>CAWFLV010000006.1:0-1295539 GCA_963816695.1 uncultured Actinomycetota bacterium
TGAGTCGGTCAGCAATGTCGCGCAGGTGGTCGGCACTGTCCCGTCTTCCTCACGAGGGCTGTCCGCCTTGACACCGCTGGCTATGGGCCGCGGGTTGTGCGGGGTCCCGAGGGCGTTGCTGGCGCCGATGACCAGCACGCTCCGCCGGGGTATCGCGTGACTCCCGCCGCTCACCTGATCGAGAAGATCCTGACGAACAACGGGGTGTCTACCAGCGTGTGCGGCGCGATCGCGTGGTAGGCCCACACATGCGTCCACGCGTTGCCGGTGCGCAAGGTGATGAACGTCTTGAACATCCCCGGTGCCGTGTAGAACAGCAGCACGTACAGCGCGGACAGCACGGCGTCGGCGGGCGAGGCCAGGTTCGTCCAGCCATCAAGGAGGTGCAGTGACGCGTAGGTCAGGCCGCCCAGGATCACTGTCGCTGGGAACGAACCAGTGAGGCGTAGGTAGCGGGGGGTGAGGATGCAGTAGACGAACACCATCGTCGGCAGCACGGTCCCGGCGAACGAGAGCGCGAAGGTCAGCGGGGCACCGAGCAGGAGCTGCCTCGCACTCAGCTGGAACACGGCTGGCTGGAGGAGTAGCTGCACCGACGACTCCAGCACCAGCACCGTCAGGATGACCTTGAGGTCGCCCCGGCGGTTCGACGAGCGCAGGCTCAGCTGGTCGCTGGTGTAACGGCTTCGAAAGAACAAGAACGGAGCCATGGCGTAGGCCAGGACGTTGTACGCCGCCCAGCCCAGCGCCTCACGGGGGACGACGGCCTGACCGGTGCGGATGACCATGCCGTCGAGGTGAAACCCGAAGGCGTGCCACCCGAGGGCGGTCCCGACGAGGTACCCGCCGACCATGGCGAACATCCCGTAGGCCAGCACCAGTGCTGTCTCCCGGGCCGCCAGGCCCCGTTCGGGAGCCCGGGCCGCGACGTCGGGGACCGGACGCCCGCGGGTGAGCAGGTGCACGACGCCCATGAGTGCGAAGACCTCGAGGAACATCGCGTTGGTCTGCAGCACTGTGCCCGCGGTCGGCTGGTCAGCGAGTTGGGTGGCATGGAACGGTAGGCGGCCGCCGCCCAAGGCGATCAGCCCGGCATTCGTCGCCACCCACGCCACCAACGCGACCTGCACGCTGCGCCGTCTGGACAGGGCGCGTAGCCGTACCTCGTCGGCCGACGAGTACCTCCGCGTGCTGTGTCGTGCTTCTTGTTCTGTCACAGTCGCACCATACGAACGTATAGTACGACTGTCTAATACAATAGTATGAGGCCGTCAGCCGAGCAGACAGGAGTGTGGGTGGACCGATGACCGAGTCACCTCAGGAACGCCTCCTCGACGCCCTCGTGTCCATCACCGCAGAGCGAGGTCTCGACCAGGTCAGCATCCGCGAGGTGGCCGCCGAGGCAGGCGTGTCGGTGGGGACCGTGCAGTACTACTGCCGCTCCAAGGACGAGATGCTCGAGATGGCTTTCCGGCACATCCTCAACCGGATGTCCGACCGAGCCGCCGGGACGCAACGGACCGGGACGGTCACCCAGGTGCTGCGGCGCGCTCTGCAGGAGTTCCTCCCTCTCGACGACCTCCGCCGGCGCGAGTGCCGCGTCTACCTCGCCTTCGCCGCCCGCGCGGCCGTGACCCCGCGCCTGGCCGAGGTGCAGCACGAACTCCTGGGGGACATGCGCCGTCGATGCGCCAAGGTGTTCCAGGCGGCGAAGGACTCTGGCGAGGCGACCCGCGACTTCGACCCGAAGGCGGCCGCGGCCGTGACCACCGCGCTCGTCGACGGCCTGCTGCTGCACATGCTCACCGATCCCCGCGGCCTGCGCGGGCCCACCGCGGTCCGGATGCTCGACGACCACCTGCGCCAGTTCCTTCACGATGTCGGCAACGCGGGCAGCGCTACCCGCTAAGGCCCGTTCGGCGAGGTCGGCGGACCAGCCCCCGGGCCAGCTCATCCGCGAGCGCGCTGACCTGAAACGGCTGCAGGCCACCTGTATGGCGACCACCCTGCGCACGTGTTGACCGCCACCGCCGCTGCCCGCCGGTCTGTGCATCGGGCACAACGGGCTGGCACGCTGGCCGCGTGAACGAGATGACTCCTGCCGACGCTGAGAGGAACCTCGCTCGAGGACGGCTTGCGCCTGAGCAGCTCCCCGATGTCGCCGCCGACTGGATCTCCGGATCCGAATGGGACAGCCCGGCACTGCGTGAGCTTGCTGGCCATCCCCGCAACGACCCGGACGGCATCCGGGCCCTCTGGGTTCAAGCACGCGCTGAGCTCGGTGTGCCATCTCGAAGCGCTCCCGCTGATGGCCAGCTGACCCGGTCGGAGTTCCTCGACGTCATCGAGGACTTGGCCGCCGCGCTGGAAGACCGCGACGTCCTGGACAGCGAGACGACGAGCCTTCTCCAACAACTCTGGTCGGCGCTGAACAGTGCGCAGGGTCTCCAGATCGAGGGGCTCCGACCGGAGGAAGAAGCGCTCATCGTGCGCGCCTATGCGGAGCACTGCGACGTCACCGAGCCGCTCCTGGATCAGTCACAACAGCGCGAAGCCAGCGCCGAGGCGGTCCTGGCGCTGCTAAGGCTCGTCCACGTCGTCGGCTCGCGGGCATAGCCACCGACCGTGGGCGGTGTGCCCCTGGTGTTCGGCGACGTCCAGGTGTGGGACACGCCGAACTAGTCGTTAGGGCTGCGGAGTCGCTCCTCCTGCTCCGCGATCCAGGCTGGGAGACTAGCCGGGAAGGGGTGCTGCTCCCATGCTCGGCGTAGCCGGTCGAGCAGCGGACGAATGGTGGCTGCATCCCGGTCCTGGGTGAAGCTGGTAGCGATTGCGTACCGCAGGTTGAAGTTGGTAGTGCTGTCGCCAGCGAGAAGCGCCGTGATGCTCGAGTCGCCACAGAGACGCTTGCGCGCCCACGGCAACGCGTCCAGCACGCAGAAGTGTGCTAGTTCGGATCCCAGTGCGTTGAGGTCAGAGTTGTGGTCGAAAGACCACCAATGGTCACCTCCGCCCCAGCGACCCGTGATCGTGCCGGGACGTGCCGCGATGGGGGAGTTGCTGGCGGCATACGGCTCGTCATCCTGAGACGGATAGAGGCGCTGGAAGTGCTCCCAGCATCCGGGCGGCCACACGGCCAGGTTGATGGTCACCTGACCGAACGAGTCGTGATTCCACGGCGAGGACTGCAGGCCCATGAGAATCCAGCCGTCGCTCGGACTGCCCTGCAACCAGAGGTTCTGCTGCCGGCGCCGTCGCAGCCCCGCCTGGCCAAGGGCCGGCGCGACGGAGTCGCGGACGAGAGTGTGCACGGCTACCCGCGCCGGACGAGCGATGCCGCGATCGCGATGTCACACCCTCTCCTGCCTCTGGGGCCTTGCCCATCATGCCCGACCAGAGCAGACGGCCGCTTGGGCGTGAGCCGGCAGCCGTCCCGCGAGCATGAGTGACGTCGGACCCATGAGCGGGCGGTCACCGACGCTCCCGCCTGCGGCTCACATGACGGGGCACCGCCCAGAACCAGTAGGGCACAGAGACGACCGCAGCGACTGCAGTCAGTTCTTGCTCCCCATGCGCACCGAGCCAGAAGGCAGCGCCACACGCGTGACCCCTATGACCAGCACCCACATCACGAAGATGGGCAGCGTCTTCACGCGCTCCCCGGCGAGCCCGTCGAGCCAGCGCTCGTACCCGCCTCGCTCCTCTGCCTCGTCCGGATCTGTCATGAAGCTGCTCCTTTCGTAGGGACTCCACAACAGATGTGACGAGCCCGCACCGTCATTTCGGCCGGCTCTACGCACGTGGTCCTTTCAGCACGCGCAGCCTCCATTCGCAACGGCAGGCAAGGGGCCGGCGCCCTGTACGTGTGCCGTTGGGCGGAGCCCCGGCCTCATGAGTGAGGTCGTGGCACGGTGATCCAGCGAGCGGCTGCGTCGAACGTGTCGGCAGGCGTGGTGTTGAAGGCCATCGCTGCCCCAGGCGCGTGCTGGCGCACGAGGTTGACCACCCGCTCGAACAGCTCGAGGTCGTGGCGCACCCCTCCGCCGACGACCACGCACTCCCACTCCTCGGCCCGAAGGTGGGAGGTGATGACGGCCTCGACGTCGTCGCTCCCGTCGAGACCGACGAGGCAGAACCGGGCCGGGACGTCCTGCTCGACGAACCGAGCGCGTCCGACCTCGATGCCGTCCGCCACGGGCTTGGGGTCCCACGGCCCCGGCACCCGGTAAGGGTCCAACCCGATCACGAGCACACGCGGGCTGGCGGGCGGTGGCATCACGGCCTCACTCTACGAGCGAGCCTCACGGTACGAGCGAGCTGCGCAGACCCGCTGCTCACGCGTCCTGGGCGTAGCGGGCGGCGAGGGTCAGGAGCTCTGCGCGGCAGAGCGGACGGCGTTCAGCAGCGCGGCGTCCGTGAGCTGCGTCGGATTGTCGAGCACGGACCGCACCCGACCGTGCGGGCCGACGATGTCGATGAAGTCGTTGTGGACGACGTCGTAGTTCACGTGCGCCTGGTCAGCCACCGTGCTGCGCACCTCCGGCTGCGGCACGTAGGTGCCTTGCTGCTTCTGCTTCGTCGCCTCCGCCGCCTCCGCTGCCAGGCTGACCTTCTGGTAGAAGACGTGGTACCCGTCCGTGACCACGTGATGGATCTGCTGCGGAGTTCCGGTCAAGAACTCGACACCGGCAGCGCTCGGGTTGCCACCGAACTCGCGCCAGAACTGCCTCATGCGAGCTCTGCCGGCACCACCGGGGTCGACGTTGAACGCGACGATCTCGACCTTGCCCGCCAGCGGTGTTCCGGCGATGGCGGACTGCAGCACGGTCATCTGCCGGGCGATCTCGGGGCAGTACGACGTGCAGTAGGGGAACAGGAAGCTCACGACCTGAACCTTCCCGGCGAACTCGGCCGAGCTCACCCGCCGGTCGTTCTGGTCGGTGAGCACGTAGGACGGCGCTGGGCCGTCGTCCGGCGGTGTGGCCGCCGACGCGGTGGTCGAGGCGCTGCGGCTCTGCCACCACAACACGGCCGGAAGGCCCAGCAGCGTTCCGGTGAACGCCGCAGCAGCGACCACGGTCACGGCCACCCTGGCTCGCCTGCCCATCGACATCGTCTCCAGCGTCCCGGGGCGCACCCGTTCGATTCACTGCCCTAGCGCAACGGTTGCAGGATACAAGGACGCCGAGCCTCGGCTTCACCTGCCGTCGACGTGTAGCGACCGGTCCCCGGAATGGGCGAGTCGTTGGTCGTCTCAACCGCCGGGACTTCCCAGCACCCAGCCGACGAGCACGTGCAGGCGGGGAGGCCATCGACCACCCGAGGGCCGGTTGGCCGGGTTCGCCGCCCCGTCGGCCGGTGGCGCGGCGGCTAGCGCGAGGAACCGTGCGAACGGCTCGCCGGCCGCCCTCTGAATCGCGCCAGGGGCTATTCAAGTGCCTGGCGCGTGCTTACGGTGTTCACACCACTCCACCCCCAAACCGTCATCGTCCCCCGGACAAGGAGCCTGCTGTGCGCACGATGCTCGCTCGGCTCGGCGCGGCAGCCGCCGTCGCCGCCCTCGCTGTCACCTCCACCCAGGTCAGCGCCTCCGCGCTGGCCCCCACCGGCAAGGCCCGCGGTGCGACCACCGTCACCTTGAACACCTCCACCATCGGTGCCGTCGTGGGCCTCGGCCTGACACCGGCGGCGGTGGGACCCGGCGTGCTGGGCGGTGACCCACTGGTGGCCGCCTTCCCGATCGTCGGCAACAGCAAGGACGGGGTGATCAAGCACACCGGCGGGCTGAGCTTGACGGCCGCCGGGACGGCCCTCACGCTGACGAACTACCAGATCGACACGGCGGAGGGCGTGCTCACCGCCTCGGCTGCGGTCAACGGCACCGACGTCGGCCGCCTGCCGCTGTTCGACCTTGGTGCAGCAGACAGCCAGACGGGGTGCGCCGCCACGGCCGAGCTCACGCTGGACCAGGAGGCGGCTGGCGCCCTCACCGCCGTGTTCGGTGCCCCGAACCTGACGGGTGCCGACTTCGGGACCGCCTGCGTGGCGCCGAGGACGTAGTCGCTGGCAGCCGGTCACGGACGCTGCGGCCCCGGCTCGGGACCGCGGCCCGCCCAGCCGGTACCCACTCCCGCATCTGGCGACCCGTCGCACGGGCCGAGGTCACTTCGGGCGCGCCGGACCGGGTCAGTGACCGCTGGGGATGGGAACCCCCGCCAGCAGGAAGCCGAGGGTGATGTGGGCGGTGGCCGTGGAGGTGCTCGCTCTGCCGTGCCCCCAGCCGGGGAAGACGTGTGCCCTGCCGTCCTGGACGCCGGCGGCGGTCCTCGCGAACAGCTCTTGGCCGTAGAAGGGGTCCTTGGCGCCGGCGATGACCAGGGTGGGGGCCGTGATGCGCTGCAGTTCGGCGTCGACGTCGAAGGCGTCCTCGGCGTCCACCGTGACCAGCAGGTCAGTGGGGTCGGCGGGCGCCATCCGACTGGCTGCCAACCGCGACAGCGGACGTGCCGGACCGCGCAGCGGAGCCGGGAGCATGGCCGCCATCACGCTGGCCCAGGCCTCCCGCGGCTCGCCCGCCCTGGTCAGTCGCGCCAGCTCGGCCTGCAGCTCACGCCCGCGGGCTCCCAACCGGTGCGCCGCAGACACGACCACAAGCCGCCGCACGAGGTCAGGTCGGTCGACCGCCAGCTGGAGGACGACGGACCCGCCGGTGCTTGTGCCTTCAAGGAACACCGATTGGCCGATGTCGTGCTCGATCGCGTCGCAGAGGTGCCGCGCGATGTCGGACATCGACTCCCCGAGGCGAAGCCCCCGCTTGCGGTTCACCACGTAGACGGTGAAGTCGTCCGCCAACGGCCTGGCGTGGGCCAGCGCCATCCGCCGCTGCCAGCCCGTGGGTACGTCGTGCTCTGGGGTCAGCCCCACCACCATCACCAGAGGCGGCCCCTGGCCGAGTTTCAGGTACGGAGTGTCGCCGTGCAGGAACCCGTCAGTCTCTCGTGCTGGCATCCAGCACCTCCGTTGGTCATGGCGAGCCTGATCCTCGAGCGCGGTGACCGACAGGGCCGAAAGTCTCCGTGGGCGGTCAGCGGTTCGGGACCTGTGCGATACGCGGCTCGGCGCGCTGGGTCTCCCGCCAGCCGCCGGGGCTTCCCAGCACCCAGCCGACGAGCGCCACCGACAGCCCGAGGACCGCGACCAGCGCCACCAGGCGCAGACCCGAGGCAGGCACACGCGACGGCCCTCGACGCGTCAGCTGCCACGCGGTCACCGCCCGGGCCAGCACGTGCAGGCCGGTGACGACCGCCCACACCGCGAAGGCCGCCTGGTGCAGAGTCAGCACGTCGATGCGCTGGCCGAGCGCCGCCACCAGCGTCTGCCGGCTGCGCGACTCGCCGAGCAGCACCAGGGCGAGGCCGGTGCCCAGCAGCGCGAGCGTGCCGGCGACGACCAGCGGGCCGAGCAGGCGCAGGGCCAGCGGTGGCGGCCCCGCTTCGCGGTAGGGCGCGCTGCTGAAGTAGTACCGCACGATGCGCCAGCCGGTGGTGGCGGTCTTGAGCAGCGCAGGAGGGAGCAGCGCGACCCCGAGGGCGAGGTGCCAGCTGATGAGGCCACGGACGTCGAGCAGCGTGATGAGCTCGGCGACGAACAGCACCAGCAGGACCAGCCCGGTCCACGCCGTGAGGCGGGCGTTGCCGGCCGGACCGCCCGCGCCACCGACCACCGGGTCGACCCGGTGCGTCCGTCCGGCCGCAGCGGCCAGCGTCTCGGCCGCGATCGTCTCCAGCTTCGATCTGTCCTGCACGTGCACCAGGGAACCACGTCATGACGAAGACGGCGGTGCGGCACGTCAGGAGGTGCCCGGCCGGATCACGCCTGTCTCGTAGGCGAACACCACGGCCTGGGCGCGGTCGCGGAGACCGAGCTTGGTGAGCAGGCGGTTCACGTGGGTCTTCACGGTCGAGTGCTCGATGCTCAGCCGCTCGGCGATCTCGGCGTTCGACAGCCCCCGACCGAGCAGGCGCAGCACCTCGAGCTCGCGCTCGGTCACCCCGAGCGCGGGTGGTGACGCCGCGGCTGTCGCGCGCTGCGCGACGAACTGCTCGATGAGCCGCCGGGTGATCGAGGGCGCCAGGAGCGCCTCTCCCGCCGCGACCGTCCTGATCGCGTCGGTCAGCTGGGTGGCTCGCACGTCCTTGAGCAGGAACCCGCTCGCGCCCGCCTGCAGCGCCTCGTACACCCACTCGTCGCGGTCGAACGTCGTCAGCACCAGCACCCGCACGCCGGGGTGCGACGCCGTGAGGCGGCGGGTCGCGGTCAGGCCGTCCACCCGAGGCATCCGCACGTCCATCAGGACGACGTCGGGCAGGTGCCGGTCGCACAGACGGACGGCCTCGTCGCCGTCGGCGGCCTCGGCGACGACGTGCAGGTCGCTCTCGCGGTCGATGAGCGACCGGAACCCGTCTCGTACCAACGCCTGGTCGTCGGCGAGCAGCACCCGGATCATGCTGTGCGCGAAGGGGCGGAGGCGCCGGCGGTGCCGGTGGCCGTCGCGGCGTCGAAGGGAAAGGTCGCAGCGAGCCGGAAGCCCCCGTCGGCGGTGGGCTGCGCCGTGACCGCTCCGCCGTAGAGCGCCACCCGCTCACGGACGCCCACCAGACCGTGGCCACCGGCTGCGGGTCCGGTGCCGGCCGGGCGGGACGGCGGACCGTTGCAGACCGTCAGCTGCACGGCGTCGGCGCCCTGAGCCACCTCAACCTCCACGCTCGCACCTGGGGCGTGCTTCACGACGTTCGTCAGCGCCTCCTGGATGATGCGGTAGACCGCGAGCTCGAGGCCGGCGGGCAGCTCGCTGGGGCAGTCGACGCGCAACGAGGTCGCGCCCTGGCCTCTCATCACCCGCTCGACGAGGTCGTCGACGTGCCGCAGCCCGGGGGCGGGGCCGTCGAACGAGACGTCGGCGTCGCCGGCCTGGTGCAGGAGGCCGAGCATCCGGCGCATCTCGCCGAGGGCGTCGCGAGCGGTGTCCTCGACCGCCGCGAGGTGCCGGTCGACGTCGCCCCCAGCGGCTCCGGCCACGTCCTGCAGCCGGCTGCGCGCTGCGACCGTCTGCACGACGACCACCGACAGGCCGTGGCTGACGACGTCGTGCAGCTCGCGGGCGATGGCCGCCCGCTCCTGCGACAGCGCCTGGGCCGTCTGCTGCCGGTGGAGCTCGTCGGCCTGACGAGCATGCTCGACGGCGGCCCGCACGTGTCGGCCACGCCGGGCCACGAGCAGGCCTGCCCCCCACATGGTGGTGCCGAACGCCAACGACAGCAGGAAGTCCGGTGCGCCGCCGCCGTACGGGTCGACCCACGCCGCGTACCCGAGCAGCCCGGCGCCTGCCCCCCAGGCGATGACCGCTTCCCGCTCGCGGTTCACCGCGCCGGCGACGGCGAAGGTGGCCAACGTGCCGAAGAACTGCGCGGTGGTCGAGGTGGGCTGCACGGCGAGCGAGACGGTCAGTGCGCCGAACGCGGCGACCGTCGCAGCGAGCGGCTGCCACCGGCACCCGAGCAGCGCCAACGCGGAGACGAGGGTCGTGACGAGCGCGGCAGGCTCGTGCGCGACGTCGGCCGCGGCGACCGAGGCGACCTCGACCGCCGCGAGCGCGAGCACGAAGAGCTCGAACCGCCAGGTGGCCAGCCGATGCATGGGTGCGACGTTAGCGCCCGCGCCCGCGCCGCGGCGTCCATCGCGAGATGGACGCCGCCCGAGCAGTTCCATCGCGCGATGGACGCCCAGCCCGCTTGCGCTGCCTAGCGTGCGGTCGCGTAACCGCCCCACGCCACGGGGCCCTCGACACCAGGAGAACGCCATGTCACGACGTCTCAGCCCGCTCACCGGTCTGGTCGGTATCGCCTTCGTCGTCGCCGGTCTCGGCGCGGACGCCGCTCCCACCTCCAGCTGGCCGGACGCCCAGATCGAGAGCTGGTACGACAACCACTCGATGGGCCACTGGTTGGTCTCGGCCTACCTGATCGCCGCTGCCGCGCCGTTCCTGCTCGCCTTCACCGCCGTCCTGCGCGAGCGGCTGGCCGCAGCGGGTGCGTCCGCGCGCTCGCAGTCCCTGACGCTCGGAGCCGGCATCGCGTTCGCGGTCACGCTCATCACCGGCGCCGGGCTGTACGCCGCGGTGCCCGCAGCGATCGTCTTCGCCGACGCACCAGCACCCAGCGCCGACATCTCGCGGTACCTGCTCGGTGCCTCCTACGGCATCCTCGTCATGTTCAGCGCGTTCGCGGCGGCGGTGATCGCCGGCACCGTCAGCGTGGCCTCCCTGCGGCACCGCGTCCTTCCGCGGTGGCTGGCGGTGGCCGGGCTGCCGGCGTCCCTGCTCATGCTCGCCAACGCCGTGCTGCCGATGGCCGTCATCACGCTGTGGTTCGTCACCGCCAGCATCAGCCTCGCCGTGCGGGGATCGCTGGTGCCCCGGGACATCCCGGCAGCGCGCCCAGCCGCCGACGCGCTCGCGTGAGCACTGGCCGGGCCGCCTCGCCTCGGCCCGTGACACCATCGGTGGAGTCCACTGACGACCGTTCGGCGAGGAGTGGCATGAAGCTGGGACTGCACATCGCGGACTTCACCTGGGACGGCGGCCCGGCCGGCCTGCGCGGCCAGCTGACCGACGTCGCGCAGCGCGCGGAGGCGGCCGGGTACGACCGCGTCAGCGTGATGGACCACGTCTGGCAGATCGGCCACCTCGGGCCACCCGAGCACGAGATGCTCGAGGCCTACACCGCGCTGGGTTACCTGGCGGCGGTGACCGAGCGGGTCAAGCTGCTGACCGTGGTCACCGCGGTCGTCTACCGCGAGCCCGGCCTGCTGGCCAAGGCCGTCACGACGCTCGACGTCCTGTCCGGTGGACGCGCGATGCTCGGGATCGGCGCGGCGTGGAACGAGGAGGAGTCCCGTGGGTTGGGGCTGTTCTTCCCGTCCACCTCCGAGCGGTTCGAGCGGCTCGAGGAGGCCCTGCAGATCTGCCACCAGATGTGGAGCGACGACGACAAGCCCTACTCCGGTGAGCACTACACGCTCGAGCGCACCCTCAACTCCCCGCAGGCGCTGAGCCGCCCGCACCCGCCGATCCTCATCGGGGGCGCAGGGGAGAAGAAGACCCTGCGGCTGGTGGCGCAGTACGCCGACGCCTGCAACATCTTCGACACGCCAGAGCTGGGCCACAAGCTGCAGGTGCTGCGTGAGCACTGCGAGCGGCTCGGACGCGACTACGACGGGATCGAGAAGACGGTGCAGACGCGCTTCGACCTGGGGCCGAACGGCGAGCGGGTCGAGCAGACCATCGAGCACCTGCACGAGCTCGCCGAGCTCGGCATCGAGGTGGCCCACGGCACGCTCGCCGACGTCAGCAAGCCCGGGACGTTGGAGCTGATGGGCGAGCGCGTCATCCCTGCCGTCGCGTAGGGGGTTCGCCCCATCCGCCGAACATGGTGTCGAGCCCGTCGAGCAGGGCCTCGAAGCTGCGGTCGACGTCACGCGGGATGCCGAAGCCGCCGGCTGCCTCCAGCGTGGCGTAGCCGTGCAGGGCCGCCCGCAGCGCCCGGGCGGCGTCGATCGCGGCATCACCGGTGACGCCGTAGCCGGCCAGGACGGCGAGCACGACGGCCATGATGGACTCGGCGGCCCGGTAGTGAGCGCCCTCCGCCGACTGCGGGGGGCGGACGGTCGCGGCGTACCGACCCGGGTGGGCGGTGGCGTAGCCGCGGTAGCCGGTGCCGACCGCCCGCAGTGCATCCCGGCCGCTGACTCCCACGGCGGCGCCGGTGATCGCCTCGGCCAGCTCTCGGGTCGCGAGCGCCGCCACCTCGAGCCTCAGCGCGTCGAGGGACTCGATGTGCTTGTAGAGGCTCGGCAACCGGACGCCGACCCGAGCGGCGACCGACGCCAGCGTCAGCTGAGACCAGCCCTGCTCGTCCGCGACGGCTGCGGCCTCCTCGACGACGCGAGCCCGGGTCAGCCCGGCCCTAGGCAACTGCAGTCGCCTTCTGGCAGAACGACACCAGCGCGGCGTTGACCAGAGCGGGCTGCTGCACGTGCGGGTAGTGGCCGGCACCGTCCACCAGCAGCAGCTCGGCGTGCAGGCGGTCGGCGACCCACTGCGCCTCGGTCGTGGCGTCGGGGAAGTCCGGGTCGGCGGTGCCCATGACCACGAGGGTAGGGGCGGTGACGTCGTCCAGCCGCTCGGCCACCGGCGCGTGGCTGGTGCGGGTCGTCCGCACGAACGCGGCGGTGTAGCCGGGACGGCGCATGCTGGCGGAGATGTCCGCCACGTGGGCGTCGAAGTCGGCGGGGCGCTCGCCGGGGAAGAGCTTGGGCAGGTAGCTGGTCCAGACCCGCCGCGCCCAGGGCCCGCTCATGGCGAGCCGGAAGGCGGCCACGAGGAGCGGGTTCATCGGCGGGTTGCGGACGAAGGGGCCGAGCAGGGCCAGGCCGCGTACCGCGGTGGGGCGCTCGGCCGCTGCCCAGGCCGCCGCGCCGGCGCCCATGGAGCTTCCGACGAGGACGGCCGGGCCGCCCAGGTGCTCGACGAGCGCGAGCAGGTCCTCGCCGGCGGCGACGTCGTCGTAGCGGTCGAAGGTCGCGTCACTGGCGCCGTGCCCGCGCAGGTCGAGCACCGCGACACGGTAGCCGGCGGCCACGAGGGCCGGTGCGGTGAACCGGTAGGACGAGGCCAGGTCGCCCATGCCGGGCAGGCAGATGACGAGCGGTCCCTCACCGCTGAGCTGGTAGCCCAGTCGTCCGCCGGGACGGTCGAGGTGGTGGAGGGTGCTGTGGCTGTCGTTCATCGCAGTGAACCTTCCTTGCGGGTACGGATGGTGAGCGCCAGGGCGGAGCAGCCGAGGAGGACCAGCACGCCGTGGGCGACGCGCACGGGCTGGCTGCCCATGAACTGCGGCAGGTACAGGGCCATCGACACGGCCAGAGGGACGGCGAGCCAAGGTCGGATCCCGGTGCGCCAGTGGGTGACCGCCACCGTGACGGCGGCAGCGGCGAGCAGGACGAGGCCGACGACGATGAACCACAGGCCCTGCTGCCAACGGACGGCGTCGACCGTCTGCAGCGCCATCGCGTCACCGTCGAGCGCGGCTCGGCCGAGAGCGTGCAGGCCGAACAGCTCGGCGCCGTAGTAGGGCAAGGTCAGGCCGATGCCGACCCAGGTCAGCACCAGCGCGACGAGGTCACTGCGCCGGGTGGGGTCGTCAGCCAGCCGCGTCAGCAGCCAGCCGGTGAGGCCCAGCCCCAGCAGGACGAACGAGACGATCGCGATGGAGTGCGCCCAGAGCCAGCCAGCGGAGGCGTAGGCGCGCGCCCCGGCCAGCGTCGTCTCGTCGGAGAAGGGCCGCAGCGCGGGGTAGAGGACGAACCCGAGGCCGGACGCCGGCAAGGCCACGCGGGTCAGGTTCGCGGCGGCCAGCGGGCGGGCGGTCGGGCGTGCCGTGGGTCGGGCCGTCGAGGGCCGGTGAGCAATGGATGTGGTCATAGCCGAAAAGCTAATAGCAATAGCCAACCTCGTCAAGTCCCGAACCCACGCGAAGTGGAGCGAGCATCGTCTTCGGTCGCGCGGACTCGGCCCGTGCCGCAGGATGGCCCGATGATCCGACTGATCCTGCTGCTGCTCGCCGTCTGGCTCGTGCTCGCCGTGCTCGGCCTCATCATCAAGGGGCTGTTGTGGCTCACGGTGATCGGTCTGGTGCTGTTCCTGGCGACCAGCGCGTGGGGCTGGCTCAAGCACCGTCGGGCCTGAGGCGCGGCTGCGCCGGGCTCGCCGCGGGCTACGTCGTCACGCCTGCAGGGTGCGCTCGACGGCCGCTGCCACGTGCAGCTGCGTCGTCGCGAACGTCGGCACCGGGCTGTCCTCCGGCCGCACGAGCAGCTCGATCTCGGTGCAGCCGAGGACGATGCCTTCGGCGCCCGCGTCGACGAGGCGACCGATGACCTCCCGGTAGGCGGCGCGCGACTCCTCGCGGACCACGCCGAGGCACAGCTCGTCGTAGATGACCCGGTGCACGAGCGCGCGGTCGTGCGCGTCCGGCGTCAGGACGGTCAGGCCGTGGCGCGCGAGCCGGTCGCGGTAGAAGTCCTGCTCCATGGTGAAGGCGGTGCCGAGCAGGCCGACGGTGCGCAGGCCCGCGGCGGTGACGGCGTCGGCGGTCGTGTCGGCGAGGTGCAGCAGCGGGAGGTCGACTGCCGCCTGCACCTGCTCGGCCACCTTGTGCATCGTGTTCGTGCACAGGACGAGCATGTCGGCGCCGGCGCGCTGCAGGGCTTGTGCAGCAGCGGAAAGCGACGCGGCGGCGTCGTCCCAGCGTCCCTGCGTCTGCATGGCCTCGATGTCGGCGAAGTCCACCGAGTAGAGGATGCAGCGCGCCGAGTGCAGGCCACCCAGCCGCTCGCGCACGAGCTCGTTGGCGATCCGGTAGTACAGCGCGCTGCTCTCCCAGCTCATGCCGCCGATGAACCCGATCGTGCGCATGGTGCTCCTCTCTCGTGGTCCGAGCCACCAGTGTGCGCCGAGGAGAACGTCGGACGCTCGGACGCCGTACTGTGAGGGCACCTCGGCTGCTCGCGGGGGTCCCCGAGGAGTAGAGACGCCAGTGCCACGGTGCATCCCGCAGGACCCCAGGTTCACGACGACGTCCGAGAAGGACGTCTGGGAGCGACTGCGCATCCAGCTGCCGCCCGAGGCGGTGCTGCTGGCGAACCTGCGGCTCACCGACCGGGCCAAGGACCACGAGCTCGACCTCGTCGTCCTCGCTCCCGGTGCCGGGGGAGTAGTCATCGAGGTCAAGGGTGGTCAGGTCTGGCACGACGGCGGGTCCTGGCGGCAGCGACGCGGGGACGCCGAGCACGCCATCGACCCGGTCAGCCAGGCCCGGCAGGGCAAGTACGCGCTGCGCCAGTACGTCGAGTCCGACCCGCGGTGGCAGGGCCGGAGCCGTATCCGCTGGGCGCACGCCGTCGTGCTGGCGCACACCAGCCTCGACGCTGACTTCAGCCTGCCGGACTGCCCTCGCTGGTCCGTCATCGACCGACCCCAGCTCGACGGCGTCGCTGCCTCCCTCCTTCGGCTCCCGCACGACCAGGAGACCCGCAACCGGCTGCCGGACGACGAGGACGTCGCGCTGATCGCCGAGATCCTCGCGGGCCGCGGCCTTCCGCAGCAGAGCATCCTGGCCGCCGCGCACGAGCGCGACGACGCCGCCGAGCGACTGACGCAGCAGCAGGCGTTGATCCTCGACGCCGCGAAGCAGCTGCGGCGCATGGAGATCCGCGGCGGTGCCGGCAGCGGCAAGACCTGGCTCGCGATCGAGCAGGCCCGCCGGCTCACCCGCAGCGGCCAGCGGGTGGCGCTGCTGTGCTACTCGCACGGCCTGGCGACCTTCCTGCGCCGGCACGTCGAGACGCTGCCGCGCAAGGACCGCCCGGCCTACGTGGGGGAGTACCACTCCCTGGGGCTGGGCTGGGGCGCCGCGGAGGGGCCCGACGAGAGCGATCGCTCAGCGTCCGCCGCGCAGTTCTGGGAGCGCGACCTGCCCGAGCAGATGGTGGACCTGGCCCGTGAGCTGCCGCCCGGCCAGAAGTTCGACGCGTTCGTCGTCGACGAGGCGCAGGACTTCGCGGACTCCTGGTGGCCGGCGGTGCTCGAGGCCCTGCGCGAGGAGGAGACGGGCGGCGTCTACGTCTTCAGCGACGAGGCGCAGGTGGTGTTCTCCCGGTTCGGCTCGCCACCGGTCGAGCTCGTGCCCCTCGTGCTCGACCACAACCTGCGCAACACCCGGCAGATCGCGGACGCGTTCAACCCGCTCACGGGCATGCGGATGCGACTGCTCGGTGGGTCCGGCCCGGAGGTCCGGTACGTCGCGTGCAGCGCCGAGGAGGCTCTCGCGGCGGCGGACGACGCCGTCGACGAGCTGCTGGACGCCGGGTGGCGACCGCAGGACGTCGCCCTCCTGACCACCGGCAGCCGACACCCCGAGCAGGCCGCTCGGCAGGCCGGCGGTCAGCAGGCGTACTGGGACTCCTTCTGGGACGACAGCCAGGTGTTCTACGGGCACGTCCTGGGCTTCAAGGGCTTGGAGCGCCGTGCCGTCGTGCTCGCGCTCAACGAGTCCGAGTCGCACGAGCGCTCGCGCGAGCGGCTGTACGTCGGCCTGTCGCGCGCCCGCGACCAGCTCGTCGTCTGCGGTGACCCCGCCTTCATCGAGGAGGTCGGGGGAGCGGACGTCCTCAAGCGGCTGAGAGCCGGGCAGGCCTGACAGGCATACTCGGTCTCGTGAGCTACGAGCTGGTCGACCGTGTGCCCACTCCGGACGAGCATCGTGCGCTGGCGGAGTCGGTCGGTTGGCACGGCGCGTTCCGCTGGGACGTCATGCCCGCCTCCCTCGCCGGCTCGTGCTGCGGAGTCGTGGCGGTGGCGGACGACGGGAGCACGGTCGCGATGGGCCGCGTGGTGGGCGACGGTGCCTTCTTCTTCTACCTTCAGGACATCGTCGTGCGCCCCGACCTCCAGGGGCACGGCCTCGGCACGCGCGTCACGGAACGCCTGCTTGATCAGGTGCACGCGCTGGCCGGGGGCGACGCGTTCGTCGGCTTGTTCGCCACCGCCGAGGCGCAGCCGGTCTACGCGCGCTTGGGCTTCGACGGCGAGTCGCCCATGAAGGGGATGTGGCAGGTACTTCGCCGCCGGGCGGGAAGCGCGCTCAAGACCTGACCCAGCGCGCCGACCCCTGTCTCAGGGCAAACAAGGGGGCGAACCATGCAGGCGGGTCAGCGGGCTCAGTTGAAGGCAGAGCAACTCGAAGCTGCGGTCGAAGATGCGCGGCGCAAGCTGGCGCAGGCCGAGCAGCGGTTGCACGCATGGAAGCAAGGGGCCGAAGGGGAGCGGCGCACGAGCCAGGTGCTGACCGCGCTCGCGGCCCAAGGGTGGCTCGTGCTCCATGACCTGCATTGGCCGGGGCGCCCTTACGCGAACATCGACCACATCGCGGTCGGACCGACTGGGGTCTTCGTCATCGACAGCAAGAACTGGTCCGGCCAGGTGCAGATGCGTGACGGCGTCCTTCGTCAGAACGGGTACAGCAGGCAGGGCGAGTGCGACGCGGTGGCGAGTGCCACCGCTGCGGTGGCGGCGTTCCTCGAGCCGCAGCATCGAGGCCTGGTGACCGCCGTGCTCTGCCTGGTCGGCCACGCGACACCGCCTCAGCAGCCATCGATGGCACGAGTGGTCGGCCTCGCAGACCTGAACTCGTTGCTCACGGCAGGGGAGTCGCGGATTCGCGCCATCGACGTCGAACGCATCGGGCCTTACCTGCGCGGTCTGCTTGACGGCTCTCGCAGCCCGGACCAGAAGACGACTGCGGTCTTCGCGTCGCTGGGTGCAGCGCCGACAGAGCCCAGCGCTGGCAGCCGACGTCAGGTCCGTCGTGCGGCGGCCAGCTCTCGGCCCGGGGCCAGGCGTCGGCGGGCCGTAAGCCGGCCCCAGCGACACGGCTCCGGACGCCGCGTGGTGCTCGCGCTGGTGCAACTGGCCATCGTCGCCGTCATGGGCCTGTACGTGCTGCCGCGCGCACTCCACGCGGTGGGTGACTCCCTCACCCCGGCCCCACGAACCACCCCGACGGTGACCACTCGCACCACGCCGACGACGGGCGCTACGTCGAAGCACCACAGGACCGCGACGGCGAAGCCGACGAACGGCTGACGGCGTCAGCCGGCGGTCGGGACGCCCGAGCCAGCCTGTGGGGGGCGTGGGCGGTCAGCTGAGCGGTGCACCCTCGCAGCAGGGGACGATGTGGCCGCACCTGTCGCAGCGCTGGTGCGAGGTCTCCCAGCGCATCGGCGAGCCGCAGTTGTCGCACGGGGCCAGCCCGGCGAGGGGCGGCTGGCAGGCCGGGGCTGTGGCGGGTTGCGTGGCAGGGCGGTCCATGACGGCACGCTAGCCCGCCACGGACAGCGCGCGCTGGACGACGCCGCGCCGCCGCGGCCGTGTCGCGGCCGTGTCGCGCCCGTGTGCCACATCGGCAAGACGTGCCGCGGTGGCAAGGCCGAGGATGCGGAGCCCTGTTCCGCGCGGGTCGGCGGCGCGATCATGGAAGCCCGGAGAGGAGCCAGCCATGAGCGTTCAGCTCGAAGCACCAGGAGCGTGCGACGCGGGCGTCGGTGAGCCGGTGGTCGTCCACATCGAGGAGACGCCGACGACCGGGTACCAGTGGGAGGTCGTCGACGCGCCGGCCGCCGTCAGCGTCGACGACAACCACTTCGAGCCGCCGACGTCCGAGGCTCCGGGCGCCGCCGGACGGCGCGTCATCACCGTTCACGCCACCGAAGCGGGCACGCACCACGTGCGCCTGCAGCGGCGGCGGGCCTGGGAGCCCGCCGCCGCCGAGGTGGTCGAGGTCGTCGTCCACGCCTACCAGAGGTAGATCTCGTGCACCATGCCGTCCGCCTCCTCGCGGATCGCCATCTGGTGCCCGGTCTGCTTCGCCTGCGCCGCCAGCGTGCACAGCGCCGTGAACGAGCCGTCGGTGCCGTTGAAGATCTTCTTCCACGCACCGCCGGTGACGTGGAACCACGCGTTGCGCGTCTCGTTGATCGCCCACGTCGCGTCCACCATCACACCGGACGTCCACGTTCCGGTGATGCCGCTCACGGCCGCCGTCGCGGTCGCGCCGGGCGTCCCCGGGGGCATGAGCACGGGCCACTGCTCGCCGGCGCCGGCGGCCGTGATCCCGGCGTGCGACTCGGGCATCTCCGTCGGCCGGCTCATGCCACCGGTGTCGATGCTGAGGTCGTCGGCGCCGGCCTGCGTCGGCACGAGCGACGGGCTCGCGGTACGGGTCTTCGTCGTCATGACTGTCCTCTCACCACGCGTAGATCTGCTGGACCGAGCCGTTGTCCTCGAACAGACCGACCTTCTTGCCGGCGGCCTTGGACGCCGAGAGCTCGGCGAGCATCGCCGCGTTGGTCGCGACCGCGCCGCTGTCGAGCTTCAGCCACCCGCGGTCCGAGCCGTACGCCCAGACGTTGCCGTCGGCCTCGTTGCTCCACAGCCCCGCGATCGTCTGGTCCGGGTTCCACCAGCGCAGGTTGACGCCTTGCGCGCCGCACGTCTGGTAGCTCTCGATGCGGCACTCGCCGTAGCCGATGCGCACGAAGCCGCCGTCTCCCCAGCCGGCGCCCCAGGAGTTCTTGGCGATCCAGCAGCGGTCGGTGTCGGAGTAGCCGACGAGGGCCACGCAGTGACCGCCCGCGTAGGCGCCGGTGACGTGCCGGTAGACGCCGCTGCCGTAGCTGAAGAAGTCCTGGTAGACGTCGAGGCAGGCGCTGATCGCCCCGTACGTCGAGATGTACTGCTTCATCGCCGAGGCGTTGCCGCTGAGCATCTGCCAGGTGGTCACCTTCGCCAGCCGGTTGCGCCAGTCGGCGTTGATGCGGGTGTTCCCGTCCTGGTCGCCCGCCGTGTACGGGTAGTAGTCCTCGAACGTGACGCCGCTGTCCCGCGCCGCGTTGTACGCCTGGTCCGGCCACCAGCCGGTGCCGCACGTCGCCCCGGCCGCCCGGCCGTAGACGTAGAACAGGTGCGCCTCGGAGAGGTCGACCTGAAGTGCTGGTGTACGACGGCTGTACCGGGCCACACCCTCGAGCGCGGCCGCGGTGCCGAACGCGACGCACGAGCCGCACCCGCCCTGGTCTCGCACCGCCGTCACGTAGTTCGCGCCGCTGACATTGCGCAGGTCGAACGCGGCGGGCGCGCCGACCGCGTCCGCTCTCGCACCGATCGCCGCAGCGCGGTGCACTTCCCTGTCGTCCTCGAGGTGGGCCGTGTCGAGCCCAGGGGTCGGCGGGACGCCGAGGCGCAGCCGCCGCTCGTTCTCGGTGAGCGCGGTCATCGGCGTCATCGCCATCGACCACGCCTCGGGCTCCTTCGCCAGCGCGCTACGGAGCGCGCCGAGATCCAGTGATGCCTTTTCAGCCATGGGGCTTCCTCACTCGACGCAGTTCAGCCGTCGCCACGGCGCCCTGTGCGAGGCAGGGTGGCGGCGTCCGATGTCGTGGTGCGGGCCGGCACGGACCCGCGGTGCCTGTCCTCGCTGATCAGGGCGAGGCTCTTGGGGCGCAGCCGGTCGTGGACCGGCGCAGCTGCGACTGCTGGCCGCAGGTCGCCGATGCTACTCGCGAGCCGGTACCGGGCGACAGGGTTTGCGGCGGCCGACTGCGGAAGGGCTCAGGCCGCCTGCTCCAGCGGGAGCTCGACACGCACGGTGGTGCCGTTGGTGCCGTCCGAGCTGATCTCGACCCGGCCGTGATGGGCCTCGACGAGCCGCGCCACGACCGCGAGCCCGACACCGGATCCTGCGACCGCCGAACGGTCACGGCCCCGCCAGAACCGGTCCAGCACGTGCGGGAGATCCGACGGCGCGATGCCCGGCCCGGTGTCGCGCACCGTCAGCCGGGCCAGGGCGGAGGCACCCTGCCGCGCCGCGGTCAGCTCGACGTGGACGTCGTCGCCGGGACGGCAGTGCGTCGCGCAGTTGTCGAGCAGGTTGCCCACCACCTGGTGCAACCGGTCGGCGTCACCTCGCACCACCACCCCCGGTGCGAGGGCCTCGTGCACGACCAGCCCGGCCGCCCGCAGCTGCGGTGCGCGCGAGTCCGTGGCCGAGGCGACGAGCTCGCCGAGGTCGACCGGAGCGAGGTGCAGCTCAGCCGCTGCGGCGTCCGCGGCAGACAGCTGCCCCAGCTCGGTCACCGTGCGACCGATGCGCAGGCTCTGGTCGTGCAGCCGGGTCAGCGCGGCGCGGTCCGGCGGCACCAGACCGTCGCGCAGCTCCTCCAGGCCTGCCTGCAGCGCCGACAGCGGGGTGCGCAGCTCGTGGGCGACGTCCGCAGCCATCTGCCGGCGCACCGCATCCGAGCGCTGCACGGCACCGGCCGCCTCGTCGAAGGCGTCCGCGAGCTCGCCGAGCTCACCCACTCCGCGCACGGCCGGCCGGGCCGTCGCGTCACCGGCGCCGAACGCCCGCGTCGCGTCGGTCAGGGCCACCAGCGGCCGGGTCAGAGACCGCACGACGAACCACCCTGCCGACGCCGCCACCAGCGCGGCGAGGACGGCAGCCGCGATGATCCACGCCCACGCCACCTGCCGGCCGGTCGTCGTCGTCCTAGGGAACGTGAGCACCGCGCTGCCGACGCTCACGCCCGACACCTTCACGTCCTGCGTCACGCGAGCGCCCGTCGTCGCCTCGGCCCCGGCCGACCCGCCGGCACCGGGCATCGGCCCCATGCCACCGTGCATGCCAGGGCGCGCGTCGAGCACGGTGACCCCTGACTGGTCGAGCACGAGGAGGCGCGCCCCCGCAGCGGACGCCACCGACTGGGCCGGCGAGAGGTCTGCGCCGTCCCAGCCACCCGCTGCCGAGTAGGCCGTGGCGACCTCGGCAGCGACCTGGCGCGCCGTGACCTCCTGGGTGGCGGAGCTGTTGCGCGACAGGCCGATGGAGCTGCCCACGAGGGCCGCACCCGCCACCAGCGTCACGGCGAGCAGGGCCACGAGCAGGAACGAGAACAGCAGCCGGCGGCCGAGCGGGCCCAGCGCCGTACCAGGCCCCGTCACGCGCGGACCTCGTCGTGCCGCCAGCCGAGGCGGTAGCCCACGCCGACCACGGTCTCCAGGACGTCGCTCCCGTCCGGCCCGAGCTTGTGCCGCAGGTTCTTCACGTGCGAGTCGATGCTGCGCTCGTACCCGGAGAACTCGTAGCCCCGCACCCGGTTGACCAGCTCGTAACGCGAGAAGGGCCGACCGGGCACGGAGGCGAGGGTGGTGAGGATGCCCCACTCGGTCGCCGTCAGGTCGACCGGTCGGCCGTCCATCGCCACCGTGCGCAGCTCGCGGTCGATCCGCAGCCGCCCCTCGCCGTACGTCGCAGCCGCCGTGTCGCCGGCACCGGCGTGCGTGCGCGCGAGCACCGCCGACACCCGCAGGACGAGCTCGGTCGGGCTGAACGGCTTGGCCAGGTAGTCGTCCGCGCCGAGCTGGAGGCCGTGGATGCGGTCGTCGAGCGTGCTGCGAGCCGTGAGCACCACGACAGGAGTGCGGCGGTGAGCCCGTGCCTCGCGCAGCACGTCGGTGCCGTCCAGGTCCGGTAGCCCGAGATCGAGCACCACGAGGTCCACCGCGGCACCGTCGAGGAGCCGCAGCGCCTCCAGGCCCGAGCCCGTCGACAGCACGGCGTGGCCGGCGCGCTCGAGATAGCGCCGGACGACCTCGCGGATGTCGCGGTCGTCCTCGACGACCAGCACGGTGCTCACCTGGTCATTGTCGGGGCCACGGCCGGGCAGGGGATGGGACCGAAGTCCGTCTCCACACCACCTCCATCTCGATCGCACCGCCGTTCCACGGCCGCCGCGCACCCTCGAGGTACGAGAACGAACCAGAGCGGGCACGACTCGAGCCCGCAGGACGAAGGAGGAAGTCATGCGCAAGCGCACGGCAGTCATCGCAGCAGCGGCAGCCGGAGGAGTGGGCCTGGTGCTGCTGGCACCGCCGGTGCTCGCCGCGACCACCCCTGGCGGCGGCCCCAACGGCACCACCGCCACCTGCACCGGAGACGGCCCGGGTCCACGCGGCACCGCCGACGGCACCCAAGGCACCCGCGGGTACGGCTACGGCATGGGCATGGGCCGCGGCACCCCGGACGCCGACGGCAACGCGAACCGTGGGGGCATGGGCGGGCGCATGGCGGGCGACGTCGCCGAGAACCTCCCGGCGAGCGGCACGCTCACCGCGGCGCAGCAGGACGAGCTCGCCGCCATGGCGGAGGAGGAGAAGCTGGCGCGCGACGTCTACACCGCGCTCGGGGACTCCACCGGAGACGTCCGCTTCGACCGGATCGCGACCTCCGAGCAGCGTCACCTCGACGCCGTGCGCGTCGTCCTGGCGCGGTACTCGATCGACGACCCCACGGCGGGCAAGGGAGTCGGCGAGTTCACGTCGCCGACGTCGACCCGGGCCTACGCCTCGTACCTCGAGGACGGCAAGGTCTCGCTGAGCGCCGCGCTGGAGGTCGGGCGGACGATCGAGAAGGCGGACATCGCCGATCTCGACGCCGCCTCGCAGGGCCTCACCGCACCGGACGTGAGCACGCTCTACGCCCGGCTGTCGACGGCGTCGAGCCACCACCTGGCGGCGTTCAGCCGCTGAGCACGGCTCAGACGCCGCGCCACCGCAGCACCAGCGCGTTGGCGGCCGCCACGACGGCGAACGCCACGCCCAGCGGGACGTGGCCCGCGACGGCGAGCGCCAGACCGGTGGCGGCGAAGAGGGCGAGCTCGACGACCAGCCGAGCGGGGTCCGGCAACCGGTGACGCGAAGCAGGCGCCACCAGCAGACCCCACAGCCCGATCGCCGCCACCGGCGCCAGTATCCCGGCCGCCAGGCTCGGCCACGTGCCGCTCGCGATGGCGGCCCCGGACCAGGCCAGCGCGGCGAGCATGACCAGCTCGAGCAGGAAGCGCAGTACGAGGTTCACGTGGTCGAACGGACCCTGCGCGTGCTCCGTGGCGTCCGGCGTCGTCATGGGGCAACCGTAGGGTGCGCGCGGCGATGAGTTCCCTTCGCCCGGTCGGTCTACCCCGACAGGACCGGCCGGCTGCGGCCGCCCCGCGAGCCGAGAGGACCCGTCATGCAGAAGATCGTGCCCAACCTGTGGTTCGACATGAACGCCGAGCAGGCAGCCCAGTACTACGTGTCGGTCTTCCCGCGCTCCTGGATCATCGCGACGTCCCGGTACGGCGACGCAGGGCCCGGCCCGGCCGGCGAGGCGATGGTCGTCGAGTTCGAGCTGGACGGCGTCCGCTTCATGGGGATCAACGGCGGCCCGCAGTTCACCTTCGACGAGTCCGTGTCGTTCCTCGTCACCTGCTCCGACCAGCAGGAGATCGACTACTACTGGGACACCTTCGTCGGCGACGGCGGCGAGGAAGGGCAGTGCGGGTGGGTGCGGGACAAGTTCGGCGTGTGGTGGCAGGTGGTGCCCGAGGGCATGGACCAGGCGATGTCCGACCCCGACCCCGAGCGGTCCCGCCGGGCGATGCAGGCGATGCTCGCCATGCGCAAGATCGACATCGCTGCGTTGCAGGCCGCGGTCGACGGGCGTTCACGGGATGTTCCCCGGGCAAAGCGTTGACGAATGCAAGTGAGGGCGGTTGACTCCTGCGCGGTGGGAGGCAGGAGGTTCGAGCCACGAGACCGTCACCCCCCTCGTCACGCACTCGGGACACCCGACACCCAGGAGAACCCTCATGCACCTGCGTCATCGCGCGCTGTCCGTCGCGGCCCTCGCGACGGCAGCGGCACTGGCCATGACGGCCAACGCGGCCGCCAGCTCCGACCACGGTCGCGACGACCGCGGACGCGAGCACCAGCAGCGGCTCGACCACATCTACGTGCTCATGCTGGAGAACCACTCGCAGTCGAGCGTCATCGACGACGCCAACGCCCCGTACATCACCGGCCTCGCGCACCAGTACGCGATGGCCGACCAGTACTACGGCGTCACCCACCCGTCCATGCCGAACTACATCGCCTCGATCGCGGGCGACAACTTCGGCATCCAGGACGACGAGGACGAGAACGTCGTCAACCTCGATCGCGTCAACCTCGTCGACCAGCTCGAGGCCCGGCACATCAGCTGGGGTGCGTACATGGAGGACCTGCCGGCCAACAAGCTCGACCGGTACGGCCCGACCTTGGCGGACGGCTCCCAGGTCAAGCTCTACGCCAAGAAGCACAACCCGTTCGTGCTGTTCGACTCGGTCAAGAACGACCCGGCGCGCATGGCGAAGGTCAAGGACTACAGCGCGCTCGCCGGCGACCTCAACAGCAAGCACGCGCCGCAGTTCGTCTGGATCTCACCGAACCAGTGCAACGACATGCACGGTGGCGTCTACGCGACCGTTCCCGGCCACGCCGAGACGCCGTGCCCCTACGGCAGCGCCAAGGACGACGCCAACGACGCCGCGCTGAAGCACAAGGCTGACGACTGGGTCAAGAGCGCCGTCACGACGATCATGGGCTCGAAGGCCTGGACCAAGCACTCGGCCATCGTGATCGTCACCGACGAGAACGACTACACGGGCAACACGACCAACGGTGGCTGGGAGAACGCCGACGGGTGCTGCGACTCGCCGTACGTCGCCAAGGCCGACCCGCGCGTCAGCCCCGACTGGCCCGGTGGCACCTACGGTGGCGGGCTCATCCCGGCGATCGTGGTGTCCTCGACGGTCCGCCCGGGCACGGTCGACCACACGAAGTACAACCACTACTCGCTGCTCACCAGCATCGAGGACAACTGGAACCTGCCCCACCTCGGGCACGCGGGTGACCGCGCCGGCGGTGTGAAGCCGATGGCGCTGCTGTCCGCCAAGACCCACCACTGAGGTTCCGCCGCTCAGACCGCTTTCCGCCGCCCAGACCGCTTTGCGCCATCGCGCCGCGGCCTGGGCGGCGGAGGCGTCTTCGGAGGTCGGCCCCTCGCGCTGCGTCCGTCCGGCTGGGGTGGCACGGTGGGGGCCATGGACACCAAGGACCTGCTGCTCGAGGCGTTCGGCCGCATCCCCGAGCGCGCGCGCGACGTCGTCGCGGGACTGTCGACCGACCAGCTCGCCGCCCGCGTCGACGGCCGCGCCAACTCCATCGCCTGGCTCGTCTGGCACCTGGCGCGCGTGCAGGACGACCACGTGGCCGAGGTCGCCGGCACCGAGCAGGCGTGGGTCGCCGACGGGTGGGCCGAGCGGTTCGACCTGCCGCTCGACCGAGCGGACACCGGTTTCGGTCACACCGACGAGCAGGTCGACGCGGTGCGCGTCGACGACCCCGAGCTGCTGACCGGCTACCTGGACGACGTCCACCGGCGCACCGTCGAGTTCGTGCGCGGCCTGCACGACACCGACCTCGACCGCGTGGTCGACCGCCGCTGGGACCCACCCGTCACCCTCGGCGTCCGGCTGGTGAGCGTCATCGACGACGACCTCGAGCACCTGGGCCAGGCCGCCTTCACGAAGGGACTGCTGTGACGACCTCGCAGGCCACCCCCACCTCGACGCCGGGCACGCCGACCGTGGCGCTGCTCGGCACGGGCACGATGGGCGCGGGAATGGCCCGCAACATCGCCGCAGCGGGACTGCCGCTGCGGGTCTGGAACCGCAGCGCCGAGCGCGCCGAGCCGCTCGGCGACGCCGGCGCCACGGTCTGCCGCAGTGCAGCCGAGGCCGTGAAGGACGCCGACGTCGTCGTGACCGTGCTGTGGGACGCCGACTCCGTGGCCGGCGTCCTGGCCGAGCTCAAGGGCGCCGTCCGGCCCGGCGCGGTGCTGTTGCAGTGCACGACCGTCGGCACCGAGGGGTGCGAGCGCATCGACGCCCTGGCCGAGCAGCTCGGTCTCGTGCACGTGGACGCGCCGGTGCTGGGCACCAAGCAGCCCGCGGAGAAGGGCACGCTGGTCGTGCTGGCGTCCGGCCCCCAGGACGTGCGCGGGGTGGTCACGCCGGTGCTCGACGCGGTCGGATCGCGCACGATGTGGGTCGGCGACGCCGGCGCCGGATCGCGGCTGAAGCTGGCGGCCAACGCCTTCGTCCTCAGCCTGGTGGCGGGCATCGCGCAGTCGCTGGCGGTCACCCGGGCGCTGGGGCTCGACCCCGCGCTCTTCCTCGAGGCCGTGGCCGGCGGCGCCATGGACGCCCCGTACGTCCAGCTCAAGGGCCAGGCGATGCTCGCCGGGGACTTCACGCCGTCCTTCGGTCTCGACGGCGCGCTCAAGGACGCCGACCTCATCGCCGCGGCGGCGCGCGGGGCAGGCGTGCCGACCGACCTGGTTGACGTGCTGCGGGCCGAGCTGCGCGCCGTCAGCGACTCCGGGCACGGTGGTGAGGACCTCGCCGCCCTGTACCGCGCGTTCGACCCGGCCGACGGCCCCGCGACGTAGGACCATCGTCCGTGCCGGCGGGAAGGCGGCCCGCCGTAGACTCGAGGCGTTCGAAGGAGGCGACCTGCCATGTCGAGCGACCCGATCTATGCCAGCGTCCCGGACACCGACGTGCTGCGGGAGCAGGCGATCAGGCGGCTGAAGAAGCGGCGCGACTTCCACGCGCACCTGCTGGTCTACGTGCTGGTCAACGGCTTCCTGGCGGTCATCTGGGCGGTGACGAACCGGAACGGCTTCTTCTGGCCCGTGTTCCCCATCGTGGGTTGGGGCATCGGTGTCGTGATGAACGGCTGGGACGTCTACCGCGGTGACGAGTTCAGCGAGGACACCATCCGCCGCGAGATGGACAAGCTCCGCCCGCGCACCTGACGGCCGGGGCTCAGCGGCCTCCGCGCCGGACATGATGTGCGCCCGGGCCGGTCCGTCGTCAGGACGGCGCCCTGCCAAGGCCCGCTCGCGCGCGGTCACGCGGGGTGATAGGCACGGTGCATGGCTCACCGCGACGCACTGCCGTGCCGCACCGACGAGGTGTGGCGCTAGCCATGGCCCTCGTCCGGTGCGACTACTTCTCGGACGTGCTCGAGGTCGGGACGTCGATGACCGTGGTGCTGCCTCAGGCGACGACGTCCCAGATCGGCGTCAGCGGTGCCCGGACGACGTCCTCGGCCGAGGGGATGCCGGTGCTGTACCTGCTGCACGGGCTCAGCGACGACGCCACGGCCTGGACGCGCTACACCAGCATCGAGCGGTACGTCGAGCCGCTCGGCCTAGCGGTCGTGATGCCGCAGGTGCAGCGCAGCTTCTACCTGGACCAGGCCCACGGCGGCCGCTTCTGGGAGCACCTGAGCCAGGAGGTGCCGGCGGTCGCGCGGTCGTTCTTCCGGTTGTCCGACCGGCGTGAGCGGACCTTCGTCGCCGGCCTGTCGATGGGCGGGTACGGGGCGATGAAGTGGGCGCTGCAGCAGCCCACGCGCTTCGCCGCGGCGGCCAGCCTCTCCGGTGCGCTGGACCTCGCAGCCCGCCAGTCTCGGGGGGCGCTCGCGCCCGACCTCACCGACGCCGTCCTCGACGGTCGCGACGTCACGGGGACGGACGATGACCTGCTGGCCCTGCTCGAGCGGCGCGCCGCCGCCGGAGGGCTCCCGTCGCTGTACGTCTGCTGCGGCGAGGACGACGACCTCGTCGAGGAGAGCCGCAGCTTCCTGCGCGCGGCGGCGGGGCTGGACGTCCCGGTCACCAGCGACTTCCGCCCGGGCGGCCACGATTGGGACTTCTGGGACGTCGCGATCCGGGACGTGCTGGCCTGGCTGCCACTGGGCGACTGACCCCCACCGCGGGTGGATGATGGCGCCATGCACCTCGCGACCACCGACGCCGGCAACGAGCTGTTGGCACGAGACCCCCTGGCCCTGCTCGTCGGCATGCTGCTCGACCAGCAGATCCCGATGGAGAAGGCGTTCACCTCGCCGGCGGTCCTGCGCGACCGGCTCGGCGGGGGCCCGGACGACGACCTCGACGCCGCGCGCATCGCCTCGCTCGAGTCCGCACGACTCGAAGAGCTCTTCCGCACACCGCCTGCGCTGCACCGGTTCCCGGCGTCCATGGCGCAGCGGGTGCAGGCGCTGTGCCAGTCGCTGGTGGACGACTACGACGGCGACGCGGCGGCGGTCTGGACGGGTGCGGCGTCCGGTGCCGACCTCCTGCGTCGCGTGGCGGCGCTCCCCGGCTTCGGCGACCAGAAGGCGCGCATCTTCGTGGCCCTGCTGGGCAAGCAGCGGGGCGTTCAGCCGGCCGGGTGGCGCGAGGCGGCCGGACCGTACGGCGAGCAGGGGTCTCACCGCTCGATCGCCGACGTCGTCGACACCGCCTCGCTGCAGAAGGTGCGCGCCCACAAGCAGGAGGCCAAACGCGCTAAGGCCGCTGGCGCGTCCTGACTCAGCTCGCTCGCTCGACCAGCCGCAGCGCCAGCAGCGGGCACGCCTCGACGGCGCGGCGGGCGTGCTCCTCGAGCCCCCGCGGGACGGCCGGCTCACGTGAGCCGTCGCGCGCCAGCGGGTAGCCCCACGGGTCGGCCTCCAGCAGCTCGGGCACCAGCTCGGTGCACAGCCCGCGGCCGTCGCACGCCACCCAGTCGACGTGCAGCCGTCTCACGAGGCCACCGCCCGGGCCTCGGTGCAGTCACCGTGCAGGTGCAGGTCGATCTCGTCACCGAACACGCGCAGCGTGCTCCGCACGAGGCGCATCGTGCCGTCCGGGTGGCTGCAGGCGCCACGCCCCTCGACGAGCCGCGCGAGCCACTGCAGGCGGCGCTCGAGGGACCCGGCGTCGGTGCGCCCGGCCAACCGGCCTCCCGCCAGCGCGGCGACGGTGTCGGCGACGGCCGGCAGCCCGTTGAGGCACGGGCCGCACTGGCCGGCGCTCTGGCCGGCGAGGTAGCTGACGATGCGCGACGTCTCGACGAGGCCGCACTCACCGACCGGGAGCGCCATGACGACGCCCGCTCCCGGCGACGCACCCCACGGACGCAGCGCGGCTCGCGAGACCTGCAGGCCCGCCACCGCGTCCGACGGCACCCACGCTCCGTGGTACCCACCGACGAGCACCGCCTGCAGCGGCGCCGCGGTGCCGCCCGCGGCGTCCAGCAGCCGGTCCAGCCCGATGCCGTACGGCGCCTCGACCACACCGGGTGACCGCACCGCGCCACTGACCGTGGCGAGGAAGGTGCCGGGCTCGTCCGGTGTGCCGACACGGCGGAACCAGCTCGCACCGAACCGCGCCAGCAGCGCCAGGTGCGCCAGCGTCTCGACGTTCTGCACCAGGGTGGGCCGGCCGCCCAGGCCGCTCTCGACGACCAGCCGCGTCTTGTCGCGAGGCAGGGCCGCACCACCACCGACGACCGACACCACCGCCGACTCCTCACCGCTCACGAACGCGTCAGGAGCCTCGTGCACCGCCACCCTCACCCGGTCGACGCCGGCCGACCTCCTCTCCTCGAGCGCTCGCGCCACCGCCACGGCGCCGGTGCCGGGGGCGGTGTAGACCGCCGCCCGCGTCGCCCCCACCGCCTCGGCGGCCAGCTGCAGGCCGTCCAGCACGAGGTGCGGTGCCTGGGTGAGCAGTGCGCGGTCCTTGCCGCTCGCCGGCTCACCCTCGGCGGCGTTGGCGATGACCACCGGACGGCGTCCGGAGCGCACCGCCGCCAGCTTGCGCCACGTCGGGAAGCCCGCCCCGCCGCGCCCCAGCAGCCCGCTCTCCTCGACGGTCGCGAGGAGCTGGCCGGCGCCACCGCGCCACGGCAGCGCGCCGAGGCGCTCCTGGTGCTCCGCGAGCGACGACGCGCACGCCTCGAGCAGTCGCGCGGTCATCGCAGCACCTGCGGCCGGCGGTGCGGCGCGGGGCTCGACGCGTGGCGGCCCAGCGACCCGGGCTGCGACGGCGCGAAGCCGGCCGTCGTGCGCCAGGCCAGGGCGGATGCCACCAGGGTGAAGCACGCCACGGCCGTCGCGCGGAACCAGCCCGTGCCGGCGTCCGAGCCCGTACCGAGGCCGTGCAGCAGCGCGACCGGCCAGGCCGCGTAGGCGAGCCAGTGGACGAGCCGCCAGGCCCGGGCCCCGAGCCGCTGGCGGGCGAGGCTGGTGACGACCAGCGCGACGACCAGGTCGAAGGCCAGGGTGCCCAGGCCGAGCCAGAGCGGGCGGTACGAGCCCTGGAACGGCACCACCAGGTCGGCCAGCCGCAGCTGCGCGTAGGGGTCCAGCAGCAGCAGACCGACGTGACCGGCCAGCAGCACGACGGCGAGCAGGCTCGCGCTGCGGTGGATCGCGGCCACGGCGAACCGCGGCAGACCGGGCAGGGTGCGTCCCGACCGGGTCGCGATGCCGAGTGCGACGACGACGGTCAAGAGCACGAGAGCCACCACTCCGGTGCCTCGCCCGAGGTACCAGAACGCGGCGGTCAGCTGCGCGTCGGTCATGACGCCACCTCGCCCGGCCACGCGCCGAGCGTGATCGCGAGGCCGCTGCGCGCGTCGACGAGCCGGGCGGGTGCCCCGAGCCGCCGCAGCCAGGAGACCGCCGCGACGCCCTTCACGACCGCTGCCGTCGACAACGCGTTCGCCTGCAGGCACGTCCAGCCGCTGACCGACACGCAGGCCCAGATCCGGTCGGCCGGGCGCGAGGTGCGGGGGTCGATGACGTGGTGCAGGCGCTGCTGCCCGCGCCACCACTGGCGGCTGCGGGTGCTGGACGTCGCGAGCGCGGCCCCGGGCGGGAGGGTCACCTGCACGGGGGCGTCGTCCGGCTGGTCCTGCACCACCACCTGCCAACCGCCCGCTCGCTCACCGGCCGTCGCGATGTCACCCCCGAGGCTCACGAGGGCGCCGACCCCCAGCCGCGCGCTGACGCGTGCGGCCGCGACGTCCGCGGCCTGGGCCTTGGCCGTGGCACCGAGGTCGAGCTGGACACCGGCCGGCACGGTGAGGCGGTCGCCGTCCAGCCGGACCTGCCTCCAGCCTGGGGCGTGGCAGGCACGCAGCCGCACGGGCGGCGCGTCGTCGACGCGCAGCAGCACCGTGGCCAGGTCGGCGTCGTAGCCGAGGTCACTCAGCGCGGCTCCCACGGTGGGGTCGACGGCGCCGTCGGTGAGCCGGGCCGCAGCGAGCGAGCCGGCCACCAGCTCGGCCAGGAGGGGGCTGAGCCGTGTCGTGCCGCCACGCCGGCTCGCTTGGGACAGCTCGGAGTCGGGCCGGAACCGGCTGCAGGCGGCGTCGACCTCGGCCAGGTGCTCCTCGACGAGTCGCCGCGCCTCGGGGAGCGCTGGCGGGTCGGTGACGACGAGCCGTGCCGTCGTGCTCCAGACCGGCCACTGGGCCGTGCACTCGTCGACGGGTATGGCGTCGGTGGGTCGGGCCGTCGCGGTCGTCACGACCCACCAGACCCGGCCTGGGCGCCGCCGCCGGACGAGCCGCCCAGCAACGGGAACGACTGCTGGTTCTGCTGGTTCGGCTGGCTCTGCTGGCTCTGCTGGCTCGGCTGGCTCTGCTGGCTCTGTTGGCTCGGCTGGGTGCCGAGCCCGTCGTCGTCGCCCCCACCGTCGTCGCCGAAGGAGGAGCTGGTGCCGGTGGAGCGTTCGCCGCCCGTGGTGGTGCTGCCCTGCGCCGCCGAGCTGGTGGTGTGGCTGAGCCCACCGGCCAGCCCGGCGACGCCGATCACCCCCACGGCGCTCAACGCCACCATGCTGCCGGTGACCACACCCACCCGGCGCAGACCCGCGTCGCGATCCGTCATACCGTCGCCTCCTTCGTCCTGGAGCACCACTGTGACGGCCAGTTCTTAGAGGTCCGGTCGAGCAACCTGGACGTTCGCTGCGAGCCCGGGCGAGCGGGCCCTGTCGGTTGTCGGCGGTGCCGCCTAGGCTGGCTCGACGTCGGCAGGGGGCCGGCTCACGCGGAGAGGTGGAGACCATGACCGAGCTGCTGACCGAGAGCACCGAGCCGGCTTCGGCGGCCGACATCGAGCAGTACCGCCGCGAGCTCACGGGCTACTGCTACCGCATGCTCGGCTCGGCCTTCGAGGCTGAGGACGCCGTCCAGGACACCATGGTCCGCGCGTGGAAGGGCCTCGAGCGGTTCGAGGGCCGCTCGTCGCTGCGGTCGTGGCTCTACCGCATCGCCACCAACGTCTGCCTCGACGTCCTGCAGGCCCGCCAGCGCCGGGCCCGGCCGATGGACCTCGGCCCGGCCGGCTCGGCCGAGGCGCCCGACCTCACGACGCTCCCGGAGGCCACCTGGATCACGCCGATCCCCGACGGGCGCGTCCTGCCGGAGGTGGCCGACCCGGCCGAGCTGGCCGTGGCTCGCGACTCCATCCGGCTGGCCTTCATCGCCGCGTTGCAGCACCTTCCGCCACGCCAGCGCGCTGTGCTGATCCTGCGTGAGGTCCTGAGCTGGCCGGCCACCGAGGTGGCCGCGCTGCTCGACACCTCGGTCGCGTCGGTCAACAGCGCGCTGCAGCGGGCCCGCTCGACGATCGCCGCGCGCGACCCCGACTCCGAGCAGGGCCCGGCCTCGCTCGACGACGCCGACCGCGAGCTGCTCGACCGCTACGTCGATGCCTTCCAGCGCTACGACATGGACGCCCTCACCGCGCTCATCAAGCACGACGCCACCCAGGCCATGCCGCCGTACGAGATGTGGCTGTCCGGTCGCGAGCAGATCCTCGCGTTCTGGCAGGGGCCAGGTGCGGCGTGCCGCGGGTCGAAGCTCGTGCCGACGACGGCCAACGGGCTGCCGGCGTTCGCGCAGTACCGCGCCAGCGGGCCCGGTGGCGCCTTCGAGCCCTGGTCGCTGCAGGTGCTCGACGTGCGCGACGGCCGCGTCGTCGACTTCATGTTCTTCCTCGACACCGACCGGGTGTTCCCGCTGTTCGGGATCCCGCTGGTGCCAGACCCCGCCGCGTGAGGGCGCTGCGCTACGACGCGTACGGTCGGCTGCCGCAGGTCGTCGACGTCCCCGACCCGGTCGCCCCGCCAGGTGGCGTCGTGGTGCGGGTGGAGGCGAGCGGCATCTGCCGCTCGGACTGGCACGCCTGGCGCGGGCACGACCCCGTCGCCCTGCCGCACGTCCCCGGGCACGAGCTCGCCGGCACGGTCGAGCGGGTAGGCGACGGCGTCACCGGGTGGCAGGCGGGCCGACGCGTCACCGTGCCGTTCGTGTGCGGGTGCGGGCAGTGCGAGACCTGCCGGGCCGGCGACGCGCAGGTCTGCCCGCACCAGACGCAGCCCGGCTTCACCGGGCCGGGGTCGCTCGCCGAGCAGGTCGTCGTCCATGCCGCCGACACGAACCTCGTCGCGCTGCCCGACGGCATCGACGCCGTGGCCGCCGCCTGCCTGGGCTGCCGGTTCGCCACGGCTTACCGCGCGCTCACCGCCCACGCGCGCGTCCGGCCGGGGGAGTGGGTCGCCGTGCACGGCTGCGGGGGCGTCGGCCTGTCGGCGGTGATGATCGGTGCTGCGCTCGGCGCCCGGGTCGTCGCGGTCGACGTCAGCGACGAGGCGCTCGGCCGGGCGCACGACCTCGGGGCCGAGCACGTCGTCGACGCGGGTGCGGTGGCCGACCCGGCGGCCGCGGTCCGTGAGCTGACCGGTGGCGGCGCGCACGCCTCTCTCGACACCCTCGGCTCGCCCGCCACCGCGGTGTCGTCAGTGCGCAGCCTGCGCCGCCGCGGGCGGCACGTGCAGGTCGGCCTGCTGCTCGGCCCGGCCAGCACCCCACCGCTGCCGATGGACCTCCTCGTCGCCCACGAGCTCGAGGTGTACGGCTCGCACGGCATGGCCGCCCGCGACTACCCGCCGATGCTCGACCTGGTCGCCGCCGGCCGGCTCGATCCCCGCCGCCTGGTCGGTGCGGTGATCGACCTCGACGCCGCGGGCGCGGCGCTGGCCGCCATGGACGACCTGCGCGCGGGCGCGCACGGCATGACCGTCGTCGACCTCACTGGCCGAGCAGGTCGCTGAGCGCCAACGCGTCGACCGGTGCACGCACCTTCGCGTCGTTGTCGAAGTAGACGAACACCGGTCGCCGACGGCGGGGAGCGGTCGTGGCCAGCCGGACACCGTCGCGCGGGGTGCCGCCGGACCGCAAGGTCCGCACCGTGGCGGCCCACCGGCTCAGCGACTCGGGGTCGTAGCCGCTGGCGTACAGCTCCTCGGCGCCGTGCAGCCGCAGGTAGGCGAAGTCGGAGGTGACGTCGTCCAGCTCGGGGAACCGACCGCCGGTGTCCGCGCGGACGAGGGCGACGTCCCGCGACCGCAGCAGCTGGACGAAGCCGGGGTCGTTGAAGGTGCGGTGCCGCACCTCGAGGGCGTGCCGGATCGGCCGCGACACCAGCGCGGTGGTCAGGGCGCGTCCCTCCATCCGCTCGTCGTGGCGCGACGCCAGCTCGGCGGCGGCGTCGGTCGTGCGGGGCAGCAGGTCGATGAACGCCGCCAGCACGTCGGGGTTGAAGCCGAGGTTGGGCGGCAGCTGCCACAGCACGGGGCCGAGCTTGTCGCCGAGCGCAAGCACCCCGGAGGCGAAGAAGTTCGCGAGGGGGGTCTCGACGTCGCGCAGCTTCTTCATGTGCGTGACGAACCGCGGGCCCTTGACCGCGAACACGAACCCGGCTGGCGTCGCGTCGTGCCACGTGCGCCAGGAGTCCTTGTGCTGCAGGGAGTAGAACGAGCCGTTGATCTCGATGCTCGACAAGCGGTGCGACGCGTAGGCGAGCTCGAGGCGGTGGGGGAGGTCCGGGGGGTAGAAGACCTTGCGCCACGGCGCGTACGTCCAGCCCGAGATCCCGATGCGCACGTCCAGGTCGGGCCAGCCGTCGTCGGGCACCCGGGCGGCGTCGGCCACCAGCTCCTCGCCCCGAGGACGGCTCACCGCGGCGGCCTCGACGCCGCGGGCAGGCCCAGCCACCACTTCCGCAGCCGGGCGACGACGAGGCGGTCGGCAGGCAGCCAGGCGACGTCGTCCCACTGCGCCGGAGCCAGCCAGCGGACCTGGTCGTGGTCGCCGGTCGCCACCGGCGCACCGTGCGGGCGTGCGAACCACACCCGCATGACGAGCTCGGCGGAGATCGGCCAGCAGCCGTTGACCGGGCCGGGCAGCTCTGCCCCCAGGAGGGCGTCGACCTCGAGCTCCTCCATCAGCTCACGTCGCAGAGCCGCGGTCGGCAGCTCACCGGGCTCGACCTTGCCTCCCGGCAGCTCCCAGCGCCCCGCGAGCGCAGCCGGTGCCGTGCGGCGCGCGGCGAGCAGCAGGTCGGCGCGCCGAGGTCGTCGACGACGATCGCGCCCACCACCAGTCCCATCGATCACACCACCCTCCGCAGATCGTCCGTGACGCAGGGAGACCCGGCGCCGCCGCGAGCGTCGAGCTGCGTGGTTTCTGAGACAGGCGCCGCTGTTGCCGAGCACACTACGGGGGCACGGTCTGCTCGGGGGTCTCTGGGCGACGGTGGTGGGGTATGCAAGCAACGTGGCGGCGCTGGGGACTGAGCACGATCAGCCTGGCGCAGTGGTTGAGGACTTCGATCACGCTGCTCTGCGTCGGCGTCTCAGCGGCCGACGGCTCAGCGATGCTGGTCGTGCCTGGTGCCGCGGCGCTGTTGCTGTTGGACCTCCTTCCGCGACCTCGCAGCCAGGGACGGGCGTGGCTGCTGCTCGGACTGGCCGTCTCGACCGGCACCGTCGTGGTGGCGCTCGACCGCACCACGGCCGCCCTGCCCTTCTTGATCATCACGGCCTTCCAGGCCGGTGAGCGCTGCGGCACCCGCTGCGTCGTCGCCGAGCGGGCCGTCGCCGGCGCTGCCTTGCTTGCCTGGATGACGTCCGGCCTGGCGCACACCGCGATGCCGGGCAACCGGCTCCTCGAGGTGTGGCAGTGGTGGCTGCTGGGTGCCGCACTCGGACTGCTCACCGCGTTCAGCCAGCACGTCCAGCCCACCGTGGTCGACGTCCAGCACGCCGCGGCGCGCGAGGCGGCGAGGCTCAGCGGTCGGCTTCAGCGGGTCGCCCGCGAGCTGCCGCTCGGTCTCGACGCCTCCGCCGTGGCGCAGAACCTCATGGACGAGGTGTTCGGTCTGGTCGACGCCGACATCAGCGCGGTGCTGCTGAAGGTCGACTCCCAGACCGCCAGCCCACTCGCTCTGCGCGGAGCCACCCGGCTGCCCTGGCGCGACCCGGCGCGGAGCCGGGGAGCGCTGCACGACGCCTGGGTGGCTGAGCGGGTCACCGTGGACGTCCGACCGCCCGACCCGGACGGACGGCGGGCCGGCTCGGCCATGTTGTGCCTGCCGGTCCGGCTGGACGACGGACCCATGACCGCACTGCTGGTGGTGGAGCGACGACGTCCCGAGCCGTTCTCCGACGCCGAGGTGCGAGCCGCAGACCAGGCCACGCACTGGGTGGCGCCCCAGCTCACCGCGGCCCTGCACTTCGGTGAGCTGCAGCGCTCGGCCACGGCGTTCGAGCGCGAGCAGCTCGCGCGTGAGATGCACGACGGTGTTGCGCAGAACCTCGCGTTCGTCGGGTTCGGCCTGGACGCCCTGCTCCACACGACCGTCGGGACGCCGGCGCACCAGCTCGCGACGGACCTGCGCCAGGAGGTCACCCGGATGCTTGGCGATATCCGGTTGTCGATCGGCGAGCTGCGGGGTGGCTTTCGGGCCGACCAGGGCCTCGGACGCGTCCTGTCGGCGCAGGTGCAGCACTTCGGGGCCACGACGGGGACCATGGTGCAGGTCGAGCTGCGCGAGTCCACCGTTCGGCTGCCTGTCGAGGTCGAGCACGAGCTCGCGCGGTTGACCCACGACCTGCTCCTCGACGCGCGAGCCGGAGGGGCGACGACGGTGCGGGTGGTGTTGGACACCGACCCGCCGCTGGTCACGTTCGTGGTCGAGCACGACGGCACCTCGGCCTGGGTGCGTGGCGACCGGCACCGCACCTCGCTCGGCCGGATCGGAGCATCGTTGGACGTGGTCGAGACCACGGGAAAACGCGGCGTGGGCGTCGTCGTCCGGCTGGGGTCGTCCGAGCAGAGCCGCCTTCCCGCCGACGGGCGTGACGGCCGATTCGACGCGGGTCGGTTCGACGCAGCCGGCCTCGACGAGGGCCAGCTGGACGAGCAGGTCAGCGCATGACTCGGGTGATGGTGGTCGACGACCACCAGCTGGTGCGCCAGGCCGTCAGCCGGGCGATCGACGGCGAGCCCGATCTGGAGGTGGTGGCCGAGGCCGCCAGTCTGGCCGAGGGCCGGGCGCTGCTGCAGCAGCTGCGTCCTGACGTCCTGCTCGTTGACGTCACGCTGACCGACGGCAACGGGATCGAGCTGGTCCGGGCCGGTCGGGACCTGTCGGAGGTGATGGGCGTCGTCGTGCTCACCATGCACGGCGACGACGACACCGTGCTGGCCGCTCTGGACGCCGGAGCGTCGGCGCTGGTGCTGAAGACGGCGTCCCTCGGCGACGTGGTCGACGCCGTGCGGCGCTCGGCGGCCGCACCGGAGGTCTTCTCAGCGGCCGGGCTCGCCGTGGCGCTCCGGCGCCGCAGCCAGACGCACGTGCCGCAGCTCACCCCGCGACAGACCGACGTCCTGGGCCTGCTGAAGGACGGCATGTCCGTCGGTCAGGTCGCGCGAGCGCTCTACATGAGCGAGTCCACCGTGAAGACCCACATCGGCAAGATCTACGACAAGCTCGGGGCGACGAACCGGGCCCAAGCGCTGATGCTCGCGCTTCGGCAAGGCCTGATCCAGAACGACTGAGGGCATCGTCCGTTCGGATGATGCCGGGCCACCGGACCGGTCGACGCGCGGCCGGCCCGGCGGCGACCACAGTTGGTGACGTGAGTACTCACCGTCGTTGTGTCGACGCCCGCCCCTTCCGCCCGCGGTTCACGGCCGCACGCTGGCCCCGGCTGGTGCTCGGTGCGGGCGTGGCGGTGTTCGCGACGGCACTGTCCGCCGCCCTGCTGTCGGTGGTCGTGCGATGACTGACGCCTCCGGTGCGCTCGGCAGCCACGTGAGCGACCTGCTTCGCCGGGCGGACGGCGAACTGCGGGTCGGAGGTACGCTGAAGACGCCTGTGCCGCTGGGGTTCTCGCCGCTCGACGCCCACGTGGGGCAGGGGTTGGCCGGCGGCGACCTCGCCATCGTGGCAGGCCCGCAGGGCGTAGGGAAGACCACCTTCGCGCTGCAGGCGGCCCGTCACGTGGCCGTGTCCGGCCGACCAGCCACGTACGTCTGCTACGAGCACCAGCCGCACCAGCTGCTCGAGCGGCTGCTCGTGATGGAGGCCAACCTCGCGGTCGGCGACGCCGCGCCGACGTTGGAAGAGGCCCGCGCGCGGTTGGCGCGTCCCGGCCCGGCGTCGCTCTCCGAGCGGCTGGGTGACCTTCCGGGTGGCTCGGAGGCGCTGCGGCGGCTGGGGTCGTACGGCGACCGCTTGCGGATCGTGGCGGCGCGCGGCGACGCGACGTCGGTGCGCGAGGTGCGAGACGCCTTCGGCTGGCACGAGGGCGCGGGCCTGGTCGTCGTGGACTACCTGCAGAAGGTGCACGTCGACGGCGTCGACGACGAGGAGGTGCGCGTGGGACGCATCGGCACGGCGCTGAAGGACCTCGCGCTCGAGACGGGGCAGGCCGTGCTCGCCGTCAGCGCGCTCGACCGCTCGGGGCTCGACGCGGCGCGCGTGCGGGCTCGGCACCTCAAGGGGTCGGTCGCCCTCGCCTACGAGGCCGACCTGATCATGCTGCTGCAACACAAGTACGACGTCGTCTCGCGCGAGCGGCTGGTGTTCGACACCGCCGGTGCCGGACGCCACCACCAGTGGGTCGTGCTCTCGATCGAGAAGAACCGGCACGGTGAGGACCACGTCGACCTGGCGTTCCGCAAGCGCCTGGCGCGCGGCTACTTCGAGCCTGGCGGCCACGTCGAGGAGGACCTGCTTGTCGACGAGCGGCTGCACGTCGAGCCCGTCTCCTCTGACTTCGCCGAGTCACCGCTCCTGCGGCGACTTCACCGCGCCGGCTGCCCGAGCGTCCGGACGATGCGCCGCAGGTCGACCGCCGCCTGCACCGCCGCCTCGTGACGCCGCACCACCGCGCCGAGGGCGGCCGGACGCACGCGCTCGTCGTCGTCGGACCACCCGACGGCCACCACCAGGGGTGCCGCCGCCGAGCAGGTGCGCACCAGGCGACCTCGGCTGGCCAAGGGTGCGCCGATCAGCTGCGACCGCACCTCGTCCGTGTCGTGCAGGACCACCGTGGGGCCGCGGTCGGTGCCCGCCGTGACGAACCAGTGGTCCGCGGTCAGGTGCTGGCCCCGTTCGAAGGCGCGCAGCCCGACGCCACCCTCCACGCGCCACACGGCCCGGTCGTCGCGGACGAGCACCACGACGTCGGTGCCCGCGAACGCGGCTGCGACGTCCTCGGCGAGCCGTTGCGCGGCGAGCGCCACCGTAGGCACGTCGCGGACCGCTCGATGAGGTCACCGGCCACCGCCAGCCAGTCCTGGAAGCCGGCGACCGGCGCGCGCCCGTCAGCGCTGCGGGCGACGTGGGTGTGGGTGTCGTCGATGTCGGCACGCTCGAGCTGTGGGGCGCGCCTCGCACTGGGCAGCAGGCCGCGCACACGCGCGACGACGTCGGTGGCCTGCACCGGCGGAACGACCACCTGCACGTTGTTGCGGCCACCCAGCACCACGAGGTCGAGCTCGTCCGCGCTGACGAGGACCACCGGCACGTCTGCGGCAAGTACGGCGCTCAGCCGCGCCACCACGGCGCGGCGGGCGTCGTTGCCGACGAGGTCCACGACCACGATCGCCGCACGGTGCGACAGCGCGCCGACGTCCTCGACGTCCTGCGCCTCCAGCACGTCCAGTCCCGCCCGGCCGAGCTCCAGGGCGAACCCGACGTGTGACGAGAGCACCGCGACGGGTCCGGCGCGCCGACTGGCGGCGACCGTCGGCTCGTTCGCCGACCGGGCCATCACCAGATGCCGGGCACCAGCCGGCGGGTGCCGCGCGCGTACGTCGCGTAGCCGGGCAGCGCGTGCGACAGCAGCTGCTCCTCGCGGGTCGCCCGGTAGACCTGCAGCAAGAGCTCCAGCGCGACGACGAGGGCGAGCGGCCAGCGCCCGACGTGGAGGGCCACCCCGGCCAGCCCCACCAGCTCGCCGAGGTAGAGAGGGTGGCGCACCAGCCGGTACGGGCCGTGCGCCACCACCTCGCGCGCCTGCGGTACGACGCTCAGGTTCGTGGCGAGCGCGCGGACCGCCGACACCGAGACGGCCAGGCCGCTCAGTGTCAGGACCAGCGCCAGGAGGGTGCGGACCGATCCGCCGGGCACGGGCCTCACGGCGGCCAGGCCGAGCGGCAGGCAGGTGGCGAGCGGCGCCGCGACCCACACGAGCCGGCCCCGGTCGGTGGCGCGCGCCGGGCCTCGGCGCAGGTAGGCACGCACCACGAGCGCGCAGAACGCGAGCGCGAGCGTGGTGGTGGCGAGGTTGGTTGCGCCCTTCCACCCGACCTGGCTCAGCTGTCGCGGGATCCCCAGGACGTTCGACGTGGCTGTCAGCACGAACAGCGCGACGACGGCAACACGACCAGGTCGACCGGCCGACCGCGGGCGTCGGTGGGGAGCGGCGTGCGGCGAGCTGTTGGGATGTCATGAGCCGGTGCATTCGACATGAGCGTGCGGGCGATCTGGATGGCGCCGGGGCCGATGATCACCACGAACAGGGAGGGAAAGATGCAGAGCACCAGCGGGAACATGATTTTCACGGGCACCTTCTGCGCCTGCGCCTCCGCGCGCTGGCGCCGCTTGACCCGCATCTCGGTGGACTGCTCGCGCAGCACGTTCGCCAGGGGGATACCGAGCTTGTCCGACTGCACTAAGGCCGATACCAGGATCTGCAGCTGGGCACCGTCGTGCGCTGCGCGAGGTCCTGGAAGGCCGCAAGCCGGCTCTTGCTGATCTGCATCTCGCGCAGCATGCGGGAGAACTCGCCCGAGATCGGTCCGGTGGTGTTGCGCGCCACCTGCGCCAACCCCGCGTCGAAGCCGAGCCCCGCCTCGACGCAGACCGTGAGCATGTCGAGCGCGTCGGGCAGCGTGCGGCTGAGCAGTTGCTGACGCTTCAGCCCCGCGTTGTAGAGCAAGATGTCGGTCAGCCAGAACCCGGCGGCAGCCAGTCCGGCGAGCCAGACCACACCACGCAGGCCGCCCACCGCGGCCAGCATCAGGGCGCCGAGCACAGCACCGACGACGAGGCTCGCCGCTTGGCGGCCAGCAGCGCTCCACCGTCCATGACCCCGGGTTGCCTGCGAGGTCCAGCGTCGCTGCAGCCGGGCGGGAGTTCACGGGGGTCAGGCGGACAGAGGCGTGCCAGCCGAGCCAGCGCCGGACGCAGCAGCCGGTCGCCGGCTGGCAGCTGGGAGCCCGTGGCTCTCGGGTCGAGGTGCAGCTGCTCGATCGCGAGCAGCGAGCGGGCGACGCCGGTGGCCTCGGACGAGGTGCGAAGGAGGACTGCGCTGGCCAGCGCGAGCCCGATGAAGACCAGGGCAGTGCCCACCGCGAGTAGGGACGCGTCGTTCATCTCAGACCTCCACCGTGACAACCTTGCGCATCCACCACGCGCCGACCAGCAGCAGCAGCACAGCGATGGCGACCATGACGATCCCGGCGTTGTGGTCCACAGGGGAGCCAGGTACGCCCGACGGAACAGCAGGAGGAACGCGGAGACGAGGATGGGCAGCGCACGAGGATGTACGCGACAACGCCTCGGCGACAGGCCGTGATGATCGCCGCGTCGCGGCGCGCTCGCGCAGCATGCGCACGGGGTCAGCAGCACTCGGCCAGGTTGCCGACGACGAGCGTTGGATGCGGATAGCTATGACTGCTCACCGCCAGTCCTCGCTGCTGGTGCGGACGGCGATCTGCTCGAGCTCGTCCTCCAGCGGCGCGGATGACGAGCGAGAGGCGTGAGTGCGGATGGTGTGCGTTGCTGGGCGACGTAGCGCTGGCAGCGAGGAGTAGCCGGCTGCTGGCGACGAGCTGGAGCGTGTGGAAGAGTGGAGAAGGCGCGAGCGCTGGCGCAGTGCAGCACGCTGCGTGACAGCTAGCGAGCAGCCCTCCCGCGATGACGCCGACCAGGGCGTTGCGCGTGAGCCCGTGACCATCGCGACCACCGCCAGTGCCGTGCAGACGCGCAGGACGAGCCACTCTGCCGGCCTTAGTCGTGAACCGGCGCGGTCGAGGGCCAGCGTGATGCGCTCGGCGATCCCGCCGGTCGACGTACCGCTGCGAGAGCCCGACTACGCTGCCGGCGGCTCCAGTGGGTTCGGGTTCGTCGACTGTCGCTCGGCGGCTGCGTTGCCCGGTCAGCGTGTAGACCTCGAGCGCGCGTTGCCGGCGGTCGGCGTCGGTGTCGGGCTCGGGGGCGATGACCCAGCCGAGCAGCAGCAGGCCGACGAACAGCACGCCGAGGGCGGTACGCAGGGTGGCGTACCAGGGCAGGTGGGGCACCGTCATCACCGCGGTAGGGATAGCCGAGGACCAGCCGGCTCCGCGCCAGCGTCCGAGGCCGCCGAGGCACCGCGGGGCAACGTCGTCGTCGCGGTCCAGTCGGCGCCGTTCGCCGCCAGCCGGACCACCAGCTGAGCTCCCGACGAGGTCCCCGGCGGCAGCTCGGCCACCACCGTGACGTGGGCGGCCAGTGGCGCCGCCGCGTCGGCGAAGGCGGTGACAACGAGCGCGCACCCCGACGGCCACGACGCGGCCGCCTCCCGCGCGTGCGATCTGGTCGAGCGGGCCGCGGCTGCTGTCAGCCGTGCGGAAGGCGACCGTGCTGACCCGAGCGCCCGACGCGCGCACGGCGGTCAGCGTCGCAGTGAGATGCGCCCTGCTCACGGTGTCGGCGCCGTCACTGAGCACCACGACCGCGCCGCCGCGGCCGGCCGTGCGCACGGCGACCGCGACCGCGTCGTAGAGCGCGGTCTCGCCGCTAGAGCGCAGCCGGCCCAGACCGGCGCTCAGCGCGGAGCGATCTGTTGTGGGAGCGGTGATCGTGCGCGGGCGGTCGGCGAAGCCCACCAGGCCGACGCGCACGTCCGGCGCGACCCGAGCAGCGTAGGCGGTGGCGGCGTCCCGGGCGGCCGCGATGCCGGTCGGTCCCATCGAGCCGCTCGTGTCGACCGCGATCACCGCGGTGCGGGCTGGACTCTCGGGCGCGTCGACGTGCGTGACCTGAGCGGTGACGGAGCGCCCACCGACCTGCACGCTCGTGCGCGCCGGGTCGAGGTGGGCGCCGGAGGGCAGGTCGGTCAGCGACACGGTGAACGTCGCGCGCTGCCCGCTCACGGCGAGGTCCGAGATCGTCGCGCTGCCGGTGCTCGCGGCGCTCGCCGGCTCCGGCGCAGCCGTTGGCAGGAGCACCAGCGCGAGCGCCGGCATCGTGGCCAGCGCCGCCCGCAGCGCGTACTGGCGATGCACGTCAGCGGCCCACCGGGTCGACGTGCGCGAACAGCTCCCGAGGCAGCGTGACGCCCGCGTCCATGAGGGTCTCGGCGAAGCGGGGTCGCAGCCCGGTCGAGCGCAGCGTGCCCCGGAAGCGGCCGCTCTCGTCATGACCCGCGCGGTAGTCGAAGCACGAAGAGGTCCTGCAGCGTGATGACGTCGCCCTCCATGCCGACGACCTCGGTGATGCTGGGTGATGCGGCGCGTGCCGTCGCTGCAGCCGCGCCTGGTGCACGATCAGGTCGACGGCGCGCGATACCTGCTCGCGGATCGCGCGGATCGGCAGGTCGACTCCGGCCATCAGCACCATCGTCTCCAGCCGAGACAGCGGCGTCGCGCGGCGAGTTGGCGTGCAGGGTGGTGATCGAGCCGTCGTGACCGGTGTTCATGGCCTGCAGCATGTCCAGCGCGGCGCCGTCGCGGACCTCGCCGACGATGATGCGGTCCGGGCGCATGCGCAGCGCGTTGCGCACCAGGTCGCGGATCGTCACCTCGCCGCGGCCCTCGATGTTGGGCGGGCGCGACTCCAGCCGCACGCACGTGCTCGCTGCTGCAGCTGCAGCTCGGCGGCGTCCTCGATGGTGACGATGCGCTCGTCGTGCGGGATGAACGCGGACAGCACGTTGAGCGTCGTCGTCTTGCCCGAGCCGGTGCCGCCGCTGATGAGGATGTTCAGCCGGCCGCGGACGCAGGCCTCGAGCAGGTCGCGCGACCGCCCGCGTCAGCGTGCCGAACCCGATGAGGTCGTCGATCGTCGAACGGGTCGGCGGCGAACTTGCGGATGGTGAGCATCGCGCCGTCGAGGGCGATCGGGGGCGATCACGGCGTTGACGCGGCTGCCGTCGGGCAGTCGGGCGTCGACCATCGGGCTGGACTCGTCGATCCGGCGGCCGACCCGGCCGACGATCTTGTCGATGGTCCGCCGCAGGTGGGTGTCGTCGGTGAAGGCGGCGTCGACCGGGTGGATGCGGCCGTCTCGCTCGACGTAGACGTTGTCCGGGCCGTTGACCATGATCTCGGTGACGTCGGGGTCGCGCAGGAACGGCTCGAGCGGTCCGTGAGCCGAGGATCTCGTCGGCCACCTCCTGGGTGATACGCGCCCGGTCGGCCGACGACAGCGGCGCCTCTTCCACCTCGAGGACGCCTTGCAGCGTCTGACGCACGCGCTGCTCGAGCTCGCTCTGCTCCAGCCGGGGGTCGTAGAGCTTGGGTCCGAGGCTGTCGAGCAGCGCCTGGTGGACGCTCGCCTTCACCTCGGCGAAGGGGTCACGCGCCTTCGGCTCGACAGCGCCGGGCGTGCTCGTCGCTGCACCGACGCTCGGACGCCGGGCCTGCTCGATGCGTTCGCTCAGGTTCATCGCCCACCGCCACGGCGCAGGACCGACAGCGGGCGCTGCCGGCGTCCGGACGGTGCCGGTGGGGTGAGGCTCTGGCCGCCCACCCGCTCGACCGCCAGCCCGGCGATCTGACGCACCGCCTGGCTGACGCGTGCCCGGGCTCGTCGAGCACGATCGGCACGCCGCGGTTGATGGACGACGACACCGCCGGCTGGATGGGATCTGGACGGCAATGGGCACCTTGAGGGTGCGCTCCACCTCCGTCGTGCTGAGCCCGACCTTGCTGTCGGACCGGTTCAGCACGACCAGCCGGCTGCTGCGTGGGTAGCCGAGCAGGTCCAGCATCTCGAGCGTCAGCCGCAGGTTCTTTAGCGCCGGGATGTCGAGCGTCGCCAGCAGGACGTAGGAGTCTGAGGCGTCGAACGCTGCCAGGACGTGTTCGGAGAAGGCCGGTGGCGTATCGATGACGACGTAGTCGTACATGCGACGCAGCACGCGGACGAGTTCGCTGACGACCTTGACGTCGATCCGCTCGGCCTCGCCCGGCTCGAGCGGAGCGAGCAGGGTGTCGAAGCCGGAGCCGTGCGGGGTGATGAGCGAGCGCACGCCCTGCTCGTCCATCGTTCCCGCGATGGACACGGCGTCGGTGATGGTGCGGGCGGGCACGAGCTGCAGGGCGATGGCGACGTCGCCGAAGGCGAGGTCGAGGTCGACGAGACACACCGGCTGGTTCCGTCGCCACCAGCGTCGCGGCGAGGTTCGTCGCGACTGTGGTCTTGCCGCAGCCGCCCTTGGCCGAGAACACCGTGATGACCTGGCCCTCCACGCGCTGCTCGACCGACGCACCTGACGCGCCGACGCGGCGGCGGGAGATCTCCACGACCGGCGGCACGCGGCGGCCAGCGCGCCCAGGTCGTCCGGCACGATGACCTCTCGGACCCCGACGCGAAGCGCCTGCCCCAGCACCACCACGTCGATGCGGTGGCGCATGAGCACGACGCCGACGTGCGGCCGGTCGAGCTGCAGGGTCCCCGCGAGGTCGAGCGCGAGCGTGAGGTCGACGTCCGGCCCGACGACGACGAGCATCTCGTACGGGTCCTCGTCCAGCCGACGGGTCACGTCGGGCACGCTCTCCAAGACCGCCACGTCGCCGCCGAGCGCGAAACGGATCGCCTCGGCGCGCTCGGCGTCAGGCTCGATGAGCAGGGTCATGGCGTGGTCCCGGTGAAGAGTCGGCGGTCGTCGGTACCCGGCCCCGGCGTGGCGGTCTCGCCGTTGGCGAGCAGGGCGAAGGTGATGGCGCCGGTGCGCGACGCGTGGATGACCCGCTGTGCCTCCTCCTGGGTGGCCGCCAGGGTGACGAGCACGGTGGTCGTCGTGGTGCTCGACGCGTTCTGCATCCGGAGTCCACCGGAGGAGTCCTGCGAGGATTCTGCGGCCGAGCGCGTGGTCGTGGCGCCCACCGCCAGCACCACGAGGTCGGGCACCAGCAGCCGGGTGGCGCGGGTATACTCGTGCCGGTCCTGCAGGCGGTCACCGGCGGGGGTGCGACTGTTCTTGTCGCTCTCCTGGGCGTTGAACGTGTCGAAGACCGCGATGTGCGACCCGACCCCGACGAAGGAGCCGACGTGGGCCGCGTCGTCGAGGGTCACGGACACCGCCATCTTGCCCTCGGGGACGATGAGCCGGCCGTTGGTCGCGGCCTGGGTGCCGAACCGCGACTGCAGCACCAGCTCGCCGGGCTGCATGTCGCTCGTGGCCACCAGGCTCGACGTCGCCCCGTCGACCGACGTCAGCGCGCCCTCGGGCACGCCCTTGCTGGCGATGAGCTCCTTGACGATCAGCCCGTCGCGCAACGCCTTGCGGGCCGTGGTGCCGGCCGGGACGCTCTTGCGGACGACGTACGCGGTGACCGTCTGCTGACCGGTGAGGGCCCGCCGGTCGGCGCCCCGGGCGTAGACGAAGACCGCGAGCGTGCCCATCACCGCCAGCGTGAGCGCCGCGGTGGCGACGAGGAGTCGTCGGCTCATGGTGTCCCCTCAGGTGCGTGTGGTCGAGTACGGGCGGTTCGGTGGTGGCTCGGCCTCAGCCGATGAGCTGGACGACGACGCTTCCCCTGGGCGTGCCGCCGACGGTCGATCCGGGCGGCGCGACGCCTGTCGTGAACCAGCCGTAGAGGCAGGACTGGGACGGCGTGCAGAAGGCGCTACCGCTGGCGATGGACGCGCGCCGGTCGCTCGGGAAGCTGTAGCCGGTGAGGTAGAAGGCCGCGAGGCCGCTGATGTGATAGCTGCCGTTGGCGCCTGTCAGGCCGTTGGCCTGGTCGAAGATCGGCAGGAAGATGACCGTGCCGACGAGGCTCGCTATGACGGATCGGCAGTCGCTGGGGATCGCGTTCCCCGTGTTGTCGTCGACCCAGCTCTGGTCGTTGATCTGCGCGGCGCACGTGCTGGATGCCGTGTCGAGCCAGCCGAAGCCGCCTGGCAGGTCGGCCCCCGACGGCCCAGCGCCGCAGTGCGCTGCCCCCGTCGTGTCGTGGAAGTAGATGGCGTGCTCGAAGTTCACGGGGTAGGGCGGGTACGGCGGTGGTGGGGCGAAGTTGGACCCGTTGGCGGTGTACGCGTTCCACTCGCACAGCGACAGGGTGAGAGGGAGCCCGGCGGTGCCCAACGACGGCGCTCCGAGCGCAGCCTGGGCGCAGGCGAGGACGGTCGAGCCCGAGTACCCGGCGTTGCCTGCCAAGGCCTGGGCGAACCACGGAGGCAGCAGCGTCGAGCCACCGGTCGTGCTCGTTCCTGTACGGACGCGCACCCACGTCGTGACACCGCCCGGGACGCCCGGGCACTGGGTGATGGCCGGACCGGTCTGGGCCCCGCACGCGGGCACTGCGGCCCACCCGCTGCCGCAGACCTCGAGCACGTTGCTCACGCCGTCGCGCGCGTTGGCGTTGGCGTACCCCTGGGCGCGCGTCGTCGGCGTGCACGGTCCGGTCGAGCAGTTGAGGGCGGCGTCCTGGGCGACGGCGAGCGCCGCGCTGTCGGCACCGTTCTGCAGCTGGCGCCGCTCGGCGTAAAGGTTGCCCACGTCGAGGCTCAACGCCGCCATCCCGAGCAGCACCCCACCTCCGAAGAGCACAGCGACCAGGACGGCGACGGCGCCCTCGTCGGCGCCGCGGGCGTGGGCACCGAGCCGTCGGGCGATCGCCGTCGTCATCCACCGCATCGCATGACTCCGGTACTCGTGAGGGTCAGCGAGCCCGGCGTCGTACCGCCGAACATGCCGCTGATCGCGCCGAACGGGGTGATGAAGCTGAACGTGTACGACGCGACCACGGTCGCGTTGGCGCCTACCGCAGGCGATGCGGGGCAGGCGGTGACGGCGGCCGAGGGCGCCGGCGCCAGCCCGGGGGCCGCCTGGGCGACGCGTGCTGGCACGCCCGACTGGCCGAGCGCGGCCCAGCGGGCGCCCTCGCGGGCGGCCTGCGTCAACGTGATCTGGGCGTTGAGCAGCCGGCCGAAGTCGACGACGCCGAAGACCACCATGAGCAGCAGCGGCATCACGAGCGCCGTCTCGACGGCGGCGGCGCCGGTCTCGCTGCGCAGGAGGCGCATCACAGGCCTGCCGGCATCGAGGCGAACAGCCCGGCGACGCTCGTCCCGAGCAACGTCACCGATCCGGCGATGACGACGGCGATGAGCGACGCCATGATCGCGTACTCGACGGCGGTGGCGCCGTCGTCGCGGCCGTCAGGCGGGTGGTGGCGCATCGTCCCTCCTTCGCAGCAAGAAGCTCGCGGGCGGTGGCCACCGGGCGCCGGTGGCCACCGCGGTGACCGCGATGCCGGGTGGGTCAGAGCGCAGCTGTGATGGTGGTGAACAGGCCGTTGAGGCCGGTCCCCAGGGCCGTGACGGTGCCGATGATCGCCACGGCGATCAGGGCGACCATCAGGCCGTACTCGACGGCTGTGGCGCCGTTCTCGCGACCGAGCTGGACGCGGGTACGCAGTGCGGTGAGGGCACGGGACATGGTGAGCTCCTTGAGATCGGGACGGTGGCCGACGTGCCACGCGTTCGCGGTATGCGTCCAGGCTGCTGGCACGCGACCTGGCGCGGCAGTGGTCGAACGGGCACCGTCAGGAGCTCAACGGACGACCAGGGCATCCTCCGTTCGGAGGATGCCCTGGTGAGTGAGTGGAGCCGGCCTCAGCGCGGCTCGTCGTCGTCGTCGACGGGTACCGGGGTGGACTGCTCCTGCACGTCGGCCGGGTCGGCCTCGGTGTCGAGGTCGATGTCCGGCACGGCCTCGGTGTCCGCGTCGTCCGCGCCGTCGGCGAGCTGGTGCTGCTCGGCGTAGTCACCTTCGGGGACGTCGTCGGGCTTCGCGTCGGGCTCCTGGGTGGTCATCGACGGCTCCTCGATCGGGGGACTGGCCCCCACCATGCCCGCTGCGGACGCTTCCCGCCAGCGATGCGGCCACCGTGCCGGGCGGCCGGCGACTCGGCACCGGGCTAGCGTGAGCAGCCCCACCGCCAACGGAGCAGCCATGGAGTACCGCACCCTCGGGCGCAGCGGCACCGTCGTGTCCCGGCTCGCGCTCGGCACCATGACGTTCGGCGCCGAGACCGACGAGGCCGGGGCGCACCGCCAGCTCGACCGGTTCCTGTCCGCTGGAGGCACGCTCGTCGACACCGCCGACGTCTACGCCGGCGGGGCCAGCGAGGAGATCATCGGCCGCTGGCTGGCCCGCACGGAGCCGGCCCACCGCGAGCAGGTCGTGGTCGCCACCAAGGGACGCTTCCCGATGGGCGACGGGCCCAACGACGTCGGGCTCTCGCGACGTCACCTCACGCGCGCGCTCGACGCCTCGCTGCGGCGGCTCGGCGTCGAATGCGTCGACCTCTACCAGTGCCACGCCTTCGACCCGCTGACGCCGATCGAGGAGACCCTCGCCTTCTTCGACGACGCGGTGCGGGCCGGCAAGGTGCTGTACGCCGGTCTCTCCAACTTCACCGGCTGGCAGCTGCAGCGCGCCGTCGACGTCGCCGAGCACCGCGGCCTGCCGCGGCCGGTGACGCTGCAGCCGCAGTACAACCTGCTGGTGCGCGAGATCGAGTGGGAGATCGTGCCGGCGGCGCAGGCCAACGGCCTGGGTCTGCTGCCGTGGTCGCCGCTCGGCGGCGGCTGGCTGACTGGCAAGTACTCGGCGACCGAGCGGCCCAGCGGTGAGACGCGCCTCGGCGAGAACCCCGAGCGAGGTGTCGAGGCGTACGACCGGCGCAGCTCCTCGCAACGCACGTGGGACGTCGTCGACGCCGTGCGCGCCGTCGCCGACGAGTGCGGTGCCTCGATGGCCCAGGTGGCGCTGGCCTGGCTGGCGGACCGTCCGGCGGTCGCGTCCGTCATCCTCGGCGCGCGCACGGTCGAGCAGCTCGACGACAACCTCGGCGCCGCCGACCTCCACCTGTCGGCGAGCCAGACCGCGCGGCTCGACGCCGCGAGCGACCCCGGGGCCGCCGACTACCCGTACGGCGGCCCAGGCGTCGAGCAGCGCAGCCGCCGGCTCGAGGGGGGCCGCTGACCGGCGTCCCCACGGGCCACCGCTCGCCCCGTCACCCGATCGGGTGATCGACGGCACCCGCCACCCCGCCGAGACAGAAGGGGCGGGGCGAGGGGCTCTGCATCGCGGCGAGGCAGAGGAATCGACAGATGAGCGGGCAGAAGTACCGACTGGTGACGCGCAGCGACTTCGACGGTCTGGTGTGCGCCGTCCTGCTCCGTTCGCTGGACCTGATCGACGAGATCACGTTCGTCCACCCCAAGGACGTGCAGGACGGCGTCGTCGACGTGAACGACCGCGACATCCTGACGAACCTGCCGTACGCCCCTGAGGCGCACATCGTGTTCGACCACCACCACAGCGAGACGCTGCGCAACGCCGCGATCAAGGCCAACCACGTGATCGACGCCGAGGCGCCGTCGGCCGCGCGAGTGGTCTACGACTTCTACGGCGGTGCTGACGCCTTCCCCCACATCTCCGACGAGCTGATGCGCGCCGTCGACCAGGCCGACTCGGCCCAGTACGACATCGACGACATCCTGCGCCCCACCGGCTGGACGCTGCTGAACTTCCTGATGGACAGCCGCACCGGCCTCGGCCGCTTCCGCGACTTCCGCATCTCGAACTACCAGCTGATGATGCAGCTCATCGACGAGGTGCTGCACCAGGACGGTGTCGAGCGCATCCTCGCCACGCCGGACGTCGCCGAGCGCGTCGCCCTCTTCACCGAGCAGAGCGAGCTGTTCGTCGAGCAGCTGCGCCGTTGCAGCACCGTGATGGGAGACCTGGTCGTCGTCGACCTGCGCGGCGAGGAGACGATCTACGCGGGCAACCGCTTCATGGTCTACGCGCTCTTCCCGCAGTGCCGCGTGTCGGCCCACGTGATCTGGGGCCGCAACCAGCAGAACACGGTCCTCGCCCTCGGCAAGTCGATCCTCGACCGCACCTCACCGGTGGACATCGGGGCGATCATGCTCGAGCACGGCGGCGGTGGGCACCACGCGGCCGGCACCTGCCAGGTCGCCCACGACGTGGCCGACCACGTGCTGCGCCAGATCGCCGTCACCGTCAACGAGGGTCTGCCGGTCGCCTGAGGCGGCCGAGACGTCCGGACAGCGCTCGCGACGCGCCCGTGCCGCGCCGCGTGGGGTCGAGCACGTCGGTCAGGGACCGCGTGCTGCTGGTCGTGGCCGTGGTCCTCGCGGCGGCGCTGACCGCCGGGGCGCGCACCGCCCTGGACACCTGGAGTGGTCGGACCTCCGCGTCCGGCTACCCGCCCCTGCCGGACGACGCGCGCCACGTGCGGATCGGCCAGCTGGTGCAGACGAGGCTGACCGGACCGTACGCCTTCATGCACGTCGACCCCCAGGGCGACCCGGTGCGGTACGACCCGTGCCGCCCGGTGCACTACGTCGTCAACCCGCGAGGGGGACCTGCTGGCTCGGTCGAGATGGTGCGTGATGCCGTCTCGTCGATCTCGGCGGCGACCGGTCTGGTCTTCGTCGATGACGGCACCACGACGGAGGCGGTCAGCGAGCAGCGCGAGCCGGTGCAGCGTGAGCGGTACGGCAACCGGTGGGCGCCGTTGCTCGTCGGCTTCGCCGACCGCGGCACCTTCTCCGGCCTCACGGGGCAGGTCGCCGGGCTCGGCGGCAGCTACGAGCTGACCACGCCCGCGGGTGCGCGGTTGGTGACCGGGCAGATCACCCTCGCCAGCGACACCTTCCGCACCCTGGTGGACAGCGGCCGGCTCGGGCAGGCCACGACGATCGTCCAGCACGAGCTGGGGCACGTCGTCGGGCTGGACCACGTCGACGACCCCGGCCAGCTCATGTACCGCAGCAACAAGGGCCAGGTGAACCTCGGCCCGGGCGACGTCCAGGGCCTGGCCATCGCCGGCAGCGGCCCCTGCTTCGACGACACCTGACCACCCCCCGCGCCGCCCCTGCGTGCACCTTGTCACCGAAGTGCACGCCTAGGGGGAGTGCAGGCGTGCACCTTGTCACCGAAGTGCACGCCGGGGTGGGGCAGGATGTGCGGCGATGCTGCTCACCGACCTCGTCCCTGACCCGCCCGACGCCGACTCGCTCTACGACGCCTTCACCACCTGGACGTCGGACCAGGGCCTCACCCTCTACCCGGCCCAGGACGAGGCCCTGATCGAGGTGCTCAGCGGCAGCAACCTCATCCTGTCGACGCCCACCGGATCCGGGAAGTCGCTGGTGGCGACCGGCGCCCACTTCGCGGCGCTGGCCACCGGACGGCGTACCTACTACACCGCGCCGATCAAGGCGCTGGTGAGCGAGAAGTTCTTCGCCCTCTGCCGCCAGCTCGGTTCGGCGCACGTCGGCATGGTCACGGGGGACGCCGCCGTGAACGCCGACGCGCCCGTCATCGCGTGCACCGCCGAGGTGCTGGCCAACCTCGCGCTGCGCGAGGGCTCGTACGCCGACGTCGGCCAGGTCGTCATGGACGAGTTCCACTTCTACGGCGACCCGCAGCGCGGTTGGGCCTGGCAGGTGCCGATCGTCGAGCTGCCGCAGGCGCAGTTCGTCCTGATGTCCGCGACGCTCGGGGACGTGTCGTTCTTCCGCGACGACCTGACCCGTCGCACGGGCCGCAGCACCGCCGTGGTCGCGGGCACCGAGCGCCCCGTGCCGCTCAGCTTCAGCTACGTGCTGACGCCCTTGCACGAGACCTTGGAAGAGCTCCTCACCACCCGCCAGAGCCCGGTGTACGTCGTCCACTTCACGCAGGCGGCGGCGCTGGAGCGGGCGCAGGCCCTGATGAGCACGAACGTCGCCACGCGCGAAGAGAAGGACGCGATCGCCGCTCACATCGGCGCCTTCCGCTTCACCTCCGGCTTCGGCCGGACGCTCTCGCGCCTGGTGCGGCACGGCGTCGGCGTGCACCACGCCGGCATGCTGCCGCGCTACCGGCGGCTCGTCGAGCAGCTCGCGCAGGCCGGGCTGCTCAAGGTGATCTGCGGCACCGACACGCTCGGCGTGGGCATCAACGTCCCCATCCGCACGGTGCTGCTCACCGGCCTGACGAAGTACGACGGCCACCGCCAGCGCCGACTCAACGCCCGCGAGCTGCACCAGATCGCCGGCCGTGCCGGTCGGGCCGGGTACGACACGAGCGGCTACGTCGTCGTCCAGGCGCCGGAGCACGTCATCGAGAACGAGCGGGCGCTGGCCAAGGCCGGCGACGACCCGAAGAAGCGTCGGAAGGTGCAGCGCAAGAAGCCACCCGAGGGCCAGGTGACGTGGTCGCACGAGACGTTCGAGCGGCTCGTCGCCGCCGAGCCCGAGCCGCTCAAGAGTCGCCTGCGCATCACGCACTCGTTGGTGCTCAACGTGATCAGCCGCCCAGGTGACACCCTCGAGCACTTCCGGCACCTTCTGCGTGACAGCCACGAGGAGCCGCGTCAGCAGCTGCGGCACGTCCGGCAGGCCGTCGCGATCTACCGCTCGTTGCTGGCGGCCGGCGTGGTCGAGCAGCTCGCCGAGCCGGACGACACCGGGCGCCGGGCCCGCCTCACGGTCGACCTGCAGGCCGACTTCGCCCTCAACCAACCGCTGTCGACGTTCGCCCTGGCGGCGCTGGAGCTGCTCGACCCGGACTCGCCCACTCACGCGCTGGACGTCCTGTCAGTGCTCGAGGCGACGCTGGACGACCCGCGCCAGGTGCTGCAGGCGCAGCAGTTCAAGGCACGAGGTGAGGCGGTCGCCCAGATGAAGGCCGAGGGCATCGAGTACGACGAGCGGCTCGAGCTGCTCGAGGAGGTCACGTGGCCGCGACCGCTCGCCGACCTGCTGGAGCACGCGTACGAGACGTACCGCCGCGGGCACCCCTGGGTCGCCGACTACGAGCTCTCACCGAAGTCGGTGGCCCGTGACATGCACGAGCGCGCGATGAGCTTCGGCGAGCTGGTGTCGTTCTACGGGCTGTCGCGATCGGAGGGGCTGGTGCTGCGCTACCTCGCCGACGCCTACAAGGCCCTGCGCCGCACGGTGCCGGAGAGCCTGCGCACCGAGGCGGTCGCCGACCTCACCGAGTGGCTGGGGGAGACGGTGCGCCAGACCGACTCCAGCCTGCTCGACGAGTGGGAGCAGCTCGTCGACCCCGGCGAGCCGGACGCACCCCAGCAGGTCGACGCGGCGCCACCGCCGCTGACGGCCAACCGTCGGGCGTTCACCGTGCTGGTGCGCAACGCGCTCTTCCGCCGCGTCGAGCTCGTCGCGCTGCGTCGGTGGGACGAGCTCGGCGAGCTCGACGCCGACGCCGGGTGGGACGCCGCGCGCTGGCGCGAGGCGATGGAGCCGTACTTCAGCGAGCACCCGGACGTCGGCACAGGCCCGGACGCTCGCGGGCCGCAGCTGCTGCAGGTGCAGGAGGAACCCGGCCGGTGGGTGGTGCGCCAGGTGCTCGACGACCCGTCCGGCGACCACGACTGGGGTATCCACGCCGTCGTCGACCTCGCGGCGTCCGACGAGGCGGGCACCGCGGTGGTGACGGTGACCGACGTGGGTGCGCTCTGAGCTCGCCGGCGCGAACCGCTGCGGGCGGTGGACCTTCCGCGGGCTGTGGCAGGCTGACGACGCGGCGGACGACGATCCAGGAGGTCTGGTGACAGAGGGCACGACGCGGCGGCTCGGGGTGGCGCGCGCACTCGTCGACGAGCGGGTGGTCGAGGGTGATGTCTCGGTACGCGACGGTGTCGTCGAAGCTGTCGGGCTCGCTGGAACCGGCCGGGGCACTGCGGTACCAGGGCTGGTCGACCTCCAGGTCAACGGGTACGGCGGCGTCGACCTCCTCGACGCGGACGAGCCGGGCTGGGTCGACGCCCGCGCGGCGCTGGCCCGCGCCGGTGTCACGAGCTTCGTGGCCAACCTCGTCACCTCTCCGCCGCAGCGCACCCGCGCCGCGCTCGAGGTGGCCGGCCGACAGCGCTCCGCGGCTGCCCCCGGCCTGGCCCGGCTGCTGGGCGCCGCGCTGGAGGGTCCGTTCCTGTCGCCCGTGCGAGCGGGAGTGCACCCCACGGGGCTGCTGCGGGCGCCAGACGTCGCCGAGCTCGCCCGGCTCGTCGAGGGCACCCCGTTCACGGGTCTCACCATCGCCCCCGAGCTGCCGGGCGCGCTCGACGTCGTGCGCTGGGCCGCGGCGCGGGGCCACCTGGTGTCCGTCGGTCACACGGCCTGCACGGCCGAGCAGGCCCACGCGGCGTTCGACGCCGGGGCGCGTACGGTCACCCACCTGTTCAACGCCATGCCCGCGCCGAGCGGGCGCGAGCCGGGGCTCGCCGGCGTGGCGCTCACTCGCCCGGACGTCGTCGTCCAGCTCATCTGCGACGGCGTGCACCTGGCGACCGAGACCGTCCGCCTCACGATGGCGGCCGCTGCCGGGCGCTGGGTGCTGGTGACGGACGCCATGGCCGCGGCCGGCTGCGGCGACGGCGACTACGTCCTGGGCGACCGGTCGGTCTCGGTGCGTGGTGGTGTGGCTCGTGACGCCGACGGCGTGCTCGCCGGCAGCGTGACGACGATGGCCGGTGCGGTGCGCGAGGCGGTGCGCTGCGGGGCCGACGAGGTCGACGCCCTGGTGGCGGCGTCCACGCGCCCCGCGCGACTGGTCGGCGCCGAGCTGGGCCGGCTGCGACCCGGCGACCCCGCCGACGTCGTCGTCGTCGACGACCGGCTCGAGGTCGGCCTGGTGCTGGTCGGTGGCGACGAGCCGGCGGGTTCGTGATGGAGGTCGTCGTCCTGCCTGATGTCGCCGAGCGCGCGGGCGTCGTCGTCGACTCCGTCGCAGAGCTCTTGCGGCGCAAGCCTTCTGCGGTGCTGGGGCTGGCCACCGGATCCAGCCCGTTGCCCGTCTACGACGAGCTGGCCGCCCGCTGCGCGGCGGGCGAGCTCTCGCTCGCGCAGGCGTCGGCGTTCCTGCTCGACGAGTACCTCGGGCTGCCGGCCGGCCACCCGCAGTCCTACCGCGAGGTCATCCAGCGCGAGCTCGTCGCGCGCGTCGACCTGGACGCCTCGCGCGTGCACGCCCCGGACGGCGCGGCCGCCGACGTCGCCGCGGCGTGCACGGCGTACGAGCGCACCATCGAGGAGGCGGGCGGGGTCGACCTGCAGCTCCTCGGGATCGGCACTGACGGCCACCTCGCCTTCAACGAGCCCGGCTCGTCACTGGCGTCGCGGACGCGCGTCAAGACCCTCACCGCCCAGACGCGGTCCGACAACGCGCGCTTCTTCGACGACGCCGAGCAGGTGCCGCGCCACGTGATCACCCAGGGACTCGGCACCATCCGCGCGGCCCGTCACCTCGTCCTGCTCGCGTCGGGGGAGGGCAAGGCGGCAGCGGTGGCGGCGGCCGTCGAGGGACCGGTGAGCGCGTCGTGCCCGGCGTCCGTGCTGCAGCTGCACCCGCACGTCACCGTCCTGGTCGACCCGGCCGCCGCGCGGCAGCTGCGGCTCGCCGACTACTACCGCGAGGTGTGGGAGGGCAAGCCCGACTGGCAGGGCATCTGACCGCTCAGGGCGGCCCGGTCAGGCCCTCGTGCGGATCGTCACGCGCTTCGACCAGCCGCTGTGCCCCATCGGGTTGTAGGCGCGCACCGTCACCTGGCAGTACGTGCGCCGCGGCAGGTTGCGCCACTGGTAGCTGATCTGCGGCACCGGCACCTTGGCGTAGGCCCATGACCGCCACGTGCCACGCACCACGCAGCGGCGGGCGGCCAGGTAGGTCGCCGGCGACGTCCCGAGGCTCGTGCTGCGGTACCAGAGGTGGCTGATCGTCGTCGACGACGCGCTGAGGCCGCGGAAGCGAGGGGTCGTCGGCAGGGCCGCCGGCACCGCCGTGCGGTTCGTGGCCCAGGCGCTCCACCCGCTGGCGTTGTGGAAGGACATCGAGAACCTGTAGGTGCGGCCGGCCAGCAGGCTGTAGAAGGTGGTCGCGCGCTGCGACGCGGGGATCGTGCGGTAGGTCGGCAGGCCGTACGCCTTGAGGCTCGGGTGGTAGAGCTCCATGCGTACGCGCACCGTGTCGACGCCGCTCGGGCGCGTGGACGGCGTGACGCGCACCGAGCGCACACCGCGCGCGACAGCGACCGCCGGCTTGGCGGGTGTCAGCGACCACGACGTCGGCAGGCAGCTGTTCGACGTCGTCGGCGTGTAGTGGATGTTCGGCGCGATCGAGTTCCAGCCACCGGTGAAGCCCATGGCCGACGGCAGGCTCACCACCGACGTCCCGGTGCAGGCGCGCATCGAGGGGATGGGCCGGATCGGGCCGCTCAGTCGATCGGCGCGGTACTCCATGTGCAGGTAGTTCGTCCGGCACGGGTAGGTCTCGCCGTAGTGGCCCATGGTCCCGATCACGGTCGCCGGCGTGACCAGCTGGCCTTCCGTCGCCACCACGGTGTTGAGGTGGTTGTAGCGGGTGACACCCGCCGGGCCGTGGTCGACCCACACCCACGTGCCAGCGGTGACCCCGCTCGACGGGCAGGTCTGGCTGACGGCCCCGATGTGGAAGACACCGGCGCCGGCGGGGTGGATCGGGGCGTCGAGGGCGCCGAGCCAGTCGATCGCCCAGTGCCCGTGGTACGTCGGGTTGGTGCAGTTGTCCAGCACGCAGGAGACGCGGGCGGAGTCGCGCAGGGGGAACCACACGGGGTCGCTGTAGGGGTGAGCCGGGTCAGCGGCGCCGTCCGCCGCCGTCGTGGCCGTGGACGCCACGGAGGCCACCACGGACGCCGCCCGCGAGGGGCTGACCGCCTGCGCGGACGGCGCGGCGGTGCTCACGAACGCGGCGACGAGCACGACGGCGGCGAGCAGCGCGCCACGACGGGCGGAGAACGACCTCATGCCCCTGCACATCGGCGCGTACCGGGCTCACATTGAGGATCACGGTCGGTAGCGGGGGCGCTTGAGCTCGAAGACCTCGCCGAGGCCGGCCCACTCGTCGCGACCGAGGCGGCTCGCCGGAGCGAGCCGCCGGACGTCCGGCAGGCCGTCGCCGGCCATCACCTCGTGGGACACCGACAGGTGCACCACACGGCCGAACACGACGGTGCTGCCGCGGTGCGGGTCGTCGCTGAAGCGGTGCTCGCCCGCCGAGACGCACTCCAGCGCGACGGGCGACTCCGCGACGCGCGGCGGCGCTACCAAGGCACTCGGCTGTGCGGTGAGCCCCGCGTCGGCCAGCTCGTCGACCTCGGGCGGGTAGTCGGTGCCGGTGCGGTTGACCTGCTCGGCGAGCGCCCGGGGCGCGAGGTTGACGACGAACTCGCCGGTGGCGCGGATGTTGCGCAGCGAGTCCTTGGTGCGCACCGACGTGAACGACACGACCGGTGGCTCGGCGGAGGCCACGGTGAAGAACGAGTGCGGGGCGAGGTTGACGACGCCCTGCGCCGACAGGCTGGTGACCCACGCGATCGGGCGCGGCACCACCACGGCGGTCAGCCAGGGGTAGGCGCCGCCCCGCGCCAGGTCGGCCACCGACACCTCGAGGCGATCGCTCACCCGACCACCGTACGGCGACTCTCCTACAGTGGGCGCGTGAGCACACCCCCGCCGTTGCATCGCGCGGCTCGGACGGAGGACGCGCTCAACCGGGCGCTGGCCCGCCTGCTCTACCGCCGCGGGTGGCGTCCTCGCGTGATGGCCTACACCGGCTACGGCACCGACGGGTGGGTGCGGGTGCTGGGCCGGGTGCTGCTGTCCCCGCCCGGTGTGGGTGACCGCAGCGACGAGGCGTTCCGGGGGTGGCGGCACTTCGTCAGCGCCAAGCTCGGTGGCGTGCCCGTGGCCATCGACGTGGCGGGCCGGCGTCACGTCGTCGAGAGCGGCCGTGGTGGTTACGTCGACGTGACGCTAGAGGCCGACCTGGCCCCCGGCTGGGCGACCGCCGAGCTGCGCATCGCCGGTGACCAGGTCACCGAGGCGCCGGTGCGCGTGGTCGGGCCGCACGAAGGCATCGGGGTCATCAGCGACGTCGACGACACGGTGCTCGTCACCGCGCTGCCTCGCCCGTTCCTCGCGTTCTGGAACACCTTCGTCCGCCGGGAGGAGTCCCGCCGCCCGGTGCCGGGCATGGCCGAGCTGTACCGCACGATCACCCGGCACGAGCCGGGTGCGTTCGTCGTCTACGTCTCGACCGGCGCCTGGAACCTCGCGCCGGCGCTGCAGCGGTTCCTGCGCCGGCGCGGCTTCCCGGACGGACCCCTGCTCCTCACCGACTGGGGACCCACACCCGAGGGCTGGTTCCGCTCGGGGCAGGCCCACAAGCGCGCCACCTTCCGGCGGCTGTTCGACGAGCTGCCCCAGCTGCGGTGGGTGCTCGTCGGGGACGACGGCCAGCACGACCCCGCGCTCTACGACGAGCTCGTGTGGGCCAGACCCGACAAGGTGCGGCTGGTGGCGATCCGCGAGCTCGGTCTCACCGAGCAGGTGCTGACCCACGGGACGCCGGCCCCGCTGGCCGGCCAGCAGCAGCCGACCAGCTCAGGGTCCGACGTGCCGTGGGTGCACGCGCCCAACGGCCACGGCCTGGTGCGCGAGCTGCGCAGCCGCGGCATGACCGGCGACGAGACGCTGCGCCCCTGAGAGCCTCAGAGCTTGGCGCCGCCGTCCACGTAGAGCGTCTGGCCCGTCACGAACGAGGCGGCGGGTGAGGCGAGGAACGCGATGGCGTTGGCGATGTCGTCCGGCTCACCGACGCGGCGTACCGGCGTGGCCTCGGCGCTCGCCGAGCGCAGCTGCTCGGGGCTGAGCCCGAGCCGGGCGGCCGTCGCGTCGGTCATGTCAGTGGCGATGAAGCCCGGGGCCACGGCGTTCACGGTGACGCCGAACGGCCCCAGCTCGATGGCCAGCGTGCGGGTGAACCCCTGCAGGCCCATCTTCGCGGCGGAGTAGTTCGCCTGACCGCGGTTGCCGAGCGCCGACACGCTCGAGAGGTTCACGATGCGGCCGTAGCGCTGGTCGACGAGGTGCTTCTGGGCGGCCCGGCTCATGAGGAACGCGCCCTTGAGGTGCACGTTCATGACGGTGTCCCAGTCGTCCTCGGTGAGCTTGAAGAGCAGGTTGTCGCGGGTCACGCCGGCGTTGTTGACCAGCACGTCCAGGCCGCCGAGCTCGCTCACCACGCGCTCGACGGCGCGCTGGACGGCGTCGGCGTCGGTGACGTCCGCCCCGATGCCGACGGCGTCGGGTGCGATCTGCGCGGCCGTCGCGGCGGCGGCTCCCTCGTCCAGGTCGAGCAGCGCCACCCGGGCGCCCTCCGCGGCGAGGCGACGCGCGGTCGCCGCGCCGATCCCACGCGCTGCGCCGGTCACCAGCGCGACCCGGCCGTCCTGTGCACCCATCGAGATCCTCCAGCTGTCGTTCGTGCGGCCGGCGTCCGGCTGCGCCTGCGCGGGTCACGGCAGCGGCCGGAGCACGGCGCCACCGGGTGCGATGCTCTCACCTCCCGACGGCGTCGTCGCAGCGGCGGGCCGGTCCGCGAGGTCGGGGTGCCCGGGCCCGAGGGGGACCAGCAGGCTCGCCGCGGCGTGGTCGGCGAGACGGCGGGGGTCGACGCCGGCGAGCTGCGGCGCCGTCGCGTGCGGCGGCGCGTCCAGGCCCAGCGCCCGCAGCCGCGCGCTGAGGACGTCGATGCCGTGCGGGCGTGGCACAGCGGCGTACTGCGCGCCGATCTCGGCCTCCAGGTGGGCCTTGGTCGTGGCATCGACGCCCGCGTCGCGATAGAGCTCGTACGCCGCGTGGGTGCGGACCGTCGCCTCCCAGCTGCCGGGCGTGTGCACCTGGACCTCGAACAGCCGGCCGGTGCCTGGGTCGTGCCAGACCAGGTTGAGCCCTTGGTAGCGCTGCCCTCCCCACGTCGACTTGGCCTGCGCCAGCTCGAAGCCCGCCGCGCGCAGCTGCTCGACCGTGCGCAGAGCGCCGTGGACGTAGCGCTCGTCGGGATGCACCACGGTGTAGCGCACCGTGTCGTTCAGCCGCGCGGCGGCGGGAGTCGTGCGAACGCCGGTGCCCAGCTCGTCGGCGAGCTTGCGACGCAGCGACCCGACCCCCTTCAGCGCGTGCTGCTGACCCACGCGCGCCCCACCGGCCCGCTCGATCGCCCGCTCGACGCTCGGCGTGAGCCGGGCCTCGGCCCAGCGCGCGTCGCGCGCCGCGGCCGCACCGACTGCCGAGGCCTCGCCCGGCAGCCGCACCGACGTGCCGAGCGGGCTCGGTGGGCCAGCCGTGGCGGCCAGGTCGCGGGCGCGCAACCCGCTCCGGCCGTAGCCGCCGCGGCCGGTGACCGCGGCGCGCAGGGCGGTGCCGCGCTCACCGGGCGCGCGGCTGAGGGCCCTGACGGCCAGGGACGACGACCGCGTGGCCACCGACGTGCCGCCGGAGGCCACCCCGAGCGCCGCCCCGGGCAGCAGATGGCCGAGCCAACGAGCGGGGGAGTCCTCGAACGTGTCGACGTCGAGCGCGGAGCGGGCCAGCGCCTTCGGTTCGTGGAGCGACGCCACCGCGGACCGGGCGTCGGCCCGGGCGTCGTGCAGGTAGCCCAGCGGGTCGCCCATCGCTCGGGCGGTGCTGAAGCGCGCGGCCAGCGTCAGCAGGCCCCACGACGACTCGACGGCGCCCACGCTGAGCTCGCGCGAGCTCGCCCAGGCCCGAGCGACGTCGCGCGACACCCGGCCCGGGTCGGTGGGCGCGAGCCGTGCTGCGGCGTGCAGCGCAGCGGCCGCCGCGGCGCCACTGGTCGCCACCCGCCGTCGGGCCTCGGCCAGCAGGTCGGCCGCTCGACGGCGCAGCGCATGCCCGGGATCAACCGCCGTGCGAGCGTCGGCCCGCCACTGCTCGGTGGCCCAGGCCGCCCGGCGGTCGAGCAGGACGGCGTGCTCGGCGTCCGCCTGGGCCGAGCACAGCACGGACGCGTGAGCGCGCAGGTGCTCATCCGCCTGGGCCAGCACCGCACCAGCCTTGGCGAGTGGGTCGGCGTCGAGGGTGAGCAGCTGGCGGAAGGCCGCAGCGGCCACGCCGTGCCAGTCGGCGGCGGCCGTCACGCGGACGACGGCAGCCAGCCGCAGCAGCCCCGCCGAGATCTCCTGGAGCTGGTCGGCGAGCTGGTGCACCCGCTGCGGTGAGCCGGGCAGCACGATCGCGGACGGCCCGGTCACCGAGCCTCGCCACGCACCCGGTCGGCGCTGCGGTAGGTGTCGGCGGCGGTCTGCAGCAGGGCCGCCCAGCGCCGGACCTCGCCGCTCAGTAGCTCGAGCCCCCACTGCCAGGACGTCGCCAGGTCGACCACGGCCGCCGCCAGGCCGGCGTCCCCGGTGTCGGCTGCCCGACCTCGGAGCACGCCCGGGTGGGCGCGCAGGTCGTCGACCGCGCGCGCCGCCGCCGCCAGGCGCAGCGTGGTCTCGTCCAGGGACGCCAGGTCGACGTCGAACCTCGCACCGGTGCTCACGGTTCCACCCTCATGACCACGACCCTAGGCAGGACGCGTCGCTGGAGGCGGCCGTCATCCACAGGCACCGCGGAGCGGTCGTGCGACCCCGCGTCGCGCGGTCGAAGCGCCGCATGAGAAGATAGTCAAGAGTTCAACCGATCGTGCGCGCAGACAGGGGAGACGCCATGGACGACACCACCACGACGACCACGGCATCTGACGAGCGCCCGCGCACGGGGCAGCCGGTCGCCAACCCGCGCCGCCTGCGCCTCGGCCGCGACGGCCGCCCGCTGCCGCTCGGCGTGCGCGACGACGACGGCCGCTCGGCAGCCTGAGGGACCGGCCCGAGCGCCGGGATGGTTTCGCCCCGGGCCGACGTTGACCACGTCGGCGACGCCGCCCTCGACTGATCTGCCGCCCCTGCACATCTGGCGTCACCACGACGACGGAGGACCACGTGCTCGACCCGCGCAGCCTGTACACCCTGAACGAGCTCCCCGACGAGGTCGCGGCGCTCGACCGCCCGGTGCTCGTCCACGCGCTCACCGGGTTCGTCGACGCCGGCTCGGCCACTCGTCTGGTCGCCGACCACGTGCTGGACTCGCTGGAGCACGACGTGGTGGCGACGTTCGACGTCGACCAGCTCGTCGACTACCGCTCGCGCCGTCCGGCGATGGTCTACGACCGCGACCACTACGCCTCGTTCGACGAGCCTCGCCTCGAGCTGCACGCCGTCCGCGACCTCGACGGCCGCGCGTTCCTGCTGCTCACCGGCCCCGAGCCGGACACGCAGTGGGAGCGGTTCGTCGCCGCGGTCAGCCAGCTCGTCGAGCAGCTGGACGTCTCGACCACCATCGGCCTGCACGCCATCGCGATGCCCGTGCCGCACACGCGCCCGCTCGGCGTGATCGGCCACGCCAACCAGCCCGACCTCGTGCCGCAGGGCCAGGCCTGGCCGGGCACCGTGCGCATCCCCGGCTCGGCCGCCGCGCTGCTGGAGCTGCGGCTGGGCGAGGCCGGGCACCCGGCCATGGGGTTCGTCGTGCAGGTGCCGCACTACCTGGCCGAGGCCGCTTACCCCGACGCCGCGACCGTCCTTCTCGACCGTCTCGCCGACGAGGCGGCCCTGTCGCTGCCGCGTGCCGCCCTCATGACCGCCGCCGAGCAGACCCGCGAGGCGATCGCCGCCCAGGTCGCGGCCTCGGAGGAGGTCGGCCAGGTCGTCAGCGCGCTGGAGGAGCAGTACGACGCCTACGTCGGCGCCCGCGGCCGGCGCAGCCTGCTCGCGGCCGAGGAGGCGCTGCCGTCGGCCGACGAGCTGGCCGACGAGGTCGAGCGCTTCCTGAAGGCGGAGTCGGAGGGCCCGAGCGGCGAGGGCAGCTGACCGGCGCGGTTCAGCGCGCGTCGGCCTCGATCGGGGACTGCCCGGCCACGAGCCGCTCGGCGTCCGCGGGCGGGACGACGCGAGCCGGCACGGGCCCGGAGACCACGCGACGAGTGAGCTCCGCGATCGGCAGGCGCACGCGCGAGGCCAGCAGCAGGACGTTGCCGTACCGCCGTCCGCGCAGGTGCTGGGTCTCGCCGACGAGCGCGACGTGACCGAACGCCGTGAGCGCCGTGGCGACCTCGCGTCGGGTCAGTCCCAGGCCGGGGCGGTCGGCGACGTTGGCGAGGTAGACGCCGGTGGGGGACAGCACCCGGGCGACCTCCTGCACGAAGCGGGTGGTGGTCAGGTGACGCGGCGTGGTGTCGCCGGCGAACGCGTCGCGCACCAGCAGGTCCCACGCGCCCTCCTCCAGCGCGGCGAGCCCGGCGAGCCCGTCCGCCTCGCGCAGCCGGAAGCCGCTGCGCCGGCTGTACCCGAAGGCCTCCCGGGCCAGGGCGATGACGGCCGGGTCGACCTCGAGCACCACCTGCCGCGACCGCGGGCGGGTGGCCGCCACGTAGCGCGCCAGCGTGCAGCCGGCCCCGCCGACGTGCACCGCGTGAAGGGGCGCGCCGTCGGGGCGCACGACGTCGATGAGGTCGCCGGCCCAGCGGACGTACTCGAACTCCAGGCGGGTCGGGTCGCCGAGATGCACGTAGCTGCTGGGGACGCCGCCGACGACCATCGTGAGGCCCTCGGGGTCGTCGGGGTCCGCGACGACCGTGGGACCGTCGTCGCCGGTCTGCCCTCGTCCGCTCACCCGAGCGAGCCTACGGCCGCGAGCGTCCACCTCTCGGACCGTCGTCTCGGTGCCCGACCGCGCCTCGTACCCTGGGTGGCGAACCACTGACGAGCTCCCAGGGGAGACCCGCGTGCGCGCACTGCTGCTCGAGAACATCCACCAGGACGCCGCCGAGCTGCTGCGCGCGGCCGGTCACGAGGTCGAGATCCGCTCGGGGGCACTGGGTGAGGACGAGCTCGTCGAGGCGCTGCCCGGCGTCGACCTGCTGGGCATCCGGTCGACGACCTTCGTGACCGAGAAGGTGCTCGCCGCCGCACCGCAGCTGCAGGCGATCGGGGCGTTCTGCATCGGCACCAACCAGATCGACCTCGAGTCGGCGACCGGCAACGGCGTGGCCGTCTTCAACGCGCCGTACTCCAACACCCGCAGCGTCGTCGAGATCACGATCGGCGCGATCATCGCGCTGGCCCGGCGGCTCACCGAGAAGAACACCGCCATGCACGCCGGCATCTGGGACAAGTCGGCCAAGGGGTCGCACGAGGTCCGTGGCCGCAGCCTCGGCATCGTCGGCTACGGCAACATCGGCTCGCAGCTGTCGGTGCTGGCCGAGGCGCTCGGGATGTCGGTGTTCTACTACGACACCGACGACCGCCTGGCGATGGGCAACGCCCGGCGCTGCGGCAGCCTCACCGAGCTGCTCGAGACCGTCGAGGTCGTCTCGCTGCACGTCGACGGGCGTCCGGGCAACCAGGACCTCTTCGGTGAGCGCGAGTTCGCCGCCATGCGGCCCCGGTCGCTGTTCATGAACATGTCGCGCGGCTTCGTGGTCGACACGGCGGCGCTGCGCAAGCACATCGAGTCCGGGCACATCGCCGGTGCGGCCATCGACGTCTTCCCCTTCGAGCCCAAGCGGCAGGGCGACCCGTTCGAGTCCGACCTGCGGGGGCTGGCGAACGTCATCCTGACGCCGCACGTCGGGGGCAGCACGCAGGAGGCGCAGCAGGACATCGGACGCTTCGTCGCCGGCAAGCTGATCGGCTACGCCCAGGGTGGCTCCACCGCGCTGTCGGTGAACCTGCCGCCCATCGGTGCCGGTGAGATCGGGACGTCGCACCGCCTCGCGCACATGCACCGCAACGTGCCGGGGGTGCTGGCCACGGTCAACGCGCTGTTCGCCGAGTACGGCGTCAACGTCGACTCCCAGAGCCTGAGCACGCGAGGGGACGTCGGCTACCTGGTGACCGACGTCAACGCCGACTACACCCCGCAGATCATCGAGCGGCTGCAGGCGATGCCCGAGACCATCCGGCTGCGCGTCCTGTCCTGAGCGCCGACGTGTGGCGGACCCCGCTGCGGTCAGGTCGGACGGGCGCGCGGAGCACTCGGACAAGACGTGCGCAAGATCTGGATTTCGAGCGCCTGCATGGCATACTTGGTCGCGCTGCAGTTCAGATTTCTTGCGTTGATCGGCGCCGCGGGGTGGCGTATCTGCCCCACGGCGCCGATGTTCACGGGCTCCGCTCGCCAGGGCCACAGCTCCAACGTGGGGATGCATGACCGCGCACCAGACCGGCACAGTGTCGGTCGCAGTACGTCCCCTGGAGGAGACGGCATGGCACAGGGTTCTGTGAAGTGGTTCAACGCTGAGAAGGGCTTCGGCTTCATCGCTCAGGACGGCGGCGGCGCCGACGTCTTCGTGCACTACTCGGCGATCCAGACCCAGGGCTACCGCTCGCTGGACGAGAACCAGCGCGTGGAGTTCGAGATCACCCAGGGCCCGAAGGGCCCGCAGGCGGAGAACGTCGTTCCGCTCTGATCGCGACAGCCTGACGACGGCCCCCCGCACTGCGCGGGGGGCCGTCGTGCGTTCGCGTCCGGCCCGGTGGCCGAAGACTGGCCGGGCTTGCGAGACTGCGGGCATGATCCCCGCACCTCATCGCGCCGCCGACGACCGCTACGACTCCATGACCTACCGCCGCTGCGGTCGCAGCGGTCTCCAGCTGCCCGCGGTCTCGCTGGGGCTGTGGCACAACTTCGGCGACGACGTGCCCCTCGAGGGGCAGCGCGCGACGCTGCGACGCGCCTTCGACCTCGGGATCACGCACTTCGACCTGGCCAACAACTACGGCCCCCCGTACGGCAGCGCCGAGCAGAACTTCGGCACGGTCTTCGCTCAGGACCTCCGCCCGTACCGCGACGAGCTGGTCATCTCGACCAAGGCGGGCTACGACATGTGGCCGGGCCCGTACGGCGAGTGGGGGAGCCGCAAGTACCTGCTGGCGTCCCTCGACCAGTCGCTCGCGCGCACGGGTCTGGACTACGTCGACGTCTTCTACTCCCACCGGTTCGACCCCGAGACGCCGCTCGAGGAGACGATGGGCGCCCTCGACCGCGCCGTCCGCTCGGGCAAGGCCCTCTACGCGGGCATCTCGTCCTACTCGCCCGAGCGCACCGCCGAGGCCGCGGCGATCCTGCGCGACCTGGGCACGCCGCTGCTGATCCACCAGCCCTCGTACTCGATGCTCAACCGCTGGATCGAGGAGAGCCTGCTCGACACCCTCGAGACCGAGGGGGTGGGCTGCATCGCGTTCTCGCCGCTCGCCCAGGGGCTGCTCACCGACAAGTACCTGGACGGCGTCCCGGAGGGATCGCGGGCCAGCCAGGGCAAGTCGCTGTCACCGGACCTGCTGACCGAGGACACCCTGCGCCACGTGCGCGCCCTGAACGAGATGGCGCGCGAGCGCGGTCAGTCGCTCGCCCAGCTCGCCCTCGCCTGGGCGCTGCGCGACGAGCGCGTCACGTCGGTGCTGGTCGGGGCGAGCAGCGTGCGCCAGCTCGAGGCGAACGTTGCCGCGCTCGACAACCTGACGTTCACCGCGGAGGAGCTCGCCGCCATCGACCGGGACGCCGTCGAGGCCGGCATCAACCTGTGGGCGGCCTCCAGCGCCCACTGATCGCGGCGCGGGTCAGCGGACGGTGATCTGGGGTGCCTCGCCGCCGCGGGGGACGAGGTGCCCGACGACCGGGTGGCCCGGCACCTCACCGGCGACGAGCAGGCCGCCGGAGGTCTGGGCGTCGGCGAGCAGCAGCAGCTCGTCCTCGTCGGCCCCCCCGGCCAGGTGCGGCCTGACCCAGTCCAGGTTGCGTCGGGTGCCACCGCTCACGTAGCCGTCGGCCAGCGCCTGGCGAGCTCCCTCGAGGTAGGGCACCGCGGCGCTGTCGACGACGGCGTCGACCCCTGAGGCGCGCACCATCTTCAGCAGGTGCCCCAGCAGCCCGAAGCCGGTGACGTCGGTCGCTGCGCGATGCCCGGCGGCCAGCGCCGCCTGCGCGGCCTCGCGGTTGAGCGCCGCCATCGACTCGATGGCCTCCTGGAACACCTCTCCGGTCTGCTTGTGACGGCTGTTGAGCACACCGACGCCGAGCGGCTTGGTGAGGGTGAGCGGCAGGCCGGCCGCGGCGGCGTCGTTGCGCAGCAGGCGGTCGGGGTCGGCGATCCCGGTGACGGCCATGCCGTACTTCGGCTCGGCGTCGTCGATGCTGTGGCCGCCCGCGACGAAGCAGTCGGCGGCGGCGGCGACGTCCAGCCCGCCGCGCAGCACCTCGGCGGCGAGGTCCATGGCCAGCACGTCGCGGGGCCAGGCGAGCAGGTTCACCGCGACGACGGGCGTGCCGCCCATGGCGTAGACGTCCGACAGCGCGTTCGCGGCGGCGATGCGGCCCCAGTCGTAGGCGTCGTCGACCACGGGGGTGAAGAAGTCCGCGGTGGCGACGACGGCTCGGCCCCCGTCGATGCGCACCACGGCGCCGTCGTCACCGTCGTCCAGCCCGACCACGAGCCGGTCGTCGGCCTGGGTCGGTCGCAGCCCCCGGACGACGGCCTCGAGCTCGCCGGGCGGGATCTTGCAGGCGCAGCCACCACCCCGCGCGTACTCGGTCAGGCGGACTCCCATGCACTCAGCCTAGGCCTGACGCGTCAGCGGTGGCGGATCGAGCCGAGTGGTGATTGCATCGCAGCAACGGTCGAGGAGGGCACGATGGCGAAGACGTGGATCGGCAGCTGGCCGGTGCTTCGGCAGCTCAAGGACGGCGACCTGCTGGGTCGTGGCGCGGCCGTGCGGTCGCAGCACACCGACGGGCTGAAGGCCCGCACCTCCACGGCCGACCGCGTCGTGGACTCGATCTGCCCGTACTGCGCCGTCGGCTGCGGTCAGAAGGTGTACGTCAAGGACGACAAGGTCGTCCAGATCGAGGGCGACCCCAACAGTCCCGTGTCGCGGGGACGCCTGTGCCCCAAGGGAAGCGCGAGCAAGCAGCTCGTCACGCATCCGGGACGCGTCACGAAGGTGCGCTACCGGCGCCCGGGCGGCACGGACTGGGAGGACCTCGACGCCGACACCGCCCTGGACATGATCGCCGACCGCGTCATCGCCACCCGGCGCCAGACCTGGAGCTGGGAGGAGAACGGCAAGCGGGTCCGGCGCACGCTGGGCATCGCGAGCCTGGGAGGAGCGACCCTCGACAACGAGGAGAACTACCTCATGAAGAAGCTCTACACCGCCATGGGCGCGGTGCAGATCGAGAACCAGGCTCGTATTTGACACTCCTCCACGGTCCCCGGTCTGGGGACCTCGTTCGGACGTGGCGGCGCCACGAGCTTCCAGCAGGACCTGCAGAACTCCGACTGCATCGTGATCCAGGGCTCGAACATGGCCGAGTGCCACCCGGTCGGGTTCCAGTGGGTGATGGAGGCCAAGGAGCGCGGGGCGACGATCATCCACGTCGACCCGCGGTTCACCCGCACGTCAGCCGTCGCTGACCTGCACGTGCCGATCCGCGCCGGCACCGACATCGCGTTCCTCGGTGCCCTCGTCAACCACGTGCTCAGCAACGAGCTGTACTTCCGCGAGTACGTCGTGGCCTACACGAACGCCGCCGCGATCATCGACGAGGAGTTCCAGGACACCGAGGACCTGCACGGGGTCTTCTCCGGGCTCGACCGCGAGAAGGGCAAGTACGCGTCCGACACCTGGCAGTACGAGGGAGCCCAGGAGTCAGCCGCGGCCGGCCAGCGCGACCCGAACCAGCCCGGCACCCCGTCGTCCGAGAAGCCCGGCGGCGCCGATGGCAGCGGGTCGTCGCGCGAGCTCTCCCACGGCGAGTCGCACGAGGCCGGCCGGTCGGAGACCGCCGGGTCGGGCGGTCCCGCCGTGCACGCCAAACCGGAACGGGACGAGACCCTGCAGCACCCGCGGTGCGTCATGCAGATCCTGCGCCGGCACTTCGCCCGCTACACGCCCGAGCTGGTCGAGCGCGTCTGCGGCATCTCGCCGGAGGACTTCCAGCGCGTCGCCGACGCGCTGACCCGCAACAGCGGCCCCGAGCGCACGTCGGCCTTCTGCTACGCGGTCGGCTGGACCCAGCACGGTACCGGCGTCCAGAAGATCCGGACGGCGGCCATCCTGCAGCTGCTGCTGGGCAACATCGGCCGGCCGGGCGGCGGCATCATGGCGCTGCGCGGCCACGCCAGCATCCAGGGGTCGACGGACATCCCGACGCTGTTCAACCTGCTGCCCGGCTACATCCCGATGCCGCACGCCGAGGCGCACGAGGACCTCGACGCCTTCGTCGCGGCGGACGCCGGCAAGACCGGTTACTGGGGCAACATGCGGTCGTACGCCGTGAGCCTGCTCAAGTCCTACTGGGGTGACACGGCGACGGCGGACAACGACTTCTGCTTCGACTACCTCCCGCGCATCAGCGGCGACCACTCGTCCTACCCGACCGTCGTGAGCCAGATCGAGGGCAGGTGCAAGGGGTACTTCCTCGTGGGCGAGAACCCCGCCGTCGGCTCGGCGAACGGCAAGATGCAGCGCCTGGGGATGGCGAACCTCGACTGGCTCGTGGTGCGTGACCTCGCGATGATCGAGTCGGCGACGTTCTGGAAGGACGGCCCCGAGATCGCCACCGGCGAGCTGCGCACCGAGGACGTCGGCACCGAGGTGTTCTTCCTGCCGGCGGCCGCTCACACCGAGAAGAGCGGCTCGTTCACCAACACCCAGCGCATGCTGCAGTGGCACCACAAGGCCGTCGAGCCACCCGGCGACGCCACGAGCGACCTGCAGTTCTACTACGAGCTCGGGAAGCGGATCCGCGAGAAGCTCGCCGGCTCCACCGACGAGATGGACCGGCCGCTGCTCGACCTCACGTGGGACTACCCCGAGGAGCCCAGCGGCGAGCCGAGTGCCGACGCCGTGCTGCGCGAGATCAACGGCACCGGCCCGGACGGCAAGGCCCTGCCCTCGTACACGCAGCTGAAGGACGACGGCTCGACCCGCTGCGGCTGCTGGATCTACTGCGGCGTCTACGCGGACGAGACGAACCAGGCGGCGCGCCGCAAGCCCGGCCAGGAGCAGAGCTGGGTGGCACCGGAGTGGGGCTGGGCGTGGCCGGCCAACCGTCGCATCATCTACAACCGCGCCTCGGCCAGGCCGGACGGCTCGCCGTGGAGCGAGCGCAAGAAGTACGTCTGGTGGGACGCCGAGCAGGGCAAGTGGACCGGCCACGACGTGCCGGACTTCATCCCCGACCGCGCTCCTGACCACGTGCCGGCCGACGACGCCCGCGGACCGGACGCGATCGGTGGCCAGGACCCCTTCATCATGCAGACCGACGGCAAGGCCTGGCTTTACGCGCCGGTGGGTCTGGCCGACGGGCCGTTGCCGTCGTTCTACGAACCGCACGAGTCGCCGGTGCGCAACTCGCTCTACGACCAGCAGGAGAGCCCGGTGCTGGAGAAGATCGACGACCCGCACAACCCGTCGAACCCCTCGCAGAGCCCGGTCTTCCCCTACGTGTTCACGAGCTACCGCCTCACCGAGCACCACACCGCCGGCGGCATGAGCCGCACCCTGCCGTACCTCAGCGAGCTGCAGCCCTCGATGTTCTGCGAGGTCTCGCCCCGGCTGGCGCGCGAGCGAGGGCTGGAGCACGGAGGCTGGGCGACGATCGTCACCAGCCGGTCGGCTATCGAGGCCAGGGTGCTGGTGACCGAGCGCATGCGCTCGCTGCGGATCGACGGGCACGTCATCGAGCAGGTCGGGCTGCCGTACCACTGGGGCGGCAACGGGTTGTCGACCGGAGACTCGACCAACGACCTGGTCAACCTCGCCCTCGACCCCAACGTGCACATCCAGGAGAAGGTGGGCACCTGCGACATCCGGCCAGGGCGGCGTCCGCGAGGCGCGGGGCTCACGGCCCTGGTCGACGGCTACCGGTCGCGGGCCGGCATCGCGGACGGGAGCGTGTCATGAGCAACCGGCTGTCCGGCCCGATGGCCGACGTGACGCAGGACGCCGGCTACGACGGCCACCCCGACCGCGTCGGCTTCTTCACGGACACCACGGTGTGCATCGGGTGCAAGGCGTGCGAGGTGGCGTGCAAGGAGTGGAACGCCGTCCCCGAGGACGGCCTGCTGCTCACCGGCATGAGCTACGACAACAGCCAGGAGCTGGGCGCCGACACCTGGCGGCACGTGGCGTTCGTCGAGCAGACGGTGCCCCGCCGCACCACCGATCTCGGCATGCCCGCGGTGGGTGCTCCGCCGTCCGCGCCGCAGCTTCCGGCGGGGGACACCGGGCAGTCGCCGGAGAACTCCGACATCCGCTGGCTGATGTCGTCGGACGTGTGCAAGCACTGCACGCACGCCGCCTGCCTGGACGTCTGCCCGACCGGCGCGTTGTTCCGCACCGAGTTCGGCACCGTCGTGGTGCAGGAGGACGTGTGCAACGGCTGCGGCTACTGCGTCCCGGCGTGCCCGTACGGCGTGATCGACCAGCGCAAGGACGACGGCCGGGTCTTCAAGTGCACGCTGTGCTACGACCGGCTGGGCGCCGGCATGGAACCGGCGTGCGCCAAGGCCTGCCCCACGAAGTCGATCCAGTTCGGGCCGTTGGACGAGCTGCGTGAGCGCGCACAGCAACGGGTCGACGCCCTGCACGAGCAGGGCGTCACGGAGGCCCGGCTGTACGGGCACGACCCCGACGACGGCGTGGGCGGCGACGGTGCGTTCTTCCTGCTGCTCGACGAGCCGGAGGTGTACGGGCTGCCGCCGGACCCGGTGGTGACCACCCGCGACCTGCCGTCGACGTGGCGGCACGTGGCCGTGGCGGCAGCGGGGCTGGTGGCGACCGGGATCGCCGCGTTCCTGGGGAGGCGCAGGTGAGAGAGCGTTCGGTGGTACCCGAGCCGGAGTTCGAGTCCTACTACGGCCGGCCGGTCCTCAAGGCGCCCGTGTGGAAGCAGCCGGACGTCCCGCTCTACCTGTTCCTCGGCGGGTACGCGGGCGTCTCGGCTCTGCTGGCCGAGGGCGCCGAGGCCACGGGCCGGACGGGGCTCGCTCGGGTGGCCAGGATCGGGGCCGCGGCGGGAGCCGGCCTCGGCACGGTCGCCCTCGTGCACGATCTCGGCCGGCCCGAGCGGTTCCTCAACATGCTGCGGACGGTCAAGGTGACCTCGCCGCTGTCGGTGGGCTCCTGGATCCTCGCGCCGTTCTCGGCGCTCGCCTCGGCCGCCGCGGTGTCGAACGTCACCGGGCGGCTACCGCTGCTGGGGCGCGCCGCCGGGCTCGGCGCGGCTGCGCTCGGCGGGCCGCTGGCGACGTACACCGCCGCCCTGATCTCGAACACCGCCGTCCCCGCGTGGCACGAGGCCTACCGCGAGATGCCGTTCCTGTTCGCCGGCAGCGCGGCGGCAGCGGCCGGGGGAGCCGGCCTGGCCCTCGCCCCGCTCGACGAGAGCGGCCCCGCGCGGCGGGTCGCCGTGGCCGGGACCGCCGTGGAGCTGGTGGCGCACCAGCTCCTGCACCAGCGTCTCGGCATGCTCGCCGAGCCCTACGGGCGAGGGCGGCCGGGCACGCTGCTGCGCACCGCTCGCGCGCTCGAGGGGGTCGGCGCCGTCGGTGCGCTGCTGGGACGCCGGTCGCGCCTGCTCTCGGTCGCCTCAGGTGCTGCGCTGGTGGCTGGTTCGGTGCTGACGCGCTTCGGCATCTTCCAAGGTGGGGTCGCCTCGGCCAAGGACCCGAAGTACACGATCGTGCCCCAGCGCGAGCGGCTGGCTGCGCGCACCGCCGGGGCACCGACGTCCTGAGCCGACCTCGGCCGAAGGGTGCGGGGCGGTCAGGCCGGCAGGTCCATGCCCGACGCGAGGTTCAGGATCGTCGCGACGGTGAGGTACATGAGCCACAGCCCCGTGAGCACGTGCGCGAGGCCGAGCGAGCGCTCGGCGATCTCGAAACCCACCGCGTGGAAGAAGTCGCTGACGTAGACCCAGGTCAGCCCCACGAACAGCAGGCCGACCGGCCACACGCCGGCGTCGAAGAACACGTACGCGCCGGTCGCGGACAAGATGGTGAACGCGACCGACATGCCGGCGTTGGTGCGCGGGTCGTTGCCCTGGTAGCGGTTCAGGCCCAGGGCGAACCAGTGGATCCCGTAGGCGCTGAACGCCACTGCGGCCATGTAGAGCGCCGGGTCGTTCTTGAACACCTGAAACCACGTGAGCCCCACGAAGAGCACGATGCCCGTCACCAGCTGGCAGAAGCCGGGCAGCCAGATGCCCCAGATGCCGGTGGACCGGTCGACGAGCGGCTCGCGATGGGGGAAGCCGAACAGCTCCTGCGGGCCGTAGATCAGGTAGCCCGTACCGAGTCCGAAGAAGCCGAGAGCGACGGGTACGAACGTCGAGGTGTCGAAGCTCACGACCGTCCCCTTTCTGCAGTCAGGGGCGGCGGACGGTCCGCCGTCGAGAAGGGATACCCGCAGCAGAGCAAAATATGTCGGGACGCAACGATCGAGTCCGACGCTGCGTGAGCGCCCTCGGCGCGTGGCCGGTAGCGTCGGACCTGCCGTGACGGTGCCCAGCGCCGCGCACGGGGAGGCGTCTGGGTGCCTGGTGGCCCCCGCGGTCTTCAACACCGACGAGACCGGGTATCTCGGTCTGGCGGGTTCGATTCCCGTCCGCCTCCGCCACCGCGATCGCGCCCGCTGGCGGGTGCAGCCCGCGACCGTAGGCTGGCCGGGTGATGCACGTCCTGGCGACCGCGGGCCACGTCGACCACGGCAAGTCCACGCTGGTGCGGGCGCTGACCGGCATGGAGCCCGACCGCTACGCCGAGGAGCAGCGCCGCGGCCTCACGATCGACCTCGGCTTCGTCTGGACCACGATCGACGGCGAGCGGATCGCCTTCGTCGACGTCCCCGGCCACGAGCGGTTCGTGCCCACGATGCTCGCCGGCGTGGGTCCGGTGCCCGGGGCCGTGCTCGTGGTGGCGGCCGACGAGGGCTGGAAGCCGCAGACGCAGGAGCACCTGGACGCTCTGAACGCGCTGCAGGTGGAGCACGGCCTGCTCGTCGTCACCCGCAGCGACCTCGCCGATCCCGCGCCGGCCGAGGCCCAGGCTCGCGAGCGCCTCCAGGGCACCGGCCTGGCCGCCGTCGAGTCCGTGGCCGTGAGCGCCCGCACCGGGGCCGGGCTGGACGCCGTGCGGGCCGCGCTGGTGCGGCTCGTGCGCTCGCTGCCCGCGCCGGACGTCGCCGCCCCCGTCCGGCTGTGGGTCGACCGCTCGTTCACCGTGCGCGGTGCGGGCACCGTCGTCACGGGCACGCTGTCGGCCGGCACGCTGCGCACGGGCGACCGGCTGGGCCTGCCGGACGGCAGCGAGGCGGTCGTGCGCGGCCTGCAGAGCCTGGGGGAGCAGCACGACGCGGTCCCCGCCGTCGCTCGGGTCGCGGTGAACCTGCGCGGGACGGCGAAGGCCGAGGTGCGCCGAGGTGACGCGCTCGTCGTGCGGGGTCACTTCCTGGCGACCGGCCTGGTCGACGTGCGCTGCACGGGGCTGTCCCAGCGACCCCCGACCGAGGCGTTGCTGCACCTGGGGTCGGCGCAGGTGGAGGTGCGGCTGCGCCCGCTCGGGGATGACGTCGTGCGGCTGCGGCTCGCCCGGCTCCTTCCGCTGCGTCTCGGTGACGTCGGTCTGCTGCGCGATCCCGGACGACGCGTGGTGCTCGGCGGGGTGACGGTGCTCGACGTCGACCCGCCCCCGCTGCAGCGTCGAGGGTCGGCCGCGGACCGTGCGACCCAGCTGGCGACAGTGACCGGTCGCCCGGACGCCGCCGCCGAGCTGAGCCGGCGCGGTGTCGTCCGACGCAGCCGGCTGCTGGCCATGGGTGTGCCGGCCGAGCAGGTGCAGCGGCTGGCGGGCGGCCCGGACTGGCTGGTGGCGCCGGCGCTCGCCGACGAGCTGGCCGAGCGACTGCAGGACCTGGTGGCGCGCCACGACCGTGAGCAGCCGCTGGACCCCGGGTTGACGACCGAGGCGGCGCGAGCCGCGCTCGGCGTACCCTCCGCGGACGTCCTGGCGCTCGTCGTGCGGCCGCCGCTGACGGTGCGACAGGGCCGGGTCGTCGACACCCGCCGAGCCAGCGACGACCTGCCACCCCGGGTGCGTGGCGCCGTCGAGCAGGTCCTCGCGAGCACGTCGGCGCTGCCGCTCGCCCCGCCCGACGCCGACCGGTTGCGGGCGCTGGGCCTCGGCCCGCGCGAGGTGGCGGCCGCCGTTCGCGCTGGGCTGCTGGTCGAGGCGGCCCCTGGCGTGGTGCTGGCGCCGGTGGGCGTCGAGGCGGCGCTCGAGGCGCTGCGCCGGCTCGAGCAGCCGTTCGCGGTCGCGGCGGCGCGGGACGCCTGGGGCACGTCACGCCGCGTCGCGGTGCCGCTGCTCGAGCTGCTCGACCGGCAGGGCGCGACCCGCCGGCTGCCGGACGACCGCAGGACGCTCCTGCCCCCGAGCTGACGGCGCCGAGCGGGCCGACTGGCACCACGGAACCGATCTGCCGGTGACCGCGCAGGACCCCGCCAGTCGTGGCAGGCTCGAAGCATGAGCGACCTTGACGACAGCAGAAGCGACGTCGACAGCAGCGGCGTGTTCAGCGTCGATGACGAGGACCAGCCCGGCGCCGAGGACACCCTCGACGACCGCGGCCTGGTCGACCCGCTGGACGAGGGCTACAGCCCGCCGGAGAAGCCGCTCGGCGTCGACAAGTTCGGCACGACGTACGAGGAGGAGCGCCAGGGCGAGAGCCTCGACATGCGCCTGGCCCAGGAGGTCCCCGACCCCAACCTCGCGTTCGACGACCCGCTGGCCGACCGGGACGACACCGGCGACGACGACCCCGACTCCGAGCGCGCGGCCGACGAGGGCTTCCGCGGCGACGACGAGGTCGGTGACCGCCGAGCGGGCCGGCTCGTCGACCCCGACCACGGCACGGGGCCCGACCTCGACAAGGACCTCGTCGGGGAGGACGTCGGCATCGACGGGGCGGGCGCGTCGGCCGAGGAGGCCGCGGTCCACGTCGTCGAGGAGGAGTGAACGTCACCGCGTCGCGACACGCCCGGGCCCAGCACGGCCCGGGCGTTCGCGTTTGACCTCGCCGCCAAGTCGTGGTGAAGGTGGAGTGACCGAAGGATCCCGACGGACAGGAGCGAACTCGTGCTCACCCTGACCGACCAGGCCGTGGACGTCGTCCGTGGCCTCACCCAGTCCCCGCAGGCCCCCGAGAACGCCGGACTGCGCCTCGCCCCCGGCGGTGACGGGCTCGAGCTCAGCGTCGTGAGCGACCCGGCACCCGGTGACGACGTCATCGACAACGGCGGCGTGCGCGTCTTCGTCGAGCCGCAGGCGTCCCAGCTCCTCGACGAGCAGACCCTGGACGCGAGCGTCAACGACGGCCAGGTGTCGTTCTTCCTCGCCGGACCCGCAGCGCAGTAGGTCCGCGGCGACGACGGCCCCGCGACGCGCGCGCGTCGCGGGGCCGCCGTGCGCCTAGGCTGACGACATGAGCGCACCGCAGAACGGCGGAGGGCCGCGTCCCGTGGCCGTCGTCACCGGAGCCAGCAGCGGCATCGGCGCAGCGACGGCTGTACGCCTTGCGGCGCAAGGGTTCGAGGTCGTCGCCGCTGCTCGGCGGCGCGATCGGCTGGACGCCTTGGCCGAGAGCCACGAGCACCTCCGAGCTGCCACGCTCGACGTCACGGACGACGCCTCCGTCGCCGCGCTCGCCGCGGACCTGCCCGACGTCGCGCTGCTCGTCAACAACGCCGGGGGCGCGTTCGGCATGGAGGCCGTGGCGTCGTCCGACGTCGACGACTGGCAACGCATGTACGACGTCAACGTGCTGGGTGCCGTGCGGATGGTCAAGGCGCTGCTTCCTGCCTTGGAGGCCGGGTCAGGTGGGCACGTGGTGTTCACCGGCTCCATCGCCGGCCACACGCCCTACGAGGGGGGAGGCGGGTACGTCGCCGCCAAGCACGCCGAGTCGGCGCTGAGCCAGGTGCTGCGCCTCGAGCTCAACGGGCGCCCGGTGCGCGTGAGCGAGATCGCGCCCGGCATGGTGCGCACCGACGAGTTCTCGCTCGTGCGGTTCCGCGGCGACCGTGAGCGCGCGGACGCCGTCTACGCGGGGGTCGCGCAGCCGCTGACTGCTGCGGACGTCGCGGACGCGATCGCGTGGGTGGCGACGCGTCCGGCCCACGTGAACATCGACCTGGTGGTGGTCAAGCCGCTGGCGCAGGCGGCGCCGCACAAGGTGCACCGCACGGGCTGACCGCGTCGCGTCAGGTGGTGGGCGCCGGCCCGTCGTCGACCCACATCGACTTCATCTCCTCGAGCGCCTGCTCCATGATGCGCACCATGGCCTGGTGGGCCCGATCGCCGTCGCGTCGCTGGATCGCCTGGGCGACGTCGGCGTGCAGGCGCATGGCCTCCTCCTGCGGGTGGTGCGGCATGAGGCCGTAGTGGTGACGGCCCGCCAGCACCTCGGCGACCAGCTCGTTGAGCTTGACGAACATCTCGTTGCCCGAGCCGGCCAGCACCTGGCGGTGGAAGTCGATGTCGAGGCGCAAGAACTCCTCCTCGTCACCGCTCTGGCCGGCGGCCCACATCCGGGCGGCCGTGCCGACCAGGTCGCTCGCGGCGTCGGGACTGGTGCGCTCGGCGGCGAGCCGGGCCGCCTGCGGCTCGACGGCGGTGCGCAGCTCGGTCATCGACCGCAGCTGCACGTTGCGCTGCCGGGAGGCGAGGCGCCAGCGGATGACGTGGGGGTCGTAGACGTTCCACTGCGAGGCGGACCGGATCTGGGTGCCGACGCGCCGCCGGGACTCGACCATCCCCATGGAGGCGAGCACCCGCAGCGCCTCGCGCACCACCGAGCGTGAGACGGCGTACCGCTCGGCGAGGTCGTCGATGTAGAGGACCGCGCCGTCGGCCAGCTCACCCCCGCAGATCGCGGTGCCGATCTGGTCGAGCACGCGGGCATGGAGCCCCGGCAGCCCGGGCGGCGCCGCAGAGGGCGCGTCGGGTCGGGCGTCGGGCTCGGCGGCGGAGGGGTGCTCGGCAGCAGGCGTCACAGATAAATCCTATCCATGACGCTCACCTCTTGCATACGGCGGATTTATCAACCTACTATCGCTCCACTAGTCCTACTAGTGATTGGGCGACAGCTCCAACGGCGGGGCGGCCACGACAGAAGGAGACACCTGTGAGACGGCACTCACTCACGGCAGTCGCGCTGGCCGCGACGGCAGCCCTCGGCCTTTCCGCCTGCGGGGGTTCGGGCAGCGGCGACAACAGCGCCGACTCCAAGACCGTGCGCGTCACGCTCGCCAACCACGTGTGGACCGAGAACATCAAGAAGGCGCTGCCGGAGTTCGAGAAGTCCAGCGGGCTGAAGGTCGAGATCACCCAGCTCGGCGAGGACCAGCTCTCCGACCAGTACAACGTCAAGCTCAACGCCGGCACGTCCGACCTCGACGTGATGATGTACCGCCCCCTGCAGGAGGGGAAGCTGTTCGCCAAGAACAAGTACCTCGCTGACCTCACCGACGACGTGAAGTCCGCCAAGGACTGGAACTGGAGCGACTTCCAGGCCGGCCCGGTGGGCTCGACCACCTACAAGGACAAGGTCGTCGGCGTGCCGCTCATCACCGAGCAGGAGGTCCTGTACTACCGCAAGGACCTGCTGAAGAAGGCCGGCATCGCCGCGCCGCCCGCGACGCTCGACGAGCTCAAGGCGGACGCTGCCAAGATCGCCGCACAGAACCCCGGTATCGCCGGCTTCGTGGCGCGTACCGGCAAGTCCGCGGCCGTGACGCAGTTCTCCAGCTTCCTGTACAGCATGGGCGGCGAGTTCATCGACGACAGCGGCAAGGCTGCCGTCAACACCGACGCCGCGAAGCAGGCCTACGCCCTCTACGGCAGCCTGATCAAGGACTACGGCCCCAAGAACGTCAGCACCGACATGAGCTGGCCCGAGGCCATGGCGATCTTCACCCAGGGCAAGGCGGCGTTCTACACCGAGGCCGACTCCCTGTACGCCAACGCCACGGACCCGGCCAAGTCGAAGGTGTCCGACACGGTGGGCTTCGCGCCGTTCCCTGCGGGCCCCGCGGGCTCCAAGCCCTACAACGTCCCGTCCTGGGCGCTCGGCATCAACGACGCCTCGAAGAACAAGGCCAACGCCTGGAAGTTCATCCAGTGGGCGACGAGCCAGGAGCAGGTGCTCGCGAACCAGAAGGCCGGGGTCCCCGGTGCTCGCCAGTCGGTGTGGGAGAACCCCGAGGGCACCGCGACGTACCCGAAGGACCTCGCCGACGCGATCGCCGTGAGCACCAAGAACGGCGTGGGCCACGACCGGCCGCTGGTCATCAAGGTCCCCGAGGCACGTGAGATCGTGGGCCAGCCGATCGTCGACGCGATCACCGGCAAGGACGTCGCCGCCTCCGTCGACACGGCCCAGAAGGCCTTCCAGGCACTGCTGGACGACGAGAACAAGTGATGCCGCGTGCCGGCCGGGGCCACAGCGCCCCGGCCGGTGCGGCACGTCCCACCGGAGATCCCATGGCAGTGCAGACCGCGCCTCGCGCGGAGACGTCGTCCTCACCCCGGACACCGGGGTGGTCACGCTGGGCCAACCGCAACATCAAGTGGCTCTTCGCCGGGCCGGCGATGGCTTTCGTGGCCGTGCTCATCGTGTTCCCCGTCGGCTGGACCGTGTACCTCAGCCTCACCGACGCCGAGGGCTCGGTCCGCGCCGACAAGTCCTTCGTCGGCATCGCGAACTACCTCGACGTGCTGACCGACACCGCGCGGTTCTGGCCGGCGGTCGGCCGCACGGTCTACTTCACCGGGCTGTCGCTGCTGTTCGAGGTCGTGCTGGGCATGGTGGTGGCCCTGCTGCTGTGGAAGCCCTTCCGCGGTGAGAAGTGGGTGCGAGCCGCGATCCTGCTGCCCCTGGTGGCGACGCCGGTCGCGGTCGGCATGATGTGGCGGCTGATCCTCGACCCCAACATCGGCTTCGCCAACCAGGCGCTCGGCTGGTTCGGCATCCCGCCGCAGCCGTGGCTGTCGGGCGAGAACACGGCGCTGACGACGACGGCGTTCATCGACGTCTGGCAGTGGACGCCCATGGTGGTGCTCATCCTGCTGGCGGGCCTCACCTCGCTGCCCGAGGAGCCGCACGAGGCGGCTCTCGTCGACGGTGCCACCGCGTTCCAGCGGTTCCGGTACGTCACGCTGCCGCTGCTGATGCCCACGGTCATCGTCGCGATCCTGCTGCGCGGGATCGACGCCATCAAGACCTTCGACATCCTCTACGCCACCAAGGGCAAGGGCGGCGGCTCGTTCCACGAGGTCGAGACCCTCAACGTCTACGCGTACGGGCTGAGCTTCGACTACAACGAGTACGGCATCGCCTCGGCCGTCCTCGTCATCTTCTTCCTCATCATCGTGGGCTCGATGTGGGCCTTGACGCGGCGCAAGGAGGACTCCTGATGTCCCGCAGGCGCAAACCGTTCTCGGTCTTCCGGGCCGTGGCCCTCGTGGTCGTCGTGCTCATGCTGATCGGCCCGCTGGTCTGGATGGTCCTCGCGTCGTTCAAGACGACGGTCGACATCTACGACGCGGGCAAGGCGATCTTCTTCTCACCCACCCTGCAGCACTACACCAAGGTGCTCAAGCAGGCGAGCTACGTGCAGTTCATCGTCAACAGCTTCTGGGTCGCCTTCGTGTCCACCGGGGTCTCGCTCGTCCTGGGAGTCCCGGCGGCCTACTCGATGAGCCGCTTCAACATGCGCCGATCCTCGATCGTCGTCCTCATGGCGCGGGTCATCCCCGGCGTCTCGCTGCTGGTGCCGTGGTACTACGTCTTCTCGAACCTGCACCTGGTCGGCGGCTACACGGTCCTGATCCTGAGCCACATGTTCGTGGCGCTGCCGCTGGTGGTCTACATCATGATGGGCTACTTCGACTCGCTGCCCATCGAGCTGGAGGAGGCCGCCCTCGTCGACGGGCTCACGGCCATCGGCGCCTTCCGGCGCATCGTCCTGCCGCTGTCGCTGCCGGGCGTGGCCACCGGCGGGATCCTCGCGTTCATCTTCTCCTGGAACAACTTCATGTTCGCTCTCGTGCTCTCCGGCGCGCAGACGAAGACCCTCCCGGTCGCCATCTTCAACTTCGTCGGGTACGCCAGCATCGACTGGGGTGGCCTGATGGCGGCGGCCACCGTCGTGACCTTGCCGATCATCGTCATCGCCCTGTTCACCCAGAAGTACATCGTCTCCGGCCTGACCGCCGGCGCCACGAAGGGCTGACATGCCGACGATCACGCGGGTCGAGACGTTCATGGTCGCGCCTCGCTGGCTGTTCGTCCGCGTCGAGACCGACAGCGGCCTGGTGGGGTGGGGCGAGGCGACCTGCGAGGGTCGCTCGGAGACCGTGCGGACTGCGGTCGACCAGCTCAGCGAGCTGCTGGTCGGCGCAGACGCGCTGCGCACCGAAGACCACTGGCAGGTCATGACGAAGGGCTCGTTCTACCGCGGCGGCCCGATCCTCGCCAGCGCCGTCTCCGGTCTCGACCAGGCCCTGTGGGACATCAAGGGCAAGCACTACGGGGCGCCGGTGCACCAGCTGCTCGGCGGCCCGGTCCGCGACCGCATCCGCGTCTACGGCTGGGTCGGCGGCGACGAGCCGGCGGAGGTCGCCGACCACATCGCCGAGCAGGTCGAGGCGGGCCTGACGGCGGTGAAGATGAACGCGAGCGGGCGGATGAGCCCGATCGCCTCCGTCGCCGAGCTCGACGGCGTGGTGCGCCGCGTCGCCGCCGCGCGCGAGGTGCTCGGCGAGCACCGCGACGTCGCCGTCGACTTCCACGGTCGCTTCACCCTCGCCAACGCCCGACGGGTCGCACCGCTGCTCGAGCCCTACCGGCCGTTCTTCCTCGAGGAGCCGGTGGTGCCCGAGAACTCGCACCTCATCGGCGACTTCGTGCGGTCGACGACCACGCCGGTCTCGACGGGGGAGCGGCTCTACTCCCGCCAGGAGTTCCTGCCCGTGCTGCAGGCTGGGATCGCCGTCGCGCAGCCGGACCTCTCGCACGCCGGCGGCATCACCGAGGTGCGCAAGATCGCCGCGCTCGCCGAGACGTTCGACGTCCAGCTGGCGCCGCACTGCCCGCTGGGTCCGATCGCGCTGGCCGCGTGCCTGCAGGTCGGCTTCGCCACGCCGAACTACCTGATCCAGGAGCAGAGCATCGGCATCCACTACAACCGGGGGGCCGACGTCCTCGACTACCTCCTCGACACCGCGCCCTTCGCGTTCGTCGACGGGCACATCGAGCGCTTCGACGCCCCGGGGCTCGGCATCGACGTCGACGAGGACGCGGTGCGGGCGGCCGACCGGCAAGGGCACGCCTGGCGGGGACCGGTCTGGCGGCACCGCGACGGCGCGTTCGCGGAGTGGTGAGCCCGATGAACGGTCCTCACGACACGACGTTCCTCGACGCGGTGCGCCGCGCTCCCGTCATGGCGATCCTGCGGGGCGCGGACGGCGCGGCCCTGGTCGAGCCCGCTCTGCGGCTCTTCGACGCCGGCCTGGAGCTCGTCGAGATCTCCCTCACCACTCCCGGCGCCTGTGCGGCGATCGCGCAGGTCGCGGGCCGCAAGCCCGCCCAGGCGTGGGTCGGTGCCGGCACGGTCCTCACGGTCGCGGAGGTGGCGGACGTCGAGGCCGCCGGTGCCGAGTTCGTCGTCACCCCCGCGCTGGCCGAGTCGGTCGCGGAGTCGGTGCGGCGCGGCCTGCCCGTCGCCGCCGGCGCCTTCACCCCCACCGAGGCGCTCACCGCGCACCGGACGGGCGCCACCGCGGTCAAGGTGTTCCCGGCGTCCGCGGGCGGTCCCGGCTACCTGAAGGCGCTGCGCGACCCGTTCCCGCAGATCCCGTTCCTCGCCGTCGGCGGGGTCGGGGTGGCCGAGGTCGGCGCGTACCTGCGAGCGGGCGCGTTGGGCGTCGGCGTCGGCAGCCCGCTGCTCGGTGACGCAGCCACCGGTGGTGACCTCGACGCCCTGGGCGAGCGCGCCCGCGCCTACCTCGCGGCCGTCGCGAAGGCAGCGACGTGAGCGGCGAGACGGCGGACGTCCTGACCCTCGGCGAGGCCATGGTGTCGTTCCGGTGCACCGGCCCGCTCATGCAGGGCAGCACCCTCACAGCACGCCTGGCCGGAGCCGAGTCCAACGTCGCGATCGGGCTGGCGCGACTCGGTCACCGGGTCCGCTGGGCCGGGCGCCTCGGAGCCGACCCGTTCGGCGACCTGGTGCTCGCCCAGCTGCGCGCGGAGGGCGTGGCCGTCGAGGACGTCGTCCGCGACGCCGACCGGCCGACCGGCCTGATGTTCGTCGAGAGCCGCACCGCCGACCTCGCCCGCGTCGAGTACCGACGCGACCGCTGCGCCGCGTCCGCGCTGTCGGTGGCCGACGTCGAGCAGGCTCTCGCCGCCGGTGCCCGGCTGGTGCACCTCACCGGTATCACCCCGGCGCTGTCCGGCAGCTGCCGCGACACGGTGCTGTGGGCGGCCCGGACCGCGCGCGCAGCTGGCGCGACGGTGTCGCTCGACGTCAACCACCGCACTCGCCTGTGGTCTCGCGAGCAGGCGCGTGACTGCCTGCGCGAGCTGGCGGCGCACGTCGACGTCGTCATCGCCTCGGACGACGAGCTCGACCTGCTCGCCGACGGTGCGCACGACGAGGCCGCCACCGTCGCAGCACTGCTCGACGCCGGCGCCTCGCACGTCGCGGTCAAGCGCGGCGCGAGCGGCGCGACCCTGTGGGCCGGCGGCGCGCGCCACGACGCCCCTGCGCTGCCGGTGACCGCCGTCGACTCCCTCGGCGCTGGAGACGCGTTCAGCGCCGGACTGCTGTCCGGGCTGCTCGACGGCCTGCCGGCGCAGGAGTGCCTGCGGCGCGGCGCCGTGCTGGGTGCGTTCGCCGTGAGCAGCCACGGTGACTGGGAGGGCCTGCCTCGCCGCACCGAGCTGCACCTGCTCGACGGGCTCAGACCCGGTTCCGCACTGCGCTAAGCCCCCCAACCCCCACACCCCGCGACCGCAGAGAGGTACGCCGTGAAGATCGTCGCCGCCGACGTCGTCGTCTCCAGCCCCGACCGCAACTTCGTGACGCTGAAGATCACCACCGAGGACGGCCTCACCGGTCTCGGCGACGGCACCCTCAACGGTCGCGAGCTGGCTGTGGCGTCCTACCTGCGCGACCACGTCGTCCCACTGCTCGTCGGTCGCGACGCCCACCGGATCGAGGACGCCTGGCAGTTCCTCTACCGCTCTGCCTACTGGCGCAGGGGACCGGTCACCATGGCGGCCATCGCCGCGGTCGACGTCGCGCTGTGGGACATCAAGGCCAAGGCCGCGGGCATGCCTCTGTACCAGCTCCTCGGAGGTGCCTCGCGCACCGGGATCATGGCGTACGGCCACGCGTCCGGTCGCGACACCCAGGAGATCTTCGACTCCATCCGCGAGCACCTCGAGCTCGGCTACCGGTCGATCCGCGTGCAGACCTCCGTGCCCGGCCTGAACGCCGTGTACGGCGTCGCCGCCCAGCCGGCTTCCGGAGGCAAGCGCTACGACTACGAGCCGGCCCAGCGCACGGCGCTGCCCGCCGAGGAGGACTGGGACACCCGCGCCTACCTGCGGCACATCCCGTCGGTGTTCGAGGCGGTGCGCGGCGAGTTCGGGCCCGAGCTGCCGCTGCTGCACGACGGGCACCACCGCATGACGCCGATCCAGGCCGCGCGGCTCGGCAAGAGCCTCGAGCCGTACGACCTGTTCTGGCTCGAGGACTGCACCCCGGCCGAGAACCAGGACGCGTTGCGCCTGGTGCGCCAGCACACCACCACACCGCTCGCCATCGGCGAGGTGTTCAACACCGTGTGGGACTACCAGACCCTGATCCGCGAGCAGCTCATCGACTACGTGCGCTCTGCCGTCACGCACACCGGCGGGATCACCGCCATGCGCAAGCTGCTCGACTACGCGGCCCAGTACCAGATCAAGTCCGGCATCCACGGTCCCACCGACATCTCGCCGGTCGGGATGGCCGCTGCGCTGCACCTGGACCTCGCCATCCACAACTTCGGCATCCAGGAGTACATGCGGCACGGCGCCCTCACCAACGAGGTGTTCCGCCAGGGCTTCACGTTCGCTGACGGGTACCTGCACCCGGGCGACGAGCCGGGTCTCGGGGTCGAGCTGGACGAGGCCGCGGCGGCCCGCTTCCCCTACCAGCCGGCCTACCTGCCGTTCAACCGCCTCAAGGACGGCACCGTGCATGACTGGTGAGACGACGCCGACCGGCACGAGGCACGTCGTCGTCATGGGCGTCTCGGGCTGCGGCAAGACCACCGTGGCGACGCGCGTCAGCGCGATGACCGGCTACGTCTTCGCCGAGGCCGACGACTTCCACACCGAGGCCAACGTCCTGAAGATGGCAGCCGGCGTGCCCCTGGACGACGACGACCGCTGGCCGTGGCTGCACAGCCTCGCGGTCTGGATGGCCGAGCGGGCCGCGGCCGGGCAGTCGACGGTCATCGCCTGCTCGGCCCTGCGGCGCGGCTACCGCGACGTGCTCGCCGACGGCCCGCCGTCCGTCGACTTCGTGCACCTCGACGGGCCACCGGAGGTCATCCGGGCCAGGTTGTCGCGACGCGTCGGGCACTACATGCCGGCCAGCCTGCTGGACTCCCAGATCGCCACCCTCGAGCCGCTGGCGGCCGACGAACGAGGGGTGGTGCTCGACGTGACGCTCTCGCCCGACGAGCTCGCCGAGCAGGCGGTGCGCCGGCTCGGCCTCGGCCCGGACGAGCCCTACCGGGCCGCGGCGCCTGGCTAGGCTGCGGGGGTGAGCACGGGTCAGCAGGTCGACGACGTCCGACGGTCGGTGCCGCGCACCGACCGGGTGCTGGGCGACGAGCGGCTGGCCGGGCCGATCGCGCGCCTGGGTCGGGCCATCGTCAAGGCCGCCGTGAGCGCCGTCCTGGAGCGGGTGCGCTCCGGTGAGCTTCCCGCGAGCGCGGTCGTCGAGCACGTCCTGGCCGAGCTGCCGGCCACCGCTGCGTCGATGGTGCCGGTCGTGAACGCCACGGGTGTGCTGCTGCACACCAACCTCGGGCGAGCCGCGCTGTCCGACGCGGCCGTCGAGGCCGTCGTCGCGGCGGCCGGGCCCACCGACGTCGAGTTCGACCGGCGCACGGGCGCTCGCGCGCGCCGGGGCCGAGGGGCCTTGGCGGCACTGGGCGCAGCCGTGCCGGCCGCCGGTGGGGTGCACGTCGTCAACAACGGCGCGGCGGCGCTGGCGCTGGCGGCGACGGCGTTGGCCCAGGGCCGCGAGATCGTCGTCTCGCGCGGCGAGATGGTCGAGATCGGCGACGGGTTCCGCCTCCCCGACCTCATCGAGTCCACCGGTGCCCGGCTGCGGGAGGTCGGCACGACCAACCGCACGACCGTGAGCGACTACCTCGACGCGGTCGGCCCGCAGACCGCCATGGTGCTGAAGGTGCATCCGTCGAACTTCGTGGTGCAGGGTTTCACCTCCAGCGCGTCCGTCGCCGAGTTGGCGGAGGCGTTGCGAGACAGGCAGATCCCGCTCGTCGCCGACCTGGGATCGGGGCTGCTGGCGCCGCACCCGCTGCTGCCCGACGAGCCGGACGCCGCCACCGCGCTGCGCGACGGCGCCGACCTGGTCACGGGCAGCGGGGACAAGCTGCTTGGCGGCCCGCAAGCCGGTCTGCTGCTGGGCAGCGCCGAGCTGGTCGAGCGGCTGCGGCGGCACCCGCTGGCGCGTGCGATGCGCGTCGACAAGCTCACCCTCGCGGCCCTGGAGGCGACCTTGCGCGGGCCCGCGGCGCCGGTGCTGCGCGCGCTGGAGACGCCGCCGGAGTCGGTCCGCGCCCGAGCGCGTCGCTGTCGCGAGCGCCGTCCAGGCGGAGGGCGTGGCTGCCGACGTCGTCGACTCGGCTGCGGCCGTCGGCGCCGGGGGAGCGCCGGGCCGCACCCTGCCCAGCACGGCGGTGCGACTGCCCGCGCGGTGGGCGGCGGCGCTGCGTCGGGGCACCCCGTCGGTCGTGGGCCGCACCGAGCAGGGCGCGCTGCTGCTCGACCTCCGCTCGGTGTCACCCGAGCACGACCAGCTGCTGGTCGCCGCCGTCGTCGCCGTGGCGCGCAGCGAGTCGTGAGCCGCAGCCAGGTCGAGGTCAGACCTCGCGCACCTGCCCGGCCGACACCGCCCAGTGGCGCGTCGAGCGCACCGTCTCGAGCATGCGCCGGTCGTGGGTGACCAGCAGGATCGTGCCGGCGAAGGACTCCAGCGCCTGCTCGAGCTGCTCGATCGCGGGCAGGTCCAGGTGGTTGGTCGGCTCGTCCAGCACGAGCAGGTTGACGCCGCGCGCCTGCAGCAACGCCAGGCCGGCCCGCGTGCGCTCGCCCGGTGAGAGCGTGGTGCAGGGCCGCGCGACGTGCTCGGCCGCGAGCCCGAACTTGGCGAGCAGGGTCCGCAGGTCGGCCGTGGGCGAGTCCGGCACCTGCTCGCTGAAGGCGGTGAGCAGCGTCTGCTCGCCCCCGAAGGCCGCACGCGCCTGGTCGACCTCGCCGACGAGGACGCTCGCGCCGAGCTGGACGCTGCCCTCGTCAGGGGTGAGGCGTCCGAGCAGCAGCGCCAGCAGCGTCGTCTTGCCCGAGCCGTTGGGCCCGGTGAGCACGACACGGTCGGCCCAGTCCAGCTGCAGGTCGACCGGGCCGAGGGTGAAGTCACCGCGGCGGACGACGGCGCCGCGCGCCGTGGCGACGACGGAGCCCGAGCGCGGAGCGGCCGCGATCTCGAGCTGCAGCTGCCACTCCTTGCGCGGCTCCTCGACGACGTCGAGCCGCTCGATCAGCCGGTCGGTCTGGCGCGCCTTCGCGGCCTGCTTCTGCGCCGTCTCGCGGTTGTGGTGGATGACGTTCTTGTCGTTGTCGGTGGCCTTGCGCAGCGCGTTGCGCGTGCCTTGGTCGGCCCACGCGCGCTGCATCCGCGCGCGAGCCGTCAGGTCGCTGCGGCGCTCGTCGTACTCCTCGTAGGCCTCGCGGGCGTGGCGGCGCGCCACCTCGCGCTCGCGCAGGTAGTCGTCGTAGCTGCCGCCGTAGACCGACACCTGCTGCTGGGCGAGGTCGAGCTCGACCACCTGGTTGACCGTGCGCGCCAGGAACTCGCGGTCGTGGCTCACGACGACGATCGGTGCCTGGGCCTCGCGGACGAAGCGCTCGAGGCGGTCGAGCCCGGCGAGGTCGAGGTCGTTCGTCGGCTCGTCGAGCAGGAACAGGTCGTAGCGCGAGAGCAGCAGGCAGGCCAGACCGGCCCGGGCCGCCTGACCGCCGCTGAGCGCGACCGTCGGCGTGTCGAGCCCGACGTCGAGGGCGACGTCGGCCAAGGCCTGCTCGGCCCGCTCGTCGAGGTCGGCTCCGCCGAGGTGCAGCCACGTCTCCAGGGCCTCGGCGTACTCGTCGTCCGCGCCGGGCGCCCCGACCGTGAGAGCCTGCGTGGCGGCGTCCAACCGGCGTTGGGCAGCCCCCACGCCCGTGCGCCGGTGCAGCAGCTCGCGCACCGACTCGTGCGGCAGACGGTCGTGCTCCTGCGGCAGGTAGCCCGGCTGCGCGGCGGGCGGGGAGAGGGTCAGCCGGCCGTTCTCGGGCTGGTCGAGCCCGGCGAGCAGGCGCAGCAGCGTGGACTTGCCCGCCCCGTTGGCACCGACCAGGCCGACGACGTCGCCGGGGCCCACCACGAGGTCGAGGCCGGAGAACAGCAACCGGGCGCCGTGGCCGGCGGCGAGGTCGCGGGCGACGAGGGTGGCGCTCATGAGGGCAGACGCTACCGAGTGGAGCGGACCGGCTCCCAACCGTTTGCGGTGGCGCGCCGCTACGCACGACGCGCCCGGTCGGCTGGACCTACCGACCGGTAGCGGGCACACTAACCTACGGAAGCGTAACTTACGCCAACGTAAGGTGGTGCCCGGTGAAGGAACTCACTCAGCTGCAGCTGCTGACCGAGCTCGAGCCCGTCGTGGAGCAGGAGCTCGAACGCCACCTGAAGGCGGCCAAGGAGTGGTTCCCGCACGAGTACGTGCCGTGGAGCGAGGGGCGCAACTACGACGGCGTCTTCGAGGGCGAGCCCTGGACGCAGGAGCAGTCGAAGATGAACCCGACGGCGCGCACCGCGCTGATCGTGAACCTGCTCACCGAGGACAACCTCCCGAGCTACCACCGCGAGATCTCCGACACCTTCGGCCGCGACGGCGCGTGGGGCACCTGGGTCGACCGCTGGACGGCCGAGGAGGGGCGCCACGGCATGGTGATGCGCGACTACCTGCTGGTCACCCGGGCCGTCGACCCGGTGCAGCTGGAGCGCGAGCGGATGACGCACATGGGGATGGGGTTCGACCAGGACCACGACGAGATGCTGCGCTCGCTGGCGTACGTGTCCTTCCAGGAGCTCGCCACCCGCATCTCGCACCGCAACACCGGCCGCTACACCGAGGACCCCTACTGCGAGCAGATGCTGGCCCGCATCGCGCAGGACGAGAACCTGCACATGGTCTTCTACCGCAACCTGCTCGCCGCGGCGCTCGAGATCGCGCCCGACCAGACCGTCAAGGCCGTGCGGGACGTCGTCGCCACCTTCCAGATGCCCGGGCACACGATCCAGGACTTCGGTCGCCGCTCGGTGCAGATCGCCATGGCGGGCATCTACGACCTGCGGATCCACCGCGACGAGGTGCTCGCCCCGGTGCTGAAGACCTGGAAGGTCTGGGACCGCGAGGGCCTCGGCGCCGAGGGCGAGCAGGCCCGCGACGAGCTCGCCACGCTGCTCGAGGACCTCGACTCCGCGGCCTCGAGGTTCGAGGACAAGCGCGACACCTACCTGCAGCGCCAGGCGGCCCGGCGCGCCGGCTGAACCGCCTCCGCGCCTTTCCCCGCAGCAGGTGAGACGAGGTCGCGGCGCGCGGCGCGCTCCACGACACTAGGGGCGTGATCGACCCGGCTGCGCAGCGCACACCCCGCGGCGCGTGGGTCGTGTGGGGCGTCGGCGTGCTGGCCTACGGCACCGCGGTGCTGCACCGCACGTCGCTCGGCGTCGCCGGTATCGCGGCGGCTGACCGGTTCGACGCCTCCGCGAGTGTTCTCGCGACGTTCGCCGTGCTCCAGCTGCTCGTCTACGCCGGTCTGCAGATCCCCGTCGGGGTGCTGCTGGACCGTTACGGGGCCCGTCGCCTCATCGTGCTGGGCGGTCTGGTCATGGTGGCCGGGCAGACCGTGCTGGCCCTCGCCCACACCATGGGGCTCGCAGTGCTCGCCCGCGTGCTGGTGGGCACCGGGGACGCGATGACGTTCGTGTGCGTGCTCCGCCTGGTCACCGCGTGGTTCCCACCGCGGCGGGTGCCGCAGCTGACCCAGCTGACCGGCATCACCGGTCAGCTCGGGCAGATCGCCAGCGCCGTGCCCCTCGTGGCGCTGCTGCACGGGCCCGGATGGACCACCACGTACCTCATCGCGTCCGGCGCGGGCCTGGTGGTCACCGTCCTGAGCCTGGCGGTGCTGCGGGACGCCCCGCCGGGGGACGAGGTGGTCCGCCACTCACCGTCGCTGCAGGAGGTCTGGCACCAGCTGGTGGCGGCGTTCAGCCACCCCGGCACGCGGCTCGGGCTGTGGACGCACTTCACGAGCCAGTTCAGCGGCACGGTCTTCGCCCTGCTGTGGGGCTACCCGTTCCTGGTCTCCGGGCAGGGCCGCTCGCCGCGCACCGCGAGCGCGCTGCTCACGCTGTTCGTCGTCACCGGCATGCTGGCCGGGCCGGTCTTCGGCACGCTCGTCGCCCGCCACCCGCTGCGCAGGTCCTGGCTGGTGCTGGGCACCATCGGGTTCACGGTGACGATGTGGACCGCGGTGCTCCTGTGGCCGGGCCGGGCCCCCCTCTGGCTGCTCGTCGGGCTCGTCGTCGGTGTCTCGGTGGGTGGCCCGGGCTCGATGATCGGGTTCGACTTCGCCCGCACGTTCAACCCCGCCGGCCGGCTCGGCAGCGCCACCGGCATCGTCAACATCGGGGGCTTCGTCGCGTCGCTGCTCACGATGTTCGCCGTGGGGGTGGTGCTGGACGCCGTGGCGCCAGCGGGTGGTGGGGTGGGCCGGGCCGCGACCTACGACCTGACGTCGTTCAAGCTGGCCTGGTCGGTGCAGTACGTCATCTGGGTGGTGGGCGTCGCCGGGATCCTCGCCTCGCGCCGCAAGGTGCGCCAGCGGCTGGCCCAGGCCGGCGTGATCGTGCCACCGCTGCGCGAGGCGATCGCGCGCGAGCGGCGCGCCCGGCGCGCCCGCGGCTGACGGAGAGGCTCAGGCGGTGAGCTCGAGCGTCGGCGGCTCACCGCGGAACCCGACCTGCTGCAGGTAGTCGGCGCTGTGGCGGACGCCCGGTGGTGCGACGGCACGGCGGAAGCCGTGGCCCTCGAACAGGTCGCTGCGGCGGTAGACGAACTCGCCCGGCGTGAAGTCACGGTAGGGCGGCGCCACCCAGTCCAGGTCGATCTGGGCCGTGCCGCTGCCGGCGTCGCGGGCGATGACGACCCCGACGAGCCGGTCACCGTCGAGCACGACGGCGGTGAGGTCGGCGCCGGCCGGCCCGGCGAAGTGCGGCGCGGTGGTGCGGATGTCGGCCGCGTGCGTGGCGAGCAGGTGGGTCAGCAGGGCGTCGTCCGCGTCCACCTCGACCACCTGGTAGGCGGCGTCGTCGTGCCGGGTCGACAGCAGCCGCCGCAGCTGCACCACGTTGATGACCGCCAGCGCGGCGTTGAGGCCGACCATGGGCCAGACCTCGAGCACCAGGTTGAAGCCGGTGAGCACCAGGGAACCGGCCAGGTTGAGCCAGCGCAGCCGCAGGATGCGGCTCTGCAGCAGCGACCACACGACCAGGGCCGACCCGACCCAGCCGATCGACTCCAGCACGAGGTCGGTGACGTCCACGTCGTGAGCCTACGGCTCAGCCGGACACGGCGAGGACGAAGGGCAGGACCTCGTCGGCGCCGTGCCGGCGCAGGGCGCCGGCGGCCACGGTGAGGGTCCACCGGGAGTCGACGAGGTCGTCGACGAGCAGCACCGGGCCACGGGTGTCGCGCAGCGCCGTGGCGAGCGCCTCGCCGACCACCAGCCGGCCCCAGACGCCCGCGAGGCGGAAGGCGCTGTTGCCTCCCGGCTCACCGGTGGGCCCGCCGTCGAGCAGGTCGAGCTCGCCGAGGTGCGGCAGTCGCCCGAGCTCGCCGATGCCGTTGGCGAGGGACCGGACGAGCTCGGGGTCGACGGCGCGAGGGCACCGAGACCACGGCCACCGGCCGCTCGGCCCAGCCCCAGTCGCGCAGCACCCCGGCGCAGGCGCGCAGCAGCGGCTCGCCGACGGGGTGGTCCGGACCCGCCAGCTGCTCACGCAGCCGTTGCCCCCACCCCAGGTCGGTGAGCCGGGCGAGGGCGCGGCCGGTGAGCGGGCGCTCGTCGACCGGGATCCGACCCGAGACCTCGACGCCGAGTCGGCCCATGCCGCTCGGCCACTGAGCACGAGGCTCGACCTCGACGCCGGCGCGCTCCAGCTGCCGGCCGGCCTGCTGGCGGGCAGCGTCCGGCACGTCCTCGGGGTACCAGCCCCCGGCGCACCGGTCGCAGCGCCCGCAGGGCTCGGCGGTGTCGTCGTCGAGGGCGGTCTGCAGGAAGGCCATGCGGCACGCCGAGGTCGCCTCGTAGTCGACCATGAGCTGCTGCTCGCGCTGGCGGGCCTCGTCGACCCGGGCGTAGCGCTCGACGTCGTACGTCCACGGCTCGCCGGTGGCGACCCACCCGCCGCTGACGCGGCTCACGGCGCCGTCGACGTCGAGCACCTTGAGCAGCAGCTCCAGGCGGGTGCGCCGGATGTCGACGACGGCCTCGAGCGCTGCCGTCGACAAGGGCGTGGTCGACTGGGCGAGCGCGGCCAGCACGGCCTCGGCATCGGCTCGGCGGGGCATCGAGGCACCGGCGAAGTAGGCCCAGATGTCGCGGTCCTCAGGGCCCGGTAGCAGCAGCACGTCGGCGCGCTCGGTGGCCCGGCCGGCCCGGCCGACCTGCTGGTAGTAGGCGATCGGCGACGACGGCGCGCCGACGTGCACGACGAAGCCGAGGTCGGGCTTGTCGAATCCCATGCCGAGTGCGCTGGTCGCGACCAACGCCTTGACCTCGTTGCGGCGCAACAGGTTCTCTGCCTCGATCCGCTCGGCCGGGTCGGTGCGCCCGGTGTAGGCCCGCACCGTGTGCCCGGCCTCGCGCAGCAGGGCGGCGAGGTCCTCGGCCGCTGAGACGGTGAGGGTGTAGACGATGCCGCTGCCGGGTAGCTCGCCGAGGTGGGCGGCCAGCCAGGCGAGCCGGTGCTGGGCCGTGGGCAGCCGGAGCACCCCCAGCCGCAGGCTCTGGCGCGCCAGCGGGCCGCGCAGGGTGAGGACGTCGTGGCCGCCGGCGCCCAGCTGCTCGGCGACGTCGGTGACCACCCGCGCGTTGGCGGTGGCGGTGGTGGCCAGCACCGGGGTGTCGTCCGGCAGGTCGGTGAGCAGGTCGCGGATGCGGCGGTAGTCGGGCCGGAAGTCGTGGCCCCAGTCGCTCACGCAGTGCGCCTCGTCGACGACGAGCAGCCCGCAGCGCGCAGCGAGGTCAGGCAGCTGCTCGGCGCGGAAGCGGGGGTTGTTGAGCCGCTCGGGGCTCACGAGCAGGACGTCGACCTCGTCGGCCGCCAGCGCCGCGCTGATCTGGCCCCACTCCTCGGCGTTGCCGGAGTTCATGGTGACGGCGCGCACCCCGGCCCGCGCTGCGGCGTCGACCTGGTCGCGCATCAGGGCGAGCAGCGGCGAGACGATCAGCGTCGGCCCGGCGCCCTGCTGGCGACGCAGCGCCGTGGCGACGAAGTAGACGGCCGACTTGCCCCACCCCGTGCGCTGCACCACGAGCACCCGCCGGCGGTCGACGACCAGCGCCTGGATCGCCTCGAGCTGGCCGTCGCGGAACGTCGCGTCAGCCCGGCCGACCAGCGTCGTGAGCACGCGCGACGCGGCCACGGCCACGCTGCTGGGGTCGTCGACGAGGGCAGGAGTCGTGGGTGAGGTCACCTGCGGCACCGTACGCGAGGTCGCCGACACCGGCGGGCCGCGGGCCGGTCGCCTGTGGACGACCGGCCGACGGGCGGGAACGACGGGCGGGGACGAAGGGCGCTCAGAGCCTCGCGCGGCGGGCCCGGGCGAAGCAGTACACCCCGTACGCGGCCAGCCCCAGGGCGATGACCGTCAGCAGCACGCTGCCCAGCGGCTGGTCGCGCAGCGTCTTCAGGGCGCCGTCCAGACCGCTGGCCTTGCTCGGCTGCTGGCGCGCGCCGGCGATGCAGAACAGCACGCCCACGATGGCGAGGGCGACGCCCTTGGCGACGTACCCGGCCTGGGCCAGGCGCTCGACGGCGGCTCCTGGGTCGCCCACGAGGTCCTCGCGGAACTTCTTCGTGACGCCCTTGTAGACGTGGTAGCCGCCGACGCCGACGATGGCCACGCCGATGATCACCACGAGCACGCGCCCGCCGCCGTGGGACATCAGGCTGGCCGTGAAGTCCCGGCTCTGCTTGCTGCTGGACTGCCCCGAGCCGCGGGCGAACGACAGCGTGCTCACCGCCAGCACGAGGTAGACGATCCCCTTCGCGAGCGCCTTGCCGCGGTCGCCGAGCTGGTCCTTGACGTCGCCGACGCGCGGCAGCAGCGCCTCGGTGAGCTGCAGTAGGCCGAGCCCGGCGAAGCCGACGACTCCGACCCACAGCACGACCTGGCCCCAGCCGTGCCGGGCCAGCAGGGCGAGCGCGCCGGACTGGTCCGCCTTGCCGCTGGAGTGGCTCCAGGCCACCTGCAGCGCGATGTACCCGATCAGGATGTGCAGCAGGCCGCTCACGACGAACCCGACCCGCGCGGCCCGCTCGAGCCACTTGCTGTTGGCTGCTCTGCGGGCGGCCTGTCCCGCCTCGCTCGCTACGTCCTGGCCGCTCATCGGTGCTGCTCCCTCATGGTCGTTGCCTCCACCTGGCGTGATCCCGAGCGGCTCGATCATGACGCGAGAGCGCCGCTCTCGCCCGGTGAACCTCGCGCGGAGGGCGACCGGCGCTCAGTCGGTCGGAGGGCGGCGCAGCCGCTTGGTCTGGCCGCGGCGGGTCTTGGAGTCCAGGCGGCGACGCTGCGAGCCGAGCGTCGGGCGGGTAGGTCGGCGGCGGGCGGGGTCCGGGGCGAGCGCCTCGCGCAGTAGCTGGGCGAGGCGGGCGGCGGCGGCGTCGCGGTTGCGCAGCTGCGAGCGGTGCTCGGAGGCCGTGACGACGAGCCGCCCGTCGACGACGCGGCGCGCCAGGCGGTGCAGCACCCGCTCGCGCTGCGCGTCCGTCAGCGCGGAGGAGCCGACGACGTCGAAGGTCAGCTCGACGCGCGAGTCGGTGGTGTTGACGCCCTGGCCGCCGGGGCCGGAGGAGCGCGAGAACCGCCAGGTGAGTTCGCCGGCGGCCAGGCGCAGGCTGCGGGTGACCTGCAGGTCGCCGCTCACGCCGTCACCGCCCCGCTCATGGTGCGGGCTGCTCGGCTCGGTGCTCGTCGACCCAGTCGTCGATCTTGACCCACCAGTCGTTCAGCCACTGCAGGCGTCCCTCGTCGGTGTCGGGGACCTCGTCGGCGGGGACCTGCCACCAGCGCATGCGGATCGTCTGGTCGAGCGGCAGCGCGCGCCACACGTCGGCCACGGAGATCAGGTGGTCGGTGCCGGTGTGAGCCACCCAGACGACGTCCGCCCCGGGCGCCGCGCGCAGGGCGGCGTTCACCCCGCGAGGTCGCGGCGGCAGCACGTGCCGCAGCCGTTGGGCGCGCTCGGCCTCGTCGAGCAGTCCCTTCTCGCGCAGCCGGGCGATGGCCCGGGCCTGGCGGCGGCGCGTGAAGTTGCCGCCCTCGGGGAAGATCACGAACGCGTCGTCGTCATCGAGGTTCGTCGCCAGCTGCGAGATCTGCCGCTCGACGCTGTCGCCGTCGTCGGGGTGGGGCCGGATGAAGCGGTTGGGCAGGCGACCGAGCAGGACGTCGATCGCGGGGTCCCACTGCAGGGTGTCCTTGAGCACGATGCGCGGCTCGCGGTCGTACCAGCTCACCAGGGCGTGCACGAGCAGGAAAGAGTCGCCGGGCCCGGCGTGACGGCAGAAGACCAGCAGCGGGCGGTGGTGGTAGCTGGACGGGGCGGGGCCCTCGACCTCGACGCGGACCCCGAGCACGCGTCGGGCCTCGCGGAACATCACCGCCAGGTAGAACCGCACGATGTCGTAGTGGGTGCGCTCGAAGCCCGGGCTGCGGATCGCCCAGCCGAAGCCGCTGGCCACCCACAGGACGAACAGCGACACCAGGATGCTGGCCTCGAGCACCAGGTGCACCAGCACGAGCCAGCCCACGCGCAGCAGCCGCCAGCGCCGACCCGGCAGCAGCGGTGAGGCGGCGCCGAGCACCACGAGCCAGAGCGGCAGTGACGTCACTGCGAGCAGGGCCGCCAGCAGCATCAGCGGTGCCAGCACGCCGCGTCGGACGATCGTCGGGGGCAGCACGCGGTCAGCCCCCCAGCTCGGCCAGGTAGGCCGCCGACGCCACCCGCGCCTGCTCGATGCGCCGCGGCACCTGCGTGGTGCTGCGGTAGCGCAGGTTGGCCAGCGGGGTCTCGGGGTCGCCGGCGGGCAGCACGTGTACGGCGACGTCGTCCGGCACCTCGGCGAGGTCGCGGGCGAATCGGTGCCGGCGGGCGATCTCGAACGCGACCGTCGCGACGTCCCACGGGCGGCTGGGCACGGTGAGGCCGCGCTCGACCCGGCCGACCTGCAGGACGTACACGGTGCGCGCCCCCCGCGAGATGGCTCGCGCGATCGGGATCGAGTTGACCAGACCACCGTCCAGGTAGTGCTCGTCACCGACCCGCACCGGCGGGAACAGGCCGGGCACCGCGCAGGAGGCGAGGATCGCCTCGACCAGGGGACCGTCGGTGAACCAGTGCTCTGCCGCCCGCTCGATGGACGCCGCGCAGCACTCGAACGGCACCGCGAGGTCGTCGAACCCGCGCCCGTCCAGCGCGGCCGCGAGCAGCGCGCGCAGGGCCTGGTTGCCGTGCAGGGCCGTGGGCAGGCGGGCCAGGTGCCGGATGCGCTGCCCCGGCGAGCCGCCGAACACGGCCGCCCCGGACATCGACCGCCACACCTGCGCGATCTCGTGGACGTCGTCCGGTGCCGCCGCGTGCAGCGCGCCGTTGATCGCCCCCACGCTGGTGCCGACGACGAGGTCGGCGCGCACCCCGTGCTCGTGCAGCGCCTGCAGCATCCCCACCTCGCTCGCCCCGAGGACGCCACCGCCGCCGAGGACGAACGCGACCTCGACCGTGGGGGCGGGGGACGTCATGGCACCGATGCTGTCACTCCTTGGCCTGCGACCACCGGCGTACCACGCTGACGTCGGCGACGAACCGCACCGAGCGGTCGGTCGCCCACGCCGCGCCGACCCGCACGAGCGTGTCGTGCAGCAGCTGAGCCACCTGCTCGGCGTGCGACTCAGCGACGTGCACCAGCAGCTCGTCGTGCAGGCAGAGCACGACCTCGGCGCCGAACGAGCGGCCGGCGGCTCGCACGGTGACGGCCCAGGCCTTGAACAGCTCGGCCGCCGACCCCTGCACGACGGCGTTGCGGGCGAACCGGCCGCGCGCCGCGGCGATGGCCGCCTGCTGCTGCTCGTCGCTCGGCTCGGCGTGCCACATCGGCACCCGGCGCCCGCCGTGGGTCAGGACGGCGCGGCCCTGACGCCCGGTCTCGCTGGCGCGCCGCAGGTACGCCATGGCGACGGGGTACGCGCTCTGCAGGCCCTTCAGCGCCTCGCCGGCGGCGCCGGAGGTCTGGCCGTACATCGCGGCGAGCACGGCGACCTTGGCGACCGGGCGCTCGACGCGCAGGCGCTCGGCCACCGGGGCGTACAGGTCGTCGTCGGCGGTGGCGGCGGCCAGGGCACGGTCGCCCGACACCGCGGCCAGGACCCTCGGCTCGATCTGGCCCAGGTCGGCCCGCACCAGCACGTGCCCGTCGGCCGCGGCCACACCCGAGCGCAGCTCGGCCGGCAGGTTGTGCAGCCCGGCTCCCGCGGTCATCCGGCCCGCAGCGCCGTCGCTGGCCTGCCACTCGCCGCGCAGCCGGTCGTCGGCGCCGATGTGCCGGTCGATCCAGTCGTAGCCGTACGTCGTGGCGATCCGGTCGGCCTTGCGCCAGGCCAGCAGCGACTCGACCAGCGGGTGCTGCGTGCGCCAGGCCTCCAACCGCCACGACCTGGTGTCGGGCACGTCGATGCCGACCCGGGCGAGGGCCGCGCGCACCTGCGCGGGGTTGCGCAGGTCGACCCGGACGCCTTCGGCGTCACCGAGGTGGGCGAGCACGGCGTCGTCCCTGGCCCGGCGCAGCCGGGCCGCGTGCGCGAGGTCGTCGGGCCGCGGGCCGGCGGCCGCCGCGACCAACCGCTCGAGCTCGGAGCGGTCGACAGGCAGCCCGTCGTGCGCGAGCTCGACGCACAGCAGCGCGGCCGTCGACTCCGCGTGCGCGGTCGCCACCGGGTCGCCGGTGACCGCCGGGTCGGACCCGCGGCGCACGAGCAGCTCGTGCTGGCGGCGCTGGGCGCGCAGCGCCAGCTCGGCCCACACGAGCAGCCGCGCGGTGTCGCGGCCCCAGCCACCGGCCACCCACTCGGCGCGCAGGTGCCCGGAGGGGTCCAGCGCGGCGGAGCAGGCGTCGTCCGCCTCGGGCCGGGCCGGTGAGCCCGGTGAGGCCGGTGAGGCCGGACGCTCGGTCGCGGCAGGCGTGCTGGCCTGCAGCAGGTCGAGCTGACCCGTGCGGGGGATCGCGGCCACGTCCAGGCCGTGCAACCGCGCCCACACCGTGCCGGGGGCGTCGTCCGCGCCGCCGGCGAGCAGCCGGTGCGCCGCCGCGACGTCCCAGCAGACCGCCGGCCGCAGCCCGCGGCGCACGAGGTCGCCTGCGGTGCTCGCCGCCGACCACCACACCCAGCGCGGGCGCAGCTCGCGCTCGACGGCCGAGACGGTCTCGACGACGTCGGACGGTGCCACCGCCGCCCGCGCGCTGCCGGCCACCAGACCGGCCCCCGAGGTGGGGTGGACGGCGATCCCGACCAGCTCACCGCGGCGCACGCCGGCCGCGGCGAGCCCGGCGACCACGTCCGCGGTCGGTGAGGGGGTCGTCGGGCACCTGCCGATTGTCGCGTGAGGCACCGACAACCGGTGCCCGACCCCTCGCGGGACCCCTACGAGTTCTCGACCCTCTGTTTGCCTCCGCATGGGCGCGATGGCGGTGTGACGCGTGCCACACTCGCCGCACCGCCACCGGCCGAGCCGCGAGGAGCCCTCATGGGTCTGCATCCCGTCCTGCTGTCGCGTCGCCCCCCGTCGGCGCGCCGCTCACCCCGCCGGGCTCGGCACGTGGGTGCCCTGCTCGTCGCCCTCCTGGCGGCCACCGGCGCGGGCCTGGCGACGGCGCCCTCCGCCGCCGCCGACGGCCCGACGTCCGGCACGCCGTGGGTCGTGAGCCTGGGCGACAGCTACATCAGCGGCGAGGCGGGGCGCTGGGCGGGGTCGTCCAACGCGAGCACCAGCGCCGCCGACGCCCTGGGGTCGAGCGCCTACTACGACAACGCGTCCGGCACCGGCGAGTCGATCCCACGCTGCCACCGCAGCAAGGCGGCCGAGGTCTACGTCGGCGGCGGTGTGAACGGCGCCAACCTGGCCTGCTCGGGTGCCCGCACGTCGACGTTCACTGACTCCAGCGGCTACTTCAAGCCCGGCATCGACTTCTACAGCGACTCCAGCGGCCGGCAGGGCCAGGCGGCCGCGCTGCGGTCCTTCGCCGGCAGCCACCACGTCGCCATGGTCGTGCTGTCGATCGGGGGCAACGACTTCAACTTCGCGTCGGTCGTGCAGAGCTGCGTCACCGACTGGCTCACCTCGTCGTCGTGGTGGCCCAACTACTGCTACGACGACTCCTCGGTGAAGGCGAACTTCACGGCGGCCAACCAGAGCGCGGTCGCCGGCCGCATCGCCGCCGCGCTGGTGAACGTCCGCTCGGCGATGCGCGCCGCCGGGTACTCCGACACGCAGTGGCGGCTGCTCGTGCAGACCTATCCCTCGCCGCTGCCGCCGTCGTCCGGCATGCGCTACTCGCAGAGCGGATACACCCGGCAGAGCACGGGCGGCTGCGGGTTCTGGAACCGCGACCTGGACTGGGCCAACGGCACCGCGCTACCCACCATCAACCGGGCCGTGCGCTCGGGGGTGACGGCGTCGGGGCTCAGCAACACGGCGGTGCTCGACCTCGCCAGCGCGTTCGACGGGCGACGGCTGTGCGAGAAGACCGTCGGTCTCTACGAGGAGGTCGGGCTGTCGTCGTGGCGGCAGACCGGGGCCGTCGACCGCACCGAGTGGGTCAACCAGATCCGCACGGTCTCGACCGTCTTCGGGCCGTACTACGTCCAGGAGTCGCTGCACCCGAACTACTGGGCCCAGCTCGCCACGCGCAGCTGCGTGCGGCAGGCCTACAACGGGGGAGCGGTGCGCGGCGGCACCTGCGCCCGCACGGGCAACGGGCTGACCGCTCGCGGTGAGCCGGTGATGACCCTGCGCTGATCCCGCGGGTGGCGCCGGATCGGCACCGCGACGCGACTCAGGCCGCGGTCTGCTCGCGCACCTGGCGCTTGATGCGCGACAGCATCGCCACCATGCCGCGCAGCCGCAGGGGGCTGACGGCCTCGGCGAGACCGAACCGGTACGGCGCGTCGTCGGGCACGGCGAGCACCTCCTGCGCCGGCAGGCCGTCCAGGCCGGCGTGCAGGATCCCGGCGAAGCCGCGCGTGGTCGGTGACTCGCGCGGGGAGTCGAAGAACACGTGCACGACGTCGTCCGAGCCGACCTCCACCGCCAGGAACAGCGGTGACTGGCACTCGTGCACCTGCTCCATCTGGTCCAGGTGGCCGGCGTAGCGCTCCGGCAGGTCGGGCAGCTCGTCGCTGAGCTCGAGCAGCAGCTGGAGGCGGTCCGAGGTGCCCATCGCGGTGAAGTCCTCGGCGAGCTCGGCGAGGGCCGGGGGCAGGGGGGTGCGCTCGTCGCTCACGATCCCGCACCGGCGCGGTCTGTGGCGCCGGTGTCAGCGCCCACCTCGATGGGGACCCGCACGGCGTTGCCCCACTCGGTCCACGAGCCGTCGTAGTTGCGGACCTTCTCGAACCCCAGCAGGTGCGTCAGCACGAACCACGTGTGCGACGAGCGTTCGCCGATGCGGCAGTAGGCGATCACCTCGTCGTCCGGGACCAGGCCCTTCTCGCGCAGGTAGATCGCCTCGAGCTCCTCACGCGGGCGGAACGTCGCGTCGTCGGCGGCGGCGCGGGCCCACGGGACGTTGCGCGCCCCGGGCACGTGGCCGCCCCGCACTGCGCCCTCCTGCGGGTAGTCGGGCATGTGCAGCAGCTCGCCGGTGTACTCGCCGGGGGAGCGCACGTCGACCAGCTGGCCGCCGAGGTGGGCCAGCACGTCGTCCTTGAACGCCCGGATCGCAGCGTCGTGGCGCTCGACGACCGGGTAGTCGGCCGGCGTGGGCTGGGGCGCCTCGCGCGTCAGCTCGCGGCCCTCCGCCACCCACTTGGCGCGACCGCCGTCGAGCAGCCGGACGTCCTCGTGGCCGAACAGGGTGAAGACCCACAGGGCGTAGGCAGCCCACCAGTTGCTCTTGTCGCCGTAGACGACGATCGTCGTGTCGCGGCCGATGCCGCGGCTGCCCATGACCTCGGCGAAGCGGGGGCCGTCGACGTAGTCGCGCGTGACCGGGTCGTTGAGGTCGGTGTGCCAGTCGACCTTCACGGCGCCGGGGATGTGACCGCTGTCGTACAGCAGGACGTCCTCGTCCGACTCCACCACGACCAGGCCGGGGTCACCGAGGTGGTCGGCGAGCCAGTCGGTCGTGACCAGCCGCTCGGGGTGGGCGTACTGGGCCAGCTTGGCGTCGGTGTCGACGGGCACGGTCACGGCGGGGCCTCCGGTGGGTCGGTCTGGTCGGGGTCGACGTCCTGGGCGGACCACGGCGTCAACACCGGCGGACTCCTCGATGATCCCAGGCGCGCCGCCTCGCCGGGGACGCGGGGCGCCGGCGCGTGCTCGAGCGACGGGTCACTCGGGCAGCAGCGCGCGCACCGCCTCGACCGTGTCGGCCTGGGCCGGCGTCTTGTCCGGCCGGTACCTGAGCACTCGAGCGAAGCGCAGGGCCAGACCCGCGGGGTAGCGCGGTGAGGTCTGCACCCCGTCGAAGGCGATCTCGACGACGAGCTCGGGGCGCACCGGCACCGCCCAGTGGTCGGTCGGCCCGGTGGCGAGCGCCAGCAGGGCGTCGGTCTGCCAGGCGAGCAGGGCGTCGGTGAGACCCTTGAAGGTCTTGCCGAGCATGACGAACCCTCCCGCCGGGCCGAACGCGCCCTCGACGTCGAGGGCACCGAGGTGGAGGTTCGACAGCCGACCGGTGCGCCGCCCGTGGCCCCACTCGGCGGCGAGCACGACGAGGTCGAGGGTGTGCACGGGCTTGACCTTGACCCAGCCGGCGCCGCGTCGGCCCATGTCGTAGGGGGAGTCGAGCGCCTTGACGACCACCCCCTCGTGGCCGTGGGCGATGGCGTCGTCGGCGAACGCCTGGGCGGCCGCGCTGTGCGCCGGCTCGCTCACGACCAGGTGGGGGACCACCAGGTGCGGGGGCGCGAGAGCCTCCAGCCTCGCCCGCCGGGCCCGCAGCGGCTCGGTGGTGAGGTCGTCGCCGTCCACGTGGAGGACGTCGAACAGGTAGGTCGTCAGGGGCCACTGGCTGGTGGCGCGCGCGGCCCGGGTGGGGTCCTGCGTCGCCACGCGGGCGGCCGTCTGCTGGAAGGGCCGGGGACGTCCGTCAGGGCGCAGGGCGATGGTCTCGCCGTCGAGCACCACCGACCGCACCGGCAGCGCGCGGGCAGCCGCCACGACCTCGGGCAGCCGGGAGGTGACGTCGTCCAGCGTGCGCGTGAAGACCCGGACGTCGTCGCCGTCGCGGTGCACCTGCACGCGGATGCCGTCGAGCTTCCACTCGACGGCTGCGGGGCCGAGCGACTCGAGCGCCGCGGCGACGTCCGCGGCCGACCGCGCGAGCATCGGGCTCAGTGGACGCCCCACCTGCAGGGCGAACGCGGACAGCGCGGCTGGGCCGTCGACCAGGGCCGCCACCGCCACCTCGGACGCTGAGCCGGCCACCGTGACCGCTCGCCGGACGATCGGCGCGGGCACGACCGCTGCCTGGGCGACGGCGTCCAGCAGGAGGCCTTCCTGGGCGCCCTGGCGCAGCTCTCCGGTGACCAGGCCCGCGATCAGCCGCCACTGCGCGGAGTCGGCGCGCGCGAGCAGGCCGTGGAGCAGGTCGCGCCGCGCCGTCGTCGAGCCCGGGCCGGATACCGCCTCGGCGGCGGCGAACGTGGCGTCGACCTCCTCGACCGTCAGCGGGCCGTGCTCGCCGCTGCGCTCGGCGGACGGGGCCGGGGCGGCCCGCAGGGCGGCCGGCCCGAGGCCGGTACGGCGCTGCGGGAGCGTGCCGCTGAGGTAGGCGAACACCACCGCGACCACCGCGCGGTCGCCGGACGCCGCCGCGTCGCGCAGGCACGTGGCCAGCCGGGCGACCTTGGCGCGGCGGCTGGACGTCGAGGCGACCTCGGCGCTGGTGTCGGCGACCTCCTGCAGCAGCATCCCGTCATGATCGCGGCCGCCACCGACAGCCACCACCGCACGGCACCACGCACGCCACCACGCACGCCACCACGCACGCCACCGCGCCCGTCGCCGTGCGGCGACCAGCACGGCGCAGCGACACGATCGGCGGCGACGACCCCCAGGGGCAGCTCGGCGCAGCCACTGGCCGCCGACCGAGGAGGACGACGTGCCCGACGACGTAGGCCAGGACGACCCGAAGGGGCTCGCGGCGCACGCGAGCAAGGTCGTCGAGCGGCTGCTCGACGTGGGGATCGACGGACGCGGCCCGTTCGACTCGGCGCAGAAGGTCGCCGACTCGGCCCTGAGCGGCCACGGCGACGCCGAGCAGGCGATCGACGCCGTGGTGCGCGCGCACCTGAGGCTCGCGGCGGCGGGAGGGTTCGTCACGGGCGTGGGCGGCATCCTCACCCTGCCCGTGGCGCTGCCGGCCAACGTCATGGAGTTCTACGCCCTCGCGACCCGCATGGTGGCTGCCGTCGCGAGCCTGCGCGGGTACGAGCTGCGCCTGCCGGGCGTCCGGTCGGCGGTGATGCTCACGCTCGTGGGCGCCGACGCCGACGACCTGCTCAAGAGCGCAGGCGTCCGCACGCACGGGCGGCTGGCCGACCTGGCGGCCGAGCGGCTGCCCGGCCCCGCGTTGATGGTGCTCAACAAGGGGATCGGCTTCCGTCTGGTGAGCCGCTTGGGCAAGTCGGCGCTGTCCCGGTTCGGCAAGGGGGTCCCTGCCGTCGGTGGCGTCGATCGGCGCCGGGGTCGACGTCTACCTGATGCGCCGGATCGCCGAGACAGGCCCGTCGAGAGTTCCCGCACGCCCGGACCGCCATCGGCCGGTAGGGAACCCCAGGACTCGGCCGAGCGTCCAACCTCACGTCTGACCCGACCCCGAGCACGACCCCGAGCACGAGCAGGAGACCGACATGGCACGAGTTGGCAGGACCACCGCGTTCGTGGCGCTGGTGCGCGCGCTGCGCGGGGCAGGCCGGCACGGGACCCCGGGCATCGGCGAGCGGCTTCGCGCCGTCCCGCGACTCGTGGGCGCCACGCTGAGCGGGCGCTATCGAGGCACCTCCCGCGGCCAGCTCGGGCTGCTCGCGCTCGCGGTGCTCTACACCCTGTCGCCCATCGACCTGGTGCCCGAGGCGTTCATCCCGTTCCTCGGCCTCGCCGACGACGCCCTCGTCGTGAGCTGGATCGCCGGGCGCCTGCTGAGCGAGACGGAGGCCTTCTTGAGCTGGGAGGACGCCGAGCCGGCACCTCGGCACGACGACGTCGTCGAGGGGCACGTCGTCCGCTGACCTGTGGACGGAGCCGCTGTCCACAGGTTGCTCGTCCACAAGGCGCCGCGCGCTCGTCGTCGTCCACAGGCTCACCGAGCGAGGCTGACCGCCGCCTCCTCACTCGGCCAGGGTCGACGCATGACCAGCGCCCCCGCCCAGCAGCCCGTCGTCACCGTCAGCGGCCCCGGCGACCTCGTGTCGCTCGCGCCGTACCTCCTCGGCTTCCATCCCAGGCGCAGCCTCGTCGTCCTCTCGCTGCGCGGCCCGCGCCTGCGGTGCGGGCTGGCGGCACGCTTCGACCTCCCGGCTGACACCGTCCCCGTCGAGGAGTTCGCGGCCGAGGTGCTCGGCTACGTGCTGCGTGACGCACCGCGACAGGTCGCGCTGCTCGTCTACGACGACGCGGCGTGGTCCCCGTCGGCGCGCCCCTGGCAGCCGCTGGCTTCGGCCCTCGAGCGGGAGTTCGACGGCGCCGGCGCGCCGGTGAAGGAGGCCGTGTACGTCGGCGCCGACCACTTCTGGTCGTACACGTGCCGCTCGGCACGGTGCTGCCCGGACGACGGCACCCCGCTCGCGCTCGCCGCGGGGACCCACGTGGCCGCCGAGCTGGTGCTGCAGGGACGGGCGCCGCTCGCCGACCGGGACGAGCTGGTCCGAGCGGTCGCGCCGAGTGGGCCGCTCACCACGGCCGCCGTCGCCACGGCCGCCATCCGCGAGCTCGAGTACCACCTGGCCACCCCGGACCACCAGGTCGACGACGACGCCCAGGCGTGGGCGGCTGAGGTGACCGAGCTCTTCTCGGGCCTGGTGGCGCGCTTCGGCGCCGACTCCGGGGCCTCGCTCACGGGCGACGAGGCCGGCCGCCTGGCTGCCGCCCTCACGGACGTGGGGATCCGCGACGCGCTGACGGGCGAGTTCTCCAACTGGATGCGGGTCCTGCCGACGGGTGCGACGCAGGAGCCCGCCGACCGGCCGCTCCGGCACGACCAGGACCCCGTCACCGCCGTCCTGCGCCACGTCGCGGTGATGTGCGACGGCTGGTTGGCCGTCGGGCCGCTCACCCTGCTCGCCGCGCAGTACTGGGCGGCCGGTGAGGGGGCCCTCGCCAACGCCGCCGTCGAGCGAGCCCTCGCCATCGACCCGGGCTACCGGCTGGCCCGCCTCGTCGGACAGCTGCTGCGCGCCGGCATCCCACCGGCGTGGGTCACCGGCGCCCGGCCGACCGGAGTCGACGCAGGCGAGCCGGAGCGACGCAGGGAGTGACGCGCGATGTCTCGGAGGACTGAGACACCGATACCGAGTGCTGGTCGGTCGCGCGAAGTGGCTGCTACCGTCGACGCAGGTCATGAGCGCCAGCGCGAAGCCCCGGCTCGCTGGCCGGCAACCCTCCACCGCGGTGGGGTGCCCCGGGTGATGACCTGGCCGGTCGCCACCAGGCGCACGGCAAGCGCGGGTCCGTCACCGACGGGCCCCAGAACGTTGGAGCCCTTCGTGACCTGTCGAATGTGTTGCTGACGCAGACCGTCGCTCCCTCGACCCCCTGACCGCAGCCCGGCGTCATCGACGCCGAGCGCGGGCGCAGCCCCCACCTGCCTCGGGGCGGAGCGACCCCGCCGTACCCGTCCGACATCCGCACCGACGGGCGCTGCGTCCGCGCGCCCACACCAGGAGACCGCACCATGACCAACGGCTGGTCCTTCGAGACCCGACAGATCCACGCCGGCCAGAGCGCCGACCCCACGACGGGCGCCCGCGCCCTGCCCATCTACCAGACGACGTCCTACGTCTTCAACGACAGCCAGCACGCCGCGAACCTGTTCGGGCTCAAGGAGTTCGGCAACATCTACACGCGGCTGATGAACCCCACGACCGACGCGGTCGAGCAGCGGGTCGCCAGCCTCGAGGGCGGCGTCGGGGCGCTGCTCGTGGCGAGCGGCCAGTCGGCCGAGACGATCGCGCTGCTGAACCTCGCCGAGGCCGGCGACCACATCGTCGCCAGCCCGAGCCTGTACGGCGGCACGTACAACCTCCTGCACTACACGTTCCCGAAGCTCGGCATCGAGACCACGTTCGTCGAGGACCCCGACGACCTCGCGTCCTGGCAGGCGGCGATCCGCCCGAACACCAAGGCCTTCTTCGCCGAGACCATCTCCAACCCCAAGTCCGACGTCCTCGACATCGAGGGCGTCGCCGGCGTGGCCCACGAGTTCGGCGTGCCCTTGGTCGTCGACAACACGATCGCGACGCCGTACCTGATCCGGCCCCTGGAGTGGGGCGCCGACGTCGTGGTGCACTCGGCGACGAAGTACCTCGGCGGCCACGGCACCTCGATCGCCGGCGTGATCGTGGACGGCGGCACGTTCGACTACGCCCAGTACCCCGAGCGGTACCCCAACTACAACCAGCCCGACCCGAGCTACCACGGCCTCGTGTACGCCCGTGACCTCGGTGTCGGCAGCCCGCTCGGCGCGAACCTCTCGTTCATCCTCAAGGCGCGCGTGCAGCTGCTGCGCGACCTCGGGGCGGCCGTCTCGCCGTTCAACGCCTTCCTCATCGCCCAGGGCATCGAGACGCTCAGCCTGCGCGTCGAGCGCCACGTGCAGAACGCCCAGGCCGTCGCCGAGTGGCTGCAGGCGCGCGACGAGGTCGAGAGCGTCGCCTACGCCGGGCTGCCCACCAGCCCCTGGTACGAGCGCGCTCGCAAGTACGCGCCCTCGGGAGCCGGTGCCGTGCTGGCCTTCGAGATCGAGGGTGGCGCCGCAGCCGGCCAGCGCTTCGTCGAGGCGCTGGAGCTGCACAGCCACGTCGCCAACATCGGCGACGTCCGCAGCCTGGTGATCCACCCGGCGTCCACCACCCACAGCCAGCTCTCCGAGGACGAGCAGCGGGCGAGCGGTGTCACACCCGGGCTGGTGCGGCTGGCGGTCGGGCTCGAGCACATCGACGACATCCTGGCCGACCTCGAGGCGGGCTTTCGCGCGGCCAAGGAGGTCTGAGGTCGTGGGCGCCTGGCGCGAGGGCGACCCGGTCGGGCGTCGGCGCTCAGTCGACGTCGGCACCATCACCCTGGAGGCACGGGGCGCGCTGCCCGACGTCACCGTCGCGTACGAGACGTGGGGCACGCTCAACGCCGCCCGCGACAACGCGGTGCTGGTGCTGCACGCGCTCACCGGTGACAGCCACGTGGCGGGGCCGGCCGAGCTCGGCCACCCCACGGCCGGGTGGTGGGACGCGCTCGTCGGGCCGGGTCGCCCGCTCGACACCGACCGCTGGTTCGTCGTCGCGCCGAACGTGCTCGGCGGGTGCCAGGGGACGACGGGTCCGTCGTCCCCTGCACCCGACGGGCGGGCGTGGGGTTCGCGGTTCCCCTTCATCACGGTCCGCGACCAGGTCGAGGCCGAGGCGCGCCTCGCCGACCGCCTCGGCATCGACACGTGGGCGACGGTGGTCGGGGGGTCGATGGGCGGCATGCGGGTGCTCGAGTGGGCCGTCACCCACCCCGAGCGGCTGCGGTCGGCCGTCGTCCTCGCGTCCGGGGCAGCGGCGAGCGCCGAGCAGATCGCCTGGTGCCAGCCGCAGCTGCTGGCGATCCGCAGCGACCCCCGCTGGGCTGGTGGCGACTACCACGAGCTCGACGGCCCGGGGCCCGTGACGGGGCTCGGCATCGCCCGGCGCATCGCACACGTCACGTACCGCAGCGAGCTCGAGCTCGCCGAGCGGTTCGGCCGCACGGCGCAGGGCGACGAGCAGCCCGTGGGCGGCAGCGGGCGCTACGCCGTCGAGAGCTACCTCGACCACCACGCCGACAAGCTGGCGCGGCGGTTCGACGCCGGCTCGTACGTGGTGCTCACCGAGGCGATGAACTCCCACGACGTGGGGCGCGGACGTGGTGGCGTGGCCGAGGCGCTGCGTCGCATCACCTGCGAGCTGTTCGTGGCCGCGGTCGACAGCGACCGTCTCTATCCACCGCGGCTGTCCCACGAGATCGCCGCGGCTGCGCCCACCGCGCAGCCGGTGCGCACCATCGCCTCGCCCTACGGTCACGACGGCTTCCTCATCGAGACGGCGCAGGTGGGGGAGGTGGTCCGGGAGGCCCTGCGGGTCGACGTCAGCTGTCGTTGACGGCGCCCGCCTGGCGGGCGTGGTGCGGCGTCGTCCTGGTCCGCGGCTCAGGTGGCGTTCTGCACGTCGTGTTTCAGCAGCAGCACGGGGGACGCCGCGAACCCCGCCCGCTGGTACAGGCCCACCGCGCGTGCGTTCGAGTGCACCGTCACGTGCTCCAGCCGAAGGGTGCGCGCGTGCTCCAGCACCGACCCGAGCAGATCGGACCCGATCCCTCTGCCCCGGTGCTCTGGCACGACGTAGACGCTCTGGACGTCGCCGCACAGGCGGTCCAGCCGGCCCGGTCTCGGCACCCTGGCGGTGATCGCCAGCCAGGCCATGCCGACGGCCTGGTCGTCTGCGCTCACCGCGAGGAACGCCACGTGGCGGGGCGCCTGCGCCTCCCACCACCGCTGCAGGGCGGCGGCGTGCCAGGGCTGGTCACCGACGGGGTCGTCCGACGCGAGGCGCTCGAGCAGGCGCACGAGCCGGTCCACGTCGGCAGCGGTCGCGAGCCTGACCTGCGTCACTGGTGGGGTCCTCTCCTGAAGTCAGCGGGGGTCGAGCTGGCTGGGACGACGCCCGAGCAGCTCCCGCAGCAGCGGCCACGTGCGCGCCAGCGCAGGGTGCAGCGCCCGCTCGTGCACCGCGTCCACCTCGACCCACTCGACCGCGTCCGACTCGGGGTTGCCCACCCCGGCGTGGGTGCCGGCGGGGGCCGAGACCAGCACGTACGTGTACGACCACGAGCCGTGGTCGTCGACGTGCTCACCGAGCTCGACCAGCGCTGACGGGTCGACGTGCGCCTCTTCCCGCGCCTCGCGCCGCGCCGCCTCCGCAGGAGTCTCGTGGCTGTCCCGGGCGCCGCCCGGTAGCCCCCACGTGCCGCCCTCGTGCGTCCAGCCCGCCCGCAGCTGCAGCAGCACCTCGGTGCCGAGAGCACCGGGGCGGCTCACGAGCAGCCCCGCCGCACCGTGCCGCCCCCAGTGGCGCCGTCCGCACGCGCAGTCGACCCAGCCGTTCCCGTCACCCTTCGTCGGCCGCACGGGGTCGGCGTGCGGGTCGACCCGGACGACGTCCAGCACGCCTGCCCACCCCGCGCGGGCGTAGCCGCGCCGCTGCCGCATGGCTCCGTTGCCGTCGCGCAGCAGCCGCTGAAGACCGTGCCGCGCGAGCTCGGCGTCGCCCGTCTGCTCCAGCCCTGGGGCGGCGTGCCGCGCCAACGCCTCCAGCACCTCGGGCGCGGGTGCGGTGCTCGCGGTCAGGGGGTCGACCAGGTCGTCCTCGATGCCGTAGCGCGCAGCGCGCCACATCGCCGCCCTGAGGGCGTGCTGGGGCGGGTCCAGCGGCCCACGTCCGTGCCGGTGGTCGTCGAGCGCGCGGACGGCCAGGCCGCGCACGAGCGCCACGAACAGCGCGGCGTCGTCCAGCGTCGGCGCCACGTCGGCCACGCGCACCTCGACGGTCGGGAACCGGCTCGACAACCGGACGTCCCAGTAGACGTAGCTGGCGTCGTCCACGACGCCGGTGCGCACGAGGTCGTCGACGGCGGTCCGCCAGCCGCGCGGCGTCCCTGGTGCGCGGCGGGGGGCCGACCACGGGCCATCGCTGCCAGTGGACCTGCCGGTAGGAGGCGAAGCCGGTGTCGCTGCCGAGCCAGTACGGCGAGTTGGCGCCCATGGCCAGCAACGTCGGCAACCACGGTCGCAGCCCGTCCACGACCGCCACCCGCTCGTCGTCGTCGACGGCGAGCTGGGCGGCGTCGCGCGCGTCCGGCGCCATGCCGAGGTGCAGGTGCATGCCGGCGATCAGCTGCTGGGTCACCAGCCCTGCACCCCGTGCGCGCAGCCGTGCGTAGCGGTCGGCGTCCGCGACCTGCTGCTCCAGCGCGTCGCCGAGCACGGGGGTGCCCGCGGCCAGCAGCAGCAGCCCGTGGTCCGCGGCGGCCGCGGCGGCCCGCGAGCGGAGGGTCAGCGCCCGGCGCAGGACGTCGTCGACGTCGCGCGCGACCCCGGTGACGGTCTCGACCTGCGACAGGGTGAGCTCCGAGACGGCTGTGCCGGCCTGTGCGAGGTCCGCGACGGCGTCCGGTCGGCCCAGCGCCTCGAGCACCTCCGGGGCCCTGCTGACCAGGCGGCCGGTGGCGGCGTCGGCGACGTGCAGCTCCTCCTCCAGACCGAGGGTCGGGCCGCTGCCGGGTGCCGCTCGCATCGCCGCCTCTCCCCGTCGTCAGACCGTGCCCACGACGGGCTGCTGCAGGTCGGATCCAGCGTACGGACAAAGCGGCACCCCGGCCCGTCCCTGCAGCGTGCACTTTGTCACCGAAGTCCACGCCTGAGCCGGGGTCGGGCGTGCACTTCGGTGACAAAGTGCACGCAGGGCCGGCGGACCGGGGGGCTGGAGAGCGCTGGTCGCGGTGCGTGCCCGGCAGCGTCCGGTACGGTTCGTGGCGACCCGGCGCGAGGGCGGGCCGGTAGAGCGAGGAGGATCGATGGCGATCGTCGTGGGATTCGTACCGACGAACGAGGGCCGAGCGGCTCTGCGCCGTGCGGCCGAGGAGGCCAAGCTGCGTTCGACGCGGCTGGTGGTGATCAACTCCAACCGCGGCGGCAAGGAGCTCGCCTCCGAGGACGCCGCCCGCTACGAGGACGAGCTCGCCAGCGTCCAACGGGAGCTCGTCGACGCCGGCGTCGACCACGAGGTGCGCCAGCTCGTGCGTGGCCTGGAGCCGGCCGAGGACCTCATCGCCGTGGCCGAGGAGATCGGGGCGGACTTCATCGTCATCGGCCTGCGCCGCCGCACGCCCGTGGGCAAGCTCATCCTGGGCTCGAACGCCCAGCGCATCCTGCTCGACGCGCCGTGCCCCGTGCTGGCCGTCAAGGCCGACGCCTGAGCGATCACGTTCCCTACGCCGCGGGCCAGTTCGGCCGTGGCGCTGCGCGCGTCTGCGCAGGTCCGTGACACAATGGCGCGTTGAGCCCGGCCGAGTGAGATTCCGCAGATCGGGCATGGACAGGCCAGCTCAGGCGTTGGACCTGGTGCTGAGCCTGGACTGCTCGCCCCGCCGTCCACTCGCCCGCCCGATCATCCGCGACGAAAGGTAGTCCGTGTCGTCGGTTCCGACCGCCCGGTCCCAGTCCGCTGCTTCGCTGCCAGCGGAGTTCACCCACCCGGCCCTGCAGGGCCTCCTGCGCCGGGGACGCACGAACGGCGTCGTGGACGCCGCCTCGGTGCGGCACGCCCTCGAGGATGCCGACCTGCCCCTGCGTCGCATGAAGGCGGTGCTGCGCGCGCTCGACGAGCAGGGCATCGCCGTCCAGGTCGAGGAGGCGCCCGGCCGGGCTGTCGCCGCGACGGCCACCAAGCGTGCGGCGGCCACCGCCAAGACCGCCGCGAAGAAGACCACGGCGAAGAAGGCGGCCGCCAAGAAGGCCGCACCCGCTGCGCCGGCGGCTGACGAGACCGCCCCGGCCAAGAGCACCACCAAGAAGGCCGCAGCCAAGAAGGCCGCACCGGCCGACGCCTCGCCGGCCGCTGAGGCGAAGCCGGCCGCCAAGAAGGCAGCCGGCACGAAGAAAGCGGCCGCCAAGAAGACCGCGGCGAAGGCCACTGACACCGACGACGTGGCCGAGTCCGACGGCGACGAGAAGGTCGACGCGGTCGACGTGCCCGAGGGCGAGGTCGCCGATGAGACGGTCGAGGAGACCGGCTTCGTCATCACCGACGACGACGACGACGCGCCGGCTCAGCAGGTGGCCACTGCGGGCGCCACGGCCGACCCGGTCAAGGACTACCTGAAGCAGATCGGCAAGGTCGCGCTGCTCAACGCCGAGCAGGAGGTCGAGCTCGCCAAGCGCATCGAGGCCGGCCTGTTCGCCGAGGAGCGGCTGAACTCCGGCGCCAAGATCGACCCCAAGCTCAAGCGCGAGCTGTGGTGGATCGCCCAGGACGGCAAGAAGGCCAAGAACCACCTGCTCGAGGCCAACCTGCGCCTCGTGGTCTCGCTCGCCAAGCGCTACACCGGCCGCGGCATGCTGTTCCTGGACCTCATCCAGGAGGGCAACCTGGGTCTGATCCGCGCGGTCGAGAAGTTCGACTACACCAAGGGCTACAAGTTCTCCACGTACGCCACGTGGTGGATCCGCCAGGCGATCACCCGCGCCATGGCCGACCAGGCCCGCACCATCCGCATCCCGGTGCACATGGTCGAGGTCATCAACAAGCTCGCTCGCGTCCAGCGCCAGATGCTGCAGGACCTCGGCCGCGAGCCCACGCCGGAGGAGCTCGCCAAGGAGCTCGACATGACCCCCGAGAAGGTCGTCGAGGTCCAGAAGTACGGTCGCGAGCCCATCTCGCTGCACACGCCGCTCGGCGAGGACGGCGACAGCGAGTTCGGTGACCTCATCGAGGACTCCGAGGCCGTCGTGCCCGCGGACGCCGTCAGCTTCACGCTGCTGCAGGAGCAGCTGCACTCGGTGCTCGACACGCTGTCCGAGCGCGAGGCGGGCGTGGTGTCCATGCGGTTCGGCCTCACCGACGGCCAGCCCAAGACGCTCGACGAGATCGGCAAGGTCTACGGCGTCACGCGTGAGCGGATCCGGCAGATCGAGTCCAAGACCATGAGCAAGCTGCGGCACCCGAGCCGCAGCCAGGTGCTGCGCGACTACCTGGACTGAGCACCCGGCGAGCCGGTTCCGACGCCGTGCGCCGGAACCGGCTCGCGGGCACCCCGCGGCCCTTAGGGTGTCGGCGTGATCACTGACACCGAGTCGCGGAGCCTGGTCAACCAGAGCAGCAGCTCGCAGCTGGGGGCCGGATTCGTCCTGATGGCGGTCGGCTGCGGCTTGACCCTGCTGTCGGCGCACGGGTCGGGCAACGCGCTGTTGCTCGTGCTGGGGGTCGGCGCGAACATCGCCGGAGTCGCCCTCGTGGCCGTTGCTCTCGTGCGCCTCGCCGCCAAGTTCGAGGACATCCACCGCATGGTGGCCACGCAGCACCACGTGCACGTGAGCGAGGAGATCCGCCGGCTGCGCGAGCGATCCTCCTAGCCAGGGGACGTTCGCCTCTGCCCACCGCTCGCATCCGGTCGGACGATCGGTGTGCTGGAGGTGCGTGGTGCACAGGTCGGCGCAGGTCCGTCGCGGGGTCGCCGTAGTGGCCCTGCTGCTCGCCGCCGGCTGCGGCACCTCGACGCCGGGTGCGACGCCGTCCCCGACGGCGACCGCCGCGCCGACGACGTCACCGACGTCCGCCCCGACCCCGTCGACGACGGCCAGCACCACCACGCCGCCGACGTCGAGCAGCACGACGAGCTCACGGACCACGAGCTCGACGACGGCCACGACCGCCACGACCCTGCCCGACTCGTTGCTCGGACGGGTCGTCACCCGCATCCCCACCACGCGCAAGGTGGTCGCGCTGACCTTCGACGCCGGGGCCAACGCCGACGGCGTGTCGTCGATCCTGCGGACTCTCAAGGCCCAGGACGTACCGGCGAGCTTCTTCCTCACCGGTGACTTCGTCGAGCAGCACCCGGACGGATCCCGGCAGATGGCCGACTACGGTCGCGTCGGCAACCACACCAGCGACCACCCGCACCTGACGACGCTCAGCTCGACCGCCGTCCGGGCGCAGGTGACCTCGGCCCGCACCACGATCCTGCGCGTCACCGGCGAGGACCCCCGCCCGTTCTTCCGCTTCCCGTTCGGCGAGTACGACAGCCGCACCCTCGGGATCGTGAACGACCTCGGCTACGTCGGCGTGGGGTGGACGGTCGACACGCTGGGCTGGAAGGGCACCTCGGGAGGCCAGAGCGTGAGCTCGGTCGTGCGGCGGGTGCTGGACACCGCCGTGCCGGGACAGATCGTGCTCATGCACGTCGGCTCGAACCCCGACGACCAGACCACCCTGGACGCCGACGCCCTGCCCCAGGTGATCGCCGGACTGCGGGCGGCCGGCTACCGCTTCGTGACGCTGGACGCGCTCCTGCCGTGACGCGGCGCGCTCAGCCGACGGCCACCCCGACGGCCCACGTCGCCGCCATGATCAGCGCGGTCGCCAGCTCGATGAGCACGCTCCACCCCGCGGCGCGCAGCGCGTGGAGGGTGGAGGGCCAGGCCGCGGCGTGCGAGTGCAGCCGCGCTCGCTCCGCGAGGTAGACGCCGAGCACGAAGCCCAGGAAGAGACCGACCAGCGGGACGACGAAGAAGCCGACCACACCGAGCGCCACACCCGCCCAGGTCGTGCGGGCCGGGACGCCCGCCTGCTTGAGCCGGCGACCGGGCAGCAGGTACTTCGCCACCTGCCCGACGGCGAACACGACGACCGCCACGGCGAGCACCGCCCAGCCGACGTCGTCCTGCCGTTCGAGCACCCAGGCGACGACCGCGGCCAGGACGAGCAGGACGCCGGGCAGCACCGGGACGACGACGCCGACCACGCCGACGGCGATCACCAGGCCGACGACGACGTCCGTGGGGGTCACGGGGGCAGAGTCTGGCACGACGAACGCCAAAGGCCCCGGCGGGTGCCGGGGCCTCTGGCGTGTCTGGTGGGGGGCTGCGGTCGGAGGCTCAGCGCTCCTCGACGGCAGCCGAGGCAGGCGTCGTGGCGACGAGGCGATCGGTCTCGTCCTGGATCGCTGCGGCCGCGGCCGTGAGGGCGTCGGCGTGCTCGCGGCCGTGGTGGGCGCAGAAGAGCAGCTCACCTCCGCTGGTGAGCACGACCCGGACATAGGCCTGAGCACCGCACCGGTCGCAGCGGTCGGCTGCGGACAGGGGGGTGGCGGCGAGGGTTGCGGTCACGTCACCTTCCTTCTCCTCGTCGGTGGCACCGAAAGCGCCGGGGGACCCGGCGCCTTCACCGTGCACAACAGTGAATCATCCCCGAACGTTCCCGCTCGCCAGCGGCGCGCTAATTCGCTGAACGCTGAACGCACGAACCCGAACTCGGTGCCGCCACCGGCCCGGCCTGCGCGGCGCTGTCGCCGGCGGTAGGTAGCCTGCAGAGGAACGCCCAGACCCCCCAGGAGCACAGCACCCGTGAGCGCCCAGCCCGCCGTCCGCCGTCGTCCCGCGCCTGCCGGCGACTACACCGCCCGGCACCTGTCGGTGCTGGAGGGGCTCGAGGCGGTCCGCAAGCGCCCAGGCATGTACATCGGCTCCACCGACGGCCGCGGCCTCATGCACTGCCTCTGGGAGATCATCGACAACTCCGTCGACGAGGCCCTCGCCGAGGTCTGCCGCCGCATCGAGGTCACGCTGCACGCCGACGGCTCGGTCGAGGTGCACGACGACGGGCGGGGCATCCCCGTCGACGTCGAGCCCAAGACCGGCCTGTCCGGCGTCGAGGTGGTCTTCACCAAGCTGCACGCCGGCGGCAAGTTCGGCGGCGGCTCCTACACCGCGTCCGGCGGCCTGCACGGTGTCGGCGCCAGCGTGGTCAACGCCCTGTCGTCCCGGCTGGACGTGCACGTCGAGCGCGGCGGCAAGGTGCACTCGATGAGCTTCCGCCGCGGCGAGCCCGGGGTGTTCGCCGACGCAGGCGAGCCGTCACCCGACGCGGCGTTCTCGCCGTTCGTCGAGCGCTCCGAGCTGCGGGTCACCGGCAAGGCGAAGCGAGGCGTCACCGGCACTCGGATCCGCTACTGGGCCGACCCGCAGGTGTTCCTGCGCGAGGCCGAGTTCAGCTACGACGAGCTCGTCACGCGGGCCCGCCAGACCTCCTACCTCGTGCCCGGCCTGGCGCTGGTCATCCGCGACGAGCGGCGGCTCGCCGGCACGCCGGGGGAGTCCGGCGCGCACGAGGAGGTGTTCCTGCACGAGGGCGGGATCACCGAGTACGTCGAGTACCTCGCCGACGACGCGCCGGTCACCGACGTGTGGCGGCTGCAGGGCACGGGCCACTTCCGCGAGACCGTGCCGGTGCTCGACGACCGGGGGCACATGACCGCCACCGAGGTCGAGCGCGAGTGCGAGGTCGACATCGCGCTGCGCTGGGGGATCGGCTACGACACCAACGTGCGCTCGTTCGTCAACATCATCGCCACCCCGAAGGGCGGCACCCACCTGGCCGGCTTCGACGGCGCCCTGGTCAAGACGTTCCGCAAGCAGGTCGAGGCCAACGCGCGCCGGCTCAAGGCGGGCAACGACAAGCTGGAGAAGGACGACATCACCGCCGGGTTGACGGCGGTCGTGACGGTCCGGCTCGCCGAGCCGCAGTTCGAGGGTCAGACCAAGGAGATCCTCGGCACCAACGCCGTGCGTGGCGTCGTCAGCCGCGTGGTCGAGAAGGAGCTCACCGCCCTGCTCACGTCGTCCAAGCGCGGGCCGAAGCAGCAGTCGGCCGCGCTGCTGGAGAAGGTCGTCGCCGAGATGAAGACGCGCATCAGCGCGCGTCTGCACAAGGAGACCCAGCGCCGCAAGAACGCGCTCGAGACCTCCTCGCTGCCCGCCAAGCTCGCCGACTGCCGCACAGGTGACGTCGAGCGCAGCGAGCTGTTCATCGTCGAGGGTGACAGCGCGCTCGGCACGGCCAAGCTCGCGCGGTCCTCCGACTACCAGGCGCTGCTGCCGATCCGCGGCAAGATCCTGAACGTCCAGAAGGCCTCGATCGCCGACATGCTCAAGAACGCCGAGTGCGCTGCCATCATCCAGGTGGTGGGCGCCGGATCGGGCCGCACGTTCGACCTCGAGGCGGCCCGCTACGGGCGCATCGTGCTGATGACGGACGCCGACGTCGACGGCGCCCACATCCGCACCCTGCTGCTGACGCTGTTCTTCCGGTACATGCGTCCCCTCGTCGACGCCGGCCGGGTGTTCGCCGCCGTCCCGCCGCTGCACCGCGTCGAGATCGTCAACCCGGGCAGCAAGAAGAACGAGGTGGTCTACACCTACTCCGAGGCCGAGCTGCGCACGCTGCTCAAGCAGCTGGAGAAGAAGGGCAAGCGCTACAAGGAGCCCATCCAGCGGTACAAGGGCCTCGGTGAGATGGACGCCGACCAGCTGGCCGAGACGACCATGGACCCTCGTCACCGCACCCTGCGCCGCGTGACGGTGCCTGACGCAGTGAACGCCGAGCGGGTCTTCGAGCTGCTGATGGGGTCAGAGGTGGCGCCGCGCAAGGACTTCATCGTCGACGGCGCGGCGGCGCTCGACCGCGAGCGCATCGACGCCTGAGGGGCGGCGCGAGGTCACCTCGACCGGGCGAGGGCGCGTCCTGCGGACGAACGTCACCCACTGCATCTGCACAGCGTGCGTCAGACGACGCTGACGGACCAGCCGACCTGCGCGACCGCGGGCTTCACGCAGGACTCCGGGCGGTCGGGCCCGAGCACGCGGCGCTCGGAGACGACGGACCACGCGCGGCCGTCGGCATGGCGCACGGTCACCTGCCACCGGTCGTCGCCGACCGGGGTGGCGGTCCCCGTGAGCGCGGCGAGGGCCGGCTCGCCCGAGGCCTCGCGGACGGCGCTGACGGCGGCCCGCACCGGAGCTTCCAGGGCTGAGAGCCCGCGGTCGTGGGCCGGCCCGTGCAGAGAGCGGAGCAGCTCGCCGTCGGCTGCTGCCTCGAGCGCCGCGACGGCGAGGTCCGCGTCGACGCGCGCCAGCGTCTGCCCGCTCGGCAGCAGCACACCGGTGGGGGAGTAGCGGTGGCCGCCGGTGTGCGTCGTCTCCCACACCTGACCGGGACGACGCGCCGCTGCGGCCAACGCCACCGGGCGTCCGCGCACGGCGCAGCACAGGTCGCGGCGGCCGTTGGTGCACACCAGGAGCATGGGTTCACGGTGCTCGACGAGGTCGACGTCGGGCACCGACGCCCGCACGGTGGTGACGTCACCGCGCACGAGCGCCGCGACGTCCAGCCCGGCGAGCTGGTGCGGGTCGGCCAGCTCTCCACGCAGCAGCAGCGCGCGCCGCAGGTCCGCGCAGGCGAGCAGCACGGTGTGGTGCTCGTGCGCGCCGTCGTGGTCGTCGGCGTGCCGCCCGGGCGTGCGGATGAGGACGAACCGAGCGCCGGCCGCTGCGGCTGCGGCGTCCAGCGCCCGGCCCAGCTCGGCGTCCAGGTGGCTCTCGGTCGCGGCGACGCGCCCCCAGGGGCCGCTCTGCTCGAGGCACACCCACGCAGCTGGCGCCGGCGGCCGAGCCGAAGGCGCTCTCGTGCAACGCCTCCGAGGTGCGCGAGCACAGCGGCGGGCGCTCCTCGGCAGCGGTCACGGGGCGGCCGCGGTGGTGCCGGCCGGGGCCGCGACCGCGGCGATGGGTGCGGCGGCCGGCACCCCTGAGCCGTCGCGCTTCCCGTTCGCGTCGGGCAGCTCCAGGGCGCTGCCGTTGCCGGCGCTCGCCCGGGCCGGCGCCGCGCCCGCCCAGGCCAGGATCACGGTGTCCTCGCCGCGCACGAACCGGTGGCAGCGCACGCCACCGGTGGCTCGGCCCTTGCCGGGGTACTCGGCCCAGGCCGTCACCTTGACCGACCCGGGCTCGGTGCCGGGCAGCGCGCCGGACGACCCGGCGACGGTGACCACCACGGAGTCCAGAGCGGGGTCGACGGCCCCGAACCACACCACCCTGGCCCCCGGCGACAGCTTCATGCCGGCCATGCCGCCCGCCGGCCGGCCCTGGGGCCGCACGGCCGAGGCCGGGAAGTGCAGCAGCTGGGCGTCGCTGCTGACGAAGCACAGCTCCTCCTCGCCCGTGCGCAGCTCGGTCGCGCCGACCACCTCGTCGCCGTCCTTGAGGCCGATGACCTCCCACTCGGTGCGGCCCGCGGGGTGGTCGGGCACGACGCGCTTGACGACGCCCTGGGCGGTGCCGACGGCCAGGCCCGGCGAGGCGGCGTCGAGGGAGGTGAGGGTGAGCACCCGCTCGGCGGCGGGCAGGTCGACGAACGCGCCGAGCGGCGCGCCGCCGGCGAGGCTGGGAGCGCCGTTCGTCGGTGGCAGCGCGGGCAGCTCGAGCACCGACAGGCGGATCGCGCGTCCCCTCGAGGTCACCAGGGCGACCTCACCGCGCGCCGTGGTGCGCACGGCGGCGACGATCGCGTCGTGCGCGTGCCGGTCGGTGGACGACGACAGCGGGTCGGCGTCTGCGGTGCGGGCCAGCAGGCCGGTCGACGACAGCAGCACCCAGCACGGCTCGTCGGCGACCTCCAGCGGCGCCGTGGCCGTGGCCGGAGCACCGGCCGACGCGAGCAGCACCGTGCGTCGTGGGGTGCCGTGCTGCTTGGCGACCTCGGCCAGCTCGTCGCTGACCACCCGGCGCAGCAGCCCCTCGTCGCCCAGGACGGCCCGCAGCTCCTCGATCTGGCGGCGGAGGTCCTCGGCCTCCTGCTCGAGCTCGATCCGGCTGAACTTGGTCAACCGCCGCAGCCGCAGCTCGAGGATGTACTCGGCCTGGGCCTGCGACAGGTCGAACACCTGCGTCAGGCGCGTGCGCGCGATCTCGGCGTCGTCGCTGGAGCGGATGATCGCGATGACCTCGTCGATGTCGAGGATGGCGATGAGCAGCCCCTCGACCAGGTGCAGGCGGTCGACGCGACGGCCCAGCCGGTACTCGCTGCGGCGGCGGACGACGCCCAGCCGGAAGGCGACGTAGACGGTGAGCAGCTCGCGCAGCCCGAGGGTGCGCGGCTGGCCGTCGACGAGCGCGACGTTGTTGATGCCGAAGGAGTCCTCCATCGGCGTGAGCTTGTAGAGCTGCTCGAGCACGGCCTCGGGGTTGAAGCCGTTCTTGACCTCGATGACCAGCCGGAGCCCGTGCGTGCGGTCGGTGAGGTCGACGACGTCCGAGATGCCCTGCACCTTCTTGGCCCGGGCCAGCTCGACGATCTTCTCGCGCACCTTCTCCGGCCCCACCGTGTAGGGCAGCTCGGTGACGACGATGCCCTTGCGGCGCGGCGTGACCGACTCGATCCGCGCGGTGGCCCGCGTGCGGAACGACCCGCGGCCGGTCTCGTAGGCCTCCCGGATGCCGTCCAGGCCGATGATGCGCCCCCCGGTCGGCAGGTCCGGGCCTGGCACGAACCGCATGAGGTCATCGAGCGTGGCGTCCGGGTGCGCGATCAGGTGGCGCGCTGCGCTGATCACCTCGACCAGGTTGTGCGGCGCCATGTTCGTCGCCATGCCCACGGCGATGCCGCTGGCGCCGTTGACCAGCAGGTTCGGGTACGCCGCCGGCAGGACCTCCGGCTGGAGCAGCTGGTCGTCGTAGTTCGGGACGAAGTCGACGGTGGCCTCGTCCAGCGAGGTCGTCATGAGCAGCGCGGCCGGCGCCAGGCGCGCCTCGGTGTAGCGCATGGCCGCGGGGCCGTCGTCCGGCGAGCCGAAGTTGCCGTGGCCGTCGACCAGCGGCAGCCGCATCGAGAACGGCTGGGCCATGCGCACCAGGGCGTCGTAGATCGCGGCGTCGCCGTGCGGGTGGAACTTGCCCATCACCTCGCCGACGACGCGCGAGCTCTTCACGTGGCCGCGGTCGGGCCGCAGGCCCATCTCGGACATCGAGAACAGGATGCGCCGCTGCACCGGCTTCAGGCCGTCGCGAGCGTCCGGCAGCGCGCGCGAGTAGATGACCGAGTACGCGTACTCCAGGAACGAGCCCTGCATCTCGGACTGCACGTCGATGTCGACGATCCGCTCGGTGTAGTCCTCGGGCGGGGGAGTGGACGACGTGCGGCGGGCCATGCGCGGACGAGCTCCTCAGTGACGGGGCGGACGGGCCTCGCCATCATCTCCCACGCCGGACGCCGAGCCGCGGTACGGCTCGCCGAAACGCCCGTCGTGGGCGACCTGGCGCAGCGGACGGCGACCGCGGCGCAGGCTGGGGGAGCGGCGGTCGGGGGCCGGATGACCCACGCTGACGACGCCGACCACGCGTCGGCCCGGTGGCACGCCGAACGCCTCCTTCACCGCGTCGTGACGTTCGACCGGCACGCCGAAGAAGCACGCGCCGAGCCCGGCGTCGACCGCCGTCAGCAGCATGAGCAGCGCTGCCATGCCCGTGTCGACGTCCCAGTACGGCACCGGCCAGCGTCGCTCGTCGCGGTCGGTCCAGCCCTTGTCGGGCTCGGCGTAGCGATCGAGGTAGGCGTCGCGGTCGCTGAGGCACAGCACGAGCACCGGGGCGGTGCGCATGCGCGCCAGCCAGGCGTCCGGCGGCCCACCGTCGGTGGTGGCGTCCCAGAACCGGTCGCGGTCGGCCGGCGCCCGCAGCACGACGAAGTCCCAGCCCTGGCTGAAGCCGGCGCTGGGTGCCCGTGTCGCGTGGTCGAGCAGCCGGTCGACGACCGCGTCGTCGACCGGTCGGTCCGGGTCGTAGGCGCGCACCATGCGGCGGCGGCGGATGGCGTCGGCGAGCTCCATGCCAGGATCCTGACAGCCGCCTGCGACGAGAGGACGAGACCGTGCCCAAGCCACCCATGCCGGCCGACACCCAGGAGCTGTTCCGCCACCCCAACCCGGCGGTGATCGCCGTCCTGATGCCGGACGGCCAGCCCATGTCGGTCGCCACCTGGTACCTCGTCGAGGAGGACGGCCGCGTGCTGGTCAACATGGACGCCGAGCGCGCGCGGGTGGCCTGGATGCGCCAGGACCCTCGCGTCGCGCTGACCGCGGTCAAGGACGGCGAGTGGTACACCCACGTGAGCGTCCGGGGACGCATCACGCAGTGGGCCGACGACCCCGACCTGGCGGACATCGACCGGCTGGCTCGCCACTACACCGGCCGCCCGTACTCGAACCGCGACCGCGCGAGGGTGAGCGCCTGGATCGAGGTCGAGCACTGGCACGGCTGGGGCGCGGCCAAGGCCGCCGACTGATGCGCATTCGGCCGTTGACAGTCCGCCTTGCTGCCGAATCCGTGGTCAGAGCCGCTGGATTGCTTCGGACTCAGTCGTGGGCGGCGGGCTTCGCTATCGAGATGGGCGGCCGCTACACTCGCGCTGCCACCCCAGAGCGGGGTTGACCGGTCGACAACGGCGTCGTCCGGCGGCGGTGCGCGCAAAGGACGTGTAGGCCGTGAAGGTCGGTATCCCCCGCGAGGTCAAGAACCACGAGTACCGGGTGGCCATCACCCCCTCGGGAGTGCACGAGCTCGTGCGCGCCGGGCACGAGGTGTGCATCGAGACCGAGGCGGGCTTCGGTTCGTCGATCGTCGACGAGGACTACGCCGCCGCCGGCGCCACGATCCTGCCGTCGGCCGACGACGTCTGGGGCACGGGCGACCTGATCCTGAAGGTCAAGGAGCCCATCGCGTCGGAGTACCACCGCATGCGCGAGGGCCAGACGCTGTTCACCTACCTGCACCTGGCCGCCGACAAGGCCCTCACCGAGGAGCTCGTCAAGCGCAAGGTCACCGGCATCGCCTACGAGACCGTCGAGCTGCCCGACCGCAGCCTGCCGCTGCTCGCCCCGATGAGCGAGGTGGCCGGCCGGCTCGCTCCGCAGGTCGGTGCGCACACCCTGATGCGCGCCCAGGGCGGACGCGGCGTCCTCATGGGCGGTGTGTCCGGCGTCTACGCCGCCAAGGTGGTCGTCATCGGCGCCGGGGTGTCCGGCATGAACGCCGCAGCCATCGCCCTCGGCATGCAGGCCGAGGTGCTGCTGCTCGACAAGAACATCTCCCGGCTGCGGCAGGCCGACGCCATCTACCAGGGCCACTGCCAGACCGTCGCGTCCAACGCCTACGAGGTCGAGCGGGCGATCATGGACGCCGACATGGTCATCGGCGCGGTCCTCGTGCCCGGGGCGAAGGCGCCGACGCTCGTGACGAACGAGCAGGTCTCGCGGATGAAGCCCGGCAGCGTCCTCGTCGACATCTCGATCGACCAGGGTGGCTGCTTCGAGGACTCCCGCCCGACGACGCACGCCGACCCGACCTACCCGGTGCACAACTCGGTGTTCTACTGCGTGGCCAACATGCCGGGGGCGGTGCCGCACACCTCGACGTACGCGCTCACCAACGTGACGCTGCCCTACGCGGTCGAGCTGGCCAACCGCGGCTGGCGCGACGCGCTGAAGGCCGACGCCGCGCTGGCCCTCGGCCTGAACACCCATGACGGCCAGGTGACCTACCGCGAGGTCGCCCAGGCCCACGGCATGGACTCCGTGGCGCTGGCGGAGGTCCTGGGCTGACGCTCGCCGACCAGCCCACGACCGCCGCACCCGCTCTGGCGGCGGCGGTCGAGGGCTGGCTGGAGCACCTGGACGTCGAGCGCGGGGCTGCGGCCAACACGCTCACGTCCTACCGGCGCGACCTGCGGCGCTACCTGCGGTTCCTCGATGCCCGCGGCGTGCGCGACCCAGCGGCGGTGGTCGAGTCCGACGTCACCGCCTTCCTGGCCCACCTGCGCGAGGGGGATGCCGAGCACCCCCCGCTGACGGCCTCGTCAGCGGCGCGGTGCCTCGTCGCGGTCCGCGGTCTGCACCGCTTCCTGCTGCTGGAGGACGTCACGACGCACGACCCGGCGGCCGACGTCCGACCGCCGAGCGCGCCCAAGCGCCTGCCCAAGGCGATCAGCACGCACGAGGTCGAGCGGCTGCTGGACGCCGCCTCGGTGGGCGACACGCCCTCGTCACTGCGCGACCGCGCGCTGCTGGAGCTGCTCTACGGCTGCGGCGCACGCATCAGCGAGGCGGTCGGGCTCGACGTCGACGACGTCGACCTGGACGCCGGAGCCGTGCGCCTGTTCGGCAAGGGCCGCAAGGAGCGCGTCGTGCCCCTCGGCTCCTTCGCCTGCGACGCGCTGCGCGCCTACCTCGTGCGCGCCCGGCCGACGTTCGCCCAGGCCGGCTCCTCGCGGTCCGGCCGGGGCACCGCGGCGCTGTTCCTCAACACCCGCGGCGGCCGGCTCTCGCGCCAGAGCGCCTGGACCGTGCTGCGCGCGGCCGCCGAGCGCGCCCACCTGTCCGGGCACGTCAGCCCGCACACCCTGCGGCACTCGTTCGCGACGCACCTGCTCGACGGCGGCGCCGACGTCCGCGTGGTGCAGGAGCTGCTGGGGCACGCGTCGGTGACGACGACGCAGATCTACACCCTCGTCACCGCCGACCGGTTGCGTGAGGTGTACGCCGCCGCGCACCCGCGGGCCCGGTGACGGCGGGGCGCCTTGAAGCGCCGGACAGCGCGCGGCTAGGGTCACGGCACCTGCTGTCATCGTCAGTGACCGTCCTTGGAGTCGACCGCCCGTGAGCGCCCAGCCGCCGACCGCCGCGTCCCCGTCAGCGGCGTCGGGCCAGCCGTGGCAGCCGCGGGAGGACGACCGCGCGCCCGCAGCGTCCGCACCCGACGGGCAGCCGGGGCAGCTGGGCAGCTGGGCCCGACCGGGCGCCCGATGCCGCAGTTCCCGCCGCCCGCACCGCTCACGGCCCACGGCCCCGCGCGGATCATCGCGATGTGCAACCAGAAGGGCGGCGTCGGCAAGACCACCACGACGATCAACCTGGGCGCCGCGCTGGCCGAGGCCGGACGCCGGGTGCTGCTCGTCGACTTCGACCCGCAGGGCGCCCTGTCGGTCGGCCTCGGGATCAACCCCAACGAGCTCGACGTGACCGTCTACAACGTCCTCATGGAGCGCGGCACCGACGTCCGGTCGGTCGTGCGCACGACCGCGATCGACGGCCTGGACGTGCTGCCCGCCAACATCGACCTGTCGGCGGCCGAGGTGCAGCTCGTCGGCGAGGTCGCCCGCGAGATGGTGCTCGGTCGCGCGCTGCGGGCCGTCAGCGACGACTACGACGTGGTGCTCATCGACTGCCAGCCCTCGCTCGGCCTGCTCACGGTCAACGCCCTCACCGCTGCGCACGGCGTGATCATCCCGCTGGAGTGCGAGTTCTTCGCCCTGCGCGGCGTGGCGCTGCTGGTCGAGACCATCGAGAAGGTGCAGGACCGCCTCAACCCGCGGCTGGAGATCGACGGCATCCTGGCCACGATGTACGACAGCCGCACACTGCACAGCCGTGAGGTCGTGGCCCGCGTGGTCGAGGCGTTCGGCGACCGCGTGTTCCACACCGTCATCTCGCGCACGGTCAAGTTCCCGGACGCCTCCGTCGCCGCCGAGCCGATCACCACCTACGCCTCGACGCACCCGGGAGCCGAGGCCTACCGGCAGCTGGCCCGCGAGCTCATCGCCCGCGGCGACGCCGCCTGAGCGCCGGGTGGTCGTCGTGGACGACGCCGCGCCGCTGACCGGGCGAGGGCGTTCGGTGCCCTTCCAGGTGCACCTGGACGTCTTCGAGGGGCCGTTCGACCTCCTGCTCGGCCTGATCTCCAAGCACCAGCTCGACATCACCGAGGTCGCCCTCGCGAAGGTCACCGACGAGTTCATCGCGCACATCCGTGCCGGTGGCCCTGAAGGCAGCGAGTGGGACCTCGGCCAGGCCAGCGAGTTCCTCGTGGTGGCAGCGACGCTGCTGGATCTCAAGGCCGCCCGGCTGCTGCCGTCGGCGCAGGTCGAGGACGAGGACGACCTCGCGCTGCTCGAGGCGCGCGACCTGCTCTTCGCGCGGCTGCTGCAGTACCGCGCGTTCAAGCAGGTCGCGGCGGTCTTCGAGGCCCGCATGGCCGAGGCCGGACGCCGCCACTCGCGCCAGGTGGCCCTCGAGCCGCAGTTCACGAGCCTGCTCCCAGAGCTCGTCATGAGCATCACGCCCGAGCAGCTGGCGGTCATCGCCGCACGGGCCCTCGCGCCGAAGGTCGAGCCGACCGTGGGCCTGGCCCACCTCCACGCGCCCGCGGTGAGCGTTCGCGAGCAGGCGGCGATCATCGTCGACGTGCTGCGCCGCCAGCGGTCGACCACGTTCCGGTCGCTCACCGCGGACGCCGACGGCACGGTCGTCGTCGTCGCGCGGTTCCTGGCGCTGCTGGAGCTGTTCCGCGACGGCTCCGTGGGGTTCGACCAGGTCACGCCGCTCGGTGAGCTGACGATCCGCTGGACGGGCTCGGACGAGGGAGACGTCGAGGTCGGCGACGAGTTCGACGACGAGGACGGGCAGGACTCGGAAGCCTCTGGGTCCACGCGAACCGTTGCGGCACACGGGGACGAGATCACCAACGACGAGTAGTCGAGCGAGGTGCTCGGGTCGCGTCGGGCCAGCCGCAGGCCCGGTGCCGCCTCGCTGCTGCGCACCGTCGCCGTGGTGGCCGGAGCCGTCGCGCGTCGCCACTAGACTCGGGCGCATGAGCGAGCAGCCGCACGAGGACGCGCCCGGCCGGGCCGCCGGGCCGGGTGACCACGTGCCGGCCGAGCCCGGCGCCGCAGCCACGACGGCCGACGAGCCGCAGGAGCTCGACCTCGACGCGCTGCCCTCCGGGCCCAAGGGAGCGCTCGAGGCGGTGCTCATGGTGGTCGAGGAGCCCGTCACCGAGCTGGCCCTGGCCGAGGCGCTCGCGCTGCCACCCCAGCAGGTGGCCGCGCTCGTGCGCGACCTCGCCGCCGAGTACGACGAGCAGGGCAGGGGCTTCGAGCTGCGCGAGGTCGCCGGCGGCTGGCGCGTCTTCAGCCGCGCCGACTACGCAGCGGTCGTGGAGCGCTTCGTCGTCGGTGGCCAGCAGGCCAGGCTCACCCAGGCAGCGCTCGAGACGCTCGCGGTCGTGGCCTACCGGCAGCCGGTCAGCCGCGCGAGGGTCAGCGCCGTGCGCGGGGTGAACGTCGACGGCGTGATGCGCACGCTCGTCGCCCGGGGCCTGGTGCACGAGCAGGGCACCGACGCCGAGTCCGGCGCGATCCTGTACTCGACGACCTCCTACTTCCTCGAGCGGCTGGGCCTGACGAGCGTCGACGAGCTGCCCGCCCTCGCGCCGTACCTGCCCGAGATCGACGTCCTCGACGAGCTCGGCGAGGGGGCTTCGCTGTGACCGGCGCACCGCGCAAGGGAGGCACCGGCAGCAGCAGCGGCCGCGGCCGCGGGCCGGCCAAGGGCGGCAAGGCGCCGGCCAGGGGAGGCCGGCCGACCGGACGCCCCGCGCGCCGCCAGGCCCCGGTGCCCGCCGTGCCGGTCGACGTCCACGACGAGGACGGCGTGCGCCTGCAGAAGGTGCTCGCCCAGGCCGGGGTCGGCAGCCGCCGAGCCTGCGAGGCGCTGATCGCCGCCGGACGCGTGCAGGTCGACGGGCACGTCGTGGTCGAGCAGGGCGTCCGCATCGACCCCACGCGCCAGGTGGTGCACGTCGACGGCGTGCGCGTGCAGCTGGACGAGGACAAGACCTACCTCGCCTTCAACAAGCCCGCCGGCGTCGTGTCGACGATGAGCGACGAGCAGGGCCGGGTGTCGCTGGGCGACTTCATGTCCGAGCGTCCCGAGCGGCTGTTCCACGTCGGTCGGCTGGACTCCGAGACCGAGGGCCTGATCCTGCTCACCAACGACGGCGACCTCGCGCACCGGCTGCAGCATCCGTCGTACGGCGTCGCCAAGACCTACCTGGCCGAGGTGCCAGGCCCGGTCGCCCGCGACGTCGGCAAGCGGCTGCGCGCCGGAGTCGAGCTCGAGGACGGGCCCGTCGCGCGTCGACAGCTTCCGGCTGATCGACTCCCAGCCCGGCAAGGCGCTGGTCGAGCTGGTCATCCACGAGGGCCGCAAGCACATCGTCCGGCGCGCGCTGGAGGCGGTCGGTCACCCGGTCGAGCGCCTCGTGCGCGTGCAGGTCGGGCCGATCCACCTCGGTGACCTGCGGCCCGGTCGCTGGCGCGTCCTCACGCGCTCGGAGGTCGGCCAGCTGTTCACGGCAGCCGGGCTCTAGCCGATGGCGGTCCGGGCGATCCGCGGCGCGACCCAGCTCGACGTCGACGAGCGCGAGCACCTGCTGGCCTCGACGCGCGAGCTGGTCGGCGAGGTCCTGCGCGCGAACGCCCTCACGTCCGACCAGCTCATCTCCATCGTCTTCACCGTCACCAAGGACCTTCGCTCGGAGTTCCCGGCCGTCGCCGCCCGCGAGCTGGGCCTCGGTGACGTGCCGTTGCTCTGCACGGTCGAGATCGACGTCCCCGGCTCGCTGCCCCGCGTGGTGCGGCTGATGGCCCACGCGGAGATGGACGTGCCGCGGTCCCAGGTCCAGCACGTCTACCTGCGCGGCGCGACGGCGCTTCGTCAGGACATCGCCCAGTGAGCGCCCTCGCGGGGCCCGTGCGCGTGGTGGGCACCGGGCTCGTCGGCACCAGCGTCGCGCTGGCCCTGCGGGCCAAGGACCTCGACGTGCTGCTGGCCGACCCCTCACCCAGCGCCGTCGCCCTCGCCCGCGACCTCGGCGCGGGCCGCCTCGACCCCGGCGACGCCGACGTGGCCGTGGTGGTCGTCGCCGCGCCGCCGGACGTCGTCGCCGACGTCGTGGCCGCCGAGCTCGCCGCCCATCCCCACGCCGTCGTCACCGACGTCGCGAGCGTCAAGGCCCAGCCGCTGCGCCGGCTCGCCGAGCTGGGCGCGGACCTCTCGCGGTACGTCGGCGGGCACCCCCTCGCCGGCCGCGAGCGGTCCGGGGCCGTGGCGGCCCGTGCCGACCTGTTCGCCGGCCGGCCGTGGGTGCTGACCCCGACGCCGGAGTCCGCGCCCGAGGCCCTCGCCGCGGTGCGAGCGCTCGTCGGGCTCACCGGAGCCGTGGTGACGCAGATGGCGGCGCCCGAGCACGACCGGGCGGTCGCCGTGGTCTCGCACGTGCCCCAGGTGGCCGCGAGCCTCGTCGCCGCGCGCCTGCGCGAGGTGCCCGACGGCTCCGTGGCGCTCGCCGGGCAGGGCCTGCGCGACGTCACGCGCATCGCCGCCAGCGACCCCCAGCTGTGGACCCAGATCCTGGCCGGCAACGCCACCGCCGTCGGCGCGGCGCTGCACGCCCTGCGCGACGACCTCGACGCCGTCATCGCCGCCGTGGACGCGCTCGGGGCCGCCCCGGACGACGCCCCCGGCGCCCGCGCGTCCGTCGCCCGGCTCGTGGCGGCGGGCAACGAGGGGCACGCGCGGATCCCGGGCAAGCACGGCAGCGCGCCGACGACGTACGCCTCGGTCGCGGTGATCGTGCCCGACCGGCCCGGCCAGCTCGCCCGGCTGCTGAACGACGTCGGCGAGGCGGGCATCAACCTCGAGGACCTCCGCCTCGAGCACAGCGAGGGCCGCCCGATGGCGCTGGCCGAGATCGACGTGCTGCCGGCCGCCGCGAGCGCGCTGGCCGAGGCGCTGCGCGCGGCCGGGTGGACCGTGCACCGCTGAACCTCGACTACCCTGGGTCACTTCCCCCGTCCTGCAAGGAGCCCCCCGCGTGCCCACGTCCGCCCCCGCCCTGGTCGTCGCCGTCGACGGTCCCAGCGGCTCGGGCAAGTCCAGCGTCTCGCGCCGAGTGGCGCAGCGCTTCGGTCTGGCGTACCTCGACACCGGCGCGATGTACCGCGCGCTCACCTGGTGGTGTCTCGACCACGGGATCGACGTGCGCGACCAGGCAGCCGTCACCGCGGCCATGGACGCGCTGCCGCTGGTGATGGGCACCGACCCGGCCCGGCCGACCGTGCACGTCGACGGCCGCGACATCGGTGCGGCGATCCGCCAGACGAGGGTGAGCGAGCAGGTCAGCGCCGTGGCCACCAACCTCGAGGTCCGGGCCCGCATGCGCGAGCTGCAGCGTCGGCTCATCGCGGACTCGCCCACGGGCACCGTCGCCGAGGGCCGCGACATCACCACCGTCGTGGCACCCGACGCCGACGTGCGGGTGCTGCTCACCGCGAGCGAGCAGGCCCGCCTCGAGCGCCGCGCGCGCGAGCTGCACGGTCACGCCGAGGCGGAGGCCGTCGAGGCCACGCGCGACCAGGTCGTGCGGCGCGACCGCGACGACTCGACGGTGTCGCAGTTCGTCGAGGCGGCTGACGGCGTCGTGACGATCGACTCGTCCAGCCTGTCCGTCGAGCAGGTCGTCGACGCGGTCGTCGAGCTCGTGAGCGACCGCACCGGACGCCGTCCGCAGGCCGTGGCGCCGTGAACCGCCCGATGCACCTGAGCCGTCCGCTGCACCGCAGCCGCCCCATCCACCGGGGTGCAGCCGGTGGGCGCCGCATCGGCCAGCTGCTCTTCCACTCGGTGTACCGCAGCACCACCCTCGACGCGTGGCGCGTGCCGACCGACGGGCCCGTGCTGCTCGCCTCGAACCACACGAGCGTCCTCGACGGGCCGCTGGTCTTCGGCCTCGCGCCGCGGCCGGTGCACTTCCTGGTCAAGACCGAGATGTTCCACGGGCTCACCGGCTGGTTCCTCGACCGCTTCGGCCAGATCCCCGTCGACCGCAGCGGTGTCGACCGTTTCGCGCTGCACAGTGCCCTCGCCGTCCTGCGCCAGGGGGAGCGGTGGGGGTGTTCCCCGAGGGGTCGCGCGGCCTGGGCGACGTCGCCGCGGTCCACGAGGGCATCACCTGGCTGGCGATGCAGAGCGGCGCCCCGGTCGTGCCCGTCGCGTGCCTCGGCACGCGTCCGCCCGGTGGCGGCGTGGGGCGCCCACCGCGACCGCTGCAGCGGGTCGCCGTCGCGTTCGGTGACCCGGTGCGGCTGACCGCCCGCCCCGGGGTGCCGCGACGGACGGCGAGCCGAGAGCTCACCGAGCAGCTGCGCGGCGTGCTCGCGGCTCACGTGCGCGACAGCTCCGAGCGGCTGGGCATCGCCCTGTACGCCGAGCACGACAAGCCAGCGGACCTGGAGGACGCATCATGACCCAGCCGCCGCAGGACCCTGCCCCCGAGCAGGAGGAGGTCGTCGCCGCCGGGCTGCGGGCCGGGCTCGACGACTACGACCTGAGCGACGAGGACCGCGCTCTGCTGGAGCGGGCTGCTGGCGCGGCCCTCGACGACGACGACCGCGGCCCGCTGCCGGTGCTCGCGGTGGTGGGCCGTCCGAACGTCGGCAAGTCCACCCTGGTCAACCGCATCCTCGGCCGGCGCGAGGCTGTTGTCGAGGACGTGCCCGGCGTCACCCGCGACCGGGTCACGTACGAGGCCGAGTGGTCCGGCCGTCGCTTCGTGCTCGTCGACACCGGCGGGTGGGAGCGGGACGCGAAGGGCATCCACCTGCGGGTCGCAGAGCAGGCCGAGATCGCCATCGAGCTCGCTGACGCCGTGCTGTTCGTCGTCGACGCCACGGTGGGCGCCACCGACACCGACGAGGCGGTCGTGAAGGTGCTGCGACGGTCCGGCAAGCCGGTCGTGCTGGCAGCCAACAAGGTCGACGACACCCGCACCGAGGCCGACGCCGCGATGCTGTGGTCGCTCGGCCTGGGCGAGCCGCAGCCGGTCTCGGCGCTGCACGGTCGAGGCAGCGGCGACATGCTCGACGCCGTCCTGGCCGTCCTGCCGCAGCACTCGGCGGTCGGTGGCCAGTACGCCGAGGGCGGCCCGCGGCGCGTCGCGCTCGTCGGTCGCCCGAACGTCGGCAAGTCCAGCCTGCTCAACAAGGCGGTCGGCAGCGAGCGGGTCGTCGTCGACGAGGTCGCGGGCACCACTCGCGACCCGGTCGACGAGCTCGTCGAGCTGGCCGGGCGCACCTGGCGGTTCGTCGACACCGCAGGCATCCGCCGTCGGGTGCACCAGACGCGCGGCGCCGACTTCTACGCCTCGCTGCGCACCCAGACGGCGCTGGAGAAGGCCGAGGTGGCGGTGGTGCTGATCGACGCCGGCACGCCGATCACCGAGCAGGACGTGCGCGTGGTCCAGCAGGTCATCGACGCCGGCCGCGCCCTCGTCATCGCCTACAACAAGTGGGACACCGTCGACGAGGAACGGCGCTACTACCTCGAGCGCGAGATCGAGACCGAGCTGGTGCAGGTGCCGTGGGCCCCGCGCGTCAACATCTCGGCCCTCACCGGACGCCACCTGGACAAGCTCGTGCCGGCCCTCGACCAGGCGCTGGAGTCGTGGGACAGCCGCGTGCCCACCGGGCGGCTGAACACCTTCATGGGCGAGCTCGTCGCGGCGCACCCGCACCCCGTGCGGGGAGGCAAGCAGCCGCGCGTGCTGTTCGCGACCCAGGCCTCGACGCGTCCGCCGCGGTTCGTGGTCTTCGCCAGCGGCTTCCTCGAGGCCGGCTACCGCCGATTCATCGAGCGCCGGCTGCGCGAGACGTTCGGCTTCGTGGGGACGCCCATCGAGGTGAGCGTCCGGGTGCGCGAGAAGCGCCGCAAGTAGCGCCTCACCCGGCCCGACGTCGAAGGCCCGGACCCACGGTGGTGGGGCCGGGCCTTCGCTGACGTCAGGCGTCACGCCGTCGGGATGACAGGATTTGAACCTGCGACCCCCTGACCCCCAGTCAGGTGCGCTACCAAGCTGCGCCACATCCCGAAACCGCTCACCCGCAGGTGAACGACGCACATGCTATCGCACCGCAGGCAGCGCTTCTGCAGGCGTTCGGCGGGGCGGCGCCCGCGCGGTGCCGTCCACCACTTAGGCTCAGTCCGTGACAGAGCAGGCCACCTCGCCGCCGGAGCACGGCAGCGCGGGCACCGACGCGGGCGGCACCACCGACCGCGTGCTCACCGTGCCCAACCTGCTCTCCGCGCTGCGGCTGGTCGGGGTGCCGGTCTTCCTCTGGCTGATCCTGAGCCGCCACGACGGCTGGGCCCTGCTGGTGCTCATGCTCTCGGGGGTCACCGACTACCTGGACGGCAAGATCGCCCGCCGGTTCGGCCTGGTCTCGAAGATCGGCGCGCTGCTCGACCCGATCGCCGACCGGCTCTACATCCTCACCACGTTGCTGGGCCTGGCCTGGCGCGACGTCATCCCGTGGTGGCTCGTGGTCGTGCTGCTCGGCCGCGAGGTGTTCGGTGGCCTCGTGCTGCTCTGGGTGCGGCGGTACGGCTACGGCTCGCTGCCCGTGCACTTCGTCGGCAAGGCCGCCACCTTCAACCTGCTCTACGCGTTTCCGCTGCTGCTGCTCGGTGACGGCGACTCGACGTTCGCGAGCATCGCGCGGCCCATCGGTTGGGGCTTCGCCTGGTGGGGCACCGTCCTGTACTGGGTGGCCGGCATCCTGTACGCCGCCCAGGCGGCGGGTCTGGTGCGCGAGCGCCGGCGGGCCGCGGCGTGAGTCTGCAGACGCCGAGAAGCCCTCGCCAGAGCGACTCCGCCCGCCGCCCGGACGCCTCCATGACCCTGCTCACCGAGGTCATGACCCGTCCGCTGGACCCTGGGTACGCCGCGGCTGCCGACCGCCGTCGCGAGCAGGGTCGTGAGGACGACCCCGGCGCGACGGGTCGTAGCGCCGTCGCGGTGCTGGCTCTGGTGGCCGTGGGCCTGCTGCTCGCCACGGCCTGGCTGCAGACGCGGGGCACGCGCCCGGCCGGCGTGCTGGCCCGCGAGCAGCTCGCCGCCGAGATCCAGCGACAGGACGACGCTGCCGGTCGGCTGCAGCAGCAGAACGCCGCCCTGGTCGCGCAGATCGAGGCGGCGCGGGCGCGACAGCTGCAGCTGTCGGCCCAAGGCGGCCTGGCCGACGAGGTAGCGAACCTGGCCCTGGTCACCGGTGCCACCTCGGTCACCGGCCCGGGCATCGTCGTCACCGTGGACGACGCCGTGACGGTCGACCAGCCCGCCGACGGCAGCGACCCCCGGGCCAGTAGCCAACGCCGACGACGGCAGGGTCCTCGACCAGGACCTCCAGCTGGTGGTCAACGGGCTGTGGGACGCCGGGGCAGAGGCGGTGTCGGTCAACGGCCAGCGCCTCACCGCGCTGTCGGCGATCCGCTCCGCAGGCGAGGCGATCCTCGTCGACTACCGGCCGCTGTCCCCGCCCTACCGCGTGTCGGCCATCGGCGACCCCTCGTCGCTGCAGACCCGTTTCATGAGCGGTCCCGGTGGCCGCGACGTGCAGTACCTGAAGGACAACTTCGGGGTGCGGGTCGACATCGCGTCGTCCAGCAAGCTCGTCCTGCCGGCCAGCGCGGGTCTGGGCACCCGACGCGCCAAGGCGGTCGGCACGCAGTCCTCGTCCAGCGGCTCGGCGACCACCGCCTCGACGCCGCGCTCCACCACCTCGACCCGCACGCAGGAGACCCCGTGATCCCCGCTCTAGGACTCGTCGTCGGCATCGTGCTCGGCTTCGTGCTGCACCCGACCGTGCCGGTGTGGATGCAGCCCTACCTGCCGATCGCCGTGGTCGCCGCGCTCGACGCGGTGTTCGGTGGTCTTCGCGCCCTGCTCGACGGCATCTTCGACGACCGCGTCTTCGTCGTGTCGTTCCTGTCCAACGTCTTCGTCGCCGCCTTCATCGTGTACCTCGGTGACCAGCTCGGCGTCGGATCGCAGCTGTCGACCGGCGTGGTCGTCGTCCTCGGCATCCGGATCTTCTCCAACGTGGCCGCGATCCGACGGCACCTGTTCCGCGCATGAGCGAGCCCACGGACGACGAGCCGATGGTCGAGCAGCCGCCCGGCCACGGTCGGCACGAGGCGCCGCAGCGGCCGACGGGCCGGGCTCGCGCCTGGGCGCTGCTGCGCCGGGCCATGCACCCTCGCGCCACGCGCGCCCAGGTGCTCGCGACGATGCTGGTCGCGGCGCTCGGCTTCGCGCTCGTCGCGCAGATCACCCAGCGCGACGAGCAGGGCCTGTCCGGCCTGCGGCAGAGCGAGCTCGTGCAGATCCTCGACAACATCGGCGACCGGCGCGACCGCCTTGCGGCCGAGCAGTCCGACCTCGAGGCAGAGCGCCGCGAGCTCAGCTCGGGCTCGGCCGGCTCCGAGCAGGCCATCGAGGCCGCCCGCCAGCGCCTGGACGCGCTGGGCGTGCTCGCCGGCACGGTCGCCGCCGAGGGCACCGGCGTCCAGGTGTTCATCAGCGACCCGCAGGGGCAGGTGCGCGCGGCGCGGATCCTCGACCTCGTGCAGGAGCTGCGCGACGCCGGCGCCGAGGCGATCCAGGTGGGGTCGGCGCGGGTGGTGGCCACCACGGCCTTCACCGACGTGCCCGGCGGCGTCGCGGTGGACGGCGACAAGCAGACCCCGCCGTACACGATCCTGGCCATCGGGGACAGCCAGACGATGGCCACGGCGTTGGAGATCCCCGGCGGCGTCCTGGCCAGCCTGCCCGACGCCGCTCGCGGCACCGTGGCCGCCAAGGACGAGGTGCGGATCACCGCCTTGCGGCCCGTTCCGACGCCTCGTTACGCTCAGCCGGCCGCGACCGCCACCCCGTCCGGCTGATCCGGGCTCCACCCACCGAAACGCGAGGACCCATGAGCGCCACCGAGTTCCCCGACGACCTGCACTACACCGCCGAGCACGAGTGGGTGCGCAGCGGTGACGAGGGCACCGTCCGGGTGGGCATCACGGCCTACGCGCAGGACGCCCTGGGGGACGTCGTCTTCGTGACGCTGCCCGAGGTCGGCAGCGAGGTGGCACCCGGCTCGGCGTGCGGCGAGGTCGAGTCGACCAAGTCGGTCAGCGACATCTTCGCGCCGGTGGCCGGCACCGTGTCGGCGCGCAACGACGCCCTGGACGCCAGCCCAGAGCTCGTCAACACCGACCCGTACGGCGAGGGCTGGATGTTCGAGGTGCGCCCGAGCGACCCCGCCGCCGTCGACGGGCTGATGGACGCCGCGGCCTACCAGGCCCAGCTGGGCTGAGGCCGTTGGCCCGGGCCGCCGAGCGCCCGGGTGCTCACCCTGCACCGCAGGGTTGGACTGTGGCACGCTTGACCTTGCCGGCTCCACGGGTCCTCGACCCGGGGAGCGCCGCCGTCGACTCGAGGGAGACCCGCCATGCCGGACGAGCAGGACCGTCAGCCGGTCCAGCCGCAGGCGCCGGCCGAGCCGCCGGACGCCACCACGATGCACCTGTCCGCCGTCGGATCGGCGCAGGGTGCGGACGAGCGCGCCACCGAGGTCGGTGAGCCGGCCGCGGGGGAGCAGGCGCCGCCGTCCGCCGTCGAGCCGGGCACCGTCGCCTCGCTGCGGGCCGGCACCGCGCTGCTGCGGGTCGACCACGGGCCGAACGCCGGATCGCGCTTCCTGCTCGACGGTGACCTGACCACCGTCGGGCGCCACCCGAGCAGCGACATCTTCCTGGACGACGTCACCGTCTCGCGCAAGCACGCCGAGTTCCTGCGCGAGGGCACGTCGTTCTCGGTGCGTGACGTCGGCAGCCTGAACGGCACCTACGTCAACCGCCAGCGCATCGACTCCAGCCCGCTGGCCACCGGCGACGAGGTGCAGGTGGGCAAGTTCCGACTGGTCGTGATGCTGGGCGAGGCCGAATGAGCCCGGCGGTCTCCCGCCGCGACTCGACCATGAGCATCGGGGAGGTCCTGGCCCTGCTGAGCCCGGACTTCCCCGACGTGAGCGTCTCCAAGATCCGGCTGTGGGAGAGCGAGGGCCTCGTCGAGCCGGCTCGCACGCCCTCCGGCTACCGCAAGTTCACGCACGAGGACGTCGAGCGGCTGCGCTACGCGATGACCCTGCAGCGCGACCGGTTCTGGCCGCTGCGGAAGATCCGCGACCACCTGGACGCGGTCTCGCGCGGCGCCGAGGAGCTGCTCGTGGGGGCCAGTGGCCCGCGGGCCGCCCGTCCCGTCGAGCCGGCGGACGGCCACGGCCTCGACGACCTGCTGCGGCGGGGCGGCGCGCGTGCGGCTGTCGGCCGCCGAGCTGTGCACCCGCGCCGGCATCGACGCCGACGAGCTCGAGTCGCTGGTGGAGTTCGGGCTGCTCCAGCCCAGCGTGGCCGGCTGGTACGACGAGGCCGCCCTCGCCATCGCCTCCGCGGCGGCCGAGCTCGCGGGCTTCGGGATCCAGGCGCGGCACCTGCGGGCGTTCCGCACCGCGGCCGACCGCGAGGTGGGTCTGGTCGAGCAGGTCGTCAGCCCCCTGCGCAGCGGGCGCGGTGACACCTCGCGCGCCCGCGCCGACGACACGGCGCGCGAGATCACCGCGGTCGCGCTGCGCCTGCACGCCGCCCTGGTCCGCGCGGGTCTCGCGCGGGCCGGCCTGGGCTGAGGCGCACCGGGCCCGACCCCACCTGCCGGTCCCCGGGCCGGTCGCCACCGCGGGGTACGGTGAACGGGTGCGAGAGGTCGAGGTCGTCGGAGTCCGGGTGGAGCTGCCCAACAACCAGCCCATCGTCCTGCTGCGCGAGAGCGGCGGTGACCTCTACCTGCCGATCTGGATCGGCGCCGCCGAGGCCACGGCCATCGCGTACGCCCAGCAGGGCGTCGTCCCGCCCCGGCCGTTGACGCACGACCTGTTCAAGGACGTCCTCGAGGCCCTCGGTCGCCAGCTGCAGGAGGTGCGCATCGTCGCCGTCCGCGACGGCGTCTTCTACGCCAGCCTGGTCTTCGACGGCGGCGTCGAGGTGAGCTCGCGCTCGTCCGACGCCATCGCCCTCGCGCTGCGCACCGGCTCGCGGATCGTGGTGGCCGACGACGTCCTCGACGACGAGGGCGTGCCGGTGCCCGACGAGCAGGAGGACGAGGTCGAGAAGTTCCGCGAGTTCCTCGACCAGATCTCCCCGGACGACTTCGAGCAGCCCGAGGGCGACGACCCGAGCGGCCACTCCTGAGCGGTACGTGGTCAGGTCGTAGTCAGGTCGAACCCTGAACCACAGGGTGAGAGTTGGTCGGCGTGCCCGGCGCGACACGCCGGTGAGCGTGACCCTCGACCTGTGATTGACGTCGGCCCCGGTGCGGCCTACCGTCAGGAGCAGAACGCCCCACCTGTAGTTCCAGCGGTGTGGTCCGTCGACGGACCTGATCGCGGAGCTCTTCCCCGACGGGGCGCCGATGACGGAGGTCGACGTGAGCACCACAGGCGACGCCACGCACCAGCCGGCCCGCCGGGTGCCTGAGCAGGCCCAGGGTCTGCTCTTCACCGACGACCTGCCGGTGCTGCCGCTCGACGCGGGCTACCGCGGGCCGACCGCCTGCGGCGCCGCCGGCATCACCTACCGCCAGCTCGACTACTGGGCCCGCACCGGGCTCGTCGAGCCGTCCGTGCGCGGCGCGAGCGGCTCGGGCAGCCAGCGGCTGTACAGCTTCCGCGACATCCTGGTGCTGAAGATCGTCAAGCGGCTGCTCGACACGGGCGTCTCGCTGCAGCAGATCCGCACCGCCGTCGAGCACCTGCGCGAGCGCGGCGTCGACGACCTCGCCCAGATCACGCTGATGAGCGACGGCGCGAGCGTCTACGAGTGCACCTCGGCCGACGAGGTCATCGACCTCGTGCAGGGCGGCCAGGGTGTCTTCGGCATCGCGGTCGGCCGCGTGTGGCGGGAGGTCGAGGGCGACCTCGCCCAGCTGCCCAGCGAGCGTCCGGACGACAGCGGCGCCGTCGGCGACCACCCGCACGACGAGCTCTCCGCCCGCCGGCGGGGCCGCGCCGCCGGCTGAGCCGCCGCGGACGCACGACGGTCGGTGCGCCGTGACGGCGGCTCCACCGGTATATCCTGGCGGGGCCATCGATCCCGCGTGGGAGAGTCCCCGGAGCGGCTGAGCCGAGCCGGGGCGCCGAAGGGGCAATTCTCCCCGGAACCTCTCAGGCGACCAGGACCACGCGGAAGAGGCAGCTCTGGAGCCCGGCTCGCCGGGTGACAGAGGGGGAGGTCCCGTGTCACGTCACCGGCGCCCCGCGCCGGCCCACGTCAGGAGCCTCCGCATGACCGACCTCCAGCTCGGTGCCGTCCCCTTCGTCGACCGCCACGTCGGGCCAGGTGCCGGCGACGTCGCGGCGATGCTCGAGGTGCTGGGGCACGCGTCCCTCGCGGACCTCGTCGCCGCCGCGGTGCCGGCGTCCATCCGCCTCACCGAGCGGCTCGCGCTGGACGACGCCCGCAGCGAGCCGGAGGTCATCGCCGAGCTGCGTGCGCTCGCCGACCGCAACCGCGTCCTGACCTCGATGATCGGGCAGGGGTACTACGGCACCCACGTGCCGGCGGTGGTGCAGCGCAACGTCCTCGAGAACCCCGCCTGGTACACCGCCTACACGCCCTACCAGCCGGAGATCTCGCAGGGCCGGCTCGAGGCGCTGCTGAACTTCCAGACGGTCGTGTGCGACCTCACCGGGCTGCGGAACGGCCAACTCCTCGCTGCTGGACGAGGGCACCGCCGCCGCCGAGGCGATGACCCTCATGCGGCGGGCCGCCAAGGTAGGCCGACGACGCGGTGCTGGTGGTCGACGAGGACGTGTTCGCCCAGACCCGCGCGGTCGTCCAGACCCGCGCCGAGCCGCTGGGGCTTGACGTGGTGTCGGCCGCCCTCGTGGGCAGTGAGGACATCGCCGCCGAGCTCGACCGCGCCCTGGCGGGGCGCCCGGTGTTCGGGGTGCTCGCGCAGTACCCCGCCGCGAGCGGCCGGCTCGCCGACCTGACGGCGCTGGCCGAGGCCGTGCACGAGCGCGGCGCGCTGCTCACCGTGGCCGCCGACCTGCTGGCACTGACGCTGCTGCGGCCACCGGGGGAGATGGGGGCGGACGTCGCGGTCGGCACCAGCCAGCGGTTCGGCGTCCCGATGGGCTTCGGTGGTCCCCACGCCGGGTACATGGCCGTGCGCTCGGGCCTGGAGCGGAACCTGCCCGGGCGCCTGGTCGGCGTCTCCGTCGACGCGGCCGGCGACCCCGCCTACCGGCTGGCCCTGCAGACCCGTGAGCAGCACATCCGCCGCGAGAAGGCGACCAGCAACATCTGCACCGCCCAGGTGCTGCTCGCCGTCATGGCGTCGATGTACGCGGTCTACCACGGCCCGGAGGGGCTCACGGCCATCGCCCGTGGCGCGCACCGGCGTGCGGTGTCCCTGGTGCGGTCGCTGCGGGAGGTCGACGGCGCCGACGTCGTGCACGAGCAGGTCTTCGACACCGTGCTGGTCCGGGTGCCCGGCCGGGCCGGCGAGGTCGTGCGCGCCGCCGTCGAGCGGGGTGTGAACCTGTGGCGCGTCGACGACGACCACGTCAGCGTCAGCTGTGACGAGACCACCACGCGGCGAGCACCTGGCCGCCGTGCTCGCGGCCCTGGGCGGTGACGGCGAGCCGGTCGCGGTCGACGCCGACGACCTGCCCGAGGCGCTGCAGCGCCGCACGCCGTTCCTCAGCCACCCGGTGTTCCACGAGCACCGCAGCGAGACGGCGATGCTGCGCTACCTGCGCCGGCTGGCCGACCTCGACTACGCGCTGGACCGCGGGATGATCCCGCTGGGCTCGTGCACCATGAAGCTCAACGCCACCACCGAGATGGCACCGGTCACGTGGCCGGAGTTCTCCGCGCTGCACCCGTTCGCCCCGGCTGACCAGGTCGAGGGCATCGTGCACCTCGTGCGCCAGCTGGAGAGCTGGCTGGTCGAGGTCACCGGCTACGACGCGGTGTCGCTGCAGCCCAACGCCGGTTCGCAGGGCGAGCTCGCGGGCCTCCTGGCGATCCGCGCCTACCACCGGTCCCAGGGACAGGGCGAGCGCCGCGTCGTCCTCATCCCGGCGAGTGCCCACGGCACCAACGCCGCCAGCGCGGTGATGGCCGGCATGAAGGTGGTCGTCGTCAAGACGGCGGCCGGCGGCGACATCGACGTGGACGACCTGCGCGCGCAGGTCGAGGCCCACCGCGACGACCTGGCCGCGATCATGGTGACCTACCCGTCCACGCACGGGGTCTTCGAGGACACCATCACCGAGCTGTGCGCCCTCGTGCACGACGCCGGCGGCCAGGTGTACGTGGACGGTGCGAACCTCAACGCGCTCGTCGGGCTGGCCCGGCCCGGACGGTTCGGCGCCGACGTCTCGCACCTGAACCTGCACAAGACCTTCTGCATCCCGCACGGTGGTGGTGGCCCGGGTGTCGGACCCGTCGCGGTGCGCTCGCACCTCGCGCCGTTCCTGCCCAACCACCCCCTCGTGCCGGACGCCGGGCCGGCCACCGGAGTGGGTCCGGTGTCGGCGGCGCCGTACGGCTCGGCGTCGATCCTGCCGATCTCGTGGGCGTACGTCCGGCTCATGGGCGCCGAGGGGCTCACCCACGCGACGCAGGTCGCCGTGCTGTCGGCCAACTACGTCGCGGCTCGCCTGCGCGAGCACTACCCGGTGCTCTACAGCGGCCACGACGGGCTGGTGGCCCACGAGTGCATCCTGGACGTCCGCGAGATCACGCGGCGCACCGGCATCACGGTCGACGACGTGGCCAAGCGCCTCATCGACTACGGGTTCCACGCCCCCACGATGTCGTTCCCGGTGGCCGGCACGCTCATGGTCGAGCCCACCGAGAGCGAGGACCTCGCCGAGCTCGACCGGTTCTGCGACGCGATGATCGCGATCCGCGGCGAGATCGACGAAGGTCGCCGAGGGGGTGTGGCCGGCCGACGACAACCCGCTGCGCCACGCGCCGCACACAGCGCTGTCGGTGGCCGGCAAGTGGGAGCACGCCTACAGCCGTGAGGAGGGCGCGTTCCCCACGGGCGTCGACCCCCGGGCGAAGTACTGGCCGCCCGTGCGCCGCATCGACGGGGCGTACGGCGACCGGCACCTGGTGTGCTCGTGCCCGCCGCCGGAGGCGTTCGAGGACTGAGCCAGATGTCCCTGCCTACACCCACGCTGCACACCGGTCGCCTGCGGCTGCGTCCCTTCACCGACGCGGACGCGGACGCCCTCTTCGCGCTGCACAGCAGCGCCCACGTGCTGCGCTACTGGGACGCGCCGCCGTGGAGCGCACCTGCACGTGCCGAGCGCTTCATCGCCGCTTGTCGGCAGATGGCGGACGACGGCACTGGGGCGCGGCTGGCCATGGACCGAGTGTCCGATGGGGCCTTCATCGGCTGGTGCAGTCTGACCCGGTGGAACCCCGAGTACCGCAGCGCGTCGTTGGGCTACTGCCTCGACGATGCGGCGTGGGGTCACGGCTACGCGACGGAGGGCGCGCGTGCCTTGCTGCGCTGGGCATTCGACACGCTGGACCTGAACCGAGTCCAGGCCGAGACCGATACGCGCAACGTGGCGTCCGCGCGGGTGCTGGAGAAGCTCGGTTTCCTCAAGGAAGGCACGTTGCGCGAGGACTGCGTCGTGAACGGCGAGGTGTCGGACTCGTGGGTGTTCGGGTTGCTCAGGCGGGAGTCGCGCGCGTTGTCCGGGCCGGTGCCCGCCCACTGAGTCGCCGGGGAGCTACAGCTAGCGCGGCCAAACGCCACGTCAACCCTCAGGTGCGTCCAGCGCGTTGCTGGGCACGAGTCATCGCGCGGCGCGCGTGAGCGCCACCAGGCTGCCACTCGGCGAGCAGGATCCGCCCGGTGACCATCGGCGGCCGGGTCGCGCCGACGGCCTCGACGACCCACGCGTCGTCGTCGACGTACAGGGCGATGTCGTCGCGGCGGCTCAGCCGTCGCAGGCCGGCGAGCTTGAGGCGGGCGGCGGGCGAGCGGTCGGCGTCGGGGCGCAGCAGCACCTCGCCGTGCGGTAGCCCGTGCCGCACCAACCAGCGCTCGGTGTCGCGGCGCAGCCGTTCCGGGCGCCCGCTCAGGTAGACGACCTCGTGACCTGCTGCGTAGGCGCGCAGCGCGAGGGCGACCCCGGTGCCGAGCGGTGGGTCGTCGCCAGCCGCGGCGAAGAAGGCGTCCCAGCTGGGCCGCGGCCCGAGGACGTGGTGGCGTCGGTGCGTGACGTCGGCGAGCACGCCGTCCACGTCGAAGACGGCGAGGGTCATCCGGCCATCCGGTGCACGTCGACGCCGGCTGCGCGGACCGGGCGGATCGTCGAGCCGCCGCGCCCCTTCACGACCTCGAGCTGGGAGGTGATGCGCGAGCGGAGGTCGGCGACGTGGCTGACGACGCCGACGGCACGCCCACCGTCGCGCAACCCGTCGAGCACTCCCATGACCTCCTCCAGCGTGTCGTCGTCGAGCGAGCCGAACCCCTCGTCGACGAACAGCGTCTCGATCGCGGTCCCCCCGGCCTCGGCGTGCACGACGTCGGCCAGCCCCAGCGCCAGCGCGAGCGAGGCGAGGAAGGACTCCCCGCCGGACAGCGTGGACGTCTCGCGAGCGACGCCGGTCCAGCCGTCGACGACCTGCAGGCCCAGACCGCTGCGCGCACCGCCCTTGGCCAGGCCGTCGGTGTGGGCGAGGGCGTAACGGCCATCGGACATCGCCAGGAGCCGTTCGCTGGCGGCGGCCGCGACCTCCTCGAGCCGGGCGGCCAGGACGAACGCCGACAAGCGCATGCGTCGCGTGTTGCCGCCGCCCGTGCCGTCGACGCACCGCGAGAGCTCGTCGACGTTGCGGTGCCGCTCGCGCAGCTCGCGGTGGACGTCGTCGTGCTCGCGCAGCTGCTCGGCCAGCCGTCTCAGCTCGCTGTCGGCCTGGTCGGCCAGGGTCAGCCGCCGCTCGGCCTCGCGCGCCCGGGTGGCGCACTGCGCAGCTGCCGACTGCAGCGCCTCCAGCGGTGGGCGCTGGGCTTCGTCGAGCCCGGCGAGCTCGTCGGTGGCGAGCACCGCCTCGGCGTCGGCGCGCACGCGCTGGCGCTCGCTCACCGCGTGCTCCAGCGCGCTGAGGGTCTCGTCGTCCAGCACGGCGGCGCCGGCCTGCTCGACGTCGTCGAAGCCGAGGTCGGTCGCGGCACCGGCGAGGGTCTGCCGGAGGGTTGCCTGCTGCGCCTGGCAGCTGGCGGAGCGAGACCGGGCGTCGGCGACCCGTTCGAGCGGCGGCGAGCTCGGCGCTGACCCGCGCGGCCCGGGTGGGAAGGTCCGGAGCGCCCTTGAGGTGCTCGGCCAGTGACGACGCCAGCCGCTCGCAGCGGGGCGCGAGGTGGGTGACAGCGGACGCCAGCTCGGCGTGGCGCGCCCGGCTGTGCTGCAGGCGCTGCTCGGCCTCGGCGAGGGCCACGCGGTCGTGCTCGACCGCCGTGCGGGCCTCGGCGAGCTGACCGGCGGCGGCCTGCGCCCACTCGGCCTCGGCGCGCCGCTCGCGGAGTGCCTGGGCCGCGGCCGGCGCGTCGAGCCCCCGGGCAGCGGCTGTCAGCACGGCGTGCCGGGCGGCGACGTCGGCGTGCGCGGCGTCCGCGGCCTGCAGCGCAGTGCGGGCGGTCTCGTGCTCGACCCGGGCCTGCTGCTCGTCGGCGTCGTCGACGTGGTCGTCGGTCGGCTGGGCCGGGCGCGGGTGCTCGTGGCCGCCGCACACGGGGCAGGGTCCGTCGGGGCGCAGCCGAGTGGCGAGCTCGGCGGCCATCCCGTGCAGTCGTCGCTCGCGAAGGTCGAGGAGCCGGCCGTGGGCGGCCTGCTCGGCCTCCCGCGCGTCACGCCGGGCGTCCGCGCGGCGCCGCAGCTCGGCGGCGCAGTCGACGAGGGCGCCGGCGGCGTCGTGGACCGTCTCGGCGTCGGCCAGCGCCTGCTCGGCCGCAGCGAGGGTGCCCGACCGTTCGAGCAGCGCCTCGAGCCGTGCCTGGCTCGCGGCGAGGGCCTGGCCGGCCTCGTGCGCGGCGGCGGTGGCGTCGGCCGTCTCGCGGGCCGCGTTCGCCGCGCCCGCGGTCGTGTCGTCCAGCTCGGCCCGGACCGCCTCGAGCTCGTCGCCGAGCTCGCGGGCGTCGTCGAGCCGGGCGAGCTCGCGGCGGCGCTCGTCGACCAGGGCGGCGAGCGCGTCCTCGAGCGCGGTCGCCAGGTCGTCGTCGGCGTCGTGGTGTCGGCCGCGGTGGCCAGCAGGGCTCGTGCGTGCAGCACCGCCGTGCCGACCTCGGCGGCGGCGAGCGCCGCTGCGCGGTCGGCCTCCGCGAGCTGGCCGAGGCCGACGGCGAGCCGTTGGGCCCGGCGAGCCTCGTCCAGCCGGGTGAGGTCGGCCTGCTGCTCGGCGGACGCCGCGTCGAGTGCGCGGATCGTGGCGGTCAGCTCCGCACGCCGGTCGAGCCGACGGGTGAGGTCCTCGCCGCTGCGCAGCGCCTGCTCGGCGGCGGTGGCCTCGTCGCGGCAGCGCGCGGCGGTCGAGCGGGCGCCGTCGAGCGCGGTCCGCGCGGTGGCGGCGAGCGCGTCGACCAGCTCGGGGCCGGGCGGCGCGGCGAGGGCGAGCTCGTCGGCTCGGGCCGAGGGCCGCACCGTCGGTGGTGCCGATGACGGCGGTCGCCGCTTGCTGGGCGCGGGCCACGAGCGCGTCCCGGCCGGCGTCGGCGTCGGCGACGCGGCGAGAGAGCCGTTGCCGCTCGTCGCGCAGCCAGGTCTCGACGCCGGTGTAGCGGTCGATGTCGAACAGCCGGCTGAGCAGCTCCGCGCGTTCCTCGGCCCCTGCCCGCAAGAACGCGGCGAACTCGCCCTGCGGGAGCATCACGACCTTGGTGAACTGCTCCAGCCCCATGCCCAGCAGGTCGTGCAGCAGCAGGCCGGCCTCGTCGCTGCGGCGTCCGACGAGCACCTGCCACTCGCCGTCGACGAGCTCGCGGACGTCGGTGGAGGCCGGCTCGCGCGTCGTGCCCGTGCCGCGCTTCTTCGGCCGTTGCCACTCCGGTGAGCGGGTGACCTCCAGCCGGCGTCCGCCGATGCTCAGCTCGAGGACGACCCGGGGTGCCACGGAGTCGGCGGCGTGGTCGCTGCGCAGCCGCGGCCGGCCGTGGCGTCGGGCACCGGGCACCTGGCCGTAGAGGGCGAAGCAGACGGCGTCCAGGACGCTGGTCTTGCCGGCACCCGTCGCGCCGTGCAGGAGGAACAGCCCGGGCTCGCCCAGCGCGTCGAAGTCGACGGTCTGCACGTCGGCGAACGGTCCGAAGGCCTCGACCTCCAGCCGGTGCAGCCTCATGCGGCCCCCGCAGCCGTCGCGGTGCCCGGTTGGTCGTCGGCGCCGGTCGCGGCCTCGCCGGCAGCGACCCGGGCGCCGTCGAGGGCGTCGACCAGCAGCGCGCGGTCGGCTCCCGAGGCGGCGGGCACGTCGCGCACGTGGGCGACGAAGCTGCAGCAGACGTCGACGGCGTCGCGCCCCCGCACGCGCTGGGCGTAGGTGCGCCCGTCGTGCACGCGACCCTCGGGCTCGAACGCCAGCACCAGCGTGTGCGGGAAGCGCGCGCGCACCCGCTCCATGGCGCCCTGGGGACGACCGGCGTCGGTGAGCGTCACGTGGCACCAGGCTCGCTCGTCGTCGGCGAGGCGGGGGTCGGCGAGGATCGTGGCCAGGTCACCGCGCAGCACCGCCAGCGGCCGGGGGACCGGAGCCTCGACCGCCGTCACGGACGTCACGCCCTCGGCCCCCAGCTCGACGAGCCAGCTGCCCTTGCGGTGCTGGGCCTCGCCGAAGGAGTAGGCGAGCGGCGAGCCGCTGTACCGCACGGTCGGGCTGATCTGCTGGCGACCGTGCAGGTGCCCGAGAGCGGCGTAGTCGACCCCGTCGAACACCGTCGCCGGCACCGAGCCGACCCCGCCGACGCTGATGTCGCGCTCTGAGTCGCTCTCCTGGCCGCCGACCACGAACGCGTGGGCGGCCACGACCGAGCGGGCACCGGAGCGCCGGGACAGGTCGTCGCGCACCCGTCGCATGGCCGAGCCGAGCACCGCCTCGTGCGTGCGGACGCCGCCCAGGCCCGCTGCGACCAGAGCGGGCTCGAGGTACGGCAGCGCGTAGACGGCGACCGGCCCGTGGGCGTCCTCGAGCAGCACGGGGCGGTCGAGGTCGCGGACGCGGGTGCGCAGGTGGACGCCGCCGCGCTCGAGCACCGCGCCGCCGAACCCCAGGCGCTCGGCCGAGTCGTGGTTGCCGCTGCTCAGCACGACCTGGGTGCCCGTGGCGGACAGCCGCGCGATGGCGTCGTCGAGCAGGGCCACCGTGTCGACGGACGGCAGAGCACGGTCGTACACGTCACCCGCGACGACCACGACGTCGACCGACTCGGTGCGCACGACCTCGACCAGGTGGTCGATGAAGACCGCCTGGTGCTCCAGCATCCCGACGCGGTGGAAGCTGCGCCCGAGGTGCCAGTCGGAGGTGTGGAGGATGCGCACACCTGGACTCTAGGTCGGCCGTCCGACAGATCCGTGGCGCCACGTCGGCGACGGCCGAACCGGACCGCGCGAACGGGTGGCCGCAACCCGGTGGCCGTGGTTGGGTCGTGCCATGGGCGACGAGGTTGCCGGGGTCGGGTACACGCGCGAGCAGCGGCAGCGGTACCGCGAGAAGGTCCGTCAGTGCCTCGACGTGTTCGAGCGCATGCTCTCCGAGCACAGCTTCGAGTTCGAGCGCCCGCTCACCGGGCTCGAGATCGAGCTGAACCTCGTCGACGAGGACTTCTCGCCCACGATGCGCAACGCCGCGGTGCTCGAGAGCATCGCCGACCCGGCGTACCAGACCGAGCTCGGGCAGTTCAACATCGAGCTCAACGTGCACCCGCGACCGCTGCCGGGCGACTCGGCGCTGGAGCTCGAGGAGTCGCTGCGGGCGAGCCTCAACGCCGCCGAGGCGAAGGCCGACCGCGGTCGGTGCGCACATCGTCATGATCGGCATCCTGCCCACGGTCATGCCCGAGCACTTCCACAGCGAGTGGATGAGCGCCAACCCGCGCTACGCGGCGCTGAACGAGTCGGTCTTCGCGGCGCGCGGCGAGGACCTGCTGCTCGACATCTCCTCGCCGACGACTCCCGAGCGCGTCACGGCGTTCGCCGACACCATCGCCCCGGAGGCGGCGTGCACGTCGGTGCAGCTGCACCTGCAGGTGAGCCCGCAGGACTTCGCCGCCAACTGGAACGCGGCGCAGACGCTGCTCGGCCCGCAGGTCGCGATCGGCGCCAACTCGCCGTTCCTGTTCGGCAAGCAGCTGTGGGCCGAGACCCGCACCGAGCTGTTCCTGCAGGCCACCGACACCCGCTCGGTCGAGCTGAAGAACCAGGGAGTGCGCCCGCGGGTCTTCTTCGGCGAGCGCTGGATCACCTCCATCTTCGACCTGTTCGAGGAGAACGTGCGCTACTTCCCGGCGCTGCTGCCGGAGGTCAGCGGACGAGGACCCCGTCGCCGTCCTGGACGGCGGAGGCGCTCCGCGCATGCAGGAGCTGCGGCTGCACAACGGCACGGTCTACCGCTGGAACCGGCCGGTCTACGACATCGTCGACGGCCGCCCGCACCTGCGGGTCGAGAACCGCGTGCTGCCGGCCGGCCCGACCGTGGTCGACGTCCTCGCCAACTCGGCCTTCTACTACGGGGTCATGCGCGTGCTGTCCGAGGAGGACCGCCCGGTGTGGACCAAGATGAGCTTCGCGACCGCGGAGGCGAACTTCGTCGAGTGCGCGCGACGCGGCATGTCGGCGATCGGTCTACTGGCCCGGCTTCGGCGAGATCCCGGCCGAGGAGCTCGTGCTGCGGCACCTGCTGCCGATGGCGCACGAGGGACTGTCGCGCTGGCAGGTCGCGCCCCAGGTGCGCGACCGCTACCTCGGCGTCATCGAGGCCCGGTGCAAGACGGGCCGCAACGGCGCCGAGTGGCAGGTGTCGACCGTCCGGGCGCTGGAGGCCCGGGGCGCCAACCGGCTGGACGCCCTGCGCGAGATGCTGAGGCTGTACGCCGAGCGCATGCACGGCAACGAGCCCGTCCACACCTGGCAGGTGCCGGGGGAGTAGGGCAGCGAGCCGCTGTCGTCGCCCGGACGGCTACACTCGGGGCACGGCGTTGACCTTGACGCCCTTGACGCAGGGGAGGCCATGGTGGAGCGCACCAGCAGGCAGGCGGCGCACCGCGGCTCGGCCACGCAGAGCGTTCCGCACCGAGCTGCTCGAGGCGGTGCGACAGGCGGTCGACGCGCGCCTCGGCGAGGTCGAGCGGCGCGGCGGCGACGTCACGACGCTGGGTGACCCCGAGGTGCTCGCCGACCGCATGGTCGCCACGCTGCCGGTCGCCGCGCACCCGTTCGACGTCGAGCTCGGCCCCTTCTACGACACCACCGGCCTGAGCCGTTGGTGGGGCGTGAGCCGCCAGGCGCTGGCCGACCGGGTGCGCCGAGGCACCCTGCTCGCCTGCCGCACGGCCGACGGGCACCTGGTGTACCCGGCGTTCCAGTTCGCACGGGACGGCGCGGTGCGGCCCGGGATCGCCGAGGCCGTGGCGGTGTTCGCCCGGCAAGGCGTCGACGGCTGGACCGCCGCGGTGTGGCTCACCACGGCGTCGCCGGCGTTCGACGGCGACAGCGCGGTCGACCACCTGGTGGTGCACCGGGCGTCGGGGGCAGCGATGCGCACGGGTCGTGCGACAGGCGGAGGCCGACGTCGCCGTCCTGGGCGGCGTGAGCACCCCGCGAGCGGCGCCGGCCCAGCGGCCCCCGCGCTCGGCCCGGCTGAGCTCGCGGGATTCCCGGCCCGGCGGACGGCGCCCGGCACCACCCTGCACCGAGCGCACCTCGCCCAGCGCGGTCCCTGGTGGTTCGCCAGCGCCGGCGGCCGCTTCGACCTGCGCGACGCCGCGCGGAACGTGCTACCTCGCGACCTCGGCGCTCGCGGCCGTGCGTGAACGGCTCGGCCCGGTGCTCGCCGGCCGCACGGTGCTGCCAGCCGCGTGCGCTCGACGGCGTGGTCGTCTCCAGGCTCGCGCTCGGCCGGCCGGGGGAGAGGGGGCCGGTGCGGCTGGCCAACCTGCGCGTCTCGGCGGCCGCGGACTTCGGCGTCACGCGCGAGCTGGAGTCGATGACGCCGTACGACGTGCCGGCTCGCTGGGCGGCGGCCTTCGACGCCGCAGGGTTCGACGGGATCTGGTACGGCCCGCGGTTCAGCCCGGGCTCGGCGAGCGCGGTCGCGCTCTTCGGGGCGGCGGGGGAGGACCCGCACCGCGACGTCGACCCGCAGCCGGTGCCCGCCGGGCGCGTGCGCGGGGTCCCCGCCACCGTCGACCCACCCCGGCGACGCGACCTGAAGGTCATCGAGCCGCCGAAGGGCCGGGTCAGTCGTTCTCGATGAGCCGGCGGGCGACCTCGCCGTAGTCCTCGCCGTCGGCGACCTCGACCAGCTTGACCGGTGACAGGCCGCTGCGCGAGATCGCTGCCGCGAGCGCTTCGTGCTCCGCCCGGCTGCTCGCGCCGTGCAGGATCACGGGGTGTCCGGTCGCGGCGTAGCCCTGCACCACCGACAGCGCGATCCGTTGCCGCAGCGCAGGATCCGGGCGACCGGCCGTTCCCCGGACGGCACGGTCGAACAGGTCCGTGCGCACCACCGCGGCGCGCGTCAGTCGTGCCGCCAGCCGCTGGGCGACCAGGCCGGTGCTGGGGCCGTGCAGCACGAGGATGCCGGGCCACGGGACCGTGGCCGAGGGCTCGGAGCCCTCGGTGGCCCGGTCGGCCGGCTCTCGACGGCGCCTCGGCTGCCTCGGCTGCCTCGTCTGCCTCGTCTGCCTGGACACGCTCGGAGGGCGCGAACTCGCGCGAGTCGTCGACGGGGGAAGTCGTCGCCGGGGGAGTCGTCCGCGGGGGCAGTCGTCGCCCGGGCCGTCGTCCTCGCTCGGCTCCGGGGCCGAGGGGTCCGCCACCGGGTCGTCGGGCTCGGGGGCCGCTTCCGCGGGGGAGTCGTCCGGTGCCGGCACGGCGGGGGGAGGCACGATCTGGCGCATGGGGGCCAGGGTCGCCCGAGACTGCTCGCGCAGGACGCCGTCGCGCCCGGTCCACCACCAGGAGAACGAGATCTGCTGCTCGGCGACGTCGATCACCAGGCCGACCTTCTGCGCCCCGATGCTGCCGAACACGCCGGGGTCGCCCTCGCGGAAGACCATCGTGTCGTCGCCGCCGTTGGACGTCGCGGCGAGCACGACCGCCGCGCCGGTGCGCGCCATGCGCGCGGACTCCGCGTGGTGCAGCCCCCCTTGGGCCGACCACGCTTCGTAGTCGAAGACCAGGGAGTGATCGTCCTCGACGACGAGCGCGACGCGGGCGACGAACGCCCCGCCGCCGGGCCCATGGCCCTCACCCCAGTACACGCCGGGAGCGGCGATGAGGTGGTCGAGGACGCTCACAGGTCAACTCCACGTCGTGGGGCGCTGGTGGGAAGTCGGGTGCCACCTTATGCGCCCACTTGTGCCCGCTGCACAGGGGGTTGGCCCCGGCGCGGCTCCGGGTGCTCAGTCCTGCGGGGCGACGTTCCACGAGGCGATCGCGGGGACCCCGTGCTGCTCGCCCAGCAGGCTCATGCTGGCGGGGTCCAGCAGCAGGCTGGCGCCGAAGGACGGTTCGGCGCCCACCCAGCAGCTCGCGAGCACGCGCAGCGCGTGGCCGTGCCCCACCAGCACCACGTCACTCTCCGTCATCATCTGACGCGTCCGTCGCAGCACGGCCCGGGCGCGGGCCGCGACGTCCTCGAGCGACTCGCCGGGGGAGTCGCCGGGGACGACGCCGTCCCGGAAGACGGTCCAGTCACCGCCCACGCGCTCGCGCACCTCGGGGGTGGTGAGGCCCTCGTAGCCGCCGTAGTCCCACTCGGCGAGGTCCGGGTCGACCTCGGCGTCGGTCGAGGCCGGCGAGCTCGGCCGTGCGGCGCGCGCGCAGCAGCGGGCTGACGAGCACCGGGCACCCGGCGTACCGGGCCACCAGCGGCGCGAGGTCGCGGGCCTGGCGCTCTCCGAGGTCGGTCAGCGGGACGTCGGTGCGGCCGGTGTGCCGCCCGTCGCGCGCCCACTGCGTCTGCCCGTGCCGGACGAGGACCAGCTGGTGTGCCATGGCCGTGATGCTGCCGCACGCGCGGCCGAACGGCACCCCGGCCGGTTACAGGTGCTTGAGCGCCTCACGTCGCGAGAGGGGACTGAGCCGGGTGCGGCGCTCCTCGACGAAGCCGCGCACCCAGTCGGGGTCGGTGCGGGCGTAGTCCCGCAGCGCCCAGCCGATGGCCTTGCGGATGAAGAACGCCGGGTCACCCAGGTTGGCCTCGACGGCGTGCTCGAGCAGCGCGACGTCGGTGGCGTCGCGCCGCCCGAGCTGGCTGATGATCGCGCACCGGCGCAGCCACAGGTCGTCGTCGCTCGCCCAGGCGCGCAGCAGCGGACGCACCTGCTCGGGGTGCTGGGCCAGGACGAGCCCGACGCGGTGGGACACCTCGTCGACGTGGTCCCACCACGCGCCGGTGACGATCATCTCCCGGTACAGGGGGAGCAGCTCGAGCCGTCCTCGTGCGAGCGGCAGCCCGGTGAGCCCGGTAGCCGCGTAGCGCTCCTCGCGAAAGCTCGCCTCCCGCCAGAGGGTCGCGGCGTCGTCCACCAGGGCGTCGAGCCCGGCCGGCGGGTTCTCGCGAGCCGCAGCCCGCACGGCGGCGCGCACCAGGGGTACCCGCACGCCGAGGAACGGCATCGTCGACTTCATGTACGCCTGCATCTGCGGTGCGCGCTCGGGCTCGGCCAGCTCGCGCAGCCGTCGGCGGATGTCGGTCACGAGGTCGGACGTCATGGCCGCGGTCACGGCCACAGCATCGCAGCGTGCGAGGCTTCGTCTGTAAGGTCCCGGCATGGACATGCTGATGGGGGAAGAGCTGGCCAAGGCCGGTCTGACCGACTGGCGCAAGCTCGCGCAAGGCCTGCACACCCGCTACGTGGTGGCCAGCTTCGGCGCCGCAGCCCGCTTCGTCGCCGCAGTCGGCCTGGCTGGGGACGCGGTCGGACACCACCCGCGCGTGGCGATCGGCGAGGGGTACGTCGACCTCGAGCTGGTCACGGACGACGCCGTCTACCACGACGACGACGGCACCGACCTCGTCCTCGAGTGGGTGACCCAGCAGGACGTCGAGCTCGCGCGACGGATCACCGAGATCGCTGCCGACCACGGGATCGAGGCTGACCCGTCCTCAGTCAGCGAGATCGAGCTCGGCCTGGACACGGCGAGCTCCGCGACGATCGCGCCAGTGTGGGCGGCCTTGCTCACCGGGAACGCCGAGGACCAAGGCCGCGGGACTCCCAGCGACGAGATCCGCGACGCACGGGGTCGGTTGCCGAACCTGTGGTTCGGGGAGCCCGGCGAGAAGGAGGCCCCGAGCCAGCGGTTCCACGTCGAGGTCTACGTGGCGCCCGAGGTGGTCGAGCAACGGATCGCTGCCGCCGTCGCCGCGGGCGGGACCGTCGTCGATGACAGCGGCGCGCCCGGGCTCACGGTGATCGCCGACCAGGAAGGCAACCGGGGAGTGGTCTGCGCCGACATGTCGTCGGCGCGGGCGCTGGAATGACATAATGTGCATTATCGGCGTTAGGCGGGAGGGGTCGCAGCCGCGCGGCAGACACCAGCGCCGGACTCGTTAGCCTCCCACCATGGGAACGCCAGGTCGGGCGGAGCGCGCCGCGCAGGCCGCGCACCTGGCACGAGGGGCCGCCGACTGGCTGCTCGACAGCGTCAGCGACGGCTCGGACCCGACGCTCTACCACGGCCTCACGGGCATCGTCCTCGCGCTGCACGAAGCCGCCGAGCACTTCGCCGACTACCGCTATCACGCCGCGGCGGCGGCCGGCGCCGATGCGCTGGCCACGCGCGTCGACAGCATCGAGGACTCGTCGCTGTACTTCGGTCTCGCCGGCGTCGCTGCTGGGCTGCAGGCGCTGGGACGGCCCGACGCGGCCGGCCGGGCGCTGACGCGGGTGCGTGACCGGTTCGACGGCCAGCGCTGGGGCCCGATGTTCGAGCTCCTGGCCGGAAACGCCGGTATCGGGCTCGGCGCGCTGTGCGCCGGTGACGTCGAGCTGGCCGTCGCCGCGGTGACCCCGTACCTGACGACGGCGGACCGCACGCCCCATGGCGTGAACTGGGCCGTCCGGCCCACTCCGCCCCGGTCCCACCACGTCGCGCACGGCACCCTGGGCATCGTCTACGCGCTGGCCGCCGTCGGCCGGGCCGCGAACCGCCAGGACCTCATCGACCTCGCGGTCGCCGGAGCTGACGACGTCGTGGGGCGCAACGAGGACGGGCCGGACGGCTTCCTGGTGCCGCACTCCGACCCACCGCACCGACCGGACCTGATCGAGCGCTTCAGCTTCGGCTGGTGCAACGGCCCGGCGGGCGACGCGCAGGTCTTCCGGCTGCTCCACCACGTCGACGGGGACGCCGAGTGGTCGCGCCTCGGCGACCGCTGCTGGAACACGGTCAGGCAGTCCGGGCTCCCGCGCCGCACGAGGCCGGGCTTCTGGGACAACAACGGACGGTGCTGCGGCACGGCGGGGGTGCTCGCCCTGGCGTGTGACCGGATCGTGGAGCGCGGGGACGACTTCGGCTTCGCCGACGTGCTCGTCGACGACCTGGCGCATCGGGCCACCGTGGACGACGGCGGCGTGCGCTGGTCGAACCGCGAGCACCGAGCCGATCCCCCGGATCTCGAACCGAGTCCCGGCTGGGCCATGGGCAACGCGGGCATCCTGCGTGAGCTGCTGCGGTACGTGCGGCTGTGCGAGGGCCGCTCCGGCGGCTACGCGACGGCGTGGCCGGACCACCCGGCCTGCCCGCAGCCGTGAGTGGTCAGGCGCCGACGTAGGCCGCGAGGTGCTGGGCCGTCAGCGTCGAACCGTCGGCGACGAGGTCGGCCGGCGTTCCCTGGAAGACGACGCGACCGCCGTCGTGACCGGCGCCGGGCCCGAGGTCGATGATCCAGTCGGCGTGCGCCATGACGGCCTGGTGGTGCTCGATCACGATGACGGACTTGCCGGAGTCGACGAGCCGGTCCAGCAGCCCCAGCAGGTTCTGGACGTCCGCGAGGTGCAGGCCGACCGTCGGCTCGTCCAGGACGTAGACGCCGCCCTTCTCCCCCATGTGCGTCGCGAGCTTGAGCCGCTGCCGCTCGCCGCCGGACAGCGTCGTCAGCGGCTGGCCGAGGCTGAGGTAGCCCAGACCGACGTCGGCCAGGCGGGTGAGGATCTTGTGGGCGGCCGGGGTGGCGGCCTCGCCGGTGCCGAAGAAGTCGGCGGCCGCGTCGACCGACATCGCCAGCACCTCGCTGATGTCCTTGCCGCCGAAGGTGTACTCGAGGACCTCGGCCTGGAACCGCTTGCCACCGCACTCCTCGCACGTCGTCGTGACGCCGGCCATCATCCCGAGGTCCGTGAAGATGACCCCGGCCCCGTTGCAGCCCGGGCACGCGCCGTCGGAGTTCGCGCTGAACAGCGCGGGCTTGACGCCGTTGGCCTTGGCGAACGCCTTGCGGATCGGGTCGAGCAGCCCGGTGTACGTCGCGGGGTTGCTGCGGCGCGAGCCGCGGATCGCCGACTGGTCGACCGACACCACGCCGTCGCGCCCGGACACCGAGCCGTGGATCAGGGACGTCTTGCCCGAGCCCGCCACGCCCGTGACGACCACGAGCACGCCGAGCGGGATGTCGACGTCGACGTCCTGGAGGTTGTTGGTTGCGGCACCGCGCACCTCCACCAGCCCGGACGCCGTCCGCACGTCCGGCTTGAGCCGCGCGCGGTCGTCGAGGTGGCGCCCGGTGAGCGTGTCGCTGGCGCGCAGCCCCTCGACCGTGCCCTCGAAGACCACCTCGCCGCCGGACGTCCCCGCACCCGGCCCGAGGTCGACGACGTGGTCGGCGATGGCGATCGCCTCCGGCTTGTGCTCGACCACGAGCACGGTGTTGCCCTTGTCGCGCAGCTGCAGCAGCAGGGTGTTCATCCGCGCGATGTCGTGGGGGTGCAAGCCGATCGTCGGCTCGTCGAACACGTACGTGACGTCGGTCAGTGACGAGCCGAGGTGACGGATCATCTTGGTGCGCTGGGCCTCTCCCCCGGACAGCGTGCCGGAGGGACGGTCGAGCGAGAGGTAACCGAGCCCGATGTCGACGAAGGAGTCGAGCGTCTCCCCCAGCGCCGTCAGCAACGGCGCGACGGACGGGTTCGTCCAGCCCGCGGACCCACTCGGCGAGGTCGCTGATCTGCATCGCGCAGACGTCGGCGATGTTGCGGCCCTTGAGCTTCGCCGAGCGGGCCGCCTCGCTGAGCCGGGTGCCCGCGCAGTCCGGGCACGTGGTGAACGTGACCGCGCGCTCGACGAACGCGCGCACGTGCGGCTGCAGCGAGTCGACGTCCTTGGACAGCGTCGACTTCTGCAGCCTCGGCACCAGGCCCTCGTAGGTCAGGTTGATGTTGTCGACCTTGATCCGGCGCGCCTTGCCGTAGAGGAACTCGTGCAGCTGCTTCTTGGTGAAGGTGGCGACGGGCACGTCCCCAGGCACCACGGCGCTGAAGATGCGGCCGTACCAGCCGTCGGCCGAGTAGCCCGGCACCGTGATCGCGCCGTCCTTCAGCGACTTGGACTCGTCGTAGAGCTGGGTGAGGTCGATGTCGGTGACGCTCCCCCGGCCCTCGCACCGAGCGCACATGCCGCCCTGGTAGACGACGTCGCGCACCACGATCCGCTCGCCCTTGCCCTTGTCGACCGTCATCGAACCGCTCGCCGTCCGCGTGGGCACGTTGAACGAGAACGCGATGGGCGGGCCGACGTGAGGCTTGCCCAGCCGGCTGAACAGGATGCGCAGCATGGCGTTGGCGTCGGTGACGGTGCCGACCGTCGAGCGGGGGTTGGCACCCATCCGCTCCTGGTCGACGATGATCGCGGTCGTCAGACCGTCCAGCACGTCGACGTCCGGACGGGCCAGCGTGGGCATGAACCCTTGCACGAAGGCGCTGTACGTCTCGTTGATCAGGCGCTGCGACTCGGCGGCGATCGTGCTGAACACCAGCGAGCTCTTGCCCGATCCGGACACTCCCGTGAACACCGTCAGCCGTCGCTTGGGCAACTCGACGGTGACGTCCTTGAGGTTGTTCTCCCGTGCGCCGTGCACGCGGATCAGACCGTGGCTGTCCGCCACGTGGGTGCTCGGTGTCGAGGACGTGGAGCGAGGCGGCATGGTCAGCGCAGCTCCTGGATGCGCAGCAGGTTGCCGGCAGGGTCGCGCACGGCGCAGTCGCGGATGCCGTACGGCTGCTCGACCGGCTCCTGCACGATGTCGGCGTCCGCGGCCTGCAGCCGCTCGAACGCGGCGTCGAGGTCGTGGGTGGCGAGCAGGACGCGCGCGAAGGTGCCCTTGGCCATCATCTCTGCGATGGTGCGGCGCTCGTCCTCGGTGATGCCGGGGTCGGCGAACGGCGGCTGCAGCACGAGGTTGGTGTCCGGCTGCCCGGCCGGCCCGACGGTGAGCCAGCGCATCGCGCCGCTGCCCACGTCGAGCCGGACCTCGAAGCCGAGCAGGTCGCGGTAGAAGGCCAGCGAGGCCTCGGGGTCGTCGTGCGGGAGGAAGCTGGAGTGGATGGTGATGTCCATGGCGATGTCCATGGCGCTCACGCTAGGCGGGGCTCGGGTGCGCGCGCTTCTCGATTCCTGACCGGTCTGGTCACCTGCTTCTCGACGCAGGGCGGCAACCCCTCGGTGACCGCCGCGGCGTCGCGGCGGTACGTGCTGGGAGGCACGCCCACGAGCTCGGTGAAGCGCGTGCTGAAGGTGCCCAGCGACGAGCAGCCCACCGCGAAGCACACCTCGGTGACGCTGAGGTCGCCGCGCCGCAGCAGCGCCATCGCCCGCTCGATGCGCCGCGTCATCAGGTAGCTGTACGGCGACTCCCCGAACGCGAGCCGGAACTCGCGGCTCAGGTGGCCGGCTGACATGTGGGCGTCGCGGGCCAGCGCCTCGACGTCCAGTGGTTGGGCGTAGTCGCGGTCGATGCGGTCGCGCACACGACGCAACCGGACGAGGTGACGCAGGCGTTCCGTCGCAGCCGTGGTGCTGGTCACCCGCCCGATCGTGCCACACGACACAGCCTGCGAGCGCAGCACCGAGCAGCAGGAGGTCCCACCGGCTTGTCCGGTGGGACCTCCTGCTGCTCGGTGCTGCGCCTCACGCCGGGACGGGCGTCGCGGTCGACGACATCCGCCGGCGGTGAGCCCGCACGGACACCGCGACCACGGCCAACGTCGCCGCGATGGCGGCGGCGAGGGCGATCCACAGCAGCGGGCTGCCCGCGGTGTCGGTCGGCGGCGCCGTCGGGATGCGCCCCTGGCCGGGCGCGGGGTCCACCGGTGCGACCAGGGCTGCCGCGCGGGTCGAGGCGACGACCAGCATCGCCGACGCCGCGGTGACGACGGCCGCGAGGCGGCGGACGAGGGTGGAGTGACGGAACATGATGACCTCCTGGGGTTCGGCCGGTGGCCGGGAGCGACGCTCGTCTGCTCCGCCTCCACGGTGGGGCCGGCGGGGCATCCCCGGGAATTCGACGTACGGCGTGCGCCGTGCCGCGTACGCGCAAAGGCGCATGGTGCCGGGGCGCCCGGCGCCGTAGCGTGGCCAGGGCTGAGCGGAGGTGAGGGCCATGGCGGCCACGACCATCACGGATACCGACCTGGTCAAGGTCCTGCAGATCGTCGAGCAGGTCGAGCCGGCGGACGGCACCGAGCAGTTCTACTCGGCCGTCCTGGTGGGTCTGCGCGAGCTGGTGCCGTGCGACGACATCACCTTCCAGGTCATGGACGTCCGGCGGCGCACCGCTACCGGTGTCTGCGTCACGGACGATGGCGTCTCCCACACGATCGAAGACGACGACCCCGCTGTCGAGCAGGAGTTCTGGGAGGCCTACTGGGGCGAAGGTGGCTGCAGCTACCCCCACGAGACGGGCGACTACGTGACGATCCTGCGTCGCTCCGACCGGCTCGGCGACCAGGAGTTCGCCCGCACCCGCATGGGTTCGCTCATGGCCGCGTGGGGCGTGCGTCACGAGGTGCTCGTCCCGCTGCCGCCGCAGGGCGTGCTCGACCGCCGGCTGCTGCTGTTCCGCGGCGACGGTAGCGACTTCACCGACCACGAGCTGCTCATCCTGCGCCTGCTGCGACCACACCTGTCAGAGCTGCACCTGCGTCGCCAGCGCGAGCTGAGCGGCCAGCCCGAGCTCACCCCGCGGCAGTGGGAGATCCTGCGTCGCGTCTCGTCCGGTGCCAGCAACGCCCAGATCGCCCGGGTGCTCGGCCTGTCGGAGGCCACGGTGCGCAAGCACCTCGAGAACGTCTTCGTCCGGCTGCACGTCATGAGCCGCACCGAGGCGGTCGAGCGCGTGCGGCCGTTCCTGCACGTCGCCTGAGCGACCGCTGCGCCACAATGGCGCGATGGACCCGCTGGAAGCACTGCGCCGCATCGCGTTCCTGCTCGAGCGCGCGCTGGAGTCGTCGTACCGCGTGAAGGCGTTCCGCACCGCGGCGGCGACGGTGGCAGAGACCGACCCCGCCGAGCTGCGCCGGCTGCGCGACACGGGTGCGCTCACCGACCTGCCGGGTGTCGGTGACCGCACCGCCGGTGTCATCCGCGAGGCGCTGGACGGCGAGGTGCCGTCGTACCTGCGCAAGCTCGAGGAGTCCTCCCCCGAGCTCGTCGCCGACCTGGACGACGCCGGCCGCGAGCTGCTCGCCGCCCTCAAGGGCGACCTGCACAGCCACTCCGACTGGAGCGACGGCGGCAGCCCCATCGACGAGATGGCCCGCACGGCCGCCGCCATGGGCCACGAGTACCTGGCGCTCACCGACCACTCCCCCCGGCTCACGGTCGCCAACGGCTTGTCGGCGGAGCGGCTGCGTCGCGAGATCGCGATCGTCGAGGACCTGGACGCCGAGCTCGCGCCGTTCCGGTTCCTCACCGGCATCGAGGTCGACATCCTCGACGACGGCTCGCTCGACCAGGAGCCCGAGCTGCTCGGGCACCTCGACGTCGTGGTGGCCTCGGTGCACTCCAAGCTGCGCATGGACCGCAAGGACATGACCCGTCGCATGGTGGCCGCGATCGCCAACCCGCACACCGACGTCCTCGGGCACTGCACGGGCCGCTACGTCACGACGAACACCCGCACCGGCAAGGCTCGGCCGCCGTCGGACTTCGACGCCGAGCTGGTGTTCGAGGCGTGTCGGCACTTCGGTGTGGCGGTCGAGATCAACTCCCGTCCCGAGCGGCTGGACCCGCCCCGCGACCTGCTGCGGCTGGCTGTCGAGGCCGGCTGCCTGTTCAGCATCGACACCGACGCCCACGCCCCCGGCCAGCTGGACTGGCGGCCGTACGGCGTCGCGCGCGCCGTCGAGTGCGGTGTGGCCGCCGACCGCATCATCACCACGTGGGACGCCGAGCGGCTGCTCGAGTGGACCGGCAGGCAGCGATGAATGAAGCGGTCCGCGAGCCGAGGTGCGGACAGCCGGTGGTGCCGGGGCGCAGACTGGCGGGGTGATCAGCCTCGACCTCGCCCAGCGGCTGCGGGCCGCGGGGGTGCCCTGGACGCCCGCGGCCGGTGACCGGTTCGTCGTGCCGGGCCGCGAGATGGACGACGAGGTGTTCGTCATCGCGGACATGGTCGTCGAGGCGACGTCGCTGCCGAGCGGGCACGTGCTGCGCTTCAACGGCACCACCGAGTGGGCGCTCGACAGCCTCCAGCAGACCGACGTCGTCTGGCTGCCTCGCGAGGGCCAGCTGCGCGAGCTGCTCGGCGAGGCCTTCGTCGCCCTGACCCGACGTCGCGACGGTCACCAGGTGGTGGCCCGGTCCTCCGGCGGCGAGGTCGCCCCGGTCGACGCCGACGTCGAGTGCGCGTACGCGCTCGCTCTGCTGAGCGTCCTGGCATGAGCGAGCGGGAGCCCGCTCCCCCGGGCCGGTGGGAATGGACACGTGACAACGACGGTTCTCCCGTGCGATAGTTGAAAGCGCAATCACCGAGCTGCAGGAGGCCGCCGTGCCCGCCATCACCGTCCCGGACCTCACCGTCCTGTCGCGCATCGCCGCGGTCGACCCGGCCGCGAGCGCGGAGCGCAAGGTCAAGAGCGTCACCAGCGCCCCCAGCGGCTTCGAGGGCGAGGGCTTCCCCGTGCGCCGCGCGTTCGCCGGCGTCGACCTCACCGACCTCGACCCCTTCATCCACATGGACCAGATGGGCGAGGTCGAGTACGCACCCGGCGAGCCCAAGGGCACGCCGTGGCACCCGCACCGCGGGTTCGAGACCGTCACCTACATCATCGACGGCACGTTCGACCACCAGGACTCCCACGGCGGCGGCGGCCGCATCACCAACGGCGACACCCAGTGGATGACCGCAGGCTCCGGCCTGCTGCACATCGAGGCTCCGCCGGAGGAGCTCGTCGTCAGTGGCGGCCTCTTCCACGGCGTGCAGCTGTGGGTGAACCTGCCCCGCGCGGACAAGTGGGCCCAGCCGCGCTACCAGGACCTTCGCGGCGGCGACGCCGGCCTGCTCAGCACACCGGACGGCGGTGCCCTCCTGCGCGTCATCGCCGGCGACGTCGCTGGCCACCGCGGGCCCGGCACCACGCACACCCCCATCGCCTTCGTGCACGCCACGCTCTCGCCCGGCGCCCGGATGCAGCTGCCGTGGCGACAGGACTTCAACGCCCTCGTCTACGTGCTGGCCGGTCAGGGCACCGTGGGCAGCGAGCGGCGTCCGGTGCGCAAGGGCCAGCTGGTGGTGCTCGGCGCCGGCGACCACCTGCAGGTCGACGCAGCGACCAGCCAGCCGCTGGCCGAGCCGAACCTCGACGTCCTCGTGCTCGGCGGCCAGCCGATCCGCGAGCCGGTCGCCTGGGCCGGACCTTTCGTCATGAACACCCGCGCCGAGGTGGTGCAGGCGTTCGAGGACTTCCAGGCGGGCAAGCTCGGCACGATCCCCTCGGTGCACGGCGCCCCGACCACCCTGACCGAGGCCTGAACCCGCCGCGCGCTCGGTGACCACGCCGTCGCTCAGCGTCCCGCCACGCCACGTGCGTCACACCTGTGACGCACGTGGCAGGACTGTCATCGTCGTGCGCCTTCCGGCGCCCTCATGCGGCGCTAGGGTCGAAGTGCAGGCACTGCCGCGCCAGGTGGCTCGGCGGGTTGGTGATGAGGGCAGACGTCGGGGAGGGCGCCGTGGTCCGTCCGCGTGCACGCCGCTCAACCGGCGTCGCCGTCGTGGCCGCGGTGCTGGCTGTGGCCGCCCTGGCGGCTGCGGGCCCAGCTGCCGCCGGCACCACCGCCCCGCCGACCGCGAGCCCGACCGCCACGGCCACCACGGGTGCCGCGAGCCCGACGTCACCGCCCACGGCCACCCCCAGCACCGCCCCGTCGACCACCGCGCTCCCGTCGACCACCGCCATCCCGTCGACCACGACGGCCCCGTCGAGCGCGACGGCCCCGCCGTCCGGCCCGTCGAGCACCCCCTCGACGTCCGCCGCCACGACGCCCCCTCCCCCGCCGGCGGAGCGTCCCGTCGACGCCGACGGCCCCCTCACTCCCGACCAGGTGCGCGTGCAGCTCGCCCAGGCGGCGGCCCTGGCCGCTGAGCGCCGGGCCGTCGACGCCGGCCTGCAAGCGGCGCTGGAGCAGCTGCAGCAGGTGGGGCAGCGGATCTCCGCCGCGCTCGACGACCTCGCGCAGGCTCGGGCGGTGCAGGCCGAGGCCGAGCGCGTGCAGCAGTTCAACGAGGCGCTGCTCGACCAGCTGTCGGGCGACCTGACCGTGCAGCGTGACGCCATGGGTCAGTGGGCTCGCGACACCTACGCGGTGGGCGGGCCGATGGCGGCCTACGAGGGCTGGCTCGTGGCGCTCGAGGCCGACACCACCGCCGACGTCGCGCACAACCTGTCGGTGCTGGAGGAGATCGGGATCGCCGGAGGGGTCGCGGTGCAGCGGCTGCAGACGGCGGTCGCCACCCAGGCCGACGCCACCCGCCGCGCCGCCCTCGCCGCTGCGCAGGCGCAGGCCGCCCAGGCCCGCGCCGCGACGGCCGTGAGCACGCTGCGCGACCTGCAGGAGCAGGCCCGCGTCGCGACGGCTCGACTGCGCGTGCAGCAGGCGCACCTGCTCGGTGAGGACGCCCTCAGCGCCGAGCAGCGCGCCAACCTCAGAGCCGCCGAAGCCATCGTCGCCGCAGCCGGCCCGCTGTCGGCCGGCGCCGACTGCCCGGGCCTGGACACCTCCGCGTTCCCCAACGGCCTGATCCCCGCCGCCGCGCTCTGCCCCGCGTGGGGCGCACCTGGCCAGCTGCTGCGGGCGGACGCCGCCGCCGCGTTCCGCCTGCTGTCCCGGCAGTACGCCGCTCAGTTCGGCAAGCCCATCTGCGTCACCGACTCCTACCGCTCCCTGGCCGGGCAGGTGAAGGTGTACGCCGAGAAGCCGCAGCTGGCCGCCCGGCCCGGCATGAGCAACCACGGGTGGGGCATCGCCGTCGACCTGTGCGGCGGCATCCAGTCCTTCGGTACCGCCGAGCACGCCTGGATGCTGGCCCACGCCCCTCTCACCGGCTGGTTCCACCCCCCGTGGGCCGGGCCCACCGGGTCCAAGCCCGAGCCCTGGCACTGGGAGTTCGCGGGCTGAGCACCCGAGCCCGGCGAACGCGCGGGTAGCGTGACGCCGTGAGCCCCCAGCAGCGCTTCGAGCCGAGCTCGCGGCACCCCTTCCTGGACGTCGCCGGGCCCGTGGCCATGGCCCACCGGGGCTTCTCGCTGGACGGCCTGGAGAACACCATGACGGCGTTCGCCGCGGCGGTCGACCTGGGCCTCACCCACGTCGAGACCGACGTCCACGCCACCCGTGACGGCGTCGTCGTCGCGTTCCACGACAGCGTGCTCGACCGGGTGAGTGACGGGCGCGGAGCGATCGCCGACCTCACCTGGGCCGACCTGCGCTCGGTCCGGGTCGGTGGGGCCGAGGTCGTGCCGCGGCTGGTCGACCTGCTCTCGGCCTGGCCGCGGCTGCGCGTGAACATCGACGTCAAGGACTGGCCCGCCGTCACGCCCGTGGCCGACGTGCTGGCCGGAGCGGGTGCGCTCGACCGGGTGTGCGTCGCCTCGTTCGACGATCGCCGCTCGGCCGCCGTCCAGCGCCTGCTCGGGCCCCGCCTGGCGACGTCCCTCGGCCGCCGTGCGGTGCTGCGGTGGTGGCTCGCGGCGACCTCGCGAGCACGGTGGGCACAGCGGCTCGTGCCGGTCCCGGCCGGAGCGGTCGCGGTGCAGGTGCCCGCCGGGGCCGGGCCGCTGCGCGTGGTCACCCCGGGTTCGGTCGACCTCGCCCACCGCCTCGGCCTTCAGGTGCACGTCTGGACCGTCAACGACGCCGCCGAGATGCACCGCCTGCTCGACGTGGGTGTCGACGGCCTCATCAGCGACCGTTCGGACACGCTGCGCCAGGTGCTGACCGAGCGGGCCGCCCACACGGCATGATCGGCGGCAGCCACCCCACGTCGGACCTCCCGACGTCCGTCCCAGGGAGTACCGCGTGACCGACGCCGCGACCCACACCGGCACCGGGCCGAGCGAGCCCCCGGCCCAGCGCCGGCGCGAGCAGCGGGCCTGGTACTTCTACGACTGGGCCAACTCCGCCTACGTCACCACGACGCTCACCGTGCTCTTCTCGCCGTACCTCATCTCGGTCGCCGAGCAGGACGCGTGCCCCGGGCTCGCGGACGGCGCGTCGTGCACCACGGACCTCGTCGTGCTCGGCGTGCCCATCAGCCCCGGGTCGCTGCCGGGCTACGTGATCACCGTGACGACCCTGCTGTCCGCGCTCGTGCTGCCCCTCGTCGGAGCCGTCGCCGACCGCTCGGGGCGCCAGCGCGTGCTGCTCGGCGGGTTCGCCTGGGTCGGGGCCGTCGCCGCGACCGCGATGTACCTCGTCTCCGGCTCGAACTGGCAGCTCGGCGTCGGCCTGCTGTTCGTCGCGAACCTGTGCCTCGGCTCCTCGCTGGTCGTCTACGACGCGATCCTGTGCCAGATCGCCACCGCCGACGAGCGTGACCGCGTCTCCAGCCGCGGGTGGGCGCTGGGCTACCTGGGCGGGTTCCTGCTGCTCGCCGTCAACCTCGCGATGGTCACGCTGCACGACTCGTTCGGCCTGTCGAAGGGCGACGCCGTGCGGGTCAGCCTCGGCCTGGCCGGCCTGTGGTGGGGCGTCTTCACGCTCATCCCCGTGCTCGGACTGCGCGACCGCCCCCCGGTGAACGTCGAGGCGGTCCGCGGCGGCCTGGCCCGGGAGGCGTTCGGCCAGCTCGCCGGCACCTTCCGGCACATGCGCGGCTACCGCAACACCATGCTGTTCCTGCTCGCGTACCTGTTCTTCAACGACGGGATCCAGACCGTCATCGTCAACGCCAGCACGTACGGGTCCAAGGAGCTCGGGCTCGACGAGACCCAGCTCATCGCCACGATCCTGCTGGTGCAGCTCGTCGCCTTCGGCGGGGCGTTGCTGTTCGGGCGCCTGGCCGCTACCTACGGCTCGCGGCAGGTGGTGCTGTCGAGCCTCGCGGTCTGGATGGGCGTCGTGGTCATCGCGTTCTTCATCCCCGAGCACCAGTTCGTCATGTTCGCGGCGCTCGCCGTGCTGATCGGGATCGTCCTGGGCGGCAGCCAGGCCCTGTCGCGCTCGCTGTTCAGCCAGCTGATCCCCCGCGGCCGCGAGGCCGAGTACTTCAGCCTCTACCAGGCCTGCGAGCGCGGGACGAGCTGGCTGGGTACCCTCGTGTTCAGCCTGGTCTACCAGTTCACCGACACCTACCGGTGGTCGATCGTCGCCTTGGTGGTGTTCTTCCTGGTCGGGGGCGCCATCCTGCGCCAGGTCGACGTCCGGCAGGGCATCGAGGACGCCGGCAACGCCCAACCCGCCGTCGTCTGAGCGGCGCGGCCGTCCTGCCCCGCACGAGGCGCAGGTCACAGCCCCTTCACGCAGTCTCCACACACCGGACGGAACACCTCGCGGCCACTCGGGCGTTGTTCGAGGTGGCGGGACCCCATCCGACCCGTCCGAGGAGGGCACCGACATGAGTGACAAGAGCCTGCGGGGCACGCGTCTGGGTTCGCAGAGCCTGGAGACCGAGGAAGGCGTGGAGCCGGCGGCCCGCACCCTGGCCGAGTACCACTGCCCGCGTGGACACGTGACCCGCATCCCGTTCTCGGTCGAGGCCGAGGTCCCGGCGCTGTGGGAGTGCAAGTGCGGCGCCGAGGCGCTGCTGGTCGACTCCGAGCGGCCCGAGGCCAAGCCGGGCAAGCCGGCCCGCACGCACTGGGACATGCTCCTGGAGCGTCGCTCGATCGCCGAGCTCGAGGTGCTGCTGGACGAGCGTCTCGCGCTGCTGCGCGCGGGCCAGCAGCCGACCAAGCACCGGCGCAGCGCCTGACGTCCTGTCCGCGCGCGCCGGGGGCACGGCAGACCCCCCTGCTGCCGTAGCCCGACCGTGAGCCGGTCGCACCAGTCCCCTAGCTGGTGCGACCGGCTCCGTCGTGTCCGCCGGCTTCCGGGTGGTCCGGGTGGTCCGGGTGGTCCGGGTGGTCGGGGTCGATGACCTCGCCCTCGATGACCTCGCCGTGCACGACCTGCTCGCGGGACCACGACGCGGCCCAGGGCCCGGCACCGAGCAGCCGGCGCTCGACGACCCGGGCCAGCAGCCGCCGGGCGAACGGCCGGCTGACGGGCAGGACGAACAGGAAGCCGACGACGTCGGTGACGAAGCCGGGGGTCAGCAGCAGCGTGCCGCCGACGAGCACGAGGGCGGCGTCGGTGAGCTCGCCGGCCGGCATCCGCCCCGACGACAGCGCGCCGCGCAGCGCCGACCACGCGCGGGCTCCCTCCCGGCGCACGAGCCAGGCTCCGAGGGCCGACTCGGCCAACAGCAGCCAGAACGTCGGCCAGCCACCGATCGCCTTGCCGACGGCGATGATCACCAGCACCTCGGCGATGGGGACGACGAGCAGCGCGACGGCCAGCAGGGTGAGCACGCGTCGCGCGCCGCGCCTGCGGGCGCTCACGGCGCCGCCCGGTCGTGAGCCCTGGAGCGGCGGCCGCCCACCATCGCCCGCGCCTGGCGCAGGCGATGGCGCAGCCCCCACGCGCTGACGCGCACGAGCGACTCGCGGACGATGGCGCCGCTCATCTTGCTCTCACCGCGTTCGCGCTCGACGAAGGTGATCGGGACCTCGACGACCCGCAGCCCACGCTGCACCGCCCGCCACGCCAGGTCGATCTGGAAGCAGTAGCCCTGCGAGGCCACGTCGTGCAGGTCGAGTGCCCGCAAGGTGCTCGCCCGGAACGCCCGGTAGCCACCGGTGACGTCGCGGATCGGCACGCCGAGGGCGAGGCGGGCGTAGGTGGTGCCGCCCACCGAGATGAGCTTGCGATGGACCGGCCAGTTCACGACCTTCCCCCCCGGCACCCAGCGCGAGCCGAGCACCAGGTCGGCGTCCGCGAGGGCGTCCAGCAGGCGAGGCAGCTGCTCGGGCTGGTGGGAGCCGTCGGCGTCCATCTCGACGAGGACGTCGTAGCCGCGCTCGAGGCCCCACGCGAAGCCGGCGAGGTACGCCGCCCCCAGCCCCTGCTTGCCGGCGCGGTGCAGGACGTGCACGTGGTCGTCGTCGGCGGCGAGGCGGTCGGCGATGTCCCCCGTGCCGTCCGGGGAGTTGTCGTCGGCCACCAGGACGTGCGCACCGGGCACGCAGGCGCGGACGCGGCCCACGATCTGCTCGACGTTCTCGCGCTCGTCGTACGTGGGGATCACGACCAGCACCTGCTCCGACCCCTGGCCCGACGTGCTCACCCTGCCTCCGCGTGCTCGACCTGCCGTGTCTGGGCCTCCTCGTCGGCCGCACCAGAGCGTATCCGGCGCGGACGGCGCGAGACGGCCACCACCCCCACGGCGCCGAGCAGGGACAGCGCCAGCTCGACCCACGCACCGAGGCGGTCGGCCACCGTCGTCGCGGTGCGCAGCGGCAGGGCCGCCTCCAGCACGTCCGGCGTGAACAGGGCGCTGCGGCTCACCACCCGGCCGTCCGGCTCGATCAACGCGCTGACGCCCACCGTGGACACGTGGGCGACGGCCCGCCCGTGCTCCATGGCGCGCAGCCGCGACATCGCCAGCTGCTGCACGGCCTCGTCGGTGTAGCCGAACGTGGCGTTGTTGGTCTGCACGACCAGCAGGTCGGCTCCGCCGCGCACCGTGTCGCGCACGAGGTCGTCGTAGGCGACCTCGAAGCAGATGGCGACCCCCGCCGTCGCCGGGCCGACGCGCAGCACCCCTGGCCGGTCGCCGGCGACGAAGTCCCGCGAGACCAGGTCGACCTTGGAGCTCAGCGCGCGAAAGAACGAGCGGTAGGGGATGTACTCACCGAACGGCACCGGATGGCGCTTGGCGTACAGGGCGCCGGGCCCGCGCTGCGGCGTCCAGACGATCGAGGCGTTCGTCAGGCGGTCGGCCGGGCGCTGGAGCACCGCGCCGACGAGCACCGGCACGCCGATGGCGTCGACGGCGGAGTCGATGACCTCGCGGGCGTCGACCTGCTCGTAGGGGTCGAGGTCCGAGGCGTTCTCGGGCCAGATCACCAGGTCCGGCTGCGCTGCGGTGCCGGCCGCGACCCGGCCGGCGAGCGCCAGCGTGCCCTGGGCGTGGTTGTCGAGCACCGCGCGGCGTTCGGAGTTGAAGTCCAGCCCGGCCTCGGGCACGTCCCCCTGCACGCCGGCGACGCGCACGAGGGTGCCGGACGTCGGCAGCGGCACGGCCAGGCCGACGAGCGCCAGGGCCGCGGCCAGCGCCGCGGGGCCGGCCGCGCGGAGAGCGGCAGGACGCCGCGGACCACTCGGGAGCAGCCGCACCGCCGCCCACGCGAGCGCGGCGGCGCACCAGGCGACGGCGAAGGTGACGAGTGGCGCACCGCCCCAGGCGGCGAGGTGGCCGAAGGGCGAGTCGGCCTGGGAGAAGGCGAGCCGGCCCCATGGGAACCCCCCGAAGGGGGTGCGGTCGCGAAGCGCCTCCTGGGCGGTCCACAGCCCGGCGACCGCCACGGTGCCCAGCAGGTTGCGCCCCGCCGACCAGCTCGGCCGTGGGGCGGCGAGCGCCACGGCCACCGCGGCGAGGGCCACGTAGGCCGCCTCCAGCGTCGCCAGAGCCAGCCAGGGCACGGCGCCGACGTAGACGCCGCTCCACTGCAGCAGCGGCACGAAGAAGGCCAGGCCGTAGAGCAGCCCGAGCAGACCGGCGACGCCCGAGCGCCGGTGCGCCAGCGCGACGAGCCACAGCGCGGTGCCGACGACGGCGAGTGGCCACCAGCCCGGGTCCGGGAAGGCGAGGCGGGTCAGGAAGCCGGCGACGACCACCTGCGGTACCGCCACGACGAGCGGTACGGGCGCTCGACGTCCGGGGTCCACGCGACCACGCTACCTGGCGGGTGCCGGGCGTCGTCCGGGCGACCCGCTGCGGACGTGGGTCGGGCCCGCGGCGCCGTTGGTGCCACCGCCGCCCTCGTTGGCTGCGAGGTCGGCCGGCGTTGTCTACTAGGCGCTGCGGGCCCGTCCGCGTCCACCCCGGTCAGGGTGGGGTTGATCCGGGTGCCTGGCTGAGCGAGTCCGGCTGGTGCCTGCCGGCTCTGGTCCCTGATGCCCCCTCTGGTGCGGCCCGACATCGTCCGCTGACTGTCCTTGACAGTGGTTCGTCTGCCGCGGTGGACGACGGTTCCGAAACTTACTCAGCAGCGGCGTCGTGTCAACCGCCCCCTGACCTGGGACGACGCAGGATCGTTGCAGGTCAACGCCTTTCGGCGGACACCTGGTGTTCATCACGAATCCATGAAGGTCACGGCGTGTCCCGTCGCGACACGCCGGGCGGCGTCCTGCGGGCTAGGCCGAACGGGTTACGGCGCGGTGGGCGGGACGACGACCGTGCCCTTGGCGCGCGTCGCCACGATCGGCGGGTCGAGCACCTCGGCCCGCGACGCACCGAGGTCGCTGCGGCCGCGGCAGACGACCCGGACCTCGAACTCGAGCTCGCGGCTGCGTCGACCGGTGCGCACCACCGTCGCCTCGATCTCGATCACGTCCCCGGCGCGCACCGGCGCGACGAACTGCACGTCGGAGTAGGACGCGAACAGGCCTTCGTCGCCGTCGGTGCGGATGCAGACCTCGGTGGCGACGTCGCCGAACGCGGCGAGGGAGTACGCGCCGTCGAGGAGGTTGCCCGCGTAGTGCGCGTGGGAGTACGGCACGTAGCGCCGGTGGGTGACGGCGAGGCCGGTGTGGTCGGCGGCGGTCATGCGGACGTCCTCTCGCGCGACGGTGACGTGGGGGGCAGCAGGGCGTGGACCAGGTACGAGGCGACCTCGCCCGGCGTCGTCCCCTTGCCGAACACCCGGTCGACGCCGAGGCGCTCGGCGGCGCGCTCGTCGAAGCGGGGTCCGCCGACCACCAGCAGCGGACGCTGCCCGGCCGGGTAGGCCTCGCGGAAGGCGGCCGACATCTCGGTGGTGTTCTGCAGGTGCGCGTCGCGCTGGGTGACGACCTGCGACACCAGCACCGCGTCGGCCCGCTCGGCCCGGGCGCGCTCGACCAGGTCGGGCACCAGCACCTGCGCGCCGAGGTTCACGACCTTGATCTCGGAGTAGTACTCCAGGCCCTTCTCCCCCGCGAACCCCTTGATGTTCAAGATGGCGTCGATGCCCACGGTGTGGGCGTCGGTGCCGATGCACGCGCCGACCACCACGAGGGGCCGGCGCAGCCGCGACTTGATCGAGCCGTTGACCTCCTTGGCCGACAGCAGCGGGTACTCGCGCTCGACGACCTCGACGGCCGCCAGGTCGACCAGGTGGTGCACCGAGCCGTAGACCACGAAGAAGGTGAAGTGCGGTCCCATCGCCTTGGCGTGCACGACCATGGCGGGCTCCAGGCCCATCTTGGCCGCGAGCTGCAGGGCGGCGCCCTCGGCTCGCTTGTCGTGCGCCACCGGGAGGGTGAACGACAGCTGCACCATGCCGTCACCGGTGGTGTCGCCGTACGGGCGGACGACGCGCTTGTCGGGCGGTGCCTCGGCGTGCCCGCGGAACGCGCCGCGCTCCTCGCTGCTCATCGGGTCGCCCCCTCCTCGAGCAGGTCGCTCGCCGGGTTGTAGTACCCGTCGGCGCGGCGGGCCACGCCGTCCAGGCCCTTGCCCGCGTCGGCCGGCCGCTTCATGAGGCCGAACGTGCCGTCGCCGATCGCGTCCAGCATGCCGTCGTCGACGATGCGCTCGAGCAGCTCGACGGCCTCCGACAGCACCTGCCGGGCGCGGGTCTGGATGAACCCGTCGACCGGTGGGTGGAAGTCCTCGGCGAGCCCCCCGGCGGCGTCCAGCACGTACCGCACGTTCTGCAGCGCGAGGTCGCGGTCGCTGAGGAAGGGCGTGACGACCGCCTCGGTCATCATGCCGACGAGCAGGATGCCCTGGCCGGTCATGGCGCCGACCAGGTTGAAGAAGCCGTCGAGCAGGTAGCCGCGGAAGACGTCGCCGGTCATGTGCTTCGTCGGGGGCATCCACTTCAGCGGCGCCTCCGGGAACAGGGTGCGGGCCAGCAGGGCGTGCGCGAGCTCGAGCCGGAACGACTGCGGTACCTCGGGGTTGATCTCGAAGGCGTGGCCGAGGCCCAGCTGCCAGTCCTGCAGGCCGGCCTCCTTGGCGAAGTACTCGTTGAGCAGCTGGCTGACGGTGACCGTGTGTGCGGCGTCGACGGCGTCCGCGGTGGTGAGGTAGTTGTCCTCGCCGGTGTTGATGATGATGCCTGCGCGGGCGTGCACCTGGCGGCTGAAACGCTGGTCGACGAACGTGCGCACGGGGTTGATGTCGCGAAAGAGGATCCCGTACATGGAGTCGTTGAGCATCATGTCCAGCCGCTCCAGGCCGGCCAGCGTCGCGATCTCCGGCATGCACAGCCCGGACGCGTAGTTCGTGAGGCGCACGTAGCGCCCGAGCTCCTTGCCGACCTCGTCGAGCGCCGCGCGCATCAGGCGGAAGTTCTCCTGCGTCGCGTACGTGCCGGCGTAGCCCTCGCGGGTGGCGCCCTCGGGCACGTAGTCGAGCAGGCTCTGCCCGGTCGAGCGGATGACGGCGATGACGTCGGCGCCCTCGCGGGCCGCCGCCTGGGCCTGCGGGATGTCCTCGTAGATGTCGCCGGTGGCGACGATCAGGTAGATCCAGGGCCGGCGGGGGGCGTCGCCCAGTCGGGCGATGAGGCGCTCGCGCTCGATGCGGCGCTTGTCGATGCGGCGGATACCTGCAGCCGCGGCGCGGCGCGAGGCCGTGGCCGCCCGGCGGGCGTCACGGCCCTCGGGCAGGCGGAACGACACCCCGCCCGAGCTGGCCTTCTGGGCCAGCGTGAGCAGGTCGGGCGCCTCACCTCGCAGCAGCGCGTCCCACACCGGCAGCGCCACGCCGTGGTCGAGACCGACCTCGGCGCGCACCCGGTCGACGAGGTGGTTGACCCACGGCACCCGCTCGACGTCGGCGCCGGCCAGACCGGCGAGCCGCAGCAGGGCGCGTTCGACCGACACGGTCGTGTGGGTGCGGGCCAGCGTGACCACCGGCGCGCCGGCCTTCTTGGCCAGGCGTCGAGCGGAGCGCACGACCTGGGGGTCGAGCTCGAGGACGGCAGGGGGACGACGAGACACGCCGTGAGATTAGCAGTCCGACCGGCGATCCTGCGGCGTCCGAGCGGCCGCGCGGGAAGATCGACGGTCGTGCGCCCCGCCTGTGGATGACCGGAGCGAGCCGGGCGGCGACCGCACCAGACTTCCGGCATGACCTTCTCACCCTCACAGCCGCCCGTCGTCCGCACCCAGGCCGAGCTGACCGCGATGTGGCAGGAGCTCCTCTCGCCCACCGCCGGAGGGGCACCGAGCCTGTCGCTCGCCTTCTTCGCCGCCGACACCGACCACCCGCCGGCGATGGTCTGCATCGACCACATCCCGCAGCGCCCCGAGCCGGCGGACGGCGCGCAGCTGCGCGAGCTCGTCGACGAGGTGCGGAGCCAGGTCGAGCCCGACAGCGTGGCCGTCGCTCTGGTGCGCGACGGCAGCGAGCGCGTCGAGGCCGACGACCGCGCCTGGGGCCGGTGCCTCGCCGAGCAGGTCGGGCTCACCGAGCGCTGGCCGGTGCACCTCGTGACGCCGCACGGCGCGCGCGTCCTGACGGCGGACGACCTGCTCGGACCCGCCCGGTGACGGCGGGCTCGCGGTGTCAGCCTCCCGCGAGCGCTCCGGCGTCGTACGCCGTCCGGCCGGCCACGACGGTGCGCAGGCACTGCGGCGCGGCGCGTCCGGGCGTGAGGTCGGGCAGGCCCTGGGTGCCCGAGCGCGGGTCGGTGCTCCAGGCCTGGATCCGGTCGTCCGGAGCCTGCACCACGAGCTCGCCCGGCGACCACACGGCGAACGAGGCGCGCGCGCCGGGGGCGAGGACCCCGCGGTCGTCGTAGCCGGCCGCGCGCCACGCCCCCCGCGTGTGGGCGAGGAAGGCGGCCCGTGCGCTGATCCGCTGGCTCGGCTCGTGGTGGAACGCGCACGCCCGCACCGCGCCCCAGGGGTCGAACGGCGTCACCGGCGAGTCCGAGCCCAGGGCCATCGGCACGCCGGCCGCCGCCAGTGCCGCGAACGGGTTCATGCCGGCGGCGCGCTCCACCCCGAGCCGCTGGGCGTAGAGGCCGCCGTCGCCGCCCCACCAGGCGTCGAAGGCGGGCTGCACGCTCGCGTGGACACCGAGGCGGGTGAGCAGGTCGATCGCTGCGGCGTCGGGCATCTCGAGGTGCTCCAGGCGGTGGCGGGCCCGGCGCAGTGCGGGCTCACCCACCTGCTCGGCCGCCGCCACGAACCCCTCGAGCACGACGTCGAGGCCGCCGTCGCCGATGACGTGGAAGCCCGCCTGCAGCCCGGCGCGGGTGCAGGCCACGACGTGCGCGCGCACCTGCTCGGCGGTGAGGTAGGCGTGGCCCTGGTGGTCGGCGGCGTCGGCGTAGGGGGCGCGCAGCCGGGCCGTCCGCGAGCCGATCGAGCCGTCGGCGCACAGGTCGCCGGCCAGGCCGCGCAGCGCACCGTCCGGCAGGCCCAGTCGCTCGGCGACCGCGCGGGCGGCGGCCTCGTCGTCGACGAGCTCACCGCGGTAGGCCGCGACCTCTGGCGACCCGCCCTCGGCCGCCAGCTCGAGCAGCCCCCGCAGGTCGTCGTCCCCGGCGATGTGGGGCGCCGACATCTCGTGCAGCGCCCCCACCCCGGCGGCGGCCGCGGCGGCCAGCGCGGTGCGCTGGAGGTCCCGGCGCTGACCTGCGCTCAGGGTCGTGCGCGTCGCGTCACGAGCCGCGTGGTGGGCGTCCCGCTCGACCCGGCCGTCGTCGTCCCAGCCGTCCAGGCCCCGCAGGCCGGCTGCGGCCGCGAGGCTGCTGGAGACCACCGCCGAGTGCACGTCGACGCGCGAGAGGTACACCGAGCCGCCGTAGGAGGCGCGGTCGAGCTCGGCCCGGGTCGGGGCACGGCCCTCGGGCCAGCCGCGCTCGTCCCAGCCGGTGCCCAGCAGCGGACGCCCACCGCCGCGGCGGGCGGCGTCCTCGACCCGGCGCAGCACGTCGGCCAAGGAGGTCGCGTCGTGCAGGTCGAGCCCGGTCATGGCCAGGCCCGTCTCGGTCACGTGGGCGTGCGCGTCGACGAACGCGGGCGTGACGAGCGCGCCGGCCAGCTCGACGACGAGGTCTGCACCCTGCGCGTGGCCGGCCGCGGCGTCGTCCGAGCCGACCCAGGCCACGGTGTCGCCGACGACGAGCAGCGCGGTGGCGAAGGGGTCCGCCGGCGTGTAGACGTCGCCGCCGCGGTACAGGACGCTGCGCTGCGCTGGTGGGCTGCTCGGGGTGGTCACCCGCTCAGTCTGCCCTGCCGTGCTCGGCGGCCTGACGGGCCTCGAACAGGGCCCGGACGCCGGGGTCGCGCCGCAGCAGGTCCAGGGCGTACTGCGCGTGGCCGGGGACGTAGCCGTTGCCCACGAGCATCGTCACGTCAGCCGCCAGGCCCTCGGCGCCCAGGGCCGCGGCGCTGAACGACGTCGCCATCGAGAAGAAGACGACCGTCCCGCCGTCGGCCGTCGCGAGCACCGCGCCGTGCTCGCAGCCGGGGACGTCGACGCAGACCACCGTGACGTCGGCCTCGCGCCCCAGGGCGTGCCGCACCGCGTCGCTGACTGCCACCGGGTCGCGGGCGTCGGCGAGCGCCACGTGGTCGGTCAGCCCGGCGTCGAGCAGCAGGCTGCGCTCGCGCTCGACCGGCACGACACCGACCGTGGCACTCGCGCCGGCGTCGCGGGCCGCGGCCAGGGCCAGCGACCCGGACTTGCCCGCGCCGCCGACCACGGCGACGGTGGGGGCCGCGCCCCGCTCGACGTACTGCCGCACCACCCGGGCGACGAGGGCGGGCGCGCCGCACACGTCCATGACCATGAGCGAGAGCACGGGGTCCAGGTCGTCCGGCAGCCGGGCGGCGATCGAGCGGCCGAACAGGACGGCGTGGCCCTCGGCGGGCACCTGCTCGCTCAGGCCGTCCCAGCGGGCCAGGCCGTCGGTGATGCGCAGGGGGGTGAGCGACAGCGACACCAGCGTGGCCACGTGGTCGCCGGCGGCCAGGCCCAGCGGGCTGTCGGGGCCGACCTCGTCGACGGTGCCGATGAGCATGCCCCCCGAGCCGGTCACGGGGTTCTGCATCTTGCCTCGCTCGGCGACGATGGCGAGCACCTCGTCGCGCACGCCGTCGCCGTCGACGCTGCCGTCGGGACGGGTGTGCGCGCCGCGCAGCTGGCGGTAGGACGCGGCGTCCAGGTTGAGCGTCTGCAGCCGCACCCGCACCTCGTCCGGCCACAGCTCCGGCCGGTCGTCGAGGCGCCGGGCCGCCTGCGGCAGCACGCCGGCAGGGTCGAGGACGCGGTGCAGCCCGACCGGCGACCCGGCCCGTTCGCTGGTGACCTGGCTCACGCACGCTCCTTCGTCACGGGGCCGCTTGACACGAGAAGTTGCGGCCAAGTGTTCGATTCTCGGGACATCTTCCCGTATCGTGCCAGGTGTGAGCCAGAAGATCGAGCAGCCCTACGCCTACCGCCGTCGTGAGCTCGTCGAGCCGGACTGGACCCGCCTGCCGGGGTGGCGCGACGTCACCGCCGAGCAGTGGGCGAGCGCCCAGTGGCAGCGGACGAACTGCGTCAAGAACGTCCGCCAGCTGCGCGGCGTCATGGGTGACCTGCTGGAGGACCGCTTCTACGACGACCTCGAACGCGACCAGGCCGAGCGGGCCACGATGTCGATGCTCGTGCCGCCGCAGATGCTCAACACGATGGTGCCGGCCACGGGCGTGTTCGACAGCGGTGAGCTGCCGGGGGCGGGGGCCGCGTTCACCGACGCGTTCTACGCCGACCCGGTGCGCCGCTACATGCTGCCGGTGTTCAGCGACCGGCGCACCGACTGGGCCAGCCACCCGTTCGCGACGCGCGACTCGCTGCACGAGCACGACATGTGGGTCGCGGAGGGGCTGACGCACCGCTACCCCACCAAGGTGCTGGCCGAGCTGCTCTCGACCTGCCCGCAGTACTGCGGCCACTGCACCCGCATGGACCTCGTCGGCAACTCCACCCCGGTCGTGCCGAAGCTGAAGTTCGACCTGAAGCCGGTCGACCGGCACGCCGCGATGCTCGACTACCTCACCCGCACGCCGTCCGTGCGCGACGTCGTCGTCAGTGGCGGCGACGTGGCGAACATGCCGTGGAAGAACCTCGAGGTCTTCCTCATGCGGCTGCTCGAGATCGACAACATCCGCGACATCCGGCTCGCCACCAAGGCGCTGATGGGCCTGCCGCAGCACTGGCTCGCCGAGGACGTCGTCGAGGGCGTGGGGCGCGTCGCCTCGGTGGCCCGCGAGCGCGGGGTCAGCCTCGCGATCCACACCCACGTCAACAACGCCCAGTCCGTGACGCCGGCCGTGGCGGCGGCGTCGCGCGCGATGCTGGACGCCGGGGTGCGCGACGTCCGCAACCAGGGCGTGCTCATGCGCGGGGTCAACGACACCTCCGAGCAGCTGCTCGACCTGTGCTTCGCGCTGCAGGACGAGGCGAGCATCACGCCGTACTACTTCTACATGTGCGACATGATCCCGTTCAGCGAGCACTGGCGGATGTCGCTCGCCGAGGCCCAGCACCTGCAGCACTCGATCATGGGCTACCTGCCGGGCTTCGCGACGCCGCGGATCGTCTGCGACGTGCCCTTCGTCGGCAAGCGCTGGGTGCACCAGGTGCACACCTACGACACCGAGCGCGGCATCTCGTACTGGACGAAGAACTACCGCACGTCGATCGAGTCCGACGACGCGGACGCCCTCAGCCGCGAGTACGTCTACTACGACCCGATCTACACCCTGCCGGAGTCCGGCCAGCAGTGGTGGCGCGAGAACGGCGTCCAGGAGGGCGCGCACGAGGCCGCCGTGGCGCAGGCCATGGCCAGCCGCACTGCCGCGGCCGCGCAGGCCGAGGGCGTGGCCAGCCACGCCGTCCACGCCTGACCCCCTTTCCGCCAGTCAGGCCGCTTTGCGCCGTCCGGCCGCGGCCTGGGTGGCGGAGGCACCCGGTCGTCCGCCAGTCAGGCCGCTTTGCGCCGTCCGGCCGCGGCCTGAACGGCGGAACCACCCAGCGGGGGGGCGAGGTCGTACGGCGTCAGACGGCGGGGGGCCGGCCCTCGTAGGGCGTCGACAGGACGACGGTGGTGCGCGTGGCGACGTTCGCGGCGGCGCGGACGCGGGCCAGGAGGTCCTCGAGGTCGGCAGGTGTCGCGACCCGGACCTTCAGGATGTAGGACTCCTCCCCCGCCACCGAGTGGCAGGCCTCGATCTCGACGAGGTCGGCGAGCCGCTCGGGCGCGTCGTCCGGTGCCGAGGGGTCGAGCGGCGTCACGGAGATGAAGGCGGTCAGCGCCAGGCCCACGGCGTCCGGCGCCACCGTGGCGGTGTACCCGGTGATGACCCCGCGCTGCTCCAGCCGGCGCACGCGCTGGTGGATCGCGGACGTCGACAGGCCCGTCGTGCGCGCCAGGTCGGTGTAGCTCATCCGGCCGTCGCGCGACAGCAGCCGGACGATCTCGCGGTCAGTGTCCTCCACCTGGCGGAGCCTACCCGGCGCAGCCCCGCCGCCTCAGTGCTTCGCCAGGTGGCGGCCGATGACGAGGCGCTGCACCTGGTTGGTGCCCTCGACGATCTGCAGCACCTTGGCCTCGCGGAACCACCGCTCGACCGGGAAGTCCTTGACGTAGCCCGCGCCGCCGAGCACCTGGACGGCGTCCGTGGTGACCTTCATGCAGGTGTCGGTGGCGAACAGCTTCGCCATCGCGGCCTGCACCGAGAACGACTGGCCGGCGTCGCGCCGGCGCGCCGCGGCGAGGTACAGCTCACGGGCGGCCGCGATCTGCGTGGCCATGTCGGCGAGCATGAACGACAGGCCCTGGAAGTCGATGATGGCCCGGCCGAACTGCTGGCGCTCCTTGGCGTACGCGGTCGCCGCCTCGAAGGCGGCCTGGGCGATCCCCACCGCGCAGGCGGCGATGCCGAGCCGGCCGGAGTCGAGCGCCGACAAGGCGATCGTGAAGCCCTGCCCCTCGTCCCCGATGCGCCGCTCGGCGTCCACCCGGGCGCCGTCGAGCAGGATCTGGGAGGTCTGCGAGGAGCGGTAGCCCATCTTGCGCTCGGGCGGCGCGGCGCTCAGGCCGGGTGTCGAGGCGTCGGCGAGCAGGCACGAGATGCCCCGCGGCCCGTCGTCCGAGGTGCGCACCATGAGGTCGTAGAAGTCGGCCGCTCCCCCGTGGGTGATCCACGCCTTGGTGCCCGTGACCTCGTACGCCGACCCGTCGTCGGTGCGGACGGCGCGGGTGCGCAGCGCCGCGGCGTCCGAGCCGGACGTCGGCTCGGACAGGCAGTAGGCGCCCAGCTGGTCGCCGCCGAGCATGTCGGGCAGCCATCGCTCGCGCTGGGCGTCGGTGCCGAACTGGGCGAGCGGGTAGCACGAGAGCGTGTGCACGCTGACGCCCAGCCCGACGGCGCCCCAGACGGCCGAGAGCTCCTCGAGCACCTGCAGGTAGACGGTGTACGGCTGCGCGCCGCCACCCCACTGCTCGGGGTACGGCAGCGACAGCAGACCGGCCTGGCCGAGCTCGGTGAAGACCTCCCGCGGGAACTGCCCCTTGTCCTCGTACTCGTCGACGCGCGGCGCGAGCCGCTCGGCGCCGAGCTCGCGCACGAGCTCGAGCAGGTCGTGCGCCTCGTCGGTGGGCAGGTCACGCTCGACGGTGGTCACCAGGGCTCCTGAGATAGTTGGACGTCCGACTAATCTACCGCTCCGGGTCTGCGAGCATGACGCCATGGCTGACGACCGACTCATGCTGCTGGACTCCGCGTCGCTGTACTTCCGCGCCTTCTACGGCGTCCCGGACTCGATCAAGGCCCCGGACGGGACGCCGGTCAACGCCGTCCGCGGATTCCTCGACATGGTCGCCACCCTCGTGACCACCCACCGGCCGACGCGCCTGGTCGCCTGCTGGGACGACGACTGGCGCCCTGCCTTCCGCGTCGCGGCGATCCCCTCCTACAAGGCGCACCGGCTCGCCGCCGGGCCAGGCACCGGGTCGACCGGCGGGGTGGACGTCGAGGAGACGCCCGAGGCCCTCGGGCCCCAGGTGCCGGTGATCGCCGACGCGCTCGCGGCGCTGGGCATCGCGCGCGTGGGCCACCGGGGCTACGAGGCCGACGACGTCATCGGCACCCTCGCCGAGCGGGCGGCGTCGCGTGGCACTCCCGTGGACGTCGTCACCGGCGACCGCGACCTGTTCCAGCTCGTCGACGACGCCCGCCAGGTGCGCGTGCTCTACACGGCGAAGGGCGGCGTGCGGAACCTCGACGTCGTCGACGAGGCGCGCCTGCACGAGCGCTACGGCGTGCGCGGCGGTCGGCAGTACGCCGGGATGGCGGTGCTGCGCGGCGACCCGAGCGACGGGCTGCCGGGCGTTCCGGGCATCGGTGAGAAGACGGCGGCCGCGCTGCTCGGCCGGGCCGGCGACCTCGACGGGCTGCTGCGGGCGCTCGAGGACGACGACCGCGACGTGCTCGGCAACAGCGGGACGAAGCTGCACGCGGCCCGCGACTACCTGGCGGTCGCCCCGACCGTGGTCGACGTCGTCCGGGACATCCCCATCGCCGAGCTCGCCGACCAGGTGCCGACCCAGCCCGCCGACCCCGAGGCGCTGCTCGACCTCGCCCAGCGCTGGGGGCTCGGTGGCAGCGTCGAGCGGGTGCTGCACGCCATGGGCTGGTCCGGCGACTGACACCGACGGACGCCGACTGACGACCCGGCTCAGCCCGGCAGCGAGTGCGCCACCACCCCACGCAGCACGCCGTCGACCGCCTGGCGGGCGGACCGGCGTCCGGCGGGGTCGTCCCAGGCGTTCTGCACCTGGCCCAGCAGGTCGACGAGCTGCTTGCACCGCCGCACGAAGTCGCCGGCCGCCAGGTCGCTGTCGCGCAGCACGACGTCCAGGCTCTGCCCGCGCGCCCAGCGCAGCATCGCGGCGGCCAGGCCGGGGTCCGGCTCGCGCAGGGTGGCGATCCGGTGGTCGCGCTCGAGCGCCTCGAGCCGCGACCACTCGCGCCAGGTCTCCTCCAGCGCCTGGCCGACGGCACCGGCCGGCGGCTGGGGCTTCAGGGCGTCCTCGCGGCGCGTCTCGTGCACCAGCGTCGACAGCACGGCGGCGAGGCCCGGCCCGTCCAGCCCCTGCCAGACGCCGGTGCGCAGGCACTGGGCCGCCAGGAGGTCCTGCTCGGTGTACAGCCGCCGCAACCGTTCGCCGTCGACGGTGACGCGCGAGCCGCCGTCGAGGTAGCCGAGCTCGGTCAGCACGCGGCACACGCGGTCGAAGGTGCGGGCCACGGAGTTCGTGCGGCCCTCGATGCGCTTGAGCAGCCCGTCGGTCTCGCGGCGCAGCCGGGTCCACCGCTCGCCCCACCGGGCGTGGTCCTCGCGCTCGGGGCACGCGTGGCAGGGGTGCGCCCTCATCCGCCGACGGAGGTCGAGCAGCTGCTCGTCGTCGCCCGAGCCGTCACCGGCCGCCCGTGACCGGCGCGAGGACGGCGGGTCGTGCGGCACCGCGGCGCGCAGGGTCGAGGCAAGGTCGCGGCGCGACTGCGGGCTGCGTGGGTTGAAGTTGCGCGGCAGGCGCACCTGCGTGACGTGGTCGACCGGACCGCTCAGCTCAGCCAGCGTGAGCCGCCGGATCTGCCGGTCGGCGCCCAGCACGTGCGGCTTCGGACCGTCGAGCCCCACGGCGCGGTCGGGCTCGACGACCACGACGTAGCCCGCGCGCCGCCCGGCAGGCACCCGCAGGACGTCGCCGACCCGCACGCCCTCGAGGCTCTGCGCGGTCTCCGCGCGCCGCCCGCTCTGCCGTTGGCGGGCGAGCTGGGTCTCGCGCTCCTTGATGGCGGCGCGCAGCCCCGCGTACTCGCTGAAGTCGCCGAGGTGGCACGTCATCGCGTCCTCGTAGCCCTCGAGCGCCTCCTCCTGCGTGCGCACCTGGCGGGCCAGGCCGACGACGGCGCGGTCGGCCTGGAACTGCGCGAAGGACGTCTCGAGCACCTCGCGCGCCCGCTCGCGCCCGACCTGCGCCACGAGGTTGACCGCCATGTTGTAGGTCGGCCGGAAGCTCGAGCGCAGCGGGTAGGTGCGCGTCGAGGCGAGCCCCGCCACCGACCGGGGGTCGAGGCCGTGCTGCCACAGGACGACGGCGTGGCCCTCGACGTCGATGCCCCGGCGCCCCGCCCGGCCGGTGAGCTGGGTGAACTCCCCCGGCGTGATGTCGACGTGAGCCTCGCCGTTCCACTTCACGAGGCGCTCGAGCACCACCGTGCGGGCCGGCATGTTGATCCCGAGGGCGAGGGTCTCGGTGGCGAAGACGCACCGGACCAGGCCGGCGGCGAACAGCTGCTCGACGACCTCCTTGAAGCTCGGCAGCAGCCCGGCGTGGTGGGCGGCGACCCCGCGGGTCAGGCCCTCCAGCCAGTCCCAGTAGCCCAGCACGTCGAGGTCGCCCGAGCCGATGTCGGCGGTGTGCTCCTCGGCGAACGCGCGGATCCGCTCGCCCTCCTCGACGGTCGTGAGGCGGACGCCGGCCTCCAGGCACTGCCGGACGGCGGCGTCGCACCCGGCCCGGCTGAAGATGAAGGTGATGGCGGGCAGCAGGCCCGCGCGGTCGAGCTGCTCGACCACCTCCGGACGCCGCGGGACGCCGTGCGCGGGGCCGCGCGGGCGGCCCTGGTGGCGCTGCCCGGACCGCCCGCGACCGCCGCGGCCGCGCGGGTCCGACCGCTCGCGGCGCTGCTCGCCCCGGGCGAGCTCGAGCAGGTCGGGGTTGACCTTGGTCTCCTCCGGCCCGGCGTCGACGAACAGGTCGTGCAGGCGGTGCCCGACCAGGACGTGCTGGTAGAGCGGCACGGGCCGGTGCTCCTCGACCACCACCTCGGTGTCGCCGCGGACGGTGTCCAGCCACGCGCCGAACTCCTCGGCGTTGCTGACCGTCGCCGACAGCGACACCAGCCGCACCTCGTCGGGCAGGTGGATGATCACCTCCTCCCACACGGCGCCGCGGAAGCGGTCGGCGAGGTAGTGCACCTCGTCCATCACGACGTAGCCGAGGCCTCGCAGCGTCGGCGACCCGGCGTACAGCATGTTGCGCAGCACCTCGGTCGTCATGACGACGACGTCTGCCTCGCCGTTCACCGTCGTGTCACCGGTGAGCAGGCCGACCCGGTCAGCGCCGTGGACGGCGACGAGCTCGGCGTACTTCTGGTTCGACAGCGCCTTGATGGGCGTCGTGTAGAACGCCTTCAGCCCCGCGGTCAGGGCCAGGTGGACGGCGAACTCGCCCACGACGGTCTTGCCCGCGCCGGTCGGCGCGGCCACGAGCACCCCTCGACCGGCCTCCAGCGCCTGGCAGGCCCGGACCTGGAAGTCGTCGAGCTGGAACGCCAGACCGTCTCGGAAGCGCCCCAGCTCGGTGCGCTGCTCACCCTGGCGTCGCCGGGCGGCGGCGTACTGCTCCGCGGGCGTGGGCACGCGCTCAGGCTACGGCGCCGCGTCGTGGGCCGCTCGAGGGGTGCCCTCGGTGGCCTCACCCACCAGCGCGCACCAGCACGCCGAGGCTGGCGGGCATGACCTCGATCTCGACGGGCAGCGGCCCGAACCGCTCACCGTCGGCGTAGGCGATGATGCCGTGCGTCGACAGGCGCACGTGGCGGGCGCGCCGGATCGTCACGGACGGGTGGGTGATGTGGCTGCCGCTGAAGACCTTCGGGAACACGGTCAGCAGCCGCGGGACCGACATGGGACCCACCACGAGGACGTCCAGCAGGCCGTCGTCGTACGACGCCTCGGGCGTGATGAGCATGCCCCCGCCGTACCTCGTGCCGTTGCCGACGGAGACCATCATGGCCTGCGTCTCCCAGCGCTCGCCGTCCAGCTCGATCACGTAGTCGAGCGGCTTGAACACCGGCAGCTCACGGGCGATCGCCAGGTTGTACCGCATCTTGCCCCGCGGCCACGCCCAGCGGTTGGCGCGCTCGTTGACCACGGCGTCGAACCCGCCGCACATGACGCCGGCGAACCAGCGCGGCCCCTGCCCCGACCAGTCGACGCGCCGCACGGCGTCGATGCGCCGCACCCTGCCGGTCGTGACGACCTCGACCGCCGCCTCGATGTCGTGCACGGGCAGGTCCAAGGAGGCAGCGATGTCGTTGCCCGTGCCGGCCGCCACGATGCCCAGCGGGGTGTCGGTGCCGGCGCAGGCGTTCACGCCGATGTTCACCATGCCGTCGCCGCCGACCACGACGAGGGCGTCGACGCCCGCCGCGACGGCGGACGTGGCGCGGTCGGCCGCCTCGGCGGCGGTCTCCCCCGTGACGTCGAGGACGTCGAAGCCGGCCGCAGCGAGCAGCTCAGCCGTGCGGACGCCGAGGGCCCGGGCCCGGCCCTTGCCCGCGGAGGGGTTCACGGCGAGCGCCATGCGGCGGGTGCCGGGTGCAGCGGGGATGGTCACGAGCCAGAACGCTAGCGGCTCGGTGCCCGAGCTCAGGAACCGCCACTCACAGCTCGCTGGCCTCGTCGTCGGGCAGCGCGGCGTAGTCGGGCTCGGCCGAGGCCCTGGCCCGGCGCCGGTCGAGCACGAGGCAGATCGCGATGGCGATGCCGAACAGCAGGCACATCGCGCTGGCGAGGATGATCATCGACGTCGCCTCGGGCGTAGGCGTCGCGATCGCGGCGAACAGGAAGCAGGCGAACACCGTGATGCGCCAGTGCTTCAGCAGGGTGCGTCCGGGCAGCAGGTGCGCCATGTTGAGGCCCACCAGGACGACCGGCACGACGAACGCGATCCCGAAGGCGAGCACGATCCGGATCACGAACGAGAAGTAGACGTTGGCGGTGATGAAGTTCGACCCACCCTCGGGGACGAACGAGTTGAGGAACTCCATCGCCTTGGGCAGCACCCACCACGCGAGCGTGGCGCCGCCGAGGAACAGCGGGAGCGCCGCGCCGACGAACCCGAATGAGTAGCGCCGCTCCTTGCGGGTCAGCCCGGGCGTGATGAAGGCCCAGAACTGGTACAGCCACACCGGAGAAGCCAGCAGGAAGCCGATGATGAGGCTGATCTGGACGCGCTGGTTGAAGGCCGAGAGCGGGTCGGCGAAGTTCAACGTCGTCGGGACGCCGTTCGCGTTCTGGCTCTCGACGATGGGTCGCATCAGCGCCTTGTAGAACGGCCCGGACAGGAACCACCCCGCGATGCCGCCCAGCACGACGGCCACGGCGCTGCGCAGCAGCCGGTTGCGCAGCTCACGCAGGTGGTCGCGCAGCGACATGCGCCCCTCGGGGTCACGTCCGCGCCGGGTCACCGGGGTGTCCGTGGTCGTCATCGAGGCGGGTGCTGCGCCGTCACGTCCGGGCCGGTCCGGTCAGGCGCTGGTGTCGCGACGATCGGACGACGGGACGTCGGCCGAGGTCCTGTCGCGCGGCGGCGTCTGCGAGTCGACGATGCGACCCTCGACCGGGGGCGTCGACTTCGGCTTGGTGGCCGTGTCGTCGTCGTCGTGCATCTGCTTGACCTCGGACTTGAAGATCCGCATCGACCGGCCGAGACCGCGGGCTGCGTCCGGCAGCCGCTTGCCACCGAACAGCACCAGGACGACGGCCAGCAGCACGATCAGGTGCCAGGGCTCGAGAGCACGCATGTGATTCCCCTTCGAGGGTCTCGGGTGCTGTCAGTCTACGCGTCGCAACCGGCTCCCGACCCCGCATCGGCCCGAACGGCGCCGTGGCGGTTCTGGGACGGCTGAGGGATCGACGAGCACCGAGTGCGCCGGCTCGTAGTGGTCGAGCACCGGAGCGAGCGCGGCCGTGACCTCCTCGGCGCTGCGGCCGAGCTGGCGGCCCAGTGCGACGCCTCGCCGCACGAGGTACCAGCCGAGCAGGCCCGCCACGACGGCCGCAGCGAGGAGCAGGAGCACCCAGGCCAGGATCCACCACCACATGGCGCCCACCCTACGGGCGCGGGCAGCGCGGCGTCAGTGAGCGACGCGCGCGCCCGGGCGCAGCACCGTGAGCGCCGCCACCGGGTTGTCCGCCTGCTCGAGCCACAGGGCGAAGTCGAGGACGTCGTCGTAGCCGATGACGGGGCCCTCGTGGTTCTCCAGCGCCTCGGCCGGCACGGTCCAGCGCTCGGCGCGCACTCCCCCGGTGCGCAGCAGGCTGACGACCTCGGCACCCGCCGGCTTGCGGACCTCGTCGCTGCACTGGTCGCAGGTGAACGAGTAGTAGGACCAGTCGGACACCGTGCACACGACCAGTCGGACCTGGGCGGCCGTGAGCTCCACGTCCCCGCAGGTCGGGCAGGACGCCTTGATCGTCGCCATCGTCACCGCCTCCTTCGACGGGGAGCGGGATCGCACGATCCCGGTCAGGTGGCCCCTCGGACGACGAGTCGACGCCCAGGGGGTTCGTTCTCCACCTGGATCGGCAGCGGGCGCCTGGAACTTAACTGTCAGAAGCGGTGTAGGCCGCCAGGGCGTCCTGGGCGGTGCGCCGCACCTGGTCGGCGAGCTCGGGTGGGTCGACGACGCGGCCCGCGCCGGCCAGGCGGAGCACGAGCTGGCGCAGCCAGGCGAGGTCACCGGTGCGCAGGGTGACGCGCATCCCGCCCTGGCCGTCGTCGACCACCGACTCGACCGGGTAGTAGTCGACCACCCAGCGCGCCGACGGGCGCAGGTCCAGGGTGACGACGTGGTCGTCCGGGCCGGGAGCGAACAGCCCGGCGTCCAGGTCGCGTCCGCGGGCCGTGGGTGGCGGGGTGCCGTCGACGTCCAGGACCTGCGCGCGCACGACGCGGTCGAGGCGGAACAGGCGCACGCTCTCGGCCCGGTGGCACCAACCCTCGAGGTACCAGCGGCCGTCGACGTGCAGCACCCGCATCGGGTCGACGTCGCGCTCGGTGGTCTCGTCGCGGTGCGGCACCAGGTAGCCCAGGTGGAGCCGGCGCCGGCGGCGCAGCGCGTCCTCGCACGCCTCGAGCACGGCGGGGTCGATGCTGCGGTCGAGGTCGACGCGCACCGCGCCGGCCGGCTGCCCAGCCGCACCCGCGGCGGCCTCGAGCTTGGCGAGCGCGCGGCTGACCGCCTCGCGGTCGCCGAGGCCCGGCACGTTCAGCAGGGTGCGCAGGCCGACGATCAGGGCCAGCGCCTCGTCGACGCCGAGCCGCAGGGGGCGCGAGATCGCGTCGGCGTTGCCGACGTAGACGAACCCGCCCTCCCAGTCGGCCTCGATGAGGTCGTCCGGCAGGTGGCCGGGCAGGCCGCACACGAAGAGGAGCTCGAGGTCCTTCACCAGCTGGCGCTCGTTCACGCCGAACTCCCGGGCCGCCTCCGCCAAGGGCACCCCCTGGTGCGAGAGCAGCCAGGGCACCATCGCGAGCAGGCGGGAGAGCCGCTCGGTCGCCGACTCGCTCACCGCGCACCGACCGGGGTGCCTGCGACCGCGCGCAGCCTGCGGACGACGGCCTCGCGCAGCTCGGCGGGGCTCTGCGCCACGACCGCGGTGCCGAGCCCGGTGAGCTCCTCGGCGAGCACCTCGACGTCACCGAAGTCGACGCCGAGGTCGTCCCACTCGTCGTCGACGGCGACGACCGACGTCGCCCGGCGCCGTAGCGACTGCGCCGCGCCGTGCCGGGCGCGCACCGTGGCGCTCTCGCGGGCGCGCTCCTGGACGCTCTCGCCGACCATCACCCGTGGCTCGTGTCCGGCGGGCACCTCGTAGGAGCCGGCCGCGCCGATGGCCTCGACGTCGCCCTCGACGCGCGAGAGGCGGTACACGCGCGCCGCTCCGCGGTCACGGTCGTGCCCGGTGAGGTACCACTTGCCCGCGCGGCTGGTGATGCCCCACGGCTCGACGTGCCGCTCGGCGACCTCGCCGGTGCGGGCCGTGCGGTAGGTGAAGCGCACCGGCACGCGGTCGCGAACGGCGGCCCAGAGCGCGTCGAACGCGGGCTCGGCGGTACGGATGCGCGGCTCGAGACCGATGAGCGAGCCGTCGTCCTGCGGGGCGCCGAGCGCGGTGAGCTTGGTCAGGGCGCGCGTGGCGGGCCCGGCGAGGCTGGCCTGCTGCCAGACCCGCGAGGCCAGGCCGAGCACGGCGAGCTCGTCCGGCTCGAAGCTGATCTGCGGCAGCGCGTAGGCGTCGCGGTCGATGCGGTAGCCCACCTCGTCCTCGAAGAGCGGGTCCTCGATGGTGGTGACGAGGGGGATGCCGAGCTCGCGCAGCTCGTCCTTGTCGCGCTCGAACATCCGCTCGAACGCCTCGGTGGAGGTGTTGTCGGCGTACTGCGGCACGGCCTGGCGGATCTGCGACTTGGTGAGCGGACGGCGCGTGCTCAGCAGGCAGATCACCAGGTTGAGCAGCCGCTCGGTCTTGACGCTGGACATGGTCTCCTCCCCACCCGCGGACGCTACCGGACGTCGCGGCCCCGGCTAGCCTCGGCACGTGACCGACGCGCCGAGCCACCGCCCTGACCGCAGCGACGCCGGCGAGGACGCGGCCAGCACCATGGTGCGGTGGCGCGGGGGCCGCGTCGAGGCCCTGGGCCGGCGGTGGGCGGGCAGCGTCGAGCTGTCGGTGACCGTGGACGCACCGGTGGCCGGGGCTGCGTCCGTGCGTGCGCTGGCCCACCCCGCCCTGGTCGGTGAGCCCGCGGTCGGCGACCGCGTCCTGCTCAACACCGGCGCCTTGGAGCGGGGGCTGGGCACCGGCGGCTACGCCCTCGTGGTGGCCCTCCCCGACCGCCTGCCGACCCCGTCCGAGGGCGAGCCAGGACGCACCGGTCACCTCGTCAAGGCCCGGTACACGCCGCTGCAGGCCATGGTGCTGGGCGCGGACGAGCAGGACTCGCCGCACCACGACCTGCTCCGCGACGCCGACGACCTGGCCGGCCTGCCCGTGGTAGTCGCCGACCTGCACTCGGCGCTGCCCGCCGTCGTCGCCGGGGTCCGGTCGGTACGGCCGGCCGCTCGCGTCGTGTACGTGATGACCGACGGCGGGGCGCTGCCTGCGTGGTTCTCGCGCACGGTCGACGGGTTGCGCGAGGCCGAGTGGATCGCCGGCTGCGTCACCGTCGGGCAGGCCTTCGGAGGCGACCTGGAGGCCGTGAGCCTGCACACGGGGCTGCTCGCGGCTCGACTGGTGCTCGGCGCTGACGTGGTGGTGGTCACGCAGGGGCCGGGCAACCTCGGTACGGGCACGCGCTGGGGCTTCTCCGGCGTCAGCGCCGGCGAGGCGGTCAACGCGACCGCGGTGCTCGGTGGTCGGCCGGTGGCGTCCCTGCGCGTGTCCCAGGCCGACGAGCGTGAACGTCACCGCGGCGTCTCGCACCACAGCCTCACGGCCTACGGGCGCGTCGCCCTGGCCGCGGCCGACGTCGTGGTGCCCGTGCTCGACGGCGACCTCGGCGTCCGGGTGCGGCACCAGGCGGCGACGCTGGGCGCGCCGTCCGGGCGGCACCGGCTCGTCGAGGTCGCGGTGGACGGGCTGCTCGACGCCCTGCGTGCCGCGCCCGTGCGGCTGTCGACGATGGGCCGGGGCCTGGACGACGACACCGCGGCGTTCCTCGCGGCCGGGGCGGCCGGCGTCCACGCGGCCCACCTCGCCACCTGACGCCGGCGTCGATCACCCGTGGTCAGCTCGCGCGGGGCGAGGAGCGGGTGGGGTCAGCGGACGTCGACGAGGTCGACGACGAAGATCAGCGTCTCGCCGCCCTTGATCGCCGAGCCGGCGCCGTGATCGCCGTAGCCGAGGTGCGGCGGGATGGTGATCGTGCGCCGTCCGCCGACCTTCATCCCCTGCAGGCCCTGGTCCCAGCCCGCGATGACCTGGCCGACGCCGAGCCGGAACTGCAGCGGCTCGCCGCGGTTCCAGGACGCGTCGAACTCCTCGCCGGTGGAGTGGGCCACACCGACGTAGTGCGCGAGGACGGTGCTGCCGGCCACGGCCTCGGCGCCGTCACCGACGACCTGGTCCTCGATCACCAGCTCGCTGGGTGGGGTGTCGCCGGGGAACTCGATCTCGGGCTTGGTGCGGTCGAAGGCCATGGCGTCTCCTTGGTTCAGTAGGCGTCGAGGATGTCGAGGGCTCAGTAGGCGTCGAGGATGTCGACGACGAAGACGAGCGTGTCGGTGCCCTTGATGCCCGCCTGGGCGTTGCCGCTGGTGCCGTAGCCGTCGGCGGGCGGGATCACGAGGAGCACCCGGCTGCCGACCGTCTGGCCGACCAGGCCCTTGTCGAAGCCGGGGATCAGCTGGCCGGCGCCGACGGGGCGCTCGAGCAGCTGGCCGGTCTGGTAGGAGGAGTCGAAGACCTTGCCGGAGCCGTAGATCTCGCCGATGTAGGCGGCGGAGATCGTCTGGCCGGCGGTGACCTTCGGGCCCTTGCCCTTGATGAGCGGCTGGATCACGGTCTGCTTCGGCGCGGCCGTCGACGGCATCGTGACGGTCGGGGCCTGGTCGCCGTTGTCCTTGACGGTGGGCAGCCCGGCCGGGGGCGTCACGGGGTCACCGGTGGCCTTCTTCAGCGGCGTCGTGGCGGCCTTCACGTCCAGCACGAAGATCAGGGCGTCGTCCTTGCTGAACCCCAGCTCGGTGTTGCCCTGCTCGCCGAAGCCGTCGCGCGGCGCGATGCCCGCGAGCACGCGGGAGCCGACCTTCTGGCCGATCAGGCTGTTGGCCAGGCCGGGCATGAGGCGGTTGGGGTCGGCGACGAAGTTGGCCGGCTGCCGGCCGAACGAGGTGTCGGCCTCCTTGCCGTCCTTGGCGTTGACGAGCACGTAGTCGACGGTCACCCGCTGGCCGACCTTGACCTCGGCGCCGTCGCCCTGCTTGACGACGACGGTGCCGGTGCGCGCCAGCACCGTGGGGGTGCGCTCGAGCTTGACGGTCGGCTTCTTGCCGAAGTCACCGGTGACCGTGACCGTCTTCAGCGCCGCGGGGGCGGCGTCGGCCGCGGTCGACGCCGGCTTCGGGTCGGCGCTGGCGCACCCGGCGAGGAGCAGGGCCGGGACGGCGAGTGCGGCCGCGAGGCGGGGCAGGACTGAGCGCACGGGGGTGACCTTCGGTTCGAGAGCGGGACGGGTCACCCTAACCCGCGCGCCTGGGTGGTCCGTGCACGGCTACCGCTCACATGCTGGCGATCAGCCGCTCCACCCGCTCGTCGGTGCTGGCGAAAGGGTCCTTGCACAGCACGGTCCGCTGCGCCTGGTCGTTGAGCTTCAGGTGCACCCAGTCGACGGTGAAGTCGCGCCGCTGCTCCTGCGCCCGCCGCACGAAGTCGCCGCGCAGCTTGGCCCGCGTCGTCTGCGGCGGCACCGACTTGGCCTCGAAGATCTCGACGTCGCCGGCGACGCGCTCGACCTGGCCGGCCCGCTCGAGCAGGTAGTAGAGCCCGCGCCGGCGGTGGATGTCGTGGTAGGCGAGGTCGAGCTGGGCCACGCGAGGGCTGGACAGCTCCAGGTCGTGCTTGGCCCGGTAGCGCTCGATGAGGCGGTACTTGATCACCCAGTCGATCTCGCGGTCGACGAGCGACAGGTCGCCGGTCTCGATCGGCGGCGAGGGCGCGTCGCCACAGGTCGAGCACCATCTTGTGCGCGGGAGCGGTGGCACCGCGCCGGTCGACGAAGTCCAGGGCCCGCTCGAGGTACTCGGTCTGGATCTCCAGCGCGGACAGCTCGCGGCCGTTGGCGAGCCGCACCTTCTTGCGACCGGTCATGTCGTGGCTGATCTCGCGGATGGCGCGGATCGGGTTCTCCAGGGACAGGTCGCGCATCACCACGCCGGCCTCGATCATCTGCAGGACGATGTCGGCGGAGCCGAGCTTCAGCAGCGTCGTCGTCTCGCTCATGTTCGAGTCGCCGACGATGACGTGAAGGCGACGGTGGTGCTCGGCGTCCGCGTGCGGCTCGTCGCGGGTGTTGATGATCGGGCGCGAGCGCGTGGTGGCGCTCGACACGCCCTCCCAGATGTGGTCGGCCCGCTGGCTGACGCAGTACAGCGCGCCCCGCGGGGTCTGCAGCACCTTGCCCGCGCCGCAGATGATCTGGCGGCTGACCAGGAACGGGATGAGCACGTCGCTCAGCCGCTGGAAGTCGCCGTGCCGCGAGACGAGGTAGTTCTCGTGGCAGCCGTAGGAGTTGCCGGCCGAGTCGGTGTTGTTCTTGAACAGGTAGACCTCGCCGGCGATCCCTTCGTCCTGCAACCGGTGCTGCGCGTCGGCCACCAGGCCCTCGAGGATCCGCTCCCCCGCCTTGTCGTGCACCACCGCCTGGCGCAGGTCGTCGCACTCGGGCGTGGCGTACTCGGGGTGCGAGCCGACGTCGAGGTAGAGGCGAGCTCCGTTGCGGAGGAAGACGTTGCTCGAACGCCCCCAGGAGACGACCCGGCGAAACAGGTAGCGGGCGACCTCGTCCGGGCTCAGCCGGCGCTGACCCTCGAACGAGCAGGTGACGCCGTACTCGTTCTCGATGCCGAAGATGCGCCGGTCCATGGTGCTCCTGACTGGTCGGTGCGCCGCAGTGCGAGCCTGTTCCCACCCTACGTCGCCCGCGGCGTCCGTGCTGGGAGGTGGCCTCGCGCGGTCGGGTTGCGCTGCAGGCGAACCCGTTGCGCTCCCAGCGAACCGTTGCTGACAGCCGCGGCAGGGGCCTGCTCTGCTGTGCCGCATGACGAACCTGCTGGTGCTCGGCGGAACGGCGTGGCTGGGCCGCGAGGTGGCCCGTGCGGCGCTCGACCAGGGCCACGAGGTCACGTGCCTCGCGCGCGGTGAGTCCGGGCAGCCACCGGACGGCGCCCGGCTCGTGGTGGCCGACCGCACCGCGGACGGTGCCTACGACGCCGTCGCCGGCACGGACTGGGACGCCGTGGTCGACGTCTCGTGGCAGCCCGGCATGGTGCGCTCGGCGCTGGCAGCCATGGCAGAGCGCGCCGGCCACTGGACGTACGTGTCGTCGTGCTCGGTCTACGCGGCGCACGACGCGCCGGGCACGGACGAGTCGGCCGCTCTGCTGCCGGCGCTGGAGGGCCAGGTCGCCGACCGGGAGCACTACGGCGAGGCGAAGGTCGCCTGCGAGCAGCTGTGCCAGGAGGCAGTCGGCGACCGGCTGCTCGTCGCCCGCGCCGGCCTGATCGCCGGCTACGGCGACCGCAGCGACCGTTTCGGGTACTGGCCGGCTCGGTTCGCCGCAGCGGCGGACGGTGACCCGGCCTGGGCGGCCTCACCTGCGGTGCTGGTGCCGGACGCCGCGGACCTGCCGACGCAGGCCATCGACGTGCGCGACCTCGCCGAGTGGATCGTGCGGGCCGGTGTCGCCGGCACGACGGGCACGTACAACGCCGCCGGCGAGGCTGAGTCCCTCGGTGCGGTGCTGGAGGCGGTCGCGGCCGCCACCGGCTTCACCGGCCCGACCGAGCGGGTCGACAGCGGCTGGCTGCGCGGGCAGGAGGTGGCGGAGTACATGGGACCGCGGTCGCTGCCGTTGTGGCTGGTCGATCCCGACTGGCTCGGGTTCAGCGCCCGGGACGCCAGCGCCGCGCGGGCAGCCGGCCTCACCCACCGACCGCTCGGCGACCTGGTCGAGCAGTCGCTGCGGTGGGAGCGCGAGCAGGGCATCGGCCGCGACCGCTCGGCCGGCTTGTCGCCGGTCGAGGAGCGCGACCTGCTGACCGCCTGGGCCGCGCGCGCCTGACGTCAGGTGTCGCCGGGCTCCGGCTGTTCGCCGTCCGTCTCGGCGGGCTCCTGCGCGATGGCCGTGCCGGGTGTGCGCTCGGCGGAGTTGCCGCGCTCCCCCGGCACCTGGCCGGTGAGGGTGTCGTGCGCGCCGGGACGCTCGTCGTCCTCGAGCGGGACGTCGTGCGTGGGGTCGCTCGGGCTGAGCAGCCGCTCGAGCAACGGCCCGGCGATGCGCCGGAACAGCCGCCGCTGGCGGTGCCGGTCGAGCACGGCGACCTCGAGCAGGTCCGCCCCGAGCTCGCGCGGCTCACCGCCCTGCGGATCCAGGCCGAGCAGCTCGACGGCGAGGGCCAGGGCCTGGCCGAGGCTGAGGTCCGGGCGCCAGCGCTCCTGCAGGCCGGTGTTGATGGCGTCGGGCTGGCCACCCATCGCGACGAAGCCACGCTCGTCGGCGACCGAGCCGTCGTAGGTGATCCGGTAGATCTGGTCGTCGGCCGAGGCGCGACCGACCTCGGCCACCACGATCTCGACCTCGTACGGCTTGGACTCCTGCGTGAACACCGTGCCGAGGGTCTGGGCGTAGGCGTTGGCCAGGCCGCGCGCCGTGACGTCGCTGCGGTCGTAGGAGTAGCCACGCAGGTCGGCGTAGCGGACCCCCGCGACCCGGAGGTTCTCGAACTCGTTGTACTTGCCGACAGCGGCGAAGGCGACGCGGTCGTAGATCTCGCTCACCTTGTGCAGCGCGCGTGAGGTGTTCTCGGCCACGAAGGCGATCCCGCCGTCGTACTGCAGGACGACGGCCGAGCGGCCTCGCGCGATGCCCTTGCGCGCGTAGTCGGCGCGGTCCTTCATGAGCTGCTCGGGCGAGACGTAGAAGGGCATGCTCATCGCTGGGCCTCCCCCCTGGTGGTGCCTGCCGGCGGACCGTCGACACCACGCCGCTGCGCACCGCCGGGGTCACCGAGCCGGTCGTTGACGACCGCCTGCACGACGTCCGTGAGCGCGTCCTCGCCGACTCGGCGGTAGCCGCCGGCGTCGACGATGCTGACGACCGGCCAGATGCGGCGGTTGAGGTCGGGGCCGCCGGTGGCGGAGTCGTCGTCGGCGGCGTCGTACAGCGCCTCGACGGCGATCCGCACGGCCTGCTCGGCGCTCAGACCCGGCTGCCACAGCTTCTTCAGCGCGCCGCGGGCGAACAGCGAGCCGGAGCCGACCGAGTGGTGGTGGTGCTCGATGTAGCAGCCACCCGTGACGTCGTAGCTGTAGATGCGTCCCTCGCGGTCGTCGACGTCGTAGCCGGCGAACAGCGGGACCACCGCGAGCCCCTGCATGGCGAGCCCGAGGTTGCCCCGCAGCATGCTCGCGAGCCGGTTCGCCTTGCCCTCCAGCGACAGCAGCGTGCCCTCGATCTTCTCGTAGTGCTCCAGCTCGACCTGGAACAGCTTGACCAGCTCGATCGCGAGGCCGGCGCTGCCCGCGATGCCGACGCAGGAGTACTCGTCGGTGCCGAAGACCTTCTCGATCTCGCGGTTGGCGATCATGCTGCCCATCGTGGCCCGCCGGTCACCGCCCATGACCACACCGCCCTCGAACTCGACGGTGACGATGGTGGTGCCGTGCGGTGTCTCAGGCACCGTGCCCGCAGGCAGCGTGCGACCGCTGGGGAGCAGCGTGGGCGCCTGGGCGGCCAGGAAGTCGGTGAACGACGACGAGCCGGGCGAGAGGAACGCCCGCGGCAGTCGACCGGACGGGTCGAGGTGCTCTGGAGTCACTGCCCGCCCTTCTGGACGAAGCTGCGCACGAACTCCTCGGCGTTGGACTCGAGGACGTCGTCGATCTCGTCCAGCACCGAGTCGATGTCGTCGTCGAGGCCCTCCTTCGTCGCGGCCCCGGTGGGCACGGGCGCGGGCGCCTCGTCCGGCTCGTCCTCACGCCGCTGCGGGCGCTGCTGCTCCTGACCGGGCATGACGTCCTCCTCGGGGTCGACCTGGGCACCACCCTAGTCGGCGCGAGCGACAGCCACGCGTGACACCACGCGCTGCCAGCCGGACTCACCGACGCGCGAGCGCCGCCATGAGGTCCGCGGCGGTGTCGCTCGCGTCGATGAGCGCACCCACCGTGTCGCGGCCGCCGCGCATCGGCTCGAGCATCGGCACCCGCTGCAGCGAGTCGCGGCCGGGGATGTCGAAGATCACCGAGTCCCAGGACGCCGCCGCGACGTCGCGGCCGTACTTGGCGAGGCACCGACCCCGGAAGTACGCGCGGGTGTCCTCCGGCGGGTGCTCGACGGCGGCCACCACGGCTGCGTCTTCCACCAGCCGCTCCATCCGTCCCCGGGCGACGAGCCGGTGGTAGAGGCCCTTCTCCGGCCGCACGTCGGTGTACTGCACGTCGATGAGCCCGAGGCGCGGGTGGTCCCAGTCCAGTCCCTCCCGCTCGCGGAAGCCTTGCAGCAGGGCGAGCTTGGCGACCCAGTCGAGCTCGCGGACGCACTCCATCGGGTCGCGCTCGAGGCGCGTCAGCACCGACTCCCAGCGCTCGAGCACCTCGACCGTGTCGGCGTCGGCGTCGGAGCCGTACCGGTCGTCGACGTACTTCCGGCACTGCTCGAAGTACGCCCACTGGAGCTGGACGGCCGTCAGCTCGGTGCCGTCCCTCAGCGTCACCAGGGTGCGCAGGCTGGGGTCGTGCGAGACGGCGCGCAACGTCGCGACGGGGCGCTCGACCGTGAGGTCGCGGGTGAGGGCGCGGTCCTCGACCATCGCCAGGACGAGCGACGTCGTGCCCAGCTTGAGCAGCGTCGAGACCTCGCTGAGGTTGGCGTCGCCGATGATCACGTGCAGCCGTCGGTACTTGTCCGCGGAGGCGTGCGGCTCGTCGCGGGTGTTGACGATCGGCCGCTTCAGGGTCGTCTCGAGCCCCACCTCGACCTCGAAGAAGTCCGCGCGCTGGGTCAGCTGGTAGCCGGCGCGCTCGCTCTCGGGGCCGAGGCCCACCCGCCCCGCACCGCAGACGACCTGCCGCGAGACGAAGAACGGCACGAGGTGGCGGACGATGTCGGCGAAGGGTGTCGCCCGGCTCATCAGGTAGTTCTCGTGGGTGCCGTACGACGAGCCCTTGCCGTCGGTGTTGTTCTTGTACAGGTTGACCGGCCCCAGACCCGGCGAGGACGCGATCGCGCGCACGGCGGCGTCCATGATGCGCTCGCCCGCCTTGTCCCACCGGACGGCGTCGCGCGGGCTGGTGACCTCGGGCGAGCTGTACTCGGGGTGGGCGTGGTCGACGTACAGCCGGGCGCCGTTGGTGAGGATGACGTTGGCGAGGGTGGGGTCCTCCTCGTCGGTGAGCTGGGAGGCGTCGGCCATGGCGCGGCTCATCTCGAACCCGCGCGCGTCGCGCAGCGGGGCCTCGTCCTCGTAGTCCCAGCGGGCCCGGCCGGCCCGGTGCCCGAGCGGCTGGGCGTAGGCGTTGACGACCTGGCCGGACATCAGCATCGGGTTGGCGTCGGGCTCGCCCGGTCGCGAGATGCCGTACTCGGTCTCGATGCCCATCACTCGTCGAACGCTCACCCCCCGAGCCTACGGTCAGCGCCGCGCCGCCCGCCCGCGTAGGGTCGTTCGCGTGAGCACCGAAGCGCTGGTGGCGCGCCGATGACCATGCCCCTTCGCACGCGCCTGGCCTGCGCGGTGCTCGACCGCATCGGCGGCCGGCGCCGGCTGGCCGACCTCACCGTGGCGCAGATCCAGGCCTCCCGACGTCTCAACCCGCCGCACCGCCCGCCCTTCGACCGGGTGTTCGGCGTGATGCCGCCGGACGTCCACCTGCGCGACGACGTGGCCGAGACGCGGGCCGGCGAGTGCCACGTGCGGTTCTACGAGTCCACCGCCCACCCGCGACCCGGACCGCTCGTCGTCTACCTCCACGGCGGCGGCTGGGTCCGCGGCAGCGTGGGCGGGCTCGACGCGGTGTGCGCGCAGGTGGCCGCGCGCACGGGGGCGCTGGTCCTGTCGGTCGACTACCGACTGGCTCCCGAGCACCCCTTCCCCGCGGCCGTCGAGGACGCGTACGACGTCACGTGCTGGGCCGTGTCCCGTGCGGTGGTGCTCGGTGTCGACCCCGACCGCGTGGCGGTGATGGGCGACAGCGCCGGGGGGAACCTGGCCGCCGTGGTCGCGCAGACCGCGCTCGCCGAGGGGACGCCCGCGCTGGCCGCCCAGGTGCTCGTCTACCCCGGTACGGACGCCACGCTGGCCTCACCGTCGATCACCGAGAACGCGAAGGCACCGCTGCTGACGCGGGAGATGATCGTCGACTACCTGGAGGCCTACCAGCCCGGCGGCGACCGACGCGACCCGCGCATCTCCCCGCTGCTGGCAGCGGACCTGTCGGGCTTGCCGCGAGCGTTGGTGCAGACCGCCGAGCACGACCCGCTGCGCGACGACGGCGCGCGGTACGCCGACGCGCTGCGCCGAGCGGGCGTGCAGGTGCGCTACACCGAGTACGCGGACGTGCCGCACGGTTACCTCTCGATCCCCGGTCTCGTCCCGAGCCGGTACCAGCCGATGGCCGAGATCGCCGCCGAGCTGCGGGACGCGTTCTCGTGAGCGACGCGAGGCGCACACCCTCCCGGCCGGCCCCCTGGCTGGCCGTCGACGTCTTGGCGCTGCTGGTGTTCGCCGCCGTCGGCCGCAGCAGCCACGCCGAGGGCCTCACCGTGCCCGGTGTGCTGGCGACCGCCTGGCCGTTCGTCGCCGGACTGGTGCTGGGGTGGGTGGTGGCGGGCGCGTGGCGCCGTCCGCTGAGCGTGTGGCCGTCCGGCACCGCCGCGTGGCTGGGCGCGCTGGTCGGCGGCATGCTGCTGCGCCGCCTGGCCGGTGAGGGCACCGCCTGGGACTTCGTGGCGGTGGCCACGGCGTTCCTGGCGCTGTTCCTGCTCGGCTGGCGGGTCGTCGTCTCGGCCCTGCTGGGGCGCTCCACCACCCGGGCGGGCGCGGCTCGATGACCGGCGTCGACGACCTCACCGACCCGCGCACTCGTGCCGACGTCGCTGAGCTGCTGCGGGCGGCCGTGCGCGACGGTGCAGCCCTCGGCTGGGTCGAGCCGCCGGGCGTCGACGACGTGCTGGCGCTGCTGGACGACGTCCACCGCGCGGCGGCCACGGGCGACGCGGGCGCCGCCCTCGAGCGCGACGGCAGCCGCGTCGTCGGCTTCGGCTACTGGCGCCGGTACGCCCGGCCCACCCACCAGCCGCAGGCCGACCTCGAACGGGTCGTGGTGGCCCCCGCCGCTCGCGGGCAGGGGCTCGGCCGGCGGCTGCTGCAGGGGCTGGTGCACAGCGCCGAGCAGGCTGGCGTCGAGACGCTGACCCTGGACGTGCGCGGCGACAACACCGCGGCGATCGCGCTGTACGAGTCCGAGGGTTTCGAGCGGTACGGCACGCTGCCGCGGTTCGTGGCCGTCGGCGACCGGCGCTGGGACAAGGTGCTCATGTCGCGCCGGCTCGGTGCTGGGGTGGCGAGCGGCGCCGCCCAGCGCACCGACCACCTCGTCGCCTGGGTGGTGCTGCGCCGTCCGGACGGTGCCGTGCTGCTCTGCCGCCGGGCCGGCGTCTCGTACGGCGACGGCGCGTGGGGCCTGCCCGGCGGCCACGTCGAGGACGACGAGTCGCTTGCCGTTGCCGCGGCGCGCGAGCTGCGCGAGGAGGTCGGCGTCGAGGTCGACGTCGCGGCGCTGCAGCCGATCGGCGTGACGCGCTACGTCGACGGCTCCCACCGCGGCAACGACTTCTTCTTCGTCGCCGAGCGGTGGCGCGGTGAGCCCAGTCCCCTCTCGGAGTGCTCCGAGGTCGGGTGGTTCGGCCCCGACGCCCTGCCCCCCGACGCGCTGCCCTGGCTCGCGCGGGCCCTGCGACGGCACCTGGCCGAGCGGCGGTGGCTGGACGACCACCCCGAGCCGCGTTCGAGCTGACCGGACCTGGGTCAGACCTGGGTCAGACCTGGGTCAGACCTGGGTCAGACCTCGTCGGGCCGCCACCGCTGGTGCCGGGTGGCGCTCGCACCGCGCCGGACGAGGTCCAGCCGCGGCTTGGGTGCGTCGGTGCGTCCGGTCTGCGGTCGACGGCTGCCCGCCTGCCACGGCAGCGGCCAGGTCGCGGCCGGCCCGGCGTACCCCTGCTCGGCGGCCGCGTGCAGCGTCCAGCTCGGGTCGTACAGGTGCGCCCGGCCCAGCGCGCACAGGTCGGCCCGGCCGGCCAGCACCAGGGAGTTGACGTCGTCGTAGGACGAGATGGCACCGACCGCGATCGTGGCGACGTCGGTGCGGTTGCGGACGGCGTCGGCGAACGGCGTCTGGTACGAGCGGCCGTACGCCGGCCGCTCGTGCGGCACCACCTGGCCGGTCGAGACGTCGACGGCGTCGGCGCCGGCCTCGCGGAAGGCCTTCGCCACCTCGACCGCGTCCTCGACGTCGTGACCGCCCTCGGCCCAGTCGGTGGCCGAGATGCGCACGGTCATCGGGCGCTCGTCGGGCCACACGGCCCGCATGGCACCGAAGAGCTCCAGCGGGTACCGCAGCCGGCCCGCGAGGTCGCCGCCGTACTCGTCGGTGCGGTGGTTCGTCAGTGGCGAGATGAAGCTCGACAGCAGGTAGCCGTGGGCGCAGTGCAGCTCGAGGAGGTCGAAGCCGGCTTCGATGCCTCGGCGCGTCGCGTCGACGAACTGCGCGGTGATCTGCGCGAGCTCGTCGTGCGTCAGCTCGTGCGGCACCTGGCTGACGCCCTCGAGGTACGGGATGGCCGACGGCGCCACGACCGGCCAGTTGCCCTCCGGCAGCGGTTGGTCGATGCCCTCCCACATCAGCTTCGTCGAGCCCTTGCGGCCGGAGTGCCCGAGCTGCAGGCCGACCTTCGCCGCCGACTGGGAGTGCACGAAGTCGACGATGCGCGCGAAGGCCGTCGTCTGCTCGGCGTCCCAGAGGCCGCAGCACCCGGGCGAGATGCGGCCCTCGGGCGAGACGCAGACCATCTCGGTCATCACGAGTCCCGCGCCCCCCAGCGCCTTGCCACCCAGGTGCACCAGGTGGAAGTCGTTGGGGACGCCGTCACGCGCCACGTACATGTCCATCGGCGACACCACGACCCGGTTGACGAGCTCCAGGCCGCGCAGCCGCAGCGGCTGGAACATCGGCGGCAGCACCTGCCCGTCGCCGTTGCCGCGGCGCTTCTCGTGCTCGGCGAACCACGCGTCGGCGGCCGCGACGAACTCCGGGTCGCGCAGGCGCAGGCCGTCGTAGGTGACGCGCCGGCTGCGCGTGAGGATGTTGAACGCGAGCTGGACGGGCTCCTGGTCCAGGTACTGGCCGAGGTTCTCGAACCACTCGAGGCTGGCCTGCGCCGCGCGCTGCGTCGACAGCACGACGGGACGGCGCTCGGCCTCGTACGCGGCGAGCGCCGTCTCGACGTCGGGCTCCTCGTGCAGGCACGCGGCGAGGGCGAGCGCGTCCTCCATCGCCAGCTTGGTGCCGCTGCCGATCGAGAAGTGGGCGGTGTGCGCGGCGTCGCCGAGCAGCACGACGTTGCCGCGACGCCAGGTCTGGGTGCGCACGGTGCCGAAGCTGATCCAGCGCGAGTTGTTGGCCATGACCGAGTGCCCGTCCAGGACGTCGGCGAACAGCTCGCGCACCATGGCGATCGACGCCTCGTCGGACTCACCGGGCTGCCACGCGCGGTCGGCCGAGGCGTCCAGGCCGGCCGCGTGCCAGACGTCGTCGTGCATCTCGACGATGAACGTGCTGCCGTGCCGGTCGTACGGGTAGGCGTGCAGCTGCATCACGCCGTACGGGGTCTCGCGCACGACGAACGTGAAGGCGTCGAACACCTTGTCGGTGCCGAGCCACATGTACCGGCAGCGTCGCGTCTCGACGCTGGCCCCGAAGTCGTCGGCGTACCGGTTGCGGGTCAGGGAGTTGACGCCGTCTGCCGCGACGACGAGGTCGTGGTCGCGGGCCAGCTCCTCGACGTCCGGCGCGGTCGTGCAGGTGAGCAGCTTGACGCCCAGCTCGGTGCAGCGGCCCTGGAGCACCTGCAGCAGCCGCAGCCGGCTCATGGCGGCGAAGCCGTGACCACCGCTGGTGACCACCTCGCCCTGGTAGTGGACGTCGATGTCGTCCCAGCGCGCGAACTCGCGCTCCATGGCGGCGTACACGCTGGGATCGGCCAGCTCGATGCCGCCGAGCGTCTCGTCGGAGAAGACCACGCCGAAGCCGAACGTGTCGTCGGCGGCGTTGCGCTCCCACACCGTGATGTCGTGGTGCGGCCCCAGCTGCTTGGCGAGCGCGGCCAGGTAGAGGCCACCCGGCCCGCCGCCGATCACCGCGATGCGCATGGGGCCTCCGGCCGTGTGAGTTGCATGTCGCCATCATGACGCTGGTCACCGATACGCTATCTCGAACCGGCTCGACGAGGAGGTACGCCAGTGGGTGCGTTTCGAGCGTCCGCTCCGATCACTGCCGAGTGGAAGCACTTCCGCGTGGTGCGTGACGAGGGGGTGTGCACGCTGTCGTTCGACCGGCCCGACCGGCTGAACGCGCTCACCTTCGAGGTCTACGCCGACCTGCGCGACTTCTTCGCCGAGCTCCCCCACCGCGGTGACACCAAGGTGGTCGTGCTGCGGGGCGAGGGCCGGGCGTTCTGCTCGGGTGGCGACGTGCACGAGATCATCGGTCGCACCCTGGAGATGGACCACGCCGAGCTGCTCGCGTTCACGCGGATGACCGGTGAGGTGGTGCGGCTCATGCGCGAGTGCCCGGTGCCGGTGATCGCGGCCGTCCACGGGGTGGCCGCCGGCGCCGGGTCGGTGCTCGCCCTGGCGAGCGACCTGCGCGTCGTCGAGCGGACGGCGCGCTTCGCGTTCCTGTTCACCCACGTGGGCCTGGCCGGCGCCGACATGGGCGCGGCGTACCTGCTCCCCCGGCTCGTCGGGCTCGGGCGCGCCAGCGAGCTGCTGCTGCTCGGCGACTCGCTACCGGCCGAGCAGGCCGAGCGCTGGGGGCTGGTCAACCGCCTCGTGGACGACGGCGCGGCCGGCGAGGTCGCCCACGAGCTCGCTCGGCGCCTGGCTTCGGGCCCCACGCACGCCTACGCCCAGACCAAGGCCCTGCTGTCGCGTGAGCTGGACATGGGCCTGTCGGCAGCCGTCGAGCTGGAGGCCGTCACGCAGGCGCTGCTGATGACCGGGCGCGACTACCGCGAGTTCTACGAGGCCTTCAGTGAAGGCCGCGCGCCGAGCTGGCAGGGACGCTGACATGAGCTGGGAGCTCGAGCCCGCCCAGCGCGAGCTGTTCGACACCGCTCGCCGCCACGCGCGCGAGAGCCTCACCGCGCTGGCCGCCGCCGGGCGGCCCGGTGAGGTCAACCGGCCGCTGCTGAAGGCCCTGGGCGACCAGGGCCTGCTCGGCCGGCTGTTCCCCGGCCCCGAGGCCGCTGCGCTCGACCTCTGCCTGCTGCGCGAGGCCCTGGCCACCGAGTGCACCGAGGCCGAGACCGCCCTCGCCCTGCAGGGCCTCGGCACCTACCCCGTCCTGCAGAGCGGCTCGCCGCGACAGGTCGAGCGATGGGTGCCCGCGGCAGCGAGCGGCGACGCGGTGGCGGCCTTCGCGCTCACCGAGCCCGAGGCCGGCTCGGACGCCGCGGCGCTGTCGCTGCGGGCCGAGCGCGACGGCAGCGGCTGGCGCCTCACCGGCACGAAGGTCTGGATCTCCAACGCCCCGCAGGCCGACTTCTACACCGTCTTCGCGCGCACGACGCCCGAGGCGAAGGCCCGCGGGGTCAGCGCCTTCGTCGTCCCGGCCGACCGCGACGGCATCAGCGGCGACCGGCTCCAGCTGCTCTCGCCGCACCCGATCGGCCGGCTGCAGCTCGACGGTGTGCGCGTCGAGGCCGACGAGCTGCTCGGCGAGCTGGACGGCGGGTTCCGGGTCGCGATGCGGACCCTCGACCTCTTCCGCCCCAGTGTCGGGGCGTTCGCCGTCGGGATGGCCCAGGCCGCCTTGGACGCCTCGGTGGCGCACACCAAGCAGCGCGCTGCCTTCGGCGGCCGGCTCGCCGACCTGCAGTCCGTCGGGCACCGGCTGGCCGAGATGGCGGTGCGCACCCAGTCCGCGCGGCTCATGGTCTACCAGGCGGCGGCGGCCTACGACGCCGGGCTGCCAGGGGTGTCCTCGCGCTCGGCGATGGCCAAGCTGTGCGCGACGGAGGCCGCGCAGTACGTCGTCGACTCGGCGGTGCAGCTGCACGGCGCCCGGGCGCTGGAGCAGGGTCACCTGCTGGAGCACCTCTACCGCGAGGTGCGGGCGCCACGGATCTACGAAGGCGCCAGCGAGGTGCAGCTGAGCATCATCGCGCGCGACCTCCTGCGCGACTGACCCACGCGCGTCGGGGACGGCGGGACCGACTGGGTCACGCAGGGGTGGCGGGCTCGCGCAGCCGGAAGCGCTGCAGCTTCCCGGTGCTGGTACGCGGCAGCGCGTCGACGAACTCGACGGCCCGCGGGTACTTGTACGGCGCGATCGTGGCCTTCGCGTGGTCCTGCAGCACACGGACGGTGTCCGCGTCCCGCGCGACCCCGTCGGCCATCACCACGAACGCCTTGACCACCTGGCCCCGGGCGTCGTCCGGCACGCCGATGACGGCCACCTCGAGGACGTCGGGGTGCGACATCAGCGCCTCCTCGACCTCGGGAGCGGCGATGTTGTAGCCCGAGGAGATGATCATGTCGTCGCTGCGCGCCTGGTACCAGAAGTACCCGTCCTCGTCCTGCAGGTACGTGTCGCCCGTGACGTTCCACCCGTCCTGGACGTACACCGCCTGACGCGGGTCGGCGAGGTAGCGGCAGCCGGTCGGGCCCTTCACCGCGAGGCGACCGACCTGGCCCACCGGCAGCGGTCGGCCCTCGTCGTCCAGGACGACGGCGCGGTACCCGGGCACGGGCACGCCGGTGGACCCGGGCCGGATCGCGTCGTCGGCGGCCGAGATGAAGATGTGCAGCATCTCGGTCGAGCCGAGGCCGTCGATGATGCGCACGCCGGTCGCGTCGTGGAACGCCTGCCAGGTCGCCGCCGAGAGGTGCTCGCCCGCCGACACGCATCGGCGAAGCGACCGCAGCCGCTCCGGACGCCCCGACGCGAGCATGGCGCGGTAGGCGGTGGGAGCGGTGAAGCAGACCGTGACGCCGTGCTCGGCGACGAGGTCGGCCAGCTCGTCCGGTGAGGCCTTCTCCACGAGCAGGCTGCTCGCGCCCACCCGCAGCGGGAACACGACCAGGCCCCCGAGCCCGAACGTGAAGGCCAGCGGCGGCGTGCCGGTGAACACGTCGTCGGCCGTCGGCTTCAGGACGTGCTTGGCGAAGGTGTCGGCGTTGGCCAGCACGTCGCGGTGGAAGTGCATCGTGGCCTTCGGCCGTCCCGTGGTGCCGGAGGTGAAGGCCAGCAGCGCGACGTCGTCCGCAGCCGTGTCGACCGGCTCGAACGTCCCGGGCTTCGCCGCGGCACGCTGCACCAGGTCGTCGGCTGCCGGGCCGCCGTACGCCACCACCGGTACGCCGAGGTCGGCCTTCGCCAGGTCGTCGAGGAAGCGGTGGTCGCACAGCGCCAGGTCGATCCGGGCGATCTCGTGGACCGTGCGCAGCTCGCCCGCCCTCAGCAGCGGCATCGTGGTGACCACGACGCCCCCGGCGAGCAGCACCCCGACCCAGCAGGCGACCAGCCACGGGTTGTTGGGGCCGCGCAGCAGCACCCGACCGCCCGGCACCAGACCGAGGTCGTCGACCAGCACGCCGGCCACCTGCCGAGCCCGGGCGGACAGGTCCGCGTAGCTCCACACCGTGCCGTCCGGTGCTCGAAGGCACGGTCGGTCGGCGCCGTGAGCGCGAAGCGTCCCGTCGACGAGCTCGACGGCGCAGTTCAACCGCTCGGGGTACTGCACGTCCGCTAGGTCGAACAACAGCTCCGGCCAGGAGTCGCGTGGCGGCAGGTTGTCGCGGCAGAAGGTGTCGACGTGGGCCGAGGGGGCGGTCTGCTCTGCGGTCACGGCGCTCAGTATTCACTGTTCGTGACGACAATCAAGAGACCGCGACACGCACACGCCGAGCTTCCGGGCCGATATCGTGTCCTGGTGACGACCGACGCCGTGGGCGCAGGCAAGCCGGCCGCGCTCCAGCCACGAGCCCTCATCGTCACCGTGTACGGGCTCTACGCCCGGCGCACCTCCGGCTGGCTGGCGGTCTCGACGCTCATCCGGCTCATGGACGACGTCGGAGTCGAGGAGCCGGCGGTGCGCTCGGCGATCTCCCGACTGAAGCGGCGCGGTGTGCTCGTCGCGCGGCGCCGGTCCGGCGTGGCGGGGTACGAGCTCTCCGAGCAGGGACGCGGGATCCTGGCCGAGGGCGACGAGCGCATCTTCCGCCGGACCCGCGCCGTCGTGGACGACGGCTGGGTGCTCGCGGTCTTCAGCGTGCCCGAGTCCGAGCGGCAGCGGCGCCACCAGCTGCGGTCGCGGCTGTCGTGGCTGGGCTTCGGCACCGTGTCGGCCGGGGTGTGGATCGCGCCTGCGCACCTGGCCGAACAGACCGGCGAGGTCCTGCGCCGGGAGGGGCTCACGAGCTACGTCGACCTGTTCCGCGCCGACCACGTGGGTTTCGGCCGGCTGCCGCGCGAGGTGGCGCGGTGGTGGGACCTCGACGACCTCGCGCGCATGTACGAGGAGTTCGCCGCTGCGCACCAGCCCGTGCTGCGCCGCTGGTCGCGACGGCGCACGGTGTGCGATCGCACCGCGTTCGCCGACTACGTGACGGCGCTGACGGCGTGGCGGCGCCTGCCGTACCTCGACCCCGGGCTCCCCCTGGACGTGCTGCCGCAGCCCTGGCCGGGCGTCAAGGCGTCGGCGGTCTTCGACGAGCTCCGTGAGCGGCTGGCCGGGCCGGCGGACCGTCACATCGCGCAGGCCATCGACGCCGTCGGCGCGGCCTAGAGGATGGCCAGGCCCTGCACCTCGACCAGCGCCTCGTCGTCCCAGAGCCGGCTCACGCCGATGCCGGCCATCGCCGGGTAGTCGCGGCCGACCAGCCGGCGCCACACCTGCCCGATGTCGGCGGCGTGCGCCCGGTAGTCGGCCAGGTCGACCGCGTAGACGGTGAGCCCGGCGAGCTGGTCGGGGCGCCCGCCCGCCTCGGCGAGGGCCGTGAGCAGGTTGCCCAGCGCCCGCTCGAACTGCTCGACGACACCGCGACCGACCACGCGGCCGTCCGGCCCCAGCGCCGTCTGTCCGGCCAGCACCACGACGGTGCCCTCGCCGACCACGGCGTGCGAGAAGCCGGTGGGCGGTGCGAGGGACTCGGGGTTCACCCGCCGAAGCGTCACGACTGCACCGCTCCCCCGTCGACGTTGATCCCCTGCCCGGTCACGGACGCGTTGGCGAGGCACATCATCACCACGTCGGTCACCTCCTCCGTGGACACCAGCCGGCCGGTGGGTTGCTTGCGCCGCAACGACTCTCGAGCCTCCTCGGCACTTCGCCCGGTGGCCGCGACGATACCCGCCACCGTCGCGTCGGTCATGGGGGTGTCGACGTAGCCGGGGCAGACGGCGTTGACGGTGACGCCGGACGACGCCAGCTCGGCCGCTGCCGACCGCACCAGTCCCAGCAGGCCGTGCTTGCTGGCCGTGTAGGCGGCGATGTACGGCTCCCCGACCTTCGCGGCCACCGACGCGATCGCGACGACGCGTCCGTCAGCGGCGTCGATCATGGCCGGCAGCGCGCGCCGCAGACAGCGGAAGGGTGCGGTCAGGTTCAGGTCGAGCATCCGCTGCCACTCGTCGTCGCTGGTGCGGTGCACTCGCGCCGACGTCCCGGCACCGGCGTTCAGGACGAGGTCGCGCACCGGGGCCCACTCACCTTCGACCGCCCCGAACAGCTCCTCGACCGCGCCGGGCTCGGTGAGGTCGGCGGGCAGGACGAGCGTCGCGCCGGGGCAGGCCCGGGCCGTGGCCTCGAGCTCGCCGGAGCTGCGTGCGGTGAGTGCCACGAGGCGGCCGGCGGTGCTGAGCCGGACCGCGACAGAGCGCCCGATGCCGCGGCCGGCGCCGGTGACCAGCGCGACGCGCTCGGTCGACTGGGGTGCGGACACGGCCTACAGGTACTGGCCGGTGTTGGCCACCGTGTCGATGGCGCGGCCGGGCTCGGTGCCCTGCTTGCCGGTGATGAGGGTGCGGATGTAGACGATCCGCTCGCCCTTCTTGCCCGAGATCCGCGCCCAGTCGTCGGGGTTGGTGGTGTTCGGGAGGTCCTCGTTCTCCTTGAACTCGTCGACGCAGGCGTCCAGCAGGTGCTCGACCCGGATGCCGCGCTGACCCGTGGTGAGGAAGTCCTTGATCGCCGACTTCTTCGCCCGGTCGACGATGTTCTGCACCATGGCGCCGGAGTTGAAGTCCTTGAAGTACAGGACCTCCTTGTCGCCGTTGGCGTACGTGACCTCCAGGAAGCGGTTCTCGTCGATCTCCGAGTACATGCGCTCGACCGTGCGCTGGATCATGGCGTCGACGGTGGCCTGGCGCGATTCGCCGTTCTCGGCCAGGTCGCGCTCGTGCAGCGGCAGGTCGGCCGTGAGGTACTTCGAGAAGATGTCGCGCGAGGCCTCGGCGTCGGGACGCTCGATCTTGATCTTCACGTCCAGCCGCCCTGGCCGCAGGATGGCCGGGTCGATCATGTCCTCGCGGTTCGACGCGCCGATCACGATGACGTTCTCGAGGCGCTCGACGCCGTCGATCTCCGAGAGCAGCTGCGGCACGATCGTGGTCTCGACGTCCGAGCTCACCCCCGAGCCACGGGTGCGGAAGAGCGAGTCCATCTCGTCGAAGAAGACGACGACCGGCGTGCCGTCGGAGGCCTTCTCGCGGGCGCGCTGGAAGATCAGCCGGATGTGCCGCTCTGTCTCGCCGACGTACTTGTTGAGCAGCTCGGGGCCCTTGATGTTCAGGAAGTACGACTTGCCCAGCGGCTGCCCGCTCAGCTCGGCGACCTTGCGGGCCAGGGACGACGCGACGGCCTTGGCGATGAGGGTCTTGCCGCACCCGGGGGGCCCGTAGAGCAGCACGCCCTTGGGTGGGCGCAGCTGGTGCTCGCGGAAGAGCTCGGGGTGCAGGTACGGCAGCTCGACGGCGTCGCGGATCTGGTCGATCTGGCTGCCGAGGCCACCGATGTCCTCGTAGGCGATGTCGGGGACCTCCTCGAGGACGAGCTCCTCGACCTCGGCCTTGGGGATCCGCTCGTACACGAAGCCGGCGCGCGGGTCGATGAGCAGCCCGTCGCCGATGCGCATGCGCTCGGCCCGCAGGCCCTCGGCCACGCGCGCGACGCGCTCCTCGTCGGCGTGACCGACCACCAGCACGCGGTCCTCGCCCAGGATCTCCTTGAGCTGCACGACCTCGCCGACGCGCTCGAAGCCGCGCACCAGGACGACGTTCAGCGCCTCGTTGAGCAGCACCTCACGGCCGGGAGCGAGGTCGACGTCGTCGACGGCGGGGCTCACGGCGACGCGCATCTTGCGCCCGCCGGTGAGCACGTCGACCGTGCCCTCGTCGCCGACCTCGACGATCGTGCCGAAGCCGGAGGGCGGCTGGGCGAGCCGGTCGACCTCGGACTTGAGGGTGACGATCTGCTCGCGCGCCTCCTTGAGCGTGCGCACGAGCCGCTCGTTCTGAGCGGCGGTGGACTCCAGGCTGGTCTGCAGCTGGGACAGCCGCGACTCCAGGGCGTGGACGCGGTCGGGCGAGGTCGCGACCCTGCGGCGCAGCACCGCCACCTCGTCCTCGAGCGCGCGCACCTGGCGCAGCAGGTCGGCCGCCGAGCGGTCGCCGGAGACGTCATCAGTCATGTCGTGCACCTCCCCCGCTGTCGGGAATCCACACGACGACCCTAACCCGAGCCGGGCTCCTGCACCGACGATGGCGCGCCGACGTCGCGGCGGACTCGTCGCACCTTCTTGTCCGACACCGGCCGCTCGCCGAGGTCCTCGGCCGTCCAGTCGCCTTCGTACCCCTTGGCCGGACGCCGCCGCCGCACCGGTGGCGAGACGCCGTCGGCGAGGCGCCGCGTGGTGACGAGGAACCCGGTGTGCCCCACCATGCGGTGCTGCGGGCGCACGGCCAGCCCCTCGAGGTGCCAGCCGCGCACGAGCGACTCCCAGGCCGCGGGCTCGGTGAAGCAGCCGTGGTCGCGCACGGCCTCGGCGACCCGCGAGAGCTGGGTGGCGGTGGCGACGTAGCTGATGAGGACGCCGCCCGGTGCCAGGGCCGTCGCGCTGGCGTCGAGGCACTCCCAGGGCGCCAGCATGTCGAGCACGACCCGGTCGACGGCGCCCGGCTCGGCCAGCCGCGGCAGGGCCTCCTCGAGGTCTCCCACCTCCAGCTGCCAGGCCGGGTGGGGTCCGCCGAAGAACTCCTCCACGTTGCCGCGGGCGATGTCGGCGAAGTCGGCGCGCCGCTCGATGCTCAGCAGGTGCCCGCTGTCGCCCACAGCGCGCAGCAGCGACATCGTGAGCGCACCGGACCCCACCCCGGCCTCCACGACCCGGGCCCCGGGGTAGATGTCGGCCATGGCCACGATCTGGCCGGCGTCCTTCGGGTACACGACGGCGGCGCCCCGTGGCATCGACAGCACGTAGTCGGCGAGCAGGGGACGCAGCGCGAGGTACTCGACGCCCGCCGTGTTCGTGACCACGCTGCCCTCGGGCTGCCCGATGAGCGCCTCGTGCGCGAACCACCCGGCGTGGGTGTGGAACTGCCGGCCGGGCAGCAGCGTGATGGTGTGCAGCCGTCCCTTGGGGTCGGTCAGCTGCACCCTGTCGCCGACGGCGAAGGGGCCTCGGCGGCGGCCGACACCGGTGGCGGGACTCATGGGCGGCGAGTCTACGGGTGCCCCGTCAGCTCGGCCGCGATGGCTCCGACGTCCGCCACGCCCACCACGGCGCCGGCGGCGTCGACCACGACGAGCATGCGCACCGGCGAGCCGGCCACCGTGCGCAGCACGTCCTCACCGGACGCCGCGGCCGGCACGACCGCCACCGGGTCGAGCACGGTCATCACGGCCGAGAGCGGCGTGCCGGGAGGCGGCGGCACCGGGGACGACAGGAGCCGGGCGGCGTCCTCGACGAGCAGCACGCCGACGGGACGGCCGCTCGCGTCGATGGCGACCACGTGGCCGGTGGGCGGCTGGGCGGCACGCCAGCCGTCGCCCGAGGCAGGTGAGCCCCAGGCGCGCTCGGTGTGGCGCGGCAGGTGCAGGCGGGCAGCTCCGCGCCGCAGCCGGCCGAGGGCGACCGCGCCGGTGGCGCCCTGCCAGAGCAGCAGGGCGATCATGACGGCCCAGACGAACGAGAAGGTCGACGGCGTGCGTCCCTCGGCGAGCGGCAGCAGCAGCGCCCAGGCGAGCACCGCCACGGCCACCACCCGCCCGCACCAGCCCGCCGCGAGCGTGCCCGCCCAGCGTCGGCCGCTGACGGCCCAGACGAGGGACTCGACCACCCGGCCGCCGTCCAGGGGCAGCCCCGGCGCGAGGTTGAACACGGCGACGAAGCCGTTGCTGAACACCAGCGCGACGAGCAGCAGCCGCGCGACGCCGCTGGTGTGGACGACCTGCAGCACGATCCCGCCCGCGAGGGCGAGACCCGCGTTCGCCAGCGGGCCCACGACGGCCACCAGGGCGCTGCGTCCGGGCGTGGGGGCCTCGTCGGTGAACTGCGTGTGACCGCCCCACAGGTCGGCGACGACCTGCTCGACGGGCAGGCCCAGGGCTCGCGCGGTGAGCGCGTGGGCGAACTCGTGCACCAGCACGGAGACGAGCAGCAGCACCGCGTAGGACGCGGCCACCAGGTAGCTGTCGGGCGGGCCGGCGCCGATCGCGCTCTCGACCTGCGGCGCGAAGACGACGACCACGACCACCGCGACGACGAACCAGGACGGCGCGAGGAAGACGGGCACGCCGGCCAGCCGGCCGAGCGGGATCCCGGGGCGTCGGCTCACCAGCCGATCCTATGGTCCCCGGCGCTGTCGGCGCGGCGTCCTACAGTGCGGGGCGTGACCGAAGCCCTGGCCTGCGAGCCGTCCGCCGCCGAGCGGCCGGCCTCGCTGTCCCCCAGCCGCGCCTCGGACTTCATGCAGTGCCCGCTGCTGTACCGGTTCCGGGTCGTCGACCGGCTGCCCGAGGCGCCGAGCAGCGCGGCCGTGCGGGGCACGGTGGTGCACGCGGTGCTCGAGCGGCTCTTCGACCTGCCGGCCGCCGAGCGGACGCCCGCCGCTGCGCAGCTGCTGCTCCGTCCGCAGTGGGAGCAGCTGCTGGAGGCCAGCCCCGAGCTCGCCGCGCTGTTCCCGGACGGCGACGGCCCGGCGCTCACCGAGTGGCTGGCCTCGGCCGAGGAGCTGCTCCTGCGGTGGTTCGCCCTCGAGGACCCCACCCGGCTCGAGCCTGCCGAGCGCGAGCTCTACGTCGAGGCCACCCTCGACGACGGGTTGGTGCTGCGCGGGTACGTCGACCGGCTCGACGTCGCGCCGTCCGGGGACGTCCGCGTCGTCGACTACAAGACCGGCCGCGCGCCCAGCGAGCAGTTCGAGGCCAAGGCGCTGTTCCAGATGCGCTTCTACGCGCTGGTGCTCTGGCGGGCGCGGGGCGTCGTGCCGCGCCAGCTGCAGCTCGTGTACCTCGGTGACGGGCAGGTGCTGCGCCACGCCCCTGACGAGGGCGAGCTGCTGGCCACCGAGCGCAAGGTCAAGGCGCTGTGGACGGCGATCGAGCGCGCCGCCACCACCGGCGACTGGCGACCTCGCCCCTCACGCCTGTGCGACTGGTGCGACCACCGGGCGTTGTGCCCGTCGTTCGGCGGGACGCCGCCGCCGTTGCCTGCGTCCCCCGGGTCCGCCGCGCCCCTCCCAGCGCCCTCGTGACCGGCTGACTCGGGGTCGTCCCAGGGGCGAGCCAGGGAGATACCCGGTCGCTTCGGCACCACCCGCTCCAGGAGGATGGTGGCGGCCGCGGAGCGCGGCCGAGACCATGACCAAGGGGTGGCTTCCGTGACCGCGGACGCAGCAGCACACGCAGGAACTGAGAGGACTCGGGTGGATCAGATGGACGACACGACGGCGCGTTCGGCGCCCGCCGGTACGGACGCGGTGGCCAGCGCCCGCGGGCTGCTGAAGGTCTACGGGCGCGGTGAGGCCGAGGTGCGTGCGCTGGACGGCGTCGACGTCGACTTCGGCCGCGGCCGCTTCACCGCGATCCTGGGGCCGTCCGGGTCGGGCAAGTCGACCCTGATGCACTGCATGGCCGCGCTCGACACGCCGACCGCGGGCAGCGTCGTCATCGACGGCGTCGAGGTCGCTGGCCTGCGCGACAAGGCGTTGACCCAGCTGCGCCGCGACCGCGTGGGCTTCGTCTTCCAGTCGTTCAACCTGGTGCCCACCCTCACGGCGCGCGAGAACATCACGCTGCCGATGGACATCGCCGGCACCAAGGTCGACCAGGCGTGGTTCGACACGGTGGTCGACACCGTCGGCCTTCGCGACCGGCTCAGCCACCGGCCGAGCGAGCTCTCGGGCGGCCAGCAGCAGCGCGTCGCCTGTGCCCGTGCACTGGCCAGCCGGCCGGCGATCATCTTCGCCGACGAGCCAACGGGCAACCTCGACTCGCGGGCCAGTGCCGAGATCCTCGATTTCCTGCGCCGCTCGGTCGACGAGTTCGGCCAGTCGATCGTCATCGTGACCCACGAACCCGTCGCCGCCGGCTACGCCGACCGGGCGCTGTTCCTCGCTGACGGCCGCATCGTCGACGAGATGCAGCAGCCCACGGCTGAGGCCGTCCTCGACCGCATGAAGGGCTTCGACGCCGTGGGGCGGCGGTCCTGATGCTGCGCGTGACGCTCCAGGGAGTGCGCGGCCACGTCGTCCGGTTCCTGCTCACCACGCTGTCGGTCATGCTCGGCGTGGCGTTCGTGGCCGGCACGTTCGTGCTCAGCGACAGCCTCAAGGCGACCTTCGACCGGATCTCCGTCGGCTCCACCGCCGGCACCGACGTCGTGGTGCGCGGTGTGAAGGTCAACAGCGGGGTCGCCGACACCGGCGACCTGCGCCAGCCACTGAAGCTCAGCGAGGCCGACGAGCTGGCCCAGGTCGACGGGGTCCAGACCGCCGTGCCCGACCTCGGTGGCTCGGCCGTGCTGGTCGGCAAGGACGGCACCGCGGTGCGCAACGGCGGTGCGCCGAGCTTCGGCTTCGCCTTCCGGCCGGACGACGAGGCCCTACCGCTCGTCAGCGGCCGGGCCCCGACGTCCGCCGACGAGGTGGTCGTCGAGTCGACCACGCTGGACAAGTCCGGGCTGAAGGTCGGCGACCGCACCCGGCTCGTCGTCGCGGGCACCGTGCAGTCCGTGACCATCGTCGGCGAGGAGGAGTTCGTCGGCGGCTCGGCCGGTCAGACCATCGTCAGCGTCGACCCGACGTCCGCCGAGAAGTGGTTCGCCCCTGACGGCACCGTGCAGTCCATCAGCCTGCGGGCCGACGACGGCGTCAGCCAGAGCGAGCTGCGTGACCGCGTGGCGGCGACCCTGCCGAAGGGTCAGGAGGCCATCACCGGCGCCACCTACGCCGACGAGACCAAGAGCGCGTTCGCCCAGGGGCTCGGCTTCATCAACACCTTCCTGCTGGTGTTCGCGTTCATCAGCCTGCTGGTCGGCGTCTTCATCATCTTCAACACGTTCTCGATGCTGGTGGCCCAGCGCACGCGTGAGCTCGCCCTGCTGCGAGCCGTGGGCGCCGGCCGTGGCCAGGTCGTGCGGGTGGTGCTCGGCGAGGCCGCGGTCATCGGCCTGGCCGGTGGAGCGCTCGGTCTGCTCGGCGGCATCGGGCTGGCCAAGTCGCTGCAGCTGCTCATGGGCACCTTCGGGCTGGAGTTCACCGGCGGGCTGCCCGTCGACGCCACCACGATCCTGTCGAGCCTGGGCATCGGGCTGGTCGTCACCGTCTCGAGCGCGGTGCTGCCCGCCTGGCGGGCCGGCCGCATCGCGCCGGTGGCCGCCATGCGCGACGACGTGGCGCTGCCCGAGCGCAGCCTGCACGTGCGCGGCATCGTCGGCGGGGCCATGACCGCGGTCGGCGTCGCCGTGATGGCGTACGGCGTCGGAGCCCTCGAGGGCAGCGACGCGGCGAAGGTGCTCGGCGTCGGGGCGTTCTTGACCTTCATCGGCATGATCGTCGCCGCGCCCCTGCTGTCGCGTCCGGTGCTGCACGTGCTGGGTGCGCCCGGCGCCCGCCTGTCGCGCACGGTCGGCAAGCTGGCCCGCGACAACACGTTGCGCAACCCGCGGCGCACGGCCACCACCGCCATCTCGCTGATGATCGGACTGGCCCTCGTGTCGGCGTTCGCGGTGATCGCGGCGACCACCAACGCCTCGATCGACAAGCTCGTCGACGACCAGGTGACCGCCGACTTCGTGCTCAGCGGCGGGAACTCGCCGTTCGCGAACACCGTGGCGCAGCAGGCGGCCGACATCCCGGGGGTGGCGGCTGTCGTCGACCAGGGCCTGGTGCCCGTCAAGCTGGAGCAGACCACGGTCACGGCAGCAGGGGTCTCCGGCTCAGGGCTGCAGCAGGCGGTCCAGCTGGACGTCGAGGCCGGCGACATCACCTCGCTCGACCGGGGCCGGATGGCGATCTCGCACAGCTTCGCCACCGACCACCACCTCGCCGTCGGCGACCAGGTGACCGCCAGCGTCGGCACCATCGCCGACCAGCGCCTGACCGTCGGAGCGGTGTACGCCGACACGCAGGCCATCGGCACGCCGGTGCTGGTGCCGCGCGCGCTGTACGAGCGGTCCGTGCCGGTCGCCAGCCAGGTCTCGTACGCGGCCTTCGTGAAGATGGCGCCGGGTGCGGACGCCGCCACGGTGCGCGCCGCGCTGACCGACCTCGTCAAGCCCCAGCTGGTGATCTCGGTGCAGGACCGCGAGCAGTTCAAGGCCGCCAACCGCAGCCAGGTCAACCAGCTGCTCGGCATCCTCTACGCCCTGCTCGGCCTGTCCGTCGTGATCGCGGCCCTCGGCATCGTCAACACGCTGGCGCTCTCGGTCTTCGAGCGCACCCGCGAGATCGGGCTGCTGCGCGCGGTGGGCATGACCCGGCGTCAGCTGCGGCGCACCATCGGCAACGAGGCGGTGCTGACCGCGTTGTTCGGCGCAGTGCTCGGGACCGCGCTCGGCCTGACCCTCGGCGTGCTGCTCCAGCGGGTGCTGGCCGACCAGGGCCTCGACACCCTGGCGATGCCGTGGGTGCAGGTGGTGCTGACGTTCGTGCTGGCCGGGGTGGTCGGGCTGCTCGCCGCGCTGTGGCCGGCCTGGCGGGCCTCGCGGCTGGACGTCATCCGGGCGATCGCCTCCGAGTGACGCGAGCGGTCGCGGTGGGGTGGCTGACCCCATCGCGACCGCCGCGTCACGGCAGGACGAGGTCGATCGACTCCCCCGCCGCGATGCGGGCGAGGTCGGCCACCGTGATCTCGGCGAGCGAGTTGGCACGGGAGCGTCCCTCGGCGGGCGGCACGTGCACCACGTGCGGCACGGCGAGCGTGGGCACGCCGGCTGCCTCGGCCGAGGCCACCCCGGTCTGGGAGTCCTCGATCGCCACGCAGCGCCGCGGGTCGACGCCGAGCGCCTGCGCTGCCTGCAGGTAGGGATCAGCGTGCGGCTTGCCGCGGGCGACCCGGTCGCCGGTGACCACGACGTCGAAGGTGTCGGCTCCGCACGCCTGCAGGAACGTGTCGGCCAGCGAGGTCCACGACATGGTGACCAGGGCGCACGGCACGCCCCGACGCCGCAGGTCGGCCAGCAGCTCTCGTGCGCCCGGTCGCCACGGCACCTGGGCGCGCAGCCGCTCGACCACGCCTGACAGCAGGACGTCGACGATCTGCTCGGGCTCGAGCGGCACCTCGCCGTGCTGCTTGATGTACCTCGCCGAGACGAGCAGGTCGTTGCCGACCAGTGCCTTGGCGTGCTCCGCGGTCCACGTACCGCCGTGCTGCTCGACGAGCTGGTGCTCCTCGGCGATCCAGTACGGCTCGGTGTCGACGAGCGTGCCGTCCATGTCCCACAGCACCGCCGCGGGAAGCGGCGCGTCCGGCTCAGGTGGCATTGAAGTACTTGGCCTCGGGGTGGTGCACCACGATCGCGTCGGTCGACTGCTCGGGGTGCAGCTGCAGCTCCTCGGACAGCACGACGCCGATCCGCGACGGGTCGAGCAGCTCGACGAGAGTGCCGCGGTCCTCCAGGTCGGGGCACGCCGGGTAGCCGAAGGAGTACCTCGAGCCGCGGTAGCCCTGGCGCAGGACGGCTCCGAGATCGGGGTCGTCCTCGGTGGCGAAGCCGAGCTCCTCGCGCACCCGGGCGTGCCAGGCCTCGGCCAGGGCCTCGGTGAGCTGCACCGACAGGCCGTGCAGCTCGAGGTAGTCGCGGTAGGCGTTGGCGGCGTACAGCTCCGCAGTGCGCTGCGACACGGCCGAACCCATCGTCACCAGCTGCATCGCGATGACGTCGGTCTCGCCGGACTCGCGGGAGCGGAAGAAGTCGGCGAGGCACAGCCGACGGTCGCGGCGCTGACGGGGGAAGGTCAGCCGCGCGCGCTCCTGGCCGGCGTCGGGACCCTCGTGGTGCAGGATCACCAGGTCGTTGCCCTCGCTGACGCACGGGAAGTACCCGTAGACCACGGCCGCTTCCATCAGACCCTCGGTGTGGATGCGGTCGAGCCACATGCGCAGCCGCGGGCGGCCGTCCGACTCGACCAGCTCCTCGTAGGACGGCCCGTCACCGCGCGAGGGCTTCAGGCCCCACTGGCCGAGGAACGTCGCTCGCTCGTCGAGGTAGGACGTGTACTCGGCCAGCGCGATGCCCTTGACGACCCGCGAGCCCCAGAACGGCGGCGCGGGCACCGGCACGTCGGCCGCGACGTCCGAGCGGCGGGTGTCGACGACGTCCGACCCGTCGTCCGGCTGCGCCACGCGGCGCACCCGGCGCTTGCGCAGCTCGGGCAGCGTGTCGCTCACCGTGAGGTGGGGGCTCGCCTTCGCCGTGGCGATGGCGTCCATGAGCCGCAGCCCCTCGAAGGCGTCGCGCGCGTACCGCACCTGGCCCTCGTAGATCTCGGCGAGGTCGTCCTCGACGTAGGCGCGCGTGAGCGCCGCGCCGCCCAGCAGCACCGGGAGCCTGGTCGCGATCCCGCGGGCGTTGATCTCCTGCAGGTTCTCCTTCATCACGACGGTGGACTTCACCAGCAGGCCGCTCATCCCGACCGCATCGGCGCGGTGCTCCTCGGCGGCGCGCAGGATCTCGCTCACCGGCTGCTTGATGCCGATGTTGACGACGTCGTAGCCGTTGTTGGACAGGATGATGTCGACGAGGTTCTTGCCGATGTCGTGAACGTCGCCCTTCACCGTGGCGAGGACGATGGTGGCCTTGGTCTGCCGGGCCGAGCCGTCGGCCTCGCCCTCGATGTGGGGCTCGAGGTAGGCGACGGCCGCCTTCATGACCTCGGCGGACTGCAGCACGAAGGGCAGCTGCATCTCGCCGCGGCCGAACAGCTCACCCACGACGCGCATGCCGTCGAGCAGGTTGTCGTTGATGATGTCGAGCGCGGAGCGCCCGCTGGCCAGCGCCTCGTCGAGGTCCTGCTCCAGCCCCTTGCGCTCGCCGTCGACGATGCGGCGGGCCAGCCGCTCGGCCAGCGGGAGCGCGGCGAGCTCCTCGGCCCGACCGGCCCGCAGGGACGCCGAGTCGACGCCCTCGAAGAGCTCCAGGAACCGCTGCAGCGGGTCGTACTCCACACGGCCGGAGGTGGGGTCGTCGTCGACCCAGCGCCGGCGGTCGTGGACGAGGTCGAGGGCCACCTGGCGCTGCTCGTCGTCGATCTTGCTCATCGGCAGGATCTTGGCCGCGTGCACGATGGCCGAGTCGAGCCCCGCCTTGAGGGCCTCATGCAGGAACACCGAGTTCAGCACGACGCGCGCGGCGGGGTTGAGGCCGAAGGAGATGTTGGACAGCCCGAGGGTCGTCTGCACGTCCGGGTAGCGCCGCTTGAGCTCGGAGATGGCCGCGATGGTCTCGAGGCCGTCGCGGCGCGTCTCCTCCTGCCCGGTCGCGATCGGGAAGGTGAGGCAGTCGACGATGATGTCGGACGTCTGCATGCCCCACTGCCCGGTGAGCGCCTCGATGAGCCGGCTGGCGACGGCGACCTTGTGCTCTCGCGTGCGGGCCTGGCCCTGCTCGTCGATGGTGAGCGCGACGACCGCGGCACCGTGCTCTCGCACCACCGGCATGATCCGCGCGAACCGGCTCCCTGGCCCGTCGCCGTCCTCGTAGTTCACCGAGTTGACGACGGCGCGCCCGCCGATGAGCTCCAGCCCGGCCTCGATGACGGCCGGCTCGGTGGAGTCGAGCACCAGCGGCAGGGTCGAGCTGGTGGCCAGCCGGCTCACGACCGACTTCATGTCGGCGACCCCGTCGCGGCCGACGTAGTCGATGCAGACGTCGAGCAGGTGGGCGCCGTCGCGGGTCTGCGACCGGGCGATCTCGACGCACTCGTCCCACCGCTCGGCCAGCATCGCCTCGCGGAACGCCTTGGAGCCGTTGGCGTTCGTGCGCTCGCCGATCGACAGGTAGGCGGTGTCCTGGCGGAAGGGCACGTGCTGGTAGAGGCTGGCGACGCCCGGCTCGGGGCGCGGGCGGCGCGAGACGACGTCGCGGCCTCGCACGGCCTCGACGACCTGCCGCAAGTGCTCTGGCGTCGTCCCGCAGCACCCACCGACCAGGCCGAGCCCGAAGTCACGGGTGAACTGCTCGTGCGCCGACGCGAGCTCGGCCGGCGTCAGCGGGTAGTAGGCGCCGTCGCGCGACAGCTGCGGCAGCCCGGCGTTGGGCATCGCGGTGACGGGTATGCGGGCGTGCTTGGCCAGGTGCCGCAAGTGCTCGCTCATCTCCGTGGGCCCGGTGGCGCAGTTCAGCCCGATGGCGGCGATGCCGAGCGGCTCCAGGGTGGCCAGAGCAGCCGCGATCTCGCTGCCGAGCAGCATGGTGCCCGTGGTCTCGACGGTGACCTGCACGAGCACCGGCACGTCGACACCGGCGTCCCGCATCGCGCGCTGGCTGCCGATGACGGCGGCCTTGGCCTGCAGGAGGTCCTGGGAGGTCTCGATGAGCACCGCGTCGACGCCGCCCGCGATCAGCCCGGCTGCCTGGATCTCGTAGGCGTCGCGCAACGACGCGAACTCGACGTGCCCGAGCGAGGGCAGCTTGGTGCCCGGCCCCATGGAGCCGAGCACGAAGCGCGGGTGGTGCTCGCTCGACCACGCGTCGGCGGCGTCGCGGGCGATGCGGGCGCCGGCGTGCGCGAGGTCGTGGATGCGGTCGCTGATCCCGTACTCGCCCAGGTTGGCGAGGTTGGCGCCGAACGTGTTCGTCTCGACCGCGTCGACGCCGACCTCGAAGTAGGCGTCGTGCACCGAGCGGACGACGTCCGGCCGGGTGACGTTGAGGATCTCGTTGCAGCCCTCGTGGCCGTCGAAGTCCTCCAGGCTGGGGTCGGCGGCCTGCAGCATCGTGCCCATGGCGCCGTCGGCGACGAGGACCTGCTGGTGCAGGAGCGATCGGAACAGGTCGGAGCGGCTGCTCATGGAGGACCTTCGGTACGGCTTGCACGGTCGGCGGGCACCGCCGAGTCTAGGCGGGCGTCCCCCGAACGGCACATGGGCTCGCATGGCGGACACCTCCGCCGCCCGGAACAACTAGGCTGGAGTGGCGCCGCCCGAGCTATCCGGCGGTGCCCGTGACCGGTTCAGCGACTCGAGGGAGGTCCGCGTGATCGAGCTGACGCAGTGGCCGACCCTGACCGACCCGGTGCTGATCGCCGCCTTCGAGGGCTGGAACGACGCAGGCGAGGCCGCCACGTCCGCGCTGGAGCACCTGGCGCGCGTCTGGGGTGCCGAGCCGTTCGCCGCGCTCGACCCCGAGGACTACTACGACTTCCAGGTCAACCGGCCCACGGTGGCTCGCGACCCCGACGGCACGCGGCGGGTCACCTGGCCGACCACGCGGCTGCTCGCGGCGCACGTACCCGCACTGGGGCGTGACGTCGTCCTGGTCGACGGCATCGAGCCGTCGATGCGCTGGCGCTCGTACGTCATCGAGCTGCTGGAGGCAGCCGACCGTCTCGGTGTCGCGGCCGTCGTCACCGTCGGTGCGCTGCTGGCGGACGTGCCCCACACGAGGCCGATCCCCGTCAGCGGTACCAGCGACGACGACGAGCTGCTGAGCCAGGCCGGCATCGAGCGCTCGACGTACGAGGGCCCGACCGGCATCGTCGGCGTCCTGAGCGACGCCGCTGCGCAGGCCGATCTTCCGGCGGTGTCGCTGTGGGCGGCCGTGCCGCACTACGCCGGTGGCGGGCCGTCGCCGAAGGCCACGCTGGCGCTGCTGCGCCGGATCGAGGAGCTGCTCGACGTCACGATCGACCTCGAGGACCTCCCCGACCAGTCGCACGCCTGGGAGCACGGGGTCGACGAGCTGGCCGAGGGTGACAGCGAGGTCGGCGAGTACGTCCGCGCGCTGGAGGAGGCCAAGGACACCAGCGAGCTGCCGGAGGCCACGGGCGAGGCCATCGCGCTGGAGTTCGAGCGGTACCTGCGACGGCGGGACGAGGACCCCCCGCGGCGCGGCTGAGCCTCGCCGGGCACTTCGCCCGCTGACTGGTCAGGAATCGAGAAGCGCCAGGATCGTTGGCGCACCTAGCCTCCAGGCAGGTGGTCGGCAGCGCGCCCGGCCCACGACCTCGAAGGGACGCTCTCCATGCCTGCGAAGAACACCGCTACCGTCTCCGACGGCTTCAGCGCTGAGGAGCGCGCCGCGATGAAGGAGCGCGCCGCCGAGCTGCGTGCCGAGGGCAAGAAGGGCGCGAAGACGGCCGACGGGCTGCAGGCGGTCCTCGACAGCATCGCCGCGATGGCACCGGAGGATCGCGCGCTCGCCGAGCGCGTGCACATGACGGTGACCACTCACGCCCCGGAGCTGACCCCGAAGACGTGGTACGGGATGCCCGCCTAAGCCAACACGGACGGCAAGGTCGTGATCTTCTTCCAGGACGCCGGCAAGTTCAGCTACCGGTACTCGACCCTCGGCTTCCAGGACGCGGCCACGCAGGCTCACAGAGCCCGCCCGCGCAGCCGGCGCTTGTCGATCGCCACCACCACCGCCGCGACGGTGGCGACCAGGAAGATGCGCAGCCAGGCCGCCCCACCGATCGGGGCGGTCTGGAAGAGCCTGTTCATCACGGGCAGGTAGGTCAGCGCCGCCTGCCCCAGGGCCTGCGCCGTGACACCGACCAGGAGCCACCTGTTCGTGAGCAGGCCGCTGCTCCACACCGGGTGAGCCAGTGACCGGCAGCTGAACAGGTAGAAGGCCTCGACGGTGACGAACAGGTTGACGGCCGCGGTTCGGCTCGCCTCCACGGATGCGCCGTGGCCCATCTCGTACTCGAAGAGCCACCACGCGCCGATGACGAGCAGCGCCGAGACGAGCAGGGTTCGAACGACCACCGGCCCGGTGAGCAAGGATCTCCTCGGGTCACGGGGAGGACGCTGCATGATGCCGGGTTCCTTGGGCTCCCAGGCGAGCATGAGGCCGAGCCCCACGGCTGTGGTCATGTTGATCCACAGGATCTGCGTGGGCAGGATCGGCAGCGAGGCCCCGAGGAGGATGGCGACGAGGATGACCAGGCCCTCCCCCATGTTCGTGGGCAGTGTCCACACGATGAACTTGGTGATGTTGTCGAAGACGCCGCGCCCCTCCTCCACGGCCGCCTCGATGGTGGCGAAGTCGTCGTCGGTCAGCACCATGTCGCCGGCCTCTTTCGCGGCCTCCGTGCCGCCGAGCCCCATGGCGACGCCGATGTCGGCCTGCTTGAGCGCTGGTGCGTCGTTGACGCCGTCCCCGGTCATCGCGACCACGTGGTCGCGCGCCTGCAGGCCCACCACCAGGCGAAGCTTCTGAGCGGGGCTCATCCGGGCGAACACCACGGCCCGCTCGACCGCCTCCGGCAGCTGGTCGTCGTCGACGAGGTCGAGCGCGGCGCCAGTGAGCACGCGGTCGCCGTCGTCCGCGTCCAGCAGCCCGATCTGCCGGGCGACGGACGTCGCGGTCGCCACGTGGTCGCCGGTGATCATCTTGACCGCGAGGCCGGCGGACCGGCAGGCCCTGACCGCCGCGGTCGCCGTGGCCCTTGGGGGGTCGAGCATCGCCTGCAGCCCGGCGAACACGAGGCCCGGACCGGCCGCACCGAGAGAGTCCAGAGCCTCCTGACGGGGTGAGCGGTCCACCGCGGTGGCGAGCACGCGCATGCCCTGGCCGGCGAGCCGTTCAGCCGCGGCGAGCACTGCTGGGTCGTCGAGCGGCGCGGGCGAACCGTCGCCGGTCAGCTGTCGGTCGCACAGCTCCAGGACACGCTCGACCGCACCCTTCACCATGACGACCTCGCGACCGGCGTGGTCGAGCTGGGTGGTGGCCATGTACTGCCGTTCGGAGCTGAACGGCAGCGTGTCGACCCGCCGCAGCGCGTGCGGACGGACGCCGCCCGCGCCCGCGACGGCCAGCATGGCGGTCTCGGTGGGGTCCCCGATGCCCTCGCCGGTGTCGGCGAGCCGGGAGTCGTTGCAGTTGGCGCCGACCATCAGGCACCAGCGCAGGGCCTCGTCGGGCTGGGCAGACAGCGCCTCGGTGGCTGCTCCTGGGACCGCGACCTCCTGGGTCACCGTCCACAGGACGCGCACGCTCATCCTGTTCTCCGTCAAGGTGCCGGTCTTGTCCGAGCAGATGACCGTCGCGCCGCCCAGCGTCTCCACCGCAGCGAGCCGGCGCATCACGGCCCCGCGCCGCGCCATCCGACCGACCCCGATGGCCAGCGTGATGGTGACGGCGGCCGGTAGCCCCTCCGGGATGGCACCGACGGCCAGCGCGACGGCGGCGGTGAACATGTCCGACGCTGCTTCACCGCGGACGACGCCGATGGCGAACGTGGCGACGGCCAGGCCGAGGATCACTACCGTGAGCCAGGCGCTGAACGCAGCGAGCTTGCGGGTCAGCGGAGTGGCCAGCGTCTTGGCGGCCCCCACCAGCCGATGGATCTCGCCGAGCTCGGTGTCGCCACCGGTGGCGACGACGACGCCGGAACCGTTGCCGCCGGTGACCATCGTCCCGGAGTAGGCCATGTTGCGCCGGTCGGCTACTGGCGTCGTCGGCGGCAGCACCACCTCGTCCTTGGCGACCGGCAGGGACTCCCCGGTCAGCGCCGACTCGTCGACCTGCAGCTCGCTCTGGCGGACCAGCCGCAGGTCGGCCGGCACCTTGTCGCCGGCGTCCACGAGGACGAGATCGCCCGGCACGAGCTGCTCGGACTCGACAAGCCGCTGTCGACCACCCCGGACGACGCGGGCGCGCGTGTGCACCATCGACCGCAGGGCTTCCAGCGCCGACTCCGCCTTGGACTCCTGGACGAACCCCACGATCGTGTTGAGAACGACGACGCCGAAGATCACGGTCGCGTCCACGTACTCGTGCAGCCACGACGTCACGACCCCCGCGGCGACGAGCACGTACACCAGGGGGTTGTGCAGCTGCCGGAGAAGGCGACGCACCGGGCCCGCGGACGCCGCACGCGGGAGGTGGTTCGGGCCGTACCGGTCGAGCCTGCTGGCCGCCTCCTCCTCGGCGAGTCCGCTCTGGAGATCGGTCTCCAGCACCAGCAGGACCTCGTGCACGGCGAGGGCGTGATGGGTCCGGGCGTCAGCGACGGTCGCGGCAGGGCCCATGAGCCGAGTCCACCGTCAGGACGACTCTCTCCCCAGAGCCGTTGGTCCTGCGGCGGATGCCGATGGTCAGATCCGGACGCCCAGCAACGCGTCCAGGGAGCGGGCCAGCACGCCCGGAGCGGACAGGACGCTCCCGCCGTGGGTGAGCTGCTCGTCCGCCCAGCGGTCGACCGCGTGCAGCGCGTCGGGGGTGCGCAGGTCGTCCGAGAGGCACTCGCGCACGTGCTGGATGGTCGCCGTCGGGTCCGGACCGCCCTCGCACGACAGCGCCTCGCGCCAACGGGCCAGCCGTGCCTCGGCCTCGGCGAGCACCGCGGCGCTGAACGACCACTCGGTGCGGTAGTGGTGGGCGAGCAGGGCGAGCCGGATGGCCATCGGGTCGTGACCGTCGCGGCGCAGCTGCGACACCAGCACGAGGTTGCCGCGGGACTTGCTCATCTTGTGGCCCTCGAAGCCCACCATCGCCTGGTGGACGTAGCAGCGCGCGAACGGCCACTCGCCGGTGAGCGACACCGCGTGAGAGGCGCTCATCTCGTGGTGCGGGAACACCAGGTCGGTGCCACCGCCCTGCACGTCGAACGACATCCCGAGGCGGCCCACGGCGATGGTCGAGCACTCGACGTGCCACCCGGGGCGCCCGGGGCCGAGGCTGCCGCCGTCCCAGGACGGCTCACCGTCGCGTGCCGCCCGCCACAGCAACGGGTCGAGCGCGTCCCGCTTGCCGGCGCGGTCGGGGTCGCCGCCGCGCTCGGCGTACACCTCGAGCATCTGCTCACGGGTCCAGCTGGACACCTCGCCGAAGCGGGGCTGGGCGTCGACGGCGTAGTACACGTCCTGGCCCGTCCCCTCGCGGGTCGGGACGCCGACGGTGTAGGCCGCACCGGACGCGAGTAGCGCCCGCACGTCCTCGGCGATCAGCGCGACGCTCTCGACCACCCCGACGTAGTCGTCGGGCGGGATCACGGCGAGGTCGGTCATGTCCTCGTGGAACAGCGCGATCTGGTCGGCAGCCAGCGCCTGCCAGTCGACGCCCGTCTGCGCGGCCCGCTCGAGCAGTGGGTCGTCGACGTCGGTGACGTTCTGCACGTAGTGCACCTGGTGGCCGTTGTCTCGCCAGACGCGCTGCAGGACGTCGAACGTCACGTACGTGGCTGCGTGCCCGAGGTGGGTGGCGTCGTAGGGAGTGATGCCGCAGACGTAGAGGCGAGCGATGGGCCCGGGCGCGGTGGGCCGCAGCTCACCGGACGCGGTGTCGTGGACTCGCAGCGGGATCGAGGGGCCCGGCACGGCAGGGATGAAGGGGGCCGGCCACGAGATCACGACGAAGAGCCTAGCGAGGCGCTCGGCGCGGCCACGAGGCGGCTCAGAACGGTGGCCACGGGATCATCGGGCCGTACGCCGTGGGCCGCGGGAAGCGGCGGCTGCGCAGCAGGTCGAGCACCCGCTCGCGGGTGCGGGCGATCTCGGCCGCCGTCAGCAGGTCCGCCACGGTGCGGGCGAGGGTGCCGCTCGGTCGCAGGTCGGTGGCCAACGCGTCGAGCACGTCCAGGCAGTCGGCGGGCAGCGGCTGGCCCTGCCATCCCCACAGCACGCTGCGCAGCTTGTCGTCGACGTTGAAGCTCAACCCGTGGTCGACGCCCCAGACGTGGTCGTCCTGCACGAGCACGTGGCCGCCCTTGCGGTCGGCGTTGTCGATCACCGCGTCGAAGACGGCCATGCGGGCGAGCCGCGGGTCGTCGGCGTGGACGAGCACCACGTCGCCGCCGTCGCCGTCGATCGCCTGCACGACGGGGAGCCACCCCGCGGCGACACCCCCCACGGGCACGACGTCGACCAGCTCGGTCTCGTCGGCGTCCACCCACAGCTGGACGCTGCCCTCGCCGAACGGTCCCTCGCGCCAGACGGTCGGCGGTACGACGTCCCAGCCCGTGGCCCGCGAGACCAGGTAGGCGGCGACCTCGCGCCGGCTGAGTGTGCTGCGGGGGAAGTCGCGCAGCGGCCGCTCGCCCGCCACGGGCTTGTAGATGCAGTGCGCCCTCAGCTCACCGGAGCTCACCGAGGCGTACAGGGTCGCGTTGGACGCCGCGGTCATCCGGCCCTCGACGACGACGTCGCCGCGCGTCAGCAGGTCGAGGGCGTCGTTCTCGGGCAGCACGGACGACGCCCCGTCCGGTGCTGCCGACGACGTCACCGCCGGTGGCCGTTGGCGCGCGGGCAGATGTGGCCGCTCGGGTCGAGCGGGTTGCCGCAGAACGGGCACGACGGACGCCCGGCAGCCACGACGGCCGACGCGCGCTTGACGAAGGCCCGCGCTGCGGCACCGGTGAGGCTGACGCGCATGACCATCGCGTCCGGTGGCGGCGTCAGGTCGAGCTCGTCGGTGGGCTCCTGGCCGGTTTCCAGGCACTCGATGACGACCCGCTCGGTGTCGCCGTCCCACGTCAGGCTCATGGTGCCGACGCGGAAGTCCTCCTCGATCGGTGCGGTGAGCGGCGCGGTGTCCGCGACGTTGACCGGCGCGACGGCTGGCACGGCCGCCTGGCCGCCGCTGCGGCGCACGACCTCGTCGAGCAGCTGCTCCACGCGTTCGGCGAGGACCGCCACCTGCTGCTTCTCGAGCGAGACGCTGGTCACGCGGTTGCCCGAGACCGCCTGGAGGTAGAACGTGCGCTGGCCGGGCTCACCGACGGTGCCGGCGACGAACCGCTCGGGTGAGTCGTAGTCGAAGACGGGCATGGGACGACCCTACGACGCCTGCGGCACCTACGCGCCACCGCCGACGACAGCATCCGTGCCGCCGCGGGTGGACGAGCGACGGCGGCGGCGCACCGGCGGGACGAAGCCGGCGAGGTCACCACCGACGTCGTTGGTGCGCAGCACGAACGGCCGCGTCGAGGTGTAGCGGACCGCCGAGACCGACGCGGGTGAGACCGTGATGCGCTGGAACTCGTCGAGGTGGGCACCGACGGCGTCGGCGATCACCGCCTTGATGACGTCGCCGTGCGAGACGGCGACCCAGACGGCGTCGTCGCCGTGGTCGGCGGCGACGCGGGAGTCCCAGTCGCGAACTGCGTCCAGCGCTCGCTGCTGCATGGCCCGCATGGACTCCCCCTCGGGCCCCGGGAACACCGCGGCGCTCGGGTGCTGCTGCACGACCTTCCACAACGGCTCCTTGACGAGTGACCTGAGCTCGCGGCCGGTCCAGTCGCCGTAGCGGCACTCCCCCAGCCGCTCGTCACTGATCACGGACGGACGCGTGGCTCCCTTGGGCCCGGGCACGTCGGTGAGGAGACCGGCTGTCTGCAGGCAGCGCTCCAAGGGGCTCGAGACCACCGCGGCCACCGGCACGGCCGACAGCCGCTGCGCGAGCGAGCGCGCCTGCTCGACCCCGTGGTCGTCGAGGGCCACGCCAGGCGTCCAGCCGGCGAGGACGCCGGAGGCGTTGGCGTTGGTCCGGCCGTGGCGGATGAGCAGCACCGTGGGCACCCGCCCACCTTACGGGGCAGGATGAGCGCGTGATCGTCGACCAGGCCGTGTACCGCGGCGGCAAGCGACAGCCGTGCGCGGACCTCTCCGACGAGCTCGCGCTGCTGCGCGACATCCCCGACGGCTTCCTCTGGATCGGCCTGAAGGACCCGACGGACGACGAGTTCGACGTCGTCAAGGACGAGCTCGACCTCCACCCGCTGGCGGTCGAGGACGCCGTGAAGGGCAACCAGCGCGCCAAGCTGGAGATCTACGACGGCTCGCTCTTCGTCGTCCTGAAGCCGCTGCGCTACGTCGAGTCGACGTCGCAGGTCGAGACCGGCGAGGTGATGCTGTTCGTGGGCTCGCACTTCGTCGTGACAGTGCGACGGGGAGAGGCCGGCCCGCTGAGCGAGGTGCGCCGCCGGTTGGAGGCGAACGCCGAGCACCTCGCCTACGGCCCGGCCGCGGTGCTGCACGCCGTGATCGACGAGGTCGTCGACGGCTACGTGGCCATCGACGCCGAGATCGCCACGGACCTGGAGCAGCTGGAAGAAAGCGTCTTCGCCGGAGAGGTGGAGGTCGCGACGGCGACGGACGCCGACAGCCCGCCCCAGCAGGCCGTGGCGCGACGGCGCGACGGCGGGGAGGCGCGCAGCATCTACCTGCTCAAGCGCGAGGTGCTCGAGGTGCGCCGCGCCGTCATGCCGCTCAAGGACGCGATGGTGCGAGTGGCCCACCAGGCGGTGCCTCACGTGCCGCCGGAGGCGCGGCCGTTCTTCCGTGACGTCGCCGACCACCTGCTGCGGGTCAGCGACCACATCGAGTCCTACGACCGACTGCTGAGCGACATCCTCTCCGCGCACCTGACGCGGATCTCGGTGCAGCAGAACGACGACATGCGACGCATCTCGGCGTGGGTCGCCATCGCCGCCGTCCCGACGCTCATCGCCGGCATCTACGGCATGAACTTCGAGCACATGCCTGAGCTGCACTGGACCGTCGGCTACCCGCTCGTCCTGGCGCTGATGGCCGTGGTGTGCGGCAGCCTGTACCGCTCGTTCAAGCGGTCCGGTTGGCTCTAGGCCCAGGGCGTGTCGCAGCCGGGCAGCGGTTCGGGGTGGGTGGTGACGGTGGCCCCGGTGCGCAGGGTCCAGGTGGTGTGGCGTGGTCCTCGGCCGGGGCCTGCGGACAGTCGGGATCGCACCAGGGCCAGGGTCTTGGTCTGGTGGTGGTGTCGGCACTTGGGGTCGAGGTTGGTCACGGACGTGGGGCCGCGGGGCCAGGGGTCGTCGTGGTCGAGGTCGCAGGATCGGGCGGGGCGGGGGCAGTCGTAGAAGGAGCAGGTGGGTGCTTCGGCCCTCACGTGGCGGGTGATGGCGGCGCCGGGCCGGTAGCGGTGGGTGTGCCGTGGGTGGTGGGTGCGGCCAGGGGGCGTCGCACCGCCGCCAGCAAGCGCCTCGCGGGGGCGCAGGCCGTCTGCGTGTCGGTGAGCCGCACCACGTGGGCCAGCGCGCCGGTGTGGTCGACGAGGAGGACCTGCACGGCGGTGCCTGAGGCGAGCTGGCGGGCGGCGAGCTGGCGGGCGCTGGCGGCGTCCAGCGGGGTCGGGGCGCCCAGGCCACGCAGCTGGCCGGTCGCGGCCGACCGGGGGCCGTCGGCGAGCAGGGTGTCGGCGTGCAGCACCAGGCCCAGGTCGTGCACCCGGCGCACCGGCACCACCGGCAGGGCCGCGCCGTCCCGCACGCTGCGGAACACCTCGATCAGGGCGTCGGCGCGGCGCTGGTCCAGCGTGGTGGCTTGTCCGGTCTCAGGGTCGTGGGCGGGGCGGGCGTGGGCCAGGTCGCTCAGCACCTGGTCGACGACGGTGATGTCGGCCGCGTCGGCGCGGACCTGCAGCACGCCGATCGCGTCGTCCTCGGCCCAGGCCTGCACCCGGCGCGCGGCCAGCGCGCGGGCGCGGCGGGCCGCGGCCGCGGCGGCGTCGGCGGCCACCACCGCCCGCTGCACCCGCGCCCGCCAGGCCCGCGGCGACGGACCGTCCCACACCGGCGCCTCGAGGGCGGTCACGAGCTCGGTGGCGACGGCGGCGGCGGTGGCGTCGTCCAGCACGCTGGTGGCCTCGGCCAGCACCCGCACCCGCCCGACATCCAGCCGCGCCTGCCCCAACGCGGTCAGCGCGCACGGCATCACCGTGGCCAGCCGCTCGGCCAGCCACAGCAGGTCACGGGCGCGCGACAGGCTGATGCCCAGCGTGCAGGCGATCTCATCGCCCGCGAAGTGACGCACGAACTCGCCGCGGTCACCGGCCCGCAACGCCTCGCCCGGCACGCCGGCCTCGCACTCACCCAGCACCCCGGCCGCCCACCTGAGCCGGTCGGCCTCGCCGGCCAGCAACCGCCCCTGCACGCCCCGACCCCGCTCCGTCGTGGCGGACTCCGCGGGCTCGACGCCCTCGCCCGACAGGGGCGTGAGGGCTGCGCTGGCGGCTGGCTGCATACCGACGAACCTACCCAAAACCACCGACAGCCGTGACAGTTGTCCACAGGCAGCAGCGGCCGACCAGCGGCAGTCCTCAGGTGGCGGCCAGCACTCCCACGGCCAGCAGCACGGCCACGGCGACGCCCAGTGCGACGCGGTACCAGATGAACACGGTGATCGGGTGGCGAGCGACGAAGCGCAACAACCAGGCGATCGAGGCGAGCGCGACGACGAACGACACGGCGGTGCCCACGGCGAGCTGCCCCCAGCCGACGACCGTGGTGTCGACGTCCTTGAGCTCGTAGAGCCCGGCTGCGGTCAGCGCCGGGATCGCGAGGAAGAACGACAACCGGGTGGCGGCCACGCGGTCCAGCCCGCGCAGCAGTCCCATCGAGATGGTGGCGCCCGAGCGGGAGACGCCGGGAACGAGCGCGAAGCACTGCACGACACCGATGGTGACCGCGTCGCGCAGCGTGAGGTCGCTCTCGGCCTTGCGCTGCGACGCCCGGGCCTCGGCCCACCACATCACCAGGCTCCACAGCACCAGGCCGGCGGCGACGACCCACAAGCTGCGCAGCGGACCGGTGATGACGTCCTTGAGCAGGAAGCCCACGATCCCGATGGGGATCGAGCCGGCGATGACGTACCAGGCGAGTCGGTAGTCGACGGCGTCGCGGCGGGCGGAGTCGCGAAGCCCCCGGAACCACGCGACCGCCAGGCGGGCGATGTCGCGGGCGAAGTAGAGCAGGGTGGCGAGGATCGCACCGAGCTGGATCACCGCCGTGAACGACGTGATGGCCGGCGAGTCGACCTCGAGACCCAGCAGGCCCTCGGCGATCGTCAGGTGACCGGTGCTGGAGACGGGCAGGAACTCGGTCAGTCCCTCGATGACGCCGAGCACGACGGCATGGGTGTAGGTCAGGTCGCTCACGGGGATCAGGCTCCCAGACCCGACTCGTCCAGCACCTCGGCCATCGTGCGGATCGTGTGAAGACGTTGTTCGAGTGTCGCGTCGAAGGGGGTGACCGTGAGGGTCGTGACGCCGGCCTCGACGTACGCGGCCAGTCGGTCGCGCACCCGCTCACGCGGCCCGATGAGCGCCGTGCTGTCGATGAGCTGCAGCGGGACGGCGGCCGCTGCCTCACGGTGCTGTCGGTCGAGGTACAGCTGCTGGACCTGCTCGGCCTCGGCCCCGTAGCCCATGCGCCGGGCAAGCTGGTTGTAGAAGTTGCGGTCCTTGCTGCCCATGCCGCCGATGTACAGCGCCGAGTACGCGCGCACTGGGGCGGCGGCAGCCTCCACGTCGTCGCCGAACACCACGGGCACGGTGGGGACGACGTCGAAGCCGGCCATCACGTCGTCGTCAGGCGCCCGGCCGCTGCGAGACCGCCCGGCGCGCAACGGGTCCATGGACACCGCTGCCTGTTCCGGACTGAAGAAGATGGCGAGCCAGCCGTCGGCGATCTCGCCGGTGAGCTCGAGGTTCTTCGGCCCCACCGCTGCGAGGTACACCGGGATCTCGGTGCGCACCGGGTGCACGGTGAGCTTGATGGCCTTGCCCGGGCCGTCCGGCAGCGGCAGCGTGAAGTGCTCGCCGTCGTAGCGCAGGGTCTCGCGGCGCAGGGCCTTGCGGACGATGTCGACGTACTCGCGGGTGCGGCCGAGCGGCTTGTCGAACCGGACCCCGTGCCATCCCTCGGACACCTGGGGGCCGGAGACACCCAGACCGAGGCGGAACCGCCCACCGCTCAACGTGTCCAGCGTCGCCGCGGTCATCGCCGTCATGGCCGGGGTGCGGGCCGGGATCTGGAACACCGCGCTGCCGACGTCGATGCGCTGCGTCTGCGCGGCGACCCACGTGAGCACCGTGGCGGCGTCCGACCCGTAGGCCTCGGCGACCCACGCCACCGAGTAGCCGAGTCGGTCGGCCTCCTTGGCCAGCGCCAGGTTGTCGGCGTCGACGCCGAGCCCCCAGTAGCCGAGGTTCAGGCCCAGCCGCAGCCGGCCGGGGGTGACGCGCGCGCTGCTGTCCGTGTCGACCATGGCCGAGACGATAACGGTGCCGCCTGGCCGGCGGACGGTGCGGCGCACGTGGGCTGGCCCACAACCGCCGGTAGCGTGTGCGCCCATGGAGCAGCGGTACGTCGGGGCGTCCGGTCTGAGGGTCTCGCGCCTCGCCCTCGGCACGATGACCTGGGGTCGTGACACCGACGAGCACGAGTCGCGCGACCAGCTGAGCGCGTTCCTCGAAGCGGGCGGCACGCTGGTCGACACCGCGGCCGGCTACGGCGACGGCGCGGCCGAGGAGCTGCTCGGCCACCTGCTGCCCGAGCTGTCCTCGCGCGAGGACGTCGTGCTCTGCACCAAGGCGGGCATCTCGCGGCGCACGGGCGAGCGCGTGGTCGACACCTCCCGGCGCGCCATGCTCGCCGCGCTGGACGGCTCGCTCACCCGGCTCGGCACCGACCACGTCGACGTCTGGCTCGCCCACACCTGGTGCGACGAAGTGCCGCTGGAGGAGACGCTGTCCGCGCTCGATGCGGCCGTGAGCAGCGGTCGGGTGCGCTACGCGGGGATCTCGAACTACTGCGGCTGGCAGAGCGCCCGGGCGGCGACACTCGTGGCGGCCGGCGGCGGCCCTGCCCTGGTGGCCAACCAGGTCGAGTACTCGCTGCTCGCCCGCAGCGCCGAGGCCGAGGTGGTGCCCTCGGCCGTCGCCCACGGGTTGGGGCTGCTGGCGTGGTCCCCCCTCGGCCGCGGCGTCCTCACCGGCAAGTACCGCACCGGGACGCCGGCGGACTCGCGCGCCGCCTCACCGCACTTCGCGTCCTTCGTCGAGCGCTACCTCGATGACCGCGCGAGGGGCATCGTCGACGCCGTCGTCACCGCCGCGGACGGGCTCGGCTGCTCGCCCGCCGAGATCGCGCTCGCGTGGGTGCGCGACCAGCCGGGAGTCGCCGCCGCCGTCGTCGGGGCGCGTACTGCCGCACAGCTGCGGGGCACGCTCACCAGTGAGGACGTCGTGCTGCCGCAGCAGATCCGCGACGCGCTGGACGAGGTCTCGCGACCGGGCTAGGCGCGCGGGGCGGGGACGCCGGCGTCGTCCGACACCTCGTCGTAGTCCTCGTCATCCAGGCCGGTGTAGGTGCCGCCCTCGACGTCGTCCGGCTCGTCGAACTCGTCGTCGTCGTCGTCGTCCTCGTCGTCCTCGTCGTCGCCGCGGAAGACCTCGAGCGGCGTGACCTCGTCGAAGGCGTCGAGCAGGGCGTCGTCGTAGTCCTCGAAAGCGTCCGCGACCGCACGGTAGGCCGCCAGGACGACGGGGTCGTTCTCGCCGCGACGGCCGGCAGCGGCCTCCAGGTGCCGTTCTAGTGCGGTCACCAAGGCGTTGAGGGCGACGCGAGGGTCAGTCATGACTCGACCGTAGCCGCTGCAAGGCCCTGGCGGACAGGAGTTTCGGTCCCGATCTGAACCGGTGCCGGCGAGCGGACCGAGCGTGGTTGCTCCGGACGGCGTACGGTCGGCCCCGTTGCCGGGCGAGCGCAGGCTCGCGGTGCAGAATGGGCGGCGATGATGGAGTTCGAGTACCGCGTGATCCGCGTCCCGGCCCAGGTCACGCGCGCCCAGGCACGCGAGCTGCTGGTCGAGCACGCGGAGTACGGCCGCTGGGAGCTGGCACGCGTGCGGATCATGCGGGGCGGGGCGCGCACCGTGTGGCTGCGCCGCAGGATCATCCGGGTGCGGCGCACCGCCTGAGTGCGCCATCCGCCCTGGGCCGCCACTGGCCTCAGCAGGTGTCGAGCAGGCGTCCGAGGACGCGCGTGCCGAAGGTCAGCGCGTCGAGCGGCACGCGCTCGTCGACGCCGTGGAACATCGCAGGGAAGTCGAGGTCGGGCGGCAGCCGCAGCGGTGCGAACCCGAAGCCGCGCACGCCGATCCGGCTCAGCGCCTTGTTGTCGGTGCCTCCGGAGAGGCAGTACGGCAGCACCGGGGCACCGGGGTCCTCGGTCTGGATGGCCGCGACCATGGCGTCGACCAGCCGTCCGTCGAAGCTGGTCTCGAGCGAGGTGTCCCGGTGGTGCACCAGCACGTCGACGTCCGCCCCGGCGAGGTCGCGGACCGTCGCCAGCATCGACTCCTCGTGACCCGGCAGGAACCGGCAGTCAACGAACGCCTCCGCGGTCTGCGGCACCACGTTGTGCTTGTAGCCGGCCTTCAGCATGGTCGGGTTCGAGGTGTCCTGCAGGGTCGCCCCGACGAAGCGCGCGACGGTGCCCAGCCGGTCGAGCAACGCCGACGGGTCCGCCGGGTCGAGCTCGACGCCGGTGATCTCGGTGACGCCGTCGAGGAACTCCCGCACGGTCGGCGTGATCTCGATCGGCCAGCGGTGCTGGCCGATGCGCGCCACCGCGGCGCCGAGCCGCGCCACCGCGTTGTCGGTCGTGATCTGCGAGCCGTGGCCCGCTCTGCCGTGCGCCACCAGTCGCAGCCAGGCGATCCCCTTCTCGGCGGTCTGCAGCAGGTAGAGCCGCACGGGGTCGCCGTCGCGCCCGTCCACCGTCACCGAGTAGCCGCCGACCTCGCTGATCGCTTCCGTCACCCCGTCGAAGAGGTCGCGGCGGTGGTCGACCAGCCAGTGGCTGCCCAGCACGCCACCGGCCTCCTCGTCGGCGAAGAAGGCGAAGACCAGGTCGCGCGGCGGCCGGCGTCCGCTGCGGGCCAGCTCGCGCAGCGTCGCGAGCATCATGGCGTCCATGTCCTTCATGTCGACGGCGCCGCGTCCCCACAGGCAGCCGTCGCGCTGCTCCCCCGCGAACGGGTCGACCTGCCAGTCCGCGGCGTCGGCGGGGACGACGTCCAGGTGCCCGTGCACCAGCAACGCACCGCGGTCGCGGGTGCCGCCCGCGTCGCCCTCGACCCGGACGATCACGCTGGCGCGCCCCGGCTCGCTCTCGACGAGCTCTGGGCTGAGCCCCACCTCGCTCAGCAGCCCCATCACGTGCTCGGCCGCGACCCGCTCCCCTGGCCCGGAACCGTCACCGAAGTTGCTGGTGTCGATGCGCAGCAGGTCGCGGCACAGGGTCGCGACCTCCGCCTCCGCGGTGGTGGTGTCGGTGGGTGCGACGGCGTCGGTCACGGTGCCTCCTGGCTGGTGGGCGGAACGCCGCCACGGTAGCCCGAGGCGGCTCGGGCGAAGGTCAGGAGCGGTGCTCGATCGTGTTAGTCTCTTCGTCGCATCGCAGCGCCACCTGGTGGCGTCGCGGTCCACTCGTCCGGGTGGCGGAATGGCAGACGCGCTAGCTTGAGGTGCTAGTGCCCTTTAACGGGCGTGGGGGTTCAAGTCCCCCTCCGGACACCCTGCGTGGCGCCGTTCCGCTGCCGCCGAGCGCTCAGCGGTGCACGATGGCCACATGATGGTGGTCGACATTGAGCCCCTGCCCCTGGAGCGCCTCGCCACGCTGCTCACGCCGGAGCGGGGCGAACGGCTGCGCACCACCGCCGAGTACGCGCGCGACCTGCTGGCCGACCGCGTCGTCTGGAACGTCAACGCGACCGCCCACGGTGGCGGCGTCGCGGAGATGCTGCAGGCTCTGCTCGCGTACGGTCGCGGCGCCGGTGTCGACACCCGGTGGTTGGTGCTCAACGCCGACCCGGGGTTCTTCGCCATCACCAAGCGGCTCCACAACATGCTCCACGGCGAACCCGGTGACGGCGGTCCGCTGGGCCCGGCCGAGCGCGAGCACTACGAGGAGGTGCTGGCGGCGAACCTGCGGGACATGGTGCCGATGGTGCGGGCCGGGGACATCGTGCTGCTGCACGACCCGCAGACCGCCGGGCTCGCCGAGGGGCTGACGGCGCTCGGAGCCCACGTGGCGTGGCGCAGCCACATCGGCCGCGACCAGCCGAACGACCTCACCGAGCGGGGCTGGGCGTTCCTGCAGCCGTACCTCGACAAGTGCTCCGCCTTCATCTTCTCCCGGGCGCAGTACGTGCCGACGTTCGTCGATCCCGCGCGGTGCCGAGTCATCGCGCCGTCCGTCGACCCCTTCTCGGCCAAGAACGAAGCGCTCGAACCCGGTGCGGTGACGGCGATCCTGCGCCGAGCCGGGCTGGTCGACGGCGAGAACGATTCGAACGTCGCGCCCGTGCCGTTCGTGCGCCGCGACGGCTCGACCGGGCACCTGCGTCGCCATCGGCACCTGTACGCGTACGGCGACGCGCCGGCGTCCGAGGCCCGGCTCGTGGTCCAGGTGAGCCGCTGGGACCACCTCAAGGACATGTCCGGGGTGCTTCGCGCGTTCGCCGGTCACCTGAGCGAGCTGCCGGACGACGCGCACCTGGTCCTCGTGGGGCCCGACGTCGCAGGTGTCAGTGACGACCCGGAGGGCGCTCAGGTGCTCGCCGAGTGCGGCGACCTCTGGGCGGCGCTGCCCGAGGCGGCCCGGGCCAGGGTGCACCTCGCCTGCCTGCCGATGGACGACGGCGACGAGAACGCGGTACTGGTGAACGCGCTGCAGCGGCACGCGGCGGTCGTGGTGCAGAAGAGCCTCGTCGAGGGCTTCGGCCTCACCGTCACCGAGGGGATGTGGAAGGCGCGCCCGGTCGTGGCCAGCGCCGTCGGCGGCATCCGCGACCAGATCGCCGACGGCTCCGACGGCCTGCTGCTCGACGACCCGCACGACCTCGATGGCTTCGCTCGCCTCCTCGCGCGGGTGCTCACCGACGAGCAGCTCGCCGGCCGGCTCGGGCACGCAGCGCGCGAGCGGGTCCGGGACGCGTTCCTCGGCGACCGGCACCTCACCCAGTACGTCGAGCTCTTCGACGAGGTGCTGCTGCCGCTCGAGCGCCGCGATGCCTGACCCCCGCCGGTCCGCTCCCCCACCCGCGCAGCCTGTCGCGGAGCAGGTCCGGACGAGCGAGGCCCGCGGCCGGTGGGTGCTGCTCGCGACCGTGCTGGGCAGCGGCATCGCGATGCTCGACGCCACCGTCGTCACGATCGCGCTGCCCACGGTGGGTCGCGACCTGCACAGCGGCCTGTCCGGCCTGCAGTGGACGTTGAACGGCTACACGTTGACCCTCGCCGCCTTCATCCTCGTGGGCGGTTCGCTGGGCGACCTCTGGGGCCGGCGGCGCGTCTTCGTGGCCGGCACCGTGGCCTTCGCCGCGACGTCCGCGCTGTGCGCTGCCGCGCCGTCCATCGAGGTGCTGGTGGCCGCCCGGGTACTGCAGGGCGTGGCCGGGGCGATGCTCACGCCAGGGTCACTGGCCATCATCTCCGCCTCCTTCCACCCCGATGACCGGGCGGCGGCGATCGGCGCGTGGTCAGGGCTGAGCGGCGTGACGACGGCGATCGGGCCGTTCGTGGGCGGGTGGCTGATCGAGCACGCGTCCTGGCGCTGGATCTTCCTGGTGAACGTCCCGCTGGCCGCGGTGGTGGTGGTCGTCGCACTGCGCTGCGTCCCCGAGTCCAGCGACCCCGAGGCCGTGCGCAAGGTCGACGTGCCCGGTGCCCTCACCGGGGTGCTGTGGCTCGCCGCGCTGACGTTCGGCCTCATCCAGTGGGGGGCGCACGGCCTCGGGGCCGGCGTCCTGGCGTCGCTGGTGGCAGCCGCCGTGCTGCTCGCCGCCTTCGTGCGAGCGGAGCGTCGCGGCCGCCAGCCGATGATGCCCCTCGCGATCTTCGCCTCCCGACGCTTCACCGCCACCAACGCCGTGACCTTCGTGGTGTACGCCGCGCTGTCGGGAGTCCTGTTCGTGCTGGCCCTGCAGCTGCAGCTGGTGTGCGGCTTCACACCGCTCGCCGCCGGCGCGGCGTTCCTGCCCGTGACGCTGTTGATGCTGGTCGGCTCGGCCCGCGTCGGGCGCTGGGGCCAGCGGTGGGGACCGCGCCCGTTCATGACCCTCGGGCCGCTGGTCTGCGCGGCGTCGATGCTGCTGCTGGCGGCACGGGTCGGGCCGGGTGCGGACTACTGGCGAGACGTCCTGCCGACCGTCGCGGTGTTCGGTGTCGGCCTCACGCTCACCGTGGCGCCGCTCACGACCGCGGTCCTGACGTCGGCCCCCGCACGTCACGCCGGGCTGGCGTCCGGCGTCAACAACGCCGTCGCTCGCACCGCCGGGCTGCTCGCCGTGGCCGTGCTCCCGCTGGCGGCGGGGCTGGCCGAGCGCACCTACCGCGACGTCTCGGCGTTCGACCGGGGGTTCGACCGGGCGATGGTCGGCTGCGCCGTCCTGCTGGCGCTGGGTGGCGTGCTGTCCGCGTTGTTCGTGGGGGCGCGCGAGCCGCGGTCCCCTGCCGCGGTCGTGCGGGCCTAGCCGGCACGGGGGCAACAGTGCCAGGGATGCCGGGTCCGGTCCGCAACGAGACCGAGGGCTTGCTCGCCTTCCTCGCCCAGCAGCGGCGCGCTATGCGGCTCACCGCTTACGGGCTCACCGACGAGCAGGCGAGGGCCACGCCGACCGTCAGCGCGTTGTCGGTCGGTGGGCTCATCAAGCACGTGGCGCAGACCGAACGCAGCTGGATCCAGAGCACCGTGCTCCACCGGATCCCGGCGCCGGAGATCGACGAGTACTCGACGTCGTTCACCATGGGTCCCGACGAGACGCTCGACGGGCTCCTGGCGCAGCTGGACGCCGTCGGCGCCGAGACCGAGGCGGCCGTGGCCGAGATCGGCGACCTGGACCTCCCCGTGCCGGTGCCGGCCGGTGTGCCGTGGTTTCCCCAGGACGTCGAGGCGTGGTCGCTGCGCTGGGTGCTGCTGCACCTCATCGAGGAGGTCGCCCGCCACGCCGGCCACGCTGACATCGTCCGCGAAGCGGTCGACGGGGCGACCCAGTTCGCACTGATGGCAGCCGACGAGGGGTGGCCCGAGACACCCTGGCTCAAGCCGTGGGGGCCGGAGGTCGGCGAGTGACGGCGACCGGCCCGCGCAGCCTCCTCGTGGTGCCGCGCGTGCGACGTACCCTGGGACGGTGCATCCCGACGTCCTGCGCGCCGCCGACCTGCTGAGGGGTCGCCGCGTCGTCGCACTCACCGGTGCGGGGCTGTCGACCGACTCCGGCATCCCCGACTACCGCGGCCCCGGCTCGGTGCCCCGCTCCCCCATGACCTACCAGGAGTTCGTGTCCGGCGCGGAAGCCCAGCAGCGCTACTGGGCCCGCAGCCACATCGGGTGGTCGCGGATGCGCCGCGCCGAGCCCAACGAGGGCCACCGTGCGCTGGCGCGGCTCGAGCAGGCCGGCACGCTCGCCGGGCTCATCACGCAGAACGTCGACGGGCTGCACCAGGCCGCCGGGTCCGAGCGGGTGGTGGACCTGCACGGCCGGCTGGCCGACGTCGTGTGCCTGCGCTGCGGCGAGATCAGCTCGCGGGCGCACCTGCACGAGCGGCTGCTCGAGCTCAACCCCGGGTTCCACGAAGTCGGGGCGGCCCACGACCAGTCGCCGACCTCCGCGCCGGACGGCGACGCGGACGTCACCGACGTCGGGCAGTTCCTGCTCGCGTCCTGCCTGGTGTGCCACGGGCCGCTGAAGCCCGACGTCGTGTTCTTCGGCGAGAACGTGCCCAGGCACCGGGTCCAGCGCTGCTACGACCTGGTCGACAGCGCCGACGTCCTGCTCGTGGCCGGCACGTCCTTGACCGTGCAGTCGGGGCTGCGGTTCGTGCGCCGCGCGGCCCGCGAGGGCATCCCCGTGGTGCTGGTCAACCGCGGGGCCACGCGCGGTGACGAGCTCGTCGACGTGCGGATCGACGCGGGCTGCTCACCCACCCTCGGCGCGCTCGCCGAGACCCTCGCGGAGTCGACTGCGGCCTGACCGGCTGGCTCGCGCGCGGGCGCGTCGTCCTGGCCGTCGTCAGGTGTCCTTCGGCAGCGAGCGGAAATACGTTCCGCGCTGTCGGTGGCCGGCGCTAGCCTCGTCGGTGCGCTGCCTCCAACGCTCCACCACCTGACGTCGACCGCACCCCGTGAGGTACCCCGTGACTTCGCCTTCCGCGCCCCCCGTCGAGTACCCCGAGAAGATCGACGCCGCCGTCCTGAAGGTCGCCGGTGTGGTGGTCCTCGGGGCGATCATGTCGATCCTGGACATCACGGTCGTCAACGTCGCGCTGCGGACGTTCCAGACGGCCTTCGCCGACGGCGGGCGACCACTCGCCTACTCCGACGTCGCGTGGACCGTCACCGGGTACACGCTCGCTCTCGCCACCGTGATCCCGCTGTCGGGCTGGGCGGCCGACCGCTTCGGCACCAAGCGGCTGTACATGCTCGCGCTCCTACTGTTCACGATGGGCTCGGCACTGTGCGCCACGGCCAGCTCGATCGAGATGCTGATCAGCTTCCGGGTGCTGCAGGGCCTCGGGGGCGGCATGCTCATGCCCCTCGGCATGACCATCATGACCCGCGCCGCCGGGCCCGCGCGGATGGGTCGGCTCATGGCGATCCTGGGCGTGCCGATGCTGCTCGGGCCGATCTTCGGCCCCATCCTGGGCGGCTGGCTCATCGACCACTTCAGCTGGCCCTGGATCTTCCTCATCAACGTGCCGATCGGCATCGTCGCGCTGGTCTACGCCTCGCTCGCGCTGGCGAAGGACTCCCCGCAGCCCTCGGAGTCGTTCGACTTCGTCGGCATGCTCATGATGAGCCCGGGGCTGGCCCTGTTCCTGTACGGCGTGTCGTCGATCCCGGGTGAGGGTGGCATCGGCCACACCAAGGTGCTGCTACCAGGCGTCGCCGGCCTGGCGCTGATGGGCACCTTCGTCATGTACAGCTTCCGGCCCCGCCACCCGCTGCTGGACCTGCGGCTGTTCAGGAACCGCAACCTGACGGTGTCGGTCACCACGATGTTCATCTTCGCCGCCGCCTTCTTCGGCGGCCTGCTGCTGGTCCCCCAGTTCCTGCAGCAGGTGCAGGGCGAGTCGCCGCTGAACGCCGGCTGGCTGGTGGCACCGCAGGGTGTCGGCGCGATGGTGACGATGCCCATCGCCGGCGCCCTGACCGACCGGCTCCCGGTCGGGCGCATCGTGCCGTTCGGCCTGCTGGCCATCATCGGCGGCATGTTCGCGCTGACTCAGGTGCAGGCCGACTCCTCCCACTGGGGCTTCCTGATCCCCGTGCTGTTCGTCATGGGGCTCGGCATGGGCGCCACGATGATGCCGATCATGACGTCGGCGCTCAAGACGCTGACGCACCACGAGGTCGCCCGCGGGTCGACGCTGCTCAACATCACCCAGCAGATCGCCAGCTCGGTCGGCGTGGCCATCTTCTCGGTGGTGCTCACCAACGCGCTGAAGGACAACCCGCCGGCCAGCCCGGCTCAGGCTCCGGTGGCCGCGGCGGCGGCGTTCAGCCACACCTTCTGGGTCGCGGCGTTCCTCGTGACTCTCACGCTCGTGCCGGCGTTCTTCCTGCCGCGCAAGCGCGAGGTCTCTCGGTTGCTCGAGGACGACGAGACCGACACCACCCCGCCGATGCTCATCCACTGAGGGCGCTCAGGCGCTGGGCGCCGAGACCGGCAGACCGCGGCGGTGCAGGTCAGCGCGCAGGTGGCCGGTGTCGGTGAAGACGATCGCGTCCAGCCCCGCTTCCTGCGCGGCGCGGACGTTGCGCGGGCTGTCGTCGACGAACACGCACGACGTCAGCGGGTGCCCGGCGCGGCGTCGTAGCACCTCGAAGACCCGCGGGTCAGGTTTCGCCAGCCCCTCCTCGCCCGACACCACGATGTCGTCGAACAGCGCCAGGAACGGGTAGGTCCGCCGGGCCACGGGGAACAGCTCGGCCGACCAGTTCGTGAGGGCGAGCAGCCGCACGCCTGCGCGGTGCAGCTCGGTCAGCAGCTCGACGGTGTCCTCGACCGGCCCGAGCAGCGAGGCGGCGAAGTTCGCCCGGTACGCCCGCGCGGCCTGCGCCCAGTGCGGGTGGGAGGCCGCCGCTGCGCGCTCCGCGACGTCCCACGGCCGACCGGCGTCCTGCTCGTGGTTCCAGGCGAGGAAGTCGAAGTCGGCGGCGGCCAGGAACCGCGTGGCGTGCTCCTCGCCCACGGCGCGGGCGATCGCGGGATGCGGGTCCCACCGGATCAGGACGTTACCGAGGTCGAACACGACCACCGCCGGTGCTGCGCTCACCCGGCCCGCCGCCGTCCGCGCCGGGCGCGCAGGTAGTCGTTGACGACGTACTGGCCCAGATCGAGCGTCGACGGCGTGAGGACCCGGCCCCCACTGCGCCGCGCGATGGCGTCGACGAAGCGCCGCAGGCCGGGATCCTCGCCGAGCATGAACACGTTGAGGGTCGCGCCGTAGCGCGTCAGCAGGTCGACCTCCTCGACGGTCGCCTGGATCGTCCGCGGCCGCGGCGGCCAGGCGAAGCTGGCCTCGCCGTCACCCTCGAGGTGGGCCGTCGGCTCGCCGTCGGTGACCACCAGCACCACCGGGTCGCCGTCGCTGTGCCTGCGCAGGTGCCGCCGGGCCAGCATCAACGCGTGCTGCAGGTTGGTGCCCTGCACGAAGTCCGGCTCGGTGCTCGCGAGCTCGGCGGGCGTGAGCGGCATGGCGTAGCGCCCGAAGCCGATGATCTGCAAGGCGTCCTGCGGGAACCGCGTGGCCACCAGGTGCGAGAGCGCGAGAGCGGTCTGCTTCATCGGGCCCCAGCGGCCCTCAGCCACCATCGAGAACGACAGGTCGACGCACAGGGCCACCGCAGCCCCGGCACGCCGCTCGGTCTCGACGACCTCGAAGTCCTCGACCGCGAGCCGGACGGCTCCCTCGCCAGAGCCTCGCCGTCGCAAGGCGTTGCTCACCGTCCGCACGACGTCCAGCGGCTGCTCGTCACCGAACTCCCACGGCCGCGACGCGCCGGTCGCCTCGCCCGACGCACCCGCGGAGCGCAGATCGTGCTCGCCTCGTCCGTCGGCCTCCAGCTGGGCGAACACGCGATTCAGAGCCGTGGAACCCAGGCGTCGCAACGCCTTCGGGCTCAGCAGCGCGTCCGTGGCCGAACCGGTCAGCCAGCCCTGACGGCGCAGCTCGCGCTCCAGCTGCTGCAGGCGTCGGACGTCGTCAGCCGCCTTGCGCCCCAGCTGCCGCTCGACCGCCTCCACGTCGACGTCGTCCAGCGTGGCGCCCGGGTGCTGCTGGCCGAGCTGCTGCAGCAGGTCGTCGAGGTCGGCGACCTCATCCAGCGCTCCCGTGGCCTCGCCGTACCCGAGCGGCTCCTCGCCGCGCACCTGCTCACCGCGGCCCCAGGGCAGGTCGGGTCGCAACGCGCGCAGGGTCTCGCTGAGACCGGCCAGCTGCTCGCCCACACCCGACCCGCCGAGCGCCTGCTCCATCAACCCCGCGAGCTCCTCGCGCTGGGCGGGGGTGAGCGAGCGCATCAGCCGCTCGCCCGCAGCGGCGCGCCGGGCCAGCAGGTCGACGAGCTCGTCGACGTCCTGGGGGTTCTCGGGGAAGAAGTCGCCGTGGTCGGACATGAACTGCGAGAAGGCGTCCTGCACGTCCTCGCCCCGGGCGTGCCGCGCCAGCAGGTCGTTGAGGTCGCTCAGCATCCGCGACAGCGCCTCGGCGGCCTCCGGGTTCGTGGCGGGGTCCGCGCCGCGCAGCGCCTCCTGCAGACCCGCGAACCGCTGGCCGAGCACGTCCTGGCGCAGCTCGTCGAGGATCCGCTGGTAGTCGGCCCGCGCCTGCGCGCTCGCCCACGGGTAGTCGGACAGCTCCTGGACGGCGCGCGCGGTCGACTGCGGCAGCGAGTCCAGCCGCGCCTCGGCGAAGCGGGCGTCGTCGTCCGTGCGGCCGGCGAGCTCCTCGCGCTCGGCAGCCAGCGCCTGGTCGAGCAGCGCCTGCGCGCGGGTCACGGTGCCGTCGAGCCGGCCGCGGCGCAGGGCCTCGCGGCGCATGCGGCGGGCCCGCTCGTAGAGGTCGTCGAGGCCGTGGCCGCGCTCGCCGGCAGGCCCGCGGCGCAGGAGGTCGGCCAGCGCCTCACGCAGGCTCTCCCCCGCGAGCACCTGCTCACCGAGCTCGTCGACGGCCGCACGCACGTCGTACGGCGGCGCGAGCGGGTCCGCCCCGCCGTGCCAGGCGCCGTACCGGCTGCGCCGTCCGCGTCCGTGCCCCGCCATGGCCACCCCGGTCAGCCGCCGTAGACCGTGCGGCCGTCGTCCGTGGTGTCCTTGGCGAGTCGACGCGTGAGGTGCAGGCCCTCCAGCACCAGCTCGACGCCCGCCGCGGCCTGGCCTGGTGTCGGCGCCTCGCCGAGCCCCAGGCGATCAAGCACCTTGCCGAGACCGGCCACGGTGCCGACCTGCTGCAGCACCTCGGCCGAGCTCACGAGCTCACCGGTCTCGATGCTGGCTCCCTCCTCGACCAGGGCGACGAAACCCGACAGGTCCAGGCCGGACAGGTGCGCGCGGTAGGTCTCGGCGACGGCGAGGCGCAGCAGGTGCGCGAGCACCTCGACCTCGCGTCCCTCCTCGCCGCTCTCGAACTCCACCTTGCCGCGCAGCGTCCCGACGACCGACTCGGTGTCGCCGACCCGGGCGACCGGCGACGGCTCCCCGACCATCGCGCCGCGACGCAGCGCGGAGGCAGCCGCCGTCTCGGCCGCTGCGACGGCGAACCGCGCGGACACCCCGGACCTGCTGTCGACGGACGGCGACTCGCGCACGGCCCGGGTGAACCTCGCCACCACCTCGAGCACGTGGTCGGGCACCTCCGTGACGAGCGCGGCCTCCTGGCGCACGAGGGCGATCTCGTCGTCCAGCTCCAGCGGGTAGTGCGTGCGCACCTCCGCGCCGAAGCGGTCCTTCAGCGGCGTGATGATGCGTCCCCGGTTGGTGTAGTCCTCGGGGTTCGCGCTCGCGACCAGCAGCAGGTCGAGCGGCAGCCGCAGCTGGTAGCCCCGCACCTGGACGTCGCGCTCCTCCAGCACGTTCAGCAGCGACACCTGGATGCGCTCGGCGAGGTCCGGGAGCTCGTTGACGGCGAAGATGCCGCGGTGCGTGCGCGGCACGAGCCCGTAGTGGATCGTCTCGGGGTCGCCGAGGGTGCGGCCCTCGGCGACCCGGATCGGGTCGACGTCGCCAATGAGGTCGCCCACGCTGGTGTCGGGCGTGGCGAGCTTCTCGCTGTAGCGCTCGGAGCGGTGCCGCCAGGCCACCGGCAGGTCGTCGCCGAGCTCGGCGGCGCGGCGCCGCGAGGCCGGCGTGATCGGCTCGTACGGGTGCTCGGCCAGCTCGGCGCCCTCGATGACCGGCGTCCACTCGTCGAGCAGCTGCACCAGCGAGCGGATCAGCCGGGTCTTGCCCTGCCCTCGCTCACCGAGCAGGACGAGGTCGTGGCCGGCCAGCAGCGCCCGCTCGAGCTCGGGGAGCACCGTGGCGTCGAAGCCGACGATGCCCTCGAAGCGGGGCTGGTCGTCCTGCAGCCGCCGCACCAGGTTGGCGCGGATCTCGGCCTTGACCGAGCGGTGCTCGTGGCCGCTGGCTCGCAGCTCACCGAGGGTACGAGGCAGGTCCGGCACCGGGGGGATGACGTCGGCTGGGGTCACCGCCTCACGGTACGCCCGACGCGGCACTACCAGCGCGACAGGCCGTCCATGCCCTGCGGAAGCGGTTCACCGTGCACGACCACGAGGCGGCGCGTGGGGCGCGACAGCGCGACGTACAGGTCGCTCAGCCCCCGGGTGGACGCCGCGACGATCGCGGCCGGCTCCACCACCACGACGTCGTCGAACTCCAGGCCCTTGACCTGCTCGGGCGCCAGGACGTTCACCCGCACGCTCAGCGCGGCCCGCGTTGCGTCGCCCACGAGGTCCGGCCACGTTGCCGACAACGCCTTGCTCAGCGTGGCGACCTCCGGCAACGGGGCGACGACGGCGACGGTGCCCTCGGCGCTCTCGCTGAGCAGCCGGGCGACGACGTCCTCGACCGCGGTGGCGTCCCCGACGTCCCGAGGGACGACCACCGGGTCGAACTCGCCCTCGCGCACCGACTGCACCGCCGTCACGGGCAGGCCGTTCGCCTGGGCGACGGCGTCGGCCACCCGCAGCACGCGCGAGGGCGTGCGGTAGCTGACGCTCAGCTGGCGCTCGCGCCACCGGCCCTCGGCCACGGGGTCCAGGGCCTCGGCCCACGACGAGGCCCCGGCTGCCGACCCACGCTGGGCGAGGTCGCCCACCACGGTCCACGAGCGTCCTGGCGCCCGGCGGGCCAGCAGGCGCCACGTCATCGGCGTGAGCTCCTGCGCCTCGTCGACGATCAGGTGGCCGAAGGTCCACGACCGGTCGGCCTCGGCGCGTTCGGCGACGGTCAGGGTCGGCCCCAGCGAGGCGAACTGATCGGCCAGCATCTCGGCGGAGACGACCGGAAGGTCCAGGCGGGTCATCTGCAGCACGCCCTCGGCGTACTCGAGCTCGCTGGCGCGCTCCTGGGCGCGCCGACGGTCCTGGCCCCGGGTCGCCTCGCCGTCGTCACCGAGCAGCTCGGCCAGCTCGTCCAGCAGCGGGACGTCGTGCACGGTCCACGGCGCCCCGCGCTCGCGCCGCAGCAGGTCGCGCTCGGCCGGGGTGAGCGACCGCGCGGCGGAGTCGAGCCGGCTCGGGACGGCCAGCAGGTCGGTGAGGAACCGCTGCGGCTGCAGCGGCATCCACAGCAGGTTGAGGTTGACGCGGACGTCTCGCGAGTCGCGCAGGTCGACGTCCAGCTCGTGGCGCAGGTCGTCGGTGAGCGGCTGGCGCAGCTGCTCGGCGAGCTGGCCGGCCAGGTGGCGCAGCATGTCCTTGACGAAGGTGACGCGGGCCGCGTTGTGCGGGGCGCCGGTGGAGCGCGCGCGGGCCCGTGAGGCCCCTACCGCAGACCGCGTCAGCACCACGGTGTGCGAGCCGACGCGCAGCTCGAGGTCGTCGTCCGGCAGCCGCTGGCGGTCGCGCACTGCCTGGGCGAGCACGTCGGCCATGCGCAGGTCGCCCTTGACCCGCGCCACGTCGTCGGGATCGTCGCGCTCGGCCTCGACCCCCGGGAAGAGCGAGCCGGGGGTCGCCATCACCACCCCGGACTCACCGAGCGAGGGCAGGACCTGCTCGATGTAGCGCAGGAACAGCGGCCCGGGGCCGACCACGAGCACGCCCGAGCGCTCCAGCCGCCGCCGGTGGGTGAAGAGCAGGTACGCGGCGCGGTGCAGCGCGACGGCGGTCTTGCCGGTGCCCGGCCCGCCCTGCACCACGAGAACCCCGGCCAGCTCGTCGCGGACGATGCGGTCCTGCTCACCCTGGATCGTCGCGACGATGTCGCCCATGCGACCGGTGCGTGGCGCGGTGACCGCGGCCATCAGGGCACCCTCGCCCTGCAGCGTGGAGCGCTCCTGCTCGGGGATGGCGGCGAGGTCCAGGACGTCGTCGTCGACGTGCACGACCTCGCGGCCGGACGTCGTGAGGTGGCGCCGGCGCACCACGTCGCCCGGCGCCGCGGGGGTCGCCTGGTAGAACGGCGCCGCGACCGGTGCCCGCCAGTCGACGAGCAGCTTGTCCTGGTGCTCGTCGCTGAGCCCGATGCGGCCGATGTGGTGCCGCTCGCCGCTGCGGAGGTCCAGCCGGCCGAAGCACAGCCGGTCCTGCACCGCACGCAGCTGCCCGATGCGCTGCTCCAGCGTCGTGGCGAAGGCGTCGCGCTCCGAGCGTGCCTGCGGGGTACCGGTGGAGCCCGCCCGGCGCACGATCGTGAGCTGGTGCTGCGCGGCCTCGATGACCTGGTCGAGCCGTCGGTACACGAGGTCGAGATGCGCCTGCTCTGCGGCGCGGTCGGCGCTCAGCTCGCTCACGGTGGGCTGATACCTCTCCCCGGTAGGTGCGCTCGCGCCCGGCGCGGACGCGGTCATCGATCCTATGCCACTGCCGCCGGTAGCGTGAGCGGATGCGCGACGTCACCGACTCCCTCGGCCGGCTGGACCTCGAGCGACCGGCCCTGAGCCGTCCCGACCTGCTCGCCCAGCCCGTGGCCCGGCTGCTCGACGGCTGGCCGCGGGCGAGCGACGTCGGGGTCACCGCCATCGACCCTGACCTGGCTGACACAGCCGCGATGACCGACGCCTACCAGGTGCCGCTCTCGGCCTCCGCGAACTGCGTCGTGGTCGGCGGCAGGCGCGGGGGCGAGGAGCGCGTGGCGGCCTGCGTCGTCCTCGCCACGACCCGAGCGGACGTCAACGGCGTGGTGCGCCGAGCCCTCGACGTCCGCAAGGCGTCGTTCCTGCCGATGGACACCGCGGTCGAGCTCACCGGCATGGCGTACGGCGGCATCACCCCCGTCGGGCTGCCCGCCTCGTGGCTGCTGCTCGTCGACGCGGCGGTCGTGGCGACGGACGTCGTCGTCGTCGGGTCAGGCGTCCGGCACAGCAAGCTCGTGCTGCCGGGTGCGGCCCTGGCCGACCTGCCGAACGCGACGGTGGTCGAGGGGCTGGGCCGCTGACGGCGCGGCTCAGGCGCGCAGGGCCCAGAAGGCGACCGCGCTGGCGGCCGCGACGTTCAACGAGTCGACTCCCCCGCTCATCGGGATGCGCACGACCACGTCGGACGCCGCGACGGTCCGCGCCGTCAGCCCGTGGCCCTCGCTGCCGAGCACGAGGGCGAGGCGCTCCGGGGCGCTCGCCGCGAGCTGCTCGAGGGTCACGGCGTCCGGGCTCAGCGCCAGCGCGGCGACCGTGAAGCCCAGGTGCTGCAAGGTGTTCACGCCTTCTGGCCAGGGGTCGATGCGCGTCCACGGCACCTGGAAGACGGTGCCCATCGACACGCGCACGCTGCGGCGGTAGAGCGGGTCGGCACAACGTGGGGTCACCAGCACGGCGTCGACACCGAGCCCGGCGGCCGAGCGGAACATGGCGCCCACGTTCGTGTGGTCGACGACGTCCTCGAGCACCGCCACGCGCATGGCTCCGCCCAGCACCTGCTCGAGCGGGGCCAGTGGCGGCCGGTGCATCGCCGCGATCGCCCCGCGGTGGAGGTGGAAGCCGGTGAGCGCCTGCAGCACCGGCGGTTCGGCGACGTAGACGGGCACGCCGTCCCGCTCGGCGTCACGCACCAGGTCGGCGAGGTCCTCGAGCCACCGCGGTGCCATGAGGTACGAGCGCGCGCGGTGGCCGGCAGCCAGCGCGCGGCGGATCACCTTGTCGCTCTCGGCGAGGTAGAGGCCCTCGGCCGGCTCACGCAGCCGGCGCAGCGCCATGTCGGTGAGGCCGGTGTAGTCGTTCACCCGTGGGTCGTCCGGGTCGCTGATCCGCTCGACGGCCATCAGCTGGTCAGCACCCGCACGATGGCGACCAGACCCACCACCACGATGAGCGCACGCAGGACGTTGGGCGGCAGCCGGCGTCCGAAGCGCGCGCCGAGGATGCCCCCGATCAGCGAGCCCGCAGCGACCGCCCCCACCGCCGGGAGGTCGATGTGGTCACGGGCCACGGCCACGAAGGTGACGGCCGCGACCGTGTTGACGACGAGAGCCAGCACGTTCTTGACCGCGTTGAGCCGCTGCATCGACTCGGGCACCAGGGAGCCCAGCAGGCCCATGAGCAGCACCCCTTGCGCCGCACCGAAGTAGCCGCCGTACACGCCGGCGCCGAAGGTGCCGCCCAGCAACGTGGGTCGGTGCAGCCGGCCCTGCGCGGACGCGGGGTCGGCGTGGCGGGCGAGCACGCGTGCCTGCAGCCGCGGCTGCAGCACCACGAGCACGAGGGAGACGGCGAGGAGCACGGGCACGATCGCCTGGAAGGCGGCAGCGGGCAGCCACAGCAGCAGCAGCGCCCCCGCGACGGACCCGAGCAGCGACATCGGCACCAGCCGCCGCACCAGCGGTGCCTGTCCGGCGAGCTCGCGCCGGTAGCCCCACGTGCCGGAGACGCCACCGGGCACCATGCCGATGTTGTTCGACACGTTGGCGGTCACCGGCGGGAAGCCGAAGGCCAGCAGCGTCGGGAAGGTGATGAGGCTGCCCGATCCGACGATGGTGTTGATGGTGCCGGCGGCGACGCCCGCGGCGAAGATCGCGAGCAGCTCGTACCAGGGCACCGGACGACTCTAGGCGACACCCCGCCGACGCACCCGCTCACCCCAGGCGTGCACCGTGTCACCGAAGTGCACGCCTGGGGGCGCGCGTCAGGGCTGGGTGGGCGGCGACCGGCGGCTCCGGAGCGTCGTCGACGTCGCCGAGCACGCCGGGGTGGCCCCCCGCCCGGCCGGGCATCCGCCCGGGGTGGACGCCGGCCGTCGCGGCTCCCTCCGCCTCGGCGCTCGCGCCGGCAGCTTCGGCACGGGCCTGGGCCAGCGCCTCGTTGGGGTCCTGCAGGGTCGCGCCGAGCAGGCCGTCCTCGGCCACCGGGCCGGACGGCGCGGGGCGCGCGCCCCCAGCAGCGCCACCGTCGTCCGGTGGCTGGATGCGGCCGAGGATGCCGCCGAGGCCCTTGAGCGCCTCGCCGATCTCGCTGGGCACGATCCACAGCTTGTTGGAGTCGCCGCGAGCGATCTGGGGCAGCATCTGGAGGTACTGGTAGGCGAGCAGCTTCTGGTCGGGGTCGCCGCGGTGGATCGCGTCGAAGACCTGCAGGATCGCCCGCGCCTCACCCTGGGCGTTGAGGATCGCCGCCTGCGCGGTGCCCTCGGCTCGCAGGATGTTCGACTGCTTCTCGCCCTCGGCGGTGAGGATCTGGGACTGCTTGACGCCCTCCGCGGTCAGGATCGTCGCGCGCCGGTCACGCTCGGCGCGCATCTGCTGCTCCATCGAGCCCTGGATCGACTGCGGCGGGTCGATGGACTTCAGCTCGACCCGGTTCACGCGCACGCCCCACTTGCCGGTGGCCTCGTCCAGCACCCCACGCAGCTGGCCGTTGATCTGGTCGCGGCTGGTCAGGGTCTGCTCGAGGTCCATCGAGCCGACGACGTTGCGCAGCGTCGTGACCGTGAGCTGCTCGATGCCCTGGATGTAGTTCGCGATCTCGTACACCGCCGCCTTGGGCTCGGTCACCTGGAAGTAGATGACCGTGTCGATGCTGACCACGAGGTTGTCGGAGGTGATCACCGGTTGCGGTGGGAACGACACCACCTGCTCGCGCAGGTCGACGATGGCGCGGGGCTTGTCGACGAACGGGATCAGCAGGTGCAGGCCGGCCTCGAGCGTGCGCGAGTAGCGGCCGAGGCGCTCGATGATGATGGCCGTCGCCTGCGACACCACCCGGATCGTGCGGATGATGACGACGATCGCGAACAGCACCAGCAGTGCGAGTACCACCAGCAGCGCGGTCTGGCCTGAGTTCATGACCTCTCCGGTTCCAGGCCGGCAGCCGTGACGACGGCAGTGGCCCCCTCGATGGAAACGACCCGGACAGGCTGCCCGGGCAGGATCGTGTCGGGGGTGGCCCGCTCGACGGAGCGCGCCGACCAGACCTCCCCGTTCAGCTTGATGCGGCCACCGGTCAGGGTGACCGTCTCCAGGACGCGGCCCTCGCGGCCGACCAGCGCCGCCGTGCCCGTGTACGTCTCCGGGCCCTGGTGCAGCCGGCGCACCAGCACCGGGCGCAGGACCCCGAGCAGCAGCAGAGCCACCGCGACGGCCACGACGACCTGGATGACGAACGGCGCCCCGAGCGCGGCCGCCAGCGCGGCCACGAGCCCGCCCGCACCGAGCATGATGAAGATCAGGTCGAGCGTGGCGACCTCGATGGCCGCCAGCACCAGCGCCAGCGCGAGCCAGGCCAGGGCCGGGTGGTCGGTCAGCCAGGTCATCGTCTGCCCTTCACGTGCGCGCCCTCGCGCACTGTCCCTGAGACGCGTCTGCACGCGGCGGGGTTCCCCCGAACGGCCCACCTTGCCACGTCGTTGATCAAGTCGGCCAGCGAGCACGCCGATACGACGCCCGTGAGGTCTCGGCGTCGTCGGCTGCGGCTGGGTGGCGCCATGGCCACCACCTTCCTGCTGCTCGTGCCGAGCACCGCAGCCCACGCCGAGGACGCCGCCACCGCGCGGGCCCGCGCGCAGAGCGCCGCGCGGCAGGTGCGTGCCCTCACCGCCCAGCTCGCGGACGCCGACGCCGCGCTCGCCCGGTCGATGAGCCAGGTGGGCCAGCAGGTCAGCGACTACCTCGCTGCCGACGACGAGCGCGTCGCGGCCGAGCGCGCGGCCGCCCTCGCGGCCGACCGCAGCGCCGCCTCGGCGCGGGCCCTCTACCTCAGCGGTGGCCAGGCCGGCCTGCTGAGCTCCCTGCTGGAGTCCGGTGACTTCAGCGAGCTCTCGGCGCGCGTCTCGGCGGTGCAGCAGGTGCTGTCGGCCGCCCGCGCGACCGCGGACGACGCCGCGCAGGCGGCAGGCGAGGCCGCAGCCGTGGCCGAAGGGTCCGGCGCGAAGGCGGACGGTGCGGTGGTGACCGCGGCGCAGATCGGCGAGCGGGCCGCACGGGTGCAGTCCCTCGTCGACGCCGCCCAGGCGACGCTCGACGGGCTCTCCGCCCGGGCTCGCAGGCTGACCGCGGCCGAGGAGGCCGCGAAGGCGCTGGCCCGGGCGCGCGCCGCGGCCGCAGCCGCACAGGTGCAGGCGCTGGGCTCGGTGCGGGCCCAGGTGCCTCCCGCCGTGTACTTCGCGCTGTACCGCTCGGCCGCCCGCACCTGCCCCGGCATGGACTGGACCCTGCTCGCCGCCGTCGGTCAGGTCGAGAGCGGCCACGGCCGCAACACCGCCGTGAGCTCGGCGGGCGCGGTGGGGCCGATGCAGTTCATGCCCGCGACCTTCGCCGCCTACGCCGTCGACGGCGACCACGACGGAACGCTGAGCCCCTACTCACCGGCCGACGCCGTCTTCACTGCGGCTCGGTACCTGTGCACGGGCGGCGGCGGCTCGCCGTCCGGCGTCCGGGCCGCGCTGTACCGGTACAACCGGGCCCAGTGGTACGTCGACCTCGTGCTGACCGTGCAGGCGCAGCTGCAGGCTCAGGCCTGAGGCGCTCTCACCGGGCGCGCGCCGCCCACCGGTCGCCGTGCCGCTCCAGCACCAGCGGCAGGCCGAACGTCGCGCTGAGGTTCTCCTCGGTCAACGTGAGCTCGAGCGGCCCCTGGGCGACCACGCGGCCTTCGCGCAGCAGCAGGACGTCGGTGAAGTGCGGCGGGATCTCCTCGACGTGGTGGGTGACGAGCACCAGCGCCGGGGCGTAGACGTCCTCGGCGATCTGCCCCAGCCGGCGCACGAGGTCCTCCCGACCCGCGAGGTCCAGGCCGGCAGCGGGCTCGTCGAGCAGCATCAGCTCGGGGTCGGTCATCAGCGCGCGGGCGATCTGCACCCGCTTGCGCTCACCCTCGCTGAGGGTGCCGAACGTGCGGTCGGCGAGGTGGGCGACGCCGAGCGTCTCGAGCAGCGACCGCGCGCGGTCGTGGTCGAGCTCGTCGTACCGCTCGCGCCAGCGTCCGGTGATGCCGTACGACGCGGTGACGACGACGTCGCCCACCCGCTCGCCCGAGGGCAGTCGCTCGGACAGGGCCGCGCTCGCCAGGCCGACCCGCGGCCGCAGCTCGAAGACGTCGACCGTGCCCAACAGCTCACCCAGCACCGCGGCCACGCCACGGGTCGGGTGCATCCGGGCCGCGGCGATCTGCAGCAGGGTCGTCTTGCCGGCGCCGTTCGGGCCCAGCACCACCCAGCGCTCACCCTCGCTGACCTGCCAGCTGACGTCGTCCAGGAGCGTGTTCGTCCCCCGCACGACGGTCACGCCGGCGAGCTCGAGCACGTCACTCATGCCGGCTCCGTGACTCCATGTCCCCAGACCCTAGGGCACGTCGGAACGTAACCTGGTGGGGTGATCCCACTCCCTCGGTCCGCGCTCCTCGCGCTGTGGTCGGCGCCGGTGCTCGCCGGCCGCGTCAACGGTGCGCAGCTGCTGCGCGCCGTCCAGGGCGAGGACGAACCGCACCAGGTCGACGCCCGGCACGCCACGGGTCTGGTCGCCTGGCCGGGGCCGACGCGGCTGGGCGACCTGCTGGACGCGTTGCGCGACGCGCACGTGCGCGGTCTGCGGCTGGTGCTGCCTGTGCCCGGCGACCCGTCCGGGCTGCCGGGACCGTCGTCGGTGAACGAGCCGGCGGTGGAGGCCGGTGAGTGCCTGGTGTCAGTGGGTGGCCCACCGCTCGCGATCGTCCCCGAGGTCGTCGAGTTCGGCTCTGAGTACGAGCTGGGGCACCAGGTGACGTGGCACGTCCTGGACTGCTCACCGCCGGTCGCACCGCTCGCCAGCAGCACCGGCGAGGCCGAGCGCGAGCTGCGCGAGGCGCTGCTGCGCGCCACTGACGTGCTCGACGACCTGGACGTCGGCCGGTGGCGCCCGGACGCCGCGGAGCTCGTCGAGGACCTCAGCCGCACGGGGCCGACGGGCACGCTGCCCCCGACGTCGTCGCCGCGTGCTGTGCGCGTCCTCGACCTCGCGTGGCGGGTCCGCTCGATCGTCGAGCTCGCCAGCGAGGACGACGGCGCCGCGGTCAGCGGGTGGGAGGCCACGCGTCGCGCGGACGCGCTGCGGTCGCTGGAGGCCGTCAGCCGTCGCGCGCTGGTGGCGGCCGTCAACGACGCGGTGCGGGTCACCTGGTGACCGAGCGGTAGACCTCCACCGTCCGCTGCGCGATCGCCGACCAGCCGAACTCCTCGACCGCGCGGCGGCGGCCAGCGCGGCCCATCTCGCGCGCGGCGTCGCGGTCGCTCACGGCCCGCACGAGAGCAGCGGCGAGGTCGGTGACGAAGCGGTCGGGGTCGACCGGCGTCCCCGTGCCGTCGTCCACCTGCTCGATCGGCACGAGGTAGCCGGTGCGGCCGTCGGCTACGACCTCGGGGATCCCGCCGGTTGCGGTGCCCACCACCGGCAGCTCGCACGCCATCGCCTCGAGGTTGACGATGCCCAGCGGCTCGTACACCGAGGGGCAGGCGAACGCGGTGCCGGCTGACAACAGCGCGACGACGTCGTCCCGCGGCAGCATGCGGTCGATCCAGACGACACCCTGCCGCTCGGCGCGCAGACCGTCGACCAGACCCTCGACCTCGCGCATGATCTCGGGGGTGTCGGGCGCGCCGGCGCACAGCACGAGCTGGACGTCGGGTGGCAGCGCCGCCGCTGCGCGCAGGAAGTAGGGCAGGCCCTTCTGCCGCGTGATGCGCCCGACGAAGACCACGCTCGGGGCGTCGGGGTCGACGCCGAGGGCGCGGACGGCGTCCGGCTGCTCACGCCGCGACCACTGCTCGGTGTCGATGCCGTTGTGCACGACGTGGACGCGCGCGGGGTCGACGTCCGGGTAGCTGCGCAGGACGTCCGCACGCATGCCGTGGCTGACCGCGATCACCGCCGCTGCGCCCTCGTAGGCGGTGCGCTCGATCCACGACGAGAGCGCGTAGCCGCCACCGAGCTGCTCGGACTTCCACGGCCGCAACGGTTCCAGGCTGTGGGCGGTGACCACGTGCGGGACCCCGTGCAGCAGGCTCGCGAGGTGCCCGGCGAGGTTGGCGTACCAGGTGTGCGAGTGCACCACGTCGGTACCCGAGCAGTCCTGGGCCATCGGCAGGTCGACGCCGAGGGTCTGCAGCGCGGCGTTGGCACCGGACAGCGCCGCGAGCTCGGGGTACGCCGTGGTGCCGGGCTCGTCGCGAGGGGCGCCGAAGCAGCGCACCTGCACGTCGACGTCGGCGAGCGCGCGCAAGGCCCGCACGAGCTCAGCGGCGTGGACGCCCGCCCCGCCGTAGACCTCGGGTGGGTACTCGCGGGTGAGGAGGTCGGTGCGCACACGGTCACGGTAGTGGCGCGATGGCCGCTGACACAGCCCTCGCGGCCGGTGCCGCCGAGGGCTAGGTTCCTGCCATGCCGACGCGTGCGCGGAACCCGAAGGTGCTGGTCATCGTCCTCGCGGGTGGCGAGGGCAAGCGGCTCATGCCTCTCACCGCCGACCGGGCGAAGCCGGCGGTGCCGTTCGGCGGCATCTACCGGCTCATCGACTTCGCGCTCTCCAACGTCGTGAACTCGGGCTACCTCAAGTGCGTCGTCCTGACCCAGTACAAGTCGCACAGCCTCGACCGCCACATCACGACCACGTGGCGCATGTCGAACCTGCTCGGCAACTACGTGACCCCCGTGCCGGCGCAGCAGCGCGTGGGCAAGCGGTGGTACCTGGGCAGCGCCGACGCGATCTTCCAGAGCCTGAACCTCGTGCACGACGAGCGTCCCGACATCGTCGTCGTCGTCGGGGCCGACCACGTGTACCGCATGGACTTCCGGCAGATGGTGCAGCAGCACCTGGACACCGGAGCGGCCGCCACCGTCGCGGCGATCCGCCAGCCCATCGGGCTGGCCGACCAGTTCGGCGTCATCGACGTGCAGCCCGACGACCCGCCGCGCATCCGCGCGTTCCTGGAGAAGCCGACCGACCCGCAGGGGCTGCCGGACTCACCCGGCGAGGTGCTCGCCTCCATGGGCAACTACGTCTTCAGCGCCGACGCCCTGGTCGACGCCGTGACGCGCGACAGCGACCGCGAGGGCAGCAAGCACGACATGGGCGGCGACATCGTGCCGGACTTCGTCGAGCGCGGCGAGGCCGCGGTCTACGACTTCAAGGACAACGACGTCGCCGGGTCGACCGACCGCGACCGCGACTACTGGCGCGACGTCGGCAGCATCGACTCCTACTACGACGCGCACATGGAGCTCGTCTCCGTGCACCCGGTCTTCAACCTCTACAACTACGAGTGGCCGATCTACACCAACTACGGCCCTCACCCGCCGGCGAAGTTCGTGCACGGCTGGCACGGCCGCATCGGCCACGCCGTGAACTCCAACGTCTCCCCCGGCGTGGTCATCTCCGGGGCGACGGTCGAGAACTCCGTGATCTCACCGGGCTGCTACGTGCACTCGTGGTCGAGCGTCAGCGACAGCGTCCTGATGGACGGCGTGCAGGTCGGGCGGCACGCCGTGGTCCGGCGCGCCATCATCGACAAGAACGTGAGCATCCCGGAGGGCGCCCGCATCGGCATGGACCCCGAGGAGGACCGCGCCCGGGGGTTCAGCGTCACCGAGTCCGGGCTCGTCGTCATCGGCAAGGACCAGCTCGTCAAGGGATGAGGGGGCCAGCGTGCCAGCAGGGTCAGACCACCAGCACCACCGTCCGGTGCGCATCGGCGTGCAGATCCAGCCGCAGCACGCCGACTGGCGCGAGATCCGCCGCGCCGTCGTCGAGGCGGAGGAGCTCGGCGTCGACGTCGTCTTCACCTGGGACCACTTCTACCCGCTCTACGGCGACCCCGACGGCCAGCACTTCGAGTGCTGGACCCTGCTGGCCGCCTTCGCCGAGATCACCTCACGCGTCGAGCTCGGCGCCCTGGTGACGTGCAACTCCTACCGCAACCCCGACCTGCTGGCCGACATGGCACGCACCGTCGACCACATCAGCTCGGGCCGGCTGATCCTCGGCATCGGCGCCGGCTGGTTCGAGAAGGACTACGACGAGTACGGCTACGAGTTCGGGACGCCGGGCCGGCGGCTGGCCGCGCTCGCGGAGGCGCTCCCGCGCATCGAGCAGCGGTTCGCCCGGCTCAACCCGCCGCCCACGAGGCACGTTCCGGTGCTCATCGGCGGGGGCGGTGAGCGCAAGACGCTGCGCATGGTCGCTCGGCACGCTGACATCTGGCACTCGTTCGGCGAGCCGGACGTGGTCGAGCGCAAGGTGCAGATCCTGGACGAGTGGTGCGCATCCGAGGACCGCGACCCCGGCTCCATCGAGCGGTCGGTCGGGGTCCAGGGCGACCCCTCGGTGAGCGGCCGGCGGATGCACGACCTGGGCGTGCGGCTCTTCACGGTGGGGCTCGGCGGGCCGCGCTACGACCTGTCGGTCCTGCACGACTGGCTCGCCTTCAGGGACGAGCTGAACTCAGGGCGCTGACGGCCGCTGCGGCGTCCGGATCGTGACCGTCCCCGCAGCCCGGCCCCGCCCTCGGTAGCCTCGAGCCGTGACCGAGGTCCCCCCGCGCACGACGGACGAGCCGACCCTCCTGGTCACGCTCACCGGCTCCGACCGGCCAGGTGTCACGTCGGCGCTGTTCTCGGCGCTGTCAGGGACGCCGGCCACGGTGCTCGACGTCGAGCAGGTCGTCGTGCGCGGTCAGCTCACCCTGGCCGTGCTGCTGACCACCGGGGGCAGCGAGGCCGTGCGCGCGGCAGCGCTGGACGTCGCGGACCGCCTCGACATGAAGGTGCGCTGCCGCATCGGCACCGGCGACACCTCACCCCGGCGAGCCGGACGGCTGCACGTGACCCTGCTCGCGGCGCCGCTGCTGCCCGCCGCCGTAGCCGCCGTCGCCCAGGAGATCGCGGGCCAGGACGCCAACATCGACCGCATCCGGCGCATCTCGCGCTGGCCCGTGACGACCATCGAGATCGACGTGTCCGGCGGAGACGTCCCCTCGCTGCGGCGCGCGGTGGCGGCGACGGCCGCCACGCACGGCATCGACGTCGCGGTGTCGCCCGCGGGACTCGCGCGGCGCGGGCACCGGCTGGTCGTGATGGACGTCGACTCCACGCTCGTGCAGGGCGAGGTCATCGAGATGCTCGCCGGTCACAGCGGGCGCGAGGCAGAGGTCGCGGCGGTCACCGAGCGGGCGATGCGGGGCGACCTGGACTTCGCCGCGAGCCTCCACGCCCGCGTCGCCTGCCTGGCCGGGCTGCCCGAGAGCGTCCTCGACGACGTCCGTGCGCAGGTGCAGCTCACCCCCGGCGCCCGCACCCTCGTGCGCACCCTGCGCCGCCTGGGCTTCACCGTGGCGCTCGTCTCCGGCGGCTTCCTGGAGGTCGTGCGCCCCATCGCCGAGGAGCTCGGGATCGCCCACGTCGAGGCCAACCGGCTCGAGGTGGTCGACGGCCGGCTGACCGGTCGCGTGCTCGGCGACGTGGTCGACCGCGCCGGGAAGGCAGCAGCGCTGCGCCGCTTCGCCGCCAGCGAGGGCCTGCCCCTGTCGCGCACCATCGCCATCGGTGACGGTGCCAACGACCTCGACATGCTGGACGCCGCGGGGCTCGGGATCGCCTTCAACGCCAAGCCCGTGGTGCGCGAGCGCGCCGACGCAGCCGTCAGCGTGCCGTTCCTGGACGCCGTGCTCTACCTGATCGGCATCCCGCGCGAGGAGGTCGAGGAAGCCGACGAGCTGGACGGCGTGGCCGGGCCGTCGCACCCGGCCTGAGTCAGCCCCGAGGGACGGCGAAGCCCTCGAGCCGGCAGGTGGCTTCCTCCAGCCGGGCCCACGGCCCGGCCGTCCCGATCGTCGCCACCGCCGACGTGACGAACCCGTCGGCGAACCGTTGCGCTGCAACGGGCTCAGCCTGCGTTGCCAGCAGCTCGACGAGCGCGGACTGGGTCGGCTCGTGACCCACCACCGTCACCACCCGGACGCCGTCCGGCACGGCCTTCAGCTGTTCGAGCACGGCCTGCGGCGAGGCGAGGTAGAGCGAGGGCCGGACGTCGGTCAGCGGCCGGGTCGCCAGCTGGGCCGCCGCCAGCTCCCAGGTCTCCTGCGCGCGGCGGGCGCTGGAGCAGAGCGCCAGGTCGATCGGCGGGGCGTTCGCGGCGAGCCAGCGTCCGATGGCCGGCGCGTCGCGACGCCCCCGCGCGTTGAGCGGCCGGTCGTGGTCGGCGCCGCCGACGCCCTGGTCGGACTTCGCGTGACGCACCAGCAGCAGCGTCCGCACGCCGCCGTCAGCACCCATCCTCGAAGTGTCCCCCACCGCCGGCGTGGCTCAGCGCGCCGGTGCGCGCAGGTCCGCTGCTGCTGACCGCGCCGAGCGGGTGAGCGCCGGCGCCTCGACCAGCACCGGCGGCTGGTGGGACCGGCCGAGGTACACGGCGGCCAGCAGCACCAGGTCGGCGAGAGCCAGCACCGTCCCGGGGGCCTCGTGGCCGCCGGTGATCAGCCGAGTCGCCACGATGAAGACGACGAGGACGATCCCCACACCGAGCACCTGTCGGAGGCGCTCGGTGCGCGCGGCGCTACGCGCCAGCGTGCGCTCCATCTCCATCCGGTGCGCGGACTGCTGCTCGAGCATGCGGACGATGCGGTCGGCCGCGCCGGGCAGCACCTGCTCGTACGCCTCGACGGTGTCGGCGGCAGGCAGCTCGCCGTCGATGACCTCGGTGGGCTCGTGGTCGTGGCCGGTGACGTGCCGTCCCGGTGACGGGTGGCTCATAGCGAGCACGGTAGCCCGGCTGGCGGGAGGCCGCCCCTCGAGCGCTACTGCCCCATGGCGTGCACGCCGCCGTCGACGTGCACCATCTCGCCGGTGGTGGCGGGGAACCAGTCCGACAGCAGCGCGCAGCAGGCGCGCGCCGTGGGCTCGGCGTCGCCCACGTCCCAGCCCAGCGGAGCGCGCTCGCCCCACGTGGTCTCGAACGTCTCGAACGCGGGGATGCTCTTGGCCGCCGTGGTGCGGATCGGCCCGGCGGCCACGACGTTGACCCGAACGCCCTTCGGGCCGAGGTCGCGGGCGAGGTAGCGCGACGTGGACTCGAAGGCCGCCTTCGCCACCCCCATCCAGTCGTAGACCGGCCAGGCGAAGCGGGCGTCGAAGGTCAGGCCGACGACGCTGCCGCCGTTCGGCATCAGCGGCAGCGCCGCCACGGACAGCGCCTTGAGCGAGTAGGCGGAGACGTGCAGCGCCGTCGAGACGTCCTCCCACGACGCGCCCAGGAAGTCGAAGGCGCCCTGCGGTGCGAAGCCGATGGAGTGCAACACGCCGTCCAGGCCGTCGACGTGCTCGCCGAGGCGCTCGGCCAGGGTCGCGAGGTGCTCGTCGTCCTGGACGTCGAGCTCGACCACCGGCGGCGTCGTGGGCAGCCGCTTGGCGATCGTCTGGGTGATCTTCATGGTGCGGCCGAAGGACGTGAGGACGACTTCGGCGCCCTCCTGCTGCGCGATCCGGGCGACGTGGAAAGCGATCGAGGAGTCCATCAGGACACCCGTCACCAGTAGCCGCTTGCCGTCGAGGATGCCCATGTCAGTGCCCCATTCCCAGGCCGCCGTCGACCGGGACGACCGCTCCGCTGATGTACGCCGCGCTGTCGCTGGCCACGAACCGCACCACCTGCGCGACCTCGTCGGCAGTGGCGAACCGGCCGGCCGGGATCGCCGCGAGGTAGGCCTGCTGCTGCGCCTCGGGGAGCGCGGCGGTCATGTCGGTCTGCACGAAGCCGGGCGCGACGACGTTGGCCGTGATGCCGCGGCCGCCGAGCTCGCGGGTGATCGAACGGGCCAGGCCCACCAGGCCGGCCTTGCTCGCCGCGTAGTTGGCCTGACCGGGCGAGCCGTAGAGGCCGACGACGCTGGAGATGAAGACGATGCGGCCGCGCCGCAGCCGGATCATGCCCTTGCTGGCGCGGCGCGCGCAGCGGAAGGCACCGGCGAGGTTGGTGTCGACGACCGAGGCGAACTCCTCGTCGCTCATGCGCATCAGCAGCGTGTCGTGGGTGATGCCGGCGTTGGCGACGACCACCTCGACCGGGCCGTGGGCGGCCTCGACCTCGGTGAAGGCCGCGTCGACCGACGCGGTGTCGGTGACGTCGCACCGCACCGCCATGACGCCCGTGCCCTCGAGCTGCTGCGGCAGCTCACCCGACCGGCTGGTGATCGCCACGAGGTCGCCGTCGGCCGCCATGGCCTCGGCGATGGCCAGCCCGATCCCCCGGTTGCCACCGGTCACGAGCACGCTGCGGCCGGGCACGCCGGCGCCCTCGGTCGTCGTGGAGGTCATGCCCCGGACGCTATCGGCTACCGGTGGGTATCCCCCAAACGGACGCCCCGCCGTCCGGACAAACCGGTTCGACGGGCCGCTCGGCCTCGGTAGGGTCGCCCTCGTGACGAGCCGACCCGTGGACGACGACTTTCGTGCCCTGCCGCTGCAGCAGCTCGCCGACGCCGCGCTGCAGCGCGCCCGCGACCTGGGCGCCGAGCACGCCGACCTGCGCGTGGAGCGCGTGCGCGGGAGCGACCTGCGCCTGCACGACGCCCAGCGCGCGGGCGGTGGCGACTCCACCGACTCCGGGCTCGCGGTGCGGGTGGTGGTCGACGGCACGTGGGGCTTCTCGGCGTCGGCCGACCTGACGACCCAGGCCGCGGTCGACGCCGCCACGCGCGCGGTCGAGCTCGCTCGCGTGTCGCGGCCGCTGTCGACCGAGCGGGTCGAGCTCGCGCCCGAGCCGGCGCACGTCGGTGAGTGGGTCTCGGCGTACGGCATCGACCCGTTCGACGTGCCCGACCACGACAAGGCCGAGCTCTTCGAGACCTGGTCGCGCCAGCTGCTGGACGCCGGGCTCAACCACGTCGACGCCGAGTTCGGCGCGGTGAAGGAGCAGAAGTTCTACGCCGACTCCAGCGGCACGGCGACCACCCAGCAGCGCGTGCGCGTGCAGCCCGTCCTCACCGGCGTGGTCGTCACCGGTGACGGCGTCGAGACGATGCGCACGCTGGCGCCGCCGGTCGGCCGCGGCTGGGAGTACGTCGTCGGCACCGCCGCGGACGGCGCGTGGGACTGGGCCAGCGAGATCGCGGCGCTGCCGGCGCTGGCGGTCGAGAAGCTCAAGGCACCATCGGTCGAGGCGGGCCGCTACGACCTGGTGATCGACCCGAGCAACCTCTGGCTCACCATCCACGAGTCCATCGGGCACGCGACCGAGCTCGACCGCGCGCTCGGCTACGAGGCGGCCTACGCGGGCATGTCGTTCGCCACGCCCGACCAGCTCGGCACGCTGCGCTACGGGACGCCGCTGATGCACGTCACGGGTGACCGCACCGTCGAGCACGGCCTGGCCACGACCGGCTGGGACGACGAGGGCGTGGCCACCGGCCAGTTCGACATCGTGCGCGACGGCACCCTGGTCGGCTACCAGCTCGACCGCCGCATCGCGCGGCTCACCGGGCAGGAGCGCTCGAACGGCTGCGCGTTCGCCGACTCCTACGCGCACGTGCCGATCCAGCGGATGGCCAACGTGAGCCTCCAGCCGGCACCTGAGGGTCCCTCGACCGAGGAGATCATCGGCGGCGTCGAGCGCGGCATCTACATCCTGGGCGACAAGTCCTGGTCGATCGACATGCAGCGCTACAACTTCCAGTTCACCGGCCAGCGCTTCTACCGGATCGAGAACGGCCGCCTCGCCGGGATGGTCAAGGACGTCGCCTACCAAGCCACCACCACCGACTTCTGGGGGTCGATGAAGGTCGTGGGCGGCCCGCAGACCTGGGTGCTCGGCGGGGCGTTCAACTGCGGCAAGGGCCAACCCGGCCAGGTCGCCGCCGTGAGCCACGGCTGCCCCAGCGCGCTGTTCACCGACGTCCGAGTGCTGAACACCACCCAGGAGGGCCAGGCATGAGCGAGCGCACCCACCCCGGCGAGCTCGCCGAGCGCGCCCTCGCGGCGGCGACGGGGCCGTGCGTGGTGCTCGTGGGCGCGCACCAGCAGGCCAACCTGCGCTGGGCCGCGAACACGCTCACCACCAACGGCATCACGTCCGGCCAGGACGTCAGCGTCATCGCGGTGCACGACGGGAACCGCGTGGGCGCGATCACCCGCAGCGGCGTCGGTGTCGACGACGTCGCCTCGCTGGTCGCGGACGCGGAGGCCGCCGCCCGCTCCGCCTCTCCGTCCGAGGACGCCGCCGAGCTGATCCAGGGCGTCGCGGACGACGGCTTCGGTCACGAGCCCGGCGAGGTCGGCGCGAGCGACCTGGCCGGCCTGGCGCAGGGCCTCGGTGCGGCGCTCGACGCGGCCCGGTCGGCCGAGCAGGAGCTCTTCGGCTTCGCCGAGCACACGCTGCGCACCACCTACCTGGCGTCCAGCACCGGGCTGCGGGCGCGCCACGAGCAGCCCAGCGCCGTCGTCCAGCTGAACGGCAAGTCGCACGCGCGCACCCGGTCGGCCTGGGCGGGCGCTGGTGCCCGCACGCTCGACGGCGTCGACGTCGCGGCGCTGGCCGACGAGGTGAGCGAGCGGCTGGCGTGGCAGGCCCGCCGGGTCGAGGTGGACGCCGGTCGCCACGACACGGTGCTGCCGCCCTCGGCGGTGGCCGACCTCATGCTGTACGCGTACCTGTCGGCCGATGCCCGGTCCGCCCACGAGGGCCGGTCGGTGTTCGGTCGCAAGGGCGGGGGTACCCGCGTCGGCGACCAGCTGTCGTCGCAGGCGCTGAGCCTGCGCAGCGACCCGCACGCGCCCGGGCTGGAGTCCGCGGCCACGGTGATGACCACGTCCAGCTCGCCGATGGCGTCGGTGTTCGACAACGGGCTGCCGATCGAGGCCGTCTCGTGGGTCGACGCCGGCGTGCTGCGTGCTCTGCCCACGACCCGGCACAGCGCCGCGCTGGCCGGGCTGGCCAACACGCCCGGCACCGACAACCTCCTGCTGGACGTCGAGGGCGGCACCGGTTCCGCCCTCGACCTGGTGCGCGACCTCGACGACGGCCTGCTCATGACCTGCCTGTGGTACATCCGCGAGGTCGACCCGCAGACCCTGCTCCTCACCGGGCTGACCCGCGACGGGGTCTACAAGGTCGAGGGCGGCGAGGTCGTCGGGGCCGTGACCAACTTCCGGTTCAACGAGTCGCCGGTCGACCTGCTCGACCGGATCCAGGCCGCCGGCCAGACCGTGCCGACGCTCGGGCGCGAGTTCGGTGACTACCTGCCCCGCACCGCCATGCCCGCGCTGCGGGTCCGCGGCTTCAACTGCTCCAGCGTCAGCCAGGCCTCCTGACGACCGCGCCCGCGATGGCACCTGTCGCGGCCAGCGCGTACCGTCGTGACGTGACACGGCAGCAACGGCCGGTCGAGGTGCACACCATCACCGACGCCCAGGCCTCCCACGACGCCGACCTCGCGCAGCGCATGCGCAAGTACCTCATCTCGATGTCCATCCGCACCGTGTGCTTCGTGCTGGCGGTCGTCTTCGAGGGGCCGCTGCGCTGGGTGTTCGCCGCGGCCGCGATCCTGCTGCCGTACGTCGCGGTCGTGGTCGCGAACGCCGGGCCGCGCCGACAGGGCGGCCACCAGGCCTACGTCCCGGACAAACCCGCCCTGGACGACGGCAAGCGTGGCAGGCTGGGTGCGTGACCTCCCCTGAGGTTCCGGCCTTCGTGCCGAACCTGGTCTGCAGCGCCAAAGGGTGCCGGACGCCGGCCGTCTGGGCGCTGCGCTGGAACAACCCCAAGCTGCACCCACCGGAGCGTCGCAAGACCTGGCTGGCGTGCGAGGGCCACCTGCAGTCGCTCGGCGACTTCCTGTCCGTGCGCGGCTTCCTGCGCGAGACCGTCCCGGCGGCCAGCCTGAGCGAGCCGACCCGCGACTGAGCGGGATCAGCCGCCGATGGCCGACATCGGCCGGGCGGGCTGCAGGAACGTCGGGTCGTCGATCCCGTGACCGGCCTTCTTGGCAGCCATGAGCCGCATCATCTGCGCGGCGAGCTCCTCGTCCGACGCGCCCGCGCGCAGCGGGGTGCGCAGGTCGTCCTCGGACCGGGCGAACAGGCACGAGCGCAGCTGACCGTCGGCAGTGAGCCGCATGCGGTCGCACGCGCCGCAGAACGGCTGCGACACGCTCGCGATGACACCCACCACCGCAGGGCCGCCGTCGACGAGCCACGTCTCGGCCGGCGCACTCCCCCGCGCGTCGGCGCCCGTCGGGGTGAGGGTGAACCGCTCGCCGAGCCGCTCGAGGATCTCGGTCTGCGTCACCATCGTCGAGCGCTCCCAGCGATGGTCGGCGTCGAGCGGCATCTGCTCGATGAAGCGCAGCTCGTAGCCGCGGTCGAGGCACCACTGCAGCAGGTCGGCGACACTGGTGTCGTTGACCCCTCGCATCGCGACGGCGTTGACCTTGACCGGCGCGAGTCCGGCGTCCGCAGCGGCCCGCAGGCCCTTGACCACGTCGTCGAGGCGATCGCGCCGCGTCAGGCGGGTGAACGCCTCGCGGTCGACGGTGTCCAGCGAGACGTTGACGCGGTCGAGCCCGGCGTCCCTGAGCGGCTGGGCGAGGCGGTCCAGCCCGAGGCCGTTGGTCGTCATGGCGATCCGCGGCCGGGGCTCGATGGCCGCGATCTGCGCCACCAGCTCCGGCAGACCCCGCCGCAGCAACGGCTCACCGCCGGTGAGCCGCACCGAGGTCACCCCCAGCCGCACGGCGATGGCGATGACCCGGGCGAGCTCCTCGAAGGTGAGCAGCTCGGGCTTGGGCAGCCAGTCCAGCCCCTCAGCCGGCATGCAGTAGGTGCAGCGCAGGTTGCAGCGGTCGGTCACCGACACGCGCAGGTCGGTCGCCACCCGACCGAAGGCGTCGACCAGCGCACCACCACCCTGCGAACCGGCGCTCTGCACCTGCCCACCCTACGTCCCCTCGCGCGGCGGCGCCCGGCTGGCCGGTTACCGTCGTGCCGTGTCCGGCACCGGGTTCTGGAGCCGCCATCGGCAGACCGTCGCCGTCTCGCTGCTGGCGGTCGTCGTCGCGCTCGCGTGCGTGGCCCTCGGTCGCTGGCAGTGGCACCGGTTCGAGGACAAGCACCAGCGCAAGCAGCTCGTCGAGCACAACTACGACGCCCGGCCCGTGCCCTTGACCAGCCTGATCAGCGGCCCGGACGCGGCGTTCGACCCCAGCCTGCAGTGGCGTCCGGTGCGTGCCTCGGGCCGTTACGACGTGGCCGGCACCACGCTCGTGCGCAACCGCCCACGCGACATCGGCGGCGCGCCGGTGTTCGGCTACGAGGTGCTCGTGCCGCTCGTCCTCGACGACGGCAGCGCCCTGCTCGTCGACCGGGGCTGGGTGCCGAGCGGCACGAGCGGGCGCACGCCGGGCGAGCAGCCGGACGAGGTGCCCGCTCCTCCCTCGGGCCGCGTCGAGGTCCTGGCCCGGCTGCGGCCCAGCGAGCCGCAGCGCAGCGGGCGCACCCCTCCCGGCCAGGTCGGCAGCATCGCGGTCGCGCAGGTCGAGGCCACGCTGGGCCGGCCGCTCTACCGCGCCTACGGCGCGCTGGTGAGCGAGACACCACCCGCCGCGAACGCCCCTGCCCTGCTCGGCCGGCCTGAGCTCGACGGCGGTGAGGGCATCAACGCCTCGTACGCGGTGCAGTGGTGGGTGTTCGCGGTACTCGCCCTGGGCTTCCCGTTCTGGTACGTGCGACGTCGCCAGGCGCAGGAGCCCGCCGACGAGGCAGGCCGCTCGACGCCGGTGCCGGCCGCACCCCGCCGGCGCCGGATCTGGGACGACGAGGACGAGTGAGGCACCAGCACATCGCGCCGTGTCCTGCCCGCATCGACGTGACGGGCCGATGACAGACTGTGCGGCATGGACCTCGGACTGACTGACCGCGCCTACATCGTCACGGGCGCCTCGAGCGGCCTGGGCCGCGCCACCGCAGAGCAGCTGCTCGCCGAGGGAGCCCGGCTGCTGGTCTGCAGCCGCGACGAGTCGCGCCTCGAGGAGCTGGCCGCGTCGGCCGCGCCCGGCCAGGTCATGGTCATCCCCGGCGACCTCGGCGACCCCGGCCTCGCCGAGCGCCTCGTGGCGGCGGCGGTCGCGCGCTTCGGGCGGCTGGACGGCGCGCTGATCAGCGTCGGCGGCCCGCCCGCCGGCACCTCGGACCAGATCACCGACGACCAGTGGCGCGCCGCCTTCGAGACCGTGTTCCTCGGCCCGGCGCGCCTCGCTCGCGCGGTCGCCGACGCCGCCTCGGTCGAGGGGTCCTCGATCGCGTTCGTGCTCTCGACCTCGGTGCGCTCACCGATCGCCGGCCTCGCGACGTCGAACGGACTGCGCCCCGGCCTGGCGATGCTCGCCAAGACCATGGCCGACGAGAACGGCCACCGGGCCGTGCGCGTCAACGCGCTGCTGCCCGGTCGCATCGACACCGACCGCGTGCGCCAGCTGGACGAAGGCACCGGGCGTCCCGCCTCGGCCCGGCGCGACGCCGAGTCCGCCATCCCGTTGCGGCGCTACGGCCGGCCGGACGAGTTCGGACGCGTGGCGGCCTTCGTGCTGTCCCCCGCCGCCTCCTACCTCACCGGCATCGTGCTGCCGGTGGACGGCGGCGCCACCCGCTCGCTGTGAGGTTCTCGTGAGCGCCCCCAGCGACAGCACGGACGAGCTGCGCGCGGCGCACGACGTCCTGGCCGAGTTCTACGCCGAGCGGCTGGAGGGCGCGCTGGAGCGCATGCCCGTCGACCAGGCCGTACTGGGCTTGTTCTGCCAACTGGTGGTCCAGGCCGGCCACGGGGTTGACGTGGGCGACGTCGGCTGCGGCACCGGGCGCCTCGCACCCTTCCTGGCGGCGCGTGGCCTGCGCCCGCGTGGCGTCGACCTGTCGCCGGGCATGGTCGAGGTGGCGCGACGCGACCAGCCGGGCTTCACCTTCGACGTGGCCGACGTGCGCGGTCTGCCGTTCGGCGACGGCGAGCTGGCCGGCGTCGTGGCCTGGTACTCGCTGATGTTCCTGCCGCCCGAGGACCGAGCGTCGGCCCTGGCCGAGCTGCACCGCGTGCTGTGCCCCGGCGGCCACCTGGTGACCGGGTTCAAGGCCGGCGACGGCTCACACCGACGAGCCGGCCGGACGACGGGCACCGGCGTCGAGTTCGACATCTGGTGGCACGAGCCGGGCCAGCTGCGTCGGCTGTTCGCTGACGCGGGGTTCGAGACGGTGTTCTGGGGCGGTGAGCCCGCTGACGTCGAGGGCCACTCGGAGCAGGGCTACTTGCTGGTGCGCAAGCCGCTCGGCTGACGCCGACCACCCTCAGGACGTGGTGATGACCGCCTGCCCGTCGTCCTGCTGCGCGAACTGGGTGCGGTACAAGTCCGCGTAGTGACCACCGGCGGCCAGCAGCGTCTCGTGGCTGCCTCGCTCGACGATCGACCCCTCGTCGACCACCAGGATCTCGTCGGCGTCGCGGATGGTCGAGAGCCGGTGGGCGATGACGATGGCCGTGCGGCCGACGAGGGCAGTGGCCAGCGCGCGCTGGACGGCGGCCTCGCTCTCGGAGTCCAGGTGCGCCGTCGCCTCGTCCAGCACCACGACAGAGGGCGCCTTGAGCAGCAGCCGGGCGAGGGCCAGGCGCTGCTTCTCACCGCCGGACAGCCGGTAGCCGCGGTCGCCCACGACGGTGTCGAGGCCCTCGGGCAACGCGCTCACCAGGCCCCAGATCTGCGCGTCGCGGCACGCCTGCTCGAGCTCGGCCGCAGTGGCCTCGGGCCGGGCGAGCAGCAGGTTGCCGCGGATCGTGTCGTGGAACATGTGCGCGTCCTGGCTCACCACGCCCACGGTGCGGTGCAGCGACTCCAAGGTGACGTCACGGACGTCCAGACCGCCGATGCGCACGGCACCGCCCTTGACGTCGTACAGCCGTGACACCAGGTGGGTGATCGTGGACTTGCCCGCGCCCGAGTGGCCCACGAGGGCGACGACCTGACCGGGCTGGACGCTGAAGCTGACGTCGGTCAGCACCTGCTGCGGCTCGGAGCTGTCGAGGACGGCGACGGACTCCAGGGACGCGAGCGAGACCTCGTCAGCCCGCGGGTACCGGAACGACACGTGGTCGAACTCGACGGACGCGGCGTCGCGCGGTAGCTCGACGGCGCCGTCCTTGTCGCGGACGAGGGGCTCGAGGTCGAGCACCTCGAAGACGCGGTCGAAGCTCACGAGGGCGGTCATGACGTCGACCTGCACGTTGGACAGCGCCGTGAGCGGCCCGTAGAGCCGACCGAGCAGGGCGGCCATGGCGACGAGCGCGCCCACGCCCAGCGTGCCGTCGATGACCAGCCAGCCGCCGGCGCCGTACACCAACGCGGTGGCGAGGGCGGCCACGAGGGTGAGCGCCGTGAACAGCAGCCGGCCGTACATCGCCGACTTCACCCCGATGTCGCGCACCCGGGAGGCCTTGTCGGAGAACACCTGCTCCTCGTGCGGGAGCCGCCCGAAGATCTTGACGAGCATGGCGCCGGCGACGTTGAAGCGCTCGGTCATGGACTGGCCCATGTCGGCGTTGAGCACCATCGCCTCACGGCTGATGGCCGCCAGCCGGCGCCCGAGCAGCTGGGCCGGGATGACGAACAGCGGCAGCATGAGCAGGGCCACGACGGTGATCTGCCACGACAGCGTGAGCATCGCGATCAGCACGACCACGAGCGTGACGACGTTGGAGACCACCGAGGACAGGGTCGAGGTGAACGCCTGCTGCGCGCCGATGACGTCGCTGTTGAGGCGAGACACGAGCGAGCCGGTCTGCGTGCGGGTGAAGAAGGCGATCGGCATGCGCTGCACGTGGGCGAACACCTTGACCCGCAGCAGGTAGATGAGCCCTTCGCCGATGCGGGAGGACTGGTAGCGCTCGGCGAGCCCCAGCGCGGCGTCGAAGACGGCCAGCCCCGCCACGATGAGGGCTGAGGTGACGACGACGCCGCGGTCGCCGGGGATCACGCCCTGGTCGATGATCCGCTTCAGCAGCAGGGGCGTCGCGATGACGAGCACCGAGTCGACGACCACCAGCGCCAGGAAGACGAGGATCTGGGCCCGGAACGGCCGCGCGAAGCTGACGATCCGCCGCGCCACGCCGGGGCTCAGCGAGGCCGACTTCACCGCCGGGTCTCGGCGCAGGGAGTGCATGAACGCACCGCCCCCGCGACCCATGCCGCCGCCCATCGACATCCGCTACCCCTCTCGACGGCCGGTGACCGGCCGTGGTGCTCTTGCCCGTGCCGTTGCTGCCCGCGCCGCCGTGACAACGCCCCAGCGGCCGCTGCACTTCCCGCGACGGCCGGTGATCAGCGCAGGTGGCGCGCCAACGCCGCCAGCCGCCGAGCCTGGCCGGCCCGCTCGACGGCCCGCTGCTCGTCGTCCGACCGCTGGCCGGCACCCAGCAGGACCGCCTTCGTGTCGCGAACCGCGCCCGCGTCGGGCTCGGTCAGCGCGGCCACCAGGTCGGCGACCGCAACCTCGAGTTGACCACGAGGCACCGACAGGCTGGCCAGACCGGTGCTGACGGCCTCGGCCGCACCCACCGAGCGCCCCGTGACGCAGATCTCCAGCGCTCGCGCCTCGCCCACCGCGCGCACGAGCGGCGCCGTGCCGGTCAGGTCGGGCACCAGGCCGAGGCTGGTCTCGCGCATCGCGAGCTGCACGTCGTCAGCGACCACCCGCAGGTCGCACGCCAGGGCCAGCTGGAACCCGGCGCCCACGGCGTGGCCCTGCACCGCGGCGACGCTGATGATGCGGGGGTCGCGCAGCCAGGTGAACCCCTCCTGGTAGCCGGCGATCGTGCGGTCGAGCTCGTCCGCCGACTGTCGGGCGAGGTCGACGAACGACGGCTCCCCGTCGATGCCGTCGGTCGTGAACATCGCGCGGTCGAGTCCCGCGCTGAACGAGGCGCCCTCACCGCGCACGACCACGACGCGCACGGCGTCGGTGAGCGCGCGGCCGATGGCGGCCAGTGCGCGCCAGGTGGCAGGCGTCTGGGCGTTGCGCGCCTCGGGCCGGTCGAGCGTGACGGTGAGCACGCTGGCGTCCTGGGCGAGGCGCAGGTGTCCCGAGCCGAGCAGAGCGGGGTCGACGTCCACTACAGCATCGTTCGCTGAGGCGTCCGGCAGGTGATCTGACATGCCGAGAGCCTAGGCCCCGGTGCGACCCCGCTCGCTCAGTGCATCAGCTCGAGCGCCGGCGGGTGGCCCCGCCCCGACCCCGCAGGGTCAGCTCGCTCTCGCTCAGGACGCGGTGCACGAAACCGTACGACCGCCCTGTCTCCGCGGAGATGTCGCGGATGCTCTTGCCCTGGCCGTACAACGACGTCACCGTCTTGGCCATCTGCTCCCGGTCGTTGCCGGTCAGTCGGGCGCCCTTCTTCACGGCTGTCACGAGACCTCCTCTGGTCGCCAGGCAACCCATCGTGGGAGATGTCGAGAGGGTCCGCCACCTGAGATGATCAGGCGAGGGCGACCAGGTCGGCGTACTCGGGGCTCCAGAGGTCCTCGTCGCCGTCGGGCAGCAGCAGCACGCGCTCGGGCTCGAGGGCGTGCACGGCGCCCTCGTCGTGGGTGACGAGGATGACGGCGCCCTTGTAGGTACGCAGGGCTCCGAGCACCTCGTCGCGGCTGGCGGGGTCGAGGTTGTTGGTGGGCTCGTCCAGCAGCAGGACGTTCGCGCTGGAGACGACGAGCGTCGCGAGGGCCAGCCGGGTCTTCTCGCCACCGGACAGCACCCGCACCGGCTTGTCGGCGTCGTCGCCGCTGAACAGGAACGACCCGAGCACCTTGCGCACGTCCGTGTCGCCGAGGTCCGGTGCCGCGGTGCGCATGTTCTCGAGCACGGTGCGGTCGGTGTCGAGAGTCTCGTGCTCCTGCGCGTAGTAGCCGAGGCGCAGCCCGTGGCCCGGCTTGACCTCCCCCGTGTCAGGGGGGTCGATCCCGGCGAGCATCCGCAGCAGCGTGGTCTTGCCGGCGCCGTTGAGGCCGAGGACGACGACCTTGCTGCCCCGGTCGACGGCGAGGTCGACGTCGGTGAAGACCTCCAAGGAGCCGTACGACCGCGACAGTCCCTCGGCCGTGAGCGGCGTGCGTCCGCAGGGGGCGGGCTCAGGGAAGCGCAGCTTGGCGACCTTGTCGTGCGCCCGCTCGCTCTCCAGACCCGACAGCAGACGCTCAGCGCGGCGCGCCATGTTCTGTGCTGCAACGGCTTTGGTGGCCTTGGCGCGCATCTTGTCAGCCTGCGACAGCAGCGTGGCGGCCTTCTTCTCGGCGTTCGCGCGCTCACGCTTGCGACGGCGCTCGTCGGTCTCGCGCTGGGTGAGGTACGGCTTCCAGCCGACGTTGTAGATGTCGAGCTCGGCCCGGTTGGCGTCCAGGTGGAAGACCCGGTTGACCACGACGTCCAGCAGCGAGACGTCGTGGCTGATGATGATGAGGCCGCCGCGGAACGCCTTGAGGTAGTCGCGCAGCCACAGGATCGAGTCGGCGTCCAGGTGGTTCGTCGGCTCGTCGAGCAGCAGGGTGCTGGCGCCGCTGAACAGGATCCGCGCCAGCTCGACGCGACGTCGCTGGCCGCCGGACAGCGTCCGCAGGGGCTGGGTGAGGACCCGCTCAGGCAGCGCCAGGCTGCTGGCGATGCTGGCCGCCTCGCTCTCGGCCGCGTACCCGCCGCGCGAGGCGAACTCGGCGTCCAGACGGCTGTAGCGACCCATGGCCTTCTCGCGCGTCTCGTCGTCCGCGCTGGCCATGGCGCCCTCGGTATCGCGCAGCTGGCGCAGCACGACGTCCAGGCCGCGCGCGGACAGGATGCGGTCTCGTGCGAGCACCTCGAGGTCGCCGGTGCGAGGGTCCTGCGGCAGGTAGCCGACGTCGCCCGAGGACGTGACGGTGCCGCTCGCCGGCTGACCCTGGCCGGCGAGGATCTTGGTGAGGGTCGTCTTGCCGGCGCCGTTGCGCCCGACCAGCCCGACGCGGTCGCCGTCCGCGACGCGGAACGTCGCGCCGCCGATCAGCACGCGCGCGCCCACACGCACCTCGAGGTCGGTGACGGTGATCACGGTGGTGTGCCTCTCACGCTCGCGGGGGGACGGACGGCTGCGGTGCTCCTCAAGCCGACGTGCGTTCCTCGCAGGGCGTGCGGCCGATCTCGCAGTTAGTCTACGCGGCGTGAGCTTCAACGACGACGCGCAGCTCGACACCAGCCAGATCCAGTCGGGCGGCGGCGGTCGTGGTGGCATCGCGATCGGCGGCGGCGCCGGCCTGGTCATCTTGATCCTGGGGCTGGTCTTCGGCGTCGACACCAGCTCGATCACCGGCTCGCCCGGTGCACCGGTCGAGCCCGGGCAGAGCACCGTGGGGCAGCAGTGCAAGACCGGCGCGGACGCCAACCGCGACGTCGAGTGCCGGGTCGTCGGAGCGGTCAACAGCGTGCAGGCCTACTGGTCCGAGGCCCTGCCCCGCTACCAGCGGCAGTACACGCCGGCCAAGACCGTGCTCTACAAGGGCGCGACGCAGTCGGCCTGCGGCACGGCGTCGAACCAGGTCGGGCCCTTCTACTGCCCGCTGGACAAGAAGGTCTACATCGACGCGAGCTTCTTCGACGAGCTGAGCAGCAGGTTCGGGGCGGACGACGGCGCCCTGGCCCAGGAGTACGTCGTCGCCCATGAATACGGCCACCACGTCCAGGACCTCCTGGGAGTGCTGGACGCCGCGCAGCAGGACCCGCAGGGTGCGCAGTCCGGGTCGGTGCGGATCGAGCTGATGGCCGACTGCCTCGCCGGGGTCTGGGCCAACGGCGCCGCGAGCACCGAGGACGCGAAGGGCCGCACCTACCTCAAGCCGCTCACCCAGCGCGACATCCAGTCCGCGCTGTCGGCGGCCTCGGCGGTGGGCGACGACCGGATCCAGAAGAGCACCCAGGGACGCGTCAACCCGGAGTCGTGGACCCACGGCTCGTCCGAGCAGCGCCAGCGCTGGTTCACCCGCGGCTACGAAAGCGGTGACCTGAACCGGTGCGACACGCTGAGCGCGTCGTCACTCTGACCCCCACCCCGCCCACGCGTGCACTTTGTCACCGAAGTGCACGCCGGACCCCCGCCCACGCGTGCACTTTGTCACCGAAGTGCACGCCTGGGACGCGGAGGTCGAGGAGGACGTCGGGATCGGACGTATCAAGGACGCCGCCCGCCGCTCTGGTAGGTCGTGACGGCCCGACGCCGTCGCCGGCCGACGAACGGGAGCGATCGATGGTGTCGAGCGAGCGAGAGCTGCGCGCCAGGCGCGCAGAGGCGATCCGGACTCGCGCGCGCATCATCGCCGCCCGCCGCCGACGCGCGCGCGCAGGGGGCGCGAGCGTCCGGCCGCTGATCACGCAGCCACCGTGGTGGTGGGATCCGGAGCTGTCCGCCTCACGGGGCGGATCGGTCCGAATCGGTGGCTGACGGGTGGGGGTCGGGAGCAGACTGCTCCCGACCCCCACGACGATCGTCCCGGTGCTGGCGCCGGGTCCGGACGAGGCTGACGAAGCCGTGGACGAAGGACGACCATGACCGCACCCAGCAGCTGGCAGGACCTCCGTCGGCTCGCCTTCCAGCGTGCCCAGGCCAAGCCACCGCTGCGCGGCGGCGTGGCGCAGGACGACGTCGACGAGGGCTACCTGTTCCGGCCCGGTGAGCTGCTGCTCGGCCGCGGCGCCGTCGACGAGCTGCGCGCCGAGACCCAGTCCCCGCGCGTGCGCCCCGACGACGAGCTCAACGAGCGGCTGGCCCGCCGGGGCGTCGACGTCCAGCGCTGGACGGTGCCGGACGACGTCAAGGTCGCCCACCTGCAGCGGGCGCTCGAGGGCCGCGCCCGGGCCCGCGGCTCGCACGTCGAGCTCAACCACGTCTTCACCGGCGAGTGGGTCTACCTCGGCGGTCCCGCCAACGAGCCGCTCCAGGCCGATGCTCTGCCTGTGCCGCAAGGGATCTCGCTGCTGTCGCAGACCCCTGACCTCGCCGTTCTCGACACCGGTGTGGCCGACCCCGTGCACGCGCTGTTCGCGCCTGCCCTGCTCGACCAGCAGCCGGACGACGTCGACCTGCTCGACGAGGACGGCAACCTCGTCCTCGACACCGAGGCGGGTCACGGCACGTTCATCTGCGGGCTCGTGCAGCGCGTGGCCCCGGGCCTGGCGCTCGAGCAGCGCAAGGTGCTGTCGTCGAGCGGGTTCGGGGACGACCTCAGCGTCGCCCTGGGGGTCGCGGAGACCACCGCACCGGTGATCAACCTCTCGCTGGGCGGCTACACGCGGCGGAACCGGCCGCCGCGCGCCCTGCAGGAGGCGCTCGGCGCGCTGGACCCCTCGCGCGTCGTGGTCGCGGCCGCGGGCAACAACGGCCACGACCGGCGGTTCTGGCCGGCGGCGTTCGAGCGCGTCGTCGCCGTCGCCGCCTACGACAGCGCCGACGGCAGCACCGCCGAGTTCAGCAACTACGGCGGGTGGGTCGACGTGTGCGCACCCGGGGTGGCCCTGCACAGCTGCTACGTCGACGGACGGCGCACCGACGACCCGGACGACCCCGCCTTCGCCGGCTGGGCGGCCTGGAGCGGCACCTCCTTCGCCGCTCCCCTCGTCGCCGCCGAGATCGCCCGTCGGGCGGTGGCTTCGCCGGGACGCACGGCCCGCGAGGTGGCCGACGAGCTGCTCGACGAGCTGGGCGCGGCACCGGCTGACGGCTACGGACGCCGCTACGCTCCCGCCACCGACGTGCGCCTTCCGGTGGCTCAGCAGCCGTAGAGGTCGAACCCGGCGCTCGTCGCGAACCCGGCGGGGGTGCCGAGGTCGAGCGAGTCACGGGCCCGCAGCAGCGCGGCACCGGCGTCCAGGCCGGCCGCCAGGTGGGTGTGCAGGGCGTCCATGAGCACGGCGGTCTCGGCGTCCGGCGTGGGCAGGGTCGTGGCCACGACGCCGGCCGTGCCCATGCCGAGCAGGGCGTGCGCGACGCCGAGCAGCTGGTTGCCGGGCAGCACCTGCGCCGCTGCCGAGTGGCAGGCGGCGAGCACGACCAGCTGGGGCGGCTGGCCGAGACCCTCGAGGTCGTAGACGGTGAGGTCGCCGTCATGCAGCCGCAGGGACGACAGCAGCGGGTTGTCGGCGCGGAAGGAGCCGTGTGCCGCGACGTGCGCCACGCCCGCGCCGTCGAGCAGCTCCAGCGTGCGCGCCACGGTCGCCTCCGCCCCGAAGGCCACCGCGGGGGCGCGGGCGCGGTGCTCGAGCGCGCGCTCGACGGGCCGCACGCCCGGCCCGGTGACGAAGACCTCCGGCTGGTCGACGCTCTTCGGCGGGCGGTGCGCCCGGTGCGAGCGCGCCGCGAGCCAGCTGGCACCGGAGCGCACGAGGTGCACCGGCGCGCCCGCGAGCCCGGGCAGGCAGCTCCACGGCACCGCGTGCAGGCTCTCGGTGGGCGCGACGACGACACCGCCGGCCTCCGCTGCCCCGGGCGAGGCGGCCAGCACCGGCCGCAGCACCGCGTCGAGCGGGCCGACGAGCAGCCGGTCGAGGGTGGCCGCCGACGCTCGCGCGCCCTGCAGGGCGGCTGCCAGACCCCGCTCGCTGCCTCGCCCGGTCGCGAGCCGGGCCAGCGCGAACTGGAGGTGCTCGAGGGCGTCCTCGACCTGGGCGACCGGCCCCAGCCGGTGCAGCCTCGGCGCGGCACCCACACCGGCGTCGTCGCCGCCCAGGGTGACCGCCAGCAGCTCGCCGTCCAGCGCGAGGTACTCGACGAGCGCCTTGCCCCCGAGGCCGGCCCGCAGCTCGTCGACGGACGCCGGCGGCGGCGGCGGGCTCCAGGCGCCGCCACGAGTCCGCCGGCTCAGCCGCACGACGTCGCGCTCGCGCGCCGTGAGCTGGGCCCGCTGCTGCGGCGTCGGTCCGGTGGCTCCGGCGGCCTGCTGCAGCTCGGCCGACGCCCGGCGCAGCGCCGCGATCGCCACCGACAGCTCGGGGTCGCGCGGGGGCCGCACGGGGCGGGCCCGCACGTCCTGCCCGCGCCAACGCTCGATCTCGCGCAGCACCCGGGTCGCCGACCCCGACTCCAGCGCCGTCCGCAGCCCGACCGTGGCGAGGTCCTCGGCCAGGGCCGGCACGTGCGCCTGGAGGTCGCTGGCTCCGAGGCCGGCCCGGTGCCGCGACAGCACCGCCATGCCAGTGCGTACCGCTGCCGCCGCCGACCGGCGGTCGCCGGCCTGGTGGCCGAGGGTCGCCGCCGTGTGGGCCCAGCGCAGCCGCAGCATCGCGGAGGCACGGCGGGCCGCGGGGCGCGCGGCGTCGAGCAGCTCGGCGGCCCGGGCGTGGCGTCCGTGCGCGGCGGCGACCCGGGCCGCGACGAGCCGGGCCTCGGTGGCCGCCTCGGGCCAGGCGGCGTCGTCGAGAGCGGACGCGAGGTCCTGCGCCCGTCGCACCAGCCCGAGGTCGGCAGAGCCCTCCTCGGCCAACAGCTCGAGCAGCCGAGCCTGCAGCACCCAGCCGGGCCGGCCCTGCTCGGCCGCGGCGACGCGGGCCAGGTGGGCGTGCTCGACCGCCGCGGCGCGGTCGCCCTCGAGCAGCGTGATGCGGGCCAGCAGCGCCTCGCACTCCATCAGGTCGGCCTCCTGGTGGGCCGTCCGCAGGGCCTCGCGGGCCCGCTCGGCCAGCAAGCGCGCCTCGCCGACCGCCCCGACGGCCAGCATGAGCGAGGCGCGGTCGACCAGCCGCAGCCCGACGATGAACTCGTGCCGGTCGCACACCGGGTCGGCGTCGTCGAAGCGGCTCAGCGCCAGCACCACGTCGCCGCGCTCGCGGGCGAGGCAGCCGAGGTTCCACAGCACGGCGGCAGCGTCCAGCTCTCGGCCGTCGGCACGCAGCAGCTCGCCGGCCCGGGTCAGGTCCGCGTCAGCGGCGACGAGGTCGCCGCGGTTGGCGTGCAGGATCCCCCGGTTGCTGCGCGCCCTCGACTCCCAGACGACGTCGGCGGCCTCGACCAGCCGCGGGATCACCTGGTCGTACGTGGCCAGCGCGTCAGGCAGCCGACCGCACCGCTGGAGGATCAGGGCGCGCTGCGCCTGCAGCCTGGCGTCGGCGACGCCCTCCAGCTCGCCCGCCGCCTGTGCGGACAGCCGCAGGGCCTGCGCCGCCCGGCCGAGGTCGAGCAGGACGAACGAGCGCGTCATCCGGGCCTCGGCAGCCCCCGCGCGGTCACCCGCCTGGGACGCCGCCCGCACCGCTCGGCGCAGGGCCTGGTCGGCCGTGGCCAGGTCGCCTCGGGCGCGGGCGGCGAGGCCGATCGCCCGCCAGGCGAGCGTGCGTGCCGCCGCACCGCCCGGGCCGCGCGCCACGGCGAGCGCCAGCTCGGCGCGGTCGATGGCGGCGAGCGGGTCCGAGCCCACGAGGTCCATGGCCTGGGCCGCGAGCTGCTGCCCGGTCAGGGCGGCCTCGTCTCCCGGCGGCGCCCCGAAGGCGCCTACCTCGGCTGCGGCGCCGGCGCTCACGAGGTCACCGGCTGCGTCCCGTCGCGGCGCCCGGAGCCGTCACAGCGACACCCACTCGGTGCGCAGCCGGCGCCCGTCCGGCGTGGTCATGCGCAGGCTCAGGGTGCGGGCACTGACGGCCGCGCGGAAGCGGCCGTGGGCGTCGACGTCCACGGTCTCCGAGCCCGCCATCGTGTGCACGGCGAGCTCACGCACGGCACCGGTGATCTGGCCGACGAGCTGCCAGCCGTGCCGCTCGCGGCGCGAGCCCAGGTCGATCTCCAGCCCGTCGACCGCGAACGACAGCCAGGTGTCGTCGTCGCCGCGCACCAGCGTGGTGCCCACGGACTCGACCAACGGCACCAGCTCGGCGTCCAGGTCGCGCAGGCCGAAGGCCGCCCGAGCGGCCTCGCTCACGACGTCGGGCACGGGGTCGAGCTGGTCGTACACGCCGGCCAGCGCGACGATCACGTGCTCGTCGGGGTCCGGTCGGGTCGTCGAGTCCGGTGCCATCACGACCACCCCAGCTCGGTCAGGACGTCCTTGAGCCGGTGCAGGCACCGGCCGCGCGTCGGCCCGATGCTGCCGATCGGCATGCCGAGAGCCTCCGCGACCGCCTCGTACCGCGGAGGTGGCGACGCCGACAGCACGCGCAGCAACCGCTGGCAGCGCTCGTCCAGGCGGCGCACGGCACGCAGCACGATGGCGTCGCGCTCGGAGCTGAGCAGCGACTCCTCGACGCCGATGCCGTCGTCCGGCAGCGCCGCGAGCTCGTCGTCGGCGCCGTCAACCTGCTCGCGCTTGCGGCGGCCGGCGACGCGCAGCGACTCGCGGCGGGCCGTCGTGGCCAGCCATGCTCCGAGCCGTTCGGGGTCGTGCAGCGAGCCGAGGTGCTCGACCAGGCGAAGCCACGTCGTCTGCACGACGTCGGCCGCGTCGGCGGAGCTCAGCCGGTGGGCGCGGGCGACCGACCAGACCAGACGCTCGTAGCGACGCACGATCTCGTTCCAGGCCGCCTGCGAGCCGGCGGTGGCGCGCGCGAGCAGGTCGGCGACCGTCGCGTCGGCCACACCGGGCTGCTGGCCGACCGACAGGCCGGACCCCACCCGTCCGTCGGGTGCGACGCCGGTGCTCATGAAGGACCCCCTGGGACGCGAGGACGTCCATTGTGGTCGTCGCGGTACCAGCGCGACAAGACCGGCGTCCCGGCAGGTCGGTGAGGGCCTCATGTCCAGACAGAGCGGGTGATTCGGGGTCCTGATACGTCCGGCGCTAGCCTTCCCGCCATGACCTCGCGCCGTTCGTCGTCCCGCGACCTCGCTCTCGTCGCCTCCTTCGCGGCCCTCGTCGCGGTGCTGGGCCTGCCGGGCTCGATCAACCTGTTCGGCAACGCCGTGCCCGTCACGCTGCAGACGCTGGGCGTGATGGTCGCCGGCTCGGTGCTCGGCTGGCGGCGGGCCCTGCTGGCGCTGCTGACGTTCCTGGCGCTCGTGGCGGCCGGGCTTCCGCTGCTGGCGGGCGGCCGCGGGGGGCTGGGCGTGTTCGCCGGGCCGAGCGTCGGCTACCTCATCGGCTGGCCCCTGGGTGCGGCGGTGATCGGCTGGCTCGTCGAGCGCCGGCTGCCCGCCTACCCCGTCTGGTGGGGCCTGGTCGCGAACCTCGTCGGGGGCGTCGGAGTCGTCTACCTCGTGGGGGTGCCTCTGCAGGCGGCGGTCACCGGCACCTCCTCGGTGCTGGCGACGGCCGTGGCCGCGACGGTCTTCCTGCCCGGGGACGTCGCCAAGGCCGTCATCGCGACGCTCGTGGCGGCCGGGGTGCACCGCGGCCACCCGGTCGAACCGGCCCGTCGCCGCGACCGCGAGCTCGCCGGCAGCCATGGTCGTCGAGACCCCGGCGCCTGAGCACCTGCTCGAGCGCCTCGCGGCGCGGCTGGACGGCGCGACGTCCGCACCGCTCGCGGTGCTCGATCCCGGGTGGCCGGCCGCCCTGCGCCAGGCCGCCCAGATCGCACTGACGACCGCCGTCGACGACGGCCGGCTCGGCGAGCACGACCTCGTGCTGTTCACGTCCGGCTCGTCCGGGCGACCCAAGGGCGTCGTGCGCCCGCTGGCCTCCTGGCGGGCCAGCCTGCAGCCACTCAGCGGCATCACCGGCGTCACCTCGGCGGACGTCGTGTGGCTGCCGTTGCCGCTGACGTCAGGACTCTCGCTCTACGGCGGCTTCCACGCCCGGTCGCTGGGTGCCGAGGTGGTCGTCGCACCGCTGCGGGACGCGGTGCCGGCACGGGCGACCGTGGCGCACGTGGTCCCGACGCAGCTGGCCCGGCTGTGCGAGCTGTCGACGGCCGGACGCTCCACGCTGCGCACCGTCGTCGTGGCGGGGGCCGGCCTGGCCGATTCGCTGCGCGAGCGCGCCCGCGCCGTCGGGCTGGACGTCGTCGAGTACTACGGCGCGGCCGAGCTGTCCTTCGTCGGCTGGCGCCGCGAGGCCGGACCCATGCGTGACTTCCCGGGCGCCACGGTGCGGCTGACCGACGACGAGGTGTGGGTGCGATCGCCGTACGTCTGCACCGGCTACCTGGACCCGGGCCAGCCGGGTCCGCTGCGGCGCGACGGCGAGTGGGCGAGCGTCGGCGACCTGGGCCGGGCGGTCCCGGGCGGCTGGGAGGTGCTCGGCCGCGGCGACGCGGCGGTCTCCACCGGGGGGCACACCGTCGTCGCCGAGGAGCTCGAGGCGGCCCTGGCGGTGCTGCCGGGCGTCGAGGACGTCGCCGTCCTGGGCCTGCCGCACGCCTCCCTGGGGCAGGTCGTGGCGGCGGTGGTCGTCGTCGCACCGGGGACGCGCCGGGCCGACCTCGACCAGCGTGCTCGAGAGCTGCCTGCATGGGCGCGGCCGCGGCGCTGGCTGGAGGCCGACGCGCTTCCCCGCACCCCCGCGGGCAAGATCGCGCGTGGCCGGCTCGCCGACCTCGCCGAGGCGCTCCCCCGCCTGCCCTGACGTCCGGCGCACCATCGAACGCCATCTACGCTGGCAGCCGATGCCCCCCACGGCCTACCTGCTCAGCGACGACGTGCGCACCCACCGCACCCCGGTCGTCGTCGCGGCGCGCCGCACGCCGGTCGCCACCGCCGGACGTGCGCTGTCGCGGTACGACGTCACCGCCCTGAGCGTCCCGGTGCTGCAGGCCCTCGTGGCCGACCTGACCGCCCTGGCCGGTGACGAGCTGGACGTCGACGACGTCGTCCTCGGCAACTGCATGGGGCCCGGCGGGGACCCCGCCCGGCTGGCCGCACTGGCCGCCGGCCTGGGTGTGCACGTGCCCGGCGTCACGGTCGACCGGCAGTGCGGCAGCGGCCTGGAGGCCGTCGCCCTCGCGGGCACGCGGGTCGCCGTCGGCGGTGGCGTGCTGCTCGCCGGCGGCGTCGAGAGCGCCAGCACGGCCCCGACTCGGCTGGCCCTGCTGCCGGACGGCCGCCGCGAGGCCTACGAGCGCGCTCGCTTCGCACCGGACGAGCTCGGCGACCCGGGCATGGGCGAGGCCGCCGACGCGCTCGCCGAGGCCAGGGGCGTCGGCCGCGACCGCCAGGACGCCTACGCGGTGCGGTCGCACCAGCTCACCGTCGCGGCGCGCATGCGCGGGGCGTTCGACGCCGAGCTCGTCCCGGTCGGTGAGGTGACCGCGGACGACCGTCCCCGACCCGGCCTGGACGTGCGGACGCTCGGGCGGTTCCGCCCGGCGTTCAGCGCCCACGGCACGGCGACGGCCGGCAACTCGTGCTCCGTCAGCGACGGCGCCGCTGCGGTCGCCGTCGTCAGCGAGGCCACCCGGTCGGCATCCGGCCTGCCGGGACTGGCGCTGCGGGCGGTGGCGACGACGGGCGTCGACCCCAGGCTGCCCGGCCTCGGACCCGTACCCGCCGTCCAGGCCGTCCTCGAGGTCGCCGGGCTCACGGTCAGCGACGTCGGAGCCCTGGAGGTCACCGAGGCGTTCGCCGCCCAGGTGCTCGCCTGCACCGACGCCTGGAAGCTCGACCCGCTGGACGGTCCGGGGGCCGACGTCGTGTGCACCGAGGGCGGGGCGATCGCCCTCGGGCACCCGTGGGGTGCGAGCGGTGCGCTGCTGATGGTGCGCCTGTTCAGCCGGATGGTCCGGCAGGACGGCGCGCGCTTCGGCGTCGCCACCTGCGCCGTCGGCGGCGGGCAAGGCCTCGCCGTCCTCGTGGAGCGTGTCGGATGATCCGGCTCACCGGCGTCCGGCACCGGTACGGCGACACCCCCGTGCTCGACGGGATCGACCTCGAGCTCACCGAGCGACGCATCGGCGTCGTCGGCGCGAACGGGTCGGGCAAGTCCACGCTGGCCCGGCTCCTGAACGGCCTCGTGCTGCCCACCGAGGGCAGCGTCACCGTCGACGGCCTCGACACCCGGCGCGACGGTGCCGCCGTCCGCCGCCAGGTCGGCTTCGTCTTCACCGACCCCGATGCCCAGATCGTCATGCCGACGGTGGCCGAGGACGTCGCGTTCTCCTTGCGCCGCAGGCAGATCCCCCGGGCTGAGCGGGACGCGCTGGTGGGCGCGACGCTCGAGCAGTACGGCCTCGGCGGTCTCGGCGACCGGCCGGCGCACCTGCTCTCGGGAGGTCAGAAGCAGCTGCTGGCCATCGCCGCGGTGCTGGTCACCGAGCCCACGGTGCTGGTCTGCGACGAGCCGACGACGCTGCTCGACCTGCGCAACAGCGACCGCATCGCGCGGGTGCTCGACGGTCTGCCGCAGCAGGTGGTGATGGTCACCCACCACCTCGACCTGCTGGACGCCTATGACCGCGTCGTCGTCGTCGACGAGGGCCGCATCGCGTTCGACGGACCCCCTGCGGCCGCGGTGGCGGCGTACCGCGAGCTGATGAGCGTGGCCGGCCGGTGATCGGCCTCTACCGCCCGGGCACCTCGTGGCTGCACCGCGCACCCGCCGGCCTCCTGCTCGCCGCGCTGCTCCTCGGGACGACGGCGCTCGTCGTCGCGCGCAGCCCGGTCGCGGTGCTCGTCGCGGCGGCGCTCACGGCACTCGGCTACGCGCTGGCGGCGATCCCGGCGTCCGTGGCGCTGCGGCAAGTGTGGCCACTGCGGTGGTTCGTCGTCGCGCTGGTGCCCCTGCAGTGGTGGACCGGCGGCTGGCGACAGGTGGTGGTCGTCGTCGGCACGATGCTCGTGACGGTGGCGGCTGCGGCGCTGGTGACGCTGACCACCCGCGTGTCGGACATGCTGGACGTCTGCGTGCAGCTGCTGCACCCCACGCGGCGCGTCGGCGTCGACCCCGAGCGGGTCGGGCTGGCGCTGGCCCTCACCGTGCGGGCGGTGCCGGTGCTGGCCGACACGTTCGCCCAGGCGCGCGACGCCCGCCGGGCCAGGGGGCTCGAGCGCAGCCCGCGGGCGCTGCTCGTCCCGCTCGTGCTGCGGACCCTGCGGCACGCCGACCGGCTCGGTGAGGCGCTGGCCGCGCGCGGCGTCGACGACTGATCCGCGGGCTTGCCAGCGAGGCCCAGCCGGCGAGGTCCGGCTGGGGTCAGGCGAGGACGTCGCGGGTGGTCATCCGGGCCCAGGCCGCGGCGCCGAAGACGGCGACGTAGACGGCCTGCAGGCCCAGACCCTGCAGCATCGTCGCGGTCTCGACCGGCTGGCGCAGCAGGTCGCCGAAGGCCAGCCAGTAGTGCGTCGGCAGCCACGGGTGGATCGCCGAGACCTGCGGGATCGCGTCGAGGATCTGGCTGGTGATCGCCAGCCCGACCGTCGTGGCCATGGCCGCGATCGGCACGTCGGTGAGGGTCGAGACGAACACGCCGATCGCGCTCAGCCCCGCCAGGGACAGCCCGACGTAGGCGGCGACGCCGAGGCCGCGCACCAGCGCGTCGCCGGCGTCGATGGTGCCACCCGACAGCAACGTCACCTCGTGCAGCGGGAACAGCAATGCCCCCACCACAGCACCCACCACCGCCACGGTGAACGCGGCCACGAGGCAGAACAGCACGCTGGTGGCGAGCTTGACCAGCACCAGGCGCGTGCGCCCTGCAGGTGCGACGAGCAGGTACCGCAGCGTTCCCATCTGCGCCTCGCCCGCCACGCTGTCGCCGGCCACGACGCCGATCGCGAGCGGCAGGAACAGGGGCAGCTCGACGGTGAGTGCGGTGAAGGCGATGAAGAGGCCGTTCTGGGTGACGTCGGCGAGGAACGGGGGGCCCTCGGACGGGCTGTCCGGCCCGCCGAACGTCCGCACCACCACCGCGATCAGCACCGGAACCGCGGCGAGCACGACCAGGCCCGCGCGGATCCGCAACCGGCCGAGCAGCAGCCGCAGCTCGCTGCCCAGCAGCCGCCCGGTCGCCCGCACCGCCTCAGCCTGCGACATCGAAGCCCTCCCCCGTCAGCGCCACGAACGCGTCCTCGAGTGAGGGGCGCTCGACGGCGAGCCCGCGCACCCGCACGCCGTCGGCGACGAGCTCGGCGCAGGCCTGCTCCACCGGCACCTCGCCCGCGACGGCGCTCACGGTGTGGTCGAGGTGGACGACATCGGCGTAGCCCAGCCGAGCGAGGGTACCGGCCGCCTGGTCGACGTCGGGCGTCGTGACGACGAGGCGGCTGCTCACCGCCGCGCGCAGCTGCTCGACCTCGCCGTCCGCCACCAGCCGACCCCGCGACAGGACGGCGGCGTGCGTGCAGATCTGCTCGACCTCGGCCAGCAGGTGGCTGGAGACGAAGACCGTCGTGCCCTCGGCGGCGAGCTCGCGCACGAGCGTGCGCACCTCGCGGGTGCCTTGCGGGTCCAGCCCGTTCGTCGGCTCGTCCAGCACGAGCAGGTCGCGCGGGCGCAGCAGCGCCGCCGCGATACCCAGCCGCTGGCGCATGCCGAGGGAGTACGCGCGGTAGCGCTTGTCGCGGGCAGCGCTGAGGCCGACCCGCTCGAGCGCTCCGTCGATGCGGGCCGACCGGGTGCGTGCCGGGGCGGTGGCGTCGGCGGCGTCGAGGCGCTGGAGGTTCTCGACGCCGGTCAGGAACGGGTAGCAGGCCGGCCCCTCGATCAGCGCGCCCACGCGAGGCAGCGCCCGAGCCCAGCCCTGCGGCATCGGCGAGCCGAGCAGGCTGACCGACCCGGACGTCGCCCCGATGAGGCCCAGCACCATCCGGATCGTCGTGGTCTTGCCCGACCCGTTCGGGCCGAGGAAGCCGTAGACGGTGCCCTCGGGGACGTCGAGGTCGAGGGCGTCGACGGCCACCTGTCCCCCGCGGAACCGCTTGGTGAGCCCGCTCGTGCGGATCGCGCTCACGGGCGAGCGCCCATCAGCGGGCCGTGCTGCCCGTGACCGCTGCGACCTCCGCCTGCCGCATCAGCTCCTCGGGGGTCACGGCTCCGACGTAGAGCTGGCCCTGGCCGGTGAGCAGCACGCTCACCAGGCGGGTCGAGAGCAGCCGTCCGCCGCCGGGCACCGGCTTGGCCGCGCGGAGCACGAGATCGGCCAGCCCGCCGTTGGCGTCCGGGCCCTTCCCCGGTGGGGTGCTGGTCTTCGGCACCGACGTCTCGACCACGGTGGTCCAGCCGGTGCCGAACGTTCGGACCTGCGGGGCCTGGTGCGCACTCGGTGAGCCCTGGGCCGGCTTTCGCGACGGCAGGGTCAGGTCGCGCACGGACGCACCGGGCGGGGGGCTGAACCGGAACGCCGAGGCGGGTGGTGCGGCCAGCGTGAGGCGCGTGAAGCCGATGTCGACGGCGGGGTCACCGCCGCCGCGCGGCGTCACGACCGTGCGCAGCACCAGGCCGGTGCTCGCGTCGACGAAGACGTCGACCGAGCCGACCAGGCTGGCCGCCTGACGGGGCTGCAGGCGCAGGTCGTACGCGTCGCGGCCGGCCACGCTCGCCGCGCGGCCCACGCTCACCCGCGTGGTCGGCGTGACGGCGGCCAGCGCGCGCTGAGCGGCGTCCTGCGGCGTCAGCGGTGCGAGGGACGACAGGTCACGCGGCGAGCTCGGCGTGGAACCCACCCGGCCGGCCGCCGCGGGCAGGGTCGTGCGCGTCACCTGGCGGGTGGCGCTGTTCCACGTCCAGAGGGTGCGTCCGTCGTGGACGACGCTGGCCTGGGTCAGGTCGCCCAGCAGGTCGACGCGCTGCCGGCTCGCGCCGTCCGCGTAGACCCGCAGCGTCTGCGTGCCCGCGAGCAGCGACGTCCAGTCGACGCCGCCCTGGCGCGGCAGCGCCGGCAGCCCGAGGGCGGTCGTCGATCGCACCGTGCCGCTCAGCGCCTGCACCTTGGCGGTCTGCACCTTCACCAGCAGGTCCTGGGCGGTGATCGCCGGCAGGTCGGGGGTGGCGGCGGCCGCCCGCGTGGACCACTGCGCACCGCCCGCGACCAGAGCCGCGACGGCGAACGGCAGCGCCCACCGTGCCTGACGGGATGAGATGGCAGCCATGCCTCCACTGTCCGCCGGTCGGGGGGCGCAGACAACCACCGCAGGTGGAGATGGTGTGAGGAGGGGGTGTGACGCGCGTCGCACCCGGCGGCTCAGGCGTTGACGACGTCGACCTGCACGGCCAGCGCCTGCTCGACCGCGCGCTGCAGGACGTCCTTGCGCGGGTCGGGCACCTGGAGGTGCCGGCCGGCGCGCGCGCTGGCCAGGGCGGCCAGTCGCGGGTCGTCCATCAGCTCGTCGGCGAGGGCGCGGTCGCCGCCGGTGACGACCACGACGCCCGGCGGCGCGCTGCGGCCGTCGGCACCGAGCACGAGCCGGACGGCGGTCGCCGCGAGCGTGTCGAGCAGCGCCGCGGCCTGGTTGTCGCGGCGGCGGGCGAAGCGCTGCTGCGACCAGCCGCCCGCGGCGGTGCGTGACTGGACGTACCGCGTGCCGACCTTCGAGGCGGTCAGGCGCCCGGCGTCGACGACGCCGACGGCGTAGCCACCGCGGCGCACGAGCAGCAGCACGACCGGACGTGGGGCGGACACGTGCGCCACGAGCGCCGGCACGAGGTCGTCGGCGTCACCGGCCAGCGGGTCGGTGACGAACGGCACGAGCGGGTGCAGCACGGCCGTCGACCGATCCGCGGCGACCAGGTGCAGCGCACCATCGGCCACGGACGCCTGCGCCGCGCCGTGCCGCTCCACGAACCCCTCGACCCAGCGCTGGAGCCTGGCGGGTGGGACGTCGACGCGTCGCACCGGGGTCGACGCGCTCGTCAGAGGTTGAACCCCAGCGCGCGCAGCTGCTCGCGGCCGTCGTCGGTGATCTTGTCGGGGCCCCACGGCGGCATCCACACCCAGTTGATGCGGTACCCGGTGGTCAGGCCCTCGAGCGCCTGCGCCGTCTGGTCCTCGATCACGTCGGTGAGCGGGCAGGCGGCGCTGGTGAGGGTCATGTCGATGACGGCGTGCGCGTTCTGGTCGACGGTGACGCCGTACACCAGGCCGAGGTCGACCACGTTGATCCCCAGCTCGGGGTCGACGACGTCGTGCAGGGCCTCCTCGACGTCGGCCACGGTCGGGGGCGTGCCGCCGGACGACGGGGTGGTGGTCGTGGTGTCGGTCATCGGGCGATCTCCTCGGGGTTGTTCGCGTGAACGCGGTCTGCTGTCTGCGTCAACGCGTCCTGCAGCGCCATCCAGCCGAGCAGGGCGCACTTCACGCGGGCGGGGTACTTCGAGACGCCGGTGAGGGCGATCCCGTCACCGAGCACCTCCTCGTCACCGGGGTCGGTGCCGCGGCTGGTGAGCATGGCGCGCATGGCCTCGAACGCTCGCTCGACCTCGTCGACCGAGCGGCCCACCACGAGGTCGTGCAGCACCGACGTCGAGGCCGTGCTGATCGCGCAGCCCATGGCCTCGTACGAGACGTCGCGCACGACCGTCTCGTCGCCACCGCGGTCGAGCTGCACCCGCAGGGTCACCTCGTCACCGCAGGTGGGGTTGACGTGATGCACCTCGGCCCCGAAGGGCTCGCGCAGCCCGGCACCGTGCGGGCGCTTGGAGTGCTCGAGGATGAGCTCCTGGTAGAGGTCCATCAGGCACCTGCCCCGAAGACCGTGCGCACGTGGTCGAGGCCGTCGACCAACGTCGCGACCTCGTCCAGGGTGCTGTAGGGGCCGAACGAGGCGCGCGTCGTCGCCGCGACGCCGTAGCGGCGGTGCAGCGGCCACGCGCAGTGGTGCCCGACCCGGACGGCCACGCCCCGGTCGTCGAGCACCTGCCCGACGTCGTGGGCGTGGACGCCGTCGACGACGAACGACACCGCTCCCCCGCGGTCGGCCATCGAGGTGGGTCCGACGACCTGCACCCAGGGCCGCTCGGCCAGCGCCGCCAGCAGCGTCTCGGTGAGCAGGTGCTCGTGCGCGGCGACCCGGGCCATCCCGGTGCCGTCCGGCCCGAGCGCGCGCAGGTAGTCGACGGCGGCGTGCAGGCCGACGGCCTGGGCGGCCATGGGCACGCCGGCCTCGAAGCGCTGGGGCGGCGGGGCGTAGGTCGAGCCCTCCATCCGCACCACCTCGATCATCGAGCCGCCGGTGAGGAACGGCGGCATCGCGTTGAGCAGCTCGCTGCGCCCCCACAGCACGCCGACACCGGAGGGGCCGAGCATCTTGTGCCCCGAGAACGCCGCGAAGTCGACGCCCAGGGCGGCGAGGTCGACCGGCAGGTGGGGCACGGACTGGCAGGCGTCCAGCAGCACCAGGGCACCGACCTCGCGCGCGCGAGCGACGACCGGGGCCACGGGGTTGATGGTGCCCAGGACGTTCGAGGCGTGCACGAACGCCACGAGCTTCGTGCGCTCGGTGACCACGGTGTCGAGCTCGTCGAGCGCGAGCCGGCCGTCGCCGTCCAGGCCGATCCAGCGCAGCGTCGCGCCGGTGCGCCGGCACAGCTCCTGCCAGGGCACCAGGTTGGCGTGGTGCTCCATCTCGGTGACGACGACCTCGTCACCGGGGCCGAGCACGAAGCGCGCGGACTGCGGGCCCGCGGTCGCCGCGTTGCTCATCGAGTACGCCACGAGGTTGATCGCCTCGGTGGCGTTCTTGGTGAAGACCACCTCGTGCGCCGGGACGCCCACGAAGCCGGCGACGGCGGCCCGCGCCGCCTCGAAGGCGTCGGTGGCCTCCTCGGCGAGCTGGTGGGCGCCACGGTGGACGGCGGCGTTGTGCCGCTCGTAGAAGGCCCGCTCGGCGTCGAGCACCTGCCGCGGCTTCTGCGACGTGGCGCCCGAGTCGAGGTAGACCAGCGGCCGGCCGCCGCGCACCGTGCGCGACAGGATCGCGAAGTCCGAGCGCAGGGCGGCCAGCTCGTCGGCCGAGAACGCAGGCGCCGGCACGACGCTGGGGGGTGCCGTGACGGCGCTCATGGTCAGGCCTTGGCCGGCAGGAAGCGGTCGTAGCCCTCGCTCTCGAGGCGGTCGGCCAGCTCGGGGCCACCCTCCTCGGCGATGCGGCCGTCGACGAACACGTGGACGTGGTCGGCCTTGATGTAGCGCAGGATCCGCGTGTAGTGGGTGATCAGCAGGACACCGACCTCGCCACCCTCACGCACCCGGTTGACGCCCTCGCTGACGACCTTGAGGGCGTCGACGTCCAGGCCGGAGTCGGTCTCGTCCAGCACCGCGAACTTCGGCTTGAGCAGCTCCATCTGGAGGATCTCGTGGCGCTTCTTCTCGCCACCGGAGAAGCCCTCGTTGACGTTGCGCTCGGCGAAGGCGGGGTCCATGCGCAGGTCGGCCATGGCGGCCTTGACGTCCTTGGTCCAGGTGCGCAGCTTCGGCGCCTCGCCGTCGATCGCGGTCTTCGCGGTGCGCAGGAAGTTCGAGACCGTCACGCCGGGGACCTCGACCGGGTACTGCATCGCGAGGAACAGGCCGGCCCGGGCGCGCTCGTCGACGCTCATCGCGAGCACGTCCTCGCCGTCGAGGGTGACGGTGCCGGAGGTCACGGTGTACTTCGGGTGACCGGCGATGGAGTAGGCCAACGTGGACTTGCCCGAGCCGTTGGGGCCCATGATCGCGTGGGTCTCACCCGACCGCACGGTCAGGTCGACGCCGCGCAGGATCTCCTTCGTGCCCTGCTCGGTGTCGACGCTCACGTGGAGGTCGCGGATCTCGAGGGTCGCCATGCGTCAGTGCTCCTTGCTCGTGGTGGCGGCAGCGTCGCTGCCGGAGTTGATGGGTGCGGTGACGTCGACGTGGACCACGTCGTCCTCGACCCGCACGGGGTAGACGTCGACCGGACGTGTCGCCGGCAGCGCCGTGGGCTGGCCGGTGCGCAGGTCGAACCGCGACCCGTGCAGCCAGCACTCGATGGTGCAGTCGTCGACCTCGCCCTCGGACAGCGAGACCTCGGCGTGCGAGCAGGTGTCGTCGATCGCGTGGATCGAGCCGTCCTCGGCCCGCACGACGCTCACGGGCTGGTCGTCGATGACCACCTGCACGGCGCCGACGTCCGGCAGGTCGTCGAGGTGGACGGCGGGCTGGAAGCTCACGCGACCACCGCCGCGGCTCCCATGGCCCCCTCGAGCTCGGTCTCGATGGCGCTCATCAGCTGGTCCTGGACGTCCGGGACGCCGATCTGGCCGATGAGGTCGGCGAAGAAGCCTCGCACGACGAGCCGGCGGGCCTCGGACTCGCTGATCCCGCGCGCCTGCAGGTAGAACAGCTGCTCGTCGTCGAAGCGCCCGGTGGCGCTGGCGTGCCCGGCCCCCTCGATCTGGCCGGTCTCGATCTCGAGGTTCGGCACCGAGTCGGCGCGCGCGCCGTCAGTGAGCACGAGGTTGCGGTTGAGCTCGTAGGTGTCGGTGCCCTCGGCCGCGGCGCGGATCAGCACGTCGCCGACCCACACCGTGCGTGCGGTCTCGCCCTGCAGGGCGCCCTTGTAGGTGACGCGGCTGCGGCAGTGGGGTGTCGCGTGGTCGACGAAGGAGCGGTTCTCGAGGTGCTGGCCGGCGTCGGCGAAGTAGACGCCGAGCAGCGTCGCGTCGCCGCCGGGGCCGGCGTAGCGGACGTTGGCGTTGAGCCGCACGACCTTGCCGCCGAGTGACACCGCCACGTGCTTGACCCGCGCGTCGCGCCCGACCAGCACGTCCTGCTGGCCGAGGTGGACGGCGTCGTCGTCCCAGCGCTGGAGGCTCACGACCGTGAGGTCGGCACCGTCACCGACGAGCACCTCGACGTTGCCCACGTGCTCACCGGTGCCCACGTGGTCGATCACCACGGTGGCCCGGCTGTGCCGGCCGGCCTCGATGACGCAGTGGCTGTTGGTGCGGCCGTGGCGGCCGTGCAGGGTGACGCGCACGGGCTGGTCGAGGTCGGCCTCGGCCGGGATCCGCACGTGCAGCGCCTCCGGGCGTGCCGGCCGAGGCCACCACCGCGGCGCGGTCGCCCGGCACGAGGCCGGTGCCGCGCGGCGCCTGGCCCGCGGTCAGCGTGCCGACCACGACCCCCTCGGCGGACGCGACGTCGACCTGGACCGCCCCCTCGTCGCTGGCGCGCTCCTCCAAGGCACCGCGCAGCAGGTCGAGGGGCGTGAAGCGCCACTCCTCCTCGCGGCCGGTGGGCAGCGGGAAGTCGGCCACGTCGAACGACGTGCGCCGCTCGCCGCGCGAGGCGTCGGGGACGACGGTGCTGCGGTAGGTGCCGGCGCCGTGCGAGTGCGCCTTCAGGCCGTGCTGCGCCGGCGCGTCAGCCTGGCTGTTGATGGTCTCGGTCATGCCGGTGCTCGTGCTCCGCTTCTGGTGGTGGTGACGGGCGGGAGGGTCGTTCGGCGTCAGCCGACCGCACCCTCCATCTGCAGCTCGATGAGCCGGTTGAGCTCGAGGGCGTACTCCATGGGCAGCTCGCGCGCGATGGGCTCGACGAACCCGCGCACGATCATCGCCATGGCCTCGTCCTCGGCCATACCGCGGGACATCAGGTAGAAGAGCTGGTCCTCGCTGACCTTCGACACCGTGGCCTCGTGGCCCATCGAGACGTCGTCCTCGCGGACGTCGACGTACGGGTAGGTGTCGGAGCGGCTGATCGTGTCGACGAGCAGCGCGTCGCAGCGCACCGTGGACGCCGAGTGGTGGGCGCCCTCGAGCACCTGCACCAGACCGCGGTACGACGTGCGGCCGCCGCCGCGGGCCACCGACTTGCTGACGATGGACGAGGACGTGTACGGCGCGGCGTGCACCATCTTGGCGCCGGCGTCCTGGTGCTGGCCCTCGCCGGAGAACGCGATCGACAGCGTCTCGCCCTTGGCGTGCTCGCCGAGCAGGTACACGGCCGGGTACTTCATGGTGACCTTGGAGCCGATGTTGCCGTCGACCCACTCCATGGTGGCGCCCTCGGCGGCGGTCGCCCGCTTGGTGACGAGGTTGTAGACGTTGTTCGACCAGTTCTGGATGGTCGTGTACCGCACCCGGGCGTTCTTCTTCACGATGATCTCGACGACCGCGCTGTGCAGGGAGTCCGAGGAGTAGATCGGCGCCGTGCAGCCCTCGACGTAGTGCACGTAGGAGTCCTCGTCGGCGATGATCAGGGTGCGCTCGAACTGGCCCATGTTCTCGGTGTTGATCCGGAAGTAGGCCTGCAGCGGGATGTCGACGTGCACCCCCGGTGGCACGTAGATGAACGAGCCACCCGACCACACGGCGGAGTTCAGCGAGGCGAACTTGTTGTCGCCCACCGGGATGACCGAGCCGAAGTACTCGCGGAACAGGTCCTCGTGCTCGCGCAGGCCGGTGTCGGTGTCGACGAAGATGACGCCCTTCTCCTCCAGGTCCTCGCGGATCTGGTGGTAGACGACCTCCGACTCGTACTGCGCGGCGACGCCGGCCACGAGGCGCTGCTTCTCGGCCTCGGGGATGCCGAGCTTGTCGTAGGTGCGCTTGATGTCCTCGGGCAGGTCCTCCCAGCTGGTGGCCTGCTTCTCGGTCGAGCGCACGAAGTACTTGATGTTGTCGAAGTCGATGCCCGTGAGGTCGCTGCCCCACACCGGCATGGGCTTCTTGCCGAACAGTCGCAGGCCCTTCAGCCGCAGCTTGAGCATCCACTCGGGCTCGTTCTTCAGCGCCGAGATGTTGCGGACGACGTCCTCGGACAGCCCGCGCTGCGCCGTCGCACCCGCGGTGTCGCTGTCGGACCAGCCGAACTGGTACCGGCCCAGACCCTCGATCTCGCGCTGGGTGGCCTCGGGGACGTGCGAGGTCTGCGCGCCGCTCGTGGGGGTGGTGGTCATGGGGTGGTCCTTCCCTCGGGTGGAACGGGCAGGTCGGGGTCGGCCTGAGCAGGCCGGGTGCGCGCCGTGGGGACGTGCGTGGTGCAGACGTGGGCTCCGCCGGCGAGCGTCGCCAGGCGCTGGACGTGCACGCCGAGCAGCCGGGAGAAGACCTCGGTCTCGGCGTCGCAGAGCTGCGGGAACCGCTCGGCCACGTGCTGCACCGGGCAGTGACCCTGGCACAGCTGGGCTCCGACGTCCCCCGCGGGGGTGGTGACCGGGCGGGTGGACGCCGCGTAACCGTCCTCGGCGAGCGCGCCGGCGAGCGCCTGGGCACGGTCGGTGACGTCGGCACCCGCGGCCTCGACGACCGGGGCGTAGCGCTGCTCGAGGTCGGCGACGCGACGGGCCGCGAAGCCCTCGATCGCGCTCGGGCCGAGCTGCTCGGCGAGGTAGGCGATGGCCGAGGCGGCCAGGTCGTCGTACGCCGTGGTCATCGAGGCGTGGCCGGCGTCGGTGAGGACGTAGGCGCGGGCCGGGCGGCCGCGACCGCGAGCGGCCGAGCGCAGGGGGTCGCGGGCGAGCACCAGGCCGGCCTCCTCGAGCGCGTCGAGGTGGCGGCGCACCGCCGCGGGGGTCAGGCCGAGCGTGCAGGCGATGTCGGCCGCGGTCACCGGCCCGTGCTCCAGCACGGCGCGCGCGACGCGGTCGCGGGTGTGCGCGGGCGACGCCTGGTCCGTCACCGGGAGGCGCGCTGCGTCCTGCACGAATTGCACTACGCCATTGTGACCTAATTGCCGACCGACCTCAACCGCGGGGTCCCCCCGGGGCGCGATCCGGGCGCGACCTAGACTCCGCAGCATGCCCGAACCGCTCGACGACGCCGTCGTCGTCCGAGGGCTCGTGCGCTCCTACGGGGGCGTCCGGGCCGTCGACGGGCTCGACCTCACCGCCGCTCGCGGCGCCGTCACCGCGGTGCTCGGCCCCAACGGCGCGGGCAAGACCACGACCGTCGAGTGCTGCGAGGGCCTGCGCCGTCCGGACGCCGGCACCGTGCGCGTGCTCGGCGTCGACCCCCTGCACGCGGGCGCCGAGCACCGGGCCCGCGTCGGCGTGATGCTGCAGGACGGCGGCCTGCCCATGGGCGCGCGAGCCCTCGAGCTGCTGCACCACGTGGCCCGGCTGCACGCCCGTCCCCACCCGGTCGGCGCCCTGGCCGAGCGGCTGGGCATCGACGGTTTCGCGCGCACGCCGGTGCGCCGGCTCTCCGGTGGCCAGCGCCAGCGGCTGGCCCTGGCCTGCGCGCTCGTCGGCCGCCCGCAGGTGGTGTTCCTCGACGAGCCCAGCGCCGGGCTCGACCCGCACGCCCGGCTCGCCGTCTGGGACCTCGTGGCGCAGGTTCGCGACGAGGGCGCCGCGGTGCTGCTCACCACGCACCTGATGGACGAGGCCGAGCGGCTGGCCGACCACGTGCTCGTCGTCGACGCCGGTCGCGTGGTCGCCGCGGGTTCGCCGTCCGAGCTCACCGGCGGCGAGGAGCACGGCGACTCGGTGCGCTTCCAGTCCGTTCCCCGCCTCGACCTGGGCGGCCTGCGGGCGGCCCTGCCGACCGACGTCGAGGTCAGCGAGCCGCGACCAGGCGAGTACGTCGTCCGCGGGCACGTCGACCCTCGCGTGCTGTCGACGGTGACGTCCTGGTGCGCGGCGCAGGGCCTGATGGCCCAGGGGCTCACCGTCGGGCGCCGATCGCTCGAGGACGTCTTCCTCGACCTCACCGGACGGAGCCTGCGATGAGCCCGGAGCCCGCCGTGACGGCGCCACCCGGCCCGACCGCAGCGCCCGCCGTGCGCAGGGTGCTGGCGCAGGCGCGGTTCGAGACCGGCGTCCTGCTGCGCAACGGCGAGCAGCTGCTCGTCGCGATCGTGCTGCCGGCGATGGCGCTCGTCGGGCTGACCCTGGCGCACGTCCCCGACCTCGGAGCCGGTCGCCGCGTCGACGTCGTGGCCCCCGGCGTGCTGGCCCTGGCCGTGATGTCGACGGCGTTCACCGGCCAGGCGATCCAGACCGGCTTCGACCGGCGTTACGGCGTGCTGCGCCTGCTCGGCACCACGCCGCTGGGCCGGCGGGGGCTGCTGGTCGGCAAGTCGCTCGCCGTCCTCGTGATCGAGCTCGTGCAGGTCATCGTGCTCGGTGGGCTGGCCCTGGCGCTCGGGTGGGCTCCGCACTGGGCCGGTGTGCCGGCCGCCCTCGTGATCGGCGTCGTCGGGACGTGGGCGTTCGTGGCCCTGGCGCTGCTGCTCGCCGGCACGCTGCGCGCCGAGGCGGTGCTCGCGGTGGCCAACCTCGTCTGGGTGCTGCTGCTCGCCGCCGGCGCCGTCGTCGTCCCGGCCCGCACGCTGCCGGCCGGGCTGGAGTCACTGGCGGCGTGGTTGCCGTCCGGCGCGCTGGGTGAGGCGCTGCGCGCGGCGCTCACGTCCGGTGGTCTCGACGTGCGCAGTCTGCTGGTGCTGGCCGGCTGGGGCGTGGTGGGCACCCTCGCCGCCGGCCGCCTCTTCCGCTGGAGCTGACCGCCACCCCCGACCCACCCAGCTCCCCCAACCCCCGTCCAGGCGTGCACTTTGTCACCGAAGTGCACGCCCAACCCCCGTCCAGGCGTGCACTTTGTCACCGAAGTGCACGCGTGATGGGGCCTGGGGAGGGGGGTCGTACCCTGGACGCCGTGACCACCGTGTCGTCCCCCCGCCCCGCGACGCCGGTCGACGAGCCCGCGACGTCCCGCTGGACGCTGCTCGAGCGGCTCGCCCGCCCGGTGCTCGTCGCGAACCTCGTGGTCGAGGTCGGCATCGTCGTCACCGGTGGGCTGGTGCGCCTCACCGGGTCCGGCCTCGGCTGCCCGACCTGGCCGCAGTGCGTGCCCGGCTCCTACACCCCGGTGGTGCAGCAGCCGCAGGGCATCCACAAGTACATCGAGTTCGGCAACCGCACCCTCACCGGCGTCGTCGGCGTCGCCGCCCTGGTCGCGCTCGCCGTGGTGGCGCTGCTGGTCTGGCGCCACCGCCGCCCGCGCCGCCTCGTCGCGGTGGCCGCGCTGCCGCTGGTCGGGGTCGTCGTCCAGGCGGTGCTCGGCGGCATCACCGTGCTCACGCACCTGCACCCGGCCACCGTGGCGGCCCACTTCCTGGTGTCGATGGGCCTGGTCGCCGCCTCGACGTACCTGCTGTGGCGGTTCTTCGAGCCGGACGGCGCGCCGCACCCGGTCGTGCGCTCCGAGATCACCCTGCTCGCTCGGGTGCTCGTCGCCCTCACCGCCGTCGTCCTGCTGCTGGGCACGGTCGTCACCGGCTCCGGACCCCACTCCGGCGACGCCGACGCACCGGCCCGCTTCGGTCTGGACCCCCGCGCCATGAGCTGGCTGCACTCGGACTCGGTGCTGCTGTGGTTCGGCGTCCTGCTGGCGATCCTCGTGGCGCTGCGGCTGACCTCCGCCGGTGCGCTCCCCCACCGCGCTGCCCGCTGGGTGCTCGGGGTCGGGTTGCTGCAGGGGGTGATCGGCTACGTGCAGTACTTCACCGGACTGCCGGTCGTGGCGGTCGCCCTGCACATGCTCGGCGCCTGCCTGCTCGTGGTGGCGGTGGCCCGGCTGGTGCTCGCTCTGCGCGAGCGCGACCCGGCCGCCTGACGCCCGAGCACCGCAGGGGCAGGACCCCGTGGCTCAGAAGCGGAAGAACGGGTCGAGCGCGACGGCCACGAACAGCAGGCTGATGTACGTGATCGAGAAGTGGAACAGCCGCATCGGCTTCAGCTGCGCCCCCGCGACCCCTCGGCGCGCCCGCCCGAGCAGTCGGTGCGCCTCGAGCAGGAACACCGCACCGAGCGCCACCGCGCTGACGGCGTAGACGGGCCCGGTCGGCGCCACCGGCACCAGGGCCAGGGACGCGAGCACCATCCCCCACGAGTAGACGACGACCTGGCGGGCGACCGCCACGTCGGACGCCACGACGGGCAGCATCGGCACGCCCGCGGAGGCGTAGTCGTCCTCGAACCGCATCGACAGCGGCCAGTAGTGCGGCGGGGTCCACAGGAAGATGACCATGAACAGCACGAACGGCGCCCAGGCGAGCGACCCGGTGACCGCGGCCCAGCCGATCAGCACCTGCATGCAGCCGGCGGCACCGCCCCACACGATGTTCTGCGGGGTGCGGCGCTTGAGCAGCAGCGTGTAGACGAAGACGTAGAACAGGTTGGCGGCCAGCGCGAGGCCGGCGGCCAGCCAGTTGACGAGCAGCCCGAGCCACAGCACCGACAGGACGCCGAGCACCACGCCGAAGACCACGGCCTCGCGCGGGGACACCTCCCCCGTCGCGAGCGGACGGCGCCGGGTGCGGTGCATGACCTGGTCGATGTCGCGGTCGATGTAGCAGTTGAGGGTGTTCGCGCTGCCGGCGGCCATGGTGCCGCCGACGAGCGTCGCGACCACGAGCCAGGCGGGCGGCAGGCCACCGGCGGCGAGGAACATCGTCGGCACGGTGGTGACGAGCAGCGTCTCGATGATGCGCGGCTTGGTCAGCGCCACGTAGGCCCGGACGGTTCGCCCCACCGAGCGACGCGGAGGCGTCGCGACGATCTCGGTGCGGGGGTCGGTCGCGGTCACGAAGTCCTCGGGTGCACTGGGCGGCAAGGCAGACGGCGCACCTGCGGCGCGCTCGGCTCCGGCCATGCTACCGGCGCCCGTCCGCGAAGCGGGCACCGGATGCGGGCTCACCGCACGGGTCTAGGCTCGTCACGTGCGCCGGACGGCGCGCGCCTGAGCCTGCGACGAGAGGAACTTCACGTGAGCGAGCCCACGACGTCGAGCAGCGCGGCCACATCTGGCAGTGCCCGACGTTCCGCCGACCTGGCGGCTCCGGTCGTGGCACGCACCGGCTGGACCGACACCGACGTGCGCGCCGTCGACACCGTGCGCGTGCTGGCCGCCGACGCGGTGCAGAAGGTCGGCAACGGCCACCCGGGCACCGCGATGAGCCTGGCCCCCGTCGCGTACCTGCTGTTCCAGAACGTGATGCGGCACGACCCGGCCGACGACCAGTGGCTGGGCCGCGACCGCTTCGTGCTCTCGTGCGGCCACTCGAGCCTCACGCTGTACATCCAGCTCTACCTGGCCGGGTACGGCCTGGAGCTGTCGGACCTGCAGTCCCTGCGCACGTGGGGGTCGGCGACGCCCGGCCACCCCGAGTACCGCCACACGCGCGGCGTCGAGATCACCACCGGCCCGCTCGGCCAGGGCCTGGCCAGCGCGGTGGGCATGGCGATGGCCGCCCGGCGCGAGCGCGGGCTGCTCGACCCGGACGCGGCGGCTGGCCAGAGCCCCTTCGACCACCACGTCTACGTGCTCGCGTCCGACGGCGACATCATGGAGGGCGTCACCTCCGAGGCCAGCTCGCTCGCCGGCCACCAGCAGCTCGGCAACCTCGTGGTCATCTACGACCAGAACCACATCTCGATCGAGGACGACACCGACGTCTCCTTCTCCGAGGACGTCGCCAAGCGCTACGAGGCCTACGGCTGGCACGTGCAGACCGTCGACTGGACGAAGACCGGCGAGTACGTCGAGGACGTCGACGAGCTGCTCGCGGCGATCGAGGCGGCCAAGGCCGAGACCGACCGGCCGTCGTTCATCGCGCTGCGCACCATCATCGGCTGGCCCGCCCCCCACAAGCAGAACACCGGCAAGGCCCACGGCTCGGCCCTCGGCGACGAGGAGGTGGCGGCGACCAAGCAGCTGCTCGGTTTCGACCCCGCCCGCACCTTCCAGGTCGACGACGACGTGCTGGCGCACGCCCGTGAGGTGCGCGACCGCGGCCGCGCTGCCCACGAGCGCTGGCAGGGTGGCTACGAGCAGTGGCGCACCGACAACCCCGACCGCGCCGCGCTGCTGGACCGGCTCAGCGCCACCCGGCTGCCGGACGGCTGGACCGACGCGCTGCCGACGTTCGACGCCGACCCCAAGGGGATGGCCACGCGCAAGGCGTCGGGCGCCGTGCTGAACGCCCTCGCCGACGTCCTGCCCGAGCTGTGGGGCGGCTCCGCCGACCTCGCCGAGAGCAACAACACGACGATGGAGGGCGAGCCGTCCTTCATCCCCTCCGAGCGGCAGACCAAGGACTGGCAGGGCGGCCCCTACGGCCGCACGCTGCACTTCGGCATCCGCGAGCACGCCATGGGCTCGATCCTCAACGGCATCGCGCTGCAGAGCCTCACCCGCCCGTACGGCGGCACCTTCCTGGTCTTCAGCGACTACATGCGCCCGGCCGTGCGCCTGGCGGCGCTGATGAAGCTGCCGGTCACGTACGTGTGGACCCACGACTCCGTCGGCCTGGGTGAGGACGGCCCGACCCACCAGCCGGTCGAGCACCTCGCCGCGCTGCGCGCGATCCCCGGCCTGGACGTCGTGCGCCCGGCCGACGCGAACGAGACCGCGTGGGCGTGGCGCACGATCCTGGAGCACGACGACCGTCCGGCCGGCCTGGTGCTGAGCCGGCAGAACCTGCCGGTGCTCGACCGCGGTGAGGGCGCCCTCGCCCCGGCCGACGGCGTGGCCCGCGGCGGGTACGTGCTGGCCGAGGCCGACGGCGCAGCGCCGGCGGTGGTGCTGGTGGCCACCGGCTCGGAGGTCCAGCTCGCCGTCGCCGCCCGCGACCTGCTGCAGGCCGAGGGGACACCGACGCGCGTGGTGTCGATGCCCTGCCGCGAGTGGTTCGACGCCCAGCCGCGCGACTACCGCGACGAGGTCCTGCCGCCGTCCGTGCGCGCCCGCGTCAGCGTCGAGGCGGGTGTGGCCCAGGGGTGGCGCGACATCGTCGGCGACGCCGGCCGCACCGTGTCGCTGGAGCACTTCGGTGCCTCGGCCGACTACCAGACCATCTTCCGGGAGTTCGGCTTCACGCCCGAGGCCGTGGCCGACGCCGCTCGCCGCAGCCTGGCCGACGCCCGAGCCGGCCTCGAGGGCGTGCGCCCCGGCGGCGAGCAGCCGACGTCCGCACCGACCGCGGGCGGCACCGGCGACCGTCCCTGACGCACCGCTCGAACCCCACCGACCCCGCACGCAGCGTCCCCTGGAGGACTCATGACCGACGCACTCGCCCAGCTGTCCGCGGCTGGCGTCTCGATCTGGCTCGACGACCTGTCCCGTGAGCTGCTGAACGACGGCAGCCTCGAGAAGCTGGTCTCCGACAAGCACGTCGTGGGAGTGACCACGAACCCCACCATCTTCGCCAGCGCGCTGTCGAAGGGCGACGCGTACGACGAGCAGCTGCGCGAGGTCGCGGCCGCGGGCAAGGACGTCGACACCGCGATCTTCGACATCACGACCGCCGACGTCCGGCACGCCTGCGACGTGCTCCGTCCGGTCTACGACCGCACCGGCGGCCAGGACGGCCGGGTGTCCATCGAGGTCGACCCGCGGCTGGCGCACGACACGACGGCCACCATCGAGGCCGCCCGCAAGCTCTGGACGACGGTCGACCGGCCGAACGCGCTGATCAAGATCCCGGCCACGGTCGAGGGGCTGCCCGCGATCACCCAGGCCATCAGCGAGGGCATCAGCGTCAACGTCACGCTCATCTTCGCCCTCGACCGCTACCGCGGCGTGATGCAGGCGTTCCTGACCGGGCTGGAGCAGGCGCGCGAGCGCGGCGTCGACCTGTCGACGATCCGCTCGGTGGCGTCGTTCTTCGTCTCGCGCGTCGACACCGAGGTCGACCGCCGGCTCGACGAGCTCGGCACCGAGGAGGCGACGGCGCTGCGGGGCAAGGCCGGCATCGCGAACGCGCGGCTGGCCTTCCAGGCGTTCGAGGAGGTCTTCTCGACCCCGCGGTGGAAGGTGCTCGCCGACGACGGCGCGCACCCGCAGCGGCCGCTGTGGGCGTCCACCGGCGTCAAGGACCCGGCGTACCCCGACACGATGTACGTGACCGAGCTCGTCACCGACGGCACCGTCAACACGATGCCGAGCAAGACCATGGACGCCGTCGCCGACCACGGCGAGCTGCACGGCGACACCGTGCGCGAGCAGTACGACGACGCCCGCCAGGTGCTGGACGCCCTCGAGCGGCTGGGCATCTCCTACGGCGACGTCACCGCTGTCCTGGAGCGCGAGGGCGTCGAGAAGTTCGAGAAGAGCTGGGACGAGCTGATGACCACGGTCAACGAGGAGCTCGCCCGGCAGGCGACGTCGGAGTCCCTCGAGGAGGCCGGCCAGTGACCGACGGCCACGAGGAGGTGCCCGGCGACGGGCCGGCCGGCGCCGTCATGGCGTGGGCCAGCGGACCCGCCGGCGACGCCGGCGGCGTGATCGAGGTGGCCGCGACGGGCGAGGCGGCCGAGGCGGTACGCAGGCACGTGCCCGGCCTCGTCGAGGAGTCCTTCGCCTCGCGCCTGTTCGCGCAGGACGCCACGCTCTGGGGCCCGGACGCGCAGGACGAGGCCGGCAAGCGGCTGTCGTGGGTGGGCCTGGGGCGCACGTCCCGTCCGCTCGTCGGTGAGATCGCGGCGCTGCGCGACGAGCTCCGCAGCGCGGGCGTCGACCACGTCGTGCTCGCGGGCATGGGCGGCTCCTCGCTGGCGCCGGAGGTCATCTGCGCCACGGCCGGGTGCCCGCTCACGGTGCTGGACTCCAGCGATCCCGACTACGTCCGCGCCGCCCTGCACGACCGGCTCGAGCGCACCGTGGTGGTCGTGTCGAGCAAGTCCGGCAGCACGGTCGAGACCGACAGCCAGCGCCGCGCCTTCACGCAGGCGTTCCGCGACGCGGGGCTCGATCCGGCGCAGCGGGTGGTCGTCGTCACCGACCCCGGCTCACCGCTCGAGCAGAGCGCGCGCGAGGCCGGTCAGCGCGTCGTCCTCGCCGACCCTGACGTCGGCGGCCGCTACTCCGCGCTGACCGCCTTCGGGCTGGTGCCGAGCGGCCTGGCCGGCGTCGACGTCGGTGCGCTCCTCGACGACGCCGAGTCCGTCACCGACCTGCTCGCCGAGGACGCCGAGGGCAACCCCGCGCTCGTCCTCGGCGCAGCGCTCGCCGGCACGGACCCTCGCGGCACCGGCGCCCGGCGCGACAAGATCGCGCTCGCCGAGGACGGCACCGCGATCCGGGGCTTCGCCGACTGGGCCGAGCAGCTCGTCGCCGAGAGCACCGGCAAGCACGGCACGGGCCTGCTGCCGGTCGTGGTCGAGGGGCCGCAGTCCCCCGAGCTGCAGGACGCGGCGTCCGACGTGCTGCCCGTGCACCTCGTGGCGGCGGGAGGCGAGCCCGCCGACAGCGACACCCCCACCACCACCGACGCCGGTGAGGCGCGCACCGGCGACGCGGGAGGCGACGTGCCCGCGAGCGTCAGCGTCGGGGGCTCGCTCGGCGCCATGATGCTGCTCTGGGAGGCCGCGACGGCCGTCGCCGGCCGGCTGCTCGGCATCAACCCCTTCGACCAGCCCGACGTCGAGAGCGCCAAGAAGGCCGCGCGCGGCCTGCTCGAGGGCTCGCCGGACACCACGGCGCCGGACTTCGTCGACGGCGGCATCGAGGTGCGCGGCACCCCCGGCCTGCTGGACGGCGTGAGCGACCTGCCCGGCGCCGTGGCCGCGCTGCTCGCGCGGCTGGACCCCGACACCGGCTACCTCGCCGTCATGGCCTACCTCGATCGCGCCGAGCAGGGCGACCTCGCCCAGGTGCGCGCCGCGCTCGCGCGGCGCACGCACCGGCCCACGACGTTCGGCTGGGGCCCGCGCTTCCTGCACTCCACGGGGCAGTACCACAAGGGCGGACCAGCCACCGGCGTCTACCTGCAGGTCACCGGTGCCCCCACCGGCGACCTCGACGTGCCCGGCCAGGCCTTCACCTTCGGGCGCCTCATCGCGGCCCAGGCCGCCGGTGACGCCCAGGTGCTGGCCGACCACGGCCGACCCGTGCTGCGTCTTCACCTCACCGACCGCGCCGCCGGCGTGCGCCGACTCCTGGAGGTCCTTTCGTGAGCCCAGCCCGGGTGACCGCGGGTCGCAACCCGCTGCGCGACCCGCGGGACAAGCGCCTGCAGAAGATCGCCGGCCCCTGCAGCCTGGTGATCTTCGGCGTCACGGGAGACCTGGCCCGCAAGAAGCTGATGCCGGCGGTCTACGACCTGGCCAACCGCGGCCTGCTGCCGCCCGGGTTCTCGCTCGTCGGCTTCGCGCGCCGTGACTGGGCCGACCAGGACTTCGGCCAGATCGTCTACGACGCCGTCAAGCAGCACGCCCGGACGCCCTTTCGCGAGGCGGTCTGGAAGCACCTCGCCGAGGGCTTCCGGTTCGTGCCGGGCGACTTCGACGACGAGGCGGCGTTCGACCGCCTGGCCGAGACGGTCAACGCGCTGGACGCCGAGCGCGGCACCGGGGGCAACCACGCGTTCTACCTGTCCATCCCGCCGAAGTTCTTCTCGCTGGTGTGCGAGCAGCTGGACCGCTCCGGCCTGTCCCGCCCCGCCCCGGACACCTGGCGCCGCGTGGTCATCGAGAAGCCCTTCGGTCACGACCTCGCCAGCGCCCGCGAGCTCAACGACGTCGTCTCGAAGGTCTTCCCGCCCGACGCGGTCTTCCGCATCGACCACTACCTGGGCAAGGAGACGGTGCAGAACATCCTGGCGCTGCGCTTCGCCAACCAGATGTTCGAGCCGATCTGGAACGCCCACTACGTCGACCACGTGCAGGTCACGATGGCCGAGGACATCGGCATCGGTGGCCGTGCGGGCTACTACGACGGCATCGGCGCGGCCCGCGACGTCATCCAGAACCACCTGCTGCAGCTGCTCGCCCTGACCGCGATGGAGGAGCCGGTCTCGTTCGACGCCCAGGACCTTCGCGCCGAGAAGGAGAAGGTGCTCTCCGCGGTGCGACTGCCCGACGACCTCAGTGCCTCCACCGCGCGCGGACAGTACGCCGCGGGCTGGCAGGGCGGCCAGAAGGTCGTCGGCTACCTGCAGGAGGACGGCATCAGCCGCAGCTCCACCACCGAGACGTACGCCGCGATCAAGCTCGAGATCGACACCCGCCGCTGGGCCGGCGTCCCGTTCTACCTGCGCACGGGCAAGCGGCTCGGCCGCCGCGTGAGCGAGATCGCGGTCGTCTTCAAGCAGGCGCCGCACCTGCCCTTCGAGAAGACCGCCACCGAGGAGCTCGGCCGCAACGCCCTGGTGATCCGCGTCCAGCCCGACGAGGGCGTCACGATGCGCTTCGGCTCCAAGGTGCCCGGCACGGCGATGGAGGTGCGCGACGTCACGATGGACTTCGGCTACGGGCACGCCTTCACCGAGTCCTCCCCCGAGGCCTACGAGCGGCTGATCCTCGACGTCCTGCTCGGCGACCCGCCGCTGTTCCCGCGCCACGAGGAGGTCGAGCTGTCGTGGCAGATCCTCGACCCGATCGAGCGGCACTGGGCGCGCTCCGGTCGGCCCGAGCCGTACGCCGCCGGCACGTGGGGCCCGCAGTCCGCTGACGAGATGATGGCCCGCGACGGCCGCGCGTGGAGGCTCCCGTGATCATCGACCTGCCGAGCACGACCACGGCCGCGGTCAACCGCAAGCTCGTCGACCTGCGCGACTCCGGCGGCGCGATCGCCCTCGGTCGCGTGCTGACGCTCGTCATCATCACCGACGAGCGCGGCGCCGAGGTGGCGATCGAGGCGGCGAACGACGCCAGCCGCGAGCACCCGTGCCGGGTCATCGTGATCGTGCAGGCCAACCGCCGCGGCGCCGACCGCATCGACGCGCAGGTGCGGGTCGGCGGTGACGCCGGGGCGAGCGAGGTGATCGTGCTGCGCCTGTACGGACAGCTGACGTCCCACGCCGACAGCGTCGTGACCCCGCTGCTGCTGCCCGACTCCCCGCTGGTCGTCTGGTGGCCCGAGGCGGCACCGAAGGACCCCGCCGCCGACCCGATCGGGAGCATGGCCCAGCGGCGCATCACCGACGCCGCGGCGGCGGCGAACCCCCGCAAGGAGCTCGAGCGACGCCGCGACACCTACGCGGTCGGCGACACCGACCTGGCCTGGACGCGCGTCACCAAGTGGCGTGGCCTGCTGGCCGCGGCGCTGGACCAGCCGCCCTACGAGTCGGTCGAGCACGTCACCGTGACCGGGGCCAGCGACAGCCCCAGCACCGACCTGCTCGCCGCGTGGCTGGCCGAGAGCCTGCGCTGCCCGGTGACGCGCAGCCGCACCCGCGCCGGCACCGGCATGTCGGCCGTGCGGCTGCAACGGCGCAGCGGCCCGATCGACCTGGTGCGCGCGGACGGCGCCATCGCCACGCTGACCCAGCCCGGCCAGCCGGACCGCCGCATCTCGCTGCCCCGCCGTGAGCTCGCGGAGTGCCTCGCCGAGGAGCTGCGTCGGCTGGACCCCGACGAGGTCTACCAGGCGACGCTGACCAAGGGCCTGGACCGCGTGAAGGCCGGCCGCTCGGTGACTGCCTCGCAGGCGGCCGCCGAGGGTGAGGGCGTCTCGCTGCCCGCAGCGCGCCGTGGCGCGCGGGCGGCCTCGCGACGCGAGTCCCAGCGCTCGCGCGAGATCCACGAGGCGAAGCCGGCCGGGAAGCAGCCGGCCCCGAAGAAGAAGCCCACCGCCAAGAAGACCACCGCCAAGAAGGCGACAGCCAAGAAGGCGACAGCCAAGAAGGCGACAGCCAAGAAGGCGACAGCCAAGAAGACCACCGCGGGGTCGGGCCGGTGAGCGGCCCGCTCGTCGTCGTCCACCGCGACCCCGACCTGCTGGCTCGGTCGGTGGCCGACCGGCTGGTCACGCGGCTGGTCGAGGCGCAGGCCGACACCGGGCGCGCTCACGTGGTCCTCACCGGTGGCGGGATGGGCAGCGCGGTGCTGGCCGCGCTGGCCACCGGGCCGGGCCGTGACGCCGTCGACTGGTCGGCCGTGCACGTCTGGTGGGGCGACGAGCGCTTCCTGCCAGCCGGGCACCCGGACCGCAACGAGACCCAGGCGCGCTCGGCACTGCTCGACTCCCTCCCCCTCGACCCCGCGCGGGTCCACGCCGTCCCGGCGAGCGACGCGCCCGGGGTGCGCGACGTCGACGACGCCGCCGCCCGCTACGCCGACGAGCTGGCGCGGGTGGCCGCGGACGAAGGCACCGGACGCGACGCCGTGCCCGAGTTCGACGTGCTCATGCTGGGCGTCGGGCCTGACGCCCACGTCGCCTCGCTGTTCCCGGAGATGGCGGCCGCGCACGAGACCGAGCGGACGGTGGTGGGCGTGCACGGTGCACCCAAGCCGCCGCCCCTGCGGGTCACGCTGACGCTGCCGGCGATCCGGCGCGCCGAGGAGGTGTGGCTCGTCGCCGCGGGGGCGGAGAAGGCGGCGGCCGTCGGCCTCGCGCTCAGTGGCGCCGGCCCGGTGCAGGCCCCGGCCGGCTCGGTGACCGGACGACGCTCGACCGTGTGGCTGCTCGACCGCGCCGCCGCGGCGAACGTCCCGCCCGCGCTGGTGCGCATCGCCAGCCCCTGACCGCGTGGCGCGGCCGTGCGCTCAGCGGATCAGGCCACGGTCGCGCAGCTGCTGCAGCGCCTCGTCGAGGATGGCCTGGCCGTCGGTGTCGCTGCGGCGCTCCTTCACGTAGGCCAGGTGGGTCTTGTACGGCTCGACCTTGGGCGGAGCCGGGGGGTTCGCCTGGTCCTGGCCGGCGGGGAAACCGCACCGCGGGCAGTCCCAGGTCTCGGGCGCGGCCACGCCGGGCTCGTCGGCGAAGCTCGGCCGGGTCTCGTGGCCGTTGGCGCACCAGTACGACTGGATGATCCGGGGCGCGGCGTCGCCGCGCTCGGCCTCGCCCATCGGGCCAGCGCCCACCCGGCTGCCGCGAATCGCGTTACCGCCTGCCATGCGATGTCTCCTGTGTCTCGTGCGTCGGTGAGGCTGGGGCGTCTCAGGTGGTCGTGAAGCGCTCGATGAGCCCGATGCCGACGACCGCGGCCGTCCACACCAGGGCCACCGCGATGGTGAAGCGGTCGAGGTTCTTCTCCGCCACCGAGGAGCCGCCGAGGCTGGAGCTGACGCCGCCACCGAACATGTCCGACATGCCGCCGCCCTTGCCCTTGTGCAGCAGGATGAGCAGCGTCAGGAAGAGGCTGGTGGTGACGAGCACCACCTGCAAGCCGATGCGTACAGCGTTCACGAAGGCGTTCCGTCCGTCGGGTGGGTGCGGTGTGACTCGAACAGGGTACGCGGTGCGAGCGCCGTCGGGGACGCCACCCGCCGCAGTTCAGCCGATCTGGTGGTCGCGGTAGCGGCAGATGCTGGCGAACTCGTCGGCCTTGAGGCTCGCCCCGCCCACCAGGGCCCCGTCGACGTCGGGCTGGGCCATGATCGTGGCGATGTTCGCGGCCTTCACCGAACCGCCGTACAGCACCCGAATGGCGTCGGCCACGTCCCCGGACCACAGCTCGGCGAGGCGGGTGCGGATGGCGGCGCAGACCTCCTGCGCGTCCTCGGGCGTGGCCACCTCGCCGGTGCCGATGGCCCACACCGGCTCGTACGCGACCACCAGCGTGCGCGCCTGCGCGGCCGTGACGCCGTCGACCGCGGCGGTGAGCTGGGCCAGCGTGTGCTCGACGTGCTGGCCCGCCTGGCGGACCTCCAGCCCCTCGCCCACGCACAGGATCGGGGTCAGCGAGTGCTGGTACGCCGCCCGCACCTTGGCGTTCACCAGCGCGTCGTCCTCGTGGTGGTACTCGCGCCGCTCGCTGTGCCCGACCACCACGTAGGTGCAGCCGAGCTTGGCGAGCATCGCGCCGGACACCTCGCCGGTGTAGGCGCCCTCGGTGTGCTGAGAGAGGTCCTGGCCGCCAAAGCGGATCGCGAGCCGGTCACCCTCCACGAGCGTCTGCACGGTGCGCAGGTCAGTGAACGGCGGCAGGACGGCGACCTCCACGGCGGCGAAGTCGTGCTTGCCGTCCTTGAGGGTCCAGTCGAGCTTCTGCACCAGGTGCGCCCCGGCCAGGTGGTCGAGGTTCATCTTCCAGTTGCCCGCCATCAGGGGCGTGCGTCCGGAGGCCGCTGCGCGTGCCATCGGGTCCTCTTTCGAAGCGGTGGGTGGACGGGCGGTCGGGCGCTCAGCGCTCGAGGACGGTCAGGCCCGGCAGGGTCTTGCCCTCGAGGTACTCCAGGCTGGCACCGCCACCGGTCGAGATGTGGCCGAAGGCCTGCTCGTCGAAACCGAGCGTGCGCACGGCCGCCGCGGAGTCGCCGCCGCCGACCACGCTGAAGGCGTCGCCGTCGACGAGCGCCTGGGCCACCGCCCGCGTGCCGTGGCTGAAGGGCTCGAGCTCGAACACGCCCATCGGCCCGTTCCAGAAGACGGTGCGGGCGTCCGCGAGCTTGCCGGCGAACAGCTCGCCCGAGCCGCGGCCCGATGTCGAGGCCGAGCCGGTCGGCCGGGATCGCGTCGACGGCGACGACGTCGTGGTCGGCGTCGGCGGCGAAGGCCGTCGCGGCCACGACGTCGACGGGCAGGACGATCTCGACGCCACGCTCGCGGGCGGTGGCGAGGTAGCCGCGCACCGTGTCGAGCTGGTCGTCCTCGAGCAGGCTCTTGCCGACCTCGTGGCCCTGCGCCTTGAGGAAGGTGAACACCATGCCGCCGCCCACCAGGATGCGGTCGGCGGTGCCGAGCAGGTTCTCGATGACACCGAGCTTGTCGGACACCTTGGAGCCACCCAGCACGACCACGTAGGGCCGCTGAGGGTCCTCGGTCAGTCGGCGGAGCACCTCGACCTCGGCGAGCACGAGGCCGCCCGCCGCGTGCGGCAGGCGGTGCGCGACGTCGACGACGGAGGCTTGGGCGCGGTGCACCACCCCGAACCCGTCGCTGACGTAGGCGTCGGCGAGGGCGGCGAGCTGGTCGGCGAACGCACCGCGCTCGGCGTCGTCCTTGCTGGTCTCACCGGCGTTGAACCGCAGGTTCTCGAGCAGGGCGACGTCGCCGTCGCCCAGGCCCTCGACGGTCGAGCGGGCCGACTCCCCCACCGTGTCGCCCGCGAAGGCCACCGGCACGCCGAGCAGCTCGCCGAGCCGCTCGGCCACCGGGGCCAGCGAGTACCTCGGGTCCGGTGCGCCCTTGGGTCGCCCCAGGTGAGCGCAGACCACCACGCGGGCCCCGGCGTCACGCAGTCGCGTGATCGTCGGCACCGAGGCGCGGATGCGCCCGTCGTCGGTGATCGTCGTGCCGTCGAGCGGCACGTTGAGGTCACTGCGGACCAGCACGCGCTTGCCGCGCAGGTCACCCAGGTCGTCGATGGTCAGCACAGCGGTGTCAGAGCGAGGAACCGACGAGGTTCACCAGGTCGACCAGGCGGTTGGAGTAGCCCCACTCGTTGTCGTACCAGCCGACCACCTTCACCTGGTCGCCGATGACCTTGGTGAGCTTGGCGTCGAAGATGCAGGACGCGGGGTCGGTGACGATGTCGGAGGAGACGATCTCGTCCTCGGTGTAGCGCAGGTAGCCCTTGAGGGGGCCTTCGGCGGCGGCCTTCACCGCGGCGTTGACCTCCTCGACGGTCGTCTCGCGCGAGACGGTGACGGTGAGGTCGGTGGCCGAGCCGGTGGGGATCGGCACCCGCAGCGCGTAGCCGTCGAGCTTGCCCTTGAGCTCGGGCATGACCAGGCCGATCGCCTTCGCCGCACCCGTCGAGGTCGGGACGACGTTGATGGCGGCGGCGCGAGCCCGGCGCAGGTCGCGGTGCGGGCCGTCCTGGAGGTTCTGGTCGCCGGTGTAGGCGTGCACCGTGGTCATGAGCCCGCGCTGGATGGTGAACGCGTCGTGGATGGCCTTGGCCATGGGCGCCAGGCAGTTCGTCGTGCACGAGGCGTTCGAGATCACGGTGTGCGCCGCGGGGTCGTAGTCCTCGTGGTTGACGCCCATGACGACGGTGAAGTCCTCGTTCTTGGCGGGCGCCGAGATGATGACCTTCTTCGCGCCGCCGTCGAGGTGCGCCTTCGCCTTGGTGGCGTCGGTGAAGAAGCCGGTGGACTCGATGACGATGTCGGCGCCGACCTCGCTCCACTTCAGGGCGGCGGGGTCGCGCTCCTCGAAGACGCGCATCAGCTTGCCGTCGACGGTGATGCCGTCGGTCGTCGCCTCGACCTGCGCCTGGTTGCGCCCGAGGATCGAGTCGTACTTCAGCAGGTGGGCGAGCGTCGCGTTGTCGGTGAGGTCGTTGGCCGCGACGATCTCGATGTCGGCGCCGGACGCCTGCACGGCGCGGAAGAAGTTGCGGCCGATACGGCCGAAGCCGTTGATGCCTACACGAACGGTCACTGCGCTGCCTCCTGGAACGGTCGCGCCCGCGGGGCGCGTTCGGTTGGGGCGGACGTCGGCGACGTCCCCTGCGTCACCACCGACCCTATCGTCCCGGCTCGGACGCGCAGGGGCCGATGGTCCCTGGCTGGACGGGCCGGACGTGCGCCGACGTCACGCGTCGAGCATGTCCGCGGTGAGGTTGGCGTCGGTGCCCGGGATGCCTTCGTCCTCGGCGCGCTTGTCGGCCATCGCCAGCAGCCGCCGGATGCGTCCGGCGACGGCGTCCTTGGTCATCGGCGGCACGGCCAGGTGACCGAGCTCCTCCAGGCTCGCCTGCTTGTGCGCCAGGCGCAGCTCGCCGGCCTCGCGCAGGTGGTCGGGCACGTCGTCACCGAGGATCTCCAGCGCTCGCTCGACGCGGGAGCCGGCCGCCACCGCGGCCCGCGCCGAGCGGCGCAGGTTGGCGTCGTCGAAGTTCGCGAGGCGGTTGGCGGTGGCGCGGACCTCGCGGCGCATCCGCCGCTCCTCCCACGCCATCACCGCGTCGTGGGCGCCGAGGCGGGTCAGCATCGCGCCGATGGCGTCGCCGTCCCTGATCACGACGCGGTCGACCCCGCGCACCTCGCGCGCCTTGGCGGAGATCCCGAGTCGCCGTGCGGCCCCGACCAGAGCCAGTGCCGCCTCGGGGCCCGGGCAGGTGACCTCGAGGGCGGACGAGCGGCCGGGCTCGGTGAGGGAGCCGTGCGCGAGGAACGCCCCGCGCCACGCCGCCTCGGCGTCGCACACGGCGCCGGACACGACCTGCGGCGGCAGCCCGCGCACGGGTCGGCCCCGGCCGTCGATCAGCCCGGTCTGGCGGGCCAGCGCCTCGCCGTCCTTCACCACGCGCACGACGTAGCGCGTGCCCCGTCGCAGACCACCGGGCGCCAGCACGACGATGTCGCTCGCGTGGCCGTAGACGTCGGAGATGTCTCGTCGCAGGCGCCGCGCGGACTGCCCGGTGTCGAGCTCGGCCTCGACCACGATGCGTCCCGCGACGATGTGCAACCCGCCCGCGAACCGCAGCGTCGACGAGACCTCAGCCTTGCGGCAGCACGTCTTCGTGACCTGCAGACGGCTCAGCTCGTCCTTGACCATCGCCGTCATCGCCATGCCAGCCATCCTTGCATTCCTCGTCGGTGAGCCGCCTGCCCAGGCGCCGTGAGGGTCGCGAGGTCAGCGCAGCACGTCACGGTACGCCGCTGCGAGCCGCAGCGGGTCGTGAACCCCGCGATGGCCCGGCTGGGCGACCGGCGAGACCACCAGCGACGCCCCGAGGCGGTCGGCCGCCGCCTCGAGCTCGCGCCGCAGCGACGAGACCGCCGGGTCGGCGAGCACCACGTCGGCGCGGAAGGCGGGAGCGTGCTGGGCGAGGGCGTCCAGCAGGTCGGCCGCGCTGCGACCGCCGGTCTCGTCGTCCGCCGTGAGGTTCAAGGTGACGAGCCGCCTCGCGGACGTCTCGCACACCGCGTCGCGCAGGTCCGGCACCAGCAGGTGGGGCATCACCGAGGTGAACCACGAGCCCGGCCCCAGCACCACCCAGTCCGCGCTGCGCACCGCCTCGACGGCCTCCTGGCAGGCGGGCGGGTCCGCCGGCACGAGGCGCACAGAGGTCACCTCGCCACGCGCCACCGCCACCAGCGACTGGCCGCGGACGGTCTGCTCGTCGCCGGGCCGGCGGGGGTCGAGCCCTACGACCGTCGCCTCGATGTCCAGCGGCACCGCGCTCATGGGGAGCACTCGTCCCTGGGCGCCGAGCAGCCGACCGACCCAGTCCAGTCCCGCCACGGTGTCGTCCAGCAGCTCCCACAAGGCCACGATGAGCAGGTTGCCGACGGAGTGGTTGTGCAGCTCGCCCTGGCTCGCGAACCGGTGCTGCAGGACGTCACGCCAGGTGCTGCCCCACTCGCCGTCGGCGCACAGCGCGGCGAGCGCCATCCGCAGGTCGCCGGGGGGCAGCACCCCCAGCTCGCGACGCAGCCGACCGCTCGACCCGCCGTCGTCGGCGACCGTGACCACCGCCGTCAACCGGTCGGTGAGGTGGCGCAACGCGCCGAGCGAGGCCGCCAGCCCGTGGCCACCACCGAGCGCGACGACGGCCGGCCGGTTCACTCCCGACCCAGGTCTCGGTGCAGGGTGCCGACCTGCACCCCGAGGGCCTGCAGGCGAGTGGCGAGCGCATGGGTCATCGCCACCGACCGGTGCTTGCCGCCGGTGCAGCCGAGCGCGATCGTGACGTACCGCTTGCTCTCGGCCTCGTACCCCTCGATGACCGGCTCCAGGCTCGCGACGAACCGGTCGAGGAAGACGTCGGCGCCGGACTGCGCCAGCACGTAGTCGCTGACGGCGCCGTCCAGACCGGTCTGCGGGCGCAGCTCCTCGACCCAGTACGGGTTGGGCAGGAAACGCATGTCGAGCACGAAGTCGGCGTCGAGCGGGACGCCGTACTTGAAGCCGAACGACATGACCGTGGCGCGCAGCGCCGGCAGCGCACCGGTGTCGAACACCTGCGAGACCTTGGAGCGCAGCTGGGTGACGTTCAGGCCGCTGGTGTCGATCACGACGTCCGCGCTCTCGCGCACGAACTCCAGCATCCGCCGCTCCTGGTGCACCGCGTCGAGGATGCGCCCCTCCCCCTGCAGCGGGTGCGGACGGCGCACGGACTCCTGGCGACGCACCAGGACGTCGTCAGCGGCGTCGAGGAACACCACGCGCGGGTTCGCGCCCCGGTGGCGCAGCTCGAACACCGCGTCCTGCAGCGCCTGGAAGAACGACCGACTGCGCACGTCGACCACGGCGGCGATGCCGGCCATGCCGGTCGTGGTGCCGGTGGTGGACCCACCTCGAGCGGCCAGGTCGAGCAGCTCGTTGAGCATCTGCGGGGGCAGGTTGTCGACGACGTACCAGCCGAGGTCCTCCAGCACGTTGGCGGTCGTCGACCGCCCGGCGCTGGACATGCCCGTGACGATGACGAGGTCGGGCCAGCGCTGGCGCGTCGACCGCGACCCGGGCGTGCTCTGCTCACTGCTCGCGCTCACGGTCCTCCTCACAGGGGATCGAACCAGCCTAACCGCAGCGCCCGCGGTGGTCCGGCAGCGGCGCGCTTCCTGCACCGAAACGGCCCAACCGCAACGCCTCAGTCGAGGATCTCGCCGGTGGTGAGGTTGACCGACGGGGCCGCCTGCGACGGCACCTCCAGCGCGGCCACGACGGCCTGCGCGGTCGCGGGCCCGATACCGGGCACCGCGGCCACGGCAGCGACGTCGGCCTCGCGCAGCTTCTTGAGGGACCCGAAGTGCTTCAGCAACGCCGTGCGCCGTCCCGGGCCGAGGCCGGGGATGGAGTCGAGGGCGCTCGCGGTCATGGACCTCGACCGACGCTGGCGGTGGTAGGTGATGGCGAAGCGGTGCGCCTCGTCCCGCACCCGCTGCAGGAGGTACAGGCCCTCGCTGCTGCGCGGCAGGACGACGGGGTGGTCGTCGCCCGGCACCCAGACCTCCTCCAGCCGCTTGGCCAGGCCGACGAGGGACACGTCGTCGATGCCGAGGTCGGCGAGGGCCCGCGCCGCGGCGGCGACCTGCGGCGGGCCACCGTCGACGACGACGAGCTGTGGCGGGTAGGCGAACTTCTGCGGGCGCCCGGTATCGGGGTCGATGCCCTGCCCGAGCTCGACGTCCGAGGCCTCGGATCGCTCGTCGAGGTATCGGCGGAACCGCCGGGTGATGACCTCGTGCATCCACGCGGTGTCGTCCTGACCCTCGGTGCCGCGGATGGAGAACCTGCGGTACTCGGACTTGCGGGGCAGGCCGTCCTCGAACACCACCATCGAGGCCACGACCTCGGTGCCCTGCAGGTTGGAGACGTCGTAGCACTCGATGCGCAGGGGCGCGTCCGGCAGGTCGAGCGCGTCCTGCAGCTCCTTCAGCGCCAGCGACCGCGTCGTGAGGTCGCCGGCGCGGCGGGTCTTGTGCAGGTTGAGCGCCTGGCCGGCGTTGCGCTCGACGGTCTCGAGCAGGGCGCGCTTGTCGCCCCGGCGCGGCACGCGCAGGTCGACGCGGGCGCCGCGCAGGCCGCTCAGCCACTCGGCGACCTCGGCGGCGTCCGACGGCAGCTCGGGCACGAGCACCTCGCGCGGAACGGCCTCCGGCGACTCGCCGTAGACCTGCTGCAGGAGGTGCTCGACGAGGTCGCCCAGCCCGACGTCCTCGACCTTCTCGACGACCCAGCCGCGCTGACCGCGGATGCGCCCGCCGCGGACGTGGAACACCTGGACGGCGGCCTCGAGCTCGTCGTCGGCCAGACCGAACACGTCGGCGTCGGTGGCGTCCGCCAGGACGACCGCGCTCTTCTCCAGCGCGCGGTTGAGCGCTCCGAGGTCGTCGCGCAGCCGGGCCGCGCGCTCGTACTCGAGCTCGGAGGACGCCTGGCGCATCTCCGCCTCGAGCCGGCGCACGAAGCGGCCGGTGTTGCCGGCCATGAAGTCGCAGAAGTCCTCGGCGAGGGCGCGGTGCTCCTCGGGGGTCACGCGGCCCACGCAGGGCGCCGAGCACTTGCCGATGTAGCCGAGCAGGCACGGGCGACCCACCTGCGTGGCTCGCTTGAACACCCCGCTGCTGCAGGTGCGCACCGGGAAGACCCGCAGCAGCAGGTCGACGGTCTCGCGGATCGCCCACGCGTGCGCGTAGGGGCCGAAGTAGCGGGTGCCCTTGCGCTTGGCACCCCGCATCACCTGCACGCGCGGGAACTGCTCGCCCATCGTCACCGCGAGGTAGGGGTAGGACTTGTCGTCGCGGTACTTGACGTTGAACCGCGGGTCGAACTCCTTGATCCAGGAGTACTCCAGCTGCAGGGCCTCGACCTCGGTGGCCACGACGGTCCACTCGACGGCGGCGGCGGTGGTGACCATCGTCTGGGTGCGCGGGTGCAGCGCCGAGAGGTCCTGGAAGTACGAGGACAGCCGCTGGCGCAGGCTCTTGGCCTTGCCGACGTAGATGACCCGGCCGTGGGCGTCGCGGAAGCGGTAGACGCCGGGCTCGACCGGGATCTCTCCTGGCGCGGGGCGGTAGGTGGACGGATCGGCCACGCGATCAGCCCTCGATGACGAGCTCGCCGCCGTCGACCGTGACGCGACGGGCGGTGAGTGGCTGGCGCGCCGGGCTGTCGGGCGTCGGGTCTCCGGTGGCGACGGCGAACCGGCTGTTGTGGCACGGGCACACGATGAAGCCGTCCTGCACCGACGACACGGCGCAACCCTGGTGCGGGCACCGGGTCGAGAAGGCCTTGAACTGGCCCTGGGTGGGCTGGGTGACGACGACCCTGCGCGTCGGGGAAGATCGCACCGCCGCCGACCGGCACCTGGTCGGGCGTGCCGACGGGCCCGGTGGCGAGCGGACCTGCTGACCCCGCGGTCGCTGCCGCGCCGCCCCCGCAGGACGTCACGGCGACGCCGCCCACCGCGAGGGCGCCACCGAGCCGGAAGACCGCGCGCCGGGTCGGGCCCTGAGACGCGGCGCTCACCGCGAGGTCCTCGCGGTCGACTTCCGGGCAGTCGTCCTCGCAGTCGTCGTCGCGGCCTTCTTGGTCGCGGTCTTCTTGGTCGCTGTCTTCTTGGCTGCTGTCTTCTTGGCCGCTGTCTTCTTGGCTGCTGTCTTCTTGGCCGCCGCCTTCTTGGGTGCCGCCTGCTTCGCCGCACGCGCGGTCGTCGTGGACGAGGTCACCCGGGCCGCAGCGACCGGACGGGCCGTGCCGACCGGGACGGCGCTGGAGTGGGCCAGGACGGGCTTGAGGAACTGCCCGGTGTAGCTGTCGGGGTGCGCCGCCACCTGCTCGGGGGTGCCTTCGGCGACGACGATCCCACCGCCGTAGCCACCCTCGGGGCCCATGTCGACGATCCAGTCGGCGCTCTTGACGACGTCGAGGTTGTGCTCGATGACGATGACGGTGTTGCCCTTGTCGACCAGCCCCTGCAGCACCAGCAGCAGCTTGCGGATGTCCTCGAAGTGCAGCCCGGTCGTCGGCTCGTCGAGGACGTACACGGTGCGCCCGGTGGACCGCTTCTGCAGCTCGCTGGCGAGCTTGACCCGCTGGGCCTCACCTCCGGACAACGTGGTGGCGGGCTGACCCAGCCGCACGTAGCCCAGACCGACGTCGACCAGCGTCGCGAGGTGGCGGCTGATCGCCGGGACGGCCGAGAAGAACTCCGCGGCCTCCTCGATCGGCATGTTCAGCACGTCGGAGATGGTGCGTCCCTTGAAGTGCACCTCCAGCGTCTCGCGGTTGTACCGCGCGCCGTGACACACCTCGCACGGGACGTACACGTCGGGCAGGAAGTTCATCTCGATCTTGATCGTGCCGTCACCGGAGCAGTTCTCGCACCGGCCGCCCTTGACGTTGAACGAGAAGCGACCCGGCAGGTACCCGCGCACCTTCGCCTCGGTGGTCTCGGCGAACAGGCGGCGGATGTGGTCGAACACGCCCGTGTAGGTGGCGGGGTTGGAGCGCGGCGTGCGTCCGATGGGGCTCTGGTCGACGTGCACCACCTTGTCGAGGTGGTCGAGCCCGCGCACCGTGCGGTGGCGGCCCGGGACGTGCCGCGCGCCGTTGAGCTTGTTGGCCAGGACGTTGTAGAGGATGTCGTTGACCAGCGTCGACTTCCCCGACCCGGACACCCCGGTGACGGCGACGAAGCAGCCGAGGGGGAACGAGACGTCGATGCCCCGCAGGTTGTGCTCGCGCGCCCCGATGACGGTGACCTGGCGGTCGTCGACGGCCGGACGGCGCTCGGCCGGCAGGGCGATCTGGCGCCGGCCGGACAGGTACTGGCCGGTGAGCGAGTCCGGGTGCCGGAGCAGGCCCTTGACCGACCCGGAGTGCACGACGTGCCCGCCGTGCTCGCCCGCGCCCGGCCCGATGTCGACCACCCAGTCGGCCTGGCGGATGGTGTCCTCGTCGTGCTCGACGACGATCAGGGTGTTGCCGAGGTCGCGCAGCCGGGTCAAGGTCGCGATGAGCCGGTGGTTGTCGCGCTGGTGCAGGCCGATGCTCGGCTCGTCGAGCACGTACAGCACCCCGACCAGCCCCGAGCCGATCTGGGTGGCCAGCCGGATCCGCTGCGCCTCGCCGCCGGACAGCGTGCCGGACGCGCGGTCGAGCGAGAGGTAGTCGAGCCCGACGTCGAGCAGGAAGCCGAGGCGGGCCTGGATCTCCTTCAGCACCCGCTCGGCGATCTGCTTCTCGCGCGCGGTCAGCTCGAGGGTGTCGAGGAACGCGGCGCACTCGCCGATCGGCTTGGCGCACACCTCGGCGATGGACAGGTCGCCGAGCAGCACGGCGAGGGACTCCGGCTTCAGCCGCGCGCCGCCGCAGACGGGGCACGGCACCTCGCGCATGTAGCCCTCGTAGCGATCACGGCTCCACTCCGACTCGGTCTCGGAGTGACGACGCTGCACGAACGGGATGGCCCCCTCGAACCCGGTGGAGTACGAGCGCTCGCGCCCGAAGCGGTTCCGGTAGCGGACGTGCACCTGGTAGTCCTCGCCGTGCAGCAACGCCTCCTGCGCGCGGGCCGGCAGCGCCCGCCACGGCACGTCCATCGAGAAGCCCAGCTGGTCGGCCAGAGCGGTCATGAGGCGCTGGAAGTACTCGGCCGACCCCTGGGTCCAGGGAGCGATGGCGCCCTCGGCCAAGGTGAGCTCGTCGTCCGGCACGAGCAGGTCGGGGTCGACCTCGAGCCGGGTGCCGAGGCCCGTGCACTCGGGGCAGGCCCCGAACGGGCTGTTGAACGAGAACGAGCGCGGCTCGATCTCGTCCATCGCGAGCGGGTGGTCGTTGGGGCAGGCCATCTTCTCGGAGAAGCGGCGCTCGCGGCCGGGGTCCTTGGCGTCGGCGTCGACCAGCTCGACGACCACGATGCCGCCCGCGAGCCCGAGCGCGGTCTCGACGGAGTCGGTGAGCCGGCGCTTGGCCGACGCCTTGGCGACCAGCCGGTCGACGACGACGTCGATCGAGTGCTTGAGCTTCTTCTCCAGCGTCGGGGGCTCGGCGAGCCCGACGACCTCGCCGTCGACCCGCGCCCGGGAGAAGCCCTTGGACTGCAGCTCGCGGAACAGGTCGGCGTACTCCCCCTTGCGGGCCCGCACGACCGGTGCGAGGACCTGGAAGCGGGTGCCCTCGGGCAGCTCGAGCAGCCGGTCGACGATCTGCTGCGGGGTCTGGCGCGTGACCGCCTCACCGCAGACCGGGCAGTGCGGCCGGCCGGCGCGCGCGAAGAGCAGCCGCAGGTAGTCGTAGACCTCGGTGATCGTGCCGACGGTGGAGCGCGGGTTGCGCGAGGTGGACTTCTGGTCGATGGACACCGCGGGCGACAGGCCCTCGATGAAGTCGACGTCGGGCTTGTCCATCTGGCCGAGGAACTGGCGGGCGTAGGCCGACAGCGACTCGACGTAGCGACGCTGCCCCTCGGCGAAGATCGTGTCGAACGCCAGGGAGGACTTGCCCGAACCGGACAGGCCGGTGAAGACGATCATGGCGTCGCGCGGCAGGTCGAGCGAGACGTCCTTGAGGTTGTGCTCGCGCGCGCCGCGCACGATCAGGCTGTCGGCCACGGTGGGCTCGCTCCCGCAGGTCGAAGGCAGGTCCGGGCGCACCCGGAGGGTCCAGACCATGCTAGGTGGCCCCACTGACAACGGCCGTCGGGAGTAGGTTCGCGGCCATGACGGCCTTCGCTCACGACCCGATGCTCACGCACGTCTGCACCCAGACCGACCTCCTCCTGAGCACGATCCGCACCCTGGACGACGCGGCGGTGCGAGCCCCGTCACACCTGCCCGGGTGGAGCCGCGGGCACGTGCTGACCCACGTCGCCCGCAACGCCGACGCCCTGGCGAACGTCGCCGGCTCGGCGGTCACCGGGCGCCTCACGCCCATGTACGTCTCCACCGAGCAGCGCGACGCCGACATCGAGTCGGGCGCCGGCCGCTCGGCCGCCGACCTCGAGGCGGACGTCGAGAGCAGCGCCGAGCGGCTGCTCGCGCAGCTGGCCGCCGTCCCCGACGACCGCCTGGATCTGGAGGTGCCGTCCGGGCGCGGGCCGACCATCGCCGTCGCCAGCGTGCCCTGGGCGCGCACGCGCGAAGTCGTCTACCACCACGTCGACCTCGGCGCGGGCTTCACGTTCGCCGACGTCCCGGACGAGCTGCTGCGCGCGGGCCTGCACGAGTGCCCGCCCCGGTTCGCGGCCGCCGCGCCCGGTGCGCGCATCACCTGCACCTACGCCGACGGCTCGACCGAGGAGCTGGCGATCGGCGACGGTGCCGTGCAGGTGGCGGGCTCGGCGGCCGACGTCCTCGCGTGGCTGACCGGCCGCGGTGACGGCGCCGCGCTCGACACCGGCGGCGCCGCCCTGCCCGGCCTGCCGAGCTGGGGCTGACGTGGCGTCGCCCATCGAGGACTACGCCGTCATCGGTGACACCCACACCACCGCCCTGGTCGGCCGCGACGGCTCGATCGACTGGGCCTGCCTGCCGCGCTTCGACTCCCACGCGTGCTTCGCCGCCCTGCTCGGCACGCCCGAGCACGGCCGCTGGCTGCTCGCACCGGACCTGCCGTACACGGTGCAGCGACGCTACCTCGAGCACTCGTTCGTGCTCGAGTCCACGTACACGACGGACGAGGGCGTGGTGCGGGTCGTCGACTGCATGCCCGTCGGCGACAGCCGGGCCGACATCGTGCGCCGCGTGGAGGGGCTGAGCGGCAGCGTGCGGCTGCAGCACGAGTGGGTCGTGCGGTTCGGCTACGGCAAGGTGCGGCCGTGGATCGACCGGATGGTCGACCCGCACGGCGCACGCGGCCCTGCACGCCACCGCGGGCCCGGACATGCTGGTGCTGCGGGGCACCCGGCTGCCCACTGCCGAGGGCGGCCGCCACGTCGACACCTTCGACGTCGGCGCCGGCGAGAGCATGGAGTGGTCGACCACGTGGTACCACGGCTGGCACAGCGTGCCAGAGCCCCTCGACATCCCCGAGCGGCTCGAGGCGACGCGGGTGCGCTGGAACCAGTGGGCCGCCCGCTGCGACGTCGACGGCGCCTTCGCCGAGCCGTTCGTGCGCTCGCTGCTGGTGCTGCGCCTGCTCACCGACAGCACCACCGGCGGCATCGTCGCGGCGCCGACGACCTCCCTGCCCGAGCAGCTGGGCGGCCAGCGCAACTGGGACTACCGCTTCTGCTGGCTGCGGGACGCCGCGCTCACCCTCGAGGCGCTGATCGACGCGGACTACACCGCCGAGGCCCAGGAGTGGCGGCTGTGGCTGCTGCGGGCCGTCGCCGGCGACCCCGAGGACATGCAGATCATGTACGGCGTGGACGGCGGACGCGACCTGCTCGAGCGCGAGCTCGACCACCTGCCCGGCTACGAGGGGTCTCGACCCGTGCGCATCGGCAACGCGGCGTCCGAGCAGCAGCAGACCGACGTCCTCGGCGAGGTGATGATGGCGCTGCACGCCGCTCGCGTGTGCGGGCTGGAGGAGTCCACGGACGCGTGGTCGCTGCAGCGCACCCTGGTCGACCACCTCGGCACCCGCTGGCAGGAGCCGGACAACGGCATCTGGGAGATCCGCGGGGAGCGCCAGCACTTCACGCACTCGCGGATCATGGCCTGGGCCGCGTTCGACCGAGCCGTGCTGGCGGTGGAGCAGTTCGGGCTGCCCGGACCGGTCGAGCAGTGGCGCGGGCTGCGCGAGGCCGTCAAGGCCGAGGTGCTCGAGCGCGGGTGGGACGACGAGCTCGGCACGTTCGTGCAGTTCTACGGCGCCAAGCACACCGACGCCGCGCTGCTGCAGATGGTGCAGGTCGGCTTCCTGCCGGCCGACGACCCGCGCGTGGCCAGCACGATCCGTGCGATCGAGAAGGAGCTGCTGGTCGACGGACTGCTGCTGCGCTACCGCACCGAGCACGACGTCGACGGGCTCCCGCCGGGCGAAGGCACCTTCCTGGCCTGCTCCTTCTGGCTGGCCGAGGCGTACGCGCGCACCGGCCGCACCGACGACGCCCGCGCGCTGCTCACCCGGCTGACCGCGCTGGCGAACGACGTCGGTCTGCTCAGCGAGGAGTTCGAGCCGGCCAGCGGCCGCATGCTCGGCAACTTCCCCCAGGCCCTCAGCCACCTGGCGCTCGTGAGCGCTGTGGCCGCCTACCGCGCTAGCGTCGCCGCATGAGCGACTACACCGGCCAGGTGGTGCACGGCGGTCCCAGCGACGTCCGCGAGCTCGAGCGCCTGACGATCCGCAAGGCGAGCGTGAGCGAGCAGGACAACAACGCCTACCTGCTGACCTGCCGCGCCACCGGCGAGCAGCTGCTCGTCGACGCCGCGGACGAGCCGGACCGGCTGCGCGCGCTCCTCGAGGAGGGCACCGGCTGGCTGGACGCCGTCGTCACGACCCACCGCCACTGGGACCACCACCGCGCCCTGCCCGACGTCGTCGAGCACACCGGGGCGCGCGTGGTCGCGGGCGACGAGGACGCCGACGAGCTGCCCGTGCCCGTGGGCGAGCGCCTGCACCACGGTGACCGCGTCACCTTCGGCGAGATCGAGCTCGAGGTCATCCACCTGCGCGGTCACACGCCGGGCTCGGTGGCGCTGCTGTACCGCGACCCGTCGGGCCCGGCGCACCTGTTCACCGGCGACTCGCTGTTCCCCGGCGGCGTCGGCAACACGTTCGGGGACGCCGACGCGTTCGCCTCGCTCATCGACGACGTCGAGCAGCGGCTCTTCGCGGTGCTGGACGACGACACGTGGTTCTACCCCGGGCACGGCGCCGACTCCACGCTGGGCGCCGAGCGGCCGCACCTGGCGCAGTGGCGCACCCGCGGCTGGTGAGGCTCAGCCGGTGGCGGCCCGGCGGCCGTCGCGCCGGGTCTTGGCCAGGCTCGCTGCGGCCGTGACCGCCAGCGTGCCGACGATGACCACCAGCGACAGCCAGATCGGGATGTCCGGTGCCCACTCGACGTGCCGACCGCCGTTGACGAACGCCAGCTCGTTCTCGTGCAGCGCGTGCAGGATGAGCTTGATGCCGATGAACAGCAGGAGGAACGCCAGGCCCAGGCTGAGGTACACCAGCCGCTGCAGCAGGCCACCGATGAGGAAGTACAGCTGCCGCAGGCCCATGAGGGCGAACACGTTCGCCATCAGCACCAGGTAGGGCTCCTTGGTGAGCCCGTAGATGGCGGGGATCGAGTCGAGCGCGAACAGCAGGTCGGTCGTGCCGAGGGCGATGAGGACGATCATCATCGGGGTGATGAGCCGCTTGCCGCCCTCGACGACGGTGAGGCGCACTCCGTGGTACTCGTTCGTCGCCGGCAGGTGGGTGCGCGTCCAGCGGATCAGCGCGTTCTCGTCGTAGTCGTCCTCGTCGGACTGGCCCTCACGCGCGAGGTGGATCGCCGTGTAGACCAAGAACGCGCCGAACAGGTAGAAGATCCAGCTGAAGTTGTTGATCGCGGCGGCGCCGACACCGATGAAGACGCCGCGGAAGACCAGCGCCAGGATGATGCCGATGAGCAGGGCCGTCTGCTGCAGCTGCCGGGGCACGGCGAACTTCGCCATGATGATCAGGAAGATGAACAGGTTGTCGACCGACAGGCTGTACTCGGTGAGCCACCCGGCGAAGAACTCGGCGGAGTAGCGCGCACCGGAGAAGAGCCACACGCCCAGGCCGAACAGCACCGCGGTGACGACGAAGAACGCCAGGTGCCGAGCGGACTCGCCCATCGACGGCTCGTGCGGACGGCGCCCGATGACGAAGACGTCGACGAGCAGGAACACCAGGGCCACGCCCACGGTCGAGAGCCACACCCACGTAGGGACGTTCACAGCCGAGTCCTCCGGTCAGTCGAGACACGGCGCACCCAGGTGGCGGCGCGTGCTGCTGCCGGAGGTCTCTCCCACCCGCTGCGCGGGCCGGCTCCCCGGGGCCAGCAACGCTGCTGGTCCGTGGTGACGAGGACGCCGTGCGGGGATACTCCCCTCCGTCGAACGGGGCCCACTCTAGCGGGCGGCCGGCTCAGGCGTGCCCCGCGCCCTGCATGGCGCGCAGCTCCTTCTTCAGGTCGCCGATCTCGTCGCGCAACCGCGCCGCGAGCTCGAACTGCAGCTCGGCCGCGGCGGAGTGCATCTGGTCGGACAGCTGCTGGATGAGGTCGGCGAGATCGGCGGCCGGCAGGCTCGCGAGCCGGTGGCGCTCCTCCCCCGACCGCGAGCCCAGCCCGGGCACCGGCGCCTTGCCGCGGGACTGGTTGCGTCCCGAGCCGCCGAGCAGCGCCGCGGTGTCGGCGTCCTCGCGGCTGATCAGGTCGGTGATGTCGGCGATCTTCTTGCGCAGCGGCATGGGGTCGACCCCCCGCTCGCGGTTGTACGCCACCTGCTTCTCGCGACGACGGTTGGTCTCGTCGATCGCGTGCTGCATCGACGGCGTGATCGTGTCGGCGTACATGTGCACCTGCCCGGAGACGTTGCGGGCCGCCCGGCCGATGGTCTGGATCAACGAGGTGCCCGAACGCAGGAAGCCCTCCTTGTCGGCGTCCAGGATGCTGACGAGCGAGACCTCGGGCAGGTCGAGCCCCTCGCGCAGCAGGTTGATGCCGACCAGCACGTCGTACTCGCCCATGCGCAGCTCGCGCAGCAGCTCGACCCGACGCAGCGTGTCGACCTCCGAGTGCAGGTAGCGCACGCGCACGCCCTGCTCGAGCAGGTAGTCGGTGAGGTCCTCGGCCATCTTCTTGGTCAGGGTCGTCACCAGCACCCGCTCGTTGCGGGCCGCGCGCTCGCGGATCTCGTGCAGCAGGTCGTCGATCTGGCCCTTGGTGGGCTTGAGCACCACCTCGGGGTCGACGAGGCCCGTGGGCCGGATGATCTGCTCGACGACGCCGTCGCCCTTGGCCAGCTCGTACGGACCGGGCGTGGCTGACAGGTAGACCGTCTGGCCGATGCGCTCGAGGAACTCCTCCCACCGCAGCGGCCGGTTGTCCATGGCGCTCGGCAGCCGGAAGCCGTGGTCGACGAGCGCGCGCTTGCGCGACATGTCGCCCTCGAACATCGCGCCGATCTGCGGCACCGTGACGTGCGACTCGTCGATGACGAGCAGGAAGTCCTCGGGGAAGTAGTCGAGCAGCGTGTTGGGTGCGGTGCCCGGGCCGCGGCCGTCGATGTGACGGCTGTAGTTCTCGATGCCCGAGCACGACCCGACCTGCCGCATCATCTCGACGTCGTACGTCGTGCGCATGCGCAGCCGCTGCGCCTCGAGCAGCTTGCCCTGCCGCTCGAGCTCGGCCAGCCGGTCGGCCAGCTCGGCCTCGATGCCGGCGATCGCGCGCTCCATGCGCTGGGGGCCGGCGACGTAGTGCGTGGCGGGGAAGACGTACATCTCCGCCTCCTCGTGCACGACCTCGCCGGTGAGCGGGTGCAGCGTGTAGAGGCGCTCGATCTCGTCGCCGAAGAACTCGATCCGGATCGCGAGCTCCTCGTAGACCGGGATGATCTCGACGGTGTCGCCACGCACCCGGAAGGTGCCGCGGGTGAACGCGAGGTCGTTGCGGGTGTACTGCATCTGCACGAACCGGCGCAGCAGGTCGTCACGCTCGATGACGTCGCCGACCTTCAGGCGGGTCATGCGGTCGACGTACTCCTGCGGCGTGCCGAGGCCGTAGATGCACGACACGGACGCCACGACGATGACGTCGCGCCGGGTCAGCAGCGAGTTGGTCGCCGAGTGCCGCAGCCGCTCGACCTCGTCGTTGATCGAGGAGTCCTTCTCGATGTAGGTGTCGGTCTGCGCGATGTACGCCTCGGGCTGGTAGTAGTCGTAGTACGAGACGAAGTACTCGACGGCGTTGTGCGGCAGCAGCTCTCGGAACTCGTTCGCCAGCTGGGCGGCGAGCGTCTTGTTGGGTGCCATCACCAGCGTGGGGCGCTGCAGCTTCTCGATCAGCCAGGCCGTGGTGGCCGACTTGCCCGTGCCGGTGGCGCCGAGCAGCACGACGTCCTGCTCACCGGCCTCGATGCGGCGCGTGAGGTCGGCGATCGCGTCCGGCTGGTCGCCAGAGGGCTGGAAGTCCGACTCGACGCGGAAGGGCGCCACGCGGCGCTGCAGGTCGGTCACCGGTCTCATGACCACCACGGTAAGCGCCGCCACCGACAGCGCCGTCCCCGGCTGCTCAGGGGGTCGTCAGGCCTGCGGCACCCAGCCGCTCGCCTGCGCCCAGGCCAGCGCTCGTGGGGCGGCCTGCGCCCACCAGGGATCCTTGCGTGCGGCGTACTCCCCGGCGGGCACGTCCTGCGCCGCCAGCGCCTGCTTCACCTGCAGGTACGCCGCGCGCTCGCCGGCTTCCGACCGCAGCCAGTCGCGCAGCAGCAGCGCGCTCGTCCAGCCGGGTCCGCCGTGCTCGCGCACGTGCAGGTGAACGACGACCGCGGGGTCGGCGCCGCCGTGCAGGCGCTTGGCCCAGCGCGCGGCGTCCGGCTCGATCTCGGGGACGACGGAGTCCTCGTAGCCCTCCCCCAGGCGCGGGAAGCCGGCGTCGGCCAGCTGCTCGGTGACGGAGTCGGCGTCCGCCATCGACGCGACACCGAGCTGCAGGTCGATGACCGGCTTGGCCGCGAGCCCCGGCACCGCGGTCGAGCCGATGTGCTCGACCCCCAGGCAGCGGGCCCCGACGGCGACCTCGATGCGAGCGGCGAGCCGACGGGCGGCGGCCGCCCACTGCTCGTGCTGCTCGGTGAGTCGCACGATCTCTGGACGCCGTACGGCGGTGCGGGTGCGCACGTTGTGCTCGAACGGCAGCAGGCGCCCGTGCCAGAGCCGGGTGACCTCCGCGGCGACGTCCTCGCGGGGGCGGTCGGTGTCGACCCACACGTCCGCGGCTGCGCGCCGTTCGGCGGTGCTGGCCTGGGCGGCGATCCGCGCGCGGGCGTCGTCCTGGCTCATCGGCCGGCTCGCCACGAGCCGGCGCACGCGCACCTCCGCCGGGGCGTCGACCACGACCACCAGGTGGTACAGGCCACCCATGTGCTTCTCGACGATGAGCGGAACGTCGTGGACGACCACCGCGTCCGCCGACGCCGTGCGCACCACCTCGGCGGTGCGCGCGGCGACGAGGGGGTGGGTGATGGCCTCCAGCGCCCGGCGACGGGTGTCGTCGCCGAACACGAGCCGGGCCAGGGCCGGCCGGTCCAGCGCGCCGTCGGCGGTGAGCACGTGCGGGCCGAACTCCGCGGCGACGGCGGCCAGGCCGGGCGTGCCGGGGGCGACGACCTCGCGGGCCAGCGCGTCGGCGTCCACGACGACGGCCCCCAGGCCCTGGAGCACCTCGGCGACCGTGGACTTGCCGGCACCGATCCCACCGGTCAACCCGATCCGCAGCACGCGACGACCCTAGCGGGCCCGGCGCCGCGGCCCACTTCTCGACGACGCACGAGGCCCCCGCACCGTGGGGTGCGGGGGCCTCGTGGTGGCGTCGTGGGTCAGGCGCCGGTGAGCTTCTCGCGCAGAGCGGCGAGCGCCTCGTCCGAGGCGAGCGTGCCCTCGGTGGAGGCCTGGGCGGCCTCGGCCGGCGTGGCCGCAGGGGCCTCGTCCGACGAGCCCGACTCCGAGGAGTAGGACGTCGCGGCGTCGCCGGCAGCGCGGGCCTCGGAGTCGGCCTTGGCCGCCTCCTCGATCTGCGTCTTGTGCGCCTCCCAGCGCGCGTGGGCCTCGGCGTACTGCTTCTCCCAGACCTCGCGCTGCGCCTCGTACCCCTCGAGCCACTCGTTGGTCTCGGGGTCGAAGCCCTCGGGGTACTTGTAGTTGCCCTGCTCGTCGTACTCGGCCGCCATGCCGTACAGCGTGGGGTCGAACTCGGCGACCTGCGCGGACGCCGAGTCGTTCGCCTGCTTCAGCGACAGCGAGATGCGACGACGCTCGAGGTCGATGTCGATGACCCGGACGAAGATCGAGTCGCCGACCTGCACGACCTGCTCGGGGATCTCGACGTGGCGCTCGGCGAGCTCGGAGATGTGCACCAGGCCCTCGATGCCCTCGTCGACGCGCACGAACGCACCGAACGGGACGAGCTTGGTGACCTTGCCGGGCACGACCTGACCGATGCCGTGCGTGCGCGCGAACTGCTGCCAGGGGTCCTCCTGCGTCGCCTTGAGCGACAGCGAGACCCGCTCGCGGTCCATGTCGACGTCGAGGACCTCGACGGTGACCTCCTGGCCGACCTCGACGACCTCGCTGGGGTGGTCGATGTGCTTCCAGGACAGCTCGCTGACGTGCACCAGACCGTCGACGCCGCCGAGGTCGACGAACGCACCGAAGTTGACGATCGAGGACACGACGCCCGAGCGGACCTGGCCCTTCTGCAGCGTCTGCAGGAAGGTCTGGCGCACCTCGGACTGGGTCTGCTCGAGCCAGGCGCGGCGCGAGAGCACGACGTTGTTGCGGTTCTTGTCGAGCTCGATGATCTTGGCCTCGAGCTCCTTGCCCACGTAGGGCTGCAGGTCGCGCACGCGGCGCATCTCGACCAGCGAGGCGGGCAGGAAGCCGCGCAGGCCGATGTCGATGATCAGACCACCCTTGACGACCTCGATCACCGTGCCGGTGACGATGCCGTCCTCCTCCTTGACCTTCTCGATCGTGCCCCAGGCGCGCTCGTACTGGGCGCGCTTCTTGGACAGGATGAGCCGGCCCTCCTTGTCCTCCTTCTGGAGGACCAGGGCCTCGACCTCGTCACCGACCGACACGACCTCGTTGGGGTCGACGTCGTGCTTGATGGAGAGCTCGCGGGAGGGGATGACACCCTCGGTCTTGTAACCGATGTCGAGCAGGACCTCGTCCCGGTCGACCTTGACGATGACTCCCTCGACGATGTCTCCGTCGTTGAAGTACTTGATCGTCTCGTCGATGGCGGCGAGGAAGTCCTCAGCCGAACCGATGTCGTTGACAGCGACCTGAGGTGCGCTGGCGCGTTCGGTGGTGCTGGCAGTCATGTAGTGGGGGCTCCGATGCGGACAATGAGTCGAGAGTGGACAGGTGTTGAGCGGTCGCCGCTCGCAAGATCACAGGCGTGATCGCACACGCGTGCGACGCCCCACCCTAACGACGCGGTCCACCACCGGTCAACGTGACCCCCTCGCCTGGGCCCGGGCGCGCAGCGTCTGGCGGGCCAGGGCCACCGGGGCCGGTGCAGAGGCCCCGCGCTCGGGCCGCGCGGCGAGCTCGAGCAGCGCGTACAGGTCGAGGTCGCCCGCCCGCTGCAGCCAGTCCTCGTCGATGCCGGACGACGGCCCGCCCCGCTCGTGCAGCCCCGCGTGGAGGGCGTCGACGAGCCCGCGGCGGAACGCCGTCCACGACGCGCCCCCCGCGCCACCGGCCGCGGCACCCCGGTCGGCGCCGCGCAGCAGGTTGCCGACGTCCTCGGCCCAGTCGCCGGCGTGCGAGTACTCCCAGTCCAGGACGGCGCGCAGGCGCCCGGTGTTGGCGTCGATGAGCAGGTTCTTGCCGTTGAGGTCGCCGTGCACCAGCGACGCCGGACGCTGGCCGGCCGAGGCGAGGCGCTGCGAGGCCGCCTGCACGAGCGGCCGCAGGCCGGGCGTCGAGCGCCGGCCGAGACCGGCCGCGGCCAGGCCGGGCTCCAGGTGCTCGTACCAGGACCGGAGCGTCTGCAGGGACGCCGGCCACTCGCCGACGCGCAGGTCGGGATCGGTCCACGGGCCGCCGTGCTCGAACCGGAAGCCGCGCAGGAGCGACACCAGGCGGGCGCACTGACGGCCCAGCGCGTTGGCCGCGGGCAGCGGCAGTCCGCGGTCGAGCAGGCGGTCGGCGCGCTTGCCCTCGACGTCCGCGGTGACGATGTAGGGCGGGATGCCCGCCACGCCGCGCGGCTCGGCCGCCAGCACCTGCGGCAGCGGGACGACGCCGCGCAGCCGGCGCATCACCGCGAGGTCGATGACGGCTCGCCGGGGGTCACCCTGGTACAGCCTCAGGTAGGCGCGCTCGCGGAAGTAGGTGCCGACGAACGTCTCGTTGCTGTAGCCACCGTCCGCCGCACGGGCGTCGTGGAGCACCTTGGCGGCAAGTCGCAGGGGGTCGGTCGCGGACACGGGGGGCATCACAGCACAGACCGGCAACCGTGTCGCGCGCCGGGTCCTCCGGCGTGTCACCTCAGGCGCCGACCCGCGGCGGGTTCACCGGCTCAGTCGGTCAGCGTGGCGAGCAGCACCTGCTCGATGTCGGCGGGGCTGCGCGCGGTGAAGGCCGCGCCCCCTGTGGCGCCGGCGATCGCGCGCAGGGCCGCGGCGTCCGCCTCCTCGCCGTAGGCGATGGTGAACACGCGCACCGGGTGGCTGGTGACCTTCTCCGCCGTCAGCTGCTTGACCAGCTGCTGCAGCGAGATGCTGCCCGGGTCGTCGTTCTTGCCGTCGCTCAGCAGCACGACGACGTCGGTGTCGGGCTGCCACTTGGCCTGCATCTCGCGCACGGCCGCCAGCGCGGTGTCGTACAGGCCGGTGTCGCCACCCGCCCGCAGCGCGGAGATGCCGCGCAGCACCGCCTCGCGCCGGGTGCCGCCGTCGAGGGTGTCGCCGGACTGGCCGAGGGGCACGACGACGCGGTGGTCCTTCGCGCCGTCCAGCCGTCGGGAGAACTGCCACAGCCCGATCGACGAGCGGTCCGAGAAGGACGTGACGGCTGACGTCAGGGCCTGCTGGGCCAGCTGCAGCCGCGAGAGCCCCAGCTTGGGCACCTGCCGCTTCATCGAGCCGGAGACGTCGACCACGAGGAGCACGGACCCGCGCCGCTCGAGCGCCGACCACGACTGCAGCGCGCGGTTGATCGAGGCCAGCGTCGGACGCGACAGCTCCAACGTCGCCGGGACGACCTGCCGGGCGCTCGCGCCGGCGCCGACGGTGGCGGGGCCGGTCGCGGTGCCGGGCGCTCCCCCGGGCACGCGCCACCCGGCCTCGGCGAACGCGCGGTTGCCGGCGTCGGTCTGCAGGAAGCGGCCGAAGCCGTCGGCCGCCGTCATCGCGCGCACGCGGTCGAGGGACGTGCCGTAGAGCGGCAGGTACCCGACCTTGGACGCCGCACCGCTGGTACCCACGGGCACCGCCGCCAGCGGCACGGTGGGCCTGGTGGCGTTGAAGGCGCGGACCTCTCGCTCGGTCGACGGCGTGATCATCGCGCCGCGCAGCGCCTCGTCGCTGGAGAGCGTGGGGTCGCTGAGGCTGGCGAGGGCCGTCGTGGTGTCGACGTCCAAGGTGCTGAGCGCGTTCTGCACGCGCAGCATGCCTCCGCGCAGCTGAGCCGGGCTGGCCGCGTCGCTGTCGAGCCGCGCGAAGAGCGTCATCAGCCCGTCGAGGCCCGCTGAGGACTCCTGCGGTGACTGCCACCCGACGCGCACCCGGCCCCACTCGGGGTGGCCGAACCGTCCCCAGCCGGCGGGGTCCTGGGCGATGGCCACGAGCTGGTCGAGCTCGACGACGCGGTCGGGCCAGCCGACGGCCTTCGCCATGGGCTCGGGGATCGCTGCGACGACCGGCGAGCTGGCGACGATCGAGAACACGTCCGGCAGGAGGCGGTCGACCTCGGGACGGCGCGACAGCACCTTGGCCCAGGTCGAGGACTCGGGCATCCACACGTCCATACCGGGGTCACGACCGTTGGTCGCGGCCCGCAGCAGGTCGGCCGCGACCTCGTCGACAGGCATCGAGCGCACGTCGACGCTGACGCAGGCGGGTCCGACCTGCGGCTCGGTGCGCTCGTACGCAGCGGCTTCGGCCGTCACCGCGTTCAGCAGCGAGGCCGAGGTGACGACCCGCAGCCGGACGGGGCTGTCACTGCACGACACCGCTCCCCTGGCCTGGAAACCCCACCACGCCAGACCGCTGCTGCCGACGACGACCAGTGCGAGCGTGGTCAGCAACGCGACGGTCCGCGCGCGGTGGCGCGAGCGGCGGGCCCGGTGGCGGGCTCGCAGCTGCGAGCGGGTCAGGTGCTGCGTCGACATGCGAGGTCCTTGTTCACCGGCTGTCACACGAGAGGGCGCCCCGCGCGGAACGATCCCCGGGATGGTGACACAGGATGACCGTCGCCGTCACCAAGATCGCGCACCTCGTGCTCAACCTGGGCACGTCGGTCGCCGAGCGGTCACGGTCCGTGGTCGGGGCAGAATGCGACCGTGACCCGCGAACCCGTGCACGACGTCCGCCGTCGCCGCTCCGACCCCATGGAGACCGCGCGAGCCAACCGGCACTGGTGGGACGACGAGGCCGGCGACTACTACAGCGAGCACGGGCGGTTCCTCGGCGACGACCGGTTCGTCTGGGGGCCGGAGGGCCTGGACGAGGCGGACGCCGGGCTGCTGGGCGACGTCGAAGGACGGCGGGTGCTGGAGGTCGGCGCCGGCGCCGGGCAGTGCTCACGCTGGCTCGCCCGCCAAGGCGCGACCGTGGTGGCGAGCGACCTGTCGATCGGCATGCTGCGGCAGGGCCGCGCCATCGAGCGAGCGGCCGACGTGGCGGCGGTCCCCCTGCTGCAGGCGGACGCGTGCCGGCTGCCGTTCGCGGACGCGGCGTTCGACATCGCCTGCTCCGCGTACGGCGCGGTGCCGTTCGTCGCGGACAGCGGCGCCCTGATGGCGGAGGTCGCGCGGGTGGTGCGGCCGGGCGGCCGTTGGGTGTTCTCGGTGTCGCACCCGCTGCGGTGGGCCCTGCCGGACGACCCGGGCGAGGCCGGGCTCGTCGTCCGGTCGTCGTACTTCGACCGGACGCCGTACGTCGAGGAGGGCGCGGACGGCGCCGCCGTGTACGTCGAGCACCACCGCACGCTCGGCGACCGCGTGCGCGAGCTGGCGACGGCCGGCTTCGTGCTGGTCGACCTCGTGGAGCCGGAGTGGCCGGTCGACAACCACCAGGTGTGGGGTGGCTGGAGCCCGCTGCGTGGGCGGCTGGTGCCGGGGACGGCGATCTTCGTCTGCCGGCGCGCCTGACGACGCGGCGGGCCACGCCGCCCGCTCAGACGCCGACGGGTACCGGGCGCTCCGTCGTCGCCGCTCCGTTGTCGCCGCCGCGCCGGCCCAGGATGAGGAAGAGCCCCAGCCCCAGCAGGAGCAGCCCGAGGCCGATGCCGATCACCGGCACGGTGGTCCGCAGCGCCTTGAGCAGCTGGCCCTTGGTGCCCCAGTCGTCCGCGTTCTTGCGGACCGTGTCGGCGGAGTAGCCGATGGTGCCGACCGTCACGGGGACGCTGGGCAGCCCGGCCGCCTCGAAGCGCTTGTTCTGCTCCTCCTGGCCCTTGATGATGACGCCGGTGTTGGGCTCGACCCATACGGTGCGCAGGTTCTCGTAGACCAGGTCGGCGTCGACCGGCTGGGCCGCACCGAACAGGTCGCCCGGCAGGCCGGCCTGCTGGCTGACGACCTCGGGGCCGAGCTTCTGCTCGAACCGGAAGACGGTCACGCCGTCGATCTTGTCCATGCCCTTGAAGACGATCGGCTCCGCGCGCTTCAGGTCGCCGTCCCAGAACGGGTAGGACTTGCGCTGCACGTTGAACGGGAACTTGAAGAACAGACCCTCGTGAGTGATGGGCTGGACCTTGAGCGGCTCGTCCAGCGTGCCGGCCGACGCGAAGTCGTTGCAGCAGTTCGTGGCCAGCCCGGTCTTGCGGTCGAAGGACACGCCCTCCTGGCTGAAGGTCAGCTTGCCCACGCCAACCGCCTCGGACGTGACCCCCGTCTGCCAGAAGGCCTGGTTGTCCTTGCCCTTGACCCGGCCGGGGATCCCCCGGACCTGGCGGGTGCTGCGCAAGGTGACGTCGCGGAGCACGGTGATGCCGTCGGCGGACGCGCGCAGCGCCGACATGCCGGAGCCCTCCGACACCGACGTCGACGACTGGTCGAGCCTGACCGTCGCCAGGCCGTCGTAGATCACCGGCTTCGACACGACTCCGATCACCAACAGCGCCACCCCGATGGTGGCGAGAACGAAGCCGAGAACCCGGCGCATACGACCTCCCTGTCGCGAACCTGCTGCTCGGACGCTACCAGCGGGTAGCCTGCTGCGGCAGGTACCTCTGCGAATCGGTGGGCGACGTGTCGGGGAGGCTGGGCGTGAGCACGATGGACCGGCCCTCTCCCACCCTGTCACCGCACGAGAGGGACGCGGCAGGCGCAGATGTGGCCGACCCGGTCGGACGCCGTCGAGCCAGTGCCCTCGGTGTCGTGGGCCACGGCGGTCGAGGCATGGCGCCGCCACGTGACCCGCGTCGACGCCTGGGCCCTGCGACTGGTCGGGCTGGCGCTGCTGCCTGTCGCGGCGCTGGTCACCTCGGGCTGGCTCTACATCGACGACCTGCGCGCGCAGGTGTACGCCTCGGGTCGGCCACTGTGGCCGTTCGTGGTCGAGTCCAACAACACGCACCTCGCGCCCAGCGCGCGCACGGTCGACTGGCTGCAGGCCAGGTACGCGCCCCTCGAGCACTGGCCGGCGGTCGTCTACACCCTCGTCCTGCACCTCGCCCTCGGCCTGGCGATCTGGTGGCTCCTTCGTGAGCTCGTGGGCCCGCGCCCGGTGGCCCTGCCCTTCCTGGCCCTGGCCCTCCTCACTCCGGGCACCATCGCCTCGACAGCGTGGTTCCGGCAGGCGCTGACGACCCAGAGCGGGCTGGTGCTCTCACTCGTCGCGGTCGGGGCGACGCTCACGGCCGTTCGGTCTCGCCGATGGCTGTGGACGGTGCCGGTCGTGACCCTCTCCGTCGCGGTCGGCCTCGGCTTCAGCGAGCGCTGCCTGGCCGCCCTGCCCCTGGGCCTGGTGCTGGCCGCCATGCGCGAGCGGCTGGCGGGCCGCCGGGTGCCGTGGGGTCGGCTCGTCGCGCTCCTTGCACCCGCTGGCCTGGTCGCTGGTGGCTTCCTGCTGCTGTACCGCTCCAACGAGTACGACCACGGCGGCGCCGCCCGAGCGGACTGGCTGAACCTGCCGCGGCTGATCTGGCACTCGCTGAGCCGAGGCATCCTGCCCAGCCTGCTGGGCGGCCCCTGGCGGTGGACGACCGTCCCGCCGTCGTACGGCCTGGCCCGCCCGCCGCTCGCCCTCGTCGCGCTCGGCCTGACGGTCGGGGCGTTGTTGCTGGTGCTCGGTCTGCTGTCCAGAGGCCGTCGCCGGGCGACCCTGTGGGCGGTGGCCGCCTTCGCCTGCTACGCCGTTCCGGTCTGGGCGATGCTGTTCATCGGCCGGTTCGCGGCCGGCGGGCTGGGCGGCGCGGACGACCTGCGTCTCTGGCCCGACATCACCGTGGTGGCGGTGGTCCTGCTCGCGGCGGTCGTCGGCAGCCCGCGGCCAGCGCCGTCGCGCGGCGCCGCGCGGCGGGCCGAGAGGAGCAGACGGACGTCGCGGCGTCGACGCCACGGCGCGGCGGTGCGGTCGGCCGCGGTCCTCGCGGTGGCGGCCTTGGTCGTCAGCGCCGCCTGGTCGTGGCTGTCGTTCGGCCGGCTGTGGGCCCGTAACGGCGCGCGCCCGTACGTCACCACGCTGCAGTCGTCGTTGGCGACCACGAAGGGCACGGTGGTGCCGACATCGGTGCCGGACACCGTGATCCCGGCGTGGGTGCAGGCCGACTTCAGCACGACCGACCTCGTGGGACTGCTCGATCCTCGGCGCACCACGGGGGTCATCGACGGAGCCGCCCTCGCCGTGGCCCCCTCAGGCGCGCTGCGCCCGGCCAGCTTCACGACCTGGGGCAAGGCCACGCCCACGACCGCCGGCTTCTGCGGCTTCGCCCGGCCGCGCGAGTCGACCAGCTGGCTCGACGTGCCGTTGGACGCGCCGGTGCCGTACTACCGCTCCTCGATGCTGCGGCTCAGCCTGCTCGTCGACGACAGCACCGCCCTGCGCGTGAGGCTCCACGACCGCGCAGGCGGCACCGTCGACCTCGGCGTCGTCAGTCCTCGCCTCACGCGCGGACCCCACGTCCTGGTCGTGTCGCTCCCCTACCGGACGGCGCTGACCCGGCTGGAGGTGCGTCCGACCGAGCCGGTGGGGCTGTGCGTTCCGGGCGCCACCGTGGTCACTGCGAGCACCCGGTGACCGCCTGGCCGACCACGGACGAGACCGCGGTCCGTTCCCCTCACGGCGCGCGGGCGGCGTCCGGACGCATCGTCGCCTTGGAGGGACTGCGCGGGCTGGCGGCCCTCGGGGTCCTGGTGACCCACGTCGGCTTCGTCTCCGGGGCCGTCGGGGGGCACGTGCTGCCCGGCCTGCTGAGCCGACTGGACTTCGGCGTCTGCCTGTTCTTCGTCCTCAGCGGGTTCCTGCTCTACCGACCCTGGGTGATGGGCCGCCCGGACGGTCGTCGGCCGGACCTTCGCGCCTACGCCGTGCATCGGTCGGCCCGCCTCCTGCCCGCGTGGGTGCTCGTGATGGTCGGCACCTGGATGCTGGTGCCCCAGACCCGCGAGGCCGCCGGGCGGACCTGGGCGGCCTACCTCACCCTCACGCAGATCTACCGCCGCGGCGAACCCATCGGGGCGCTCAACCAGCTCTGGTCGCTCTCCACCGAGATCGCGTTCTACGTCGCTCTGCCCGCGGTGGCCTGGCTCGTGCTCGTCACCGTGCGACGACGTGGCGACGCCCGGGCGCACCTGCTGGCGCTGGGCGCGCTCGCGGTGACGGCCTGGGTCTTTCGGGCCGCGGTCACCGAGGGATGGATCCTCGACCGCATCGTCCTGCAGTGGCTGCCAGCGCACCTGGACTGGTTCGCCGCCGGCATGGCGCTCGCCGTCGTCTGCGGGCCGGACGCCGGGCGCTGGGGCACGGCGGCCGTCCGGGTGCTGCGGGTCGCCGCGACGCCCCTCCGCGTCGCCGGGCTGGGGCTGTTCTGGCTCTGCACCACGGCGGTCGCGGGGCCCTTGGACCTCACCCCGCCCACCACGAGCCAGGACCTGCTGCGGCACGTGTCGTACGTGCTGATCGCCGTGACCCTGGTGGGGCCGATCTGCGTCGACTCCGGCGAACCCGTGGCCCGGGCGCTCGCGCGGCCGGCCCTGCGGCGACTCGGCACCATCAGCTACGGGATCTTCCTGTGGCACCTGCCGCTGCTGTACGCCGTGCGTTCGGCGCTCGGCCTGCGCCCCTTCGGCGGCGGCTTCTGGTCGTCGCTGCTGTTCACCACGGCCGCCAGCATCGCGGTGGCGACGACCAGCTGGATGCTCATCGAGCGGCCGGTGCTGAAGGCCGCTCACGCCTACCGGCCGACTCGTCGCGACGCCCCCGCACGCACCACGCCGCCGCAGCGGTGACCAGGACCACCGCGAGCACCTGCGCGACGCCGTGACGGTTGGTCGCCGCCGCGTCCGGCCACGGCGACCAGGCCGCGGCCACCACCGTCACGCCCGCCATCGCGGTGAGCAGCCACAGCAGCACGACCTCGGCGCTGCGCGACCGGCGTGAGAGCAACGCCGCCAGGGCGCCCCACACCAGCACGAGCAGCCCCCCCGGCCCGAGCGCCAGCACGCAGGCGCCGGTGACGACGGCCCAGCCGACCCACGAAGCCAGCGGACGCCCGGGGGCCGACGTCATCGGCGTCGCCGCAGCGGTCGCCCGCCGTCGACGTCGACCGGGGACGATCGCGGCGAGCACCACCAGCAGCGCGAGCCCCGCACCTGCGACGAGAGCTGCCCGGAACAGCCGCTGCGGCCCGAACACCAGGTGCACGTCGCCACGTGAACCCGCGGGGACCACCCACCCCTGCGCCCATCCGTCGACGGTCACCGGGTCGAGCCGGTGACCGTGGAGCGACGCGGACCAGCCTGCGTTCTGGTTCTCGGCGACGACGAGGACGCGACGGGCGGTCGCGGCGGCCAGCGGCACGGTGCGCTCGGCGCTGCCCCACCTCGTCGGCCGCACTGTCGTCACCGCCGCCGGCACCACGGAGTCCTCCGGCTCCAGCGACAGGCCGTCGACGACGAACTCCGCCGATGACGTCGCCACCAGCGTGTGCGTGCCGTTCGCCAGTCCGACGCCCTCACAGGCGCGCCAGCGCAGCTGCCGCCCAGCGCGCACGTCTCCGACCGTGCCGTCGACCCGCGTCGGCACACGGTGGCCGTCGATCTCGATCTGCGGTCCGAAGCCGCAGGGCACCCCGGTCGCGGAGGAGTCCGCGAGCCGAGCGCCTGCGGGCACTCCCTCGACGTCCAGCTCACCGACGACCACCGGCATCGACGACACGAGCCCGGCCCGGACGGACCGCACCGACGTCGCGCGCAGCACGGTCACCGTGAGCGAGCGCGCCCGGGTCGGCCGGATCGCGACGACGCCCGACGCCGGGACGTCACGCTCGACGGTCGTGTCTCCGACGCGGATCGCCACCCTGGTGGGACGCGCGCCGACGACCACGTCGGACGTGCGCAGCCGCACTCCGCTGACCTGCCGAGAACGGCCCCACGACAGGCGCAAGGAGGGTTGCCGGTCCTGAGGATCGGCCGCCCAGTACGTTCGCGGGTCACCGTCGACGGCGGCGTCCGGCCGTACGGTGACGTCGTCCAGCCACCGGCTGCTGGCGGTGGCCCGCACCGCGCCAGGCAGGTGCAGCAGCCGGTCGAGGGCGGTCGAGACGGCCGGGAGCACCCAGCCCTCGGCCCGGTAGGTCCTCGACCCCTGCGTGCGGAAGACCCTGCGCATCGCCGCCGCCTGCTCCCCCGACACCACGCCGGCCGGGCTGCACCTCGCGACGCCGTCCGGGCCGATCACGCAGGCGGGTCGGCGGTCGTCGGTAGCGGCGAAGGACAGCCCCGAGCCGAGCGCTGTCGCCGGCACGGCCGTCGGTAGCACCAGCGCCGTCGCGGCGCGCGGCAGGGATCCCGCCCCGACGTCACGAACGATCACCGGCGCCGTGTCGCGAGCGCGGATCTCCGTGACCTCGATCCGCACGCTGCGGGTGGGGCCGCCCGCGACGTCCAGCTCGACGCGGAACCGGCCGCGAGCCTCACGCGCGACGGTGTCCGCGGACGACACCGCGGTGCGGCGCCGTCCGGCGTCCGTCACCACCGTGAACGCCGCGACGTCCGCGCCCGAGGCCTCGTCCAGGACGACCGCCAACCGGTCGGGGACGGTGACTGGTCGCGGGTAGCTGATCTGGACCCACTGACCGGTGGCCGTCGTCCCGCTGCTGCGCCAGGCGGTCTCCTCGCTCGCGTCGAAGGCAGCGACGGGCGCCGCCCCGAGCCGGCGCGGCCGGAACGCGGTCGGGGTGGCCGCGTTCGAGCTGGCCGTGACCACCCGCCGTCCTGCCGGCTGACGGTGAGGCGCCGACGCGGTGCTCGTCGACCGACGCGGGCAGCCAGTCGTGCACGCGTCGGTCACTGGCGAAGGACTGGCCGGCCGCGAGCACCGGGCCGCGCGCCGAGCGCACGGTGGAGAACGTCGTCTCGCGCCGCTGCAGCGTGTCGGTCTGCCACGCCTCTGCAGGGCTCGGCCGAAGGGCCGTCGTCGAGGTCCGGTCCGCGGCGAGCACGAACACCTGCCCGACGTGCTCGGCCGCGGTGAGCACGGCCTCAGGCCCCCCGGTGACCTGCGCGACCGCGTCGGCAGGCACGGTCCGCACCAGTCCGTCCGAGCCGGGCAGCTCGATGACCTCGATCGCGGGCAGTGGCTGGTCGACACCGTCGTCCAGGGCGAGGTCGAGCCGCGGCGAGCCGCCGACCGGCGGTCCGAGGTGGGCGACCGGGCGCGCGCCCGGTATCGACAGCACCGCCTGGCGGACGACGAGCGGGCTCGGGGCACCGGTGCCGCGCCAGTCCAGGTCGTTGCGCAGCACCACCCGCGTGACACCGAGGCTCGAGAGCGCGTTGCCGAGCTCGGCCCCTCCGAAGCCGGACGCCACGCGTTCCTCGACGGCGGTGAGCACCCGCGTCAGCCCGCCCGAGCCGAGGGGGACACCGTCACGGACCAGCCACGGGGTTCGCGCGAACGGCTGCAGCGGCTCGTCGCGGGGGTCGCCCCAGACGCTCGTCGCGAACGCGGCGCCGGGCAGCACGAGCGCGCGTCCGTCGCTCGGATGCTCGGCCAGCCAGGTGGCCGTCTGCTTCCGGTACCCCGGCACCGCGACGTAGGCGCCGGTCTGGCTGACCCCGCTGTAGAACGCCGGCGCCACCGACGCGGCCAGCCAGCTCGCTGTCACCACCATCGCGATGTGACGCGACCACTCCGCTCCTTCGACCCGCGTGCGTCGCGCGACGGCCAGCACGTGAGCCAGCCCGAGGGCCAACGGCAGCCGGACGACGGGCTCGAACTTGTGGACGTTGCGCATCGGGGCGAGCGGGCCGTCGAGGAGGTCCTGGACGGCTGGCGCCCACGGCGCCGTCCAGGTGCCGACGTGCCCGAGCGTCACCAGCGCCAGGCCGACGAGGAGGCCGACGAGCACGAACCGTCGGTGCGGCATCCGGCGATGCACGACACCGACCAGTGCCAGCAGCGCGACCGCCAGCCCCAGCGCCACCGCCGGCCGGTCAGTCGCGACGTGGAACGCCGCGGGCCACCGCGGCCCACTGGCGCCCCCGATGCCTGCGACCCACTGCGTGGTGCCCCGCAGGGCCTCGGTGAGCGAACCGGGGCCGGTGGTGACGGCCGAGGACTCGATCCAGTCGAGGAACGGCGGGCTGTACCGGCCGAGCAGCACGAGCGGCACGAACCACCAGGCCATGGCCGCGGCGGCGCAGGCCACCCAGGCGGCCAGCAGGGCTCGGCTGCCCGGCCTGCGCCGGCGGCTGAGCAACCAGAGCGCCGGCAGGACGAGCGCCGCACCCGAGGCGACCGCGTTGACGCCACCGAGCAACAGCACGGCAACACCCGAGCGGGCGGCCGCGCGCCGCTCGTCCCCTGGGCGCACGCGCACGAGGGGCAGCAGCACCCAGGGGGCCAAGGCCATCGGCCACACCTCGCTGCTGACCGCACCGAGAGTCCCGAGCAGCCGTGGGGCGAAGGCGTAGGTGAGCGCGGCGACGACCTGCGTGAGCGGGGTCCCGACCCCCCAGGCGACCGTCAGCCGCCGCATGCCGTGGTACGCAGCGAGCAGGACGACGGCCCACCACAGGCGTTGCACGAGCCAGGCAGGAAGGCCCACGCCGAGCCCGGCGGAGAAGAACGGCCCCATGGGGAACAGGTAGCCGTACGCCTGGTTCTGCAGCTGGCCCGCAGCGGCCAGGGGGTCCCAGAGCGTGGCGGCCCGAGACAGGAAGCCCACGGGGTTGGTGACGAGGTCGAGCTTGGTGTCGGCAGCGACGAGTCCTGGCTGCTGCGCTACGGCGCCGATCACGATGAGCAGGCTGATGACCCACTGCCAGGCCACCTGCCGCAGGCGTTCGTCCCTGCTGAGCGCCGCGAGCTGGGCGTCGCTCGCCGGCGGCGAGGCGCGAACGTCACCTCCCGCCTCAACCGTCCGCGCGGTCACCGGACCCTCAGCACCAGCACGACGTTCCACGACACGACCTCACGCAGCCCCGGAACGTGCACGACCCAGGTGGCCCAGCGAGGGTGGTACCGCGGCACCACCTGCACCACGTCGACCACCTCCGCTGCCCGGGCCTGGCGGACCCACCGCTGCATGCGGCTGACCGAGCAGGCGAACAGCGAGCGACCGAAGTCGTTCTTGGGCCGATGGCCCGTGCGACGTGCGTACCGGTCGGCCGCCCGCGCACCCCCGAGGAAGTGCCACGGCGAGGTCTCGTGCCCGCCCCAGGGCGACCACCACGGCGTCCAGGACAGCACCACGGTGCCCCCTGGCACCGTGACCCGCACCATCTCCGCGGCCATGGTCTCCGGCGACGGCACGTGCTCGAGCACGTTGCTGGAGTAGCACAGGTCGATGCTGTCATCGGCGAGCGGCAGCGCCAGTCCCGAGGCGCGCAGGCGGTTCGGTCCCTCGATGCCCGCCGCCGTCAGCTCGCCGGCGTCCGGCTCAACGGAGGCGTAGCACGCGCCCGCTGCCGTGAACTCGTCGGCGAAGTAGCCCGGCCCTCCCCCGACGTCCAGCACCCGGGCTCCGGAGAGCCCGACCCACCGCTGGACCTCACGCACGGAGTCACGCGCGAGCAGAGAGTAGAACGCGTCCGGCTCGCTCTGCTCCTGCTGGAAGGCTCGCCACAGCTGCACGGACCGACGCCAGGAGCCGGGCGCCGCGAGCGCGGGGCAATCCGTCGGCGAAGGCACCGCACGAGATTACCCGCCGGTAGGCTTCGGCGGGTCAGGACAACGAAGGAGTCGGTCAGGTGTCGTTCGGCGAGCAGCAGCCGGCGCGGGGGCAGCGGCCCCTGCGGATCGCGTTCGCCAACTGGCGTGACCTCACTCATCCCGAGGGCGGCGGGTCCGAGCGCTACGTCCAGAGCGTCGCCGCCGGACTCGTGCGGCGGGGCCACCGGGTGACGCTGTTCTGCGCGGCGCACGGGGACGCCCCCGCGGCAGAGGTGCACGAGGGCGTGAGGATCGTGCGTCGCGGCGGCCGACTCGGCGTGTACCCCGCGGCCGCGCGCTCGCGGTGGGCGGCAGAACGTCGCGCAGGGGCGCTTCGACGTCGTGGTCGACGTCCAGAACGGCGTGCCGTTCCTGAGCCCGTGGTCACCCGACGGGGGCCGGTGATCAACCTCGTGCACCACGTGCACCGCGAGCAGTGGCCGGTGGTGTTCGCACCGGCGTTGGCGCGAGCGGAGGTGGCTGATCGAGTCACGGGTCGCGCCGCGCGTCTACCGGCGGCCACCAGTACGTCGCGGTGTCCGAGCAGACCCGCGACGAGCTCGTCGAGCTCGGTGTGCGGGCCGACCACATCGCCGTGATCCACAACGGGACGGACGAACCGCAGCAGCTCGGCGAACCGCGAAGCCCCGAGCCGCGGGATCGTGGTCCTCGGACGGCTGGTGCCCCACAAGCGGGTCGAGCACGCGGTGGAGGTGCTGTCGCGCCTGCTGCCCCAGTTCCCCGACCTCCGGCTCACCGTGATCGGCGAGGGCTGGTGGCACGAGGAGATCGTCCGCCACGCGAGGTCGCTGGGTGTGCTCGACCGGGTCGACCTCCCGGGCTTCGTCAGCGAGGCCGACAAGCACCGGCTGCTGGCGCGGTCATGGGTCAAGCTGGCCCCCAGCGTCAAGGAGGGCTGGGGTCTGTGCGTCGTCGAGGCGGGCTCACACGGTGTGCCCACCGTGGCCTACCACGACGCCGGCGGGCTCTCGGAGTCCGTCGTCGACGGGACGACGGGGATCCTCGTCGACGACCTCGACCAGCTCACCGCCACCACCGCGCGCCTGCTGTCCGATGCGCGCGAGCGCACGGCCCTGGGCGACGCGGCGCGCGAATGGGCCGCGACCTTCACGTGGCAGCGCGCTATCGACTCCTGGGAGCGGCTCCTGCGCCACACCGCCGACGGCGGCGCTCCCCGCGAGCGCCATGACCTGGATCTCGGGCGCGCCGAGGCGTCCCGGTCGTGAAGGCGTCGTAGGACCGACAGGCCCCGCGACGAGGTCGGGGGCCTGGCTGGTCCGCCGGCGTCAGCCGCCGTAGATGAGGATCGCGTCGGGAGGCAGCACGTCCTTCGGCCCGTTCTGAACCGCGCCGCTGTCGCCGGGACCGTAGCTGTTGAACACCGCCACGACCGCGGTGGCGGCAGCCGCCGTGCCGACGAAGAGGCTGCCCACGCCGATCACCAGCGCGGTCAGGGCAAGACCTGCGTCGGACTTCAGGCGAGACGTGAACATGGGTACCTCTCGGTCGTGGTGACGTCAGCCCCTATGTTACCGGTCGGTTGGCGTCTTCGGGAGCCGTTCACCGCGAAGCCTGCTCGTGCGTGTCGCGACGGCGTCCACGAGTGCCACGGTCAGGGCGAGCAGCACCACCAGGCCGGAGACCAGCCACGCGGTGATCACCACGAGGCGATACGGCGGGTCCGGCCGCGAGCTGACGGCACGGTCGACCCGCCACAGCCGGACGGTGGGGCCTTCCAGCACGACCGACAAGCCGGGCGCCGCGACCACTGGAGCACCCGGGCTCCCCCGGTACTCCATCACCCAGCCGACCCCGCGCGCTGACAGCTCGTCCGCCGACACCAGGCCGCGTGCCCACCGGGCCCCGCTCGTTCCTGCCTGGTCGGCATCCGTGACCAGCAGCGCGCCGTCGCGCCGCACCACCAGCTGCGTGCTGTGGAGCACCGTGCCGTGCACTGCGCGGTCGAGCGGGTCGAGGAAGGGCTGTCCCCCGCTCCAGGACGTGCGCCGCAACGGTTGCCAGGGCATCGACAGCACCCCGGTCTGTGATGCGTCGACGCGGCGGACGGCGGCCTGCCAGTCGGTGGGGATCGCCCGCGGGACGTAGTGCGCCGCGACGGTCGCCGGGAGGTCGGCGACCGCACCGATGACGAGCGCGCCCACCGAGCAGCACACCGGCCGTCGCCAGCCTCCTGGTCATCGACGCCGCCGCGAACCGGCGCACCGGGCCACCGGCGAGCAGCCCCAGGCCCACCGCGAGCGCTACGGCACTCGGGGCGAGCGGCCGATGGGTGTCGCGCACCAGCGACGCACCGGGGACGCCCTGCACCGCCGCCAGCAGCCGGATCCCCGGCTGCGTCGCCGCCAGGGCCACCCCGACGACGGGGACGGCCCACCCGAGCGCCAGCCAGACCACTCTGTTGCGCACCCGCCACGCGCCGAGGGCCGCCAGCAGCAGCAGCCCGAGAGCAGCCACGACTGCGATCGCGCTGTGCCGTGACCCCGGCGCCGCGGCTGGGGCCCACACACCGCCGAGGGTGGCGACCGAGACGAGAGTGCCCCAACCGGTGTCGTCACGTGCGGCGAAGGCGGCGGCGCCGTCCGGCGACCCGGTGAGGACCGTCGCCGCCAGTGCACCCGCACCCCAGGTCGAGCACAGCAGGAGAGGCCCGGCCAGCGCCGCGCCGACCGCTGCGGGCGGACGTCGCCAGATCACGACGGCCACGGCCAGCACGACCAGACCGGTCACGGCGCCGATCGGGGTCAACGCCGCAGGGAGGAACGCCAGCGTGCACCAGGACGCGTTCAGCCACACCCGCCGCCGCGACGCGCGGGCCGCGACGACCAGCCACGGGCAGGGCCCCGTACGCCAGGAGCGTCGGGGCCTGGCCCAGGCCGAGCCGCTCGGCGACGTAGGGGTTCCAGACAGCCGCCAGCGCGCCGACGCTGCAGGCGGCAGCGCCGTGGCGGCGCAGCAGCATGGCGACACCGCTACCCGCCAGCAGCAACGGCGCGGCGAGCAGCAGGCGTTGGGCCACCCCGGCGCCGAGGAGGTGCGAGAGCCCCACGACCACGGCACCGAAGGGCACGGCCCGCGGTGGCCCGACGCCGAGCCCCCACACCGCGTCGTTCCAGACCGGGCGGGGCACCTGCACGTCGTCACGGAAGAGGATGAGGCCGCTGCCCCAGGAGCCCGCGAGGACCACGGCGACGGCGACCAGCGTCGTCGCCGTGCCGGCGAGCAGCGCCCACTGCTGGGTGGTTGGCCGGCCGGTGCGCGCGCGCCTCACCTGACGGACTCGGCCGGCCAGGGCGACGGGACGTAGGTCGTGCTGGTGCCCGGCACGTCGGCGAAGGTCTCGTGGACCTGCCGCCCGGAGGGGCGTGCCCCCGAACGGACCCATCGGTCGAGCAGGTCGACGACCGCCAGGCGCTGTGCCGCAGTGAAGTTGCAGTGCCCTGCCCCGTACGGCGCCGGCGCGACGTACGTCTTCGGCGGCTGGACGAACAGCTGCAGCAGGTCGCCCTGCTGCCCGGCCGCGTCGACCCGGCTGCGGAAGAGGCTCTCGTTCTGCGCCAGCACCAGCGGGTCGTCCGTGGTGTGCAAAGTCAGCGTCGGCACCCGCAGCGCACCGGTGGGCTCCCCGAGCGCGCGCGCTTTGTCGCGGGCCTCGGCCGACGCGGCCACGCGACGACCCGACGCGAGCAGCGCCAGCAGCCGGTCGGTCGTGCCGGCGCCGCCGAGGCCGTCGATGCGTGTGCGTTCGGCGTCGTCGATGCGCTCGGCGTAGTCGCGCCCGATGTTGGACGACGGGTTGCCACCGACCCGCTGCTCGATCTCGTACCGGCCGTACGTGCTGTAGCCGAGACCGGTGATGGCTGACTCCGCGGACGCCCCGAGCTGGGACTCGGGCGTGGAGCCGTCGAAGCGGCTGGTCTGGTCGGGGGCGTCGACGAGCGCGGCGAGCAGAGCCACGCGTGCAGCGCGGTCGCCACCTCCGGTGACCGCCGCCACGACAGCTCGCTGAGCCGCCTGCCACTGCGCCACCGCCGCGTCGTGGCTCGGGTAGCCGGTGAGCCGCAACCCTGGCACGAGGAGCGTCTTGACGGCGTAGGAGACGTCGAGACCGACGTCGAGGTTCTCGTTGGTGCCGCCGAGCACCCCGCACAGCGGCGCGGCGCCGCTGACCCACGGCGGTGCCTTCTCGGCGAGCGTCTCGGTGACCAGGCCGCCCAGCGAGTCACCCCACAGGTAGACGCGGCGCGGCGTGCCGACCTGCTGGGCGAAGAAGGCGTAGAGCTGCTCGTCGGCCCGCACTCCCTCGGGCACGGCCCAGCCGTTGCGCGAGTAGGACGACCCGGCCAGCGCGTAGCCGTCGTCGAGCAGCGCCTTGGCGACGTCCTCACCGGGTGCGGGGACGGCGTCCGTGGCCGGCGTCGCGAAGTCCGGCGGCACGGGCTGGGCGAACCGGTAGCCGTGCGAGTAGAGCAGGAGCGTGCCGTTCCAGCGCTGCGGCAGCAGGATGCGGTACCGCGCGCCGTCCAGGCTGCCCTCGCAGGCGACCTCGCTGCAGCTCTTGGCCTGGACCGGCGCCTCGCTGGTCGGGGACGACCCGGAGCCCTGCGAGGACGCCCCGGTGCACGCGCCCAACAGCGCCAGCACCACCCCCGCGACGGCCAGCCGGCGCATCAGTGGCCGGCCGCTTCCCATGACGGGCCGACGCCCACCGACACCTCGAGCGGCACCGAGAGCGCGGCCGCCTCGCCCATGGCGCGTCGCACGACCGCCTCCAGCGCCTCGTGCTCGCCTGGCGCGACGTCGAACACGAGCTCGTCGTGCACCTGCAGCAGCATCTGCGAGCGCAGCCCCTGGTCGTCGAGGTCGGCGGCGAGCCGCAGCATCGCGACCTTGATGATGTCGGCCGCCGACCCCTGGATCGGCGCGTTCAGCGCCATCCGCTCGGCCGCCTCGCGCCGCTGCCGGTTGTCGCTGGTGAGGTCGGGCAGGTAGCGGCGCCGGCCGAGCATCGTCTCGGTGTAGCCCGTGCGGCGCGCCTCGTCGACCACCGAGGTCAGGTAGTCGCGGACGCCGCCGAAGCGCTCGAAGTACTCCTGCATGAGTCCCCGCGCCTCGTCGACCTCGATCCGCAGCTGACGCGACAGGCCGAAGGCCGACAGGCCGTAGGCCAGGCCGTAGCTCATCGCCTTGACCTTGCTGCGCATGGCCGGCGTGACGTCGGCCGGCTCGACACCGAAGACGCGGGCACCGACGAACCGGTGGAGGTCCTCGCCGGTGTTGAAGGCCTCGATCAGCTCGGCGTCGCCCGACAGGTGCGCCATGATCCGCATCTCGATCTGGCTGTAGTCGGCGGTCATGAGGTCCTCGAAGCCGGGGCCGACGACGAACGCCTCGCGGATGCGGCGTCCCTCGTCGGTGCGGATCGGGATGTTCTGCAGGTTGGGGTCGGTGGAGCTGAGCCGGCCGGTGGCCGCGATGGTCTGGTGGTAGGTGGTGTGGATGCGACCGTCGTCCGCGACCGTCTTGCGCAGCCCCTCGACGGTCTGCCGCAGCCGGGAGACGTCCCGATGGCGAAGCAGGGCCTCCAGGAACGGGTGGGGGCTCTTGGCGAACAGGTCGGTCAGCGCCTCGGCGTCGGTCGTGTAGCCGGTCTTGGTGCGCTTGGTCTTCGGCATGGCGAGCTCGTCGAAGAGCACCGTCTGCAGCTGCTTGGGCGAGCCGAGGTTCAGTGTGCGCGGCGACCCGTCGGCGTTCTGCGGCAACGCCGCCATCGCCTCGTCAGCCGCGCGCTTGACCTCCCCGGCGAAGTTGGCCTCGAGGTCGGCGAGGCGGTCGTCGTCGACGGCGATGCCGATCCGCTCCATCTCCGACAGCACGCGCACGAGCGGCAGCTCGACGTCGCGCAGCAGCTCGGCGCCTTCGCGCTGCGCGAGCTCGGCGTCGAGCTTGTCGGCGAGGTCGAGCACCGCCCGCGCCCGCACCATCGCGGTGTCCTGCTCGCCCGCGCCGTCACCCGTGTCGAGCGTGAGCTGACCGGAGTCGTCCTCGGCCTCCAGCCGCAGCTCGCGACCGAGGTGGCGCAGCACGAGGTCAGCGAGGTCGTAGGACCGCTGGTCGGGCCGCACGAGGTACGCCGCCAGCGCGGTGTCGCTGACGACGCCGTGCAGGGGCAGGCCGCGGGCGCGCAGCGCGTGGCCGGGGCCCTTGCCGTCGTGCAGCGCCTTGGGACGGTCGAGGTCCGCCAGCCACTGCGCGACCGCGGCCTCGGCCGCCGGGGTGAGCTCGGCGAGGTCGATGTAGGCCGCGGCGCCGTCAGCGGCGGCGACGCCGACACCTCGCGCGTCGCCCGTGCCCCGACCCCACGAGCCCACGACGTGCACGCCGGTGCGCACTCCCGTGGCGGCGTGCTCGGCGAGCCAGGTCGCGACGTCGTCGGACGCCAAGCGGGACGTCGCCAGGTCGAAGCCGCCCTCGGCCTCGGGCTCGGGTGCGTCGACCGTGGCGAAGAGCCGCTCGCGCAGCACGCGGAACTCGAGGCTGTCGAACACCTGGTGCACCTGGTCGCGGTCCCACTGCTGGCGGGCGAGGTCGGCCGGCCCCACCGGCAGCTCGAGGTCGCAGACCAGGGCGTTGAGGCGCCGGTTGCGCAGCACCCCCTCGAGGTTCTCGCGCAGGCTCTCACCGGCCTTGCCCTTGATGACGTCGACGTTGGCCACCACCCCGTGCAGGTCGCCGTAGGTGGTGATCCACTTCGCCGCCGTCTTCGGGCCGACCCCGGGCACACCCGGCAGGTTGTCGCTCGACTCGCCCACGAGCGCGGCGAGGTCGCTGTAGCGCTCGGGCGGGACGCCGTAGCGCTCGACCACGGCGTCGGGGCTCATGCGCCACAGCTCGGACACGCCGCGCACCGGGTAGAGCACGGTGGTGGTCGGCCCGATGAGCTGGAAGGTGTCGCGGTCGCCGGAGCAGATCAGCACGTCCATCCCCTGCGCGCGCGCCTGGGTGGCGAGGGTGGCGATGACGTCGTCGGCCTCGTAGCCCTCCTTCTCGACCACGGGGATGCGCAGGGCGGCCAGCACCTCGTGCAGCAGCGAGACCTGGCCCCGGAACTCGTCCGGCGTCGAGGCGCGCCCGGCCTTGTACTCGGCGTACTGCTCGGTGCGGAAGGTCTGCCGAGAGACGTCGAACGACACCGCCACGTGGCTCGGCTGCTCGTCGCGCAGCAGGTTGATCAGCATCGAGGTGAAGCCGTAGACCGCGTTGGTGGTCTGCCCGGTCGACGTGGAGAAGTTCTCGGCCGGGAGGGCGAAGAAGGCGCGGTAGGCCAGCGAGTGGCCGTCGAGCAGCAGCAGCCGAGGGGCGGAGCCGTCGGCGGCAGGGGCAGCGGGGGTCGCGGGACTCACGGGGTTCACCCTAGAGGCGCGCGCCGACAGCCCGACGACCCGTGCCGCCGCCCTGCGACGGCCGGCTCAGACGCCGCTGGAGGCGCGCAGGCTGATGGCCCGGCTGCGGGCCCGCAGCGAGCGGCGTCGCAGCACCGTGGCGTCGCGAGCGGGGCACGGCTCGGGCACCAGACGCCGGCGCAGCGCGGCCACCGAGGCCACCCGGCGCACCACGAACGGGCTGAACCCGAGCCGGGCGAAGAACCGCTGGCCGTCCCTGCCGGCCGCCGGGACGCTCGTCGAGATCTGGCCCGCGCCGCCCTGCTCGGCGAACGTCGTCGCCCGCGCGATGAGGGCCCTGCCGACGCCCTGCCGGCGGCACGCCTCGCGCACGAACAGGTGCTCGATCGCCACGGTGGGGTCGTCGAGCAGGGGCAGCAGCGGGCCGCGGGACAGGACGACGAACCCGACGTCCACGCCGTCGACCGCCGCGAGGAACGCGTCGACGCGATCACGGCGCAGCGCCTGCGCGAGGCCCTCGACCACGTCGCCGCGGCCGCCGCCGTGGCCTCGTGGGGCGGGCCGGGACTCGGCCCAGAGGTCGGCGAGGGCCGCGACATCGGCCAGCACGTCGGCATCCACCACTCGAACACTGACCTGGGATGGGGCCACGTATCCTCCTGACGGCGTCCGCGGGGCCCCCACCCGGCGTTGCGTTATGGCTCGCGATCATGTCGCGATCCGGAGCAGACCTTACGACTTCTTTACCCTCCGACGGTAGCCTCCTCACCAACTCGACACCGACCTGGGGGGTTTGCCGCGTGATCCGTGGGGCGGGCACTGCCCTGAACGTCGCGTCCGTGCTCGCCGGATCGGGCCTGGGCCTGCTGCTGGGGCACCGGTTGCCGACGCGCACGCGCGACGTCGTCACGGACGGCCTGGGGCTGGTGACTCTGCTCGCCGCCGCGCTGTCGGCGGCCGCGGTGCTCGACCCGGCACTGTCGGAGGCTGTCGGGCGCGGCGGCCCGGTGCTCGTCGTCCTCGGCGCGCTGCTCATCGGCGGGATCTGCGGGTCGCTGCTGCACCTGGAGGAGCGGCTGGCCGCGCTCGGGCCGCTGCTGCACCGCAGGTTCTCGCGCGGCACCGCCGGAGCCGACGGCGATCACCACGCCCTCGCGCGCCAGCGCTTCGCCGAGGGCTTCCTCACCGCCTCGCTCGTCTTCTGCGTCGGCCCGCTCACCGTGCTGGGCAGCATCGACGACGGACTCGGCAACGGCATCCAGCAGCTGGCCCTGAAGTCGACGCTCGACGGGTTCGCCGCGATCGCCTTCGCGGCGACCTTCGGGGTCGGCGTCATGGCCTCGGTGCTGACGATCGCGGTCGTGCAGGGCGGCTTCACCCTCGTCGGCCTGCTGCTCGGCGACGTGCTTCCCGCGGCCGGGGTGAGCGCGCTCACGGCGACCGGCGGGCTGCTGCTGGTCGGCATCGCGCTGCGCCTGCTGAGGGTGCGCGACGTCCCGGTGGCGGACCTGCTGCCCGCCCTGCTGGTCGCGCCCCTGCTGACCCAGCTCGTCGCCGTCCTGCGCTGACCGGCTGGAGGTCCACCGCGGCCCCGCCACCTCCGCCTCCGCCACAGAGGCCCCTTTCCGCCATCCAGGCCGCTTTGCGCGGCTCAGCCGCGGCCTGGGTGGCGGAGGCACCACCGCCTCCGCCGCCCAGGCCGCGGCCGGACGACGCAAAGCGGCTTGGGCGGCGGAAAGCGGCTTGGGCGGCGGAAAGGGGTTAGAGGTCGCCGCCGAGGTAGGCGGCCTTGATGCTGTCGTCCTGCGCGAGGTCCGAGCCCGTGCCGTCGCGGACGATCTCGCCGGTCTCGAGGATGTAGGCGTGGTCGGCCGCCTTGAGCGCCTGGGCGGCGTTCTGCTCGACGAGCAGGATCGTGGTGCCCTGGTCGTGGATCTCGCGGATGATCGAGAAGATCTGCGCGATCAGCTTGGGAGCCAGGCCCATCGACGGCTCGTCCAGCAGCAGCAGCTTGGGGTGCCCCATGAGCGCTCGACCGATCGCGAGCATCTGCTGCTCGCCGCCGGACATCGTGCCCGCCACCTGGCTCGAGCGCTCCTCCAGACGCGGGAACAGCGTGAAGACCCGCTCGAAGTCCTTGGCCGCCGTCTCGCGGCGGTCCTTGCGCGAGTAGGCACCCATCTCGAGGTTCTCGCGCACGGTCATACCCGGGAAGACACCGCGGCCCTCGGGCGACTGGGTGATGCCCAGCTCGACCCGCTGGTGCGCCGGCACCGAGGTGATGTCCTTGCCCTCGAACAGGATGCGCCCGGCCCGCACCGGTCGCAGGCCGGAGACCGTCTTCATCGTCGTCGTCTTGCCAGCGCCGTTCGCACCGATCAGCGTGACGACGGCACCCTCAGGGACGCCGAACGAGATGTCGCGGATGGCCTCGATGCGCCCGTAGTTGACGCACAGGCCCTCGACCTCAAGAAGCATCCTCGTCCACTCCCAAGTAGGCGGCGATCACCGCGGGGTTGTCACGGATGTCGGCCGGCAGGCCCTCGGCGATCTTGCGCCCGAACTCCAGCACCACGATGCGGTCGGTGACGCCCATGACCAGCCGCATGTCGTGCTCGATGAGCAGCACCGTGTACCCCTGGTCGCGGATGCGTCGGATGAGCTCCATCAGCTCGCGCTTCTCGGCCGGGTTGAAGCCAGCCGCTGGCTCGTCGAGGCACAGCAGCTGCGGCTCGGTAGCGAGCGCCCGGGCGATCTCCAGCCGCCGCTGGTCGCCGTAGGGCAGGTTGCGGGCGAGCTCGTCGGCCCGGCGGCGTAGGCCCATGAAGTCCAGCAGCTCGAGCGCGCGCTCGTGGCCGTGGTCCTCCTCGCGACGGTGCTTCGGCAGGCGGAACAGCGCGTTGGCGACTCCCGTCGAGTGGTGCGCGTCGGCACCGACGAGGATGTTCTCCAGCGCCGTCATGTTGCCGAACAGGCGGATGTTCTGGAACGTGCGCGCGATGCCCAGCTTGGTGATCGCGTGGCGCTTGCGCTGCCCGAGCGGCTTGCCGTCGAACACCACCTGGCCCGACGTCGGCTGGTACACGCCCGTCATCGCGTTGAAGCAGGTGGTCTTGCCGGCGCCGTTCGGCCCGATCAGGCCGAGGATCTCACCGCGTCGGATGTCGAACGAGACGCCATCGAGGGCGACGACACCGCCGAAGCGCAAGGTGACGTCGCGCAGCTCCAGCAGCGGGCTGCCGTCCGCGGCCGAGCCCTGGGCGGGGGTGATGTCAGGCATGGGCGCTGCCCTCCTCGAGCTCCTCGAGCGACTCATCGACCTGGCGCGCACGCACGGTGCGCCGTGGTGGTAGCAGGCCCTGCGGACGGAAGTTGGCGAGGATCACCAGCAACCCGCCGAAGATGAGGACGCGGTAGTCGGCAAAGGGCCGGAACAGCTCGGGCAGGTAGCTGACCACGATGGCGCCGATGATCACGCCGAGCCGGTTGCCCGCGCCGCCGACGACGACCGCTGCGATGAACAGGATCGACAGCAGCAACGGGAACGACTCGGGGTTGATGAACGCCTGGCGAGTCGCGAACAGGCCACCGGACAGACCACCGATGAACGCGCCGATCGCGAAGGCGAGCAGCTTGAACTTGAACGTCGGCACGCCCATGAGCTCGGCGGCGTCCTCGTCCTCGCGCGTCGCCTCCCAGGCCCGGCCGACGCGGCTGTGCACGAGCATCCGCTCAGCGAACAGGATGATGAAGATGACCGTGAGCGCGAGCCAGTAGTACGGGATCTGGTCGAGGATCCCGAACTTCAGGAACGTCGTGGTGTTGCTGAGGTCGACCGACGCGATCCCGCCGTTCCAGCTCAGGTGCGGCAGGTCGAACAGCGAGATGCTCGGAGGACGCGGCACGTCGCTGATGCCGGCAGCGGCCCCGACCCAGCTGGAGTTGACGGCGGTGAGCCGGATGATCTCACCGAAGCCGAGCGTCACGATCGCCAGGTAGTCGCCGCGCACGCGCAGCGTCGGTGCGCCGAGCAGGACGCCGGAGATCGTGGCCACGACCGCCGCGAGCGGCAGGAGCAGGAGCAGCGGCAGGTGGCCGTGCAGCGAGCCGAAGACGGCGACGGTGTAGGCACCGACGGCGTAGAAGCCGACGTACCCCAGGTCGAGTAGGCCCGCGTATCCCACGACGACGTTGAGTCCGAGCGCCACGAGCACGTACGCCGCGACGTTGAACAGCACGCCACCAAGGTCGCTGCCGCTCGGCGAGATGTAGGGCGGGTCCAGCAACGGCAGCAGGTAGAGAAACAGTGCCCCCAGCAGCAGCAGCACGATGCGCGCCCACTTGGGCAGTCCCTCCCAGCGTTCGCGCAGCCCAGAGAGGAAGGCGAAGCGCCCGGTGGCCTTCGGCTGGGTGCGACCGCCGTCGTTGGCCGGCGTCGAGGTGCTCTGTGCGGTGCTCATGCGCGGGACCTCCCCAGGGACTCACCGAGCAGCCCGGTGGGTCGGAACAGCAGGATCGCCACCAGCAGCACGAAGGCGACGACGTCCTTCCACTGCGTGCCGACGATGGCCGAGCCGTAGTTCTCGGCGAGGCCGAGCACGAATCCGCCGATCAGCGCGCCGCGCACGTTGCCGATGCCTCCGAGGACGGCTGCGGTGAACGCCTTGACGCCGAGCAGGAAGCCGGCGTTCCAGCGCGTGACGCCGAACTTCATGAGGTACAGCAGCGCCGCACCGCCGGCCATGATGCCGCCGAGCAGGAAGGTGATCTGGATGACGCGGTCCTTGTTGACGCCCATGAGCGCCGCGGCCTCGGAGTCCTGCGCCACCGCGCGGATGCCACGCCCCAGCCGCGAACGCCGGATGAACTGGTCGAGGACCACCATCATCACGAGCGCAGAGATGATGACGATGACGTCGATGTTGGTGACCCCGTAGTCGCCGATCTTGAACATCGGCTCGCTGCTCATGGGATTCGGGAAGCGGGTGTTGTCACGGGCGCCCCGGACGTACGTGTCGAGGGTGTCGCGCAGCCCCACCCACCCGACGATCTTGTCGCGCAGGCCCATGATCTCGCCGAGCACGAACGAGGCGCCGATCGCGCTGATGAGAGCAACGAGCGGTGGTGCGTTCACGCGGCGCAACCGCCGGTAGGCGACCCGCTCGACGACCAGTGCCACGGCGCCGCTGGCGAGCATGGCCGCGATCAACGCCAGCAGCAGCAGGCCGATGACGGCCACGACGCCCTGGTTGCGCGAGGCCCCGACCGCGGTCAGGACCCACACCGCGGCGAAGCTGCCCCACATCCAGATCTCGGAGTGGGCGAAGTTGATGAGGCGCAGGACGCCGTAGACCAGGGTGTACCCGAGGGCCACCAGGGCGTACACCGCGCCGAGCACGATCGCCGAAGCGGTCAGCGCGACGAAGTTGTGGAGCAGGAAGCTCATCCGGTCTCCCAGGTGCTGGACGCATGGGCGCGGTCGGGAGCGTACTGCTCCCGACCGCGCCCCGTGCTCACGTCAGGTGATCAGGCCCGACGGACCGTCACTTGATCTCCTGGTCAGGGACGATCTTGCCGCCCTCGACCTTGTACGCCCAGACCGACACGTTGGCCGGCTCGCCCTTGGCGTCGAACTTCAGCTGCTTGGTGACGCCCGGCTTGTCGTAGGACTTGACGAAGTCGATCATCTTGTCGCGGGTGGTGATGCCGCTCTTGATGCCCTCGAGCAGGATGGTGGCCGCGTCGAAGGCCTCGGCGCCGTAGGTGGCGGGGTCGGCGTTGAACGCCTTCTTGTAGTCGGTGAAGAAGGTGCCACCGGCCTTGTCCGGAGGCAGGCACGGGCAGGTGATGATCGTGCCCTCAGCGGCCTGCGCGCCCGCGGCGGTGATGTAGCCGTCGTCCTTGACGCCGTCACCGGCGACGAAGGTGGCCTTCACGCCGGCGTCCGCCATCTGCTTCTTGATCAGTCCGGCCTCGGCGTAGTAGCCGCCGAAGAACACCGCGTCCGCGCCGGAGCTGCGGATCTTGGTGACGGTCGGGCCGAAGTCGGTCTGCTTCTGCTGGATGGTGTCCGTCGTGACGACGGTCGAGCCGAGGGTCTGCTTGACCAGGTCGGCGAGGCCCTTGCCGTACTCGGAGGCGTCATCGACGACGACGACCTTCTTGGCCTGCAGGACGGTCTGGATGTACTTCGCAGCAGCCGGACCCTGCGTGGCGTCGTTGCCGAGGACGCGGAAGAACGTCTTCCAGCCGTTGTCGGCGAGCGCCGGGTTGGTGGCCGAGGCGCTGATCGTCACGAGGCCGGCCTCGTTGAACAGCGGGTCGGCGGCCTTTGACTCACCGGAGAACGCGGGGCCGACGATGCCGATGACGTTCTTGTCGTCGACGGCCTTCTTGGCCAGGCCGGGGGCCTGAGCGGGGTCGCCCTGGGAGTCGAAGGGAACGAGTGTGACCTTGCAGTCGGCGTTCTTCTCGTTGTACTGGTCGATCGCGAGCTTCGCGCCGTTCTGGATGTTCTGACCCAGGTTGGCCGCGTCGCCGGTGAGGGCGCCGAAGAAGCCGATCTTGAGGTTGCAGTTCTTGCCACCGCCGGACGCGGTGTTGTCGCCGGTCGTGCCGCCGCACGCGGCGAGGGCGAGGGCCGCGGCGACCACCGGGACGCCGAGCTTGAGGATGGAACGCACGTGGTCCTCCCGTGCCAGGGGTCGGCGCCGCCTCGCGCCGACCGTTGGATGTTCCCCCGTTGGGGTGATCCGAACCCTAGCCTCGGGCGGCCGAGAAACACACCACCCCACGCCACGCGTGACCTTCTCGTGATCTTCTGACGACCGTCAGGAAGCCGGATCAGCCATCCCGGCCAGGACGGCGTCGGCAACCTCTCGCATGCTGAGACGGCGGTCCATGGACGTCTTCTGGATCCACCGGAACGCCTCGGGCTCGGACAGGCCCAGCCGCTTCATGAGGATCCCCTTGGCCCGCTCGGTGCGCTTGCGGGTCTCGAAGCGCTCACCCATGTCGGCGACCTCGCGCTCGAGCGCCCGCATCTCGGTGTAGCGCGACAGCGCGATCTCGATCGCCGGCAGCAGGTCGGCCTTCGTGAACGGCTTGACCACGTAGGCCATGGCGCCCGCGTCGCGCGCCCGCTCGACGAGCTCGGCCTGGGAGAAGGCCGTCAGCATCACCGTCGCGCCGAGCTGGTCCTTGCCGATCTGCGCCGCGGCCGACAGTCCGTCCATCACCGGCATCTTGACGTCGAGGATCACGAGGTCCGGTGCGTGCTCGCGAGCCAGCTCGACGGCTCGCTCGCCGTCACCCGCCTCGCCGACGACGTCGAAACCCTCCTCGCGCAGCATCTCGACGAGGTCCAGCCGGATCAGCGCCTCGTCCTCGGCGACCACCACCCGGCGTCCGGTGGGCGCGGTGGGATGCGGTGTGTCGGCCATGGCGGACAGTCTACGGAGGCACGTTACGCTGGGGTTTCGCGCCCGCGCGGCGCCTGCCCCGGTAGACCAATCGGCAGAGTCCATGGCCTCAAAATCCATCCAGTGTGGGTTCGAATCCCACCCGGGGCACCACAAGCGTCTTGTCGGCGGTCGCCGACACCATGTCCGGATGCATCCCCCGTTGACGCGCGCCACTGCTCTCGCTCTGCTGCGCGGCGGCCGCTCGCTCAACGCCGTGAGCCGGGAGCTCGGCGTCTCGCGGTCGACGCTCCGGGCCTGGGCGCACAACGACGGCGCGTACTCGCCACGGGTGAGGGGACGCGCGACCTGCCCACGGGACGGCGCCCTCGACGAGTTCGCTTACGCGCACTTGCTCGGCCTGTACCTCGGCGACGGCTGCCTCAGTGCCCACCGCCGGGGCGTGTTCGCTCTACGTATCGCGTGTGACAAGCGGTACGTGACGCTGCTCCAGGAATGCGAGCGCTCCATGGTCGCCGTCGTGCCCAACCCGGTCTGCCGAGCATCCGCGCCGGGCTGCTACCAGCTCACCTCCTATTCCAAGCACTGGCCGTGCCTGTTTCCACAGCACGGGCCGGGCCGCAAACACCAGCGGCGCGTCGTCCTCGAGGCGTGGCAGGCAACGATCGTGGAGTCGCATCCGCACCGGTTCGTGCGCGGCCTCTTCCACTCGGACGGCTGTCGGGTCGTCAACCGCGTCACCCGCACGGTGGCGGGACAGCCGAAGCAGTACGTCTACCCTCGGTACTTCTTCACCAACTACTCAGAGGACATCCTGCGACTTTGTGAGTGGGCGCTGGACCTGCTCGGCGTCGCCCACCGACGCTCCAACCGCCGCAACATCTCCATCGCGCAGCGCCGATCCGTCGAGGTGATGGACCGATTCGTGGGCCCGAAGTCCTGACGGCAGTGCGCCTCAGGACTCGACGCGGTAGGCGGGCGCGGCACCGCCGTCCGCGTCACCGATGCGGTGCACGCGCAGGGCGTTGGTCGAGCCGGGGATGCCGGGGGGCGAGCCGGCGACGATGACGACGAGGTCGCCACGCTGGGCGCGGCTGTGCGAGAGCAGCAGCTGGTCGACCTGCACCACCATGTCGTCGGTGTGCTTGACGGTCGGCGTCAAGAAGGTCTCGATACCCCACGTCAGCGACAGCTGGGAGCGCACCACCGGCTCGGGCGTGAACACCAGGTGCTTGATCGGTGAGCGCAGCCGCGCCATGCGACGGGCCGAGTCGCCGCCCTGGGTGAACGTGACGAGGAACTTCACGCCCAGCTGCTCACCCACCATGGCCGCGGCCGCGGTGATGGCACCGCCCTTGGTGCGGGGCTTGGTGCCCAGCGGCGCGATGCGCTCGAGGCCGTGCTCCTCGGTGTTCTCGATGATGCGCGCCATCGTGCGCACCGTCTCGATGGGGTACTTGCCGACGCTGGTCTCCCCCGACAGCATCAGCGCGTCGGCGCCGTCCAGCACGGCGTTCGCGGCGTCGGACGCCTCGGCGCGGGTCGGCCGCGAGTTCTCGATCATCGACTCCAGCACCTGGGTGGCGACGATCACCGGCTTGGCGTTGCGGCGGGCCAGCTCGACAGCGACCTTCTGCACGAGCGGCACCTGCTCGAGGGGCAGCTCGACGCCGAGGTCGCCGCGCGCCACCATGATCCCGTCGAACGCGCGGACGATGTCGTGCAGGTTGTCGACCGCCTGCGGCTTCTCGATCTTCGCCAGCACCGGCAGCAGCGTGCCCTCTTCCTGCATGATCCGGCGGACGTCGTCGACGTCGGCGGCGCTGCGCACGAACGACAGCGCGATGAAGTCCGCCCGCAGGTGCAGCGCCCAGCGGAGATCCTGCTCGTCCTTGTCCGACATGGCCGGCACGCTCACGGCCACGCCCGGCAGGTTCAGGCCCTTGTGGTTGGAGACCGTGCCGCCCTCGATGACCCGCGTGGTGACCTTCGGGCCGTCGACGGACGTGACCTCGATCGCCACCTTGCCGTCGTCGATGAGGATGCGGTCGCCGGCGGAGACGTCGCCCGGCAGGCCCTTGTAGGTGGTGGACACCAGGTCGCGGTCACCGGGCACGTCGTCCGTCGTGATGCTGAACGTGTCGCCGGCGGCCAGGTGCACCGGCCCCGACGCGAAGTTGCCGACGCGGATCTTGGGGCCCTGCAGGTCGACCAGCACCGCGACGCTGCGACCGACCTGGTCGCTGGCCTCGCGGACCATCCGGTAGACCTTCTCGTGGTCGTCGTAGCTGCCGTGGCTGAGGTTCAGCCGGGCGACGTCCATGCCCGCCTCGACGAGCTCACGGATCCGCTCGGGCGTCGAGGTGGCCGGGCCGAGGGTGCAGACGATCTTCGCGCGACGCATGGTCAGACCCTATCCCTCGCCCGGCCCCAGATGTAATCGCTTGCCCAACCCCTGGACGGCTCAGAGGTACTGCGAGAGAGCCTTGGTGAAGGCCGGCAGGTCGTCCGGCTTGCGGCTGCTGACGAGCGGGCCGGGGCCGTTCTCGCAGACCACGACCTCCTCGTCGACCCAGGTCGCACCGGCGTTGCGCAGGTCGGTCTGCAGGCTCGGCCAGGACGTCAGGGTGCGGCCGCGGACGGCGTCGGCCTCGACGAGCGTCCACGGCGCGTGGCAGATCGCCGCGACGGGCTTGCCCGACTCCATGAAGGCCTTGGCGAACGCGACCGCCGAGTCGACCATGCGCAACGCGTCCGGGTTGGCCACGCCACCCGGCAGCACCAACGCGTCGAAGTCGTCGACCCGGGCCGCCGCCGTGGTGAGGTCCACCTCGAACGTGTCGGCCTTGTCGAGGTGGTTGAACGCCTGCACCCGCCCCTCCTCAGGCGACACCAGCACCGGTCGGGCCCCGGCCTCCTCGACGGCCTTCCACGGCTCGGTCAGCTCGACCTGCTCGATGCCCTCGCCGGCCACCATGAACGCGACCTTCTTCATTGCCGTGCCTCCTTCTCGTGCGTCGTCCGGGTTCCTCTCAACCCTCACCCGGACGACGGCACCGCGCATCTCGGAGGACGGCGCCCGACGCGCTCAGGCGACGAGCGGCCGGTCGGTCGGTCGGATCGGGCTCGGCAGGTTGGTCGAACCGGTGAGGTACCGGTCGACCGCTGCCGCGCAGGCGCGTCCCTCGGCGATGGCCCACACGATCAGCGACTGGCCGCGTCCGGCGTCCCCTGCGGCGAAGACGCCGCGCGAGGTGGTCGAGAACTGGCCGTCTCGCTGGACGTTGCCGCGCTCGTCGAGCTCGACGTCGAGCTGGGCCACCACCCCGTCGGGCTCGGGGCCGGTGAACCCCATCGCGAGCAGCACCAGCTGCGCGGGCACCTCCCGGTCGGAGCCCTCGACCGGCGTGAACCGTCCGTCGACCAGCTCGACGTCCTGCAGCCGCAACGCCCGCACCCGACCGTCCGCGTCACCGAGGAACTCGCTGGTGCTGACCGCGTACAAGCGCTCGCCACCCTCCTCGTGCGCGCTCGCGACCCGGAAGATCATCGGGTACGTCGGCCAAGGCATGGCGTCACTGCGCTCCTGCGGCGGGCGCGGCATGATCTCGAGCTGCGTGACGCTGCGCGCCTTCTGCCGCAACGCGGTGCCGAGGCAGTCAGCGCCAGTGTCGCCGCCGCCGATGATGATGACGTCGAGGCCCTCGGCGCTCACGAGGTCGTCCGGGTGCTCGCCCAGCGCGGCGCGGTTCGCCGGCGGCAGGTAGTCCATCGCCTGCACCACGCCCGCGAGCTCGCGGCCCGGGACGGGCAGGTCGCGCGGCACCGTGGAGCCCGTGGCGAGGACGACGGCGTCGTACCGGTCACGCAGCTGGCGGCCGGTGATGTCGTCGCCCACGGCGACGCCGGGACGAAAGCGCGTGCCCTCGGCCTCCATCTGCGCGAGGCGGCGGTCGAGCACCGCCTTCTCCATCTTGAACTCGGGGATGCCGTAGCGCAGCAGGCCCCCGATGCGGTCGGCCCGCTCGTACACCGCCACGGTGTGCCCGGCCCGGGTGAGCTGCTGCGCGGCGGCGAGGCCCGCGGGTCCGCTGCCGACGATCGCCACGGTCTTGCCCGTGAGACGCTCCGGCGGCTGCGGGTGCACTCCCCCGGCCTCGAACGCGCGCTCGACGATCGACACCTCCACCTGCTTGATCGTCACCGGCGGCTGGTTGATGCCCAGCACGCAGGCGGTCTCGCACGGCGCGGGGCACAGCCGCCCCGTGAACTCGGGGAAGTTGTTGGTGGCGTGCAGCCGCTCCATGGCCTCGCGCCAGTCCTCGCGCCAGGTCAGGTCGTTCCACTCCGGGATGAGGTTGCCGAGCGGGCAGCCCTGGTGGCAGAACGGGATGCCGCAGTCCATGCACCGCCCGGCCTGGCGCTGCAGCTGGCCGGGCTGCTGGGCCTCGTACACCTCGCGCCAGTCCATGAGCCGCAGCGGCACCGGACGGCGCTCGGGCAGCTCGCGCTCTCGCGTCTTCAGGAATCCACGCGGGTCAGCCATGGGATGCCTCCGTGATCCGGGTCCAGACCTCGTTGCTGTCGGGGTCGAGCCCCTCTGCCGCCGCGCCCTCTCGCACCTCGACGACGATGCGGTAGTCACGCGGCACGAGCTTGGTGAAGCGCGCGTGCGCCGACGTCCAGTCCTCGAGCAGCTGCTTGGCGACTGCAGAGCCGGTCTCGTCGCGATGGCGCGACACCAGCTGCCGCAACGCCTCGGAGTCGTCGTCGGTCAGCTCGCACAGCTCGAGCTCACCGGCGCTCAGAGCGCTCGGGTTCACGCGCTCGCGGGCGAGGTCGAGCACGTACGCCGCGCCGCCCGACATCCCCGCGGCCACGTTGCGGCCGGTGCGCCCGAGGATCACCACGGTGCCGCCGGTCATGTACTCCAGCGCGTGGTCACCGACGCCCTCCACCACTGCGGTGGCTCCGGAGTTGCGAACGCAGAAACGTTCGCCGGCCAGTCCACGGACGAAGATCTCACCGGACGTCGCCCCGTACGCGACGACGTTGCCGGCCACGACGTTCTGCTCGGCGACGAGCACCGACGAGCGGTCGGGACGCACGATGAGCCGCCCGCCGGACAGGCCCTTGCCGAGGTAGTCGTTCGTGTCCCCGAACAGCCGGATGGTGATGCCGCGCGGGAGGAAGGCGCCCAGCGACTGGCCGGCCGAGCCGGTGAGCGTGACGTCGATCGTGTCGTCGGCCAGGCCCTCGGGGTACCGCTTGGTGACCTCGTGCCCGAGCATCGTGCCCACCGTGCGGTTGACGTTGCGGACGGGCAGCGTGATCCGCACCGGCTCGGCTCGCTCGAGGGCGTCGCTGCTCATCGAGATCAGCGTGTGGTCGAGCGCCTTCTCCAGCCCGTGGTCCTGCGACGTGGTGCGGCGCAAGGACGTGCCCTCGGGCAGCTTCAGCGGGGTGAGCACCGGCGCCAGGTCGAGCCCGGCCGCCTTCCAGTGGTCGACCGCCTCGCGGGTCTCGAGCAGGTCGACCCGGCCGACGGCCTCGTCGAGGCTGCGCAGGCCCAGGGAGGCGAGGTGCTCGCGCACCTCCTCGGCGATGTACTCGAAGAAGGTCTCGACGAACTCCGGCTTGCCGCTGAAGCGTGCACGCAGCTCGGGGTTCTGGGTGGCGATGCCCACCGGGCAGGTGTCGAGGTGGCAGACGCGCATCATGATGCAGCCGCTGACCACCAGGGGTGCCGTGGCGAACCCGAACTCCTCACCACCGAGCAGGGCGGCGATGACGACGTCGCGTCCGGTCTTCAGCTGCCCGTCGACCTGAACGACGATGCGGTCGCGCAACCCGTTGAGCAGCAAGGTCTGCTGCGCCTCCGCGACGCCCAGCTCCCACGGCGCACCGGCGTGCTTCAGGCTCGTGAGCGGCGAGGCGCCGGTGCCGCCGTCGTGGCCCGAGATCAGCACCACGTCCGCGTGCGCCTTGCTGACGCCCGCGGCGACGGTGCCGACTCCGACCTCGGACACGAGCTTGACGTGCACGCGCGCCGAGGGGTTGGAGTTCTTCAGGTCGTGGATCAGCTGGGCGAGGTCCTCGATCGAGTAGATGTCGTGGTGCGGCGGAGGCGAGATCAGGCCCACGCCTGGTGTCGAGTGCCGCGTGCGAGCCACCCACGGGTAGACCTTGTGGGCGGGCAGCTGGCCGCCCTCGCCGGGCTTGGCGCCCTGGGCCATCTTGATCTGGATGTCGTCGGCGTGCGTGAGGTACAGGCTCGTGACGCCGAACCGCCCGGACGCCACCTGCTTGATGGCGCTGCGGCGCACCGGGTCCAGCAGCCGCTCGGGGTCCTCGCCACCCTCACCGGTGTTCGAGCGCGCGCCCAGCCGGTTCATCGCGACCGCGAGGGTCTCGTGCGCCTCCTGGCTGATGGAGCCGTAGCTCATCGCACCGGTCGAGAACCGCTTGACGATCTCGCTCACCGGCTCGACCTCGTCGAGCGGGATCGCGCGGGACGTGCCGCCGGTGTCGGTGTCGCGCAGGCGCAGCAGCCCGCGCAGGGTCATCAGGCGCTCGGACTGCTCGTCGACCCGCTGGGTGTACTGCCGGAACACGTCGTAGCGTCGGGCCCGGGTGGAGTGCTGCAGGCGGAACACGGTCTCGGGGTCGAACAGGTGCGGCTCACCCTCGCGGCGCCACTGGTACTCACCGCCGACCTCCAGCCGGCGGTGCGGCGGCCGGACGCCGTCCGTCGGGTAGGCGCTGGCGTGCCGGCGGGCGACCTCCTCGGCGATCACGTCGAGACCCACGCCGCCGAGCTGCGACGTCGTGCCCGTGAAGAACTCGTCGACGAGCTCCTGCGCCAGGCCGATCGCCTCGAACACCTGGGCGCCGCGGTACGACGCGACGGTGGAGATGCCCATCTTCGACATGACCTTCAGCACGCCCTTGCCCAGCGCCTTGATCAGGTGCCGGACGGCGACGTCCGGCGACACGCCGTCCAGCTGCCCGCGCCGGGCGAGGTCCTCGGCGGACTCCATGGCCAGGTAGGGGTTGACGGCCGCGGCGCCGAAGCCGATGAGCAGCGCGACGTGGTGCACCTCGCGGACGTCGCCGGCCTCGACCAGCAGCCCGACCTGCGTGCGCGTCTTGGCGCGGATGAGGTGGTGGTGGACCGCCGACGTCAGCAGCAGCGACGGGATGGGGGCGAGGTCGCGGCCCGAGTCGCGGTCGGACAGCACGACGAACCGAGCACCGCGCTCGATGGCGTCGGAGACCTCCTCGAAGATCTCGTGCAGCCGCCGGCGCAGCGCCCGGCCGCCACCGCTGACGTCGTACAGACCCCGCACGACCGTGGTGGCGTAGCCCGGCAGGTCGCCGTCGGCGTTGATGTGCACGATCTTCGCGAGCTCGTCGTTGTCGATGACCGGGAACGGCAGCACCACCTGGCGGCAGTGCGCCGGCGACGCCGACAGCGCGTTGCCCTCCGGCCCGATCACGGTGCCGAGCGAGGTGACGAGCTCTTCGCGGATGGCGTCCAGCGGCGGGTTCGTCACCTGCGCGAACAGCTGGGTGAAGTAGTCGAACAGCAGCCGTGGTCGCTGCGACAGCACGGCGATCGGCGAGTCGGTGCCCATCGAGCCGATCGGCTCGGCGCCCGAGCGAGCCATCGGCCCGACCAGGACGCGCAGCTCCTCCTCGGTGTAGCCGAAGGTGCGCTGGCGGCGCTCGACGGACGCCGGCGTGTGCACGATGTGCTCGCGCTCGGGCAGGTCGGCCAGGTGGATCAGCCCGGCGTGCAGCCACTCCTCGTAGGGGTTCTCGGCGGCGAGCTCGGACTTGATCTCGTCGTCGCCGACCAGCCGGCCGGCCTCGGTGTCGACGAGGAACATCCGGCCCGGCTGCAGGCGGCCCTTGCGCACCACCTGCGACGGCTCGAGGTCGAGGACGCCGACCTCGGAGGCCAGCACGACGAGCCCGTCGGCGGTGACCCAGTAGCGGGCGGGGCGCAGGCCGTTGCGGTCGAGCACCGCGCCGATGAGCTTGCCGTCGGTGAAGGTGACGCACGCCGGGCCGTCCCACGGCTCCATGAAGGTGGAGTGGAACTCGTAGAAGGCGCGCCGCGCGGCGTCCATCTCGGTGTGGTTCTCCCACGCCTCGGGGATCATCATCAGCACCGCGTGCGGCAGCGACCGGCCGGACAGGTGCAGCAGCTCGAGCACCTCGTCGAAGGACGCCGAGTCGCTGGCACCGGGGCTGCAGATCGGGAACAGCCGCGAGATGTCGCCGGGCACCAGGTCGCTGTGCACCTGGCTCTCGCGGGCCGCCATCCAGTTGCGGTTGCCCTGCACGGTGTTGATCTCGCCGTTGTGCGCGATCAGCCGGAACGGGTGTGCCAACGGCCAGGAGGGGAAGGTGTTGGTCGAGAAGCGCGAGTGCACCAGCGCGAGCTCGGTCGTGAACCGCCGGTCGGACAGGTCGGGGAAGAACGGCTCCAGCTGGCCCGTGGTGAGCATGCCCTTGTAGACGAGCGTGCGGGCCGACAGCGACGGGAAGTAGACGTCCAGCTCGTGCTCGGCGCGCTTGCGCAGGACGAACGCGAGCCGCTCCAGGCCGAGGCCGACGACCCGGCTGCCGGCCGCGGCGACGAAGAGCTGGCGGAACTCGGGCATGCACGCCCGGGCGACGTCGCCGACGAGCTCGGCGGACACCGGCACGTCGCGCCAGCCGAGGACGGCGAGCCCCTCCTCGGCCGCGAGCCCCTCCAGCCGCTCGACCGCCTGCGCCCGGGCGTCGGGCTCGGCGGGCAGGAAGGCGGTGCCTACGGCGTACGCCCCGGCGGCGGGCAGCTCGAAGTCGACGACGGCGCGCAGGAACTCGTCCGGCACCTGGGTGAGGATGCCCGCACCGTCACCCACCGAGGGGTCGGCTCCGGTGGCGCCGCGGTGGTCGAGGTTGCGCAGCGCCGTCAGCGCCTGCTCGACGACGTCGTGGCCCGCCTGGCCGCGCATCGTGGCCACGAACGCCACACCGCAGGCGTCGTGCTCGTGCCGGCCGTCGTACAACCCCGTCGCGGCGGGGCGTGTCGAGAAGCTGTTGATGCCCACGGGCTCACCGTCCTCATCGTGTGGTCGCGCCGCCAGGCGGCGCGAAGGAGACGCACGATGCCGCTGACCTGGTCGGCGGCTGCCCGCGCGGACGGCGTTGGCCTGCGGACGACGCCACTCTAACTGACGTTTCGAGCAGGTTACACGTCTTGCGTCTCGGGATCTGAGTCCACATGGTGAGACCTTCGGCGGGCCGCCCGGGTGGCCAGGAGGAATCCGGCGAGCGCGCCGAGGAAGACGAGGATGCTCGTCCACTCGTTGAGGCGGTGGCCGAGGATGAGGTTCGCCGCATCAGTGCGGAGCGTCTCGATGTAGAAGCGGCCGACGGTGTACAGCATCACGTACAGCGCGAAGGTGCGGCCGTGGTCGAGCCGGTAGCGCCGGTCGAGCAGGACGACGACCCCGGCCACGAGCAGGCACCACAGGGACTCGTACAGGAACGTCGGGTGGTAGGCGCCGGGCAGCAGCACGGGGTGCCCTGCCGCGTCCCTGACCGCCTGGCCGCGGGCGGTGTCCCACTCGTGCACCCGAAGGCCCCACGGCAGGTTGGTGAGGCCGCCGTAGATCTCGTTGTTGAAGTAGTTGCCCACGCGGCCCGCCGCCTGCGCGACCGCCACGCCGGGCGCGGCGGCGTCGGCGAACATCAGGAACGAGACGCCGAGCCGTCGGCAGGCGACGTACGCGCCGAGCGCCCCGCCGGCCACGGCGCCCCAGATGCCCAGGCCGCCGTTCCAGATCTTCAGCGCGTCCAGCGGGTGGCCGTCGGCGCCGAAGTACGGCTGCCACGACGTCGCCACGTGGTAGATCCGGGCGCCGACGATGCCGAACGGCACCGCCCACGCCGAGATGTCGAGCACCGCACCCTCGGGGCCGCCCCGCGCGCGCCAGCGCCGCGCCGCGACGGCGACCGCGATGACGATGCCGACGAGGATGCACAGCGCGTAGGCCCGCACGGGCAGCGGGCCGAGGTGCCACACGCCCTGCGACGGGCTGGGGATCGTCGTCGGGAACGCCGTGATCACGAGCGCACCCCCTCGGCGAGCTCGTGGGTGAGCTTCTCCAACGCGCTCAGGCCCGCCTGCGGGTCGGGCGCCTCGGCCAGGCAGCGCACGAGGGCCGAGCCGACGATGACGCCGTCGGCGAAGGAGGCGACCTCGGCGGCCTGCTCGCCGCTCGAGACCCCGAGCCCGACGCACACCGGCAGGTCGCTGACGGCGCGAACCCGCTCGACGAGCCGGCGGGCGCCGCCGCCGACGGCGTCGCGGGCACCCGTGACGCCCATGGTGCTCGCCGCGTAGACGAAGCCCCGGCACGCCTCGACGGTGGAGCGCAGCCGCGCGTCGGTCGAGCTGGGGGCCACCAGGAACACGCGGTCCAGATCGCTGCGCTCGGCCACCGAGAGCCACTCCTTCGCCTCGTCCGGGATGAGATCGGGTGTGATGAGGCCGGCCCCGCCTGCCGCGGCGAGGTCGTCGGCGAACCGCTCGACGCCGTAGTGGTCGATCAGGTTCCAGTAGGTCATCACCAGCGCCGGCGCGCCGGCGTCGACGACGCCGCGCACGGCCGTCAGGACGTCGCCCGTGCGGGTGCCGCCGCGCAGCGCCGCGTCGACCGCCCGCTGGATCACCGGGCCGTCCATCAGCGGGTCGGAGTACGGGACGCCGACCTCGACGACGTCGACGCCCGCCCCCACCATGGCGCGCATCGCGGCGACGGACGTCTCGACGTCCGGGAACCCCACGGGCAGGTAGCCGACCAGCGCGGCGCGGCCCTCGGCCCGGGCGCGCGCGAGCGTCTCGGCGACCCCGGTCACCAGCCGCTCCCCTCGGCCTCGGACGCGGGTTCGGAGGCCTTGAGCTGCTCGGCCTCCACCAGGTCCTCGCCGTCGACCAGGCCGAACCAGCGGGCGGCCGTGTCGACGTCCTTGTCGCCACGGCCGGAGAGGTTGACCAGCAGGACGGCGCCCGGCCCGAGCTCGCGGCCGATCCGCAGGGCACCGGCGAGGGCGTGCGCGCTCTCGATCGCCGGGATGATCCCCTCGGTGCGGCACAGCAGCCGGAACGCGTCCATGGCCTCGGCGTCCGACACCGGCTCGTACGTCGCGCGGCCGGTGTCGTGCAGCCAGGCGTGCTCGGGGCCGACGCCGGGGTAGTCGAGCCCGGCCGAGACCGAGTGGCTCTCGACGGTCTGGCCGTCGTCGTCCTGCAGGACGTAGGAGCGCGCACCGTGCAGGATGCCGGGCGTCCCGCCGGTGATGCTCGCCGCGTGCCGTCCGCTCGAGACGCCCTCGCCGCCGGCCTCCAGGCCGACGAGCCGCACACCGACGTCGTCGATGAAGGCCGAGAAGATGCCGATGGCGTTCGACCCGCCGCCGACGCACGCGAGCACGACGTCCGGCAGCCGGCCCGTGAGCTCGAGCACCTGGGCGCGCGCCTCGTCGCCGATCACGCGCTGGAACTCGCGCACCATCGTCGGGAAGGGGTGCGGCCCGGCGACCGTGCCGATCAGGTAGTGGGTGTTCTCGACGTTCGTGACCCAGTCGCGCATCGCCTCGTTCATGGCGTCCTTGAGGGTGCGCGAGCCCGTCGTCACGGGCACGACCGTGGCCCCCAGCAGGCGCATCCGCGCGACGTTGAGCGCCTGGCGGCGGGTGTCCTCCTCGCCCATGTAGACGGTGCACTCCAGGCCCATGAGCGCTGCCGCGGTGGCCGACGCGACCCCGTGCTGCCCCGCGCCGGTCTCGGCGATGATCCGGGTCTTGCCCATGCGCCGGGTCAGCAGGGCCTGCCCGAGCACGTTGTTGATCTTGTGCGAGCCGGTGTGGTTGAGGTCCTCGCGCTTCAGCAGCACGCGCGCGCCGCCGGCGTGCTCGGCGAACCGCGGGGCCTCGGTGAGCAGGCTCGGGCGACCGGAGTACGTGCGGTGCAGGTCGTCCAGCTGGGTCAGGAACTCGGGGTCCTTCATCGCGGACCGGAACGCCTCGTCCAGCTCGTCCAGCGCCGCGACGAGCGCCTCCGGGACGTACCGGCCCCCGTAGGGCCCGAAGCGACCGGGGACCAGCGAGGGCGGGCTGTCCGTCGACGTCATGGCGGCAGTGTCTCAGGTCGCCCCGGACGCCTTGATCACCGGTTGGAGCGCGACGCGGGGTGCGACCCCGCCGCCACCAGGTCGGCGACCGCGGCGCGCGGCGCACCGCCGGTGACCAGGCACTCGCCGACGAGCACCGCGTCGGCGCCGTGGCGGGCGTACTCCAGGACGTCGTGGGGGCCGCGGACCCCGGACTCCGCCACCCGGACGACGCCGTCGGGGATGGCGGGCGCGAGCCGGGCGAACGTGCTGCGGTCGACCTCGAGCGTTCGCAGGTCGCGGGTGTTGACGCCGATGACCCGGGCACCGACCGCGACGGCCCGCTCGACCTCCTCCTCGTCGTGCACCTCGACGAGGGGGGTCATGCCGAGCGACAACGCGCGCTCGTGCAGCGACTCCAGGGCCGCCTGCTCGAGGGCGGCCACGATGAGCAGCACGACGTCGGCGCCGTGCGCCCGGGACTCCCACAGCTGGTAGCTGGAGACGATGAAGTCCTTGCGCAGCAACGGAGTGTCGACAACGAGGCGGACGGCGTCGAGGTCGTCGAGGCTGCCACCGAACCGCCGCTGCTCGGTCAGCACGCTGATGACCGTGGCACCGCCGGCGGCGTAGTCGGTGGCCAGCCCCGACGGGTCGGCGATGGCGGCGAGCGCGCCCTTGCTGGGGCTCGACCGCTTGACCTCGGCGATGACCTTCACCCCACCGCCGGCGCTGAGCGCGGCGTGGGCGTCGAGGGCTGGATCGACGCGCTCGACCCGTCGCCGGAGCTCGTCGAGCGGCGTGAGCGACTCGCGCGCCGCGAGGTCCTCGCGGACGCCCACGATGATGTCGTCCAGGACGCTCAGGCCCCTCACCCCACCTCACTCGTCGCTGGTGCGACGTCGCCCCTGCGGGCACGCCGCTACGTCGATCGTAGACGCGAGCAGGCCCCCGCCTCGGCGGGGGCCTGCTGGTGGACGCGGGTGGTGCCGTCAGCGCAGGACGACCTGGGTCTTGGCGACCTTGTCGTGCCAGCCCTGCTGCCGCCCGGAGTTGTCGAAGAACGGCGAGATGTAGACGAGCAGCGCACCGATGCCGCAGAAGAACGAGCCGATGGCCGGGATCAGCCAGCGCAGCGCGGCCGGCCCGAAGCCCGGCACGGCACCGGTCTCGATGTTGATGACCTTGACGCCCACCACCTGCTTGCCGATGGTGGCGCCGCGGGCGCCGATCATCCCGATCTCGTAGGCCGCCCCGACGAGCAGGGCGACGAAGTTGAAGCCGAGGTTCGCCGCGATGCCCGCCCCGCCGATGGCCGCAGAGTCGCTGTTCGACGACAGGGCCGAGAAGACGCCCATGGGAACGGCGAAGAGCATCAGCACGACGAAGAGCAGGATGCCGTCGATGATGCGGGCCAGCAGACGCTTGCCCATGCCTCCCGGCGTCCCACCGACCGGGCCGGGCGCGTAGCCGTAGCCGGCCGCCGGGGCGTTGCCGTAGGCCGGAGGCGGCGGGCCGTAGCCGGGTGCGGGAGGCGGCGCGCCGTAGCCCGGCGCAGGCGGCGGAGTGCCGTACTGGCCCGGCTGCTGCTCGGGCGGCTGGCCTTCCTGGCCAGGGAACTGCGTCATGTGGTTTTCCCCTAGTCGTCGCGGCCGTCCGGTTGTCGGCCGTGCGGGTCCAGACCCTAGCGGCTGAGCAGGTCCGTCGGGGTGAGCCACGCGAAGGCCGGCAGCAGCCGCAGCAGCCAGAACGCCGCGACGACCACCACCGCAGCCACCGCCGTACGTCGGCCCACTCCCGGGAACAGCTCGTCACCGCGGCCCCGCCATCGCCGCACCGCCCACAGCACGGTCAGAGCCAGCAGCAGCGGCAGCGCGACGAGCACCAGCAGGTTGGAGCCCGCGCCGGCCACGAGGTCGCCGTGGAGGAGGTCGTTGACGGCGCGCAGCCCACCGCAGAACGGGCACGGCCGACCGGTGAGCAGCAGGAACGGGCAGTAGCCCCAGGCTCCCGGCTCGTGGGGGTCGCGCAGGACGACGGCCGTCAGCGACGCGCCGAGGCCGCCGAGGAGCGCCAGGGGCGCCCCCGTGCCCCGCAGCGCACCGCCCCGGGCGGCCGCGACGGGCTCACCCGACGACGGGGCTGCCTCAGTGCGCGTCGTGGGTCACCCGACGGTCGGTGGGCTGCGGCGCGCCGTACCCGGCGAGCGCGAGGACCTTGCCGGCCACGACGCCGAGCACGGCCACCACCGCGCCGACCACGACCACCGCGACCGAGGCCACGATGACGCCCAGCGCCATCACCAGCGAGGCGACCAGCAGGATCCCGACGGCGGTCCAGGCGGCGACGGTGTTGCCGTGGGACGGGTGTCCGTGCTCGGTCATGACGGAGGACCTCCAGGTCGTTCGGGTGCTGGTGGGGCTGGCGGCCATTGTGGCAGGTCCGCCGGCGGTCAGCGGGTAGGGTCCTCGCCCCGGCTCAGCGCGTCCCACGTCGTGCCGGGGTCCGCGTCCTGCGGCTCCTGGGCGCCCGGCGCCTCGTACCGGCCGCGAGAGCCGGCCCAGCTGCCCGCGCGCAGCACGGCCACGGCACCGCCGAGTGCCACGAGGGCGCAGCCGGCCACGGCGACCCACGGCCAGGACGTCACCTGCGTGGACGTCGGGGTGGAGCCCACCACGCCCACCGCCTTGGCCACCAGCTCGGCCACACCCGACTCCGGCACGCGCAGCAGGCTCGCGGTGGCGGCGACCCCGGCTGCGCCGGCGAGCACCAGGAGCAGCCCGGCCACGCGCCGTCCGAGCGCTCGCGCGAGCAGCAGCGCCACGCCGCCCGCGAGCGCGACCAGCGCCACAGCGGGCACGACCGGTGCTGCCTGGCGCCCGGACGCCGAGATCGCCGCGTGGCCGATCACCGGGTCGTCGACCGCGGCGTGGACCCAGCTGCGGGACGTCGACAGCAGCGTCAGCGCGGCGCCGAGCAGCGCCGGGACCACCGCCGCGGCGGGGCCGGACAGGCGTCGTGCGGCCATCAGCGGGCCCGCAGCCCGCTGGCGGCGGCGACGGCCCGCAGGACCGCCATGGACTTGTTGACCGACTCCTGGTGCTCGGCGCGGGGGTCGGAGTCGGCGACCACGCCGCCGCCGGCCTGGACGTACGCCACCCCGTCGCGGATCACCGCGGTGCGGATGGCGATCGCCATGTCGAGGTCGCCGGCGAAGTCGAGGTAGCCGACCGTGCCCCCGTAGAGGCCGCGACGCGTGGTCTCCATCTCGTCGATGAGCTCCATGGCGCGCACCTTCGGCGCGCCCGACAGGGTGCCTGCGGGGAACGTCGCCACGAGCGCGTCGTAGGCCGTGCGGTCGGACCGCAGGCGGCCGACCACCGTCGAGACGATGTGCATCACGTGGCTGTAGCGCTCGACCTGCATGAAGTCGAGCACCTCGACGCTGCCCGCGTCGCAGACCCGGGCCAGGTCGTTGCGGGCGAGGTCGACGAGCATCAGGTGCTCGGCCCGCTCCTTGTCGTCGGCGAGCAGCGAGCGCGCGTTCTCGACGTCCTGCTCGGGGGTCGCGCCCCGCGGGCGAGTACCGGCGATCGGGTGCGTCATCACCTGGCGCCCGTCGACCTTCACGAGCGCCTCGGGGCTGGAGCCGACGACGTCGTAGCCCGCGCCGTCCGTGGTCGGCAGCCGCAGCAGGTACATGTACGGGCTGGGGTTGGACGCTCGCAGCACGCGGTAGACGTCCAGAGCGTCTGCGGGACAGTCGATCTCGTAGCGCTGCGAGGGGACGACCTGGAAGACGTCGCCGGCGCGCACGGCCTCCTTGGCCCGCTCGACCATCGCTGCGTACTCGGTGTCGTACAGCTGCGCACGCACCTTCGGCTCGTCGTCGCCGGGCACGCCGACGGTGCTCGGTGCCGGGCGCGCGAGCTGGTCGGCCATGGCGTCCAGCCGCGCGACCGCGTCCGCCCACGCCTCGTCGACGCGCTCGTCGGTGGCGTCCTGGTTGACCGCGTTCGCGACGAGCAGGAGCGAGCCGTCGGCGTGGTCGAGGACCGCCAGGTCGGTGGCCAGCATCATCGTCAGCTCGGGCAGGTGCAGGTCGTCGTCGCAGTCGTCGGGCAGGCGCTCCCAGCGGCGCACGACGTCGTAGGTGAGCGCGCCGACGAGCCCTCCGGTGAGCGGGGGCAGGCCCTCGAGCGCCGGCGTGCGCAGCGCCGCCACGGTGTCGCGCAAGGCGGCCGTGGGATCGCCGGACGTCGGGACGCCCACCGGCGGGGTGCCGATCCAGGTCGCCTCCCCGTCGACCGCCGTCAGCGTCGCCGAGCAACGGGCCCCGACGATCGAGTAGCGCGACCAGACGCCACCGTGCTCGGCCGACTCGAGCAGGAACGTGCCCCGCTCGTCGCGGGCCAGCTTGCGGTAGACGCCGAGCGGCGTCTCGGCGTCGGCGAGCAGCCGTCGCACGACGGGGATGACCCGCCGGTCCCGCGCGAGCACGCGGAAGGTGTCGCGGTCGGGCCAGGTGCGCCCGAACGCGAGGTCGGGTACCGGCTCCCCCATCAGCCGGCGTCCGCGACCGGCAGGTCACGTCCCTCGAAGCACGTGCGCGCACCGGTGTGGCAGGCCGCGCCGACCTGGTCGACCCGCACGAGCAGCGCGTCGCCGTCGCAGTCCAGCGCCGACGCCGTGCACGTGCTGCACGTGGCCGCTCGAGTCGCCCTTGCGCCAGTACTCCTGCCGGCTGCGGCTCCAGAAGGTCACCCGGCCGGTCGTGAGCGTGCGGTGCAGCGCCTCGTCGTCCATCCAGCCGACCATGAGCACCTCGCCGCTGTCGTGCTGCTGCACGACCGCGCAGACCAGCCCGTCGGCGTCGCGCTTGAGGCGCGCGGCGATCTCGGGGGCGAGCGGTGAGGACGTGGCGGGGCTGGGCACGGCACCATTGTGCCCATGAGCATCCCCGCCGGACACCAAGGACTGGACCTGGGTGCTGGAGCGGACCTGCCCCGAGTGCGGGTTGGAGTCCGCTGCGGTCACCCTCGCCGAGGTGCCGGACCTGTTGCGGGGCAACGCCGCTCGGTGGCGACAGGTGCTGAGCCGCACCGACGTCCGGCACCGTCCCACGCCGACCACGTGGTCGCCGTTGGAGTACGCGTGCCACGTGCGCGACGTCCACACGGTGTTCGGGCCGCGCTACGAGCAGATGCTCACCCAGGACGACCCGCGGTTCGCGAACTGGGACCAGGACCTCGCGGCCGCCCAGGGCCGCTACACCGACCAGGACCCGCAGCTCGTCGCTGACGAGCTCGCCGGCTCGGCGGAGCGGGTGGCGAGCCTGCTGGCCGGCGTCGCTGCCGAGGCGGCCGAGCGGCCGGGACGGCGCTCCAACGGGTCGCGCTTCACCGTGACCACGCTGGCGCAGTACCACGCGCACGACGTCGTGCACCACCTCTGGGACGTGCGGGGCTGACCCCGCCCACGCCCCGGACGAGCTTCAGTGGAGCCGCTGCTGGGCCACCCAGCTGGCGTGCAGCCGCGAGTACACGCCGCCCTGCTGGACGAGCTCGCGCGCAGGGCCGCGCTCGACGACGACGCCCGCGTCGACCACGAGCACCTCGTCGGCCGCCTCTGCCGTCGAGAGCCGGTGGGCGATCGCGATCGAGGTGCGCCCGCGGGTCAGGCCGTCCAGCGCGCGCTGGATCCGCACCTCGGTGGCGGGGTCGACCGCTGAGGTCGCCTCGTCCAGCACGAGCAGGTCAGGGTCGGCGAGGTACGCGCGGGCGAGCGCGACGAGCTGCCGCTCCCCCGCCGACAGCGACTCGCCGCGCTGCCCGACGCGCGTGGCCAGGCCGTGGGGCAACCCCTCGAGCCAGTCCGCGAGCCCGAGCTCGGTGAACGCCAGCACGACGTCCTCGGCGGCCGCCTCCGGCCGCGCGAACCGCGCGTTGGCCAGCAGGGTCTCGTCGAACAGGAAGCCGTCCTGCGGCACCATCACGACCCGCTCGCGCAGCGACGAGAAGCGCACCTCGCGCAGGTCGACGCCGTCGAGGAGCACGCGACCGGTGACGGGGTCCATCAGTCGGGTGAGCAGCTTGGCGAACGTCGTCTTGCCCGAGCCGGTCTCGCCCACGATGGCCACCCGGCTGCGCGGCGCGATCTGCAGGTCGACGTCGTGCAGCACGGTCGGGCCGCCGGGGTAGGCGTACGACACGTGGTCGAAGGCCACCGTGATGGGCCCGCGCGGCAGCACCACGCCGGACTCGGCCGGGTCGGCGACGTCGGCAGGCGTGTCGACGACGGCGAGCACCCGCCGCCACCCGGCGATGGCGTTCTGCATCTCGTTGAGCACCTCGGTGCCGATCTGCACCGGCCCGGTGAAGAGCTGCACCAGGAAGAGGAAGGCGAGCAGCTCGCCGAGCGTGAGGTGGCCACCGACCCCGCGCCAGGTGCCGACCACGACCACCACGACGCTCACGAGCCCGCTCACCAGGACGCCGGCCGAGAACGTCGCGGCCACCCGCACCTGCGCCCGGACCGCGGCGTCGCGGTGGGCCTGCACCGCGGCGTCCACGCGGGTCGCCGTGCGGCGCTCGACGCCGTACGCGCGGATCGTGGCCGCACCGACGACGGACTCCGACACGGCCGACAGCACCTCGCCGACCCGCTCGCGCACCAGCGCGTACGCCGCCGAGACCGCGCGCTGCATCGGCCGGGCCAGCAGGAACACCGGCAGGAAGCACAGCCACACGACGGCGGTGAGCAGCGGCGAGTAGGCGAGCATCAGGCCGGTCGCCACGGTCAGCTGGAGCGTCGACAGGATGAGCATCAGCCCGCCGAACTGCACGAAGTTCGAGATCGTGTCGACGTCGCTGGTGACGCGCGAGACCATCGACCCCCGCCGCTCGGAGCTCTGGGTGAGCACCGACAGGTCGTGCACGTGCCGGAACGCCCCGATGCGCAGTGTCGCGAGGCCGCCCTCGGCCGCGCGGAAGAGGCGCAGGTTCACGTGGTACGCCGCCACCGCGGTGACGACGACGAGCACCGCGGCGATGGTGAGCATGCGCGCCACGTGGCCGACGTCCGGGCCGCCCTCGGCCATCAGGCCGCGGTCGATGGTCTGCTGCACCGAGAAGGGCACCACGATGCGGCCGAGGGTGGCCACCGCCGCGAGCGCGAGGGTGACCCAGATGCCTTGCCGCAGCTCAGGGGACATCGCGAGCCCGCGCCGCAGCGTGTGCAGGGCCGTGGGCTGCTCACCGCCGCCGACGACCGCGCTCACGCCGACGCCTCCTCGTCCGCGGCGACGAGCTCTCGCTCGGCGGCCTCGCGCTCGTACGCGTCGACGAGGTGGCGGTAGTCGGCGTTGCGGGCCGACAGGTCGGCGTGCGGGCCGCGGTCGGCCACGCGGCCGTGGGCGATGAAGACGACCTCGTCGGCCAGCGCGATCGTGCCCTTGCGGTAGGCCACGACCACGACGGTCGTGCCGTCGGACGCCTCCCGCAGCCCCGCCAGGATCGCGGCCTCGACGCGCGGGTCGACGGCGCTCGTGGCGTCGTCGAGCACCAGCAGCCGCGGCCGGCGGACGAGCGCCCGGGCGAGCGCGATGCGCTGTCGCTGACCACCGGACAGCGTCGCCCCGCGCTCACCGACGTGAGTGTCGAGGCCGTGCGGCAGCGCCGCGACGAAGCCGTCGGCCTGCGCGAGGCGCAGCGCGGCCCACACCCGCCGGTCGTCAGGGTCCTCCAGCGCCGGGTCGCCGAGCGTGATGTTCCCCCGCACGGAGTCGTCGAACAGGAACGTCTGCTGGGGCACGAGCGCGATGCTCGCCGCGACCGCTCCCTCGGCCAGCTCGCGCAGGTCGGTGCCGTCGAGCAGGACGGCTCCGCCGTCGGGGTCGGCGAGTCGCACCAGCAGCGAGCTGAGGGTGGACTTGCCCGAGCCCGTGGCACCGACCACGGCCACGGTGCGCCCTGGCCGGATCTCGAGGCTCACGTCGCGCAGCACGGGCACCGGCTGGCCGTCGAGGTCGACGTGGCCGTAGTCGACGTGCTGCAGGCTCAGCCGGGCCGGCCCGGCGACGTCCGGCTCAGCCGTGCCGTACGCGAGCCCACCCTCGGCGTCCAGCACCGACTGCACGCGGTCCCAGCCCACCACGCTGCGCGGCAGCTCGCCGAGCACCCAGCCGAGCGCTCGCACGGGGAAGCCGAGCAGCGAGAACAGGTAGGCCACCTGGACGACGGTCGCCGCGGTGGCTGCGCCGCTCGACGCCCGCATCGTGCCGACGGCGAGCACGGTGAGCGTGCCGAGGTTCGGGATCGCCTCGATGATCGGGTCGAAGATCCCGCGGGTGCGGCCGACGGAGATGTTGGCGTCGCGCAGGCGCTCGCTCACCCGCGCGAACCGCTCGGTCTCGGCCGCCTCACGGCCCATCGCCTTGACGACGAGCGCGCCGTCGAAGCTCTCGTGCGCGACGTCCGACACCTCGGCCCGCAGCTGCTGGGCCCGCGTCACCCGGGGGGACATGAAGCGCTGGAACACCACGTTGACCACGAACACGGTCGGGAAGACGCAGAAGCCGATCAGCGCCAGCACCGGGTCGGCCAGCACCATCGACACGGCCGCGACGAGGAGCATGACGACCACGCCGATCGCCATCGGCAGCGGTGCGAAGACCTGCCAGGTGGCCTCGACGTCCGCGTTGGCGTTCGACAGCAGCTGACCGGTGGGGTGCCGGCCGTGCCACGACAGGGGCAGCCGCAGGTACTGGGCGGTGACGCGGCGGCGGTACAGCGCGCCCAGGTTGTAGACCGTGATGCCGGCGGCCACCCGGCGCAGGATGACGCCCACGGTCAGCAGCAGCGCGACGGCCGCCATGAGGCCCGCGCCGCCCGCGAGCCGGCCGGCGTCGAGCCGACCGGACGCGAGCGAGGGGGTGATGACGTCGTGCGTCACCTTGCCGAGCGCCCACGCGGTGCCCGCGGTCATGACGCCGTACAGCGCGCTGCCGACGACCGCGAGGGCGAAGATGCCGGGCGCGCGGCGGATGCCCTGACCGAGGACGAACAGGCCGCGACGCAAGGTGTAAGGACGGGTCTGCACGGTCTCTCTCTCGATGTCGAAGCGGCCCGCACAGCCTCTCACGCGCGAGGTGACCGGACGGGTGCGAGGATCGTCCCATGACGACCCATGCCCGAGCAGAGCGCGAGGCGCTGTGCGACACCTTGGTCCGCACCGGCCCGGACGCCGCCACGATGTGCGAGGGATGGGACGCCCGCGACCTCGCCGCGCACCTCGTGGTGCGCGAGCGGCGCCCGGACGCCGCCCCCGGCCTCTGGCTGCGCCAGCTCGCCGGCCACACCGCGTCAGTGCAGCAGCACGTGGCGTCGCAGTCGTGGGGCGACCTCATCGCCGAGGTGCGTCAGGGCCCGCCGATCTGGCACCCCGCCCGCGTCCCGGCCGTCGACGAGCTCGACGAACACCGCCGAGTTCTTCATCCACCACGAGGACGTCCTGCGCGCGCAGCCCGGCTGGCAGCCCCGCGAGCTCGACGACGACCTGCAGCGGGCGCTGTGGCGGGCGTGCACCACGGCGGGCCGGCTCGCCCTGCGCCGGGCCGCCGGTCGGCGTCGAGCTGGTCGCCCCCGGCTTCGGGCGCACGGTGGCCCGCAGCGGCCACCCGATGGTGCGGGTCGAGGGCACGCCGGGCGAGCTGCTGCTCTTCGCCTACGGCCGGCGCACGGTCGCGCAGGTGCACCTCGACGGGCCGAACGGCGCCGTCGAGCGGCTGCAGGAGTCAGCCGCGGGCCTGTGACAGGCGCCGCACCGGGTGGCCCGCGGCCTCCAGCGCGTCCTTGACGGCGGCGATGCTGACCTCGCCGAAGTGGAACACGCTCGCGGCGAGGACGGCGTCGGCACCGGCGTCCACGGCCGCCACGAAGTGCTCGGGCCGGCCGGCACCCCCGCTGGCGATGACCGGTACCTCGACCGCCGCGCGGACCCGCCGCACCAGCTCGAGGTCGAACCCCTCCTTGGTGCCGTCGGCGTCCATGGCGTTCAGCAGGATCTCGCCGGCGCCCAGTGCCGCGGCCCGGGCCGCCCACTCGACCGCGTCGACGCCGGTGCCTCGCCGTCCGCCGTGCGTGGTGACCTCGAAGCCCGAGTCGGTGGTCGTGCCCGGCGAGCAGCGCCGCGCGTCGACGCTCAGCACGAGCACCTGGGCACCGAACCGGTCGGCGACCTCCGCGACGAGCTCGGGTCGCTCGATCGCGGCGGTGTTGACGCCCACCTTGTCGGCACCGGCGCGCAGCAGGCGGTCGACGTCGGCGACCGTGCGCACGCCACCACCCACGGTGAGCGGGATGAACACCTGCTCGGCGGTGCGCGAGACGACGTCGTAGGTGGTCGCCCGGCTGTCGCTGGACGCCGTGACGTCGAGGAACGTGAGCTCGTCGGCGCCCTCGGCGTCGTAGCGGCGGGCCAGCTCGACCGGGTCGCCCGCGTCGCGCAGCGCCGTGAAGTTCACGCCCTTCACCACCCGGCCGGCGTCGACGTCGAGGCACGGGATGACGCGCACGGCCAGGCTCACGCGTCCCAGCCTACGGCCCGGCCCGCCCACCCACCCAACCCCGCCCGCCCCCCTGATCGCGAGGGGCGAGCGGGTCAGTCGTGCCTGATCACGGGAGGGCGGGGGGACGGTAGCCGGTGGGGTCGGCGCCGAGGTCGACGATCGCCGCGACGGGCCCACCGCCGTCCGGGCCCTGGTGCGCCGCCGACACCGACACGAAGACGGCCGGGTCGCCGGTGACGGCCGCGGTGACACCACCGACGCACGACTTGATCTGACGGTGCCAGTGGACGTCGGAGTCGTCGAGCATCGCGTTGCGCCGGCCCCGGACGACGCCGTCCTGCGACACCTCGCACTTGAGGAACACGTTGACGAGCCGGCCGTCGATGTCGCTGTGGTGCGGGCGGTCGGGCAGGTCGAGGCCGGCGTCGTTGATGGCCGCCCAGATGCCGTCGGCGTCCAGCGCGTCGCGCATCACCGAGTGGCCGATGCGGTAGCGGCCGCCGACACCGCGGGCGTTCCCGACCACCACCACCTGCGCCTGGTCGAGCTCGACGCCGGACGAGCACGACGCGACGGACGAGTAGAGCGAGCGGTCGTGCATGACGTCGTCGTCGGTGGGCATCTCGATCTCGCCGAGCGCCACCGCGATCCCCAGGGCGGTGCAGCCGTTCGAGAGGTCCATCGACTCGTGCGTGTGCTCGGTCCAGACGGTCTGGCCGCGCTGCTTGGCGTCCCGGATCGTGTGGATCGTCAGCAGCGGGGTCTTGGTCTGGACGTAGTGCACGTCCGCCGGGTCGGTGATGCCTGCGCGCTCCATCGCGACCTTCACCGCGTCAGCGACCTTCGTGATCATCGCCGTGCGGCCGATGTCCTCGGGCAGCAGCACGTCGCTCATCGCGAACCCCACCGTGAGGCGCGGCTCGTCGGTCGGCTCCGCCTGCCCCTCGGGCACCGTCGCGAAGACGGTGGCGTGCGGGCTGATGACGCCGTCCGTGCCGCCCGACCACACGATCGGCACCTGCTTGACCGTCTTCGGCCGAGCGGGAGCCCTTCGCGACGAGCACCTCCCGGAAGGCGCGGTCGGCGATGATCCGCGTGTAGTCGTTGACACCGCCGTTGCCCTCGGTCTTGCCGATGACGGCGACGACGCGGTCGGCCTCCAGCACGCCGTCGTCGATGAGCTGGGCCAGGCCGCTCGCGTCGCTGACGTTGAGGATGGGCACCTTGCGGACCTCGATGGCCTGCGGCATGGGAGCGGCTCCTTGTCTTGGGTGGGGCTGATGGTCTGGTGGGCTGTTGCGGGTCGGGTGCTGGGCGGTGGCCGGGGCTACGGGCCGTCGCGGCTCACGGGGTGACGACGGTGCCGGCACCGCCCGCGGCCGCGGTGGCGATGTCGTCCAACGAGCAGATCGCGGCACTGCGCCCGCCGGCTTCGACGAAGCGGCAGGCCGCCTCGACCTTGGGGCCCATGGACCCGCTGGCGAACTCCCCGGCCTCGGCGAGGCCACGCAGCTCGCCGACGGTGACCGACCCCAGCCGGCGCTCCTCGGGCGTGCCCCATCCGGTGGCGACGTGCGCGACGTCCGTGGCGATCACCAGGACGTCGGCGTCGAGCGCGCGGGCGAGGATCGCGGCCGTGAGGTCCTTGTCGATGACGGCTTCGACGCCGCGCACCGAGCCGTCCGCCTCACGCACGCACGGGATGCCGCCGCCGCCGGCTGCGACGACGACGAAGCCGGCGTCGAGCAGCGCACGTGCGCTCGCGGCGTCCAGCACCTCCAGCGGCTCGGGCGAGGCCACGACGCGACGCCACCCGCGCTCACCGCGGTCCTGCCACACCTCGCCGTGGTCGATGAGCACCTGGGCCTCGTCGCGGGGCAGGTAGCGGCCGACGGGCTTGGTGGGCTCGGTGAAGCCGGGGTCGCCGCCGTCGACGAGCGTGCGGGTCACGACGGCGGCCGCCGGACGCCGCAGCCCCCGCGTCGGCCAGCGCGCGCTCGAGGGCGTTGACCACGATGAAGCCGATGGTCGCCTGGGTCTGCGCACCGCACCAGTCCAGGGGCACCGGCGGCACCACCGACGCGGCCACCTCGTTCTTGACGAGCAGGTTGCCCACCTGCGGGCCGTTGCCGTGCGTGAGCACCACCTCGTGCCCGGCGGCGATGAGATCGGCCACGGGCTCCATCGCGACCGTCACCGCGGCGATCTGGTCGCCGGGGCGCGCCGACCCGTCGGACGACGTCATGGCGTTGCCGCCGAGGGCTACGAGGACTCGCACGTGTGAAACCTAGGCGACCGCGCCGCTACGCCGTCATGGGGAGCAGTACCCACTCCGGGCTCGGCGATTGGTCAGGATTCGCCGCACGCCAGGGCGCGTCGGTGCCTCGTCACAGACCCAGGCGGCGGTAGCGCGCGAGGCGGTCGGCGTGCCGCCGGGCAGCAGGCGTGCGCATGAGGTGCACCAGCTCGTGCTGCAGCACGAGGCCGAGGCGGGCGCAGAACGCCTCCGGGTCGTCGGCGGCGTCCGGCTCCTCGAGCACCACCCGGTCGACGATGCCGTGGTCGAGCAGGTCGCGTGACCGCACGCCCTGCTCGTCGGCCATCTGGGCGGCGTGCTCGACGTCGCGGTGCACGATCGCCGACGCGCCCTCGGGCGGCAGCGGCGACAGCCAGGCGTGCTGGGCGGCCACCACGCGGTCGGCGGGCAGCAGCGCGAGCGCGCCGCCACCGGACCCCTGGCCGAGCAGCACCGACACGGTGGGCGCGTCGAGCACCACGAGCTCGGCCAGGCAGCGCGCGATCTCCCCCGCGAGACCGCCCTCCTCCGCCGCCTTCGACAGCGCCGCGCCGGGGGTGTCGATCACCGTCACCAGCGGGAGGCGCAGCTCGCTGGCGAGGCGCATCCCGCGCCGCGCCTCGCGCAGCGCCCCCGGACCCATGGGCGTCAGCTCGGTCTGGCCGCGGCGGTCCTGACCGAGGAACACGCACGGCGCGCCGCCGAAGCGCGCGAGGGCCAGCAGCAGTCCCGGGTCGGACTCCCCCTCCCCCGTGCCGTTGAGCGGCAGGACGTCGGACGCCGCGTACCGCAGCAGGCGCCGGACGCCGGGCCGGTCCGGTCGCCGCGACCGCCCGATGGACTCCCACGCGGGCACGTCCGGCACGGGCGGGTCGACCACCTCGGCGACCTCCGGCAGGCCCTCGCGCGGCGCGAGCAGCACGTTCAGCGCCCGGTCGAGCACCGCGCTGACCTGCTCGGGCGGCAGGACGGCGTCCACCAGGCCCTTGTCGTAGAGGTTCTCGCTGCGCTGCACGCCCTCGGGGAACCGCTGCTGGTGCAGCGCCTCGTAGACCCGCGGGCCGAGGAAGCCGATGAGGGCGTCGGGCTCGGCGACGGTGACGTGGCCGAGGGAACCCCACGAGGCGAGGACGCCGCCGGTGGTCGGGTGCCGCAGGTAGACCAGGTAGGGCAGCCCGGCGCTCTTGTGCGCGGCGATCGCGGCCGAGATCTTGACCATCTGCAGGAAGGCGACCGTGCCCTCCTGCATGCGCGTGCCGCCGGAGACGGGTGCGGCGAGCAAGGGCAGTCCCTCACGCGTCGCGCGCTCGACGGCCAGCACGAGGCGCTCGGCGGCGGCGACGCCGATCGACCCGGCGAGGAACGTGAACTCGCAGGCGACCACGGCGACCCGGCGGCCGCGCAGGCGGGCCTCCCCGGTGACGACGGCCTCGTCCAGGCCGGTGCGGTCGCGGGCCCGCTCGAGCTCTGCGGCGTAGCCGGGCGGGGTGTCGAGCACGACCGGTGGCTCGTCCCAGGAGACGAGCGAGCCGTCGTCCATCACGAGCTCGAGCAGCTCGAGCGCGCTCAGCCGCGGCCGGCTCACGGCTTCTGCTCCAGCCAGGCCAGGACGCGGTCGCGGTCGGCGTCCAGCAGGGGCGGGGCGGCGTGGTCGCGCTTGGTGGTCTCCGACCCGTCCGCGGCGAAGAACCGCAGCGGCGGCCCGGGCAGCGAGAGGCGACCCAGCGTGGGGTGCTCGACGTCGACGAGCAGGCCCTGGCTGCGGGTCTGCTCCCACGCGTACACCTCGTCGAGGGTGCGCACTCGTCCGGCGGGGATCCCGGCGGCGGCGAGCCGAGCGAGCAGCGGCTCGCTGTCCTGGTCGGCGAAGGCGCCCTCGACGGCGGCGATCACCTGCGGGCGGTGGGCGACCCGCTCGGCGTTGGTGCTCATGCCCTCCGCGTCCGGGTCGAGACCGAACTCGGCGCAGAGCCGCCGCCACAGTCCCTCGCTGCCCACCGACATCTGCACGGCGCCGTCGCGGCAGTGGAACAGGCCGTACGGGCAGATCGAGGGGTGGTGGTTGCCGGCGGCACGGCCCACCTCGCCGGCCACGGTGTACCGGGTGCCCTGGAAGGCGTGCACGCCGACGATCCCGGCGAGCAGGGACGTGCGCACGACCTGCCCACGGCCGGTGCGGTCGCGCTCGACCAGCGCGGCGAGCACGCCGTAGGCGCCCCACATCCCGGCGAGCAGGTCGCCGACCGGGACGCCGACGCGCTGCGGGTCGTCCGGGCCCGAGCCGGTCAGCGACATCAGACCCGCCTCCCCCTGGGCGATCTGGTCGTAGCCGGCCCGGCCGCCCTCGGGCCCGTCGTGGCCGAAGCCGCTGATCGACAGCACCACGAGCCGAGGGTTCAGCTCGAGCAGCCGGTCGGCCGGGAAGCCGAGGCGGTCGAGGACGCCGGTGCGGAAGTTCTCGAGCAGGACGTCGGCCCGACGCACCAGCGCCTCGAGGGTCTCGCGCCCCTCCTGCGACTTCAGGTCGAGCGCGATGGACTCCTTGTTGCGGTTGCACGACAGGAAGTACGTCGACTGCGGGTGGTCGGGATCGTCGTCCGGGGCGACGAAGGGAGGTCCCCAGCCGCGGGTGTCGTCACCGGTGCCCGGCGTCTCGACCTTCACCACCCGCGCACCGAGGTCGCCGAGCATCATCGCGGCGTGAGGTCCGGCGAGGGCGCGGGTGAGGTCGACGACGACGAGGCCGGCGAGGGGTCCGTGGAGTCCGTGGGTTCCGTGAGGGGCTGGCATGCAGCGAGCCTAGGGACACCGCCTGGGTCGGTGACCGGCGAATGTCGCCAGCCCAAGCCCGCCGTCCCTGGCGTCCACGCGTGCACTTCGGTGACAAGGTGCCATCTGGGGGCCGGCGGCGGGGCGTGGCAGGGTAGGGCCGTGCTGTCGTCCGACCCCGTCGCCCAGGTGCTCGACCTGCTCGGACGGCGCGCGCCCCGTGCCGGCAGCACGCACCTGGTGGCCGTCGACGGCCCGAGCGGTGCAGGCAAGACCACTCTGGCCGCGCGGCTGGCGGACGCCCTGCACGGCGCCCCGGTGGTGCACATGGACGACCTGTACCCGGGCTGGGACGGCCTCAGCGCCGCCGTCCCGCGCCTGCTCGAGTGGGTCGTCGAGCCCCTGCTGCGCGATGAGCCGGCCCGCTACCGCCGCTACGACTGGGAGCGCCACGAGTACGCCGAGTGGCACGACATCCCCGCGGCGCCCGTCGTGGTCGTCGAGGGCGTCGCGTCCGCGGCCCGCCCCGTGAGCGAGGCGTCCACCGTGACGGTCTGGGTCGAGGCACCCGAGCCGCTGCGCCTGGCCCGGGGCCTGGCCCGCGACGGCGAGGCGTACCGGCCGCACTGGCTGCGGTGGGCCCGCCAGGAGCGGGCGCACTTCGACGCTGACGGCACGCGTGAGCGCGCGGACGTGCTCGTCTGGACCGGCCCTGGCCCCCAGCCCTAGCGGGGCTCGACCTCCGCGACGCGGGGGCGTGGCTCGACGTCGCCTGCGGAGACGGCGCGCAGGCCGCGCTCGACCCAGTAGGCGGCACCGAGCAGCAGCGCCGCCAGCAGCACACCGCTGAGCGCACCGAACACGAAGTCGCCGGCGGCGATGCCCGCCCGCAGGCGCCCGTCGCGCAGCGCGGCCGCGTCGTCCACCCCTCGCAGCGCCGCGCAGGCCACTGTGCAGACCGCCCCCACCGCCAGCGCCGTCGCGACGCGCACTCTCGGCACCACGACCCCGTGGGAGAGGTCGGCCGTGCGCTGCCACCACCGCACCGTCCAGAGCAGCAGGACGCCGAGGCCGAGGACGCTCGAGGCCAGCTGGAGCGCCAGGAACAGCCGGTCGTGCCCGGCCAGCTCGGGGAACCAGAGGGCGGCACCCTCCCCGCTGTGGGTCAAGCCATCCCAGAGCAGGTGCGTCAGCGAGCCGAGGGCCGCGGCGGCGTACCACCACAGCACCGCCCGGCGGCGCGGGGGCGCTGGCGCCCATCGCGCTGCGACCGACGGCGCCGCCTGCGCCACCGCCTGCCGCACGCCGGCGCGCCACACCAGGACGACCGCGAGTGTGAGGCCGACGTCCAGCGTCACAGCGGCCAGCGGGTCGTGAGTCGCCGGGCGCAGGCCGCTGGCCCCGAGGATCGCGGGCAGGTCCGGCACCATCGACCCGACCACGAGCGGCGCCGTCGGCAGCGCGGTCACCCGAGTGCGCCCAGAGCGCAGCGGCAGCACGGCGGCCAGGTGCGAGACGGTGAACGGCACGGCACCAGCATGGACCCTCACCTGCGGCGGGCGGCGTCCTTCGCCAGGACCTCACGACATCGCCACAACCGACGCCGCACCGGACGCCCGTGAGCGCGGCCTAGGTGCCCGCCAACCGCTCGACCACCGGCCCCAGCGCGTCGAGGTCGCCGACGAGGAACGACGACACCCCCAGCCGCTCGCGCAGCTCGGTGAGCTTGTCGACGAAGCGCTCGCGCGAGCCGATGAACACGTGCGGTGAGTCGATGACCTCCTGCTCGGTGAGCTCGACGCCCGTACGGGCCCTCAGCGCGTCGGCCACCTTGCGGGCCTCACCGGCCAGGTCGTCAGTGACGGTGACCGGCCAGAACGACGGGTAGACGTTGAAGGTGAGGTCGTCGAACCGCTCGCCGGCGGCCTCGCGCACCCACGCGATCTTCTCCTCGGTCGCGGCCCAGGTGAACGACCGCGCGTCGGGGACGCCCCCAGGCTTCAGCCGCGGCGCCAGGCCGACGGTCTGCGCCTGCCGCGCCGCGAGCTCCAGGGTCGACCGGCCTCCCCCGCCGATGAAGAACGGCGGGTGCGGCTGCTGCACCGGCTTCGGCTGCCCGTCGTGATCGGTGATCGTGTAGTGCTCGCCGGCGAACGAGAACGGCTGCGCGCCGAAGCACCCCTTGATGACGGCGACGGACTCGGCCAACCGGGCCTGCCGCACCCGGACGGGATCGAACCGGAGCCCGATGGCGTCGTACTCGCGCGCGTTCCACCCGGCGCCGATCGCGACGTCCAGCCGGCCCTCGGACAGGACGTCGAGCGTCGCCAGCTCCTGGGCCAGCACCGCCGGGTGGCGCAGGTCGTTGTTGTGCACGAAGGCGCTGATCCGGATCCGCTCGGTGAGCGCGGCCACGGCTGCCAGGTACGGCACCGGCGCGGGCTGGGACACCAGGTGGTCCGGCAGCACGAAGGTGCTCACCCCGAGGTCCTCGGCGGCGCGGGCGCGCTCCCCCAGCTCGCGCGCGCTGGTGACGTCGAAGGCGTCCGCCAGGAAGGTGAAGGGCTTCATGCGCGCCTCACCCCCGGTCACCCTGGCCGACGGGGTCGCCGTGCTCCAGATGGTCGACGGCCGCGGACGTCCGACCGCCGGACAGGCGGGCGTACCCGTCGCCGCGGTCGAAGAACGGCGGGTCGGCCTGCGCCGCGCCCGCTCGCCGGGCCCGGAGCGCTGCGGTCGCCGGCTCGTCGACGTGCGGCGCGTCCGGCGTACCCGTCACGACGACCGCGTAGTCGCGCTCCGCGCCCGCGATCGAGACCTTGCCCCAGCGCACGTCCTGCAGCACCGCTGCGGGCGGTCGGTCGAGCGGGTCGCCCCACCCGCCGCCACCCGTGGTGCGGATGCGCACGAGCTCGCCGGCCTTCACCGGCTCGGCGTCGGCCAGCGCGTCGACGTCCCGCTCGTTCGGGCCGCCGGGGTCGATGGTCACCGAGAACGGCTGGCCGGCCTTGCCGCCCCTGACGCCCCAGCAGGCCAGGATCGAGCGGTCGGCGATCGACATGAAGTGCCCGTCGCGCAGCATGCGGATCTGCTTGTCGTAGCCCAGGCCGCCGCGGTGCAGCCCCGGCCCACCGGAGTCGACGGCCAGCCCGAGGGACTCGACCCGGAAGGGGAAGCGGCTCTCGGTGAACTCCGTGGGCAGGTTCCGGCTGTCCGGTACGACGTGGATCGTGTCCTCGCCGTCCCCGTGCGGCCGGCCGCCGGAACCACCGCCGAGCACCTCCCGCATGAGGTACGGGTTGCCGTCGAGGTCCTCGCCGTAGACGCCGGTGTAGCGGATCGTCTCCTGGTCGGCGGGCATCTGGCCGTCGACGGCCTTGGCGACGACTCCTGCCAGGACGCCGAGCAGCCGCAGGATCACGAAGGTGCGGGCGTTCGTGGGCGCGGGGAACACCGGCGTCAGCAGGGTGCCCGGCTCGGGGAAGCGCATCTCGATGAGCGGCACGACCCCTTCGTTGACGTCGAGCTCGGCCATCCGCTCCGGGGTGTCGGCGAGGTTGCGCAGGATCGGCGCGAGCCACTTCTTGAGGAACGTGCCCTCGGCGAAGTCGCCGCAGTGGTTGATCGGCCCGCGCGCCTGCGGCCCGGTGCCGGTGAAGTCGATGACGAGCCGCTCGCCGTCCGGGTCGTCGACGGCGGTGCGTGTCAGCGTGATCCGCTGCGTGTGCAGCCGCGGCTCGTCGACTCCGTCGTGCTCGGCGTAGTCCTCCCACACGTACGTCCCGACCGGGATCTTGGCCAGGATCTCGCGGCGGTAGGTGGCGGTGGTGTTGTCGAGGATCGCGTCGAACGCGGCCTCGACGGTGCCGACGCCGTACCGGTCGAACAGCTCGCCCAGCCGGCGGGCCCCCATCAGGCAGGCGCTGCACTCGGCGTCGAGGTCGGCGGCCAGCGACTCGGGCATCCGCGAGTTGCGCGTCATGATGCGCAGGGCCGCCTCGTTCGGGACCCCGGCGTCCCACAGCCGGATCGGGGGCACCATGAGCCCCTCCTCGAAGACGCTGGTGGCGTGGGACGGCATCGAGCCCGGCACGGCGCCACCGATGTCGTCGTGGTGGCCGAACGCCTGCACGAACGCGACGACGTAGGGCTCGCCGTCGGCACCGGTGGCGAAGACCGGCACGGTGACGCACAGGTCCGGGAGGTGGCCGATGCCGCCCTCGGACTCGTAGACGTCGTTGTGGAAGAACACGTCACCGGGCCGCATCGACTCGGGCGGGAAGTCGCGGGCGACCGGGTGCACGAGCGCGGAGTACGAGCGGCCGGTGAGCTTGCGCAGGTGGCGGTCGTGGATGCCGGCCCGGAAGTCGTGCGCGTCCCGGATCATCGGCGAGCGCGAGGTGCGCGCGATCGCGGTCTCGACCTCCATCTCGACGCTGGCGAGGTAGCCCTCGACGATCTCGACGAGCACCGGGTCGACGTCGGACGCCGCGACGTCGGTGAGCCGGTAGCCGAACGGGTGCTGCGGCATCCCTCTCACGCCGACACCTCCCGGGTGATCCGCAGGTTGCGGTAGTCGTCGACCTCGGCGCGGAAGCCGGGGTGCACGGGGACGGTCGAGCCGAACTCCTCGACCACGGCCGGGCCGACGACGACGTCGCCCGTGCCGAGCCGGGACCGGTCGTACAGCGTGGCCTCGCACCAACCGTCGCCGAAGTGCGCCTGGCGGGTGCCGGTGCACGCTGAGGCGGCGCCGAGACCGGCCGCACCGGGACGCAGCTCAGGGGTGCGGATCGGCCCGACCCCGGTGACGCGCAGGTTCACCCACTCGACCTCCTGGCGCGGGTCGTCGCGCAGGTCGTACCCGTAGAGTGCCCGGTGCTCGTCGTGGAACGCCTGCGCCACAACGGATGTCAGCTCCTCGTCGACGGCACCGTCAGGCACTGGGACGCGCACCTCGAACGCCTGGCCGTAGTAGCGCAGGTCCGCCGTGCGCTCGAACTGCCGCTCGACCTCGACGAACCCCTCACGGGCCAGGGCCGCGTCGGCCTCCGCCTGCAGCTCGGCGAGCACCCGATCGAGCCGCGCGTGGTCGAGGCGGCTCTGTCGGGACACGGTGGTGCGCACGTAGTCGTTGCGGACGTCGACCGTGAGCAGCCCGTACGCCGACAGGTTGCCGGGGTCGGGCGGCACCAGGACGCCGTCGAGGCCGAGGACGTCGACCAGGCGGCACGCCAGCAGCGACCCCGAGCCACCGAACGTGACGAGGGTGAAGTCTCGGACGTCCAGGCCGCGCTTCACCGAGATCTGGCGCAGGGCGTTGGCCTGGTTCCACGCCGAGATCTCCAGGATGCCGTTCGCGCAGTCCTCCAGGCCCAGCCCCAGACGATCGGCCAGCGAGGCGACCGCGGCCCGGGCGGCCCCGGCGTCCAGCGGCACCTCACCACCCAGCAGGTGCGGCGGGATGCGGCCGAGGACGAGGTGGGCGTCGGTGATCGTCGGCTCGGTGCCACCGCGCGAGTAGCAGACGGGTCCGGGATCGGCACCGGCCGACTGCGGGCCGACCTTCAGCGTGCCCTCGCGCGTGACCCAGGCGATGGAGCCGCCACCCGCACCGACGGTGACGACGTCGATCATCGGGATCTTGCTCGGGTAGGCGCCGACGCTGCCCTCGGTGGTGAGGGCGGGGCGACCGTCGACGACGACGGTGACGTCCGTGGACGTGCCGCCGCCGTCGCACGTCAGGACGCGGTCGACGCCGGCGGCACGAGCGACCACCGCCGCGCCGAGCGCGCCCGCTGCCGGACCGGACAGCACCGTGGTGATCGGCTGGTGCACTACCTCTGCCGCCGACAGCACACCGCCGTTGGACTTCATCACGTAGAAGGGCACCCGCCGCGGCCCCTCGGCGCCCGTCGCGTACGCGTCGAGCCGACGCGAGATGTTCTCGACGTACCGCCGGATGTTCGGCTTCACCGCCGCGTCGACGAGCGTGGTGACGCTGCGCTCGTACTCGCGGTACTCCCGCAGCACCTCGCTGGAGATGCTGACGACGGCCTCGGGGTGCTCGCGCTCGAGCACGGCGCGCATCGTCAGCTCGTGCGCGGGATCGGCGTAGGAGTGAAGGAAGCAGACACCGACGGTGGTGATCCCGAGGTCGCGGAAGAAGCGCGCCGCGGCGACGGCCTCGGCCTCGTCGAACGGGCGCACCTCGCTGCCGTCGACGGCGAGCCGCCCGCCGACCGTGCGCACCCGGTCGGCCGGCACGATGCGGGGCGGCTTGACCCAGAAGTAGGAGTTCCCGTAGCCGTCCGGCACCGACTGCCGGGCGATCTCGAGCACGTGGCGGTAGCCCTCGGTGGTGATGAACCCGAGGTTCTCGACCTTGCCCTCGAGCAGCTTGTTGGTGGCCACGGTGGTGCCGTGGCTGACGGCGCTCACGGCGCTGCCGTCCAGGCCCATCGCGGCGAGCACCTTCTCGATGCCGGCGAGGAAGCCCTCAGCCGGGTCGGCGGGCGTCGAGGGGGTCTTGGTCGTGACGATCTCGCCGGAGTCCTCGTCGACGGCGACCACGTCGGTGAAGGTGCCGCCGGTGTCGATGCCGATGCGAACCCTGCGCGCGCCGCCGCTCACGGGCGGTCCCCCGGCTCCTCGCGCAGCGAGTGCGGCGCGCCGTGCGGGAACGACGTGCGCGCCGGAGCCTGGAGGTCGTCGACGTAGCGTCTGATCAACGGCAGGTTGCGCTCGGCGAGGTGGTCGAACGACTGCGGCACAGAGCTTCCTGGGGTCAGTGAGGCCATCGCGGTGTCGGGGTCGAGACGTGCGGTGATCCAGCACTCGTGGCTCGCGGCGCGCGCGACGGTGTGCGACGTGGGGTCGACGACGTGGCTGTTGCCGAAGTAGTGCACGCCCGCGGGGTCGGTGCCCGTCGCGTTCGCCGCGACGACGTACACGTGGTTGTCGTAGGCACGGGCCCGGCTGGTGAGCTCGGCGATGTCGGCCGACCGCAGCAGCGCCGACGGCCGCACGATCACCTCGGCGCCGCGGACGGCCTGGATGCGCCACAGCTCGGGGAAGTCACCGTCGAAGCAGATGGCCATGCCGATGCGGCCGAGCTCGGTCTCGACGACCGTGACGCTGTCACCCGGCGTCACCCAGCCACCGCGCGCGACGTCCTCGGTGCAGAACGGCTGGGTCTTGCGGTAGGTGCCGCGCACCTCGCCCTCGGGCCCGATCAGCACAGCCGAGTTGAAGACGGTGCCGCGCTGCGGTCCGCGCTCGTACGTGCCCCACACGACGTGGGCCGCGGCGTCGCGCGCGGCCTGCTGCAGCGGCTCGGTGACGTGTCCCGGCACCTCCGACACCAGGTCCCACAGCTCGTCCGGCCCGGTGCCCGGCGTGAACCCGGTGGAGGCGGTCTCGGGCAGCACGATGAGCTCGGCCCCGGTCTGCGCGGCGCAGCGGCTCACCCACTCCGCGGCACGGGTGCAGTTCTGGGCGATCGTCTCGGCGCTGAGCGGCGCGGGCGACGGCGCCAGCTGGACGGCGGCCGCCGTGAACGCGCGCATCATCGCCCCCGCGAGATCGCCCAGCCGACGACCACGCCGGCCAGTGCGATCGCGGCCCCGACGAGGGCGGCCGGGAGCTGGCCGCGCAGGCCTGCGGCCGCACCCGCGACGGCAGGGACGACCGGAGCCGGCGTGACGACACCCGCCGGCGCGGCCGCGCCCGCGGGCCCGACCGGTGCACCGGGCAGCCCCTCGGCCGGAGCCGCGCCGCTGACCACACCGGCCGGACGGCGGCCGGACAGCACGTCGTCGACGTTGCCGAAGAACTGGCCGGCCATCTTCTTCGCGACGCCGGTGAGCATCCGCTGCCCCACACCGCCGACGACCCCGCCGACGACGGCGTCCGCGTCGTACTCCAGCCGCGTGCACTGGCCGTCGACCTCGACGAGCACGACACGACAGGTCGCGTCGACCGTGCCGGGCGCCCCAGAACCCCTGGCCCGCAACGTGAACGACTCGGGGGCGACCTGCTCGGCGAGCGCGACCTCGCCGTCGTAGGTGCCCTTGATCGAGGCGACCCCGGCCGTCACGCTCATCCGGTAGCGGTCGTCGCCGAGCGGCTGGAGGGACTCGCAGCCGGGGATCGCGCCCACGAGCACCGTGGGGTCCAGCAGCGCCTCGTAGACCCGCTGCCGCTCCGCCTGCAGGACGGCGGATCCGGTGACCTTCATGAGTGGTCCTCTCCTCGGTGGCTGGTCCGCAGCGCATGCAGCTCGCTGGGGCTGATGGGCATCCGCGTGATGCGCAGGCCCTCGGCGTCCTCGATCGCGGCCGCGATGGCGGCGGCGCCCGGTATGACGCCCGCCTCTCCCGCACCCTTGATACCCAACGGGTTCAGCGGGGACGGGGTCTCGAGATGGTCGACCTCGATGACGCGGGGCACCTCGGTGGCGTACGGCATCAGGAAGTCCATGAAGGACGCGTTCAGTAGCTGGCCGTGCTCGTCGTACTCCATCCGCTCGTAGAGCGCCCCGCCCACCCCCTGGGCCACTCCCCCGTGGATCTGGCCCTCGACGATGAGCGGGTTGATGAGGTTGCCGCAGTCGTGCACGACGCAGTAGCGCAGGATCCGGATCTCCGCCGTGTCTGGGTCGGTCTCGACGACCACGGCGTGCATGCCGTTGGCGAACGTCGACCGCTCGGGCGAGTAGTAGCCGGTGCCCTCGAGGCCGGGTGCCTCGCCCTCGGGCACCGGCACCTTGTTCGCCGCACCGACCGCGAACTGGGTCGCCGCCCGCGCCGCGTCGTCGAAGGCGTAGCGCAACGGGTTCGACAGCACCGCGACGGTGCCGAGCGGCATGCGGGTGCCGGGGGCGCCCTTGACCTGCACCACGCCGTCGACGATCTCGAGGTCGTCCTCGGACACCTCGAGCGCCTCCGCCGCGATGCGCATCGCTTTCGCGCGGACGATCCGCGAGGCCACCGCGATCGCCGACCCGCTCATCACCGCCGCGCGTGAGGCGAACGTCCCTACGGCGTAAGGGAATCGGCGGGTGTCGCCCGTGACGACCTCGACGTCGGACATCGGCACGCCCAGCTCGTCGGCGACGATCTGGGCGAACGACGTGTAGTGCCCCTGGCCCTGGGTCGTGAGCCCGGTGGCGACCTTGACCTGGCCGGAGGTCTCGACGGCGACGTGCGCCCCCTCGTACGGGCCGACGCCGGTGCCCTCGACGTAGCAGGCGAGACCGATGCCGACCCGGCGTCCCTCCGCCCGCGCCGCGTCACGGTAGGCGGCGAAGTCGTCCCAGCCCACGAGCGTCTTGAGCTTGGCGAGCGACGTCGGGTAGTCCCCCGAGTCGTAGACGAGCGGGCGGCCGTCCTGGAAGACCAGGTGGTGGTCGTACGGCATCTCGTCAGGCTGGATGAAGTTGCGCTCGCGCACGACCGTGCGGTCGAGGCCGAGCTCCGCCGCGACCGCGTCCATCGTGCGCTCCATCGCGAAGACCGCCTGCGGGCGTCCGGCGCCGCGGTAGGGGGTCACGATGACGGTGTTCGTGTACATCGACCAGAACTCGCACCGGTAGACACCGGGCTTGTACGGCCCGAGCAGCTGGGTCGAGGTGATGATCGGCACGATGATCCCGTACGGCGTGTACGCGCCGTTGTCGTGCCAGAAGGTCACGTCGAGCGCCAGCAGCCGGCCGTCGTCGTCGAAGCCCACCTTCACGTGCTGCTGCTGCCCGCGCTCGTGGGCGCTCGAGACGAAGTGCTCGCGACGGTCCTCGACCCACTTCACCTGGTCACCCAGGCCGGCCGCGGCGAGCCGCTTGGCGGCCCACGGCACCAGCACCTCCTCCGGCCACGGGTGCACGATCTTGACCCCGAAGCCGCCTCCGACGTCCGGCGCGATGGCGTGCACCTGCGTGAGCGGCAGCGCCAGCTTCGCCGCCACCGCGGCGCGCACGGACGTCGACGCCTGGGTCGAGGTGTGCACCCGCAGCGACTGCTCGGACTCGTCCCAGCGGGCGAGGACGCCCTTGCCCTCCAAGGGCATCGAGGCGCTGCGCTCGATCTCGAGGTCGAGCTCGAGGACGTGCGGAGCGGCGTCCATGGCCCGCTCGACGGCGAGGGGGTCGGCGTCGGTCGACTGCACGAGGTGGGCCGCGACGTTGTCCGGCACGTCGGTGTGCACCAACCGGTCGGCCCGTCGCGCCGCCTCGATCCCCACCACCGGCTCGAGGAACTCGTAGGTGACGACGATGGCCTGGCAGGCGTCCTCGGCGACGTAGCGGTCGGTGGCCACCACCATCGCCACCGCCTCGCCGACGTGGTTGACCTCGTCCTTGGCCAGCGGGTACGGCGTGCGCGGCGCGTGCAGGGCCGGGTGCGGGATCAGCAGCGGCAGGGGCTCGCTGACCCTGGTGCCCTCCAGCGCGTCGGCCGCCGCGAGGTCCTCGTAGGTGTAGATCGCCACCACGCCCTCGACGTCCAGCGCGCCGGTGACGTCGACGTCGACGACCCGCGCGTGGGCGTGGGGGCTGCGGACGAACGCAGCCGCCAGCGCCCCGCGCCCGAGGTCATCGAGGTAGCGGCCGCCACCCGTCAGCAGCCGCGGGTCCTCGACGCGGGACACCCGCTCGCCGAACAGCTTGGTGGTCACGAGCCCGCTCCCTGCGACTCGCGCTCGCGGCGGATCTCCGCAGCGCGCAGGACGGCCGCCTTGATGTTCTGGTAGCCGGTGCAGCGGCACAGGTTGCCGGACACGGCGTCCAGGGCGTCGTCCTCGGTGGGGTCGGGGTTGTCGTCGAGGTACGCGGCGATGGTGGTGAGGAAGCCGGGCGTGCAGAAGCCGCACTGCAGGCCGTGGCAGTCGCGGAACGCCTGCTGCACGGGATGCAGCGTGCCGTCGTCCGCAGCCAGGCCCTCGACCGTCGTGACCTCCTGGCCCTCGACCGTGGCCGCCAGCAGCAGGCACGACCGCACCGGGCGGCCGTCCAGCAGCACGGTGCACGCACCACAGACGCCGTGCTCGCAGCCCACGTGCGTGCCGGTCAGCCCGAGGTCGTGGCGCAGGGCGTCGCTGAGCAGCCGGCGCACGGGCACGGTCATCTCACGCGGCACCCCGTTGACGTGCAGCCGCACGGTCACCTGCTGCTCGCTCACGTGACGGCTCCCTTCACGGCCTGGCGGAAGGCGCGCTCGGTGAGCACGCGCGCGAGCTGCGACCGGTAGGCGGCGGTGGCGTGGATGTCGGGCTCGGGCTCCAGCCGGTCGGCGGCCGCTTCGCCGACGGACGCCCAGTCGACCTCGGCGGTGGCGGCACCGAGGACCGCCTCGGTGAGGTCGAGCACCGGCGGCGTGGCGCCCATGGAGACGTAGGCGGCGCGCGCCGAGGTGATCGCCTCACCGTCGGTGTCGACCGTCACGGCCACTCCGCACACCGCGTAGTCGCCGTGTCGTCGTGCCACCTCGACGACCGCGCTGCGTCGCCCGGCCGGCGCCACCGGCACCTCGGCGGCGACCGCCAGCTCGTCAGGTCGCAGCGTGGACTCCAGGGGACCCGCGAACAGCTCGGCGGCCGCGATGCGCCGCTCACCCGACGTCGACCGCGCGACGAGCGTGCCACCGAGCAGGGCCAGCACGGCAGGCATCTCGGCGGCCGGGTCGGCGTGGCAGATGCTGCCGACGGTGGTGCCGCGGTTGCGGATCGTCGGGTGGGCGACGTTGCGCAACCCCTGGCGCAGCAACGGTTGCACTGCGTACGCACGGTCGTGCCGCTCGAGGTCGCTGTGACGCACCAGCGCGCCGAACCGGACGACGTCCGGGCCGGCCTCGACGCCGTCCAGCCCGTCGATCGCGTTGATGTCGACCAGGTGCGCCGGCGCCGCCAGCCGCATCGACAGCAGCGGCAGCAGGCTCTGCCCGCCGGCCAGCACCTTGCCCTCGGCGCCGAGCTCGGCGAGGAGGGCGAGCGCCTCGTCGAGGTCGGCCGGCCGGTGGTAGGCGAACGGCGCGGGCTTCATGCAGTGATCCTGCCCTGTGCCCTGGGCAGCATCGTCGTCAGGTGTTGCCGAACGCCCCGCGTGTCGCTGCAGCGTGTCGCCGCACCGTGCGCTCGCGACGCGCCTCGCACCCTGCTCGACACGGCGAGGGGTGCGAGACGCGTCACGGACGCGGGCGAGGACGGCGTCAGTGGCGGCGTCCGTCCTCGGGGTCCTCGACGTACATGCCGGGCTCGTTCAGCACCAGCGAGGGGCCCTCGTCGATGGCCTCGCCGGCGTCGGCGGCCCGCTTGAGGTGAGCCGGGGCCAGCGTGTGCGCCAGGTGGTAGGCCAGCACGGCCACGATGGTGCCGAGCGCGATGCCCGACAGCGTGAAGCTGTCGGTGATCTTCAGCGACGTGTCACCGATCGCGATGATGATGCCCGCGGCCACGGGGACGAGGTTCACGGGGTTGGCGAAGTCGACCCCGTTCTCCTTCCAGATCTTGGCGCCGAGCAGGCCGATCATCCCGTAGAGGACGACGGTGATGCCGCCGAGCACGCCACCCGGCGTCGCCGACACCAGGGCGCCGAACTTGGGTGACAGCCCGAAGATGATCGCGACACCGGCGGCGACGAAGTAGGCCGCCGTCGAGTACACGCGGGTCGCCGCCATGACGCCGATGTTCTCGGCGTAGGTGGTGGTGGGGCTGCCACCGACTGACGTGGCGATGACGGTGCCGATGCCGTCCGCGGCGATGGCGCGGCCCATCATCGGGTCGAGGTCGCGCTTGGTCATCTCGGCGACCGCCTTGACGTGACCCGTGTTCTCGGCGACGAGCGCGATCACGGCCGGCAGCACCAGGAGGATGAACGCCCACTTGAAGTCGGGCAGGTGGTAGCCGACGACGTCACCGGAGGTCTTGGGCGGGAAGCCGATCCAGTGGGCCTGCTTCACGCCGTCCCAGTTGACCCGCCAGTGCGTCGTGACCTTCCCAGCACCGGCGTCGTAGGAGGTGATCTGGCCGAACCCGCGGTCGAACAGCCACGAGAGCACGTAGCCGAACAGCAGGCCGAGGAAGATCGCGATGCGGCCGAGGAAGCCGCGCAGGCCGACGCTCATGGCGATGACCGCCGTCATGACGAGCAGGGCGATCCACTGGTCCTGCGGCCAGTACACGTTGGCCACGACCGGGGCCAGGTTGAAGCCGATCAGCATGACGACGGCGCCGGTGACCACCGGCGGCAGCACGCGGTAGATCACCCGCGAGCCCGCGAAGTGGATGATGATGCCGACGATCGCCAGCACGACGCCGGCGACGAGGATCGCGCCGGTGACCTGCTGCGACGTCCCGCCCTGCGCCCGGATCGCGGCGACACCGCCGACGAACGACGCCGAGGTGCCGAGGTAGCTGGGTACCGCCCCCTTGACGATCAGCAGGAAGCAGATCGTCGCGATGCCGCTCATCATGATCGCGAGCTGCGCGTTGAGCCCCATGATCAGCGGGAACACGAAGGTCGCGCCGAACATCGCGACCACGTGCTGCGCACCGAGTCCGACCGTGCGTCCCCACGAGAGCCGTTCGTCAGGGGCGACGACCTCGCCAGGGGCGAGACTCTTGCCGTCGCCGTGGAGCTTCCAACCGATCGCCATGGGCGTGTCCTCTCGGGCCGTGACCACTGCACACGCGTCCTGTGACGCGCGTCACCTGGTCAGCATGCCGCGAGGCTAGGCGGGCTGGTGGGAGGCGGCACCGTCACGGACTGCCAGGCATTCCGGACGTCGTTGTGGATCTCCCCCGAAGCACTCGGACGTTCCTCGCGACCCGGTCACCCCCTCCCCCGATGATCACGTGAAGGGGGCGGCCCAGCACTTCACGCCGCTGGCAAGCCGCGTGAAGTGCTGGACGACCTACTTCACGTGATCATCGAGCAGGTCAGCCGAGGCCGCGCATGGGCATGATGCGGAGAGCGAGCGCGAGGTCGAGCCGCAGGTCGGCGTCCTCGGTGAACGGCCCGAGGATCCGCTCGAGCTTGCCGATGCGGTAGCGCAGCGTGTTGTAGTGGAAGTGCAGGCGGCGGGCGGTCTCGGCGACGTTGAGGTTGGTGTCGAGCAGCACCTCGAGGGTGCGGCGCAGGTCGCGCGCCTGGGGGTTGGGCTCGGCCAGCTCGCCCAGCGTCTCGTCCAGGAACGTCCGCAGCTCGGCGCTGTCGGGCACCAGGCTCAGCAGCCGGTGGACCCCGAGACGGTCGAAGTGCGCGACACCGCCCGGGCCGTGCACCTGCCGTGACACGCGCACGCAGGTGCGGGCCTGCTCGTAGGCGGTGGTGACGGCAGCGACGCCCGGCACCACGCGACTGACACCGGTCGTGAAGCCGCGTCCGCTCGCGGCGCCGGCGTGGCCGGCACCCTTGTCGTGGAACGCCGCAGCCAGGTCACGGGCCAGCCGCTCGACGTTCACACCCGGGGCGGCCCCCACGATGGCCACCACCTCGGTGGCGAAGCCGCAGACCGCAGCCCCGGGGTCCCGCGCGCGCAGCAGCGCCCGCCAGGCGCTCGCCATCCGCTCGGTGACGACGTCACCCGCGGGGCGGGACCGGACGCCGGAGTCGGGCTGGGCCACGACGACGACCACCGGCCGGTCGAGCTGCCAGCCGAGCGCCGCCGCGTGCCTGACGACGATCTCGCGGTCGTCGATGCGACCGAGCAGGACGTCGCGCAGGAAGTCCGCCTGGTAGCGCTCCTCGACGGCGCTGACGGCCTGCTGCTTGACGGCCACCAGGGCGCAGACGACGGCCGCGCGCTCGATGGCGTGGACGTCCTGCGGGCTGATCTCGCCGTGGGACACGGCCACGACCCGCCCGTGGCTGACCCCGCCGGCCACGATCGGGACCACGACGCGGTCCGGGCCCGGGCCGCCGAGGTCGGTGGCGAGCTCGGCGAGCGCGACGTCGGCCAGCGGGCCGCTCGGGTGCCCGGCCTGCGCCGCGGCCCGCCCCTCGACGTCGGTGACGACGACCGAGAGCCCCAGGCCGGTCGACAGCGCCCGCGCGACCTCGGGCAGCCCCCCGCCCCCGAGCACGATCTGCACCAGGGCGCGGTGGATCTCCTCGCTGCGGGCGAGCAGGGCGGCCTGCCGGCCCAGGACGGCGCTGAGCACCTGGTTGAGCACGTCGTCGAGCGAGACGTCGGGCGGCAGCGCCAGCACCGGCAGCCCGATGTGGTCAGCCCGCTGCAGCGCCTCCGCCGGCAGCTCGCGCACGTAGGCGCCCAGCTTGACGGCGATCGCCACCACCCCGCGCCGCGCCAGCGCCTCGAACTGCGCGGCCAGGTGCTCCTCGCGGTCGAGCATCGGATAGCCGGTGGTGACGAGCAGCTCGTCCTCGCGCACGAACGGCAGCACGTCCGGGGTCTCCCAGACGCCGAGCCGCAGCACCTGGCGGTGCAGCCCCTCGCTGCCGGCCAGCACGTCCGCGCCGGCGAGCGCAGGCAGCCGCAGGGCTTCGGTGAGCGAGATGCCGTACGGCGCGGCCTCCAGGCTGAGGTCGGCTGCCGACGTGGGCAAGCCGGACCCGAGGATCACCCGATCTTCGGCAACTCTCGTCATGGGTGCAGCGTAGGAGCCTGGATAGCGTCGTGGCCATGATTCGCCAGGTTGGTGCCGCGTCGACGTCCGTCCGCGACCTGCTGGCCGAACCCGTGCGTCGGGGCGTCGTCCGGCACGTCGGCCGACGGCGCCTGGGCATCGAGGTCGCCGGGCGGCTGCTCGTGCTCGAGACCGGACCCAGCGAGCACACGCTGCCGTGCGCCGTGATCGTGCCGGGGCTCGAGCCGTGCGCGATGGCCCGCGCTGGCGACGTGGTGGCTGTCGGCGACGCCGCACTGCGCACGCCCGCGGCGCACGTGGTGATCGTGCGGTGGTGGGACCCACCGCGGGTGCGTCCGGGCGTCGCCCCACCCGGCCTCGTCCCACCGGCCGACGTCGACGAAGCGCTGGGCCCCACCGTTCGCGCGGCCCTGGGCGACGCGGCGCGCGCGCTGCTCGCCGGGCACGACGGGGTGGCGCGGGCGCTGCTGGTCAGCGTGCTCGGTCGCGGCGAGGGTTCCACCCCGGACGCCGACGACGCCGTCGCCGGGCTGCTGCTGGCGGCCCGGGCCCACCTGCCGGCCGCGCGCACCCGCGCGCTCGAGGACGTCGCCCGCCAGGTCGCGGAGGCGGCCGCCGAGCGCACCACCCTGCTGTCGGTCGAGCTCCTGCGCGCCGCCGCGACCGGCGCCGCGGCCCCCGTGGTGGTCCGGCACGTCCTGCGTCCGGACGGCACGACCCGCGCGGCGGTGCTGCGGCTGGGTGCGACTTCCGGTGCGGCCACGCTGGCCGGTGCCGACGTGCTGGCCCAAGCCCTCCACGAGCTCGGCGGGCGCCGGCGTACGGAGCTGGCGGCGTGAGCCACGAGCACGTCGAGGTGCGCCGCGGCGCCTACCACGACTCGGTGACGCTGATGCAGGCCAGCCGCGCGCTCGCCGGCGTCGAGGGCGTCCTCGCCGCGCAGGTGGCCATGGCGACGCCGTTGAACGTGGACGTGCTGGACGGCATGGGGTTCACGTTGCCGGCGGGTGTCGGCCCCGGCGACCTCGTGGTGGCGGTGCGCGCGGACGACGAGGCCGCCGTCGTGCCGGCGCTGGCCGCCCTCGAGGACGCGCTGAGCGCGCGCGGCCACGACACCGGGCACACCGAGGAGGAACCCCCGCGCACCACCGGCACGGCCCTGCGCCGCGCGCCCTCCCCGCTGGTGGTCGTCTCCGTGCCCGGCCAGTACGCCCTCGCCGAGGCGATGGACGCGGTGACGGCCGGATCCAGCGTGATGGTGTTCAGCGACAACGTCAGCGTCGCCGAGGAGGTGGCGTTGAAGGACGCCGCTGCCGCCCACGACGTCCTCGTCATGGGGCCCGACTGCGGCACCGCTGTCGTCGGCGGCGTGGGCCTGGGGTTCGCCAACGCCGTCCAGCCGGGGCCGGTGTCGCTGGTGGCGGCGTCCGGCACCGGCGCGCAGCACCTGATGGCCCTGCTCGACCACGCCGGGGTCGGCGTGCGGCACTGCCTGGGTCTCGGCGGTCGCGACCTGTCGGCCGCGGTGGCCGGCCGTTCGGCCCGCCAGGCGCTCGCCGCGCTGGCCGACGACGACGGCACCGAGCTCGTCGTGGTCGTGAGCAAGCCGGCCGACCCGCAGGTCGTGACCACGCTGCAGGCGCTCGCCGGCGACCTCGGCGTCGCGGTCGAGTGGGCCACCTTGGGCGCCGGCCGTCCGGACCTCACCCGGGCCGCCGAGAGCGTGCTCGAGCGGTTGGGTCGGCCGCGCCCGACCTGGCCCAGCTGGGGCGCGCCACCCGCCCGGCGTTCCCCCGGCCTGGCGCTGCGTGGGCTGTTCTGCGGCGGCACGCTGTGCGACGAGGCGATGCTCGTGGCGGGCGAGCTGCTCGGTCCGGTGCGGTCGAACATCCCGCTGTCGCCCGAGCTGGTCCTGGAGGTGTCCGGAGACGGTCGCTGGGACGCCGGCACCGACCACGCCATGGTCGACTTCGGCGACGACGCCCTCACCCAGGGCAGACCGCACCCCATGATCGACCCCTCGCTGCGCGACGAGCGGCTCGGCGTCGAGGCCGCCGACCCGCGCGTCGGCGCGATCCTGCTCGACGTCGTGCTCGGGCACGGCGCGCACCCCGACCCGGCGGCGGGCCTGGCGCCCGCCATCGAGTCCGCCCTCGACGGCGCGCACCACCTTGCGGTCGTGGTCTCGCTCACCGGCACCTCCGGCGACCCCCAGGGCCTGGAGCGCCAGGCCAGCCGCCTCGCCGCCGCAGGCGCGCAGGTGCACCTGTCCAACGCCGCGGCGGCCCGCGCCGCGGCCGACGTCGTCCGGGCGGAGGAGCCGTCGTGAGCGCGCTCAACGGGTTGCTGGACGGCGCCCCCGCGTCCGTCGTGACCGTCGGGGTCGACCTGCTGGCCCAGGCCCTCGACGACCAGGCCGTCGCGACCACCCGCGTCGACTGGCGGCCACCGCTGGGCGGCGACGCCCTCGCCGGTGCGCTGTCGAGCGTCCTGGCCGACCCCCGCCGTGAGCAGGCCAATCAGGTCGCCGTCGGTCGCGTGCTGGCAGCGGGCGCCGAGCTCGTCGACGTCGTCCCGGCGTCCGAGGCGCTGGGCCTGGAGCGCAGCACCTTCCTGCACGCCGGTCCGCCGCTGACGTGGGAGCACGCGTCCGGCCCGATGCGCGGTGCGCTGATGGGCGCCATGGTGCTCGAGGGCCTCGCGAGCGACCCGGACGACGCCGAGGCGCGCCTCGCGTCCGGCACGGACATCACCCTCGACCCCTGCCACCACCACGGCGCGGTCGGCCCGATGGCCGGGGTCGTCTCGCCGTCGATGTGGGGCTTCGTGCTGCGCGACCCGGTGCACGGCGGCACGGCCTTCTGCACGCTGAACGAGGGGCTGGGCAAGGTGCTGCGCTACGGCGCGTACGGCCCGGAGGTCATCGAGCGGCTCCAGTGGATGGCCCGCGTCCTCGGACCCCTGCTGCAGCAGGCGGTACGGCGTCGGGTCGAGCACCAGGGACCGCTCGACATCCGCTCGATCGTCGCCCAGATGCTGCAGATGGGCGACGAGGGCCACAACCGCAACCGGGCCGGCACCATGATGCTGGTGCGCGAGCTCGTCCCCGAGCTGCTCGACCTGGGCGCACCGTCCGCCGACGTCGCCGACGTCGTGCGGTTCTGCAACGGCAACGACCACTTCTTCCTCAACCTCGTCATGCCGGCCTGCAAGCTCGCCCTCGACGCCGGTCGCGACGTGCCCGGCTCGACGCTCGTGGTCGCCATGGCGCGCAACGGCACCGACTTCGGGATCCAGGTGTCGGGCACCGGCTCGCAGTGGTTCACGGCACCCGCCAACACCCCGGAGGGCCTGTTCCTCGGCGACTTCGGCCCCGAGGACGCCAACCCCGACATCGGCGACTCCGCCATCACCGAGACCGGTGGCATCGGCGGCTTCGCCATGGCGGCCGCCCCGGCGATCGTGCGCTTCGTCGGCGGCGAGGCCAGCGACGCGCTCGCCACGACGCGGCGCATGTACGACATCACCCTCGGCGAGCACCCCGCCTACCAGGTGCCCGTGCTCGGCTTCCGCGGCACGCCTACGGGGATCGACGTGACGGCGGTCGTGCGCACCGGCACCCTGCCGGTCATCAACACCGGCATGGCCGGGCGGGTCGCCGGCACCGGTCAGGTGGGGGCCGGGCTCGTGAACCCGCCCGAGGCGTGCTTCACCGCCGCGCTCACCGCCTTGGCCGAGCGCGCGAGCTGAGGCCGGCCCGGCCAGGCTGGTGCCATGCGACGCTCCGTCTCCAGCTGGTCGGACCGGGTGCGGCTGCTGCGCCGCTACAGCTGGCACATCGCCCAGTGCGCCGTCGCGGCGGCGGTCGCGTGGGGCGTCGCGCGGCTCGCGCTCGGCCACCCGCAGCCGTTCTTCGCGCCCGTCGCGGCGATCGTCAGCCTCGGGCTGAGCTACCGCCAGCGGCTGCAGCGCGTCGCCCAGGTCACCGCCGGGGTGGCCCTCGGCGTCCTCATCGGTGACCTGTTCGTGCACGTGTTCGGCACGGGCCCGGTGCAGGTCCTCGTCGTGGTCACCGTGGCCATGACCCTCGCCGTCCTGCTGGACGCCGGGCCGTTGCTCGTGACCCAGGCCGGCGTGCAGTCGGCCATCGTGGCCACGCTGGCGCCCTCGCCGGTGGCCGGTCTCGGACGCTGGCTCGACGCGGTGATCGGTGGCCTGGTGGCCCTCGTCGCCGCTGCCGTGGTGCCCGGCTCGCCGCTGCGCCGGCCACGGCAGGAGGCCGCCTCGCTGCTGCACGACTTCGCCGGCTGGTGCCGGGACGCCGCACGCGCCGTCACGACGGCCGACAGCGAGCTGGCGTACACGACCCTCGACCGCGCCAGGTCCAGCGAGCAGCAGCTGGACGACGTGCGCGACGCGGCGTCCGACGGACTGTCGATCGCGCGGTCGTCGCCGTGGCGGCGGGGGCACCGCAGCGACCTGCTCAGCATCGCGGCCCTGGCGGTGCACCTCGACCGCGCGATCCGCAACGGCCGCGTGCTGCTGCGCCGGGTGACCGTCGTCGTACGCCGCGGTGAGCCGCTGGACGACGCGGTGCTGGCGCTGCTCGCCGGCCTGGCGCAGGCCGCCGACGCCCTCGCCGACGAGATCAGCGAGCGCTCCGACCCCGAGCGCAGCCGGGCCCTGCTGCGCGAGGTCGCCGCCGCGTCCGGGCGCGTGCCGGTCGGCGCCTCGCTGTCGTCGGACGTCGTCCTCGCCCAGGTGCGCTCGACGGTGGTCGACCTGCTGCAGCTCACCGGCCTGGAAGGCGACGAGGCGCGTGCGCTGGTGCCGCCAGCCGGTGACGAGCCCGCCGAGCCGCTCTCCTAGGCTCAGCCGGTGACCACCCTCGGCGCGCCGGCACCGGCCCGGCTGCACGGCTCGGCGCTCATGCTCGCCGCGATCGTGCTGGTCGCCCTCAACCTGCGGCTGGCGATCACCTCGGTGCCGCCGCTGCTGGAGCGCATCGGCGACGACCTGCAGCTCAGCCGCGCCTGGACCGGCGCCCTGACGACGCTGCCCGTGCTGTGCATGGGGGTGTTCGCGCCGGTCGCGCAGCGCATGGCGCACCGGCTCGGTCGCGAGCAGGCCACCGCCGTCGCGATGACCGTGCTGGCGGTCGGCACGGCGGTGCGGCTCGGCGGCGACCACGTCGCCCTGCTCTACCTCGGCACGTTCCTCGCCGGCTTCGGCATCGCCGTCGGCGGCACGATCGCGCCTGGCGTGGTCAAGGAGTACTTCCCCGAGCACGTCGGCCTGGTCACGGCGGTCTACATGCTGGCGATGATGGGCGGCGCGGCGGCGGCGTCAGCCGTGAGCGTGCCGCTGGCCGACCGGCTCGCGTCGTGGGCGACGTCCCTCGGGTCCTGGACCGTGCTGGCCGTGGCGGCGGCGGCGCTGCTCTGGCCGGTGGCGCGCCGCGCCGCCGCACACCGCACCGCCGCGGCGACCCCCGCCGAGCAGCGGCTGCCGCTGCCCTGGCGGCACACCACCGGCTGGCTGGTGGCCGTCTACATGTCGCTGCAGTCGTGGCAGTTCTACAGCCAGCTCACCTGGGTGCCGCCGTTCTACGAGAGCCACGGCTGGTCGCCGACCCGAGCCGGGCTGCTGCTGTCGGTGTTCAGCGCCACGCAGGTCATCTCGGGCGTGGCGGCCCCGGTCGTGTCGCACCACGTCGCCGACCGCCGTCCCGTGCTGCTGGGGTCGGTGGCGAGCGTCGCGGTCGGCGTGCTCGGGATGCTCGTGGCTCCACAGGCGGCGCCGTGGGTCTGGGTGGGCCTGCTCGGCATCGGCCTGGGGTCCGGCTTCGCCCTCGGTCTGGTGCTCTTCGCCGACTACTCCTTGACGCCGGCTGCCAGCGCGCGCCTGTCGGCGATGGTGTTCCTCATCAGCTACAGCCTCGCGGCGGCCGGCCCGGTCGTGGTCGGTGCGCTGCGCGACGCCACCGGGTCGTTCCGGCTGCCGTTCACGATCCTGCTGGTGCTGCTCGTCCCGCAGGCGGGCGCGGCGCTGCTGCTGCACCCCCGCCGCGCCCGCACCCCCTGACCGGTCGCGCAGGCCGACCGGCTCACGGGTAGGCCGGGCCCTGCGACGACGGTGTCGCAGAAGTCGACGGCGTCGACGGCGTCGTCCGGCCGCCGGCCGCGGCGCGGTCCAGGCGCAGCACCGGCCGTCCGTCGACCGTGCGCACCTCGACGCTCGCGATCTGCTCGGCCGGCACCGAGGTCGAGCCGGCCATGGTCGCGTCGCGGCCGGGCAGCGCCGTCCAGGTGGCGACCTGTTCCTCGCGACCCGTGCGGTCGCTGACGACGAGCGCGTACGGCGTGCTCGCGCCCGCCCCGCTGTCGTAGCTGCACACGAGCTCCAGCCGCGTGCCCCAGGCCACCGGCTGCAGCCGCACCGTGGCGGTCAGGGGCACCGTCGTGGCGGCGACGGGACGCAGCGCCACCGGCGACGACCCGGACGGCGCGCCCGGACGCACCAGCAGCAGCGTCGCGGCGAGGGCCACGGCAGCGGCCAGTCCGACGAGCGCGGTCGCCACCCGGCGCCGCTGACGGCGCTGAAGGAGCTCAGCGCGCGCGGCACCGAGCAGGTCGTCGAGCAGGCCCGCCGGGGGCACCGGCGCGGTGGGCGAAGCCAGCGACTCGACGTCGTCCAGCGCGACCCGGGACAGCAGCCCGGGCAGTCCGGCGAGCTCCTCCACGGCGGCCTGGCACCGCGGGCAGGTCGCCAGGTGCTCGGCGTACGCCTCGCGCTGCGCCGGGCTCAGCGCACCGAGCACGTACGCGCCCGCCGTCTCGAGCTGCTCACGGTGGCTCATCGCGTGACCCCCATCTCCTGCAGGGTCAGGCGCAGCCGCTGCAGCGCGTAGTGCGTGCGCGACTTGACGGTGCCCTCCGGGACGCCGAGCGCCCGCGCCGCCTCGGCCACCGACCGGCCGCGGTAGTAGCACTCGACGAGCACGGCGCGGTGGTCGTCGCTCAGCTGGCGCAGCGCCTCCAGCACCACCCACGACTGCAGGACGCGGTCGGTGTCGTCGCCGCCGGAGGCCGCGCGGTCGTCCGGCAGCAGGCCCGGCAGCAGCTCGACCCGCGACCGCTTGCTGCGCCAGTCGTCGATGACCAGCCGGCGCGCGACGGTGAACAGCCAGGCCCGGGCCGAGCCGCGCGTCGGGTCGAGGACGTCCGGGTGGCGCCAGGCGCGCAGCAGGGTCTCCTGCACGACGTCCTGCGCTCCCGCGCGGTCACCGGTCAGGCGCACGACGTAGGCCCACAGCGCGCCGGCGTGCTCGTCGTGCAGCGCCCGCAGCAGCCGCTCGTCCGTCGTGTCAGGCATCGACCCTCCTGCCACCACCACGTCGCCGGTGGCGCGCTGGTTCACCCTCGCCCCGCCCCGTCCCCAGGCTCGAGATCGGCGGGGACGTCGACGTCGCGCGGGTGGCCGGTGTCACCGCACTCGACGAGGACGACGTCGCCGGGGTGCCCGCGCAGCCACACCCGCGCCCCCTGGTCGCCGGACGCCGCCGCCGCGACGTCGGCCCAGACCCGCCGGGCGAGCAGCACGGGGTGCGCGGGGACGCCGTCGTACGTCGCCTGGGCCGCGGTGACCTCACCGGCGCCGACCAGCCGGCGCACCGCCTCGCCGCCGATCCACGGCGTGTCGACGAGCAGCAGCACCGCGGCGGTCCAGGTTCCGCGCTGCGCCGCGGCGTGCAGCCCGACCCGCAGCGAGGAGGCCATGCCCGTCGGCCAGTCGACGTTCGTGACGACCTCGGCGTCTACGTCGCGCAACGGCACCGCACCGGCCACCACGAGGACGTCGCTGCACCCGCCCTCGCGCAGCACGCGCACCGCGCGGTCGACGAGCCGCTCGCCCTCCACGGCCGCCAGCGCCTTGGCCCCGCCGAAGCGCCGTCCGGCGCCCGCGGCCAGCACGACACCGACGACCGCGCCGCTCACCGCCCGCTGCCCTCGCCGGGTGGACGCGTCCCACCGCGCGCCTGCACCAGCGCGGCCAGGCGCGAGGCCTGGGCGCGGGCGAACGCGCCGTCCGAGCGCTGCACGGCCATGACGGCCACGGCGTCACCGTCGTCGAGGTCCAGCCACGCCCACGCGTCGCCGCCGCCGAAGCGCACGCCCTCGATCTCGTCCCACCGCAGCCGCCGCGTCACCGCGACGTTGCGGACGACGATGCCCTCACGGCTCGGCACCGCCCGGATCGCAGCGAACCGCCACATCACGAACGCGACCAGCAGCCCGAAGGCGACCAGCAGCAGCGAGTCACCGGTGGACCAGCCGGCGTAGCCGGTGGCCGGCAGCAGCAGCGCGAGGGCCGTGAAGACGACGACGGCGGCGAGCGCGAAGAGCCACGCCACCCGCCGGCCGCGGCGGGGCACGAGGGGTGCGAAGGGATCCGCGTGCGGCCCGCTGCCCTGCCCGCTGCCCTGCCCTGCCGCCGGCGCTCACCGGATCACAACCGGCAGGCGTGGATGTCGGTGACCAGGATCGCGCGCGCGCCGAGGTCGTACAGCTCGTCCATCACGCGGTTCGTGGTGGCGCGCGGCACCATCGAGCGCACGGCGACCCAGCCCTTGTCGTGCAGGGGGCTCACGGTCGGCGACTCGAGCCCGGGAGTGAGCTCACAGGCGCGCTCGACCAGCTCGACGCGGACGTCGTAGTCCATCATCACGTAGCGCCGCGCCACCAGGACGCCCTGCAGCCGACGGGTCAGCACACCGACGGCGGGGTCCTCGGGGGCTCCGGTGCGCCGCACCAGCACCGCCTCGGACTGCAGGATGGGGTCGCCGAAGACCTCCAGCCCGGCGGCTCGCAGGGTCGAGCCGGTCTGGACGACGTCGGCGACGACGTCCGCGACGCCGAGACCGACGGCGGACTCGACCGCGCCGTCGAGCCGGATCACCTCGGCCCGGACGCCGTGGCCGGCGAGGTGGCGCTCGACGAGCCCGGCGTAGGACGTCGCGACGCGCAGGCCCGCGACGTCGGCGGCGACCTTCGCGACCCCGGGCGGCCCGGCGAAGCGGAACGTCGAGCGCCCGAACCCCAGCGGCAGGATCTCCTCGGCGTCGGCGCCGGAGTCGAGCAGCAGGTCGCGGCCGGTGACGCCGACGTCGAGGGTGCCGGAGCCGATGTAGACGGCGATGTCACGGGGGCGCAGGAAGAAGAACTCCGCGTCGTTGTCGGGGTCGGCCAGGACGAGCTCGCGGCTGCTGGACCGCTGCCGGTAGCCGCTCTCGCGCAGCATCTCGGTGGCGGCCTCGGACAGCGAGCCCTTGTTCGGTACGGCGATGCGCAGCATCTGGTCTCCTTGCGTGCGGCGGGTTCCGTGGCGGCTGGCGGGGCCTCCGCTCACAGATGCGCGTACACGTCCTGCAGGCTCAGCCCGCGCGCGAGCATGAGGACCTGCAGGTGGTAGAGCAGCTGGCTGATCTCCTCGGCGGTGCGCTCGGCACCTTCGTGCTCGGCCGCCATCCACACCTCGGCCGCCTCCTCGACGACCTTCTTGCCGATGGCGTGCACGCCGGCGTCCAGCTCGGCGACGGTGCCGGAGCCGGCGGGCCGCGTGGCGGCCTTGTCGGCCAGCTCGGCGAACAGGTCGTCGAAGGTCTTCACGAGCGCCCAGCCTACGGCGTCCGGGACGCTCCTCACCCCGCGGGCGCGGCGAGTGTCCGCAGGGTGAGCGCCGTGGCCACGGCCGCGGTGGCCGCCTCGTGGCCCTTGTCCTCCCGCGAGCCGGGCAGGCCGGCGCGGTCGATGGCCTGCTGCTCGTCGTCGCAGGTGAGGACGCCGAAGCCCACCGGGACGCCGCTGCGCACCGCGACGTCGGTGAGCCCGGACGTCGCCGCCTGGCAGACGTAGTCGAAGTGCGGCGTGCCGCCCCGGATGACCACACCGAGGGCGACGACGGCGTCGTAGCCGGCCGATGCCAGCCGGGCGGCGGCCACCGGCAGCTCGAACGTGCCTGGCACCCGCACCACGAGGGGGTCGGCGACCTTGGCGTCGGCGAGCCCGCGCAGGGCCCCGGCGACCAGCCCGGCCATCACCTGCTCGTGCCACTGCGCTGCCACCACGGCCACCCGCAGCCCGCTGCCGTCGACCGCGAGCTGCGGCGAGCCCGCGCCGCTCACGCCGGCCGCCGCTGGGCCGGCGCGGGCAGGTCGTGGCCCATGCGGTCGCGCTTCGTCGCGAGGTACCGCGCGTTGAAGGCCGACTCGCCGGCGCGCAGCGGCGACCGGCCGGTGACCGCGACGCCGTGGGCGGCCAGGCCCTCGACCTTGGCCGGGTTGTTGGTGAGCAGCCGCACGGTGTCGACGCCGAGCTGCAGGAGCATCGCCGCCGCCGCGCCGTACTCGCGGGCGTCGGCGGGCAGCCCCAGCTCGAGGTTGGCCTCGACCGTGTCGCGGCCGAGGTCCTGCAGCGCGTAGGCCTCCAGCTTGGCCAGCAGCCCGACACCGCGTCCCTCGTGCCCGCGCAGGTACAGGACGACGCCGCCGTGCTCGGCCACCTGGTCGAGCGCGGCGTCGAGCTGGGCTCCGCAGTCGCAGCGCAGCGAGCCCAGGACGTCGCCGGTGAGGCACTCGGAGTGAAGCCGGACGACCGCTCCAGGGGCGCTGGGGTCGCCGCTCACCAGCGCCAGGTGCTCGGCGCCGGTGAGCAGGTCGCGGAAGCCGTGCGCGGTGAAGGGGCCGTGGTGGGTCGGCAGCGACGTGGTGGCGACGCGCTGCACGCGCGCGGGGGCCGGCTCGGCGTCCGGCGCCGGGGGCGCGTCGGAGCCGTCGTGCACGAGCCGCCACAGGGCCAGGTCGGCGATGCTGATGGTGGGCAGGCCGTGCTCGGCGCCGAGCGCGAGCACGTCGGGCAGCCGCATCATCGTGCCGTCGTCGTGGACGAGCTCGGCGATGAGGCCCACGGGCGCGAGGCCGGCCAGGCGGCACAGGTCGACGGCGGCCTCGGTGTGCCCGGCCCGCTCCAGCACCCCGCCCGGGCGCGCGCGCAGCGGCAGCACGTGACCCGGGCGCACCAGGTCGTCGGGCGTGGTCGCGGGGTCGGCGAGCAGCCGGACGGTGCGGGCGCGGTCGGCCGCGCTGATGCCCGTGGTGACCCCGGTGCGGGCGTCGACCGAGACGGTGTACGCGGTGCCGCGGGGGTCCTGGTTGTCGCGCACCATGGCCGGCAGGCGCAGGCGCTCGGCGACGTCGGCGGGCATCGGCGCGCACAGCAGCCCGGACGTGTGGCGCACGGTCCAGGCGACCCACTGCGGGCTGGCGTTCTCGGCGGCCAGGACGACGTCGCCCTCGTTCTCGCGGTGCTCGTCGTCGACCACCAGCACCGGAAGGCCCCGGCGGAGCGCCTGCAGCGCCTCCGGGACGCCCGCCAGGCGGCTCACGACGTCATCTCCGCCGCCGGGTCCTCGATCCCCTGCACCGGGGTCTCGGTGCGCGCGATCCGCAGCCACACCACGAACCCCCAGATCACGAACGCGCCGTAGACCGCGTACAGGGCGGCGGAGGGGTAGAAGTGCGCGCGCAGCAGCAGCGGGACGCCGACCAGGTCGACCGCGATCCAGCACAGCCAGAAGTCCACCCAGCCCCGGGCCATCGCGTACGTGGCGAGCATCGAGCCGACGAAGATCCAGGCGTCCGCCCACACCGGGTCGTAGGACCCGAGGGCGCGGAAGATCGGTGTCAGCACCGCCACGCCGACCACCGCCACGACCACCAGGACGGCGCGCTCGCGCCAGGTGGCCCACCGCGGGTCGACGGCGGCCGCGCCCTCACCACCGCGCGTGCGGTGGCTCTGCCAGCGCCACCACCCGTAGACGCTGGTGACGATGAAGAACACCTGGCGCCCGGCCTGGCCGTACAGCGTGCTGCCCTGCGGCGTGGTGAAGGCGACGCCCAGGAACACCGTGAACAGCAGGGCGTTGCCGACGATGCCGACCGGCCAGGCCCACACCTTGCGCCGCATGCCCAGCACGGCCGAGGCCAGACCGAACAGGTTGCCGATGACCTCGCGCCACAGGATGTGCTGGGTCCCGATGGTCAGCTCGGACTCGAACAGCCACTTGAGCACGCTCACAGCGCTTCCGCCTTCCGCAGGGTGTCGGTGCGAGCGGCGAGCAGCCGCTCGACGTACTTGGCGAGGACGTCGACCTCGAGGTTGACCCGCTCCCCCACCGCCCGGTGCCCCAGCGTGGTGAGCTCGAGGGTGGTGGGGATGAGCGAGACGCTGAACGTGCCGGCCGCGTCGTCCACGGCGCTGACGGTGAGGGACACGCCGTCGACGGCGATCGAGCCCTTCTCGACGACGTACCCCGCCAGCTCGCGCGGCAGCCCGACGGTGACGACCTCCCAGCGGTCGCCGGACTCGCGCGCCACGACCTCGCCGACTCCATCGACGTGGCCCTGCACGACGTGGCCGCCGAAGCGCCCGTCGCTGCGCACCGCCCGCTCGAGATTGACCTGGTCGCCGGCGGTGAGGCCGCCGAGAGCGCTGCACCGCAACGTCTCCAGCATCACGTCGACCGTGAACCGCTCGGCGTCGTGGTCGACGACGGTGAGGCAGACGCCGTTGACGGCGATCGACGCGCCGTGCGTCGCGTCGGACGCGACGAGCGGACCGCTCACGGTGAGGCGGGCGGACTGCTCGCCCGGCTCGACGGCGAGGACGCGCCCGAGCTCCTCGACGATCCCGGTGAACATCAGCCGTCCTTCTTTCTCGGGGTGAGCGTGAGCCGGACGTCGTCGCCCAGCCGCGTGACGTCGTCCAGCCGCAGCCGGGCGATGTCGGCCATGGTCGAGATGCCGAGGTCGCCCACGCTCGGCAGGCCCGCACCGAGGAGGGCAGGAGCGACGTAGGCGACCACGCGGTCGACCAGCCCCGCGCGCCAGAAGGCGGCGCCCAGCGTCGGACCGCCCTCGAGCCACACGTGGCGCCGGTCGAGCTCCCACAGCTGCTGCAGCGCCTCGTGCGGGTCGTGCGTGGCCAGGCAGCGGGCGCCCTCGCGCTCGAGCACACTGCCGGGCCGCAGGCCGCGACGGCCCATCACGGCCCGCAGCGGCTGGTGCTCGCGCTCGCGCCCCTGCGCGTCGCGCACCGTGAGCCGGGGGTCGTCGGCCCAGGCGGTGCCGGTGCCCACGAGGACGGTGTCGGCGTGCGCACGCAGGTCGTGGACGTCCTCGCGCGCCGCGGTGCCGGTGATCCAGCTGCTCGTGCCGTCGGCCGCCGCGCTGCGCCCGTCCAGCGTCGTGGCGAGCTTCCAGGTGACGACGGGACGGCCCAGGTCGACGGCGAGCTGCCAGTCAGCGACCAGCCGGTCGGCCGCCGCGCGAGCGTCCTCGTCGTCGACGAGCGCGGCGGTGATGCCGGCGGCGCGCAGCCGCTGCGCGCCGCCGCCGGCGTCCTGGCTGGAGTCCGGCCGCGCGAACACCACGCGCTCGACGCCCGCGGTGATCAGCGCCGCTGTGCACGGGCCAGTGCGACCGGTGTGGCCGCACGGCTCCAGGGTCACCACGGCGGTGCCGCCCCGGGCGGCGGACCCCGCCTCGGCCAGCGCCGCCACCTCGGCGTGCGGTGTGCCGGCCCCCTCGTGCCAGCCCTCGCCGATCACGCGCCCGTCGGAGCCCAGCAGGACGCACCCGACCCGCGGGTTGGTGCCGACCGGGCCGCGACGGGCCAGCTCGAGCGCGCGCAGCATGGCAGCGGTCTCGCCCGTGACGTCCTCGCCGCTCACCTCGAACCCCTCTCGCCTCGCCGTGGGCGGGCTCCGGGGTGAGGTGGTGAGAGCGGCTGCCCTACCGGGCCGGGTGCGGCCCGTCACCACCACGTCGACCACCGCCCCGGTGTGCACCGGGGCAACGCGTCGACGACGACGCCGGCGGGGTTCCGCCTGCGTCGCCGCGTGTCTCCTCCCATCCGGACTCTCACCGTCGGTCCTGGAGTTCCACCAGGTCAACCGGCCGCTGGCTGCGGTCGGGTCGCGGACTGTCACCGCCGGCTCGGAATTTCACCGACCCCGGAGCACGCGTGCTGCTGGACCGAGTGTAGCCCGCTCAGGCCGGTGTCGCCCCGTCGTGGCTGTGGCCTGCCGCACGCTGGCGCAGCACCTCGATCTGGGCGGCCGCGTCCTGCGCGCCGTACACGGCGGAGCCGGCCACGAAGACGTCGGCGCCGGCGTCCGCGGCACGCTCGATCGTCTCGGGGGTGACACCGCCGTCGACCTGCAGCCAGACCCCCAGGCCGCTGTCGCGGATGGCCTGACGGGCGCGCCGCACCTTGGGCAGGCACACGTCCAGGAACTTCTGCCCGCCGAAGCCGGGCTCGACGGTCATCACGAGCAGCATGTCGATCTCCGGCAGCAGGTCGATGAAGGGCTCGACCGGCGTCGCGGGCTTCAGCGCGAGCCCGGCCCGCGCACCGAGCCGGCGCAGCTCGCGGGCGAGGCGCACGGGCGCGCGCGCGGCCTCGGCGTGGAACGTCACGCTCTGCGCACCGGCCTCGGCGTAGGCCGGCGCCCAGCGGTCGGGGTCCTCGATCATCAGGTGCGCGTCGACCGGCACCGGGCTGGCCTTCACCAGGGCCTCGACGACCGGCAGGCCGATGGTGAGGTTCGGCACGAAGTGGTTGTCCATGACGTCGACGTGCGCCCAGTCGGCCGAGCCGATGCGGGCGAGCTCCGCGGCGAGGTTGACGAAGTCGGCGGACAGGATGCTCGGCGAGATCTGAGGGGCCACCCGGCGAGCCTAGCGACCCGCCCGCAGCCCCTCACGCCCGCGCTGGCGCCGGTCGGGGCGTTGCCGCTTGAGCCGGTACATGGCGGCGTCGGCGCGCGCCACGAGCGGGTCGGGCGCCTCCCGGACGTCGGTCCAGGCCGCGCCGACGCTGGCGTGCGGCACCAGCAGGGTGCCCGCGTGCTCGAACGGGACGGCCAGCTTCTCGCACAGCGCCTCGGCCCCGGCGTGCGCGGCGCGCTCGTCGGCGAGGTCCTCGCGCAGGACCACGAACTCGTCGCCGCCGAACCGGCCGACGGCGGCGGTACCGGCGTCGGCCAGCAACCGGCGGCCGACCTCGCGCAGCATGGCGTCGCCGGCGGCGTGGCCGTAGCGGTCGTTGACGTCCTTGAAGCCGTCGAGGTCGATGAACAGCACGCCGATGCTGGCGCTGCGCCGGCCCGGCTCGTCGGGCGCCGGCAACGCCGCGAGCAGCGCCTCCAGCCGGTCGATGACCGCACCGCGCGCCAGGCAGTGGGTGAGCGCGTCGTGGGTGGCCTTGTGGGCGAGCTGCTCGCGCAGCCGCGCGGCCTCGGTGACGTCCGACAGGCACACGATCGCGCCCGTGGACTCGCCGTCGTCGCTGTGCAGACCGCGCACGTTGACGCTCAGCAGCCGCCGGAAGCCCTCGCTGCCGGCCACCTCGATCTCGACGTCGCCGTCCGCCCGCTCGTCACGCACCGCCCGCAGCAGCGCCCGCAGCGGCTCGGGGTCGTCCGTGAGCTCGTACAGGTCGAACACCGAGTCGACCTCGCGACCGACCACCGCGGCGAGCCGCTCGTTGCGGTAGACCGTGCTGCCGTCCAGGGCCAGCTGCAGGATGCCCAGCGGCAGGGCCTCGGTGAGGCGCCGCAGCAGCTGGTCGCTCGCGCGCAGGGCCTCGGTGACCGCCATCTCCTCGGCGATGTCGACCATCTCGGACAGGATGCAGCGGTGGTCGGGGTGGTTGAGCAGGTTGCGGTTCGTGACCTCGAACCACATCCACGTGCCGTCGGCGTGGCGCTGGCGCAGCCGGGTGCGGCGCGCTCCCCCGGGACTGCTGAGCAGGTCCATCCAGTTCGCGATCGCGCGCTGCTGGTCGTCGGGGTGGGTGAGCTCGAGCGAGCGCAGGCCGACGGTGTCCTGCTCGGTCCAGCCGAGCAGGCGGGTCGCGGTCTCGTCGACGTGGGTGACGAAGGCCAGCTCGTCCTTGCGCACGACGCAGACCCGCGGGCGCAGGGCGTCCTGGGCGCGGTTGAGCTCGGCGTCCGTGGCCTCGCGGTAGCCGACGAGGAAGCCCAGGTAGACGCCGTAGCGGTGGGTCAGGTCGACGGCGTGCACGACCATGCTGGCGCCGCCGTCGCGCAGCGAGCGCACGCTCACGCTGGCGGCCCCGCGCGCCCGGGCCTCGGCCCACATGTCGATGACCTTCACGATGTCGTCGGGGTCGACGAGCTCCAGCAGCGAGGAGACACCGGTCACCAGCGCCTGGTCCCGCAGCGGCACCGACCCGGGCATCGGCACGACGAGGCCGGTCTCGCTCATGGCCGCCACCCGCGCCGCCGGGTCGGCGAGCAGCTTCTCGCCGACCGTGTCGCGCGCGGCCTCGCTGTGTCGGGTGGTCACGGACGGCTCATCGGCCACCAACCGACGGGACCTGAGCAGGAGCGTGGCCTCGTGCACCGATCGGCCCACCGCCCTCGGACGCCGCTCACCGCCGGCGCAGCAGCGCCAGGAACATCGCGTCGGTGCCGTGGCGGTGCGGCCACAGCTGCACGGTGGGCGACCCGACGTCCGGCACCGGCACGAACGCGGAGGCGTCGACGACCTCGACGTCGTCACGGCGGCGCAGCACGTCGTCGACCACCAGGCGGGTCTCGGCCACGTGCGGTGAGCACGTCGTGTAGGCCACCAGCCCGCCGGGGCGGGCGGCGTCCAGCGCGCTCGTGAGCAGGTCACGCTGCAGCGGGGCGAGGCTCGTGAGGTCGGCCGGGGTGCGCCGCCACCGTGACTCCGGACGACGCCGCAGCGCACCGAGCCCGGTGCAGGGAGCGTCGACGAGCACGCGGTCGAACTCCCCCGGCTGGTCGGCGCCCACCTCGCGACCGTCGGCGCAGCGCACGTCGACCGCGCTGCCGAGCACCCGCACCGCCGAGCGCACCAGCTCGGCCCGGTGCGGTGCCACCTCGACCGCGGTGACGTGGGCGCCGCGCTCGCGGGCGAGCGCACCGAGCAGGGCGGCCTTGCCGCCGGGGCCCGCGCACAGGTCGAGCCACTGCTCGTCGCGGCCCTCGACCGGCGCCGCCGCCAGGGCCTCAGCCACCAGCTGGCTGCCTTCGTCCTGGACGCCCGCTCGACCCTCGCGCACCGCGGCGATGCCGCCCGGGTCGCCCGCCGACCAGGACGCCGCACCGGGCGCCCAGCGCCCCGGCGTCGCACCGGCGGCCAGCAGCTCCTCGACGCCTGCCAGCCCCGGCCGCGCGACGAGCGAGACGGCAGGCGGGCTGTTGTCGGCGCCCAGCAGGGCGGCCAGCTCGCCGTCCAGGGCCGCGGGTCCGACGCCACGACCGGCGAGGGCCTCGCGCAGCGCCCGCACGACCCAGACCGGGTGGCTGTGCTCCACGGCGAGGTGGCCCACGAGGTCGGCCGAGACGGCGGGCGCGACCTCGCCGACCCAGGCGTCGAGGTCGCGCTCGCTCACGCGGCGCAGCACGGCGTTCGCCAGCCCGCCGGGCCCCTGGCCCACCCGGCCGCGCACGAGCGCGACGGTCTCGCTCACGGCGGCGTGGGCCGGCACGCGCATGCCCAGCAGCTGGTGCACCCCCAGTCGCAACGCGTCGAGCAGCCCCTCGTCGAGGTCGGCGAGCGGACGGTCGACGCACGCGGTGAGCACCGCGTCGTACAGCCCCCGCATCCGCAGCGCACCGTAGGCCAGCTCGGTGGCGAAGGCGGCGTCACGCGGGGCCAGTCGGCGCTCACGCAGCAGCCGCGGTAGCACGAGGTTGGCGTAGGCGTCCTCGGACGCGACCGCGCGCAGGGTGTCGAAGGCGGCCTCCCGTGCGGCGTCCGCGCGGCGGGCGCGCTGAGCCGGTCGCTGTGCAGACCTCTTGCGGGGGCCGCTCACGCGCCGTCCCCCAGCACGGCACCGCTCTCGACGCGCACGCCACGCGCCCAGTCGGCCGCGGGCATCGGCTTCTTGCCGGGCGGCTGCACGGTGCCCAGCTCGACCGGAACGGTCGCGGTGCCGACACGCACCGAACGCCGCCCGACGTCGAGGACGCCCGGGGCGAGCGCGTCGTCCGGCGGCTGCGGGCGAGCCGCCAGCGACACCGGCCCGAGCTTGAGCCGGGCACCGGCGAACGTGGTCCACGCACCCGGCGCCGGGGTGCAACCGCGCACGAGCCGGTCGATCCGCGTCGCCGGGGCGTGCCAGTCGACGCGCGCGTCGTCCACCTCGACCTTGGGGGCCAGGCTGACGCCGTCCTCGGCCTGGGGGCGCGCCTGCAGGGAGCCGTCGGCGATGCCGTCGAGCGTCGCTACGAGCAGGCCCGCCCCAGCCGTGGACAACCGCTCGAGGAGCGTCCCGCTCGTGTCGTCGGCGTAGATCGTCTCGGTCATCAGGCCGTACACCGGCCCGGTGTCGAGGCCCGCCTCCAGCCGGAAGGTCGTGGCGCCGGTGACCGGGTCGCCTGCCATGACGGCGTGCTGCACGGGGGCTGCGCCGCGCCAGGCGGGCAGCAGGCTGAAGTGCAGGTTGACCCAGCCGTGCCGAGGGACGTCCAGCGCGCGCTGCGGCACCAACGCGCCGTACGCGACGACCGGGCAGCAGTCCGGAGCGAGCTCGGTGAGCCGCTCGATGAACGCCGGGTCGCTGGGACGCTGCGGGGTGAGCACCTCCAGGCCCTGCTCGCGCGCCAGGTCCGCGACGGGCGACTCGACGACGCGGCGCCCGCGGCCGGCGCGAGCCGGCGGCCGGGTGACGACGGCCACCACGTCGTGGGACGACGCGAGCAGCGCGCGCAGCGAGGGCACCGCGACCTGCGGGGTGCCGGCGAAGACCAGGCGCACGCGCTACAGCGCCTTGCCGAAGGTCGCGTGCGGGCTCAGCTTCACCGTCGGCGTCGGGCCGCCGGCCCACTCGGCCTCGCGGATCGCCTTCATCGCCAGCTTGCGCTGCTCGCGGTCGAGCCGGTCGATGAACAGGATGCCGTCGAGGTGGTCGGTCTCGTGCTGGATGCAGCGCGCCATCAGCTCGGAGCCCTCGATCACCACGGGCTCGCCGTGCATGTCCTGACCCTTGGCCACGACGCGCAGGGCCCGGGGCGTGTCGAACGCCAGGCCCGGGAAGGACAGGCAGCCCTCCTCGCCGTCCTGCTGGTCGTCGGAGAGGTCCAGGCTGGGGTTGACCAGGTGCCCGAGGACGTCGTCGACCCAGTAGGTGAAGACGCGCAGACCGACGCCGATCTGGGGCGCGGCCAGGCCGACGCCGGGCGCGTCCAGCATGGTGTCGGTGAGGTCCTTGACCAGCTGGCGCAGCTCCTTGTCGAAGTCGGTGACCACGGCTGCTGGCGTGCGCAGCACCGGGTCACCGAACAGGCGGATGTCCTGGATCGACACGTGCAGGGCCCTCGTCTCTCGTGCGGGTGACCGGATCAGTGTATGCGTGCGGCCGGTGCGACACTGGGACGGTGCGCGGCGTCGACCCCGACGCCGCCGAGGGAGGCGGTGTGAGCGAGCGGCCGTGGCTCGGCGCGCGCGTGTACGCGTTCCTGTTCCGCTTCCTGGGTCCGGCGCAGCTGGGCTCGCAGGAGCAGCCGCCGACGCGCGCCCCGGACCCGCAGTTCGCCTGCCCTGCGTGCGGGAGGTCCATGGCCGAGCACACCTGGATCGAGGACGCCGGACGCCGCCGCATGTACTGCCCCCCGACCCCGCCCGCTTCGGGCTGACACCCCGGGACGGCGCGGGAGCGACACGAGCGGCGCGCGGGCCGCCCTCCTAGAGTGAGTCCCGATGAAACTCGGACTCCCCGATCTGATCGACCCGGCCCTGCTGCCCCTCGTCGAGGGCTCCCGCGCCTTCTACGAGCACCGCGCGGCCGGCCGAGGTCCGAGCAGCTGGGAGGAGCTCAGCGCCGTCCGAGCCGCGCTCACCCCACCCGCGCCCTCGCACCCACCCGCCGCCGAGGAGATCGTCAGCGTCGGGGGCCGGAGCGTCCCGTTGCGGCTCCACACCCCGTGGGCCGGCTCTGCGACGGGCGTCGTCCTCGACATCCACGGCGGGGGCTTCTACCTCGGCTCCGCCGCTGCCGGCGACGTCCGTAACCGGCAGCTCGCGGACGCACTCGGCGTCGTCGTCGCGAGCGTGGACTACCGGCTGGCCCCGGAGAACCCCTGGCCGGCCGCACCGGACGACTGCGAGACCGCGGCGCGCTGGCTCGCGCAGCACGCACCGGACCGCTTCGGAGCGACCAGGCTCGCCGTCGTCGGCTTCTCCGCCGGCGCCACGCTCGCCCTCACCACGCTGCTGCGACTGCGTGACCAGGGGATCCGGGCCGTGGACGTCGCCGTGCTGCAGTTCGGGACCTACGACCTCAGCGCACGGACCCCGGCTGGACGGCTGATCGCCGACGAGTACTTCCTCGAGGCGTACGCCGGCTCCGCACCCGACCGCACGCACGCAGATCTCTCGCCCGTCTACGCCGACCTCCAGGGCCTGCCGCCGATCCTCATGGTGGTCGGCGCGTCAGACGTCCTGCTGCAGGACAACCTCGCCCTGGCCGCACGCCTGTCCGCAGCCGGCGTCGACGTCGACCTCCGCATCTACCCCGAGTCACCTCACGGCTTCACCGGCCACCCGACGGCCATGGCCCGCGCAGCGCTCGACGACGTCGAAGCCGCGCTCAGCACCCACCTCGGCTGATCCGACGGGCCAGAGCCGAGGTCAGACGAGGTCGAGCGGGTCGACCTGCACCCGGACGCTGCCGGGGCGCTTGCGCGCGCTGCGAACGGCCGCTGCCGCCTTCAGCGCCGCGGCGAGCGCCTCGCGTCCGGCGGGCGCGGTGCGCAGCACCAACCGCACGGTCGGTCCGTCGTCGGCGAGGCGCGCCGCCGGGCCGGTACGTGCCGCGGGCACCGGGACGGGTCCGAGCACCTCGACGTCCGGCGGCAGCGTCGCGGCGGCGGTGAGCTCGTCGACCGCGGCCGCCGGGCCGGTGACGGTCGCCACCGCCCGAGCCGGCGGGAAGCCCAGTGCCTGGCGCGCCGAGAGCTCGCGGCGGCTGTGCCACGCCGGCGCCCACCGCACGAGCGCCTCGACCGGCGGCAGGCCACCCGGGCCGGCCAGCACGACGACGCCACCCAGGGCCGACCCACGCACGAGCGCCGCCGCACCCGCCCAGCGCCGCAGGGCCTCCTCCCCCGCCCGCAGGTCGCTGCGGCCGAGCAGCGCCCACGGGTCGAGCAGCAGCGCGGCCGCGTAGCCGCCGTCCGCGACCGGCTCGGCCCCCGGTGTCGCGATCACCAGGGCCCGGCGTCCGGGCACTCGCGCCAGCACCTCGCCGCCACCGCTGGTGACGACCGGGGTGCCGGGGAACGCCCGACCGAGCTCCTCGGCGGTGCGTCGGGTGCCCACGACGACCGACCGCAGCCGCCGGTCGCCGCACTCCGGGCACGTCCAGCCGACGTCGGCCACACCGCACCAGCGGCAGGTCGGCGCGCCCGCGCCGCCGGCCAGCATCAACGGGCCGTGGCAGGCGCGGCACCGAGCCGGTGCGCGGCACTGCTGGCAGGCCAGCGCCGGCACGTAGCCGCGGCGCGGCACCTGCACCAGCACCGGGCCGGCGTCCAGCGCCTTGGCGGCGGTGCGCCACGCGAGCGAGGGCAGTCGGGCGGAGTCGGCGGCGGGGTCGCGCTCGGTCTCGGGTCCCTCGCCGGCCACCAGCACGCGCGGCGCGCCGGCCCGCAGGTCGGCCGGAGCGGCCTGCAGCGGGCGCGCCCAGCCCACCTCGACCATGCGCTCGACCTCGGCGGTGCGCACGAAGCCCCCGAGCAGCGCCGCGGCGCCGTCGAGCTCGGACCGGAGCGCCAGCACCTCGCGCACGTGCGGGTAGGGGGCGTGCGGCTCGGCGTGCAGGTCGTCGCCGTCGTCCCAGCAGACGACGAGGCCGAGGTCGTGCACCGGGGCGAACATCGCCGCGCGGGTGCCCACGACGGCGCGGGCGTGACCACGCAGCACCTTCAGCCACGCCGAGTAGCGGGCCCGCGGGCCGAGGTCGGCGGTGAGCACGACCTGCCCGGCGTCGGGGTCGAGGTCACGCAGGGCGGTGTCGACCCGGCCGACGTCGCGGGAGTCGGGCAGCACGACAAGGACACCCCGTCCGGCGCTGAGGGCGGTGAGCACCGCCACGGCCACCGCGTGCGGCCAGTCGCGGGCGGGCTGGGCGGCTGCGGGTGTGGCGGTCCAGGCGGCGCGTGGGTGGTCACCGGCCGCCACCCGGTCGAGGAACGCCGGGCCGCCCGGGTAGGCCGACCACGGGCCGGGTCCGGGCCGAGCGACCCGAGGCGGGGGGTCGTCGGACGTCGGCTCGGCCGCCTGCTCGGCCTGGGCGTGCCGCGGCGGCACGCCGAGGCGCAGGACGTCCCCGAGCGTGCCGGCCCAGCGGTCGGCCACCGCACGGGCCAGGCGCAGCAGCCCGGGGGTGAGCACCGGCTCGGGCGACACGACCCGGCGCAGTGGAGCGAGCCGGCCGGCGTGGTCGGCAGCGGCCTTGCGGGCGACCACGTAGCCGTCACGGTCGGCGCCGGCGAAACGCACCTTCACCCGCACGCCGGGCCGGGCGTCGTCCGCGAGCGGCGAAGGCACGGCGTACTCGAACACGCGGTCGAGGTGGGCCAGCGGGACGTCGACCACCACCTCGGCGACGGGGTCGACCTCGGCCAATCCCGCCGGGGCAGGGGCCGGACGGCGACGTGCCGCCGCGCGCACCTGCGCCGGCACGAGGGCGAGCTGCCCGTCGTCCGGGGGGTGGGGGTCGTCCTGGCTCACCCGGCATTCCTACCGGACGCCACCGTCACCCCCACCACGGGGAACCACACCCCGTCCCCGTCCGCGTGATCCGGCACGCCACCCTGGGGCACTCGGCTGCATTCCACGACCGTCACGGGGGCGCCCAGCTGCCTTAGGTTGGCTGCGGGGTGCCCCCGTGGCGTTCCGGCGCGGAGCGCTGGAGGCGCTGTGGCGTTGGGGTGGGCGAGGTGGGGCGAGGGTGGTGAGGCGGGTCAGGCGCCGACGGCGGCGCGCAGTGCCCCGACCCGGTCGGTGCGCTCCCAGGTGAAGCCCTCGTCGTCGCTGCGGCCGAAGTGGCCGTAGGCGGCGGTGCGAGCGTAGATCGGGCGCAGCAGGTCCAGGTCGCGGATGATCGCGGCCGGGCGCAGGTCGAACACCTCGGTGATGGCCTCGGTGATGCGCGCCGGGTCGACGGTCTCGGTGCCGAACGTCTCGACGTACAGGCCCACCGGGTGCGCCTTGCCGATCGCGTACGCCACCTGGGCCTCGCACCGGCGGGCGAGGCCGGCGGCGACGACGTTCTTGGCGACCCAGCGCATCGCGTACGCGGCGGACCGGTCGACCTTCGAGGGATCCTTGCCGCTGAAGGCTCCACCGCCGTGCCGGGCCATGCCGCCGTAGGTGTCGACGATGATCTTGCGGCCGGTGAGCCCGGCGTCGCCCATCGGGCCGCCGATCTCGAAGCGGCCGGTGGGGTTCACGAGCAGCCGGGTCGAGGACGTGTCGAGCTCGAGCTCCAGGGCAGCGAGCACCGGCTTGACGACGTGGGCCTCGATGTCGGGCGCGAGCATGCCGTCGAGGGAGATGCCCGCGGCGTGCTGGGTGGACAGCACCACGGTGTCGAGGCGGACGGCGCGGTCGCCGTCGTAGCCGATCGTGACCTGCGTCTTGCCGTCCGGGCGCAGGTACGGCAGCACGCCGTCCTTGCGCGCTGCCGTGAGCTGCTCGGCGAGCCGGTGCGCCAGGAAGATCGGCAGCGGCATCAGCTCGGGGGTGTCGTCCGAGGCGTAGCCGAACATCAGGCCCTGGTCGCCGGCGCCCTGGGCGTCGAGCGGGTCGACGCCGCCCTCGGCCCGGTGCTCGTAGGCGTCGTCGACGCCTTGCGCGATGTCCGGGGACTGGGCACCGATCGACACCTCGACGCCGCAGGAGTTGCCGTCGAAACCCTTGGTGGAGGAGTCGTAGCCGATACCGAGGACGGTGTCGCGCACGATGCGCGGGATGTCGACGTAGGACGACGTGGTGACCTCACCGGCGACGTGCACGAGGCCCGTCGTCACCATCGTCTCGACCGCGACGCGGCTGCGCGGGTCCTCGGCGAGCATCGCGTCCAGGATCGAGTCGCTGATCTGGTCGCAGATCTTGTCCGGGTGTCCCTCGGTGACGGACTCGGACGTGAACAGGCGAAAGGACGGCACGTTCTCTCCTCGGGTGCAGCGGCTGCTGACTGGTGTGGTGCCCGCAGGCACCCGGCGCAGTCTATCGGGACAGCGCAGGCATGCGGCGGGCAATCTCGTCAAGAACGGCGTGGGCGAGCACCGACTTGGGCCCCTCCGGGACGGCGCGCTCACCGCCGTCACGGTCGAGGATCACGGCGCTGCTGGTGTCGGCGCCGAAGGTCTTGGTGAGGCCGACCTCGTTGACCACCAGCAGGTCGCACCCCTTGCGCGCGAGCTTGGCACGCGCGTGCGCGAGCACGTCACCGGACGCGTCACCGGTCTCGGCGGCGAACCCCACGACCACCTGGCCGGGACGACGCCGCTCGCCCGACAGCTCGGCCAGCACGTCGGGGTTACGCACCAGCTCGACGGCGGGCGCACCGCCGTCGTCGGTCTTCTTGATCTTGTGGTCGCTGACCCCGGCGGGCCGGAAGTCGGCGACGGCGGCGGCCATGACCACGGCGTCGGCGTCGCGGGCAGCGTCGAGCACGGCCTCACGCAGCTGCTCGGCCGTCTCGACCGGCACGACCCGCACGCCGGACGGCGCGGGCAGCGGGGAGCTGCTCACCAGCACGACGTCGGCACCGCGGGCGGCGGCGACACGCGCCAGGGCGAGCCCCTGCTTGCCCGACGAGCGGTTGCCGAGGTAGCGCACCGGGTCCAGCGGCTCGCGCGTGCCACCGGCGCTGACGACGACGGTGCGGCCCTGCAGGTCGCGACGCCACGGGCCCACCGCGAGCAGGTCGCGGCACGCGGCGAACACCTCCTCGGGCTCGGGCAGCCGGCCCGGGCCGGTGTCGGCGCCGGTGAGCCGGCCGGACGCGGGGTCGAGCACGACGACACCCCGTGAGCGCAGCGTCCGGACGTTGGCCTGGGTGGCTGGGTGCTCCCACATCTCGGTGTGCATGGCGGGGGCCATGAGCACCGGGCAGCGAGCGGTGAGCAGGGTGTTGGTGAGCAGGTCGTCGGCCAGCCCGTGCGCCGCGCGCGCCAGCAGGTCGGCCGTGGCGGGGGCCACGACGACCAGGTCGGCGTCGCGGCCGAGCCGGACGTGCGGCACCTCGTGCACGTCGTCCCACACGTCCGTGGCCACGGGGTGACCCGACAGCGCCGCCCACGTCGGCGCACCGACGAACTCCAGCGCCGCGCGGGTCGGGACGACGCGCACCTCGTGCCGACTCTCGGTCAGCAGCCGCAGCAGGTGCGCCACCTTGTAGGCGGCGATGCCGCCACCCACACCGAGCACCACGCGTGGCGCGGTGCCCGCCTGCTCGCTCAGGTCAGCCCTCGATGGGCTCGGAGGTCAGCAGGCCCTCGTTGATCTCGCGCAGGGCGATGCTGAGGGGCTTCTCGTGGACGTGCGTCTCGACGAGCGGGCCGACGTACTCGAGCAGGCCCTCGCCCAGCTGGGAGTAGTAGGCGTTGATCTGCCGGGCGCGCTTGGCGCCGTAGATGACCAGCGCGTACTTGGAGTCGGCGGCCTTGAGCAGATCGTCGATCGGGGGGTTCGTGATGCCCTCGGGGACTGCGGTGATGCCGGACACGGATGATCTCGTTTCGTCGACGTACAGGTGGATCCGCCGTCCATTGTGTCAGACGGCGAGGCCCATCTGCTGCACGAGCGCCGCGCTGGCCCGCGCGACGTCGTCGTTGACGATGGTGACGTCGAACTCGGACTCGGCCGCGAGCTCCTCGCGAGCCGTCGTGAGCCGCCGCTCGCGCTCGGCCTCGGTCTCGGTGCCACGGCCCACCAGCCGCCGCACGAGCTCCTCCCAGCTCGGGGGCGCCAGGAAGACGAAGCGCGCCTCGGGCATCGACTCGCGCACCTGCCGCGCACCCTGCAGGTCGATCTCGAGCAGTGCGGCGCGTCCCTCGCGCAGGGCCTGCTCGACCGGACCGCGCGGGGTGCCGTAGCGGTGGCGGCCGTGGACGACGGCCCACTCGAGCATCTCCCCCGCCGCGACCATCGCGTCGAACGTCGCGTCGTCGACGAAGCGGTAGTGGACGCCGTCGACCTCACCCGGCCGGGGCGAACGCGTGGTGGCCGACACCGACAGCCACACCTCGGGGTAGCGCTCGCGGACGAACGCCGACACGGTGCCCTTGCCGACGGCGGTCGGCCCGGCGAGCACGGTCAGCCGACGCGGCGTCGGGTGAGGCTGCGGCTCGGACGACGACGCACCGGTGGACGGCCCGCTGTGGGTCGCGCCGCTCACGAACCGGAGAAGCGTGCGACGAGCGCCGACACCTGCTTGGCCCCGAGGCCGCGCACGCGGCGGCTCTCGGAGATCGCCAGCTCGTCCATGATCTGGCGCGCACGGACCTTGCCCACACCGGGCATGGCCTCCAGCAGCGCCGACACCTTCATCTTGCCGATGACGTCGTTCGACTGGCCCTCGCGCACGACGTCGGCGAGCGAGCCCTGAGCGTGCTTCAGACGGTTCTTCACCGCGGCGCGCTCACGACGCGCGGCCGCGGCCTTCTCGAGCGCAGCCTGGCGCTGCTCCGGTGTCAGGGGCGGCAGTGCCACGGTGCTTCACCTCAGGGTCCGGACGGCTGCCCCGGGGGTGGCGGGGCAGGGTCAGAACCTAGCGAGTACCGCTGCGGGAGGGCAATGCGGCCACCCTCAGGAGAGGGCCTCGCTGCAGCGCTCGAGGGTGCGCGCGGCGGCGTCACGCAGCCCCGCCGCACCGGGGCCGGCCGACAGCACCTCTCGGGACGACGACGGCAGCACGTTGCGCCGCGCGTCCCCGAAGACCTGCCGCAGCTCGTCCGCACCGGCTCCTTGGGCGCCCACGCCCGGGGCGAGAAGCGGCGCCCGGCTGGCGGCGAGGTCGATCCCGAGGTCGCTGACGGCGCTGCCGACGGTGGCTCCGACGACCAGACCGACCGACCCCAGGTCGTCGACCTCGGCGTTGTCGGCCGCGACCGACCGCACGACGTCCGCCGCCACCGCGCGCCCGTCGGTGCCACGGGCGTGCTGCACCTGCACGCCCTCGGGGTTCGACGTCAGACCCAGCACGAAGAGCCCGGCCCCTTGTGCCGCAGCGAGATCCAGGGCCGGCCGCAGCGACTCGTAGCCGAGGTAGGGGCTCACGGTGAGTGCGTCGGTGGCCAGCGGGCGGCTCTGGTCGAGGTACGCCTGCGCGTACGCGGTCATCGTCGAGCCGATGTCACCACGCTTGGCGTCGACGATGACGAGCGCACCCGCCTGCCGGGCCTCGCGGACGACGCGCTCGAGCACCGCGACGCCGCGCGCACCGTGCCGCTCGAAGAACGCGGACTGCGGCTTGAGGGCGGCCACCTGCCCGGCCAGGGCCTCGACGCAGGTGAGGGCGAACCGCTCGAGCCCGCTGGCGTCGTCCGGAAGATCCCAGGCCGCGAGCAGCCCCGGGTGGGGGTCGATCCCGACGCAGAGGGGGCCGCGCGAGCCCATGGCGGCGCGCAACCGTGAGCCGAACGGCGTGGTGCGGGGGTCGGTCATGACTCTCCTGCGAGAACTCGGTGGGCGTGCCCGACGGCGTCGGCGAACGAGCTGAAACCGCGCTGCGCCAGGGCCTGCGCGAGCTCGTCTCGCACCCGCAGCGGGGCGCTCGGGTCGTGGAAGGCGACCGTGCCGACCTGCACCGCGGCCGCTCCGGCGAGCACGAGCTCGAGCGCGTCGAGCCCGGTGGCGACTCCCCCGACGCCGACGACCGGCACGGTCGGCAGGCGCCCGGCGCGCATCGCCGCGTGCACCTGCCAGATGCAGCGGACGGCGACCGGCCGCACCGCGGGACCGGAGAGGCCACCGGTGAGCCCAGCCAGCCGGGGGCGCATGCGGTCGAGGTCGATGCTCACGCCCAGCAGCGTGTTGATCATCGTCAGCCCGTCGGCGCCCGCACCGACGCAGGCCGCGGCGATCTCGACGATGTCGGTGACGTCGGGTGAGAGCTTGGCGAGCACCGGCACCGCGGCCGGCGTGACCTCGCGCACGGCGGACACGACGGCGGACGACGGCGCGGGCTGGCACGCGAACACCAGCCCGCGGTTGGCGACGTTCGGGCAGGAGATGTTGACCTCGATCGCCGCGACCCCGGGCTGACCGGCGAGCCGCTCGGCGAGGTCGCGGAACTCCTCGACGGTGCTGCCGGCGATCGACACGACCGCCCGGGCCCCGACCGAGTGCAGCCACGGCAGGTCGTGCTCGACGAAGGCGTCGATGCCGGGGCCCTGCAGCCCGATGGAGTTGAGCATGCCGCTCGGGGTCTCGGCCATGCGCGGCGTGGGGCGGCCCGACCGCGGCTGGGTCATGACCGACTTGGTCACCACCGCGCCGAGCTCGGCGACGTCGAAGAACTGGTGCAGCTCTCGTCCGGCGGCCGCGCAGCCGGAGGCCGTCATGAGCGGGTTGGGCAGCTGCAGCGGGCCGAGCGTCGTGGTCAGGTCCACGGCGGCGGCGGTGCGCGTCGTCGGGGCGGAGGTCATCAGTGCCCCTTCATCGCGGCGGCGCCGACGCAGTCGTCGGGCACGTGCCCGATGCCGTCGCTCCAGGACTCCCAGCGCACGCGGTCGCCGCGGAACACCGGGCCCTCGACGCAGGAGCGCACCATGCGCGTGGTGCCGTCGGACCCGACGACCGGCATCACGCAGGTCATGCAGATCCCGACCCCGCACGCCATGGCCTCCTCGACGGCGACCTGGGCGACGACGCCGTGGGAGGCCGCGACGTCCGTGACCGCGCGCAGCATGCCCATGGGACCGCAGGCGTAGACCACCGAGGCGTCCGATCGCTCGATCACCTCGGGGAGCACCGTGGTCACCAGTCCCTGGACGCCCGCGGAGCCGTCGTCCGTCGTGACCGTGGCCGTGGTGGCGAGCCGCCGGGCCTCGAGCACGCCGAAGAGCCGCTGCTCGGTGGCGGCTCCGAGCACGATGTCGACCCGACACCCCTTGTCGCGCAGCACCTCTGCGAGCCAGAAGAGCGGTGCCGTGCCGTAGCCACCGCCGACGAGCGTGCAGCTGACGGGCTCCTTGGGCAGCGGGAAGGGCCGACCCATGGGGCCGACGACGTCGACCTCCTCCCCCACCGGGCGCGTGGTCAGCCAGTGGGTGCCTCGGCCGGCGTCGGCGACGACCACGTCGACCGTGCCGCCGTAGACGCCCGTCGGCGAGACCTTGTGGATCGAGAACGAGCGGCGCAGCAGCATGTTGGACTGCTCGCCGCCGACCGTCAGCGCGACGAAGTGCCCGGGCCGCGCCGACTCCGCCACACCGGGCGCCAGCAGCGTGATGTGGTGGTAGGCGCCGGCGCGGCGCGTGGCGAGGATGCGGCCGCGGACCTGCACCGGGCCGCCGGCGCGTGAGCTCATCGCAGTGCCTCCAGGTGCGCCGCGTGCTCCTGGAGCGAGCGGACCGAGATGCTGCTGGCCCGCGCCGACTCGATGCCCTGCACCGCCGCGCCGAGCTGCTGGACGGTGGTGATGATCGGGCGGTCCATGCTCGTCGTGGCGGCCCGGATCTCGTAGCCGTCGGCACGGGCGTCGCGGCCGGACGGCGTGTTGACGACCATGTCGACCTCGCCGGCGAGGATGCGCTGCACGATCGTGGCCTCGCCGTCGTCACCGCGGCCCTGACTGTGCTTGCGCACGACGGTGCTCTGAACCCCGTTGCGCCGCAACACTTCCGCAGTGCCCTCGGTGGCGAGCACCGTGAAGCCGAGGTCGACCAGGCGCTTGACCGGGAAGATCATGGCCCGCTTGTCGCGGTTGGCGACCGAGACGAACACCGTGCCGCGGTCGGGCAGCCCGCCGTAGGCAGCGGCCTGGCTCTTGGCGAAGGCCGTGCCGAAGTCGTCGTCGATCCCCATGACCTCGCCGGTGGAGCGCATCTCCGGCCCGAGGACGGTGTCGACGACCAGTCCCTCGCGCGTCAGGAAGCGCTTGAAGGGCAGCACGGCCTCCTTGATCGACACCGGTGCGCCGGCCGGCAGGTGCGTGCCGTCGCCGCTTCGCGGCAGCAGGCCCTCGTCGCGCAGGTCGGCGACGGTGGCGCCGAGCATGATGCGAGCAGCGGCCTTGGCCAGCGGCACGGCAGTCGCCTTGCTGACGAACGGCACCGTGCGGCTGGCGCGCGGGTTGGCCTCGAGGACGTAGAGCACGTCGGAAGCCAGCGCGAACTGCACGTTGAGCAGCCCGCGCACCCCGACGCCGCGCGCGATCGCCTCCGTCGAGACCCGTACCCGCTCGATCTCACTGTGCCCCAAGGTGACGGGCGGCAGGACGCACGCCGAGTCACCGGAGTGGATGCCGGCCTCCTCGATGTGCTCCATGACCGCACCGAGGTAGAGCTCGTGACCGTCGTAGAGGGCGTCGACGTCGATCTCGATGGCGTCGTCCAGGAAGCGGTCGACCAGGACGGGGTGCTCGGGCGAGGCGTGGGTGGCGCGCTCGACGTAGCCGCTCAGGGTCTCGTCGTCGTAGACGATCTCCATGCCGCGACCACCGAGCACGTAGGACGGACGCACCAGCACCGGGTAGCCGATCTCACGGGCCACCTCGACGGCCTCCTGCGCCGAGAACGCGGTGCCGTGCCGAGGCGCCGGCAGCCCCGCCTCGTGCAGCACGCGGCCGAACGCGCCGCGGTCCTCGGCGAGGTGGATGGCCTGCGGACTCGTGCCCACCACGGGCACGCCGGCGTCGGCCAGCGCCTGCGCGAGGCCCAGCGGCGTCTGGCCGCCCAGCTGGACGATCACCCCGGCGAGCGGGCCGGCCTGCTGCTCGGCGTGGACGACCTCGAGCACGTCCTCGAGCGTCAACGGCTCGAAGTAGAGGCGGTCCGAGGTGTCGTAGTCGGTCGACACCGTCTCGGGGTTGCAGTTGACCATGACGGTCTCGAACCCCGCGTCGCGCAGGGCGAAGCTCGCGTGCACGCAGGAGTAGTCGAACTCCACCCCCTGGCCGATGCGGTTCGGGCCCGACCCCAGGATCAGCACAGCCGGGCGCTCGCGCGGCTCGACCTCGCTCTCCTGGTCGTAGGCCGAGTAGTGGTACGGCGTGTGGGCCGCGAACTCCGCCGCGCAGGTGTCGACGGTCTTGTAGACGGGCCGGATCCCCAGGGCGTGCCGGACGCCGCGCACCACGGCCTCCGGCATCGAACGCAGCGCGCCGATCTGGACGTCGCTGAACCCGTGCCGCTTCGCGCGTCTGAGCAGGCCCGCGGTGATCTCGGGAGCCGCCCGCAGCTCACGGGCGAGGTCGTCGATGAGCACGATCTGGTCGAGGAACCACGGGTCGATGCCAGTGGCCTCGTGCGCCTGCGCGACGCTCGCCCCCGCGCGGATCGCTTGCTGCACCTGCACGATGCGGCCGTCGGTGGGCACGTGCGCGGCCTCGAGCAGCTGCGCGACGTCCCCGGGCTCGCCGTCCCAGTGGAACGAAGAGCCCTTGCGCTCGACCGACCGCAGCGCCTTCTGCAGCGCCTCGGTGAAGCTGCGGCCGATCGCCATGGCCTCGCCGACGGACTTCATCGTGGTCGTGAGGGTCGGGTCGGCGGCCGGGAACTTCTCGAAGGCGAACCGCGGCACCTTCACGACGACGTAGTCGAGCGCGGGCTCGAACGACGCCGGCGTCTCGTGGGTGATGTCGTTGCGCACCTCGTCGAGGGTGTACCCGACGGCGAGCTTGGCGGCGATCTTGGCGATCGGGAAGCCGGTGGCCTTGCTGGCGAGGGCCGACGAGCGCGAGACCCGCGGGTTCATCTCGATGACGATGACGCGCCCGTCGACCGGGTTGACGGCGAACTGGATGTTGCAGCCACCGGTGTCGACGCCGACCTCGCGGATCACGGCGATGCCGATGTCACGCAGGTGCTGGTACTCGCGGTCGGTGAGGGTCATGGCGGGGGCGACGGTGATCGAGTCCCCCGTGTGCACGCCCATCGGGTCGAGGTTCTCGATCGAGCAGACGACCACGACGTTGTCGTGCTTGTCGCGCATCAGCTCGAGCTCGTACTCCTTCCAGCCGAGGATCGACTCCTCGAGGAGCACCTCGGTGGTCGGCGAGGCGTGCAGGCCCGCGCCGGCGATGCGCCGCAGGTCGGTCTCGTCGTAGGCGAAGCCCGACCCGAGGCCGCCCATGGTGAAGGACGGCCGCACGACCACGGGGTAGCCGAGGTCGTCGGCGACGGCCAGGCACTCGTCGATGCTGTGCGCGACGGCGCTGCGCGCCGACTCGGCACCGCAGCGCTCGACGACGCCCTTGAACGCCTCGCGGTCCTCGCCGAGCTGGATCGCCTCGACGTTGGCGCCGATCAGCGGGCAGCCGTACTTCTCGAGCACGCCGCGCTCGTGCAGCGCGATCGCGGTGTTGAGGGCGGTCTGCCCACCCAGGGTGGCCAGCACGGCGTCCGGGCGCTCCTTGGCGATGATCGCCTCGACGACGTCGGGCGTGATCGGCTCGACGTAGGTGGCGTCCGCGAACTCCGGGTCGGTCATGATCGTCGCCGGGTTGGAGTTGACCAGGACGACGCGCAGACCCTCCTCGCGCAGCACCCGGCAGGCCTGGGTGCCCGAGTAGTCGAACTCGCACGCCTGCCCGATCACGATCGGTCCCGAGCCGATCACGAGCACCGAGGAGATGTCCGTGCGACGCGGCATCAGGCGCCCTTCCTGCTAGCGGCGGCCGAGCTCATCAGCCCGGTGAAGCGGTCGAAGAGGTAGCCGGCGTCGTGGGGCCCGGCGGCCGCCTCCGGGTGGTACTGCACCGAGAAGGCCGGCAAGTCGAGGCACTCCAGGCCCTCGACCACCTGGTCGTTGAGGCAGACGTGGCTGACCCGCACCCGGCCGAACGGCGTGGTGGTGTCGGCGTCCAGCGGCGCGTCGACGGCGAAGCCGTGGTTGTGCGCCGTGACCTCGACCTTGCCCGTGGCGCGGTCGAGCACCGGCTGGTTGATGCCCCGGTGCCCGTACCCCAGCTTGTACGTGCCGAAGCCCAGGGCGCGCCCGAGCAGCTGGTTGCCGAAGCAGATGCCGAAGAACGGCACGCCGCGACGCAGCACCTCGCGCAGCAGCTCGACCTGCGTGCCAGCGGTCGCCGGGTCGCCCGGGCCGTTGCTGAAGAAGACGCCGTCCGGGGCGACCGCCAGGACGTCGTCGATCGTGGCGGTCGCCGGCAGCACGTGCACCTCGATGCCCCGCTCGGCCATCCGCCGGGGGGTCATGGACTTGATGCCCAGGTCGACGGCCGCCACGGTGAACCGCTTGCCCCCCAGCGCCTCCACGACGTACGCGTGGTCGGTGGAGACCTCTTCGGCGAGGGCGGCGCCGGCCATGAGCGGCGCCGAGCGGACGACGTCCAGCAGCTCGTCGACCGGCCGAGCCGCGTCCGGCCCGGAGAAGACGCCCGCCCGCATCGCCCCGCGCTCGCGCAGGTGACGCGTGATCGCCCGGGTGTCGACCCCCTGGATGCCCACCACGCCCTGCGCCGTGAGCTCGTCGTCGAGCGAGCGCCGCGAGCGCCAGCTCGAGGGACGCGGCGACGGGTCGCGCACGACGTAGCCGCTCACCCAGATCCGGCTGGACTCGCCGTCCTCGTCGTTGACGCCGGTGTTGCCGATGTGCGGCGCGGTCTGCACCACGACCTGGCCGTGGTAGCTGGGGTCGGTGAGGGTCTCCTGGTACCCGGTCATGCCGGTGTTGAAGACGGCCTCGCCGACGCAGCGGCCGACGGCGCCGTACGACTCGCCCTCGAAGGTCCGGCCGTCCTCGAGGACGAGCACGGCGCGCTGGACGCCGCTGATCGGCTGGCTGGTGAGCTGGCTGGTGGGCTGGGTCATCGGCTCTCTCCCGGCTCGTGGCTCGCGGGGACCAGGGAGCGGACCTGCGCCACGAGCGCGTCACGGTCGTCGGCGCGCCGGGGACGCACCGCGGTGCTGACCACCTTGTCACCGAGCGCCCAGTCCCAGACGACGAGTCCGGCACCCGGGACGGCCTTGCCCGCGCGGACGCTCTCGCGGCTCGCCCCTCGCAGGTCGGACGCCGGCACCATGAGGTCGCGCGCGCCCGTCCGGGAGACGACGACCCCCTCGGGCACCACGAGCACCCTCGCGGCGCTGCGAGCGCCGAGGCCGTGGACGGCGATGCGGTCGAGCCAGTCGCCCCTGAGCGTGGTGGAGACGTAGGTGGCCTCGATCCCCTCGCGCTGCGCCCGCTCGAGGAGCTGCTGAGCGGGCTGCTGGGGCGCCGGGACGTCGCCCTGCCGCCGCGCCCGCCCGCGCCAGCCGACGTACATCAGCCCCCAGCCGAGCAGGACGGCGAGGGCGACCACCGCCACCGCGGCGGGCCGGCTCACTGGTGCACCGGCGCGCCGTCGAGGACGGTCGGGCGCCCGCGCAGGAACGTGGCGACCACGCGGCCGTGCATCTCGCGACCCGCGAAGGGCGTGTTGCGCGCCGCCGTGGCCATCGCCGCCGGGTCGACCGACCAGCGCGCGGCCGGGTCGACCAGCGTCAGGTTGGCCGGCTCGCCGATCGCGATCGGGCGACCGTGACCGGCGACCCGGCCGATGCGCGCCGGCCGCACGGACATCCGGTCGGCGACGCCCGCCCAGTCGAGCAGGCCCGTCTCGACCATGGCCTCGACCACCACCGGGAGCGCCGTCTCCAGGCCGGTCATGCCCATGGCTGCGGCCGGCCACTCGCAGTCCTTGTCCTCCGCCGCGTGCGGGGCGTGGTCGGTGGCCACGGCGTCGATCGTGCCGTCGGCCAGGGCCTGGCGCAGCGCGTGGACGTCGGCGGCCGAGCGCAGCGGCGGGTTGACCTTGTAGCGGGGGTCGTAGCTGCGGACGAGCTCGTCGGTGAGCAGCAGGTGGTGCGGCGTCACCTCGGCGGTGACGTCGACGCCGCGGGCCTTGGCCCAGCGCAGGATCTCGACCGATCCGGCGGTCGAGACGTGGCAGACGTGCAGGCGCGAGCCCACGTGCTCGGCGAGCAGGACGTCACGCGCGACGACGGCCTCCTCGGCGACCGCCGGCCAGCCCGTGAGCCCGAGGACGCCGGACACCTCGCCCTCGTGCATCTGCGCGCCCACGGTGAGGCGAGGCTCCTGGGCGTGCTGAGCCACGACGCCGTCGAACGCCTTGACGTACTCCAGCGCCCGCCGCATCAGCACGGCGTCGTCGACGCAGTGCCCGTCGTCGCTGAAGACGCGCACGCGTGCGGCCGAGTCGGCCATGGCACCGAGCTCGGCGAGGCGCTCGCCGCCCAGGCCGACGGTGACCGCACCGACGGGGTGGACGTCGACCCAGCCGGCCTCGGTGCCCAGCCGCCACACCTGCTCGACGACACCGGCGGTGTCGGCCACCGGGTCGGTGTTGGCCATGGCGTGCACGGCAGTGAAGCCGCCGGCGGCAGCGGCCCGCGTGCCGGACTCGACCGTCTCGGCGTCCTCGCGGCCGGGCTCGCGCAGGTGGGTGTGCAGGTCGACCAGGCCGGGCAGCGCCACCAGGCCCGAGCCGTCGACGACGGTGGCCTGCCCGGCGTCCAGGCCGGTGCCGACGCCGGCGACGACGCCGTCGCTGAGCAGCAGGTCGGTGGGGTCGCCGCCGAGGGGACGGACCCCGCGCAGCAGGTAGTCGGTCATCGGGTCTCCTCGCGCTCGCTGCCGGCCAGCAGCAGGTACAGGACGGCCATGCGCACCGAGACTCCGTTGCCCACCTGCTCGACGATGGTCGAGCGCTCGCAGTCGGCGGCGTCGGCCGAGATCTCCAGCCCGCGGTTCATCGGGCCGGGGTGCATCACGATCGCGTGGTCGCTCAGCCGTCGCAGCCGGCGCGCGTCGAGGCCGTACCGGCGTGAGTACTCGCGCGCGCTCGGGAAGTACGCGGCGCTCATCCGCTCGCGCTGGACGCGCAGCATCATGACGGCGTCGGCGTCGCCGAGGGCGCCGTCGAGGTCGTAGGACGTCGCGCACGGCCACGCGTCGACCCGCTGCGGCAGCAGGGTGGGGGGCGCGACCAGCGTGACGTGCGCGCCGAGGGTGTGCAGCAGCAGCACGTTGCTGCGGGCCACGCGGCTGTGCAGCACGTCGCCGACGATGGTCACGCGCTTGCCGGCGAGGTCCTGGCCGGTGGCGGCGCCGGGCTCGCCACCGCCGACGAGGTGGTGGCGCATCGTGAACGCGTCGAGCAGCGCCTGCGTGGGGTGCTCGTGGGTGCCGTCACCGGCGTTGACGACGGCACCGTCGATCCAGCCGGACGTCGCGAGCCGGTGCGGAGCGCCGCTGGCGCCGTGCCGGATCACCACGGCGTCGGCGCCCATCGCCTGCAGGGTCAGCGCGGTGTCCTTCAGGCTCTCGCCCTTGGAGACGCTCGATCCCTTGGCCGAGAAGTTGATGACGTCCGCCGAGAGCCGCTTGGCGGCCGCCTCGAACGACACCCGGGTGCGGGTGGAGTCCTCGAAGAACAGGTTGATGACCGTGCGGCCGCGCAGGGTCGGCAGCTTCTTGATCTCGCGCTGCTGGGTCGCGGCCATCTGCTCGGCGGTGTCGAGCACCTGGACGGCCTCGTCGCGGTCGAGGTCGGCGGCGGAGAGCAGGTGGCGCATCACCGCTCGCCCCCGGCCGTGGCGGCGCGGCTGATGCGCACCTCGTCGCGGCCGTCGTGCTCGGCGAGCAGCACGCTCACTCGCTCGGCGAGCGACGTCGGCAGGTTCTTGCCCACGTGGTCGGCGCGGATGGGCAGCTCGCGGTGGCCGCGGTCGACGAGCACGGCGAGGCGGACGGCGCGCGGCCGGCCGATGTTGGCGAGCGCGTCGAGCGCGGCGCGCACCGTGCGGCCGGAGAAGAGCACGTCGTCGACGAGCACGACGGTGCGGTCGTCGACGCCCTCGGCGGGCAGGTCGGTGCGCTCCAGCGAGCGCACCGGCTGGTGGCGCAGGTCGTCGCGGTACATCGTGACGTCGAGCGCGCCGACGGGGACCGAGCCGCCCTCGACCTCGGCGATGCGCTCGGCGAGCCGGTGCGCGAGAGCGACGCCGCGGGTGGGGATGCCCAGCAGGACGAGGTTCTGCGAGCCCTTGTTCTGCTCGAGGATCTCGTGGGCGATCCGGGTGAGCACCCGCCGGATCTCGGGGGCCTCCAGCACCGTCGACTCGACGAGCGGGGCGTCGGACGTTGAGTCCGGGACGTGCGGCATCGCATGCTCCTTCCCCGCCTCACAGGACGGGTCGTTAAAGGATTCGTCGACGACGGTACCGCACGCGTTCGCGACGGCGCCGATCGGGTGCCGCTGCCGTGTCGCACTTGACGCGGGTCGTTACGCTCCGTGACCATGTGGGGGCAGCTGGTCCGCCGACCGACGGTGCTACCCCAGACCTGCCCGACCGAGGAGACCAGATGTCGACCGACTACGCCAGATCGCTCGGGGCGCGGCTGCGCGCGATCCGCACGCAGCAGGGCCTGTCCCTGCACGGCGTGGAGGAGCGGTCCGACGGCAAGTGGAAGGCCGTCGTCGTCGGCTCCTACGAGCGGGGCGACCGCGCCGTCACCGTGCAGCGACTCGCCGAGCTGGCCGACTTCTACGGCGTGCCCGTCTCCGCTCTGCTGCCGGACGCCGGCAGCGGCGCCGTCGTCGAGGCCCCGCCGCGGCTGGTGATCGACCTCGAGCGGCTGGGCAACGTGCCGGCCGAGCGTGCCGGGCCGCTCGCGCGGTACGCCTCGACCATCCAGTCCCAGCGCGGCGACTACAACGGCAAGGTGCTCTCGATCCGCCAGGACGACCTGCGCACCCTCGCCGTGATCTACGACATGCCGCCCGCGATGCTCGCCGAGGAGCTCATCAGCTGGGGTGTGCTCGACCCCGACGCCCGCCGGGCCGTCGACCCCACCACCGACCGCCTCTGACCAGCCTCCACCGCGCGAACCCACGTCGGCGGGTGCGCGAATGTGGCGTCGGCACCCATAGGCGCACGAGCCGGACGGCGCGAGCCTGGCTCGCATGCCGAAGCGAGCCGTCCTCCTCGTCGCCGTCACCGCCGCCGCGCTGCTGAGCGCCACCCCGGCCGCCGCCTCACCGCCGCGGCCGGACGCGCACTGCGCCCGGATGGACCGGGTCCGCGTGCCGCACGCTCAGGTGCAGCAGGTCTCCTGCCTGAGCGACCTCACCACCGCCGGCACCGTGGCCAGCGGCCACACCGACCCCCAGGACTGGGCCGGGCTGCACGCCACCGGCACGTCGAACCCGAGCGGCGTCCCCGGCGTCCAGGTCGACGGCTACTTCCCGGACACCTCGACGTCCAACACCCACCACGGCTGGAACCACGACTCGCAGTTCGTCATCCGCGTCCCCGACCACTGGAACGGCGGCCTGGTCGTCACCGGCGCGCCGGGAGTCCGCACCCAGTACGCCAACGACTTCATCGTGAGCGACTGGGTGCTCGCCCAGGGCTACGCGTTCGCCTCGACCGACAAGGGCAACAGCGGGGTGAGGTTCTACGAGGACGGCGCCCGCCCCGGCGACGCCATCGCCGAGTGGAACTACCGGGTCACGCAGCTCACGCTCGCGACGAAAGCCGTTGCACGGCAACGGTACGGGCACCAGCCACAGCGCACGTACATGTTCGGCATCAGCAACGGCGGCTACCTCACGCGGTGGCAGCTGGAGAACCGGCCGGGTCTCTACGACGGCGGGATCGACTGGGAGGGAACGCTCTTCACGCCGAGCGAGAACCTGCTCACCTACCTTCCCACCGCGCTGCGCAGCTACCCGGCGTACAAGGCGACCGGTGACCAGGCCGCGCACGACGCGATGATCGCCGCCGGCTTCGCCCCCGGGTCGGAGTTCCTGTGGGACTTCCACTACGGCTACTACTGGGACCTCACCCAGCGCATCTACCGCGAGGAGCTCGACCCCGCCTACGACGGCGACCTGCAGGCCGGGATCCCGTTCTGCCAGAGCGGGACTCCCGACTGCGACGCCGACTACGACCTGTCCACGCGCCCGCGCTCGGTCGAGCGCGCGATCGAGCGCATCTCGTTGACCGGCCGCATCGGCAAGCCGCTGATCACGCTGCACGGCACGCTGGACTCGTTGCTGCCGATCGCCACCGACTCCGACGTCTACGACGAGATGGTGGACCGCGCCGGCCGCGGAGCCCTGCACCGCTACTACCGGATCGAGGACGGCAACCACGTCGACGGGCTGTACACCGCGTTCCCGTCGCGACTGCGCCCCATGCTGCCCTGTGCCCGCACGGCGTTCACCGCCCTCGAGGCGTGGACGACGCGACGCCACACGGCTCCCCCGGTCGACGCCACGATCGCGAACCCGGGAGGCAGCGCCGTCCTGGACGCGTGCTCCCTCGGCTGAGGCTAGGGCTCGCTGAGCCGCGCGACGTACTCCAGCAGCAGCCGCTGCGCGACCGGCGCGGGCAGCCGCTCGAGGAGCGCCATCACCGGGGCCATGCGCGCCGGCAGCCCGCCACCGGACTCCAGGCCCGCCACCGCCAGCAGGCCCTGGGCGGTCGCTGGGTCGAGGGCCGAGGCGTCCAGGCCCGCGGCCGCCGTCAGCAGCTCGGCGCTCGCCTCGGCCGGGGCCGTTCCTCGCACCTCTCCCGCGGCCGCCACCAGCGCAGCGACGAGGTCGTCGAGAACGCGCAGCGTGACCGCCGTGACGGTGAGATGAGCGGTACGCGGCAGCAGGCCGGCGGCGGTCTGCAGGGCCGGCTGCGGCTGGATCACCCAGCCGCGCGCCCGGACGGCGTCCGCCAGGTGGTGGGGGTCGACGCGCTGCTCGGCCGGTACCCCCTCGTCAGCGGCCACGGCGAACAGCGTCGCGGCGGGCTCACCCACGACGCGCAGCCCCGGCACGGCGGACAGGGCCGTCGTGAGCCGCTGGGTCGCCGTCAGCGCCCGCTCGGCCAGCACGCGGTAGCCGCTGACGCCGAGCGCCTCGCCGACCGCCCACGCGGCAGCCAGCGGCGCCGCCGGCTTCGAGCCCAGCACCGTGGTGTTGACGACCGCGTAGCCCGGCCACGTCGTGAACGCGAACGGCTGGTGCCGGGCCTGGGCCCGCGTGCGGTGCAGGAGCAGCGAGACGCCCTTGGGCACGTAGCCGTACTTGTGCAGGTCGACCGACAGGCTCGTGACGCCGGGCACCGACAGGTCCCAGCCGGCAGCCGTCCGCTCGTCGGCCGGCGTCACGAACGGCAGCACCCAGCCGCCGATGCACGCGTCGACGTGGCACGCGACACCCGCTGCCGACGCCGTCTCGGCCACGGCCCGCACCGGGTCGACGACGCCGTGCGGGTAGGACGGCGCGGACACCACCACGAGGCAGGTCCGCGCGTCCAGGGCCCCGGCGACGTCCTCGGCCCGGACGGCGCACGTGTCGACGTCGACCGGCACGACCACGACCTCGACGTCCAGGTAGTGCGCGGCCTTGTGGAACGCCGGGTGGGCCGTCACCGGCAGCACCAGGCGCGCGCGTCCCTCGCCACCGGCGGCGCGCCAGGCGTCCCGGGCGGTCTTGACCGCCAGCAGGCAGCTCTCGGTGCCACCGCTGGTGACCGTGCCGACGACGTCGTCGTCGCCCCCGAGCAGGTCGCGGGCGCGGCGCACCAGGTCGCGCTCCATGACGGCCACCGACGGGAACGCCGTCGGGTCGAGACCGTTCACCGGCAGCGCGAGGCGGCTGGCCTGCGCGGCGAGCTCGTCCAGCGCGCCGTCGTCCGCGTCGTACACGTAGGCGAGCACCCGCCCGCCGTGGGTCGGCGCGTCGTGGTCTCGCAGCTCGCGCAGCTGCGCCAGGACCTCCTCCGGGCGGCGTTCGAGGGGCGTGTCGGCTGGGCTCACGGGCTGACTCCTCCGGCGGCGTGGTCGGGACGGTCGACGGCGGCGAGATCGGCCTGCCGCAACGGGTAGCGGCGCCACAGCAGCAGGCTGGCGGCGACGAGGACGGCGGGCACCAGGCTGAACGCCACGACGATCCCGGTCGTCGCCGCGCTGGTCTGGACGAGGGTGCCTGCGGTGCTGCTGACGAAGCCGCACAGGCCCAGGACGACGAGCACCAGGGCAGGTCCGGCGGCGAGCCCCGCCGTCTCCCCTGCCGTCCACAGCCCCGCGAGCGACCCCGCCCGGTCGACGCCGGTGCGCGCGGCGTCCACGCTGATGGTGTCCGGCAGCATGGCGAGCGGGAACGTCTGCATGCCCGCGTAGCCGATACCGGCCACCGCGACGACGCCGTACACCCACGGGCCGGGCACCCAGCGCAGCAGGACCAGTGACAGCGCCGCCGCGAGGAAGAGCACGGACGCCGTGACCAGGGCACGCTCCTTGCCGATGCGCCGCCCCGCACGAGCCCAGGCCGGCATGACGAGCAGGGCGGGTGCCACGAGCCCCAGGAAGAGCCCGGTGATCGCCGACTCGCGGTGCAGGACGTACGTCGCGACGTACTGCGCGGCCGCCAGCATCGCCCCGGTGGCGAGCGCCTGCAGCACGAAGACGCCGAGCAGCACCCGGAACGGCTGGTTGCCGCGGGCGGCGCGCAGCTGCTCGCGCAGACCCTCGGCGGCGTGCACCGCCGGCGAGCGGCCGGACGCCCGAGGGGCGCCCCACCAGGCGCCGAGCATGCCCAGACCCATGACCGCTCCGGCGACGACACCCATCACGAGGTAGCCCCGGTGGCCGCCGCCGGCGGCGTCGCGCAGAGCCGGCCCGCCGCCGCCGAACGCCAGGATCGCCAGGGCGAGCGCCGCGATGCGCCAGCTCATCAGGCGGGTGCGGGCGTCGTAGTCACCGGTGATCTCGGCCGGCAGCGCGATGTAGGGCACCTGGAAGCAGCTGAAGGCCGTCGCCGCCAGCAGGAACGCCACCACCACCCAGCCGGCCGCGGCGGCGGTCCCGAACGACGACGGCACGGCGAACGTGACGGCGAACAGCACCGGCAGGGCGACGGCCCCGACCAGCATGAGCCGACGCCGGGCGCCGGTGCGGCGCTGCTCGGCGTCCGACCGCGCGCCGACGATCGGGGCGATGGCGACGTCCCACGCCTTCGGCACCAGCACCACCAGGCTCGCCGCCAGCGCGGCGACGCCGAGCAGGTCCGTCAGGTAGTACGCGAGCAGCAGCCCCGGCAGCGTGCCGAACCCACCAGTGCCGACGGACCCGAGGGAGTACCCGACGACGGTGCGTCGGCTCAGCTCGGGGTCGGCGCGCGTCACCGGCACAGTGTGCCAGCGGCGGCGCTACAGGACGATGGTCGGCTTCAGCTCGAGCACTCGGCTGAGCAGGCCGTTCACGAACGCCGGCGAGTCGTCGGTCGACAGCGAGGCGGCCAGCTCGACGGCCTCGGAGACGGCCACGGCGTCAGGGACGTCGTCGTTGTAGAGGATCTCCCAGATGCCGAGCCGCAGCAGCGCGCGGTCGACCGCCGGCATACGCTCGATGGTCCAGCCCTGCGAGTACGTCGAGATGAGCTCGTCGATCCGGTCGCGGTGGGCGACGACGCCCTCGACGAGCTCGCCGGTGTACTCGTTGACCGGCGGTTCGGACTGCGCGGCCCGGTCGCCGAGCACCCGCAACGGGTCGCGACGACGCTGGTCGGCCTCGAAGAGGACGTCGACCGCGCGCTTGCGTGCCTTGGTGCGTGCTGCCACGCCGGGCTGCTAGCTGACCCGGCCGAGGTAGTCACCCGTGCGGGTGTCGACCTTGACCTTGGTGCCGGTCTCCAGGAACAGCGGCACGGCGATCTGCGCACCCGTCTCGAGCGTCGCCGGCTTCGTGCCGCCGGTGGAGCGGTCGCCCTGCAGGCCCGGCTCGGTGTAGGTGATCTCCAGGACGACGGAGGTCGGCAGCTCGACGTACAGCGGGGTGCCGTCGTGCAGCGCGACCACGGCGTTCTGGTTCTCGAGCATGAAGTCCGCAGCGGTGCCGACCGTCTCGGCGTTGACGTGGATCTGGTCGTACGTGTCGCCGTCCATGAAGACGAAGTCGTCGCCGTCCTTGTACAGGTACTGCATGTCGCGCTTGTCGACGTTGGCGGTCTCGACCTTCGTGCCCGCGTTGAACGTCTTGTCGACGACCTTGCCGGAGAGCACGGCCTTGAGCTTGGTGCGCACGAACGCCGGCCCCTTGCCGGGCTTGACGTGCTGGAACTCCACCACTGACCACAGCTGGCCCTCGAGGTTGAGCACCATGCCGTTCTTGAGGTCGTTCGTCGTCGCCACTGCCGTCGCTCTCTGTGGGGGTTTGTCGAGGTCCGAGCCCTGCGGGGCCGCCGACCATCGTACCGGCTGACCGTGACCGCCCCGTCACGCGTGCACTTCGTCACCGAAGTGCACGCGTGGGCCGGGGTTAGGCGTGCACTTCGTCACCGAAGTGCACGCCAGGGGCCGGGGTTCAGGCGAGCTCGGCGTAGGCGGCGTGGAGCAGCGCCGGGTCGGGGCCCTCCAGCCGCGTGGGCTGGGCCAGCCCGGTGAGGACGACGAAGCGCAGCAGGTCACCTCGCGTCTTCTTGTCGCGGCGCATGGCCGAGAGCAGCTGGTCCCAACGGTCCTGCCGGTACGTCGTCGGCAGCCCGAGGGACGTGAGGACCTCGCGATGGCGGTCGGCGGTTGCGTCATCCAGCCGCCCCGCCACCCGCGCGAGCTCGGCGGCGAACACCATGCCGACGCTCACGGCCGCGCCGTGGCGCCAGCTGTACCGCTCGACGTGCTCGACGGCGTGGCCCAGCGTGTGCCCGTAGTTCAGCACCTCGCGCAGCCCGGACTCGCGCAGGTCGCGGCCCACGACGTCCGCCTTCACGCGCACGCTGCGCTCGACGAGCTCGCGCGTCGAGGGGGCGTCCCACGCGGTCGCCCCCTGGGGGTCACGCTCGATGAGCTCGAGGATCGCCGGGTCGGCGATGAAGCCGCACTTCACGACCTCGCCGAGGCCGGCCACGAAGTCGTTGCGCGGCAGCGTCTCCAACGTGGTGAGGTCGCAGAGCACACCCGCCGGTGGGTGGAAGGCGCCGACGAGGTTCTTGCCCTCGGTGGTGTTGATACCGGTCTTGCCCCCCACCGCGGCATCGACCATGCCGGCCAGCGTGGTGGGCACCTGCACGACGCGGACGCCACGCAGCCAGGTGGCGGCGACGAACCCGGCGAGGTCGGTGGTCGCTCCCCCGCCGACGCCGACGACGGCGTCGCTGCGGGTGAAACCAGCCTGGCCGAGCACTCCCCACAGGAAGTCGGCGACCTGCGCGGTCTTGGCCTCCTCGGCGTCGGGCACCTCCGCCACGTACGCCTCGAACCCCTGGGCCGCGAGGTCGTCGCGCACCGCCTCGCCGGTGGCGCGCAAGGCCTTGGGGTGCACGACGAGCACGCGCTGCACTCCCTCGCCCAGCAGGCTCGGCAGCTCGGGCAGCAGGTGCTCACCGACCACGACGTCGTAGGGCTGCTCACCGGCGACGGTGATGCGGGTCGCCTGGCTCATGCCGGCTCGTGCTCCTTCAACCCCTCGACGACGGCCGCGGCCACCTCGTCCGCGGACCGGCCCGCGGTGTCGACCGCGAACGTCGCGACGCGCTCGTAGACCGGACGACGGGCACTCATCAGCTGGGTCCACGCCGCGCGCGGGTTCATCGCCAGCAGCGGGCGGCTCTGCGCGAACCCGATCCGCTTGGCGGCGTCCGCGATCGCGACGTCGAGGAAGACCACCAGCAGTCCGTCGAGGTCGGCCTCCGTGCGGGGGTCGAGCACCGAGCCACCGCCGAGCGCGACGACGCCGGGTGCCGAAGCGAGCAGCTCGGCGCAGACCTCGCGCTCCAGCTCACGGAAGGCGGCCTCGCCGTCGTCGACGAAGATGTCCGAGATCGACCGGCCGGCCCGCTGCTCGACGACGTCGTCGACGTCGACGAAGGGCTCAGCGAGCATCCCGGCGACGAGCACCCCCACAGTGGACTTGCCGGACCCCGGCGGCCCGACGACGACCAGCCGCGGCCTGCTCGCGGCCGTCACGTCCAGCTCCGCAGCGACTCCGGGACGGCGGTGAGGTACCCGGCGTGGTTGCGCGCGGTCTCGTCGAGCGAGTCGCCGCCGAACTTCTCCAGGCACGCCTCGGCGAGCACCAGGGCCACCATCGCCTCGGCGACGACCCCGGCAGCGGGCACCGCGCAGACGTCGGAGCGCTGGTGGATCGCCGTGGCCGGCTCACCCGTCGCCGTGTCGACGGTGTCCAGGGCCCGCGGGACGGTCGAGATCGGCTTCATGGCCGCCCGGACGCGCAGCACCTCACCGGTCGACATCCCGCCCTCGGTGCCTCCGGCGCGGCCGGTGCGGCGCCGGACGACCCCCGCGTCGTCGCGCTCCATCTCGTCGTGCGCCACCGACCCGCGCCGGGCCGCCGTGCGGAAGCCGTCACCGACCTCGACGCCCTTGATCGCCTGGATGCCCATGAGCGCCGCGGCGAGGCGGGCGTCGAGCCGGCGGTCCCAGTGCACGTGCGAGCCGAGCCCGGGCGGCACGCCGTACGCCAGCACCTCCACGACGCCGCCGAGGGTGTCACCGTCCTTGTGCGCCGCCTCGATCTCGGCGACCATCGCGGCCGAGCCGGCGGAGTCCAGCGCGCGCACCGGGTCGGCGTCCAGCCGGTCGACGTCCGACGGCTGGGGCAGGGGTGCGTCCTCGGCGACCGACGCGGCCCCGACGGCGACGGTGTGCGACACCAGCCGGATGCCGTAGGCCTGCTCGAGCAGCGCCGCGGCGACGGTGCCGAGGGCGACTCTCGCGGCCGTCTCGCGCGCGCTCGCCCGCTCGAGCACGGGCCGCGCGTCGTCGAAACCGTACTTCTGCATGCCCACGAGGTCGGCGTGCCCCGGCCGGGGGCGGGTCAGCGGCTTGTTGCGGGCGAGCTCCTGCGGCGCACCGACATCGTCCGCCGCGGCCAGGGCGGTCTGCTCGACCGGGTCGGGACTCATCACGGTCTGCCACTTGGGCCACTCGGTGTTGCCGATCCGGACGGCGACCGGCGAGCCCATGGTCAGGCCGTGGCGGACGCCGCCCAGCAGCTCGACGGCGTCCTGCTCGAACTTCATCCGCGCACCCCGCCCGTAGCCCAGACGGCGCCGGGCCAGGCCACGCGCGACGTCGTCGGTGGTGACGCGCACGCCGGCCGGCATGCCCTCGAGGATCGCGACGAGCGCGGGCCCGTGCGACTCACCGGCGGTCAACCAACGCAGCATGCCGCCAGTCTCTCAGGTGCCCGATCGGCGGGACGGCGAAGGCCCGCACCCTGAGACGGGTGCGGGCCTTCGACGCGATGCGGGTCAGCGCAGAGTGAGGCTGTCGCCCTCGCACATCTCGAACGTGACGTCGCCGTACTGGACGGCGCCGCACTTGCCCTCGGTGAGGTTGAGCAGCTTGAAGTAGGTGCCGAACGTCGCCTGCGGCTTGACGCCCTTGTAGGCCTTGGTGTCGAGGCTGAAGTTCGCCGACGTGTCACCGGACGTCACGGAGACCAGCGTGATGGTCACCGGGTCGGCGGACTTCGGGCTGGTCGTCGGGCTGACGACCGGGGCCTGGGTCGACGTCGTCGAGCCCGTCGTGCTGCCGGTGGTGCCCCCGGAGGTGCTACCGGACGCCACACCGGTCGTCGACGTACCGGCAGCCGCCGCGACCGGCTCGAACGACCAGCGGCTTGAACGGGTCACGCGCGTTCTTGCCGGTGAACTTCTTGATCGCCGGGGAGCTGCTGGCCTTCGACGGCGGGGCGGTCGGCTGGCTGCTGGCGGTGCCCTGCGGGGCGGCGACCACTGCGGTACCCACCTCGCCGCTACCACCGGAGAGCAGCACGTAGGACATCGCCGCGACCACCGCGAGACCCGCGGCGATCCCGCCGGCCACGAGGACCCGCTTGTTGGAGCCCTCGACGGCCTCGTCGACGGCGACGGTGTCGGTGGGGGCGTTCTTCCTGAGGTTCATGGTGTCCTCGCCTACTTCGCGGTGCCTGAGGAGGGTGCCGTGCTGGTCGCGGCCTTGGCGGCCTGGAGCGCAGCCTGCGTGTCGAGCACGAAGACCTTGCCGCTGATCGTCATCTGCAGGTCACCCTCAGGCACCTTCTCGCCGCTGGCCTTGCCGAGCGTGATGTTCTCGATGAGGACAGCCCGACGCATCTTGCTCTGCAGCTTCTGCAGGTAGAGCGTCAGCTCGGCGTAGGAACCCGTGACGATCACCGTCGTCTGGATCTGCTGAAGCGGTGCGCTGGCGGCGCCCGCGGTGGTCGCCGTCGTCGCCGGGGCTGCAGTGCTGACGAACGGCGCGGGGCTGGCCGGCGCGACGCTCACGAGCACCACACCGGCGGCGTCCGCGTAGCTGGACAGGTCGCGGACCAGCGAGGGCAGCGCGGGGTTGTCCGGCATCTGCTGCCGGATCTCCGCCAGCTGAGCCTGCCGCTCGGGCAGCGAGGCGAACTGCGCCTTGAGCTGCTGCGTCTTGAGCGCCACCTGCTCGTTGAACTGCTTCTGCTGGGCGACCTGGTCGCGCAGCGTCGCGGCCTCGGAGCGTTGCGGCGAGATCAGCAGGAACCAGGAGGCGACGACGAGGAGCAGTGCCAGGACGCTGGCACCGGCCACCCAGGAACGGGCCTTGGCCATCTCAGCCATCCTCTCGGTCGAAGCGGTGGGAGAGCGCGTCACTGGTGACGGACGCCGTCGACGAGAAGTTGACGACCTCCTTCTTGCCGATGAGGGCCTTGGAGGCGCTGGAGAAGTAGGCGTCCGCCATACCAGGCTGACGCGCGAGGACGTCGAGCCACGTGGCGACGTCCGGGTGGCTGAGGGCGACGCCCTGCACCGTCAGGACACCGACGTTGGTCGGTGCAGCTGTCGGTGCCGCCGGCGCGGTCGCCGTCGTGGCCGCCGGAGCCGCGGCACTGCCCGTGGCCAGGCCCAGCGTCATGTTCGTCATCCACACGTTCTTCGGGATGGTCAACGCGAAGTTGTTCAGCTGCCGGAACCACTCGACGTCCTGCGACATCGCCGTCGTACGAGCGGTCTGAGCCGCGTCGATCGCCGCGATCGTCCGCGGGATGTCGGCGTACTTGGCCTGCTCAGCCTGCAACCGCACGGTCTGCGCCTTGGTGACGGCGAGGTCCTCGGCTGCCTGGTTCTTGGCGTTCACCTGCAGCGCGTACACGCCGCCCACGACCGCCACGACCGCCACCAGGCCCACGCCGAGGCCGACCTGGGTACGACGCAGCCGCCGCGCCTGCTCGATCTCTGGGGGGAGCAGGTTCACCCGAGCCGTGCGGGCTCCGTGGAGCACGCCCGTCTGCAGGTCCTGGCTCGCCGCCCGTGTCATCTGACTCATCGGTCAGCTCCCAACGCGAGGCCGACTGGTACGGCGACCAGCGGTTGGACGAAGTCGATCTGCTCGGTGGACAGGCCGGTACGCCCGACCGCGATCGAGCTCAGGGGGTTGCCCACCGTGACGGGAAGGCGCGTCGCAGCCTCGATGCGGTCGGCCAGCCCGTGCAGGCGCGACCCGCCGCCGCTGAGCACCAGCCGCTGAAGCTGGACGTCGGTCGACGCCGAAGAGGCGTAGTAGTCCAGTGAGCCCCGCACCTCGTCGACGAATGCAGCGGCGGTGGACTCCAGCGCGCGCCCGGCGGCGAGCTTCTGCTCGTGGTCGAGGCCGGCCAGGCCTGGGGTCTGCTTGATGGACTCCGCGTGGGTTCGAGTCACACCTAGCGTCTCGGCCACTGCGTCGGTGACGTCCTGGCCGCCCATCAGGAGGATGCGCACGAAGAGCGGTGCGCCGGCGCGGTGCACGACGATGTTGGTGACCCGCGACCCCACATCAACCAGTGCGACGGTGTCGGCATCGGCCGCCCCGCTGCCACCCAGGGAGCGAAGGACCGCGAACGAGGTCAGGTCGACGGAGCTGACGCGCAGGCCAGCACGCTGGACGGCGTTGACGTTCGACAGCACCATCTCCCGCACCGCGGCGACGAGCATGCCTCGCAGCTGGCGGGGCTGGCCCGGCTCGTTGATCTCCTCCACGGGGTGGAAGTCGAGCACTGCCTGCTCCACGGGCATCGGCAGGAAGTCCTGCACCTGGAACGGGAGTGACGCCTTCAGCTCGCGCTCAGGCAACGCGGGCAGGTCGACCTGCCGGACGATCACCCGCTGGTTGGCGACACCGAGCACGACGTTCTTGTGCGAGAACCCCGTGTGAGCCCACAGCTGCTTCAGCGCGTGAGCCACCGCTACCGCGTCAACGGCTTCGCCGTCGCGCACGGCACCATCGGGCAGCGCGACCTGCCCGAACTTCTCGAGCGTGACACCGCGCTTGCCGAACGACAGCTCAGCAGCGCGCACGCCCGACGTCCCGATGTCGAGACCGATCGCGGACCGTCCAGCCACCTCGTAACCCCTTCCATGCGGCGATGCCGCGTGGCGGCCCTCCAGGTGGGGCCGTGTCACAGGGGTGATCGGAGCGGTTGGGCGCCGACTTGAGCGCTAGATACCCATGATCTTGAGATAGCCGTCGACCAGCCGGTCTCCCGCGAACACCGCGACCAGCGCGCCGATGAGCATGAACGGCCCGAACGGGATCGCGCTCTTGCGGCCGGCGCGACGCAGGAGGAGCAGCACAGCTCCGTAGACGCCGCCGAGCAGGAAACCGAGGAAGCCGCCCACCGCCAGCGCGCCCCAGCTGATCCAGCCGAGGTAAGCACCGAGCACCCCTGCCAGCTTGACGTCGCCGAAACCCATGCCGGCGGGGTGGATGAACACCAGCAGGAAGTAGACGGCGAAGAGCACACCGGCGGATACGACGGCACGCAGCAGGTCGTCCCAGCGTCCGTCGACCGCCGCCGGTAGCAGCAGGAGTACCGCGGTGACGCCGTACGACGGCAGCACGATCGCGTTGGGCAACCGGTGGACGTCGATGTCGATGAGGGCGAGCGCGATGCTGATGGCAGCGAGGTAGAGGAACGCCGGTAGCTGCCAGTCGAACCCGAAGTGCCACGCCACCAGGGCGAACAGCAGTGCGGTCAGCAGCTCGACGGCCGGGTAGCGCCCGCTGATCGGCTCGCCGCAGTCGCGGCACCGTCCGCGCAGCACCAGCCATGACAGCACCGGCACGTTGTCCCGCGGGCGGATCGGGCGATCACAGCCAGGGCAGTGCGACGGCGGGTTGACGACCGACTCACCGCGCGGAACCCGCCAGATCACGACGTTCAGGAACGAGCCGATCAGCAGTCCGACGATTCCCACCACGACGACGAGGGCCAGGTGCGAGGCGGTCACGGCAGCGAACCTACTGCAGCCGTGACCCTCCCCGTCACACCCTTCAGTTGGCGTCCTTCGCGTCGTCCTCGCGCCAGTCGGTCACCTCGGCGTCGAGCAGGGCGCCCGGCGGGTTGCTGACGAAGCACTGGTCCATGTAGTAGTCGGGGTTGCCACCGAGGTCGATCGACTTGGCGAAGACCGTCCCGATCACGTTGTAGCCGCCTTGACCCGTGATGGTGCCGTCCGGCACGAAGATGCTGGCCGACAGGTACGGCGAGCTGTTGCCGCCGTGGTAGTCCAGGTCGTGGCCGGCCCCCGAGACCACGACGGTGACGCTGGCGCTCGCGCACGCTGCGCTCGCGTTGAGCGCGCGCTTGTACGGCATGGGGAAGTCGTTGATCGACAGCGAGACGCTGCGGTCGTCCCAGAAGAGGACCGGCGAGGTGATGCCTGCGGCAGCCAGGCTGGTGAGCGTGCTGTTCACGTTGGACGGGTTGATGTTGTACGTGCCCTGGCTCTGGGCCTGGCTCAGCAGCGCGTCGTACTGGGCGTCCGTCAGACCTCGGGGCCGGTAGCCGTAGTTCTGCAGCTCGGCGGCCGTGAACTTCGACGTCGTCGGGTACTTGGTGCCGTCGGTGCGCGTGTAGGAGCCGTAGCAGCCGTCGCCCGCGGTCAGCGTGCCGCCGGACCCGTCCTGGTCGTAGGCGAAGTCGTCGTTGCACACGCTCACGGAGTGGATGGGCCGACCGCCTGCGCCGGACCCGCAGCTGTTGTTGCTCGTCGAGATGTCGCCCGTGGCGTGGGCGGCCGCTGGCTGGTCGTAGACGAGATCCAGGACTGGCCGGCCGGCCGCAGAGTCCCACTCGAACTGGAAACCGCTGCCGTTGTGGGAGTCGTCCTGCCGGTTCATGATGCAGCCGTTGGTGAAGACGCTCTCGTGGTGGATGCCCGGCGTCCCGTTTCCGCTGAAGCTCTCGGCGAAGACACCGATCGGGAACGGGTACGGCGTCACCTTGACGTCAACCGCCAGCTTGCGTGCACCCGGCCCGCCGCCGGCCAGGCCGGTCGAGTGGATGCGGTAGATGCCGGAGCACTTGCCGATGGCCGGGTCACGCCGCTCCGGGCAGTTTGCGACGTACGGCTTGATCGTGCCGATCCACACCTTGAAGCAGCTCACGCCCGTCGTGCACGTGGCGGCGGCGCTGTCGACTGTCACGACCTTGGGGTTGGTGGCGCTGATCCAGCTGGGCGTGGCGCCCTGGCAGGAGGGGCCGGGCGCGCTGCCCGGCGGGGGCTCGGTGCAGGTCAGTGCGGCCAGGCTTCCACCCCGAAGGAACAGAATCGCCTGCGAGACACCGGCTTCGGACGTCGCGAGCGCGCTCAGCGCCTGCCGGTCACGACGGGTGTTGTCGAGGTTGTTGACCGTCACCTTCACGGCGGTGATCGACAGGGCCGTCAGCACTGCCGCCAGGAAGACGACGGTGATGATGCCAAGGCCGTCGTCCTCATGACGCAGCCGACGAAGGATCCGGGACATCGTGGTGCTCCTCATTGCGACTGGTTCCTCAGGTCGACCTGCGTCTGGTACTTCTGCGTGCGCCCCTCGCTGGTGCGCATGGTCAGCGACAGCACCACGGTGTCGATGTTCGGCAGCTCCGCATCGAGCTGACCGTTGTTGTTCCCGACCGCAGCAGGGCCCTGGTCGAGCTCCTGCCACGAGGTCACGCCGTCCGACGGGTTGAGGTCGTAGCGGTACTGGTTGCTGCGGTAGACGAGCTGGAACGCCGCGACGTTGCCGGCGAGGATCGGCTGCCCTCCGGTGCACGTCGTGCTGGTCGAGGTGATGGGCGTGACCGCCGGTGCGTTGTTGTCGATGACGTAGAGCTGGCCAGCCGTTCCGGGGGCGGGGACGAAGCAGTAGCTCAGGTCCTCGGGGTTGCTCGCGTTGTATGCCAGGCAGGGCGTGCTGATAGTGCGGTCGGGCAGCGGGCTGCCGGCGATGCACTGGTCGGCGTCGAAGTCCGCCTGGAACCGAACGGCCACGATGTGCGTGGGGTCGAACGCCGCGCCGTCCGGGTTGACGGCGGTGACGATCGCCTTGGCCTGCCGCAGGTCGCGCGACATGCGGTTGATCGCCTGCCGTGCCTCTTCGTTGACGTCCTGCACCTGGTTCGAGGTCTTCACCGCCTGGCTGCTCGACTTGATGACGGTCATGCTGACGGTGACCACCACCATGAGCACGCTCATGGCGACGAGCATCTCGACGAGGGTGAAGCCACCCTCGCCGGCTCGGGCGCGCAGGCGGCTCATCGCCGGTCGTCCGCGACGCAGGTGACCTTGCCCACCACGGTCGTGATCGCCGAGTAACCGCTGGGCAGACCACTTGCGAGCAGCGGCTCGTTCGCCAAGGTGGAGGCCGAGGTCACGGTGAGCACTCCGTTCGGGAAGCCGCGCAGGCCCGTCTGGGCCCCCTCGCTGAGAACGGCCGGAAGGCCCGAGGCGGACAGAGACACCTGCACGAGGTCGCTGAGCCGGATGCCGCCGGTCAAGAACGTGTTCGTGGGATCCCAGACATCGCTACCGGCAGCGACCGTCGGCGTCGAGGAGACGCTGGAGTCGTAGTTGAAGGTCCGTTGGTGCCACCGTGGGGCCGAATCCCCCGGCCCTTGCCCGTACCAGCTGAGCACCAGCTGGTAGCGGCCGCGCACCCCGGGGCTGGCGTCGCTGACGCAGCTGACCGACGCGTTAGCGACCTGGATCTTCACCAGGCCCGCGGTCGCGGCGGCCATCGGCTCGGCCGTGTTGGGGAACAGGACCAGCGGCTTGGTCATCGTCACCGCCGCACCGGCCGTCGTCCGCTGTGGGCTGGCGTTCAACGGGGTGGCCGAGGCGTAGACGGAGCCGACCACTGACTGCGCGTTGCTTGCCGAGTCGCGGATCTTCACGAACGGAGCGGCTCCGATGAGGGAGCCGATCGCGTCGCTGCGGGCGAGCCCGCCGTGCGCCAGGGTGTCGAAGCTCAGCTGCCCGCAGGCTGGGGAGCCGATGTCCTGCAGGTAGCCGCTGAAGACGTTGGCGGGGCTCGCAGCGTCGACGTTGGCCGGACCCTTGGGCAGACCGGAGGAGATGTCACCGCTCACGTTGCTGATGTCGTTCGAGCCGTAGCCGTACCAGGAGCAGCCGTTCGCGGTCTGGGGGCTGCCCGAGCCGGCCGTCGACACCGCCTGACCCGGCAGGTTGAACTGCGAGACCTTGCCGGTCGTCGTCGTGCTGCCATCGACCACGACGATGCCGGTGGCGTAGCCGGCCACCGACGACCCGCTGGACTGCGCGCCATCGACGGTGGCGACCCCACCTTGCAGCTGGAGCGTGCTCCCGTCGACGGCCGTCGAGCTGACCTGGACGGCCGTCGCGCGTCCCTGGCTCTGGATCACCGGCAGCTGCGGGCGTCCGTCGGTGATGCGGGTGTAGAGCCGGTTGGACTTGGCGACACCATTGTGGGTCCAGCTCGTGATGATCGTGACGCCGACGATGAGCGACGGGTTCTGGTCCGCACCGACGGCCTGGCTGTCGTAGCGGTCCTGGTAGACCGACGCCGGCAACGGTGTGCCGTCGGCCTTGAGGAACTGCGTGTCGATCGTCTGCGAGAACGTGTTGTAGGGGCTGGGCAGCGGCCCGGTGGTCACCTGGTAGAACGGCCCGGCCGGGTGCCCGTTCGCCGCCGCGGCGGTCGCGACGTAGTGACCGGTCAGCGGGACGCCGGCGACCGTGACCGTCGTGACGGGAGAGATCGACTTCGCGTTGGTGTAGTACATGTCGAGCAGGTCGAGGAACGGGCCGTTCTGCCGGTCGACGTGGAAGCGCAGGTTGCGCATCTGGTCGAGCCGCTGCTGGCCAAGGTTCTTCGCCTGGGTCTCGAGCTTGGTCACCGTCGTCGCCTTGAGCATGGAGACGAAGACCGGGAGCGCGGCCGCGAGGATCACGGTGATCAGGCCGAGGGCCACGAGGACCTCGACGAGCGTGAAGCCGGAGTCGACGCCGGCCCGGCGCCTAGAGCTGCGGTGAGTAGACACGGGCAGTCAACCCCTCGACGGTCACGGTGTAGGTCTGGCTCCGGGCGCTGCTCTGCACGGTCACGACCGCCGGCGTCGCAGTTCCACGGGGGTAGAAGTAGACGCACTTGTGCGAGGCGGGGCAGGCGGGCGCGGGCGACGGGTTGGTGACCGCGGCGGCAAGCGTGACCTTGGTGCTCTGCGTCCGGGTGCTGCCGGAGGCCACGCTGGTGGCCGCGCCGTCGCAGGCGTAGCGGTACATCACGGTCGAGCGCCCGTCCGCCGCGATGTCGACGCAGTAGGTGCGCCCTTCGGAGATGGCTCGCTCGGACGCGTCGCGGAAGAGGCTGACCACCTCACGGGCCGTCCCTCGCTGCTGCGACACCTTCAGGTAGTTGGCGAAGGTGAACATGCCGATCGCCATGAGGATGCCCGCGATGACCATGGTCACCATCAGCTCGACGAGGGTGAAACCCTCGTCGAGCCGACCGACCCTCTGCGTCTTCACGCGTGGTCTCACCTTCGTCCGGGTAGGGCGGCTCTCGCCCGTGATGATCGTCGTCACACCCCCGGGGCGACTTGAGCTGCTGCATGCAGCCATTCGGGGGGTGTTGCCCAGCGGGTAGGCGCTGGGATCAGCACGTACCAGGCCGAAGCCCGTTCGTGGCCGAGAAGCTGTAGGTCTTGGTGACACCGCCTCGGGGTCGGTCAGGGCCACGCACCAGCTGTCGACGTCGCCGAGGTTGGCCGAAGAGCCGGACGACGGCCGCGCAGTGCCGTTGGTGAGGTTCACGGTCGTCGAGTAGCCCGCACCGTCCGCCACGACCACTCTGCCGGGTAGCGCGTGAAGTCCAGCGACAGCGTCCCGCGGCCGTCTACGAAGTAAGTCGCGACCTCCTTGCCCAGGACGTTCACGTCTGCCTGAGTCGAGGTGTCGTGCGCCTTCGCCCGCTGGGACAGGAACGTCGGAATCGGCGATCGCGGCGAGAATGCCGATGATGATCATGACCGCGAGAAGCTCGATCAGCGTGAAGCCGCCGTCGTTCCTGGTCCGGCTCCCAGACCTGTGCGTCATCGCATCCTTCCGATCGGATTGCGGATCACGCGATGGGCGGCCCCCAGAGGGGACCGCCCATCCATGGTGTTGCCTGATCGTCAGCGCTGACCCTGCCGAGGCCGCCGGTGGCCGAGTACTTGTAGCCGGCCGGGATCGGCCTTGTCACCCTTGTGGTTGGTCACCGAGACGCACCAGTGCTGCGAGTCGACGAAGGTCTGGTGCCCAGCGACGTTGTTGGCGCTGGCCTTGCCGAGATCCGAGTTGACCACGCGCGGTGACGACCGGCGGCCCGGTCGGCCGCGCTGACGTTGAGCACGTAGCGACCGTTCGCGTCAATCGTGACGGCCATGACCACCGTGCGCCGTAGATGCGAGACCGTCGACGTAGTAGGTCGCGAGCTCCTTGCCGATGGTGGAGACGTCAGCCTTGGCGGCGGAGTCCTGGGCCTTCTTGCGCTGGTTCAGGAACACCGGGATGGCGATGGCGGCGAGGATGCCGATGATGATCATCACGACGAGGAGCTCGATCAGGGTGAAGCCCTGGTCCTTCTCCTCCGTGGACTTGCGGATGCGAGCGAGCATTCGCTGCTCCCCTTCTAGTACTGAGCCGACCTTGGTATCCCGCATCCGATGTCGGGTCGGTGGCTCGATGACAAGATCTGTTTCGGCCCCTGGTGCGAGACCTTTAGCGACAGAACGACATTCGTCCGAACAGCCCAACGGGCGGCCCTCCCGCAGGAGGACCGCCCGCTGCCGTCAGCTGCAGTTGAGGCCACTACTTGATCAGGTCGAAGACCTTGAAGATGGGCATGTACAAGGCGATGATCATCGCGCCGATGATGCTGCCGATCACCGCGATCATCAGGGGCTCGATGAGCGCTGTCAGCGCCTCGGCCGTGGCCTCGACCTCCTGGTCGTAGAACTCCGCGATCTTCGCCAGCATGGTGTCGAGCGCACCGGTGTCCTCACCGACCGCCATCATCTGCACCACCATCGACGGGAACACCGGGTGCTCCGCCAGCGGCTTGGCCAGTGACTCGCCCCGCCTGACGCTCTCCCTCACGCCGTAGACGGCGCGCTCGAGCACGATGTTGCCGGTGGTGTCCCCGACGATGTCCAGCGCCTGGAGGATGGGCACGCCCGACGTCATCATCGTGCCGAGGTTGCGCGAGAACCGGGCGAGCGCGACCTTCTTGAACAGGTTCCCGAAGACCGGCACCTTGAACTTCACCGGGTCCACGACGCTGCGGACACGCTCCTGGTGCTTGATGCGCCCCCAGATGATCGGCCCGACCACCACCGCCACGGCGAGCACCGGCGCCGCGAACTTCATCGCGTGGGACATCCACACGAGCGCCTTCGTAGGCGCCGGCAGCTCCCCACCCAGGTCGGTGAACATCTTGGCGAACACCGGCACGATGAACAGCAGCATGCCGATCACCGCGATGACGGCGATGACGAAGACGACGACCGGGTACGTCATCGCGGACTTGATCTTGCCCCGGAGCTTGACCTCGGCCTCGTAGTTCTCGGCGATCTGCATCAGGACGGAGTCGAGGAACCCGCCGACCTCGCCGGCCCGGCACATGTTCACCATGAGCGGCGGGAAGACCTTAGGGTGCTTCGCCAGCGCCGACGACAGCGACTGCCCGGTTTCCACGTCCGCGCGCACGACGGCGAGCGCCTGCTTGAGCGGCTTGCTCTCGGTCTGCTCGGCCAAGATGCTCAGGGCCCTCAGGAGCGACAGCCCCGAGCTGATCATCGTGGCGAACTGGCGGTTCATCACCGCGAGGTCCTTGAGCTTCACCTTCCCCCCGAAGCCGGGGATGGTGATCTCCTTCTTCATGCCTCCATTGGCCTTGGTGATGCTCACCGGGGCGTAGCCCAGGGTCTTGAGCTTCTGCACCACCTGCCCCTGGTTGTCGGCGTCCAGCGTGCCCTTGACCAGCTTGCCGTCGCGGTCGCGGACGGCGTACTCGAACGTTGTCGTTGGCATGGCGTTCCCTCAGCTCCGGCCGAGCAGGCGGTTGAAGTCCTCGACGTGGTGGCACTTGTCCAGAGCGTGTTCGTAGGTGATCTGGTGGGTGCGCACCAGCTCAGCGAGGTGCTGGTCGAGCGTGTGCATCCCGTGCTGCGCCCCGGCCTGCATGGCCGAGTAGATCTGGTGGGTCTTGCCCTCACGGATGAGGTTGCGGATCGCCGGGGTGGCGACGAGGACCTCGGTGGCGACGACCCGGCCGCGGCCGTCCGCCGTCTTGCACAAGGTCTGGCAGACGATGCCCTGGATCGCACCCGCGAGCTGCACGCGCACCTGCTGCTGCTGTTCGGACGGGAAGACGTCGATGACGCGGTCGATCGTCTGGGCGGCGTCCTGCGTGTGCAGCGTGGCGTAGACGAGGTGACCGGTCTCGGCGGCGGTGAGAGCCACGGAGATGGTCTCGAGGTCACGCATCTCGCCGACGAGGATGATGTCGGGGTCCTGGCGCAGCACGTGCTTCAGCGCCGCGGCGAACGAGTGGGTGTCCTCCCCCACCTCGCGCTGGTTGACCATGCACTTCTTGTGCCGGTGGAGGAACTCGATCGGGTCCTCGACCGTCATGATGTGGTCGTTGCGCGTGCGGTTGGCGAGGTCCACCAGCGCGGCCAGCGTCGTGGACTTGCCCGAGCCCGTGGGGCCGGTGACGAGCACCATGCCGCGGGGAAGGCCGGCGAAGTTGTTGACCGCCGGCGGGATGCCGAGGGCCTCCAGGGGCTTGATCTCGTACGGGATCAGCCGGAACGCCGCACCGACGGCCTCGCGCTGCCGGTAGACGTTCACGCGGAACCGCGCCTTGCCCGGCACCGAGTACGCGATGTCCAGCTCGAGGTTCTCCTCGAACTTCTCGCGCTGGCGCTGGGTGAGCATCGCGTAGATGACGCGCTGGATCACGGCGGGTGTGAGCTTCGCCTGCCCCTCGATGGGCCGCAGCCCACCGTTCAGGCGGATCATCGGCTCAGCCCCGGACGTGATGTGCAGGTCCGACGCCCCGAGCTCCATCATGTGGATCAGCAGCTCGGTGATGTTGAAGTCGCCGTCGGCCACGCCCTGCTCGGTGCTCGCGCGGGCGTACGCCCCGGTCGGCGCCTCCGTCGGCTGGACGAGCGTCTCGGCCGAGGTCGGCAAGGAACCTGAGATCACGGGCGTGTAGCCCTCCTGGGCACCAGGAAAGCTGAACTGCTCCGGGACGTAAGGCTGTCCGGTGGCGCTCACGGCACTCCCTGTAGACGGGCTCGACGCAGGACCGGCCGAGCTGGAGAACTTCTCTGGCGGCTATCGGCACGCCTCGGGCAGCTCTTGAGCGATTGGGCGCGAGGCCGGTCGCTAGACGACGACGCGCAGGACCTCTTCGATCGACGTCACGCCGTCGAGCACCTTCAGCCAGCCGTCCATGCGCAGCGTCGTCATGCCCTCGGACCGCGCGGTCTCGCCGATCACCGCTGCCGACGTCCGCTCGACCGTGTGCCGCTCGATCGTCTCGCTGACCGCCATCACCTCGTGCAGCGCGACCCGGCCCTTGTAGCCGGTCTTCGAGCACGCCGAGCAGCCCAGCGGCCGGTACAGCACGGGCAGCTCCTCCCCCGGCGACCAGGGGAACCCCACCCGCTCCAGGTCCACGGGCTCAGGTGTGTACGCCTCCTTGCAGCGCGTGCACAGCCGCCGCGTGAGCCGCTGCGCCAGCACGCAGTCCAGCGCCGAGCCCACCAGGAACGGCTCGATGCCCATCTCGGTCAGAGCGGGTGACCGCCGACGGCGCGTCGTTCGTGTGCAGCGTCGCCAGCACCAGGTGACCGGTCAGCGCCGCCTCCACCGCGATCTGCGCCGTCTCGTGGTCGCGGATCTCACCGATCAGCACCACGTCGGGGTCCGAGCGCAGGATCGAGCGCAGCGCCGCCGCGAAGGTCAGCCCCGCCTTGTTGTTCACCTGCACCTGGTTGATGCCGGCCAGGCGGTACTCGACGGGGTCCTCGACCGTGATCACGTTGACCTCGGGCTTGCTCACGATGTTGAGCGTCGCGTAGAGGGTCGTCGACTTGCCGGAGCCCGTGGGACCCGTCACCAGGATCATCCCGTACGGCTTCTGGAAGCTCTCCGAGAAGCGCTCGTAGTTGCCGGCGGAGAAGCCCAGGTCGTTCAGGGTGAGGCGAGCCGTCGAGTTGTCGAGGATGCGCATGACGACCTTCTCGCCCCACACGGTCGGCAGCGTGGCCACGCGCAGGTCGATCTTCTTGCCGTTCGTGTTCACCGACAGCCGGCCGTCCTGCGGGATCCGTCGCTCGGCGATGTTGATGTCGGCCATGATCTTCAGGCGTGAGATGACGCCGCTCTGGATCGCCTTGGGCGAGCGCATGACCTCGTGCAGCACGCCGTCGATGCGGTAGCGCACGCGCAGGTCGGTCTCGGCCGGCTCCAGGTGGATGTCGGACGCGCGGTCCTGGATCGCCTGCGTGATCAGCAGGTTGACGAACTTGACGATGGGGGCGTCCTCGGTGATCTCCTTCACCTTGGACAGGTCCTCGTCGTCGTCCGTGACCTCCATCGCGGACGTGATGTCGTCCATGTCCGCGTCGGCCCGGTAGTACCGGTCGATCGCAGCGATCACGTCGGCGCGGGTCGCGACGACCGGCCGCACCTCCATGCCGGTCATCGAGCGGATGTCGTCCAGGGCGAAGACGTTGCCGGGGTCGGCCATCGCGACGAGCAGCTTGCCGTCGTCGGAGTAGCCGATGGGCAGGCAGTTGTGGCGCCGGACGACGACTCCGGGCACCCGGCCCGTGGCCGAGCCGTCGACCTGGTACTCCTGCAGGTCGACGAACGGCAGGCCGATCTGCTGGGCCAGCGCCGCCACCAGCTGGGTCTCGGTCAGCACGCCCTGGTCGACGAGGACGCGCCCGAGGCTGCGGCCTACCCGCTGGTGCTCGTCGAAGGCGGCGCTGAGCTGCCCCTCGTCGACCAGTCCGTCAGCGAGCAGGATCTCGGCAAGCTGCATGAGTCGTGCACGCTCCCTGAGGCGGTAGGCGGGTATCGCCCCTGCCTATCGGCGCTGCTCAGGACCACCTTGAGCAAGCGCCGCAAGTCCGGCACTCCGCATCGCCTCGGCCTCCGGCTGGCGCCCCGTCATCAGCCGCACCTGCGCCACCGCCTGGTGCAGCAGCATCCCGAAGCCACCGACTGCGGCGCCGCCCCGCGCCCGCCACGCCTCGGCCCCCGCCGTGGGCCACGGGTGGTAGGTGACGTCGAGCAGCAGCCCCGGGCACGCCGTGGCCTGCCGCACGGCCCCCACCACGGCGTCCTGCCCGGACGCCGGCACGGTCGCCACCACGACCTCGGCCTCGGCGAGCAGCCGAGGCGCAGCGGCCCACGGCTCCAGTCGGAGGTCCACCCCCAGCGCCTCGCCCGCTGACACGACGTCAGCGGCGCGCTCGGGTGAGCGGACGACGACCCGCGGGCGGACGGCGCCCAGCCGGCCGAGAGCAGCCACAGCGGAGGCCGCGGTCGCACCCCCGCCCAGCACGACGGCGCGGGTCACCTGCTCGACGCCCGCCTCGGCCAACGCCCGCACCAGCCCCTCGACGTCGGTGTTGTCACCGACCGCACCCCGCTCGGTGAACACCACCGTGTTGACCGACCCCGTGGCTCGGGCCGTGGGCGAGATCTCGGCCAGCAGCGGCTGCACGAGCCGCTTGAGCGGCATCGTCAGCGACAGCCCGGCCCACGTGTCGTCGCACCCGGCGACGAACCGCTCGAGCGCCTCGGCGTCACCCACCTCGACCGCGTCGTACCGCCAGCCGCTCAGCCCGAGCGAGCCGTAGGCAGCGCGGTGCAGCACCGGCGAGAGCGAGTGCGCGATCGGGCTGCCCAGCACGGCCGCCCGCCGACCCGGCGCGGTCACGACGCCGACGTCAGCACTGGCCGGGGTTGTCGCGGCACCACTGCTGGAACTCGGCCACGTTGCGCTGGTGCTCGGCGGCCGTCGTCGCGAACTTCGTCTCGCCGGTCGAGGGGTCGACGGTGACGAAGTACAGCCACGGCCCGGGCGCGGGCTTGAGCGCGGCCTGGATCGCGGCCTTGCCCGGGTTGTTGATCGGGCCGGGCGGCAGGCCGCCGTACCGGTAGGTGTTGTACGGCGAGTCGACGTTGCGCTCGTTCGCCGTCGTGGTGATCGTGCGCTTGCCCACCGCGTAGCTCACGGTGGAGTCCAGCTGCAGCCGGCTGCCGTTCTGCAGCTGGTTGGCGAGGCGGTTGTCGACGACCCGCGCGACCTTGGCGAAGTCCTCCGGCGCGGAGGCCTCGGCCTGGACCAGGCTGGCGATCGTGAGCACCTTCGGCGCGGCGGCGTCCGAGACGCCGAGACCGTCCAGGACGTCGTGGGTGTGGGCGACCATCCGGGTGAGCTGCTGCTGGGCGCTCAGCTGGGTGCCGAACTCGTAGGTGTCCGGGAACAGCCAGCCCTCGACCTTGCCCTTCGCCGAGGCAGGGACCCCCAGGGCGTCAGGGTCCTTGAGCGCGGCCGTGTAGTCGCTCATGGGCAGGCCGGTCGCCTTCGCCAGCACCGTGACGATCTCGCTCGCCCGCAGCCCCTCGCGCACCGTGACGCGGTCGGCGCTTCGGGCGCTCGGGTCGAGCAGCAGGGTGATCGCGGACGCCGCGCTCATCTTCTCGCGCAGCGTGTACTCCCCCGGCTGGATCGAGCCGGACTTGGGGTTCTTGCCCGCGGCCTCGACGAACGCCTTGACCGACTTCACGACGCCGGCCTGCTCCAGGGTGCGGCCGATCGCTCGGCCGCTGGCGCCGTTGGCGATGCTGACCTTCACGCTGCCGGTGCCGGTGCCGGTGTAGTCGTCGCTGGCGGTCAGCTGGCTGATCACCGGTCGCAGCGCGAAGACCGCCCCCAGGGCACCGCCGGCCACCAGGACGATCGCGATGAGCATGACCACGCTGCGGCGCCCCCGCCGGCGACGGCGCCGGTGGGTGTGCGTGTCGTGGTGGCGGCGCTCGGCGCGGCTGCTGAACTGCGGTGCGTCGTGGCCGCCGTCGTGCTGCTCGGCCAGGACCGCCCCGAGGTCCGCGTGGCGGTGCTGCGAGTTGCGGTCAGGCACCGGACGAGGGTACCTGGTCGACCCGCTCACCAGAAGGCGCACCCGACGCACGCTCGGCATCCAGTGCCGCCTGGAGCAGCACGACCGCCGCCACCTGGTCGACCACGGCGCGCTGCTTGCGACCCGCCACGCCGGACTCCCGCAGCGAGCGGTGGGCCGCCACCGTCGAGAGCCGCTCGTCGACCAGTCGCACCGGCACCTGCGACCCGGCGGCCCGCAGGCGCTCGACCAGCAGCCCCGCGTACTCGCGCGCCGCCGCAGCGGCCGGGCCCTCGGCGCCGGACAGCGAGCGCGGCAGACCGACGTACACGTCCACCGCCTCGCGCTCGCGCACCTCCGCCACGATGCGGTCGAGGTCGCTGCCGTCGGTGAGGTCGCGCCTCAGCGTCTCGACCGGGGTGGCCAGGACGCCGTGCGGGTCGCTGGCGGCCAGACCGACCCGCACCGCGCCGACGTCGACCCCGAGACGGACGCCGCGGCGAGCCTCGCCGGTGGCGGTCACGCTCAGCGTCCCGTGACGCGCTCGCCGACGATGTGCTCGATGCGCGCGAGGGCCTCGCCGACCTTCGCGGCGTCCGTGCCGCCGCCCTGGGCGACGTCGTCCTTGCCGCCGCCGCCACCACCGAGCACCTGGGCGGCCTCGCGCACGAGCTCGCCCGCCTTGACGCCCCAGCGACGCGCCTCGTCGTTGGTGGCGACGACGACCACCGGACGTCCCTTGGCCACGGCCGTGCCCGCGACGACCGCGGGCCGGTCACCGGGCAGCCGGCCGCGGACGTCGAGGACGAGCGTGCGCAGACCGTCGGCACTCACGCCCTCGCCGGCGTCGTGGCTGACGAACGAGACGCCGTAGACGTCACGCGCCGACGAGGCCAGGCCGGCGGCGGCCGCGAGCACCTGCTGCTGCCGCACCGCCGCGATCTCCTTCTCCGCCTCGCGCAGGCGGCCCAGGATCGAGCCGACGCGGTCCGGCAGCTCCTCGGGACGCACCTTGAGCACCTCGGTGAGCTGCCCGACGAGGGCGTGCTCGCGCGCGAGGTAGTCGTAGGCGTCGGTGCCCACGAGCGCCTCGACCCGGCGCACCCCCGAGCCGATGGAGGCCTCACCGAGCAGCGACACCAGGCCGAGCTGGCCCGACCGCTGCGCGTGCGTGCCACCGCACAGCTCGCGCGCCCACTCGCCGACGGACACGACCCGCACCTCGTCGCCGTACTTCTCACCGAACAGCGCCATGGCACCGGCCTCGACCGCCTGGGCCTGCGTCATCACCTCGGCGTGCACCTCGAGGTCGTCGGACAGCAGCGCGTTGACGCGCGCCTCGACGTCGCGCAGCACCGACGGAGGCACCGCGGCCGAGGCGTTGAAGTCGAACCGGAAGCGGCCGGGCGCGTTCTCGGACCCCGCCTGGGTCGCGGTGTCGCCGAGCGCCTCCCGGATCGCCTTGTGGACCATGTGCGTCGCGGTGTGGGCCCGGCTGATCGCCTTGCGTCGCTGCACGTCGACCAGCCCCTGCACCTGGTCGCCGACCGTGAGCTCGCCGCTGATGATGCGCGCCCGGTGGACGATGAGGTCGCCGAGCGGCTTCTGCACGTCGTCGACCTCGACGACCACGCCGTCCAGCTCGATCCGGCCCGCGTCGGCGAGCTGGCCGCCGCCCTCGGCGTAGAACGGTGTGCGGTCGAGGACGATCTCGACGCTGTCGCCCTCCCGCGCGTGCGAGGACGACGCCCCGTCGACGAGCAGGCCGGCCACGCGCGCCTCGCTCGCCACCTGGTCGTAGCCGGTGAACTCGACCGGGCGACCCAGCAGGTCGGCCAGCTCGCGGTAGACCGACACGTCGGCGTGACCGGTCTTCTTCGCCTTCGCGTCGGCCTTCGCCTTGGCCTTCTGCTCGGCCATCAGGCGGCGGAAGCCCTCCTCGTCGACGGCCACGCCCTGCTCGGCCGCCATCTCGAGGGTGAGGTCGATCGGGAAGCCGTAGGTGTCGTGCAGCTGGAACGCCTTCGAGCCCGACAGCCGCGGCGCCCCCGCGACCGGGCCACCGGTGGTCTCCTCGCGGATCGCCTCGTCACGGGCGTCGGCGATCGCGAGGTCGAGGATCTGCGTGCCCGCGCGCAGCGTCTGGCGGAACGCCTCCTCCTCGGCGTACGCGAGCTGGGAGATCCGGCCCCACTGGCGCTCGAGCTCGGGGTAGCTCGGCGCCATGGCCTGCTTGCTCACCGGCAGCAGCTCGGGCAGCGAGGGCGCGTCGACACCCAGCAGGCGCATGGCCCGCACCGCGCGGCGCAGGATGCGCCGCAGCACGTAGCCACGTCCCTCGTTGCCCGGCACCACGCCGTCGGAGATGAGCATCAGGCCGGTGCGCACGTGGTCGGCGACCACGCGCAGGCGCACGTCGTCGTCGTGGGAGGCGCCGTAGCGCCGTCCGCTGAGCTCGGACGCGCGGGCGATGACCGGGTAGACCTCGTCGATCTCGTAGAGGTTGTCGACGCCCTGCAGGATGCTCGCGATGCGCTCCAGGCCCATGCCGGTGTCGATGTTCTTCGCCGGCAGCTCCCCGGCGACGTCGAAGTCCTCCTTCGAGCGCACCTCGGACAGCTCGTACTGCATGAAGACGAGGTTCCAGAACTCCATGAAGCGGTCCTCGTCGACCTCCGGGCCGCCGTCCGGGCCGTACTCGCGGCCGCGGTCGAGGTAGATCTCGCTGCACGGGCCACCAGGGCCCGGGACGCCCATGTGCCAGTAGTTGTCCTTGAAGCCGCGGCGCACGATCCGGTCGTCGGGCAGCCCGGCGATGCGCTTCCACAGCCCGATCGACTCGTCGTCGTCGTGGAAGACCGTCACCCACAGGCGCGACTCGTCCAGCCCGAAACCGCCGTCGCCCTGCGATCGCGTGACGAGGTCCCAGGCGAGCTCGATCGCGCCTTCCTTGAAGTAGTCGCCGAACGAGAAGTTGCCGTTCATCTGGAAGAACGAGCCGTGCCGGCTGGTCTTGCCGACCTCCTCGATGTCGAGGGTGCGCACGCACTTCTGCGAGCTGGTCGCCCGCTGGTACGGCGCGCGCTCCTGGCCCAGGAAGTAGGGCTTGAACGGCACCATGCCGGCGTTGACGAACAGCAGGTTGGGGTCGTCGTACAGCAGCGGCGCGCTCGGGACGACGGTGTGGCCGTTGTCCTGGAAGAACCGCAGCCACCGACGACGGATCTCAGCCGTCTCCATGGGGATCATCCTGTCGTGGCTCGGGGCCGGTGCGACGTCCGGAACGGTGTCCGCGTCGCGGCGGCCCGCAGGTGTGCAAGGTCGCGGGGGTCGGGGGCGCGCGCCCCTAGCGAGCTCGCCCGCCGGACGCACCCGCACGGGACGCCGGGTTGCTGGGGCGGTCGGCGTCGTCCGGCGTCGACCACTGGTGGTCGGCCATCGGGTGGTCGATCAGGGCCTGGGCGCGGGCGGGGTCGATCGCGCCCTCGTCGACCCCGAGGGCGAGGCGCAGCTCGGCGTCGCGCTGCTCCATGGCCTCGCGCACGACCTGCGCCATCTCGCGCAGTCCCTCGCCCAGCCCGGACAGCCCGCGCGCGACGCCCTCGGGCGTGTACGACTCCGCGGTCTTGGTCAGCTTGCGCACCACGAGCACCCCGGCGGTGGCACCGAGCGCGATCCAGAAGACCCTGCGCACGCCGATCAGCCCCTGCGCCGACGGCGTCGGGTGCCGGACGACGGCTGGCGGCCGCTCATGGCCTGGCGCACGCCGTAGGTGAACGCCGCGACCTTGATGACCGGGGAGCCCAGCGTGGCCGCGAACAGCGCCGTGAGCGCCGAGGCGTTCGTCGTCATCTGCTGCACGTTGGTGGTGATGGCCGAGACCCGCTCGAGCTCGCCGTTGGTGGTCGTGACGGTGGTGGTCACCTCCCGCAGCAGGGGAAGGCTCTCGGTCGTGACGCCCTGCACGGTGCCGCGCGCGTCGTCGATCAGCCGACCGAGCTTGAGGATCGGCACGGCGAGCAGCGCCACGAGCGCCACGAAGGCGACCGCGGCGATGAGTCCCGCGATGTCTCCAGCCGACATCCGACGCATCCCTCCTGGGTGCCCGCCAGCTCAGGGTCGGCGGACGCCGAGTGGCTGCCGGGCGCAGACAGCGTCCCGACCCTACCCCGAGCGGCGCCGGCGCTCACACCGAGAACCTCAGCGGCCGCGCAGGATGCGCCGCAGGCGCTCGAGGCGTCCGGCGACGTCGCGCTCGGCCCCCCGGTCGGTGGGCGTGTAGTACTCGCGGCCGAGCAGGGAGTCGGGCAGGTACTGCTGCTCGGCGACCCCGTGCGGCTCGTCGTGGGAGTAGACGTAGGCCTTGCCGTGGCCGAGCCGCTTGGCCCCCGGGTAGTGGGCGTCGCGCAGGTGGGCGGGCACCGTACCCGCGCGTCCGGCCCGGACGTCGGCGATCGCCGCGTCGATCCCGAGGTACGCCGCGTTGGACTTCGGCGCGGTGGCGAGGTGCACCACGGCCTGTGCCAGCACGATCCGGGCCTCCGGCATCCCGATGAGCTGCACGGCCTGCGCCGCCGCCACCGCCGTGACCAGCGCCGTCGGGTCGGCCATGCCGACGTCCTCGGACGCGGAGATGACGATGCGGCGGGCGACGAACCGCGGGTCCTCCCCGGCCTCGAGCATCCGGGCGAGGTAGTGCAGGGCGGCGTCCACGTCCGAGCCGCGCACGGACTTGATGAACGCGCTCGCCACGTCGTAGTGCTGGTCGCCCTCGCGGTCGTAGCGCAGCACGGCGGTGTCGATCGCGCGCTCCGCGTGCTCCGTCGTCAGCGGCACCGGGTCGGTCTGGTCCTCGCCGGTGTCCGACAGGGCGGCGCCGGCCGCGGCCTCCAGCGCCGTCAGGGCCCGGCGCGCGTCGCCGGCGGCGAGCCGCACGAGGTGCTCCAGCGCGTCCTCGTCGAGCGCGACCCGGCCGTCCAGGCCGCGGGGCTCGCTGACCGCCCGCTGCACGAGGCGGCGGATCGCGTCGTCGTCCAGCGGACGCAGGGTGAGCACCAGCGATCGCGAGAGCAGCGGCGAGACCACCGAGAACGAGGGGTTCTCGGTGGTCGCCGCGACGAGCACGACCCAGCGGTTCTCGACGCCGGGCAGCAGCGCGTCCTGCTGGGCCTTGGTGAAGCGGTGGATCTCGTCGAGGAAGAGCACGGTGCTGCGCCGGTGCAGCGCGAGGTCGTCGCGGGCGGCGTCCATCACGGCCCGGACGTCCTTGACGCCGGCGGTGATGGCCGACAGCTCGACGAACCGGCCGCCCGTGCCCTGCGACACCACGTGCGCCAGCGTGGTCTTGCCGGTGCCGGGGGGTCCCCAGAGCACCACGGACGACGAGCCGGCCGGGCCCTCGCCGCCCTCGACCAGGCGGCGCAGCGGCGAGCCGGGGGCGAGCAGGTGCTCTTGGCCGACGACCTCGTCCAGCGTGCGGGGACGCATGCGCACCGCCAGCGGCGCCGACGGACGCCCGGCGCCGTCGTCCAGCGAGAACAGGTCGCTCACGCACAGACCCTACCCATCCCTCGCGTGCACCTTGTCACCGAAGTGCACGCCCGGCCCGGGAGCAGGCGTGCACCTTGTCACCGAAGTGCACGCGCGCGGAGGGGGAGGCGGTGGGGTGATCACGGAGCGCCGAGGTGGGCTGGCAGGCTACGTCCGTGACCACCCTGGAACGGCTCGGACGCTTCGAGGCACGCCACGCCAGGCTCGTCGTCGTCGGCTGGGTCGCGGTGGTGCTCGCCGCGTTCCTGCTCGCGCTCGGCGCCCTCGGCGGCGGCTCGCTGTTCGACCGGCTGAGCAGCGGCGAGCCGACGGTCCCCGGCGACTCGCGCACCGGACGCGACCTGCTCAGCGCCCAGAGCAAGGTCGGTCCGACCGTCACGACCGTGCTGGACGGCGTCGACCCCGCCGACCCGGCCGTGCGCTCGGCGGTCACCGGGCTGACCCGGACCCTCTCGGCCGGGGCCGCCGTGACCGGGGTGACGACGCCGTACACCGTGCCCGGGGGGCTGACCAGCCCCGCAGCCGCCGGTCTGGTCGACCGGGACGGGCGCGGCGTGGCGCTGCTCGTCCGCCTCGCGCCCGGCCTCACGTCGTCCACGGAGCTCGAGCGCGCCCACTGGGTCGAGGCGCAGTCGGCGCAGGTGGCCAGCACGCTGCCCGGCGCGGTCGCGACGACGGGCAGCACCCGCCAGCTCGTCGACGAGATCACCCACCGGGTCGAGGTCGACCTGCGCACCGGCGAGGGGGTGGCGCTGCCGATCAGCCTGCTCGTCATGGTGCTGGTGTTCGGTGGGTTCGTCGCCGCCGGGCTGCCGCTCGCCGGGGCCATCGCCTCGATCGGCGGCGGGCTGGCTGCGCTGTGGGGCTTCTCGCAGCTGATCGACCTCGACGCGACGGTGGTCAACGTCGTGACGATCCTGGGGCTGGGGTTGTGCATCGACTACGGCCTGCTGATCGTGAGCCGGTTCCGCGAGGAGCTGCGCACGGTCATGGTCGACCACACGCCGACGCCGCAGGAGGTCGAGCACGCCGTCGGCCGCACCGTCGCCGTGGCCGGCCGGACCGTCCTGTTCTCCGGACTCATCGTCGCGATCAGCCTGTCCGGCCTGATGTTCTTCCAGGCCGAGATCCTGCGCGCCCTCGGCGCCGCCGGGGTCAGCGTCGTCGCGGTCGCCCTGCTGGTCGCCGTCGGCTTCGTGCCCGCCCTGGTCGGCCTCGCCGGCGCCCGGCTCGTGCGGCCCGGCCTCCCCCAGCGCGTGCCCGGGCTGCGCGTGCTGCTCAGCCGGCTCGGCGACGTCGCGCCGGCGGAGGGGGTCTTCTCGCGGCTCGCCGCTGCCGTGCAGCGCCGCGCCTGGCTGGTGACGCTGGGCGTCGCGGCGCTGCTGGTGGTCGCCGCGCTGCCCACGCTGGGCATGCACCTGCGCTCGTCCGGGCCCGAGCTCATGCCCGTGGGCACCGAGCAGCGCACCTTCACCGAGCAGCTGGACGTCCACTACCCCGTGCTGTCGACCCCGGACATCGTGGTGGTGGCGAAGGCGACGCCCCAGCAGGTGAGCTCGTGGGTGCCGGACGTCGAGGCCGTCGACGGCGTCGCGAGCGTCGACGAGCCCGTGCAGCGCGGTGAGGTGACGGTGCTCGGAGTGCGCGTCGACGGCGGGGACGCCGGCGGCCCCGTGGCGCGGAAGGTCGTGCAGACCCTGCGCAGCGACCGGCCGGACTTCCCGGCGTACGCCACCGGCCAGGCAGCCGGGCAGCTGGACTTCTCGGCCGCGCTGGTGCGGCGGGCACCGTGGGCGATCACCCTCGTGGTGCTGGTGACGTTCGTGCTGCTGTTCCTCATGACCGGCTCGGTGCTGGTGCCGCTGAAGGCGCTGGTGATGAACGTCTTCTCGCTCGGCGCCTCGCTCGGCGTGGTGACGCTCGTGTTCCAGGACGGCCACCTCGAGGGGCTGCTGGGGTTCACCTCCACCGGTGCCGTCGAGACGACGATCCCGCCGATGGTGCTGGCGTTCGGCTTCGGCCTGGCCATGGACTACGAGGTCTTCCTGCTCTCACGCATCAAGGAGCAGCGCGACCTGGGTCGCAGCAACGACGAGGCGGTGGCGGCGGGGCTGCAGCGGTCCGGCCGGATCATCACCTCGGCCGCGCTGCTCGTCGTCATCGTCTTCGCCGGGCTCCTGGTCGCCCAGGTCCTCACCGTCAAGCAGACGGGGGTGGCGCTGACGACCGCCGTGGTGGTCGACGCGACGCTCGTGCGGATGCTGCTCGTCCCGGCCACCATGACGTTGCTCGGTGAGTGGAACTGGTGGGCGCCTGGCCCGCTGCGCCGGCTGCACGACCGGTTCGGCATCGGCGCGCACTGATGGGCGGTGGCCCGCGCGAGCTGACCACGTACGCCGACCTGCTGGCTCCACACCCCGACCGTGCGGCCTTTTCTCACCTGGCACCGATCGCGACCCTCCCGGCCATGCGGGTCGGTCAGGAAGCGGCTTCGGCAGCGGTGACCTCGGCCTCGGCCTCACTGGTCGGCACCTGCTGCTTGGGGACGGCGTCGACGCCGGCCTCCTTGCGCTGCTGGGCGGTGATCGGCGCCGGCGCGCTGGTGAGCGGGTCGAAGCCGCCGCCGGACTTCGGGAACGCGATGACGTCGCGGATCGACTCCGTGCCCGACAGCAGCGCGCAGATGCGGTCCCAGCCGAAGGCGATGCCACCGTGCGGCGGGGCACCGAAGGCGAAGGCGTCGAGCAGGAAGCCGAACTTCTCCTGCGCCTCCTCCGGCGCCAGCCCCATGACGCGGAAGACCCGCTCCTGCACGTCGCGGCGGTGGATACGGATCGACCCGCCGCCGATCTCGTTGCCGTTGCAGACCATGTCGTAGGCGTAGGCCAGCGCCGACCCGGGGTCGGTGTCGAACGTGTCGAGGAACTCCGCCTTCGGTGAGGTGAAGGCGTGGTGGACGGCGGTCCACGCGCCGGACCCGACGGCGACGTCACCGCTGGCGACGGCCTCGGACGCCGGCTCGAACAGCGGCGCGTCGACCACCCACAGCAGCGACCAGGCGGACTCGTCGACGAGCCCGCAGCGGCGGCCGATCTCGAGGCGGGCGGCCCCGAGCAGCGCGCGCGAGCTCTTGGTGGGGCCGGCGGCGAAGAAGATCGCGTCGCCGGGGGCGGCGCCCACGTGCGCCGCGAGGCCGACGCGCTCGTCCTCGGTGAGGTTCTTGGCGACCGGGCCGCCGAGCTCACCCTGCTCGCCGACGAGCACGTAGGCCAGGCCCTTCGCCCCGCGCTGCTTGGCCCAGTCCTGCCAGGCGTCGAGCTGCTTGCGCGGCTGGCTGCCCCCACCGGGCATGACCACGGCGCCGACGTACTCGGCCTGGAACACCCGGAACGGCGTGTCCTTGAAGTACTCGGTGCACTCGACGAGCTCGTTGCCGAAGCGCAGGTCGGGCTTGTCGGTGCCGAAGCGGCGCATGGCCTCGGCGTAGGTCAGGCGCGGGAACGGCGTCGGCAGGTCGACCCCGATGAGCCGCCAGAGCGCGACGGCGATCTGCTCGCCGAGCTCGATGACGTCGTCCTGCTCGACGAAGCTCATCTCGACGTCGAGCTGGGTGAACTCGGGCTGACGGTCGGCGCGGAAGTCCTCGTCGCGGTAGCAGCGCGCGATCTGGTAGTAGCGCTCCATGCCGGCGACCATCAGCAGCTGCTTGAAGAGCTGAGGGCTCTGCGGCAGGGCGTACCAGCTGCCCGGCTGCAGCCGGGCGGGCACCAGGAAGTCGCGCGCCCCCTCGGGAGTCGACCGGGTCAAGGTGGGCGTCTCGATCTCGACGAAGTCGCGCTGCTGCAGCACCTCGCGGGCGGCGCGGTTGGCCTCGCTGCGCAGGCGGATGGCGGCGGCGGGGCCGGGACGGCGCAGGTCGAGGTAGCGGTGCTTGAGCCGAGCCTCCTCGCCGACCTCCACGCGCTCGTCGATCTGGAACGGCAGCGGGGCGCACTCGCTGAGCACCTCGAGCTCGTGGGCGGTGACCTCGATCTCGCCCGTCGGAAGGTGCGGGTTCTCGTTGCCCGCCGGGCGACGGCCGACGACGCCGGTGACCTTGATGCAGTACTCGTTGCGCAGGCCGTGCGCGTCCGAGGACTCGAGCAGCTCGTCGCGCACGACGACCTGGGCGACACCGCTCGCGTCGCGCAGGTCCAGGAACGCCACGCCGCCGTGATCACGCCGGCCGGCGACCCAGCCGGTGAGCGTGACGGTCTGGCCGGCCTGGTCGGCACGCAAGGTGCCGACCGCGTGCGTGCGCAACACGGGAGTTCCCCTCGGGGTTCGGTACGGATGACCCGTCGATCCTACGGTGCTCCGACCGCGGACCGGTGCGCGCCCCTGGCGTCGGATTCGTGCCCGGAATGCCTGCAGATGGGCGCTCGAACGGTCGATAGGCACCTCGACAGCCACCACGTCGTCGCGGCGTGCCCGCACGCAGGAAGGAGCACCGGCATGGACCTCACCATCGCCGCGGGCTCCAGCCTCACGCTGGTGGCCGGCGGCGACCGCGTCACCCTCAAGACCCTCGCCGAGACCACGGTGCGCGCATCGGGGTCCGTCGAGGACGCCGCGGTGGCGCGTGTGCCCGTCATGGGACCGAGCGACGCGCTCGCCCTGGGGCCGGGCCGGGTCGAGGTGGCCACCGAGCAGGGCCTGGTCAGCGTGCTGGCCCGGGTGGTCGTCGACGGCACCGGCATGTCACTGCACCTCGGGTCGTCGACGCCGGTCACCCAGCGCCGCCAGGAGGTGCGCGGGGACGTCGAGCTTCCGATCACGGTGACCATCCCCGGCGCGGACGCCAGCGACCCGAGCCCCCGCGTGGTGACCGGACGCACGCGCAACGTCTCGGCCGGGGGGCTGATGGCCACGCTCGACCTCAACATCGCCGGCAGCGTGCGCAGCGGCACCGTCGTGCCGGTCGTCCTGGAGCTCCCCGAGGGCGAGCCGATCCAGACGAGCCTGCAGGTCATCGAGATCGCCAACTTCGGCCTGCGGGGCTCGTTCGTCGGGCTCGAGCACCGCCAGGCCGAGCGCCTGGCCCGCCTCGTCTTCGCCAAGGAGCGCGAGCGGCTCGCCGAGCGCCGGCGTCAGGCCGAGCGCCGCGCCATCCCGACGCCGGGACGCACCCGCGGGTGGTGAGCCGCCGTCACCAGCGGTCGTGCACGTGCTCGCGGACGCGCTCGTCGTAGACCCGGCGCAGCGCGTCGAGGGTCGCCTCGTCCAGCGGCGCGAGGCCTGCCGCGCCGGCGTTGGCTCGCGCCTGCTCCGGCGAGCGGGCACCCGGGATCACCGTGGAGACCCCCGGCTGGTCGACCACCCAGCGCAGCGCGAGCTGGGCCGTCGTGGCGCCGTCCGGCGTCAGCGCCGCGACCTCGCGGGCCGCCGCCACCCCCACCTCGAACGGGACGCCGGAGAAGGTCTCGCCCACGTCGAAGGCCGCGCCCGAGCGGTTGTACGTGCGGTGGTCGTCGGCTGCGAACGTGGTGTGCTCGTCGTACCTGCCGCTGAGCAGACCGCTGGCGAGCGGCACGCGCGCGATGATGCCCACACCGGCCTCCTGCGCCGCCGGCAGCGCACGCTCCAACGGCTTGCGACGGAAGACGTTGAGGATGATCTGGACACTCGCGACGTGCGGCCTGGCGATCGCCGTGAGGGCCTCGTCGACGGTCTCGACGGAGACGCCGTAGGCGCGCAGCCGGCCCTCGCCGACCATCGTGTCCAGCTCGTCGAAGACCCGGTCGTCGGCGAACACGGCGGTCGGCGGGCAGTGCAGCTGCACCAGGTCGAGCGCGTCGACGCCGAGGTTGCGGCGGCTGCGGTCGTTCCACGCCCGCAGGTTGGCGGCGGTGAACGCCTCGGGCACGTGCGGGTCGGCGCGGCGCCCCATCTTCGTCGCCACGACGAGGTCGTCGTCACCGCGCTCGCGCAGCAGGCGGCCGACCAGACGCTCGCTGCGTCCGTCGCCGTAGACGTCGGCGGTGTCGAAGAACGTGACGCCGGCGTCAGCGGCTGCGTGCAGCGTGGCCATGGCGTCGTCCTCGCCGACCGTGCCCCAGTCGGCCCCGAGCTGCCAGCAGCCCAGGCCGACCACCGACACCTGCCGGCCCGTACGGCCCAGCGTCCGGTGCTCCACGTCAGCCCTCCTCTGCTCGGACCACGACCGGTCGCAGGTCCTCCTGCGGCGGCGACCAGCTGGTGGGGTCGGCGGGCACCTGCTCGCCGGTGCGGATGTCGCGGACCGCGGCGACGCCGTCCGCCGCGGCCTCGGCCGGGAACCAGACGTACGGGATGCCGCGCCGCTCGGCCTGCCGGATCTGCTTGCCGTACTTCTGCGCCGCCGGGGCGAGCTCGCAGGCGATGCCGCGGGCCCGCAGCGCGGCGGCGACCTCGCGCGCGGCCGGTCGCGCGTCGTCCGAGGCGAGGGCCACCAGCACGACGCTCGGCGTCGACCGCGAGCCGGTGAGCACGCCCCGCGACAGCAGCGGCGCGAGGGTGCGCGTGACGCCGAACGAGATGCCGACGCCCGGGTAGGTCGTGCTGCCGTCACTCGCCAACGCGTCGTAGCGGCCGCCCGCGCTCACCGAGCCGAGGTGCTCGTACCCCTGCATGACGGTCTCCATGACGGTGCCGGTGTAGTAGTCCAGCCCGCGGGCGATCTTCAGCGCCGCGACCACCTCGACCGACCCGCGGCGGCCGCCCACCGCGTCGAGCAGCGCGGCGAGCTCGCCGAGCCCCTCGTCCAGCTCGTCGGAGCGGACGCCGAGCGCCTGCACCTGCTCGACGACCCCCGCGTCCGCGCCCACGATCGCGGCCAGGCGCAGGCAGGCGCCGGCCACGGCCGCAGAGTGCCCCTCGGCCTGGATGGCCTCGCGGACGGCGTCCGGGCCGACCTTGTCGAGCTTGTCGACGGCACGCAGCACGGCCGCGACGTCCTCGATGCCGAGGCCCCGGTAGAAGCCCTGCACGAGCTTGCGGTTGTTGACCTGCATCCGCAGCGACGGCAGCGGCAGCTGCGCCATCGCCTCGACCATGACCTCGACGACCTCGACGTCGTGGTGGAACGGCAGGACGCCGTCACCGACGACGTCGATGTCGGCCTGCAGGAACTCGCGGTAGCGCCCCTCCTGCGGCCGCTCGCCGCGCCACACCTTCTGCACCTGGTAGCGACGGAAGGGGAACTGCAGGCGCCCGGAGTTCTCGAGCACGTACCGCGCGAACGGGACGGTGAGGTCGAAGTGCAGCCCGAGCGAGCGCGCGTCGTCCGGCTCGTCCGGGTCGGCGTGCAGGCGGCGCAGGACGTAGACCTCCTTGTCGATCTCGCCCTTGCGCAGCAGCTGCTCCATGGGCTCCACGGCGCGGGTCTCGATGCCGGCGAAACCGTGCAGCTCGAACGTGCGGCGCAGCGTGTCGACGACCTGCTGCTCGACGGCGCGCTGGGCGGGCAGCCACTCGGGGTAGCCGGACAGCGGTGTGGGACGGGGCATGGGATTCCTCCGGGAGCCGCGCGGGCAGTGCGGCGGGGTCAGGAGGCCACGAGCTCGCGCAGGAACGGGTTGCCGGCGCGCTCGCGGCCGATGGTCGTGGCGGGGCCGTGGCCGGGCAGGACGAGCGAGTCGTCCGGCTGGGTGAGCACGCGGTCGCGCAGTGAGCGCAGCATCGCCGCGTGGTCGCCGCCCGGCAGGTCGGTGCGTCCGATGCTCCCCGCGAACAGCACGTCCCCCGTGAGCAGCGTGCGCGACACCTCGTCGGGCGCGCCGCTCGGGACCTTCGGCAGGGCGAACATCACCGACCCCTCGGTATGGCCCGGTGCGTGGACGACGTCGAGCGCCAGGCCGGCGACCTCCAGGGTCGCCCCGTCGCCGAGCGTGACCACGTCGTCCGGCTCGGCCCAGGTGGCCGCACTGCCGAACTGCTGCTCGAGCATGGCGAGCATCCCGGAGGACGCGAACTCGGTGAGCGGGTCGACCAGCCGCTGGCGGTCGTCGCGGTGCACGTAGGCCGCGACGCCGTGGGCGCCGCAGACCGGCGTGACCGAGTAGGTGTGGTCGAGGTGGCCGTGGGTGAGCAGCACGGCCGCGGGCCGCAGCCGGTGCTCGCGCAGCACGGCCGCCAGCTGGTCGAGCACGCCGATGCCGGGGTCGACCACGAGGCACTCCTCGCCCGCACCCGTGGCCAGGACGTAGCAGTTCGTCCCGAACACGGCGCTGGGGAACCCGGTGAGCAGCACCCGTCGAGCCTACCGGGACGCCGCGGCGGCACTCGTGACCGGTTCGTGACCAGGTGCCCAGCGCGCTGCCCGGCGGCATCCCTAGACTGACCGCCGCAGGACCGGCAGCCCACAGCCGGCACAGCCGGCAGAGCCAGCAGGAGGGACACGCGTGCCGATCGACCGCGACCGCGAGCGGGCCAAGCGACGCTACGCCAAGCGCCAGGCCTCGCTGCAGGCCCGTGCCGCCCGCACCCGGCGCAACCAGCAGGTCTTCGGTGCGGTGGTCGCCGTCCTGGTGGTCGCCGCGGGCGTGTACCTGATGGCGAAGCTCACCGGTGGCGACGGCACCACGACGCCGGCCTCGGCGTCGTCGGCCAGCACGACGCCGGGCACGGCCTCGCCGTCCGCCTCGGCGACCCCCACGCGCAGCGTGCAGTCCTTCCCGTCGCCGCCCCCGAGCTCGCTGGCGGCCGGTGCCACCTGGACGGCGAAGGTCGCCACCAGCGCGGGCGACATCACCCTGTCGCTCGACGGCAAGAAGGCGCCGCAGACGGTGTCGTCGTTCGTGTTCCTCAGCGGCAAGAAGTTCTACGACGACACCACCTGCCACCGGCTCACGACGCAGGGCATCTACGTCCTGCAGTGCGGCGACCCCACCGGCACCGGCAGCGGCGGCCCGGGCTACCAGTACGGCGTCGAGAACGCCCCCGCCGACGGCAGCTATCCCGCCGGCACGGTCGCGATGGCGCGCACCAGCGACCCGAACTCCAACGGCAGCCAGTTCTTCCTGGTCTACAAGGACACCAAGCTGCCGACCACCGGTGGCGGCTACTCCATCTTCGGGCGGGTGACCCAGGGCCTCGACGTGCTGCAGCAGATCGCGGCGAAGGGCACCGCGGACGGCGGCGGCGACGGCGCCCCGAAGCAGCCGGTGACGATCACGAGCATCAGGGTGGCGAAGCAGTGACCGACGACCACACGACCCCCGAGAGCGGCGCGACACCCGCGCCGCGGCCCACCCCGGCCAGCATGCCGCCGCGGCCCACCCCACCGCCGAGCGCGGCCGCACGGCCCGCACCCGCCCCCCGTCCGGCGCCCAGCGCCCCCGGCTCGGCCGAGGCGATGCGGTTCGGCCGGGTCGCTGACGACGGCACGGTGTTCGTGCGCACCGCCGACGGCGAGCGCGAGGTCGGGTCGTACCCGGACGCCACGCCCGAGGAGGCGCTCAGCTACTTCGCCCGCAAGTACGACGAGATCGTCGCCCAGGTCGAGCTGTTCGAGCAGCGGCTCACGGCCGCCGACGTGCCCCTCGGCGAGATCGACTCGGGCCTCGCCAAGCTCAAGGTGGCGGTGACCGACGTCCGGGCCGTGGGCGACCTCGACGCGCTGACCGCCCGGGTCGAGGCGCTGGCGCCAGTGGCTGCGGCCAAGCGCAAGGAGGCCGAGGCGGCACGCGAGCAGGCCCGCGAGCAGGCCCGCGCCCGGCGGCTCGCGCTCGTGGAGGAGGCCGAGAAGATCTCCGCCGTGCCCGCCGAACGCACCCAGTGGCGCACCGACGGCCAGCGGATGAAGGAGCTCTTCGAGGCCTGGCAGGGCGAGCAGAAGGCCGCGGGCGGCAAGCGGTCGGCGGCCGCCGCGGGAGCGACCGGCGAGACTCCCGCCGTGCGCCTCGACAGGCGCACCGAGGAAGAGCTGTGGAAGCGCTTCAGCCACGCGCGCACCGCCTTCGACCGCAAACGACGCCAGCACTTCGCGCACCTGGACGAGCAGCACGCCGAGGCGAAGGACGCCAAGGAGCGACTGGTGAAGGAGGCCGAGGCGCTGCGGGACTCCACCGACTGGGGCCCGACCGCGGCGGCCTTCAAGCGGCTCATGGACCGCTGGCGGGCGGCCGGCCGCGCCGCGCGCAAGGACGACGACGAGCTCTGGAGCCGGTTCCGCGCCGCGCAGGACGCGTTCTTCGCCGCCCGGCACGCCGTCCAGGCCGAGCAGGACGCCGAGTTCACGGCGAACCTGCAGGTCAAGGAGCAGCTGCTGACCGAGGCCGAGGCACTGCTGCCCATCACCGACCTGGACGCCGCGAAGGCGCGTCTGCGCGAGATCCAGGACCGCTGGGAGGCCGCGGGCAAGGTCCCGCGCGGCGACCTCGACCGCATCGAGCGCCGGATGCGGGCGGTCGAGCAGGCCGTGCGCCAGGACGAGGACGCCCGCTGGCGCAACACCAACCCCGAGGCTCGCGCCCGCGCCCAGAGCGCCGTCGACCAGCTCGAGAGCGCCATCGCCGACCTCGAGGCGGACCTGAAGAAGGCGCAGGACCAGGGCAAGGCCAAGCGGGTGGCCGAGGCCGAGGCCGCCCTCAGCGCCCGCCGCGAGTGGCTGGAGCAGGCGCGCAAGGCGCTGCAGGACTTCGGCGGCTGACCCTCAGGCTGCGCTGCGGCAGCCGCCGGCAGCCCCTCACGGGCTGGTGCGCAGGACCCGCTCGGTGTCGCACGACACGACGCGGTTGCGACCGGCGTCCTTGGCCGCGTAGAGCCGGCGGTCGGCGGCGCCGAGCAGCAGCAGCCGCTCGGTGCCGTCGTCCGGGGCGACGGCGCAGCCGATGCTGACGGTGACCGGCAGCTGCTGGGTCAGGCCGTCCCAGGCGATGTGCTCGACGGCGGCCCGCACGCCCTCGAGCCGGTGGGCTGCCGCCTCGCTGTCGTGGCCGGGCAGCGCGAGCAGGAACTCCTCACCGCCCATGCGGGCGGCGAAGCCGTCCTCGACGTCGTGCGCAGCGCCGTCGAGCACCGCCGCCACGCGGCGCAGCACCTCGTCGCCGGCCTCGTGCGAGCACGTGTCGTTGATCTGCTTGAAGTGGTCGAGGTCGATGAACGCGACCGACAGCGGCCGGCCGACGGCGACCTCGGCGTCGACCAGCTCGCTGAGCCGCTCGTCGACGTAGCGGCGGTTGCGCAGCTTGGTCAGCGGGTCTCGGTAGGACATCTCGCGGAACCGCTCGCTCTCACGACGCGCCTGGGAGGTCTGGAAGATCGCCTGCATCATGCGGGCGCGGGCCTCCTGCTCCACGACCCGCTGGGCGAGGAGCTGCTCGTGGAACTGCTTGTACTGCTCGAACGCCGCGCGGTGGTCGCCCGTGGCGGCTGACAGCTCGGCCCGCTCGGCCAGCGCGCGGACCTCGATACCGCCGAGGCTCTGCCCCGCGCACGTCGCGACCACCTGGTCGAGGGCGTCCTGCGCGCCGCCGAGGTCGCCGCGCTGGCGGCGCACCCGGGCCAGGGTCAGCAGGCTCTCGGCGGCGTCCTCGGGGGCGACGTCGTCGGTGAGGTCGACCCGCGCGAACAACCGCTCGGCCTCGGCGAGCCGGCCGACGGCGCTGTACGTCGTGGCCGCGGTGTCGAGCACGTGCAGGGGCAGGTCCGCGCGCAGCCGGAGCGTGGTCTCGACCAGCTCGTCGGCACCCTCGGCGGCCTGCTCGAGGCGACCGTCCTCGAACAGCGTGTACGTGTGGTTGTTGAGGGCCAGGACGTAGAGCTCGGCCTCGCCGCCGGCCCGGGCGATCTGCTCTGCTCGCTCGTACTCCGACAGCGCCTCGTCGACCAGCCCGCTCAGGGCCAGCGCGTCGGCCAGCCCGATGAGGTGGTCGGCCTCCACCGCGCGGTGGGCGTCGTCCGGCAGGAGGTTCACCGACGCCACGGCGTGCTCGAGGCTGGCCGAGGCCTCCCCCGCCCGCCGCAGCAGCACGCCGAGCAGCCGCTCGGCGCGAGCCATCACGTACCGCTCGCCGTGCTCCTCGGCCCACTGGCGGATCTCGCGCATCCTCGAGGCGCCGTCCTCGATGAGGCCCAGCCGCGTGCTCGCCGCAGCCTGGACCAGCTCGACCCGGCGCACCGCGACCGGATCGGCGTGTGCCTCGTGGCCCTCCAGCCACGACTGGGCGGTGGCGGCCACCTCGTCGAACTTCTCGTTCACCCCCAGCTCGAGCGCGCGCAGCCACTCCTGCTCGCTAGGGGGTGCAGACACGACGACGGCGCTCCTGCCGATGAAGGGATGGCGTGCTGCCTATCGGCAGTCATTTACTCAGAGTTTACTAAGTGATGACCGAAAGTAACGGATTGGCGCGGAGGTGAGGGACGGCACGCCTCAGGCGTCGGTCGTCGTCTGCCGGCCGCCGGTGAGGCGGTAGGCGTCGAAGACCCCGTCGACGCGTCGCACGGTGTTGAGAACGTGGCCGAGGTGGCCCGGGTCGCCCATCTCGAACGCGAACCGCGAGATGGCCACGCGGTCGCGCGAGGTCTGCACGCTCGCGGACAGGATGTTGACGTGCGCGTCGGAGAGCACCCGGGTGATGTCTGACAGCAGCCGCGACCGGTCGAGCGCCTCGACCTGGATCTGCACCAGGAAGACGGTCGCGGACGACGGAGCCCACTCGACCTCGACGATGCGGTCGGGCTCGGCGCGCAGCCCCGCCACGTTGGTGCAGTCGTCGCGGTGCACCGACACCCCGCTGCCCCGCGTGACGAAGCCCATGATGGGGTCGCCCGGCACCGGCGTGCAGCACCGCGCGAGCTTGACCCACAGGTCGTCGACGCCCTTGACCACGACGCCCGGGTCGCCGCTGCGGGGGCGTCGCGAGACGCGGCTCGGCAGCGTCGCCTCGGCGAGGTCCTCGCTGGCGCCCTCCTCCCCGCCGAGGGACTGCACGAGCTTGGCGACCACGCTCTGGGCCGACACGTGGCTCTCGCCGATGGCGGCGTACAGGCTGTCGATGTCGGTGTAGCGCAGCTCGTCGGCGATGGCGATGAGCGACTCGTGCGACATCAGGCGCTGGATCGGCAGGTGCTGCTTGCGCATCACCTTGGCGATCTCGTCCTTGCCGCGGTCGATGGCCTCCTCGCGACGCTCCTTGCTGAACCACTGGCGGATCTTGTTGCGCGCGCGGGGGCTGCGGACGAACGTCAGCCAGTCGCGGCTCGGCCCGGCGCTGGCCGCCTTGGAGGTGAGGACCTCGACCACGTCGCCGTTCTCCAGCGTGCTCTCAAGGGGCACGAGCCGGCCGTTGACCCGTCCGCCGATCGTGCGGTGCCCCACCTCGGTGTGCACGGCGTAGGCGAAGTCGACCGTGGTGGAGCCCGCCGGCAGGGCGACGACGTCGCCCTTGGGAGTGAAGACGTAGACCTCGCGGGCGTTGATCTCGAAGCGCAGGGAGTCCAGGAACTCCCCCGGGTCGGCGGTCTCGCGCTGCCAGTCGAGCAGCTGGCGCAGCCAGGCCATGTCGGTGGCCCCGGTGTCGGCACCCTCGGCCGGTGCGGACGCCGAGGGCTGCTCCTTGTACTTCCAGTGCGCGGCCACGCCGAACTCCGCGCGCCGGTGCATGGTGAAGGTGCGGATCTGGATCTCGACCGGCTTGCCGCCCGGGCCGATCACCGTCGTGTGCAGCGACTGGTACATGTTGAACTTGGGCATCGCGATGTAGTCCTTGAACCGCCCCGGCACAGGGTTCCACCGCGCGTGCAGCGCCCCGAGCGCCGCGTAGCAGTCGCGCACCGACTCGACGAGCACCCGCACGCCGACGAGGTCGTAGATGTCCTCGAAGTCGCGACCTCGCACGATCATCTTCTGGTAGATCGAGTAGTAGTGCTTCGGCCGGCCGGTGACGGTCGCCTTGAGCTTGGCGCCGCGCAGGTCGGCGGTCACCTGCTCGCGGACCTTGGCGAGGTACTCCTCGCGCGCGGGCGCCCGCTCGCTGACCAGCCGGACGATCTCGTCGTAGACCTTCGGGTAGAGGGTCGCGAAGGAGAGGTCCTCGAGCTCCCACTTGATGGTGTTCATGCCGAGCCGGTGCGCCAGCGGGGCGTAGATCTCGAGCGTCTCGCGGGCCTTGCGCTGCGCGGACTCGACCGAGACGTACCGCCACGTGCGCGCGTTGTGGAGCCGGTCGGCCAGCTTGATGACCAGCACGCGGATGTCGCGGGCCATCGCCACGACCATCTTGCGGACGGTCTCGGCCTGGGCCGCCTCGCCGTAGGTGACCTTGTCGAGCTTGGTGACGCCGTCGACGAGCATCGCGATCTCGTCACCGAAGTCGGTGCGCAGCCGGTCGAGCGTGTAGTCGGTGTCCTCGACGGTGTCGTGCAGCAGCGCGGCCGCCAGCGTCGCCTCGGGCATCCCCAGCTCGGCCAGGATCGTGGCGACGGCGAGCGGGTGCGTGATGTACGGGTCGCCGCTCTTGCGCCGCTGCCCCTCGTGCGCCCGTTCGGCCGTGGCGTAAGCCCGCTCGATCAGGGCGACGTCGGCCTTGGGGTGGGACGTGCGCACCGCCCGCAGCAGCGGCTCGAGCACGGGGTTGCCCATCGAGCGCTGGCCGCCCAGCCGGTGCAGCCGCGCCCGCACCCGGCTGGAGGTCGGGATCGGGATGGTCTGCTCGGGCTCGACGGCAGGCGCGACGTGCTGGCCGGAGGTCTCCGCCTCGCTGGGCGTGCCCGCGGCCGCGACGCTGCGCGTGGGGTCTGCCACGTGCCCCTCCTCACCGGTGCCGAGCCCCGGGGCGACCCCGGGCCATCAGTCTACGGAACGCGCGAGAGGTGGCAGGTCATACCGTGAGCAGGCTGTGGACGACGCGGCCGGGCAACCGGTCGCGACCGCCGAGGAACGACAGCTCCAGGAGCATCGCGACCTCGACGACCTCCGCACCGGCCCGCTCGACCAGCTCGCAGGACGCCTCGGCCGTGCCGCCCGTGGCCAGCACGTCGTCGAGCACCAGGGCGCGCTGACCGGGCCGGAAGGCGTCGACCTGCACCTCGACCGCGGCGCTGCCGTACTCCAGGTCGTAGCTGACGCGGTGCGTGCGGCCGGGCAGCTTGCCGGCCTTGCGCACGGGGACGAACCCGACACCCAGCTCGATCGCGAGCGGCGCCGCGAGCATGAACCCGCGGGCCTCGATGCCGACGACGGTGTCGACCCGGCCCCGGTAGCGGTCGGCGAAGTGGCCGATGACCGCGGCGAACGCCGGGCCGTCGGCCAGCAGCGGAGCGATGTCCTTGAACACCACCCCCGGCTGAGGGAAGTCCGGGACGTCGCGGACCAGCCGGTGGAGCAGACCGACGACGTCGTCCTGCCCGCTCACCGCCGGCGTGGGTTCTTGCGGCGTGGCTGGTTGCGCGGGCCGGTGGGGCGCGTGGGCCGCGTCCGCGCCGCGTCCTGCGCTGGACCGGTCTCGCGCTCGAGCACCGCCGTCGACGTGCCGCCGCCGGCGCTCTGCTGCGCCGTCGCTCCACCGCGCAGGTCGCGCACCGCCGGCTCGTCACCGCGGCGCGAGAGCACCCGCTTGGCGAGGGCCCGCATCTCCGGCTCGCGCTCGCGCAGGTCCGCCAGCAGCGGCGTGGCGATGAAGACCGACGAGTAGGTGCCGGTCGCGATGCCCACGAACAGCGCCAGGGAGAGGTCCTTCAGCGTCCCGGCCCCGAGCAGGAACGCGCCGATGAACAGGATCGAGCCGACCGGCAGCAGCGCCACGACGGAGGTGTTGATCGAGCGCACCAGCGTCTGGTTGACCGCGAGGTTGGCCGCCTCGGAGTAGGTGCGGCGGGTCTGGCTCGTCACGTGGTCGGTGTTCTCACGCACCTTGTCGAACACGACGACCGTGTCGTAGAGCGAGTACCCGAGGATCGTCAGGAAGCCGATCACCGAGGCCGGCGTCACCTCGAAGCCCACCAGCGAGTAGATGCCGACGGTGATCACGAGGTCGTGCAGCAGGGCGACGATCGCCGCCACGGCCATCTTCCACGTCCGGAAGTACACGGAGATGACCAGCGCCACGAGCAGCAGGAAGACGATCAGACCCTGCAGGGCCTTCTTCGACACGGTCTTACCCCAGGAGGGTCCCACGTAGGAGGCGGTGACGGCGTCGCTGGTGACGCCGTAGGCCTGCGCCAGCGCGTCGCGCACCTCGCTGGTCTGCGCGTCGGTGAGCTTGTCGGTCTGGACTCGCACGGAGTCGGCGCCGACCTGGGCGACCTTCGCGTCCGCGCCCGGGACGATCTCGCCGACCGCGCGGGCACCGGGGATGTCGCTGGTGGTCTTGGCGCCCGAGACGCGGAACTCCGAGCCGCCCGTGAACTCCAGGCCGAGGGTCAGGCCCCGCACCCCGAGCGCGACGAACGAGATGATGAGGAACACCGCGGAGATGGCATACCAGGTCTTCTGGCGGCGGACGACCTCCAGCGAGCGCTCACCGGTGTAGAGCTGGTTGCCGAACCGGGCGAAGTTGAACATCACGCGTCCTGTCGGGTCGAGGCGGCCGCGGCGGCGCGGCGGGAGGCGATCGTGCCCAGGTTGGCCTTGACGCCCAGGCTGATGCCGCTGCCGAGACGCTGGGGGTCCAGACCCGACAGCCGATGGCCCTGGCCGAAGAACCTCGTCTTGGCCAGCACCGACAGCAGCGGGTGGGTGAACAGCATGACGACCACGACGTCGATGATCGTGGCGAGGCCGAGGGTGTACGCGAAGCCCCGGACCCCACCGGCGGCGAGCGCGTAGAGCACGACCGCCGCGAGGAAGTTGATCGCGTCTGCGGCCAGGATCGTGCGCCGGGCGCGGCGCCAGCCGGTCTCGACGGCGGCCCGCAGGCTGCGTCCCTCACGCACCTCGTCGCGCACGCGTTCGAAGTACACGATGAACGAGTCAGCGGTGACACCGATCGAGACGATCAGACCGGTGACGCCGGCGAGGGACAGCCGCAGCCCGGCCGAGTTGCCGAGCAGCACCACGGCCTCGTAGGTGATCACGCCGGCCACCAGCAGCGAGGCGACGGTCACGAAGCCGAGCGCTCGGTACTGCAGCAGCGAGTACAGCACCACGAGCACCAGCCCGATGAGGCCGGCCAGCAGGCCGCGCTGCAGCTGCTCGGCGCCCAGCAGCGGGCTGATCTGCTCCTCGGTCTGCACCTGGAACGACAGCGGCAGCGCACCGTACTTGAGCTGGTTGGCCAGGGCCAGCGAGCTCTGCTGGGTGAAGCTGCCGGTGATCGAGGCCGAACCCCCGGCGATGGGCTCGTTGGCGCTCGGCGCGGAGATCACCAGGCCGTCGAGGACGATCCCGAAGCGGTTCCTCGGCTCGGGCAGCGTGTACAGCCGCTTGGTGACGTCGAGGAACTTGTTGGCGCCCTGTCCGGTGAAGTTGAGCCGCACCTCCCAGGTGGTGGAGGTGCCGCCGTTCTGGGTGGGCTGCAGACCTGCGGTCGCGTCCTTGATGTCGGTGCCGTCGACCTCCACCGGCCCGAGGATGTACTTCTCGGTGTGGTCCGACGAGCAGGTGACCAGCGGCTTCTTCGGGTCGTCGGTGCTGCCCTGCAGCGCGGTGGTGTCCGTGCAGTCGAGGCTGGCGAACTGCTGCGCCAGCGCCGGGGTGACCCACGCCGGGTCGCTGGCGTCCGTCGGTGTCGCCGTCGGCGTGCTGCCACCGGACGCGGTCGCGGTCGGGGTGGGTGTCGTGGTGGAGCCGCGGAGCAGGGCCTGCGGCAGGCCACGCTGCTGGCTGGACGACGTCGCGCTGGGGGCGACCGAGGCGGTGGCGGTCGAGGTCGGGGTGGCGGTGCCGGTGGGGGTCGCGGTGCCCGTGGACGTGCTGGTGGGCGCCGGGGCCGTCTGCACCGGCGCGGCGGCGAGCACGGCGCGGAAGCGCAGCTGCGAGGACTGCTTGATCAGGTTGCGCTGCTTGTCGTCGATCTTCCCGGGCACGGCGACGACGATGTTCTTGCCGCCCTCGGTGGTGATCTCGGCCTCGCCGACGCCGCTGCCGTCGACGCGGGCGCGGATGATGTCGACCGACTGCTGCAGCGTCTGCGCGGTGACCTTGCCACCGCCCTGCACGACGGGCTCGAGGATGATCTGCGTGCCGCCCTCGAGGTCCAGGCCGAGGCGCGGCTTCCACTGCGCTCCGTCGGCCCAGGTCACCTGGGCCGCGATGATGCCGCCGAGCACCGCCACCAGCGCCACGAGGGCGAGCATGGTGCGGCCGGGGCGGCCGTAGCGCTTGCTGGGTCCAGCCACGTCAGGCTCTCACTTCTCGCTGGTGGGGGCGTCGGGCTCGTCGCCGTCGACGGCCGGGGTCGCGCCCGGGGACGGCACGACGCTCGCGATCGCCCGGCGGTCCCAGCGCACGGTCTGGCCGGGGCCGGTCTCGAGCACCGCGACGGTGTCGTCGATCGAGACGATCCGCCCGTAGAGGCCGGACGTGGTCAGCACCTCCTGCCCGGGGGTCAGCGTCGACTGGAGGTCGGTGAACTGGCGCTGCCGCTTGCGCTGCGAGGAGAACATGAACAGCAGCAGCAGCACAGGCAGGGCGAAGATCAGCAGGTCCGTGGCTTTCACGCGCCGTGTTCCTTCCGCCGGCGCTTGAGCCGGTCGACGTCGAGGGGTGGCCGGCGAGCAGGTACAGGCCGGGCCGACGGTCGAGTCTAGGTGAGCAGGGCCACCCGACCAAGAATCCGTCAAACTACGCGGGTCACTTCTTGATGACGATCATCCGAAGCGTCCAGTTCCCTCGTCGACCAGCAGGTCGAGCTGGGCGTCTGCCGCCGAGGACGCCGGCGGCCGCAGACCGAGGTGCCGCCAGGCCTGCGGGGTGGCGGCCCGGCCGCGCGGCGTGCGCAGCAGCAGCCCCTCGCGCACCAGGAACGGCTCGACGACGGTCTCGACCGTCTCGACCTCCTCACCGACGGCGACGGCGAGGGTCGCGACCCCCACCGGGCCCCCGGCGAACCGCTGGCACAAAGCGGCCAGCACCGCGCGGTCGAGCCGGTCGAGCCCGCGCTCGTCGACGTCGTAGAGCTCGAGGGCGCACCGTGCTGCGTGCGTGTCGATGGCGCCACCGCCGTGCACCTGCGCCCAGTCGCGCACCCGGCGCAGCAGGCGGTTGGCGATGCGGGGCGTGCCGCGCGAGCGGCCGGCGATCTCCGCCGAGCCCTCGGCGTCGAGGTCGACGTCGAGCAGCCCGGCCGAGCGGTGCAGCAGCTGGTCGAGCTCCTCGGGGCTGTAGAAGTCGAGGTGGCCGGTGAACCCGAACCGGTCGCGCAACGGGGCCGGCAGCAGCCCCGATCGGGTCGTCGCGCCGACCAGCGTGAACCGCGGCAGCTCCAGCGGGATCGCCGTGGCGCCCGGGCCCTTGCCGACCACGACGTCGACGCGGAAGTCCTCCATCGCGAGGTAGAGCATCTCCTCGGCCGGGCGCGACATGCGGTGGATCTCGTCGAGGAACAGCACCTCGCCCTCGCTGAGCGAGGACAGGATCGCCGCGAGGTCTCCGGCGTGCTGGATCGCCGGACCGCTCGTGATGCGCACCGGCGCCGACATCTCGTTGCCGATGATGAGCGCGAGGGTGGTCTTGCCCAGGCCGGGTGGCCCGGACAACAGCACGTGGTCGGCCGCGCTCCCCCGCCGTCGCGCTGCCCGCAGCACGAGGTCCAGCTGGTCTCGCACCCGCGACTGGCCGATGAGCTCGTCGAGCCGGGTCGGCCGCAGGGCGCTCTCGACGGCGCGCTCGTCCGCGTCCGCGTCGGCCGCGACCACTCTCGGTGACAGCTCGTAGGAGCCGTCGTCGGCGACGGGCTGCCCGTCCGGCGCGCTCATGCGCGACCCAGCCGCTGCAGGGCCGCGCGGAGCACCGCCGGCACGTCCACGGGCTCACCGGCCGCCGGTGCCACCTTGGCCACGGCGTCGTCGGCGGCCTTCGCCGCCCACCCCAGACCCACCAGGGCCTCGCGCACCTGGCCACGCCAGGTGTCGTCGTCCGGCGGCTCGTGGTCGGCTGCGGCGTGGTTAGCGGCGCCGGGCAGGCCGAGCTTGCCCTTGAGCTCGAGCACCATGCGCTGCGCGCCCTTGAGGCCCACCCCGGGCACCTTGCGCAGGGCCGCGAGGTCGTCGGTGGCGACCGCACGCCGCAACGCCTCGGGCTCGTGCACCGCGAGCATCGCCAGCGCGAGGCGCGGCCCGATCCCCGACACGGTCTGGAGCGTCTCGAACGTGGCGCGCTCGTCGTCGTCGGTGAAGCCGAAGAGCGTGAGGGAGTCCTCGCGCACCACGAGCGACGTCGCCAGCTCGACGCTCGCCCCCTCCCGCAGGCCGGCCAGCGTGCGGGGGCTGGCGTGCACCAGCACGCCCACTCCACCCACGGCGACGACCGCGGCGTCGAGGCGCAGGCGCTGGACGACTCCGGCGACCGAGGCGATCACCGGCCGGCTCCCCCGGCCCGGGCGAGCGCGGCCTCGATGCGGGCGCTCGCACCGCCACGCCAGACGTGGCAGATCGCGAGGGCGAGGGCGTCGCTCGCGTCTGCCGGACGCGGTGGCGCGTCGAGCCGCAGCAGCCGCACCACCATGGCCGCGACCTGCGCCTTGTCGGCGCGGCCGTTGCCGCTCACCGCCGCCTTCACCTCGCTCGGGGTGTGCAGCGCCACGGGCAGCCCGAGCCGCGCGGCCACCAGCATCGCCACGGCGGACGCCTGGGCCGTGCCCATGACCGTGCGCACGTTGTGCTGGCTGAAGACCCGCTCGACGGCGACGGCGTCCGGGCGCGTGCGCTCGACCCACTCCAGCAGCGCCACCTCCACCTGGTGCAGCCGCTGGGCCACCGGCAGGTCCGGTGAGGTGCGCACGACACCGACCTCGACCAGGCTCAGCGGCCGGCCGGGCTCGCCGTCGACGACACCGACACCGCACCGGGTGAGCCCGGGGTCGACGCCCAGCACGCGCACAGTGCCCTCCACGCTCCGCAGCCGCTTGGATCCGAACAGGTGTTCGGGATGCACGCTACACAGGGCGAGCGGGCATCGCGGTCACGGCACGCCGGTGAGCCGCCTCTCAGGGGGCCCTCGGACGGCGCTCAGGCGTCGACGAGCTCCATGACCTCGTCGCTGACGTCGAAGTTGGCGTAGACGTTCTGGACGTCGTCGCTGTCCTCGAGCGCGTCGATGAGCCTGAAGACCTTCTTGGCCCCCTCGACGTCGAGCTCGATCTGGGTGCTGGGCACGAACTGGGCCTCGGCCGAGTCGTAGTCGATACCGGCGTCCTGCAGCGCGGTGCGCACGGCGACCAGGTCGCTGGGGTCGCTCACGACCTCCCAGGTGTCGCCGTTGTCGTTGACCTCCTCGGCGGCCGCGTCCAGCACCGCCGCCAGCACGTCGTCCTCGCTGAGCGTCTTGCCGTCCTGCTCCTTGGCGACGAGCACGACTCCCTTGCGCGAGAACAGGTACGCGACGCTGCCGGGGTCGGCGAGGCTGCCGCCGCTGCGGGTCAGCGCCGTGCGCACCTCCATCGCGGCGCGGTTCTTGTTGTCGGTGAGGCACTCGACGAGGAAGGCGACGCCCCCGGGGCCGTAGCCCTCGTACATGATGGTCTGCCAGTCGGCCCCGCCGGCCTCGGCACCCGAGCCGCGCTTGACCGCGCGGTCGATGTTGTCGTTGGGCACCGACGTCTTCTTGGCCTTCTGGATGGCGTCGTAGAGCGTGGGGTTGCCGGCCGGGTCGCCACCGCCGGTGCGGGCGGCGACCTCGATGTTCTTGATCAGCTTGGCGAACAGCTTGCCGCGCTTGGCGTCGATCGCGGCCTTCTTGTGCTTCGTGGTCGCCCACTTGGAGTGGCCGCTCATGAACGCTCCCTCACCATCTCGACGAATGCCCGGTGCACGCGGTCGTCGCCGGTGACCTCGGGGTGGAACGACGTCGCCAGCAGCGCACCCTGCCGAACCGCGACGATCCTACCTGCGGCCTCGCCCTGCTCGACCCGGCCGAGCACCTCGACGGCGTCGCCGACGTCCTCGACCCAGGGCGCGCGGATGAACACCGCACGCAGCGGGCCGCCCTCGACGCCGGCCAGCTCGATGTCGCCCTCGAAGGAGTGCACCTGGCGGCCGAACGCGTTGCGGCGCACGGTCATGTCGATGCCGCCGAACGTCTGCTGGTCGGGGCGGCCGTCGACGACCCGGTCGGCGAGCAGGATCATGCCGGCGCACGAGCCGTACGCGGGCAGCCCGGCGCGCAGCCGGGCCACGAGCGGCTCGCGCACGCCGAACGTGCGCGAGAGCTTGTCGATGGTCGTGGACTCACCGCCCGGCAGGACGATGCCGTCGAGCTCGTCGAGCTCGTCGGGGCGTCGCACGGGACGCGCCAGGGCGCCGAGCTCGGCCAGCAGCTGCAGGTGCTCGCGGACGTCGCCCTGCAGGGCCAGCACGCCGATGACGGGACTCGCACTCACGAGCCGCCAGCCTACTGGCCGGGGCTCAGGAGCCGGTGACGACCTCTCCGCCGGCGTCCTGCCAGGCCTGCAGGCCGCCCGCCAGGTCGTACGCGGCGGCGAAGCCCTGCTGGGCCATCATCGACACCGCTGCGGCTGACCGGCTGCCCGAGTGGCAGTAGACGGCGTAGGCCTTCGTCGGGTCGAGGCGGCCGATCTGCGCCATGAACTCCGGCGAGCTCACGTCGACGTTCACGGCTCCGGGCAGGTGGCCCTGGGCGTACTCGGCCGGTGTGCGCACGTCCAGGATCGTCGTCCCGGACCGCTTGGCCGCGGCGGCGAAGGCGGCCGGGTCGAGGTCGCTGCCGGGGGCGGGCGCCGTGGCAGCGGCCTGGGCGCGGGACAGGCTGGGTGCGCCCTCGCCGCCCCCGCAGGCGGCCAGTGCCGGCACGGCCAGAGCGGCCGCGAGGACGAGGGCGGTGAGGGGGCGGCGCTGCACGGTGGCTCCTGGTCGTGGTGGCGGACGGGCGTTGACTCGAGGATACCCCATGGGGTATCTGGATCAAATCGGCTGACCGCAGCGAGGACCCGCTGGTATCACTGGCGGGTGACGACTCCTGCTCTCGTGACCCTGCGACCCGGCACCGCGTCAGACGCGCCGGCGCTCCTCTCGCTCTTCGACGAGGCGGTCACCTGGCTCGTGGCACGCGGACGCGGCGACCAGTGGGGCTCGCAGCCGTGGTCCGAGCGCGAGGCCGCCCGCGCCATGGTCGACCGGCTCGCGGCGAGCGAGGGCCTGGTCGTCGCCGTCGAGCCTGACGGCGACCGTGAGCGGGTGGTCGGCGCACTGGTCGTCGAGGACCACCCGACGTCCTACGTGCCGCCCGCGGACGAGCCCGAGCGCTTCGTGCACCTGCTGATCACCTCCCGCGCCGCGGCGGGACGGCGCCTCGGCGCGCTGCTGCTCGACCACGCCCGAGCACGGTGCCGCCGAGAGGGCGTCGAGCTGCTGCGCGTGGACTGCTTCGGTGGCGGCGACCGCGACCTGGTGGGCTGGTACGAGCGGCAGGGCTTCACTGCGACCCAGCCGCTCGACGTCGGCGGCTGGCCGTGCCAGGTGCTCGAGCAGCGGGTGCGACGCTTCGACGAGCTGCGCACCGACCGGCTGCTGATGCGGCACTGGCGGCCGGACGACCTCGTGCCGTTCGCCGCGCTCAATGCCGACGCCGCGGTCATGGAGCACTTCCCCACGGTGCAGGACCGCGCCACGAGCGACGCCTCAGCCGACCGGTTCGAGCAGCACCTCGTCGAGCACGGCTGGGGGCTGTGGGCGCTCGAGCGGCTCGACACCGGCGAGCTGATCGGCTTCACCGGGCTCACCCCCGTCCCGCCCGACCTGCCGCTCGATCCGGGCGTCGAGGTGGGCTGGCGGCTCTCGCGCTCGCACTGGGGCAACGGCTTCGCGCCCGAGGCCGGTCGCGCCGCCCTGACCGTGGCGTTCGAGGGTCTTGGCGTGCCGGAGGTCGTGTCCTTCACCAGCTACGCCAACACCCGGTCGCGGTCGGTGATGCGCACGCTCGGGCTGCGCCACCGACCCGAGAGCGACTTCGACCACCCGCGCTTCCCGGACTGGCCGGGGCGCCGTCACGTGGTCTACGCCGTCACCGCCGACCGGTGGCGCGAGGGTGCTCGCGGCCACGGCGACCTCGCAGGTACGGTCAGGCCGTGACCACGACCTCCGCCGGCACCGACGCGCTCGAGCAGCGCGCCCAGGACCTCGACGCTGCTGACCCCGTCGCCCACGCGCGCCACCGTTTCGACCTGCCCGACGGCGTCATCTACCTCGACGGCAACTCGCTCGGCGCCCTGCCGTCGTGCGTGCCTGACGTCGTCGCGAACGTCGTCCGCAACCAGTGGGGGCACGACCTCATCGCGTCCTGGAACTCCCACGACTGGTGGGGCGCACCGCTGCGGGTGGGCGACGCCGTCGGCCGGCTGGTCGGGGCCGCCCCCGGGCAGATCGCGGTCGGTGACTCGACGTCGGTCAACCTCTTCAAGTGCTACGTGGCCGCGGCCCGGCTGCGGCCCGGACGCACCGTCGTGGTGAGCGACCCGGGGGTCTTCCCCACCGACCAGTACGTGCTCGAGGGGGCCGCCGACCTGGCCGGCCTCGAGATCGTGCACGCCCGCCCCGACCAGCTCGGCGAGGTGCTGGCGCGCCGCGGCCACGAGGTCGCGCTGGTGTCGTTCTCGCACGTCGACTACCGCACGGGTGAGCTGTGGGACCTGCCGAGCGTCACGCGCGCCGTCCACGAGGTCGGCGCGCTGGCGCTGTGGGACCTGTGCCACTCGGCCGGCGTCGTCCCGGTGGGCCTGGACGAGCACGACGTCGACCTGGCGGTGGGCTGCGGCTACAAGTACCTCAACGGCGGGCCGGGAGCGCCGGCCTTCGTGTACGTCGCGAGCCGCCTGCAGGACGAGTTCGACCAGCCGCTCACCGGCTGGCACGGGCACGCCCGGCCGTTCGCGATGGAGGGCGCGTACGCCCCGGCCGGCGGCATCAGCCGGGCGAAGATCGGTACCCCGCCGCTGATCTCCATGCTGGCGCTGGAGGCCGCGCTCACGGCGTACGACGGCCTCGACCTCGCCGACGTGCGCCGCAAGTCGTCGTCGCTCACCGGCTTCTTCGTCGAGTGCGTGCGCGAGCTGCTGCCCGACGTCGAGATCGTGACCCCGCTCGACCCCGCCCGGCGCGGCTCGCAGGTCGCCCTGCGCCACCCGCAGGCCTACGCGGTGGTGCAGGCGCTGATCGCGCGGGGCGTCGTCGGCGACTTCCGCGTGCCGGACGTCGTCCGGCTGGGATTCGCACCGCTGTACCTGACGCACGCCGACGTCCTGGCCGCGGCCCGGCACCTGCGCGAGGTCCTCACGCGGCGCGAGCACGAGGACGCCCGCTACGCCACCCGCGCCCAGGTCACCTGAGCGACCAGCCCTTTCCGCCACCCAGGCCGGTTTGCGCCACCCAGGCCGGTGCTGAGCGGCCTGAGCGGCGCAAGGGTCAGCGCCTCCGCCACCCAGGCCGGTGCTGAGCGGTCTGAGCGGCGCAAAGGTCAGCGCCTCCGCCACCCAGGCCGCGGCGGCACGGCGCAAACCAGCCTGACCGGCGGAGGCAGGGAGACTGCGGCAGCCCCGACCGCCCGAGGAGCAGAACGGGCGCCGGACCCGCAGGCCGGCGTCAAGGAGCTTGCGACAGCCGGCCGGAGGGTTCGACGCCCGTTCTGCGGTGAGACCTACCAGCCGCGCTCGGCGAGCCGGTGGGGCTGCGGGATCTCGTCGACGTTGATGCCGACCATGGCCTCGCCGAGACCGCGCGAGACCTTGGCGACGACGTCGGGGTCGTCGTGGAAGGTGGTCGCCTTGACGATCGCCTCGGCGCGCTGGGCCGGGTTGCCGGACTTGAAGATGCCCGAGCCGACGAAGACGCCCTCGGCGCCGAGCTGCATCATCATCGCGGCGTCCGCGGGGGTGGCGATGCCGCCGGCGGTGAACAGGACGACGGGCAGCTTGCCCTTCTCGGCCACCTCCTTGACGAGCTCGTACGGGGCCTGGAGCTCCTTGGCCGCGACGTAGAGCTCGTCCTCGCGCAGCGTCTGCAGGCGGCGGATCTCGCCACCGATCTTGCGCATGTGGGTGGTGGCGTTGGAGACGTCGCCGGTGCCGGCCTCGCCCTTGGAGCGGATCATCGCCGCCCCCTCGGTGATACGCCGCAGCGCCTCGCCGAGGTTGGTCGCGCCGCAGACGAAGGGCACGGTGAACTGCCACTTGTCGATGTGGTTGGCGTAGTCGGCGGGCGTGAGCACCTCGGACTCGTCGACGTAGTCGACACCGAGCGACTGCAGCACCTGCGCCTCGACGAAGTGGCCGATGCGGGCCTTGGCCATCACGGGGATGGACACCGCGGCGATGATGCTGTCGATCATGTCCGGGTCGCTCATCCGCGAGACGCCGCCCTGGGCGCGGATGTCAGCGGGGACGCGCTCGAGCGCCATGACGGCGACCGCACCGGCGTCCTCGGCGATCTTGGCCTGCTCGGCCGTGACGACGTCCATGATGACGCCGCCCTTGAGCATCTCGGCCATGCCGCGCTTCACCCGGGCGGTGCCCAGGGCGTGGCCGGCCTGGTCGGGGGCGCTGCTGTCGGTGGACACACGAACCTCACAGTGAGAAGCAGTCGGGGGTCTGAACCCCCCCATCGTACGTGCCTGGACGGCGGTCATCAGCCAGCAGTCTGCGTGCTGGGACGTGCCTCGGGCGGCAGGTCGTCAGCGCTCGAGGACCGGCGGCGGCTCGTCGTCCATCTCGAACGTCTCAGGCACCGCGGCGCGTCCGGCGAGCCGCGCCCAGCGGACGACGCGCTTGCCGCGGACGCGGGCGGCGTCCGTGACGGCGCCGTTGAGGAACCGTCGCGCGAGCCGCACCCGGTGGCTCGCCGCACCGAGCCGGTCGGCCAGCGGTGCGAGCACCGGGTCCGCGGACAGCTGGGCGACGACGTCCGCGTCGAGGGTCGCGCGAAGCGCCTGCGACAGGTCGCTCTCGGCGCGCTCACGCGACACGTGGTCGTCGCCCTGCACGCCGGCGCCCGCGAGCCGAGCGGCCACCGCGTGCTGCGTCGCACCGACGTGGTTGGCCTGCTCGCCGACCTCGAGCGCGCGGGAGGCCGCGTCGGCGAGCAGCAGCCCGGACGCCGGGTCGACCGCCCCGGAGGTCGCGAGCTCGAGCGCCGCCTCGGCGCGGCGCACCAGCTGGGCGTCGAGCGCAGCGACGGCGCCCTCGACGCGGTGGTGCAGCCGGTCGAGGCGGCTCGCCGAGAACGACAGGTACCACGCGAGCAGCGCCGCGACGAGCAGCACGACGAGCAGCACCTTGAGGGGATCCACGGGCCCCACCCTACGGACGGACGCCCTCGGTGACGGTCTCGTACACCGCGAGCACCTCGAGCGCGACGACCGACCAGTCGTAGCGGCGCACGCCGACGGCCGCGGCCGCGCGCAAGGCCGCCCGCCGCGGCTCGTCGCGCAGCAGGTCGGTCAGGGTGCCGGCGAGCGCCGTCGCGTCGCCGTTCGGGAACAGCACGCCGAGCTCGCCGTACTCGAGCACCCGGCGGAACGCCTCGATGTCGCTGGCGACGACCGGCGCTCCGGCGCTCATCGCCTCGACGAGCACGATGCCAAAGCTCTCGCGGCCGGTGTGCGGGGCGACGTAGACGTCGACCGAGCGCAGCAGCGACGCCTTGTCCGGGTCGCTCACCATGCCGAGGAAGGTGACGGCGTCCTGGGCGTGCGCTGGCAGCAGCTTGCGGGCGTCGTCCTCGTTGCCGAGCCCAGCCACGAGGACGCGCGCGCCGGGCAGCTGCTCGAGCAGCTGCGGCACGGCCTCGAAGAGCACCGGCAGGCCCTTGCGCGGCTCGTCGATACGGCCGACGAACGCGATGGTGGGGCGCTCGGCGGAACCGGCCCAGTCGGGCCGCACCGACGCGTCCGCGAACACGTCCACGTCGACGCCGTTCGGGATCACGACGGCGTCACCGCCGAGGTGGGTCGTGACCGTGCGCCGCGCGTCCTCGCTGACGGCGATGCGCGCGACGATCTTCTCCAGGCTGGGCCGCAGCAGCGGGTAGCCGGACTGCATCAGGCGCGACCTGAGGTTCGAGGTGTGGAAGGTCGCCACGATCGGGCCGTCGTAGGCCCACAGCGCGAGCAGCGAGACGCTCGGCACGATCGGCTCGTGCACGTGCAGGACGTCGAACTGGCCGGCCTCCACCCACTTGCGGGTGCGGCGCGCGCTGACCGGGCCGAACACCAGCCGCCCCACGGCGCCGTTGTAGGGGACGGCGACGCTGCGTCCTGCCGACGTCATGTACGACGGCAGCGGGGTGTCGTCGTCGGCCGGTGCGAGCACGCTGACCTCGTGGCCGAGGCCGATGAGGTGCTCGGCGAGGTCTCGGACGTGGAACTGCACCCCGCCGGGCACGTCGAACGAGTACGGGCAGACCAGGCCGACCCTCATCGGGCACCGCCGGTCACCGCGGGCGCGGGGTCGAGGTCGGCGACGAAGACGCGTTGGAGCATGTGCCAGTCCTGCGGGTGATCGGCGATGATGCCGGCGAGGTGGTCGGCGCAGCGCTGGGTGAGCGCGGCGACCGCCTCGCGGCCGGTGCCGACGTCCGAGGTGTCGATCGGCGGCGACCAGGTGACGACGATGCCGTGCCGCCCGTCGGCGAGCTGCTCGTAGTGGATGCCCACGGCGAACAGCGCCGCGCCGGTCTGCACCGCCAGCGCCGCGGGGCCCACCGCCATGCGGGCCGGCTCGCCGAAGAGCTCGACCTCCACGCCACCCTGCGTGAGGTCGCGGTCGGCCAGCAGCGGTACGAAACCGCCGTCGCGCAAGGTGCGCAGCAGCGCCCGGAAGGTGTCGGAGCCTCCGCTGAGCGGGATGATCGTCATGCCGAGCCGCTCGCGGAATCGCACGAAGCGGTCGAACAGCCGCTCGGGACGCAGCCGCTCGGCGACGGTGGTGACGGGTGCGAGCGAGAGGGTCGACCACGCGCCGGCGTGGTCCCAGTTGCCCAGGTGGCCGAGGAACATCACGACGCCACGGCCGCGCGACAGGGCCTCGCGCACGGGCTGGTCACCGACGACCCGCACGGTGGAGGTGATGCGCTCGTGGCTCCAGTCCGGCAGGCGGAAGCTGTCGCACCAGTACCGCAGGTACGAGCGCATACCCGCCCGCGAGAGCTCGCGCAGCCCGTCGGCGTCGAGGTCGGGACGCACGCGCGCGAGGTTGGCCTCGAGCCGCCGGACACCGTGGCCGCGGCGACGCCAGGCGAGGTCGGCGACGCGCTCGAACAACCGGTAGGCCACCGGCTCGGGGAGCAGCCGGACACCTCGCCACCCGGTGGCGTACAGGGCGTACGTGACCGCCTGGCCCAGCCGCGCGAGCACAGGGTGGCTCACGGTGCGGGCGGGGCGGCCCGCAGCGCCTGCCCGCGCACCTCCAGCATCCGCTGCACGACCGTGACCAGGCTGGCGAGCGCGAGGAGGACGAGGACGACGGTGAGGACGACGTCCGGCAGGCCGAGCCCCACGAACCCGGTGGTCACCAGCACGGCGACCAACCGGTCGGCCCGCTCGGCGATGCCGACGTTCGCCGTCATGCCCAGGCCCTCGGCGCGCGCCTTGGAGTACGAGACGACCGCACCGAGCACGAGGCAGGCCAGCGCCAGGGTGCCCGTGAGGGTGTCGTCGCCGCCGCCGAGGTACCAGAGCACCAAGCCACCGAAGATGGCTGCGTCGCCCACGCGGTCCAGGGTCGAGTCGAGGTAGGCGCCCCACGAGCTCGACCGGCCAGAGGCCCGCGCCATGATGCCGTCGACGGTGTCGCTGAACACGAAGGCCGTGATCACCAGCGTCCCCGCGAGCAGGTGGCCGGTCGGGTAGAACGCCAAGGCCCCGGCGGCGACGCCCAGCGTGCCGACCAGCGTGACGACGTCCGGGCTGACACCGGCACGCAGCAGCAGACCGGCCACGGGCGACAGCAGGCGGGTGAAGAAGGCACGAGCGAAGCGGTTCAGCACCGGTCGATCCTATCGGGGGGTGAAGACGGGACCGGGGTCCTTGTGTGGGCGTCCGGCAGGCGCAAGGGTTGAGCCACCGTCAGTCGGGGTCGAACGCTGGGAGGCACGCACCATGGCGCACGAGGCCACGTCACCGCAAAGAGTCCGCAACGTCGTGCTCGTCGGGCACACCGGCGCGGGCAAGACCACCCTGGTCGAGTCGCTGCTGCTGGCGACCGGGGCGATCACGCGGGCCGGCTCGGTGCCGGAGGGCACGACGGTCACGGACTTCGACGAGCAGGCGCGCAAGCAGCACCGCTCGGTCGGCGTCGCCGTGGCGTCCTGCGAGCTCGACGGCACGAAGATCAACCTGGTCGACACGCCGGGCCACCCTGACTACGTCGGCGAGCTGCGCGCCGGCCTGCGCGCGGCCGACGCGGCGCTCTTCGTGGTCTCGGCGGTCGACGGCCTGGACGGCGCCACGGCCCTGCTGTGGGACGAGTGCGCCTCGATCGGCATGCCGCGGGCCGTGGTCGTCACCAAGCTCGACCAGCCCCGCGCCGACTTCGAGGAGTCCGTCGCGGTGTGCCAGCGCGTCTTCGGCGAGGGTGTGGTGCCGCTCTACCTGCCGCTGCACGACGAGGGGGCAGGTGACGAGGACGACGTCGCGGGCGTCATCGGCCTGCTGTCGCTGCAGCTGGTCGACTACAGCGGCGGCGCCCGGGCGGTGCGCGACGCCGACCCCGAGCACCGCGAGCTGGTCGACGGCCGCCGGTCGGACCTCATCGAGGCGATCATCCAGGAGTCCGAGGACGACGCCCTGATGGACCGCTACCTCGCCGGCGAGCAGGTGGGCACCGACATCCTCGTGCCCGACCTCGAGCGCGCCGTCGCCCGCGGCTCCTTCTACCCGGTGCTGCCGGTGGTCGCCACCACAGGCGTCGGCGTGCACGAGCTGCTCGAGGTGGTCACGCAGGGCTTCCCCTCCCCCGACGAGCGCCCGCTGCCAGGAGTCACGTCACCCGACGGCGAGCCGAGGGCGCCGCTGTCGTGCGATCCCGACGGCCCGCTGGTGGCCGAGATCGTGAAGACCACGACGGACCCGTACGTGGGCCGCGTGAGCCTGGTGCGCGTGTTCTCCGGCACCCTGCACCCGGACAGCCCGGTGCACGTCTCCGGCCACAGCGAGCGGTTCGCCGGCACCGCGCTGGAGAACCACGAGGACCACGACGTCGACGAGAAGGTCGGGGTCCTCACGTCCCCGCTCGGCGGCACCCTGCGCCCGACCGGGCGCTGCATCGCCGGCGACGTCTGCGCCGTCGCGCGGCTGACGCGCGCCGAGACCGGTGACACGCTCTCGGACATCGCCACTCCCCTGCTCATCGAGCCGTGGGTGATGCCCGAACCGCTTCTGCCCGTAGCGATCCGCGCCGCGTCGCCGTCGGACGAGGAGAAGATGGCCGAGGCCCTCGGGCGGCTCACCGTCGAGGACTCGACGGTGCGCGTCGAGCACGACCCGAAGACCCAGCAGCTCGTGCTGTGGGCCATGGGCGAGGCCCACGTGGGGCTGGTGCTCGACCGACTCCAGGACCGCTACGGCGTGCACGTCGAGGCGGTGCCGGTGCGCGTGTCGCTGCGTGAGACCTTCATGGCTCCCACCCAGGGCCGGGGGCGCCTGGTGAAGCAGAGCGGCGGCCACGGGCAGTTCGCCGTCTGCGAGATCGACGTCGAGCCGCTGCCACCGGGCAGCGGCATCGAGTTCGTCGACAAGGTGGTGGGTGGCGCGGTGCCGCGGCAGTACATCAGCAGCGTCGAGAAGGGCGTGCGCGCCCGGGCCGAGCGGGGCCTGATGGCCGGCTACCCGCTCACCGACGTCCGGGTGACGCTCACGGGAGGCAAGGCGCACTCGGTCGACTCGAGCGACGCGGCCTTCGCGACCGCGGGCGGCATGGCGCTGGAGGACGCCGCCGCGGGCGGGCTGCGTCTGCTCGAGCCGGTCGACGAGATCGAGGTCACCGTCGACGACGAGTACGTCGGTGCGGTGATGACCGACGTGTCGTCACGGCGCGGACAGGTCACGGGCACCGAACCCCTCGGCAACGGGCGCAGCCGGGTGCGCGCCGACGTCCCCGCGACGTCGTTGGCGCGGTACGCCGTCGAGCTCCGGTCGGTGGCCCACGGCACGGGCGTCTTCACCCGGCGGTACGTGCGGCACGAGCCCGTGCCGTCGAACGTCGCCGAGCGCATCCTGGCCCAGGCGGACGGCAGCGGCGGCTAGCATCGGCGCGTGCTGACAGGGGGGACCACGCTGAGCGCGTGGGGCAGGCGATGGCGCACGGTGGTGCTGCTCGCGTTGGCGACGGTGTTCGTGCTCGGGTCGGTGGTGGGTCAGGACGACTGGTGGCCCTTCTCCCCGTGGCGGATGTTCTCGACCTCGACGCCGCCGTCGGGCGTGGTCGTGGCGATGGCGCTCGAGGTGCGGACCGCCGACGACCCGTCGTGGCGCTCGACCGGGCTGACGCCCTGGAACGTCGGGCTGAACCGCGCCGAGGTCGAGGGGCGCATCCCGCAGATCACCAGCCGCCCGCAGCTGCTCGGCACGCTCGCCGAGAGCCACGCCCGGCTGCACCCTGACGACGCGGCGTGGACCGCGGTGCGGCTGGTGCGTCGCGAGACCGTCATCGTCGACCGCCGGCCCACGGGCGAGGTGCGCGAGCGCGAGGTCGCGTCGTGGACCGCCCCGTGAACGCGTTGCGCCGGTGGCTCTTCGAGCCCGCTCCCCTGGCGCGCGTCGCGATCCTGCGCGTCGTCGTCTACGCCTTCGTCGTCGTCGACGTCCTGTTCCTGCACACGTCCGGCTGGTACCACGGTTTCGCCGACCCGGTCTGGTACGAGCCGCTGGTCGCCGGCCGGATGCTGCACCTTCCCGCGGCCACGGTGCTGCTCGTCGAGGTGCTCAAGTGGGGGTCGGTGGCCGGGGCCTTGGTGGCGATCACCGGACGCTTCCCGCGCGCCGCAGGGTGGTTCGTCGCCATGACCTGGTGCTGGTACCAGTACGTGGCGTTCAGCTACGGCAAGGTCGACCACGACCGCGGTGACTTCGCCCTCGCGCTGCTGCTGCTCCCGACCGTCGGGCTGGCGCACCTCGGCGACGAGCGGCGCAGCGAAGCAGCCGGCTTCGCGCTGCGTGCGGTGCAGCTCGGTGCCATCGCCACCTACTTCCTGTCCTCGGTGGCCAAGCTGCGCTTCGGCGGCCCGGAGTGGGTCAACTCGGCCACGCTCGTGCGGGCCGTGGTCCGCCGCGGGACGCCGATCGGCGAGCTGTTCCTGCACACGCCGTGGCTGCTGCACGCCGGGCAGTGGTTCATCATGGCGGCCGAGCTGTTCTCGTGGGTGATCTTCCTGCTGCCCGAACGGTGGCGACGGCTCATGGTGCTGGCCTGGTACCTCTTCCACGCCGGCGTGTACGCCACGATCACGATCGCGTTCTGGCCGCACCTGGTGATGATGCTGGCCTTCCTGCCGCTGGAGCGGTACCGCGACCGCGCCGTGGCGGCCTGGCGGCGGCGGCGCCGTCCGGTGGCCGTCTAGGACGTTCGCCCCGTGACCGGCACCGCACGACGTGCCACGCTGCCCGCATGGGCTACGACGTCACCGAGGTCGAGCTGAGCGAGCAACCCACCGCCGTCGTGTGCGGGCACGTCCCGCACGACGGGATCGCCGGGTTCCTCGGCGAGGCGTTCGGCGAGGTCATGACGCTCGTCGTTCGCCACGGGATCGCCGTCACCGGACCGCCGTTCGCCCGGTACGGCATGGCGGACGACGGGGGCTGGGACATCGAGGCGGGCTTCCCGGTGGCCGAGGCACCGACCGCCGAAGGGCGCGTGGAGGCCTCGACGCTGCCGGCCGGCCGAACGGCCCGGACCTTGCACGTGGGTGGGTACGGCGAGGTCGCCGCGGCCTACGAGGCGGTCACCTCCTACCTCACCGAGCACGACCTCGCACCGGCCGGCGCTCCGTGGGAGTGCTACCTCGACGGACCCGAGGTCGCCATGCCGCGCACCGAGGTCTGCTTCCCCTGCCGGGCTGAGTGACCGGGGCGCGGGTCAGGCGCCGACCCAGGCGGCCGCGAGCCGCTGCCGCGTGTCACCGAGCAGAGCGGGCAGCGGCTTGGTGCGCGCCACGATCGGCATGAAGTTCGCGTCACCGCCCCAGCGCGGGACGACGTGCTGGTGCAGGTGAGCGGCGATGCCGGCCCCGGCGACCGGCCCCTGGTTCATGCCGACGTTGAACCCGTGCGGCGCCGACACGGCCGACAGCGTGCGGATCGCCGACTGCGTCAGCGTGGCGACCTCGAGCGTCTCGTCGTCGGTGAGGTCGACGTACGCGGCCACGTGCCGATAGGGGCACACCATGAGGTGCCCGGGGCTGTACGGGTACAGGTTGAGCACCGCGTACGCGAGCTGACCGCGGTGGACGATGAGCGCGGCGGCGTCGTCCTGCGCCGGCAGCCGGCAGAACGGGCACTCGGCCGGGGAGTCGTCGGCCGGTTTGCTCTCGCCGTCGATGTAGACCATCCGGTGCGGCGTCCACAGCCGCTCGAAGCCGTCCGGGTCGCCTGCGAAGTCCTCCGGCCGCTCGATCGAGCTCACGGCGTGACGGCTCGGGTGCGGATGGCCTCGACGACCTCGCCGACCGCGTCGGCGACGGGCACGCCGTTGTTCTGGGTCCCGTCGCGGTAGCGGAACGAGACCGCCCCCTTGCTGACGTCGTCGTCGCCCGCGATGAGCATGAAGGGCACCTTGGCCTTCTGCGCGTTGCGGATCTTCTTGGGGAAGCGGTCGTCGCTGGAGTCGACCTCGACGCGCACGCCGTGGGCGCGCAGCTGGTCGGCGACGTCGTGCAGGTACTCGGCGTGGACGTCGGCCACCGGGATGGCGACGACCTGCACCGGCGCGAGCCAGGCCGGGAAGGCTCCGGCGTAGTGCTCGGTGAGCACACCGAAGAACCGCTCGACGGACCCGAAGAGGGCGCGGTGGATCATGATCGGTCGCTTGCGGGTGCCGTCCGCCGCCTGGTACTCCAGCCCGAACCGCTCGGGCTCGAAGAAGTCGAGCTGGATGGTCGACATCTGCCAGGTGCGGCCGATCGCGTCCCGCGCCTGCACCGAGATCTTCGGGCCGTAGAAGGCCGCACCGCCGGGATCGGGCACCAGCTCGAGGTCCGACTCGACCGCCACCCGCTCCAAGGTCTCGGTGGCCTGCTCCCAGACGGAGTCGTCACCGATGTACTTGTCGGGGTCCTTCGTCGACAGCTCGAGGTAGAAGTCGTCGAGTCCGTAGTCCTTGAGCAGGTCGAGCACGAAGGTGAGCAGCTTGCGCAGCTCGTCCTCGACCTGCTCGGCGGCGACGTAGATGTGCGCGTCGTCCTGGGTCATGCCCCGCACGCGGGTCAGACCGTGCACGACGCCGGACTTCTCGTAGCGGTACACCGAGCCGAACTCGAACAGCCGCAGCGGCAGCTCGCGGTAGGAACGGCCGCGCGAGCGGAAGATCAGGCAGTGGAACGGGCAGTTCATCGGCTTGAGGTAGTAGTCCTGCCCCGGCTTGCGGACCTCCCCGGCGGCGTCCACCTCGGCGTCGAGGTGCATCGGCGGGTACATGCCGTCGGCGAACCAGTCGAGGTGACCGGAGGTCTCGAACAGCGCGCCCTTGGTGATGTGCGGGCTGTAGACGAACTCGTACCCCGCCTCCTCGTGGCGGCGGCGCGAGTAGTCCTCCATCACCTTGCGGATCACCCCGCCCTTGGGGTGGAAGACCGCGAGCCCGGAGCCGATCTCCTCCGGGAAGGAGAACAGGTCGAGCTCGGAACCCAGCCGGCGGTGGTCGCGACGCTCGGCCTCGGCGAGGCGGTCGAGGTAGGCCCTCAGCTCGTCCTTGCTCGGCCAGGCGGTGCCGTACACGCGCTGCAGCTGCGGGTTCTTCTCGCTCCCTCGCCAGTAGGCGGCCGCCGTGCGCATCAGCTTGAAGGAGTTGCCGATGAGCTTGGTGGTCGGCAGGTGCGGGCCGCGGCAGAGGTCCTTCCAGGCCACGGAGCCGTCGCGGTGCAGGTTGTCGTAGATGGTCAGCTCGCCGGCACCGACCTCGGCGGAGGCGCCCTCGGCCGCCTCGGCGGCGCTCTCGCCCTTGAGCCCGATGAGCTCGAGCTTGTACGGCTCGTCGGCGAGCTCGGCGCGCGCCTCGTCGTCGCTCACCACGCGGCGGGAGAAGGTCTGCCCCTCGTTGACGATCTTCTGCATCGCCTTCTCGAGGGCCTTCACGTCGTCCGGGGTGAACGGGGTCTCGACGTCGAAGTCGTAGTAGAAGCCGTCACGCACCGGCGGGCCGATGCCGAGGCGGGCCTTCGGGTTGACCTGCTGCACCGCCTGGGCCAGCACGTGGGCGGTCGAGTGCCGCAGCACCGCCAGGCCGTCCTCGCTGTCGATGGTGACCGGCTCGACGACGGCGCCGTCGGCCAGCACGTGGGCGAGGTCGCGCAGCTCGCCGTCGACCCGGGCCACGACGACGGTCTGCGGGCCGCGAGCGGCGTCCTCGAAGAGCTCACCCGCCGTCGTCCCCGCCGGCACCGATCGCTCGCTCCCGGCGACGGACACGGTGATCTGGGCGGACACGAGGGGCCTCCTGGTCAGTGGGGTGCCGGATGCGCACCGGCACGGCGATGGTATCGACGCCGGTCAGCGGCGGCCGACCGGGTTTCGGCGAGTCAGACCAGCCGGACGTCGGCCCCGACCTCGAGCGGACCGGGCCGCACCACGTCGGCGTACACGCCGAGGCAGTGCTGGGGCCGCTTGCTGATGCGGAGCACGACCTGGCCGAGGTGCAGCTCGCGCCCGACCCACGCGGTCTCGAGGGCATGGTCGTCCGGGTGGTCGTCGTCACCGTCGAGGTCGTCGTCGAGCTCGAGCTCGATGTTGGCGCGGGGCTGCTCGATGCTGCACGCGGGGTCGCCCAGCGTGGTGCCCTCCGCAGCGGCGGCGTGCTCGACCGCCTGCCGGCTGACGAGGTGCACCGGGGCGACCTCGTTGAACGCGGCGTCGGCGGCAGCGGCTCGCAGCGTCACCGGTCGCCCGACCAGGTCGGCGAGGACCTGCTCGGCCTCGGCGCCCGCGAGGTCGGCCGGGTGGCGGTCGGACGACAACCGCGGGGTGCTCTCCCCCGCCGGCACGACGGCCGACAGGTCGCGCAGGGCGGCCACCTGCTTGGCGGTCACGACCGAGCCGTCGCGGTCGACGACCGCCCAGCCACGGTCGTGCTCGAGCCCGGTGGCCAGCACCTGGACGCGGTCGATCGCCGGGGCGTCCATCGACTTCACGGGGAAGGCGCGCAGGGCCCGGACCCGGCCGACGAGCCGACCACCGGCCGAAGATGAGTCGGTCACGGACCGAGCGTACGCCGGGGGCCGGCCGCGGGCTCGACCGAGAACGCAGCAGTGGCCCACCCGAGCGGTGCTCGGTGGGCCACTTCTGCTGCGTCGATGAGGACTTCTGGTGGGCGATACTGGGTTCGAACCAGTGACCTCCTCGGTGTGAACGAGGCGCTCTACCACTGAGCCAATCGCCCGTGCTGCGGTCGGTAACACTACCTGATGCGGCGGCCGTCACTCCAACCCGGGCACCCGCACGAGCTGGGTGCGCGCGACGTCCGGCAGCCAGGTCGGGACGCCGACGATCGCGAGGTACAGCCAGAAGATCGCGAGGACGAGGGCCAGGGTCGCCACCCCGACGGCGACGCGCACCCAGAGCGCCTGCTCGCCGATCCAGGTGGTCCACCGGTGCACGTGCCTGCGGGCGAAGCCGAGCAACCGGTCGGCCTTCTCGAACTCGCTGGCGAGGATGGCCAGGCCGACGAAGACGATCGCCCAGCCGGGTCCGGGTGCGGGGATGGCCAGGATGCCGACCGCGAGCACGGCGAGACCGATGAGCCCGACCACGACGCGGTAGGCGCGGCGCGTGGCCGGGTTGCGCTTGATGCGGGCGCGCCAGGCCCACCGGTCCTCGTCCGCGTCGACCTGCTCGTCGTGCTCGACGTGCTGGTCCTCGCGCTCCCCCGGCGCCGGCTGCTGCATGCCCCAAGCCTACGGGCGGGGGCGCGGAGCGCGCCGACCGACGCGCTTTTGCTCGTCACTAGGAGTCACTTGACCATCCCTTTACCGTTGCGGCAGTAGGCTTTCGGACATAGCGGAAGACTTTCCGTGGATATCGGACACGGGGGTTTGACGGGCCTCGCAGATGGGAACATCTGCGATGACCGGGCAACCCTGCCCACGCCCCAGGAGGACGCCACCATGCTCCAGCCCCCCGTGTCGGTCGTGGACGACGTCGACCTGCGGCTCGTCGTCCCCGGTGACGAGGGTGTCCGGCTCACGGCCACCTTGCGCTTCGAGGCCAGCGACCCGTTCGCTGTCGAGGCGACGTTCCGGGCCGGCGAGGAGTCGATCTCGTGGGTGCTCGGCCGCGACCTGCTCGCTGACGGCCTGCACGGCGACTGCGGCGAGGGCGACGTGCGGGTGTGGCCCACCGTCGACCGCGGTCGGCACGTGGTGATGCTGCAGCTCAGCTCCCCCGACGGCAGCGCGCTGCTGGCGGCCGACGCGAGCGGGCTGGACGCGTTCTTGCGCCGCACCTACGAGGCGGTGCCGCTGGGCTTCGAGGGTGACCACCTCGACCTCGACTCCGTGCTCGAGCGGCTGCTCGCCTGAACGCCGCGGCTCAGGGATCGATCTCCTGCGCCGCCCGACGCAGGAACAGCTCTGCGGCCACCGTGCCGAGCGGCCCGGGTGCCTCCAGCTGGCGGTCGTCGACCTGGTGCACCGGCTGGACGTCCCGCGTGGACGAGGTGAGGAGCACCTCGGCGGCGCGCCTCAGGTCGTCGAGCCCGAGCTCGGACTCGACGACCTCGACACCGTCGGCGATGGCCCAGTCGAGCAGCAGCTCGCGGGTGATGCCGGCCAGGCAGCCGGACGACAGCGGCGGCGTCACCAGCCGGCCGTCGACGGCGACGAGCACGTTCGACCCGGTGCCCTCGCACAGCTGGCCGCGGGTGTTGGTGAAGACCGCCTCGCTGGCACCGTGCTCGCGCGCGTACGCGAGGGCGACGACGTTCTCGGCGTAGGACGTCGTCTTCAGCCCCGCCACCGCGCTGCGCTCGTTGCGCGTCCACGGCACGACGCTGATCGCCGTCGAGGGCTCCGGGCGCGGCACCGGCGAGGCCACGACGACGTACGTCGGCGCCGTGTCGCCGCGGTCCGACCCGAGCGGGCCGAGGCCGGCCGTCATCGTCACGCGCAGCCGCCCGAACCCGATCGGCTCGCCGTCGAGCACCGCCTCGATGCCCTCGCGGACCGCCGGCACATCAGGGGGCAGTAGCCCGAGGCCGGCGGCTGAGCTGGCCAGGCGGCGCAGGTGGCGCGTGAGCGCGAAGGGGCGCCCGTCGACCACCTTGAGCGTCTCGAAGATCCCGTCACCGACGGTGAGGCCGTGGTCGAGCACGGAGACGGCGGGCTCGTCGGGTGCGACGAGGCGCCCGTTGACCCACACCCGGACCTGCGTGTCGACCATGCACCCATCATCTCAGAGCCTCGGGGACGACTCCGACGGGCGCGCCGCGAGCGACAGCAGGGTCGCGGCCTTGAGCTCGGTCTCGTCCCACTCCTGCTCGGGCACCGAGCCCCAGGTGATCCCGGCGCCCGTGCCGTAGCACAGCACGCGCCGGCCGTCGGCCGGCTGCGCGGACCAGAAGGTGCGGATGCCCACCGCGAGCCGGGCGCGCTGCCGGTCGGCGTCCCACCAGCCGACGGCCCCGCAGTACGGGCCGCGTGGCGTCGGCTCGAGGTCGGCGATGGCTCGCAGCGCCGTCGACTTCGGTGCGCCGGTCACCGAGGCCGGTGGCGTCATGGCGGCCCACAGCCGCGGCCACCCGACGCCGGCCGCGAGCTCACCGCTCACCCGCGAGACGAGGTGCACCAGCCCCGGGTGCTGCTCGACCGAGAGGAGCCGAGGGACCTCGACCGTGCCCGGCGCGCACACGGTCGACAGGTCGTTGCGGGCCAGGTCGACGATCATGACGTTCTCGTCGACGTCCTTGGGCAGCAGGCTGGCCGGGTCGGTCGCGGTGCCCTTGATGGGACCGGTGGTGACGCGGCGTCCGTCGCGCTCGAGGAACAGCTCGGGCGAGGCGCACACCACCTCGGCGCCCGGGACGCGCACGAAACCGGCGTAGGGAGCGGGGTTGCCGCGCTGCACGGCGGCGGCGAGCGCGAGCAGGTCGGCCGTCGCGGGCAGCTCGGTCTGCAGCACCCGGCAGACGTTCACCTGGTAGACCTCACCGGTGGCGATGCGACGGCGCACCTGGGCGCACGCGTCGACGTACTGCTCGCGCGACAGGGACGACGCCCACCCCGCTCGCGGCAGGCCTGGCCACGGCGCCGACGCTGGCGGCAAGGGGGCCACCTCGACGCGGCCGAACCGGGCCAGCGTCAGCGGCCCCTCGTACTCGGCCACCACGGCCCACCAGCCGCCGGCGCGCTCGACACGGGCGAGGGCGTCTGGGACGGCGGCCGGCTCCTCGGCTCGCACGAGGTCGACCAGCCCGGTGGCCAGGCGTCCGTCGAACCACGCGAGGGCGGCGCGCTCGGCGGCGTCGTCGTCGGTCACGGGCACGCGCGCACCCTAGACCTAGACTGCGCGCGTGCTGCACCGTCTCGCCCCTCTCGCCGTGCTCGGCGCCCTGGCTCTGGCCGCCTGCTCGGCCGGTGGCCCCGACGCCGCCGCCGGGGCCGCCCGGCCGTCGTCACTCACGAAGCCCACCCAGCCCCACCCCCGACGCGTCCACCACGCAGCCCACGGCGGAGCCCGCTGACGACGCGACGGCCGACGGACCGTCGGCGGGCGCACCGGTGCCGGACGGCACCTTGACCCTGGCCTTCGGCGGGGACGTGCACTTCGCCAACCAGCTGGCCAGCCGCCTCGACGACCCGACCAGTGCGCTGCGCGAGCTGCGTCCGTACGTCGCCACGGCGGACCTGGCGATGGTCAACCTCGAGACCGCGCTCACCACGCGGGGCAGCGAGCAGCCCAAGAAGTTCCACTTCCGCGCCCCCGCCTCGGCGCTCGACGCGCTCGCCGCGGCCGGCGTGGACGTGGTGACCATGGCCAACAACCACGCGGTGGACTACGGCAGCGACGGGCTCACCGACACCCTCGCGGCCCGCGACCACAGCCCCGTCCCGGTCGTCGGCATAGGGCGTGACCGCGACGACGCCTTCTCGGCCGCGACACTGACGGCCGAGGGGCAGCGGGTGGCCTTCCTCGCGGCCACCCAGGTGCCTGACTGGACGCTGGCCACGTGGCCGGCCGGCCCTGCCAAGCCAGGAGTGGCGGTGGCGGCCGACCCCGCGCGACTGGTGGCTGCGGTGCGGGCGGCGCGACGGCACGCCGACGTCGTCGTGGTCTACCTGCACTGGGGCACCGACTACACCGGCTGCCCCAACCCGTTGCAGCGCCGCACCGCCGCCGCCCTCGCCGACGCGGGGGCCGACGTCGTCGTCGGCACGCACGCCCACCGGGTGCAGGGTGCCGGCTGGGAGGGCACGACCTACGTCGCCTACGGCCTGGGCAACTTCGTGTGGTGGCGACGCAACTCCGAGCAGGACTCCCGCAGCGGCGTCCTGACGCTGACCCTCGAGGGACGCCGCGTGGTCGGCGAGCGGTGGACCCCGATGCGCGTCTCGGCCGACGGCATTCCGCGGGTGCCCGGTGACGCCGAGCGGCGTGCCCTGTCGGCGCGCTGGGAGCAGGCCCGCACGTGCACCGGTCTCGCGGCGCAGCCCACCGGCTGAGGGCCGCCGGCTCAGCGCTCGTCGTCCAGCACCTTCGCCATGATGACGTTCTGCTCGCGGAAGCCGCGGCTGCGATAGAGGTTGCGGGCGACCTCGTTGTCGCCGAAGACGTTGAGCCGCAGGGACTTCAGCCCCCAGTCGCAGGTGATGTCCTCCGCGCGCTCCATCAGCAGTCGCCCCCACCCCTGTCCGCGTCGGGCCGGGTCGACCTCGATGTCGTAGATCCAGGCGTGCTCGGACGGCGTGCCGGCCTCGCGGTGGGCCAACCACAGCACCCCGACCGGCTCACCCGCGCCGTCGAACGCGCGCCAGAGCTGGTTGCCCTCGGCGGGCTCGCCGCCGGGGAACAGCTCCAGCGTGGTCTCGTGCGAGCGCTGACGGGCCTCCTCGACCGACACGCCGCCGAGCGCGTGCATCTGCTGGGCGTACGACTCCTCGAGGTGCTCGATGTACTCGGCGAGGTCGGCACCCACCAGGTCGCGCAGCACCAGCTCTTCCGGCATGGCCGAGATCGTAGGCGATGGCCCGCCCAGCCGGCGTCCCCTCAGTGCTCCAGCTCGACCTTCACCTCGGGCGGGTCGAGCAGGCTGTTGTGCACGGTGCAGTGCGACGCCACGGCGAGCAGCGCGTCCCGACGCTCTGCGGGCACGCCGTCCGGCACGGTCAGGACGACGCTGATGCTGGAGACCCTGGCCGGCCGGCTGCCGAGGCCGTACCGGGCCTCGACAGCCAGACCGTCCTCGGGCAGGCCGTGACGGCGCAGGTAGCGGCGGGCGTAGAAGGCGACGCACGACGCCAGCCCGGCCACGAACAGCTCGGTCGGGGTCGGTGCGGTGTCCTCGCCCCCGGCGTCGACCGGCTGGTCGACGGTGAGGACGTGGCCACGCATCGCGACGGCGAAGCGGTCGCCGCCGAGGTGCTGCACGCGCACACGCTGCGAGTCCTCCGGCGAGGGCTCAGGGCTCGCGCCGGCAGGACGGGACAGGGTCTCGTTGGTCATGGGACCAGATGTACCCGGTGGGGCATCGTCGCGGCCCGGGTAGAAGGTCCCCCGCCGTCAGCGGCCGAACAGGCCCTTGAACGCGTCCATGAAGCTGCCGGCGGGCTCGGGCTCGCACTGGCACTGCTGCGAGCGCGGGACGCCGGCCATGACCTGGTCGACGTGCTGGCCGCAACCACGCCACGACCGCTTACCGCACTTGCTGCACTGGGCAGGACTGCACATGCCGATGTCTCCTTCGGGTCGGAACAGTGCGTCGACCATACCCCATGGGGTATGGGCTCCCGCAACTCGAACGGCTCCCGCGAGGGCCTTGGTCCCTGGTGGCCCTGGCCGACGCGCGCGACAATAAAGGGTGCAGGAGGGAACGGAAGGAGCGCAGAAGCGATGTCAGACACGCAGGTCAGGTCGTGGACGCGGATCCAGGACTGGGTGGGCGTGGCAGCCGGTGGCTACCTCGCGCTCAGCCCGCTGTGGGTCGACGTCAGCACACGCGGCACCTGGGTCATGGTCATCACGGGTGCCGTGATCGCCGTCATGGCGGTCATCGCGCTGGCGCTGCCTGGTGCGTACATCGACGAGTGGATGGCTGCGGCGGTAGGCGTGTTCGCCTTCGCGTCGCCGTGGCTCTTCTCCTACTCGGGTAGCACCGGTGCCGCCTGGACGTCGTGGGTGGTCGGCGTGGTCGTCGCGGTAGCGGCGGTCGCGGCGCTGCCGGCGAGCCGTCACGTCTACCGCGAGCAGCACCACCTCGTGTGAGGTCGGTGTGAGCGAGGTCCGGTAGACCGCTCCGTGCGCCGGCGAGGCACGCCTCCCGGCGCACGCCGCTGCCCAGGTCAGACCACGGCTCAGACCACGGCTCAGACCACCCGGTCTTAGACCACCCGGTCTTAGAACGCCGGGTTGAGGCCGACCGCTAGATCCAGCTGCGCCGACGGAACAGCAGGTACAGCGAGTAGGCCAGCACCACGATCACGACCGAGCTCGCGACGAAGCCCGACGTGCGGCCGAAGCCGGGATAGGCGACGTTCATGCCGAACCAGCCCGTGACGGCGGTCGGCACCGCGATGATCGCGGCCCACCCCGTCAGCTGCTTCATGACGGCGTTGAGCCGCGCGTCCTGCAGCGCCAGGTTGGTCTCGAACACCGTGGTGACCATGTCGCGCAGCGACTCCGTCCACTCCGAGGCGCGCAGCACGTGGTCGTAGAGGTCGGCGAACCAGCCGTCGAGCTCGTTGTCATGGCTGCCGAGCGTGTCGGCGCGATGGCGCATCACGGTGGTGACGATGTCGCGCATGGGCAGCACGACCCTGCGCAGCTCGACGAGCTCCTTGCGCAGCCGGTAGGTGCGCTGCTGCAGCTCACGCACCTCACCCCGCTCGTCGAACAGGCGGTCCTCGAGCGCCTCGATGGAGTCGTCCATGCGCTGGATCGTCTCGAAGTGCCCGTCGACGATCGCGTCCAGCAGGCCGTGCAGCAGCGCCGGCGAACCCTGCTTGAGCAAGTCGCGGTGATCGGTCCACCGCTGCACGAGGTCGTCGACGTCGAACGACTCTCCCCGGCGCACCGTCACGAGCCCCCGGGGTAGCACGAAGCAGGAGACTCGGCCGACCTCGAGGCGAGAGGCCAAGGGGTCGCCGACGGGCCCGACGTCGCGGATCCGCGTGGCGTAGGCGGTGACGAAGGTGTGGGTCGCGTGCCGCGTGGCCTTGGCGCGCTCCGCGGACGCGACCGAGTCCTCGACGGCGTGCGGGTCGAGCGAGAGCTCCTCGGCCAGCCGGCCGAGCAGCGCGCCGCTCGGGTCGCGCAGGTCGACCCACAAGAGCACACCCGGGTCACCGAGGAGCTCCGACAGCTGCTCCAGCGGGAAGTCCGCGACGGGGTCCTCGCCCTCGCGCCACGCCAGGGTGCGGACGTGCTCGCCGCTCGTGCTCACGTGCCCAGTCTGCCTCCTCGAGGGGTACCGGGCGTCGACTTGCGCGAGTCCCGGCTCGCGAGCGACCTCCCGGGGAGCGGGCTGGGCCGGTGACGCCACACTGGTGGCTGTGACCCCGACCCAGTGGACCGACCCCCACCCGCAGCCCACGCACGTCCTGGCTGCGGTCCCGGCACCGGCCGGGGTACCGCAGGTCGTCGCGTGAGCACCTGGCTCGACGCCGTCCTCGGCGCGCCGATGTGGACGGTGCTCGGCGTCGTCGGCCTCGTCGTCTTCGTCGAGGACGCGCTGTTCGTCGGCTTCGTCGTGCCCGGCGAGACCGCGGCGATCCTCGGCGGGGTGGCGGCGAACCGAGGCCACGTACCCCTGGCCGCCGTGATGGCCGTGGTCGTGGTGGCGGCGATCGTCGGCGACAGCGTCGGCTACGAGGTCGGTCGGCACCTCGGCCCGAGGCTGCTGGACCTTCGGGTGCTGCAACGACGCCGCAAGCGCCTCGACGAAGCCCGCGACTTCCTGGCCCGGCGCGGCGGCAGCGCGGTCTTCCTCGGCCGCTGGGTCGCGTTCTTCCGGGCGGTGATGCCGGCGCTGGCGGGCCTGTCGCGCATGCCCTACGGCCGGTTCCTCGCGTTCAACGCCGCCGGCGGGATCGTGTGGGGCGTCGCCGTCGTGCTGCTCGGCTACCTGGCCGGGGCCAGCTACGCCACGGTCGAGAAGGTCGTCGGGCGAGACGCGGCCTTCGTCGTGCTGGCGCTCGCCGTCGTCGCGGCGGTCGTGTGGCGCGTCCGCAAGGCGCGGCGCGAGCGAGCAGAGTCGAGGCACTAGCCGCCGTGACCGGCGAGACACCCCCTGAGATCCTCGATCGGCTCATCCGAGAGACCCACCGCTGACGCTCGCTCATCGGCTATGAGCGAGTTCCTGACAGCGGCAGGTCAGCGCGCTTCCTGACCGTCGAGACGCCGGAGAGCTATGCCGCGTGGGCGACCGCCGCATCGACCAGTTGCCGGGCGGTCGCCTTCGCCGCCGTCGCTGCCGCGGGGTCCGCGGCCAGTGCACCGTCGGCCAGCCCGCCGTCGAGCAGCAGGGTGAGCGAGCGGGCGAGCGCGTCTGCGTCGGCGGCACCGGCTCGAGCAGCCAGGTCCCGGATCCATGCGGACACGGTCTGCTTGTGCGCCACCGTGCGCTCGTGGACGGGGGTGCCCGAGATGGCCTCTGCCGCCGCGTTGATGAACGCGCAGCCGCGGTAGCCGTCGCGCCGGCACGCGGTGCCCAGGGCGTCAAAGAGGCCCACCAGCTGATCGGCCGGGTCGGGTCCGGCCGCAGCCGCGGCAGCGTGGAGCTGGCCGGTCCAGATGCCGTCGACCTTGTCGAGGTAGGCGACCGCGAGCTCGTCCTTGGCCGGGAAGTACTTGTAGAAGGTGGCCTTCGCGACACCGGACTCGGCAATGATCAGGTCGACGCCGACCGCCCGGATGCCCCGGGCGTAGAACAGCCGGAATGCGGTGTCGAGGATGCGCTCGCGAGCGGGAGCAGGGGCCATGGGTTGATAGTAGACAGACCTGTCTGTTAGCGTCCAGCGCGCGAGGTAGACAGACTTGTCTACCAACGCCACGACTTCCGGAGGAAGACATGAAGATCGCTGTTCTCGGTACCGGCTCGGTCGGTCGCGCGCTCGCCGGCCGCCTCGACGGCCTCGGCCACGACATCGTCGTCGGCACCCGCGATCCCGAGGCCACGCTCGCGCGCACCGACCCCGATGCCATGGGCACCCCGCCGTACGCCGAGTGGGCGGCCGCCCACGCCGGCGTACGGCTGGCGGCGTTCGCCGACGCCGCCGCGCAGGCCGAGCTGGTCGTCAACGCGACCAACGGCGACGCGACCCTAGACGTCCTGACCGCGGCCGGGGCCGAGCACCTGGCCGGCAAGCCGCTGCTCGACATCGCCAACCCGCTCGACTTCTCGCAGGGCTTGCCGCCGAGCCTGTCGATCAGCAACAACGACTCCTTGGGCGAGCAGGTGCAGCGCGCGTTCCCCGAGGCACGGGTGGTCAAGGCGCTCAACACCCTCAACGCCTCGCTCATGGTCGAGCCCAAGACCCTCGGTCAGAGCAGCACGGTTTTCGTCTCCGGCGACGACGCTCAGGCGAAAGCCACGGTGGTGTCGCTGCTGGCGAGCTTCGGCCACGACGACGTCATCGACCTCGGCCCACTAGAGACCGCCCGCGGCACCGAGATGCTGCTGCCGATCTGGCTGCGGCTGATGAACACCCTCGGCACCGCAACGTTCAACTTCAAGATCGTGCGCTGATCCTCACGGATCCACGCCCAGGTGGCTCAAGACGCCGGTAGGACCAGACCGGCCACGGCGTCCGATCCCACCGGTTCCGTTCGGACAAGGTGAGGGATGTGCGGTGACACCCCGGGCACACGGCTCAACCGCGGAACGGCGAGAGGCCCCGAAAGGGCCTCTGACCTGCATCAAATGTGGTGGGCGATACTGGGTTCGAACCAGTGACCTCTTCCGTGTCAAGGAAGCGCGCTACCACTGCGCCAATCGCCCGAGGTGGAGACGGGATTCGAACCCGTGTACACGGCTTTGCAGGCCGTTGCCTCGCCTCTCGGCCACTCCACCGGGTCCTACACCCGCAAGGCACCGGACCCGGGCGACCGAGTCACAGACAGCCTCCGAGCGGACGACGGGACTCGAACCCGCGACCCTCACCTTGGCAAGGTGATGCTCTACCAACTGAGCCACGTCCGCATGCTCCGGGAACTCTCCCGGCGCGCAAGAAACACTATCCGATGCCTGACGGGAGAGTCCAACCGGCCCTCACCAGCGTGGCAACCGCGTCCTACCGGGTGCGCCGCCCGTCCTTCGCGGCCTTGCGGTGGGCCATCGTGCGCTGCTTCCAGACCGCCAGCTCGGCCGCCCGCAGCCGGGCGTCGACCCGGCGGGCCTGGTAGGCCGCCTCGCGCTGGAGCTTGCGCCAGCTGGCGAGCCGCCGTTCGGTCAGTTCCCCCGCGTCCACCGCCGCCTGGACGGCGCACCCAGGCTCGCGGTCGTGGGCGCAGTCGGTGAAGCGGCACTGCAGCGCGAGCTCGTCGACCTCGGCGAAGACCTCGGCCAGTCCCTCGCCGCCCTGCAGCCCGACGCTGCGCAGCCCGGGAGTGTCGATCAGCGCCCCGCCGTCCGGTGCCAGGTGCAGCTCGCGGGTCACGGTCGTGTGCCGACCCTTGTGCATCGAGCCCAGCGACTGGGTGCGCATCGCCTCGCGGCCCAGCAGGGCGTTGAGCAGCGTGGACTTGCCGACCCCGGAGGCTCCGAGCAGCGCCACCGTGGCGCCGCCCGCGAGCACCGCCCGCAGCGCGTCCAGCCCCTCGCCCTGCTGCGCGACCGTGACGTCGACCGGGCAGCCGGCCGCGACCTGGGTGCCGATCTCGGCGGCGAGCTCGGTGGCGTCGTGGCCCAGATCGCCCTTGGTCAGCACCAGGCGAGGCTGGGCACCGCTCTCCCACGCCAGGGCCATGAACCGCTCGATGCGACCGAGGTCGGGGTCGGGGTAGAGGCCCTCGACGACGGCCACCACGTCGACGTTCGCCGCGAGCACCTGGCCGGCCGAGCTGCCGCTCACCTGCGCCCGCACGACCGCCGTGCGCCGCGGCAGCACCGCCTCGATCGTGTGGTTGCCGTCGGGCCACGCCTGGACACGCACCCAGTCCCCCGTGCTGGGGACAGCCAGCGGGTCGGCGGCGACGGCGGCCACGACGTCCGCGCCCCAGGTGGCGCGAACCGGCCCGCTGGCCGCGACGGTGTCGCAGGCGCCTCGGTCGGTGCGGACGACGCGCGCCGGGAAGGCCGGCGCGTCAGGGACCTCGATGGTGCGGCTGCGCTGGTGCTCCTCGCGCCAGCGCTCGTCGAACCCCAGCCTCGTGAGCGTGTCAGCGGGCGCCAGGTGCGAAGTGGTAGCTGCAGGACGGAACGTCATGGGACGCCTCTCGGGCGGGGCCCGGCGCGGCTCGCCACCGCTGTGAGCGGTGCGGACGAGCAGTCAGGCGCGCAGGGCCGGGGAAGCCCCGTTCGGGGCCAGGGCACGGGGTCGCTGCGAGACGGTCATGGGTCCCACCTCCACGTGCGCTCGACGGTCCGGCGGCCGGCCGCCAGCTGGGCCCGAGCGGGCCCGACGTCCACGAGGCTAGGCGCGCTCCGAACGGCGCGTCACCTGGTTTTCGCCCGCTGCGGGCGGGCTGTGCCGGGCGGCTCCGGGCATGGCGTCGTCCGGCTCGGGCACTGGCGTGAGGGGTCGCCGACGGCGGTCCAGGCGCGCCAGCGGCGAGCGCGACTCGCCCCGCACCGGCCACAGCTCGCGGCTCGCGGCGTTCAGGGCCGCGCCGATGAGGACGGCGATCGCGAGGAAGTACAGCCAGATCAGCACGACGATCGTCGCGGCGAGCGGGCCGTAGATCGAGGTGCCACCGACCGAGGCGCCGATGACCTTGCGGACGACGAACGAGGCCAGCACCCAGATCACCAGGGTGAGGACGGCGCCCGGCACGTCGCGGCGCCAGGAGGTGCGGTGCGGCGTGGCCACGTGGAAGAGGGACGCCACGCTCGCGACCGTCACCAGCGTGACGACCGGCCAGTACAGGTCGAGCAGGAAGTCCACGCGCGCCGGCAGCATGTCGTTGAGGATCGCCGGGCCGAGCAGCACCAGCGGCAGCACGACGGCCCCGAGCAGCACCGCCGCGGTGTAGAGGCTGAACGACAGCGCCCGGGTGCGCACGATCCCGCGCTCGCCACCTTGGCCGTACATGATCGAGATCGTGTCGATGAAGACGTTCAGCACGCGCGAGCCCGACCACAGCGACAGCACGAACGCGATGGAGATGACGTCGAGACGCCCGCGCGCCAGGACGTCCTGGATCGTCGGCGTGATCTGGCTGGAGACCGTCTCGGCCGTGAAGACCCGCTCGGCCATGGTCTCGAGCTGGTGGCTGACCCGCTGCACGGTGTCGGGCCCGAGTGCCCCGCCGAGGTAGCCGGCCCCACCGACGAGCCCCAGCACCAAGGGGGGCAGCGATAGGAGGGCGAAGAAGCCGGCCTCGGAGGCCAGGCCGGTGACCCGGTAGCGCAGGCAGATCGAGACGGTCTCACGGGTCAGGGCCCACAGGCTGAGCAGCACGCGGGCACGCAGCACCCCCCGCAGGCGCGCCAGCACCCACGGGGCGCCCGACGTCCCACCGCTCACCGCTCCACGGTAACCGTGCGGGAGGGCACCTCCGCCCGCCGACACGGCCTACCGTGGTCACATGGCTACCCACGAGGTGACGAACCAGGTCCCGTCGCTCGAGGGGTACGACGTGTTCGGGGACGACGTGGCCCTCGTCGCCGCGGTCCGCCGGCACGGCGGCGAGCGGTCGATCGACGCGCTGCACGACCTCGGCCGCCTCGCCGGGACCGCGCGCGCCCAGCGCCTCGGTGACGACGCCAACACGTTCACGCCGCGCCTGGTGACGCACGACCCGCGCGGCGTCCGGGTCGACGAGGTCGAGTTCCACCCGGCGTGGCACGAGCTCATGACGGTGGCCGTCACCGGCGGCCTGGCAGGGGCGCCCTGGGCCGCTCCCGCCGGCAGCGGCGCGCACGTCGCTCGCGCCGCCGGCTTCCTGGTCTGGTCGCAGGTCGAGGCCGGCCACGGCTGCCCGGTGTCGATGACCTACGCGTCGGTGCCCGCGCTGCGCACCGACCCGTCCGTGGCCGCGGTCTGGGAGCCTCGCCTGACGGCCCGGGCCTACGATTTCGGGCTGCGTCCCGCAGGCGACAAGGCGGGGGCGGTCGCCGGCATGGGCATGACCGAGAAGCAGGGCGGCAGCGACGTCCGCGCCAACTCGACGGTCGCGACACCGACCCCCGGCGGCCCGCTCGCCGGCGGGGAGACCTACCGCCTCACCGGCCACAAGTGGTTCTGCTCGGCCCCGATGAGCGACGTGTTCCTGGTGCTGGCCCAGGCGCCCGGCGGTCTGACCTGCTTCGTGGTGCCCCGCGTCCTGGACGACGCAGGGCGCAACCCGTGGCAGATCCAGCGGCTCAAGGACAAGCTCGGCAACCGCTCGAACGCCTCGGCCGAGATCGAGCTCGACGGCACGTGGGGTGTGCGCCTGGGCGACGAGGGTCGCGGTGTCCGGACGATCATCAACATGGTGTCCGCGACCCGGCTGGACTGCGTGCTCGGCTCCGCGGCGACGATGCGCCAGGCGCTCACCCGCGCCGTGCACCACACCCGCCACCGCAAGGCCTTCGGCGCCGCGCTCGTCGACCAGCCGCTCATGCGCTCGGTGCTGGCCGACCTCGCGCTGGAGTCGGAGGCGGCGACGGTGCTCGGCCTGCGCCTCGCCGCGAGCGTCGACGACGGCGACACCGCGTTCGGGCGGCTCGCCGTGGCGCTCGGCAAGTTCTGGGTCTGCAAGCGCACCTCACCGATGGTGGCCGAGGCGCTCGAGTGCCTCGGCGGCAACGGCTACGTCGAGGAGAACGGGCTGGCGCGGCTCTACCGCGAGGCGCCGCTCAACTCGATCTGGGAGGGGTCCGGCAACGTCAACGCGCTCGACGTGCTGCGCGCGCTCGTGCGCGAGCCGGCGTCCGTCGAGGCGGTCCTCGACGAGATCCGGCTCGCCGCGGGCGCGGACGCGGCGTTCGACCGCAGCGTCAAGGAGCTCGAGGCCGGTCTCGCCGCCGGCTCACCCGAGGAGCAGGCCGCAGGAGCGCGCTGGACCGTCGAGCGGCTGGCGGTGGCGCTGCAGGCCTCGCTCCTGCTGCGGTACTCCCCCGCCCCGGTGGCGGACGCCTTCGTGCGCACTCGCGTGCTCGGCGAGGGCGGGTCGACCTTCGGCGCGCTGCCCGCGGGCCTGGACGTCGGCGCCGTGCTCGAGCGCGCCCTGCCCTGACGCGCCAGTGGCACGGGCCGCCGCGGCATCGGGCAGAATCAGTCCGCCCCCCGCCCGCGGCTGGGGGCTCGCCCTGGCGACAGCACGTCGTCCCGCCCTTGACGGAAGAGCCTGATGCGGACCTGGCCCGGTAAGCCCTACCCCCTCGGCGCCACCTACGACGGCACGGGGGTGAACTTCGCGCTCTTCTCCGAGGTCGCCGAGCGCGTCGAGCTGTGCCTCGTCGACGAGCAGGGACGCGAGAGCCGGGTCGAGGTGCCCGAGACCGACGGGTTCGTCTGGCACGTGTTCGTGCCGGGCCTGCAGCCCGGGCAGCGGTACGGCTACCGCGTCCACGGTCCGTTCGACCCCAAGAGCGGCCACCGGTGCAACCCGGCCAAGCTGCTGCTCGACCCCTACGCCAAGGCGATCGACGGCCAGGTCGACGGCGACGAGTCGCTGTTCTCGTACCGCTTCACCGACGCCGACGCCAACGGCTCGGCACCGGTCAACGACGCCGACAGCCTCGGCCACACCATGCTCTCGGTGGTCGTCAACCCGTTCTTCGACTGGGGCTCCGACCGCGCCCCCGGCCACGAGTACCACGAGAGCGTGATCTACGAGGCGCACGTCAAGGGCCTCACGCAGCAGCACCCGGGCATCCCCGAGGACATCCGCGGCACCTACGCCGGCATCGCGCACCCGGCGACGATCGAGCACCTGACGGCGCTGGGCGTGACGGCGCTCGAGCTGATGCCAGTGCACCAGTACGTGCAGGACACCCACCTGCTGCAGAAGGGCCTGTCGAACTACTGGGGCTACAACACCATCGGCTTCCTCGCGCCGCACAACGCCTACTCCGCCACGGGTTCCACCGGCCAGCAGGTGACCGAGTTCAAGGCCATGGTGAAGGCGCTGCACGAGGCCGACATCGAGGTCATCCTCGACGTCGTCTACAACCACACCGCCGAGGGCAACCACCTCGGACCCACCCTCGCGTTCCGCGGCATCGACAACGCGGCGTACTACCGGCTGGTCGACAAGGACCTCGCCCACTACTACGACACCACGGGCACCGGCAACAGCCTGCTGATGCGCCATCCGCACGTGCTGCAGCTGATCATGGACTCGCTGCGCTACTGGGTCACCGAGATGCACGTCGACGGCTTCCGCTTCGACCTCGCGTCGTCGCTGGCGCGGCAGTTCCACGAGGTCGACCGCCTGTCCGCGTTCTTCGACCTGGTGCAGCAGGACCCCGTCGTCAGCCAGGTCAAGCTCATCGCCGAGCCGTGGGACGTCGGGGACGGCGGCTACCAGGTCGGCAACTTCCCGCCGCTGTGGACCGAGTGGAACGGCAAGTTCCGCGACACCGTGCGCGACTTCTGGCGCGGCGAGGCCTCGACGCTCGGTGAGTTCGCCTCGCGCCTCACCGGGTCCAGCGACCTGTACGAGCACTCCGGACGCAAGCCCATCGCGTCCATCAACTTCGTCGTCGCCCACGACGGCTTCACCCTGCGCGACCTGGTGTCGTACAACCACAAGCACAACGAGGCCAACGGCGAAGGCGGCAAGGACGGCGAGAGCCACAACCGCTCGTGGAACTGCGGGGCCGAGGGTGACACCGACGACGCCGACGTGCTGGCGCTACGGCTGCGCCAGCAGCGCAACATGCTCGCCACCCTGCTGCTCTCGCAGGGGGTGCCGATGATCGCCCACGGCGACGAGCTCGGGCGCACCCAGGGCGGCAACAACAACGTCTACTGCCAGGACAACCCCACGGCGTGGGTCGACTGGGACCTCGACGCCGGCCAGCGCGACCTGCTGGACTTCACGCGCCGGCTGGTGCAGCTGCGCCACGACCACCCGGTCTTCCGCCGCCGGCGGTTCTTCGCGGGCAGCGCCGACCACGGTGGTGAGAGCGAGCTCGGCGACATCGCGTGGTTCACCCCGAGCGGCGAGCACATGAGCAACGAGGACTGGCGCAACGGCTACGCCCGCTCGCTGATGGTGTTCCTCAACGGCTCGGCGATCCCCGAGCCCGACCGGCGCGGCAGCCCGATCGTCGACGACTCCTTCCTCGTCGTCTTCAACGGCCACCACGAGGAGCTCGACTTCGTCCTCCCCTCGCCCGAGTACGGCCAGGGCTGGCTGGTCGAGCTGGACACCACCGAGGCGTTCGTCCGGGTCGAGGTGCCCGAGCTCGCCGGTGAGCTCTCTGGGCTCAAGCCGGGCAGCGCGCTGACCGTGGGGCCGCGCAGCGTCGTCGTCCTGCGGGCGCCGAGGCCGAGCAGCCCGTGAGCGCGCGCCGTCCCACCCCCGGCCGGCCGGTGCCCGCGTCGACCTACCGGCTGCAGGTGCACGGCGGCTTCGGCTTCGACGACGCCGCCGAGGCCGCCGACTACCTGGCGGCGCTGGGGGCGTCCCACGCGTACCTGTCGCCCGTCCTGCAGGCCGCGCCGGGCTCGGCGCACGGGTACGACGTCGTCGACCACTCCCGGCTGAGCGCCGAGGCCGGCGGCGAGGCGGCCTTCGAGCGGCTCACCGACCGACTGCGCGAGCTGGGCCTCGGCACGGTGGTCGACGTCGTCCCGAACCACATGGCGGTCCCGACGCCGGCGTACCTCAACGCCCAGCTCTGGTCGGTGCTGCGCGACGGCCCGAGCTCGCCGTACGCGTCGTGGTTCGACGTCGACTGGTCGGTGGCTGACCGCGCGATCGTCATGCCCGTGCTCGGGGGGCGCATCGGCCAGGTGCTGGCGGCCGGCGAGCTCGAGCTCGACCACGCGGGCGGTGCGACGGGCCAGGAGCTGGTGCTGCGCTACTACGACCACCAGTTCCCCGTCCGGCCTGGCACCGAGGAGCTCCCGCTCGCCGAGCTCGTCGACCGGCAGTGGTACCGGCTGGCGCACTGGCGAGTCGCGGACGAGGAGCTGAACTACCGCCGCTTCTTCGACGTCGACACGCTGGCCGCCGTGCGCGTCGAGCGCCCCGCGGTGTTCGAGGCGACCCACCGCCTGCTGCTCGACCTGGCCGGCGCCGGACGGCTGGACGGCTGGCGCATCGACCACCCTGACGGCCTGGCCGACCCACGCGGGTACCTCGACCGGCTGGCCGAGGCCACCGGTGGCAGCTGGGTGGTCGTCGAGAAGATCCTCGAGGGCGCCGAGCAGCTCCCCCGCGACTGGCGTTGCGCGGGCACCACCGGTTACGACGCGCTGCAGCGGCTGGGCGGCGTGTTCGTCGACCCGGCCGGGGCGGCGCCCCTCTCGGCGCTGCTCACCGAGCTGACCGGCGACCCCGAGGGGGTCGAGGCCGTCGTCGACGCCGCCAAGCGCGAGGTCGTGGCGCAGGGCCAGTACGCCGAGGTCAACCGGCTGGTCGACCTGCTCGCGGGCATCTGCCACGACGACATCCGGCTGCGCGACCACACGCGTCGCGGGCTGCACGACAGCGTCGTCGAGCTGCTGGTGGCCATGGACCGCTACCGGGCGTACGTCGTCCCCGGCGAGCCGGCCCCGCAGGAGTCGGTGGAGGTGCTGGAGGCCGCAGCCGCGCGCGCCCGCACGCACCTGCCCGAGCACGAGCACGACACGCTGGACCTCGTGCGCGACCTCGTGCTCGGCCAGGGCCCCGACGCCGGTGCCGGCGACCCGCGGCGGGCCGAGCTCGTCGTGCGGTTCCAGCAGACCTGCGGGCCGGTCATGGCCAAGGGCATCGAGGACACCGCGTTCTACCGCTGGTTCCGCCTCAGCGGGCTCAACGAGGTCGGCGGCGACCCCGAGCACTTCGGCGTCGCGCCCGAGGAGCTGCACGCGTTCCTCGGCCGGCTCCAGGCGACCTGGCCGACGTCCATGACCACGCTGTCCACGCACGACACCAAGCGCGCCGAGGACGTCCGGGCCCGGCTGGCCGTGCTCTCTGAGCTGCCCGCCGACTGGGCGACCACCCTGCGGGCCCTTCGCGAGGCGACGGTCGCCTACCGCGACGCCGCGCTCGACCCGGCCACCGAGTACCTGGTCTGGCAGACGGTCGTCGGCACGTGGTCGGCGGGGGGCGGCCCGATCAGCGGCGACCGGCTGCACGCGTACGTCGAGAAGGCCGTGCGCGAGGCGAAGACGCGCACGAGCTGGACCGCTCCGGACGAGGCCTACGAGGCGGCGGTGCACCGGTTCGCCGACGGCCTGCTGGGCGACGACGACGTGCTGGCGCTGCTCGCGGAGTGGGCGCGCACGACCGCTCGGGCGTTCCGGGTGAACGTGCTCGGCCAGAAGCTGCTGCAGCTCGCCGCCCCTGGCGTCCCGGACGTCTACCAGGGCACCGAGCTGGTCGACCTCTCGCTCGTCGACCCCGACAACCGCCGTCCGGTCGACTACGCCGAGCGCCGCCGGCGGCTGGCGGCGCTGGACGCCGGCCACGCGGCGTCCGACCTCGGGGACGAGAAGCTGCTCGTCACCTCGCGCGCGCTGCGGCTGCGACGGGAGCACCCGGAGTGGTTCACCGGGCCGGACGCCGTCTACGTGCCCGTCGCGACGACCACCGGCAACGCCATCGCGTTCGGCCGTGGCGCCGGCGGCGACGTGCGCGTCGTGGCCGTCGCGACCCGGCTCGCCGTCTCGCTGGACGCCTACGGCGGCTGGCGCGAGCACACGGTGGCGCTGCCCGAGGGCACCTGGCGCGACGAGCTGACCGGGCGCGAGGTCGAGGGCGGGTCCGTGCGGCTGGCCGACCTGCTCGACCCCCTGCCCGTCGCGCTCCTCACCCGCCGCTGACCCCGGCCACCCACCCCCCTTCCGCCACTCAGGCCGCTTTCCGCCACTGAGGCCGCATTCCGCCACTCAGCCGCGGTCTGGGCGGCGGAGGCCACCCCCCTTCCGCCACTCAAGCCGCGGCGGACGGGCGCAAAGCGGCTTGGACGGCGGAAAGCGGCCTGAGTGGCGGAAAGGCGGGTCCGGCGGGGCGGGGGTTGAGGCCGGGGGTGCGGGTCAGGTGGCGGCGAGGCGGGCCTGCTCCTCGGCGACGTCGAAGTCGGCCGGCGGCCACTGCGGTGCCATCGCCTCCAGGTGCTCGATCAGCAGCTGCTGGACGGCCCAGCGCGCGTACCACTTGCGGTCGGCCGGGACGACGTACCAGGGGGCGGCCTGCGTCGAGCAGCGCGTGAGCGCCACCTGGTAGGCGTGCTGGTAGTCGTCCCAGCGCGCCCGCTCGTCGATGTCACCCGGGTTGTACTTCCAGTACTTGTCGGGGCGCTCGAGCCGCTCGGCCAGCCGATCCTTCTGCTCCGCCGAGCTGATGTGCAGCATCACCTTGACGACGGTCGTGCCGTGGTCGACGAGCCGCCGCTCGAAGTCGTTGATCGCCGCGTAGCGCTTGGACCACGTCGCCCGGGGCACCAGGTCGTGCACTCGCACCACCAGCACGTCCTCGTAGTGCGAGCGGTCGAAGACGCCGATCTCACCGGCCAGCGGCAGCGCGCGGCGGATCCGCCACAGGAAGCCCTTGGCGCGCTCCTCGTCGGTGGGCTTCTTGAACGCCGTGTGCCGGATGCCCTGCGGGTCGACGGCGCCGACCACGTGCCGCATGACGCCGCCCTTGCCCGAGGTGTCCATGCCCTGCACGACGAGCAGCAGCGAGCGCTTGCCCCCGCCGCGGCTCTCGGCGTACAGCCGCTCCTGGAGGTCCGACAGGTGCGTCTCCCCGGCCTCGAGCGCCGCGCGCCCCGCGCGCTTCTTGCCCCCGAAGCCCGGCGTCGAGCGGGGGTCGACCTCGGCCAGCTCGAACCCCTCGCCGACGGCGAGCAGCTCGCGCACCAGCACGTCCGGCTCGGCGAGGTCGTCGGCGAGGGTCTCGCGCGCCCGTTCGAGCTGGTCGCTCAGTCGGTCCAGCCGCTTGACGTGCTTCTTGCGAGGATCGACGACCTTGCCCTTTCCCATCCGGCGATCATGGCAGCGACCACCTGGCCGAGCCACTGCAGCGTCGCTGTGAAAGGGTCGGGACATGCACCGCTTCGCCGTCTGGGCACCCGGCGCCGAGCAGGTCGAGCTGGTCACCGCTCCCGGTGCCGACGAGCTCCGCCAGCCGATGGTGCGGTCCGAGGGCGGCTGGTGGCGTGATGACGGCCCGTGGGCCGACCACGGCACCGAGTACGCCTACAGCGTCGACGGCGGCCCGCTCACCCCGGACCCGCGCAGCGCCTGGCAGCCGCACGGCGTCCACGGCCCGAGCCGCGTCTTCGACCCCGAGCGCTTCACGTGGCACGACGAGGAGTGGCGTGGTCCTCGCCGGGGCGCCGGCGTCCTGGGGGGCGTCCTCTATGAGCTGCACGTCGGCACCTTCACGGACGGCGGCACGCTGGACTCCGCGGTCGAGCGCCTGGACGACCTCGTCGCCGTGGGGGTGGACGTCGTCGAGCTGATGCCCGTCGCGGCGTTCGAGGGACGCTGGGGCTGGGGCTACGACGGCGTGCACCCGTACGCCGTCCACGAGCCGTACGGCGGCCCGGAGGCGTTGCAGCGCTTCGTCGACGCGGCCCACCAGCGCGGCCTGGGCGTGGCCCTGGACGTCGTCTACAACCACCTCGGGCCGAGCGGCAACTACCTGGCGCGCTACGGGCCGTACTTCACCGACGACCACCACACCCCGTGGGGGCCGTCGCTGAACCTCGACGGCGAGGGCAACCTGGCGGTACGGCGCTGGATGCTCGACAACGCCCTGCGCTGGTTCCGCGACTTCCACGTCGACGCGCTGCGCCTGGACGCCGTGCACGAGCTGAAGGACGACTCCCCCACGCACGTGCTGACCCAGCTCGCCGACGAGACCCTGATCTTGTCCCGGGCGCTCGAGCGCCCCCTCGACCTCATCGCCGAGAGCGACCTCAACGACCCGCACATGGTCGAGTCGAGCCAGGCCGACGGCATGGGCATGGACGCGCAGTGGAGCGACGACCTGCACCACGCGCTGCACGCGGCGCTGACCGGTGAGCGGCAGGGCTACTACGTCGACTTCGGCCCGCTGTCGGTCGTCGCGCAGTGCCTGACGCGGGTCTTCCGTCACGACGGCGGCTGGTCGACGTTCCGCGGCAGCGACTGGGGGCGCCCTGTCGACGCCGAGCAGCACGACTCGCGCCGGTTCCTCGCCTACCTGCAGACCCACGACCAGGTGGGCAACCGCGCGCTCGGCGACCGCATCGGCGCGGTGCTGACGCCGGGGCAGCAGGCGATCGGTGCTGCGCTGGTGATGACCTCAGCCTTCACGCCGATGGTCTTCATGGGTGAGGAGTGGGCGGCGTCGACCCCCTGGCAGTACTTCACCGACTTCGACGACGGCGAGCTCGCGCGTGCCGTGCGCGACGGACGCCGCCGCGAGTTCGCCGAGCACGGCTGGGCGGCCGGCGACGTCCCCGACCCGCAGGACCCTGCGACGCGCGATGCGTCCGTCCTGCGCTGGGACGAGCGTCGGCACGGTGACCACGCGCGGATGCTCGACTGGTACCACAGCCTGATCGCGGTGCGGCGCAAGGAGAAGGTGCTCACCAACGGGCGTCTGCAGGACGTCGCCGTCGACATCAGCGAGGACGCCGACTGGCTGGTGGTGCGCCGCGGCGAGCTCAGGGTCGCGGCCAACCTCGCCGAGCGGCCGCAGACGGTGCCGCTCGATGCCGACCCGATCGACGTCCTGCTCGCGTGGGATCCTGCCACGACGTCGCTGCACGACTCGTCGGTCGAGCTCGGCGCTCACGCCGTCGCCGTCGTGCGCGTCAGCGGCTGAGCCGGGCGAGCGCAGTGAGCCGCGACAAGGCCCGCAGGTACTTCTTGCGGTAGCCACCCTCGAGCATCTCGGCCGAGAACAGCTCGTCCAGCCGGCAGCCGGCCACGGCCACGGGCACGTCGCGGTCGTAGAGCCGGTCGGCGAGCGAGACGAGCCGCAGCGCGACGTTCTGGTCGGTGAGCGGGTGCGTGCCGGTCAGCGCGACGCCGGAGACGCCGTCGACGAGCTCGCCGTAGCGGCTCGGGTGCACCCGGGCGAGGTGCGCGCACAGCGCGTCGAAGTCGTCGCAGGTGGCGGCGGGCTGCTCGTCGGCCCAGGCGCGCGCGGCGTCGTCCCCCCACGGCTCGGGCGCGTCGGGCAGGCCGCGGTGGCGGTAGTCCTCGCCGTCGATGCGCACCACCTCGAAGTGGGCCGAGAGCCCCTGGATCTCGCGCAGGAAGTCGTCGGCGGCGAACCTCCCCTCCCCCAGCGCGCCCGGCAACGTGTTCGACGTGGCGGCGAGCCGCACGCCGGCCTCGACGAGCCGGGCCAGCAGCGTGGCCATGAGCACCGTGTCACCGGGGTCGTCGAGCTCGAACTCGTCGATGCAGACGATCGAGCGCGTGGACAGGGCCGCGACCGCGTCGGCGAACCCCAGCGCCCCCACCAGGTGGGTGTAGCCCACGAAGGTGCCGAACGCCTTGGGGGCCGGCGCCTCGTGCCACAGGGACGCGAGCAGGTGGGTCTTGCCGACGCCGAAACCCCCGTCGAGGTACACCCCCGGCGTGCCGTCCGCGGCAGCGGGTCGGCGGCGGAAGAGCCGACGTCCCCCGCGCGCGCCGATGGTGCCGGCCACCTCGGTGAGCCGGTCGAGCGCCGTCTGCTGGCTGGGCTGGTCGGCGGCCGGCTCGTAGGTCGCGAACCGCACGCCCGCGAAGTGCGGCGGTGGCACGAGCTCGTCCAGCAGCCGCTGCGGGTCGGGACGCGGGTCGCGGTCGGTGAGTCGTCCCGTCACGTCGAGCACCCTACGTGGTGGGCGACGGCTGGCAGACTCGGGCGCGTGCAGCACCTCAACGACGTCTCGGACGACGAGCTGGCCGAGCTCTACGCCTACCCCGCCACCGGTGAGCGCGCGGTCGTGCGCGCCAACTTCATCACGACCCTGGACGGCGCCGCGACCGGCGACGACGGCCGCACCGACAGCATCAACGACGCGGCCGACCACCGCGTCTTCGCGCTGCTGCGCGCCCTCAGCGACGTGGTGCTCGTCGGGGCCGGGACGGCGCGCGACGAGGGGTACGGCCGAGCCCGCACCCCCGAACGCTGGCAGCCGCTGCGCACCTCGCTCGGGCTCGCCGAGCACCCCACCATCGCGGTGGTGAGCCGCTCGCTCGACCTCCCCGACGCCCTGCTCGACGACGCGCCGGACGCCGGAGGCCTCGTCGTCGTCGCCACGCAGGACGCCGAGCCGTACCGGCTCGCCAGCGTCACCGAGCGGATCGGGCCGACCCAGGTCGTGCTGGCCGGCCGCGGCAGCGTCGACCTCGTCACCGCGCTCGAGCGGCTCGCCGGCATGGGCCTTCGCCGCGTGCTCGCCGAGGGCGGCCCGCAGCTGATGAACGACCTCACCCGGGCCGACCTGGTCGACGAGCTGTGCCTCACGCTCGCGCCGCTGCTGGTCGGCGGCCACTCCCCCCGCATCGGGGCCGGTGCGCCCTACCGACGGCAGCTGCGGCTGGTGCACGCCCTGTCGTCGGACACCTCGCTGCTCACCCGCTGGGCCCGCGCCTGACCCGGGCCCGGTGCTCGGCCACGAAGGCCGACACCACCTCGTCCCAGCGCTGCGGGTCGGTGTTCCACTCCTTGGTGTGCCGCCCCTCGCGCCACGGCACCGCCGTGACGAGGTCGGGCCGGGCCGCCGCCAGCGCCTTGGACGGCCGGTTCGGCACGAACTCGTCCGCGTCGCTGTGGATCAGCAGGATCGGCAGCCGCAGCTCGGTGGCGCGGGACACCCAGTCCAGCCGACGCAGGTCGAGCGGGTGCTCGAGCCCGACGAGCCGGCGTCCCAGCGGGTGACGCAGCATCGAGTGGCCCAGCCGCGCGACCGGGCCGGGCACCCGGTTGGCCCGGGAGTGGTGCGCGAGGACGTCGTGCCAGTCGACGACCGGCGCGTCGAGCACCACGGCCACCACCCGCTCGCTGACGGCCGAGCGCGTCGCCGCCTGCAGCACGATCGCGCCACCCATCGACCAGCCGACCAGGACGACGTGCCGCGCACCGCGCTCGACCGCCCACTCGACGGCGCGCTCGACGTCGCGCCACTCGCTGTCGCCCAGGTGGTAGCGGCCGCTGGGGTCGCTCGGCGCGTCGAGGTCGTTGCGGTACGACGGCACCAGCACCGGCAGGCCGAGGGCGTGCAGTGGCGGGACGGCGCGCAGGCACTCCTCCCGGGTGGCGCCACGGCCGTGGACGAGCACCGCCCAGGTGCCGTCGTCGGCACCGTCGGCACCGTCGACACCGTCACCGGCCGGCACGTACCAGGCGGGCATCGGCCCCAGCTCGGTGTCGATCTCGACGTCCTGGTGGTCCAGACCGAGGCTCTCGGCGGGTGGGCCGGAGTAGTAGTACTGGTTCCAGCGGGCCGGCCCGGCCCGCAGCTCGCCCGACTCGACGGCCAGCAGCTCGCGCACCACGACGTCGTCGTCGGCGTGGAGCACCCGCCCCAGGTGCGCGTGGCCCTGGCGGCCGTCCCACCAGAGGCCGTAGCGACCCTCGACCGCGGTGTCGTCGGTGCGCGCCAGCGTCACGGTCGGCGGCGCGGCGTCGCGATCGACGTCGAGCACCCGGACGTCGTCGGGCTTGACGTGGTCGGGGGTCACGACGCGGCGGGTGAAGTACGCGGCCAGCGCGGTCGCCGAGGCCGCCCCCACGGCCGCCGCCCCCGCGGCCACCGTGACCGCCCGCGCCAGCACGGAGGTCCGGCTCGCCGGCGACCCGCTCACGGACCCACCTCGCCGTCGCGTCGCGGCGCCGACCGGGCGATCGACAGCGCCCACGCGACCAACGGCACCTGCAACGGCAGCCTCCCCAGCGCGAGCGCGCGGTACAGCGTCGAGGCACGCGACGATCGCGTCGCCGTCACGGCCATCTGGACGTTCGCAGGGAACACGGCGACCAGCAGCACCGCGGACGCCAGGCCGGCGCGTCGCCGAGTAGCACTCCTCGCCAACGTTGCGGCACAAGCGATTTCGGCGACACCCGATACGTACACCCAGGCCGTGGGCCGCCCCAGCCGACGCGGGACGATGGCCGCGTACGGCGCAGGTCGCAGCAGGTGCAGCACGCCGGACGACGCCAGCAGCGCGGCGAGCGGCTGCCAACCCGGTGATCGCATGCACGGATCGTCGCACGCCAGGTCGGCGCGACGACCGTCGGTGGCGCAGTCGGCCGACGAGGCTCAGGCGCCGCCGAGCACATCGGTCAGGCGGAAGTCGAGCGGTCGCTCGAGCTGCTCGTAGGTGCAGGACGCCGGATCGCGGTCGGTGCGCCAGCGGCGGAACCGGGCCGTGTGCCTGAAGCGGTTGCCCTGCATGTGGTCGTAGGCGACCTCGACGACGAGCTCGGGGCGCAGCGGGACGAACGAGAGGTCCTTGCCCTGGCTCCAGCGACTCTGCGTTCCCGGGACGCGGTCGGGGTTGGCGATGGCCCACTCCTTCCACTCACCCCAGGGGTGGTCCTCGACGCCGCTCTCGAGCGGCTTCAGCTCCTCGATCAGGGCTGCCCGGCGGGCGGCGGTGAACGACGCCGACACGCCGACGTGCTGCAGGCGTCCGTCGTCGTACAGACCCAGCAGCAGGGATCCCAGCAGCGGCTGGTCCGAGGTCGACGTCTTGTGCAGCCGGTAGCCGGCCACGACGCAGTCGGCCGTGCGCTCGTGCTTGATCTTGAACATGGCCCGCTTGTCGGGCTGGTAGGTGCCGTCCAGCGGCTTGGCGACCACGCCGTCGAGGCCGGCGCCCTCGAACCGGGTGAACCAGTCCTTCGCCGTGGCCAGGTCAGCCGTCCGCGGCGTGAGGAACACGCCGTCCCGCGCCTCGGCCAGCGCGTCCTCCAGCCGCTGTCGCCGCTCCCGGAAGGGCCGGGACATGAGGTTGTCGTCGCCCAGCGCCAGGATGTCGAAGCCGATGAACGCCGCCGGGGTCTGCTCGGCCAGCAGCGTCACCCGGCTCGCCGCCGGGTGGATGCGCTGCTGCAGCGCCTCGAAGTCGAGCCGCTCGCCGGAGACGACGACGATCTCGCCGTCGAGGACGCACCGCTGCGGGAGATTCGCCTTCAGGGCCTCGACCAGCTCGGGGAAGTAGCGGGTCATCGGCTTCTCGTTGCGGCTGCCCAGGACGACCTCGTCGCCGTCGCGGAACACGATCGTGCGAAAGCCGTCCCACTTGGGCTCGGTGTGGCCGAGGTCCGGGATGTCCGGGACCGCCTTGGCGAGCATCGGGGAGACCGGCGGCATGACGGGAAGGTCCATGGGGACATCCTCGCTCGACTGGTGCCTCGTGTCGCGGCCCGATGTCGTGCGCCATGCTGGTCGTGCCAGGATCGTCCCCAGCCAGTCCCTCCCCGACGCCCCCACGCCAGGAGCCCTCGTTGCCCGACCTCATCGTGATCCTCACCGAGCAGGCGCTCGACGCCGGTGACGCCGCGCGCATCATCGCGCTGCACGAGGGCGAGCAGCCGCGGTACCACGTGCTCGTGCCCGCCGACACCGAGCGCAACCTGCTCGTCGACGTCATCGACCACCTGAGCATGCTCGAGCTCAAGCGCGCGCTGGACGCCGTCCGCGGTCGCGAGCCCGACGACGACCAGGCCCGGGCCTCGGCCGCGCAGGCGCTCTCCGCCAGCCTGGAGGCTCTGCGCGGGCGCGGCGTCGAGGCCGAGGGTGAGATCACCCAGGACGACCCGCTGCCGGCCGTCGCGGCGATCGTGACCGGTGAGTCGGCGCGCGAGGTCGTGGTGGTCACGCGTCCGCACGCGGTCGAGGACACGTTCCACCGCGACTGGGCGAGCCGGGCGCGCGACGAGCTCGGTGTGCCGGTGCTCCACGTCTACGCGGGCACGACGTTCCTCGGCTGAGCGTCCCGTGACCGGCTGGCGACCGCTCGGCGGCCTGGTCGACCTGCACGTGCACTTCATGCCCGAGCGGGTGCTGCACAAGGTGTGGGCGTTCTTCGACGACGCCGAGCAGCACTACGGCACCCCCTGGCCCGTGCACTACCGCGGGAGCGAGACCGAGCGGCTCGAGGCGCTCGGCGCCCAAGGGGTCTCGGCCTTCGCGCCCCTCGTGTACGCGCACCGCCCGGGCATGGCGCAGTGGCTCACCGAGTGGGCGGTCGACTTCGGCAGCCGGACGCCGGGTGCCGTGCCGACCGCCACCATCTGGCCCGAGCCGTCCGTTGCCACCTACCTCGCGGCGGCGCTCGAGTCCGGCGCCCGCTGCGCCAAGGTGCACGTGCAGGTGGGTGGCTTCGACCCCCGCGACCCGCTGCTGGCGCCCGCCTGGGGGCTGCTGGCCGAGGCGGGGGTACCGGTCGTCGTCCACTGCGGCGACGGGCCGGTGCCCGGCACGCACACCGGGCTGGGGGTGTTCGAGGAGGTGCTCCGCGCTCACCCCGCCCTCGTGGCGGTGCTCGCTCACGCCGGCATGCCGGACTTCGCCGGCGCGCTGGGCCTGCTGGCGCGCTATCCGCGCGTGCACCTGGACACCACGATGGTCGGCACGCCCTTCACCGAGCGCATCGCTCCCCTGCCCGCGGACTGGGCCGCCCGGCTCGTCGACGTCGCCGACCGCGTCGCGTTGGGCAGCGACTTCCCGAACATCCCCTACGAGTACGCCGAGCAGCTCGCCGCCATCGAGTCCTGGGCGGCGGCCGACGACCGGCTGGGCGAACCCTTCCTGCAGGCCGTCCTGCACGACACGCCGGCGCGGCTGCTGGGGCTCGACGCGACGTCCTGAACCGCCGCCGTCGATCGACGCCGGCGCGCTCGCACTCGGCACGGGTCCGGTGAAACGACCCCGGGCGCAGCGGTGCCGACCTAGCCTGGAGTCGTGGTCCGAACTCGCCCGGCCTGGGCGATGGCAGCCGCCACTGCGGTGCTGGTGACCGCCTGCAGCGGTGGATCCTCGCCGGGCGCCTCGTCGAGCAACGCCTCCAGCGGGCCGGTGACGTCCGGCAGCACGTCCTCGGCGCCCACGAGCAGCTCGGTGCCGTCGTCCACCACGTCAGCCACCTCCTCGCAGGCCGTCCTGGCGGACGGGCGGCACCCGGCGTACCTCACGGACGTCGACGCCGCTCACCGCCGGATCACGGTTGACGTCGTGCAGTTCTTCACCGGTGAGGCCGCGAGCCGGGCGGCCGAGCAGGACGGCGCGGACGAGGTGCCCCCGCCGAACGACTACTGGATCCGCAACGTCAGCAAGCGGCTGCGCACGCTGCCGATCGCGGCGGACGCGCGGATCACCACCAACGTCCTCACCGACGACGTCACGGGATCGGCCACGCAGGACCACGCCGTCACCCTCGCCGACCTCGACGAGCTGCCGTACCCCGACCACCTGTTCTGGGTGACGGTGCGGGAGGGCACCGTGACGAGGTTGGCGGAGCAGTTCCTGCCCTGAGGCCGGAGGCCGGCCTGACGATCAGCTGTAGCCCTCGATGCGGTTGCCGTCGTCGTCCCAGTGCGCGGCGACCTTCTTGCTCGGCTGCACCCGCGGCGGCTCGCCGGGCATCTTCGGGTAGTCGGGCGGGAAGTTCAGCTCGCCGCCGGGCAGCGTCTGCCAGAGCTCGAGCAGCGGGTCGAGCGAGTACGCCTCGGCGTCCACGTCAGCCCACGGGTCGCCGTCCGCCAGGTAGTCAGGCACGGTCGTGAGGTTGAACGCCGCCGGGTCCGAGACGTCGGCCAGGCGGCCCCACGTCATCGGCGTGCTCACCGGTGCGCCGGGCCGGGCGCGAAGACTCCAGGCGCTGGCGATGGTGCGGTCGCGGTTGTTCTGGTTGTAGTCCAGGAAGATGCGCTGGCCGCGCTCCTCCTTCCACCACGCGGTCGTCACGCCGCCGTCGCGGCGCTCGAGCTCGCGACCGAACCCGATGGCGGCGTGGCGCACCTGCTCGAACGTGTACCGCGGCTCGATCCGCACGTAGACGTGGATCCCTCGGTTGCCGCTCGTCTTGGGACGACCACGCAGACCCAGCTCCTCCAGCAGCTCGCGAGCGACCTCGGCCACCCGCTGGGCGTCCGCGAAGGTCGTGCCCGGCTGGGGGTCGAGGTCCAGGCGCAGCTCGTCCGGGTGGTCGACGTCGGCCCTGCGCACGGGCCAGGGGTGGAAGGTCAACGTGCCCATCTGCGCCGCCCACACCAGCGCAGCGGGCTCGGACGGGCACAGCTCCTCGGCGGTGCGTCCGCTGGGGAACCGGATGCGCACGGTCTCGATGAAGTCCGGCGCACCCTTGGGCAGGCGCTTTTGGTAGAAGCCGTCGCCCTCGCGGTCCTGCGGGCCGGTGGCGAGCCGCATGCCCTCCCGCCAGCCGTCCGGCCAGCGCTCCATCGCGGTGGGTCGGCCACCGACCGCACCCATCAGGGCGTCACCGACCGTGGCGAAGTACCTGCACACGTCCCGCTTGGTGATCGCCGGAGTTCGCTGCGTGGCCTCGAAGACGACCCGGTCGGGGCTCGAGACCCGCACCGCCCGCACCCCGTGCGGCCCGTCGACCTCCAGCACCTCAGCTGCGCTCACCATGGCCAGACCGTACGCGCCGGGGCCGACACCGTGCGCGACGCGACGCGGCCCACGGCCGAACGCGTCTTGGGCGAAACCCACCGAACAGCCACCAGCAATTCATCGCCCTGTGGGCGCCGCGGGCCTGTTGCGCGGAGAACCGGGCTGGTAGAAACCACTTCGTCCCTTCTGTCAGGAGCGCACCCATGCCCATCAAGTCCACGCGCCGGCTGATCGCCGGCCCCTTGGCGCTCGCCGTCGTCGGCGCAGGAGCCGTCGCCCTCGCGACGCCCGCGCAGGCGGTCTCGACGTCGGTCGTCGTCAGCGAGGTGTACGGCGGCGGCGGCAACAGCGGCGCCACGTACACGAACGACTTCGTCGAGCTCTACAACCTCGGCACCACGCCGGTCGACCTGTCGACCTGGAGGGTCCAGTACTGGTCGGCGGCCGGCACGTCGGCGGCCAACACGACCACGCTGACCGGCACCATCCAGCCCCAGTCGTCCTACCTCGTGCAGATGTCGGCCGGGGCCGGTGGCACCACGCCACTGCCCACCCCGGACGCCACGGGGACGGCCAACATGGCCGCGGGCGCCGGTCGCGTGCTGCTCCTGCAGGGCACGACCACCGTCGACGGCGTGGCCTACGGGGCGACGACCACCCCGGTCGAGGGCCCGCCGGCTCCCGGCACCAGCAACACGACGTCGGCGAGCCGCACGAGCCCGTGCACCGACACCGACAGCAACGCCGCCGACTTCTCCGTGGGCGCGCCGTCGCCGCGCAACTCGGCAGCCGGCACCCTCGCGTGCACGCCGACGCCGCCCACGCCGGACGACCCCGAGACCATCCCCCAGATCCAGGGCGCGAGCCACCTGTCGCCGCTCGTCGGCAAGCCGGTCAACGGCGTCGAGGGAGTCGTGACGGCGGTCTCGTCCACCGGCTTCTGGTTCCAGAACCCCACGCCGGACGCCGACCCCGCCACGAGCGAGGGCCTGTTCGTCTACACCCGTCACGCCGACTCGGCGCAGGTCGGTGACCTCGTGAGCGTCGACGGCGCCGTCGCGGAGTACCGCGCGTCCAACGACAACCTCACGACGACGGAGATCACCGGCCCCACCGTCACGGTGGAGTCGAGCGGCAACCCGCTGCCGGCGCCGGTGATCCTCGGTGTCGACCGCGTCGCACCGCCGCAGACCATCGAGGACGGCGATCCCGGCAGCGTCGAGTACTCGGACGCCCCGTTCCGTCCCGATGTCGACGCCATCGACTTCTACGAGTCCATGGAGGGCATGCTCGTCGGCGTCCGCGACGCGCAGGTGGTCGGCCCGACCGCCCGCTTCGGCGAGATCCCGGTGGTGCCGGGGCAGCTCGCCGCAGGCGACGCCGTCCGCTCGGCCCGTGGTGGCGTGGTCTACAGCGGCTACGACCACCCGAACGCCATGCGCGTGCAGCTCGACGACGGCCTCATCGGCGCGGGCAACATGCCGCTGGCGAACGTCGGCGACACGCTGCCCGGCGACGTCACCGGCCCGCTGGACTACTCCTTCTCGAACTTCAAGCTCGAGGTGACCTCGGTGCCGACGCTCGCGAGCGGCGGGCTGCAGCGCGAGGTGACCCGGACGGCGTCCCAGCACGAGCTGGCGATCGGCACCTTCAACGTCGAGAACCTCTCGCCGCAGGACCCGGCGACCAAGTTCGAGCGCCTGGCCGGTCAGATCGTGCACAACCTGGCCTCGCCCGACGTCCTGGCGCTGGAGGAGATCCAGGACAACACCGGCCCGACGGACGACGGCACCGTGGCCTCCGACCAGACCGTCGCGCAGCTCGTGGCGGCCATCCAGGCGGCCGGCGGCCCCGCGTACGAGGCCCGCTGGATCGACCCGGTCGACAAGACCGACGGCGGCCAGCCCGGCGGCAACATCCGCTCGGTGCTCATCTTCCGCACCGACCGCGGCCTGTCGTTCGTCGACCGGCCCGGCGGCGACGCCACCACGGCCGTGCAGGTGGTCGGCCAGGGCCACCGGACGGCGCTGTCGATGAGCCCGGGGCGCATCGACCCGACCAACGCCGCGTGGGAGGACTCCCGCAAGCCGCTCGTCGGCGAGTTCCGCTACCACGGCAAGTCGCTGTTCGTCATCGCCAACCACTTCGCCAGCAAGGGCGGCGACGACCCGCTGTTCGGCCGCTGGCAGCAGCCGACGCGGTTCAGCGAGACGCAGCGCCACGAGCAGGCGCAGGTGGTCCGCACCTTCGTCGACCAGCTCATGGCGGCGGACGACGACGCTCGCGTGGTCGTGCTGGGTGACCTCAACGACTTCGAGTTCTCCCAGACCGCCGACATCCTCGTCGGCAGCGGTCGCACGGCGCTGCTCGACCTGCCGCGCACCCTGTCGCCGCAGGAGCGGTACACGTACGTCTACGAGGGCAACAGCCAGGTGCTCGACCACATCCTGATCAGCCCTGAGCTGGCCGGGTCCGAGAGCCAGGGCGACGGCCAGGCGTACGGGTACGACCTCGGTCGTCACGAGGGTCACCGCGCGCGGTTCGACTACGACGTGGTGCACACCAACAGCGAGTTCCACGACCAGGACAGCGACCACGACCCGCAGGTCGTGCGGCTGGACTTCCGGGGCCGCTGAGCCGGGTCGCGAGGACGCCGGCAACCAGCACCGGGCCGGTCGGGAACTCTCCCGGCCGGCCCGGTGTTGTGCCGACGTGAGATTGCCGTGGAGAGGACGTGCCATGCAGCCGACCGGCCGCAGCTACCCCCTGACCGTCGACGAGACCCAGTGGCGCGAGAAGCTCTCGCCCCAGGAGTTCCACGTCCTGCGCGAGGGGGGCACGGAGGCGCCGTTCGTCGGGGAGTACACCGACACCACCACCGAGGGCGTCTACGCCTGCCGGGCCTGCGGCGCCGAGCTCTTCCGCAGCGACACGAAGTTCGCCTCGCACTGCGGCTGGCCGTCGTTCTACAGCCCGCTCGCCGAGGAGCGCGTCGAGTACATCGAGGACACGACGATGGGCATGCGGCGCGTCGAGGTGCGCTGCGCCAGCTGCGGCTCGCACCTCGGGCACGTCTTCGAGGGTGAGGGCTACGACACCCCCACCGACCAGCGCTACTGCATCAACTCGATCTCGCTGACGCTGCAGCCCAAGGCCTGACCTACGGCAGGTGGTCGACGAGCTCGGCCAGCGGCGTGCGCGGACCGGTGAAGAACGGCACCTCGTGCCGCACGTGCCGGCGCGCGTCGGTGGCGCGCAGGTCGCGCATCACGTCGACGATGCGGTGCAGCTCGTCGGCCTCGAAGGCGAGGATCCACTCGTAGTCGCCGAGGGCGAACGACGAGACCGTGTTGGCCCGCACGTCGGCGTAGGTGCGCGCCGCCATGCCGTGCTCGTGGAGCATGCGCTTGCGCTCCTCGTCCGGCAGCAGGTACCACTCGTAGGACCGGACGAACGGGTAGACGCACACGTAGCCGCGCGCCGGCTCCCCCGCCATGAACGCCGGCACGTGCCCCTTGTTGAACTCGGCCGGCCGGTGCAGCGCGACGTTCGACCAGACCGGCGTCAGGTGCCGGCCCAGCTCGGTGCGCCGCAGCCGCCGGTAGGCGTCCTGCACGACCTCGACGGACGGCGCGTGCCACCACACCATGAGGTCGGCGTCGGCGCGCAGCCCGGCGACGTCGTAGAACCCGCGCACCTCCAGGCCGTCGGCCGCGAGGTCCTTGAGCAGCTGCTCGACCTCGGCCACCAGCCCCTCGCGGTCGCCGTCACCCACGCTGTCGCGCACCGCGAAGACCGACCACATCGTGTAGCGCAGCGTGTCGTTGACCTCGCGCGCCCGGATCCTGCTGCTGCTCGCCTCGTCAGTCATGCAGTGATTGTCCCTCGCCCCGCTGGGCGGCCGGTACCTGGGTCACCTGGGCCAGCACGAGCTCGGCCGCCTGCCGGCCGGACGCCACGCACGCCGGGATGCCCACGCCCCCGTACGCCGCGCCGGCGACGGCGAGCCCGGGCAGGCGGCCCACCGCTGCGGCCACGCGCTCGACCCGGGCCAGGTGCCCCACGTCGTACTGCGGCAGCCCACCACCCCACCGCGTCACGCGGCTCGCCACCGGCTCGGGCAACCCGACGCCGGGGATCGACCGCAGGTCGGCGAGGGCCCGCTGCACGATCTGCGCGTCGTCCAGCTGCAGGTCGCGTTCCTCGCCGGCCCGCCCCACCGACGCGCGCACGACCACGTGGTCGGCGTGCGCGTCGTCCAGCCACTGCCACTTGGACGACGCGAAGGTGGTCGCCTTGATGTAGCGGCCGTCGACCGGCGGCACCAGCAGCCCGGACCCGTCGAGCCCCGCGACCCGGGCGCGGTCGAGCAGCAGCGTGACGATGGCGACGCTGGCGTACCGCACCTCGCGCAGAGCACCGGCGGCGTCCGGTGCGACGTCGGCGAGCAGCCGGGCGGCCGGGGCCGCGGGCACGGCCAGCACCACGCCGTCGACGTCGATCGCCTGCTCGTCGACCGTGGGCCCGGTGACCAGGCGCCACCGGCTGCCGCGGCGGCTGACCGCGCGCACGGTCACGTCGGTGCGCACCTCGACGCCGCGGGCGCGCAGGGCGTCGCTGACGGCGAGCGGCAGGCGCCCCACCCCGCCGCGGACGCCGCTGAAGACCGGGCCGCGCGTCGCCGTGCCGGCCGCGGCCGCACCGGCGGCGGCCTCGACCACCGACCGGCCCTCGACGGCCGCCTGCCACAGCGCGGGCACCGTGGCCCGCAGCGAGAGCCGGTCGGCGTGCCCGGCGTAGACCCCACCGAGCAGCGGCTCGACGAGCCGCTCGACCACACCGGCGCCCACCCGCCCGGCGACGAACGAGGCGACGTCGACGTCGTCGGCGCCCACGGGCGGCCACCGTGCCTCCGGCTCCCCCTCGACCTGGCGCACCTGCCCCGGCTCGAGCAGCCCGGCCAGACCACGACCGCTCGACGGCACGCCCATGAGGGTGCCCGAGGGCAGTGGGTGACGGCGCCCCCGGCTCCACAGCCCGGCCCCGACCGCGCGCGGCGGCTCCAGGTCGTGCCCGAGGCCCACCTCGCGGGCGAGATCCAGGGCCTCCGGCCGGCGCGCGAGCAGCGACTCGGCGCCCACGTCGACGAGCGCGCCGCCCACGTCGTCCAGAGCGAGCTTGCCGCCGACCCGGGCAGCGGCGTCCAGCACCACCACCCGCACCGGCGGCCCGGACCTCACCAGCTGCCACGCCGCCGACAGCCCGGCGATGCCCGCCCCGACGACGGCCACGGTGGGCAGGGGCGTTGCCCCCGTCCCCTCGGGCCCGGGACTGCGGCGTGCACCGTCGCTCATGGGAACGAGGTTCGCAGACCGTGACCTGATCGAGATGCGGCGGGGGGAACGGCGGGGCGTCCACCCACCGTCCCACCGCCGACGAGAGCCCGACGGCGAAGGGACCCCATGATGTCCAGGAGCAGCTCACGCACCCGGCAGGCGGCTGCGGTCACGGCGGCGGTCGCAGCGCTGGCGCTGGCCGGCTGCGGCGGCGCGGGAGGCAGTGACAGCGCCAGCTCGGCCGGCAGCGCGCAGGCACCGCTGTCCCGCGGGGCGTCCCCGGGCGCCGACGCGAAGACCGGCGCCACCGAGGGCTCCGGCGGGTCGAGCGCGTCAGGTGGTGGGCAGGCCGCCGACGCCGCGACCTTCGACGAGCGGATCGTGCGCACGGCCGACATGAACGTGCAGGCCACGGACGTGCCGAGCGCGGTCCGCCAGGTGCGCACGATCGTCCAGACCGCCAAGGGCTTCGTCGCGGACGAGCAGACGACGACCTCACCCGAGGACCCGCGCCCCGCCGCCGAGCGAGGCAACGACCCCGCCGGCCCCCGCCCGCCGTGGACGCAGTCGGTGCTCACCGTGCGGGTGCCCAACGCGTCCCTCGATCGCGTCATGCAGCAGGTCGGCGAGCTCGGCTCGGTGCTGAACCGCAACCAGTCCAGCGAGGACGTCACCTCCCAGTACGTCGACACGGCCAGCCGGGTCCGCTCGCAGACCGCCAGCGTCGAGCGGGTCCGGGCGCTGCTGGCCCGGGCCACGAACCTCGGCCAGGTGGTGCAGATCGAGGGCGAGCTCGCGCGCCGCGAGGCCGATCTGGAGTCGCTCAAAGCCCGCCTGAAGTCGCTGGAGGACAAGACGACGCTCTCGACGCTGACCATCACGCTGTCGCCTCGGGAGACGACGGTGGCGCCGACGCAGCACGACAACGCCTTCGTCGACGGCCTGCGGGCCGGGTGGACGGCGCTGCTGAGCAGTGCCGGGGTCGTGCTGACCGTGGTCGGGGCGCTGCTGCCGTTCGCCGTCGTGCTCGCGCTCCTGGCCGCGCCCGTCGCCTGGTGGGCGCGCCGCCAGCGCCGCCGTCCACGGACCGCCGAGGCTCAGCCGGCTCCGTGAGCGTCGGCCGTGGTGGCGTCAGCGGCGTGCACGAGGTCGACGACGCGCTGCAACGCGGCCGGATCAGCCTGCGGCGGCACGCCGTGCCCCAGGTTGAACACGTGGCCAGGGGCGCCGCGTCCGGCCTCGAGCGCGTCGCGCACGCGCTGCTCGAGCACCGGCGCCGGCGCGAACAGCAGAGCGGGATCGAGGTTCCCCTGGACGGCACGCTGGGCGCCGATCCGCCGGCTGGCTTCGTCCAGCGGCACGCGGAAGTCGACACCGACCACCTCCGCACCCGCCTGCCCCATCGCGGCCAGCAGCTCGCCGGTGCCTACCCCGAAGTGGATCCGCGGAGCGCCGAGGTCGGCGACGGCCGCCAGGGTGGCCGCCGAGTGCGGCTGGACGTACTCGACGTAGTCGGCCAGCGGCAGCGCGCCCACCCACGAGTCGAACAGCTGCACGGCACTGGCACCGGCCTCGACCTGCACGCGCAGGAAGGCGCCCGCGATCGCGGCGAGCCGTCCGGCGAGCGCGTGCCACAGGTCGGGGTCGCCGTACATCAGCGCCTTGGTGCGCTCGTGGTTCTTCGACGGGCCGCCTTCGACGAGGTACGACGCCAGCGTGTAGGGCGCGCCGGCGAACCCGATGAGCGGGGTCGACCCGAGCTCGGCCACGAGCAGCCGGACCGCTTCCACGACGTACGGCACGTCGGCAGCGGTGAGGTCGGGCAGCCGGTCGAGATCGGCCCGGCTGCGGAACGGCTCCGCCACGACAGGCCCGACCCCCGGCACGATGTCGAGGTCGACGCCGACGGCCTTCAGCGGCACGACGATGTCGCTGTAGAAGATCGCCGCGTCGACGCCGTAGCGCCGCACCGGCTGCAGGGTGATCTCGGCGACCAGGTCGGGCCGGGCGCACGAGTCGAGCATCGAGATGCCCTCGCGGACCTTGCGGTACTCGGGCAGCGAGCGGCCGGCCTGGCGCATGAACCACACCGGCGTGCGTGCGGGGCGCTCGCGGCGGCAGGCACGCAGGAAGGCGGAGTCCGCGAGCGCCGCGGAGGTCGGGTCGGTCACGCGGCTCATCGTCCCACGGTGCCGTGCGGGGTCAGGACGCGCGGCCGAGCGCGATGAGGGCGACGCCGGCGAGCGCCGCGCCGACGCCGAGCAGCTGCACGCGGGTGAGCCGCTCGTGCAGCAGGAGCCGCGCGAGGATCACCGTGACCACGGGGTACAGCGACCCCAGCACGGCGGTGATGCTGAGGAACCCGCGCTGGGAGGCCAGCGCGAACGTCAGGTTGGCTCCGACGTCGCCGACGCCGACCAGCGCCAGCGACGGCACGTCACGCACCGTCAGTCCACCCACCGACCGCAGCGCCACGGCGACGACCAGGAACACCGCGACGCTGGTGGCCCGCATCCCGGTCAAGGTCATGACGGCGTCCGACCGCGAACCGCGCTCGATGCAGACCAGCGCGAGCCCGAAGCCGACGCCGGCGAGCGCCGCCAGCACCACCGGGCGCGTGCCGGCCCCGCCGCGCAGCTCGGGCCCGCTGGCGGCCACGGCGCCGACCAGGGCGAGCACCAGCCCCGCGAGCGTCACGCGGGTCGGCCGCTCGCCGGCCAGCACGCCGATGAGCACGGGCACGACCGTGCCGAGCGCAGCGATCGGCGAGACCACGCCCATCGTCCCGCTGCCCAGGGCGGCGTAGAAGCTGACCAGGGCGCTGGTGCCGACGACGCCGGAGGCCACGGCCCAGCCGACCCAGGACGCCGAGCCGTGACCGGCGCCGGACACCACCGCCACGACGGCGATGGCGACCAGCCCCAGGGCCTGCGAGCCGGCGACGACGGCGAACGCCGGCAGCGTGCGCGAGCGCAGGCCGCCGAGGAAGTCCGCGCTGCCCCACATCAGGCTCGACACGAGAGCGAGGACGACGGCCACGAGCGGCAGGCTAGCCGCTCGCGTTGGCGGGTCCCGGCGCCGTCCGGCGCGCCTGCCCACCAGGCGCCCGCGCGCGACGTACGCTGCCGCCATGGTCGCCCGGACCCTGCCCGACGACGCCCCCGAGCCGTTCCAGGCCGCTCTGCGGGCCCTGAAGAGCGCGCCGTTGCGCCCGGAGGTCGTGCTCACCGAGGCACCCTCCCCGGGCCGGATCGCGCCGTACTCGGTGGCGCTCACCGCGGACGTCGTCGACCGCCGCGGTGGCGGCGAGGCCGAGGAGCTCGCCACGGGGCGGTTCGTCCTGCTCTACGACCCCGCTGCACCCCAGCCGTGGGACGGCACCTTCCGTGCGGTGACGTTCGTGCGCGCCGACCTCGAGCCCGAGCTCGGCGCCGACCCGCTGCTCGGCGAGGTGGGCTGGTCGTGGCTGCTCGAGGCCCTGACCCAGCGGGGGGCGTCGTTCACCCACGAGGGTGGCACCGTGACGCGCGTGGTCTCCGAGAGCTTCGCGGCGCTGGCCGACCGACCGTCCGGCGTCGAGATCGAGATCCGCGCGTCCTGGACGCCCCAGGACGAGGACCTCACCGCGCACCTGTGCGCCTGGACCGACCTGCTGTGCACGGTGGCGGGCCTGCCCCCGCTGCCCGAGGGCGTGACCGCTCTGCCCTCGCGCCGTCGCTGACGGCTTTGAGGGGTTCCGACCGCCCTGACCGCCCTGACCGCCCTGACAGCGCTGACAGCGCGGCCGCGCCCGCTCGCGGCTGGTCGCAGCCGGTCGCAGCCGACCGGTCAAGGTCCGGCTCGCTCCTGCCGATGATCCCCCCGACGGCATCACCAGAGGCGGGACCTCGTGGCGGGACGACCCCTGCGCACGAGCGGGACAAGGAGGCAGGCGTGGCTGCGGTCGCCGAACGCGTAGCGGGGATGCCGCTGACCCGGCCGGGCCGGTTCGCCGCGCTCGTCGTCATCGGCCCCCAGGGCCCCCGGGAGTCCGTGAGCCGGATGGTGCGCAGCCTCGGTGCCCGCGAGGTCGTCCAGGCCGCCACCGTCGAGGAGGCCCGCCGCCGCGCCCGCCTGCTCGGCCCGCACGCCCTCTGCGTCGTCGACGTCGCCTTGCCGGACGGCTCCGGGGTCGCGCTGCTGCGCGACCTGAAGGCCCTCGGCTGGCAGCGCGGCGTCGTGCTGTCGACCATGGACGACGCCTACACCGTGCGGGGTGCGCTGACCGCCGGCGTCCGCTGCTTCCTGGTGTCCGGCCGGCCCGCGGGCGCCACGACGACGAACGGTTCCGGTGGCCTCGGTGACCAGCTGTCCGAGCGCGAGATCGAGGTGCTGCAGCACGTCGCGAACGGCCGCTCCAACAAGGAGATCGGCGCCTCGCTCGGGCTGTCGGCCCTCACCGTCAAGAGCCACCTGGCCCGCATCGCCCGCAAGGTGGGCACGGGCGACCGCGCCGAGATGGTCATGCTGGCCCTGCGCGCCGGCGTGATCCACTGATCGCGAGTGATCAGGAACCGCTGATCGCGAGCCCGGAGCGGTCCGCGTACCGTGGCCCCGTGACCGACGCCGCACCCACCCCCCTGGTCGAGCCACGGGACGGCGTGCCGGACGTCGTCGTCGAGGAGCGTGACCTGCTGCGCGCGGCCGAGGCGCTCGCCGCCGGCAGCGGCCCGGTGGCCGTCGACGCCGAGCGCGCGTCCGGCTACCGCTACGGCCAGGCCGCCTACCTCGTGCAGCTGCGCCGGCAGGGCGCTGGCACCTGGCTCATCGACCCCGTCTCCTGCCCGGACCTCGGGCCGGTGGGCGAGGCGATCACCGACACCGAGTGGGTGCTGCACGCGGCGACCCAGGACCTGCCGTGCCTCGCCGAGGTGGGCATGCGCCCCTCGCGGCTGTTCGACACCGAGCTCGGCGCCCGGCTGGCCGGGCTGTCGAAGGTCGGCCTGGGCTCCGTCGTCGAGGAGCAGCTCGGCCTGTCCCTGGCCAAGGAGCACTCGGCCGTCGACTGGTCGACCCGACCGCTGCCGGACGCCTGGCTGCGGTACGCCGCGCTCGACGTCGAGGTGCTCGTCGACCTCCGGCACGCGATCGCCGAGCTGCTCGAGCGTCAGGGCAAGCTGGTGTGGGCCGAGCAGGAGTTCGCGGCCATCGTGCAGGCGCCGCCGACGCCCCCGCGCGTCGACCCGTGGCGGCGCACGAGCGGCACGCACCGGCTGCGCACCCGGCGCCAGCTCGCGATGCTGCGCGAGCTGTGGACCGCCCGTGACACCCTGGCGCGCCAGCGCGACGTCTCCCCCGGCCGGGTGCTGCCGGACTCCGCGCTCATCGCCGCCGTGCAGGCCTCACCGCGCACGATGGAGGACCTGGTGGCCGTGCCCGGCTTCACCGGCCCGGCGGCGCGGCGCAACGGTGCCCGCTGGCTCGAGGCCCTCGCCCGCGGGCGCAAGACCCCCGACGGCGAGCTGCCCGCGCAGTCGCTGCCGAACGACGCCCCACCGCCGGCGCGCGCGTGGGGCGACCGCGACCCGGACGCCGCCGCCCGGCTGGCCTTCGCCAGGGCCGAGCTGGCCCGGCTGTCCGACGAGCACGCCGTACCGGTCGAGAACCTCATGACTCCAGACACCGTGCGCCGGGTGCTGTGGGAGCCACCAGGCGACCTGCCTGGCCGCCTGGCCGAGCTGCGCGCCCGGCCCTGGCAGATCGAGCTCGTGGGGCCGCTGCTCGCCGCCGCGATGGCCGAGACGGCGATCACCCGGGCGGGGCGCGAGCAGGCTGAGCGGGCCGCGCAGGCCGAGCGGGCCGCCGAGCAGCCGGGTGAGGGGGCTCACACCAGCCCGGGTGACGCGTCAGGTTACTGACGAGTAGCATCGTGCGGGTCACCCGACGCACCGGCGCCGCCGGACGTCGCACCCCCACGTCCTGGGAGGAACCCGTGCCCCGCGAGCTTCGCGACGTGGTCTTCGTCGACGGCGTCCGCACGCCGTTCGGCAAGGCCGGCGAGAAGGGCGTCTACGCCCAGACGCGCGCCGACGACCTGGTCATCAAGTGCATCCGTGAGCTGATCCGCCGCAACCCCGAGCTGCCGCCCGAGCGCGTCGACGACGTCGCCATCGCCGCCACGACCCAGATCGGCGACCAGGGGCTGACCATCGGCCGGCTCGCGGCGCTGCTGTCCGGCCTGCCGAAGTCGGTGCCGGGCTTCTCGATCGACCGGATGTGCGCCGGGGCGATGACCGCGGTCACCACGACGGCGTCAGGCATCGCGTTCGGCGCCTACGACGTCGTGATCGCCGGCGGCGTCGAGCACATGGGCCACCACCCGATGGGTGAGGGCGTCGACCCCAACCCGCGCATCGTGGCCGAGAAGCTCGTCGACCCCTCCGCCCTCGTCATGGGCGCGACGGCCGAGAACCTCCACGACCGGTACCCCGAGATCACCAAGGAGCGCTCCGACCGCTTCGCCGTCGGCAGCCAGGACAAGCTCGCGAAGGCGTACGCCGAGCACAAGATCCAGCCCGACCTCGTGCCGGTGGCGACCCGGCACGACGAGCTCGGCTGGGGCCTGGCCACCCAGGACGAGCCGCCGCGCCCGGGCACGAGCCTTGACGACCTCGCCGCGCTGAAGACGCCGTTCCGCCCGCACGGCCGGGTGACGGCCGGCAACGCCGCCGGGCTCAACGACGGTGCCACGGCCTGCATCCTCGCCTCCGCCGACACCGCCGCCGAGCTCGGGCTCAGCGCCCGCATGCGCCTCGTGTCGTACTCGTTCGTCGGCGTCGAGCCGGAGGTCATGGGTATCGGTCCGGTGCCGGCGACCGAGAAGGCGCTCAAGCAGGCCGGCCTCACCATCGACGACATCGGGCTGTTCGAGCTCAACGAGGCGTTCGCCGTCCAGGTGCTCGCCTTCCTCGACCACTTCGGCATCGCCGACGACGACCCCCGGGTGAACGAGTACGGCGGCGCCATCGCCGTCGGCCACCCGCTGGCGTCGTCCGGCGTGCGGCTCATGACCCAGCTCTCGCGCCAGTTCGAGGAGCACCCGGAGGTCCGGTACGGCCTCACGGCGATGTGCATCGGCATCGGCATGGGCGGCGCGGTGATCTGGGAGAACCCGCACCACGCCGACTACGGCAAGGGCACTTCGAGCGAGGGGACGGCGGCCTGATGACCACGACCGACACGACGCCCGCGATCGACCCGGCCGGCACCGCCGCCGCGGCCGAGGCCCTGGCCGCGGCCACGAGCGACGAGCGCGTCACGAGCTTCCACGTCCGCGACGTCGCCCTGCCCGGTGACGCGGGCACCCTCGCGCTCATCACGATGGACAACGGCTTCGACCACACCAAGCCGACCACCCTCGGTGCGCAGGGCCTGCTCAACCTCAAGGCCGCGCTCGACGCCGTCACCCCGCGCGCGGAGTCCGGCGAGATCACGGCGGTCGGCATCACCGGCAAGCCGTTCATCTTCGCCGTCGGCGCCGACCTCAAGGACGTCGGCAACCTCAGCACCCGCGACCAGGCGCTCACCATCGCGCGCTTCGGCCACGACCAGCTGCGCCGCCTCGGCGAGCTCGCGGTGCCGTCGTTCGCCTTCGTCAACGGCGCCGCCATGGGTGGCGGCGTCGAGGTCGCGCTGCACTGCACCTACCGCACGATCTCGTCCGGCGTCCCGGCCGTCGCCCTGCCCGAGACGTTCCTCGGCCTCGTGCCCGGCTGGGGCGGCGCGCACCTGCTGCCGAACCTCGTCGGGGTGGCCAACGCGCTCAAGGTCATCATCGAGAACCCGCTCAGCCAGAACCGCATGCTGAAGGGCAAGCAGGCCTTCGCGCTCGGCCTGGCCGACGCGATGTTCGAGCCGGCCGACTTCCTGGAGGAGTCGCTGCGGTGGGCGGCGGCCGTCGTCCGCGGCGAGGTGTCGGTGCAGCGCGCCGAGGTCGACCGCGCCGAGCAGACGTGGGACGCCGCCGTGAAGGCCGCCAAGGCCTTCGCCGACGCCAGGACCGGCGGCGCCGCCCCCGCGCCGTACCGCGCGCTGGAGATCGTGCGCGCCGCGCGCACCGCCGACCGCGACGCCGGCTTCTCGGCCGAGGACGCCGCGCTCGCCGACCTCATCATGAGTCAGGAGTTCCGCTCCGGCGTCTACTCGTTCAACCTGGTGCAGGGCCGCGCCAAGCGACCGGCCGGGGCACCTGACAAGGCGCTGGCCCGCAAGGTCACCAAGGTCGGCATCGTCGGCGCCGGACTCATGGCCAGCCAGCTCGCGCTGCTGTTCGCCCAGCGCCTCGAGGTGCCGGTCGTCATGACCGACCTCGACCAGGGCCGGGTCGACAAGGGCGTCGGCTACGTGCACGGCGAGGTCGACAAGCTGCTCGGCAAGGGCCGCGTGAACCCCGACAAGGCCAACCGGCTGAAGTCGCTGGTGACCGGCTCGACGTCCAAGGACGGCTTCGCCGACGCCGACTTCGTCATCGAGGCGGTGTTCGAGGAGATGTCGGTCAAGCAGCGGGTGTTCGCCGAGGTCGAGGCGATCGTCTCGGCCGAGTGCGTCCTCGCCACCAACACCTCGTCGCTGTCGATCACCGAGATGGCGTCCGGCCTCGCCCACCCCGAGCGGGTCGTCGGCTTCCACTTCTTCAACCCGGTGGCGGTCATGCCGCTGCTGGAGATCGTCAAGGGCGCGGCCACCGACGACGCGACGCTCGCCACGGCGTTCGCCACCGGCAAGACGCTGCGCAAGACCACGATCCTGGTGAAGGACTCCCCCTCGTTCATCGTCAACCGGCTCCTCGGCCGCTTCATGGGCGAGGTCAGCCGCGTCGTCGACGAGGGCACGCCCGTCGAGGTCGCGGACGGCGCGTTCGCCGGCCTGGCCCCGATGCCGCCGTTCGTGCTGCTGGCCCTGGTGGGCCCGGCCATCGCGCTGCACAACTCCGAGACGCTCACGGCCGCGTTCCCCGACCGGTTCTACGTCTCGCCGAACCTGCGCCGCGTCGTCGAGGCCGGCAAGCCCGGTTTCTACGTGTGGGACGGCCCCAGGCCCAGCCTCGACCCCGAGGTCGCCGCGCTGTTCGAGCGGCCGGCCGAGCCGGTGGTGCTCGACCGCCAGCAGGTGCGCGAGCAGGTCCTGTCCGCGCTCGCCGACGAGGCGCGCCGGATGCTCGACGAGGGCGTCGTCGCCGCACCGGAGGACCTCGACCTCGCGATGATCACCGGCGCCGGCTTCTCGTTCTGGAACGGTGGGCTCACCCCGCTGCTCGACCGCACGGGCGTGGCCGAGCGGGCCGCCGGCGGCCGCTTCCTCGCGCCGGGGGTGGCGAGCCTGCCGGCCTGACGAGGGCGCGCCAGGGCCGGCCGCGGGCCGGGCACCTCACGTGTGTGCGCCACCCATACCCCAGGTGGGGATTATGAGGGCGCACCACCCTGTCGCGCGGTGCCCGGCCACCTAGCGTCGACGCCATGACCGGCGAGGCGACGACACGGACCACGCCCAGGCCCGGCGAGCCGCTCGGGGCACTGGACCTCACCGGTCGGCGTGCCCTGGTGACCGGCGCCGCCAACGGCATCGGGGCCGCGTGCGCCCGCCGGCTGGCGGCCGCAGGGGCCCAGCTCGACCTCGTCGACGTCGACGTCGACGCGGTGTCCGCGCTGGCCGACGAGCTCGGGGCGAAGGCGGTCCCGTGCGACCTGTCGGACCTCGAGGCCGTCGACGCCCTGGACGTCGACGTCGACGTCCTCGTCAACAACGCCGGCCTGCAGCACGTGGCGCCCGTGCACGAGTTCCCGCCCGAGGTGTTCCGGCACGTGCTGGCCGTGATGCTCGAGGCGCCGTTCCGCCTCGCCCGCCGCGCCCTGCCCGGCATGTACGCGCGCGGCTGGGGACGCGTCGTCAACGTGTCGTCGGTGCACGGCCTGCGGGCGTCGCCCTACAAGGCGGCCTACGTCACCGCCAAGCACGGCCTGGAGGGGCTCAGCAAGGTGATCGCGCTCGAGGGTGCCGAGCACGGCGTCACCAGCAACTGCGTGAACCCCGCGTACGTGCGCACCGCGCTGGTCGAGCGGCAGATCGCCGACCAGGCGCGAGCCCACGGGATCAGCACCGAGGAGGTGGTCGAGCAGATCATGCTGGCGCCGGTGGCGCTCAAGCGGCTCGTCGAGCCCAGCGAGGTCGCCGAGCTCGTCGCGTACCTGTGCGGGCCGGCTGCGGCGTCCGTGACCGGCGCCGCGTTCAGCCTGGACGGCGGGTGGACGGCGCACTGAGGCCCGCGACGACGCGGGAGCAGGACAGAATCAAGCGCATGAGCGCCGAGTCCTTCCTCGAGCTGCTGGCCCGCGAGGCGCCGGCGAGCGAGTTCGAGGCCCCGCTGCTGGACGCCCGTGCCCGGGGTGCGGACGCCGCGACGCTGGCCGGCCTCGAGCAGGCCAAGCTGCTCGCGCTGCAGGTGCGCGAGACGCTCGACGAGCGACGCCGGCGCGAGGCCGAGCTGCGGGCCCTCTACGAGACCGCCAACGACCTGGCCGCGCTGCGCGACCTGGACGCGGTGCTGAAGGCGATCGTGCACCGCGCCCGGCAGCTGCTCTCGACCGACGTCGCGTACCTCAGCCTCAACGACCCCGAGCGCGGCGACACCTACATGCGCGTCACCGACGGCTCGGTGTCGTCGCTGTTCCGCCAGGTGCGGCTGCCGATGGGTGCGGGCCTCGGCGGTCTGGTGGCGCAGTCGGCCACCCCCTACGCCACCGCGAGCTACTTCGAGGACGAACGGTTCCGCCACACCCACGGCATCGACAGCGCCGTGAAGGACGAGGGGCTCGTCGCCATCCTCGGCGTCCCCCTCGTGCTCGGTGGCGACGTGCTCGGCGTGCTCTACGCCGCCAACCGCACCGCGCGGCCGTTCGCCCGCGAGGAGGTCTCGCTGCTCGTGTCGCTGGCGGCGCACGCCGCGATCGCGATCGACAGCGCCCGGCTGCTGGAGGAGATGCGCCGGACGCTCGCCGACCTCGAGCAGGCCCACGAGCTGGTCGCGGCGCACAGCCGCTCGGTCGAGCGCGCCGCGGACGCCCACGACCGGTTCGCCGACCTGGTGCTGCGCGGCGGCGGGGTCGAGGACGTCGCCGCCGCGGTGGCCGACGTCCTCGGCGCGCCCGTGCTGGTGCTCGACGACGAGGGCCGGCTGGTGGCCGGCTCACCCGGCGCGCCGACGTCCAGCGTCGTCGACGACGCCGGGCGGGTGGTCGCGGCGCTGGCCCCGGTGCGCCAGGCGGCGCTGGACGCCGGCCGCACGGCGCAGTCCGGCGACGTCTGGCTCGCGCCGGTGCTCGCGGGCAGCACGCACCTCGGCGACGTCGTCCTCGTCGGGCACCAGCCGCTCGAGGACGCCGACCAGCGCATCCTGGAGCGCGCCGCGCTCGTCACCGCCCTGCAGATGGTGTTCCGGCGGGCCAGCGCCGAGGCCGAGCAACGCGTCGCGGGCGAGCTGCTCAACGACCTCGTCGAACCGTCCGACCGCGCGCCGGAGTCGCTGCTGGAGCGCGCCAAGATCCTCGGCGTCGACCTCACGGCGTCGCTGGCGCTCGTCGTGGCGCGCTGCCCGGCCGAGCTGCGCCATCGCGCTGCCCCCGCCGCCGCCCACCTGGCCTCGACCCGCCACGGGCTGGCCGCCGCTCACGGCGACCACGTCGACCTGCTGCTGCCGCTCCACGACGGCGAGGACCCCGGGCACCTGGCCGGGCTGGTCGCGCGCGAGCTCGCCTCGGCCTGCGGAGCCGAGGTCACCTGCGGCGGTGCCGGGCCGGTCGCGGGCGCCGCGCTGGAGTCCCTGCCCTCGGCGCACGGTGAGGCCAACCGGTGCGTCGACACGTTGCTCGCCCTGGGGCGCCAGGGCGAGGGTGCGGACGCCGGCCAGCTCGGCTTCGTCGGTTTCGTGCTCGGCGGCGAGCGCGACGTCGCGCAGTTCGTCCGTGACCAGCTCGGTGCGCTCGTCGACTACGACGAGCGCCGGCGCACCGAGCTGGTGGCCACGCTCGCGGCGTACTACGCCTGCGGGCAGAGCCCGGCCCGCGCCAGCCAGCAGCTGCACGTGCACGTCAACACGGTGACCCAGCGGCTCGACCGGGTCGGTCAGCTGCTCGGACCAGACTGGAACGAGCCCGAGCGCGCCCTCGAGCTCCAGGTCGCCCTGCGCCTGCACCGCGTCCTCACCTGACCCTCCCCCTCCCCCTTCCGACGTCGATCACGGTGAGCGGCTGAACGTGATCAACGGCGACGGCGGTGCAGGAGGTGGTCGGCGAGCAGCAGGAGGCTGCCGAAGATGCCGCGCCGGAACAGCAGGACGACGAGGACGAAGATCGCGCCGAGGATGATGCCGGTGCCGTTGAAGCCGCTGGTGGCGAGCTGGTCCTCGAGGGAGACGACGACCGCCGAGCCGGCCAGCGCGCCCCACAGCGTGCCGATGCCACCGAGCACGGTGACGAGCACGACCTTGCCGGACGTCTGCCAGGCGACCTCCTGCAGCGAGGCGAAGCCGTGGCTGATCGCGAACAGGCCGCCCGCGGTGCCGGCCAGCCCGGCGGAGAGCACGAACGCCAGCACCTTGTAGCGGTCGACGTCGTAGCCGAGGGCCCGCGCGCGGTCGGGGTTGTCGCGGATCGCCACCAGGACGCGGCCGAACGGCGAGTGCACGATGCGCCAGGCCGCGAGCGCCGCGAGCGCCAGCAGCGGCAGGGCCGAGTAGTAGAAGTAGAACGCCTCGGTCTCGACGAGGCTGATGCCGAAGAAGCTCTTCGGGATCGCCTGCAGTCCGTTCTCGCCGCCGGTGAGCTCGCGCCACCGGTTCGCGACGAAGTAGACCATCTGCCCGAACGCCAGCGTGACCATCGCGAAGTAGATGCCGGACCGCCGCACCGACAGCAGGCCGATGGGCAGCGCCAGCAGCATCGCGAAGACGGCGCCCACCAGCACGGCCACGTAGTACGGGCCGCCCAGGTGGATGGCGGTCAGCCCCGTCACGTACGCCGAGCCGCCCCAGAAGGCGGCGTGCCCGAACGAGAGCAGCCCGGTGTAGCCGAGCAGGACGTCCAGCGCCATGGCGAACAGACCCCAGCACAGGATGTCGACCGCCACCGGCGGGTAGGTGACCCAGGGCAGCGCGAGGACGGCGAGGACGAGCAGGGCGTAGGCGACCGCCCGCGCGGTGCGCGCCCTCGCGGTGTGCCGGGCGGACGAGCCGGTGGCGGCGGTCTCCAGAGCCGGTGCGGTGGTGGTCATGCGCGCTCCTCCCGGCCGAACAGCCCGGCCGGGCGCACGAGCACCACGACCGCCATCAGCACGAAGATCAGGATCTGGGACAGCGACGGCGCGTACGCCTGGCCGAAGGCCTCCACGAGCCCCACGGCGAACCCCGCGACGACCGCCCCGACGATCGAGCCGAGCCCGCCGATGACCACGACGGCGAACAGGATGATGACGAAGTTGCCGCCCATGTCGGCGGTGACCGCGCGCATCGGAGCGGCCAGCACCCCCGACAGCCCCGCCAGCGCGATGCCGAAGCCGAACACCGGCGTGACCCAGCGCCCGACGTCGATCCCGAGGGCGCGCGCGAGGTCGGCGTTCTCGGTCGAGGCCCGCACGATCATCCCCACGCGGGTGCGGGTGAGGACGAGCCACACGGCCACGCACACCGCCAGCGAGAAGCCGAGGACGAACAGCTGGTACTGCGGCAGCCGCACCGGGCCCAGCTCGATGACGCTGTCGAGCCCGGACGGCGAGGAGTACCGCAGCGCGGACACGCCGTACCGCCGCTTGACCAGGTCGACGACCACGAGCGACAGCCCGAAGGTCAGCAGGAAGTTGTACAGCGGGTCGAGTGCCACCAGCCACCGCACGAGCAGCCGCTCGATGGCGATCCCGAGGACGAACAGCAGGAGCGGCACGACGAGCAGCGAGAGCCAGAAGCCCAGACCGATCGTGTCCAGCAGCACGGCGGCCCCGACCGCGCCCAGCATGAAGCAGGCGCCGTGGGCGAAGTTGACCACGCCCAGCATCCCGAAGATGACGGCGAGGCCGAGCGCCGACAGCGCGTAGAAGCTGCCGGACGCCAAGCCCTGCAACGTGTACTGGACGATCGCGCTCATCGCGCCGCGCCTCCTGTCATCAGGTCCCGGCGGCCCGCACGCTGACGGGCCGCCGGGTGGGGCTCACATGGAGCAGGTGGACTCGCTCTCGGGCTTGAACGCGTCGGCCGCGGGGATGGTCTTGACGATGTCCTCGTAGTCCCACTCCCCCTTGACCTGGTCGGCGGCCTTCACCTTGGCCAGGTAGACGTCGTGGATCACTCGGTGGTCCTTGGCGCGGATCTCGCCGTTGCGCAGGAAGAAGTCGTTGATCTTCTTGCCCTCGAGGTTCTTGACCACCGCGTCCGAGGCGTCGGTGCCGGCAGCCTGCACGGCCTCGAGGTACTGCATCGCGGCCGAGTAGTTGGCGGCGTGAGCGAACGACGGCTTGGTGTGCGTGCGGGCCTCGAACTTCGCCGCGAAGGCGCGGTTCTGGTCGTCGAAGTTCCAGTACCAGGGGTCGGTGAACTCGACCCCCTGGAACTGCTCGACGCCGGCCGAGTGGATGTCGGTGATGAACATCAGCCCGACCGCCAGGTCGATGCCCTGCTGGCGCAGCTTCTGCTCGTTGAACTGCTTCACGAGCGTGACGAGGTCGCCGCCGGCCTGCATCGCGCCGATGACGTCGGGCTTGGCGGAGGCGGCCTTGGTGAGGAAGGTCGCGAAGTTGTCGTTGGGGAACGGCGTGGCGATCGAGGCCCCGACCGTGCCGCCGCCGGCCTTCACGGCCGCGGTGAACGACTTGTTCATGTCCTGGCCGAACGCGTAGTCGGGGTAGATGATCTGCCAGTTCTTGTCGCCGTTCTCGGTGACCGCGGTGCCGGTGCCGTTGGCGAGCATGTACGTGTCGTAGGCGTAGTGGAACGTGTACTTGTTGCAGTTGTCGTTGGTCAGCCCCGTCGTCGCGGCGCCGATGTTGATGTAGAGCTTCTTCTTCGCCTTGGCCTGCTCGGCCACCGCCAGCCCGGCCGCGGAGTTGGGCACGTCGAGGATCACGTCGGCGTTCTGCCGGTCGTACATCTCCTGCGCCTTGGTGTTGGCGACGTCCGGCTTGTTCTGGTGGTCGGCCGAGATCACCTCGATGTTCTTCGTGACGGCCTTGTCGCCGTACTTGGCCTTGAAGTCCTCGACCGCCATCTTCACGGCCTCGACCGAGTTCGGGCCGGACAGGTCCTTGTAGACGCCGGACTGGTCGTTCAGCACGCCGAGGACGATCTTGTCCTGGCTGATCTTGCCGCTGGCGGACGTCGGGCCACCCTGTCCGCACGCGGCGAGCAGGAGCGACCCGCAGGCCAGGGCCGCGGTGGTGGCGATGACGGGAGTGCGCATGCTGGGTCCTCCTGGATGGGGTGGGCGGTGCGGTGGTCTAGACGCCGAGGTACTCGAGCAGCTCCTCGTGGCGCTCCCTGACCTCGTGGTTGGCGAGCTCCTGGGCGACCTGCCCCTGGGCGAGCAGGTAGTGACGGTCGGCGACCGTCGTGGCGAAGCGGAGGTTCTGCTCGACGAGCAGCACCGACGTCCCCTGGCCCTTGACGACCAGGACGATGTCGCGGATGGCATCCACGAGCACAGGCGAGAGCCCCTCGGTGGGCTCGTCGAGCAGCAGCAGGTCGCAGCCCATGCGCAGCACCCGGGCGATGGCGAGCATCTGCTGCTCACCACCGGACAGCCGCGTGCCGGGGAAGGCGCGACGTTCGTGCAGGATCGGGAACGCCTCGTGCACCTGCTCCATCGACCAGGCACGCCGGCCGACGACGGGGGGCAGCCGCAGGTTCTCCTCGACGCTGAGCGTGGACAGGATGCCGCGGTCGTCCGGCACCCACCCCAGGCCGAGCCGGGCCCGAGCCTGCGGGCGCAGCCCGGTGAGGTCGCGGCCGCGAAGGCGCACCTGCCCGCGCTGGGCGCGGTGCAGCCCCATCACCGACCGCAGCAGCGTGGTCTTGCCCGCGCCGTTGCGGCCGACGAGCGTCACCACCTCGCCGGCCCCGACGCTGAGCGAGACGTCCCGCAGCGCGACGGCCTCGCCGTAGGACGCCGTGAGGCCACTGACGTCGAGCACCGGCGCGGTCGTGGGGTCAGCCGACATGGTCGCGCCCTCCGTCGTGGTCGGCACCGAGGTAGGCGGTGACCACGTGCGGGTCGCGCCGCACCTGCTCGTACGGGCCCTCGGCGATGACCTGGCCGGCCTGCAGCACCGTCACGCGGTCGGCGAGGCTGCCGACGACGTGCATGTTGTGGTCGACGAACACGACCGTGCGACCGCTCGCGACCTGGCGCACCAGCGCGATGGTGCGGTCGACGTCCTCGACGCCCATGCCCGCGGTGGGCTCGTCGAGCAGCAGGACCTGCGGGTCGAGCGCGAGCGCGATCGCCAGCTCGAGCGCCCGCTTGCGGCCGTACGACAGCGCACCGGCCCGCACCGAGGCGAGGTCGGCCAGCCCGACCTGGTCGAGCAGCTCCCCGACGCGCGCCGCGTGTCGCTCGAGCACGCGGTCACTGCGCCAGAAGCGCAGACCACCACCCGCGCGACCCTGCAGCGCGAGCTGGACGTGCTCGCGCAGCTCGAGCTGGTCGAAGAGGCTGGTGATCTGGAAGGAGCGGGCCACCCCGAGCCGGGCGATGCGCTGCGGCTGCAACCCGGTGACGTCGCGTCCGTGCACCTCGATGCGGCCGGACGTCGGCGCGAGGAAGCCCGTGAGCAGGTTGAAGAGCGTGGTCTTGCCGGCGCCGTTGGGACCGACGAGCGCGTGCACCGACCCCTCGGCCACCGTGAGGTCGACCCCGTCGACGGCGCGGAAGCCGCGGAACTCGCGCACCAGGTCGTGGGTGCGCAGTGCGGTGACCGCGGTCACGTGGGCCTCCTTCCGTGCGGCGTCGGGGTCGATGACGTGTCGACCGTAGGAGCCAGCGGCTGCCGGACCTATGGACCACGCCGCCACATTGGTACCGCAGGGCATGTGGGCCGCCCCCACGCGCACGGCGGCCACTGTCGGTGACCGGCACCGGCCCTCGCGTCGCCGTCCTACGCCGCGCGCGTGAAGTCCGGCCCAGGGGGCGCACCGGTGTGGCGGCGGGTCACGGCGGCCTCTACCGTTCATCACGTGCACACGCGGCCGGTCGACCCCGGCGCGCTGCGCCGCGGCACGCTGGCGGCGAGCGTGCTGGACGACATCCCCCTGACCCCGAGCGCGGACGGCGTCCTCGTCGGCCGCTCGTGGGACGACCGCGACGCCTGGACGCCGGTCTCGTGGGCCGATCTCGGCGCCGCCGTGGGCGACGCGCCACCGGAGTCCCTCGCCGGACGGCTGCGCCTGCGCGACTGGCTGCGCGCCTACTCGCTGCTCACGCACCTGCAGGACGACCCCACCGCCCCGCCGGGCCCGCCCTCACGCGTGGTGGCCCTCGCCCTCCCGCTCGGGCACGTGCTGCACCCAGGGCCGGACTGGGTGGTCGAGACCGTGCTCGGCGGCGTCCTGGATGTCGGGCTCGGCCTGCGTCCGTCGCTCACGGCGCTCGCCGAGCAGCCGGTACCCGACCGTGCGCGCTCGGCGTCGGCGGGTGAGCCGCTGGCCGTCCCGTTGCCGCCTGGCGCCGCCGGCGCAGCTGGGCTCGACACCTCCGGGTGGTGGTCGGCGGTCAGCCGCCACCGCGACGACATGGCGGTGCTCGCCGGCGACCGTCTCGCCCGTGACGGCAGCGGCGTGATGCGACCGATCGGGGGGTGCGACGTCCTCACCCTGCTGAGCGGGCGTTGGCTGCGCGACCACCTGGCCACCACCGACGGCACCGGCATGCGGGCCGTGGCGGCGCCCATGCGGTCGCGGGGCTGGTTCGACCTCGCCCGCATCGACCCGGCGTTCGTGGGCGCGGCGGCCGCAGCCACCGAGCCCGAGCTGCGCGGCGTGCTGCGCCCGCTGCTCGTCACGACCGACGAGGTGGGGCTCGCCGCCACGAACGTGCCGGCCGAGCAGCTGGCGCGCGAGGCGCTCAGCGACCCCGCCCGTCACGCCGGCGCGCCGCACCGCGACGTCCTCTACCGCTGACGGACTCGCGCGGCGTCAGGGTCGCTCGCCCGGCACCGGGGTGCCTTCGAGCGCCGGCTCGAGCCGGGCGAGCTCCTCGACCACCCGGCGCGTGACGTCCTGGGCGGTGAGCCCGACCGAGGCGAGCACCTCCGGACGCGTCCCGTGCTCGAGGAAGCGCGGCGGCACCCCGAGCGGCACGACGGGGGTGGCGACCCCGGCGTCGCGAGCCTCGAGCGCCAGGCGCGCGCCGACGCCGCCCACGCGGGAGCCGTCCTCGATGACGACGACGAGCCGCGCGTCCGCAGCCAGGCGCACCAGCTCGGGGTCGACCGGCAGCACCCAGCGCGGGTCGACCACGGTGGCCGTCATGCCATGGGCCTGCAGCCGCTCGGCGGCGTCCAAGCCGAGCCTGGCCATGGTGCCGACGGTGACCAGCAGGACGTCGGCCTGCTCACTGCGCACCAGGACGTCGACCCCGCCGACCCGCTCGACGGCGGTGAGGTCCTCGGCCGGCACCGTGCCCTTGGGGTACCGCACGACCGACGGCGCGTCGGCGACGTCCAGCGCCTCGCGCAGCTCCTCGCGCAAGGTGGTGGCGTCGCGCGGAGCCGCGACGTGGATGTCGGGCACCACCTGCAGCATGGCGAGGTCCCACACGCCGTGGTGGCTCGCGCCGTCCGGGCCGGTGACCCCCGCGCGGTCGAGGACGAACGTGACGCCGGCGCGGTGCAGCGCGACGTCCATGAGCAGCTGGTCGAAGGCGCGGTTGAGGAACGTGGCGTAGACCGCGAACACCGGGTGCAGGCCACCGAAGGCCAGGCCCGCGGCGCTGGTGGTGGCGTGCTGCTCGGCGATGCCGACGTCGAACACGCGGTCGGGGAACGCGGCGGCGAACCGGCCGAGCCCCACCGGCTCGCACATCGCGGCCGTGATGCCGACGACGTCGCTGCGCTGCTGGGCGATGCGCAGCAGCTCGTCCTCGAAGACGTCGGTCCACGGCAGCGGGCTGCTCGCGCCGGTGGACGTCACCGGCTCGCCCGTCTCGGGGTCGATGGGCCCGACGGCGTGGAAGCGGTCGGCCTCGTGGGCCAGCGCCGGCGCGTAGCCGCGGCCCTTCTGGGTGAGGACGTGCACGAGCACCGGCCCGCCGTAGGCGCGCGCCCGACGCAGCGCCTTCTCGACGGCCTCGACGTCGTGGCCGTCGACCGGGCCGACGTACTTCAGGCCGAGGTCCTCGAACATGCCCTGCGGGGCGACGATGTCCTTCAGGCCCTTCTTGACGCCGTGCAGCGTCTCGTACATGGCCCCGCCGACGACGGGGGTGCGGCCGAGGGTCTGCTTGCCCCAGGCCAGGAAGCGCTCGTAGCCGCGGGTGGTGCGCAGCGTCGCCAGGTGCTGAGCGAGCCCGCCGGTGGTCGGGGCGTACGACCGCTCGTTGTCGTTGACGACGATCGTGAGCGGCAGGTCCTTGTCGACGGCGATGTTGTTGATCGCCTCCCACGCCATCCCGCCGGTCAGTGCGCCGTCGCCGATCACGGCCACCACGTGGCGGTCGCGCTCGCCCTTCAGCCGCCGAGCCTCGGCGATGCCTGCGGCCCACGACAGCGACGTCGTCGCGTGCGAGTTCTCGACGACGTCGTGCGGGCTCTCGGCGCGCGAGGGATAGCCCGACAGGCCGCCACGGCTGCGCAGGCGGCTGAAGTCCTGCCGCCCGGTCAGCAGCTTGTGGACGTAGGACTGGTGGCCGGTGTCGAAGACGATGGTGTCGCGCGGTGAGTCGAACGCCCGGTGCAGCGCGATGGTCAGCTCGACCACGCCGAGGTTCGGGCCCAGGTGACCGCCGGTGCGCGCGACCGCGGAGACGAGGAACGTGCGGATCTCCGCGGCGAGGTTCTTGGCCTCCTCGCGGCTGAGCCGCTGCACGTCGCGCGGCCCCTTGATCGTCTCCAGGAGCATCCCGCCAGTCTAGGTGGGTCAGCTGGTGCGGTCGCGCTCGGCGCAACCGGGTGACGCGTTCTTCACAGCATCCTCTCCGCCGTGCACGCCGACGTCCTGCGCGCCGTCCCTCACAGGCGCGGCACGTACCGCAGCCCGCGCAGCGCGTCGCCGACCAGACGCACGCCCCGGTGGACGCCGAGCAGCCGGGCGTGCTCGTGGTCGAGCGCCACCAGCACCCCCTCCAGCGCCTCGGGCTCCAGGTGCTCGCGCAGCTCGGCCCGGGCGGCGGAGCGTGCGGCGGAGTTCGCCTGGCCCTGCGCCGTGACATGGCGCAGCGCCAGCCAGGCGAGCGCCACGGGCTGCTGGCGCAAGGCGGCGTGGGCCCGGTAGTCGGCCGGGCACTGGTCCAGCAGCCAGCTGACCGCGGACCGCTGCCACCCCGGCGACTGCGGCGGACGGACGGCCTTGGGCCAGCCCGGCGGCACCTGCTCGTCTCCCACGCGCCCAGTCTCCCCCGGTTCCTGTTCAGCGAGCAGGGGTTGACTTCGTTCAGGACTCGAACGAAACTGCAGGAGTGAGTGACGACGACCTGGTGCTCGGCATCGACTCCTCCACGCAGTCGTGCAAGGCGCTGCTCGTGCGCGTCGGCGACGGCACCGTCGTCGAGCAGGCGCAGGCGCCTCACCCGGACGGCACGCAGGTCGACCCACGGGCCTGGCTGGACGCGCTGTGGTCGGCCACCGACCCGCTGCTGAGCCGCGCGGCCGCCGTGGCCGTGGGTGGTCAGCAGCACGGCATGGTGGCGCTCGGCAGCGACGACGCCCCGGTGCGCCCGGCGCTGCTCTGGAACGACGTCCGCTCGGCTCCCCAGGCCGAGCAGCTGGTGGCCGAGTGGGGCGGCCCGCAAGCGTGCGCGGACGCCGTGGGCTCGGTGCTCGTCGCGTCGTTCACCGCCACCAAGCTGCGCTGGCTGCGCGACCACGAGCCCGAGCACGCGAGCGCCGTCCGCCAGGTGCTGCTGCCGCACGACTACCTCACCTGGTACCTCACCGGGCGCGCTGACGCGCCGACCACCGACCGCGGCGACGCCTCGGGCACCGGCTACTTCTCGACCCGGGACGGCGCGTGGCGCCCTGACCTCGCCGGTGCGGCCCTGGGCCACGAGCCGACCTTGCCGCGGGTCGCTGAGCCGGCCGAGCGGGTCGGACGCACCGCCACGGGTGCGGTCGTCGCGCCCGGCACCGGCGACAACATGGCCGCGGCCCTCGGCCTGCAGCTGCGCCAGGGTGACGTCGCGGTGTCGATCGGCACGTCCGGCGTCGCGTCCGTGGTCTCACGGACGCCGGCCGCCGACCCCTCCGGCGAGGTCGCCGGCTTCGCCGACGCCACCGGCGCGTTCCTCCCGCTGGTGTGCACGCTCAACGCGGCGCGGGTGCTCGACACCACGGCGCGGCTGCTCGGTGTCGACCACGCGGGGTTGTCGTCGCTGGCGCTGCGCAGCGAGCCCGGCGCCGGTGGGCTGACCCTGCTCCCCTACCTGGACGGCGAGCGCACGCCCAACCGTCCGGACGCCGCTGGCACGCTGCACGGACTCACCACGGCCACCGGGCCCGAGCACCTGGCCCGGGCCGCTGTCGAGGGCCTGCTGTGCTCGCTCGCCGACGCCGTCGACCGGCTGTCCGCCGTCACCGGCACCCCTGTCGAGCGCGTCTTCCTCGTCGGCGGCGGCGCCCGCAACGAGGCGGTGCGCCGGCTCGCCCCCGCGCTGTTCGGGTGCACGGTCGTCGTACCCGGCGAGCACGAGTACGTCGCCCTGGGCGCCGCCCGGCAGGCCGCCTGGGCGCTGTCGGGTGCCGCCGAGCCCCCGACCTGGCAGCTGCCCGACGTCCTCACGTTCGAGGCGGAGCCGACCCCCCACGTCCGCGAGGCCTACACCAGGCTCCGCGACCGCACTGAAGACTGGAGCAGCTGATGCAGATCCCCCAGCCCACCCCTGCCGACAAGTTCTCGTTCGGTCTCTGGACCATCGGCTACCAGGGCCGCGACCCCTTCGGCGAGCCGACCCGCGCTCCGCTCGACCCGGTGCGTTCGCTGGAGGAGCTGGCCCGGCTCGGCGCCTACGGCGTCAACTTCCACGACGACGACCTGATCCCGTTCGGCAGCGACGAGGCGGAGCGCGAGCGGATCATCGAGCGGTTCAAGAAGGGCCTGGCCGACACCGGGATGGTCGTCACCACCGCGACCACGAACCTGTTCACCCACCCGGTCTTCAAGGACGGCGGATTCACCTCCAACGACCGTGACGTGCGCCGGTTCGCCCTGCGCAAGGTCATGCGCAACGTCGACCTCGCCGCCGAGCTCGGCGCCAAGGTGTACGTCGCGTGGGGCGGGCGCGAGGGCGCCGAGTTCGGCGCGTCGAAGGACGTGGCGGCCGCCTTCGACCGCTACCAGGAGGCCTTCAACCTGCTGGGCCAGTTCGTCACCGACCGCGGCTACGACATCCGCTTCGCCATCGAGCCGAAGCCGAACGAGCCCCGCGGCGACATCCTGCTGCCGACGGTCGGCCACGCCCTCGCCTTCATCGAGACGCTCGACCGGCCCGAGCTCGTCGGGGTCAACCCCGAGATCGGGCACGAGGAGATGGCCGGCGTGAACGCCGCGCACGGCTACGCCCAGGCGCTCTGGCAGGGCAAGCTCTTCCACATCGACCTCAACGGGCAGAACGGCCCGAAGTTCGACCAGGACCTGCGGTTCGGTGCGGGCAACGTCCGCGGCGCGTTCTGGGTGGTCGACACCCTGCTGGCCGGCGGCTACGACGGCCCGGTGCACTTCGACTACAAGCCCTCGCGCACCGAGGACGACGCCGGCGTGTGGGTCAGCGCCGCCGCCTGCATGCGCAACTACCTCATCCTGCGCGAGAAGGTGAAGGCGTTCCGCGCCGACCCCGAGGTGCAGGAGGCCATGCGCGCCGCACGACTCGACGACCTCTCGCGCCCCACGCTCGCGGACGGCGAGGGCTGGCGCGAGCTGGAGCAGGCCGAGCTGCCCGACCCGCAGCCGCTGGGTGAGCGCGGTATGGCGTTCGAGCACCTCGACCAGCTCGCGCTCGAGCACCTGTACGGCGTGCGCGGCTGACCGTGCCGCAGCTGCGGGGCACCCAGCCGGCTGGGTCGGTGGTCGGTCCGGCGGCCACCGACCGGCTGCGCCGCGACAACACCGCCCTCGTCCTGCGGTCGCTGCGTGACGACGGACCGGCCAGCCGGGCCGGCCTGGCCGCCCGCACCGGACTGGCGAAGGCGACCGTCGGCGCCATCGTCACCGACCTGGCCGACGTCGGCGCGGTGCGCGAGCAGGACCCGGAGGCCGCGACGACCGGCAGGCTCGGACGCCCCGGGCGACCGGTGGCGCTGGACGGCGCCCGCACCGTGGGTCTCGGGCTGGAGGTCAACGTCGACTACCTCGCCGCCACCGCGCTGGACCTGTCCGGCCGCGTCGTCCTGAGCTCGCAGGTGCCGGTGCGGCCGGCCGGCGCGTCGTCCGCGGACGACGCGCTCGCCCGGCTCGCCCGCGACAGCATGCGCTCGCTGCGCGCCGCTGGGTGCACGGTGTTGGGCACGACGGTCGCGGTGCCCGGCCACGTCGACCGGGCGAGTGGTGTCGTCGTCGACGCCCCGAACCTGCACTGGCACGACCGTGACGTCGCCGCCGAGCTCGCCGCGACCCTCGGCGCCCCGCTGTGGGTCGACAACGACGCGAACTGCGCGGCAGCCGGTGAGGCCGCGTTCGGTGCAGCCCGAGGCGTCGACCACGTCCTCTACCTCACCGGCACCGTCGGCATCGGCGCCGGGCTCGTGGACGGTGGCCGCGTGCAGCGAGGCGCCCACGGACTGGCCGGCGAGGTCGGGCACGCGCCTCTCGCGAGCCCCGAGCGCCGGTGCGCGTGCGGGCGGCTGGGCTGCTGGGAGACCGCCGTCGGCCTCGACGCGCTCGTGCGAGAGACCGGCCTCGACCTCCCCGACCGCGCCGCGCTGGACCCCGTCGCCGTCGCCGCTCTGGTCGCGGCCGGCTGCCACGGCGACGCCGGTGTGCGCGCGGGTGTCGAGCGGCTGGCGAGTTCTCTCGCAACGGGTCTGGCGATCCTCGCCGCCACGCTCGACCCCGAGCTGGTCGTGCTCGGTGGGTTCTTCGTGCCGTTGGGCGAGTGGGTGCTGCCGGTGGTGACCTCGCGACTGGCGGAGGTGTCCGGCACGCGGGTCGAGCTCAGCACCCTCGGCCTGCACGCGGCCTCCACCGGCGCGGCGGCCGACGTCGTCGGGCAGGTGTTCGCCGGCAGCCTCGCCCTGGTCTGAGCCGGGCGGGGGTGGACGCGGGAGGCCGGGGTGTGGGCTCGGGTCAGGCGGGGACGCCGGCCACCGCGGGGGCGCGCTCGGGGGCGGCCACCGCGAACGGCGCCTGCCGGCAGGCGGCAGCCAGCGCGCCGACCGGGTCGGCCATCAGCCCCTCGAACGCCTTCTCGGCCGCGCCCACCAGGACGGCGTCGCCGCCCAGCTGCGGCAGGACGACCCTCACCTGCTCGCGGGGCGCCTCCAGCGCGACGGCCGTGAGCGCCTCGAGGGTGTCCTCGCGCACGGCCGGGTACAGCGCGCGGAAGATGCCGCCGAGCACGATCACCTCGGGGTTCAGGACGTTGACGACGCTGCCGAGGCCCATGCCGAGGTACCGCCCGACGTCCCGCAGCGCCGCGGGGGGTCGCACCACCTGCTTGAGCCGCTCGACCATCGGCTCGAGCTCGGCGTCCTCCAGCCGCAGCGCCCGGGCGATGGCCGGCGAGCAGACCTCGGTCTCCCAGCAGCCCACGCTGCCGCAGCGGCAGGTGCGGCCCTTGGAGTTCACCATGAGGTGCCCGAGCTCGCCCGCGTAGCCGCCGACGCCCTGCAGCGGGTGGGCGTCGACGATGACGCCACCACCGAGACCGACGTCGCCCATGAGGAACACGACGTTGTCGTAGCCGACGGCCGCACCGCGCGTGTGCTCGGCGAGCACACCCAGGTCGGCGTCGTTCGCGACGTGCAGCGGCACGGGTCCACGCATCCGCTCGCGCACCAGCTGCTCGAGCGGCACGTCGTGCCAGCCGAGGTTGGGCGCGAACCGCACCACGCCGTCACCCTCGCGCACCACACCGGGCACGCCGATGCTCACGCCCAGCAGGGCGGCGCCCTCGGGTGCGGTGGCGACGATCTGGCGCACCAGCCGCACCGCGGCGGTGGCCACGGCCGCCGGGCTGTGGGACGTCGGAGTGCGCCCGCTCGCCCGCTGGAGCAGCTCGCCGCCCAGGCCGACGCGCGCCACCTGCAGCACCTTGACCCCGATGTCGACGGCGATGACGGACACCGCGTCCGGGTTGGGCCGCACGTCCAGCGAGGGGCGTCCGGCACCGTGCCGCTGGCCGAGTCGCCGCTCGCTCGGGGCGGCCTCGTCGACCAGGCCGAGCTCGACGAGCTCGCCGACGAGCGCACCGATGGTGCTGCGGTTCAGCCCCATCCGAGCCGTGAGCTCGGCGCGGGACAGCTGCCCGTCGTGGTGCAGGTGCGCGAGCACCGTGCCGAGGTTGTGACGCCGGACCGCCTCCTGGTTGGTCCCGGCTCCGGGCCTTCGTGCGGCAGCCACCAGCTCAGCGCTCCCTCGACGACCCGCGTCCGGCCACTCAGTGCCCCGTCGCGCTGCGCCGCCGGCGCGAGATCGCGTCGACCGACGCCGCCAGCAGCAGCACGCCACCGGTGACGAGGTAGTTGACGTACGCGTCGAAGCCCATGAGGCCCAGGCCGTTGTCGATCGTGGCGATCACCAGACCACCGATGATGGCGTCGCGGGCTCGGCCCTTGCCGCCGAACAGGCTGGTGCCACCGATGACCGCCGCACCGACGGCGTAGAGCAGCGTGTTGCCTGCTCCGGCGTCGGGCGTCACGGCGTTGAGCCGGGAGGCCGCGACGATGCCCGACAGCGCCGCCATCGACGACCCGATCATGAACACCGAGATCCGGATCATTCCGACGTTGATGCCGGCGCGGCGGGCCGCCTCGGCGTTGCCGCCGACCGCGTAGACGTGCCGGCCGTACGTCGTGCGGCCGAGCACGAAGGTCCAGATCACCAGCAGCACGCCCACGATCGGGACGACGTACGGGATACCCGCGAGGGTGAACGTGGCCACCCGCGCGCGGTTGCTGTTGAGCACGTAGGTGAAGGCCAGGATCACGAAGCCGAGGGCGATGATGCGGGCGACCACCAGCGCCAGCGGCGGGTGCTGCAGGGCCTTGCTGATCTGCCGCCGCAGCCGCAGCAGCTCGGTCGCGGCGTACAGCACGACCACGGCGACGGCGAGCACCCACCCGGCGGTGACCGGCAGGTTGTCGTTGGCGATGCCGACGATCGTGGAGTTGCGCACCGGCACGGTGCCGCCGGCCCCGATGAGGCGCAGCGTGATGCCTTGGATGCCCAGGAAGAACGCCAGCGTGACGACGAACGACGGGATGCCCAGGCGCGAGACGAGCAAGCCGATCGCGACCCCGATGATCAGCCCGGTCACGACGGCGCCGAGCACCGCCACCGGCCAGGGCCAGCCCTTGTTGTTGATGAGGATGGCCATGACGCCGGCCGAGGCCCCGCCCGCGACACCGGCGGACAGGTCGATCTCGCCGAGCAGCAGCACCGGCACGAGGCCCATCGCGAGCACGCAGATCGCCCCGGCCTGCACGGTGAGGTTGGCGAGGTTGCCGAAGGAGGGGAAGGTCTCCGGGCGCAGGACGGTGAACACCGCGCCCAGGACGATCAGGCCCAGCACCGCCGGCAGCGCGCCCATGTCGCCGCCGCGCAGGCGATCGAGGTACTCGCGCCCCGCCCCCTGCAGCGTCGTCGCGCGCTGGTCGCCCGAGAAGTCGGTGCCGGCGAGGCTCTGGCCGCCGCTGGACGTCGACGTCGTCGTCATCGTCTGCTCCTTGTGCTCTTCGGTCAGGCCGACTCGTCCGCGGCCAGGGCCGACAGGCCCAGGTCCCCGGAGCGTCCGGCGGTGATCAGCTCGACGACGCGGCTGTGGTTGACCTCGGAGGCCGGCACGTCAGCGGCGACGCGACCGAGGTAGAGGGCGGTGACCCGGTCGGCGACCTCGAAGACGTCGACCATGTTGTGCGAGATGAGCAGCACGCCGAGCCCGTGGTCGGCGAGGCGGCGCACGAGGTCGAGCACCTGGCGCGTCTGGGCGACACCGAGCGCGGCGGTCGGCTCGTCGAGCAGCACGACCTTGGAGTTCCACAGCACGGCCTTGGCGATGGCGACCGTCTGCCGCTGGCCGCCGGACAGGCTGGCCACCGACTGGCGCACCGACTTCACGGTGCGCACCGACAGCGACGCCAGGGTCTGGCGCGCCTTGTCCTCCATGGTCGCCTCGTCCAGCATGACGCCGCTGGTCGCCTCGCGGCCGAGGAACATGTTCTGGACGATGTCCAGGTTGTCGCAGAGCGCGAGGTCCTGGTAGACGATCTCGATCCCCAGGTCGGCAGCGCGGCGGGGGCCGTCGACGTGCACCGGCCGGCCCTCGTAGCGGTACTCCCCCGAGTCGAAGGGGTAGATGCCGGCGATGATCTTCACCAGGGTCGACTTGCCGGCGCCGTTGTCGCCGACGAGGGCCGTCACCTGGCCGGGGTAGATCGCCAGGTCGACGTCGTGCAGGACCTTGACGGGTCCGAAGCTCTTGTTGATCCCGCTGAGCTGGAGCAGCGGCTCGCCGAGGTCGACCGGCTGGGAGCGCGGCGCGGTGTCGGGTGCGGACGGCGGGGCGGACTGGGACACGGGGCTCCTCCTCAGGGTCGGCCAAGAGCATGCTGCCACCGGTCGGCCCCGATGCCGAGAGGCATCGGAGCCGACCGGGTCAGCGGGTCAGGAGACGCCGTACTTCGTGCACAGGGCGGCGTAGTTGCCCGTGCAGACGTCGGACTTGCTCTGACCACCGTCGGAGATGACGTCCTTGACGGTGTCGCGGGTGATCGACTTCGGCGTCAGGAGCACCGAGGGGACGTCGCGGTTGCCCGTGTCGTCGCGGGTCGTGCCCGAGGCCTGGGGCTTCTCACCCTTGGTGAGGGCGATGGCGAGCTCAGCGAGCGCGCCGACCTCCTCCTTGGCGGACTTGTAGACCGTCATGCACTGGCTGCCGTCGAGCACGTTCTGCAGGCCCTGCACGGTCGCGTCCTGACCGGTCACCGGCACCTTGCCGGCCAGCCGGTTCTTCTTCAGGATCGCGATGGCCGCGTTGCCGAGACCGTCGTTCGCCGCCAGGACGCCGTCGATCTTGCCGCCGGCCTGGGTGAACATCTGCTCGAAGATCGTGCCGGCCTTGACGTTGTCCCAGTCGGGAACGGCCTGCTCGGCGACCTTGGTGTAGTTCGAGATCTTGTCGAGCACCGAGTGCGCACCCTGGGAGAACAGCGTCGCGTTGTTGTCGGTGGGCGAGCCGTTCAGGTAGGCGATGTTCGCCTTCTTGTCACCGAGGCAGTCGGCCAGGCCCTGGCCCTGCAGCTCGCCGACCTTGGTGTTGTCGAACGAGACGTAGTAGTCGGCGCTACCGCCCAGCGTGAGCCGGTCGTAGTCGATGGTGGCGACGCCCTGCTTCTTCGCCTTCGCCTCGATGGCCGCACCGGAGTCGGAGTCGAGGTTGACGATCGCCAGCACGGTGACGCCCTGGGTGAGCATCTGGTCGGCGATGGTCTGCATCCGGCTCTTGTCGCCCTGGGCGTTGTCGATGACCGCGTCGACGCCGGCGTCCTTGAACGCCTTCTCGAGCGTCGGACGGTCCGAGGACTCCCAGCGCGCCGAGGACTTGGTGTCGGGGAGGATGACCCCGATCTTGCCCTTGGCCGCGGCCTTGGTGCCGCTCCCCGAGCCGCTGTTGTTGTTGCTGTTCCCACACGCCGTCAGTGCCAGGGCCACTCCCAGGGCTCCGGCAACTGCCGCGTAGCGCTTGCTCACCACGTAAGACCGCCTCCTCGACCTGCGCACGCCGTTCACGTGCAGGACACGTGGACGCTACGTCGCGGTAATTGTTGTGGCCCACAACGTATGGGCTGACGGAGGCGCCGTCTAGTGGTTCCGAACAACAAATTGGTCTCGCCGCCGTCCAGAAGCCGATGACAACGCTTACCCCACAACGACTTGTGGCGCGCCCCCCACTCTCGGTGACTGGCACCGAGTGGGAGACGCGCCACAGGCGCTGATGCGGGGTCCGATCAGGCGGTGACCAGCGACCGCAGCACGTACTGCAGGATGCCGCCGTTGCGGTAGTAGTCGGCCTCGCCGGGGGTGTCGATCCGCAGCCGTGCGTCGAACTCCACCGTGTCACCCGACTCCTTGCGGGCGGTCACCTTCACCGTGCGCGGCGTGCTGCCGGCGTTGAGCTCCTCGACACCCGTGACGTCGAAGGTCTCGGTGCCGTCGAGGCCCAGCGAGCTCGCGCTCTGACCGTCCGGGAACTGCAGGGGCAGCACGCCCATCCCGATCAGGTTCGAGCGGTGGATGCGCTCGTAGGACTCGGCGATGACCACGCGGACGCCGAGCAGCGCCGTCCCCTTGGCCGCCCAGTCGCGGCTGGAACCCGAGCCGTACTCCTTGCCGGCGAGCACCACCAGCGGGACGCCGGCCCCGGCGTAGGCCTGGGCCGCGTCGTAGATCGACTCCTGCTCCCCCGTCAGCAGGTTCTTGGTGTAGCCGCCCTCGACACCGTCGAGCAGGAGGTTCTTGAGCCGGATGTTGGCGAAGGTGCCCCGGATCATCACCTCGTGGTTGCCGCGGCGCGAGCCGTAGGAGTTGAAGTCGCGCCGCTCGACGCCGTGCTCGGCGAGGTAGCGACCCGCCGGGCTGTCGGCCTTGATGGCGCCCGCCGGGCTGATGTGGTCGGTGGTCACCGAGTCGCCGAGCATCGCGAGCACGCGAGCGCCGCTCACGTCGGTGACCGGCGCCGGCTCACGCTGCATGCCCTCGAAGTACGGGGGCTTGCGCACGTACGTCGACTCGGTGTCCCACTCGAACGTGTCACCGGTCGGGGTGGGCAGCGAGCGCCAGCGCTCGTCGCCGGCGAAGACGTCGGCGTAGTCGCTCGTGAACATCTCCTTGTTGAGCGAGCTGGCGATGACCTGGTCGATCTCGGCCGGCGTGGGCCAGATGTCGCGCAGGAACACGTCCTGGCCCGAGGAGTCCTGGCCGAGCGGCTGGGTCTCGAAGTCGAAGTCCATGGTCCCGGCGAGCGCGTAGGCGATGACCAGCGGCGGTGAGGCCAGGTAGTTCATCTTCACGTCAGGGTTGATGCGCCCTTCGAAGTTGCGGTTGCCCGACAACACCGAGGTGACCGCGAGGTCGTGGTCGTTCACGGCGGCCGACACCTCGTCGATGATCGGGCCGGAGTTGCCGATGCACGTGGTGCAGCCGTAGCCGACGAGGTAGAAGCCGAGCTTCTCGAGGTACGGCGTGAGGCCGGACTTGTCGTAGTAGCCGGTGACGACCTTGCTGCCGGGCGCGAGCGAGGTCTTGACCCAGGGCTTGCGCGCCAGCCCGGCCTCGACGGCCTTCTTGGCCAGCAGGCCCGCGCCCACCATCACCGACGGGTTGGAGGTGTTGGTGCAGCTGGTGATCGAGGCGATCGCGACCGCACCGTGGTCGATCTCGACCTCCTGGCCGTCGAGCGTGATCATGGTCGGGCGCGCCACGCGGTTGTCGACGTTTCCGTCGTGCGCCGGAGCGCCGTTCTGCGGCTGCGCCGTGTCGGGCGTGGGCGGGTCGGACGCCGGGAAGCTGTCACCCAGCACCTCGTCGCCCTCGCGGTGGTCGACGTAGGCCGGAAGCACCTCACGGAAGCCGGCCTTGGCCTTCGACAGCTCGATGCGGTCCTGCGGACGCTTGGGGCCGGCGATGCTCGGGACGACGGTCGACAGGTCGAGCTCGAGGTGCTCGCTGAACCGGGGCTCGCGGGACGGGTCGTGCCAGAGACCCTGCTCCTTGGCGTAGGCCTCCACGAGCGCCACGTGGGCCTCGTCGCGTCCGGTGAGGCGCAGGTACTCGACCGTGACGTCGTCGATGGGGAAGATCGCGCAGGTCGACCCGAACTCCGGGCTCATGTTGCCGATCGTGGCGCGGTTGGCCAGCGGCACCGCCGACACGCCCTCGCCGTAGAACTCGACGAACTTGCCGACCACGCCGTGCTGGCGCAGCTGCTCGGTGATGGTGAGGACGACGTCCGTCGCCGTCGCGCCGGCGGGGATCTCACCGGTGAGCTTGAAGCCGACGACGCGCGGGATCAGCATCGACACCGGCTGGCCGAGCATGGCCGCCTCGGCCTCGATGCCACCGACGCCCCAGCCCAGCACGCCGATGCCGTTGACCATCGTCGTGTGCGAGTCGGTGCCCACGCAGGTGTCGGGGTAGGCGCGCAGCTCGCCGTCGACCTCGCGCGTCATCACCGTGCGCGCCAGGTGCTCGATGTTGACCTGGTGGACGATGCCGGTGCCCGGCGGCACGACGCGGAAGTCGTCGAACGCGCCCTGACCCCAGCGCAGGAACTGGTAGCGCTCGCCGTTGCGCTGGTACTCGAGCTCGACGTTGCGGCGGAAGGCGTCCTCGCGGCCGAACACGTCGGCGATGACCGAGTGGTCGATGACCATCTCGGCGGGCGCGAGCGGGTTGATCTTGGCCGGGTCGCCGCCGAGCTCCTTGACGGCCTCGCGCATGGTGGCGAGGTCGACGATGCACGGCACGCCGGTGAAGTCCTGCATCAGCACCCGGGCGGGGGTGAACTGGATCTCGGTGTCGGGCTCGGCCGAGGGGTCCCAGCCGGCCACCGCACGCACGTGGTCAGCGGTGATGTTCGCGCCGTCCTCGGTGCGCAGCAGGTTCTCGAGCAGCACCTTGAGGCTGTACGGCAGGTCATCAGCCCCCTCGATCCCCTGCAACCGGAAGATCGTGTAGCTCTGGTCGCCGACCGTGAGGGCGCCCTTGGCGCCGAAGCTGTCCTGGCTCACCGCTGCTCCTGTCATGTGCCGATTCGAGTGGTCGTCACATTATCTTGATGTCGAGATAAATTCCAGCCTGTTGCTGCCGAGGGTGTCCCGCACCTCGATCCTGCCCCCGCTCGCCGCGGAGGGCCACTGCGGGCGGGTCGCGCGCTCAGCCGGACGTCGGCACGAGCCGGGCGACGCACTCCACGTGATGCGTCATCGGGAAGCAGTCGAACGCCCGCAGCGAGTCCAGTCGGTAGCCGTGCTCGGCGAACGTCGCCACGTCCCGCGCGAGGGCCGCCGGGTCGCACGCGACGTACGCCACCGCGCGCGGCTCAACCGCGACGATCTGCTCGACCACCTGTCGTCCGGCGCCGGTACGGGGCGGGTCGAGCACGACGAGGTCCGCGCGCAGTCCGGACTCCAATGCGGTGGCGAGCACGCGGTCGACCCGCCCCGGGGTGATGGCGACGTGCGGTAGCTCATGCAGGTTGCGGCGGGCGTCGCGGACGGCGTGGGGGTCGCCCTCGACGGCGAGCACGGCGCCCTGCTCGCCCACGCGGTCAGCCAGCGCCGCGGTGAACAGCCCGACCCCGGCGTACAGGTCCAGTGCCTGCTCCCCCGGCTGGGGGTCGAGCTGCGTCGAGCACCGCGCCCACGAGGGTCGCGGCCGCTCCGGGGTGCACCTGCCAGAATCCCGACCCGCTCACCCGCAGCGTCGCGCGCCACGGACCCACCTCGACGTCCTCGCGCACCCAGGTGCGTCCGCGGACGCGCTCCAGGCCCTGCGCGGTCTCGATGGCCACCGAGGCGTCGAGCTCGCTCGGCGGCGGCACGGGCGGGCGGCGGCTTCCGGCCGGTTCGACCACCACGAGCGGCAGGTCGCCCCCGGACGACGCCACCACCTCGACGCGGGCTGCGCCGGGCCAGCGCGGTGCGGCGAGCTCGACCCGCTGGACGTCCGGGTGGGCGATCGGGCACGCGTCGATCTCGACGACGTGGTGCGAGCGGTGCGCGCGCAGGCCGAGGTGGCCGTCCGCGGCGACGGCGTGCTGCACGCGGGTGCGCCAGGCCAGGCCGTCGACGTCGCCGGGCACCGGCTCGACGTGCACCGGCACGTCCAGGCCCGCCAGCCGCTGGAGCTGCTCTCGGACGACGTCGGCCTTGAGCCGGCGCTGGGCGTCGAGGGAGGCGTGCTGCCAGTCGCAGCCGCCGCAGCGGCCCGGCCCGCTGAAGGGGCACCGCGGCGCCACGCGGTCCGGTGACGGTGACAGCACCTCCACGGCGTCGGCGCGCAGGAACCGCGAGCCCTCGTCGCCCTCGGTGACCCGCGCCCGCACGCGCTCGCCGGGCAGGGTGTGCCGGATGAAGACCACGCGGCCCTCATGCCGGGCGACGCAGTGGCCTCCGTGCGCCACCGGTCCGACGTCGACCTCGACGATGGTGCCGACCAAGGTGGCGCCGTCGTCGCGGGCGGTGGCGTCGTCCGGCCGCACGCGGCGCTGCCGGGCGCTCAGCGCGACCCGCCACGCGGGCCGCTGGGTCCGCGGCGCACTGCGCCCGCGGCGTAGCCGGCCGTGCGCTCGCCGGACTCCTGGGACGACCGCAGCTGCCAGGGCACGCTCGCCACCATCACCCCAGGCGTGAACAGCAGCCTCGCCTTCAGCCGCAGGGCGCTCTGGTTGTGCAGCAGCTGCTCCCACCAGTGCCCGACGACGTACTCCGGGATGTAGACCATCACGACGTCGCGAGGGTTGCTGCTGCGCAGCGATCGCACGTAGTCGACGACGGGCCGGCTGATCTCGCGGTAGGGCGAGTCCAGCGACTTCAGCGGCACCGGGATGCCCCGGCGTTCCCACTCGGCCTGCAGCGCCGCCGTCTCGTCCGGGTCGACGTTGACGCTGATGCCCTCGAGGTAGGACGGCCGGGTGGCGCGGGCGTAGGCGAGCGCCCGCAGCGTCGGCCGGTGCAGCTTGGACACGAGCACGAGCGCGTGCACCCGGGAGGGCAGGACGACGTCGGAACCGTCCGGCTCGGGGGCCAGCTCGGCGGCGACCTTCGTGTAGTGGCCCTTGATGCCGCGCATGAGCATGAACACCGCGATCATCGCCGCGATCGCGATCCAGGCGCCGAGCAGGAACTTGGTGATGAGCACGACCACGAGCACCACGCCGGTGACGCACGCGCCCAGCAGGTTGATGACGCGGCTGCGCTGCATCCGCAGCCGTTCCGAGCGCTCGACGGAGACGCGCAGGTTGCGGTTCCAGTGCCGGATCATGCCGATCTGGCTGGTGGTGAACGAGACGAACACCCCGACGATGTAGAGCTGGATCAGCCGGGTCACCTCGGCGTCGAAGGCCACGATGAGCACGATGGCGGCCGCCGCGAGGGCGAGGATGCCGTTGCTGAAGGCGAGCCGGTCGCCGCGGGTGTGCAGCTGGCGCGGCAGGTACCCGTCGCGGGCGAGGATCGAGCCGAGCACCGGGAAGCCGTTGAACGCGGTGTTGGCGGCCAGCACCAAGATGATGCCCGTGGCTGCCGCGACGACGTAGAACATCGGCGAGAAGTGGTCGAAGACGGCCTTGGCGAGCTGGCCGATCACCGGCTCCTGCGTGTAGGTGGTGCCGTCCGGGAAGACCAGGGAGTCGCCGGGGCCTGCGACGCCGCGCTGGCCGTTGAGCAGCAGGTGGCCGCCGACGCCGACCGTGTCGACGATGCGCACGTGCATGATGCGGGCCAGGACGATGACGGACAGCAGCATCGAGACGGCGATACCCCCGAGCAGCGCGAGGGTCGTGGCGGCGTTGCGGCTCTTGGGCTTCTTGAACGCCGGCACGCCGTTGCTGATCGCCTCGACGCCGGTGAGCGCGGCGCACCCGGAGGAGAAGGCCCGTAGGAGCAGGAAGCCGCCCGCCAGGGTCGCCAGGCCGCCCTCGTACTGCGAGCTCTGCTCGACCGTGAACTTGGCGCTCTCGGCGAGCGGGAGGTCACCGAAGAAATAGCGGGTGAAACCCCACACCCCCATGCCGATGATCGAGGCCATGAACACGTACGTCGGGATCGCGAAGGCGGTGCCGGACTCGCGCACGCCACGCAGGTTCATCGCGGTGATGACGCACACCGCCACGACGGCGGCCGTCGCCTCGTGCCCCTTGAGCGCGGGGATCGCGGACGCCGCGTACTGGGACGCCGACGAGATCGACACGGCCACCGTCAGGACGTAGTCGACGAGCAGCGCGCTGGCGACCGTGAGCCCCGCGGTGCGTCCCAGGTTGGTGGTGGCGACCTCGTAGTCACCACCGCCGGAGGGGTAGGCGTGGACGTTCTGGCGGTAGCTGGCCACCACGACGAGCATGACGGCCGCGACGACCAGGCCGAGCTTCCAGCTGAACGCGTAGGCGGCGACGCCGGCGACCGACAGGGTCAGGAAGATCTCGTCCGGCGCGTACGCCACCGACGACAGCGCGTCGCTGGCGAACACCGGCAGGGCGATGCGCTTGGGCAGCAGCGTCTCGTGCAGCCGGTCGCTGCCCAGGGGTCGACCGACCAACAGCCGCTTTACGATTCGTCCGGCGAGAGGCACGGTCCTTGATGCTAGGCCCTACGGCGCCGTGTAGCGTGCGGGGCGGTTCCTCGGCGAGGCGTGCACGCTCGCGTGCCGAGGCCCACCCGCCAGTCGACAGCCAGGAGAGACGCTCGTGCACTTCGTGATCATGGGATGCGGCCGGGTCGGCTCGACCCTGGCGCACAGCCTGGAGTCGCAGGGCCACGACGTCGCCGTCATCGACCAGGACGAGACCGCGTTCCGCCGGCTGGGCACGTCCTTCGAGGGACGTCGGGTCACCGGGGTCGGCTTCGACCGCGACACCCAGCGCGAGGCGGGGATCGAACGCGCGTACGCCTTCGCCGCCGTCAGCAGCGGTGACAACTCCAACATCCTCGCCGCCCGCGTCGCGCGCGAGACGTTCGGCGTCGAGAACGTCGTGGCGCGCATCTACGACCCGGGCCGCGCCGAGATCTACCAGCGGCTCGGCATCCCCACCGTCGCCACGGTGCGCTGGACCGCTGACCAGATGCTGCGCCGGCTGCTGCCGGCGGGGGCGAACCCGCTCTTCCGCGACCCCAGCGGCAAGGTCGTGCTCGCCGAGGTGCCGGTGAGCACGAGCTGGGTCGGACGCCGCATCGACGACTTCACCGCCTCCGTGCCCTTCCGCGTGGCCTACCTGACCCGCCTCGGTGAGGCTGTGGTGCCGGGGCCGGAGACCATGTACCAGGACGGTGACCTCGTGCACGTGGCGGTCGCCGAGAACGACCTGCCCTACGTCGAGGCCGCGCTCGACTCGCCCCCCGCCCACGACTGAGAGGCCAGACATGCGCGTCGTCATCACTGGCGCCGGGAGCGTCGGGCGGTCCATCGCCCGCGAGCTGCTGAGCAACGGACACCAGGTGCTGCTCGTCGACCGCGAGCCCCGCGCCGTCCAGACCCAGCGCGTCCCCGAGGCCGAGTGGCTGCTCGCGGACGCCTGCGAGATCAGCAACCTGCGCGAGGCGGGGCTGGAGAGCTGCGACGTCGTGGTGGCGGCCACGGGTGACGACAAGGCGAACCTCGTCGTCTCGCTCATCGCCAAGACCGAGTTCGGTGTGCCCCGCACGGTGGCCCGGGTCAACAACCCCAAGAACGAGTGGATGTTCGACGAGGCGTGGGGGGTCGACGTCGCCGTCTCGACGCCGCGCCTGATGACGGCCCTCGTCGAGGAGGCCGTGAGCGTCGGCGACCTGGTGCGGATCTTCCAGTTCCAGCAGGGCCGGGCGACGATGGTCGAGATGACCTTGCCGGACTCCTCCCCCTACGCCGGCAAGCGCGTCGGAGACCTGACCTGGCCGGCGGACAGCGTGCTCGTCGGCATCATCCGCGAGGACCGCCCCATCGCCCCGAGCCGCGACGACGCGCTCGAGGCGCATGACGAGCTGCTCTTCCTGACGGTGCCCGAGAGCGAGCAGGCGCTGGAGCAGATGCTCTCCCCCGGCCACCGCGGGCGCGAGCCCGAGGGCGTCAACGGCTGACGCCCGTACCGAGATCGACAACATCTCGGCGCCGGCTCCCGCGTTTCGTGCTCAGCCGGCAGCCACCGCAGCGAGATGTTGTCGGATCCGGTACGTCTCTAGCGCTGGCCACCCTCCAGCCGGGCGCGTGCCTGGTTGACCTGCACTCCCACCGGCTCGCCCTCGACCGGCACCGTGACGTCGATCGGCTCCCAGCGGTCGCCAGCGAGCGAGTACTCACCGGAGTAGACGGCCACCGCACTCACCCGCATCGAGCCGGTGCGCTCATACACGTGCCGGACCCGGCCGTCTGGATAGGTGCCGCCCGCATCGGTCGTCGGGCCCTGCGTGGCACCGTCGCCGAACCGGAACGTGTACGACACCGCGGTCGGCCGCAGGCGCACCGTTCGCCCGAGCAGGGTCACCGCCGCGATCTCGCCCGGCTCGTACCCGCCAGCCGGCCAGATCACCTGGTAGTACGTCGGCAGGTTCACGAGCGTGCGGTTGCCCTCGGGCTGCACGTGCACCCGCGGGTGCGCGAAGTGCAGCTGGCGGAAGGCTCGTTGGACCATGGCGCGCGTCACGCCGGGCTGCGCCGCCATGACCGCGCTGGGCGCCTGGCAAGCGAACCCGGTCTTCACCCACGGCCCGCCCGGCGTGCCGTCGGTGCTGAGTGGACGGGTCCAGATCCACACGAGCCACCCGTCCAGCCCCCGGACTGCGCAAGCCGACGTCATGTACTCACAGGCGACGTCGTACGGGTCGCTGACCTCAGTTGGGATCATTCCCGGCGCAGCCTGGCGTCGCCGTCTGCTGCCGCGAGACTCGTGCCGCTGCGATGTCAGCGCCTGCGTGCAGTGCCCGACTGTCATCGGGCGCTTGGCATGCTGAGCGTCAAGATGGAGAGACCGTCGCCCGCGCGCTGGCATCCGAATTCGCTACGGCATGCCGGGGAGTCGCCAGATGCCGTCGCCGACCAGGCAGGCCGACGGTGACCGCAGTCAAGACGGCGAGCGAGCCATCGTGTCACGACGATGCCTCAAGTCGAATGGCGTTCACGAGCCAGCGATCGCCGATCCACACCAACTCGAACTCGGAAGCGCCCTTCTCCCTGCGGGATACGTTCTACGAGTGGCCTCCACGCGCGTCAACGATCCGCGGTAGCTGCTTGAACGAAGACCACAGACACGAATGCCTTGTCTTCCCTCGATTCTGGCAGCCATGTACCCGCACGTACGCTGACAGACGTCAGATCGTATCGCTGCCCTTCTGATTGCAGGAGCCTCGCTGCTGTTCGACATAGTTGGCGCAGCTCTTGCATTCGGCCGTGCCCAGACGGGCTCAACAGCTGGCGTCCGGCGTGGACCAGGCTTTGATTGATCTGGGGATGATAGAACTCCGCGAAGGCCTGGGCGCCGGCGAACGTGTGGGCGCGAGCTGCCTTGGGGACGCGAGCCCAGGCGGCAGCGTCCGACGACGGCGAGGGCGACACCGTGCCGGTGGCGGTCGTCCCGGAGGCGCCCGAGCTCGCCGTCACCGGCGTGGGCCGCACCGGCGAGACGGACGGTGAGGCCTGGGGCGAACCCTGGCAGCCGGCGACCAGCAACCCCGACGCGACGAGCACGACAAACCGCCGCAAATACCCCCAAGTGATCATGGTCGATGACCCTACAGATGATCACTGCCCCGCGGCCAGGGCCCTCCGGTACCTGTGGACGAGCAGCTCAGTCGCGCACCAGGTCATCGGGGTCGAGCGGCGTGCGCCCCCGGAGCAGCACGGCTCCCATCGCGGCGACCGCCACGAGGTACAGCGGCCAGCCGAGGGCGACCTTCGTGATGCCGAGCCAGGTCACCTGGTCGGCGAAGTACAGCGGCAGCATGACCACGGCGCGAACGGCGTACAGAGCGGCCAGCACCAAGGTGAGCCGCTGGCACAGCCGCACGACCCCGTCGTGGCTGCGCCAGGCCAGCGGGTCCTCCGGGTGCGCTGCGCCGACGATGAACCCGACCATCGGCCACCGCGTCACGACCGACAGCAGGCTGACCGCGAGCAGGGCGCAGCTGTAGAGGATGCCGGGCAGGAAGGCGTCCTCGGCGCGACCGCTGCGCAGGGCGAAGAAGGCGGCGATGGCGAGCGCGGCGAGGCTGCCGAGCGCGAAGCGTGGTGTCTGCCGTTGGGCCAGACGAGCCGCCAGCGCGAGCAGGACGCAAATTGCGGCCGCCCCCAGCGACGCCTTCACGTCCTTGGTCACCGACCACACGACGACGAACGCGACCGTCGGCAGCGCGGCCTCCACCGAGCCGCGCAGGCCGCCGACACCCTCGGCCAGACGGTGCCGCACGACCTCCTCGACGGTCGTCGCGCCGGCGGGAACGTGACCGAGCAGGCTCACCACGCGATCACTCGGCCCCACCCGGCAGCAGGTCGTACCACGGGTTGAAGACGACTGGGCCGCCCTCGCGCTGGGCCACGCGCCCGCGGACGCGAATGCGGCGTCCGGGCTCGATGCCGGCGATCTGGCGGCGTCCGAGCCACACGACGTGCAGGATGCCCGTGCCGTCGTACAACTCGGCGACCAGCGCGGGGACGCCCGCGCGAGGCCGCAGCGTCACCGACTTCAGCGTGCCGCACACGCAGGCGTCGCGGCGGTCGGGCAGCTCCTGCACGGGCGTGCCGCCGAACCGGTCGGCGGTCTCGCGCAGGTCCTCGGCCTCGAGGGTCTGCTCCGAGCTCGACAGCCGGTGCAACACCGACTTCAGCCGGCCGCGTGACTCACCCATGACCCCAGCGTAACCGGCTCAACCGCCTGGCGTTCAGCGACGTTCGGTGATCTCCGGCCCGCGCTCGAACGGCGCGAGGTCGTCGAAGCCGCGCGCCGGCTCGTCGTGCGCGATGCGCTGCTGCGGCGGCTCCTCGACCGCCTGCTCGGCGGGCGGTGCGCCCTCGCCGGGAGTCACCTCAGCGCCGGTCGGCAGGTGCAGCTGCAGCAGCTCACGCGGACCCATCGGCTCCGTGCCGCGGTCGACGACGATCTGGGCGACGAGCTCCTCCAGCTGGCGGGCGTTCTCGGGCTCGATGGCGGCGCGGCCGTGGAACACGGCGCGCAGCAGCCAGCGAGGGCCGTCCACGCCGGAGAACCGCAGCGGCTGGAAGCCGACCTTGCCGTCCGGCTGCTGGCTGGGCACGCGCGCGAGCAATTCCCGCCCGAACGTGCCGTACCCCGGGTCGGCGGTGCCGCCCTGCTCGGTGATGCCGGCCGCGATCTCGTCGCACACCTCGCGCCAGATGCCCTCGCTGCGCGGGGCGGCGAAGGCCTGCACCTGCACGGCGGAGTCACCGAGGACGACGAACACGCCGGTCACCCGGCCGCTGGCCTCGTCCATCTGCAGCTGCAGCTCCATGCCCTCGACCAACGGCATCCACAGCGCTCCGAGGTCGAGCCGCCCCTCCGGTCCCTCGACCTCCGAGCGGTCCAGCGGGCCGCCGGCTCGGTCGAACGTCGTCGCGGCGCCGGACGTCGTGGGGGCGGCGTCGGCGTCCGAGCCGTCGGCCGCGCCGGCGTCTTCAGCGTCTTCAGCGTCGGCAGCGTCAGTGGTCTCCTGGACGTCGGCGGCGTCCTCGGACTGCGCCGGGTCTTCGTCCTTGCGGCGTCGGAACAGGCTCACGAGATCTCTCCCTCCGGGGCGAGGGCCCCGATGTTGGTGCCGGGTGCCGGTGCGGTGCCGGCGAAGCCACCGGTGGACCCGTGGCCACCGGCGCCGCGCTCGGAGTCCGGCAGCGTGGGGACGGCCGTGAAGGCCGCCTGCTCCACCCGCTGGACCACGAGCTGGGCGACGCGGTCGCCCCGGTGCAGCGTCACCGGGGTGGTCCGGTCGGTGTTGACGAGGTTCACGTGGATCTCACCGCGGTAGCCGCAGTCGATGGTGCCCGGCGCGTTGAGCGTCGTGACGCCGTGGCGGGCGGCCAGCCCCGAGCGGGGGTGCACGAACGCCGCGTACCCGACGGGCAGCGCGATCGCGACGCCGGTCGGCACGCTCGCGCGCTCACCGGGCTGCAGCGTGACGTCGACGCGGGTCATGAGGTCGGCGCCGGCGTCGCCTGGGTGGGCGTACGACGGCAGCGGCAGCCCGTCGTCCAGCTGCTGCAGCAGCACCTCGACCACGGCCACGGGCGTCGTGCTCTCACCGTTTCTCATCGGCAGCGACCCTAGTCCTTGCACCTGGGCGTTCGCGTGCCACCCTGACGGGGTGAGCGAGCAGCAGCCGGTGCCGGGTACGCACCGGGAGTCCCTCCTGCCCACCGCGTGGATCTGGCTGGTGGTCCTGCTGGTGGCGGCCAGCCTCGGCCTGGTGTTCCTGCGGCCGCTGGGCACGACGGTGGCGCTCGCCACGGCGCTGGCGGCGATGGCCGGGGCCGCGATCGGCCTGCTCCTGACCAGCGCTCGGATCGAGGTCGCGGACGGCGAGCTGCGGGCCGGGCACGCCAGGATCCCCCTGGAGCTCCTCGGCCGCGTGGCGGTGGTGACCCCCGAGCGCATGCGCGCCCTGCGGGGGCCGGAGGCGGACGCACGGGCATACCTGTGCCAGCGGTCGTGGCTGCCCGGCGGCGTGGTCGTCGAGGTCACGGACCCCGACGACCCGACGCCCTACTGGTTGCTGTCGTCCCGGAACCCGCAACGGCTCGCCGCGGCCCTCGGCCAGGTCGAGGGGAAGAACCCCTCGACCGAGCCAGGCGCCAGCGACGAGCCGCCGTCGGATGAGTCGGGTCAGGCGCACTCCAAGCAGACCGGCTGACCGCCGGACTCGCCGGAGAGCTGGCTGCGGTGCTTGACGAGGAAGCAGCGTGAGCAGGTGAACTCGTCGGCCTGCCGGGGCAGGACGCGCACCGACAGCTCCTCGTTGGACAGGTCTGCGCCGGGCAGCTCGTAGCCCTCGGCCTGCTCGGTCTCGTCGACGTCCACCGACGACGAGGTCTTGTCGACCCGCCGGGCCTTGAGCTCCTCGATGCTGTCTTCGTTCAGTTCGTCGTCGGTCTTGCGCGGCGCGTCGTAATCGGTCGCCATGTGTGGGTCGCCCTCCGCGGGGTCTCGCTGGTGTGCCGGGCTCGCTGTGCTGCCGGGTCGTGCTGGTGGTGCTGGACGTGCTGGGACGTGCTCGCCCTCGCGGCGGGTTAACGCAGCAACCCTCGAGTTTGTGCCCGGCCGAGACAGGGATTGTGCCTGATGGGTCTGCGGGGCATCACACCGCGTCGGCATCCGGACGCAGCGGGGCCAGGATGTGCTCCAGCGCGGCGTGCAGCGGAGGCCCGGCAGCGAGCACGAACCCCTCCCCCGCGGGCGCTCCGACGAGGCCGCTGACCACCGCTCCGGCCTCGCGGGCGACGAGCTCGCCGGCCGCGAGGTCCCACGGCTGCAGGCCGCGCTCGAAGTAGGCGTCGACCCGGCCGCACGCCACCTGGCACAGGTCGAGCGCGGCGCTGCCGAGCCGCCGGATGTCGCGTACCTGCGGCAGCACGGCGGCCAAGACGGCGGCCTGCTGGCGCCTGCGCTCGGCCTCGTAGCCGAACCCGGTCGCCACGAGCGCCTGGGCCGGGTCGCTCACCTGGCTGACGCCGATCGCGCCGCCGTCGAGGAACGCCCCGCCACCGCGCGCGGCGGTGAAGGTCTCGCCCGTCACGGGGTTGTGCACGCAGCCCGCCAGGACGTCGTAGCCGCCCGGCACGCGGACGTCACCGGTGACGGCGGCCACGCTGACGGCGTAGGCGGGTAGCCCGTAGAGGTAGTTCACGGTGCCGTCGATCGGGTCGATCACCCACGTCACCCCGGTGCTGCCGGGGCTGCCGCCGCCCTCCTCGCCGAGCAGCCCGTCGTCGGGACGCTCCCCGAGCAGCAGGTCTCGCAGCAGGCGCTCGCTGCGCTCGTCCATGACCGTGACGACGTCCGTGGGGCTGGTCTTGGTCGACCGGACACCGAGGTGGTCCGGTCGCTCGTCGCGGATCAGGTCGCCGGCAGCGCGGGCGGCGCGCTCGGCGAGCGCCAGCAGGTCGTGGGCCAGCGCGGCGTCGGCTGACGACGTCATCGGGGTGCCACCACCGGCGGCAGCCAGTCGGCCCCGCACGCGGCCGGTCGCTCGGCGCGCAGGTTGCGGCAGCAGCCCACCGGGCACACCGAGCTCACGGGTGGCCGCGACCCGAGGGTGGGCCGTGCCGGGTCGTCGCCGCGGGCCTGCGCGGCGCGCTCGAGCAGCAGCTCGGCCAGCGCGCTCACGAATTGCGGGTCGACTCCGACGGTCGCGGCTCGGGCGAACGGCAGACCGATCTCGTCCGCCACCTCGCGGGCCTCGGTGTCGAGGTCGTACTTCACCTCGAGGTGGTCGCTGACGAAACCGATCGGGCACACGGCCGCGCCGGGCGCGCCGGCAGCGTGCAGCGCGCGCAGGTGGTCGCCGACGTCCGGCTCGAGCCAGGGCTGCGACGGCGGACCTGAGCGCGAGCAGTACACGAGCTCCCAGGGCACGGCGCGGCCCAGCTCGCGGCCCACGGCGTCGGCGACGACCGAGGCGATGTCGCGGTGCTGGGCCGAGTAGGCGGGGCTGAGGTGACCACCGGGCCCGCTGGCGTCGTCCATCGCGTCGGGCACGGAGTGGGTCACGAACACCAGGTGCGAGCCCTCGGGCACCTCGCGCAGGGCGTCGAGCGCGGCCCGCACGTTGGGCTCGACGAAGCCGGGGTGGTTGAAGTACTGCCGGATCTTGTCGACGGCGATCTCGCGGCCCTCGTCGGCGAGGGTCAAGAGCGCTCCGGCGAGGTCCTCGCGGTACTGACGGCAGCTCGAGTAGGACGAGTAGGCGCTGGTGGTGACGGCCACGACCCGACGCAGCCCCGCCTCGTGCGCCTCGCGCAGGGTGTCGGTGACGAACGGCGCCCAGTTGCGGTTGCCCCACAGCAGCGGGACGTCGATGCCGCGCGACCTCAGCTCGGTCTCGAGGGCAGCGAGCAGCGCGCGGTTCTGGTCGTTGATCGGGCTGCGACCACCGAAGTGGTGGTAGTGCTCGGCCACCTCGGCCAGCCGCTCGTCGGGGATGCCACGACCCCGTGTGACGTTGCGCAGGAACGGCATGACGTCGTCGGGGCGCTCTGGGCCGCCGAACGACAGCAGCAGCACGGCGTCGTACGGCGCGAGGTCTGGGGAGGTGGTCACGGCGTCGATTCTGCCTGGGGCCGGTGACGACGTCGCCCGCGGGCGCGGTTGCCTGGGCGCGCCTGCGCCGTTCGCGGCGTTTCGGGTGGCACAGTCGGTGCTGCCCACGAGAAGAGGAGCTGGCCATGCACGACCTGCAGCTCGTCGGTGTCCATGACGACGGCGAGCACCTGGTGCTCAGCGACGGCGAGGGCCGCCGGTACACGATCGCCGTCGACGAGGCGCTGCGAGCGGCCGTGCGCCGCGACCGCGCCCACCTCGGTCAGCTGCAGATCGAGATCGGCGGCGAGCTGCGTCCGCGTGAGGTGCAGGCCCGCATCCGAGCAGGCGCCACGGCCGAGGAGGTCGCGTCGGCGTCCGGCTGGCCGCTCGAGCGCATCCGCCGCTACGAGGGCCCCGTGCTGGCCGAGCGCGAGCACATCACGCAGGTCGCTCGCGCCATCGTGCTGCGCCGCCGCGCCGGGGAGTCCCCCACGCTGGGCGCCGAGGTGACCCGCCGCCTGGCCGGCCGCGGGGTCGACCCGGAGACGGTCTCGTGGGACAGCTGGCGCCCCGACCAGGGCCCGTGGACCGTCGCGGTGTCGTTCTCCGCCGGCGGTCGCGACCGCCAGGCGCGCTGGCACGTCGACCTTTCCGGTCGCTCGGTCGCGCCCGCTGACGACGAGGCGCGCTGGCTCAGCGAGCAGACCCCCGAGGGCGAGGGGCCGCTCGGCGGGCTCCGGCTCGCCCCGGTGCCCAGCAGCACCGTCTACGACGTCGAGGCCGACGGTGGGGTCGAGGAGGTCAGCCACGACCCGCTCGACCTCATGACCGCCATGCGCAGCCGCCGACGTGAGCGCGACCTGCACCGGCCCAGCCGCCGCGGCCACGACGCGGCCACCGACCCAGCAGACGTTCCGGGGGCGCTGCACCCTGCACGCCGGCGGCGTGCGGCGCGTCCCGAGCCGCTCGAGCTCGACCCGACGCTGCTGGCCGAGCCCCCCGCCGCCCATCCCCCGGCGTCCGAGCTGCCCCCGGAGCTGCTGGACGAGCAGCCGACGCTCAACACCCTGCCGATCGACGGGGCCACGCCGTCGACGGACGACGTCGAGGTGCCGCGCCTGGCCGACGAGACGCCTGAGAGCGGCCCCGACGGCGTGCGCCCGCTGCGCGCGGCCGACCGGCATCCGCCGCGACACTGGCCCTTGGCCGAGCACATGCACGGACCCCTCACCGAGGACGTCGCGCGGCTGGCCGACGAGACACAGCCGCGGGACGACCACGACGAGTCCCTCGCGTCGTCCGCACCGGCAGCGGCCGAGGACGACGGCCCGGAAGTCGGCGACGACCCCACGACACCGCGGCACCGCGCGCCGGCGCGGGCCAAGGCTCGCCGGGCCAGCGTCCCGAGCTGGGACGACATCATGTTCGGCGCCAAGCGCGACTGATCCCGCGCGTCCGCTCGACTGGTTCGAGACCGCATCTCCCGGCGCTGGCGATGGACGAGGCGCTCGCGAGCGTGCGGGCTGTCCACACCGGCGTGGAGGCGGGGGCAGCTGCTGTTGTCGTCCACAGGGTTCCGTCCACAGGTTGACGCTGTGACCTTGGTTGTCCACAGATCGGTTGCGGGACAGTCGCTGTGTCGGTGGCCGCGGCTAGGTTTGACGCATGACGTTTCGGGTGGACGACGAGGGCGGCGGCGGCGCGGACGCGCTGGACGCCGCGCTGGCGTTGGTCACCCAGGGACTGGCCCGGCTCGCCGATCTCGAGCTGTGGCAGCTGTCCGAGGCCCAGCTGCGCCAGGCCGCCGCCGGCCTCGACCGCGCCGGGCTGCTCAGCGCGGCCCAGCAGGTCCGGCTGCTCGGCGAGGTCGACGCGCGCGGTCTGCCCGGCCAGGACGGCACCGGCACCCCGGCCGGGTGGCTGCGCTCGGTCATCCCGACGATGCGCCCGGCCGAAGCCGCCGGGCTGGGCAAGCGGGCCGAGCGGCTCTACCGCTCGACGTTGGCGCCCGACCTCGGCGCCCACCCGTGAGGCGGTGGAGGCCGGGCGGGTGCGCCCCTGCCAGGAGCGCGTCATCAGCCAGACCATCGAACAGCTCTCCCCACCGCCCGTGCCCGTCGACGAGCCCGACGCCATCGACCCCCAGGACGCAGGTCGAGCGCCCAGACCATCCTGGTCACGAAGCGGCCCGGTTCCCCGCGACCGACCTGGCCAAGCTCGCCGTCGCGGTCCGCCACCACCTCGACCCGGCCGCCGACGACCGCCTCGCCAGAGACGAAGCTCACCAGCAGCGCCAGCGCACGCTGACCGTGGCCACCGAGGCCTCCGGGATGGTGTTCCTGCACGGCTCGCTGACCCCCGAGTGCGGGGCCGCGCTGCGCACCGCCATCGACGCCTGGTCCGCCCCCAGCCCGCCGCCGACGGCACCCCCGACCCCCGCACCGGTGGCCAACGCCGCCACGACGCCCTGCACCACCTCGCCGACACCACCCTCGCCAGCGGCGAGGTCCCCACCACCCACGGCTCCCCAGCCAAGATCATCGTCCGCGTCGACCTCGAGACCCTGGCCACCGCCCTGACCCCACCGGGTCCAGCAGGCGATGCGGGCGATGCGGGTGACCCGGGCAGTGCACGTGCTGCGGGCGGGCCGGAGGCTGCCCGGCAGCCGACGTCAAGCGAGCCCTGGCGAGCAGTCGGCCGAGGGCAGCCTCCGACCCGCCACCCCAGCCAGCCAGGACACCCCCGCCCACCGCGCAGCCCGGCCGAGCTGGCCGACGGCACCCCCCTCTCCCGTCAGACGCTGGCCCGCCTCGCCTGCACCGCCGACCTCGTCCCCATCCTGATCGACGAGCTCGGCAACCCCCTGGACGTCGGGCCGCACCCACCGCCTGTTCACCCCCAAACAACACACCGCCCTGACCGAACGCGACCGACACTGCACCTGGCCCGGCTGCACCGCCCCCGCCGCCTGGACCGACGCCCACCACCTGACCCCCTGGCACGCAGGCGGACGCACCGACCTGACCAACGCCGCCCTCCTGTGCGGACGCCACCACCGCCACGTCCACGCCACCGGCACCACCGGACGAGTCATCGACGGCCACGTCCACTGGGACATCGCACCGCCACCGGGGCAGCGCGGGCAGCCACGCGGTCAGCTCGCGCACCCGCCACCGGCTGCCACCGACCACACCACCCACACCATCGACCACCTGCTGCGGCACTGGACAGCTCACTGGCGGCAGCTCACCCGACAGCGTGAGTGAGCACCTCCGGGTCCCCGTAAGCGGGCCGCTATCGCTAGCCGCTGGCGTCGATGTTGATCAACCCCGTGTGACGAAGGATCTCGTCGACGACCTCCGCCAGCGGAGGGGTCGCGTCTATCACCACGCCCTTGGTGGGGATGTCTTCCTTGGTCCGGTGGAGTCGGACGATCAGCTCGCGCTCGGATGGTTTCGAGCCCCACTCGTCGTGCGGGCGTTGGTCTAGCCGCCGATTCAAGGTGTCGAGATCGACGTCGAGGACGAAGACCTCGTCGAACAGATCGATGAACTTCGTGAAGTTGCGCGAGCCTCCACAGAAGAAGGTGGCGGGCTCGCCCTGGTCGGCGGCCATCTCTCGTACGGCATGCACGTCCCAGAGGTGGTGCTCGTGCGCGGCAGTGTCGAGCGCTCGGCCAGTCTCGGGGTCGCCTTGGTAGGCCAGTTCCCTGTCACCGTTGACCGCCTGGTAGCCACGGCGCTGCAGCTCGCGGCACACCGAGGTCTTTCCCGTTCCGGAGACGCCCTCGACGAGGAAGTTGCGCACGCCCACCGGGGCAGTATCGGCCCATCACCCGTGCGGGACAAAGTGCAGTCGCACCGCGTTGCGGGCGGTTCTCGGACGGTTCGCAGGCCATCGGCATGCGTGCGGCGACGCAAGCCGGCGCGCTGGGCACCGGCTCCAGCAGGGCCCGAGGTCACCGCTCCCGGCAGGCAGCGCACAGCCCCGAGAGGGCGACGTGCGAGGGGTCGAGCGCGAACCCGTGCCGGCGCTCCACCTCGTCCGCGACGTCCTGCAACAGCGACGCCGGCAGGTCGACGACGGCGCCGCACCGTTCGCACTGCGCGTGCAGGTGCAGCTCGTCGTCGGCCAGGTGGTAGGTCGTGGTGCCGTGACCCACGTGCACGTGCTGGACGACGCCGAGGTGGCTCAGCGTCTCCAGCGCGCGGTAGACCGAGGCGCGGTGCACGGACGGGTCCTGCTCGGCGACGGCGGTGACCACCTGGTCGGCAGTGAGGTGCGCTCTGCGGGCGCTGAGTGCCGTGAGGACGGCGCGACGCGGCCCGGTCATCCGGTCGCCTCGGGCGCGCAGCAGCGCGGCCGCCTGCTCGATGGCGGCGTCCGCGGCGTCGTCCGCACTCACCTACGGGCCACCAGCAGGACGTCGATGGCGGTGCCGTCGGGCGTCGTGCGCTCGACCTGCTCGGCGCGCTCGACCTGCGCCGCACGAGCCCACTCACGCAGCAAGGGCACCGACGGCAGCACGCTGACGTCCTGCGGTCCGCCCACACCCCGGGTCACGTTGTCGACGTCGTGCGCGATGACGACGAGCCGGCCACCGGGCGCCAGGGCCTCGACGCAGCGGCCGACGATCCCGGCCATCTGCTCGTGCGGCAGCTGCAGGTAGAGCAACGCGACCAGGTCGTAGCCCGACCCGAGATCTGCGGTCTGGACGTCGGCGACCTGCCAGTCGACCTGAAGTCCTTGCGCCGCAGCACGTTCACGCCCCTTCGCAATGCCGGCGGAGGAGAAGTCGACCGCTCGCACGTCCCAGCCGCGCTCGGCCAGCCAGATCGCCGTGCGGCCTTCTCCGCAGGCGACGTCGAGCGCGCGCCCCGGCGTCCAGTCAGCGGTCAGCTCGGCGAAGAGGGCGTTCGGCCCGGCCGACCACACCATCGGTTGGCTCGCGTACCGGGCGTCCCAGTCGTCGGCGTCCACGGATCATCCCTCTCGAGCGGCGGCGGTGTGCGAAGGGTGCGGCGGCATCGGGCACATGTCGAGGTCGAGCGGCAGCACATCCGGCGACAGCGCAGCCGCGTGCGCCGCAGCCCGCGTCATGCGCCGCATGTGGTGTCGCCGGCACAGCACCTCGTAGCCGATCTGGCTGGTGGACGAGGCGTGCGTGTCACCGACGACGACCTGCTCGCCCTCGACGACCATGACGCCGTCGGCGGTGCGGGCGTTGTGGGTGGCTCGGGCGCCGCACCAGCACAGCGCCTCGACCTGCAGCACCTGCACCCGGTCGGCGAGCTCGATGAGCCGCTGCGATCCCGGGAACAGCTTGGTGCGGAAGTCGGCGGTGATCCCGAAGGCGAACACGTCGACCGACATCTCGTCGACGAGCCGCGCCAGCTGGTCGACCTGCTCGACGTCGTAGAACTGCGCCTCGTCGCAGATCACGTAGTCGACCCGCTCGCCGGCCATGCGGTGCGAGACGACGACGTCCCAGAAGTCGGTGTCGTCACGCACCTCGAGGGCGTGCTCGTGCAGCCCCAGCCGGCTCGACACCACGGCCTCACCGGCTCGATCGTGCTTGGTGAAGATCAGGCCCGAGCGCCCCGCCGCAGCGTGGTTGTAGTTCATCTGCAGGGCCAGCGTGGACTTTCCGCAGTCCATGGTCCCGGAGAAGAACACGAGCTCAGCCACGTCCCGATCCTGTCACGTCGGGCCGTGCAGGCTCAGCAGGGGCACCAGGGACTCGGCCGGGGTCAGCGAGCCGTGCAGCCCCACGAGCGCGAGCAGGGCCGGACGCATCCGCCGAGAGTCGACGACCGCCAGCCCAGGCAGACACGCGACGACGACGTCGCCGATGCGGTCGAGGACGTGCGGTGCCACGGCACCGAACCAGCCGGCCGCGATCGCCTCGGCGCGCGAGAGCACGTAGGCCTGGTCGCCCAGCCGGCCGGACCACGTCGCGAGCACGGAGGCTGCGGCGTCCGGCTCGCAGTACAGCTGCAGGCACCGTGGCTCACCGCCTGCGTGGCGGACGCCGCGCGCCAGCTCGGGGTCGTGCGCGAGGTCGATGCGCTGGTGGTGCGGCACGTCGACCATGCCGTGGTCGGCGGTGACGTGCAGCGTCGAGTCCCTCGGCAGACCGGCAGCGAGCCGGCGCACCGCGAGGTCGACCTTCGCGAGCTCCTCGCCCCACTCCCACGATCCGCAGCCCTTCACGTGGCCGACCTTGTCGACGTCACCCCAGTACACGTAGACCAGCGCCCGGGGCGACGCGCGCAGGGCCGCCAGGGCGGCGTCCACCCGGGCGTCCAGCGACTCGGCGGCGACGAACCGGCCCCCGCGCAGCGCGGCCTCGGTGAGCCCGGAGCCGTCGAAGAAGCCCGGCCCGATCCGGACCACGTCCAGGCCGGCCGCGGCGGCCTGCTGGAAGCAGGTGACCTCCGGCTGCCAGCGGCGCGGGTCGACCGGCGGCTCCCAGGACAGCTCGTTGAGCAGCTCGTCGCGCTCGGGCACGAGCACCTCGTAGCCGACCAGGCCGTGCCCACCCGGCGCCAGCCCGGTGCCGAGGCTGCCCATGCTCGTGGCCGTGGTCGTCGGGAACCCGGCGGTGATCGTGTCGGTGCGCTCGAGCTGCGAGCGCAGGAACGGCGCGTGCCCGGCGCGCTCCCGCAGCAGCAGGTCGCCCAGGCCGTCAACGAGCAGCACGCAGGCACGCGCCGTCGGCTGCAGGGCCAGTGACGGGGGGCCGCCGGCGGCGTCCGGTGCCTCGACGTCCAGGCTGCGCAGCACCGCCGGCATGAGGTCGGACAGGGTGTCGCGCCCGTAACGCGGCGCGGGCGGCAGCGCCAGACTCACCCGACGATGCCTGCGGTCGCAGCCGACAGGGCGCGGGCGAACGCCAGCGCACGGCGCACGGCGTCCTCGCCGTCGGCGTCGGCCGAGACGCGCACGGAGATGTCGTCGGCGCTGGCCGTGCCGGTGTAGCCGTGGTCGGCCTCGCAGTCGGGGTCGGCGCAGGCGGCGGGCTCGAGGTCGAGCCGGCTCACCGCACCCCAGCCGATGGTGAGGGTGAGCTCGCGCGAGCCCTCACCGGCCCGGTAGGCCTCCGGCCGCGGGACGACGTGGTTGACGACGACCGACCGCACCGCGCGCAGCGGCACCGCCTCGGTGGCCGCCGTGGCGAACGGCTGCGGCGGCCCGTCCGGGCCCTCCGGCGCGTGGTCGTCGGCGTGGGTCACGACCAGCCGGGTCCCCGTCAGCACGAACGTGGTGATGTGCCGCCGCACGACGTCCTGGTCGAAGGTCGTCTCCGCGTGCACGAGGTGCGCCAGCACCGGCTCCCCCGCGACGCTGACGTCCAGCACGTCGAAGACCAGCTCGGGGTAGTAGCCGGCGTGGTCGAGATCGGCGCGCAGGGCGTCCGGGAGGGTATGGGTGTCACGCATGCCCCCATCCTGTCACCCCGGCAGGCGGCGGGTGTCGGTGTCGGTGCGGCCTGGGGGCGGCGCGAGGCGCACGCGCGCGCCGAGCACCGTGGCGCCCGCGGTGGCGGCGACCACCGGGTTGAGCTCGAGGTCCGCGACCTGCGGCAGGTCGTCCGCCAGCGCCGACACCCGCGCCACGACGTCCTCGAGCGCCTCGACGTCGACGGGGTCCGAGCCGCGGTAGCCGAACAGCAGCGGAGCCGCCCGCACCCCCCGGACGAGGTCGGCGACGTCACCCTCGCGCAGCGGCGGGCTGCGGCGCGCGACGTCCCCCAGCAGGTCGGTCGGTGGCCCGCCGACACCGAACTCGACGACGGGCCCGAACAGCGGGTCCTCCGTCGACCGGACGACGCAGGCCACGCCGACCGGCGCCATCGCCTGGACGACGAAGCCGGCCGGGCCGTGCCGCTCGAGCGTCGCCTTCATCTCGGCGAGGTCGTTGCGCAGCTCGCCCTCGCGGGCGATGTCCAGCCGCACCGCGCCGAGGTCGGCGCGGTGGCGCAGGTGCGGGGCGGTGGCCTTCAGCGCCACCGGGTACCCCGCGCGCTCGGCGGCTGCTGCGGCCTCGTCCGGCGTGCTCACCTCGTACGCCGGCCAGACCTCGACGCCGTAGGCCGCGAGCAGCTCCGCGGCGTCCGAGTCCGCCAGCCACACGCCCTCGGGGTCGGTCGGCGTGAGTCGCTCGACGAGGGCGCGAGCCGCGTCGCGGGATATCCCGTCCGGCGTCACGCGCGGGCCGCGGTCGCGACGGCGCCACTGGGCGTAGCGGGTCGCCGCCACGAGAGCGCGCACGGAGTCCTCGGGGGTCGGGTACGCCGGCACGGTGCGCGCCGACGTCGACAGCGCCTCGGTGACACCGTGCATGCCGAGGAACGTGGCGACGCACGTCTTGTCGCTCGCTGCAGCCACCTCGGCGAGGGCCAGTGCGACGTCGGAGTCGACCGTGACCAGCGGCGGGATGAACCCGGCGATCACCGAGTCGACCTCGGCGGCGGCGAAGGCCTCGTGCAGCGCGGCGCGGAACTCCTCGGCGCTGGCCTCCGAACGCACCGCCACCGGCCCGTGGACCACGTCCAGGCCCCAGCTGGTGCACGCGTCCGCGGCGAGCGCGCCGAGCGCGTCGGAGTTCGTGACGACGGCGACGCGCGGGCCTTCGGGCAGCGGCTGGTGGACGACGAGCTGGGCGACGTCGAAGAGCTGGTGGATGTTCTCGACCCGGATCACGCCGGCCTGGCGCAGCACCTCGTCGAACGTCTCGCGCGGCAGCCGCGACTCGCGCACCGTGTGCCCGGGTGGCACGCCGAACGTCGACTGCCCGGACTTCACGACGATCACCGGCTTGGTGCGGGCCAGGCGCCGCGCGACGCGGGAGAACTTGCGCGGGTTGCCGACGCTCTCGAGGTACAGCCCGACGGCGTCGGTGGCCTGGTCGTCGAGCCAGTACTGCATGACGTCGTTGCCCGACAGGTCGGCGCGGTTGCCGGACGACACGAAGCTCGAGACGCCGAGCCGGCGGCGCCGAGCGGTGTCGAGGACGGCGATGCCCAGGGCACCGGACTGGCTGAACAACCCGAGCCGCCCGGTCGGTGGCATCGACGGCGCCAGGGACGCGTTGAGCCGCACCTCCGGGTCGGTGTTGACGATCCCGAAGGAGTTCGGGCCGATCACCCGCATCCCGCGCGCATGGGCCCGGCGCACGAGGTCGCGCTGAAGCGCCCGGCCGGCCTCGCCGGTCTCGGCGAAACCGCTGCTCACCACGACGAGGCCGCGGACTCCGGCGGCCCCGCAGTCGTCGACGACGTCGCCCACGGCGCTCGCGGGCACCGCGACCACGGCGAGGTCGACCTGGTCGGGGATGTCGGTGACGCGGGTGTGGCTCTCGACGCCGCGCACCTCCCACGCCTCGGGGTTGACGGCGTAGAGGGGGCCGGTGAACCCACCGTCGAGAAGGTCCTCGAGCAGCCGGTGCCCGATGGAGTCCGGGTCGCGGCTCGCACCCACCACCGCCACCGACCGCGGGTGCAGCAGCGCCTGGACGCTGCGCGCCTCCGCGCGCTGCTCGCGCGACTCGCGCACCCGGGTCGACTCCTCGCTCGGTGCGATGTCGAACTCCAGCGCGATGACGCCGTCCTCGTAGTTGTGGCGCACCGTGTACCCGGCCTCGCTGAACACCCCGATCATCCGGCGGTTCTGCGGCAGGACGTCGGCGACGAACCGCCGGATCCCGCGCTCGCGGGCCGCCGCCGCGAGGTGCTCGAGCAGCACCGAGCCGATGCCCCGGCCCTGGTGGGCGTCGGAGATGTTGAAGGCGACCTCCGCCGTGGCGCCCTCGATGCGGTCGTACCGGCCGATGCCGACGATGGCGTCGCCGAGGGTGGCCACCAGGCCGACCCGGTCGCGGTGGTCGACGTGCGTGAACCGCTCGAGGTCGCGGGGCGAGAGCCGCTGCAACGGTGCGAAGAACCGCAGGTAGATCGACTCCGGGCTCTGGCCGGCGTGGAACGCCTCGACGGCCGGTGCGTCGTCCGGGCGGATCGGCCGCAGGTGCACCACGCCACCGTCGCGCAGGACGACGTCCGCCTCCCAGTGCGCGGGGTAGGGCAGGACGCTCTCGGGCACGGAGCCGAGCCTAGCCCGGTGCTCAGTAGGGTGCGGACCATGATCCTGACGTCCCCCGAGGTCCGTGCGGCGCTCGCCGACGGCGGCCCGGTCGTCGCGCTCGAGTCGACGATCATCAGCCACGGCCTGCCCCGCCCCGACAACCTGCGGATCGCCCGCGACATCGAGCAGGTGGTGCGGGACGCCGGCGCGGTGCCGGCGACGGTGGCCCTGGTCGGCGGGCAGGTGCGGGTCGGCCTGGACGACGAGGCGCTGGCCGTCGTCGCCGGCGACGACTCGGTCGTGAAGGTCGGCGTCCGGGACCTCGCGGTCGTCGCCGCCCGGGGCGGTCACGGCGCCACCACCGTCGCCTCGACGGCCCACCTGGCCGCGCGGTCGGGCATCGCCGTCTTCGCCACGGGCGGCCTCGGCGGCGTGCACCGCGGCGCGGCCCAGACCTACGACGAGTCGGCCGACCTCGTCACCCTCTCGCGTGTTCCGACCACGGTGGTCTGCGCCGGCGTCAAGTCGATCCTCGACGTGCCCGCGACCCTGGAGCGGCTGGAGACGCTCGGCGTCGGCCTCGTCGGCTACCGCACCGACCGCTTCCCCGGGTTCTACCTCAGCGACTCCGGCGAGCCGCTGGAGCACCGCGTCGACTCTCCCGAGCAGGTCGCCGCGGTCATGCGCGAGCGCGCCGTCCTCGGCACCGACCGCACGGCGCTGGTGGTCGCCAACCCCGTGCCGCAGGACGAGCAGCTCGACCCCGACCTGCACGACCGCGTGCTCGCCGACGCACTGGCCGGTGCGCGGGCCGAGGGCGTGCACGGCAAGGCCACCACGCCGTACCTGTTGGCGCGGTTCCACCACGACACGCAGGGACGCAGCCTGGAGGTCAACACCCGGATCATCCTGCGCAACGCGGCCCTCGCCGCCGAGATCGCGGTCGCGCACGCGGCGGCGCGATGAGCGAGCGGTCCGTCGTCGTCATCGGCGACGTCATGACCGACGTCGTCGCGCGCGTCGACGACCCGCTCGCGCTGGGCTCGGACACCGCGGCTCACGTGCGCACCCGCCAGGGCGGCGCGGGGGCCAACGTGGCCCACTGGCTGGCAGCGCTCGGCTGCCCCGTCCGCTTCGTCGGGCGGGTCGGCGACGACCCCTTCGGGCGGGAGGCGGTCGAGGTGCTGCGCGCCGCCGGCGTGCAGCCCGTGGTCGGTGTCGACCCGTCACTCGCGACCGGCACCGTGGTCGTCCTCGTCGGCGCCGACGGCGAGCGCACGATGCTGCCGGACGCCGGCGCCAACTCGGCGCTCTCCCCCACTGACCTGCCGTCGCTGGACACCGGCACGACGACGCGCCTGCACGTGTCCGGGTACACGCTGCTCAACCCCGGCTCGCGCGAGGCGGGCGAGGCGGCACTCGCCGCGGCACGAGCCGGCGGCGTCCCGCGATCGGTCGACGTCGCCAGCGCCGCCCCGCTGGAAGCGTTGGGCGGCAAGGAGTTCCTGCGGATCACCGACGGTGTCGAGCTCGTCTTCTGCACGCTCGACGAGGCCGAGGTCCTCGTGGGCACGCGCGACCCCGACACCGCCGTCGCGCGGCTGACCGGCACCTACGGCGAGGTCGTCCTGAAGACCGGTGCACTGGGCGCTCGCTGGGCGCGCGAGGGCGCCGACACCGTCCTGGTGCCCGCGTGCGCGCCGTCCGGGCCCGTCGTCGACACCACCGGCGCCGGCGACGCGTTCGCGGCCGCCTACCTGGCCGCCGCGGTCAGCGACGAGGACGTGCGGGCGTGTCTCGAGCACGGCTGCCGGGCCGCGGCGTCCGTGGTGACGCGCGCGGGCACGCGGCCCGAGCGCTGAGCCGTCAGTCGAGGCAGCCGAGCGTGATGCGCGCGACGCCGATCGGCGCCTTCACCGCCTCGGTGTACGCGGCGGCGAAGCCGCGGGCGTCCGCCTCGGTGGCGAAGTACAGGGTCGCACCCGACCAGTAGTCGTACTGGTCGAGCGCCAGTGCCTCCATCGCCCCGCCGTCGCAGGCGATGTCACCGACGACCGCCTGGTAGCCCACCTTCGCCGCGTCGCGGATGCCCTGCTCGACGGGGGCGTCGGTCGCGCTGTGCCCGACCGCGAGGTAGACCCCCCAGGCCGCGTCACCCTGCTGCGGCTCACCGAGCGCCTTGGCCCACCGGGGCGCGACGCTCGCGGTGGCGGTCGCCGTCGGCGTCGCGCTCGGGGTGGTGCTCGGGGTCGCGTTGGTGGTCGGCGTCTGGCTCGTCGGCGAGGGCGTCGCCGTCTTCGACACCGCAGCTCGGTCCGAGGTCGCAGGAGCGCCGGCCGCGGTCGGCTCGGCTCCACCGCAGGCGGTCAGCAGGGTGAGCGGCACGAGCATCGCGATCCCCGCTCCTGCAAGGGTTCCCCGGACGCTGCGCATGCTGGACCTGCTTCCCGACGATCGTGTGCACCTGATGTGACTGGATCGACAGCCTGCCACGTGCCCTTGAGCCGTTGACCGCGACCCGATCCGGTGCGAGGGTCCAGATCATGACGCCGGCAGAGCACGACGACAGCCACGACCTCTTCCGAACGGCCCGCGACCACCTGCTGCTGCACCGCACCGACCCCGAGGCAGCGCGCGCGGGGTACACGCCGCCGCGGCCGGAGCACTTCAACTGGGCGCTCGACTGGTTCGACGTCGTCGCGGCCTCCGAGCAGACGGGGCCTCGCACGGCGCTGTGGGTCGTCGACGAGGACGGGTCGCACACGCAGGCGACGTACGCCGAGCTCTCCGCCCGCTCCGGCCAGCTCGCCGCGTGGCTGCAGGCGCACGGGGTCGACCGCGGTGACCGGCTGCTGCTGATGCTGTCGAACCAGCTCGAGCTGTGGGAGACGATGCTCGCCTGCATCAAGCTCGGTGTCGTCATCATCCCGGCGACCACCCTGCTCTCGGCGTCGGACATCCGCGACCGGATCAGTCGCGGCCACGTCTCGCACGTGGTAGCCCGCAGCGAGGACACCGGCAAGTTCGAGGGCGTGCACGGCTCGTGGACGCGCATCGCCGTCGGAGCGGACGTCGAGGGCTGGCTGTCGTACGGCGCGAGCTTCCAGCACCTGGAGTCGTTCACCCCCGAGGTGCCGACCCGTGCCGACGAGTCGCTGCTGCTGTACTTCACGTCCGGGACGACGGCGCAGCCGAAGCTGGTCGAGCACACGCACGTGTCGTACCCGATCGGCCACCTGTCGACCATGTACTGGATCGGCCTGCAGCCGGGCGACGTCCACCTCAACATCAGCTCGCCGGGCTGGGCGAAGCACGCCTGGAGCAACCTGTTCGCGCCGTGGAACGCCGAGGCCACGGTGCTCGTGGTCAACCAGACCCGCTTCGCAGCCGAGCCGCTGCTCGACACGATGGTGGAGTGTGGTGTCACGACGTTCTGCGCGCCCCCGACGGTGTGGCGGATGCTCGTGCAGAGCGACCTGGCCGCCTACCGCGCGCGTATCCCGCTGCGCGAGGTGGTGGGCGCCGGCGAGCCGCTGAACCCCGAGGTGATCGAGCAGGTGCGGCAGGCTTGGGGCCTGACGATCCGCGACGGCTACGGCCAGACCGAGACCACCGCCCAGATCGGCAACCCGCCCGGGGCCCTGCTCAAGCCGGGGTCGATGGGCCGTCCGCTGCCTGGGTACGACGTCGTCCTGCTCGACGTCGTGACCGGCGACCAGGCACCCGAGGGCGAGATCTGCCTGCGCCTGGACGGGCCGCTCGGGCGCCCGGTGGGACTCATGGTCGGGTACCGCGACGACCACGAGCGCACCGAGGACGCCATGCGCGACGAGGCGTACCACACCGGCGACGTCGCCAGCCGGGACGAGGACGGCTACATCACCTACGTGGGCCGCTCGGACGACGTGTTCAAGGCGTCGGACTACCGGATCAGCCCGTTCGAGCTGGAGAGCGTCCTCATCGAGCACCCGGCCGTCGCCGAGGCGGCGGTGGTGCCCTCCCCCGAACCGACGCGGCTAGCCGTCCCGAAGGCGTACGTGGTGCTGGCGGCCGGGTGGGAGCCGACGGCCGAGACCGCCGGCGACATCCTGTCGTATGCGCGCGAGCACCTCGCGCCGTACAAGCGGATCCGGCGCATCGAGTTCACCGGGCTGCCCAAGACGATCAGCGGCAAGATCCGCCGCGTCGAGCTGCGCGGGCGCGAGAGCGAGATCCACGGCCAGCACGCCGCCGAGCGCGTGCGCGCCAGCGACACGGAGTTCTGGGAGGAGGACCTCACGTAGCGGACGTTCCGCCGAGCCCGCTGTGCGGGCGATCACCCACGCGGCGCACGGCTCCCGCACGTCCCGCAGTGCTTGCACTCGTCAGTGCAGGACGGCGACCCCGTCGAGGATGACCTGCCGCCGCCCGACGCTGCGAACGGTGAGCGTGCCGGTTCGGGTGACGCGCTGCAGGGGCAGCCACCTCACCTGGCGCCTCCTGGTCGTGGGCGAGTACAGGCTGACTCGGCCGAGCCGCACGCCGGCGTGGTACACGTCGACACTGCCGCAGGTGGCGCAGGTGGTGGCCACGAGGGCGATGCGTCGGCCGCGCACGCCGTAGCGAGTGAGGCGCGCTCCGGTCTTGACCGTCTTGCTGTAGGTGCCAAACAGGTAGCTGCTCGAGTAGCCACGGGTCCACCCGGACGAGGCGGCCAGCCTCCGGTCGTCCAGCGGCATGATGGTGCACCGCTGCCCGCTCCACGCTCCGACGTTCCCGGCCCGGTCGCGGGCGCGGACCGAGAAGCAGTACTCGTAGCCCCGGCTGAGGGTGACGGTCATGGACCGGGTGCTGCGCTTCTGCCAGGAGGCGGGGTAGTGGTAGGCGCCGAGGCTGCCCGTGAACCGAGCGGTGCGGGCGCGGACGTCGTAGCCGGCGAGCCCGGAGCCACCCGCGTCCGACCCGGTCCAGGCGATTGCCGTGGGTGTGCGCGTCTGCACCCACCCCGGCGCAGCCAGGGCAGCCCGGGGCGCGGCGGCATCGACGACCCAGGCCCTCGAGACGACCGCTGACTGCTTGCCACCGGCGTCAGTGACCTGGACGGCGATCGTGTGCGCGCCTGCGGCGAGACCACTGAGCCGCAGTGCGGGCCCGCAAGCGGACCAGCTGGTGGCGTTGTCGAGACGGCACTGGCGTCGTAGCGAGCCGATCGCGTCGTCCTGGTCGGCGGCGCCGATCGTGAGGGTGGGACTGCGGGTGGTGTAGCCCGGCACCGTGATGCCCGCTGATGGCGCGAAACGGTCGACCACCGACCACTTGAGGTCGTTCCAGCCAGATGACGCGGTCGAGAGCTGCCGGGCGCCGCTGCCGTCGGCGGACGCGACCCACAAGGTTGCCTGGTAGTCACCGGTGTAGCGCGCGAAGGCCACCCGGCTGCCGGACGGGTCGAAGGTCACGGCCCGGTTGTCACCGACCGGAAGAGCCAGCGGATGCGGGTGCGAGCCGTCGAGGTTCATGACGGTGGTCGTACGCGTACCGTTCGTCGATGACTTGTCGACGCGACTACCCACGACCAGCAGTCCTCGATCGGAGACCGAGAAGTCGTCGACCCAGTCGGTGCCAGGGACGGCTGTCACGCGTCCGTCGGACAAGCGGACCCGCTCCACGCGGCCGTAGCCGTTGAAGCTCATCACCACGACCTCCGTGCCGCTCGGAGTCGCCGCCAGCTCCCCGCGGCCGTGGAGATCGGTGACCTCGCGCAGCCCCGAGCCGTCGGGCCGGACCAGCCACAGGCTGCGCAGCTCGTACGAATAGCCGCGCAGGAAGGCGATGGTGCCGTCGGGTAGCCAGACGGCCTCTCGGGGGTACTCGGCGTCGGCGGTGCCCTGAGTGCCGGGCACCGTGGCGCACTCCTCGGTGGCCACGGAGCAGACGCGCAGGCCCGCGCTCTCGGCAGTGACCCACCGGGTCCGGGTCGGGTCGAGGTCGACGCGCTCGACGGTGAGCATCTTCGGCCGCGCGCCGACGGTGTCGGTGGCCACGGAGACCGACCGGCCGTACCAGTCGTTGCCGACGACCTCGGACTCGATCCCGGGAACGTCCACCAGCGCGTCAGGGGACTCGGCGAAGCCTCCGTTGGCCGCGACGACCGCGAGCCGGTGCGGGCCGGCGACGGCGACGCTGACCTCGGTGGCGGACGGGGGGGCCGTGGCCAGCAGTCGGCGACCGCCCCCGGTGACGTCGTACACGCGGTACTCGCTCCGCGGCAGCGAGCTCGGCGGCTGCCAGCTCACCGTCGACGAGAGCCGGCCGGGCGCGACCGTCACGGCCGTGGGGGGCTCGACGGGCGCGTAACCGTCGAGGACGAGCGGGACGACCAGCGTGGTGGCAGCGTCCCCGCCGGCCAGCAGGTAGTCGGTCTCGGTGTAGTTCGGCGCGGTCACCGTGACGTCGACGGTGCAGGTCTGGCCGCGGGAGAGGGTGAGCCCGGTGCAGTGGTCCGACTCGGGGACGATCGTGAACCTCGGGGACCAGGAGTTGGCCGACGAGATCGCGAGCGGTCCCACCTTCCACGGCTTGTCCCCGGAGTTGCTGAGGGTCACCTGGTGGGTGACGACCGACCCGACGAGTGCGCCGGTGCGGAAGCCGGTCGGCTCCGCCCGGGGGATCGAGACCGCCCGAGCAGGGTCGCTGTCGCCGATGCGGACCTCCGCCCCCGCGGACCAGCTGCCGTTGGTCACGGTGCACGCCCCCCGGCGTCCACCGAGAGGGCGGCCACCTGCCCGGTCGGCGTCGCCTCAGCCCGGTACACGACCAGCGTGCCGGCCGTGAAGACGCAGCTGCTGGCGCCTCGGGTCAGCCGCACGGTCTGCTCAGGATCGGGGCCGTCGAAGGCCAGGTTCCAGGTTCCGGGCCGGGCCGGCCAGGCCATCGTCATGGTGGCCGTGGCGCCGCTGGTCGGGTCGTCGACGGCGACGGTCACGGTGGACGACGCGGTGTCGACCTGCGCCGTCGGGGTGCCCGCCACCGGGCCGGCATCGAACCGCCGGTACCCGGAGCCGTAGGAGGCCGCGTCGCGGCTGCCGATCACGGCCACGTCAGCCGTGGCCGCGTGCGCAACCGGCGCGGTCGCGACGGCGGCGCCGGACCACCCCAGTGCCACCACGACCACCATCGACACCCCGTGAGGACGCCGCACCTGCCCCACCCCTGCCCTGACGCCACCGCGCCTTCCGTCGACGCGAACCGGCGCCATGCTAGGGGTTGCACGGCCCCTCCTGGGGCAACATGCTGCGAACGGGTGACGGCGACGCTCGCTGGGCTACTCGACGGCGAGCAGCGCGCTGAGGGGTGCCACCGGGACGACGCCCTGCGCCGCGGCGGCCAGGTCGGGATCGACCGTGACCAGCGCGTCCGCCTGCAGGCGCGTGACGGCCAGGTACTCGGCGTCGCGCAGGGTGTCCCAGTCGTGCTCGCGGGCGATCCGCCACGCCGTGCCGCGCGACACCCGGTCGCCGAGCAGCAGCAGCTGCAGCGCCTCGGAGCGGATCGAGCTCGGCGCGAACAGCTGGTGCGCGGGATCGACCGGCAGGCCGCCGTCGAGCAGGTGCAGCACCGTCGGCGGGTCGACGACGTAGCGCGCCATGAGGGCTGCTGGCCTCAGGCCGTTTCCCGCCTGCGGCGGCCGAGGGCGAAGTAGGCGACGGGTACGGCACCGACGGAGTTCGTCAGGAGGATCGCCACCGCCCAGATCCTCTTCGAGCCGCGGACCTCGTCCGCGGGTCGTCGCCGCAGGTCCACGAGCGCCGCGACCTTCAAGGCCGCTTCGCACACCCCCGTGATGACGATGAGCCGCCGGCTGCGTTCGCTCAGGTCACTCCACCGTCGCTTGGCCACGACGACCTCCTCCTGCAGCCCCCACAGTGGCCGCCGGTGCCAGTATCCCCCGAGAGCTGGCGCCGGCCCGGCCTTTCCGGGCTCTTGGGCGGCGCTGCCGCTACCACACGCCGGGCACCAAGCGCCGGTGCCGCCGGGCGTACTCGCGGTAAGGCTCTCCGAGGCCGGCCAGGAGGGCTCGCTCCTCAACTCGGATCCGCAGCGCGATCCCGGTGGATGGCAGGACCACGAGGACGAGCACCGACAGCCAGTTGCCCAGAGCCGCGCCGAGACCGACGCCAGTGAGCAGCAGCCCGGCGTAGGACGGGTGACGCACCCACCGGTACGGTCCGCGGTCGACCACTGTCTGCCCCGGGGCCACTCGCACCACCACGGTGAAGAACCGCCCCAGCGTCCAGACCGACCACTGTCGCAGCGCGACGCCCAGCCACATCACCACCACCCCGACCACGAACGGGAACCAACCGCCGGGAATGGTGGCGACGGGCACGCGGACGGCGCACCAGACCGCGCTCAGCAGGCCGGCGGCCAAGCCGGCCATCACGGCCACGATGCTGCCGTGGTCGGCGGTTGCTCCCCGATGGTTCGCTGCGCTCCTGAGCCGGATGGCGACCTCAGACACCGCGAAGCCGAGCGCGGTCGCGTCGAGCACGACCCTCGCGGTCAGCTCGGTCGTGGCCAGGGGTGCCATCCCACCAGTGTGAGGTCAAGGGTCGCCGGCGACGGCGTCACTCGACCTGTGCCCGCGGCTTGAAGCGGCGGACCTCCTGCGGCCAGCCGCAGGCCTCGGCGACCTTGCCCGCCCACATCGTGGCGGCCTCGTCATCGGGCACGTCCACCAGGGCGAACCCGCCCAGCCACTCCTTGGTCTCGGCGTACGGTCCGTCGGTGATCATCAGGGTGCCGCTGGTGGCGTCGGCGCTGTAGACGGGGCCGTCCTCCTCCTCCAGCCCTCCGGCGAAGACGTACACGCCGGCCGCCTTCATCTCCTCCGTCACCGCCTGCGCGAGCGGTCCGCGCCCGCGAAACCACTCCTCGGTGTGGTCGCCCACCCACTGCTGGTTGAAGTAGATGAGGTACTCGGGCATGACCGCTCCTTCTGCTCAGGCGGCCCCAGTGGTCCGCGCTCACCTACCCCACGAACGGCGACAGGCGAATCCGACACAGTTATCCCAGAGATCGAGCTCGGGCGGGCGCAGGGCATGTCAGCGGTGTCGGTGCGCGGGGTGCTCGGGCCACGGCGCGTCTGCCGGGCGCACGGTGGCCCACCCCTGCGCCCGCGCCGCGTGCGCCGCCAGCACGGACACGACGAGCGCGGGGTTGTGCAGCCGACCCGCGAGGACGGCGGCACGGACCTCGTCCAGGTCGAACCAGTGCGTCGGCATGTCCATCTCCTCGCCGTCGCGCTCGTGCCGCTCGTGGTGCGGGACGGCGCTCAGCCCGCGGGCGAGGTAGCAGCGGAACACCTCCGAGGTGCCACCGGGTGACAGCACCCAGTCGATGAGCGTGTCCCACTGCTCGGCGCGCAGGTCGGACTCCTCGGCCAGCTCGCGCTGGGCGGCCTGCAGCGGCGGTTCGCCCTCGACGTCCAGGAGCCCGGCGGGCAGCTCCCACAGCGTCATGCCGACCGGGTGGCGGTACTGGTGCACCAGCGCCACCCGGCCGTCGTCGTCCAGCGCCAGCACGCCCACCGCGCCCGGGTGGCGCACGAACTCTCGGGTCACCGTCCCCGCCCGGCCGAGGTCGACGTCCTCGCTGACGACGTCCCAGACGTGGCCGGTGAACACGACCTTCGAGGAGACGACCGGCCTGGGGTCGATCCGGTCGCTCAGCTCGGGTGCGTCCGGCTCCGCATCGCTCATGCGCCGGCGGCGACCTGCTCGCGCGGCCGCTCGACCTCGACCAGCCGGGCGGCGCGCTGGGCGTCCACGGCAGCGCGCACCAGTCCGGCGAACAGCGGGTGCGCTCGGTTCGGCCGCGACAGGAACTCCGGGTGCGCCTGCGTCGACACGTAGTACGGGTGCACCTCGCGCGGCAGCTCGACGAACTCGACCAGGCCGCCGTCCGGTGAGGTGCCGGAGAACACCAGGCCGGCCTCCTCCAGCTCACCGCGGTAGGCGTTGTTGACCTCGTACCGGTGACGGTGCCGCTCGTCGACCATCGTGCGGCCGTAGGTCTCGGCGACCACCGACCCCTCGACGAGCTTGGCGGGGTACAGGCCCAGGCGCATCGTCCCGCCCATGTCACCCTCACCCTCGACGATGGCCTTCTGCTCCTTCATCGTCGCGATGACCGGGTACGGCGAGTCGGCCTCGAACTCGGTGGACGACGCGCCTGCCATGCCCGCCACCGTCCGCGCGTACTCGATCACCATGCACTGCAGACCGAGGCACAGTCCCAGCGTCGGCACCTGGTGCTCGCGCGACCAGCGCAGCGCGCCGAGCTTGCCCTCGATGCCGCGGACGCCGAAACCGCCCGGCACGCACACCGCGTCGACGCCCCCGAGCGCGCGCTGCGCCCCCTCGGGGGTCTGGCACTCGTCGGACGCCACCCAGCGCAGCGACACCTTCGCGTCCTGGTCGAACCCGCCGGCTCGCAGGGCCTCCGTGACCGACAGGTAGGCGTCCGGCAGGTCGATGTACTTGCCGACCAGAGCGATCTCGACCTGGTGCTCGGGCTCGTGGACGCGACGCAGCAGCTCGTCCCAGTCGGTCCAGTCGACGTCGCGGAACGCCAGCCCGAGCCGCCGCACGATGTAGGCGTCCAGGCCCTCACGGTGAAGCACCTTCGGGATGTCGTAGATGGACGGCGCGTCCACCGCGTTGGCCACGGCCTCGGTGTCGACGTCGCACATCAGCGAGATCTTGCGCTTCATCTCCGGCGGCACCGTGCGGTCGCTGCGGACGACCAGGGCGTCCGGCTGGATGCCGACCTGGCGCAGCGCGGCCACCGAGTGCTGGGTCGGCTTGGTCTTCAGCTCACCGGACGGCGCGAGGTACGGCACGAGCGACACGTGCAGGAAGAACACGTTGTCGCGGCCGACGTCGTGACGCACCTGGCGCGCGGCCTCCAGGAACGGCAGCGACTCGATGTCGCCGACCGTGCCCCCGATCTCGGTGATGATCACGTCGACGTCGGCCGAGGCCTGCGCACGCATGCGCCGCTTGATCTCGTTGGTGATGTGCGGGATCACCTGCACGGTGTCGCCGAGGTACTCGCCGCGCCGCTCCTTGGCGATGACCTCGCTGTAGACCTGGCCGGTCGTCACGTTGGCGCTGGCGGACAGGGGCCGGTCGAGGAAGCGCTCGTAGTGGCCGATGTCGAGGTCGGTCTCGGCTCCGTCGTCGGTGACGAACACCTCCCCGTGCTGGAAGGGGTTCATCGTGCCGGGGTCGACGTTCAGGTAGGGGTCGAGCTTCTGCATGGTCACGCGGATGCCGCGTGATCGGAGCAGGAGTCCGAGGCTCGATGCGGTCAGGCCCTTGCCGAGAGAGGAGGCCACGCCGCCGGTCACGAAGATGTGTTTCGTCTGCGCCACGGACTTCGACTGTACTAGGTCGAGCGGCCGGCGCGACGCAGGTCGGCGTAGACCTCGAGCGCGGCGTCGCGCGCTGCGGTGTCGTCGGGCAGCTCCTGAGCACGCCGCCGAGCACGCGCCCGCAGCTCCTCGCGCGCCCGGGCGTCGGTCAGCAGGCGCCGGATCCCGTCCGCGAGCGCGGGCGCGTCGCCACCAGGGACGAGCAGAGCGGCGTCCGCCGTGACGTCGCCGGTGCCGCCGACGTCCGTCGCGACGACGGCCGCGCCCGCCTGCAGCGCCTGCTGGACGGCGATCGGCTGGCCCTCCCAGACGGCGGACGACACGACGACGTCGGCGACGGTCAGCAGGTCTCCGACGTCGTCACGCCAGCCGAGCAGGTGCACCGGCAGCCCGTCGGCCTCGATGCGCGCAGCGAGGCGGTCGCGCAGCGGACCGTCGCCGGCCACCAGCACGACGAGCTCGCGCCCGAGCGCTGGGCCCTCGGTGAGCATGTGCACGGCGTCCAGCAGCAGCGGCAGCCCCTTCTGCTCGGCGAGCCGGGCCACGCAGAGCACGACCGCGCTCTCTGCGATGCCGAGCACCTCGCGGGTGCGCTCAGGTGAGGACCGTGCCGCCAGCGCCGCGGGAGCCGGCACCACCGCGTGCCGGACGTCCGTGGCGCCCAGCTCGCGCAGGCGCGCCTCCAGGTCGGCCGACACGCCCAGCACGACGTCAGCGCCGCGCGCGACGAGCCGCTCGAGCACCGCGTACGCCGCGCGCACCGGGCTGCCGCCCACGCCCTCGGCCAGCAGCGCGTTGTGCAGAGTGACGGCGAGCGGAACCCCCTGGCGGCGCAGCGCCAGCACCGCGAGACCGCCCGCACGCAGGCCGTGGGCGTGCACGACGTCCGCGTCCTCGGCGAGCCGGCTGATGGCCGAGACGGCCTTGAGGTCGCCGCGCGGGTGGGGCCGCTCGCGGATCTCGACCGGAGCGAACGCCGCGCCGACTGCGGCGAAGCCGAACTCCTCCCCCACGGACGCCGGTGCCGCGACCCGCACGACGTGGCCGGCCTGCACCAGCGAGGCGGCCAGGGCACGGACGTGCCGGGCGACACCTCCGCCGCTGGTGCCGAGCAGGAGCAGCACGCGCAGGGGTCTGGCGGACTCCTCGCGGGGCACGCGTCCACCATCCTCAGGCTGCACGGGTGACCTCCCCGCGGCGCAGCAGGCCGCGCAGGTCGTCACGGTCGGTGATCCAGAGCCCGGCGCCGAGCACGAGGGCCGTCACCACCGATCCCAGCACACCGGCGACGAGCGCGCCCCCGACTCCCTCGGCGCTCACCCGATCGGTGGCCCAGCGTCCGGCGGCACCCGCGAGCACCGCGACGACGAGGACGCGGGCGAGCACGGGCAGCGAGCCGGCGAGGCGGGTGCCCGCGAGCGTGCCTGCGACGCGGGTGCGTGCTGCTCCGGCGAGCAGCGCGGCGCCGGCGACGGTCATGCCCGCCGAGCTGGCGACGCCGAGGGCGAGCAGGGTGCGGGTCGGGGCGCGGTCGCCGGACCCCGCGAGCAGCGGCACGAGCACCAGCGACGCGACCACGGCGACCAGCCAGCCCGCGACGGTGGCCCGAGCGGCGAAGGTCGAGCGCCCCGCCGCGAACAGCGCCCGCCCCAGGTGCGCGATGAGCGAGAAGCCCACCAGGCCGGGCGCGAAGGCCGTCAGGGCCACGGGCAGGGCCCCGAGGGCGGCGCCCCCGGCATCGAGGGCGCCGAACAGCCGGCCGACGGCGGGCGCGGTGGCCACGAGCACCGCGGCTCCGGCGACGGCGACGAGCACCACCAGCCGGGTCGAGCGGGTCAAGGTGGCGGCGTACGACTCGCCCGCACCGGCCGCCGCGTGGCCGGACAGCGTCGGGAAGGTGGCGGTCGCCAGCGGCACCGCGAGCACCGCGTACGGCAGCAGGTACACCGCCTGCACGTACTGGTAGACGTTCAGCGCGCCGGCACCGCCGGAGGCGTTGGACAGACGCACCGTGACCAGCACGAGCAGCTGCTGGGCGAGCAGCCCGGCGAGGCCGGCGACCGCGAGGCGTCGGGCGTTCGCGGCCACGCCGGGGTCGAAGCGCACGGTGGGTCGCAGCCGCACTCCCGCCCGGTGCGCCGGCACCAGCAGCGGCAGGCTGAGCACGAGCACCCCGAGGGTCGTGCCCAGGGCCAGCAGCGCCTCACCGCCGCGGTCGGGCAGCCAGGACGCCGCGGCCGGCCCGCCCGGGCGGTGGGTGGTCGCCGCGAACAGCAGGTAGACCCCGATGACCACCACGCTGGACACGAGCGGGGCGAGCGCCGGGCCGATGAACCGCCGGTGCGCCTGGAGCACGCCCGTCAGCACGATGCCCACGCCGTACAGCACGACCTGTGGGGCGAAGGCCACCAGCATGCGGGCGGCGCTGGCGCTCTGGCCGGGGCACTGGTCGGCGCGCAGCAGCACCGAGGTGATCGGCCCGGCGAACACGGCGACGAGCAGCGCCACGGGCGTGAGCACCAGGACGGTCCACGTGAGCAGGGCCGACGCGGTGCGGCTCGCCGACACGGTGTCGCCGCGCACGATCGCCGCCGACAGCACCGGCACGACGCTGGCGGCGAGCGCTCCGCCCGCCACCACCTCGAAGAGCACGTTCGGCACGAGGTTGGCGCTCGCGTACGCCGAGCCGACGCACGAGCTGCCCACGGTGCCCGAGAACACCAGCCAGCGCCCGAAGCCGACGACGCGCGACAGCAGCGTCAGCACCGCGATGGCCGCCGCCGCGCCGGCCAGACCGGCGGCCAGCCGGCCCGCGCCGCGGCCGGGCACCAGCGGGCCGGTCACGTCGGGGTGCCGGCCGGACGCCGTCCGAGGGCGTCGAGCTCGCGCAGCCCGGGCGTGGACTCGATGACCCGGGTGAAGCTCACCTTCTCGCTCGCGACCGTCAGGGCCACCAGCGCCGCGAGCAGCCGGGCTCGGCGGCGGCGCCCGCGGGCGCCGGCCTGCGTCAGGGCGGCGACGCCGAGCAGGGCGCCGGCGGCGTTGGCGCCGGTGTCGCCGAGCATGGTGCGCTCGCCGAGGTCGTCGGGGAGGGCGGCGCCCGCGCTGCCCGCAGCGGCCGCGAGCGGCCCGGCCGCACCGCCACCGGCGAGGGCAGCGGGCGCGCTCAGCAGCACCGCCTTGAGCGCCCGGCCGGGACGCAGGTCGAGCAGGTTCAGCAGGTTGGCGGCACCGGCCACGACCGCTCCGCCCACCAGGACGTCGGCGGTGCGCACGAGGCGGGACGCGTCGTCCTCGTCACCGGCCCGGACCAGGAGCGAGGCCGCCAGGCCCCCGACCCCCAGGCCGAGCACCTTCACCGCTCCGGTGGTCACCTCGCCGCGGGCCAGCGCGCCGAGATGGCCCTTGAGCCCCTTGCGCACTCCGCCCTCGGCGAGGTCGTCGTAGGCACCGAGCAGCCCGGCGGTGCCGCCCGCGAGGGCAGCGGCGGCGCGCACGCGGCCGGGGACGCCAGGGGCCACGGCGACGCCGGCGAGCGCGCCGACGACGAACGCCGGGCCCTCGAGCAGGCTGATCGGCTCGCCGCGGTGGTTGGTGCGGGTCCAGCGCTCGGCGCCGCCCGGCGGGCGTCGGTGCAGGGCGGCCGCAGCGAGCCGCCCTGCCGCCGCCGCCACCACCGCCGCCGAGGCGGCCACCAGCGTCGTGCGCGGCGAGCCCGAGGTCACGGTGCGGCGTCCGCAGGCAGCGGCGGCAGCACCGCCGTGGCTCCCACCCCGGTGCCGTACTGGCCGGCCTGCCCGACCATCTGCTGGCGCAGCGCGAACACGGTGGCGATCCGACCCATGGCGAGCCCGATGTCGTCGACGGAGGAGACCTTGGAGGCCACGGAGCGGTCGGCGCGCACGGTGCCGATGAGCCCGATCGGCTCCGTGCTCTGGGTCGACCCCACCGCCACCACGCCGTTGCTGGCCTCGTCGAGGACGCGCAGCGTGGTGGCCAGCGTGCCGAGCACCGCCTTGCGCGCTGAGTCACTGGCCTTGGTGTCGGGGTCGGCGGCGACGGCGACGACGAGCGTCGCCGGCTGCGGCTCGGGGCCCTGCGTGCTCAGCAGCCCGGCCTCGCGCAGGCCCGACAGCGCCTGGCCGCTCTGGCTGGTCGCGTGGTCGGCGTCGGTGACGGTCGACACGACCAGCGCCTTGGCGAGCACCGCGGCCATGCGCTCGTTCACGGGCGCGGCGGGGTCGGCGGTGCTGCCCACGAGCGGGCCGAGGTTCGAGGAGAGCTGGTCGCGGAAGGTGACCTTGCCCGGGTCGGGATCGGCCCACGACGACGCCAGCTTCACCCGGCCGTTGACCTTCGCGCCCGCGGTCTGCAGCGTCTTGGTGACCTCGTCGGCGACCGCCGAGTCGGCGCCCGGGAGGAGCAGCAGCACGACCGACCGACCGCCGAGCCGCGACGTGACCAGCTCCGGGGCGACGGCCGAGGCGAACTCGTCGGCGGCGTCGATCTTGTGCTGCTGGGTGTCGAGCTCGCTGCGCAGGTCGGCCTTGTCCTGACGCAGCTGGGACACCTGGCTGGTCAGCGTCTGCCCGAGCTGCTGCTGCAGCGGGCCGGCGCCGAGCACGATGCCGACCGCGAGCGCGATGAAGATCGCCACGATCGAGACGAGGTGGTAGCGGAAGTCGATCACGTCAGAAGAGCCCCTGGATCCATGACAGGACGTCGTCCCAGCGGGCACCGCCCAGGCCGAGCGCGGCCTGTCCCGCCGGGGTCACCGACATCGCGACGAACAAGGCGAGCAGGCCGAAGACGAGCAGCAGGAGCACCTGCCAGGTCGAGATGCGAGCCCGGTAGAGCCGGCTGACGCCCTTGGCGTCGATGAGCTTGCCGCCCACCCGGAGGCGGGTCAGGAACGTGCTGGCCATGCCGGCGCGGCCCTTGTCGAGGAACTCGACGAGCGTCGCGTGCGAGCCCACCGCGACGATGAGCTCGGCACCCTTGTCGTCGGCGAGCAGCATCGCGACGTCCTCGCTGGTGCCGGTGGCGGGGAAGACGACGGGCTCGACGCCGAGCCGCTGCACGCGCTCCTGGCCCGGCGCGCGGCCGTCGCGGTAGGCGTGCACCACGATCTCGGCACCGCTACCCAGCGCCTTGTCGGAGACGGAGTCCATGTCGCCGACGATCATGTGCAGCGGCAGCCCGGCGTCCAGCACGGCGTCGGCGCCGCCGTCGACGCCGATGATGATCGGCTTGTACTCGCGCACGTAGTGGCGCAGGGTCTGCAGGTCCTCCTTGTAGTGGTAGCCGCGCACGACCACCAGCACGTGGCGTCCCTCGAGGACGGTGGTGATGTCCGGCACGCCGACGCCGTCCAGGAGCAGCTCGCGCTCCTTGCGCAGGTACTCCATGGTGTTGGCGGCGAACGCCTCGAGCTGCACGGCGAGGCCGGCACGGGCCTCCTCCATCGCCGCGGCGACCGTCTCGTCGGTCTGCCGGGTGCCGGACGCCACGAGGTCGTCACCGAGGTAGACGTCGCCGCCGTCCACCCGGATCCGCTCACCCTCCTGCACGGCGATCATGACGTCGCGGCCCACGCCGTCGACGAGCGGGATCCCTGCCTCGAGCAGGATCTCGGGCCCCAGGTTGGGGTAGCGACCGCTCGTGCTGCTCGCCGCGTTGACCACCGCGCCCGGCCGGCGGGTGGCCAGCGCCTCAGCCGCGACGGTGTCGATGTCGAGGTGGTCGATCACCGCGATGTCGCCAGGGTGCAGGCGCTTGGTGAGGTTCTTGGTGCGCGCGTCGACCCGGGCCACGCCGACGACGCCCGAGGCCGAGGCGGCCTGGGCGCGAGATCGCAGGGTCGGACGACGCATCGGCGCCATCCTCCCACGACCGCCCGTCCGGCCGGTCGAGGTGGGGCGCCCGGCAGGACCGGCTCAGCGACCGGCCGCGACCACCTCGGCGATGTCGGCGAGGGCGGCGTCGCGCAGCTCCAGGGCGTGCGCCCGGGCCGTCTCGGAGTCCTCCTGGCCGGCGAGCATGCGAGCCAGCTCGGCGACCCGGTCGCCGTCGTCGAGCGCCCGGACGCCGCTCTCGGTGACTGCGCCGTCGTCGGACTTGACCACGACCAGGTGGCGGTCGGCGTAGGCCGCCACCTGCGGCAGGTGGGTGACCACGATCACCTGGGCGTGGCGGGCGAGCACCGCGAGCCGACGGCCGATCTCGACCGCCGCCCGGCCGCCCACCCCGGCGTCGACCTCGTCGAACACGAACGTCGGCACCGGGTCGGCGCCGGCGAGCACGACCTCCAGCGCGAGCATGACCCGCGAGAGCTCGCCGCCGGAGGCGCCCTTGGCCACCGGGCGCAGCGGCGCACCGCTGTGCGGGGCGAGCAGCAGCTCGACGTCGTCGACGCCGTGCTCGAGAACGGCGACGGTGCGGGGGCCGCCGTCGAGGTCGACCTCGACGCCGTCGGGGTCGTCGCGCTGGCCGAGGGCGACCCGCACCTGAGCCTGAGGCATCGCCAGCTGGGCCAGCTCGCCGGCCACCAGCTCGGCCAGCCGCTCCCCCGCGGCCGACCGCGAGCGGTGCAGCCGGGTGGCGAGGTCACCCAGCTCGCGGCGCAGCTCGTCGCGCTGGGCGCGCAGCTGCTCGACCCGGCCCTCGTCGTCGTCGAGCTCCAGCAGCCGTCCGGCAGCGGCCTGGGACCACGCGAGCAGGGCGTCGACGTCGGGCCCGTCACCGTAGCGGCGCACCAGCGTGGTCAGCGCCGCACGGCGCTCCTGCACGGCGGTGAGGCGCACCGGGTCGGACTCGATCCCCGCCGCGTACGACGCGAGGTCGGCGGCCACGTCGCTGAGCAGGTAGCCGATCTCCCCGAGGCGGCGCTCGACGTCGCTGAGCGCCGGGTCGAGGTCGCACGCCGACTCCACGACGCGCCGCGCCTCGGCGACCAGGCTCGTGGCGTCGCCGCCGGCGACGGGATCGAGCGCGTCACCCTGCAGCGCGGTGTGCGCCTGCTCGGCGGCGCCGCGCAGGGCGTCGGCGTGGGCCAGGCGGCTGTCCTCGTCGCGCAGCTGGTGGTCCTCGCCCGGCTGCGGGGCCAGGGCCTCGATCTCCTCCAGCCCGGCGCGCAGCCGGTCAGCCTCCTCGGCCCGCTCCCGCGCGTGGGTCGTGACGTCCAGCAGCTCGCGCTCGACGTCCCGCAGCCGCCGGTGGGCGCTGGCGTGCTGAGCCAGCAGTTCGTCGTGGCCGGCGAAGCGGTCGAGCGCCTCGCGCTGGCGCGCCGGCTGCAGCAGCCGCAGCTGGTCGGACTGGCCGTGCACCGTCACGAGCTCGGTGGCGATCTCGGCGAGCACCCCCACCGGCACCGACCGGCCACCGGCGTGCGCGCGCGAGCGCCCGGCGGACGTGACCGTGCGCGCCAGCAGGAGCACGTCGTCGTCCAGCTCGGCGCCGGCGTCCTCGGCGGCTCGCGCCACGGGTCCCTGCGGGTCGATGACGACGCGGCCCTCGACGACGGCCTGCGACGCGCCGGTGCGGACGGCACCGGCGTCCGCGCGTCCGCCCAGCAGCAGCCCGAGACCGGTGACCACCATGGTCTTGCCCGCGCCGGTCTCGCCCGTGACCACCGTCAGCCCGGGATCGAGCTCCAGCACCGCGTCGCTGATCACGCCCAGGGCGCGGATCCGCATCTCCTCCAGCACAGCGACACTCTAGGAGGCGGAGCGAGGCTGACCCCGCCAGCCGTGCACGGGCAGCCGGAACTTCGCGACGAGCCGGTCGGTGAACGAGCCGGGGGCGAGCCGGGCCAGCCGCACGGGGACGTCCGAGCGCACCGCCTCGATCCGCGAGCCGGGCGCGAGCTCGTAGCGGCGCCGGCCGTCGCACCACATCACCCCGGCACCCTCGGTGTCGGCGAGCACCTCGACCGCCAGCCGGGACGACGGACCCACCACGAGCGGGCGGGCGAACAGCGCGTGCGCCGAGATGGGCACGAGCAGCAGGGCCTCGACCTCGGGCCAGACCACGGGGCCACCGGCCGAGAACGAGTAGGCCGTGGAGCCGGTGGGGGTGGCCATCACGACGCCGTCGCAGCCGACGGTCGACAACGGCCGTCCGTCGACCTCGATGACGACCTCGAGCATGCGTTGGCGGGAGGCCTTCTCGACCGTCGCCTCGTTCAGCGCCCAGCAGCGGTGGATCACCTCGCCGCCTTCGCGGACCGTGACGTCGAGGGTGAGACGCTCCTCGACCGTGTAGTCGCGGGCGACGACCCGGTGCACGGTCTCGGTGATGTCCTCGCGCTCGATCTCGGCGAGGAACCCGACGTGGCCGAGGTTGACGCCGAGCAACGGCACCTGCGTGCCACGCACGATCTCCGCACCGCGCAGGATCGTGCCGTCACCGCCGAGCACGATCACGAGCTCGCAGCCGGCGGCGAGGTCGTCGGGGTCGGCGATCTCCACGTCGCTCAGGTGCTGCTGCACGGCGTGCAGCTCGTCGGCCTCCTGGGGCAGCGCGGCGACCGTGATCCCGGCCGCCATCAGGGCCTTGGACAGCTCCAGCGCCGCCGTCAGCGCCTCGGGCCGCCCGGTGTGCGTCACCAGCAGCACGCGTCGTGTCACGAAGGTCCCTCCTCGACGGCGCGCCGGGCGGCGGCCTGCAGGTCCTGCTCATCGACCGGCGGCGGCTGCTGCTCGCCGTCGCCGTCCTGGGGCGAACTGAACCACACGAAGTACTCGACGTTGCCGCTCGGGCCCGGCCAGCGGCTGGCGCGCACCCCTCGCACGGCCAGTCCGAGCCGCGAGCCCGCGCGTGCGACGTCCAGGACGGCCGCGGCGCGCAGCTCGCGGTCACGGACGACGCCGCCGGAGCCCAGGCGCGCGCGGCCCACCTCGAACTGCGGCTTGACCAGCAGCACCAGGTCGCCGCCCGCGGCGACGAGACCGAGCAGGTCCGGCAGCACGACCTGCAGGGAGATGAACGACAGGTCGCCCACGAGCAGGTCGACCCGTCCGCCGATCGCCTCGGGCTGCAGGCCCCGCACCGTGGTGCCCTGCAGGTCGCGCACTCGCGGGTCGGCCCGCAGCGGCTCGGCGAGCTGGTCGTGCCCGACGTCGACCGCCAGCACCTCGCGCGCGCCGCGCTGCAGCAGCACCTCGGTGAAGCCGCCCGTGCTCGCGCCGGCGTCCAGGCAGCGTCGTCCGCTGACTGCCGGCCCCCCGCCGGCGACCGCGAGGTCGTCGAGCAGGCCGGCGAGCTTCAGCGCTCCACGCCCCACGTAGTCGGGCTGGTCGCCGGCGGCGACGGTCAGGTCGGCGTCCGTCGCGACGCGCCGCGCGGGCTTCGACGCGGGCGCACCAGCGACCCGCACCCGACCCTCGCGCAGCAGGCGCTCGGCCTGGGTGCGCGAGCGTGCCAGGCCGCGGCGCACCAGGGCGACGTCGAGCCGCTCGTCGGTCACGGCCGACCGTCAGCCCTCGAGGTCGGCGAGGCGGTCCTGCAGGGCGCGGTGGACCCCGACGTAGACCTCGACCTGCTCCGCCGGCGGGAGGTCCTGGACGTCGAGCAGGGGCTCGAGCGCCTCGTCGACCGTCTCGTCACCGGTGCGTGGCAGCTGGGGGCGCTCCGGCTGCTCGGGCTGCTCGGGCTGTTGGAGGGGCTGGTACGCCGCGGGCTGCTCCGCCTCCTGGTGGGGGTCGTGCTGCTCTGCCGGAGGCTCGTAGGGGGTGCCGGTCATGACGAGGACCTGGTGGACGCGGCGGCCTTCTTCGCCGCGGCCTTCTTCGCGGTCGGTCTTCTTCGCGGTCGCCTTCTTCGCGCGTCGCCTTCTTCGCGGTCGCCTTCTTCGCGGTCGCCTTCTTCGCGGTCGCCTTCTTCGCGGCGGTCCGTCCGGCGGTGGGCCGGCCCGGCGCCCGGGCCGAGGTCAGCTCCGCGTCGCGCTGCGCCAGCTCGTACTCGAGCTCGATGATCCTGGCTCGGCTCCGCGCGAGCGCCGCCTCGAGCTCGTCTCGGCCGCTCAGCCCCAGCCGCCCCACGACGTTCTCGACCTCACCACGGACCAGCTCGAGCAGCAGGGCGCGGTTCTGCCGGCCGGCCGTCATCAGCTCGTCGGCGAGCGCGGTGGCGCGCGTCGCGAGGTCCTCGGGGCTGACGGGTGCCGGGACCGAGCCGGTCGCAGGCACTGCTGCGACCAGCTGGCGCGCGACCTCGAGCGCACGCTGACGGGTCACCTGGGTCATCCCCCCAGCCAGCTGGAGGTAGCCCTTGAGCATGTCGATCACCGTGGCCTCCCTGAAGCCGACGCGCTCGCGCCGACGCGGCGCCACGTTACCGGTCCCAGCCCTGCGGCGCCGTCCACGTGGCGATCGCCTCGCGCACCTGCCCCAGGTCGACCTCACGACCCTCGTCGACCGCAGCCCACGTGGCAGCACAGGCCACGCGGAGCACGTCCAGGGCGACCCGCGGATCCGCGTCGCTGGACCCGGCGCCACCACCGGGCCCGGCCTCGACGACGAACACCCCGTCGCGCCAGCCCGCCTCGACCGCCGTCGAGCCACCGGAGCACCACGACTGCCCCGACCGCACCGGCGCCCGGTGCTCGTCGAGCAGGCCCCGCAGGTCGGCGGCCAGGTACGTCGGACGCCGGTCGGTGCCCGCGGCCAGCAGGTCCGCGACGGCGCTGCTGCCGGTGAGCACGTGCACCCCGGCCAGGTCGCTGGCCCTGGCGCCCGCCAGGTCGGTGTCGAGCCGGTCGCCGACGAACAGCGCGTTCTGCGCACCGGTGCGGTCGACCGCGGCGTCGAGCAGGGCACGCGCGGGCTTGCCCGCGACCCGAGGGCGGACCCCGGTGGTGCGAGCGACCACCTCCACGAAGGCGCCGTTGCCGGGCGCCGGGCCGCGCGGCGTGGGCAGGGTGCTGTCCAGGTTCGTCGCCACCCAGAGCAGCCCGGCCCGGACAGCCACGCAGGCCTCCGCCAGCATCGGCCAGCTCAGCTGCGGCGAGAAGCCCTGCACCACCGCCTGGGGGTCGTCGGACATGCTCTCGACGGGGACGAGCCCGGCGTCCTGCACGGCCCGGCGCAGCCCCTCTGCGCCGATCACGAGCACACGGTCACCGTCGTCCAGCTCCTCGGCCAGCAGGCGGGCCGCTGCTTGGGCGCTGGTGACGACGTCGTCGGGCCGGGCATCGACGTCCAGCTCGGTGAGGTGGTGGGCGACCTCCTCGGGCGTGCGGGCTGCGTTGTTCGTGACGAAGGCGACCCGCACGGATCGACGGCGCAGCTCGCGCAGCGTCTCGACGGCACCGTCGACGGCGTCCGGGCCGACGTACACCACGCCGTCGAGGTCGAGCAGCACGACGTCGTGCCCGGCGACCAGGGCACCGTCGCTCGACCGCAGCCACGAGGTGGCGTCGTGCACCTGCGCAGCCGGCTGCTCAGCCACCGCGACGCTCATCTCGGGCGTCGCGGCGCGCGCGCAGGGTCGCGCGGGCCTGGCGGAGCCGGTCGGTGTACTCGGGACGCTCGGGGCTCATGGCGCTGGCCATCGCCAGGTGCTCGACACCGCGCTCGAAGCGGTCGAGGCGGGTCAGGCTGAGGCCGAGCGCGAAGTGCGCGTAGTGCGAGTCGGGGGCGAGCTCGACCAGCCGGCTGAAGGCCTCCGCCGCGCGCTGGAACTGGCCGGCGTCGTAGCTGGCGCGGCCGAGGGCCTCCCAGCTGCTGGCCGATCGCGTCTCGACCTCCACGGTGCGCTCCAGCAGGACGGCGGCTGCCGCCGCATCGCCGCGATCCAGCAGCTCCAGGGCCCGCTGCCACCACTCGTAGGGTCCGCCTTGGGGTACTCCGTCCACCCCACCACGGTACGTGCTGGCTCATCCTGGTGCGTCGCGGCGTGCCTCGGGCCGGGCGACCCGCTGGATGCGGCTCACGTGCACCTCGTACCGGCTGGCTGCACCTGCCGGCGTCCGCCAGAACCGGCGGCGCAGGCTGCCGTCCAGCTCGACCTGGCTGCCCTCGGCCCAGCCGAGCACCTTGCGCCGCAGGCGCGCCGGCCAGATGGCGCAGTCCAGCGTGTCGACGCCGCCCTCGGGCCGCGCGACCACGACCCGAGCAGTGACCAGCACGTCGCCGCTGGGAAGCTCGCGCTGCTGGGCGCCGTGCCATCGTCCCTGCAGGCGCACCTCGTTGACCGAGGGCGGCGCCTGCGAGGGTGCAGCCTCAGGCCTCGCCGTCCGCGCAGAGCGCGCCATGTGCCACCTCCAGGATCGGTACCGGCCGAGCGCCGGTGCTCGACCCTCCCGCGCGACGGCGGCACGTGGCCACGGCGACGCCGTCCGTTGTGGACAGCGACCCGAGGAGGCCCGGGCTGTGGACCAGCCCCTGTGGATGACGGGGTCGCGGACCCAGGGCGAGCAGCACCTGTGGACAGGTCAGGCGGGGTCGTCCTCGGCTGCCTGGGCGTCCTCGACAGGCTCGGCGGGCTGGTCGAGCTCGGGCTGGCCGGCGTCACCGGCGAGGACGTCCGAGAAGACCAGCTGTCCCGGCGCCAGTGCGGGCACCGCGGCCGTGGGCTCGACCTGCTGCGCCGGGGACTGCGACGGTGCGGCCGGCCCGGAGTCGGGCTGGTCGACCGGCTCGTCGTCGGCCTCCGCGTCGGCCGGCTCGTCGGCCGGCTCGTCGGCCTCGGCGTCATCGAGTTCCAGGTCGGTGATCTGCAGCCCCTGCAGCTCGGCCAGGCGCTCGTCCGCGTCGGTCTCGCCGTCGACGTCGCTGTCGGCAGCGGCCGCGAACCACGCCACGGCCTCCTCCGCCCGCCCTGCGGCGAGCAGGGCCTCGGCGTAGGCGTACCGAAGCCGCGCCGCGTAGGGCTTGGCGCCGCCCTGGTCCAGCTCGGGCAGCTGCAGCGCCAGCACCGCGGCCTCAGCCTGACCGAGGTCTCGGCGAGCCCCGGACACCACGATCGCCATCTCCACGCGCTCCGCAGCCGACAGCGTCGCCGCCTCCGGGCTCGCCGCGAGCTCGAGCGCCCGCTCGGGGCGGCCGAGCCCGCGCTCGGCGTCCGCCATGAGCGGCAGCTGGTGCGAGGACCCGCTCATCCGGCGGGCCGCGCGCAGCTCAGCCAGGGCCTCCGACCACAGCCCGGCGTGGTAGGCCGCCACCCCCACGGCCTCCCGGACGATCGCGATCCGCCCGGCCCGGCGCTGGGCCGCCATCGCGTGCGCGTACGCCGCCTGCGGATCCTCCTCGAGCAGCCGGCCGGTCATGACGAGGTGGCAGCCGACGACCTCGGCGTTCGCCTTCGACAGCGACCGCAGCTGAGCGCGCACCGCACGGTCCAGCTCGCCGATCGACACGTCCTCCGGCAGCGGTGGCTCCTGCGGGCCGGCGCGGCGCGGCCCGAGCAGGCGCACCGGCTCACCCTCGGGGCGACGGCCCGTGCCTCCCCGCTCCGGACGACCCCGCTGCGGCCCGCTGCGCTCGGGTCGACCACGCTGGTCGCCGCCCCGGCTGTCGCGCTCCGGCCGCCCCGAGCCGTCGCGGCGCGCAGGGCTGGCACCGTCGCGACGCGGTGGCCGTCCCTGTCCCCCGGTCGCGCCCTCGCGACGCGCACCCGAGCCCGCCTCGCTCCGGTCGGCCCGTCGCTGAGCCGGAGGCCGGCCGACGCGGGCGGTCGCCTCGCCCACCCGACGCAGCCTGGCTCGCGCCCCGGCCGTCACCGCGGGGTGGACGTCGCCGACCGCTGTCGGGACGCCCGCCGTCGTCGGAGCCGGCCGGGCGTGCGGTGCTGTCGTCGCTGTCGTGGTCACTCATGAGCGAGATCTCCGTAGGACGTCGAAGGGGCAGTCAGGGGCGAGACGGTCCGGGCGCCGCCAGCGTAGGCGCAAAACGAAGACGCCCACCCGGGTGACCCGGGTGGGCGTCTCGAAAGAATGTCCGGCGGCGTCCTACTCTCCCACGAGGTCCCCCTCGCAGTACCATCGGCGCTATTGGGCTTAGCTTCCGGGTTCGGAATGGAGCCGGGCGTTTCCCCAATGCTATGACCGCCGAAACTCTATGGAGATGTCACAGTCGTCTCCGACCGCATCTCGGGAACCGCACAGTGGACGCGTAGCATCTTTGTATCAAGTTATCGGCTTATTAGTACCGGTCAGCTGCATGCATTGCTGCACTTCCACATCCGGCCTATCAACCCAGTAGTCTAGCTGGGAGCCTCTCGGGGAACACCCCATGGAAACCTCATCTTGAAGCGTGCTTCCCGCTTAGATGCTTTCAGCGGTTATCACTTCCGAACGTAGCTAATCAGCGGTGCTCCTGGCGGAACAACTGACACACCAGAGGTTCGTCCATCCCGGTCCTCTCGTACTAGGGATAGCCCTTCTCAAGTTTCCTACGCGCACAGCGGATAGGGACCGAACTGTCTCACGACGTTCTAAACCCAGCTCGCGTACCGCTTTAATGGGCGAACAGCCCAACCCTTGGGACCTACTCCAGCCCCAGGATGCGACGAGCCGACATCGAGGTGCCAAACCATGCCGTCGATATGGACTCTTGGGCAAGATCAGCCTGTTATCCCCGGGGTACCTTTTATCCGTTGAGCGACGGCGCTTCCACAAGCCACCGCCGGGTCACTAGTTCCGACTTTCGTCCCTGCTCGAGATGTCTCTCTCGCAGTCAAGCTCCCTTGTGCACTTACACTCGAAACCTGATTGCCAACCAGGCTGAGGGAACCTTTGAGCGCCTCCGTTACATTTTAGGAGGCAACCGCCCCAGTTAAACTACCCACCAGGCACTGTCCCTGATCCGGATCACGGACCGAGGTTAGATATCCAGAACGACCAGAGTGGTATTTCAACGTTGACTCCACCGACACTGGCGTGCCGGCTTCACAGTCTCCCACCTATCCTACACAAGCCGTACCGAACACCAATACCAAGCTATAGTAAAGGTCCCGGGGTCTTTCCGTCCTGCTGCGCGTAACGAGCATCTTTACTCGTAGTGCAATTTCGCCGAGTTCGTGGTTGAGACAGCGGAGAAGTCGTTACGCCATTCGTGCAGGTCGGAACTTACCCGACAAGGAATTTCGCTACCTTAGGATGGTTATAGTTACCACCGCCGTTTACTGGCGCTTAAGTTCTGAGCTTCGCCGTGAGGCTAACCCGTCCCCTTAACGTTCCAGCACCGGGCAGGCGTCAGTCCGTATACATCGTCTTGCGACTTCGCACGGACCTGTGTTTTTAGTAAACAGTCGCTTCTCCCTGGTCTCTGCGGCCTTCAAGGCTAGGAGGTAAACTCCTTCACCTGTCCGGCCCCCCTTCTCCCGAAGTTACGGGGGCATTTTGCCGAGTTCCTTAACCACGATTCACTCGATCGCCTTGGTATTCTCTACCTGACCACCTGAGTCGGTTTGGGGTACGGGCGGCTAGAACCTCGCTAGAAGCTTTTCTCGGCAGCATAGGATCACCCTGCTTCCCGCTATCGCGGTCACTATCAGGTCTCAGGCTGTATGAGGTACGGATTTGCCTATACCTCGCCCTACACCCTTGGACGTGGACTACCATCGCCACGCGGAGGCTACCTTCCTGCGTCACTCCATCGCTTGCCTAATACCAGTTCGGGTCGCGCGCTCCACCAAGCACCCTCCGAAGAGGCCGCCGGCTTCAGGCGCTTAGCATCACTGGGTTCAGCATGGGCGGTTCTTCGCCGGTACGGGAATATCAACCCGTTGTCCATCGACTACGCCTGTCGGCCTCGCCTTAGGTCCCGACTTACCCAGGGCAGATTAGCTTGACCCTGGAACCCTTGGTCATTCGGCGGACGGGTTTCTCACCCGTCATTCGCTACTCATGCCTGCATTCTCACTCGTGTGGCGTCCACGGCTGGATCACTCCGCCGCTTCACTCGCCACACGACGCTCCCCTACCCATCCACACGCTTGGACCGTCCTCAAGGGACGGCCGGGCAATGTGTGAATGCCACAGCTTCGGCGGTGTGCTTGAGCCCCGCTACATTGTCGGCGCGGAATCACTTGACCAGTGAGCTATTACGCACTCTTTAAAGGGTGGCTGCTTCTAAGCCAACCTCCTGGTTGTCTGGGCAACTCCACATCCTTTCCCACTTAGCACACGCTTAGGGGCCTTAGCTGGTGGTCTGGGCTGTTTCCCTCTCGACTACGGAGCTTATCCCCCGCAGTCTCACTGCCACGCTCTCACTTACCGGCATTCGGAGTTTGGCTGACGTCAGTAACCTTGTAGGGCCCATTAGCCATCCAGTAGCTCTACCTCCGGCAAGAAACACGTGACGCTGCACCTAAATGCATTTCGGGGAGAACCAGCTATCACGGAGTTTGATTGGCCTTTCACCCCTACCCACAGCTCATCCCCCAGGTTTTCAACCCTGGTGGGTTCGGTCCTCCACGCGGTCTTACCCGCGCTTCAACCTGGCCATGGGTAGATCACTCCGCTTCGGGTCTAGATCACGCGACTCATTCGCCCTATTCGGACTCGCTTTCGCTACGGCTTCCCCACACGGGTTAACCTCGCCACGTAACACTAACTCGCAGGCTCATTCTTCAAAAGGCACGCCGTCACCCCTGCTAAGGAGGCTCCGACGGATTGTAAGCACACGGTTTCAGGTACTATTTCACTCCCCTCCCGGGGTACTTTTCACCTTTCCCTCACGGTACTTGTCCGCTATCGGTCACTAGGGAGTATTTAGGCTTAGCAGGTGGTCCTGCCAGATTCGCACGGGATTTCTCGGGCCCCGTGCTACTTGGGATCCCTCTCGCAAGTCCACGCCATTTCGTCTACGGGGGTAGCACCCTCTATGCCGGGCCTTTCAATGCCCTTCGACTATGACGCGGATTGGTAACTTGCTGCCAGTTCGGCAGAACTGACTGAGAGGTCCCACGACCCCGACCACACAACGCCTGCCGGCTATCACATGTGATCGGTTTAGCCTCTTCCGCTTTCGCTCGCCACTACTCACGGAATCGCGGTTGCTTTCTCTTCCTGTGGGTACTGAGATGTTTCACTTCCCCACGTTCCCTCCGCACGCCCTATGTGTTCAGGCGTGGGTGACTGGAAATGACTCCAGCCGGGTTTCCCCATTCGGAAATCCTTGGATCACAGCTCGGTTACCAGCTCCCCAAGGCTTATCGCAGGTTCCTACGTCCTTCTTCGGCTCCTAGTGCCTAGGCATCCACCGTGTGCCCTTATTAACTTGGCCACAAAGATGCTCGCGTCCACTGTGCAGTTCTCAAGGTACGGGCGGAGATCGACCCCTAGCCCGGTGCCTACTCGCCAGCGGCGAGTGGTTCATCCGAAGGGTCGGTCCGCGCGAAACGGCCCCGAGTCTGGATCAACCGGGGGGCCGGTCGTCGCTGAGTGTCGAGCGTGATGCCCGGTCCCTCAGGACCCAACAGCGTGCCAGGCACCGCCCGCGACTCGCCCACAGGTTCCTGCTCCGAAGAGCTGTACTGAGTGAGGTCGTCACGACCGGTGCCAACTAATCGATGTTCCACCCTTGAGCACCCTCCTCGGAACGTACGTCCGAGGCAGGGGCCTGGACGCCGGCGAACCGGCGCCAGATGCTCCTTAGAAAGGAGGTGATCCAGCCGCACCTTCCGGTACGGCTACCTTGTTACGACTTAGTCCCAATCGCCAGTCCCACCTTCGACGGCTCCCTCCACAAGGGTTGGGCCACCGGCTTCGGGTGTTACCGACTTTCGTGACTTGACGGGCGGTGTGTACAAGGCCCGGGAACGTATTCACCGCAGCGTTGCTGATCTGCGATTACTAGCGACTCCGACTTCATGGGGTCGAGTTGCAGACCCCAATCCGAACTGAGACCAGTTTTTTGGGATTCGCTCCACCTTGCGGTCTCGCAGCCCTTTGTACTGGCCATTGTAGCATGCGTGAAGCCCAAGACATAAGGGGCATGATGATTTGACGTCATCCCCACCTTCCTCCGAGTTGACCCCGGCAGTCTCCTATGAGTCCCCACCATTACGTGCTGGCAACATAGAACGAGGGTTGCGCTCGTTGCGGGACTTAACCCAACATCTCACGACACGAGCTGACGACAACCATGCACCACCTGTACAGAATCCCTTGCGGACCCGACGTTTCTGCCGGATTACTCTGTATGTCAAGCCTTGGTAAGGTTCTTCGCGTTGCATCGAATTAATCCGCATGCTCCGCCGCTTGTGCGGGCCCCCGTCAATTCCTTTGAGTTTTAGCCTTGCGGCCGTACTCCCCAGGCGGGGCGCTTAATGCGTTTGCTGCGGCACGGAACTCGTGGAATGAGCCCCACACCTAGCGCCCAACGTTTACGGCATGGACTACCAGGGTATCTAATCCTGTTCGCTCCCCATGCTTTCGCTCCTCAGCGTCAGTTACGGCCCAGAGATCCGCCTTCGCCACCGGTGTTCCTCCTGATATCTGCGCATTTCACCGCTACACCAGGAATTCCGATCTCCCCTACCGCACTCTAGTCTGCCCGTACCCACTGCAGGTCCAGGGTTAAGCCCTGGATTTTCACAGCAGACGCGACAAACCGCCTACGAGCTCTTTACGCCCAATAATTCCGGACAACGCTTGCACCCTACGTATTACCGCGGCTGCTGGCACGTAGTTAGCCGGTGCTTCTTCTGCAGGTACCGTCACTTTCGCTTCTTCCCTGCTGAAAGAGGTTTACAACCCGAAGGCCTTCATCCCTCACGCGGCGTCGCTGCGTCAGGCTTTCGCCCATTGCGCAATATTCCCCACTGCTGCCTCCCGTAGGAGTCTGGGCCGTGTCTCAGTCCCAGTGTGGCCGGTCGCCCTCTCAGGCCGGCTACCCGTCGTCGCCTTGGTGGGCCGTTACCCCACCAACAAGCTGATAGGCCGCGAGTCCATCCCTGGCCGAAAAACTTTCCACACAGTACAGATGCCTGTCTGTGTCGTATCCGGTATTAGCCTCGGTTTCCCGGGGTTATCCCAGAGCCAGGGGCAGGTTACTCACGTGTTACTCACCCGTTCGCCACTGATCACCCGGAGCAAGCTCCGAGATCACCGTTCGACTTGCATGTGTTAAGCACGCCGCCAGCGTTCGTCCTGAGCCAGGATCAAACTCTCCGTTGATGTTTGTCTCACCACCGCGCTGGCGCGGGGTGACATCTCTTGAGATTGGGTCCGAAGACCCGATCCATGGCTAGAAGTCGGATGACCCGAAGGTCATCCGGTTTCTACCAAAGGAATCGCCTGGAACCAGCGCTCCGGACCTGATGGCCCTTCGCTGCTGATGCCATGACGAGAGTTGTTTGGCATCGATTTTTGGCACGCTGTTGAGTTCTCAAGGATCGGGCGCGCACCGCGTCGGGCCTTTCGGCCTGTCTGTCGGGGCAACCGTTCTAACTTATCCGATCCGCGTTGAGCCAGTCAACTTCGCTCCAGGCGGTGAGCCCGGAGCTCGCTGACGTGCTGCGGTGGGGATCGGGTTCCTACTCTAGCAGGCTCTTGGAGCCGGCCTGACCACGTCTCGGACGCTGTCGGCCCCCGGGCTGTTCGCCCGTTGCTGGGAGTGGGAGTCCGCCCGTGGGACCGGCCACCTCGCGGTGTCCGTTCCTCCCTGTCGGGCTGACGTCGAGAACATTAGAGGGGCGCCCGCGGAGGCGTCAAATCCGCTGTCGCCAGGGCGTTTCTGAGCACGAACCGCAGGGCAGGAGGCCTCACTCGGCGTCGACGACCGCCGCGGCGAGCGACTTCTTCCCCCGGCGCAGGACGGCGAACCGGCCGTGCAGCAGGTGCTCGGCGGTGAGGACGGCGTCGACGTCGTCCAGCTTCACGTTGTTGACGTACGCGCCCCCCTCCTCGATGGTGCGGCGCGCGGCCGACCTGCTCTGCGACAGACCCGACCCCACGAAGGCGTCGACCACCGGCTCCCCCACGGTCACGGTGGTGCGAGGCAGCTCGGCCGTCGCGTCGGCCAGGGTCTGCGCGTCGAGCTCCTCCAGCGCACCTCGCCCGAACAGCGCGCTGCTCGCCTGCTGCACCGCCTCGGTGGCCTTCGCCCCGTGCACGAGCGTGGTGACGTCGGCGGCGAGCGCCCGCTGCGCCGCTCGCGCGAACGGGCGTTCGGCGACCTCCTGCTCGAGCTCGGCCACCTGCTCGCGGGTGCGGTCGGTGAACACCTTGAGCAGCGTCACCACCGAGGCGTCCTCGACGTTGAGCCAGTACTGGTAGAAGGCGTACGGGCTGGTCATGTCCGGCGAGAGCCAGATGGCGTTGCCCGCGCTCTTGCCGAACTTCTCGCCCGAGGAGTCGGTGAGCAGCGGTGTGGTGAGCAGGTGCACGGAGGCGCCCTCGACCCGGTGGATCAGGTCCGAGCCGGCGGTGAGGTTGCCCCACTGGTCGTTGCCGCCGGTCTGCAGCGTGCACCCGAAGTCGCGGAACAGCTGCAGGTAGTCGAGTCCCTGCAGCAGCTGGTAGCTGAACTCCGTGTACGAGATCCCCTCGTCCGAGCTCAGGCGGGCCGCGATGGCCTCTTTCTTCACCATCTGGTTGACGCGGAAGTGCTTGCCCACGTCGCGCAGGAAGTCGAGCGCCGTGAGGCCTTCGGTCCAGTCGAGGTTGTTGACGAAGACGGCGGGGTTGTCGCCGTCACTGCGCAGGAACGGCCGCACCTGCTGCTGGATCCTCGCCACCCACTGCGCCGTCTGCTCCTTGGTCTTGAGCACGCGCTCGGCGCTCGGTCGGGGGTCGCCGATGAGGCCGGTCGAGCCACCGACGAGGCAGATCACCCGGTGCCCAGCCCGCTGCAGGTGCCGCAGCACGACGAGCTGCACGAGGTTGCCGAAGTGCAGTGACGGCGCGGTCGGGTCGAACCCGCAGTACGCCGTGATCGGCCCGTCGGCGAGTGCCTGGCGCAGCGCGGCCTCGTCGGTGGTCTGCGCCACCAGGCCTCGCCACTGCAGCTCGTCGAGGATGTCGGTCACGGTCGTCCCTTCGTCGCGGCGGCCCGGTGGCCCGGTGGCCCGGTGGCCCGGTGTGCTCTCGAGGGCCAGCCTGCCCGATCAGCCCGCGGAGCGGCGAACGGGATTGCTGCGCGAGACGCCGGCCCGGTACGGCGACACCGTCGGCTCGCCGTCCAGCCAGAAGCGCCAGGGGTACCTCGCCCCGTCGCCGCCCGGGCCGCTGACGCCGACGCGGGGACCGCTGCGCACCGGGCCCGCCGGGACCTCGGGCAGCACCAGCCGGACGGCCGACGCCGACCGCGGGCCACCCAGCGGCGCGCCGTCGAGCGCGCCGTCGAGCCCGAGCGCTCCCGCGAGCCGGGCCGGGCCGCGCGCGAGGTCGCGGTCGCTGCGGGCGGCCGGACGCCGGCTCCTGGCCAGCTCGTGGCCGCCCACCACCTCGCCGGCACGCAGCAGGACGGCGGACGCCGAGCCCTCGGGCGCGCACACGACGTTGACGCACCAGTGCATGCCGTAGGAGAAGTACACGTACAGGTGCGCCGGTGGCCCGAACATCACCGCCGTGCGGGGCGTGCGCCCGTTGCGCGCGTGAGAGCCGGGGTCGCCGGGGCCGGCGTACGCCTCGACCTCGGTGAGCCGGACGGCGACCACGCCGTCGCTGGTGCGGTGCTCGACCACGGCACCGAGCAGCCGAGGTGCCACGTCGAGGACCGGCGCGGACAGCAGCCGGGCCAGCGAGCGGGACGGCGTCAGCGGCGACGTCCGATCTTCGAGCCCAGCCACACCAACGGATCGTACTTGCGGTCGACGACGCGCTCCTTCAACGGGATCAGGGCGTTGTCGGTGATCTTGATGTGCTCGGGGCAGACCTCGGTGCAGCACTTGGTGATGTTGCACATGCCCAGCCCGAACTCGTCCTGGGCCGCGACCTGGCGGTCGCGCGTGTCGAGCGGGTGCATGTCGAGCTCGGCGATCCGCATCAGGAAGCGCGGGCCGGCGTACGCCTGCTTGTTGTCCTCGTGGTCGCGGACGACGTGGCACACGTCCTGGCAGAGGAAGCACTCGATGCACTTGCGGAACTCCTGCGAGCGCTCGACGTCGACCTGCGCCATGCGGTACTCCCCCGGCTCGAGGTCGGCGGGCGGTGCGAAGGCCGGGATGGCGCGGGCCTTCTCGTAGTTGTAGGAGACGTCGGTGACGAGGTCGCGCAGCACGGGGAAGGCGCGCATGGGGGTGACGGTGACGACCTCGTCCTCGGTGAAGGTGCTCATGCGCGTCATGCACATCAGCCGCGGGCGACCGTTGACCTCCGCGCTGCACGACCCGCACTTGCCGGCCTTGCAGTTCCACCGCACCGCAAGGTCCGGCACCTGCGTCGCCTGCAGGCGGTGGATGATGTCGAGCACGACCTCGCCCTCGTTGACCGCGACGGTGAAGTCCTCGAGCTCGCCGCCGTCGGCGTCACCGCGCCAGACCCGGAAACTCGCGTCGTAGCTCACGGCAGCTCCTCAGGGGTCAGGTACTTCTCCAGCTCGCCGAGCTCGAACAGGTCGAGCAGGTCGGCCCGGATCGTCGGCACCGGCTGCTGCGCCAGCTCGACGCCCTCGCCGTCGGAGCGCAGGCGGCAGACGAGGTTGACCTTGCGCCAGGCGGCTTCCATCTGCGGGAAGTCCTCGCGGGTGTGGCCACCACGGCTCTCGGTGCGCTCCAGCGCGGCACGGGCCACGCACTCGGAGACGTCGAGCATGTTGCGCAGGTCGAGGGCCAGGTGCCAGCCGGGGTTGAACTGCCGGTGCCCCTCGACGGCGACCGCGGCGACCCGCGAGCGCAGGCCCCGCAGGCGCTCCAGCGCCTCCTGGATCTCCGCTTCACGCCGGATGATGCCGACGAGGTCGTTCATCGTCTGCTGCAGCTCCTGGTGGATCGTGTAGGGGTTCTCGCCCGCCTCGTCATCCGCCCGGAACGGCGCCAGGGCCGCCCGGCCCGCGGCGTCGACGTCGGCGTCCGCCACCACCGGACGCCGCTCGCCGAGCCCCGCGACGTACGCCGCCGCGCCGGCCCCCGCGCGCCGGCCGAACACGAGCAGGTCCGACAGCGAGTTGCCGCCGAGGCGGTTGGACCCGTGCATCCCGCCGGCGACCTCGCCGGCCGCGAACAGGCCGGGCACCACGGCGGCCGCGGTGTCGGCGTCGACCTCGACCCCGCCCATCACGTAGTGGCAGGTGGGCCCGACCTCCATCGGCTCGGCCGTGATGTCGACGTCGGCGAGCTCCTTGAACTGGTGGTGCATCGACGGCAGCCGCCGGCGGATCTCCTCTGCGGGCAGCCGGGTCGAGACGTCGAGGAAGACGCCGCCGTGCGGAGAGCCTCGGCCCTCCTTGACCTCGGTGTTGATGGCCCGGGCGACCTCGTCGCGCGGCAGCAGCTCTGGTGGGCGCTTGTTCTCGTCGGGGTCGTCGTACCAGCGGTCGGCCTCGTCCTCGCTCTCGGCGTACTGGTGGCGAAAGACGTCCGGCACGTGGTCGAACATGAACCGCTTGCCCTCGCTGTTGCGCAGGACGCCACCGTCACCACGCACCGACTCGGTGACGAGGATGCCCTTCACCGACGGCGGCCACACCATGCCGGTGGGGTGGAACTGCACGAACTCCATGTTGATGAGCGTCGCGCCGGCCCGCAGGGCGAGCGCGTGCCCGTCGCCGGTGTACTCCCAGGAGTTGGACGTGACCTTGAAGGACTTGCCGATACCGCCCGTGGCGAGCACGACCGCCGGGGTCTCGAAGAGGACGAACCGGCCGGACTCGCGCCAGTAGCCGAACGCGCCGCTCACCGCGTCGCCGTCCTTGAGCAGCTCGGTGACGGTCAGCTCGGCGAACACCTTCAGCCTGGCCTCGGGGTCGCCCAGCTCGCGCTCGTCGTCCTGCTGCAGCGACACGATCTTCTGCTGCAACGTGCGGATGAGCTCGAGCCCGGTGCGGTCGCCGACGTGCGCGAGGCGCGGGTACTCGTGACCACCGAAGTTGCGCTGGCTGATCCGGCCGTCGGTGGTGCGGTCGAACAGCGCGCCGTACGTCTCGAGCTCCCAGACCCGTTGCGGCGCCTCCTTCGCGTGCAGCTCGGCCATGCGCGGGTTGTTCAGGAACTTGCCGCCGCGCATGGTGTCGCGGAAGTGCACCTGCCAGCTGTCGCGCGAGTTCACGTTGCCCATGGACGCCGCGATGCCGCCCTCGGCCATGACGGTGTGGGCCTTGCCGAACAACGACTTGCAGACGATCGCGGTGCGCAGCCCGTGCTCGCGCGCCTCGATCGCGGCGCGAAGACCGGCCCCTCCCGCGCCGATCACGACGACGTCGTACTGGTGGCGCTCCAGATCGCTCACGCTGTCAGCTCTCCTCAGAAGATGCGGGGGTCGGTGAAGGCGCCCGAGGCGACGAGCGCCACGTACGCGTCGGTCAGTGCCACACCGATGAGCGAGATCCAGGCGAACTGCATGTGCCGGGTGTTGAGCCGCGAGACGAAGGTCCAGGCCTTGTAGCGCAACGGGTGCCGTGAGAAGTGCGTGAGCCGCCCGCCGACGGCGTGCCGGCAGGAGTGGCACGATAACGAGTAGAGCCACAGCAGCGCCGCGTTGGCGAGCAGCACCAGCGTCCCGAGGCCCGCGTGCCCCCACTGACCGTCGGCGTCACGGAAGGCGAGCACCGCGTCGTACGTGAGGATGACGTTGAAGACCAGCCCGACGTAGAAGAAGAACCTATGGATGTTGTTGAGCTTCAACGGAAAGCGGGACTCGCCGGAGTACGAGCCGTGCGGTTCGGCGACGGCGCACGCGGGCGGTGACAGCCAGATCGAGCGGAAGTACGCCTTGCGGTAGTAGTAGCAGGTGAGCCGGAACCCCAACGGGAACACGAGGATCAGCAGCGCCGGTGACAGCGCCCACCAGTCCCCCACGACGTGGAGCTCGCCCGCACCGGGCACGCACTCGGTGGCCAGGCAGGGCGAGTAGAACGGCGAGATGTACGGGGCCGCGTAGTAGGCGGTGTTGGCGAAGGCGCGGATCGAGGAGTAGACGACGAAGGCGAGCAGCACCACGAAGGTGACCAGCGGCTGCACCCAGTAGCGGTCCGTGCGCAGGGTGCGGGCCGTGATGCGGGCTCTGCCAGGCGCCCCCACACCCGTCACGGGTGCCGGGGCGCTCGGGCGCACGGCCTGCTGTCGCGCGGACGCCAAGTCAGCCGACCCGGCCGGTGGCGCCCAGGCCCTCGTCCTCGGCGTCGGACCAGAACGACGGGTCGTAGTCGGCGTCCGGGATGTAGATGATCTCGCCCGGCTGGGCCTTGCCGTGCCGCATCCCCACCGCGCGAGCGATGAGGTTGAGGTCGGCCGCGATGCGCGTGACGTCGTCCCTCAGCCGTTGGACGTCGATGGTCTCGCCCACGTGCGCCTGCAGGGAGGCCACGCTGTCGCGCAGCTCGGCCACCTGCCGCGCCGCGGTCTCGAGATCGTCGTGCGCCGTCATAGGTGCTCCTCGTCGTCGAGGGCCGGCCTCGTCGCCGGCGGACGTCTGCATCCTCGCGGTATCTGTGCCGGACGTAAAGGGTCCGCGCCCGCGGACTCGGTGCAGACTGGAACGCATGGCGCGTCGACAGCGTCGGGTGCCGCGCTACGACATCGTCACCCCGACCGACCGCGAGGCCCGCGACGAGGACATCGCGCGGCGCCGCCGTCGCTACTTCCTGATCTGGGTGCCGTGCATCGTGCTCGTCGTCTTCGGCTTCTTCGTGCCAGCGCCGACTGCGCTGCGCGTCGCCGCGCTGGTGATCGCCGCTCCCCTGCTGCCGGTGGCTGCCGTCGTGGCGAACGTGCGCGGCCGGCCGTCCCGGGATCGCCGCTAGGGCAGGTCAGCCGGCGGTGGGGTCGGCCCAGGCCCGGGCGGCCGAGAGGGCCGCCCGGGCCGCCGCGAGCTGCTCGGCGACGCGTGCCGGCGCCGTGCCGCCCACCGCGTCGCGGGAGGCGAGCGAGCCCTCGACCGAGAGCACCTCACGCACCTGCGGGGTGAGGTGCGGCGAGACGGCGGCCAGGTCGGCGTCGGTGAGGTCCCACAGCTCGATGCCGCGCTGCTCGCAGCGCCGCACGCACTCGCCGGCGACCTCGTGCGCCACCCGGAACGGCACCCGCTGGCGCACCAGCCACTCGGCGACGTCGGTGGCCAGGGCGAAGCCCTGGGGCGCCAGGGCCGCCATCCGGTCGGTGTCGAAGGTCGCGGTGGCGACCATGCCGCTCATCGCGGGCAGCAGGACCTCCAAGGTGTCGACGGCGTCGAACACCGGCTCCTTGTCCTCCTGCAGGTCGCGGTTGTAGGCGAGCGGCAGGGCCTTGAGGGTGGCGAGCAGCCCGGCGAGGTCGCCGATGAGGCGGCCGGCCTTGCCGCGGGCCAGCTCGGCGACGTCCGGGTTCTTCTTCTGCGGCATGATGCTCGACCCCGTCGAGTACGCGTCGTCGAGCGTGACGAACGAGAACTCCTTGGTCGCCCAGACCACGACCTCCTCGGCGAGCCGGGACAGGTCCACGCCGATCATGGCCGCCACGAACGAGAACTCCGCGACGACGTCGCGGGCCGCGGTGCCGTCGATGGAGTTCTCGACCGGCCGGTCGAAGCCGAGGTCGGCGGCCACCGCCGCAGGGTCGAGCCCGAGGGAGGAGCCGGCCAGCGCGCCCGAGCCGTACGGCGAGGCCGCCGCCCGCGCGTCCCAGTCGCGGAGGCGGTCGACGTCGCGCAGCAGCGGCCAGGCGTGCGCGAGCAGGTGGTGGGCCAGCAGCACCGGCTGCGCGTGCTGGAGGTGGGTGCGCCCGGGCATGGCCGCGCCGGGATGGGCGGCGGCCTGGTCGACGAGCGCCGCGACGAGGTCCAGCGCGCGGCCGGCCACGACCCGTGCGTGCTCCCGCAGGTACATCCGCACGAGCGTGGCGATCTGGTCGTTGCGCGAGCGCCCGGCGCGCAGCCGGCCGCCCAGGTCGGCGCCGGCGCGCTCGATCAGCCCGCGCTCGAGGGCCGCGTGCACGTCCTCGTCGTCCGGCGCCGGGCCGAACGCACCACTCGCCACGTCGGCGTCGAGGTGGTCGAGCGCCGCCAGCATGCCGGTGAGCTCCTCGGCGCTCAGCAGGCCGGCTGCGCCCAGCACCCGGGCGTGGGCGCGAGAGCCCTCGATGTCGTAGCGCGCGAGCCGCCAGTCGAAGTGCGTGCTGCGGCTCAGCTCGGCCAGCGCGTCGGCCGGGGCGCCGGAGAACCGGCCGCCCCAGAGCGCGCCGGCGTTCGTCGCTGGCGTGGTCGACGCGTCGGGCGGGGTCGCGGGTGCGGTGTGGTCGGCCATCAGTCGGTGCCCGCCTCCATCGCCGCGCTCTCCAGCGCGAGCTCCTCGTCGCCCGCGACCGCCGGGGTTGGCGGTGATGCGGTCAGCGCCGCCGGCGGGCAGCTCACCGAAGAGCGTCCCGTGCTCGACGAGCACCTGGCCCTGGTCGAGCGGCTGCTCGGCGTAGAGCTCCAGCAGCGCCCGCGAGTCGGCGATGTCGAGGTTGCGCATCGTCAGCTGGCCGATCCGGTCGGTGGGACCGAACGCGGCGTTCTCGGTGCGCTCCATCGACAGCTTGTCGGGGTGGTACGAGAACGTCTCGCCCTCGGTGCGCAGCACGGTGTAGTCCTCGCCGCGGCGCAGCCGCAGCGTGACCTCGCCGGTGACGACCGAGGAGATCCAGCGCTGGATCGACTCGCGCAGCATCAGCGACTGCGGGTCGAGCCAGCGCCCCTCGTACAGCAGGCGGCCGAGGCGGCGTCCGTGCGCGTGGTAGCTGGCGATGGTGTCCTCGTTGTGGATGGCGTTCAGCAGCCGCTCGTAGGCCGCCCACAGCAGCGCCATCCCCGGCGCCTCGTAGATGCCACGGCTCTTGGCCTCGATGATGCGGTTCTCGATCTGGTCGGACATGCCCAGGCCGTGCCGCCCGCCGATCGCGTTGACGGCGTGCACCAGGGCCACGGGGTCGTCGTAGCGCGTGCCGTCGACCGCCACCGGGCGGCCGCGCTCGAAGCGCACGGTGACGTCCTCCGGCTCGATCTGGACGGCGGGGTCCCAGAAGCGCACGCCCATGATCGGCTCGACGGTCTCCAGCGACACGTCGAGGTGCTCGAGCGTCTTCGCCTCGTGCGTGGCGCCCCAGATGTTGGCATCGGTCGAGTACGCCTTCTCCGCGCTGTCGCGGTAGGGCAGGTCGTGCTCGACGAGCCAGCGGCTCATCTCGGCGCGGCCGCCGAGCTCGGCGACGAAGTCCGGGTCGAGCCACGGCTTGTAGATGCGCAGCGACGGGTTGGCCAGCAGCCCGTAGCGGTAGAAGCGCTCGATGTCGTTGCCCTTGAACGTCGACCCGTCGCCCCAGATCTCCACGCCGTCCTCGTGCATGGCGCGCACCAGCAACGTCCCCGTGACCGCGCGCCCGAGCGGCGTGGTGTTGAAGTACGCCCGGCCGCCGGAGCGGATGTGGAACGCGCCGCAGGCCAGCGCCGCCAGCCCCTCCTCCACGAGCGGGCGCTTGCAGTCGACCGCGCGCGAGAGCTCGGCGCCGTACTGCATCGCCCGGGCCGGAACGCCGTCGACGTCGGGCTCGTCGTACTGGCCGATGTCGGCCGTGTACGTGCACGGCACGGCGCCCTTGTCGCGCATCCACGCGACGGCGACGGACGTGTCGAGGCCGCCGGAGAAGGCGATGCCGACGCGCTCGCCGACGGGCAGGGAGGTCAGGACCTTGCTCAACGTGGGTTCCTTCGGGACGGGTCGCGGGTGGGGTCGGTCTCGGTCGGGTCGTTGGCGACGGCGAGCAGGCGGTCGGCGAGGGCCGCACCGCCGTCGGCCCCCCGGCTGATGACGAGCACGGTGTCGTCGCCGGCCACGGTGCCGAGGACGTCGCCGGGACGGGTCCGGTCGATCGCGGAGGCGAGGAACTGGGCGGCGCCGGGTGGCGTGCGCAGCAGCGCGAGGTTCGCCGAGCCCTCGGCGGAGACCAGCAGCTCACCCAGCAGGCGGGCCAGCCGGGTCTCGGCCGCCGTGGACTCCTCGGCCGCGTGCGGCGTGCGGTCACCGCCCTCGGCCGGGACGGCGTACACCAGCGCGCCGGAGGGGATGCGCACCTTCACCGCGTCCAGCTCGACGAGGTCGCGGGACAGCGTCGCCTGCGTGACCTCGATGCCGTCGGCCGCGAGCAGCTCGGCGAGCTGGGTCTGCGAGCGCACCGGGGTGCGCGAGAGCAGGTCGGCGATGCGCTGCTGCCGGGCCGCCTTCGTGTGGGCCGTGACGCCGGGGTGCGGCCGGGGACCGGCCGTCACGACGACCGTTCCAGCAGCCAGGCGAGCAGCGCCTTCTGGGCGTGGAGGCGGTTCTCGGCCTCGTCCCACACGACCGACTGCGGCCCGTCGATCACCTCGGCGCTGATCTCCAGGCCGCGGTAGGCGGGCAGGCAGTGCAGGACGACGGCGTCGACCGCGGCGCGCGCGAGGGCGGCACCGTCGACGGCGAAGGGCGTGAAGGGGCTCTCGAGACCGGCGCGCTCACCCTTCTCCCCCTCCTGACCCATCGAGACCCAGGTGTCGGTGGCGAGGGCGTCGGCGCCGTCCGCGGCCTGCTCGGGCCGGTCGGTGACGAGCACGGACCCGCCGGTGTCGGCGGCGATCTGCCGGGCCCGCTCGACGACGGCGGGGTCGGGCTGGTGGGACGACGGCGTGCCGACCCGCACGTGCAGGCCGGCGGCGGCGCCACCGAGCAGGTAGGAGTGCGCCATGTTGTTCGCACCGTCGCCCAGGTAGGCCAGCGTGAGGCCGGCGAGCGCCTTCTTGTGCTCGCGGATGGTCTGCAGGTCGGCGAGGATCTGGCAGGGGTGGAACTCGTCGGTCAGCGCGTTGACGACGGGGACGCGGCTGGCGGCGGCCATGGCCTCGATGCGCTCCTGGCCGAAGGTGCGCCACACGATGGCGGCCACCTGGCGGTCGAGCACGCGCGCGGTGTCCTCGACCGGCTCGCCGCGACCGAGCTGGCTGGACTGGGCGTCGATGACCAGCGGGTACCCGCCGAGCTCGGCGACGCCGATGCTGAACGAGACGCGGGTGCGCGTGGAGGGCTTGTCGAAGAGCACCGCGACGGCGCGGGGGCCCTCGAGCGGACGCAGGGCGAACCGGTCGGCCTTCACGCGCGCGGCGAGGTCGAGCACCTCGAGCAGCTCGGCCGGGCTGAGGTCGTCGTCGCGCAGGAAGTGGCGGGGCATGTCAGGGCTCCTCGTCGGGGTCGGCGGAGGCGGCCGCCGCGATCGCGGGCAGCGCCGCCAGGAAGGAGTCCGCCTGCTCGGCGGTGAGCACGAGCGGCGGGGCGAGGCGCACCGTATCGGGTGCGACGGCGTTGACGACGAACCCGCGCTCGAGGGCGGCCGTGGCGAACCTCGCCGCGGCCGCGGCCGCGCGAGGTGCAGCCCGAGCAGCAGGCCCTCGCCCCGGACGTCGGTGACGAGCGGCCCCCCGGCGGCCACCGCTCCTCGCGCGAGCCGCTCGCCGACCGCCGTCGCGTTGCCGAGCAGGCCGTCGCGCTCGATGACGTGGATGGTGGCGAGCGCGGCCGCGGCGGCCACCGGGTTGCCGCCGAACGTCGTGCCGTGCTGGCCGGCGCCCAGCAACGCCGAGGCGTGCTCGCCCAGCGTCACGGCTGCCCCCACCGGGATGCCGCCGCCGAGACCCTTGGCGAGGGTGACGACGTCGGGGACGACGCCGTGCCGCGTGTGCGCGAACCACGCGCCCGTGCGGCCCATGCCGGTCTGCACCTCGTCGACGACGAGCAGCGCGCCGACCTCGCGGGTGAGCTCGCGCGCCGCCGCGAGGTAGCCCTCGGGCAGCGGGCGGACGCCGGCCTCGCCCTGCACCGGCTCGAGCACGAGCGCCGCCACCTGGTCGTCGAGGGCGGCCCGCAGGGCGGGCAGGTCGCCGAAGGGCAGGTGCTCGACCCCGCCGGGCAGCGGCTCGAACGGCTCGCGGTAGGCGGGCTTGTGGGTGAGCGCCAGGGCGCCGAGCGTGCGCCCGTGGAAGGCCCCCTCGAGGGCGAGGACGCGCGGGCGTCCGGTGCGCCGGGCGATCTTGAACGCCGCCTCGTTCGCCTCGGCGCCGGAGTTCGCGAAGAACACGCGGGACCCGTGCGGGGCGTCGAGCAGCCCGAGCAGCCGCTCGGCGAGCGCCACCTGCGGTGCGGTGGCGAAGAAGTTCGACACGTGGCCGAGCGTCGACAGCTGGGCGGTCACGGCGCCGACGAGCGTCGGGTGGGCGTGGCCCAGCGCGTTCGTGGCGATCCCTGCGAGCAGGTCGAGGTAGCGCCGGCCGTCGGCGTCCCACACGTAGGCGCCCTCGCCGCGCACGAGCACGCGCTGGGGTGTGCCGTAGGTGGGCAGCAGCGCGTCGGCGTAGCGCTGCAGCCACTGCGCGGACGACGCGTCGGCACTCACGAGCGCGTCGGCGTCGCGGCCGGCACGGGGCTGCAGGGGTTCGTTCACGGCGTCACCATCGTCCCGGTGCCCTCGCTGGTGAGCATCTCCAGCAGCAGCGCGTGCGGCAGCCGACCGTCGACGACCGTGGCCCGCGTGACGCCGCCGCGGACGGCGCGCAGGCAGGCTGCCATCTTCGGTGCCATGCCGGAGTCGATCTGGGGCAGCACCTGCTCGAGCTCGTCGGCGCCGATCTGCTGCACGAGCGAGGACCGGTCGGGCCAGTCGCTGTAGAGGCCCTCGACGTCGGTGAGCACCACCAGCTTGACGGCTGCGAGGGCGACGGCCAGCGCGGCGGCGGCCGTGTCGGCGTTGACGTTGAGCACCCGGCCGCCGCGCTCAGGGGCGATGGACGACACGACCGGGATGCGCCCCGCGCCCACGAGGTCGAGGACCGCCGCGGGGTCGACCTCGACGACGTCGCCCACGAGGCCGACGTCGACCGGCTCGCCGTCGACGAGGGGCCGGGTGCGCTCGGCGCGGAACAGCCCGGCGTCCTCACCGGACAGGCCGACGGCGTGCGGCCCGTGCTCGTTGATCAGCCCGACCAGCTCGCGGCCGACCTGCCCGACGAGCACCATGCGCACGACGTCGACGGTCTGCTCGGTGGTGACGCGCAGGCCGGCGCGGAACTGCGACTCGATGCCGAGCCGGGCCAGCATCGCGGTGACCTGCGGGCCGCCGCCGTGCACCACCACCGGGCGGATGCCGACGTGCCGCAGGAACACCATGTCCTCGGCGAAGGCGCGCTTGAGCGCGTCGTCGGTCATGGCGTTGCCGCCGTACTTGATGACGACGACCCGGCCGTGGAACTCCTTCAGCCACGGCAGGGCGTCGATGAGGACGTCAGCGCGCGTGGCGTCCCAGGCGGGGTTGTCGGCGCGCATCGGCCGCGAGGTGCCCCAGCGCTTCATGTCGAGTAGGCCGAGTTCTCGTGCACGTACGCGTGAGTCAGGTCGTTGGTCCACACCGTGGCGGTGGCCTGCCCCTCCTTGAGGTCGATGACGACGTGGACGTCGCGATCGCTGAGGTCGACCGCCGACCGGTCGTCGCCGGGGCCGCCGTCGCGCGCGATCCAGACGCCGTTCACGGCGACGTCGAGGACGGCGGGGTCGAAGGCCGCGGCCGTCGTGCCGACCGCGGCCAGCACCCGGCCCCAGTTCGGGTCGCGCCCGAAGACAGCGGCCTTGAACAGGTTGCTGCGCGCCACCGCGCGGGCCACCTCGACGGCGTCGTCCTCGTCGGCGGCGTGGCGCACCTCGATGGCGATGTCGTGGTCGGCGCCCTCGGCGTCGCGCATCAGCTGCTGGGCGAGGTCGTGGCAGACCGCCGTGACGGCGGCGGTGAACGTCGGGAGGTCCGGCCGCACGTGCGACGCGCCGCTGGCCATGAGCAGCACGGTGTCGTTGGTGGACTGGCAGCCGTCGGAGTCCAGCCGGTCGAAGGTGACGCGGGTGGCGGCGCGCAGGGCGGCGTCGCACGTCGCGGCGTCGACGTCGGCGTCCGTCGTGATCACGACGAGCATCGTGGCGAGCGCGGGGGCCAGCATGCCCGCGCCCTTCGCCATGCCACCGACGACCCAGCCCTCGCCGCGGTGCACCGCCTGCTTGCTCACGGTGTCGGTCGTCATGATCGCCGTGGCGGCGTCCGTGCCGCCGTCGGGTGACAGCGCCTGCGCGGCGGCGGTGATGCCGGCGCTGAGCCTGTCGCCGTCGAGCTGGTCGCCGATCAGGCCGGTGGAGCAGACCACGACGTCGCCCGGGTCGGCGCCGACGAGCTCGGCGACCTGCTCGGCGCTGGCGTGGGTGACGGCGAAGCCCTGCGGGCCGGTGTAGCAGTTGGCGCCCCCGGAGTTGAGCACCACGGCGCGCACGACGCCGTCGGCGCTGGCCACCTGGCTCCACAGCACCGGGTTGGCCTTGCAGCGGTTGCTCGTGTAGACCGCGGCGGCCGCCCAGGCCGGTCCGTCGTTGACGACGAGCGCGACGTCGGGGCGGCCGGACGCCTTGAGCCCCGCCGTGACGCCGGCGGCCCGGAACCCGCGGGCGGCGGTGACGCTCACGGTGCCACCCCCACCGTAGGCAGACCCAGGGTCTCGGGCAGGCCCAGGGCGAGGTTGAGGCACTGCACGGCGGCACCTGCCGTGCCCTTGGTGAGGTTGTCGAGGGCCGCGACGGCCACCACCCGGCGGGTGCGCTGGTCGACGGTCACCTGCACGTGCGCGGTGTTGGCCCCGTAGGTGTCGGCGGTGCGCGGCCACGCGCCCTCGGCGAGGACCTCGACGAACGGCTCGTCGCGGTAGGCCTCGGCCCACGCGTCACGGACGGCGGCCGGGTCGGCGTCGGCGGTCAGCCGCGCGGTGCAGGTCGCGAGGATGCCGCGCGCCATGGGGGCGAGGGTCGGGGTGAACGACACCGAGACCGGGCCGCCCGCGGCGGCGGTGAGGTTCTGCTCGATCTCGGGAGTGTGGCGGTGGACGCCGCCCACGCCGTACGGCGACATCGAGCCCATGACCTCCGAGCCCAGCAGGTGCGCCTTGGCGGCGCGGCCGGCGCCGGACGTGCCCGACGCCGCGACCACGACGACGTCGTCCGGCTCGAGCAGCCCGGCGGCGAAGCCGGGGGCGAGGGCGAGGGAGACGGCCGTCGGGTAGCAGCCGGGCACGGCGACCCGTCGCGCACCCGCGAGCGCGTCGCGCTGCCGTGCCCCACCGGCCAGCGGGAGCTCGGGCAGGCCGTAGGGCCAGCTGCCCGCGTGCTGCGTGCCGTAGAAGGTCCGCCAGGCAGCGGCGTCGGCGAGCCGGAAGTCCGCGCCGCAGTCGATGACCGGCAGGTCGACCGGCAGCTGCGCCACCAATCGGGCGGACTCACCGTGGGGCAGCGCGAGGACGACGGCGTCGTGGCCGGCCAGCTGCTCGACCGTCGTCGGCGCCAGCTCGCGCTGCGCCAGCGGACGCAGGTGCGGGTGGTGCGCGGCGAGGGTCGTGCCCGCGCTGGAGCCGGCGGTCAGCGCGCCCACCTCGAGCTGGGGGTGGCCGAGCGCCAGGCGCAGCACCTCACCGCCGGCGTACCCGCTGGCTCCCGCGACCGCGATCCGGACCATGCGCATGACTATACATGGATCAACGAATCCATGCAGACAGCGGTCAGCCGGCGCGCAGCACGGCCCCGGTGCGCTCCGCGGCCACCGCGACCGCGGCGTCGCGCACCGCGGTGGCCTCGTCGCCGGTCAGCGTGCGGTCGGGAGCGCGCAGGACCAGGCGGTAGGCCAGCGAGCGCCGTCCGGCACCGACCTGCTCGCCGCGGTACTCGTCGAACAGCCGCACCTGCTCCAGCAGCGCGCCGCCGCCGTCGCGCAGCGCCTGCTCGACCTGCGCGGCGGGCACGGCGGCGTCCACCACGAGGGCGACGTCGCGCAGCGCGACCGGGTGGGTGGGCACGGGCGCTGCCGGGATGATCTCCGGCACGGCGGCCATCAGGACGCCGAGGTCGATCTCGGCCGCGCAGGTGCGCTCGGGCAGGTCCAGCGCCGCCACCACCGACGGCGCGAGCTCGCCCGCGTGACCGACCAGCGTGCCGTCCGGCAGAGCCAGCAGCGCGCACCGCCCGGGGTGCCACGGCTCGTGCTGGTCGGCGGACACGCTGAGCGTCCCGGCACCCAGCGAGGCCGCGAGCGTCTGCACGGCCCCGACCGCGTCGGTCCAGTCGGCGGCACGGCCCGGGCCCCACCAGCCCGCCGGCTCGCGCTGGCCCGCCAGCAGCACCGCCGCCCGCAGCGGCTGCGGGGGCACGCCGGCGTCGAGCTCGGCCAGCACGGCGTCGTCCGGACGTCGCGCGCCGGCCGGGCGCGGCGCCGCGGGCGGCTCACCGGACGGGCGGAACACGTGACCCACCTCGAACAGCGCCAGGTCGCGCGCTCCCCGCGACAGGTTGCGGTGAGCGGCCTCGGGCAGCGTGGCCAGCAAGGTCGTGCGCAGCAGCGGAGCCTGCTCGCTCAGCGGGTTCGCGAGCCGCAGCGCCTGTCGGCGCGGGTCGCCCTCGGGCAGGCCCAGCTGGTCGAGCCGCTCGGCGGAGGTGAAGGGGTAGGTGAGCACCTCGACCAGCCCGTGCTCGGCCAGCGCCCGCGCTGCCGAGCGCTGCAGCCGCTGCGCGCGGGTCAGGCCTCGACCGGCGGGAGCCGCCGGCAGCACCACCGGGACGGTGTCGTAGCCCACCACCCGCGCGACCTCCTCGACGAGGTCAGCGCCCTCGACGAGGTCCGGGCGCCAGGACGGCACGTGCACGAGCAGCCGCTCGGGGTCCGCCGGGTCGTCGCTGACGGTGCAGCCGACGGCCTCGAGCGCCGCTCGCACCTGGTCGTCGGGGTAGTCGACGCCGACCAGGCGGCGGGGGAGGTCACGCCGCAGGGGCACCGGCGGGCGCGGCGGGCGCTCGTCGACGTCGGTGACCGCCCCGACGGTGCCACCGCCGTGCTCGACCAGCAGGCGCACGGCCAGCTCGGCGGCGCGGTCGGCCAGGTCGGTGTCGACGCCGCGCTCGAAGCGGCGCGCGGCCTCCGTGCCGAGCTTGTGCCGGCGGGCCGTGCGCGCGACCGTCACGGGGTCGAAGTGGGCGGACTCGACGAGCAGGTTCGCGGTGCTCGGCGACACCTCGCTGCTCGCGCCGCCCATGACGCCGGCCAGCGCCAGCACCCGGCTGCTGCCGTCGGCCGCCTCGTCGGTGATGAGCAGGTCCTCGGGGTCGAGGGTGCGCTCGACGTCGTCCAGCGTCGTCAGCCGCTCCCCCGCCCGCGCCCGACGCACCACGATGCGCTCGCCGAGCCGGTCGAGGTCGAACGCATGCAGGGGTTGGCCGGTGGCGAGCATGACGTAGTTGGTGACGTCGACCGCCAGCGAGATCGGCCGCATGCCGCACAGGGTGAGCACCTTGCGCATCCAGTCAGGAGTGGCGGCGCCCGGGTCGAACCCGCGCACGACGCGAGCGACGTACCGGTCGCAGCCGGCGCGCCCACGCACCGGCGCGTCGTCGTCGAGGCGCACGGCGAACCCGCGGTCGTCGGCGGGGGGCGGCTGGACGTCGGCCGGGTCGACGAAGCGTCCGCCGGCCTTCAGCGCGTACTCGCGCGCGATGCCACGCAGGCTGAAGCAGTAGCCGCGGTCGGGGTTGACGTTGACCTCGATCGCGACGTCGTCCAGGCCCAGCAGGGCGATCGCGTCGGTGCCGGGCTCGGTGTCGCCGGGACCCGGCCGCTCGAGCACGATGATGCCAGCGTGGTCGTCACCGAGGCCCAGCTCGCGCTCGGAGCAGATCATGCCGTCGGACACGTGCCCGTAGGTCTTGCGCGCCGAGATCTCGAAGCCCCCGGGCAGCACGGCCCCCGGCAGGGCGACGACGACGCTGTCGCCCGCGCCGAAGTTCGAGGCGCCGCAGACGATGCCGCGCACGTCCTGCTCGCTCGGCCCCACCTGCACCTGGCACCAGTGGATCGTCTTGCCGTTCTTCTGCGGCTCGGGCTCGGCCGACACGACGCGCCCGACGACCAGCGGTCCGGTGAGGTCGCCGCCGTGCACGGCCTCCTCCTCCAGGCCGACCCGCCACAGCACGTCGAGCACCTGCTGCGGTGTCGCGTCGGCCGGCAGGTCGGTGTGCTCACGCAGCCACGACAGCGGGGCGCGCATCAGATCTCCATCCCGTAGTGCTGGCTGAACCGGACGTCGCCCTCGACCATGTCGCGCATGTCGCGGACGCCGTAGCGCATCATCAGCGTGCGCTCGATCCCCATGCCGAAGGCGAAGCCGCTGTACCGGTCGGGGTCGACGCCGCACGAGCGCAGCACGTTGGGGTGGACCATCCCGCAGCCGCCCCACTCGATCCACCCGGTGCCGCCGCAGGTGCGGCAGTCCAGGTCGTCGCCGCGGCAGATCGCGCACTGCAGGTCGACCTCGGCGCTCGGCTCGGTGAACGGGAAGTACGACGGCCGCCAGCGCAGCACCACGTCGTCGCCGAGCATCTCGCGCGCGAAGTACTCCAGCGTGCCCTTCAGGTGGGCCATGGTCAGGCCCTCGTCGACCGCGAGCCCCTCGACCTGGTGGAACACGGGGGTGTGCGTCGCGTCCAGCTCGTCGGTGCGGAACACCTTGCCCGGGCACACGACGTACGTCGGGACGCCCCGCTCGAGCAGGCTGCGCACCTGCACCGGCGAGGTGTGGGTGCGCAGCACCAGGCCCGCCTCGGCCGGCTCGACGAAGAAGGTGTCCTGCATCTGCCGCGCCGGGTGGTCGGCGTCGAAGTTCAGGGCGTCGAAGTTGAACCACTCCGACTCCAGCTCAGGGCCTTCGGCGACCTCCCAGCCCATGGCCACGAAGAGGTCCTCGATCTTGTCCTGCAAGGTGTTCAGCGGGTGGCGCGCACCCCTCGCCTGCCGGTCGACCGGCAGCGTGACGTCGACGGCCTCCTCGACGAGGACGCGGGCGTCGCGCTCGGCCTCGAGCTCGCTCTGCCGCTCGGCGAAGGCGCGGTTGACCTCACCACGGGCCTGCCCGACGCGGCGGCCGGCGTCCGCGCGCGCCGCGGGTGGCAGGGCGGCGATCTCGCGGTTGGCCAGCGCGAGGGTGCTGCGGTCGCCGGCGTGCGCCAGGCGCGCGCTCTTCAGCTCGTCCAGCGTGCTCGCGGCGGCGGCCGCCGCGAGCGCCTCGGCCACCGCGGTCGAGACCGACTCGACCGACAGCGCCTCGACCTCGACCGGGTCGTAGCTGGAGTTCGGGGCGGACATGGGTACCTACTTCCGTGACGTGCAGGGCTTCGGCGTCGCCGACCGCGTGGGGTCCGGCGCGCCCGGTGGCCATCGTCCCAGGCCGGGGGCTGGGCGGCGGTGACGGGGCGGTGACGGGGCGCCCGCGCTCAGGCCACGAAGTCCGGGGCCGAGGCGGGCAGGGTAAATCGGAACTGCGCGCCGCCGGACGCCGCGCGCCCGACCGTGATGCGCCCCCCGTGCGCCTCGACCAGGCCCCGCACGAGGTACAGACCCAGCCCGGTGCCACCCCGCCGGCGACCGTGCCAGAAGCGCGTGAACACCCGCTGCAGGTCGGCCTCGTCGATGCCCTCGCCCTCGTCGCTGACGCTCACCACGACGACGGGCTCGGCGCCGGCGCCGGGCGTGAGCACCTCCGAGCCGGCCATGATGTCGAGGGTGACCGTGCCGTCGCCGTGGCGCACGGCGTTCTCGAGCAGGTTGGCGAGCACCTGCTCGAGGCGGTCGGGGTCGGCCCACACCTCGGGCACCTCGGTGTCGGAGTTGACCACGAACTTGCGCTCGTCGTTGCCGCTGGCGACCATCCGGTCGACGTAGCGCCGCGCGGCCACCTCGACGTCGACCGGCTGGCGGCGCACCTCGAGGCGCCCGGCGTCGATGCGCGAGATGTCGAGCAGCTCGCTGATCAGCCGGGTCACCCGGTCGGCGTCGTGCTCGATCGTCTCGAGCATGAAGCGCTTCTGGTCGTCGGTGAACCGCTCCCAGCGCCGCAGCAGCGTGGCGGTGAACCCCTTGACCGACGTGAGCGGCGAGCGCAGCTCGTGGGCGACCGTGGAGATGAGCGCGCCGTCCTCCTCGTGCGAGCGCCGGCGCGAGACCGCGTCGCGCACCCCCATCACCACGGCCTCGACCGGCGCGAGGTGCCCGGGGCGGCGGTAGCTGGCGGTGACGTACAGCTCGACCGGCTGCTCCTTGCCCGGCAGCAGCAGCAGGCGCTCGCGGTGGCCGGTGCGGGTGGCCATGCCGTTCCACGGGTCGGTGCAGTCCCACCAGCGTCGGCCCTGGGTGTCCTGCAGCGGGAGCGCCTCGCGGATGTCGCGGCCGAGCAGGTCGTGGCGGCTGCGCTCGACCGCCCGCTCGGCAGCGGCGTTGACCAGCACCACGCGCGCGGCGCCGTCGGCGACCACGACCCCGTCGGGGAGCTCCTCCAGCCCGGCGAGGTCACCGCCCGCGGGCATCACGCACCCCCGTGGGGGGTGTGAGGGACGCCGGGCATACGGCGACTCTAGCCAATCCTGCCGACAGCGGAAGAGGGTCGTCAGGCGGTGGACGACGGGGCCGGGCTCACCCGCGCCGACGCTGCGCCGTGGTCAGCGCCCGTGCGGAGCCGTACAGGCAGACGGTGGCCGCCATGGCCAGGTTGAGGCTCTCGGCCCCGCCGCGCAGCGGCACGCGGACGACGGCGTCGGCCAGCGCGCGGGCGTCGTCGTCCAGCCCCCACGCCTCGTTGCCCAGCACCCAGGCCGTCGGCCTGCGCAGCAGGGCGCTCTCGTCGCGCTCGGCGTCGTCGAGCAGGTCGTCGAGGTCGACGTCGCCCGAGCCGTCGGCGGCCAGGACGACGAGCCCGCGGCGGCGCAGCGCCGCGACGACGTCCGGCAGCGACGCACCCTGGCACAGCGGCAGGTGGAACAGGCTGCCCGCGGTCGAGCGCACCACCTTGGGGTTGTGGACGTCGACGCTGGCGTCGGTGAGCACCACCGCCGCGGCGCCCGCGGCGTCGGCCGCGCGCACGACCGTGCCGGCGTTGCCGGGGTCGCGCACGTGGGCGAGCACCGCGACCAGCGGCAGGGCGGCGGGGTCCAGCACCGCGTCGAGCACGGGGTCGAGCGGGCGGTCGACCGTGCGGCAGACCGCGAGCAGGCCCTGGGGGCTGACGGTGCCGGTCATCGCGGCCATCACCGCGTCGGTGGCGCCGGTGACCGTGAGGCCGGCCGCGGCGGCCTGGCCGAGCAGCTCGGGGTGACGGTCGGCGGCGGCCGAGGTGGCGAACAGCTCGTCGACCACGTCCCCGGAGACCGCGTGCGCGGCGACCGCCTCGCGGACCGCCTGCGGTCCCTCGGCGAGGAAGCGGCCGGCCCGCTCACGACCGACGCGCCTGGCCAGCCGGTGCACGCGCTTGACCCGGTCGGCTCGAGGGTTCTCGAGCCGGGCCGCGGCGGGGGGCTGCACGGTGGGCTTCACCGGGGCCTCACGGTCGGGCCGGGTCATCGGCGGTGCGGGCTGACGCAGGCGCGTCGGGTCGGTGCGTGAGCAGTGCGTCAGGCGGCGTCGTCCGCGGCGGCCTGGGCCGGCACGTTGGCGCGCGAGAGCTCGACGAGCGTCGCGAAGGCCGCGGCGTCGTTGACGGCCAGCTCGGCCAGCATCCGGCGGTCGACCTCGACCCCGGCGGCCTTCAGGCCCTGGATGAACCGGTTGTACGTCATGCCGTTGGCGCGGGCCGCGGCGTTGATCCGCTGGATCCACAGCCGACGGAAGTCGCCCTTCTTGGCCCGACGGTCGCGGTAGGCGTAGCCGAGGGAGTGGGTGACCTGCTCCTTGGCCTTGCGGTACAGGCGCGAGCGCTGACCGCGGTAGCCGCTCGCCCGCTCGAGGACGACCCGGCGCTTCTTCTGGGCGTTGACCGCCCGCTTCACGCGTGCCACGTGAGTACTCCTTCAGTCATTCCGGCGACCGCTGCTGCGGCGCCGAGGGGAACGGGACGGGCCTCAGCGGCCGAGCAGCTTCTTGATCTTCTTGGCGTCGGCGGCGGAGACCAGCACGTCGTTGGACAGGCGGCGGGCCTTCTGCGGCGTCTTCTCGTGGAACTTGTGGACGTGACCGGCCTGCTCGCGCATGACCTTGCCCTTGCCGGTGATCCGGAAGCGCTTCTTCGCACCGCTGTGCGTCTTGTTCTTCGGCATGGCTGCCGTTCTCCTCGTCGTCGTCGACCCGCGGTCGCGGGCGCGTCTCGTCATGCCGGCCGGCGCTGGAGCGCCGGTCGGAAGCTGGTGGTACCGGCCTCAGGCCTCGGCAGGTGCCGGGGACTCGGCCTGGCTCGTGGACTGCTCCGGCGTGGTGTCCGCGGCGGCCGAGGCCTCGTCCGCGGCGGTGCGCCGGCGGCGCTCCTCGGCCTTGGCGTCGGCCTTCTTCCTGGTCGGCCCGAGCACCATGATCATGTTGCGGCCGTCCTGCTTGGGCGCGCTCTCGACGAAGCCGAGCTCGGCGACGTCCTCGGCGAGCCGCTGCAGCAGCCGGAACCCCAGCTCGGGGCGGGACTGCTCGCGTCCGCGGAACATGATCGTGACCTTCACCTTGTCACCGGCCTTGAGGAACCGGACGACGTGGCCCTTCTTGGTGCCGTAGTCGTGCGGGTCGATCTTCGGTCGGAGCTTGATCTCCTTGATCACGGTGTTGATCTGGTTCTTACGGGCCTCTCGGGCCTTCAGAGCCGCTTCGTACTTGAACTTGCCGAAGTCCATGAGCTTGCAGACCGGCGGGCGGGCCGTGGGGGCCACCTCGACCAGGTCGAGATCAGCCTCCTGCGCCAGCCGCAGCGCGTCCTCGACGCGCACGATGCCGACCTGCTCGCCGTTCGGGCCGACGAGCCGCACCTCGGGTACCCGGATGCGGTCGTTGATGCGGGGCTCGCTGATGTGCTGCTCCTCACGGGTTCTCGGTGGTGACCGCGACCACGAGAAAGGCTCCTCGTCGCCGTCGCGAGAGGAGCCTCAGGTGACCCGTTCCGCGCCCTGCGGGTACACCGACGTCCGTCGGCGTGCCCCAGCACGCGGACCGACCCGAAGGTCGGCCGGACCGTTACCCGGCAGCCGTCAGGCCACCCGGGTGGGAGAGACTCCACTTGCGCACCCGACCCGCTGCCGGCCCGGAGGCCGCCGACGGATCCGGTCGGTCAGTCTGCAAGGGTATCAGCATGGACGAGCGCCCACCTATTCCCCCGCAGTCACCCCCCGGGGCCGACGAGGCGCTGCGTGACATCGCCGACGTCCCGGCCATCGAGGTGATCACCACGACGGCGCTGCACCTGATGAGCGCCGCGGCCGTCAAGTGCGGCCTCGGCGCCGACGAGGAGAGCGCCGAGCACCGTGACCTGGACGAGGCGCGCAAGCTCATCACGGCGCTCGCGGGCCTGGTGACGGCCGCGGCGCCCGAGGTCGGCAACCAGCACGCCCGCCTGCTGCGCGACGGCCTCAAGCAGGTGCAGCTGGCCTTCCGCGAGGCGCTGCCCGTGCCCGACCCGCCCGGCCAGGGCCCGGGCGAGCGGCTCACCGGCCCCGTCGCCTGACCTCACCGCGGTCGGCGAGCGCGCGGGTGAAGGCATCGTGGGCGGCCGGGCCGTAGAGCACGAAGCGCACGAGCTGGACGGCGCTGCCCGCACGACCCGCCTCGCGCACGGCCCGGACGGCGATCGGCGCGGCCTCCTCGAGCGGGTAGCCGTACGCGCCGGTCGAGATCGACGGGAAGGCCACGCTGGCCGCGGCGAGCTCGTCGGCCACCCGCAGGGACTCGCGGTAGGCGCGGGCCAGCAGCGCGGCGGCCGCCGGCTCGCGCCGGTACACCGGGCCCACGGTGTGGATCACCCAGCGCGCCGGCAGCCGCCCCGCGGTGGTGGCCACCGCCTGCCCGGTCGGCAACCCGTCCGGCAGCGTCGTGGCCCGCAGCTCACGGCAGGCCTGGAGGATCTGCGGACCACCGGCGGCGTGGATCGCGCCGTCCACCCCTCCCCCGCCGAGCAGGGAGGAGTTGGCCGCGTTGACCACGGCGTCGACCTCCTGCGTCGTGATGTCGCCCTGGACGAGCTCGATCTGCATGCCGACCAGTCTGGCGCAGTGCGGCGGCCGGGCTCAGGCGAGCGCGCGCCGGCGCAGCGCCACGGCCGACAGCCCCGCCGCCGCCAGCACCGCGCCGAGCCCGCCCACCGTGGCGAACCCGGCCCACGGCGCGACGTGGTCGATCGCGAACCCGGCGAGCGGCGCCCCGACCGCGGTGCCCGCCGTCAGCGCGGACCCGTGCCAGCCCATCGCCTCGCCGCGGACGACCTCGGGCACCAGCGCCGTCAGCACCTCCGCGGTGGCGGTGATGACCGGCGCGCAGAGGAACCCGGCCGGCAGCATCGCGAGCGACAGCGCGAGCGGGCCGTTCACCATCCCCACGGGCACGGTGAGCGCGCCCAGGCCCAGCAGCAGCCAGAACGGCGGCAGCGAACGGGAGATCGCGCCGTACACCACCCCGCCGAGCAGCGACGCGAACGCCCACACGGACGCGACCAGGCCGGTCCAGCCCAGCTCACCGGTCGACCGCAGCGAGGCGATGATCGACACGTCCGTGCCCGCGAGGACCACCGTGGCCCCGGCCGTGGCACCGAGCACGGCCACGAGCGCTGCGGTCACGGGGACGCCGACCCGCACGGCGCCGACGCCCTCGCCCCCGCTGGCGGCCGCCGCCCGGCGTTCGGCGCTGCGGGTGGGCGGGTCGAGCACCATCAGACCGACACCGGCCAGCACCATGGCCACACCGAGGCCGACCAGCGCGGCCGTGGTCGAGGCGTGCGTGGCCACCAGGACGCCGAGCGCCGGGCCGACCATGAACGAGACCTCGACGCTGACCGAGTCCAGGGCGAAGGCCGTGCGGCGCTGGGCCTCGGGCACCATCACCGACAGGGCGAGCCGCACGACCGTGAACACCGGCAGCCCCAGCGCACCGCCGACGACCACCGCGGCCACGAGCGCCTCGAAGGGCAGCCAGGGGGCGGCGCACCACACGGCGCCCTCGGCGAGCAGGGACGGCACGAGGGCCTTGCGCAGGCCGAGCCGGTCGACCGCGCGACCGCGCCACGGTGCGCCCAGGGCCATGCCGATGGTCCAGGCAGCCACGAGCAGGCCGGCGGCGCCGTACCCGCGGCCCAAGGTGGTGACCACGTGGACGGTGAGGATCACGGCCGTCGCCGCGTGCGGGATGCGAGCCGCGATGCCGAGCAGCGTCAGGGATCGCACGCCGGGCACGGACAGCACCCGGCGGTAGGGGGTGAGGGGCACGCGGGCCAGTCTGTCAGCCGGCCGCCGGCACCAGCGCCAGCTCGATGCCGTCGACGCGTTCGCGGACGACGTCACTGGCGTGCAGCACCTCGCCCACGCGAGCGCCGAGCTCGCGCAGGGCACCCTGGTCGAGCTCGCCCTCGACGGCGACGACGACGCGCAGCTCGGCGCGCTCCCCCGGCTCACCGGTGACCGAGGCCACGCCGTCGACCTGCCGCGGCACGCCGTCCAACGCCGCTCGGACCTCGGGGTCGCGGTGCGCAGGCAGCCACCGTCGGCCCTGGCCGATCGCCCACAGAGCCGGGCGGCCCACGACGAAGCTCACCGGACCGGCCGGGTCGAGCACCATGACGTCGCACCCCTCGGCGACCGCAGACACCGCAGCGCGCCTGCTGTCGACCGGCACCGGGCGCGCGGACGCGTCCCAGCGCGCGAGCGTCTCGAGGCTGCTGAAGACGGGAAGCGCCCGGTGCCCGTCCGGCGACGTCAGCGTCACCAGCGCCATGTCGGCCTGCTTGTCCGCCGGGCCGTGCGTGGCCTCGACACCCTCACCCAGCACCGCCACCACGGGCACCAGCAGCCGGGAGGCCGCGACGGCCGCGACGACGTCCGCCTCGTCGACCTCGCCCGCGGCCCGGCCCTGCAGGGCCCGAGCGAGCGCCGGGTCGACCCCGCCGTCGTCGCCGTCGAACCCGCCCGCCGGCAGCGTGCGGCCCTGCCAGGGCACCCCGGCGGAGTCGCGCGGCACCTCACCGTCCGGCTCGGGCATCAGTACGCCCTCGCCACGACGGCCAGCGCGCCCGGCTCGTCGTCGGAGTCGGGGACGCCGCCGTCCGGACGCACGAGGCAGCGCACCGACACCCCGCGTGCGGCCAGGTCGGCCTCGCCGTCGACCCCGAGCGTGGCCCACGGGATGCGAGCCCAGCCCGTCGCCGCGGCCTCGGCGGCCTCGTCGACCGTGGCGACGTCGGCGGTGAGCCGCTCGCGCCGGGCGAGGGCCTCGTCGAAGAGCGCCTGGTGGTCGGTCGCGAGGGCCTGGGTGACGGTGGCGACGACCTGGCCGAGGGCGGTCGGCGTCTTGGTCTGCGGCACGCGGCGCACGACGGTGACCTGGCCCTCGGCGAGGTCGCGCGGACCCACCTCGACCCGCACGGGGACTCCCTTGAGCTCGGCGTCGACCGCCCGCCGACCGAAGGGCGTGTCGACGCGGTCGTCCAGCTCGACGCGCACACCGGCCGCCGTCAGGTCGGCGACCAGCCGGGCCGCGGTGCCGGTGACGCCGTCGCCGTCCTTCACGACGGTGACGAGCACCTGCAACGCCGCGAGCGCCGGCGGCACCCGCAGGCCGTCGTCGTCGCCGTGGGTCATGATCAGGCCGCCGAGCATGCGCGTGGAGGTGCCCCACGAGGTGGTCCAGGCGACCTGGCGCTGGCTGCTCGCGTCGAGGAAGTCGATGCCGAAGGCCCGGGCGAAGTTCTGGCCCAGCTCGTGGCTGGTGCCCATCTGCAGCGCCTTGGCGTCGCCCATCATCGCCTCGAGCGACATGGTCGCCGTGGCCCCGGCGAAGCGCTCGCGCACGGTCTTGCGCCCCACCACCACGGGGACGGCGAGCACCTTCACCATGAAGTCCGCGTAGACCTCGTGCAGGATGCGCCGGGCGTAGGCCGCGGCGTCCGCCTCGGTGGCGTGGGCCGTGTGGCCCTCCTGCCACAGGAACTCGCTCGTGCGCAGCAGCAGCCGGGGCCGCATCTCCCAGCGCACGACGTTGGCCCACTGGTTCAGCAGCAGCGGCAGGTCGCGGTAGCTCGACGTCCACTTGGCCATGAACTCGCCGATGACCGTCTCGGACGTCGGCCGCACGACCACGGGCTCCTCGAGCTCCTTGCCGCCCGCGTGGGTCACGACGGCCAGCTCGGGGCTGAAGCCCTCGACGTGCTGGGCCTCGCGCTGGAGGTAGCTCTGCGGGATGAACAGCGGGAACGAGGCGTTGCGCGCGCCCGCCGCCTTGATCCGCGCGTCCATCTCGGCCTGCATGCGCTCCCAGATGGCGTAGCCGTACGGCCGGATCACCTGGCTGCCGCGCACCGGGCCGTTCTCGGCGAGCTCGGCCTTCGCGAGCAGGTCCTGGTACCAGCGGGGGAAGTCCTGCGCTCGCGGCGTGAGGACGGGTTGACGCGCCATGGGCACCAGATCCTAGAGGTCCGCGACCGCCGGGCCCTTCGGGCGGCCGGCGCTCAGCCCTCCGGGCGGCCGGCGACGTCCAGCGCCTCGGGCAGCGTGAACGCCTGCGCGTACAGGGCCTTGCCGACGATGGCCCCCTCGACGCCCAGCGGCACCAGCTCGCGCAGCGCTCGCAGGTCGTCCAGGCTCGAGATCCCGCCGCTGGCGACGACGGGGGCGCTGGTGCGCTCGCACACCTGGCGCAGCAGGTCCAGGTTGGGCCCGCGCAGCGTGCCGTCCTTGGTGACGTCGGTGACGACGTACCGCGCGCAGCCGTCGCGGTCGAGCCGCTCGAGGGTCTCCCAGAGGTCACCGCCCTCCTGCGTCCAGCCGCGGGCGGCGAGCGTGGTGCCGCGCACGTCGAGCCCGACGGCGATGCGGTCGCCGTGGCGGGCGATCGCCCGGGCGGTCCAGTCGGGGTCCTCCAGCGCGGCGGTGCCGAGGTTGACGCGGGCGCAGCCGGTGCCGAGGGCGGCCTCCAGCGACGCGTCGTCGCGGACGCCGCCGCTGAGCTCGACCGCGACGTCCAGCCGGCGCACCACCTCGGCGAGCAGGTCGCGGTTGGACCCGCGACCGAAGGCGGCGTCGAGGTCGACGAGGTGGATCCACTCCGCCCCGGCATCGGCCCACGCGAGGGCGGCCGCGAGCGGGTCGCCGTACGACGTCTCGCTGCCTGCCTCGCCCTGCACCAGCCGCACCGCCTGGCCCTGCGCGACGTCGACGGCGGGCAGCAGCTGCAGGCGGGACTCACCGGACACGGTGGCGCTCCTTCGGTGTCATGGGGGTCATGGGGGTCGTGGGGCTCGTGGGGGGCGTGGGCGGCGCGCTCACAGCGAGCGCACCCAGTTCTCGAGCAGGTGGGCCCCGGCGTCGCCGCTCTTCTCGGGGTGGAACTGCGTGGCGCTGAGCGGGCCGTTCTCGACGGCCGCCACGAAGCGCGCGCCGTGCTCGCACCAGGTGACGCGTGGCGCTCGCAGCGGGGCGCGCTCGCCGGGAGCAGGAGCGAGCTGCCAGGTCTGCACCGCGTAGGAGTGCACGAAGTAGAAGCGCTCGTGCTCGACACCGGCGAACAGCCGCGAGCCCTCGGGCACCTCGACGGTGTTCCAGCCCATGTGCGGCACGACGTCCGCCGGCAACCGCTCGACGACGCCGGGCCACTCCCCCAGGCCGTCGAGGGGTCCGCTCGCGTACGGCTCGGTCGACCGCTCGAACATCACCTGGTGGCCGACGCAGATGCCGAGCACGGGGCGGCCACCGGCGAGGCGGCGGCCGACGAGCTCGCCACCGCGCACGGCCGCCAGGCCGCGGACGCACGCCGAGAAGTTGCCGACGCCCGGCACCAGCAGGCCGTCGGCGTCGAGCACGGCCGCCCGCTCGGCGGTGAGGGTGACGTCGGCACCGACCCGCTCGAGCGCGCGCACGGCCGAGTGCACGTTGCCCGAGCCGTAGTCGAGGACCACCACGGAGGGCCGGCGGGCGTTCACGAGCGGTCGTCCAGCTGGGCGGCGAGCTCGCGCTCGTGGGCGACGTGGGCGTCGAAGCGGGCGACCACGCGGTCGTCGGGGTCGATGCGCACCGCGCCCGGCAGGTCACCGGCCCGTACGGCGTCGATGGTGACGCCCGGCCCGGGCACGCCCAGGGCGCGCAGGACGTCGTCGACGACGTCGGCGCCGCTGCGCTCGTCGGTGGCCAGCGCCGCGCGCAACCGGTCCAGGTGCGAGGTGCCGGGGCGGGGCGCCGCGAGGTCCGCGAGCGCCGAGAGCGCCAGGCGGGGCAGCTCCTCGACGCGCTGCAGGCCGGCGCCACGCGACCACACCAGCCAGCGAGGGCGGCTGAGGCGGCCCGCCTCGTGCGCGGTGACGACCGCGCGCGGGCCGTCGGCGACGAGGCAGAGCGACGGCCGCAGCCGCGAGGGCAGCGGCCGACCGCCGAGCAGGGCCACCGGGTCGTCGTACGGGGGTGCGACGGCGGGCGGTCCGGCGGGCACGACGAGCGTCCAGGCGACGTCCGGCACGATCCACACGGGCAGCAGCCCCTTGCGCGCCCAGCTGCGCACGCCGTCCAGCCGCCCGCGCGCGACGAGCAGCACCCGCGGCCCGCTGGGGGCTGCGGGACCTGAGGTCACAGCACGCCCTTGGTGCTCGGCACCCCACCGACGCGCGGGTCGGGGGCGACCGCGGCGCGCAGCGCCCGCGCCACCGCCTTGAACTGCGCCTCGACGACGTGGTGGGGGTCGCGACCGCTCAGGACACGCACGTGCAGGGCGATCCCCGCGTGGTGCGCGAGGGTCTCGAACACGTGCCGGGTGAGCGAGCCCACGTAGCTGCCGCCGATGACGACGTAGGCCTGCCCTTCGGCCTCGCCGGTGTGCACGCAGTACGGCCGGCCGCTGACGTCGACCGCGACCTGCACGAGCGTCTCGTCCAGCGGCACGAGCGCGTCGCCGAAGCGGGCGATGCCGGCCTTGTCGCCGAGCGCCTCGCGCAGCGCGTCACCGAGCACGATGGCGACGTCCTCGACGGTGTGGTGGGCGTCGACGTCGGTGTCGCCGGAGGCCTCGACGGTGAGGTCGAGCAGCGCGTGCTTGGCCAGGCTGGCGAGCATGTGGTCGTAGAACCCGACGCCGGTGCTGATGCTCGAGCGGCCGGTGCCGTCGAGGTCGACCTCGACGAGCACCCGGCTCTCACCGGTGGTGCGCTCGATCCGGGCGCGGCGCGGTGTCATCGGGTCTCCTCGAGGGTCGCTGCGAGCGCGGTCAGGAAGGCGGTGGTCTCGGCCTCGGTGCCGGCGGTGACGCGCAAGTGGCCGGCCAGGCCGACGTCGCGCACGAGCACTCCGTGCTCGAGCAGCGCCTGCCAGGTGGAATGGGCGTCGGCGAGGCCGCCGAACAGCACGAAGTTCGCGTCGCTCGGCACGGGCGCCAGGCCGAGGTCGGCGAGGGCCTCGACGACGCGGTCGCGCTGGGCGCGGATCGCCGCCACCGTGGCGAGCAGCGCCGGCGCGTGCCGCAGCGCCGCGACCGCCGCCGCCTGGGTCAGCGCCGACAGGTGGTACGGCAGCCGCACCAGGCGCAGCGCGTCGCACACGGCGGGGTCGGCGGCCAGGTAGCCGACGCGGGCGCCGGCGAACGCGAAGGCCTTGCTCATCGTGCGCGTCACGACGAGCCGCGGGCGGCCGGCCAGCAGCGTCAGCGCGCTCGGCGTGCCGGCGCGGGCGAACTCCTCGTACGCCTCGTCGACGACCACCACCGCGTGGTCGGACGCCTCGTAGACGGCCGTGACGACGTCCAGCCCGAGCGCCGTGCCCGTCGGGTTGTTCGGCGAGCAGAGGAAGACGACGTCCGGGTCGTGCTCGTGCACCTGGGCCGCGACGTCGTCGGCCGTGAGGTCGAACTCGCCGCTCGGCGCGCCGCGGTGCCCGTCGACCCAGCGGGTGGACGTCGTCGCGGTGATGATCGGGTGCATCGAGTACGCCGGCGTGAAGCCGAGCGCGGTGCGTCCGGGGCCGCCGAAGGCCTGCAGCACCTGCAGCAGCACCTCGTTGGACCCGTTGGCGGCCCACAGCTGGGCGGGCTGCAGGTCGTGGCCGAGGTAGCGGGCGAGCTCCTCGCGCAGCACGGTGAACTCGCGGTCGGGGTAGCGGTTGAGGTGGCGCACCTCGTGCGCGACGGCCTCGACGACCGCCATCGCCACCGGCTCGGGCAGGTCGTAGGAGTTCTCGTTGGTGTTGAGGCGCACCGGGACGTCGATCTGCGGGGCACCGTACGGCACGGCCCCGCGCAGGTCGTCGCGCAACGGCAGCGAGGCGAGGTCGCCGGGGGCGCTCACGTCGGCCCGTCGGGTGGCGGCGCTCATGCGGGGTCGTCGGCGCGGCCGGCGACCTCGTCGCGCAGGCGGACGCGGACGGCGTCGCCGTGCCCGGGCAGGTCCTCGGCGTCCGCCAGCGCCACCACGTGCTGGGCGACGTCGGCGAGCGCCGCGCGGTCGTAGTCGACCACGTGGATACCGCGCAGGAACGACTGCACCGACAGCCCGCTGGAGTGCCGCGCGCAGCCACCCGTGGGCAGCACGTGGTTGGAGCCGGCGCAGTAGTCGCCGAGCGACACCGGTGCGTAGGCGCCGACGAAGACGGCCCCCGCGTTGCGCACGCGTGCGGCCACCTCGGACGCCGAACGGGTCTGGATCTCCAGGTGCTCGGCGGCGTACGCGTCGCACACGACCAGCCCGGCGTCGACGTCGTCGACGAGCACGATGCCGGACTGCCGGCCACTGAGTGCCTCGCGCACGCGCTCGGTGTGCTTGGTCGCGGCGACCTGCTGCTCGAGCTCGGCCTCGACGGCGTCGGCGAGCGCGGCGTCCGGGGTGACGAGCACGGACGCCGCGAGCGGGTCGTGCTCGGCCTGGCTGATGAGGTCGGCGGCGACGTGCACGGGGTCGGCGGTGTCGTCGGCCAGGACGGCGATCTCGGTGGGTCCGGCCTCGGAGTCGATGCCGATCAGGCCCTTGAGCAGCCGCTTGGCCGCCACCACGTAGATGTTGCCGGGGCCGGTGACCAGGTCGACCGGCTCGCAGACGACGGCGCCGTCCGGCCCGCTCTCCTTGGCCCCGTAGGCGAACATCGCGATCGCCTGAGCGCCGCCGACGGCGTACACCTCGTCGATGCCGAGCAGCGCGCAGGCGGCGAGCACGGTGGGGTGGGGCAGCCCCGCGAAGCGGTCGGGGTTGTCGCGCTGCGGCGGGCTGGCGAGCGCGATCGAGGCGACGCCGGCCTCCTGGGCTGGCACGGCGTTCATCACGACGCTGCTCGCCAGCACGGCCAGGCCGCCGGGTGCGTACAGGCCCACCCGACCGACCGGCACCCAGCGCTCGCTGACGGTGCCACCGGGCACGACCTGGGTGACGACGTCGACGCGCCGCTGGTCGTGGTGCACCAGGCGGGCGCGGGAGATGGACTCCTCGAGCGCGGCGCGGACGGCGGGGTCGAGCTCGTCGAGGGCGGCGGCGAGCGCCGCGGCGGGGACCCGCAGGTGCTCGGGCCGCACGCCGTCGAACCGCTCACCGAGGTCGCGCAGCGCCTCGGCGCCGCCATGGCGCACCTGCTCGCAGATCGGTCGCACGACGTCGAGGGCAGCCTCGACGTCGAAGCCGGCCCGGGGCAGCACCTGCCGCAGCGACGCCGCGTCGAGCGGGCGGCCGCGCAGGTCGGTTCGCGCCATCACCCGTCCAGTCTAGGTCAGCACCGCCGGGCGGTTCCGCGCTCGCCGCCTGGTGGACGGCCGAGTCCGTCGTCCCGGCCGGTCCGACCACCCTTGCGCCACTCAGGCCGCGGCGCAGTGGCGCAAAGCGGCCTGCGCGGCGCAAAGCGGCCTGAGCGGCGGAAGCGGGGTGGGTGGCGGGTACGGTCGGCGGGTGACGACGGGCGGGGTGGCGGCCACCGGGCTGCACGCGGCGGCGCTCGTGGACGTCGGCTCCGGCGCGGCGCGCTGGGCGCTCGTGCTCGTCGTCGTGGCGAGCACGGCGCTGGCCGCGCTCGTCAACGTGGTCGGGTCCCTCGGCCAGGCGTGGGCCGTGCTGCGTGCGGCGGGGCGCGCGCTCGTCCAGCTGCTCGTCGTCGCGCTCGTCATCGCCGCCGTGCTGGACTCCCTGCCGTTGACCTTCGCCTTCCTGCTGCTCATGGTGGCCGTGGCCGGCGGTACGGCGGCCCGCCGGCTCACGCGCGACCGCAGCGGGGTGTGGGCGATCACGGCCGTCGTCGGCGGCGCCGCGCCCGCCGTGGCGCTCACGCTGCTCACCGGGCTCGTGCCGATGCAGGGCACCGCGCTGGTGCCGATCGGCGGCATCCTCATCGGCGGCGCGATGACCGCGACGGTGCTCGCCGGCCGACGCTGCCTCGACGCGCTGGTCTCGCGCCGCGGCGAGTACGAGGCGGGCCTGTCGGTGGGTCTGGGCTCTCGCGAGGCGGCGCTGCTGGTCGCCCGGGAGGACGCCGCCCTCGCACTGGTGCCGGGGCTGGACCAGACGCGCACGGTGGGGCTGGTGACCCTGCCCGGCGCGTTCGTCGGGATGCTGCTGGGCGGCGCGACGCCGATGGAGGCAGCGGCCGTGCAGCTCGTGGTGCTCGTGGCCCTGCTCATGGTGCAGTCGGTGGCCGTCCTCGTGACGGTCGAGCTCGTCACGCGCGGCCTGCTCGGGGGCGCCGTGCCCCGCGCGGGCACCTGACGGGCGCCCGCACCGCAGCCGCCTCAGCGTGGCGGTGCGGGGCTGCTGAACAGCGCCGCCAGGCAGCGCGTGACGGTGAACAGCAGCGGCCCGACGAGCAGCACCGACGTCGTCCGCAGCTCGAGCGGGGTCGTGGGGTGCTGGGCACCGGCAGCGACCTGCGCGGCCAGAGAGCGCGGGCCGAGCCACTGCCCGACCTGCCAGGCCACGAGGCCGGCGACGAAGACCCCCACCAGCGCCAGCACGGCCCGGGCCGGTTGCGGCTCATGGGCCCGGACCGCCTGCACGGTGGCGACGGTGACGCCCAGCAGGGCGAGCAGCAGGGCCAGCCAGCCGTCCTGGGCGACCTGCAGCTCTTGGTGCCCGCTCAGGTAGACGCCGCCGTTGACGACGTCGGCGCGTGCGAGCGGAGCCAGCAACCGCCAGACGAGGCCGAGGGCCGCGCCGGTGAGCAGGGTGCCGGCAGCGAGCAGGACGACGCGCAGCCCACGGCCGCTGCGTCGCCTGCTCGCCGTGCCGGCCCCGATCACTGGGTGGTCAGCCGCAGGTCGTAGCTGAGCCGGTCGCCGTCCTGGCGCACGCTGACGCCGAGGGCGGACAGCGCGGCGAGCTGCTGTCGTTGGGTGGCGCTCACCCCGGCCTGGTCGCCGACCTGGGTGAGCAGGTGCGCGATGTCGACGTACAGCACCGCCTGGGCGTCCTTGGCCTGCGGGACCGCCGCGCGGAAGGCGTCGGAGTCGCCGAGGCCGCTGCCCTTGGCCACGGCGTCGGCGTAGGCCTGCGTGGTGGCGAGCACCGTGTACGAGCCGGACTGGGCGCGGGCGACCGTGACGCCGGTGCCGCCCTCGGCCGCGGAGACGATCTTGTCGAGCGCACCGCGGTCGCCGCTCAGCCGGGCCGCGACGTTCGGGGTGCCGCCGTCGGTGCCGCCGTAGACGATCGCCATCCGGTCGCCGACGGCCTTGGTGACGTCACCGGGCACGGCGATGCCGTACTGCTGCTGCAGCTGCTGGGTCATCGCGTCGAGCTCGGCCGCGCCGTTCATGCTCTCGGCGGCCTTGCGCACCTGCCCGTAGGCGTAGTCGAGCAGCCGGTCGGCGCCACTGAAGCCGTACACCGCCACGCTGTCGGCGGGCAGGTCGTCGACGCCCGCGGCGCCCTTGAGCTCGGGCAGTCCGGTGCCGACCGCGTGCCCGGCCAGCTCGAGGTTGGGCCCGTCGAAGCGCAGCGCGAACGTCGCGCGGCCGCTCAGCGGGGAACCCGCCAGCGCGGCCGACAGCTGCGGCCCGGAGGTGGGGATCGCCTCCTGCAGCTTGGCGAGGTCGAACCACGCCCGGGCGATCCCGCGCTCGCCGAGGGCGTCGAGGTCGTCGCCGTACTGCTTGGCCTGCGACAGCGGCGCCTTGGCCGCGTCGGCGACGGCCTTCTTCGCCACGGCGGCGTCGTCGGAGCAGACCGCCCAGCCACCGGTGTACTCGCACGACGCCTTACCGCCCGAGACCTTGGCGATGCCGGCCCGGGCCTTGTCGACGTCCTTGACGGCGAGCACGGCGACGGCACCCGGGTCGTCGCCGTCGGCGGCGGGCGGCAGCACGGCGAAGCCGGCGCGGTCACCGAGCCACGGCGCGACGTCGGTGGCCCAGTCGCCCTTCAGGTCGCCCTGCTTGCGCAGCGCCTCGAAGATCGCCTTGCGGACGTCGTCGTCCTTGCCGATCGCGTTCGCGGCGTCCGGGAACTTGCGGGCGAACCGCAGGAAGTCGATCTTCTGGCCCGAGGAGGGGTCGAGGTCGACCGCGACGAACGCCACCGCCGAGGCCGGCACCGCCTCGTCCGGCTGCGGACCGCCACCGCCGAGCTTGCTCGCAGCGAGCGCCGCCCCGCCGCCGACGAGCGCGACGGCGAGCACCGTCGCCCCGATCAGGACGCCGCGACGACGGCCGCGCGACGACGGCTGCTGAGGGCCGACGGCGAGGACGTCGGTGCCGACGGGCCGCTCGGGGCGGTCGTCGATCGGTGGCTGGCTCATGACGTGGGGTCCCCCCTGCGTGGAGGCGCAGGGCCGGTCCCTGCACCTGGTGGCGCGTGCTTGTGGTTCGTGAGTCGTGGTCGCGGCGTGTGGCCGCCGGGCCGGCTGGCGACGGCTCCACAGTCTAGGTCGTCAGGTCGTGGCCAGAACTCAAGCGTCGGCGTCGGCGCGCCTGGGTCATCCGACGAGGCAGGAGGGGCCGAGCAGCTGCTTGAGCTCACCGAACAGGGCCGGGCCTGCGGTGACGCGCAGCCGGTCGTCGAGCCGCATCACCGTGGACCGGCCCGACTGGGTCAGCCGCAGGTGCACCTCGGTGACGCCCGGGTGCGTCGCGAGCACGTCCTTGAGCCGCTCGGCGACCGGCGGGGTGCATCGCGCCAGCGGCATCGCGATGACGACCGGGCCGCGGGGGCCCTCGGTGATGTCGGGGATGGTCAGCTCGGAGGCGTACAGGGTCGGCACGTCGTCGCGCCGGTTGAGCCGACCTCGGACGACGACCACGAGGTCCTCGGCGAGCATGGTCGACACCGTCTGGTAGGCCTGCGGGAAGAACAGCACCTCGACGGCGCCGTCGAGGTCCTCGACCGTGGCGATGGCCCACGGGTTGCCGGCCTTGGTCATCTTGCGCTGCAGGCCGCTGATCATCCCCGCGATCGTGACCGTGGCGCCGTCCGGCCGGGACTCGTCGGTGAGCAACGAGGCGATCGAGCAGTCGGCCGCGCTGGTGAGCACGTGCTCGATCCCGAACAGGGGGTGGTCGCTCACGTACAGCCCGAGCATCTCGCGCTCGAACCGGAGCTTGTCGCGCTTGTCCCACTCGGTGAGCGGGATGGAGGGCAGGACGGCGAGCTCGATCGGTGCCTCGTCGCCGAACCCGGCGAACAGCGACTCCTGGCCCTGCGCCTGCTTGCGCTTCTCGTCGACGAGCGACTCGACGTACACCTCGTGCACGCGGACCAGCCCGGCTCGGCTGTGGCCGAGCGAGTCGAACGCGCCGGCCTTGGCCAGCGACTCGATGGTGCGCTTGTTGCAGACCACGGCCGGGACCTTGCGCAGGAAGTCCTCGAACGAGGTGAACACCCCCTGGGTCTCGCGGGTGGCCACGACGGCCTCGACGACGTTGGCGCCGACGTTGCGGATCGCGGCGAGACCGAAGCGGATGTCGGTGCCGACGGCGGCGAAGTTCGCGATCGACTCGTTGACGTCGGGCGGCAGCACCTTGATGCCCATGCGGCGGCACTCGTTGAGGTAGAGCGCCGACTTGTCCTTGTCGTCGCGGACGCTGGTGAGCACGGCGGCCATGTACTCGGCCGGGTAGTTCGCCTTGAGGTAGGCGGTCCAGTACGAGACCAGCCCGTAGGCGGCGCTGTGCGCCTTGTTGAACGCGTAGTCCGAGAACGGCACCAGCACGTCCCACAGCGCCTTGATGGACGCCGCGTTGAAGCCGTTGGCCGTCATGCCGGCCTCGAAGCCGACGTACTCGGCGTCGAGGACCTCGCGCTTCTTCTTGCCCATGGCGCGGCGCAGCAGGTCCGCCTTGCCCAGCGTGTAGCCCGCGAGCTGCTGGGCGATCTCCATCACCTGCTCCTGGTAGACGATCAGCCCGTAGGTCGTCCCCAGGATCGGCTCGAGCGCGTCGGCGAGCTCGTCGTGCACGTACGTGACGTCCTGCTGCTTGTTCTTGCGCAGGGCGTAGTTCGTGTGCGAGTTCGCACCCATCGGGCCGGGCCGGTACAGGGCGCCGACGGCCGAGATGTCCTCGAAGTTGTCGGGCTTCATCAGCCGCAGCAGCGCGCGCATCGGGCCGCCGTCGAACTGGAAGACGCCGAGGGTGTCGCCGCGGCCGAGCAGCTCGTAGGTGGCCGGGTCGTCGAGGGTCTTGCTCAGCTCATCGAGGTCGACCTCCTCGTCGCGGTTGGCCCGCACGTTGGCGAGGGCGTCGTCGAGGATCGTGAGGTTGCGCAGACCCAGGAAGTCCATCTTGACCAGCCCGAGCGTCTCGCAGCTCGGGTAGTCGAACTGGGTGATGATCTGGCCGTCCTGCTCGCGGCGCATGATGGGGATGAGGTCGAGCAGGGGCTCGCTGGACATGATGACGCCGGCCGCGTGCACCCCCCACTGGCGCTTGAGGCCCTCGAGGCCGAGCGCGGTCCTGACCACCTCGCGCGCGTCGGGGTCAGCCTCGTGCAGCGCGCGGAACTCCCCCGCCTCGCTGTACCGCTTGTGCTGGGGGTCGAAGATCCCCGCGAGCGGGATGTCCTTGCCCATGATCGTGGGGGGCATGGCCTTGGTGAGCTTCTCGCCCATCGCGAACGGGAAGCCCATGACCCGTGAGGCGTCCTTGAGCGCCTGCTTGGCCTTGATGGTGCCGTAGGTGACGATCTGCGCGACCCGCTCCTCGCCGTACTTCTCGGTGACGTACCGGATCACCTCGCCGCGACGGCGCTCGTCGAAGTCGACGTCGAAGTCAGGCATCGACATGCGCTCGGGGTTGAGGAAGCGCTCGAAGATCAGGCCGTGCTGGAGCGGGTCGAGGTCGGTGATCTTCATGACGTACGCGCACATCGACCCGGCACCGGACCCGCGCCCCGGGCCGACCCGGATGCCGTGCTCCTTGGCCCAGCCGATGAAGTCGGCGACCACGAGGAAGTAGCCGGCGTACCCCTTGGAAACGATGACCTCGGTCTCGTACTCAGCCTGGCGGCGCACCGCGTCCGGGACGCCGGCCGGGTAGCGCTCGTGCAGGCCGCGCTCGACCTCCTTGATGAACCACGACGTCTCGTCCTCGCCCTCGGGGCAGGGGAAGCGCGGCATGAACCGCCCTTCACCCTCGGTGAAGCCGACCTCGCAGCGCTCGGCGATGAGCAGCGTGTTGTCGCACGCCTCGGGCAGCTCGCGCCAGGTGTGGCGCATCTCGGCGGCGGTCTTGAGGTAGAAGTCGTCGGCGTCGAACTTGAACCGGTTGGGGTCGGCGAGGGTCGACCCGGACTGCACGCACAGCAGCGCCGCGTGGGCCTTGGCGTCCTCGGCGCGCGTGTAGTGCAGGTCGTTCGTGGCGACCAGCGGCAGCCCCACGTCGCGGGCGAGTCGGAGCAGGTCCTGCTGCACCTGGCGCTCGATGGCCAGCCCGTGGTCCATCAGCTCGACGTAGAAGTTGTCGGGGCCGAAGATGTCGCGGAACTCCGCCGCCGCCTCGCGGGCCTTGTCGTACTGGCCGAGGCGAAGTCGGGTCTGGATCTCTCCACCCGGGCAGCCGGTCGTGGCGATCAGGCCCTGGCCGTAGGTCTGCAGCAGCTCGCGGTCCATGCGGGGCTTGAAGTAGTAGCCCTCGAGCGAGGCCAGCGAGGCCATGCGGAACAGGTTGTGCATGCCACCGGTGGTGCGGGCGAGCAAGGTCATGTGGGTGTAGGCACCCGCGCCGGACACGTCGTCGCGCCCGCCGTCGCCGAACTTCACCCGGGTGCGGTCGAAGCGGCTCGTGCCGGGCGTCAGGTACGCCTCGAGGCCGATGATCGGCTTCACGCCGTGCTTCTGCCCGGCCTTCCAGAACTCGTAGGCACCGAAGATGTAGCCGTGGTCGGTGGTCGCGATGGCCGGCATGCCCTGCCGCGCCGCCTCCGCCATGAGGTCGTCGATGCGCGCGGCACCGTCGAGCATGGAGTACTCGGTGTGGACGTGGAGGTGCGCGAACGAGTCCGCAGAGGGGGTGGAGCTGGACGGCATGGGGTGAAGTCTAGGTCGCCGGACCGACAGGCCAGGCCAGCCCGCGCAACGTCCCTGGCCGCTGCGCGTGTCGCACCGGCGGCGCCTCGGCGCGCCGCGGTCAGGACGCCGCGACGACCTCCAGCGCGTGCGCGAGGTCGGCCGGGTACTCGCTGGCGAGCTCGAGGCGCTGACCCGTGCCGGGGTGCTCGAAACCGAGCCGGACGGCGTGCAGCCACTGCCGCTGGAGGCCCACCTTCGCGGCCAGCGTGGGGTCGGCGCCGTAGGTCAGGTCGCCGACGCAGGGGTGGCGCAGCGCCGAGAAGTGCACGCGGATCTGGTGGGTGCGCCCGGTCTCCAGGTGCACCTCGACCAGGGACGCCGCGCGGAACGCCTCGATCACCTCGTAGTGCGTGATGCTCGGCTTGCCGCCCGAGGTCACCGCCCACCGCCAGTCGTGCTGCGGGTGCCGGCCGATCGGCGCGTCGATCGTGCCGCGCAGCGGGTCCGGGTGACCTTGCACGAGGGCGTGGTAGACCTTGTCGACCGTCCGCTCCTTGAAGGCGCGCTTGAGCAGCGTGTAGGCCCGCTCGCTCTTGGCCACGACCATGAGGCCCGACGTGCCGACGTCCAGCCGGTGCACGATGCCCTGGCGCTCGGCGGCCCCTGACGTCGAGATGCGGTAGCCGGCCGCCGCCAGGCCGCCGACCACGGTGGGTCCGGTCCAGCCGGGGCTGGGGTGAGCCGCCACCCCGACCGGCTTGTCGACCACCACGAGGTCGTCGTCGTCGTGGACGACGCGCAGGCCCGCGACCGGCTCGGCGACCACGGGGACGGCGGATCGGGCCCGGGGCAGCGTCACCTCGAGCCACGCCCCGGCGCTGACGCGGTCGGACTTGGCCGTCGCGGCGCCGTCGACCTGCACGCGTCCCTCGCCCACCAGCTCGGCGGCGCGGGTGCGGGACAGGCCGAACAGCCGGGCCAGGGCGGCGTCGAGCCGCTCCCCCTCGAGCCCGTCGGGCACCGGCAGCGCGCGCAGCTCGCCGTCGGGTGCGGTGCCCGACGTCGTGGGTTCAGCCACGGCTGCCCTTGGCCGACGGACGCGCGGTGCCGCCGTCCAGCGTGGTGCCGCGGACGCCCAGCAGCAGCACCAGCCCGGCCGCGCCGACGATCGCGATGTCGGCGACGTTGCCGATGAACAGGTGCCAGTAGGCGATGAAGTCGACGACGTGGCCGCGACCGAAGCCCGGCTCGCGCACCAGTCGGTCGGTGAGGTTGCCCAGAGCGCCGCCGAGCAGCAGGCCGAGAGCCAGCGCCCAGGACAGGCTGCCGAGCCGCCGCGACGAGCGCACGACGACCACGACGACGACGAGCGCCACGAGGGTGAGCACCCACGTCATCCCGGTGGCGAACGAGAACGCCGCCCCCGGGTTGCGGATCAGCCGCAGCTGCAGCAGGTCCCCGAGCAGCGGCACCGTGCGCCCGGACGACAGCCGGTCGACGGCCAGCGCCTTGGTGACCTGGTCGAGGGCGTACACCCCCGCTGCCACGACGACGAGGACGGCGAGCAGACCCTTACGGGCCCGCGCGGACGGGGGTGCGGCGTCGCTCAGCGACGCTCCTGGCGCTGTTTGCATGACACGCACAGGGTCGCACGAGGGAAGGCCTGCAGTCGCATCTTGCCGATCGGGTTGCCGCAGGACTCGCACACGCCGTAGGTGCCGTCGTCGATGCGAGCCAGCGCGCGCAGGCTCTGCTCGAGCATCTCGCGGCTGTTGTTGGCGAGCGTGATCTCCTGCTCGCGCTCGAAGGTCTTCGCGCCCGCGTCGGCCTGGTCGTCGCCCGTGCCGTCGCCGGAGTCGCGCAGGAGGTCCTGCAGGTCGGACTCGGCCGAGGAGATCTCCCGCTGCAACCGCTGGACGTCGCCCTCGAGCTCGCCGCGCACCTCGCGCAGCTCCTTGGCGGTCCACGGCGACTCGTCCTCGCGCACCTTCAGCTGCGCCGGCGTGGCCTTCTTGGCGGGCGTGGCCTTCTTCGCTGCGGCCTTCGTGGCCGGCGCGGCCTTCGTGGCCGGCGCGGCGTTCTTGGCCGGCATGGCCTTCTTGGTCGGCGTGGCCTTCCTGGTCGGCGTGGGCTTCTTCGCTGCGACCTTCCTGGCCGGCGCAGCCTTCTTCGCCGGTGCGGACTTCTTCGCGGCGGACTTCTTCGCTGGCGCCGCCTTCTTGGTCGGCGCCGCCTTCTTCGCCGGCGCGGACTTCTTGGCCGGCGCGGACTTCTTGGCCGGCGCGGACTTCTTGGCCGGAGCCGCCTTCTTCGCGGGCGCAGCCTGCTTCGCTGCGACCTTCCTGGCCGGCGCCGCCTTCTTCGCTGCGACCTTCTTCGCTGCGACCTTCCTGGCCGGCGCCGCCTTCTTCGCTGCGACCTTCTTCGCCGGCACGACCTTCTTCGCGGGCGCGGCCTTCTTGCTCACGGTGGCCTTCTTGGTGGCCTTCTTCGTGGCCTTCTTCGCCCCGGTCTGCCCCACGCGGGCGCTGGTGACCTTCTTCGCGACGCGGGCCGCCGAGGCGACGGCCGCACCGACAGCGCGGCGAGCGGTGGTGCCCACGCTGATCGTCATCGCCATCTTCTCTCCCAGCTCTGGCCCGGGGCGAGCGCCTCGGCCGCGCCACATGACGCGGTGCGGGCAGGATAGGGGTGTCGAGAGCAGCGACTCAACGCGACTCGCCGCCGCCGAGACGCCCGTCGTTTCGCGCGCGTGCCGGCACAGCATGGCGCAGGGCCACCGGGAACCCTCCCGGTGGCCCTGCGTCGGTGCGTGCGACCCCGTGCCGTCAGCTCCCGAAGGGGAACCTCGGCGTGTCCTGCTGACCCTGCTGACCCTGCTGACCCTGCTGACCCTGCTGACCGTGCTGGCCCTGGCGGTTCGAGCCCTCCGCGCCGCCACTGAAACCGCCGCGCGTGGGCAGCGGCGTGACCTCTGCCGACGGGCTGGCCTGACCGGCCGTGGCCTGGCCGCCGTCGGGCGCCGAACCGCTGACCGAGGCCTTGGACTCCAGCTGCTTGAGCTGGTCCTCCAGGTAGGCCTTCAGGCGGCTGCGGTACTCGCGCTCGAAGGACCGCAGCTGCTCGACCTTGCGCTGGAGCACCTGACGCTGCTCCTCGAGGTCGCCGAGCGTCTCGCGCTGCTTGTCCTCGGCCTCGCGCACCAGCCGGGACGCGTGCTCCTGGGCCTCGCTGACGATCTTCTGACGCTCGGCCTTGCCGGCCTCGACGTGCTCGTCGTGCAGCTTCTGGGCCAGCGCCAGCATGCCTGCGGCGCCCTCCGGCCCGCTGGAGGCCGCGGCCGGGGCAGGTGCGGGGGCGGGCGTCGCCGCCGGCAGCGTGGCCGGGGCGGGCTGGGGTGCCGGGGGCACGACCGGCGTGGGGCCGGTGGGCGTGGGCTCCTGGCGCGCCCGAGCACCGCCGCCGCGCGACAGCTCGGCGACCCTGCTCTCGCAGGCGCTCAGCTTCGCGCGCAGCTCGTCGTTCTCCGCGTTGAGGCGTCGCAGCTCGGCGACGACCTCGTCGAGGAACTCGTCGACCTCTTCCTCGTCGTAGCCCTGACGGAACTTCGTCGGGCTGAATCGCTTGTTGACAACTTCCTCGGGGTTCAGCGGCATGTGGTCACCTCTCGGTGTCTGGGGTCGCCCGGCACACGGTAGCGAATCTGCAGGTAGGAGGTCACTCCGACTCCATCACGCGATGCGGGTCACCGCCTGTCGAGCACGGCGTCCGAGCGCGCCGCGCGGCGCTGGGCCCGCGGCGCCGGACGTCGTCACGGGAGCAGCTGCAGCAGCAGCAGGGTCACGATGAACAAGATCATGAAGGCCAGGTCGATCGCGATCTGGCCGATGCGCAGCGGCGGCACGACCTTGCGCAGCGCCTTCAGCGGTGGATCGGTGACGGTGTAGATGGCCTCGGCGATGACGAGCACGACGCCGCGCGGGCGCCAGTCCCGCGCGAACGCCTGCACCCAGTCGAGGACGAGGCGACCGATGAGGAAGACGAAGAAGACGAGGACGACCAGGCCCAGGACCGACCAGACGACGTGCACGCGTCAGCTCTGGTTGAACAGGCCCGTCGTGTTCACGGGCTCCTTGTCCTCAGCCGTCACCTCGACGTGCGCCGGGGACAGCAGGAACACCTTGCTCGTGACGCGCTCGATCGCCCCGTGCAGGCCGAACACCAGGCCCGCAGCGAAGTCGACCAGCCGCTTGGCGTCGGCGTCGTCCATGTCGGAGAGGTTCATGATCACCGGGATGCCCTCGCGGAAGGACTCACCGATGGTCTTGGCCTCGTTGTACGTGCGGGGGTGGATCGTGGTGATCCGGCGCAGGTCGGGCTCGGCGTGCGCGCTGCGCACGACACCGGCCATCGGGCGCGCGGGCAGCTGCGTCACCTGGGCGTGGCCCGGCGAGCGGTGCGGCGCGCTCTCGGCGCGCGGGACCTCGGGACGGTGCGCGGGCGAGTCGTCGTAGTCGTCGTACATCTCGTCGTCGTACTGGTCGTCGTCCTCGGCCAGCCCGAGGTACACCATGGTCTTGCGCAGCGCACCTGCCATCGCCAGCTCCTCCGTCGTCGTCAGGGGACGCCCCTCGCGCCCGTCTTGACGCACTCGGACGTTACCGGAGTGACGGACGTGATCCGAGGACCGCGCTCCCGACACGCAGGTGTGTCGCTCCGTGGGCCACGGCCGCCTCGAGGTCCGAGCTCATCCCGGCGGAGACCCAGTCGGCCCCCGGCACCAGGTCGCGCAGCTCGAGCGAGGCGCGCGAGAGCCGGGCGAACGCCGGGGCGGGGTCGCCACCGAGCGGGGCGACGCCCATGAGCCCGCGCAGCACCAGCCCCGGCGCGTCGAGCACCCGGCGAGCGACGTCGGCGAGCTCGGCCGGCCGGACCCCGCCTCGGCCCGTGCCACCACCGGAGGCGTCGAGGTCGAGCTGCACCAGCACCGCCAGGTCGCGTCCCGCGGCGACGGCACCCCGGCTCAGGGCGTCCACGAGGGCCGAGCGGTCGACGGAGTGGACGACGTCGGCGTACCGCGCGACCGAGCCGGCCTTGTTGCGCTGCAGCTGGCCCACGAAGTGCCACCGCAGCCGGTCGGCGCCGGGCACGGTGCTCTGCGCGAGCAGACGCGCCTTCTCCTTCGCCTCCTGGTCGCGGTTCTCGCCGACGTCGCGCACGCCCAGCGCGACGAGCCGCTCGACGTCGTCGGCGGGGAACGTCTTGGTCACGACGACGAGCGTGATCTCGCCGGGCGCGCGGCCTGCGTCCGCGCAGGCGCGCTCGATGCGCTCGTGGACGGCGCTCAGGGCGCTCGCGAGCTCGTCCCCCCGCGGGTCGGTGGTCATGCGGCGTCCGGCGCGCCCAGCCACGCCAGGCCGGCGAAGCGCCCGGTGACCCCGTCGCGACGGTAGGAGTAGAGCTCCGGCGACTGGACGGTGCAGCCCGGCAGCTGCAGCGCCGGCACCCCCAGCGCGTCCAGCTCGGCGAGCACACCGGCCGCGACGTCGACGGCGGGCCGGCCCACCCAGGTGACCGAGCGGCTCACCGGCGAGTGCTCGGCGACCTGCTCGCGCAGCGCGAGCGGCACCTCGTAGCAGCGCGGGCAGATCGACGGGCCGAGCCGCGCCACGACGTCCCTCGCGCCGAGGTCCCTCATCGCCGCCACGGTCGCGCCGACGACCCCGGCCACGAGCCCCGGGCGCCCGGCGTGGGCCACAGCGACCACCCCGTGCTCGGCGTCGGCGAGCATGACCGGCACGCAGTCGGCCACCAGCACCGTCAGCACCACCCCGGCGCGCGTCGTCACCAGCGCGTCCGCGACCGGCGTCTCGGCGCACGGCCCGCTCACCTCGACGACGTCGCGCCCGTGCACCTGGTCGGCGACGACCAGGTGGTCCGGCGGCGCGCCGAGGGCGTCCGCGAGCAGCTCGCGGTTGGCCCGCACGTGGGCGGGGTCGTCCTGGACGTGCGTGGCGAGGTTGAGCCCGCCCCGGCCGTCAGCGGCGCCCCACGGCCCCGCGCTGCGCCCTCCCTCGCGGTCGGTCGTGGCCAGCGTGACCTGCCCCGCCGTGCCGGCCAGGGTCTGCGTCCAGGCGATCACGGCCCCAGTCTGCCGTACCCCTACTTCAGGAAGTCGGGGACGTCGAGCTCGTCGTCGGCGTCGTCGAAGACCACCGAGCGCGGGGTGCGGGTGCGCACCGGCTCCAGGCTCTCCGGCACCACGACGGGCTCCTCGCGGCGGGCACGCTCCGCCTGCTCCTCGGGCGCGGCCTGCGGGCCCGGAGGCAGCGGGCTGGGCGTCGCCGACGTCGCACCGGCACCGGAGTAGGGCCGCTGGCTGACGCCGTTGGCCGGCGCTGCGACGTGGCCGTTGGTGTGGCCCGCGGAGGTGGTCGCGTGCCCGTTCGCCGGCGCGGTGCGCACGGCCGAGGCGGAGGCCGACGAGCCGGTGATCTGGCCGAGCGCCCGCTCGTCCTGCCGGCGGGTGGGCACCCCGCCGTCGAAGCCGGCGGCGATGACCGTCACGCGCACCTCGTCGCCGAGCGCGTCGTCGATGACGGCGCCGAAGATGATGTTGGCCTCGGGGTGCGCCGCCTCCTGCACCAGCCGGGCGGCCTCGTTGATCTCGAACAGGCCGAGGTCGGAGCCGCCCTGGATCGACAGCAGCACTCCGTAGGCGCCGTCGATGCTGGCCTCGAGCAGCGGCGAGGAGATCGCCAGCTCGGCGGCCTGGACGGCGCGGTCCTCACCGCGGGCCGAGCCGATGCCCATGAGCGCGCTGCCCGCCCCCTGCATGACCGACTTGACGTCGGCGAAGTCGAGGTTGATCAGCCCGGGCGTGGTGATGAGGTCGGTGATGCCCTGGACGCCGGACAGCAGCACCTGGTCGGCGCTGCGGAAGGCGTCGAGCATGCTCACGGCGCGGTCGCTGATCGACAGCAGCCGGTCGTTCGGGATCACGATGAGGGTGTCGACCTCGTCGCGCAGGCCCGCGATGCCGGTCTCGGCGCTGGTGGCGCGGCGGCGTCCCTCGAAGGTGAACGGCCGGGTGACCACGCCGATGGTGAGAGCGCCGAGCGAGCGGGCGATGCGAGCCACGACCGGCGCGCCGCCCGTGCCCGTTCCGCCGCCCTCGCCGGCGGTGACGAAGACCATGTCGGCCCCGCGCAGGACCTCCTCGATCTCCTCCATGTGGTCCTCGGCGGCCTTCTTGCCGACCTCGGGGTCCGCGCCGGCGCCGAGGCCGCGGGTGAGCTCGCGGCCGACGTCCAGCTTGACGTCGGCGTCGGACATGAGCAGCGCCTGGGCGTCGGTGTTGATGGCGATGAACTCGACGCCCTTGAGCCCGACGTCGATCATCCGGTTGATGGCGTTGACGCCGCCGCCGCCGATACCGACGACCTTGATCACGGCCAGGTAGTTCTGCGGTGCTGCCACGTCGAGTGCCTCTCACTGGGGTAGTGCTGGGAGCGTGTGATGTGGTCCGGCGTGTCCGAGACCCTTACCCTCAACTTGAGGGTTATAGTTATGTCAACTACGTCTGGCGCAGACGCTAGGTCGGCAGACCCCCAGGAACAACGACCGTGCCCGGCGTGTCGGCAGATGCCTGCCAGATGCCCGCGGATGGCTCAGCGGATCACGGGCGTGTGCGGCGAGCTCACGTCGTACACCGCGGCGTGCTCGCGGCTCAGCGCCAGGAGCACCTGCGCCTTCAGGGCGGTGTCGTCGGCGCTGCCCCACACCACCGTCGAGCGGCCCCAGCGCATCCGCACGTCGTCCGGCGTGTCCGCGCTCACCTGGCTGACACCGGAGCGCAGCGACGCCGGCAGGCCCTCGAGGACCGTGAGGGTCGCGGTGAGCGCGTCGCGGCCGGCGGCGCCGATCGGCACGCGGACCACCGGGACGCCGGACGGCGCCGCGGCCTTCGTGGCGAACGCGACCCCACCGGCGTCGACCAGCCGCACTCCCCCGCCGCTGCGCGGCACCGCGGCGACCGCGACGCGGCGCTCGACGACGACGCGCAGCGTCCACGGCCAGGCGCGCTGCACCTGCGTGGACGCCACGTACGGCAGCCCGTCGACCTGCCGCTCCAGCAGGCCGGTGTCGACCCGCGGCAGCGGCGTGCCCCGGAACGGCTCGGCCAGCGAGCGCACCTGCCCGACCTCGCCGCCGCTCACCCCGCGCACCTCGACGCCGTGCACCCGCAGCAGCGGCCCGAACCACGCCAGCGCGGCCAGTGTGGCCAGCACGACGGCCGCCGCACCGGCGACGAGGGCCGGGCGCCGCGACCGCCAGCGGGCGGCGCGGGCCCGCGCCTCGAACCGCGCGGCCGCAGCGGCCAGCGGCTCGCGCACCGTCGTCGAGCGCGTGCTCACCGCCGCACCCCCTCGCCGAGGCGGGCCAGGACCTCGTCGGGCAGCAGCGTCACGTCACCTGCTCCGACCGTCAGCAGGAGGTCACCCGGCCGCAGCCGGGCGAGGACTGCGTCCGCGACGGCCGACCACGACGCGACGAACGCCACCCGCTCCGGAGGGAGCGGCACGGCGTCGGCCACCAGCTGCCCGGAGACGCCGGGCACGGGGTCCTCACGCGCTGCGTAGACGTCCATGACGACGACCTCGTCGGCGAGGCCGAGGGCCTGGCCGAACTGCGCCGCGAAGTCGCGCGTGCGCGAGTACAGGTGCGGCTGGAACACCACGACGACCCGCCCGGCCCCGGCCACCTGGCGCGCGGTCTGCAGCGCCGCCAGGACCTTGCCCGGGTTGTGCGCGTAGTCGTCGAACACGCGCACTCCCCCGGCCGTGCCGCGCGGCTCGAACCGGCGCCGGGTGCCCGAGAACGCCTCGATCGCGGCCAGCGCCTCCGGCGCGGGCTGCCCCAGCGACACCAGGGCGGTGTAGGCGGCCAGGGCGTTGAGCGCGTTGTGGCGCCCGGGCACCCGCACCGTGGCCACGCCCACCGTGCGGCCGTGGTCGACGAGGGTGAAGGTCGAGCCGGTGCCCTCGGCGCGCAGGTCGTCGAGGCGGACGTCGGCATCCGGCGCGGCGCCGTACGTGGTCACGGCGACGCCCTCGCCCGCAGCCCGTGCCGCGAGCCGCGCCGAGCCGTCGTCATCCGCGCAGGCCACCAGGCGACCGCCGGGACGGATGCTGCGCGCGAAGGCCCAGAACCCCTCCTCGACCCCCTGCGCGGTGCCGTAGTAGTCGAGGTGGTCGGGCTGGACGTTCGTCACGACGGCGACGTCCGGCCGGTAGACGACGAAGGTGCCGTCGCTCTCGTCGGCCTCGAGGACGAACACCTCACCGCTGCCGTAGTGCGCGTTCGTGCCGCTCTCGGTGAGCTCGCCGCCGATGGAGAAGGACGGGTCGGCGCCGCAACGCTGCAGCATCACGGTGAGCATGGAGGTGGTGGTGGTCTTGCCGTTGGTGCCCGCCACGGCGACGACCCGTCGGCCCGCGCTGACCGCCGCGAGCGCCTGCGAGCGGTGCAGCACCAGCAGCCCCAGCTCGCGGGCCCGGGTGAGCTCGGCGTTCGCGGGCCGGACCGCCGAGGACGCCACGACGGTGCGGGCTCCCTCGACGTGCGCCGCGTCGTGGCCGACGTCGACCCGGGCCCCCTCGGCGCGCAGGGCGGTGAGCAGCAGCGACTCCTTGGCGTCGCTGCCGCTGACCTCGAGGCCCATCGCCAGCATGATCCGGGCGATGCCCGACATCCCGGCGCCGCCGATGCCGATGAAGTGCACCGGCGACATCTGCTGCGGCGACGGCAGCTCGAGGTCGAGGTCGACCGAGGCCCTCACGCCGGCACCTCGCGTCCCTCGACGGCGGCCACGACGAGGTCGGCGAGGCGCTCGTCGGCGTCCGGGACGACGAACCGGGCCGCCGCCTCACCCATCGCCGACAGGGCGGAGGGGTCCTCGAGCAGGGGCACCAGCACCTCGCGCACCCACGCCGGGGTGCAGTCGGCGTCGGCGACGAGCAGGCCGCCGCCGGCCGCCACCACGGGCTCGGCGTTCAGCCGCTGCTCGCCGTTGCCCACCGGCAGCGGCACGTACGCCGCGGGAAGCCCCACGGTCGCGAGCTCGCAGACCGTGTTCGCCCCCGCCCGGCACGCGACGAGGTCAGCGGCGGCGTAGGCCTGCTCCATGCGGTCGATGTACGGGACCACGACGTACGGCGCCAGCGCACGGCCGTCGGGCTCGGCGCCCTGGGGCCGCACGTCGACCTGCTTGCCGGTGCCACTCACGTGCAGCACCTGCACCCCGGCGGACCGCAGGTCGGGGGCGGCGTCGCCGAACGTCTCGTTGAGGCGCTGGGCCCCGAGCGAGCCCCCGGTGACGAGCAGGGTCGTGCGGTGCGGGTCCAGGCCGAGCTCAGCCCGGGCCTGGAGCCGGCGCGCCTGGCGCTCGTCGGCGCTCGCGTGCGCGAGGTCGCTGATCTCGTGGCGCAGGGGCATGCCGGTCTGCACCGGGTGCGGCAGCGGGGTCGAGGGGAAGGTCGTGGCGACGTACGGCGTCAGCCGGGCTCCTAGCTTGTTCGCCAGCCCGGGCAGCGGGTTGGCCTCGTGGATGACGATGGGCGTGCCCCGCCGGCGGGCAGCGAGGTAGGCCGGCGGGCAGACGTAGCCGCCGAAGCCGACGACGACGTCGGCCTCCGCCGCGTCCAGGGCGTCACCGGCCGAGGTGACGGCATCGCGCAGGCGGCCGCCGAGGCGCAGCAGGTCGCCGCCCGGACGCCGCGGCATGGGCACCTTCGGCAGCATGACGAGCTCGTAGCCTCGCGCCGGAACGAGGCGCGCCTCGAGCCCCTCCACCGTGCCCAGCACCGTGATCCTCGTGGCCGGGTCGCGACGGCGCAGGCAGTCGGCCAGCGCGAGCAGGGGCGAGACGTGCCCGGCGGAGCCGCCACCGGCCAGCACCACCGAGAGGGTCACGACCGGCCTCCGCGCGAGCGCTTGGCGGCGTCGGCGTGCCGCCCGGGGAGCACGGCGAGGGAGCGGCGCAGCAGCCCCGTGCGCGCGGTGAGCGCTTGCGCCGCACCGGGTTCGGCGCGCGCGAAGGACATCAGCATGCCGAGCAGCACGAGCGACGTGACGAGCGCCGAACCACCGCTGGACACGAGCGGGAGCGGCACGCCGATGACCGGCAGCATGCCGATCACCGCGCCGACGTTGATGAGGGTCTGGCCGAGCAGCCAGGCCATCGCCGCGGCTGAGGCGATGCGGACGAACAGGTCCTCGGACCGCGTCACGAGCCGCAGGCAGGCCCAGCCGATGAGCAGGAACAGCGCCAGGACGACGAGGGCACCGGGCAGGCCGAGCTCCTCGCCGATGATCGCGAAGATGAAGTCGTTGTGGGCCTCCGGCAGCCACGACCACTTCTCGCGGCTGGCACCGAGCCCGACGCCCCACCAGCCGCCGTCGGCCAGCGCGTACTTGCCGTGGATGGACTGGTAGCAGGTGCCGAGGTGGTCCTGGCACTGGCCGCCGAGCCAGCTCGCGACCCGGCGCTTGCGGTTGTCGCTCGTCAGCACCATCGCGCTGACCAGCGCGACCATCGACCCGCCGGCCATCAAGAAGACCCGGCCCGGCGCTCCGGCGGCGAACAGCAGGGCGGCGAGGATGAGGAGCAGCACCAGCGCGGTGCCGAGGTCGTGGCCCGCGAGCACCAGCCCGATCGCGAGGACACCGACCGGGAACATGACCGGGACGAGCACGTGCACCCACCGGTCGAGCAGCGCGCGCTTGCGGGCGAGCACCGCGGCACCCCACAGCACGAGCGCCAGCTTCATCGCCTCCGACGGCTGCAGCCGCATGCCGCCGAGACCGATCCAGTTGCGGTTGCCGTTGACGGACACGCCGAGCGGCGAGAACACCAGCGCCTGGGCCACGAGGGCCGCGACGAGCGCGAGCCAGCCGATGGCCTTCCACACCCGCACGGGCACGCGCGAGGCGATCAGCATGAGCGGCACGCCGACCGCGGCGAAGACCAGCTGGCTGCGGAACACGGTGAACGACGAGCCGCTCTTGGTCAGGGAGGTCACCGAGGACGCCGACAGGACCATCACGAGGCCGATGACCAGGAGCAGCGCCGTCGCGCCGAGCAGCACGTAGTACGTCGTGACCGGCGAGTCCAGGCGCTCCAGCGCGGGCAGCTGACGGCGCAGGCGCGTGCTCGGGGCGGGCGCGGTGCGGCCGTGGGCCTGGCTGGTCACCGCTACTCCCCCTCCTGGACCTGCGTGTAGCGGTGGACGGCCGCTGCGAACTCCTCCCCGCGCTGGGCGTAGTCGCGGAACATGTCCATCGACGCGGCCGCGGGCGCGAGCAGGACGGTGTCGCCGGGCTGCGCCATCCGCGCGGCGAGCCGCACGACGTCGTCCATGACCCCAGTCTCCGTGCTCGCCACCTCCACGACGGGCACATCGGGCGCGTGTCGCGTGATCGCCCGGGCGATCTGCTCGCGGTCGCGTCCGATGAGCACGACGCCCCGCAGCCGGCGGGCGTGCGTGCGCACGAGGTCGTCGACGTCCGCGCCCTTCAGGAGGCCCCCGGCCACCCACACGACGTGGTCGAAGGCGGCGAGGGAGGCCGCCGCCGCCGGCGGGTTGGTCGCCTTGGAGTCGTCGACGTAGCTCACTGACGCCACCGTGGCCACGTGCGCGATCCGGTGCGGGTCGGGCCGGAAGCCGCGCAGACCGTCGCGCACAGCCACCGGTGGCGCTCCGGCGGCGCGGGCGAGCGCCGCCGCGGCCAGGGCGTTCGAGACCTGGTGCGGCGCCAGCACCGGCGCGTCCCCCCGGACGTCGTCCAGCGTGGCCAGCTCGGCGGCCGACGTCCGGCGCTCCTCGACGAACGCGCGGTCGGCGAGCACGTCGTCGACGACCCCGAGCATGCCGACCGACGGGACGCCGCGCGTGAAGCCGATGGCCCGACAGCCCTCGGCGACGTCGGCGTCGCGGACGAGCTGCTCGGTGCGCGGGTCCTGGACGTTGTAGACGCACGCGAGCTGCGTGCGTTCGTACACCTGGCCCTTGTCGCGCGCGTAGGCCCCCATCGAGCCGTGCCAGTCCAGGTGGTCGGGCTCGACGTTGAGGACGGCGCTGGCCAGGGGCGCCACCGACATCGGCCCACCGGCCAGCCAGTGCAGCTGGAAGCTGGACAGCTCGACCGCCAGCACGTCGAGGGGCTCGGGCGACAGCACGGCGTCCAGGATCGGCGTGCCGACGTTGCCGACCGCGGCCGTCCGCAGCCCGGCGGCCTCGAGCATGCGGGCCAGCATCCGCACGGTGGTCGTCTTGCCGTTGGTGCCGGTGAGGGTGAGCCACGACGCGCCGCCGTGCACCGGGCGCATGCGCCACGCGAGCTCGACCTCGCCCCAGACGGGGACGCCGGCGCCCTGGGCCGCCGCCAGCAGCGGCTGGTCCGGTCGCCAGCCGGGCGAGGTGACCACGAGGTCGGGCTGGCCCGGAAGGGCCGCGCTCGCTTCCGGCCCGAGGCGGACGTCGGCCCCCATGATCTGCAGGATCTCGCGACGCTGGTGCTCGGCCTCGCCGTCACGGCCGTCGACGACGACGACGCGGGCGCCCCGCTGCAGCAGGGCGTCGGCGGCAGCGAAGCCGCTCACCGCGAGGCCCGCGACGACGACGGACAGCCCGGCCCAGTCGGCGTCCCGGTCGGTCAGGCCGTCGAGCCGGCCGGGCCCGGTGGCGCCACCCGCGCCGCTCACGAACCGACGACCCACTCGGCGTAGAAGATGCCCAGGCCCAGGGCGACGAACAGGCCGGCGATGATCCAGAACCGCACGACGATCGTCACCTCCTGCCAGCCCAGGAGCTCGAAGTGGTGCTGCAGCGGCGCCATGCGCAGCACCCGTCGTCCGGTGAGCTTGAACGAGCCGACCTGGACGATCACGGACAGCGAGATGATGACGAACAACCCGCCGACGACGAGCAGCAGGATCTCGGTGCGGCTGGTGATGGCGAGGCCGGCCAGCGCGCCGCCGAGCGCGAGGGAGCCGGTGTCGCCCATGAAGATCTTGGCGGGCGAGGCGTTCCACCACAGGAACCCGATGCAGGCTCCCATCACGCAGGCGGCGACCACGGCGAGGTCGCGGGGGTCGCGGACCTCGTAGCACTTGAGCGCCGCGGCGCCGGACTCGTTGCCCGTGAGCGACTGGCAGCTCTGGTTGGACTGCCAGGTGCCGATGAGGATGTACGCGGCGAAGACGAGCGTGCTCGCGCCGGTGGCCAGGCCGTCGAGACCGTCGGTGAGGTTCACGCCGTTGCTCGTGGCCGCGATCATCACGTACGCCCACAGCACGAACAGGATCACGCCGAGCGCCGGGCCGGCGAACGCGAGATCCAGCCGGGTGTCGCGGATGAACGAGATCTGCGTCGACGCCGGGGTGCGGTACTGCTCGTTCGGGAACTGCAGCACCAGCACCGAGAACAGCACCGCGACCACCGACTGGCCGATCAGCTTGGGCACGGCCCGCAGGCCGAGGCTGCGCTGCTTGCTGATCTTGATGAAGTCGTCGAGGAACCCCACGACGCCCAGCCCGGTCATGAGGAACAGCACCAGCAGGGCGCTCATGGTCGGTGGGTTGGCGGTGATCAGGTGCGCTGCGGCGTAGGCCAGCAGCGCGGCCAGGATGATCACGGCGCCGCCCATGGTGGGCGTGCCGCGCTTGGTGTGGTGGGACGTCGGCCCGTCGTCGCGGATGAACTGCCCGTAGCCGCCCTTGACGAGGAAGCGGATGTACAGCGGGGTGCCGAGCAGCGTCGCCATCAGCGAGACGGCGGCCGCGATGAGTACGGCCCTCATGCGCGCGCCTGCTCGTCCGTCGCGGCGAGGCGGTCACCGAGGTGGCGCAGGCCGGCGTCGCGGCTCGACTTCAGCAGCACGACGTCGCCCGGCTGCAGCTGCTCGCTGAGCAGCGCGTAGGCCGCCTCGACGTCCGGCACGTGCACCGACTCCTCTCCCCACGACCCCTCCTGGGTCGCTCCGGTGTGGATGGCCCGCGCGCCCGGCCCGACGGCCACGAGCCGCGAGACGTTGAGCCGTACGGCGAGCCGGCCGATCTCGTCGTGCGCCGTCAGCGACTCCGGGCCGAGCTCGAGCATCTCGCCCAGCACGGCCCAGGTGCGCCGTCCGGACGCCATGGCCACCAGCGCCTTCAGGGCGGCGCGCATGGAGTCGGGGTTGGCGTTGTAGGCGTCGTTGACGACGCGGACGCCGTCAGGGCGCTCGGTGACCTCCATGCGCCACCGGCTGGCCGGCCGCGCGCGGCCCAGCGCCTCGGCCACCGCCCGGACGTCGATCCCGAGCTCGCGCGCGACGGCCGCGACGGCGAGGGCGTTGCCGACGTGGTGCTCGCCGAACAGGGCGAGGTGCACCGGCGCCGAGCCCTCCGGCGTCACGAGGGAGAAGGCGGCCCGGGCCTCGTCGTCGAGCGTCACGTCCTCCGCACGCACCTCGCAGTCGGCGGAGCGGCCGACGAGCACGGTGCGCGCGTCGGTGCGCTCGCGCATCGCGCGCACGCGCTGGTCGTCGCCGTTCAGCACCGCGAGCCCGTCGGGCGCCAGCGCCTGGACGAGCTCGGACTTCGCCTCGGCGATGGCCTCGACCGAGCCGAACTCGCCCACGTGGGCGCTGCCGACGTTGAGCACGACCGAGATCTGCGGGCGGACGATGTCGGTGAGGTAGCGGATGTGGCCGATCCCCCGCGCCCCCATCTCCAGCACGAGGTACCGCGTCGACTCCTCGACCCGCAGCGCGGTGAGCGGCACCCCGACCTCGCCGTTCAGCGACTCCCGCGGTGCGACGGTCGGGCCGGCCTCGCCCAGCACCGACGCGAGCAGGTCCTTGGTGCTGGTCTTGCCGGACGACCCGGTGACGGCGACGACCCGCAGCCCGGGCACGCGCCGGACCACCTCGCGAGCCAGCGCGGCGAACGCCTCCTGCACGTCGTCGACGACGACGCAGGCGATGCCGTCGACCGGGCGAGCGGCCAGCACGGCCGCGGCGCCGCGCTCGACCGCCTGCGGCACGAAGGCGATCCCGTCGGCGTGCTCCCCCACCCGCGCCACGTAGAGGCTGCCCGGCACGCACTCGCGCGCGTCGGTGACGACCGCGGCCTCGACGACCGTCGCTGGGTCGCCGACGACCTCGCCGCCGGTGACCGCAGCGACGTCCGCGAGGGTCAGGGGGATCACGGGCGGGCCTCGCGCAGTGCCTCGGCGAGCTCGTCGCGGTCGTCGAACGGGTGCACCACTCCTGCGACCTCCTGGCCCGGCTCGTGTCCCTTGCCTGCCACCAGCAGCACGTCCCCGGGGCGCGCCGCCCGTCGCACCCCCTCGCGGATCGCCTCGCGCCGGTCGCCGACCTCGACCACCTCCGTGGCCGTGCCGCCCGCCACCTCGCGGGCACCGGCGAGGACGGCGGCCCGGATCGCCGCGGGGTCCTCGCTGCGGGGGTTGTCGTCGGTGACGACCACGACGTCAGCACCGCGTGCGGCAGCGGCGCCCATGAACGGGCGCTTCGCCGGGTCGCGGTCGCCACCGGCACCGAGCACGACCACCAGCCGGCCCGTGACGGCCGGGCGCAGCGCGGCCAAGGCGGCGGCGACGGCGTCCGGCGTGTGCGCGTAGTCGACGACCGCGAGCAGCCCGGACGACGCCTCGCCGACGCGCTCCATGCGGCCCGGGACGCCACCGGCGTGCGCCAGGCCGTGCCGCACCTGCTCGCCCTCCAGGCCGTGCTCGAGCAGCATGACGGCGGCCAGGGCGGCGTTCATGACGTTGAACTGCCCCGGCAGCGGGCAGCGCAGGTCGAGGCGGCGGCCGTCGCGTGACTGCAGGACGAAGTCCGTGCCGCCCTCGCGGGGGTCCGTCGAGGCCACGGCCCAGTCCGTGCCGGCGTCGTGGCGCGCCGAGAGCGTCGTCACCGGGACCCCGGCTCGCGACGCCGCGGCCCGGGTGCCGTCGTCGTCGACGACCACCACGGCGCGCCGGCTGTGCTCGGGGGTCAGCAACAGCTCCTTGGCGGCCAGGTAGGTCTGCATGTCGCCGTGCAGCTCCAGGTGGTCTCGGCTGAAGTTGGTGAAGCCGGCGACGTCCATGACCGCGGCGTCGACGCGGTGCTGGGCCAGGGCCTGGCTGGACACCTCCATGCAGCACACCTGCACGCCGCGCTCGCGCATGGTGGCGAGCAGCGCGTGGAGGTCGGGCGCCTCGGGTGTCGTGCGGACGCTGCGCACCCGCTCGTCGGCGACGCGCGTCTCGACCGTGCCCACGAGCCCGGTCGTGCGGCCGGCTGCGCGCAGCACCGCGTCCATCAGGTAGGTGGTGGTGGTCTTGCCGTTCGTGCCGGTGACGCCGAGCAGCGCGACGTCGCCCGCGGGGCGTCCGTAGACCTCGGCCGCGACCGCACCGAGCACCGCGCGAGGGTCCTGCGCCACCACGACCGGCAGCTCGATCCCGGCGGCCCGCGTGCGCTCCAGCCCCTCGCGGTCGGTCAGCACCGCCGTGGCACCCAGGTCGCGCGCTGCTGCGGCGAAGTCGGCGCCGTGGGCCCGAGAGCCTGGCAGCGCGGCGTACAGGTCACCGGGACGGACGGCCCGCGAGTCCAAGGTGGCCCCGGTGACCACGGTCGAGGACGCGTCCCCGGCCGCTGGGTCGAGCACGAGGGCCGCGCCGACGGCGGCGACGACGTCGCCCAGCGTGCACCCGCTCGTGACCGAGGGACGCAGCCCGGCGGACGACGGCACGGCTGCTGCAGACACGGGCCGAGGCTACCGGTCGCTCGGGGTGAGCGAGATCCTGGGCGACTTCGTGCCCGTGGGCGGGATCTGCAGCTTCTGCAGCGCGTAGGTCATGACCTCGCGGAACACGGGCGCCGCCACGGTGCCGCCGTAGTAGCCGCGCACCGGCCGCTGCAGGGTCACGGCGACGACCAGCTGCGGGTCGTCAGCGGGGGCCATCCCGATGAACGAGCCCGTGTACCCCCGGTAGCACCCGCAGGTGGGGTCGAACCGCTGCGCGGTGCCGGTCTTGCCGGCCACCCGGTAGCCCGGGATCCTCGCCTCCGGAGCGGTCCCCTCGGCGCTGACCACGCCCTCCAGCATCAGGCGGAGCGAGGCCGCCGTCTTCGCGCTGACGACGCGCACCGTGCGCTGGGCGGGCGCCTTGTCGAGCACGCCGCCGGCACCGACCGTGCCGGCGACCAGCTGCGGCTCGACGCGCACCCCGTCGTTCGCGATGGTCTGGTAGACGCCCGCCGCCTGCACCGCGTTGACCGACACGCCCTGGCCGAAGAGCACGGTGTAGCGCTGCGAGCCGCTCCAGTCCTTCGGCTGGGCGAGGATCCCGCGGCTCTCGCCCGGGAAGTCCAGGCCGGACGGCTGGCCGATGCCGAACTTGGTGAGGTAGCGGTACATCGTGGTGGGCGAGAGCTTCTCGCCGGCCATGATCGTGCCGACGTTGCTGGACTTGGCCAGCACCCCGGCGAACGTCAGCCGCTCGGGGGCGTGGTCGTGCGAGTCGTGGAACGTCTTGCCCGCGCGGTTGATGTGGCCGGGCACGGTGAACGGCGTCGACGGCGTCACCGCCCCCTCCTCGAGCAACGCCGCGGCGGTCATGAGCTTGCTGGTCGAGCCGGGCTCGTAGACCTCCGACAGCGCGCGGTTGGAGAGGTTGGCCGGCTTGGCCTTGCTGGGCACGTTGGGGTCGAACGTCGGCGCGTTCGCGAGCGCCAGGATCTTGCCGCCGCGGGTCATCACCACGACGGTGCCCGACAGCGCGCCCGACTCCTCGACCTTGGCCTGCAGCAGCTGCTCGGCCTTCCACTGCAGGTCGCGGTCGATGGTCAGCTGCACCGTCGCGCCCGGCACCGCGGGCTTCTGCTCGACGTCGCCGGTGGGGATGTGCCGGCCACCGGGGTCGCGCTCGTACGTGACGCTGCCGTCGCGGCCGGTCAGCTCCTTGTTCAGCTTGAGCTCGAGGCCACCTAGCGGCTTGCCGTCCTTGCTCATGAAGCCGACGACGGACGCGCCCACGCCGTCGGCCGGGTACGCGCGCTGGGAGGTGCTCTCGGGGTAGATCCCGGGGATCTGCAAGGCGTCGACCTTGCGCCACACCTCGGGGGTGATGCCCTTGCGCACGTAAGCGAACCGCCGGTCGCCGGTGAGCTTGGCGCGCACGTCGGCGACGGACATCCCCAGCAGCGGGGCGAGGTCGCTGGCGGCGCCGTCCAGGCCGAGGACGACCTTGCGCTTCTTGCCCGTGACCGGGTCCTTCTCGTAGTGGAAGTACTCCCCCACCGTGGTCTGGTCGACCGTGACGTTGTAGCGCTCGAGGCTGGTGGCCAGCACCACGCCCTCGCGGTCGACGATCTGGCCGCGCGTGGCGTCGACCGTGACCGTGGTCAGCCGGCTGCCCAGCGCCTGCTGGGCCATCGCGGACGCGTCCAGCGCCTGCAGCCGCAGCAGCTGCACGGCGAACAGGCTCAGCACGATGCAGACGCCGAGGAACATCGTCCGCGCCCGCCGCTGCGGGTGACCCAGCCGCGGCCGGCGCACGGGTGGGGCCGGCGGGCGGCGCCCGCCTCGGGGCGTGTGCCCCGCGGGTCGCGCGGGAGCCTGGCGGCGGGGCCGCGAGGCGCTCGGGCGGGCCGCGGCCGCCGGGGAGCCCTTGCGACGAGCAGGCGCCGGCCGGTTCGCGGACCGTCGCGGCGCCGGCTTGTCCTGCACGCTCACCTCGTCTTCGTCTTCGTCTTCGTCGGGTCGCCGTCGCCGTCGACGTCTGCTGCTGGCTCGTGGACTTCTGCTGCTGCACCTTCGGCTGACTGGCGGGAGCGTTCGGCGTCGAAGGCTGCCCGCCACTCACGGTAGGCGGCTGTGGACTCTTCGCAGCGGCCGCCACGCCGAGCAGCCGGCCGTCGGACAGCCTGAGGAAGGCCGGCGACTGGGAGGGCACCATGCCGAGCGCGCGGGCGCGAGCGGCGAGCCGGGCCGGCGCGGCCTGGACGTCGATGTCCTGGCGCAGCGCCTGCTGGCGGTCGCCGAGCTCGTCCGAGCGCGACTGCAGGTCGTGCAGCGTGAAGGACCCCTGGGCGAGCGCGGTGTTGATGAGCAGCAGCGACAGCAGCCCGGCCACGAGCAGCAGCAGGCAGGAGACCGCGAAGACGGTCCGGCCGCGTTCGACGGCGGGCGCGCGCACCACCCGCAGCGTCGGGCGCGGCGGTCGGGCCGCACGACCCGGCACGGCCGCCGCTCGCGCGGTGCCTGCGGGCGCACGCCGTTGCGTGGTCGCCGCCAACGTCTGGCTCATGCCGCTCTCCCCCCACCAGCGCGGACGCGCTCTGCTGCTCTGAGTCGGGCCGACGCGGCCCGTGAGTTGTGCTCGACCTCGTGCGCGTCGGGCACCTCCGCCCCCCGGGTGAGCAGGCGCAGGTACGGCGCGTGCTCGGGCAGCTCCACCGGCAGGCCCTGCGGCGCGCTGCTGCGGGCACCCGCAGCGAGCACCTGCTTGACCCGGCGGTCCTCCAGCGAGTGGTAGGCGAGCACCGCGAGCCGACCGCCCACCGCCAGCGCGTCGACCGCGGCGGGCAGCGCGCGGTCCAGCGCGGCCAGCTCGCCGTTCACCTCGATGCGCAAGGCCTGGAAGGTGCGCTTGGCCGGGTTGCCGCCGTGGTGCCGGGTGGCCGCCGGCACGTTGGCGCGCACCAGCTCGACGAGCCGTGCGGACGTCGTGAAGGGCTCGCGCGCCCGCTCGCGCACCACCGCGCCGGCGATCCGGCGGGCGTACCGCTCCTCGCCGTAGTCCCGCAGGATCCGCACGAGGTCGTCGAGGTCGTAGGTGTTGAGCACGTCGGCGGCCGTCACCGGGTCACCGGCGTCCATCCGCATGTCCAGGGGGGCGTCGACGCGGTACGCGAAGCCGCGGTCGTCCTCGTCCAGCTGGAGGGAGGAGACCCCGAGGTCGAGCAGCACCGCCTGCACGGCACCGAGGTGGAGCCGCCGGAGCACCACGGCGAGCTGGTCGTACACGGCGTGCACCAGGTGGACGCGTGCGCCGAAGGGCGCGAGGCGCTCACCTGCGAGCGCGAGGGCCTGCCGGTCGCGGTCGATGCCCACGAGCTCGGCGTCGGGGCACGCGCGCAGCAGCGCCTCGGCGTGCCCTCCCATCCCGAGGGTGCCGTCGACGACCACCGAGCCCGGCGCCTCGAGGGCCGGGGCGAGCAGGGCCACGATCCGCTCCAGCATCACCGGCTGGTGCCGCGAGGCGGCGTCACCGGTGTGCTGCATGGCGGTCCCTTCGGTCGGGCGGGTTCGAGGTGCGGGTGTGCGGGGATCTGGTCGGGTGGTGGACTGGCGGGTCCGGCGATCGGGTGCCGCTCGGCCTGGTCCCCAACCGCTCCGAGGGCCTGGCACCGGGGAAGGTGCGCCAGGACGACGGGAGCGGGTGGAGACCACGACGAGCGGATCGGTGCGCGAGCGGACCGGAGGTCTCTTCGGGTGGTGGGTGCAGGAGGCGGGCGTGCGGCGCGGCGGCGTCTCACAGCAGGCCGGGCACCACCTCCTCCGCCTGCTCGGAGAACGCCTGCTCCTGGTCGGCCAGGTACGTCGACCAGGCGGCGGCGTCCCAGATCTCGATGCGTGAGCCGGCACCGATGACGGCGAGCTCGCGGTCCAGCCCGGCGTACTCGCGCAAGGCGGTGGGGATGGTCACGCGCCCCTGCTTGTCCGGCACCTCGTCGCTGGCGCCGGAGAGGAAGACGCGCAGGTAGTCGCGGACGGCCTTGCTGGTGACCGGCGCCGTGCGCATCTGGTCGGCGATGCGGACGAACTCGTCCATGGCGAAGACGTAGAGGCAGCGCTCCTGGCCGCGGGTGACGACGAGGCCGCCGGCCAGCTTGTCGCGGAACTTGGCGGGCAGGATCAGCCGGCCCTTGTCGTCCAGGCGCGGGGAGTGGGTGCCCAAGAACACCGTGCACCTCCCCTTCGTGCTCCCACGGTGCCCGTGACAGCTGCTCGACCCGACCCGTCGGTCGCCCCCTTGCTCCGACCTGCTCCACATTACTCCACTTCACTCCACGGTCAAGGCGATTCGACGCTCCGTGACGGCGCGTCGCGGCGCAAAACCGCAGGTCAGTCGGGCCGAAACGGGACAGAACGGAGGTGGAGGGGCTTCGCGGCCGACGACGGGGCACCGCGCTCGGCGCCGGCAGCGGGCGAGGGCCGAGGCGGCCCGCCGAGCACCACTGGAGCTCAGGGCGATCCCACGGCGAGCTCAAGTGGAGCGAAGTGGGGGCCCGGCCGCGGGCGCCGCGCCGGTGCCGAGCGGGGCAGGACGGGTCGTGCGGGAACCGATCGAGCCGCGGCGGCGTTGCCTCGCTCAGGACACGAAACGGAAACGGAGCGGACACGGACCGGTCGCCGGAGGCTCCCCAGGGAGCGCTCACGGTGACAGACTGCTTTCACGTCGGGGTGGCGACGCACTTCCCCCGGCCTGGTCACCGTCTCCCCCGTGGCCGTACGACCGTTCGACCGTTCGGTCCCGCCGATCCAGGAGGCCCAGTGAGCGCGACCAGCGCCCCCCAGACGAGCACCCACCTCGACCTCGACGAGCTGCGCAGCAAGGCCGGCGCCATCGTCGCCGCGGTCGAGACCGTCATCGAGGGCAAGCCGGACGTCGTCCGCACGGCGTTGACCGTGCTCCTGGCCGAGGGCCACCTGCTCATCGAGGACGTGCCCGGCGTCGGCAAGACGATGCTGGCCAAGGCGATGGCACGCGCCATCGACTGCAGCGTGCGACGCATCCAGTTCACCCCGGACCTGCTGCCCAGCGACGTCACCGGCGTCAGCATCTACAACCAGGAGCAGCGCGACTTCGAGTTCAAGCCCGGCGCGATCTTCGCCAACGTCGTCCTCGGCGACGAGATCAACCGCGCCTCCCCCAAGACCCAGTCCGCGCTGCTGGAGTGCATGGAGGAACGGCACGTCACGGTCGACGGCACGACCTACCACCTCGAGGCCCCGTTCATCGTCATCGCGACGCAGAACCCCATCGAGATGGAGGGCACCTACCCGCTGCCCGAGGCCCAGCGCGACCGGTTCATGGCCCGGCTGTCGATGGGCTACCCCAGCACCTCCGCCGAGCTGGCGATGCTGAGCAGCCACGGCTCGTCCTCGCCGCTGGAGCACATCGAGCCCGTGGCCACCGCCGCCGACGTGCGCGACCTGGTCGTGGCCACCCGCTCGGTGTGGGTCAGCGACGCCGTGCGCCAGTACGTCGTCGACCTCTCCGACGCCACGCGCAACAGCCCGGACCTGCGCCTCGGCGCCTCACCGCGGGCCACGCTGCACCTGATGCGCGCGGCGCGCGCGCACGCCGCCCTCGCGGGACGCGACCACGTCCTGCCGGACGACATCCAGCTGCTCGCCGTGCAGGTGCTCGCCCACCGGTTGCTCCTCACGCCGGACGCCCTGCTGTCGCGGCGCACCGCGCAGGACGTGGTCTCCGCGATCCTGCAGCGGCTGCCCGTGCCCTCCGGACCCACCGGCTGACGGAGTCGCCGTGAGCCTGCGCAGCGCACGACGCCAGCTCGCCCGGCGGCTGAGGAGCCCGTTCTCCCGGCTCACCACCCGCGGCCGGGCCGTGCTGTCGGCCGGAGCCACCGCGATCGTCTGCGCGATCGTGCTCGGCCAGCGCGACCTGCTGCGCGTCGGCGTGCTGCTCGCGCTCGTGCCGGTGCTCACCGTCGTGGTGCTCGGGCGGGCCCGCTACCGGCTCGCCTGCTCGCGCACCGTGTCGCCCGTGCGCGTCGAGGTCGGCAAGCAGGCGCAGGTCGTGCTGGAGGTCGCCAACGTCTCCGCCAGCCGCTGCGGGATGGTGCTCGCCGAGGAGCAGGTCCCGTACACGCTCGGGTCGCGACCGCGGTTCGTGCTGCCCGGCCTGGAGCCCGGCGAGCGCCGCGCGATCAGCTACCCCGTGCGCTCCGACGTCCGCGGCCGGTACGCGATCGGCCCGCTCAGCCTGACGCTCACCGACCCCTTCGGCATGGGCGAGCACCGGCGCTCGTTCACCGCGCGCGACGACCTCATCGTCATCCCGCCCGTCGTCGCGCTGCCACCCATCTCCCTCGGTGGCGACTGGACCGGCTCGGGCGACACGCGCCCGCGCGCCGTGGCGTCGTCCGGCGAGGACGACGTGACGACCCGCGAGTACCGCCAGGGCGACGACCTGCGCCGCGTGCACTGGCGCTCGACGGCGCGGCGCGGTGAGCTCATGGTGCGGCGCGAGGAGCAGCCCTGGCAGAGCCGCGCGACGCTGGTGCTCGACCGGCGGCGGACGGCCCACCGCGGTGAGGGCCAGTCCTCCAGCTTCGAGTGGGCGGTGTCGGCGGTCGCCTCGGTCGCGGTGCACCTGGCCGGGCGGGGCTACGCCATCCGGCTGTGCGACGGCTCGCCGGGGCAGGACACCCAGGCCCAGCCGTGGGCGCACGCAGCCGACGGTCAGTCGTTCACCGGCCTGGCCGAGGCGTCGTCCTCGCTCGTGCTGGACTCGCTCGCCTCGGCCGCGCTCGGGGGCGCGGTCGAGCTGCAGCGGGCGGTCCACGCCGCCAACCGCGCTGCCACCGGTGGCCTCGTCGTCGCGGTCGTCGGCGAGCTCACACCCGACGACACGAGCACGCTCGCCGGGCTGCATCAGCTCGGCACCACCTGCGTCGCGCTGCTCGCCGACACGACCTCCGCCATCAACGACCCGGCGCTGCGCACGCAGGTCGCCGCGCGCGTGCAGGCCCAGGCCGAGCAGCTGCGCGCCGCCGGGTGGGACGTCGTCGAGGCGCACGAGGGCGAGGCGCTGGACGCGACCTGGCGGCGGGTGGGGTCCGGCCGGCTCATCGCCGGAGGCACCCGATGACGCGCGACCGGCTCGCGCCGCTGCTCGCGGCCCTCGCCACGCTGCTCACGACGTGGTCGCTCGCGCCGACCGTCGACGGCAAGGACTGGCAGACGCCGTGCGTCGCCATGATCGTCGTCGTCCTGCTCAGCGGGCTGGCCGCCCGTGCGCTGCGGGCGCCTCGTGCGTTGACGCCGGTGGTGCAGGTGCTCGCCGGGCTGGTGACCCTCTCCGCGTCGTTCGCGAGCGACGAGGCAGTGTGGGGTCTGCTGCCGGGGCCGGCCGCCATCAACCGGCTCGGCCAGGTCGTCGTCGACGGCGCGGACACCATCAACCGCTACTCCGCGCCCGTGCCGACGTCGCAAGGCATCTCGTTGATCCTGGCCATCGGCGTGCTCGGTGTCGCCGTCGCGGTCGACGCCGCCGTCGTGGGCTGGCGAGCGCCTGCCGCCGCCGGCCTGCCGCTGCTGGCGCTGTACGCCGTGCCGGCGGCGGTCGTGCCCGACGGGCTGCAGTGGCGCTACTTCGTGGCCGCGGGTGTCGGCTGGCTGCTGCTCCTCGCGCACGACGCCAGCGGCCGCGTGCTGCGCTGGGGCCGGCTGCTGCCGCGGTGGGGCAGCTCAGCCAGCGCCAGCCGCCAGACCCTCACCACCGACACGGCGGCGCTGGCCGCTACCGGACGACGGCTCGGCGCGGCCGCGATCGTCCTCGCCGTCCTGCTGCCCGCGCTCGTGCCCGGACTGCCCGAGGGCCTGCTCACGCGCGGCCGTGGCGGCACCGGCGGCAACGGCCTCGGCGGCCTCACCGTCATCAACCCGGTGCTGACGCTGCGCGACAACCTGACGCCGCGCCAGGACGTCGAGATCCTGCGCTACAACACCAGCCAGGCCGACGTGCAGCCGCTGCGGATCGTCACCGCCGACTCCTTCGACGGCAAGAGCTGGAAGCCGGGCACGCGCGACGTCTCCCGGCGCAACCGCGCGAGCCGGGGCCTGCCGCCTCCGCCGGGGCTGTCGCCCGACGTCTCGGCCAGCCAGTACTCCATGCGCATCGAGGTCAGCGACTCCCTCGACCAGGACTTCCTGCCGCTGCCGTACCCGACGCGGCAGGTCGACATCAAGGGCGCGTGGCTGTACGACGCGTCGTCGCTCAACGTCATCGGCGACGGCGAGAGCGTGCGCGGCCGCTCCTACGACGTGACGTACCTGGCGGTGCGCCCGACGGTCGACCAGCTGCGCAACGCGCCGTCCGTGCCCGCCGACACCATGCAGCGGTTCACCTCGCTGCCGCGCGACCTGCCGTCGGTCGTCAGCCGCACCGCGCGCGCCGTGACCCGCGGCGCGACGACCCAGTACGACCAGGCCATGGCGCTGCAGCAGTGGTTCCGCTCCGGCGGCAACTTCACCTACTCCACCGACGCGCCGGCGGACTCCGGCGGCGACGCCGTGGCCGACTTCCTCGCCGACCGCAAGGGGTTCTGCGTGCAGTTCTCCTCCGCGATGGCGGTGATGGCGCGCAGCCTCGGGATCCCGGCCCGCATCGGCGTCGGCTTCCTGCCCGGCACGCCGGTGAAGGACGACTGGTGGTCGGTGAAGCTCACCGACGCCCACGCCTGGCCCGAGCTGTACTTCCAGAACGTCGGCTGGGTGCGGTTCGAGCCGACTCCCGCGGCCCGCACGGGCTCCCCGCCGCAGTGGGCGCAGCTCAGTGCGGCCAGCGGCGGCTCGCAGGTGGGCCAGACCACCCCAGGCACGGTCCCGGGCCAGACGGCGACGGACGGGCCGGACGCCCGTATCCGCTCGCTGCAGGAGGCCGAGCGTCGCGCGAGCTCGGGTGCCGTCGCCGAGCCGCTGGCGCCGCTGGCGCCGGTCGCCACGCCCCTGTCGCGGTGGTGGCAGGTGGCCGGCGTCGTCCTGCTGCTGCTCGCGGCGCTCGCGCTGACCCCGGTGACCGCGCTGCTCGGCCGTCGCCGGCGGCGGCGCACGGCCCGCGACGGTGCGGCCCGCGTCGAGGCGTCGTGGGCCGACCTGCACGAGCAGGTGGGCGACCTCGGCATCGAGCTGCCGGCGTCCCTCACACCCCGCCAGGTCGACCACCGGCTGCAGGGCAGCGTGCAGCTCGCCGAGCAGCCGCGCGCCGCGCTCACCCGCGTGACCACGGCGGTCGAGCAGGCGCGCTACGCCCGACCCGGCGCGGAGGGGCCCGACGTCGCGGACGACGTGCGCGCCGTCGTGCGGGCCGTGGCCGGCACGCGCACGCGGGGGCAGCGCGTGCGGGCGTGGCTCTACCCGCGCTCGGGCGCCGTGCGCACCGCGGCGGCCGGCCGCGTGGTGGGGCGCGTGTTCTCAGCCGCCGACACCCGGCTGGCCGGGTGGTCGCACCGGCTCAGGCTCCCCCGCCTGCACCGCCACCGCTGACGGCCCACCGGTCGCGCGATGGTGCGGAGGTCAGCCCCAGCCTTGGTCGCGTCGGCGCTCCCACCGCTGCTCCATGCGCTGCATGAAGGTGCCGGAACGTTGCGACTTGCGGCTGCGGCGCTTGCGGGGCTGGGTGCGGCCGTCCGGGCCGACGGCGCCGACGGGGCCGTGGGTGGCTGCCGGTCGGCGCGGCGGTGTGGCGGCCAGGGCGCCGGCGGCCAGCATGAGGACGAAGCCCCCGACGGCCAGCGGGACGACGCTGCGGGCTACCCCGAGGACGACCAGCACCAGCCCGACGACGACCCCGATGCTGCCGAGCATGATGCGCCGACGCTGGCGGGCCTTGGGAGTGCGCCCGCGCATGGCGGTCGCGAACTTCGGGTCCTCGGCCTGGATCGCGTGCTCCATCTGCTCGAGCACCCGCTGCTCGTGCTCGGAAAGCGGCACGGTGACCTCCCGCTGGCACTCGGGTCGACGGAGGACGACGGCGGTGGGCTGTCGTCGTACATCCCTGGTGGTCTCAGGATAGGTCTCGCTGCCCACGGGCGAAAGCGGGACGGCGAAGTCCACCCGCACGGTGGCGCGATGCGGCCGCCACGAGGGCGGTCGATGGGTGGTCAGTCGGGCTCTCGGCCGGGCTCTCGTGCCAGATCTGCCCGGCCCTGCACCAGGCTGGCCGGCCGCACGCTGCCGGCACCGAAGCGAGCGCTCGCCCGGTCGACGGCGCGCTCGGCGTCCCGCCAGCCGAACGGCTTGTCGTCGAGCATCAGCTGGCGCTGCTGACGTTCGGCCGGTAGCAGCCCCTCGACGCGCACCCCCACCAGCCGGATCCGCCCGCGCTGCAGCCCGAGCGCGTCGTACAGCGACCCCGCCGTGCCGTAGACCTCGCGCGCGACGTCGGTGGCCTCGGACAAGGTGCGCGAGCGGGTGATGGTGGTGAAGTCCGCGAACCGCACCTTGAGCGTCACCGTGCGCCCCACCATCGCGGCGGAGCGCAGCCGGGCCGCGGTGCGCTCGGACAGGCGCAGCAGCTCGCGGCGGACGACGACGGCGTCGTCGACGTCGTGCGCGAACGTCTCCTCGGCCCCGATGCTGCGTTCGGCCTGCGTGGGCACGACCGGGCGCGGGTCGCGGCCCCACGCGAGGTCGAACAGCTGCGCGCCGGCCGCCGGGCCGAGCGCGCGGCGCAGCGTGTCGACCGGGGTGTGCGCGATGTCGCCGACGGTGCGCAGGCCGTACCGGTGCAAGGTCTCCTCGGTGCGCTCCCCCACCCCCCACAGGGCCGCCACGGGCAGCGGGTGCAGCACCTGCAGGGTCTGCTCGCGCGGCACGACGAGCAGGCCGTCCGGCTTGGCCAGGCCGGAAGCCAGCTTGGCGACGAACTTCGTGGCCGCCACTCCCACCGAGCAGCTGACGCCCTGCTCGTCGAACACGCGGTCGCGGATGTGCTGGGCGATCTGCCGCGGCCGGCCGAGCCGGCGCCGGGCGCCGCTGACGTCGAGGAACGCCTCGTCGAGCGAGAGCGGCTCGACGAGGGGCGTCACGTCGGCGAAGACCGCCATCACCCCCCGCGAGACGGCGGAGTAGCGCCGGTGGTCGGGCTCGATGACGGTGGCCTTCGGGCACAACCGCCGTGCCCGCGCCATCGGCATCGCCGCGTGGACGCCGAACGCGCGGGCCTCGTAGGTGGCCGAGAGCACGACCCCGCGGGTACCGCCACCGCCGACGATCACCGGCGCCCCGACGAGCTCGGGGTGGTCGAGCAGCGACACGGACGCGTAGAAGGCGTCCATGTCGACGTGCAGGATCGCGCAGCCGGCGTCGTCCGGCCCGTCCGGGCCGTCCGCGCGGTGCTGGGTGCTGAACTGGCGCCGGCTCATCGGCCGACCTGCTCAGCCCGCGGCGCGGAACGCCACCACGTGCAGCTGCCCGGCCAGCTCGGCGAGCGCCGGGTGGTCGGGGTGGGCGCCGGCGCGGCGCTCGAGGTCGAGCAGCGCCGCGCGGGCCTGGTCACCCTCGACGAGTGCCTCGGGCACCAGGTCGCTGAACAACCGGACGCCGTGCACCTGGCGTGGGGACAGCCCGGCGTCCTCGACCATCGCGAGCAGCGCGGGCTGGTCGAAGCGCCGCGGCAGCGGGTCGGCCGGGCCCCAGCGGCCGTCCGGGTCGTCGAGCGCGTGCGCGGCCTCGGCGAAGCGGCCGGCCAGCGCGCGGGAGAGCACGACGGCGGAGCGCTGGGCGACCAGCAGGCTCGCCGCACCCCCGGGGCGCAGCACGTCGGCGAGCGCGGCCAGGGCCGCACGCGGGTCGTCGACGTACTCGAGCACCCCGTGGCAGCACACCAGGTCGACGCTGCGCGGGGCGACGACCTGGGCGAGCTGGGAGGCGTCGGCCTGCACCGCGTGGATCCGATCGGCCACTCCCGCCTCGTCGGCGCGGCGTTCGAGCGCGGCGAGCGCGTCCGGGCTGGGGTCGGCGACGGTGACGTCGTGGCCGAGCGCCGCGAGCGGCACGGCCAGGCCCCCGGTGCCGCCACCGACGTCCAGGACGACGAGCGGCGCCGCTCCCAGGGCCTCGACGGTGCTCTCGACGACCTCCCACACCGCGGCGGTGCGGGGGGCGGTGGCGACGTCGCCGCGACGCGGGCGGCGGGCGGCGTCGGACTGCGGTGCCACGACGGGCCTCCCTCGCATCGAGCGTGCCGAGACCAGACCTCGGCCGATGCCACGGGACGCCCCGTGACCGGCACCCAGCCTAGTGGCGTGCGGCGACAGGTGGCGTGGGCGCTCACCGGCCCGAGCTCCCCGGGCTGGAGTGCCACAGCTTGCGCGGTGCGCTCTTGACGTCCTCCCCCGGCGGCTTGACGTCGGCGTACGGCGACTGCTTGAAGCCGCTGGCGTGCACGAGCACCCGGCGATGGCGCTGGCCACCGCCCATGCCGCCGGCCGGCTCGGCCTCCTCCGGTGTCGTCGGCACCATGACCGGGCGGGTCGACCGGCTGGCGGCCGCCCCCTGCGCCGCCTGCGGGGTGTAGTCACCGACCTCGGCCTGGGCGCGGGCCAGGGCGTCCGCCTCGTCCAGCGCCGCGTGCACGGCGGCCAGGCCGCCGGTGACCCAGGCGTCCCACAGCGGCGGCAGCGGCCAGGCGCCGGTGGCTCGCAGCGACACCCCCCGAGGCCCGGTACGCCGCAGCACGCCGCGCACCACGAGCAACCAGGAGTGGAAGACCGTTGCGGCGTAAGGACCTTGGACGTCCTCGAAGAACGTCGCGTCGACCGGCCCGGTGGCGTCGTCGAGGGTGAGGAAGACGACCCGGCGGCCAGAGCGGATCGGCGGGGTCTGGGTGGCGACCTTCACCCCGGCCACCAGCAGCTCGGCCTGGTTGCGCTGCTGGAGCAGGTCGCGGCTGCGAGTGACCCCCAGGGCGTCGAGCATCGGCGCGTAGGTGTCGAGGACGTGCGCGCTCGCGTCCAGGCCGAGCACCTCGAGCTCGGCCTGGACGCGCTCGGTGACGGTCATCTCCGGCAGGCCGGTGGGACGGGTGGTGTCGGGGGCGTCGCCGAGGTCGAGGGCGAGCTGCACCGTCTGCTCGGCGGCGGGGACCGCCGGCCGAGCCGCCTGGGACTGCGCTGCGGCGAGCAGCCGCACGTCGGTGGGGTCGGGGGCGGCTGCTCGGGAGGCGGCTCGCGGCGCGGCGCGCCGGGCCGCCCGGCCGGTGGCCCGGCTCCAGCGGTCGAGCTCGGCGACCTGCAGCATGAGGTCGCGGCGGGTGACCTGACCCCGCCGCCGCACGGGCAGCCGGGCCGCGAGGCCGCCGAGCCCGTACAGGCTGTCGAACGCCCCGGCGACGACGAGCCGCTCGACGACGGGACGGCTGACCCGCGCGCGGTGCCAGAAGTCGGCGAGCGAGGCGTAGGGGCGACCGGCGACGATCCGCTCGACCTCGGCGCCGCTGATGCCCTTGACGTCGGCGAGCGAGAGCCGGATGCCGTAGGCGCGCCCGTCGGGCAGGTCGGGGTGCGGGCGCGGCCTCGGGCCGTCGTCCGGCTGGGCGGGGCCGGCGTCGAGCTGGTCGAGGATGGCCGGTGGAGGCTCGTCCCAGGGCGCGACGCGCTCGACCCGGTAGGTGCCGTCGGAGGCGTTGACGTCCAGGCCGAGGACGGCGATGCCCAGGCTGCGCGCGTCGTCGAGGATCAGCCGCTTGGGGTACATGCCGGGGTCGTGGGTGAGCACGCCGGCGAGGAAGGCTGCCGGGTGGTGCGCCTTGAGCCAGGCCGACTGGTAGGTGGGCAGGGCGAACGCCGCGGCGTGCGCCTTGCAGAACCCGAAGGACGCGAAGGCCTTCAGCACCTGCCAGATCCGCTCGACGTCCTCGGGGGTGTAGCCACGCGCCCGGGCTGCCGGCCGCCACCACGCCTCGACCTCGGCCTGGCCCTCCGGTGAGCCGAGGGCACGCCGGACCTCGTCGGCCTGCGCGAGGTCGACGCCGGTGGTGACGGCCACGATGTGCAGCACCTGCTCGTGGAACACCACGACACCGCACGTGCTCTCGAGGGCCTCGCGCAGCGTCGGGTGGAGGTACTCGGGCGCGTTCCAGCCCTGCCTCGCCTGCAGGAACGGCGTCACCATGTCGGACTTCACCGGCCCGGGGCGGAACAGCGAGATGTCGATGATGATGTCGGCGAACGTCTCCGGCCCGAACTTGCCGACCAGCTCGCGCTGGCCGGGCGACTCGATCTGGAAGCAGCCCAGCGTGTGGGTCGAGCGGATCAACCGGAAGGTGCGCTCGTCGTCGAGCGGCACGCTGGTGCGGTCGTCGAGGTCGACCCGGACGTCGTCGACGCGGGCGATCTCGTCGACGGCGTGCGACATGGCCGACTGCATGCGGATGCCGAGGACGTCGAGCTTGAGCAGCCCCATCGCCTCGACGTCGTCCTTGTCGAACTGGCTCATCGGGAACCCCAGCCAGCTCGCCTCGACCGGTGTCCGGTCGAGGAGCGTGGCGTCGGAGAGCACGACACCGCAGGGGTGCAGGGCGATGTGCCGGGGCAGGGCGTCGAGCCGCTCGACGTGCTCGAAGAGCAGGTCGAGGCGCTGGTGGCCCAGCCCGCTGGCGCGCAGCTCGGGCAGCTCGGCGATGGCGGTGCGCGCACCGCGGGCGCGGATGTGCGGGAAGGACTTGGCGATCGCGTCGACCTCCGCCGGTGGCAACCCCAGTGCCGCACCGACGTCCCGGACGGCGTGCCGGACGCGGTAGGTGTCCATCATCGACACGCAGGTGACCCGCTCGCCCCCGAACCGCTGCAGGATCTGCTCGTAGACCTCGGTGCGCCGGGCCGACTCGACGTCGAGGTCGATGTCGGGCAGCTGGGCGCGCAGCGGTGAGCAGAACCGCTCCATGAGCAGGCCGTGCTCGAGCGGCTCGACGCCGGAGATGCCGAGGAGGTGGTTGACCAGGCTGCCGGCCCCCGAGCCGCGGGCTGCGACCCGCACACCCATGTCGCGCACCAGGTCGCAGACCGCTGCGACGGTGAGGAAGTACGTCGGGTAGCCGAGGCGGTCGATGACGTCGAGCTCGTCGTCGAGGCGCTGCCCGACCTCGAGCAAGCGGCGGGCCGAGGCCCCCGCGTAGCGACCGGCGACGCCGGCTCGGGCGCGCTCGCGCAGCACCGCGCTCGGGGACTCGTGCGCGCCGAGACCCAGGGCGCTGGGCTCGGGCAGGTGCACCGAGCCGATCCCGAGGTCGGCACGCGGGTCGAGCACGAGACGGCGGCTCAGCGCCGCGGTGTCGTCGAGCAGCCGCCGCGCCTCGTCGCGGGCGACGTGGTCGCCACCTCCGGCTCCCGCCGCCACCTCGCTGGCCGTGCGGGCCATCTGCGCTCCGCTCGCCAGGTGCCCTTGGGCGGTGACGCGGTCGACGTGCCGGACGTCGAGGGCCACCAGCCGCCGTGCCGCGTCGAGGACGTCGGCGGTGGCTGCGCCATCCGGTGTCGCGTACCGGACGGCGTTCGTCAGGACGGCGGGCACGTCGCACTCGCGAGCGAGCGCGAGCATCCGGGCGGCGTGGTCGACGCTCAGCGGGCCGCCCGGCGGGCCGTGGTGGCAGACCACCTCGACGGCGAGCGCGCCGGACGGCAGGGTGTCACGCCACCGCCCGAGCACCGCGCGGGCGAGGTCGGGACGGCGCGCCAGCACCGCCCGGCCGACCTCGCTGTCGGGGCCGAGCAGCACGGTGAGCACCGCAGGGCCGTCATCAGCCGGCTGGGCGTGGGCTGCGATGGCCGCCAGGTCGGTGACGGGGGTACCGCGCCCACCACCGAGGTGAGCGCTGGCCAGGTGCGCGGCCGAGACGAGCCGGCTGAGCCCCGCCCAGCCCCGCCCGGGTGCCGCCCCGGCGCCGGCGCCGTGCGCGAGCACCGTCGCCCGGGGCAGGTACGGGTCGACCAGCGCGCCGCCGCGCACGGGCGTGCGACCGTTGCCGGCCGCCCGCACCGCCACCGAGGGGTCGGCCCACCCCGGGAGCCCGGCCACCAGGCCGCTCGGAGCCGTCGCCAGGTCAGCCCCGAGCACGGGTGCGACACCGGCCCGCCGGCAGGCCAGGACGAACTTGACCGCACCGTAGAGCCCGTCGCGGTCGGTGAGCGCCAGCGTCCCCATCCCGTGCTCGACGGCGCGGTCGACGAGGGCCTGCGGAGACGACGCGCCGTACCGCAGCGAGTACCCGGACGCGACGTGCAGGTGGACGAAGGGGTCGGTGGAGTTCATGACCTGTGTTCCTCGGTCCGCCACGGCTGAGGGGCTGCGGCGGGCGGCTGCTGGTGGGGACGCGGGACCGGCCTCGCCGTCAGGACGCCCGGATGGAGACCGCCCCCCGAGGCAGGACGTGGTGACGGGGCAGGCCGAGGCACTCCTCGACCAAGGTCAGGAAGGTCTCGCCGTCGCGCACCAGGTCGTCGGCCTCGCGGCTGCTCACCGCGTCGTCGCGGCCGGCCTCGATCGCCGCCCGACGCGAGGCTCCGGCGTCGAAGAACGCCGCCCACTCCCCCAGCTCGGGAGCCACCGTGGGCAGCACCTCCCAGACGCTGCGCGGCCGGCTGTGCCGGTGGGGACGGCCTCGCACGGACAGCACGGCAGCAGCTGCCCGCAAGGCGGCGAGGTGGGCGGCGACGTACCGCTCGCCGGCCGTGGACGCGGTGAGGGCCACGACGAGGCTGTCGCGGGCCCGGTCGACCAGGTCGAGGCTGCTCGCCGGCAGCGGGGGCGCACTGGACTGCGTCATGAGAACTTCCTGCGTCATGAGAACCTCCTCAGTCGGCCAGGCGGGCGAGCCGCCAGGTGCCGGGGCCGTCGTGGGTCGGGTCGACCGGGTCGATGGCGGGGTCGAGCACGAGGTCGTAGACCCCGACCGGGCTGGACCGCCCGGCCGCTGCCTCGACCCGCCAGACCTCACGCTCGGCAGGCTCCAGCGCGGCGTGCCGCACCAGGGCCGGCGCCGCCTCGGCGATCGCGGCGCCGGCCGCCCCCGACGCGGTCGCCGCCCCCTGCGCGGTGACCTTCACGTCGGACCGCAGGCCCAGCAGTGCCGAGGCGGCGGCCTCGCGCCACCAGACCCGTCGCTCGTACCAGTGGGACACCACCGAGCGCACGACGTACAGCCGGTCGCGCCACAGGAAGGCGACCGGGGAGCCGGGTGCCTGGCCGGACGCCGGACCCGCTGCGGGCGAGGTCCGCACCTCGATGAGCTCGTCGTACCGTCGCACCACCACGCACCTCCGCCTGGACGCACCTCGTCGGGACCGCTGCCGAGGGGGAAGGCGGGGCAGCCCTGCCAGGCTGGCCCGGGCGGCGGCTTCCCCACCGCCACCCGGACCGGCCAAGCAGGTGGCCCGTCACGGCCGGGGTCGAGGCGGCCGGACGACGGACCTCCCCCGACGACGATGGGGAGTCACCGCCGGGAGTTGTTTCGAACACCTGTTCGAACAACGTCGAGACTACACCTGCCCTCCGACACCGCGTCAACACCTGGCGGCTGCCCTGTGGACCGTCCCTCGAACGGCCCCCGCCCACGCCGGTCCACGGGGTTGAGCCTCCCCCGGGGCAGCCTCCTAGCCTGCTCGCGTGACCACAGACACCACCGCGAACGACGAGCCCCACCTCGGCATCGGCGAGGTGGCCCGTCGCACGGGGCTGACCGTCAAGGCGCTGCGGCACTATGACCGCGTCGGCCTGCTGCCCCCGGCTCACGTCGACCCCGCCACCGGCTACCGCTACTACGACGCGGCTCAGCTCGACACCGCCCGCCTGGTGCACCTGCTGCGCTCGGTCGACGTCCCTCTCGACGACGTCCGGACCTGCCTGGACGCCGGCGGCGACCCCGCCACCGTGGCCGACGTCCTGCGCGAGCACCGCCGCCGCGTCGAGGCCAGGTCGATCCGGCTGCGCGGCCACCTGCACACGATCGACCACTACCTGACTGACCACGCCCTGACCGACCACGACCTGACCGACCAGCCCGCCACCAGGAGCGCCCCCATGAGCAGCCCGAGCAGTGCTAGCCCGAGCAGCACGACCGGCTCCACGCCGACCACCACCCCCACGACGGACGCGGCCGGCGCGGACGCCGCCCTGCACCGTCGCCTCAGTGCCGACCTGTTCAACGGCACGTGGCGGCTGCTGGAGAAGGACGACCGCACGCGCGCCGACGACGACCGCATGCTGCACATGGCGCACGCCTCGCGCTACCACTGGGAGCAGGTGGGCACCCCGGTGAACCTCGCGCGCGGTGAGTGGCTCTGCTCGCGCGTCTACGCGGTGCTGGGCCGAGGCGAAGCGAGCCTGCACCACGCCCGACGGGTGCTGGACCTGTGCCGCGAGAACGGCATCGGCGACTGGGACCTCGCCTTCGCCCACGAGGCGGTCGCCCGCGCTCACGCGGTCGGCGGCGACCCGGCAGCGGCGCGCGCGGCGACCGAGCAGGCGCTCGAGTGCGCCGAGGACGTCGCGGACCCCGAGGACCGCACCCTGCTGCTCACCGACCTGGAGACGATCCCGTACCAGCCGCGGTTCTGGTGAGCCGCTGTCCGATCTAGCCGGCCTCGACCGGTCCGATGGTGACGGTGCCGTCAGCGGCCACGCGGAAGCCGGGGTTGTGCGCGACCTCCCACCGGTACCCGTCGGGGTCGGCGAAGAAGCCGGAGTAGCCGCCCCAGTCCATGCGGCGGCCGGGTCTCACGACGGAGCCACCGGAGGCCTCGGCCGCCGCGAGGACGGCGTCCACCTCGGCCTCGCTGCCGACGACCTGCCCGAGCGTCACGGACGTCGGCGGTGGCCCGGCGACGTCGTCCCCGGTGTCGCGCGCGAGGTCCGCCGCGCCGTACAGGGACAACAGGATGCCGTGGCCGATCTGGACGAACACGACCTCCCCGGGCACGTCCAGCACGGTCGGCCAGCCCAGCCCGTCGACGTAGAAGGCCCGGGCGGCGTCCAGGTCGCGGACCCCGAGGGTCAGCAGGTCCAGCCGGGGTCGCATGCGCCCACGATGGCGCATCGCGCCGCTGCGGCCAAGACGGCCTCGCCGGCACTACCCTGCGGACATGTCGCAGCCGCCGGCGCCCGATCCCGTCGCGCCCGATCCCGTCGCCCCCGATCCCGTCGCCCCCGACCTGTCCGAGCACGAGTCGGTCTCGCGGGTGGTGCGCACCCTCGCCGGGCTGGGGGTGCGCGGTGAGGTCCACGTGCTCGGGGACGCCGTCCGCACCGCCAAGGCGGCCGCGGACGCCCTCGGCGTCGAGGTCGGCCAGATCGCGAACTCCCTGGTGTTCGTGGGGATCCCGGCCATCATCGACCCCGAGCAGGGCCGCCACGAGCGCAGCCCGCTGGGTGAACCGCTGCTCATCCTCACCTCCGGCGCCCACCGGGTCGACACGCAGAAGGTCGCGGACCTCCTCGGGCTGGCCGGGCTCGAGCGCGCGACGCCCGAGATCGTCCGGGCCGCAACGGGTTTCGCCATCGGTGGGGTCGCCCCCGTCGGCCACGTCACCGACGTCCGCACGTTCGTGGACGTCGCGCTCGCCCGCTACGACGTCGTGTGGGCCGCGGCCGGGCACCCGCACACGGTCTTCCCCACGACCTACGAGGAGCTGGTGCGCATCACCGGCGGCCAGTCGCTCGAGGTCACCTAGCGCGGCCGCGTATCTCGGGCGCGTATCACGGCAGCACCGCGGTGGCTCTTGTTCACATGGACACCACGTTGACGCTGTCGTTCACGCCGGGCGAGGTCATCACCCCCGGCACCACCCTCGAGATCCGCAGCAGCCGCCCGGTCGAGCCGCGCTCGGCCCAGGGCGCCGTCTCGCTGCGCCACGCCTGCCGGACGGTCGGCACCGTCGTCAGGCTCACCGGCCGCGGCCGGGTCGTGCAGGTCAGCACCAAGGACCTCGCTCCCGGCGCGTACGAGCTGCACGTCGGCGAGCTGCTCGACACCAAGGGTGGTCGTGTGGCCGACCCCACGACCCTGCCCTTCGTCGTCGGGGCCCTCGTCGGCCGCGTGCCCGACGAGCTGCGGGTCGAGCACGTCGTGCACCTCGCCGTCGGCGAGCTCGCCGTGCGTCGGCTGTCGCCGGGTGACAAGCCGGTGGACGGCGAGCGCTACGTCGAGATCCTCAAGGCCGTGCACCGCGAGAAGGGCGAGGCCGTCGACCTCGCGTTCGACGAGGGCGGGGAACGCGTCGACGCCGAGGCGCTGCTGGACGAGGTGCACCGGCGCCGGGCCGAGCGCCTCGGGGTCGTGCACGAGACCCTGTGGCACCACCTCGAGCGGGTCGGCGACGACGAGCGCGTCGACGTCGTCGCCTGGCCGCGTCTCGAGGGCGACCTCACCGGCTACGACAAGCCCACCGACCGGCGCAGCGACGAGCCGCACCCCGCCGAGCGCGAGCTGACCGACCGCACCCGCCGCGCGGCGTCCGAGCTCTCGGCCGCGCTGGAGCGCGTGGGGGCCGAGCTGCGCGAGCCGCCGGACGACCGGGTGCCCGCGGCGCACGCCTCGCTGACGGCGCGCCAGGTGCGCGAGCTCGCCACGTCGGACGCGGTCGGTGCGCTGTTCCTCGACGACCGCACGGCCATCACCGACCTCGGCGACTCGATCGCCGTCGCCCGCTCCGACCGCGCGCACGCGCTGGGGTTCGACGGCACGGGCGTCCGGGTCGCGGTGTTCGAGAGCGGCCCGAGCGTCACCACCAACCTCACGTTCGCCGCCCGCTACACGACGTCGCCGGCGGCGAGCAACCACGCGCGGCTCACCAGCGCCGTGGTCAAGAACGTCGAGCCGGGCAAGCCGCACGGCCACGCACCGGACTGCGACCTCTACTCCGCCAACAGCTCTGACAACGCCGCCCTGCGCTGGGCGACCGAGCAGGGCTGCACGGTGATCAGCCAGAGCTTCCACCGCGGCAGCGAGCCCGGTGGCTCCGGCCTGCAGGCGGACGACCTGCTCAAGGACTACCTGGCGCTGCGCTGGCCCTACCCCACGATCGTCCAGGCCGCGGGCAACTTCTGGCAGGGCGACGCCGACGACATCCAGCCGCCGTCGGACGAGTACGTCAACCACAAGGGCTTCAACACGCTCTCGGTGGGCAACCACGACGACACCGCGGGCGCGATGTCGAGCGACTCGGTGTTCCGCAACCCCGTGTCGACGCATGGCGACCGCGAGCTGCCCGAGCTGGCGGCGAACGGCACGGGCGTCTCCGCCAACGGCCAGACCATGTCGGGCACCAGCTTCGCCGCGCCGGCCACTGCGGGCGTCACCGCCCTGCTGCAGGACGTCGACCCGGTGCTGTGCTCCTGGCCCGAGGGCTGCCGCGCGATCCTGCTGGCCAGTGCCGGACGCAACGTGTCCGGCCGCACGTGGTGGAGCGACGTCGCGAGCCGCACGGACGCCTCGGACGGCGCCGGCGCGGTCGACGCCGAGTCCGGCGTGCGCATCGCCCAGCAGCGGCGCTGGCGGGGCGCGCCCGCCACCGCGCGCGGCTGGGACGTCGGCACGCTCACCTCGAGCGACGTCGGCGCGGACCGGCTCGCGACCTTCCGCTACTTCGTGCAGGTGCCGCGGCTGGCGTTCTTCCCCAAGGTCAAGGTGGCCCTGGCGTGGGACAGCAAGGTGACGTCGTTCCTCGGGCTGCCGCTGTCATCGACCCTGACCGTCGACCTGGACCTCCTCGTCCGGGACAGCCGGGGCGTGCAGGTCGCGGCCGCGGCCTCGTGGGACAACAGCTACGAGGTGGCGGAGTTCTCCGCCACGCGCGGCGAGACGTACGAGATCGTCGTGCGGCGCTGGTCGGGCACCGACAACGTGTGGTTCGGGCTCGCCTGGGCGACCACCGGGTGGTTCCCGTGGAGCGACGTGGTGAACCCCTTGCCGCTCCACCGCCTGGAGCCCTAGGCAGGAGCCGGGCGTGCCCGAGCGGATTCAGGCGGGCTCAGGCGGCGCCGTAGTCGGTCGCCAGGATCGCCTCGACGGTCTGCTGCTCGTCGAAGTGCTCCGAGCCCTCGATCTGGGGCACGAAGCCGACGAGCACACCGTTGCGCATGATCTGGGCCTCCAGACCCGCGGCGCCGTCGACGTCCCACAGCGCCTCGCGTCCGTCACCGAGCGGGATCCGGACACCGAACCGGTAGGAGCTGGGCCGGGCGACGCGTGCGATGAGACCGCGCTCGGTCAGCGCCTCGGCGATTCGGGTGGCTTCGTTCTCCTGCATCCCTCCATGGTGGACGACGATCCTGGATGTCGGCTGGGAACGGCGCGATCGCCGCTCGTGGCTAGAACAGCTCGTCGGCCGCCGCGGTGAGGCCGAGGTCGTCGAGCCGGGCCTGGACGACGTCCGGCTCGCACTCGAACTGGTCGGCGAGGTCGCCCAGCGTGCACCCGAGGTCGACGCCCTCGCGCAGCAGGGCGTCGTCCTCGGTGGTCCATGCCCGGCCGAGCACCACGGCGGTGCGAGCGGCGTCCGGCACCGGGGCCGGCTCAGCGGGAGCGGCCTGGGTCGGCACCGGCGCAGAACCGTTGTCGCGCAGCGCCTCCGAGCGCGACCCGGGCTCGATGACCGCCCGCAGCTCGCCGGCCGTGCCGTCGAGCCGCTGCAGGGCTGCGAGGACCTTGGCCTTGTCCGCGGTCGGCCAGAACGGCGGCAAGGACGCCCGCAGGAAGCTGCCGTACCGAGCCGTCGCCAGCCGCGAGTCGAGCACCGCGACGACGCCGCGGTCGTCCGAGGACCGGACGAGCCGCCCTGCGCCCTGGGCCATCCGCAGCGCGGCGTAGGTGGCAGCCACCGCCATGAAGCCGTTGCCACCGGCGTCGGCGACCGCTTGCGAGCGAGCCGACATCAGGGGGTCGTCGGGTCGCGGGAACGGGATGCGGTCGATGACCACGAGGTGGCAGGCGTGGCCCGGGACGTCGACGCCCTGCCACAGCGAGAGCGTGCCGAACAGGCAGGTACGAGCGTCCCGCGCGAACTCGCGCACGAGCGTGGGCATCTGGTCGTCGCCCTGGCACAGCACCGGCAGGTCCAGCCGCGTGCGCATCGCCTCGGCGGCGGCCTCGGCGGCCCGGCGCGAGGAGAACAGGCCGAGCGTGCGGCCACCCGCGGCGGTGATGAGGTCGGCCAGCTCGTCCATCGCGGCGTCGGACGTGCCGTCGCGACCGGGGGGCGGCAAGTGCTTGGCGCAGTAGAGGATCGCCTGCTTGGTGTAGTCGAACGGGCTGCCGACATCGAGCCCCTGCCACGCGGGCGCGTCCGGGCCGGACAGGCCGACCGAGCGTGCCACCGCGTCGAAGGTGCCACCGAGCTCCAGGGTCGCCGACGTCATCACCACGGTGCGGTCGGCGTAGAGCTTCTCGCGCAGCAGGCCGGCGACGCCGATCGGGGCGACGTGGAGCACCGTGCCCCGCCGGGGGTCGTCGGACACCCACGCGACGTCGTGGTCGTGCTGGGCGAGCAACCGGTCGGCCACGTCGAAGACCTCGTCGACCTCGGCGCGCGCCACCTGCCGGGCGGCGTCGGCGTCGGCGCCCTTCTCCGGCTTCAGGTTGCTCTGCACGGCGCGGGCGGCGTCGCGCACGACCGCCAGCGCGGCCGCCAGCCCCTCCGGCAAGGTCACGAGCCGGCCCGGTGCGGTCAGCTCGAGGGCGCCGCGCAGCGCCAGCCCGGCGTCGGCGAGCTCACCCACCTCGGCCAGCCGGTGAGCCTTGCGAGCAGCGCGGTCGACCATCGGCGCCGTGAGCTCGTCGGTGATCGTGGAGGTGACCCGGTCGACGAGCTCGTGGGCCTCGTCGATGACGACGAGGTCGTGCTCGGGCAGCAGCTGGCGCCCCTCGAACGCGTCGATCGCGAGCATCGAGTGGTTGGTGACCACGACGTCGGCGTCGCGAGCGGCGGTCCGGGCCCGCTCGACGAAGCACTCGTCGACCAGCGGGCACTTGCCGCCCAGGCACTCCTGCGCCGAGACCGAGACCTGGCGCCACGCCCGCTCGGACACGCCGGGAACCAGCTCGTCGCGGTCGCCGGAGTCGGTCTCGTCGGCCCACTCGCGCAGCCGCAGCACCTGCTCGCCGAGGGCGCTGGCCGACGTGCCGGCACCGGCCATCGCGCCGGAGCCGAACAGGGCGTCGTCCTCCTCGTCCGGGAACCCGCCGACCAGCTTGTGCTTGCACAGGTAGTTGCGCCGGCCCTTCACCAGCCCGTACGTCGCCCGACGGCCGAGCATCGGCGCCAGTGACTCCACGACCCGCGGCAGGTCGCGGTCGACGACCTGCGCCTGCAGCGCCAGCGTGGCGGTGGCCACCACGACCGGCTTGCGGGAGTGCTGAGCGTGCGCGAGCGCCGGCACGAGGTACGCCACCGACTTGCCGGTGCCGGTGCCGGCCTGCACGAGCAGGTGCTCACCGCTCTCGACGGCGTGAGACACCGCGTCGGCCATCTGCACCTGGCCGGGCCGCTCGACCCCGCCGATGCCCTCGACGGTGGCGTGCAGCATCTCGTGCAGGCGGTCGGGGGTGGGGGTTTCTGGCACCCGACGACCCTAGCGCCGCGGTTCACCGCCTCCGCGCAGCCTCGACCGCCCTGTGGACGGGGGCGTGCCGCGGCCAGGTCACGACGCTGGACCGGTCGTGTCAGAGTTGTGTACGGAGGTTGCGCGGCGGCCCCACCAGCCACGACGGTTGGCCCCATGAGCAACGCCCGCCGGGTGCTGGTCGTCGAGGACGAGCGGTCACTCGCCGACCTCGCCCGTCTGTATCTCGAGCGCGACGGCTACGTCGTCGACGTTGCCGTCGACGCCGACAGCGCCGAGCGCGCCGCCCGCGCGCACCGACCCGACGTCGTGCTGCTCGACCTCGGCCTGCCCGGTCGCCGCGACGGCATCGACCTGATGCGGGCCATGCGGGCGCGCGAGGACTGGACGCCGGTCATCTGCGTGACCGCCCGCGACGACGAGGTCGACCGCATCCTCGGCCTGGAGCTCGGCGCCGACGACTACGTGACCAAGCCCTACTCCCCCAGAGAGCTCGTGGCCCGCGTGAAGGCGGTGCTTCGGCGGCACGACCTGGGCGGCGCGCCGTCCGAGGGTGACACCGCGCCGCTCGAGGTGGGACGCGTGCGCGTCGACCCCGGACGCCGGCTGACCTGGGCCGACGACGAGCCCGTCGAGCTCACCGCCACCGAGTTCGACCTGCTCGCCCACCTGATGCGCCGCCCCGGCCGGGTCTTCGGGCGCGGTGAGCTGCTCTCGCAGGTGTGGGACTACCCGGCCGACGACGGCAGCCGGACGGTCGACGTCCACGTGGCGCAGCTGCGCGCCAAGCTCGGCCCGGCCAGTCCCATCCGCACCGTCCGCGGGGTCGGCTACGCCGCCGACGACCGCGCATGAGGCACCCGACCCTGGCCGGTCGCGTCACTTTGGTCATCGCGGCCGCCGTGACGCTCGCCGTGGTCGTGGCTGGGCTGGTCTCCGTCGGGCTGGTGCAGCGTGCGGCCGTGCGGGACGCCCGAGTGACCCTCGGCCGCGAGGCCGACGTCGTCGCCCGGCTGCTCGAGACGGGCGGCCGGGCCACCACCGACCTCGGGGTCCAGGGACTGCGCTCGCCGGACACCCCCGTGGCCCGCGTGGCCCCGGACGGCACCGTGGGCGGCGACCAGCTGGCCGTCGTCGCGGCGACCCGTCGGCTGCGGGCCTTGCGGGCCGGGCACAGCGTCTCGATGCGGTTCCGCGTCGACGGGCGCGTGGTGATCGCCGAGGGCCGACCGCTGACGTCGGGAGGAGCAGTCGTCCTGGCCCGCACCGAGGCGTCGGCCACGGGCGCCGCCGGCCGGCTGCTGCGGCGCGAGCTGATGGCGCTCGGGCTCGCGCTGCTCGTCGCGGTCGGGGCGGGGGCGCTGCTCGCCCGGTGGCTGGCCCGTCCGCTGCGCGAGGCGGCCGACGGCGCGCGTGCGCTCGCCACCGGCGCGCGGGACGTGCGGCTCGAGCGCGACGGGCCGGCCGAGGTCGTGCAGGTGGCGGACGCGGTCAACGCCCTGGCGGAGTCCCTGGCGGCCAGCGAGGCGCGCCAGCGCGACTTCCTGATGTCGGTGTCGCACGAGCTGCGCACGCCGCTGACGGCGATCCGCGGCTTCGCGGAGTCGCTGGCGGATGGCGTCACGACCGGCTCGCAGGTGGCTCCGGTCGGCCGCACCCTCGTGGCGGAGTCCGAGCGCCTCCAGCACCTCGTGGGTGACCTGCTCGACCTCGCGCGGCTGGACGCCGACGACCTGCGCGTCGAGTCGCTGCCGGTCGACCTCGGCACGCTCGTGGCCGAGGCCGAGCCGGTGTGGCGCGGTCGGTGCGAGCGGTCCGGTCAGCGCCTCGTGGTCGAGTGGCCGCCGCAGCCCCTGGTCGTCCGCACCGACCCGGTGCGCGCCCGGCAGGTGCTCGACGGGTTGGCCGAGAACGCGCTGCGCGTGACGACCTCGGGGCAGCCGGTCGTGCTCGCCGCGCGCGCTGCCGGTGACGGCGCGGCCGTGCTGGAGGTGCGCGACGGTGGTCCGGGTCTCACCGACGACGACCTGGCCGTGGCCTTCGACCGCTCGGCGCTGCACGCCCGCTACGCCGGACGGCGTCCGGTCGGCTCGGGCCTCGGGCTGGCGATCGTCGGCGCGCTCGCCGCGCGGCTGGGGGGCCGCGCCGAGGCCGGGCACGCACCCGAGGGCGGGGCGGCCTTCCGGCTGGTCCTGCCGCGCGATCAGGCGGAGTAGGCGCCCAGCTCGCCGGCGAGCGCCGGCATGACCTTGGCGCGCAGGTGCGTGCCCTCGGGCAGGTGCCGCTCGGCCAGCACCTCGCCGTCCGCGTGGATGCGGCTGACCAGGTCGCCGCGGTCGTAGGGCAGCAGCACCTCGACGTCGACCTCCGGCCGGGGCAGCAGGTCCTCGATGCGCGTGCGCAGCTCGTCCAGCCCCTGGCCCGTGCGGGCCGAGACGACGACGAGCGCGCGCTCGCGCGAGCGCAGCCGGGCCACGACCTCCGGGTCGGCGGCATCGACCTTGTTGAGCACGACCAGCTCGGGCACGTTGTGGGCGTCGACGTCCGCGAGCACCTCGCGCACCGCCTGGATCTGCCCCTCGGGGTCCGGGTGCGAGGCGTCGACGACGTGCAGCACGAGGTCGCTGTCGGCGACCTCCTCCAGCGTCGAGCGGAACGCCTCGACGAGCTGGTGCGGCAGGTGGCGCACGAACCCGACGGTGTCGGCCAGGGTGTACTCGCGGCCGTCGCTCGTCTCCGCCCGACGCACCGTCGGGTCGAGGGTCGCGAACAGCGCGTTCTCGACGAGCACGCCCGCGCCGGTGAGCCGGTTGAGCAGGCTCGACTTGCCGGCGTTGGTGTAGCCGGCGATGGCGACGCTGGGCACGGCGTGCCGCTTGCGGTCGTGGCGTCCGACGTCGCGGGCGGTCTTCATCCCCGAGATCTGCCGGCGCAGCTTGGCGACGCGCGTGCGGATCCGACGGCGGTCGAGCTCGATCTTCGTCTCACCGGGGCCACGCGAGCCGATGCCCTCACCGCCGGCCACCCGGCCGCCGGCCTGGCGCGACATCGACTCACCCCAGCCGCGCAGCCGCGGCAGCAGGTACTCGAGCTGGGCCAGCTCGACCTGCGCCTTGCCCTCACGGCTCTTGGCGTGCTGGGCGAAGATGTCGAGGATCAGCGCGGTGCGGTCGATCACCTTCACCTTGACGACGTCCTCGAGCGCGCGCCGCTGGGACGGCGACAGCTCGCCGTCGCAGATCACGGTGTCGGCGCCGCTCGCCACGACGACGTCGCGCAGCTCGCGCGCCTTGCCCGAGCCGAGGAACGTGCCGGGGTCGGGCTGGTCGCGGCGCTGCATCAGCGCGTCGAGCACCTGCGAGCCGGCCGTCTCGGCGAGGGCAGCGAGCTCGCGCAGCGAGTTCTCGCCGTCCTCGACGTCGCCGGAGTACACCGCGGCCAGCACGACGCGCTCCAGGCGCAGCTGGCGGTACTCGACCTCGGTGACGTCGGCGAGCTCGGTCGACAGGCCGGCGACGCGTCGCAGCGCCTGGCGGTCCTGCAGGTCCAGCTGGTCGCCGTCGTAGTCCTGCTCGCCGTCGCCGCCGTCCTGGACGTCGGGCCAGCGGGCGTCGTCGGGCACCTCGTGGGTCTCGTCGACGGGCTCGGGCTGGGCCTGATCGTGGGCTCGGGCGGCGTTCGCGGTGCGGTTCACAGATCTCCTGGGGCTGGTGGTGGCGCCTCGGACGAGAGCACCAACGTGACATAGCAACGCTGCACCCGGCCACCGGATTCCGAGGATTCCGCCTGCTGACAGACTGTCGGCGTGGCGGAGGGCAATGATCACTACTTCACGGCGCGCCCCGCGAGCGCCGGCGACCTGAGACCACTCACCGTGCGGCTGGGTGGCCGAGAGCTCCAGCTCGCGACGGCCGCCGGCGTCTTCAGCCCCGACCGGCTGGACGTCGGCACGCAGGTGCTGCTGCGCGAGGCTCCGCAACCACCCTCCCACGGGCACCTGCTCGACCTCGGGTGCGGGTGGGGCCCGGTCACGCTGCAGCTCGCGCTGGCGTCGCCCGCGGCCACCGTGTGGGCCGTCGACGTCAACGAGCGCGCCGTGGACCTCGTGCGCCGCAACGCCGAGCACGCCGGGCTGGCCAACGTGCGCGCCTGCCTGCCGGACGACGTCCCGCCCGACGTGCGCTTCGCGGCGATCTGGAGCAACCCCCCGATCCGGGTGGGCAAGGCCGCGCTGCACGACCTGCTGCTGCGGTGGCTGCCTCGGTTGGACGATGCTGCGAGCGCGTACCTCGTGGTGCAGAAGAACCTCGGTTCGGACTCTCTGCAGCGTTGGCTGGCCGACCAGCTGGCGCCGCGGGGTTTCACCGTCGCGCGGCACGCGAGCGCCAAGGGCTTCCGCGTGCTGCGCGTGACCGCCCCGGCCTGACCGCGGTCCAGGCGGTCAGACCTCGAGCGTGCCGTCGGCGACGAGCTCGGCGGGGCCGGCGAGCTCGACCGACCCGCTCGGCAGCACGCGCACGCGCACGGTCCCGCCGGGGACGTCGACGCGCCACTCGTCGACCTCGCCACCGCCCGCGACGGCGGTCCAGGCCCGGGCTGCGAGCGCCGCCGCGGCCGCCCCGGTGCCGCACGAGCGCGTCTCCCCCACGCCGCGCTCGTGGACCCGCATGACGACGTGCCCGGCGGCCTCCAGCACCACGAACTCGACGTTCGTGCCGTGGGGCGGCACGGGCTGGACGGCGGGGGCACGGCGCAGGTCGAGGTCCCTCAGCTCGCCGAGGCCGGGCAGCACGACGACGGTGTGCGGGTTGCCGAGGTCGAGCGTCAGCGCGGTGACCGGGCCGTCCAGACCGTCGACCTGCACCTCGGCGTCGCCGCCGGACTCCAGGGCGGCCTCACCGCCGATGACGTGCCACGGCCCGAGGTCGACGGCGAGCTCAGCGCCGTCGAGCCGCACCCGCTTGGTGCCGGCGCGCGTGGCCACGGCGAGCGTCTGGCCGGCGTCGAGGTGCACGAGCCCCTCGCGAAGGAGGTAGGCGACGAACACGCGGACGCCGTTGCCGCACATCTCGGCAGGCGAGCCGTCGGCGTTGCGGTAGTCCATGAACCACTCGGCGTCGCTCGCTTGCTGGGCGACCTCCGCGACGTCCCGCGTGCGCACGACGCGGATCACGCCGTCACCACCGATGCCGGAGTGCCGGTCGGCGATCCGTCGCACGTGGCCGGGTGTCAGGTCGAGGGCACCGTCCAGATCGGGAACGAGGACGAAGTCGTTCTGCGTGCCGTGGCCCTTCGTGAACGTCAGCTGCACGCACCCATCATCGGGTACGGGCGCCCGGGCCTGCTGACCGGACGGCGCGCAGCGCGTCGTCGAGCAGCCCGGGGGCGCCGGAGTCCAGCCAGGTGATGCGCGGATCGCGGCCGAACCAGGACTCCTGGCGGCGGGCCAGGCGCCGGGTCAGCCGGGCCGTGTCGTCCTGAGCCTCCCGCTCGTCGAGCCGGCCGTCGAGCTGGGCCAGCGCCTGCGCGTAGCCGACCGCTCGCGACGCCGTGCGCCCCTCGCGCAGACCGCGCGCGAGCAGCTGCTCGACCTCGCTGAGCAGCCCGGCATCCCACATCCGACGCACCCGCTGATCGATCCGCTCGTCCAGCACGGGGCGCTCGGCGCGCAGCCCTACCTGCACCGTCGGCCGCAGGTAGCGCGGCTCGGGCAAGGTGGCCGAGAAGGGCCGGCCGGTGAGCTCGACGACCTCCAGCGCCCGGACGACCCGCCGGACGTTGCCCGACAGGATGCGCGCCGCTGCCGCCGGATCGGCTGCGGCCAGGCGCGCGTGCAGGGCCGGGCCGCCGAACTGCTCGGCCTCGCGTTCGAGCCGAGCGCGCACCTTCGGGTCGGTGGGCGGGATCTGGAGGTGGTCGAGCGCCGCGCGCACATACAGCCCGGAGCCACCGACGAGCACGGGCACCAGCCCGCGCGCGATCACGTCGTCGACGACGGCTCGCGCGTCCCGCTGGTAGGCGGCGACGCTCGCCTCGTCGGTGACGTCGAGCACGTCGAGCAGGTGGTGGGGCACGCCTAGGCGCTCGACGGGCGTGAGCTTGGCCGTGCCGATGTCCATGCCGCGGTACAGCTGCATGGCGTCCGCGTTCACGACCTCGCCGCCGAGCTCGCTCGCGAGGGCCACCCCGAGGTCGGACTTGCCCGTGGCCGTGGGGCCGACGACCGCGATCACGAGCACCACAGCATTCAACCCGATCCGAGCGGTGGGACGGCCGCGCTCAGGCGCAGCCGCCGGTGGTGGCGGCCACGGCCGGCGGCGCACCGACACCAGGAAGTCCCAGGCCGACCGGACGCCGGGCTGCGGCGTCCGGGCTCGCTGCGGCCCCCTGGCGGGCCTGCCAGGCGTCGCCGGAGCGCGTGCGACGCACCGCGTACACGCCCCCGGCCAGCGCGCCGTCGGCCACCAGGTGGTGCGGCGCGCCGTACGTGACGTCGACGCTGACGACGTCGCCCGGCCGGGGCACCGGCGCGGCGTCCGGCACCGCGAAGTGCACCAGCCGGTTGTCGGCGGCGCGACCGGACAGCCGGTGAGTGGCGTCGTCCTTGCGCCCCTCCCCCTCGGCCACCAGCACCTCGAGCGTGCGCCCCTCCTGCCGGCGGTTCTCGGCCCAGGAGATCTCGTCCTGCAGCGCAACGAGCCGCTCGTACCGCTCCTGCACGACGGCCTTGGGCAGTTGGTCGGGCAAGGTGGCCGCCGGCGTGCCGGGTCGCTGGGAGTACTGGAAGGTGAACGCGCTCGCGAACCGCGCCTGGCGCACGACGTCGAGCGTCGCCTCGAAGTCCTCGTCGGTCTCACCGGGGAAGCCGACGATGATGTCGGTGGTGATGGCGGCGTCCGGGATGCGCGTGCGCACCGCGTCGATGATGTCGAGGAAGCGGCGCGAGCGGTACGAGCGGCGCATGGCCTTCAGCACACGGTCCGAGCCGCTCTGCAGCGGCATGTGCAGGCTCGGCATGACGTTCGGCGTCTCGGCCATGGCGTCGATGACGTCCTCGGTGAAGGCGGCGGGGTGCGGGCTGGTGAACCGCACGCGCTCCAGGCCCTCGACGTCGCCGCAGGCCCGCAGCAGCTTGCCGAACGCGTGCCGGTCGCCGAACTCGACGCCGTAGGTGTTGACGTTCTGCCCGAGCAGCGTCACCTCCAGAGCGCCCTCGGCCACGAGGGCCTCGACCTCGGCCAGGACGTCACCGGGGCGCCGGTCCTTCTCCTTGCCGCGCAGGCTGGGGACGATGCAGAACGTGCAGGTGTTGTTGCACCCGACGCTGATGGAGACCCAGCCGGCGTACACCGACTCGCGCTTGGTCGGCAGCGTCGAGGGGAAGACCTCGAGCGACTCCAGGATCTCGACCTGCGCCTGCTGGTTGTGCCGGGCCCGCTCGAGCAGCGCCGGCAGCGAGCCGATGTTGTGGGTGCCGAAGACGACGTCGACCCAAGGCGCGCGCCGGACGATCTCGCCACGGTCCTTCTGCGCGAGGCAGCCGCCGACCGCGATCTGCATGCTCGGGTTGCGCTGCTTGGTGGGTGCGAGGTGACCGAGGTTGCCGTAGAGCTTGTTGTCGGCGTTCTCCCGGACGGCGCAGGTGTTGAACACGACGACGTCGGCCGTCGCGCCGTCCGCGGCGGGCACGTACCCCGCGCCCTCGAGCAGGCCGGTGAGGCGCTCGGAGTCGTGCACGTTCATCTGGCAGCCGAACGTGCGCACGTCGTAGGTGCGCACCGGCTGCGCGGCGCGACTGGTCGAGCTGGGCGTCGAGGAGGGCGTCGAGGAGGGCGCGGATGTCGTCGTCATGGCAGCCCCAGGATACGGCGGTCGTCGGCGCGGTGAATCGGCCCGTTCCGGGGCGAACCGGGCCGGTGAGACAACAGATGCGTAGCGGTGCGAGTCGCCTCGCGGATAGGGTCCGTCTGCATGAGCGATGACGCCGCACCCGCCACGGACGCCGACACCGGCGCACCACGACGCCGCCCGCTCGTCGTCCTGGACTCGGTCAACAAGCACTTCGGCGACCTGCACGTGCTCAAGGACATCGACCTCACCGTCGGCGAGGGCGAGGTCGTCGTCGTCATCGGGCCGTCCGGCTCGGGCAAGTCCACGCTGTGCCGTGCCATCAACCGGCTCGAGACGATCGAGTCGGGCACCATCACCCTCGACGGCCAGCCGCTGCCTGCCGAAGGCAAGGCGCTCGCCCGTCTGCGCGCCGACGTCGGCATGGTCTTCCAGTCCTTCAACCTGTTCTCGCACAAGACGATCCTCGAGAACGTGACGCTCGGACCGACCAAGGTCCGCGGCGTGCCCAAGCGTGAGGCCGAACAGCGCGCCACCGAGCTGCTCGAGCGCGTGGGGGTCGCCGCCCAGGCCGAGAAGTACCCCGCCCAGCTCTCCGGCGGCCAGCAGCAGCGCGTCGCCATCGCCCGCGCCCTCGCGATGGACCCGAAGGTCATGCTGTTCGACGAGCCCACCTCGGCGCTCGACCCCGAGATGATCAACGAGGTGCTCGACGTCATGACGACGCTCGCCCAGTCGGGCATGACGATGATCGTCGTCACCCACGAGATGGGGTTCGCCCGCCGGGCGGCCGACCGGGTCGTCTTCATGGCCGACGGGCAGATCGTCGAGCAGGGCACCCCCGAGCAGTTCTTCACGCAGGCCAGCACCGACCGCGCGAAGGACTTCCTGTCCAAGATCCTCACGCACTGAGGCACGTCCCTGATGCCTTGCACGACCGCGCCGGAGCAACCGCCGAGGCGGGGCACGACACGACACGGAGGAACGACATGACACTCAGACGTACAGCGGCGGCGGCCACGATCGCCCTCGCAGCGCTCGTCCTCGCAGCCTGCGGAGGCGGCGACGACTCCGGCAGCGACGTGAAGGTGGACTCGAACGCGTCGTTCAAGGCCGGCAGCACCATGGCCCGCCTCCACGACGCCGGCTCGATCAAGGTCGGGACGAAGTTCGACCAGCCCGGCTTCGGGCTCAAGGGCCTCACCGGTGACCCCGAGGGCTTCGACGTCGAGATCGCGAAGATCATCGCCGGCGCGCTCGGCATCAAGCCCGACAAGATCGAGTGGGTCGAGAGCCCCTCGAAGGTCCGCGAGGAGGTCATCGAGCAGGGCAAGGTCGACCTGGTGGCGGCCACCTACACCATCAACGACAAGCGCAAGGAGCGGATCTCCTTCGCCGGCCCGTACTACGTCGCCGGGCAGCAGCTCATGGTGAAGTCCGACAACAGCGCCATCAAGGGCCCTGAGGACCTCAAGGCCAACCCGAACGCGAAGGTCTGCTCGGTCACCGGCTCCACGCCGTCGGAGCAGATCAAGGAGTACCTCGCGAGCCCGAACCAGCTGGTGCTCTTCGACGTCTACGACAAGTGCGCGGACGCGCTGCGCACCGGCCAGGTGGACGTCGTCACGACGGACAACGTGATCCTGCTCGGCTTCGTGTCCAAGTCCGAAGGTGCGTTCAAGCTCGTCGGCCAGCAGTTCACCAAGGAGCCGTACGGCATCGGGATCAAGAAGGGCGACGTCGACTTCTGCGAGTTCATCAACACCACGCTGAAGAAGAACGAGGACGCCTACAACAAGGCGTGGGCCGACACGGCCGGCAAGGTCGAGGGCGCCGAGGCACCCCAGCTGCCGACCGCCGACGCCTGCACCTGACCGGCGTCCGCTGACGCCGGACGCCGTCCGGCCCGCGGCCCGGGCGCCGTCACCTCGGTGGCGCCCGGGCCGCCCCGGACCAGACCCGCCGCCCGACACCCAGACCCGTCACTCCGACCTGACACTCCGATCCGAACGACCGTGGGAGGTGCCCGTTGAGCGCCATCACCGAGAACCTCGACCTCTACTGGAGCGGGTTGCTGCGCTCGGTGGGCATCTGCCTGTGGGGGCTGGTCGGGTCGATGGTGCTGGGCACCGTGATCGCGGCCTGTCGCGTGTCGCCGGTGGCGCCCTTGCGGGCGTTCGGCACGGCCTGGGTGACGGTGGTGCGCAACTGCCCACTCACCGTCGTGCTCTTCTTCTTCGCCTTCGGCTTCCCCGAGATCGGCGTGAACGGCAGCTACTACGCCTTCGGGGTCGCCGCGCTGATCATCTACACCTCCGCGTTCGTCTGCGAGGCGCTGCGCTCGGGGATCAACTCGGTGCCCGCCGGCCAGGCCGAGGCGGCTCGGGCGATCGGGCTGCCGTTCGCCAAGACGCTGACGCAGGTGGTGCTGCCGCAGGCCTTCCGCACGTCCGTGCCGCCGGTGGGCAGCGTGATCATCGCGATGTTCAAGAACTCCGCGGTGGTCGGTGCGTTCGGCGTGGGGCGTGACCTGTTCAGTGCCGGCGAGACGCTGACCAGCGCCCAGGGCTACGCGGCCCTGCCCGTGCTCACCGGGGTGGCGATCGGGTATCTCATCATCACGCTGCCCTCGGGGGCGCTGCTCGGCCTGATCGAGCGCAAGGTGGCGATCGCCCGATGAGCGAGTACACGGTCCTCTACGACGAACCGGGCCCGCGGGCCCGGCGCCGCGCCCTGGTCGGTGGCCTCGCCGCCACGGTGGTGATCGCCGCGCTGGTGGCGTTCGCGCTGATCCGCCTCGCCGGCCAGGGCCAGCTGGACAGCGCGCTGTGGGCGCCGGTGCTCGACCCGTCCAACGAGTACTTCCCCGACGTCTGGCACCTCATCGGCCTCGGTCTGCTCGCCACCGCGAAGGCCGCCGCGCTGGCCATCACCTTCTCGCTCGTGCTCGGCACCCTCGTCGGCGTCGCCCGGATGATGCTCAGGCGCTGGACGCGGATGCCGCTCGTGACCGTGATGGAGGTCCTGCGCGGCCTGCCGGTCGTCATCAGCATCTACTTCGCCAGCCGCGTGCTGCCTGAGCTCGGCCTCGACCTCAGCGGCCTGCCCGGCGGCGAGGGTCTGTGGTTCGTGGTCATCGGCCTGACCGCCTACAACTGCGTGATCATCGCCGAGATCCTGCGCGCCGGTGTGGCCTCGCTGCCGAGCGGCCAGCGGGAGGCGGCGCTCGCGATCGGGCTCACCCCCGGGGCGACGATGCGCCTGGTGCTGCTGCCGCAGGCGGTCCGCACGATGCTGCCGGCGCTCATCAGCCAGATGGTGGTGATCCTCAAGGACACCTCGCTGGGCGCGGTGCTCGGGATCTACACCGAGCTGCTGCGCGAGGGCAACCTCATCGCCCTCAACCTCGACAACCCGATCCAGATGCTGTCGGTCGTGGGCCTGATCTTCATCGTCATCAACTACTCGCTCAGCCGCGTCGCCCGCGCGATCGACCGCCGAGGCTCCGGTCGCGGCGCGACCGCCATCGGTCGCGACGGGGCCGAGCAGGCGGTCGAGCTCGAGGTCCCGCACTCCGCCGGCGGACCTCGCGGGGCCTAGCAGAGGCCGTCGTCAGCCGCACCGTCGTCAGCCGCACCGTCGTCGGCCAGGACCTCGCGGACGACGGACAGCGCCACCCCACCGGGGTACCCCTTGCGCGCCAGCATCCCCATCAGCCGGGAGACCTGCTTCTCGTGCGGGACGCCGCGCAGGCTGCGCAGCTTGCGCTGGACCAGCCCGAGCGCGAGCTCGCGCTCGGACTCGTCGTCGATCTCCTCGAGCGTCGACTGCGCCGTCTCGTCGTCGACCCCCTTGCGCCGCAGCTCGTGCGCGAGGGCCCGCCGCGCGAGCCCGCGACCGGCTCGCTGGGAGCGCACCAGCATCTCGGCGAAGGCGGCGTCGTCGACCAGCCCGACCTCCTCGAAGCGGTCGAGCACGCGCTCTGCGACGGCCTCGTCCGCGCCGCGCTCGGCGAGCTTGTCGGCCAGCTGGGCCCGGCTGCGCGGCGCCATCGTGAGCTGGCGCAGCACGATGGAGCGGGCGACGGACTCCGGATCGGCATCCGGCGTCAGGTCGGCGGTGCCCCCGGGCACCGGCTCGCTCGGGCCGGCAGGCCGCCCCCGACGTCGGGAGCGGCCTGCCGTCGAGCGGGCAGCGGGCACCACGGTCAGAAGCTGACCTTGGCCTCGGCCGGCAGGTCGACCGGCTCGTCGGCGGGGGCGTCGACCCGCGCACCGATGCCGAGCTTCTCCTTGATCTTCTTCTCCAGCTCGTTGCCGAGATCGGGGTTGTCACGCAGGAAGGAGCGCGCGTTCTCCTTGCCCTGGCCGAGCTGGTCGCCCTCGTAGGTGTACCAGGCGCCGGACTTGCGCACGAAGCCGTGCTCGACCCCCATGTCGATCAGGCCACCCTCGCGCGAGATGCCGTGGCCGTAGAGGATGTCGAACTCGGCCTGCTTGAACGGCGGCGCCATCTTGTTCTTGACGACCTTGCAGCGGGTGCGGTTGCCGACCGGCTCGGTGCCGTCCTTCAGCGTCTCGATGCGTCGCACGTCCAGGCGGATGGACGCGTAGAACTTCAGCGCCTTGCCGCCCGTCGTGGTCTCGGGCGAGCCGAACATCACCCCGATCTTCTCGCGCAGCTGGTTGATGAAGATCGCGGTGGTCTTGGAGTTGCTGAGCGCACCGGTGATCTTGCGCAGCGCCTGGGACATCAGGCGCGCCTGCAGGCCGACGTGGCTGTCGCCCATCTCGCCCTCGATCTCGGCGCGCGGCACGAGCGCGGCGACCGAGTCGATGACGATGATGTCGAGAGCGCCCGAGCGGATCAGCATGTCGGCGATCTCGAGCGCCTGCTCGCCGGTGTCGGGCTGGGACACCAGCAGCGCGTCGGTGTCGACCCCGAGCTTCTTGGCGTACTCGGGGTCGAGCGCGTGCTCGGCGTCGATGAACGCCGCGATGCCACCCGCCTTCTGCGCGTTGGCCACGGCGTGCAGCGCGACGGTCGTCTTGCCCGAGGACTCCGGGCCGTAGATCTCGACGACGCGGCCGCGCGGCAGGCCGCCGATGCCGAGCGCGACGTCGAGGGCCACCGAACCGGTCGGGATCACCTCGATCGGCGCTCGGACGTCGTCGCCCAGGCGCATGACCGACCCCTTGCCGAACTGGCGGTCGATCTGGGCGAGTGCGGTGTCGAGCGCCTTGTCGCGGTCTGCGGGAGCGGGCATGTTCAGTCACCTCTGGTTCGCGGTCGGCCCTGCCGACCGGTGGTCTGTTGTCGTCGAGGAAGACGCTAGGCGTCCGCACCGACAGCGGCGGCCGACGGACCCGGACCTGTGGACAACCTGCCGGGTCGGCCTGACCTGTGGACGACCATATCCGAACACCTGTTCGGTTCCGGCGAGGCTCGACCGGCGTGTCGCACGGCGGTACCGCCACCACCCGCGCACGCCTACGCTGAGCGCATGTGCCGCAGCATCAAGACCCTCCGCGAGCCCTTCACCGAGAACGTCGGCGACGACGACGTGCACGCCGCCGCGCTGCAGTACGTCCGCAAGATCAGCGGCTTCCGGCAGCCCGCGCCCCACAACGCGGCGGCCTTCGACGCGGCGGTGGACGCCGTCGCGGCCGCCACCGCGAGCCTGCTCGACCAGCTGCAGGTGCGCGGCGGCGGCCGCCGTCCGGCCTGACCGCCGCCACGGTCAGCCCGACGGGCGTCAGACGGTGCTGACCTCCGCCCGCTCGGCCGGCTTGCGGGTGATCAGCGGCACGACCAGCGCGACCAGGGCGATGATGCCGATCACCGTGAAGCCCAGCGTGTAGTGCTTGTTCTCACCGATGAGCTGGGAGATCAGCAGCGGGCCCACGATGCCGCCGAGGCTCCACGCCACCAGCATGAGGCCGTAGATGGCGCCGGCGAAGCGCACCCCGAAGAACTGCCCGGCCGTCGACGGCATGGTGCCGAAGCCGCCGCCGTAGCAGGTGTAGACCAGCGCGGCGAGGATCGCGAACATCGCGGGTGAGCTGGCGTGCGGGATGAGCAGCAGGCACACCCCCTGGATGCCGAGGATGCCCAGGAACGCCGGCATCTTGCCGATCAGGTCCGACAGCCACCCCCACAGCACGCGGCCGGCGCCGTTGAAGATGGCCAGGATCCCGACGAGGCTCGCGGCCCCGACCTTGGACATGCCGCTGATGTCCGTCGCGCTCCCCGCAGCCACGGAGATGAGCGAGATGCCGGCCGTCACGCTGAGCGTGAGGATGAGGGTCAGCAGGTACCACTGCGGCGTCCGCAGTGCCTCCGCCGCCGTGAACTGGCGGGCCTGCGTCGGCTCTGCCTGGGCCGTCGCGGCGCTCGTCTTCGTCGCGGCCGCGGGGGCCGCGGGGTTCCGGAACAGGCTCGCACCGATCATGATCGCCACCAGGTAGCCGATGCCGAGCGGCAGGAAGGCCTTGGTGGGCACGGAGGGCGCGTTGTCGATGAGCGCCTGACCGACCGGCGCCGTGATGACCGCCCCGAATCCGAAGCCGGCCACCGCGATGCCGGTGATCAGGCCCGGCTTGTCGGGGAACCACTTCTGCAGCATGGCGATGGGCACGATGTAGACCATCCCCAGGCCGAAGCCGCCGAGGACGCCGTAGCCGAGCACCAGCACCCAGAACGAGTCCGCCCGGGCGAAGGCGGCGACGATCACGCCGACGCTGTAGATGACCCCACCCGTCAACGCGACGAGCCGCGGCCCGCGAACGTCCTGGATGCGGCCACCGATGTAGCTCCCGATGAAGATCATGCCGATGGCGACCTCGAACGGGACCGTGGCCTGGGCCTTGGTCCAGCCGAAGGCGCCGTCCGCCTGCATGGCCTTCGAGAAGACGCTCCAGGCGTACACCGCACCGATCGCCAGCTGCACGAGGACCGCGGCCACGAGGATGACCCAGCGGTTGCCGCCAGTGGTCGTCGGGGCTGCCGTCGTGCCAGCGGTTCGACTATCGCTCATGTCAACTCCTTCTCGCCGGCTCACCGGCTGGTGGTGATGGAGTCACCGACGACTCCGTCTGCCCGACGCCGCTCCAGCCGCTCGCGCTGCGGCGTCACGGTGTAGCGGGGGTCCTTGGCCGAGGCCAGGCCGGCCTCGAACACCCCGAAGCGGGTGCACGCCGAGCCGGCGAGCAGCGCCAGGCCGCTCAGCGCGGCCGCGCCCCGGTGGCGGCCGAACACGGCGGCGCCGAGCGCGCCGCCGACGGTGAGCACCTTGCTGGCCCTCATCAACGCTCCCGCGCGTCCCTCGCGCAGCGGCTCGGCCACCACGTGGTGCATCGAGCGCTCCATGCGCTCGGTCGCCGCCAGCTCGACGGCCGCGCCCACCACCGCGAGCCCGCGGGCCGGGCCGGTCTGGGACGTCGGGGAGGTCACGAGCGCCAGGCCGGCGGCCGCCGCGTTGGCCGACGAGACGAAGACGAAGGGCAGCTCGCGGTAGGACTCGTGCCACGTCGGCGTGGCGGTGTCGGCGAGCAGCACGGCGGTGTACGAGGCCAGGGGCGGCGCGAAGGCGGCCGACCCGACCGACGCCACCGCGTCCGCGAGCCTCAGCACCGAACCCGCCGCAGTCCCCGGACGCACCACCGTGCGTCCGAGCTCGGTCGCCACCGCCAGGCCGGCGAAGGCACCGAAGGCGCTGAGGATCCACGAGCCGACCGACATGGGCGAGGTGAGCTTCACCGTGCGCATCATGTTGAGCGCCCGGCTGGGCTTGCCGAGGTCGCGCACGAGGGCCAGCCCCCCAGCCGCCACCGCCGCGAGGGCGGCGTACCGGCTGTTGCGGCGCAACGTCGACAGACCGCGTGCGGCGGCGCCCGCCCCCAGCAGCCCCGAGCCCGCGGCGAGGCCGCCCAGGAAGATGTACGCCGGGATGTCGGCCTCCCACGGAGCGGGCTTGACCACCGGTCGGCCGTAGTAGCTGTCGAACTCGACGTCGGGCACCATCAGCGACTCGTCGCGCCGGCCGCCCTGGCCCCCCGCGCGGCCACCCTGGCGCCACCTGCCACCTCGAGGTGGCGTGGGGGGCCGGTCGGCGTCGAACGGGTTGGTGGTCATCGACGCCTCCCCACGAACACGCTGGCCGCCATGGCGAGCATCCCCACCGCCGCGAACCCGGCCTTGCGGAACATGTCCGGCAGGTCCGCGGTCGTCACCACGGGGTCCGGGGGCAGCCCGTACACCTCCGGCTCGTCCAGCAGCAGGAACACCGAGCCCGTGCCGCCCACGCCGTCGTGGACGTTGCCGCCATAGAGCCGGGCCTCGGGGAAACCGTTGGCGTGCAATGTCTCCACCCGCTGCTGGGCTTGCGCTCGCAGGTCGGCGAGCTCGCCGAACGCGATGGACGTCGTGGGGCACGCCTGGGCGCACGCCGGCGTCTGGTCGTGGCCGATGCGGTCGTAGCAGAGCGTGCACTTCTGGGCGACACCGGCGTTCTTCACCGTCGCGTCCCCGGCTCGGCGCTCGATGACGCCGAACGGGCACGCGGCGACGCAGTAGCCGCAGCCGTTGCAGACGTCGTCCTGCACCACCACCGTGCCGAACTCGGTGCGGAACAGCGCGCCCGTGGGGCAGACGTCCAGGCACGCCGCGTGGGTGCAGTGCTTGCACACGTCCGACGACATCAGCCAGCGGAAGTCAGGAACCGCTGCGTCCGTTGCCTGTGCCGTGGGCGCCGTCGGGAGGGTCGCCGCCGGTGCGCCGACCGCCGGCATGCCGAGCTCGACCAGTCGGCGGCCGGACTCGCGCGCCGCCTCGATCCGGTCAGTCGACTGCTCGACGAAGGCGACGTGCCGCCACGTGCTCGCGCCCAGGGCACCGGTGTTGTCGTAGGAGGAGCCCAGCAGGTTCAGGTCGCCGTCCGGCGGGAGCGCGTTCCACTCCTTGCAGGCGACCTCGCAGGCCTTGCAGCCGATGCAGATGGAGGTGTCGGTGAAGAACCCCCTGCGCGGCGGCGGGTCGTCCCACGCCGCGTCCCTGGCCGGGTCGGTGGGACCGGCCAGCTGCTGTCGCCAGAAGCCCATCAGCGGCCGCCTTCCGCCGTCCGCAGCACGTTGCCCGTGTGCACCGTCACCCCTGCTCTCGACTGGTACTCGGCGACCATCCGCAACAGCGCATCGCCGTGCGGACGGCGTCCGGCCACGATGTCGCACGAACCGGCCTTGGACTCCTGGATCTGCACGTTGGGGTCGAGCGCGACCCCCAGCAGGTCGTTCGCCGAGTCGCCCGACACCACGGCCTCCCGGCCGACGCCCCAGTGGTAGGGCAGGCCGATCTGGTGCACGGTGCGGCCGCCGATCACCAGCGGGGTCATCCGCTCGGTCACCAGCACGCGGGCCTCGACGGCCGTGCGGGCGGAGACCAGCGTCGCCCAGCCGCCGTTCTCCAGCCCCTTCTCCGCGGCCAGCTCGGGCGAGATCTCGCAGAAGAACTCCGGTTGCAGCTCAGCGAGGTACGGCAGCCAGCGACTCATGCCACCAGCCGTGTGGTGCTCGGTGAGCCGGTAGGTCGTGAAGACGTACGGGTACACCTCGGCGCCCGGCTCCCCCGCCGACGGGCTCCACAGGTTGTCCTTGCGCGCGAACACCTTGCGCGCCGGGCTGGCCTGCTGGCGGTACAGCGGGTTGGCGACCGGCGACTCCTGCGGCTCGTAGTGCGACGGCAACGGGCCGTCGAGCATGCCCCGGGGGGCGAACAGCCACGCCTTGCCGTCGGCCTGCATGATGAACGGGTCGTCGCCGGCCAGCCCCTCCGGGCCTCCTGTGCCCGGCTCGGGCCGGTACGACGGAGGCTTGGTGACCGGGAAGTCCGGCACGTCGACGCCGGTCCAGCGCTGCTGCTCGTCGTCCCACCACACGTACTTCTTGCGCTCGCTCCACGGCCTTCCCTCCGGGTCCGCCGACGCCCGGTTGTACAGGATGCGACGGTTGGCCGGCCAGGCCCAGCCCCACTCCAGCGCGGTGGGCCCCTGCTCGCGGCCGGGCGTGCGGTTGGCCGAGCGGTTCACCCCGCCGGCGAACACCCCGGAGTAGATCCAGCAGCCGCCACTCGTGGAGCCGTCCGGGCGCATGTCGGTGAACAGGTCGAGCAGCTGGCCCTGCTTCTCGCCGCTCAGGTGGTAGCCGTTGATCTCCTTCAGCACCGCCTCGCCGTCGATCTCGCCGTGCTCAGCTACCGGGTAGTCCCAGGTGAGGTCCAGCAGCGGCCGGTCGCGCTCGTCGGTCGACCCCGCGAGCCGCTCGCGGATCCGTCGGCCGAGCTCGTAGAAGAACTGCAGCTCGCTCTGGCAGTCGCCCGGCGGCTGGACCGCCTGGTGGCGCCACTGCAGCATGCGGTGCGTCTGGGTGAAGGTGCCCGCCTTCTCGACGTGCGAGGCCGGAGGCAGGAAGAAGACCTCGGTGGCGATCTTCTCCGTCTCGAGCTCACCGGTGGCGATCTCGGGACTGTCGCGCCAGAACGTCGCGGACTCGATCATGTTGAGGTCACGCACCACCAGCCACTTCAGGTGGGCCAGCCCCAGCCGCTGCATGCGGCCGTGAGCCGAGCCGACGGCGGGGTTCTGCCCCAGCAGGAAGTAGCCCTCGACCTGGTCGTCCAGCATCGACATGACGGTCTGGTAGGTGCCGTGCGCCCCGGTGAGGCGGGGCAGGTAGTCGAACGCCCAGTCGTTCTCGGCAGTGGCCGCGTCACCCCACCAGGCCTTCATCAGGCTGACGGCGTAGGCGTCGGCGTTGGCCCAGAACCCCTTCTGCTGCTTGGACCCGATGCTGGTGATGTAGTCGGTCCAGGTGTCGTGCTGGCCCGCCACCGGCATCGCGAGGTAGCCCGGCAGGATGTTGTAGAGGGTGGGGATGTCGGTCGACCCCTGGATGCTGGCGTGGCCGCGCATGGCCATGATGCCGCCGCCGGGGCGGCCCATGTTGCCCAGCAGCGTCTGCACGATCGCGGCCGTGCGGATGAACTGCGCGCCGAGCGTGTGCTGCGTCCAGCCCACCGCGTAGACGAACGCCGTCGTGCGCTCGCGCCCGCTGTTCTCGGTGACGGCCCGGGCCAGGTAGTGGAAGTCGTCGACCGAGACGCCGCAGGTGTCGGCGACCAGCTCGGGCGTGTACCTCGCGTAGTGCCGCTTGAGGATCTGGAAGACCGTGCGTGGGTGCTGCAGGGTGTCGTCGCGCAGGACCTCGGCGTGCTCGAGGGGGTGGCCCGCACCGCCCAGCCGCTGGCCCGCCGACGCCTCGCGCTTGTCGGCTCCGTGGTCCGAGCCCGGCTCGGTGACCTTCCCCTCGCCGTCCTGTCGTGTGGCGTACGACCAGCTCTTCAGGTCGTAGGCGCCGCGTTCGTCGTCGTAGCCGGAGAACAGCCCGTCGAGGTCCTCGGTGTCGCGGAAGTCCTCGTTGATGATCGTCGCCGCGTTGGTGTACGCGACGACGTACTCCTTGAAGTACAGGTCGTTGCTCAGGATGTGGTTGATCAGCGCGCCGAGCAGCACGACGTCGCTGCCCGCTCGGATCGGGATGTGCTTGTCGGCCGTGGCCGACGTGCGCGTGAACCGCGGGTCGACGTGGATGACCTTGGCGCCCTTGAGCCGGGCCTCAGTCACCCACTGGTAGGCCACCGGGTGGCACTCGGCCATGTTGGAGCCCTGGATGACGATGCAGTCGGCGTTGGCGAGATCCTGCTCGTACTGCGTCGCACCGCCGCGACCGAACGACGTCCCCAAACTGGGGACGGTGGCGGAGTGTCAAATGCGCGCCTGGTTCTCGATCTGGATGGCGCCGGCTGCGGTGAACAGCTTCTTGATGAGGTAGTTCTCCTCGTTGTCGAGCGTCGCGCCACCGAGCGAGGCGATGCCCATCGTGCGACGCACGGGGCGTCCGTGGTCGTCGTGGTCCTGCCAGGTGCGCCGGCGGCTCTCGACGAAGCGGTCGGCGATCATGTCGATGGCGGTGTCGAGCTCGAGGCTCTCCCACCGGGTGCCGTGGGGACGGCGGTACAGCACCCTGGTCTGGCGGCCGGGGCTGTTGACCAGCTGCTCGCTGGCCGACCCCTTGGGGCACAGTCGGCCCCGCGAGACCGGCGAGTCCGGGTCGCCTTCGATCTGGACGACGCGCTCGTCCTTCACGAAGACGCGCTGGCCGCACCCGACGGCGCAGTACGGGCAGACGCTCTGGACGACGCGGTCAGCGGTGGTGGTGCGGGGCTCGAGCTCTCGGGTCCGGCTGCTGGTGACCGCCGGGCCTCGGCCGAGGAAGTCGCCGCTGCGCAGCTGCCGGACCACGGGCCAGTCCAGGAACGTCCGCTTGTTGCTCATGCAACCTCCCTCGGTGTGGGCTCAAGATGCCACACACCGGGGCGAACGGCACCCCCTGAATCGGGCCGTTCCTCGCGGGTCTCACTTCAGCAGCAGCGCCGACAGCCGACGGCGGGTGAGCGCCAGACCGACCGCGCCCATCGCGACCAGCGCAGCGACGTGCCACAGCACGCTCGTGCTCACCGTGCCGAGCAGCAGGGATCGCTCGATGGCCACGCCGTGGTAGAGCGGCGAGAGCTCGACGACCCACCGCAGCCCGGCCGGGTAGGCCTCGACCGGGAAGAACGTCGCGGACAGCAAGGTGAGCGGCACCAGCGCCATCTGGATGTAGTCGAAGTCCTGGAAGTTGCGGATCCAGGTGGTCGCTGCCATCCCCACCGAGGAGAACACGAAGCCGATGAGCGTCGCGGCCGGCAGCGCGAGCACCGCCCACCAGCTGATGGTCAGGCCCATCGCGACGGAGATGCCGAGGAAGGCCAGCACGTAGAACCCGCTGCGCAGCAGCGACCACAGCATCTCGCCCACCGCGATGTCACGCGGCCCGACCGGAGTGGCGAGCATGGCGTCGAACGTGTGCATGTACTTCAGCTTGAAGAACATGTTGTAGGTCGCGTCGAACACCGCACCGTTCATCGCCGACATCGCGAGCATGGCGGGGGCCATGAACTGGGCGTAGCTCACGGTGCGGCCGTCGGCCAGCGAGATGTCGCCGATCAGCGCACCGAGACCCACGCCGAGGGAGAACAGGTAGAACACCGGCTCCAGGAAGCCGGTGACGAAGGCGACCCACTGGCGCCGATAGGTCAGGACGTTGCGCTCGACGACCGCACCCGCGAGCCCCAGCGCCGACATCACACCACCATCCGGCGACGCAGGGTGCGGATCGCGAGCCAGCCACCCACGACGATCCACAGCAGCAGGTACGCCATGTGCCCGACGTCCGGCCACAGCTGCGGCGTGCCGAGCGTGGCGTCACGGGCGAGCGAGGCGCCGTGCCACAACGGGATCACGTAGGCCACCGGGTGCATCCAGCCGGGAAGCTGCTCGACCGGGAAGAAGGTGCCGGAGAACAGGAACATCGGCACGATGCCGAGCCGGAAGACGAGGTTGAACGTGGTGTCGCTCTCGGCGTGCGCGGAGATCGCGAACATCGGTGCGCAGTAGGCCAACGTCACCAGCACCACGGCGACCAGCGACAGCAGCCCCCACCACGACGGGATCGCGCCGAGCACCGCGGCGACGGCCAGGAACACGACCGAGCTGAGCAGCGAGCGCAGCACGATGGCGGTGAGGTTGCCCACCACGATGTCCGGGACGCCGATGGGCGTCGCCAGCATCGCGTGGTACTGCCGCTGCCACTTGATCGCGCCGAGCACCGGCCAGGAGGCGTCGAAGACGCCGGTCTGCATCGCGGTCGCGGCGAGGACTCCGGGGGCGATGAACTGCACGTACGGCACACCGCTGATGGCGCTCGACCCGCCGCGGTCGACCAGCGAGCCCAGCCCGTAGCCCATGGCCACGAGGTACAGCAACGGGGAGATGAAGCTGCCGAAGATCGTGCCGCGGAAGGTGCGCCGCAGCAGGATGAAGAAGTACTCCAGCACGCGCAGCGCCGGGTGCGGCGCGCCCGCCGGCGCGCCGGGGGCCTGCGGCGAGCGGGTCATCGAGGCGGTGGTGCCGGCCATCAGTCGACCAGGGTCCGGCCGGTGAGGCGCAAGAAGACGTCCTCGAGGGTGCTGCGCCGCACCAGGGACGACAGCGGCTGGACGCCGCGCTGGTGCACGTCGGACGTGGCCGCCTCGCCGTCGTCGACGTAGAGCAGCAGCCGGTCGGGAAGCACCTCGACGCGGTCGGCCACGCCGTCCAGGCGCTCGGCGTGCGGTGTCAGGTCGTCGTCGGCGAACCGCAGCTCGAGCACCTCGCGGGTCGACCACGCCTCGATCAGCGAGCGCGGGCTGCCCTCGGCGACGATCCGGCCGCCGTCCATCACGACGAGCCGGTCGCACAGCTGCTCGGCCTCGTCCATGTAGTGCGTGGTGAGCACCAGCGTGACGCCCTGCCGCTTGAGCCGGAACAGCCGGTCCCAGAGCACGTGACGCGCCTGGGGGTCCAGCCCGGTGGTGGGCTCGTCGAGCAGCAGGATCTCGGGGCGGTTGATGAGCGCTCGCGCGATCGTCAGCCGCCGCTTCATGCCCCCTGAGAGCGGCTCGACGAGGGAGTCTGCTCGCTCGGTGAGGTTGGCGAACTCGAGCAGCTCGTCGGCCCGACGTCGGCACTCGGCGCGCGACAGGCCGAAGTACCGGCCGTAGATGAGCAGGTTGTCGCGCACGGTGAGCTCACCGTCGAGCGAGTCCTGCTGGGGGACGACCCCCAGCCGGCCCCGGATGCGCGGGCCGTCGGTGCGCGGGTCGAGACCGAGGATGCGCAGCGCCCCGCCCGACGGCGGTGACACGCAGCCGATCATCCGCATCGTCGAGGACTTGCCGGCGCCGTTGGGCCCGAGGAAGCCGAACGCCTCGCCCCGGGTCACCCGCACGTCGATGCCGTCGACGGCCACGAAGTCGCCGAACTGCTTGCGCAGCCCGACGGCCTCGATGAGCGCCTCGTCGCCCGCCGCTGCCTCGCCGGGTGCCCCGACGCTGTCGACCATCGCTTCCGCCCCTGTCACGCCAACGACCCTAGACAGCCCCACCGACAGCCCGCGACCCCTTATCGACCGCCGCGCCGACCGCGGGTCGCTCACCCCGCGAGCGCCCGCTCGTCCTACGCTCGAGATGCAACCCACGGCCCGGCTCACGCGTCTGTACCGGTGACGGGATCGCGACATCCTCGACGGGGGGACGACATGAGCAGCAGGACCGGTGCACGCGCCGCGGTGGCGATCGGGGTCGTCCTCGTCGTCGGCGGGTGCGGTGCCGGGGGGTCCGGGCAGGCCGCGGACGTCACGTCGACGTCGTCGACCACGTCCTCGGCGTCCTCGCCGGTGACGACCGCACCGGCGCCCCCCGCCACCGAGCCGCCCACCACGGCTCCCACCAGCCCGTCGCCCACGACGAGCTCCACGACCACCTCCACCCCGACGACGACCACCACGGCGCCGGTCACGGAGCGCACGACCCTGCGACCCGGCATGAGCGGCCCGTTCGTCCTGCGCGCCCAGCAGCGGCTCAGCGCGCTCGGCTACTGGCTCGGCACCGCGGACGGCGAGTACGGCTACCTGACCAGCCAGGCCGTGATGGCGCTGCAGAAGGCGGCCGGCCTCGGCCGCGACGGGATCCTGGGGCCCAAGACGAAGGCCGCTCTCGAGCACGCGGTGCGGCCGAGCCCGCGCACCCGCTCGGGGTCGGCGGTCGAGGTCGACAAGGACCACCAGCTGGTGCTGGTGGTCGTCGACGGTCGGCTGCGGTACACGCTCAACACCTCGACCGGCAGCGGCCAGCCGTACACCTCCGACGGCCACACGTACGTCGCGACGACTCCCGAGGGACGGTTCAGCGTCCAGCGCCAGATCGACGGCATGCGGGTCAGCCGGCTCGGCGAGCTCTGGCGCCCGAAGTACTTCACCGGCGGGTACGCGCTGCACGGGTCGCCCAGCGTGCCGGGCTACCCGGCCTCGCACGGGTGCGTGCGCCTGTCCAACGGCGCCATCAACTTCCTGTGGTCGTCGGGGTTGGCGCCGATCGGACGCACCGTCTGGGTCTACTGACCGCGGTCAGGCGCCGGGGCGCTTGCGGTCGCGCTGGCCCCACCGGCGCTCGACCGGCACGTCCATCACGTCGCACAGGGCGAACCACACCTGCCGGGGCGGCACGTGCGCCGCGAGAGCCTCGTCGACGGTGCGGCCGCCGAGCCCGGCCACGACCTGGTCACGAGCCACGGTGCGGGCGTACCCCGCGCCGAACTCGTCCTCCATCAGCTGCCAGAACTCGCTGTGTCGCACGCCGGCCAGCATCGCACGGGCGCGACTGTCGGACGTCGGTGACACCATCAGGAGGTGGCCGACGTCCTGCAGCGCTTCTCCCCCGCCACGCGCGCGTGGTTCGAGGGCGCGTTCGCCGCACCCACGGACGCCCAGGCGGGCGCGTGGGACGCGATCAGCACCGGCCAGCACGCCCTCGTCGTGGCGCCGACCGGGTCGGGCAAGACGCTCTCGGCCTTCCTGTGGGCCCTCGACCGGCTGGCCAGCGCGCCACCGCCCGCAGAGCCGCTGCGGCGCTGCCGGGTGCTCTACGTCTCACCGCTGAAGGCGCTCGCGGTGGACGTCGAGCGCAACCTGCGCGCACCACTCACCGGCATCTCGCACGCGGCGTCGCGGCTCGGCCTGCCGGCACCGCAGGTGAGCGTGAGCGTGCGCTCGGGCGACACCCCCGCAGCCGACCGCCGCGCCTTCGCCCGCGCACCGTCCGACGTCCTCATCACCACGCCCGAGTCGCTGTTCCTGCTGCTGACCTCACGAGCGCGCGAGGCGCTCGCTGGGGTCGAGACCGTCATCGTCGACGAGGTCCACGCGGTCGCCGGCACCAAGCGCGGGGCGCACCTCGCGCTCACCCTCGAGCGGCTCGACGCGCTGCTGGCCCAGCCCGCCCAGCGGGTGGGGTTGTCGGCGACCGTCCGACCGGTCGAGGAGGTCGCCCGCTACCTCGCCGGTGGGCGTCCGGTGCGCGTCGTGCAGCCCGTGTCCCGCAAGGAGCTCGACCTGCGGGTCGTCGTGCCGGTGCCCGACCTCAGCGACATCGGCGAGCCGACGGGCGACCTGTCCGGCCCGGCTGCCGGCGACCCCCGTCGCACCTCCATCTGGCCGCACGTCGAGGAGCGCGTCGTCGACCTCGTCGTCGACCACGGCTCCACCCTCGTCTTCGCCAACTCCCGGCGGCTCGCCGAGCGGCTGACCGCCCGCCTCAACGAGGTGTGGGCCGAGCGGCAGGCCGCCGCCGACGAGGCGCAGAGACCGGGGCCGGCCTCCGCGGCCGGCCCGGCCCGGCCCCCGGCCGAGCTGATGGCCCAGGCCGGCGCGGCGACCGGAGCCCCCGCCGTGCTCGCGCGGGCCCACCACGGCTCAGTGAGCAAGGAGCAGCGCGCGCTCATCGAGGACGACCTCAAGGCGGGGCGGCTGCCCGCGGTCGTGGCCACGAGCTCGCTCGAGCTCGGCATCGACATGGGGGCCGTCGACCTCGTGGTGCAGGTCGAGTCGCCGCCGTCGGTCGCCTCGGGGCTGCAGCGGGTCGGCCGCGCCGGGCACCAGGTGGGCGCGGTGTCGCGCGGCATCGTCTTCCCCAAGTTCCGCGGCGACCTCGTGCAGACCGCCGTCGTCGTCGAGCGCATGCGCACCGGCTCCATCGAGGCCCTGCGACTGCCGGCGAACCCGCTCGACGTCCTGGCCCAGCAGGTGGTGGCCATGTGCGCCATGGACGAGTGGACCGTCGACGACCTGGCCGCCCTGCTGGCCCGGACCGCCTCCTTCGCCGCCCTGCCGCGCAGCGTCCTGGAGGCCGTGCTCGACATGCTGTCGGGCCGCTACCCCAGCGAGGAGTTCGCCGAGCTGCGGCCGCGCATCGTCTGGGACCGGCACACCGACGTGCTCACGGCCCGACCCGGCGCCCAGCGCCTGGCCGTCACCAGCGGCGGCACGATCCCCGACCGCGGGCTGTACGGCGTGTTCCTCGCCACCGGCGACGGCCCCGGCCGGCGCGTCGGCGAGCTCGACGAGGAGATGGTCTACGAGTCGCGCGTGGGCGACGTCTTCACGCTCGGCTCCTCGTCCTGGCGGATCGAGGACATCACCCACGACCGCGTGCTCGTGACCCCCGCCCCGGGCCAGCCCGGCAAGCTGCCGTTCTGGCACGGCGACGCCCTGGGTCGGCCGGCTGAGCTGGGCCGCGCGGTGGGTGCCTTCGTGCGCGAGGTCACGGCGCTGGAGCCCGCGGCGGCGCGCGAGCGCGTCCGGGCGGCGGGCCTCGACGACTGGGCCGCCGACAACTTGCTGGCCTACCTCGACGAGCAGCGCGAGTCCTGTGGGCACGTGCCCGACGACCGCACCATCGTCGTCGAGCGGTTCCGCGACGAGCTGGGCGACTGGCGGGTCGTCGTGCACTCCCCCTTCGGTGCGCAGGTGCACGCGCCCTGGGCGCTGGCGGTGGCCGCCCGGATGCGCGAGCGGTACGGCGTCGACGTCCAGGCGATGCACGGCGACGACGGGCTCGTGCTGCGGCTGCCCGACGTCGAGCTCGGCGACGGCCCCGCTCCTGACGTCGCCTCGCTCATCACGCTCGAGCCCGACGACGTCCAGGACGTCGTCACCGAGCAGATCGGCGGCTCGGCCCTGTTCGCGTCGCGGTTTCGCGAGTGCGCGGGGCGCGCCCTGCTGCTGCCGCGCCGTCGACCGGGGCAGCGCCAGCCGCTGTGGCAGCAGCGCCAGCGCAGCGCCCAGCTGCTCGAGGTGGCGAGCGGCTACCCCGAGTTCCCCATCGTGCTCGAGACCGTGCGCGAGTGCCTGCAGGACGTGTTCGACGTCCCCGGTCTGGTCGAGCTCATGCGCGACATCACGGCGCGGCGCGTGCAGGTCGTCGAGATCGAGACCCGCCAGCCCTCGCCGTTCGCGCGCAGCCTGATGTTCGGCTACGTCGCGCAGTTCCTCTACGAGGGCGACTCCCCCCTCGCCGAGCGTCGCGCCGCCGCGCTGTCGCTCGACCCCACCCTGCTCTCGGAGCTGCTCGGCCGCGGCGAGGGCGCTGCCCTGCGCGACCTCCTCGACCCAGCGGCCATCGCCCGCACCGAGGCCGAGCTGCAGCACCTGCTGCCCGAGCGGGCCGCGCGGGACACCGAGGACGTCGCCGACCTGCTGCGCGTGCTCGGGCCGCTGACCAGCGCCGAGGTGCACGCTCGCTCTCGCGAGAGCGACCTGGCCACCGTGACCTCGTGGCTGGAGTCCCTCGAGCAGGCGCGGCGGGTGATCGCGGTCCGCATCGCCGGTGAGCCCCGGTGGGCGGTCGTCGAGGACGCCGGCCGCCTGCAGGACGCCCTCGGCGTCCCGCTGCCCGTCGGCATCCCCGAGGCGTTCCTGGCGCCGGTGAGCGACCCGCTGGCCGAGCTGCTGTCCCGCTACGCGCGCACGCACGGTCCGTTCACGATCGCCGAGGCCGCCGAGCGCTTCGGGCTCGGCACGGCCGTCGCGGGTGCGGTGCTCAGCCGGCTCGTCGGCGCCGGCCGGCTCGTCGAGGGCGAGCTGCGACCCTCCGGGCAGGGGCTCGAGCTCTGCGACGCGCAGGTGCTGCGCTCGCTGCGCCGCCGCTCGCTCGCCGCCCTGCGCCAGCAGGTCGAGCCGGTGCCGGCCCGCGACCTGGCCCGGTTCACCCCGCGCTGGCAGGGCCTGGCCGGCGGCTCCCGGCGGGCCCGCGGGCCAGCGGGCCTCCTGCGCGTCGTCGAGCAGCTGGCCGGTGCCGTGCTGCCCGCCAGCGCCCTGGAGACGCTGGTGCTGCCCGGACGCGTCGACGACTGGTCTCCCGCGCTGCTCGACGAGCTGACGTCGTCCGGCGAGGTGCTCTGGTGCGGCCACGGCGCGCTGCCGGGTGACGACGGCTGGGTCTCGCTGCACCTCGCCGACACCGCGCACCTGACCCTGCCCGAGCCCGGCGAGCTCGAGCTGTCACCCCTTCACGAGGGGGTGCTGCAGGCGCTCAGCAGCGGCGGTGCGTTCTTCTTCCGCCCGCTGTCGCAGGCCGTCGGGTCCACCGACGACGACGCGCTGGCCGCGGCCCTCTGGGACCTCGTGTGGGCGGGTCGGGTCACCGGCGACACGCTCACCCCGCTGCGCGCCCGGCTGGCCGGCGGGCGCACCGCCCACCGCACCACGCGCAGTGGCCCGCGCCGCAGCCGCTACGCGTCCCGGCCGGGGGCGCTCGGTCGTGCGGCCATGCCGGCGCGCACGGGCCCGCCGAGCGTCGCCGGCCGGTGGGCGCTGCTGCCACCCGTCGACACCGACCCCACCGTGCGCGCCGCAGCCCTCGCCGAGACGCTGCTCGACCGCCACGGCGTGCTGACCCGCGGCGCCGTGGTCGCCGAAGGCGTGCCCGGCGGGTTCGCCGCGGTCTACCGCGTCCTGTCGGCGTTCGAGGACGCCGGGCGGGTGCGGCGCGGCTACTACGTCGAGGGGCTCGGTGCGGCGCAGTTCGCGACCGCCGGGGCCGTCGACCGGCTGCGCGCCACCGACGAGGGGCCGGCGCTGACGCTCGTCGTGGCGGCCGCCGACCCCGCCAACCCCTTCGGCGCGGCCCTCGCGTGGCCGGAGCGCGCGAGCGTGGCGGGCGGCGAGCCCACCACCGGGCACAAACCGGGCCGCAAGGCCGGCGCGCTCGTCGTGCTGCACGACGGCGAGCTGGCGCTCTACGTCGAGCGCGGGGGCCGCACCCTGCTGTCGTTCACCGACGAGGCCGCCGTGCTCGCGGCCGCGGCCGACGCCCTGGCGCTGGCGGTGCGCGAGGGGGCGCTGGGCCGGCTCACCGTCGAGCGCGCCGACGGCGCCGGGCTGCTCGGCTCCGACCACCCCGTCGTGAGCGCCTTGGAGGCCGCGGGCTTCCACGCCACGCCCCGTGGCCTGCGGCTGCGCCGATGAGCCTGTGCGCGGAGCCGAGCGGCGTCCCGAGCGGGTTGTGCCGTGCCTGAGGGCGACGTCGTCCGGCGCACGGCGGAGCGGCTGGACGCCGCGCTGGCCGGGCGCCCGCTCGTCAGCAGCGACCTGCGCTGGCCCTCGCTCGCCACGGCCGACCTCACCGGACGCACCGTGGTCGAGGTCGTCGCGCGCGGCAAGCACCTGCTGCTGCGCACGGACGGCCAGCCGCCCCTCACGCTGCACAGCCACCTGCGGATGGAGGGCTCCTGGCACGTGCACGCCACCGGGCAGCCCTGGGGATCGGCCCGGCGGCGCGAGGGGGTGCGCGCCGTCCTCGCCAACGACCAGTGGACCGCCGTGGGCCACCTGCTCGGCATGCTCGACCTCGTGCCGACCGCCGACGAGCCCACGCTGGTGGGCCACCTGGGCCCGGACCTCCTCGGCCCGGACTGGGACCTCCACCGCGCGGTCGCCAACCTCCAGCAGCAGCCCGCGCGCCCGATCGGCGAGGCGCTGCTCGACCAGCGCAACCTCGCCGGCGTCGGCACGATGTTCATGGCCGAGGGGCTCTTCGCCCGGCGCCTCAACCCGTGGACGCCCGTCGGCACGGTCGACGACCTCGCCGCGCTGCTCGAGCGCATCCAGCAGCTGATGCGGGCCACCCTGCGCGGAGCGGTCCAGAGCACCACCGGCTCGACGCGGCACGGCCAGCGCACGTACGTGCACGGCCGCCACCGCCAGCCCTGCCGTCGTTGCGGGACGCCGGTACGCGTCGAGCCCATCGGCGTCGCCCCGCAGGATCGCGTCGCGTTCTACTGCCCGCAGTGCCAGGCGCCGCAGGCGCCCGAGCCGGCGTGAGCGATCTGAGCGATCGGGCCGTCAGGCAGCCGAGACCAGGCTGCCGGCCTCGCGCGAGGTCGCCACGGGCAGCGAGGCGACGGGCGTCTGGACACGCTCGGCGTCGGCAACCCGCTCGCTCACCTGGCTCAGCACCCGAGACAACGGCACCTCCAGCGCCCCGCAGATCGAGGCGAGGAGCTCGCTGGACGCTTCCTTCTGGCCGCGCTCGACCTCGCTGAGGTAGCCGAGCGACACCCGCGCCTTGGCCGAGACCTCCCGCAGGGTGCGGCTCTGCTGGCGACGCTGCTCACGCAGCACGTCGCCGATCTCCTGACGGAGCAGCACCATGACGCCTCCCTGGTCGGTCTGTCGTGCCGGTCGAGCCGCCAGGCGGCGTCCCGAGACCTGCACAGACCACGGTACCTCTTCGTCCCCGCGCAGGTCGCGCAACCCCGGCGTGGCGGCACCGTTCGGCCCAGCGCCGACCCGCTCAGCCGCTCAGGTGCTCGATCAGGGCGACCAGCGCCGCGGCGACCGTGCGCTCGCGGACCGCCTCGCGGTCACCGACGTGCTCACCGGCCACCGACACGTCGAACGCCATCGCCCCGGCCGCCGTGGCCAGGCCGACGTAGACGGTCCCGGGCGGGTGCCCGTCCTGCGGGTCGGGGCCGGCGACGCCGGTCGTCGACAGCCCGACGTCGGCGCCGAGCCGGTCGCGTGCGCCGGCAGCCATCTGGGCGGCGACCTCACCATCGACCGCCCCCACCCGGGCGAGGACCCCGCCGTCGACCTGCAGCAGAGCCTGCTTGAGGTCGGTGGCGTAGGCGACCACTCCCCCACGGAACACGCGTGAAGCGCCTGGGACGCCGGTGACGGCGGCCGAGAGCAGACCCCCGGTGAGCGACTCGGCCGTGGCGAGCCACAGGCCGTGCTCACCGAGCAGCCGCACGGCCTGCCGGGCCAGCGCACCGACGTCCGGCGCACCGACGTCCGGCGCGCCGGGGACGCTCGCCGGCTCAGGCACCGGCCTGGCGCCGTGCGCGCTTCGCCAGCGCGCGCGGGCTGGTGCGGCGCAACCGCACCGCACGGGCGACGTAGTCGATACCGGTCACCAGGGTCACGACGACGGCGACCACCATGACCACCTCGGGCAGCAGCGGCGGCACCCACTGCTGCGGCAGCAGGTACAGGGCGATGGCCAGGCCCTGCAGCAGCGTCTTGACCTTGCCGCCGCGGCTCGCGGGCATCACGCCGTGCCGGATCACGACCAGGCGCAGGGCGGTGACGCCGATCTCGCGCACCATGACCACCACCGTGACCCACCACCACAGCTCGCCGAGCAGCGACAGGCCCACGAGCGCGGTGCCGATCAGGGCCTTGTCGGCGATCGGGTCGGCGATCTTCCCGACGTCCGTCACGAGCCCCCGCCGCCGGGCCAGCTCGCCGTCGAAGCGGTCGGTCACCGAGGCGGTCGCGAAGGCCACGAAGGCGGCCAGCCGCCAGGCCGCGTCGTCGCCGCCCTCGTGCAGCAGCAGCCAGCCGAACACCGGCACCAGCACGAGCCGGACGGCGGTGAGGGCGTTGGCGAGGTTCCAGACCGACACCGGCTCGGACGCGGCGACCGGACGCGCGCTGCCCTGGCTCGGCGTGGGTGACGTCACCACCTCACCCTATTCCAGCGCGAGCGGCACCCCGAGCAGGTCGACGCCCTCGCTCTCGACCACCTCCGCCCGCACGAGGTCGCCCACCCGCAGGGCCCCGGCAGGGAGCCGGACGACGCCGTCGACGTCCGGGCCCTGGTGGGCGGCCCGCCCCTCGGCCACGCCGTCCTCGACCTCCTCGACGAGCACCTCGACCTGCTCACCGACGCGCTCCTGGGCGCGCTCGGCGGTGAGCTGCTCGACCAGGTCGGTGAGCCGGGCCACCCGCTCGGCCACGACGTCCGCGTCCACCTTCGCGCCGTAGGTCTGCGCCTCGGTGCCGTCCTCGTCCGAGTACCCGAAGACCCCCACGACGTCGAGGCGCGCGGCCACGAGGAACGCCTCGAGCTCGGCGACGTCCTCGTCGGTCTCGCCGGGGAACCCGACGATGACGTTGGAGCGCACACCGGCCTGCGGCGCCTGGGCGCGCACCTGCTCGAGCAGCGCCAGGAAGGCCTCGGTGCCACCGAAGCGCCGCATCCGCCGCAGCAGCCCGGCCGAGGCGTGCTGGAACGACAGGTCGAAGTACGGCACGACGCCCGGCAGGGTCGTCATGGCCTCCAGCAGGGACGGTCGCATCTCGGCGGGCTGCAGGTACGACACGCGCACCCGGTCGACCCCGTCGACGGCGGCGAGCTCGGGCAGCAGCTGCTCCAGCAGCCGCAGGTCGCCGAGGTCCTTGCCGTAGGAGGTGGAGTTCTCGCTCACGAGGAACAGCTCGCGCACCCCTTGCTCACCCAGCCACCGGGCCTCGGCGAGCACGTCCGCGGGCCGGCGCGACAGGAACGAGCCGCGGAACGCCGGGATCGCGCAGAAGGCGCAGCGCCGGTCGCAGCCCGAGGCGATCTTCAGCGGCGCCCAGGGCCGGCCGTCGAGCCGGCGCCGGACGACACGCGGCCCGGACGCCGGGGCCACGCCGTCCGGGAGGTCGGCCACGGCGTGGCCGGGGACGGCGACGTCGCCCGCGGCGTCCTGTCGGGCGGCCGGGGTGAGGGGCAGCAGGGTGCGGCGGTCGCGCGGGACGTGGGACGCCGGGCGCTCGCCGTGCAGGATCGCGTCGAGGTGGGACGACAGCGCGGCGTAGGAGTCGAAGCCGAGCACGGCGTCCGCCTCCGGGAGCGACTCGGCGAGCTGGTTGCCGTAGCGCTCGGCCAGGCAGCCGACGGCGACCACGGCTCGGGTGCGGGTGCTCTCGTCGTCCTTCAGCTCGCTGGCCTCGAGCAGCGCGTCGACGGAGTCCTTCTTGGCCGACTCGACGAAGCCGCAGGTGTTGACCACGGCGACGTCGGCGGCCTCGGCGTCGTCGACGAGGGTCCAGCCCTCCGCCTCGAGCCGTCCCGCGAGCTCCTCGGAGTCGACCTCGTTACGGGTGCAGCCGAGCGTGACGAGGGCGACCGTGCGGGAGGGCATGGCCGCCAGTCTAGGCGGGGTCGCCCGGGCCGAACTTCAGGCGCACGACCTCACCCTTGCCGCCGGCCGAGCCGATGGACTTGCCGTTGACGGTGAGCTGGACGGCGCCGGCGTTGCCGAGCGTCAGCCGCAGCCCGGTGCCGTCGGTGAAGCGGCGCAGGTCGCCCTTGGAGAGCAGGCCCGAGAAGACCGTGCGCCCGGCCGCGTCGCGCACCGAGACCCAGGAGTCGCCGGTGACGCGCAGGGCGATCGCGACGCCGTCGGGCGGGCTCTGGTCGCTCGTCGCCGGGCTCGACGTCGGCGCCGGCGTGCTCGTGGCACCGGCTGTGGTCGAGGAGGTGGGCAGCGTCGGTGTCGCCGACGGCGTCGACGCCGTCGAGGAGGTGGTCGTGCTGACCGCGGGTGCTGCGACCTCGCTGGTCGGCCGCCCGGGCGCGCGCAGGTCGCTGACCAGCTGGACGACCAGGAGCACCACGATCACCCCGAGCGCGACGCCGGCGACGAGCGGCCAGTTGGGGCCGCTGCGCTCGAGCGGGACGTCGCCGGCCCCGGCGCGCCCGCGCAGCGGGGCGACGGGCACCGGCCGGCGCGGTGGCCGGGCCGGAGCGGCCTCTGGCACCGAGCTCGGCGCCCCGGGCCGGGCGGGCCCCCCGTGCTGCTCGGCGTACGCCTGGAGCAGCGGGGCGGCGTCCAGCCCGACCTGCCTGGCGTAGGCGCGCACGTGGCCGCGCGCGTACACGTCACCACCGCAGAGCGAGAAGTCGTCGCGCTCGATGGCGCGTACGACGGTCTCGCGCAGGTTGATGGCCGAGGCGACGTCGCCGGCCGACAGCCCGCGCTCCTCACGGGCAGCCGCGAGCGCGCGACCGACCGGCGCGCGCTCGACCGCCGCCTCGTGCTCGCTCATCAGCAACCGCCCGTCCCTCGAGGTCTCCTCATTCTACGGGCGAATCGGACGGCTCCGGCACGGGGCGAAGGGCCCGGTTCCGTGATCACCCGGTCGGCGTCACTGGCGGTCGGTGAGCTCCCACGCGTCCTCGGAGCCGGCGTCGTCGAGATCGACGTCGTCCACGGCGACGTCGTACGGCTCGTCGGCCGGCTCCTGCCCGCGCAGCAGCGCGAGGGTGGCCGGCAGGTCGTCCGCCTTGACCAGCACGTCGCGGGCCTTGCTGCCCTCGCTCGGGCCGACGATCCCGCGTGACTCCAGCAGGTCCATGAGCCGGCCGGCCTTGGCGAAGCCGACGCGAAGCTTGCGCTGCAGCATCGACGTCGAGCCGAACTGCGTCGTGACGACCAGCTCGGTGGCCTGCAGCAGCAGGTCGAGGTCGTCGCCGATGTCGTCGTCGACCTGCTTCTTCGCCTGGGCCACCACGACGTCGTCGCGGTACGACGGCTTGAGCTGGGTCTTGACGTGCGCCACGACCTTGGCGATCTCGGACTCGGTGACCCAGGCGCCCTGCACGCGCATCGGCTTGCTGGCTCCCATGGGCAGGAACAGCGCGTCACCCTGCCCGATGAGCTTCTCGGCGCCCGGCTGGTCGAGCACGACCCGGCTGTCGGCCAGGCTGCTCGTGGCGAACGCCATCCGGCTGGGCACGTTGGCCTTGATCAGGCCGGTGACGACGTCCACGCTCGGGCGCTGGGTGGCGAGCACGAGGTGGATGCCGGCGGCGCGCGCGAGCTGGGTGATGCGGACGATGGAGTCCTCGACGTCGCGCGGCGCCACCATCATCAGGTCGGCGAGCTCGTCGACGATGACCAGCAGGTACGGGTAGGGCTGCACGACGCGCTCGCTGCCCGGCGGTGGGATCACCTTGCCGGCGCGGGCGGCTTTGTTGAAGTCGTCGATGTGCTTGAACCCGAACGCCGCGAGGTCGTCGTAGCGGGTGTCCATCTCGCGCACGACCCACTGCAGCGCCTCGGCGGCCTTCTTGGGGCTGGTGATGATCGGCGTGATGAGGTGCGGGATCCCCTCGTACCCGGTGAGCTCGACCCGCTTGGGGTCGACGAGCACCATGCGCACCTCGTCCGGCGTCGAGCGCATGAGGATCGAGGTGATCATCGAGTTCACGAAGCTCGACTTGCCCGCGCCCGTGGCGCCGGCGACGAGCAGGTGCGGCATCTTGGCGAGGTTGGCGATCACGTAGCCGCCCTCGACGTCCTTGCCGACGCCCATCACCATCGGGTGGTGGTTGTCGCGGGCCGTCGCGCTGCGCAGCACGTCCCCGAGGCTGACCTTCTCGCGGTCGGTGTTGGGGATCTCGATGCCGATCGCGCTCTTGCCCGGGATCGGCGACAGGATGCGGACGTCGGCGCTGGCCACCGCGTAGGCGATGTTCTTGCTGAGCGCGGTGACCCGCTCGACCTTGGTGCCCTTGCCGAGCTCGACCTCGTAGCGGGTGACGGTCGGCCCGCGCATGAAGCCGGTCACCTGGGCGTCGATGTCGAACTGCTCCAGGACGCCGGTGAGCGCCTCGACGACGCGGTCGTTGGCCGCGGACCGCGCCTTGTGCGGGCTGCCCGGCGCGAGCACCTCGTTGGACGGCAGCGTGTAGGTGACGTCGCCGGCGAGCGCCAGCTGCTCCGAGCGCTGCGGGATCGGCGTGGTGGGCGGCGGCGCGGCGCGCTCCAGCGAGGTCTCGACGCCGTTCTCGAGGGGCGGCACCGTGCTCGCGTCGTCGGCGGGCGGGCGCTTCTGGCCCGGACGCAGCCGGCGGCCGGCGGCGTCGGTGGCGACCGGCGTCTCGAACGCCTCGTCGCCGGCCCGCTCGCCGTCGGCGAGCACGGCGACCTTGCGCCGGGCGCTGCGGCCGCGGTGCAGGGGGCGCTGCTCGTCGTCCGGCCCGGGTGCGGCGGCGGCGTCGTCGCCGGGCGGGTGGTGACCGGTCAGCCGGTCGACGAGCTCGCGCAGCCGACGCGGGATCGCGTGCACGGGGGTGGCGGTGATGACGAGCACCCCGAAGAAGCCGATGAGCCCGAGGATGAGCCCGGCGCCCCACACCGTCACCGCCTGCTCGAGCGGGCTGGAGGCGAGGAAGCCGATCACCCCGCCCGCGTCGCGCAGGGCGCCCCAGCCGTCGCTGACGTCGGGCAGCCCGCGGCTGACGTGCACGAGGCCGCACGCGGCGACGGTGAGGGTGCTCAGGCCGATCGAGACGCGGCTGTTCGCCGACGTCGCCTCGGGGTGGCGCAGGGTGCGCACGCCCAGGGCGAGCAGCACGAGAGGCAGCGCCAGCGCGACCCGGCCGAGCGTGCCTGCGACGACGGCGTGCACGACGTCGCCGACGACGCCGTCCAGCGCCCACCACTCGCGCGCGGCGACCACGATGGCGAGCGCGATGAGCGTGAACCCCAGCCCGTCGCGACGGTGGGCGGGGTCGAGGTCGCGCGCGCTGTGACCGATGCGGCGCGCCGTCCCGCCGGCGAGGTGCGCGGTGCCCATCCACAGCCCCCGCAGGGCGCGCAGGGGCAGCGGGAGTCCGGAGCGCTGCCCGGCGGACGTGCGGCCGGCCGGGCGCGTCGTGCCGCGCGGACGGCTGCCACTCGAGCGGGTGGTGCTGCCCGAGCGCGTGCTGCCCGACCGGCGTACGGGGGAAGACGTACGGGTCGCCATGCTCGCCACCGTACCCCGGTGGCCCCAGATTTCACGTTCGCCACACCCGTCCCGCCAGTGGGCGGCGCGCCGGAATGGCACGGGGGCGCCCAGTGGCCTACCTATGGGAGAAGGGGACCCCCGTGCTCGTTCGGGGGCGGCGGGCGCTCAGGCGGCGGGGACCTGCTCGTGGGCGCAGACCCGGTTGCGGCCCTCGCGCTTGGCGCGGTAGAGCGCGGCGTCCGCGGCCGCCACCAGCGCGGCCGGCAGGGAGGTGCCCGGGCCGCGCTCGGCGACGCCGAAGGACGCCGTGACGCCGACCTCGCCCGGCGCGCCCACCCGAGCGGGCTAACGCGGCTCAGGCGGCGACGACGACCGGGATGATCATCGGACGACGCCGCAGCTTGCCGCCCACCCAGCGGCCGACGACGCGGCGCACGACCTGCTGCAGCTGGTAGGTGTCCGTCGAGCCCTGGTCGGCCGCCTCGGCGAGCGCCGCCTCGATCTGCGGCAGGATCCCCTCGAAGACGGCGTCGCCCTCGGCGAAGCCCCGCGCGTGGATCTCCGGACCGGCGACGATCTTGCCGCTCTCGGAGTCGACGACCACGACGATGGAGATGAACCCCTCCTCGCCGAGGATGCGACGGTCCTTCAGGTCGGCGTCGGTGATCTCGCCGACGCTGGAGCCGTCGACGTACACGTAGCCGCACGGGACGGCGCCGACCACCTCGGCCAGACCGTCCTTGAGGTCGACGACCACGCCGTCCTCGGCGAGCACGACGCGCGCGGGGGCGATGCCCGTGGAGATCGCGATGTCGCGGTTGGCCACCAGGTGACGGCTCTCGCCGTGCACCGGCATGACGTTGCGCGGACGCACGATGTTGTAGCAGTAGAGCAGCTCACCGGCGCTGGCGTGACCCGAGACGTGGACGCGCGCGTTGCCCTGGTGCACCACCCTGGCTCCGAGGCGCGTCAGCCCGTTGATCACGCGGAAGACGGCGTTCTCGTTGCCGGGGATGAGCGAGGACGCGAGCACGACGGTGTCGCCCTCGCTGATCCGCACCTGGTGGTCGTTGCTCGCCATCCGCGACAGGGCGGCCATCGGCTCACCCTGCGAGCCGGTGCACATCAGCACGACCTGGTCGTCCGGCAGGTCGCCGACGGCCTTGAGGTCGACGAGCACGCCGTCCGGGACGTCGAGGTAGCCGAGGTCGCGGGCCACGCCCATGTTGCGCACCATCGAGCGCCCGACGAGCGCCACCCGGCGGCCGTGGGCGTGGGCGGCGTTGAGCACCTGCTGCACGCGGTGCACGTGGGAGGCGAACGAGGCCACGATGAGTCGCCGCTCGGCGCCGGCGAAGACGCGGTCGAGCACCGGGGCGATCTCGCGCTCGGACGTGGTGAAGCCGGGCACCTCGGCGTTGGTCGAGTCGACCATGAACAGGTCGACGCCCTGCTCTCCCAGCCGCGCGAAGGCGCGCAGGTCGGTGATCCGGCCGTCGAGCGGCAGCTGGTCCATCTTGAAGTCACCGGTGTGCAGCACGGTGCCCGCGCCGGTGGTGATCGCCACGGCGAGCGCGTCGGGGATGGAGTGGTTGACCGCGACGAACTCGCAGCGGAACGGGCCGAGCTCCTCGACCTGCCCCTCGCGCACCCCGAGCGTCAGCGGGGTGATGCGGTGCTCCTTGAGCTTGGCCTCGATGAGGGCGAGGGTGAGCTGCGAGCCGACGAGGGGGATGTCCGGACGCAGCCGCAGCAGGTAGGGCACGGCGCCGATGTGGTCCTCGTGGCCGTGCGTGAGCACGACCGCGACGACGTCGTCGAGCCGGTGGGCGATGTGGTCGAAGTCCGGCAGGATCAGGTCGACGCCGGGCTGGTGGTCCTCGGGGAAGAGCACGCCGCAGTCGATGACGAGCAGCTTGCCCTCGTACTCCAGCACCGCCATGTTGCGGCCGACCTCGCCGAGACCGCCGAGGGCGACGACGCGCAGGGCGCCGGGCGCGAGCGCCGGTGGTGCGGACAGCTCGGGATGGGGGTGACTCACGCGCGGGCCTCCAGAAGGGCCGAGTCGGCCAGGTCGGTCTTGAGCAGGTCGACCTGCTCGCTCGTCGCCTCGACGAGCGGCAGGCGCACGGCGCGGGAGGCGAGCACGCCCTGCAGCTGCAGCGCCGCCTTCGCCATGATCGCGCCCTGCGTGATGGTCATGATGCCTCGGACGGCGGGCAGCAGCTCGCGGTAGACCCGCTGCGCCGTCGTCAGGTCGCCCTCGAGCACCGCCTCGACCATGGCGCGGTACTGCAGGCCGGCCACGTGCGACACGACACTGACCAGGCCGACGGCGCCGTGAGCGAGCCACGCCAGGTTGGCCGCGTCGTCGCCGGAGTAGTAGGCGAGCTCGCTGCGCGCCATGACCCAGGCCCCCTCGAACACGTCGCCCACCGCGTCCTTCACCGCCACGATCCGCTCGTGCTCGGCCGCTCGCACCAGGGTCTCGGCGGCGATCTTCGTGCCGGTGCGGCCGGGGATGTCGTAGAGCATCACGGGCAGCTCGGTGGCGTCCGCGACGGCGCGGAAGTGCGCGAGCAGACCGGCCTGCGGGGGCTTGTTGTAGTACGGGGTCACGACGAGCAGGCCGTGGGCCCCCGCCTCAGCCGCTGCGCGGGCCGCCTCGATCGTGTGCCGGGTGTCGTTGGTGCCCACGCCGGCGACGACGGTGGCGCGGTCGCCCACGGCGGCCAGCACGGCGCGCAGCAGCTCGACCTTCTCGCTGTCGGTGGTGGTGGGCGACTCGCCCGTGGTCCCGCTCACCACGATGCCGTCGTTGCCGTGGTCGACCAGGTGCTGCGCGAGCCGGGCGGCCGCGTCGAGGTCGAGGCTCTCGTCGTCTGCGAAGGGGGTGACCATGGCGGTCAGCACCCGCCCGAACGGCGCCGGCGACAAGTCGGCCGAAGGTGTGCTGGGCATGGCCACAACCTACCGCCCTCACGGCGCGCCGACGTCGCGCCGAGGCCCGGGACGCGCACCGAGCCCCCGCAAACGCGGAACGCGTCGTTGCCCGCTCGGGGGTCCGGGCAACGACGCGATCCACCGGCATATCGCCGCAGCCCCGCCGAGCGTTACACGCGGCGACGACGAATTTCCGGACGCGCCGTCGCGACCCGCTCGACGGCCACGTGACGGCGAGCCGAGCCTCGAGCGGACTACGCTCGCGCCGTGGACACCCAGTACGAGGACCTGCTGCGCCACGTCATGGCGAACGGCACGCCCAAGAGCGACCGCACCGGCACCGGCACGCGCAGCGTCTTCGGCCACCAGCTGCGCTACCCGCTGGCCCACGGCTTCCCGCTGGTGACGACCAAGCGCGTGCACGTGCGCTCGGTGGTCGCCGAGCTGCTGTGGTTCCTGCGCGGCGACAGCAACGTGCGGTGGCTGCAGGAGCGCGGCGTGAGCATCTGGGACGAGTGGGCGGACGCCGAGGGCGAGCTCGGCCCGGTCTACGGCGTGCAGTGGCGGGCGTGGCCGACGCCGGACGGCCGCCACGTCGACCAGATCAGCGAAGTGCTCGACACGCTGCGCCGAGACCCCGACTCCCGGCGGATGGTCGTCTCGGCCTGGAACGTCGGCGAGATCCCGCAGATGGCGCTCGCACCGTGCCACGCGCTGTTCCAGTTCTACGTCGCCGACGGCCGGCTCTCGTGCCAGCTGTACCAGCGCAGCGCCGACCTCTTCCTCGGCGTGCCGTTCAACATCGCCAGCTACGCCCTGCTCACCCACATGGTCGCTCAGCAGGTGGGCCTGGAGGTGGGCGACTTCGTCTGGACGGGCGGCGACTGCCACGTCTACGACAACCACGTCGAGCAGGTGCGTGAGCAGCTCGGTCGCGAGCCGTTCGACTTCCCGACCCTGCGGCTGCGCCGGGCGCCGTCGCTGTTCGACTACGACATCGAGGACGTCGAGGTCGTCGGCTACCAGCACCACCCGGCCATCAAGGCCCCGGTGGCCGTGTGACCCTGGCCCTCGTCTGGGCCGAGGCCCGCGGCGGGGTCATCGGGCACGAGGGCGGCCTGCCCTGGCACCTGCCCGAGGACCTCGCGCACTTCCGGGCGCTCACCCGGGGGGCGACGGTGGTGATGGGCCGGGCGACCTGGGAGTCGCTGCCGCAGCGCTTCCGTCCGCTGCCGGGACGCCGCAACCTGGTCCTGTCGCGCCGGCCCGGCTTCGCCGCGGAGGGTGCGGAGGTGCTGCCCGACCTCGCAGCCGCGCTGGCTGCCGCCGGCGACGCCCCGGTGTGGGTCATCGGCGGCGCACAGGTGTACGCCGCCGCCCTGCCCCTCGCGGACCGGCTCGTGGTCACCGAGATCGACGCGGCCGTGCCCGGCGACGCGCACGCCCCGGTGGTCGACCCGGCGAGCTGGCGGCTCGTGGTCGGCGACCCTGAGGGGGGACACGAGTCGGGGTGGTACGAGTCGGTCACCGGGCTGCGGTACCGCTTCCGCGACTACGCGCGCGTGGGGTCGTCGCCGGCCGTCGGCGGCTGAGCCTCGAGGCCGACGCGCCGGCGGGTGGGGTCGACCGCACCGACGAACCGGTGGAGCACCACGGCGCCGAGCAGCCCGACCACGCCCATCACCCACACGCCCGTGGCCAGGGACACCGCCACGCTGACGGCCGAGACCACCACCGGCCCCCCGGCGTTGCCGAGGTCGGCGCACAGCCGCCACGCGCCCAGGAACTGCGAGCGCCCGATGGCCGGTGAGGCGTCGGCCCCCAGGGTCATGACGATGCCGCTGCCGGCTCCGTTGGCGAGGCCGAGCAGCAGCGCCACCGCGAGGACGCCGCGCACCCCCGTGGTCAGCGGCAGCAGCAGGTGGGCGAGCCCGAGCAGGGCGGTGCTGGGCACCGCGACCCATCGCCGCCCGAGCCGGTCCATGACGTAGCCGGCCGGGTAGAAGAGCAGCATGTCGACGGCGCCGGAGGCACCGAAGATCACGCTGGTGGTCGTCGCGTCGATTCCCCGGTGCTCGGCCCACAGCGGGACCACGACCTGACGGCTCGCGCGCACGGCCGTCAGCACCACGACCCCGAGGCCGAGCGTGCGCAGCACCGGCAGGTGGTCTCGCACCACCGCCCGCATCGACGACGCGGCGTGCAGCTCGACGTGCTGGCGCGGCACCTCCGGCACGGCGACGAGGACGACGCAGGCGACCACCGCGGCGACGGCGTGGATCGCGTACGCGGCGTCCAGGCCCCACCGGCCGATCGCCCAGGCCCCGGCGAACGGGCCGACGAAGACCCCGATGCGGTGGGTGCCACCGAGGGTCGACAGCGCCCGGGCCCGCTGGGCGACGGGGACGACCTCGGTCAGGTAGGCCTGACGCGCCAGCCCCCAGACCGCGCCGGCCGCACCGAGGGCGGCGACCGAGCCGCCGAGCACGAGCACGGACGGCGCCAGGACGCAGCCGACGAGCGCGACCGCGGCGACGCCCGTCGACCACAGCATCGCCCGCCGCTCGCCGATCCGGTGCGCGAGCGCACCGGCCGGCAGGTCGCCGACGAGCGCGCCCAGCCCGGTGAGGGCCACGACCAGAGCGGCCACGCCGACCGACGCCCCCAGCGCCCGGGCCGAGAGGGCGACGACGGGCAGGATCGCTCCCTGCCCGACCCCCCAGATCGCCGAGGGTCCGTAGATCGACAGCGCGGCGCGGCGCACGGCGGCGCCGCTCAGGTCACTCAGCAGGCACCGCCGGCGCGACCGCGACCCCCTCCGGACCGTCCGTCAGCACGACGTCGGCGAGCGTGCCGACGACGGCATCGGCCTGCAGCTCGTGGGCCGGCGTGGTGGTCGTGACCGCGAGCGTCGCCATACCGGCCGCGCGGGCCGCGGCCAGACCGCTCGGTGCGTCCTCGACGACGAGGCAGGTCTGCGCCGGGACGCCGAGGCGGGCGGCCGCGAGCAGGTACGGCTCGGGGTCGGGCTTGCCGCGGTGGACGTGGTCGGCGGCCACGAGCACCGACGGCGCGTCCAGCCGGGTGGCGGCGATGCGCGCCGCGGCGAGGGCGTCGGTGCACGACGTGACGACGGCCGCGCGCCCCGGGCGGAGGGCGGCGAGCGCCTCGGCGGCACCGGGCAGCAGCGTGATCCCCCGCACGTCGAGCAGCTCGAGGTCGTTGATGCGGGCCACCGCGGCGGGGACCTCGGCCTCGGCCACGAGGTCGCGGACGATGTCGAGCGCCGGGACCCCGTGGTAGCCCTGCAGCCGCTCGGGCTCGACCCCGCGCTCGGCGGCCCAGGCCAGCCAGCAGCGCACCACGGCGGCCGTGGAGTCGACGAGCGTGCCGTCGAGGTCGAAGAGCACGGCGGAGAAGCGGCGGCCGGTCAAGCCGGTCAGGGCGGGTCGCGCGGTCGTGGTCAGGTCGCTCACGGTGCCGACCCTATGTTCAGCCACCGACGGCGGCGCGCACCGGTCGACGCGAGGCGCCTGCGAGGATGGACCGGTGAACCCAGCCCCCGACGCCGGCGTGCGCGCCGCCCGCGCCTCCGACTGCGACGCCATCGGCGAGATCCACGCCCGCGCGTGGCAGGCGTCCTACGGCGCGCTGCTGCCCGACCGCGCCTCCGCCGCCCTCGTGCCGCAGAACCTCGCGCAGTCGTGGCGCTCGGCGGTCACCGAGCCTCCTTCACCGGCCCACCGCGTGCTGGTGGCCACCAGCGGCCCGGACGTCGTCGGGTTCGTCGCGCTGTCCCCCACCGCGGACGCCGACAGCGACCCCGGTGCGCACGCCGAGCTGCTCGTGCTGCTCGTCGACCCCGACCACCAGCACGAGGGCCACGGGTCGCGGCTGCTCAACGCCGCGGCAGACACCTTGCGCGACACCGGTTTCAGCATGCTGCGCGCGTGGGTGCCCGAGGCCGACGCCGATCGCACCACGTTCCTGCAGGACGCCGGTTTCGTGCTCGACGGCGCGACGCGGCTGCTTGACGCCGCGGGTGACGGCACGACGACGGTGCGCGAGCTCCGCCTCTCGGCGGGGCTGGCCGCGCCGGCCTAGCCGAGCCCAGCGTGGAGCCCTCCGCGAGCCCGCTGCCGCGGGCGCGGCAGGCGGCCGTGGTCCGCCAGGCGGTCACCGTCGGCGTCGCCACGGCGACGTACGGGGTGAGCTTCGGCGCGCTGTCGACCGCCGCCGGGGTGGGCTTCTGGCCGACGATGGCGCTGTCGGCGCTGCTGTTCAGCGGTGGCTCGCAGTTCGCGTTCGTCGGCGTCCTCGCCGGCGGTGGCGCGCTGCCCGTCGCGGTGGCGACCTCGACGCTGCTCGGGGTCCGCAACGGCCTGTACGGCATGCAGGTGGCTCGCTGGCTCGGCGCCCTCGGCCCCCGTCGCCTGCTGGCGGCGCACCTGACGATCGACGAGTCCACGGCGGTCGGGCTCGGCCAGCCCGAGGCCGCTGGGCGCCGGCTCGGCTTCTGGGCCACCGGCATCGCGGTGTTCGCCGGGTGGAACCTCGCCACCGCCGTCGGGGCCGTGGTCGGCGACGCCCTCGGTGACCCGCAGCGCTACGGCCTCGACGCGATGGCCGGTGCGGCGTTCGTGGCGCTGCTCTGGCCGCGGCTGCAGAGCCGCGAACCGCGAGCCGTCGCGGTGCTGGCGGGGGCCGTGGCCCTGGTGACCCTGCCGGCGCTGCCCGCGGGCCTGCCGGTGCTCGCCGCCGCGGTCGTGGCGGTCGTCGCCGCGGCCGTGAGCGCCCGGCAACGGGAGCACGGTGAGCCCCGATGACCTTGTGGATCGCCGTGCTCGCGGCGGGCGTCCTGGCCTACCTCACCAAGCTGGCCGGCTTCAGCGTCCCCGAGCGCCTGCTGGCCGGGCCCATCACCTCCAGGGCGCTCGCGCTGCTGCCGGTGGCACTGCTCGCGGGCCTGGTGGCGGCGCAGACGTTCGCCGGCCCGCACCGCAGCATCGTGGTCGACGCCCGGGCCCTCGGCCTGGCCGCCGCGGTGGTCGCGCTGCTGCTGCGCGCGCCGTTCCTCGTCGTGATCTGCGTGGCGGCGGTGGTGGCCGCCGGCCTGCGGGCGCTGGGGTGGGCGGCGTGACGACGTCCGCTGCGGGCGCCGTCACAGCGGGGGCGGGAGCGCGTCGGGTCCGCGGCGTCGACGTCGCCCGGGCCATCGCGCTCGTGGGGATGATGGGCACGCACCTGCTGCCGGAGTACGACGCGCAGGGCCGGCTCACACCCTGGTTCTGGTTCGCCGCCGGGCGCTCGTCCGCGCTGTTCGCCCTGCTCGCGGGCGTCGGGCTGGCCCTGGCCACCGGTGGTGCGACGCCGCGCCTGCGCCCGTGGCGCGCGACAGCCGCGCGCACTGTGACGCGGGCGCTGCTCGTGGCCGCGCTCGGGATGGCGCTGGTGCAGCTCGACCCACCGATCGCGGTGATCCTCACCAACTACGGCCTGCTCTTCGCGCTCGCCCTGCCACTGCTGGCCCTGCGGCCGCGCACGCTGCTGTGGCTGGCCGGGGCGTGGGCGCTGGTCGTGCCGTTCGTGAGCCAGGCGTGGCGGGCGCACCTGCCGGTCGGGCCGGGTGACCAGATCGGGTTCGACGACCTCGCCCAGCCGCTGAGCCTGCTGACCCGGCTGGCGGTCACGGGCTACTACCCCGTGCTGACCTGGCTGGCCTACCTGATGGTGGGCCTGGCCGTGGGGCGGCTGCCGCTGCACCGGTTGCGGGTCGCGGTGACGCTGGCCGTGAGCGGGGGCCTGCTCGCGGTGGCCGCCTGGCTGACCTCGGCGGCCCTGCTGCTGGCCGGCGGCTGGGACGCGCTGGTGCAGGCCGGACCCGAGCGGGTCGTCGCCGCACCGTGGGGTCTCGCCCAGCTCGAGCTGCGCGGTCTCTACGGCACGACTCCCACGACCACCTGGTGGTGGCAGGCCGTGGTGAGCCCGCACTCCGGGACGCCGTTCGACCTCGTTGCCACGATCGGCTCGGCGCTGCTGGTGCTGGGGCTGTCGCTGCTCGCCTGCCACGCGGTGAGCGCGGCGCACGGTGGCGCCGCCCGGCTGGCGGACGGCGCGCTCGAGGCCCTGGCGCGCACGGGCTCGATGACGCTGACCCTCTACAGCGTCCACGTGGTCGCCGCCGACACCCAGCAGGACGTCCCGGGCCGCACCACGCTGCTGCTGGTGCACGTCGTGGCGGCGGTGACGGCGGCCGCCGTCTGGCGCGCGGTGGCACCGCGTGGCCCGCTCGAGCAGGTCGTGCACACGGTCAGTCGCGCTGCGGGCCGGGCGGTCGCTCGCTCAGGAGCGGGTCAGTCCGTCGCTCACTCAGGAGGCTGAGCCCGGCTGGGCGGCGACCAGCGCCTCGCGGGTGCGCGGTGGCGCGGTCGACGACCGCACGACCAGCCGGGTCTCGACGGTGGCGACCTCGTGCCCGAGGTCGTGGCCCGCCACGGCGGACAGCAGCAGCTGGGTGGCCATGCGGCCCTGCTCCACCACCGGCTGGGCCACCGTGGTGAGACCGTTCAGCTCAGCCATCTCGTGGTCGTCGATCCCGACCACCGACACGTCGCCGGGCACCGCGAGCCCGAGCTCGCGGGCCGCTGCCAGCACGCCCAGGGCCAGCTCGTCGGACGCCGCGACCACCGCCGTGGGCCGGTCGGGACGAGAGAGCAGCTCGCGGCCGACGCGCACGCCGCTGAGCGCAGTCCAGTCACCCATGACGACCGAACCCGGGTCGACCGGCAGCCCGTGCCGCTGCATCGTCTCGCGGAAGCCCCGGGCTCGGTCGGCCGGTGTGGGGAAGTCCATCGAGGGCACAGTGTCACCACCCACGTAGCCGATGCGCTGGTGACCGAGCTCGACCAGGTGCTCGGTGGCCAGGCGGGTGGTGGCGAGGTCGTCGATGCGCACGCAGGGCCAGTCCTCGTCCGGCACCCCGACGGTGACGACCGGCACGTTCAGCCGCCGCAGCAGCTCGCGCTCGGCCTGGTGCAGCCGCAGCGAGAGGATGAGCACGGCGTCGACCCGCTTGAAGAGCATGCGCGAGTCGAGCAGCAGCGCGCGGTCCGGTCCCTCGTCGCCGACGTCGAACAGCAGGACGTGGAAACCCTGGTCTCGCAACACTTCTGAGGCACCGCTGATGAGGTGGGCGAAGTACCAGCGCGTCACGTACGGCACGACGACGCCGACCACGTGGGTCTTGCCGCTCGCCAGGCTGGACGCCGTCGGCGAGGCGACGTACTGCAGATCAGCCGCTGCCTTGAGCACCTTGGCCCGCGTGGTGTCGCTGACCTTCGGCAGCCCGCGCAGCGCGCGCGACACCGTGGCCGTCGAGACACCGGCGGCCTGCGCGACGTCCTCGATCCGGCTCACCATGGCCGGGGACGTCGGCGGCTGGCGTCGCTCACCCCTTCAGCCCACCCGCCAGCAGGCCGCGGACGAAGAAGCGCTGCAGGGCCATGAACACGATGATCGGGATGATCATCGACACGAAGGCGCCGGCCGACAGCAGGAACCAGGCGCTGCCGCGCGTGCCCGACAGCTGGGCCAGCGCCACCGTCAGGGGTGCGACGTCCGGGGTGCCACCGAGGAACACCAGGCCGACCAGCAGGTCGTTCCAGACCCACAGGAACTGGAAGATGCCGAACGACGCCAGCGCGGGCGTCAGCAGGGGCAGCATGATGCGGAAGAAGATGCGCACGTGCCCGGCGCCGTCGACGCGGGCCGCCTCGATGAGCTCACCCGGGATCTCCTTGATGAAGTTGTGCATCAGGAAGATGGCGAGCGGCAGCGAGAAGATCGTGTGCGAGAGCCACACGCTCCAGTAGGTGTTGTTGAAGTGCAGCTGGTTGACGTAGAGCGAGAGCAGCGGGATCAGCGCGACCTGCAACGGCACCACCTGCAGGGCGAAGACGCCGACGAAGATGGCGTCGCGCCCCCGGAAGTTCATCCACGCGAAGGCGTATGCGGCCAAGGTCGACAGCAGGATCGGCAGCAGCACGGCCGGCACGGTGATGACGATGCTGTTGACGAAGTAGCCGGTGAGGCTGGACGTGCCTTCACCCAGGACGGTCTTGTAGTTGTCGAGCGTGAAGCTGGGGTTGGTGAAGGCGGTCCACCAGCCCGAGGTGTTGATGTCGAGCGGCTTGCGGAACGAGGTGATGAGCAGACCGGCCGTCGGGACGGTCCACAGCACGGCGATGACGACAGCGACGAACGAGGCCAACCGTGACGTGAGCGCCTTGCGGGCCATGCTCGTGGCGGACGCTCGAGCCGCCTTGGGCGGGGGGGTCTGCTCCGGCGTGACCGCCGGCGTCAAGGTGCTCATCGTCCCTCCGAACGTCGCAGCTGCCGCACGTTGTAGATGATGATCGGGATCACCAGGATGAACAGCACCACGGCCAGGGCCGCGCCGAGACCGGTGTTGCTGTAGCGGAAGGTCTGGTTGTAGAACTCGTTCGCCACGACGCTGGTGTTGAACTGACCACCGGTCATGGTGCGCACGATGTCGAAGGCCTTGAGCGCGGCGATCGAGATGGTGGTCAGCACGACCACCAACGAGCCGCGGATGCTCGGCAGCGTGATGTAGCGGAACATCTTGAATCCGAGCACGCCGTCGAGCCGCGCCGCCTCGATGATGTCGTCGGGGATCGCCTTGATCGCCGCCGACAGGATGACCATGGCGAAGCCGGCCTGGATCCAGATCATGACGACGATGATGAACACCGTGTTCCACGGTGCATCGAGCAGGAACTGCTGGGAGTCGAACCCGAGCTTGACCAGGGCCTCGTTGAGCAGACCGATCTGGTTGCGGCTCGTGGGCCGGTAGTCGTAGACGAACTTCCAGATGATCGAGGCGCCGACCATCGAGATCGCCATGGGCAGGAAGATCAGCGCCTTGGCGAAGGCCTCACCTCTCGCCTTGTCGACCAGGATGGCGTACAACAGCCCGATCGCCGTAGCCAGCGTGGGCACGAGCAGCACCCAGATCGCGGTGTTGCGCACCACGATGAGCTGCTCGGAGCGCGTGAAGATGTCGACGTAGTTGGTCAGCCCGATGAACTTGCTGCCGTCGGCGTTGTGGATCGACTGCCAGATGGTGTTGAGCGCTGGGTAGACGAGACCGACCGTCAGCAGCAGCAGCGCCGGCCCGGCGAACGCCACGATCTGCCAGCGCTCGCCGCGTTTGCCCTTGACCAGGCTGGCGAGCAACAGGATCCCGACGAACACGAACGCGAACAACGCGAGTGCGAAGATCATCTCGCCGAACTTGCCAGCCGTACTCACGGCACGCCCACCACCTTCACCGTCGGGGTGATCCGGTCGGGGGCATCTACCGTCGATGCCCCCGACCGGTCTTGCGTCAGCTCATGGATTTGCGTCAGCTCATGGATACCGGAGTCGAGCCCCGGGTCCATGCCCTACTGCTTCGGTGTCTAGCTCTTCGGCCAGGACTGCTCGATGTAGTTGAGCACGTCGCTGTCCGACTTGCCGACGATCCAGTCGGTCATGCCCTTCCAGAAGGTGCCGGCACCCACGGCGCCGGGCATCTGGTCGGAGCCGTCGAACCGGAACTGGGCCTTCGGGTCCTGCAGGATCTGGGCCGACAGCTTGTCGAGCGGGCTGACCAGGTTGTTGACGTCCAGGCCCTTGTTCGCGCTGACCCAGCCGCCGTTCGGGGTGGCCTTGGCCTTGTTGTTCGCCCAGGTGTCCGAGCTCAGGTAGGTCTGGAACGCCTGCACCTCGGGACGGTCGGAGAAGGCCGCGATGAACTCGCCGCCACCCAGCACCGGCTTGCCCTTGGCCGGGTCGATGGCCGGGAAGTAGAACGCCCACACGTCGCCGTCCTCAGCGACCTTGGTGCCCTCGGGCCAGTTGGCCGCGTAGAACGAGGCCTGGCGGTGCATCCAGCACGAGCCGTCGAGGATCGGCTGCCCGGCGTCCTGGAACGTCGTGCTGGCGATGCTCTTGACGTTGCCGAAGCCGCCGTTGACGTACTTCGGGTTCTTCAGGATGCCGCCGACCTTGGCGAGCGCGTCCGCGACCTGCGGGTCGTTGAACGGGATCTCGTGGTTGACCCACTGGTCGTAGACGTCCGGGCCCGCGGTGCGAAGGAGCATGTCCTCGAGCCAGTCGGTGGCCGGCCAGCCGGTGGCGTCACCGGAGCCGATGCCGGCGCACCAGGGCTTGCTGTCGGGGTTGTCGTTGGCGATCTTCTCGGTGAGCGCCATCAGCTCGTCGAAGGTCTGCGGGACCTGGTAGCCCTTCTCCGAGAACGCCTTCGGCGAGTACCAGACGAAGGACTTCACGTTCGCACCGAGCGGCGCGGCGTAGAAGGTGCCGTCGACGGTGCCGTAGCCCTTCCAGTCCTTGCCGAAGAACTTGTCGACGTTCGCGGCGGTCGCGTCCGGTGCCTTGACGACCTTGCCGGTCGCCACGAGGGTCTTGAGCAGACCCGGCTGCGGCACGATGGCGATGTCGGGGGCGTTGCCGCCCTTGACGCGCACGGGCAGCTGCGCCTCGAACTCCTTGGAGCCCTCGTACTTGATCTTGGCGCCGGTGCACTGCTCGAACGGCTTGTAGGAGTCGATCTGCTGCTGGTCCTCGGGGGTGACGATCGAGGTGTACACCGACACCTCCTTGCCCTTGAGGTCGCCGTACTGCTTGTACTGCGAGCAGTCGGCGTTGCCGGCGGACGTGCTGCCGCCGGAGTCGCCGCCACCGCAGGCGCTGAGCGCCAGCGAGAAACCGACCGCCGCCGTGAGGGCGACGGCCTTGTAAGACCGAGACACGCGAAGGGCCATCAAGCCCGCCTCCCATCAGGTCCCCGACGGCACGGCTGCCGCAGCGGGTGTTGAGCCGTGAATCTAAGCGCTTGCACCACGGGTGTCTACGGACCTTCGACTCATGCGCGGTAACGATTGGGCAACGGCGGCTTAACGCGCCGGACATATCGGTCGAGGGGGTGAAGGGGTGTGCCGTCCCGCCAGACCCCCTCACCCGGCGCCTTCACTCGGCGGGGGAACCGCCCTGGCCGAGGGCGACCGCGCGCCGTGCTGCGGCCCTGGCGCGACGCCGGTCGCCCGCCGCGTCGTACGCCGTGGCGAGCCGGAACCAGCCGCGCCAGTCCTGCGGATCGCGCTCGACGTCCGCGCGGTAGCCGGCGAACGCCTCGTCGGCGGCCGCGCGGTCGACGCGCCCACTGGGGCGGCGCGGGAGGTCGTCGACGGGCAGTCCGCCCTCGGCGTCGAGTCGGCGGGCGAGCCGCTCGGTGGCCAGGCCGAAGCTCACCTCGCGCCAGACGGCCCACGCCGCGATGAACGGCAGCAGCAGCACACCGAGACCGAGGACGACGGTCACGGCGCGGCCGTCGCGGACCAGCAGGACACCGCGCCAGCCGATGGTGACGGCGTAGAAGGCGAACATCGTGACGAGGGCCGCCACGACGAGCTTGGTCCTCACCGCCGACCCCCGGGCCGGGGTGTGCCGGTCACAGGTCGAGCAGGTGCTCGAGGCCGACCGTCAGGCCGGGGCGGCCACCCACCGACCGCACGGCGAGCAGGACACCGGGCATGAAGGAGGCACGGTCGAACGAGTCGTGCCGCACGGTCAGCTGCTCCCCCGGGCCACCGAACAGCACCTCCTCGTGCGCCACCAGGCCGCGCAGCCGCACGGCGTGCACGTGGATCCCGTCGACGTCGGCGCCGCGGGCGCCGTGCGGGTCGGACGTCGTCGCGTCCGGCACCGGACCGAGCCCGGCGTGCTCGCGGGCGGCGGCCACCACCGCTGCGGTGCGGATCGCGGTGCCGCTCGGCGCGTCGACCTTGTCCGGGTGGTGCAGCTCGACGATCTCGACGGACTCGAAGTACCGCGCGGCGAGCTGGGCGAAGCGTTGGGTGAGCACGGCGCCGATCGCGAAGTTGGGGGCCACGAGCACGCCGAGCTCCGGCCGCTGGTGCAGCGCGTGGCGCACGTGGTCGAGCCGTTCCTCGTCCCACCCTGTCGTGCCGACGACGACGTGCACGCCGGCGTCCAGGCAGTGCCGCACGTTGTCGAGGCTCGCGGACGGCACCGAGAACTCGACCGCGACGTCGGCCCCCGCGAGGTCGGCCAGGTCGTCGCCCTCGTCGAACTGCCCGACGAGCTCGAGGTCGTCGGCCTCCCCGACGGCGCGGCACACCTGGCTGCCCATGCGGCCCCGAGCGCCGATGACGGCGACCTTCAGCGTCTCAGTCACGCGCCCAGCCTAGGCGGGCTCAGATGCTGAACGCGGTGTCGGGGTCGAACGGGCCGACCACCGCGAGCGAGCGGGGCCGCCCGGCGAGCTCGGCCGCGACGTCGCGCACCTGCTCAGCGGTGACGGCGTCCATGCGGGCGAGCACGTCGTCGACGGTCTGGTACTCGCCGTACACGAGCTCGGCCTTGCCCAGCCGGGTCATCCGCGAGCCGGTGTCCTCCATGCCCAGCACGAGGCCGCCGCGCATCTGCCCGATGCCGCGCGCGAGCTCCTCGGCGCTCACCCCGTGCTCGCCGATGCGCTCGAGCTCGGCGTTCATCAGCGAGACGACCTGCTGGGCCTTGCTCGGAGTGCAGCCGGCGTAGAGGCCGAAGTAGCCGGAGTCGGCGTAGCTGGAGGCGAAGGAGTAGACCGAGTAGGCCAGCCCGCGCTTCTCGCGGACCTCCTGGAACAGCCGGCTGCTCATGCCGCCGCCGAGCACCGCGTTGAGCACCGACAGCGCGTAGCGGCGCTCGTCGGTGGCGGTGATCCCGGTGGTCGCCAGGATGACGTTCGCCTGCTCGGTGGAGCGGCGGACGACGACCGTGCTGCCGGCGCCGGGGCCCGCGGTGACGGTCGTGCCGACCCGGCGCGGGGTCGGCACGCTCGCGCTGCGGACCATGCCCGAGCGGTCGAGCTCGCGCTCGAGCAGGGCGCACAGCGCGTCGTGGTCGACCGAGCCGGCGGCGGTGAAGACGAGCGTGTCGGACGTGTAGTGCTGCCGGTAGTGCCCGCTGATGTGCTGGGCGTCGATCTCGGAGATCGTCTGCGGCGTGCCCCCGATCGGGCGACCCAGCGGGTGGTCGCCGAGCACCGCCTCGGCGATGCGCTCGTGGACGACGTCGGCCGGGTCGTCGTCGTTCATGGCGAGCTCTTCGAGGATCACGCCGCGCTCGGAGTCGACGTCCTCGGCCCGCAGCGTCGCGGAGGTGACCATGTCGGTGATGACGTCACCCGCGAGCGCGAGGTCCTCGTCGAGCACCCGCGCGTAGTAGCAGGTGTGCTCCTTGCCGGTGACGGCGTTGGCCTCGCCGCCGACGGCGTCGAACGCGACCGCGATGTCGAGAGCGGAACGGCGCTCGGTGCCCTTGAAGAGCAGGTGCTCGAGGAAGTGCGTGGCGCCGTGGTAACCAGGCGCCTCGTCGCGGCTGCCGACGCCGACCCAGCACCCGAGGGTGACCGAGCGGACGCCGGGGACGTGCTCGCTGAGCACGCGCACCCCGCCGGGGAGGACGGTGCGACGCACGAGGGCGTCACCCGCCTCCCCGGCGAGGGTGCTGGAGGTCTCGCCGGTCAACGGCAGCGGGACCGCGTGCAGTGCCACACCAGCTCAGGCCTCGGCCGGGGCCTGGGCAGCGGCCTCTTCGGACGCCTGGGCGTCGGTGAGCACCGCGGCGAGGCTGAGCTTGCCGCGCGGGTCGATCTCCTTGAGCTCGACCTGGACCTTCTGGCCCACCGCCAGCACGTCGTCGACCGAGTCGATGCGCTTGCCACCGACCAGCTTGCGGATCTCGGAGATGTGCAGCAGGCCGTCCTTGCCGGGCAGCAGGCTGATGAACGCGCCGAACGTCGTGGTCTTGACCACGGTGCCCAGGAAGCGCTCGCCGACCTCAGGCATCGTCGGGTTGGCGATGGCGTTGATCATCGAGCGGGCCGCCTCGGCCGAGGGGCCGTCGGTGGCGCCGATGTAGACCGTGCCGTCGTCCTCGATCGAGATCTGGGCTCCGGTGTCGTCCTGGATCTGGTTGATCATCTTGCCCTTCGGCCCGATGACCTCGCCGATCTTGTCGACCGGCACCTTCACCGAGATCACCCGCGGGGCGAACGGCGACATCTCGTCCGGGGCGTCGATGGCCTCGGCCATGACGTCCAGGATGTGCAGGCGCGCGTCGCGGGCCTGGGTGAGCGCGCCACCGAGCACCGAGGCGGGGATGCCGTCGAGCTTGGTGTCGAGCTGGATCGCGGTGACGAACTCCTTGGTGCCCGCGACCTTGAAGTCCATGTCGCCGAAGGCGTCCTCGGCACCGAGGATGTCGGTGAGCGCCGCGTAGCGGGTCTCACCGTCGACCGTGTCGCTGACGAGGCCCATGGCGATGCCGGCGACCGGGGCCTTCAGCGGCACACCGGCGTTCAGCAGCGACAGCGTCGAGGCGCAGACCGAGCCCATCGACGTCGAGCCGTTGGAGCCGAGCGCCTCGGAGACCTGGCGGATCGCGTAGGGGAACTCCTCGCGACTCGGCAGCACCGGGATGAGGGCCCGCTCGGCGAGCGCCCCGTGACCGATCTCGCGGCGCTTGGGCGAGCCGACGCGGCCGGTCTCGCCGGTGCTGAACGGCGGGAAGTTGTAGTTGTGCATGTAGCGCTTGCGCGTCTCGGGCGAGAGCGTGTCGAGCTGCTGCTCCATGCGGAGCATGTTCAGCGTGGTGACACCCAGGATCTGGGTCTCGCCGCGCTCGAACAGCGCCGAGCCGTGCACGCGCGGGATGACCTCGACCTCGGCCGACAGCTGGCGGATGTCGCTCAGGCCACGGCCGTCGATGCGGACGCCGTCGCGCAGGATGCGCTGGCGGATGAGCTTCTTCTGCACGCTGCGGAACGCTGCGGACAGCTCCTTCTCGCGGCCCTCGAACTGGCCCGCGAGCTGCTCGACCATGCCGGCCTTGATCTCGTCCAGGCGACCCTCGCGCTCGGCCTTGCCGCCGATCTGCAGCGCCTGCTCGAGGTCGGCGCTGGTGGCCGCCTCGACCGCGGAGTACGCGTCGTCCTGGTACTCGGGGTACGTCGGGAAGGTCAGCGGGGTGTTCGTCGCCCGGTCGGCCAGCTCGCGCTGCGCGCGCACCAGCTCGGCGATGAACGGCTTGGCGGCCTCCAGGCCCTCGGCCACGACCTCCTCGGTGGGGGGCGTGACGTTCTCGCCCGTGACGAGCGCCCACGCGTTCTCGGTGGCCTCGGCCTCGACCATCATGATCGCGACGTCGCCGGCCTCGTCCACGACGCGGCCCGCGACGACCATGTCGAAGACCGCGCGCTCCATCTCGCTGTGGTTCGGGAAGGCGACCCACTGGCCGTCGACGAGCGCGACGCGCACGCCGCCGATGGGGCCGCTGAAGGGCAGGCCGCTCAGCTGGGTCGACATCGAGGCCGCGTTGATGGCCAGGACGTCGTACTGGTGGTCGGGGTTCAGCGCCAGCACCGTGATGACGACCTGGACCTCGTTGCGCAGGCCCTTGACGAAGGACGGGCGCAGCGGGCGGTCGATCAGCCGGCAGGTGAGGATCGCGTCGGTGCTCGGGCGCCCCTCGCGGCGGAAGAACGAGCCGGGGATCTTGCCCGCGGCGTACATCTTCTCCTCGACGTCGATCGTCAGGGGGAAGAAGTCGAAGTGCTCCTTGGGGTGCTTGCCGGCCGTCGTGGCCGACAGCAGCATCGTGTCGTCGTCGAGGTAGGCGACGGCGGAGCCGGCGGCCTGCCGGGCGAGCCGACCGGTCTCGAAGCGGATGGTGCGCTTGCCGAAGCTGCCGTTGTCGAGCACGGCCTCGGAGTACTGGGTGTCGGGACCCTCCATGGCGGGGTCACTCTCCGTTCATCTCATCAGTCATCGTCGACAGGACGCCCGACGCGGGCGACCTGGTGTGCGACGGCGTGAGCGGCGCGTGGTCCCGGTCTTCGATCGAGGCCCACGGCCGACGCCTCGGTCTGCTGACCGGGCGCTTCCGGGGGCCACTACCGAGGACCGGCGCTCCGTACGGGCCGTCGTATCGCTAGGTGGTGCGTATGCAGTTGTGGGACATGACGAAAGGAGCGGCCCCGGCAGTTCGGGGCCGCTCCCCGTGGAGGTTCAGCGGCGCAGACCCAGTCGCTCGATCAGCGAGCGGTAGCGGGCGATGTCCTTGTCGCGCAGGTAGCCGAGCAGCCGGCGGCGCTGGCCGACCAGCAGCAGCAGACCACGACGGCTGTGGTGGTCGTGCTTGTGCTCCTTGAGGTGCTCGGTGAGGTCCTTGATGCGCTGGGTGAGCATCGCGACCTGCACCTCGGGCGAACCGGTGTCGCCCTCGTGCGTCGCGTACTCGGACATGATCGTGGTCTTCACGGCGGCGTCGAGCGGCACTGGTGGTTCTCCCTGGGTGGTCGTTGCGCGGTGCTCCGGGGCTTGTCCACCCGGGCTCTCTGGATCCGCGGCCGTTCTGACGGCGGTCCCAGGGTATCAGTCCGCGGGGGTCGTCCCGAACGTCGACGGGACCACGCCCTGGCCGAGCAGCTCGTGGCACCGGGCGACGTCCTGCTGCATCTGCTCGACGAGCGCCTCGACCGAGTCGAACCGCAGCGTCGGGCGCAGCCGCTCGACCAGCTCGAGGCTGACGCGCTCGCCGTAGAGGTCGAGGTCGGTGCGGTCGAGCACGTAGGCCTCGACGCGCCGCACGGTGCCGTCGAACGTCGGGTTGGTGCCGATCGAGACGGCCGCGGGCAGCAGCCGGTCGGCGACGTCGTCCGCGGCGGGCCGCAGCATCCAGCCCGCGTAGACGCCGTCGGCCGGCACCATGCCCTCGGCGCCGGGCTCGAGGTTGGCGGTCGGGTAGCCCAGCTCGCGGCCCCGGTGGTCGCCGTGGACGACGACGCCGGTGATGCGGTGCGGACGGCCGAGCGCCTGCGCGGCGCGGCCGACGTCCCCGTCGTCCAGCGCCTCACGCACCCAGGACGACGACCAGCGCGGCCCGGACTCCTGCGGGGCGAGGTCGCGCACCACCTCGACGGTGAAGCCGTGCACCTCGCCCAGGTCGCGCAGCGTCTGCACGTCCCCCGAGTTGCGGTGGCCGAAGCGGGTGTCGGCCCCGACGACGATCGTCCGCACGTGCAGCGTCTGGACGAGCACCCGCACGACGAACTCCTGCGGCGACCACTGCGACAGCTCGCGGGTGAACTCCATCACGAGCGTGGCGTCCAGCCCGACGGCCGCCATCAGCTCCAGCCGCTGGTGCAGCCCGGTGATCAGGGCCGGCGCGCGGTCGGGGAACAGCACGTGGGCCGGGTGCGGGTCGAACGTGATGGCGACGGCCACTGCGTCCTGCTCGCGGGCCCGTTGCACGACGCGCGAGAGCACCGCCTTGTGGCCCGAGTGCACGCCGTCGAAGTTGCCCAGGGTCACCACGGAGGCGCCCAGGTCGGGCGGTACGTCGGTCAGGCCGTTCCAGCGCTTCACGGCCGACAGCGTACGGCGAGGGCTCACCGGCGTGCGGCCTGGGCTGGGCCGGCCGGCCGGCCGGTCGGTCCGTCGGTCGTCGCATCTTCCCGACTCACCCCAGGACGCCCTAGATTCACCCGATCGGTCGGATACCCCGGCCCGTCGTCTGGAGCGTGTCATGCGTAGACGTGCCCTGATCACCTTCGCCGGCGCCGCTGCGGTAGCCGCAGCGACCCTCGTCAGCCCGGCCGGCGCCGATGCGCTGCCGGCATCCGCCGGAGGTTCCGGCGGCCTCACCTCCTCGCCGCGCCCGGACGCCGTCGGCGCCGGTGACTTCGTCGTCCTCTACGCCGTCGGCGCCGCGCCCGCGGCGGCACGCGCCGCGATCACCCGGGCCGGCGGCTCCATCGTCCACGAGAACGCCTCGGTGGGCTTCGCCGTCGTGCGCAGCGACCGCGCCGGGTTCGCCGCCCAGGTGGGCCGGTCGGCCGCGGTGGTCGGGGCCGTCGCGGACCGTGCCATCGGCTACGCACCCAAGGACTCCCGGGCCCGCCTGCGCAAGGACGACGTCGAGCGGCTGACCCACGACGCCACGGCCCAGCGAGAGGCCGCCCGCACCGGAGCCGTGCGGACGTCGCCCAGCGCCGTCCCGCAGGCCGAGCCGCTGTCGACGCTGCAGTGGGACATGCGGCAGATCGGCGCCACACCCACCGGCTCGTACGCTGTGCAGCCCGGTAAGCGCACCGTGCGGGTGGGGATCATCGACACCGGCGTCGACGGCTCGCACCCCGACATCGCGCCGAACTTCGACGCCGCCGACTCGCGCAACTTCGTCACCGACCTGCCGAGCATCGACGGACCCTGCGAGTACCCCTCCTGCGTCGACCCGGTCGACCACGACGACAACGAGCACGGCACGCACGTCGCGAGCACCATCGGCTCACCCATCAACGGCATCGGCATCGCGGGCGTCGCGCCGGACGTCTCGCTGCTCAGTCTCCGGGCTGGCCAGGACTCCGGCTACTTCTTCCTGGCGCCGACCCTCGAGGCCATCACCTACGCCGGTGACGCGGGCGTCGACGTCATCAACATGAGCTTCTACACCGACCCGTGGCTGTTCAACTGCGTCGACAACCCGGCAGACAGCCCGCAGGAGCAGTACGAGCAGCGGGTGATCCGCGAGGCGACCCAGCGCGCCCTGGACTACGCACGCCACCGCGGCGTGCTGCCGGTCGCGGCGATGGGCAACGAGTTCACCGACCTCGGGCACCCGACGGAGGACACCACCAGCCCCGACTACCCGGCCGGTGCCGCCAAGACCCGCCAGATCGACAACTCCTGCATCACCGTGCCGACCGAGAGCAAGGGCGTGGTCGCCGTCAGCGCGACGGGTCCGTCGACTCGCATGGCGTACTACTCCAACTACGGCACCGAGCAGACCGACGTCTCGGCACCCGGCGGTGACGCGTACGACTCCCCCGGCGGAACGCTCGACCCGCGCGCTCTGGTGCTCGCCGCCTACCCGCGCAACGTCGCGGAGGCCAGCGGTGACCTCAACCCCGACGGCACGCCGAACAACCCGTTCGTCCTGCAGAGCTGCTCGACCGGCGGCACGTGCGCCTACTACACGTACCTGCAGGGCACCTCGATGGCGTCCCCGCACGCCGCCGGCGTCGCGGCGCTCATCGTCAGCCAGTACGGCCGCGCGGACCGGCGGCACGGCGGGCTGACGCTGGACCCGCGCATCACCGAGAAGATCCTCGAGCGCACCGCAGTCGACCACGCGTGCCCGCAGCCGCGGGAGTTCGTCTGGACGATCGTGCGGTCGTCCGGCACGCTCACGCGCACCGCCCGGTGCGAGGGCCCGACGTCCGACAACGGCTTCTACGGCAACGGCATCGTCAACGCGTACGCCGCCGTGACGTCGCGGCACTAGTCCCGCAGCACCCGGGGCGGGGCCGACCACGTGGTCGGCTCCGCCCACCGGGGCGCCCGGGACGTTCGGCCTTGTCGCCGCAAGGGCCGGGCGAAGAGGCTTGAGGCGTGGTTGACGCGCCGGTGGTCGACACCGTCGGGCTGACGAAGTCCTACGGGCGCACGCTCGCGCTGCGCGACCTCGACCTGCGCATCGAGCCAGGCGAGGTGTTCGGCTACCTCGGCCCCAACGGCGCGGGCAAGACCACCACTCTGCGGCTGCTCATGGGGCTGCTGCGACCGACGTCCGGGGCAGCACGGGTGCTCGGGCTGGACGCCTGGCACGACAGCGTGCGGGTGCACCGCGAGGTCGGCTACCTGTCCGGTGAGCCGGCGTTCTACCGGCGCATGACCGGCGAGCAGCACCTCGCGTACTTCGCCCACCTGCGCGGGCTCGCGGACGCCGCCCACGGCCGCAAGCTGGCTCAACGGCTCGACCTCGACCTGGACCGGCACGCGACGGCCTTGTCGAAGGGCAACCGGCAGAAGCTGGCCGTGGTGCTGGCGATGATGAGCCAGCCTCGGCTGCTGCTGCTAGACGAGCCCACCAGCGGCCTGGACCCGTTGGTGCAGCAGGAGTTCGTGGCGATGCTGCACGAGCACACCGCCGCCGGTGGCAGCGTGCTGCTGTCGTCCCACGTGCTCGCCGAGGTGCAACGCCTCGCCGACCGGATCGGCGTCGTCCGGGCCGGTCGGCTCATCGCCGTCGAGCGGCTGGAGTCGTTGCGCGCCAAGTCGTTGCACCACGTCATGGCGATCTTCGCCGACGCCGTCGCCGCTGAGGAGTTCGCCGGGCTGCCCGGCGTGCGCGACCTGCACGTGGCCGGGGGGACGCTCACGTGCAGCGCACCGCAGTCGTCGCTCGACGTCCTGCTCAAGCAGGTGAGCCGGCACGAGGTCGTCGACTTCGAGTGCGCCGAGGCCGAGCTGGAGGAGACGTTCCTGACCTTCTACGAGGCCGGCGATGTTGCGTAGCGTGGGGCTGAAGACCCTCTTCGACCAGCGCCGGACGCTCACGGCCTGGGCGGCGAGCCTGGCGCTGCTCGTGGCGATGTACGTCGCGATCTGGCCGAGCATGCGCGGCCAGCCGTCCATGAGCGACTTCCTCGACCAGATGCCCGAGGCGATGCGCTCGCTGTTCGCGAGCACCGGCGCTGACATGTCGACGCCGGTCGGCTACCTCCAGGTCGAGCTGATGTCGTTCATGGGGCCGCTGGTGCTCATGCTGTACACGGTCACCGCCGGAGCGAACGCGGTCGCCGGCGAGGAGGACCGCCACACGATGGACCTGCTGCTCGCCACCCCGGTGAGCCGCACGCGCGTGGTCGTCGAGAAGCTGCTGGCCATGTGCGCCGGTGCCCTCGCGCTCGGCGTCATCGGCGTCGTGGCGCTCGTGGGCGAGGGCTCGCTCGCCGACATGGGTCTGCCCCTGGGCCACGTGGCGGCGGCCATGCTGCACATGACGCTGCTCGCCCTGGTCTTCGGTGCGCTGGCGCTCGCCGTGGGTGCGGTCACCGGGCGCGGGACGCTGAGCCGCGCCGTCCCCGCCGTGGTGGCCGTCGTCGCCTACGTCGTGAACGGCCTGGCACCGATCGTGTCCTGGCTCGAGCCGCTGCAGAAGCTCTCGCCGTTCTACCAGTACATCGGCCACGACCCGTTGCGGCACGGCGTCTCCTGGCCCTCGGTGTCCGTCGCGGTCGCGACCGTCGTCGTCCTCAGCGTGGTGGCCGTCGTCGGCTTCCGGCGTCGCGACGTCCTCACCTGACCAGCCGGTCCCGAGCGGACGGCTGACGCGGGCGGGTCAGTAGCCGACGACGCGGTGCAGGCGCAGGAACGTCGGCTCGAAGCCCAGCCGCGGCCAGGTGCGTGACGACAGCAGGTTGGTGGCTCGCCAGTCGGTGACCACGCTGCGGTGGCCCTGCTCGTGCGACCACCCGACGACGGCCTCGCCCAGCGCCCGCCCGACGCCCCGGCCGCGCGCCTGCGCGAGCACCGCCGCGAACCCGAGGAAGCCGGCGTGGTCAAGCAGGGCGGGGCCGGTGTGGCTGCTCGACACCTCGAGCGCGCAGCCGATCGCGGAGCCCACGACCTCGCCGTCCACCTCGGCGACGAACGTCGTGAAGCGGTCGTCGCCGAAGTCCTCCTCCCACTCCTGGAGCGCCTTGGCCTCCGTCGGCAGGTGCCCGGACGAGAACACCGGTGAGAGCCCCTGGTGCAGCGGCAGCTGACGGTCCAGGTGGGCCAGCGCGGCGACGTCCGCGCGGCTGGCCGGCCGGACGACGACGCCGTCGGGCACCGCACCAGCAGGCGCGGGCACGCGCGCCGCGTGCACGTGCTGCAGCCCGAAGCCCAGCCGGAAGAAGGCGTCGACCAGGGCGGAGTCGCTGGCCGGCACGAGGGCGTAGTGCACGGTGTGCCCGGCATCCACCCAGGCCTCCGCGGCCACGGCGTACAGGTCGCGCACCGTCTCGGCGTCGCCCTCGAGGCCTGCCGTGGCGACCCCCGCCGACTCGACCCAGGCGCTCGGACCCCACGTGCTGCCCTCGCCCACGTGCCCGAGCAGGTAGGCGACCGCCCTCCCCCCGTCGAACGCCAGCGCACCGGACGCCGAGGGGTCGGCCAGGCGGTCGGCGAGCCAGGTCCGCGCGTGGGCCGGCTGCTCCCAGACCGGGTCGAGCAGCGGGGACGCCCGCCGATGACGGCGGTGGCGCGCGGCGAGCAGGTCGGCGAGCGCGTCGAGCAGCGCGCCGTCAGTGGCGTCGTCCGGCCCGATCGGACGCACGGTCGCAGGCATGCAGCGCAACCTAGTGTGAGGCCGAGGCACCCGCCCACGGCTTTTCGCTTGACCCTCACGCGGCGTGAGGCACCACGGTAGGAGCGTCGAGGAGAGGAGCGAGGCGATGGACACCACGACCGGGTACACCGTCGGCGCGGTGGCGAAGCTGGCGGGCGTGACGGTGCGCACCTTGCACCACTACGACGAGATCGGGCTGGTGCAGCCGAGTGGCCGCACGAGCGCGGGCTACCGCGTGTACGACGAGCCCGACCTGGCCCGGCTGCGGGACGTGCTGTCCTACCGCGAGCTCGGGTTCGGGCTCGACCAGGTCGCTCGCATCCTCGACGACCCGCAGGGCGACCCGGCGTCGCACCTGCGCGACCAGCACCGGCTGGTGCGCCAGCGGATCGACCGCCTGCGCGAGGTGCTCACGCACCTGGAGAAGCTGATGGAGGCAGAGCAGATGGGCATCAACCTGACGCCGGAGGAGCAGCTGGAGGTCTTCGGTGAGAACTGGCTGGGCGAGGAGTACGCCGCCGAGGCCGAGCAGCGCTGGGGTGACACCGAGGCGTGGCAGCAGAGCCAGCGACGGACGGCGGCGCTGAGCAAGGACGACTGGGTCGAGGTGAAGCGCGCCGGCGAGGCGCTCGAGCGCGACCTCGCCGGGGCGCTCGCCGCAGGTGTGCCGGCGGACGACGTCCGGGCCATGGACCTCGCCGAGCGCCACCGCCAGGGCATCGAGACGTTCTACGACTGCCCGTACGCGATGCACCGCGGGCTCGGTGACATGTACCTGGCGGACCCGAGGTTCACCCAGCACTACGAGGACGTGGCACCGGGCCTGGCGCAGTACCTCCGCGACGCCATCCACGCCAACGCCGACCGCCACGAGGTGCGGCGCTGAGCACGCCGGGCCCTCAGCGCTGCGGGACGACGAGCAGCGACCTCGCCTGCTCGCCGCGGTCCGCCAGCAGCGCGACCAGCGAACCGTCCGGCCCGAAGGCCGCGACCGGCACCTCGTCCGTGCCGCTGGCGGCCACCCGCTGGCCGTAGCGCAGCGCCGTCACCTCGCCGTCGCTGAGCTCGCGCGCCGGGAAGGCGGCGCGCGCTGCGTCGGCCAGTGGCAGCACCGAGAAGTCCTCGGCGAGGACGTCGAGCGAGCGCGCGACGGCCACGGTGTAGGGCCCGACGGCGGTACGGCGCAACGCCGTCAGGTGGCCACCGACGCCGAGCGCGGCGCCCAGGTCACGCGCCAGGGCCCGCACGTAGGTGCCCGACGAGACCTCGACCTCGACGTCCAGGTCGAGCACGGCGTGCCCGTCGTCGTCGGCGGGACGACGGTCGAGCACCTCGAAGCGCTGCACCGTCACGGGACGGGCGGCGAGCTCGACCTGCTCGCCGCCGCGCACCCTGGCGTACGACCGCTTGCCGTCGACCTTGATCGCGCTCACGGCGCTCGGGACCTGCTGGATCGGGCCCGTCAGCGCGGCCACGGCGGCGTCGACGTCCGCACGCGTCACGGCCGCGACGGCCGGGGCGTCCGCCCAGGCCGTCACCTCGCCCTCGGCGTCGTCGGTGACCGTCGTGGCGCCGAGCCGCACGGTGGCGGTGTAGGTCTTGTCGGCGCCGACGAGGTAGGTGAGCAGGCGGGTCGCCCGCTCGACCCCCACCACGAGCACGCCGGTGGCCATCGGGTCGAGCGTGCCCGCGTGGCCCACCTTGCGCGTGCCGGCGAGCCGGCGCACCCGGGCCACGACGTCGTGGCTGGTCCAGCCGGCGGGCTTGTCGACGACGACGAGGCCGTCGGGGGCGTCGTTCGCCGGCCTCACGAGGCCTGGGCGGCGTCGAGCGCCTGGCCCATCGTGCACAGCGTCAGGGCGTCGACGTCGGGGTCCTCCCCCACGTGCTCGGGGGCGCGGGTCGCGACGAGCACGTTGATGAGCATGCCGTGCGCCACGAAGACGCGCGCGTCCTCCTCGGTGCCGCCGGTGCGGTCCCGGAAGAGCCGGAAGGCCTCGGCGAGGGTGTGCCGGGCGACCTTGCCGATCTCGGGGTCGGCCCCCGCCACGAACCCGTGCATGAGCACCATCAGCAGGTTGCGGTCCTGGAGCAGCTGCACGTAGGCCTCGCCCATCTGCTCCCCCGCCTCGGGGCCGGCCGGGACGGCGCCGAGGGCGTCGAGCACGCGCTGCGACGCGTGGGCGTAGACCTGGCTGAACAGCTCGGCCTTGGAGCCGAACAGGCGGACGACGTAGGGCTGGGAGACGCCGGCGGCGCGGGCCACCTGGTCGGTGCTGGTGCCGGTGTACCCGCCGTCGGCGAACACCGTCAGCGCAGCGCTGAGGATCTGCTCGCGCCGCTCGTCCGAGGACATCCGCCGGGCCGTCGTCTCATTCATGGTTGACATGTTATCAGTCGATGCCTATCTTCTCTGGTTAGTAATCAATCAATGCTTACAGGAGCACCCGATGAGTCCATCCCCCGCCACTCCCGTGGCCGCGCCGTCCGGCCGGCGCGTCGCCCTCGCCCTGCTCGCGGCGTCCCTGCCGATGTTCATGGCGACCCTCGACAACCTGGTGATCACCAGCGCCCTGCCCGTGATCCGGGCCGACCTCGGCGCCTCGCTCGAGCAGCTGCAGTGGTTCGTCAACGCCTACACGCTCAGCTTCGCGACCTTGATGCTCGGCGCGTCGACGCTGGGCGACCGCTTCGGCCGGCGACGGGTCTTCGTCGCGGGCATCTCGCTGTTCACCCTCGCCTCCATCGGCTCGGCGCTCGCGACCACGCCGGCGATGCTCATCGCCGCGCGCGCCCTGCAGGGCGTCGGCGGTGCGGCGATCATGCCGCTGTCGCTCACCCTGCTCGCCGGTGCCGTGCCGAAGGCGCAGCGCGCGATGGCGATCGGCGTCTGGGGCGGCGTGGCCGGCCTCGGTGTCGCTCTCGGCCCGCTCATCGGCGGCGCGGTCGTCGAGGGCGTCTCGTGGCAGGCGATCTTCTGGATCAACGTCCCGATCGCGCTGGTCGCCGTGCCCTTCGTGCTGCGGGCGCTGCCGGAGAGCTACGGACGCCGCGAGCCGCTGGACGTCGCCGGCCTGGCGCTCGTCGGGTCGGGCGTGCTGTCAGGTGTCTGGGGCATCATCCGCGGCAACGACGACGGCTGGACGTCTGCCCCGGTGCTCGGCGCGCTCGTGCTCGGCGCCGGGCTGCTGGTCGCCTTCGTGGTGCGCGAGACCCGCGCCCCGCACCCGCTCGTGCCACTGCGGCTCTTCCGCTCGCGCAGCTTCTCGATCGCCAACGTGGCCGGCTTCGCCTTCTCGCTCGGCATGTTCGGCTCGGTGTTCCTGCTCGTGCAGTACCTGCAGGTCGTGCAGGGCTACACGCCGCTGGAAGCCGGCGTCCGCACCCTGCCCTGGACGGCGGCGCCGATGGTGGTCGCGCCGCTGGCCGGCCTGCTGGCTCCGCGCGTCGGCGTCCGTGCGCTGCTGTCCGCGGGGCTCTCGCTGCAGGCGGTCGGGCTGGCGTGGATCGCGCTCGCCACCGGCCCGGGGTCGACGTACGGCGCGCTCGTGCCGGCCTTCGTGCTCGCCGGCGTCGGCATGGGCCTGACCTTCGCGCCCAGCTCGACCGCGGTGCTGGCCGACATGGCCGAGGCCGACCACGCGACCGCCAGCTCGACGAACGCGACCTTGCGCGAGATCGGCGTCGCGCTCGGCGTGGCGGTGCTCGTGGCGGTGTTCCAGGGCGCCGGCGGCACGATCACGCCGACGGGCTACGCCGACGCGCTGCGCCCGGCCGTGCTCACCGGTGCCGCGATCGTGGCCCTCGGCGCCGTGGCCGCGCGCTGGCTGCCTCGCCGCTCGGCGGTCGCAGCAGCTGCGGTCGAGCCCGCCTCGCCGCTGCCGGAGCCCGCGCAGGCCGCCGCCTGACCTGCGGTGGTCAGGGACGGCGCACGGCGTCGTCCCCGACGGCGTCGAGATCGTCGTCGAGGTCGTCGTCGAGATCATCGTCGAGGTCGTCGGCGGACGGCACCGGCTTGCGGTACGGGTCGGGGTCGCCGGCCGGCGCCTTGCCGCTGGCCTGGGCGGCGACCTCGGCGTCGTGCTGTGCGGCCCGGCGCAGCAGGTCGTCGATGTGGGCGGCGTTCTCCGGCATCGCGTCGGCGATGAACTCCAGCGTGGGGGTCAGCCGGATGCCGATGCCCTGGCCGACCTCGCGTCGGATGACCCCCTTCGCGCTCTCCAGCGCTGCGGCGGTCCCCACCCGCTCCTCCTCCGAGCCGAAGACGGTGTAGAAGACCGTCGCGTGCTGGAGGTCGCCGGTCACCCGGGCGTCGGTGACCGTCACGAACCCGAGCCGCGGGTCCTTGACGCGGTGCTCGATCGTCTCGGCCACGATCACCTTGATGCGGTCGGCGATCTTGCGGGCGCGGGGGTGGTCGATCATGACGTCGTCCTGTCGTGTCGTGGGCTGCGTGCGGTCGCCCTTCGGGTGGTTCAGCACGGGAGGCACCGTCGACGCGCTGGTCGAGGGTGCCTCCCGTGGTCGAGCGGTCGATCAGTCGCGCGGCTTCTCGCGCATCTCGTACGTGGAGATGAGGTCGCCGAGCTGCAGGTCGTTGTACGACCCCAGGTTGACACCGCACTCGAAGCCCTCACGGACCTCGGTGACGTCGTCCTTGAACCGGCGCAGGCCCGCGATCTCGATGTTCTCGGCCACCACGACGCCGTTGCGCGTGATGCGAGCGCGCGTGCCGCGGCGGATCTCCCCGGACCGCACGATCGAACCGGCGATGTTGCCGAACTTGCTCGACCGGAAGATCTCGCGGATCTCGGCGCTACCGAGCTCGACCTCCTCGAACTCCGGCTTGAGCATGCCCTTGAGCGCCGCCTCGACCTCCTCGATGGCCTGGTAGATCACCGAGTAGTAGCGGATCTCGACGCCCTCGCGCTCGGCGACGTCGGCGTTCTGGCCCTCGGCCCGCACGTTGTAGCCGATGATGATCGCGTCCGAGGCCATCGCCAGGTTGATGTTGTTCAGCGTGATGGCGCCGACACCGCGGTCGATGATCCGCAGCTCGACCTCCTCGCCGACGTCGATCTGCAGCAGCGCGTCCTCGAGCGCCTCGACCGAACCCGAGACGTCGCCCTTGAGGATGAGGTTGAGCGTCTCGACCTTGCCGGCCGCGAGCGCCTCGTTGAGGTCCTCGAGGCTGATCCGCTTGCGGGCCTTGGCCAGGGAGGCCTGGCGGTCGGCCGCCTCGCGGCGCTCGGCGATCTGGCGGGCCGTGCGGTCGTCCGGCGCCACCACGAAGGTGTCACCGGCGCGCGGCACGGACGACAGGCCGAGCACCTGCACCGGACGTGACGGCACGGCCTCCTCGACGTTGTTGCCGTGCTCGTCGAGCATGGCGCGCACGCGGCCGTAGGCCGAGCCGGCGACGATCGCGTCGCCCACCCGCAGCGTGCCCGCCTGCACCAGCACGGTCGCGGTGGCACCGCGGCCGCGGTCGAGGTTGGCCTCGATCGCGACGCCGCGCGCGTCCTTGTCGGGGTTGGCGCGCAGGTCGAGCGCGGCGTCCGCCGTGAGCAGCACCGCCTCGAGCAGCTGGTCGATGTTCTGACCGGCCTTCGCGGAGACGTCGACGAACATCGTCTCGCCGCCGTACTCCTCGGCCACGAGGTTGTACTCGGTGAGCTGCTGGCGCACCTTCGCCGGGTTGGCCCCGTCGACGTCGATCTTGTTGACGGCGACGACGATCGGGACGTCGGCCGCCTGCATGTGGTTGAGCGCCTCGATGGTCTGCGGCATCACGCCGTCGTCGGCTGCGACGACGAGGATCGCGATGTCGGTGACCTTCGCCCCACGGGCTCGCATGGCCGTGAAGGCCTCGTGGCCCGGCGTGTCGATGAACGTGATGGCGCGGTCGACACCCTCGTGCTCGCGGTGCACCTGGTAGGCGCCGATGTGCTGGGTGATGCCACCGGCCTCGCCGGCGACGACGTCCTCGTTGCGGATCGCGTCGAGCAGGCGCGTCTTTCCGTGGTCGACGTGACCCACGACCGTGACGACCGGCGGGCGAGGCTCGAGGTCCTCGTCCTCCTCGCCCTCGATGCCGGCCTCGAGGTCGATGTTGAACGCGTCGAACAGCTCGCGCTCCTCGTCCTCGGGCGAGACGACCTGGATGTCGTAGCCGAGCTCGGCGCCGAGCACGCGGAAGGTGTCCTCGTCGAGGGACTGGGTGGCGGTGGCCATCTCACCGAGGTGGAACAGCACCGTCACCAGGCTCGCCGGGTTCGCACCGATCTTGTCGGCGAAGTCGCTCAGGCTCGAGCCGCGGCGCACCCGGACGACGGTCGAGCCGTCACCGCGAGGAACCGTGACGCCGCCGATCGACGGCGCCTGCATCTGCTCGAACTCCTGACGCTTCGCGCGCTTGCTCTTGCGCCCGCGCACCGGACGACCGCCACCGCGGCCGAAGGCGCCCTGGGTGCCGCCACGGCCACCCGGGCCGCGACCGCCACCACCGGGACGGCCGGCGAACCCGCCGCCGCCACCGGGACGGCCGGCGAACCCGCCGCCGCCACCGCCGCCACCCGGACGGCCGGCGCCACCGGCGCCACCACGGCCACCGGGCGCGCCGCCGCGACCGGGCGCACCCGGGCGACCGACGCTCGGTCGGGCCGGCATCATGCCGGGGTTCGGACGGGCGCCACCGGGGCCGGCCGGACGCGGCGGCCGGGGCCCACCCTGCGGACGCGGCATGCCCTGCTCGGCGGCGAAGGGGTTGTTGCCGGGGCGGGGGGCGCCGGGACGCGGCATCCCCTGGCTCGGGGCGAACGGGTTGTTGCCGGGGCGGGGGGCACCCGGGCGCGCACCACCCTCGCGGGCGGCCGGCGCTGCCGGAGCGGCCGGGGCCGGCCGGGCGGCCGGAGCCGGCGTGGCTGGAGGCGCCTCCGGCGCGGGAGCGGCCTTGCGAGCCGGGCCCGGCGTCGGTGCTGCCGGTGCCGCTGGGGCAGCGGGTGCCTCGGCCGGTGCCGGAGCGCTGGGTGCGGACGCGGCGGCAGGTGCAGCCGGCCCAGTCGGCTCAGCCGGCTCAGCCGGGGCGCTGGGCGCTGCCGGCTCGGCCGCGGCGGGGGCCGTCGGCTGTGGCGCCGGGGCCTTCTTCGCGGTCTTCTTGGCGGCGGCCTTCTTGGCCGGCGCGGGGGCTTCGGCGGCCGGCATCTGCTCACGCAGGCGGCGCACCACGGGCGGCTCGACGGTCGACGATGCCGACCGGACGAACTCACCCATCTCCTGGAGCTTGGTCATGATGACCTTGCTCTCGACTCCGAGCTCCTTCGCGAGCTCGTAGACCCGGACCTTTGCCACGTCTCTCCCTGTCTCTTGGTCCGGGCCAGAGCAGGCGCGGACCGTCGTTAGTGCTGGGGGGTGTTCATCGCTGGGTGCTCATCGGGTGCTCATCAGCGTTCTGACCCGCTTCCGGTTGATCGCGTCGCCGCCGACGGTGACGGTGACGTGGGGATCCCGCTCCCAGGCTCGGGGGCGGGTGCGTTCATCGTGCACAGCGCCTGGAGGGCGCCGGTGATTCCGTCCTGGTCGATCCTCGCCGTCGTGCGCAGTGCCCGCGGCAACGCCGAACGGCGTGTCGCCAGCTCCCAGCAGCTCAGGTCGGGGTGCAGCCAGGCGCCGCGCCCCGGCAGGGTCCGCCGTTCGTCGAGCACCACGGTGCTGGCACCGTCACGCTCGACCACCGCGAACCGCAGGAGGACGGACCGGTCGCCACTGCGGCGGCACCCGACGCAACGACGTTGAGGCTCTGTCGCTGCCCCGACTGCTGGCACCACCGCGGGACGCTCGGTCTGCACCAGTCTAGCGCGTCGTGCGCCCACGGCCCGCCCCGGTCACTGCTCCCCCGCCTCGGAGGGCTCTGTGGCGGCGTCCACGGGTGCGGTGTCGGGACGGATGTCGATGCGCCAGCCGGTGAGCTTGGCGGCGAGCCGCGCGTTCTGCCCCTCCTTGCCGATGGCGAGCGAGAGCTGGTAGTCGGGCACGATCACGCGGGCCGACCGCGCTGCGCGGTCGACGACGGTCACCTCGCTCACCCGGGCCGGCGACAGCGCGTGCGCCACGAAGGTGGCGGGGTCCTCGTCCCAGTCGACGATGTCGATCTTCTCGCCGTGCAGCTCGGACATCACCGCGCGCACCCGTTGGCCGAGCGGGCCGATGCAGGCGCCCTTGGCGTTCAGGCCGGCCACCGTGGTGCGCACGGCGATCTTGGTGCGGTGCCCCGCCTCGCGGGCCAGGGCCATGATCTCGACGCTGCCGTCGGCGATCTCGGGCACCTCGAGGGCGAACAGCTTGCGCACCAGGTTGGGGTGGGTGCGCGAGAGCTGGATCTGCGGGCCCTTGGGGCCCTTGCGGACGGCGACCACGAAGCACCGCAGCCGCTCGCCGTGCACGTACTGCTCGCCCGGCACCTGCTCGGTCTGCGGCAGCACGCCCTCGACGGTCCCGAGGTCGACGAGCACGGTGCGCGGGTCGCCGCCCTGCTGGATGATGCCGCCGACGACGTCGCCCTCGCGGCCCCGGAACTCGCCGAGCACCTGCTCGTCCTCGACGTCGCGCAGCCGCTGGAGGATCACCTGGCGCGCGGTCGAGGCGGCGATCCGGCCGAAGCCCTCGGGCGTGTCGTCGTACTCGCGAGATCTGCCGTCGTCCAGCTGCTCGCTCGCCCAGACGACGACGTGCCCGCTCTGGCGGTCGAGCTCGACGCGGGCGTGCTGCTGGGCCCCCTCGGTGCGGTGGTAGGCGACGAGCAGCGCCTGCTCGATGGCCGCGATGAGCACCCCGACCGGGATCTCCTTCTCCCGCTCGAGCATGCGCAGGGCCGCGAGGTCGATGTCCACGTCAGTCCTCCCCGTCGCCGTCGGTGTCGCTCTCGGCCGCGGCCTCGTCGAGCCCGTCGACCGGCTTGAACTCCACCTGCACCTGACCACGGGCGACGTCGGCCCAGGCCAGCTCGCGCCGGGCGGTGGTGCCCTTCTTGGCCCCCTCGACCTCCAGCACCAGCGTCTCGCCCACGTCGACGACGCGGCCGGTGAGGGTGCCGCCCTCGACCAGGCGCACCTCGACCTTGCGCCGCAGGTTGCGCCGGAAGTGCCGGGGCTCGGTGAGCGGTCGGTCGACTCCCGGTGAGCTCACCTCGAGGACGTACGCGCCGGGGACCACGTCGTCGGTGTCGAGCACCTCGGAGATGCGACGGGAGGCGTCGGCCACGGCGTCGAGCGACAGCGCGCCCTCGTCGCCCGCGACGTCGAGCACGACGCGCAGCAGACGACGGCTGCCGGCGGGGGCGACCACGACGTCCTCGAGGACGAGTCCGAGGTCGTCGGCCACCGGCCGGATGGCGCCTCGCACGGCATCCTGCACCGACGAGTCACCTGCCCCGCCTGCCTGGTGATGCCTGGCCACTGGGAGCCTCCTGCCGCTGTTCTCGAGTCGTGCGACGCACCGGGCGCCGCGCCCCAACACTACCCACAACCGGGGCGTGAAAGGATCTGGGCGTGCCTGCCGACGAGCGGCCCACCGGGGGCTCCACGATCACCAGCCGCACCATCACCAGCCGCGGCGAGCGCCGCTCGCGCCGGACCCTCACTGCGACGCCCAGCCGGCGCAGCCTGCTCGCGGCCACCGTGACCGTGCCCGCCCTGGCCGTGGCCGGCTGCTCGCTGCGCCTCGGCCAGCCCGAGGAGGCTCCCGGGCGCAGCGGCCCGACCCCCGACGAGCTGGCCCGCGACCGCGCCGCTGACGACGCCGACGCCCTGGCGCGCGCCGCGGTGCTGACGGCGCGCTCGGCCCCCGCCGCGGCGCGCCGGCTGCGCACGATCGCCGAGGAGAACCGGGCGCACGCCGCGGCCTTGCGCGCGGGACGCCCGGCTGCGGCGACCGCCCCGAGCAGCACGGCCGACCCCTCGCCCGCCGGGTCACCAGGGTCCTCGAGCACCGCAGCGCCGCCGGACGCCGCGAGCGCGCTGCGGGCGTTGGCAGCGCGGGAGCGCACCGCCGCGGCTGCGGTCGAGCGCGACCTCGCGGGCGTCAGCGGGGACGCCGCGCGCCTGCTGGCTTCGGTCGCGGCCAGCCGCACCGTGCACGTCGCGGTGCTCGGCCAGCTGGCCGCGCAGGAGCGCACCTCGTGAGAAGCGGCACGACCACGCCGGCCACGCCAGCCACACCGGCCACACCAACCACACCGGCGGCGACCACGGCGAGCCCCTCGACGGCTGCCACCCCGACGAGCTACTCGGACGCCGAGGCCGAGGCGCTCGGCGCCGTCCTGGCCGCCGAGCACGCCGCGGTCTACGCCTACGGCGTGGTCGGAGCCTGGTGCGACGACCGCCGCCGCCCGCTCGCCGAGCAGCGGCTGCAGCAGCACGCGGCCCGTCGCGACCTGCTCGCCGCACGACTCACGACCGCCAAGCGCACGGCACCCGCGGCCGAGCCTGCGTACGCGCTGCCCTTCCCCGTCGACTCCCCCGCGACGGCGGTCGCCCTCGCGGCGCACGTCGAGGTGGCCCTGGCCGCGGTGAACGCCGACCTGGTCGCGGCCAGCGCGGCCGCGCGCCGCTGGGAGGCTGCCCGCTGGCTCGCCGAGAACTCCGTGGCCGCGCGCCGCTGGGGCGCGGCCGACACCGCGTTCCCCGGCCTGCCGGAGCGCGCCGGCACGGCGTGACCGGCGTCGGTGCGACAGCTCGACCCCGTCGGGTCAGCCGGTGAGGACGTCGTAGGCCAGGCGCACGATGAGCGCCGCCGACACGACGATGAACACGACCCGCACGAAGGCCGCCCCGCGCGCCACGGCGGTCCGGGCGCCCAGGTAGCCGCCCGCGACGTTCGCGAGCCCCATCAGCAGCCCGAGCTTCCACAGCACCACGCCCTGCGGCACGAACACCACGAGCGCCCCGAGGTTCGTGGCCACGTTGGCGATCTTCGCCTTCGCACTCGCCTCGACGAACGCGTACCCGACCAGGGAGACGAGCGCGAACACGAGGAACGACCCGGTGCCCGGCCCCACGGCGCCGTCGTAGACCCCGATGACCAGGCCGATGACCCCAGCGGTGGCGTGGTGCCGACGCCCGCTGTGCCGCAAGGCCGTCACGGCCCCGAGCCCGGGGTTGCGCACGGTGTGCACGAGCACCGCGACCAGGGCGACGATCACGACGGGGCGGATCGCGGCGGACGGCAGCACGAGCGCGATGCCCGCCCCCAGCAGCGCCCCGACGAGGGCGAAGCCGGCCATGGGCAGGGCCGTGCGCAGGTCGGGATGCACCCGGCGGTAGTAGGTGACCGCGCTGGTCGTCGTCCCGCAGATGGAGGCGATCTTGTTGGTGGCCAACGAGTGCACGGCCGCCGTGCCCGGGCCGAGGCCGACGAGCAGGGCCGGCAGCTGGATCAGCCCGCCGCCGCCCACGACGGCGTCGACCCAGCCCGCGACGAGCGCGGCGAGGACGAGGAGGGCGACCGTCCCCCAGCCGACGTGCTCGGGCAGGCCGGCCCAGGCCGCCGCGCTCACCCCTGGCCGCGCACGACCTGGACGACGTGGTCGACGACGTCCGCGAGCGCGACGTCGGTGCGCTCACCGGAGGCGCGGTCCTTGACCTCGACCACGCCGTCGGTGAGCCCCTTGCCGACGACGACGATCGTCGGGACGCCGATCAGCTCGGCGTCCTTGAACTTCACGCCGGGCGAGACCTTGGGACGGTCGTCGTACAGCACCGACAGGCCCTGCGCCTCCAGCCCGGCGGCGAGCCGCTGCGCCTCGGCGAAGACCGCGTCGTCCTTGCCGGTGGCCACCAGGTGCGCGTCGTACGGCGAGAGCTCGCGCGGCCAGACGAGCCCCAGCTCGTCGTGGCTGTTCTCGGCCACGGCGGCCACGGCGCGTGACACGCCGATGCCGTACGAGCCCATGGTGACGGTGACCTGCTTGCCGTTCTCGTCCAGCACCTTCAGCCCGAGGGCCTCGGCGTACTTGCGGCCGAGCTGGAAGATGTGGCCGATCTCGATGCCGCGCGCGAGCTCGAGCGGGCCGGAGCCGTCGGGTGCGGGGTCGCCCGCACGCACCTCGGCCGCCTCGATCGTGCCGTCGGCGTCGAAGTCGCGCCCCTTCACGAGGTCGAAGACGTGCCTGCCGGGCTGGTTCGCCCCGGTGACCCACACGGTGCCGTCGACGACGCGCGGATCGACGAGGTAGCGGATGCCGCTCTCGCTCTTCTCCCCCAGCACCTGCGGGCCGATGTAGCCCTTGACGAGCGCCGGGTGCTTGGCGAAGTCGTCGTCGGTGAAGGGCTCGACCTGGGCGGGCTCGACCTGGGCGGCGAGCCGCTTGGCGTCGACCTCGCGGTCGCCGGGAAGGCCGATCACCAGCGGCTCACGGGCGCCGTCCGGTTGGACGAGCATGAAGACGACGTTCTTCAGCGTGTCGGCGGCGGTCCACTCGCGCTGCGGGAACCGCTGTGCCGCAAGGGACACCAGCGACTCGATCGTCGGCGTGTCGGGGGTGTCCTCGACGTGGGCGGCGGGGACGTCGTCCCACCCGCGCGCGGGCGGGGGCACGGTGACCACGGCTTCGACGTTGGCTGCGTACCCGCCGGGCGAGCGGACGTAGGTGTCCTCGCCGTTGTCCGCTCGGGCCAGGAACTCCTCGCTGGCGCTGCCGCCCATGGCGCCCGACATCGCCGCCACGGGCACGTAGTCCAGCCCCAGGCGGTCGAAGATGCGGATGTACGCGGCGCGGTGCGCGTCGTACGAGCGCTGCAGGCCCGCGTCGTCGACGTCGAACGAGTAGGAGTCCTTCATCACGAACTCCCGGCCGCGCAGCAGCCCCGCGCGCGGGCGCGCCTCGTCGCGGTACTTGGTCTGGATCTGGTAGAGCGAGAGCGGTAGGTCCTTGTACGAGGAGTAGAGGTCCTTCACGACGAGCGTGAACATCTCCTCGTGCGTCGGCCCGAGCAGGTAGTCGGCGCCCTTGCGGTCCTTGAGCCGGAACAGGTTGTCGCCGTACTCGGTCCAGCGGCCGGTGGCCTCGTAGGGCTCGCGCGGCAGCAGCGCAGGGAACTGCAGCTCCTGGAACCCCGCGGCGTCCATCTCCTCGCGCACGACGCGCTCGACGTTGCGCAGCACGCGCAGGCCCAGCGGCAGCCAGGTGTAGACGCCGGGCGCCGCCCGACGGACGTACCCCGCTCGCACCAGCAGCCGGTGGCTCGGCACCTCGGCGTCCGACGGGTCCTCGCGCAGGGTGCGGAGGAACAGGGACGACATGCGCGCGATCACGAGGGCTCCTCGGGGGTGCTGGGGACGCCGCGAAGCCTAGTCGGCCTGCGCCGGCCGGCTCACATCGATGGGACGCGATCCACGTCGGCGCAGCGGCGACGTCCAGGCCACGACGACGCCGGGCACGGTGAGGCTCGCCATCACCACGAGGGCCGCCTGCGTGCCGAGCTGCTGCGCCAACGCGCCCGCCACCACCGCCCCGCCGGTCCAGCCGACACCCCACGACAGCATCCGGCCGGCGGTGTTGACCCGGCCGAGCAACGGCTCGGGGGTGACCTGCTGGCGGTAGGTGATCGAGTTCACCACGACCAGCGAGTAGGCCACCGACCACGTCATCAGCCCCAGCGCGCCGAGCTGCCAGGTGGGTGCGAGCGCGGTCAGCACCCCGAGCAGGGCGGAGACGGGCAGGGCAGCCAGCAGGAGCCGCTCGGCGCCGAACCGCTCGACCAGCCGCGGCAGCACGGCGGCGGCCAGCGCGCTGCCGATGCCCCACACCCCGAACAGCACCCCGAACCGCAGCCCTTGCGTGCCGATCCCCAGCGTGCGGTCGGCCCACACCACCATCAGCGCGACGAAGCCGCCACCGGCCGCCGACTGCAGCGCACCGACGATCGTCATGGTCCGGACGCCGCCGTGCCGCAGCAGGAACCGCAGGCCGACGCCGACGTCGGCCAGGACGCCACGCACGCTCGCCGCCTGCCGCACCCGGGCCGGATCGGTCATCGCGCGGCTGATCGCGCGCACCAGCAGCGCCGAGGCCACGAAGCTCAGCGCGTCGACCACGAGCAGGTCCGCCGGCCCCATCACGGCGAGAGCCGCGGCCGCGGCTGGTGGCATCGCCACCTCGACGACGCTCGCGAACGACCACACCGCCGACGCCGCGACGGGCACCCTCGCCCGGCCCACGAGCACCGGGAGCGCGCCGAAGTTGGCGCCGTCGAAGAAGGTGAACACCGCCTGAGCGGCGAACGCGGCCACGAGCACGTGCGCGACGGTGAGCGCGCCGCACCACGCGGCCACCGGTACCGAGCCGATGACGACGGCGTTCACGACGTCCGACGTGACCATGACGCGGCGGCGGTCCCATCGGTCGGTCAGCGCGCCGGCGACGAGGCCGAACACCAGGTAGGGCAACGCCTCCAGCGCGGTCACCGATGCCGTGAGCCAGGCCGACCCGCTCAGCCGGTAGACCAGCACCGGCATCGCGACGACCGTCGCGGTCGCGCCGGCCAGGCTGATGACCCGCGCCAGGAAGTACCGCCGGAAGTCGTGGTCGTCGCGCAGCATCGCGCGCAGCCGCACCGGCCCGGCGTCGAGGGTCATCGCTCGCCGCTCACGGCTGGGCGCCGAGGGGAAGCTCGGCGGTGAGCACCACGAACGGGACGTCGTCGTAAGGGACCTCGACCGGCAGCTCCGCGAACCCGAGCCGCCGGTAGAAGCCGCGGGCCGGGTTGGACCCGCCCTGCGTCGTCAGCAGGGCGCGCGGGTGGTCGACGCCTGCCAGCAGCGACGTGACGAGGTCGCGTCCTGCCCCCCGGCCGTGGTGGCGCGGGTCGACGTGCACGGCGACCACCTCGAAGGCGCCGTCCAGCAACCCCGCGCGACCGGCGTCGGTCATGGCGCCACGCACCCAGGTGTCCCACCACGACCCGGCTCGCGCCGTCATGCCGTAAGCGAAGCCCACCAGCCGGTCGGCGTCCCGCACGCCGACGCAGCGGAAGCCAGGTCGCTGAGCGTGCTGCGCGTAGTGCGGCTCGCCGTCGTCCGGGCCGCCGACGCCGGTCGCCACGGCGACGGTCCGCAACGCCGCCACCTGCAGCGCACGGACCTCGGCGGCGTGCGCCAGCAGGTCGAGCGGCTCAGCCATCAGAACAGGACGGTCGCGAAGGTGCCGAACCGGCGAAAGCCCACCCGCTCGTAGACCGCGATGGCCCGGGCGTTGAAGTCGTTGACGTACAACGACACCACCGGCGCGTTGTCGCGCAGCGCCGCCTCGACGACAGCGGCCATGGCCGGCGCGGCGAGACCCTTCCCCCGCCAGCGCGGGTCGACCCACACGCCGTGCACCTGGGCCACCTGCGAGCTGACCGAGCCCAGGTCGGCCTTGAAGACCACCTCGCCACCCGGGCCGAGCCGGACGAACGTGCGGCCCTGGCGCAGCAGGTCGGCGACACGTCGCCGGTACGCCATGCCGCCGTCGGTGCTCACCGGCGAGTACCCGACCTCCTCGGTGAACATCGCGACGGACGCCGGCAGCACCGTCAGCAGGTCGTCGGGCAGGGCGCGCAGCACCTGCGGGTCGGGGTCGATGCGCGGCCCCCCGTCGATGCCGTACAGCGGCTGGCAGGCGCGCACCTCGCGGGCGTGCCAGCCCATGGCCTCCAGCCGGGCCCAGATGCCGTTGACGGCCTCCGCGTCCCCGAACAGCGACGAGTAGGTGCCACCCGAGCGCCGCGCCCGGCTCGCGAACGCGTCCATCGCGCCCGGCGTGCGCACGCCGATGGGGATGAGGTTGGCGCCCGACCAGCAGGCGCTCACCAGCTCGCCCTGCTCGAACAGCCCCCAGATCTCTCCCCCGAGGCGCACCGGCTCGCTGCCGACCAGCTCGACCCGCTCGGCCACCATGACGTTGGCGACGGGATCCTGCGCGCACAGCGCCAGGATCGCGTCGCGGTCGCGACGCTCGAGGGTCCGCAGGGCGGTGGCGGTGCGCAGCACGACGTCAGCGTGCCGTGCCGGTGGCCGCTCTGTCGACCGACGCCCCGGTCTCCCCGAAGGCGGCTGCGGACGACGACGGCGCGGCGGCCTCAGGACACCGAGACCGACGGCTCACCCTCGACGTCCATGGTCTCGGCGAGGCGCATGGCCTCCTCGATGAGGGTCTCGACGATCGCCGACTCGGGCACGGTCTTGATGACCTCGCCCTTGACGAAGATCTGACCCTTGCCGTTGCCTGACGCGACGCCGAGGTCGGCCTCACGCGCCTCCCCCGGCCCGTTGACGACGCAGCCCATGACGGCGACGCGCAGGGGCACCTCGAGGCCCTCGAGCCCCGCGGTCACCTCCTCGGCGAGCTTGTAGACGTCGACCTGCGCCCGCCCGCACGAGGGGCAGGAGACGATCTCGAGCTTGCGCGGCCGCAGGTTCAGCGACTGCAGGATGGCGATCCCGACCTTGACCTCCTCGACCGGGGGCGCCGACAGCGACACACGGATCGTGTCGCCGATGCCCTGGGACAGCAGGGCGCCGAAGGCGGTCGCCGACTTGATCGTGCCCTGGAAGGCCGGGCCGGCCTCGGTGACACCCAGGTGCAGCGGCCAGTCACCCCGCTCGGCGAGCAGCTCGTACGCGCGCACCATGACCACGGGGTCGTTGTGCTTCACCGAGATCTTGAAGTCGTGGAAGTCGTGCTCCTCGAACAGCGAGGCCTCCCAGACCGCGGACTCCACGAGTGCCTCGGGCGTCGCCTTGCCGTACTTCTCGAGCAGGCGCGGGTCGAGCGAGCCGGCGTTCACGCCGATCCGCAGCGAGACCCCGGCGTCCTTCGCGGCGCGCGCGATGGCCCCGACCTGGTCGTCGAACTTGCGGATGTTGCCCGGGTTGACGCGCACGGCCGCGCAGCCGGCGTCGATGGCGGCGAACACGTACTTGGGCTGGAAGTGGATGTCGGCGATCACCGGGATCTGGGACTTCTTGGCGATCGCGGGCAGCGCCTCGGCGTCGTCCTGGCTCGGGCAGGCCACGCGCACGATGTCGCAGCCCGTGGCGGTGAGCTCGGCGATCTGCTGCAACGTCGCGTTGACGTCGGCGGTGAGCGTCGTCGTCATGGACTGCACGCTGATCGGAGCGTCCCCGCCGACGTCCACCGAGCCGACCTTGATCTTGCGCGACGCGCGGCGCGGTGCGAGGACGGGCGGCGGAAGTGCGGGCAGGCCGAGGGAGACGCTCATGCCCCCAGTATCGCCCCGCCACCGCAGGCGGGCGAAACGCGGCCGTGCGACCCGGTCAGCCGCCGAGGCGCACCGGCTTGACGATGTCGGCGTAGATGAGCAGCACCGACATCACGATGAGCACGGTGCTCATGGCGTAGGCGATGGGCAGCAGCCGGGCGACGTCGGCCGGGCCGGGATCCGGACGGCGCCGCACCCGTGCCACCGCCCGCCGCAGCCCCTCCCACAGCGCGCCGGCCACGTGACCGCCGTCGAGCGGCAGCAGCGGGATGAGGTTGAACACGAACAGCGCGAGGTTCAGCGACGCCAGCAGGCCGAGGAAGAACGACACGCGCTCGCGCGGCGTCTGCACGAACGGGATGGAGTCGCTGCTCGCGATCTCGCCGGCCGCCCTGGTGACGCCGACCACGCTGATGGGGCCGTTGGGGTCGCGCTGGCCCGAGCCGAAGGCGGCCTGCACGATGCCGACCATCTTCTGCGGGATGCGCACGACGACCGCGGCGGTCTGCGTGAAGCCGTCCCACAGCGCGCCGGGCACGTCGGTCACCGGTTGGCGCTGCATGCCCACGGACGGCGAGACGCCGAGGAAGCCGACCTGCGTGGTCTTGAACGTCCCGTCGGCGGCGGTGACGGGGTCGCCGTTGTCGTCCAGCACCGGCCGATCGCTGAGCGGGATCGCCGCCGAGAGCTGCAGGCGCTGCCCGTCGCGCTCGACGACGAAGTCGACGGTGCGGCCGCCGGCCCCGCGGATCGCCTGCGTGGCGTCGTCCCAGGTGCGGATCGCGTGGCCGTCGAACGACAGCAGGCGGTCACCCGGGCGCAGCCCGGCCGCCGCTGCGGGCGCCTGCTGGTCGCTGGGCGTGCACTCACGGTCGGGGGTGCCGGCGGGCAGGATGCACTGCGAGACCGTGGCGACCGTGGGCACGAGGCTCTGGATGCCGAGACCGGACATCGTGACCACCAGGAGCACCGCGGCGATCACCAGGTTCATCACCGGGCCGCCGAGCATGACGACGATCTTGCGCGGCACCGAGAGCTTGTAGAAGACGCGATCCTCGTCGCCAGGCTGGATCTCCTCCAGCGACTGCTGCCGGGCCGACTCGACGAGCAGGCCCATGCGGCCGGTGGACGTCGCCCGCACGAAGCGTGGGTCGGTGCCGGGCTTGGGCGGGAACATGCCGATCATCCGGATGTAGCCGCCCAGCGGGATCCACTTCACGCCGTACTCGGTCTCACCCCGGTGGCGCGACCACATCGTCGGCCCGAAGCCGACCATGTACTGGGTCACCTTGACGCCGAACCGCTTCGCGGGCAGCAGGTGGCCGATCTCGTGCAGGGCGATGGACGCGCCGATGCCCAGGACGAACACGACGACGCCGATGGTCCACGCGAGAGCTGTCACACCCCCAGGATCGCACGCGCCCGCAGGCGGGCCCACTCCTCGGCGGCGAGCACTGCCTCGAGCGTGAGCTCGCCGGACGGCGCGCCGTGCTCGTCGACGACGCGAGCCACCGTGTCGACGATCTCGGTGAAGCGGATGCGCCCGGCGTGGAACGCCTCGACGCACTCTTCGTTGGCGGCGTTGAAGACCGCGGGGTAGGTGCTACCGGCCGCCCCGGCTCGGCGGGCCAGCGTGACGGCGGGGAACGCCACGTCGTCCAGAGGCAGGAACTCCCAGGACTGCGCGCGCGTCCAGTCGACCGGCGAGTCGACGTCCGCGAGCCGCTCGGGCCACGAGAGGCCCAGGGCGATCGGCACGAGCATGCGCGGGGGTCCGGCCTGCGCGATGGTCGAGCCGTCGACGAACTCCACCATCGAGTGGATCATCTGCTGGGGGTGCACGACGACGTCGATGCGCTCGAAGGGGATGTCGAAGAGCAGGTGCGCCTCGATGACCTCCAGCCCCTTGTTGACCAGCGTGGCGGAGTTGGTGGTGACGACTCGTCCCATCGCGAAGTTCGGGTGCGCCAGCGCTTCTCGCGGGGTGACGTCGGCGAGCGACGCGTGGTCACGGCCGAGGAACGGCCCGCCGCTCGCCGTCAGCACCAGCCGACGGACCTCGCGCGGCTCCCCCGACCGCAGGCACTGCGCGATGGCAGAGTGCTCGGAGTCGACGGGCACGATCTGGTGCGGCGCGGCGACGCGCTTCACCAGCGGGCCGCCGACGATCAGCGACTCCTTGTTGGCCAGCGCGAGCACGCTGCCGGCCGCCAGCGCCGCGAGCGTCGGACCGAGGCCGATGGAGCCCGTGATGCCGTTGAGGACGACGTCGTCGCCGCGCCCGGCCAGCTCGGTGGCGGCGTCCGGGCCGGCCAGCACCTCGGGCAGCGCCCGCCGGCCGCCCTGCCGGGCGAGCTCGGCACGAAGGGCGCCCTCGGCGTCCGGTGCGGCCACGGCCACCTGCTCGACCTCGAGGCTCAGTGCCTGCTCGGCGAGAGCCCGGACGTCGGAGCCGCCGGAGGCGAGCGCGGTCACCACGAAGCGGTCGGGGTTGCGCCGGATGACGTCGACGGCCTGGGTGCCGATGGAACCCGTGGACCCGAGCAGCACGACACGACGACGCATGGCCTCACCCTCCCACGCGGTGCACCCCGGATCCGAAGCGCTCCGGGAGGAGGGCGGTCAGGGCGCGATGCCGACGTACTTCGTCTCGAGGTACTCCTCGATGCCCTCGACGCCGCCCTCGCGGCCGAAGCCGCTCGCCTTGACGCCACCGAACGGCGCCGCGGGGTTGGACACGACTCCCTGGTTGATGCCCACCATGCCGGTCTCGAGCCCCTCGCTCACCCGGATCGCGCGCGACAGGTCGCTCGTGAACGCGTAGGCCACGAGGCCGTACTCCGTGTCGTTGGCCAGGGCCAGCGCCTCGTCGTCGGTGCTGAACGACGTGACGGGTGCGACCGGGCCGAAGATCTCCTCGTCGAAGACCCGGGCGTCGCTCGGGACGTCGGCGAGCACGGTGGGCGAGTAGTAGAAGCCCTTGTCGCCGGTCGGGCCGCCGCCGGTGAGCACCCGCCCACCGTGGTCGATGGCGTCCTGGACGAGCTCGGCCACCTTGTCGCGCTGCTTGTCGTCGATGAGCGGCCCGACGTCGACGCCGTCCTCGGTGCCGCGCCCGACCGTGAGCGCACCCATGCGATCGGCGAGCCGCTGCGAGAACTCCTCGGCCACCGACTCGTGCACGATGAACCGGTTGGCCGCGGTGCAGGCCTCGCCGATGTTGCGCATCTTCGCGAGCATCGCGCCGTCGACCGCCCGGTCGAGGTCGGCGTCGCCGAAGACGAGGAACGGCGCGTTGCCGCCGAGCTCCATCGACACGCGCAGCAGGCCCTGCGCTGACTGCTCGACGAGCCTCCGGCCGACGGGCGTCGAGCCGGTGAAGGTGAGCTTGCGCAGCCGCGGGTCGCGGATGATCGGCTCCATGACGTCGCCCGTGTGCGACGTCGTGACGACGTTGAGGACGCCGTCCGGCAGGCCGCACTCGGTGAGGATCGCGGCGAGCGCGTACATCGACAGCGGCGTCTGCGACGCGGGCTTGACGACCATCGTGCAACCGGCGGCGATGGCCGGGCCGATCTTGCGGGTGCCCATGGCGAGCGGGAAGTTCCACGGCGTGATCATCAGGGCCGGGCCGACGGGCTGCTTCATCGTGAGCAGCCGGGTGGCGCCGTTCGGCGAGGTGGACCAGCGGCCGGCGATGCGCACCGCCTCCTCGGAGAACCACCGGAAGAACTCGGCGCCGTAGGTGATCTCGGCCATGGCCTCCTTGATGGGCTTGCCCATCTCGAGGGTCATCAGCAGCGCGAGGTCCTCGGCGCGCTCGGTGATCTTCTCGAACGCGGCCCGCAGGATCTCACCGCGGTCGCGGGGCGCCGAGCGAGCCCAGTCGGCCTGGGCCGCCACGGCGGCGTCCAGGGCCGCGCGCCCGTCGTCGACGCTGGCGTCGGCGACCGTCGTCAGCACCTGCTCGGTCGACGGGTCGACCACCTCGAGCTCGGCCCCGCCCGCCGCCGGACGCCACTCGCCCCCGATGAACAGCCCCTGGGGTACGGCCTCGACGACGCGACGCTCGTCCTGCTGGCTCACCGGCTGCTCCTTCGGGTCGGGCGGGATGGGATCGCGCGCTGCGGCCTCTTCGACGCTAGTCGAGGGGCTCCCGGCGCCCGGCGTCACACTGTCAGCCGTGCGGTGCCCGGGGCAGCACTGTGCCGCCGCGCCGCTCACTAGTCTGCGGACCATGAGCGATCTGCGCGAGTCCGTCCCCGCCGTCCAGCAGGTGCCACAGCGCCGCGAGCTGGTGACCGAGATCCCCGGGCCGCGCTCGCGCGCGCTGCACGAGCGCAAGCGCGCGGCCGTGGCCGACGGCGTGGGCACCACGCTGCCGGTCTACGTCGAGCGCGCCGGTGGCGGCGTGCTGGTGGACGTCGACGGCAACTCGCTCATCGACTTCGGCTCGGGCATCGCGGTGGTGAGCGTCGGCAACGCCAACCCCCGCGTGGCGGCCCGGGTGCAGGCCCAGGTCGAGCAGTTCACCCACACCTGCTTCATGGTCACGCCGTACGACGGGTACGTCGAGGTCTGCGAGGCCCTCGCCCGGCTGACGCCCGGCGACCACGCCAAGAAGTCCGCGCTGTTCAACTCCGGGGCCGAGGCCGTCGAGAACGCCGTGAAGATCGCGCGTGCGGCGACCGGACGCGACGCGGTCGTCGTGTTCGACCACGCCTACCACGGCCGCACGAACCTCACGATGGCGATGACCGCGAAGTCGATGCCCTACAAGCACGGCTTCGGGCCGTTCGCCGGCGAGGTCTACCGCGCACCGATGAGCTACCCGTTCCGCGAGCCCGCCCCGATCACCGGCGAGCAGGCGGCGCGGCGCGCGATCTCGATCATCGAGAAGCAGGTGGGCGCCGACGAGGTCGCGTGCGTCGTCATCGAGCCGATCCAGGGTGAGGGCGGTTTCGTGGTGCCGGCCAAGGGCTTCCTGCCGACCCTCGCGGCCTGGTGCCGCGAGAACGGCGTGGTCTTCGTCGCCGACGAGATCCAGACCGGCTTCGCCCGCACCGGCGCGATGTTCGCCTGCGACGACGAGGGTGTCGTGCCCGACCTCATCACCACGGCCAAGGGCATCGCCGGTGGCCTGCCGCTGGCGGCGGTCACCGGACGCGCCGAGCTCATGGACGCCGTGCACGTCGGCGGCCTCGGCGGCACCTACGGCGGCAACCCCGTCGCCTGCGCCGCCGCCCTCGGTGCGATGGAGTCGATCGAGGCCGACGGCCTGGTCGACCGGGCACAGCACATCGGTGAGGTCATGCTCGAGCGCCTGCACGCCCTGGCCGCCGACAACCCGCAGATCGGCGACGTACGAGGTCGCGGGGCGATGGTGGCCATCGAGCTGGTCACCCCGGGCACGACCGACCCCGACCCGGCCGAGGCCGGCCGCATCAGCGCCGCGTGCCACCAGCAGGGCGTCGTGACCCTCACCTGCGGCACCTACGGCAACGTCCTGCGCTTCCTGCCGCCGCTCGTGATCGACGACGACCTGCTGCGCGAGGGCCTGGACGTCATCGCCGCCGCGGTGGCCGCGCGATGACCACGGGAGTCGACCCCACCCGGCTGGCCGCCCTGCACCAGCGCGAGGTCGAGCGGTTCGTGGCCGAGCGACCCCGCTCGGCCGCGATGTTCGAGCACGCCAAGGAGCACCTGCACGGCGGCGTCCCGATGTCGTGGATGGCCAAGTGGCCAGGGCCGTTCCCCGTGTTCGTCGAGAGCGCCCACGGCGCCCACTTCACGTGCGTCGACGGCATCGACCACGTCGACCTCTGCCTCGGCGACACCGGCGCCATGGTCGGCCACTCCCCCGAGCCGACCGTCGCTCGCGTACGCGAGCAGGTGGGCCGCGGTATCACGGCGATGCTGCCGACGGCGGACGCATCCGTTGCCGCAGCGGAGCTCTCGCGTCGCTTCGGGCTGCCGCAGTGGCAGTTCACCCTGTCGGCAACCGACGCCAACCGGCACGTGATCCGCTACGCCCGGCACGTCACCGGCCGCTCCAAGGTGCTCGTCATCGACTGGTGCTACCACGGCACCGTCGACGAGACGTTCGCGACGCTCGACGGTGACCACGTCGTGCCCAGGCGCGGCAACATCGGTGCGCCGGTGCCGCCGTCCGAGACGACGGTGGTCGTGCCGTTCAACGACGTGCCCGCCCTCGAGCGGGCGCTCGCGACGGGCGAGATCGCGTGCGCCCTGCTCGAGCCCGCGATGACCAACATCGGGATCGTCCTGCCCGACGACGGCTACCACGAGGCGCTGCGCCGCCTCACCCGCGAGCACGGGACGATCCTCGTGATGGACGAGACGCACACGCTGTGCGCCGGGCCCGGCGGCTGCACCGCCGCGTGGGGCCTCGACCCGGACGTCGTCGTGGTCGGCAAGACCATCGGCGCGGGCATCCCGGCCGGGGCGTTCGGCTTCACCACCGAGCTGTCCGAGCGCATCCGCCGCTCGGTCGAGCTCGAGGACATCGACGTCGGCGGCATCGGCGGCACGCTGGCGGGCAACGCGCTCTCGCTCGCCGCCGTGGCGACGACGCTCACCGAGGTGCTCACCGACGCCGCGTTCGAGCGCATGGAGGCGCTCGCCGTCCGCTGGACCGACGGCGTGCAGTCCGTGCTCGACGCCACCGGCGCCCCGTGGCACGTCACGCGCATCGGCTGCCGGGCCGAGTACGCCTTCTCCCCCGAGCCGCCGCACGACGGCGCTCAGGCGGCGGCAGTCGACGACTTCGCGCTGCAGCAGTACCTGCACCTGCACGCCCTCAACCGCGGGCTGCTCCTCACGCCGTTCCACAACATGGCGCTGATGAGCCCCTCCACCACCGAGGCCGACGTCGACCGGCACACCGAGGCGTTCGCGGACTGCGCTGGCGAGTTGTTCTCAGCCGGATAACCTCGCTGCGTGCAGCTCAACCCACGCCACCTCGGTCGGTACCGCCAGATCGCCCTGCTCCTGCTGCGGCACGGCCGCGGCGACCTCGTGAGCAGCTCGGGGCTCGACGACGTGCTCAGCCCGGACGAGCTGCCGGCAGGTGACGTCGCCGCGGCCGAGAGCCTCGCGGGCGAGCTGGAGGCCATGGGGCCGACCTTCATCAAGCTCGGCCAGCTGCTGTCGTCGCGCGTCGACCTGCTGCCGGCCGCCTACACCGACGCCCTCGCTCGGCTGCAGGACGACGTCGAGCCGTTCGGCTTCGACGAGGTCGAGCAGATCGTGAGCAGCGAGCTCGGGGTGCGGCTCTCGCGCGCCTTCAGCCGGTTCGACCACGTGCCGGTCGCCGCCGCCTCGCTGGGGCAGGTGCACCGTGCGGCCATGCGCGACGGCCGCGAGGTCGTCGTGAAGGTGCAGCGCCCGGGCATCCGCCAGCAGGTGCTGGAGGACATGGAGGTGCTCGGCGAGATCGCCGGCTTCGTCGAGGCCCACAGCGAGACCGGACGCCGCTACGCCGTCGCCGACCTGCTCGAGCAGTTCCGCAAGTCCCTGGTCGACGAGCTCGACTACCGCCGCGAGGCCCGCAACCTGGTGCTGCTGCGTGACCTCGTCGAGACCAGGCCGCAGATCGTCGTCCCCGCGCCGATCGACGACTACACCACGAGCCGCGTGCTCACCATGGAGTACGTCCCGGGCAAGAAGGTCACCGACATCGGGCCGCTCGGGCGACTCGACCTCGACGGCGGCGAGCTCGCCGACGCGCTCATCGGGACGTTCACCGAGCAGGTGCTGGTCGCGGGGGTGTTCCACGCCGACCCGCATCCCGGCAACGTCCTGCTGACGCCGGACGGCCGGCTCGCCCTCATCGACCTCGGCATGGTCGGTCACATCCCGGCGCCCATGCGCGACAAGCTCATCAAGCTCATCATGGCCCTCGTGTCGGGCCGGCCGGACGACGTCAGCCGGGTCGCACGCAGCCTCGGCACCGAGCTGCCGGGCTTCGACGAGCTCGTCTTCGAGCGAGCCGTCACCGAGGTCGTCCTGCGCGCGACGGAGACGTCGATCGCCGACCTGGACACCGGTGCGGTGGTGCTCGAGCTGGCTCGGCAGTCGGCGCGCGCCGGGCTGCAGCTCGCACCCGAGCTGTCGATGCTCGGCAAGGCCATGCTCAACCTCGACCAGGTCGCGCGCACGCTCGACCCGACCTTCAGCCCGCAGGAGGCGTTGCAGCGGCACACGGCCGAGGCCATGCGCGCGGGCATGAGCATGTCGCCGGCGAGCGTGATGTCGGGCCTGATGGAGGCCAAGGAGTTCGTCGAGGCGCTCCCTGGCCGGGTCAACCGCGCGATGGACGCGGTGGCGAGCGGGCGGTTCGAGATGCGGGTCAAGGTCTTCGACGAGACCGAGTTCCTGCGCGGGCTGCACAAGCTGGCCAACGTGATCGCGGCCGGGCTCGTGCTCGCCGCGCTGATGATCGGGGCCGCGCTGCTCGCCCGGCCCGGCGCGGACGGGCCGACGGTCGAGAGCCGGATCGCCCTCGTCGTGTTCGTCGTGTCCGCGGTCGGCGCCCTGGTGCTGCTGGCGCGCATCGGCTGGCAGTCGCGCCGGGTGCAGGCCTCCGACCCCCGCACCGACCGCCGCAGCTGAGGCCCTCAGCCGAGCGAGAAGGCGCGCGCGAGCAGCTCGTAGGAGTGCCGGCGCTCGGCGGGGTCGTGCACGTTCGTCGTGACGATGAGCTCGTCGGCGCCGGCGTGCCTCGCGCGCCGCAGCAGCGCCTCGCGGACGGCGTCCGGCGTGCCCACCGAGACGAACCTGCGACCGGACCTCGCCAGGTCGAGCTCGGCGTCCGTCCACTGGTGGGCCGCCGCCTCCTCGGGGCTGGGGAACGGCCCGGGCCGGTTGCTGCGCAGGCGCACCATCGACAGGTCGTGCGAGCGCGCGAGCTGCTCGGCCCGCTCCTCGGTGTCGGCGACGATCGCGGCGACGGCCAGGATCACCCGTGGCTCGGTCGGCGCACCCGGGCGTCCTGAGGGGCGGAACGACTCCCGGTAGCCCTCGACCGCCTCGGCGGGGTCGACGCTGCCGAAGTGCCCGGCGAACGCGAAACCGGTGCCGAACGCCCCGGCCGCCTGGCCGCCGTAGAGGCTCGAGCCGAGGATCCACACGGGCGGCAGCGGGACGTCGTCCGGCATCGCCCGGATCGCCGAGAACGGGTGGTCGGGCGCGAACCCGTCGACGTACGACACGAGCTCGGCGTACTGCTGCGGGAAGTCGTCTGCGGTGAGCGCCTCACGGCTGCGGCGCAGCGCGAACGCCGTGAGCTGGTCGGTGCCCGGCGCGCGGCCGAGGCCGAGGTCGACCCGGCCGGGGTGCAGGCCCTCCAGGACGCGGAAGGTCTCGGCCACCGTGAGCGGTGAGTGGTTGGGCAGCATGATGCCGCCCGAGCCGACGCGGATCGTGCGCGTCGCCGCGGCCACAGCGGCCATGAGCACCGCAGGTGACGAGCTCGAGACGCTGGGCAGCGAGTGGTGCTCGGCGACCCAGAACCGCCTGTACCCCAACGACTCCGCGGCTTGCGCGAGCTCGATGGTGCGGTGGAGGGCGGACGACGGCGCGCTGCCCGACGGCACGGGCGACAGGTCGAGCACGGACAGCGGCAGCGCGGCGGTAGCTGAGGTCACCCCAGTGCCAGCGCCGCCAGCGTGCGCGACATTCCCCGGGCGGGCTCAGGCCGGCGTCTGCTCGCGCAGACCCCAGGGCGAGCCGTAGCCGTCGCGCAGCAGGTCGAGGAACGGCACGGCGTCGAACGCCTCCGGGCCGAGGACGCCGGCGCCCTGCCAGACGCCGGTCGCCAGCAGCTCGAGGGCGACCACGGGGTTCACCGCCGTCTGCCACACCACGCACTGGGCGCCGTACTCGCGCATCGACCACTCGTTGTCGACCACGTGGTAGAGGTACACCTCGCGCGGCGAGCCGTCGGCGCCCGTGCCGGTGACCCACAGACCGGCGCACGTCTTGCCGCGCATGCGGTCGCCGAGCCCCGCGGGGTCCGGCAGGCAGGCGGCGACGACGTCACGCGGGCTCACCTGCACCCCACCGACCGTCACCGGCGTGGTGGAGTCGAGCCCGAGCTTGTGCAGCGTCTTGAGCACCTCGATGAACTCGTCGCCGAGGCCGTACTTGAACGTGACGCGCTGGGCGTCGAGCCAGCGCGGCATGAGGAGCACCTCCTCGTGCTCGACGTTCACGCACTCGACCGGCCCGATGCCGTCCGGGAAGTCGAAGACCTCCGCCTCGCTGAACGGCGCCGTCGTGTACCAGCCGCGGTCCTTCTCCCACACCACCGGCGGGTTGAGGCACTCCTCGATGGTGGTCCAGATCGAGAAGGACGGCGCGAACTCGTAGCCGTCGACGGTGAGGTTGCTGCCGTCACGGGTGCCGAGCTCGTCGATGCTGCTGAAGAGGTGGTCGCTGGCGTAGCGGGCGAAGACGTCCGACAACCCCGGCTCGACGCCGATGCCGACGAGCGCCAGGCGTCCGGCCGTCGCCCACTGCTCGGCCACGGCGAACTGCTCGTCGCCCAGCTTCACCCCGGTGTCCTGGTGCGGGCGCTCGGGGTGCGGGTGCGACAGGCTCATCGCCATGTCGAGGTAGTCGGCATCGGCGGCGAGCGCGCCCTCGAACACCGGCATGACGAAGCGCGGGTCGACCGCGTTCATGACGTGGGTGATCGCGTGCTCGCGGGCCAGCGCGCTCACCGACTCGGCGGACGAGGCGTCGACCTGGGCGGCGACCAGACGCTGGTCGTCCGGGTGCCGCTCGCGCACCGCGGCGACGGTGCGCTCGGCACGGGCGAGGTCGTAGTCGCTGACCACGAGCAGCTCGAAGAAGTCACGGCGGGCGGCGATGCGGGCGAAGGCGTCGCCGACGCCGCCGGACCCGACCAGGAGGATGCGCATGCCCCAACGGTAGAAGGCGCTCCGTGGATCGGTAAGGTGCTGACATGTTCGACGACTCGGACGACGACGGCTACCCCTTCGTCGTGCCCGCGGGTGCCGTGCGCCCCACGCCGGATGCCGCCGGGCGCGCCTACGCGGGCAACCTGCTCGCGGCCCTCGCGCGGACGGTCGACGACCGCTGCGACCTCGCCACCCAGGCGGTGCTCGGCCGCACGCGGCACGCCGCAGCCGCCGTCACCACCCTGCTCTGGTACCCCGACCGGCCCGTCGGGTTCCTGGCGGAGCGGCTGCGGATCAGCCCGCCCGGGGCCGTCCAACTGGCTCAGCGCCTGGCCGACGACGGCCTGGTCGAGCGCGTGCCGGGTGCCGACGGGCGCACCACGCTGCTGGCGCTGACCGCCCTCGGCGAGCGGGCCGCGCTCGAGGTGCTCGCGGCGCGCAGAACCGTTGCGGCGCGGGCGGTCTCGGCCCTGGACGACGAGCGTCTGGCCGGCCTGGTGTCGGCCCTCGAGGCGATGCTGGGCGCGCTCACCGACGACCTGCTCACCGGTGAGTCCATGTGCCGCCTGTGCGACGAGCTGGCCTGTCCCGACGACCGCTGCCCGGTCGAGCGCGCCGAGCCGGCGCCGGCCTCCCGCCGCGGCCTCGGGTACGGCGTGCCGCAGCAGCCGGCCGCGGGATGATGCCGGCATGACGCCCGCTCGCCCCGGCCCCACCAACTCGCTCGTCGACGTCGCCGGCCTGAGCGTCGGTCACGTGACGCGCGCCGACGAGGGGTGGCTCACCGGGTCGACCGTGGTGCTCACCGGCGAGGCCGGAGCCGTTGCGGGCGTTGACGTCCGCGGTGGCGGCCCGGGCACCCGCGAGACCGACCTGCTCGACCCGCGCAACCTGGTCGAGCGCGTGCACGCGGTCGCGCTCACCGGCGGCAGCGCGTTCGGTCTCGCTGTCGCGGACGGTGTCATGTCTCACCTGGAGGCCGCGGGGGTCGGCCTGCGGGTCGGGCCGGACGGCCCCGTCGTCCCCATCGTGCCTGCGGCCGTGGTGTTCGACCTCGGGCGCGGCGGGGACGTGCGCCATCGCCCTGACGCGTCGTTCGGCCCTGCGGCGTGCTCTGCGGCGACGTCCGGTGCGGTCGCCGAGGGCTGCGTGGGCGCGGGCACCGGAGCCGTGGCCGGCGGACTGAAGGGCGGCGTCGGCTCGGCGAGCCAGGTCCTGGACGACGGCAGCACCGTGGCCGTGCTCGTCGTCGTCAACGCCGTGGGCTCCCCCTACGATCCCGCGACCGGCGAGCTGTGGGGGGCGCGGCACCTGCTGCCCGGCGAGGTGACCGTGCCTATCGTGGAACCCGATGCGGCACAACGCCTTTCGGCGGCTCGAAACATGCCGTCTGCCCCGGCGGCAGGGCAGGCCACGACCCTCGTCGTCGTCGCGACCGACCACACGCTCACCAAGGCCCAGTGCGCCAAGCTCGCCGGGATCAGCCACGACGGCCTGGCCCGCGCGCTCTCGCCCGTGCACACGATGTTCGACGGCGACACCGCCTTCGCGCTCGCCACCGGTGAGCACTCGGCGCCCGACCCGGTGCAGCTGCACGCGCTGCTCACCGCCGCGGCCGACGTCACGACCCGGGCGGTCGTCCGTGCCGTGCTGGCTGCCGAGAGCGTCACCACGCCCGGCGGGCGCTGGGTGTGCTATCGCGACGCGGTGGCCGGGCCGCCCCGCTGAACGGATCCACCATGGGCCACGCTGCTCACATGGACATCACGCTCACCCACATCGGCGGCCCCACGACCCTCATCGAGGTCGGTGGGCTGCGTCTGGTCACCGACCCGACGTTCGACCCGCCCGGCGAGTACCGGGCGCCGTCCGGCGCGGTGCTGCGTCGCACTCGACCGGCGGCGCTGGCTGCGGCCGACGTCGGGCCGCTGGACGTCGTGCTGCTGTCGCACGACCAGCACGCCGACAACCTGGACGCGTCGGGAACGGCGCTGCTGGCCCAGGTGCCGCTCACGCTGTCGACCCCCGAGGCCGCCGACCGCGTCGCCACCGTGCGCGGGCTCGCCCCGTGGGAGCGAGCCGTCGTCGAGCGGCCGGACGGTGGGGCGCTGGTCGTCACCGCCGTCCCGGCCCGGCACGGCCCGGTGGGGTGCGAGCCCAAGACCGGCACGGTCACCGGCTTCGTGCTCAGCGGGCACGGCCTGCCCACCGTCTACGTCTCCGGTGACAACGCCGCCGTCGAGCACGTCGGTGAGGTGGCCGAGCGGGTCGGCCGGGTCGACGTCGCGCTCGTCTTCGCCGGGGCGGCCCGGACGCCCGCCATCGACGCTCCGCTCACGCTGACCGCCGTGGACGCCGTCGCGGCCGCGCGCCTGCTCGGTGACGCCGTCGTCGTCCCCGTCCACGCCGACTCGTGGGAGCACTTCACCGAGGGCGTCGACGACGTCGCCCGGGCCTTCGCCGCCGCAGGGCTGACCCACCGGCTGCGAGTGCTGGAGCCCGGCGTCCGCACCGTCCTGCCCCTCCCCTGACCCGCTGCCCAGCCGGTCCCAGGACCGCGGTCACAGGAGGCGGCGGCTGCCTTCCCCCACCACCCGCAGCCAGCGGTAGCCGAAGCCGTCGAGCCGGACGTCGGCGCGGCCCTTGGCGTCCAGCGGGGTGCTGCCCTCCTGCAGCAGGTCGGCGAGGTGGTGCGTGTCGTCGCACGCGTCGAGCCGCAACGGCACCTCGACGGGCTCGCTGCCGAGGTTGTGCAGCGCGACGAGGGAGCCGTCGTCCCAGGTGCACCGGTGAGCCAGCACCTGGTGGTGGGGCTGCTCCAGCACCTCGAACGACGCCCAGCCGAGCTCCGGCGACTCGCGGTACCGGCGGATGAGCAGGGTCATGAACTCCAGCAGCGACTGCGGGTCGAGCCGCTGGTCGGCCACGTTGACGTGATCCGGGCCGAAGCCGCCCTCCACCACCTGACGCACGAGCCGCGACGGCGTCGCCCGCGAGAAGCCGCCGTTGCGACCGGTGCCCCACTGCATCGGCGTGCGGACGGCGAGGCGGCCGGGGACGTCGAGGTCCTCGCCCATGCCGATCTCCTCGCCGTAGAAGAGCGCCGGCGTGCCCGGCAGGGAGAAGAGCAGGCTGTAGACCATCCGGATCCGTCGTGGGTCGCCGTCGAGCATGGGCGGGACCCGCCGTCGCAGGCCGCGCCCGTACAGCTGCATCTCGGGCTCGGGGCCGAACGCCGCGAACACCTCCTGCCGCTCCTCGTCGCTCAGCTTGTCGAGCGTCAGCTCGTCGTGGTTGCGGACGAACGTCACCCACTGGCAGTCCGACGAGATGGCCGGACGCCGGGACAGCGCCTCCGCGAGCGGCCGCGCGTCCTGGCGCGCCAGCGACAGGTAGAGGTTCTGCATGCTGATGAAGTCGAACATCATCGTCAGCTCGTCCCCCTCGGCACCGCCGAAGAACTCCAGCTGCTGCTCGTGGGGCAGGTTCACCTCGCCCAGCAGGACGCCGTCACCTGCACGCCGGGCGACCACCGACCGCAGCGCCCGCAGGTAGGCGTGCGGGTCGGAGAACGCGCGCTTCTCCTGCTCGCTGACCCCGTCGGTGCTGATGAGGAACGGCACCGCGTCCACGCGGAAGCCCGAGACCCCGAGCTCGAGCCAGAACCCCATCATCTTGGCGATCTCGTCGCGCACGAGCGGGTTGGCGATGTTGAGGTCGGGCTGGCTGCGGTAGAAGTGGTGCAGGTACCACTCCCCGGTGCGCTCGTCGAGTTGCCAGATGCTGTCTTCCTTGTCGGGGAAGACGACCTGGTCGGACGTGTCCGGCGGCTCGTCGGCGCGCCACACGTACCAGTCGCGCAAGGGCGAGGTGGTGCTCGACCGCGACTCCCTGAACCACGGGTGCCGGTCGGAGGTGTGGTTCACCACGAGGTCGACGATCACGCGCATGCCCCGGTCACGCGCCGTCCGGATCACCTCGACCAGGTCGCCGTGCGTACCGAGCCGAGCGTCGACACCGTAGAAGTCCGTGATGTCGTAGCCGTCGTCACGGTTCGTCGTGGGGTAGAACGGCATGAGCCACAGGCAGGTGACGCCCAGGTCCGCCAGGTAGTCGATGCGCTGGGCCAGGCCCTGGAGGTCGCCTTGCCCGTCGTCGTCCCAGTCCATGAACGTCTGGACGTCCAGGCAGTAGATGACCGCGGTCTTCCACCACAGGTCGCTGGTGTCGGTGATCCTCATGCGGGCGGCTCCTTGGTCGGCACCCCCCGTTCCTAGCGCGCCGAGCGCGTCACCGCCCGTCGAGCAGCGGCTGGCTGGGGTCCCAGGCGGGGCCGCCGGCGGCGTCCCGGCGGCGTCGCGCGATCGCGCTGAGCGCCTCGAGCACCACGCGGTTGGCGAGTGCGGCGGTGATGTCGGCGTGGTCGTACGGCGGGCTGACCTCGACCACGTCGACGCCGACCACGGGCAGCTCGAGGCAGATGCGCCGCACCGCGTCGAGCAGCTGGCGGGCGCTGAGGCCGCCGGGCTCGGGCGTGCCCGTGCCGGGCGCGTGGCCGGGGTCGCAGACGTCGATGTCGACCGACAGGAAGACGCCCTCGCACTCGTCCGTGGCGATGCCGAACGCCTCGGTGAGGCACGTCTCGAGCCCGCGGTGGACGATCTCGGTCATCTCGTACGAGCGCATCGACTGCCCGGCCATCCAGTCGAGCGTCTCCGGTGGCGGCCAGTAGCCGCGCAGCCCGACCTGCAGGAACCGGTCGCCGCGCAGCGCGCCGGACTCGATCAGCCGGCGCATCGGCTGGCCGTGACCCCACAGCGAGCCGAACTCGATGTCGCCGGTGTCGGCGTGGGCGTCGAAGTGGATCATCGAGACGCGTCCGTGGCCGAGGACGTTCGCGACCCCCTTGGCGTCCGGGTAGGCGATCGAGTGGTCACCGCCGAGCACCACCGGGATCGCCCCGGCGCGCGCGACCTTCTCGACCGCGGCCTCCAGCGCGGGCAGCGCCGTCTCGATGTCGCCGGAGTACATCTCGACGTCGCCGGCGTCGACGACGCGCAGGTCCCGCAGGCCGTCGGTGCCCAGCGCCAGGCTCGGCCGCGAGCCGTCGTGCGGCAGGTAGTCGGTCATCCGGATCGCCTGCGGGCCGAACCGCGTGCCGGGCCGGTGCGACGTCCCGCCGTCGAAGGGCGCGCCCACGATGACGACGTCGGCGTCGGCGTACGTGGCCGGGTCGTCGAGGTCGCAGCGGTCGACCCCGAGGAAGGTGATGTCGGGGCCGAACTGCGGGCCGTAGCGCGTCATGCGCGACAGCCTAGGTGTTCTGCGGGAAGCCGAGGTTGAGGCCGCCGTGGCTCGGGTCCAGCCAGCGTGACGTCACGACCTTGCCGCGGGTGAAGAACCGGACGCCGTCCTCGCCGTAGGCGTGGCTGTCGCCGAAGAGCGAGTCCTTCCAGCCGCCGAACGAGTACTGCGCCACCGGCACCGGGATCGGAACGTTGACACCGACCATGCCGACCTGCACCTCGTTCTGGAACCGCCGCGCCGCACCGCCGTCGTTGGTGAAGATGGCGGTGCCGTTGCCGTAGGGGTTGTCGTTGATCAGCGCGAGTCCCTCGTCGTACGAGGCGACACGGACGACGGACAGCACGGGCCCGAAGATCTCGTCGGTGTACACGCTCATCTGGGGCGTGACGCGGTCGATGAGGGTCGGCCCGAGCCAGAAGCCCTCCGGCGGCCCGTCGATCTGGTGCCCGCGGCCGTCGACGACGACGGTGGCGCCGGCGTCCTTGCCGGCGTCGATGTAGGAGGCGACCTTGTCGCGGTGCTGCTGGGTGACGAGCGGCCCCATGTCGCAGCCGCGTCGTCCGTCACCGACCTTGAGCGTCGCCATCCGCTCGGTGATCCGCGCGATGAGGTCGTCGGCCACCGGCTCGACGGCGACCAGCGCCGAGATCGCCATGCACCGCTCACCCGCGGAGCCGAACCCCGCGTTGACGGCGGCGTCAGCGACCAGGTCGAGGTCGGCGTCCGGCAGCACCAGCATGTGGTTCTTGGCGCCGCCGAGGGCCTGCACCCGCTTGCCGTTGCGGGTCCCCGTCTCGTAGACGTAGCGCGCGATGGGCGTCGAGCCGACGAACGACACCGCAGCGACGTCCGGGTGCTCGAGCAGCCGGTCGACCGCCACCTTGTCACCGTGGACGACGGTGAAGACGCCCTCCGGCAGGCCGGCCTCCGCCCACAGCTGGGCGAGCAGCAGTGACGCCGAGGGGTCCTTCTCGCTCGGCTTGAGCACGACCGCGTTGCCGGCGGCGATGGCCACGGGGACGAACCACAGCGGCACCATCGCGGGGAAGTTGAACGGCGAGATGACGGCGACCACCCCGAGGGCCTGCCGGATCGAGTAGACGTCGACCTTCGTCGAGACGTTCTCGCTGAACCCGCCCTTGAGCAGGTGCGGCACCCCGCAGGCGAACTCGACGACCTCGAGGCCGCGCGTGACCTCGCCCGCGGCGTCCGAGAGCACCTTGCCGTGCTCGGCGGTGATGGCGGCGGCGACGTCGTCCTTGCGCGCGTCGAGCAGCTCGCGGAAGCGGAAGAGCACGCGCGTGCGCGTGGCCAGCGACGCTCGGCCCCAGCTCTCGGCCGCGGCGGCCGCGCTGGCGACCGCCTGGTCGACCGTGCCGGCGTCCGCGAGGTCGACGCGTCCGGTCACCTGGCCCGTGGCGGGGTTGAACACCTCACCGCTGCGCTCGGTGGTGCCGCCGAACGGCTTGCCGTCGATCCAGTGCGTGATGCGCGTCGTCATGGGAGCCAGTCTGGGCGCCGGGCGCCGGCCGAGGTGCCAGCAGGTTGTCGGTCAAAGCGGGCCGCGGCCATGCACCCTGTCACCGGCGGCTCAGGAGTCGAAGCCGAGGCCGGCGCGGTCGAGCGCGCGCAGCCACAGGCCGCGGCGACCTTGGCGGGCGTCCGCCCGGGCGATGGCCCGGCGGGTGAGCTGGATGCCGGTCCAGCGCAGCGGCTCCGGCGGGAACGGCACGGGCTTGCTGCGCACCATCGCCAGCGCCGTCCGCTCGTTCTCGCGCCGGGCGAGCAGGTCGAGGCTGACCTGTGCGCCGAAACGGCTCGCGCCCACTCCGAGGCCGGTGTAGCCGAGCACCGAGGCGACCCGGCCGCCGTGGGTGAGCCCCCAGAAGGCGCTGAACCGCGTGCACGTGTCGATGGCACCGCCCCAGGCGTGCGTCACCTGCAGCCCCCGCAGCGCCGGGAACGTGTCGACCAGGTGCTGGGCCAGCAGCTGCTCGGTGCGTTCGTTGCGGGTCCGGCGGGCGGTCATGTCACCACCGAAGTAGTAGAGCGCGTCGTACCCGCCGAACAGCAGCCGGCGATCGGGGGTGAGCCGGTAGTAGTGGAACTGGTTTCCCGAGTCGCCGACACCCTGGCCGCCGGACCACCCGATCGTCGCGAGCTGGCCGTCCGACAGCGGCTCGGTGACGATCACGTGGTCCCAGACCGGCACGACGTACGCGCGGTAGCGCTTCACCGGCGAGGGGAACACGTTGGTGCCGAGCACCACCTGCCGCGCCCGCACGCTGCCGTTCGGCGTGCGGACGACGACCCCGCCCCCGCGCCCACCGCTGCCGGCACCCAGGTCGAGCACGTCCAGCACGCGGGTGGACTCGCGGATGCGCCCACCGAGCTGCTCGACGGCGGCCGCGAGCCCCCACACCAGTCTGGCCGGGTCGACCATGGCGACGCCCTGCTCGTCGTAGCGGCCGCCGAGGTAGGTCGGCGAGTCGACGACCGCGCGCAGGGCTCGGGCGTCCAGCAGCCGGGAGGAGTCGCCGACGGACAGCGCGAGCTCGTGCTGCTCCGCGAGGCCGTCCAGCTGCCACGGCTCGACGGCGACGTCCAGCTCACCGACGCGGGCGAAGTCGCAGTCGATCCCGTAGCGCTGCAGGGTCTGCTCGATGCCGTCGAGGTTCTCCCGCCCCAGCCGCGCGAGGAGCGGCAGCTCGTCCGGCCACCGCTCGTGGCCGTTCGACAGCCCGTGCGTGAGGGACGCCGCGCAGAACCCGCCGTTGCGTCCGGACGCCGCCCACGCCAACCGGTGTCCCTCGAGCAGCAGGACGTCGCGCCCGGGCTGCTCCTCCAGCGCCAGCAACGCCGTCCAGAGGCCGGTGAGGCCGCCCCCGACGACGACGAGGTCGGCCTCGTCGTCGTCCATCAGCCGCGGCCGCGCGTCCGGACGGTGCGGCGAGTCGAGCCAGTACGGCGTCGAGCTGGCTCCGGCGAGCTGCAGCGGGGCGGTCACGCGTGGCGGTTCCGACGGGCGCTCACCAGCTGGCTGCCGCCGACGGCGAGCAGCGCGACGAGGAACATGATCGTGCCGATGACGTTGATCTGCACCGGCGTGCCGCGCGCGGCCGCACCCCAGATGTACATCGGGAAGGTGATCGACGACGAGCTCGCGTTGAAGTTCGTGATGATGTAGTCGTCGAACGACAGCGAGAACGACAGCAGCGCCGCAGCCGCGATGCCCGGCGCCACGAGCGGCAGCGTGACCCGCATGAAGGTCTGCGTCTCGTTGGCGTAGAGGTCCATCGCGGCCTGCTCCAGCCGCGGGTCGAGCCCGGCGATGCGCGCCTTCACCGTGACGATCACGAACGACAGGCAGAACATGATGTGCGCGATGAGGATCGTCAGCGGACCCAGCGGTAGCCCCATGCCGATGAACAGCGTGAGCAGGCTGGACCCCATGACGACCTCGGGAGTGGCCATCGGCAGGAAGATGAGCAGGTTCGTGGCGGCGCGCCCCCGGAAGCGGTGTCGGGCGAGCGCGAACGCCGCCAGCGTGCCCAGCACCGTCGCACCGAGGGTGGCCAGCAGACCGATCTTCAACGACAGGCTGAGCGAGCTGCACATGCCCGCCGCACCGCACGGGTGCAGCCAGGCGTTGAACGAGAAGCGCGCCCATTCGTAGTTGAAGCGGCCGTTGGGGTTGTTGAAGGAGAACAGCACCACCACGACGTTCGGCAGCAGCATGTACTCGAACACCGCGGCCGCCACCAGCGCGATCACGTGCTCGCGCAGCCACGAGATCGGGCCCTGCCCGCGCGAGAACGCACGCAGCAGCAGGAACGCCAGCACGAGGACGTCGAGGGCGACCACGCCGCCCAGCAGCAGGCTCATGAGGTCCATCAGACGAGCTCCTCGGTGCCGGCCCGCCGCACGTACACCGACACCAGCACCACGATGGTGAGCATCAGCACGAACGACAGCGCCGCAGCGGTCGGGTAGTCGAGGACGCGCAGGAACTGCCCGTCGATGACCTGGCCGATCATCGTGGTGTTCGTGCTGCCCAACAGCTTGGAGTTGATGTAGTCACCGGCGGCAGGGATGAACGTCAGCAGCGTGCCCGCCACCAGGCCCGGCAGCGACAGCGGCAGCGTCACCTTGCGAAAGCCCGTGAACGGCCTGGCGTACAGGTCGCCCGCCGCCTCGAGCAGCCGGGGATCGAGCCGCTCCAGGCTCGCGTACAGCGGCAGCACCATGAACGGCAGGAAGTTGTAGGTCAGGCCGGTGATGACGGCGAACTTCGAGGCCATCAGCTGGTCGTTGCTCGTCAGGCCGAGGAACTGCAGGACGTCGATCAGGTGGCTCCAGTTGACGAATCGCACCACCGGGCCGCCGTTGGACAGGATGGTCTGCCAGGCGAGCGTGCGGATCAGGAAGCTGGTGAAGAACGGCGCGATCACCAGCACCAGCAGGAAGTTCTTCCACCGCCCCGACTTGAACGCGATCGCGTACGCGAGCGGGTAGCCGATGAGGGCACCCAGGATCGTCGCCGAGCCGGCGTAGCCGAGCGACCGGATGAACTGCGGGTAGTAGGCCTTCAAGGCGTCGACGTAGGTGCCGACGTGCCAGGTGAGCGCGTACCCCTGTTCCAGGGACCCGGTCTGCAGCGACGTGGAGGCGAGGAACACCATCGGGACGGCGAAGAACACCGCCAGCCAGAGCATCCCGGGCAGCAGCAGCAGGTAGGGCGTGCGCCGGCTGCGCGCGGGCGCCTCGGCCTCGGGCGTGCCCGCGCCCGGCGCCACGCCTCCGTGGGCGAGGGCGCTCATGACGTGCTGCCGGCCAGCACGGCCTCGCCGTCGGTCTCGCGCTCCTCGCCGGCGTGCGCGTCCTGCGCCGCGTCCAGGGCGAAACCGTGCTGCGGCGCCCACTGCACGGTGACCTGCTGGCCGGGCCGCAGCGGCGGCGTGCCGTCGTTCTGCTGGACGACGTTGAGCTCCTGGCCCCAGGGCATCTTCACCAGGTACTGCGTCGAGACGCCGGTGAACGACGTGTCGGTCACCGTGCCGGTGAGCTGGTTGCCCGACGGCTGCGTGTCCTCGGTGCGGATCACGAGCTTCTCGGGGCGGACGCCGAACCACACGTTGCCGTCGTGGGACGCGCTGCGGTTTCGCGGCAGCCGCAGCGACTGCCCCTGCACGTCGATGACGAGGTCGGCGCCGTCCGAGGCGGTGACCTTGCCCGGCAGGAGGTTCGACTGGCCGAGGAAGTTGGCGACGAACGTCGTGCTGGGGCGCTCGTACAGCGTGGCCGGGTCGCCGAGCTGCTCGATGAGCCCACCGTTCATGACCGCGATGGTGTCGGCCATGGTCATGGCCTCCTCCTGGTCGTGGGTCACGTGGACGAACGTCAGGCCGACCTCGAGCTGGATCCGCTTGAGCTCGATCTGCATCTGCCGGCGCAGCTTGAGGTCGAGCGCGCCGAGCGGCTCGTCCAGCAGCAGCACCGACGGACGGTTGACGATCGCCCGGGCGAGCGCGATGCGTTGCTGCTGGCCGCCCGAGAGCTGCGCGGGCTTGCGGTTCGCGAGGTTCGCCAGCTGCACGAGCTCCAGCGCCTCCATCGCCGCGCGGCGAGTGTCCTTCTGCCCGCGACGGCGCAGACCGAACTCGACGTTCTCGACGACGTTGAGGTGCGGGAAGAGCGCGTAGCTCTGGAACACCGTGTTGACCGGTCGCTGGTACGGCTTGGAGTGGGTGATCTCGTCGTCGCCGATGAGCACCTGCCCGGCCGTCGGACGCTCGAGCCCGGCCACCATGCGCAGCGTCGTCGTCTTGCCGCACCCGGACGGACCCAGCAGGGCGAAGAACGAGCCCTGCGGGATCGTGAGGTCCAGATCGTCCACGGCGGTGAAGTCGCCGAACCGCTTCGTCAACGAGACCAGCCGCAGGTCTCCCCCGGGGTCGGGGCGCTGTGCCGCCACCGTCACGCTCCGATCAGGGACTGGAAGGCCTGGTTGTACTTGGTCTCCTCGGCCTCCGACAGGCCGCGGAAGACGTGGGCGTTGGCGAGGACGGCGTCGGTGGGGAAGATCAGCGGGTTGTTGGCGACCTCGGGGTCCTGCTTGAGCAGGGCGTCCTTGGCCCCCTTCACCGGCGCGATGTAGTTGACGTAGTCCTCGACCTGGGCCATGACCTCGGGGTCGTAGTAGTAGTTGATGAGGATCTCGGCGTTCTTCTTGTGCTGCGCCTTGTTCGGGATCACGAAGTTGTCCGACCAGATCATGTGGCCGGTCGACGGCAGCGCGTAGCCGAGGGCGGGGTTGTCAGCCTGAAGCTGGACGACGTCACCGGTCCAGGCGATGCAGGCGGCGATGTCGCCAGCAGCCAGCGGCTTGCCGTACTCGTTGCCAGTGAACCCGCGCAGCTGGCCGGCGTCCTTGGCCTTCTTGATCTCGTCGATGGCCGCGTTGAAGTCAGCGTCGGTGAACTTGGCGGGGTCCTTGCCCATCGCGAGCAGGACCAGGCCGACGGTGTCGCGCATCTCGGTGAGCAGCGTGACCTTGCCCTTGAGGGTCGGGTCGGTGAGCAGCTGGTCGATGCTCTCGATCTTCTTGCCGCCGGTGGCCTTGGGGTTGTAGGCGATCCCCGTGAACCCGCTCTGCCAGGGCAGGGAGTACTGGCGACCCGGGTCGAACTCGACGTTCTGCAGCGACGCCTCGAGGTTGGCGGCGTTGGGGATGTTGGCCTTGTCGAGCTTCTGCACCCAGTTCAGGCGGATGAGCCGGGCCACCATCCAGTCGGTGCTGCACCAGACGTCGCGACCGGTGTCCTGCCCGGCCTGCAGCTGCGGCTTGACCTTGGCGAAGAACTCGTCGTTGTCGTTGTAGTCCTCGGTGTACGTGACCTCGATGCCGGTCTTCTTCTGGAACGCGTCGAGGGTCGGGTGCTTCTGCGTCTTGTCGTCGACGTCGATGTACTCGGGCCAGTTCGACCACTTGACGACCTTGTCGGTGTCCGACAGGTCCGTGGCGGCGGCCTGGTTGGACGGCGCGGTCTTGGTGGCCGTGCCCTTGGTGCCGCACGAGGCGAGCACGCCGGCGACGCCCAGGGCCCCTACCGAGCTGAGGAGGGTACGACGGCTCAGCATCCCGCGGGCCAGGGCGACCGCTTGGGGGTCAGGGGTCTGACGGGGGCTCATGAGGTGGGTCCTTCCGGTGGGGGCGGTTGGTGTGCCGGTCAGGTGGCGGTGGTGGCGGTGAAGACGGTGCGGTGCCAAGGCTTGCGGGCGACACCCGTGACGTCGGTCATCACGTGCTTGATGCTCGTGTACTCCTCGAGCGAGTAGACGCTCATGTCCTTGCCGAAGCCGGATGCCTTGACGCCCCCGTGCGGCATCTCGCTGATGATGGGGATGTGGTCGTTGACCCACACGCAGCCCGCCGTGATCTCGCGGGTGGCGCGGGTGGCCCGGACGACGTCGCGCGTCCACGCCGACGCGGCGAGCCCGTAGACGGTGTCGTTGGCGAGCGCGATGGCCTCGTCGTCGGAGTCGAACGGGACGGCGACGAGCACCGGCCCGAACACCTCGTCGCGCCAGATGGCGGCCGAGGTGTCGACGCCGGTGACCAACGTCGGCTCGTAGTAGGCGCCACGGGCCAGGTCGCCGCCCGGCTGGTTGCCACCGCAGACGATCTTGGCGCCCGCCGCGCGGGCCCGCTCGACGTGCGCGGCCACTCGGGCCTGGTGCGCGCGGCTGATGAGCGGGCCCTGGTCGGTCGCCTCGTCGCGCGGGTCGCCGAGCCGCACGCCGGACATCAGGTCGGCCACCCCGGCCACGAAGGCGTCGAACAGCGACCGGTGCACGATCGCGCGCGTGGCCGCGGTGCAGTCCTGGCCGGTGTTGATGAGCGCCCCCGCGACGGCGCCGTGCACGGCGGCCTCGAGGTCGGCGTCGTCGAAGACCACGAAGGGCGCCTTGCCGCCGAGCTCGAGGTGCACGCGCTTGGCGCTGGCCGAGGCCAGGCTCATCACCCGCTGGCCCACGGCCGAGCTGCCGGTGAACGACACCATCGCGACGTCCGGGTGGGAGACGAGGGCCTCACCGACGTCCGGGCCGCTGCCGGTGAGCACGTTGACGACGCCGTCCGGCACGCCCGCGCGCTGGGCCGCCTCGGCCATCATCAGCGCGGTGAGCGGGGTGAGCTCGCTCGGCTTGAGCACGATCGCGTTGCCGGCAGCGATGGCAGGCAGGACCTTCCACGCCGCCATCTGCAGGGGGTAGTTCCAGGGCGCGATGGAGCCCACGACGCCGAGCGGCTCGCGGCGCACGGACGAGGTGTGGTCGGGCGAGTACTCGCCCGTCGCGCGCCCTTCGAGCACGCGGGCCGCCCCCGCGAAGAAGGACGTGTTGTCGATGGTGCCGGGCACGTCGAACGCGCGGCTGAGCCGGATCGGCTTGCCCGTCTGTGCGGTCTCGGTCTGCGCGATCTGCTCGGCGACGGCCTCGAGCTCGGCGGCCAGCCGGTGCATCGCGGCCGACCGCTCGGCGGGCGCTGCGGCGCCCCACCCGCGCTGTGCGGCGACGGCGGCGGTGACGGCCGCGTCGACGTCGGCCGCACCGGCGAGCGCCACGTGCTCGACGACCTCACCCGTGGCGGGGTCGATCACCTGGTGCCGCGGCGCCGACTCGCCGGCGAGGGCGGCACACCGGCGGCCACCCACCCACTGGTGGCCCGCGCCTGCTGCCTCCACGCCGCCTCCTGTGCCGTTCGACCCGTGCCGTCTGCCTGGGATGATCGTGACACGCGATGTCAGTGCAGACAAGGCTTCTCAAGCGATTCCGTAGCCTGAGGGCGTTACCTCAACGAAATCTAGCGTCCTTGACACGATGCACTAGTGACCCCGCGCGCTGTCAGGGGTGACGATGACGGCTACCGTGGGACGCACACTGCCTGCTGTGCCCCGGCACTCGCTACAGAGTGTCGGCTGACCGAACGGAGACCCGGGGTGCTGCCCACGCTCAGTGCCGTGCTCGCGCTGCCCGTCCTGGCTGCTGGGCGCCCGCACGTCGTCGCGGGTGGCGACCACCTCGACCACCCCGTGCGGTGGGCGCACGTCGCGGAGGTCGCCGACATCGGCGACCTGCTGCGCGGTGACGAGCTGATCCTGACCACCGGGGTTGCCCTGCCGCGCACCGACGACGGCATCGTCGAGTACGTCAAGACGCTCGCCGCCCTGCCCGTGGCGGGGCTGGTGGTCGAGCTCGGGCGCGCCTACGCCGGACGCGTGCCCTCGGCGATGGTGCGGGCCGCCGAGCGCTGCGGCCTGCCGCTGATCGAGCTGACCCAGCCGGTCGCGTTCATCGAGGTCACCGAGGCCGTGCACAGCCTCGTGATCGACGGGCAGATCAGCTCGCTGCGCCAGGCGCAGGCGCTGCACGAGACCTTCACCGAGCTGGCCGTCGAGGGCGCCGACACCTCCGAGGTCGTGCGCCAGGCCGCCCGCATGGCCGGTGCCCCGGTGGTGCTCGAGACGCCGGGGCACCTCGTCGTCGAGCACGACGCCGCGGGCCAGGACGACAACGCCCTGCTCTCGCGGTGGCAGCAGCGCTCGCGCGCGGTGCGGGTGCCGGGGCGCGCCGGCGTCGACCCGGCGTCCGGCTGGGTCGTGGCGACCGTGGGGGCGCGCGGCGAGGACTGGGGCCGCCTGGTGCTCGTGCGGCCGCCCGACGACCTGCGCCCGCACGACCTGATGCTCGTCGAGCGCACGGCGACCACGCTGGCGCTGCAGCGGCTCATCACGCGCGACCGCGAGGGTCTGGAGCGCCAGACCCACCGCACCTTGCTGACGGCGCTGATGGAGCACCAGCACCCGGACGCCGAGATCGGCCTGCGCGCCCGCGCGCTCGGGGTCCCGCTGGAGGGACGCCGCCTGCTCGGCGCCGTGGTGCGCTGGCGCGAGCCGCGCTCCGCGGCGACGCTCGCCACCCAGGCGCGGCTGCGCGACCTCGCCGACGCCGTCGCGCAGGCGGCCCGCGACGCCGGCACCCCGGCCCTCATCGGCTCGATCGACGAGCGCAGCGTGGGCGTGCTGCTGGCCCTCGACCGGCGCGACGACGACACCGCGCTGCTCGAGCGCCTGGCGCGGGCGGTCGAGCGCGTGGTGCGCTACCGCCTGGCCGGCACCGACAGCCGTCAGCTGCTGCTGGCGGCGGGCACGGTGGTGGCGGGGCTGCGCGACGCCCGCCGCAGCGTGGTCGAGGCGCAGCAGGTCGCGGACGCCGCAGCGCACCTGCCGTGGAGCGCCGGTTTCGTGCGCCTGCACGACGTCGGCGTGCGCGGGCTGCTCGCGCTGCTGCGCGGGGACGCCCGGATCGAGACCTTCGTCGAGCGCGAGCTCGGCCCCCTGCTCGACCGCGACGACGACCTGGTGGGCGTGCTGCGCGCGTACCTCGACAACGGGCGCAACAAGTCCGCGGCGGCGGCGGCGATGCACCTGTCGCGGCCGGCGTTCTACGACCGCCTGACGCGGCTCGGCCAGGTGCTGGGAGCCGACCTCGACGACGTCGAGACGTGTCTGGCGCTGCACGTCGCCCTCCTTGCCCGCGACACCGCGTGATCGAGGGCGCCGAACGCGGGAGATCTCGGGGTGATCCCCGATAGCGTCAACCCTGCGCCCTGCCGCAAGGTGGGTGTGCCCCGTCGGGGCAACCGCATCGCGCGGCGCTCGTCAGCTAGGGGGTCACATGCTCAGCCTCACCGCACCGGTGAGCCGGTGGATCGGACGGCGCCTGGTCAGCAAGGCGTCCGACGGAGGCGTCGACCTCTCGCGGATCTCGGTCGTGCCGCGCGCGTTCAAGCTGCCCTTCCAGCGCGACGGGCTCGACCCGCGCGTGCGGGTGGCGTCGCGCCGCGAGCGGCCGGCGGTGAGCCGGCTCATGCGCGTGTTCGGCCTGAACGTCTGGCTGGTCACCGGGTACCAGGAGGCGCGGGCGGTGCTGGCCGACACCACGAACTACAGCAACGACATCCGCCCGATGGTCGCGAGCGCCGGCAGCACGCCGGTGCACTCGATCGGCGGCCTGGGCTTCACCGACCCGCCCGACCACACGCGCCTGCGCGGCCTGCTCACGCCGGAGTTCACCAAGCGCCGCCTCGCCCGGCTGCAGCCGCGCATCGACGACATCGTGCACCGGCAGCTCGACCTCGCCGAGGCGTCGGGTGACGTCACGGACCTGGTCCGCTCGTTCGCCTTCCCCGTGCCGTTCCAGGTGATCTGCGAGCTGCTGGGGGTGCCGCTCGAGGCGCGCGACGAGTTCCGCGACGTGGGTGCGGCGCGCTTCGACCTGTCCCTGGGCGGCGTCGGGCTCTTCGGTGCGGCCTCGCAGTCGCGCGAGTTCCTCTTCCAGGTGGTCGCCCAGCAGCGCTCGCAGCCCGGTGACGGCCTGATCGGCGCGCTGATCCGCGACCACGGCGACGAGCTCGAGGACGTCGATCTCGCCGGGCTCGCCGACGGGGTGTTCCTCGGCGGCTACGAGACGTCGGCCAGCATGCTCGCCCTCGGCACGCTCGTCCTCGCGCAGCACCCTGAGGCGCTGGACCTCGCCCGGCGCGATCCGCAGGCCCTGGACGCGGTCGTCGAGGAGCTGCTGCGGTACCTCGGCGTCGTCCAGACCGCGTTCCCGCGCTTCGCCCGCCACGACCTCGACCTGTTCGGCCGCACCGTGCGCAAGGGCGACGTGGTGATCGTGTCCCTGAGCGGCGCCAACCGTGACGACGGCCTGGTGCCGGACGCCGCGCGGTTCGACCCGACGCGCGAGCCGGGCTCGCACCTGGCGTTCGGCCACGGGTTCCACCGCTGTGTCGGGTCCGAGCTGGCCCGCATGGAGCTGCGCTCGGCGTTCCGGGCCATCGCGCAACGCTTCCCCGACCTGCAGCTCGCCTGCTCGCCCGACGACCTGCGCTTCCGGCAGCTTTCGGTCGTCTACGGCGTCGAGGCGCTGCCGGTGCGGCTGCGACCGGTCGACAATGCGTCAGGTCAGCCGTCGACGCCGCGCGCGGCCAACAGCTCGGAGCGGTTCGAGGCGTAGCCCACCATCCAGCTCGGGTGGTAGCGGTAGATCGCGATGTCGTCACCCCAGTCGAGCGGCGAGCTGCCGTAGTGCGCGGTCCAGTGCGCGATGGTCGGCTGCCAGTCCGCGTCGCCCTCACGCATCCGCTCGACACGGCCGTGGCTGAACACCGCCAGCTGCTCGCCGTCCACGTGGGCGACGCTCACCGCCGGGCGCGCCGCCAAGTGCCGTGCCTTCGCCGCCGTGCCGCTGGTGCTGAAGGACCAGGTGCCGTGCAGGAAGTGCCCGTCGAGCGCGCTGATGCGCGGCTCGCCCTGCGCCGTCACCGTGGCGACGGACAGGACCTTCATGCCCGTCAGCAGCGCGACGAGATCGCGGGCCGAGAGCCTGCGGTCGTCGGTGATGATGCCGCGAAGGTGGCCCGAGGCGGCACCGTAGGACGCGTCGAGGAGCCGCTGCAGCGCGGCGAGCTCGTCATCGGTCTCGTACATGACGCCACGCTACGACCGGACGGCGCTGGAGTGCTTGATCGCAGTTGCTGCCTCGGCGACGGGCGCAGTCAGGGCCCGGACAACCACTCGGCGTAGAACAGCCCCAGGCCGGCCATCGCGCAGATGCCGGCGACGAGCCAGAACCGGATGACGATCGTGATCTCCTCCCAGCCCACCTGCTCGAAGTGGTGGTGCACCGGCGCGATCCGGAAGACGCGCCGGCCGGTGAGCTTGAAGCTGGCGATCTGGATGACCACCGACAAGGTGATGAGCACGAACAGACCGCCGAGCACGATGAGCAACAGCTCGGTGCGCGTCACGATCGCCATCCCGGCCAGCGCCGCGCCGAGGGACAGCGACCCGGTGTCGCCCATGATGATGCTGGCCGGTGACGCGTTCCACCAGAGGAACCCGAAGCAGGCGCCCGCGATGGCGCAGGCGACCACGGCGAGGTCCAGCGGGTCGCGCACCTCGTAGCACCGGGGGCCGGCGACCGCGGCGCAGCTCTGGTTGTACTGCCACAGGCTGATGCCGGTGTAGGCGCCGAAGACCATGACCGAGGCACCGGTGGCCAGGCCGTCCAGGCCGTCGGTGATGTTGACGCCGTTGGACGCCCCCGTGACCAGGAGGTTCGCCCACAACAGGAACAGGACCAGCCCGAAGACCGGCCCTGCGACCGAGAGGTCGAGCGCCGTGTCGCGGACCACCGAGATGGCCGTCGACGCCGGCGCCCGACCGTTCTGGTCCGCTGCCAACAGCGCTGGAACGGCGAAGGCCACCGTCACGAGGGTCTGGCCGAAGAGCTTCTGCTTGGAGGTCAGGCCCAGGCTGCGCGCCTTCGAGATCTTGATGTAGTCGTCCGCGAACCCCACGAGCCCCATCCCGACCAGCAGGAGCAGCACGAGCAGTGCGCTGAGACTGACCTCACCGGGCGACACCGCGCCGGCGCCGCTTGCGCTCACGCCCACCAGCGCCAGGTGCGAGCCGAAGTAGCCCGCAAGGGCGGCCCCGATGATGACGGTGCCGCCCATCGTGGGCTTACCGCGCTTGTAGTGGTGGTGGGTGAGGTCGTCGCGGATGAACTGGCCGTAGCCGCGTCGCGCGAGGAACCGCACCAGCAGAGGCGTCGCGAGCAAGGACGAGACCAGGGAGATCCCCCCGGCCAGCAGGATGTTCACCATCCGGTCGTCGCCCTCCCGCGCCCGATCGTGGGCGTGGTCCGGCCCCCGTGCGATTCTCGGCAGCAAACCTAGGGCACGGCACGGGACGCCTGCTGCCGCCACACCGGTGGCGGTCCCGCTCGAGAGCAGCCTCAGGAGTCGATGTTCGCCATCACGTGCTTGATGCGCGTGTAGTCCTCGAAGCCGTACATCGACAGGTCCTTGCCGTAGCCGCTGTGCTTGAAGCCGCCGTGCGGCATCTCGGCGACGAGCGGGATGTGCGTGTTGATCCACACGCAGCCGAAGTCGAGCGCCTTGCTCATGCGCATGGCCCGGCCGAAGTCCTTGGTCCAGACCGACGACGCCAGGCCGTACTGCACGCCGTTCGCCCACCTGAGCGCCTCGGCCTCGTCGGTGAACCGCTGCACCGTGATGACCGGCCCGAAGATCTCGTTCTGGATCACCTCGTCGTCCTGGCGCAGGCCCTCCAGCACGGTCGGCTGGAAGAAGAAGCCATCGCCGAGGCCGTCGACCCGAGCGCCGCCGGCCGCGATGCGGGCGTGGTCGGGCAGCCGGTCGACGAACCCCGAGACGCGGCCGAGCTGGTTGACGTTGTTGACCGGCCCGAGCAGCGCGTCGGCGTCGTCCGGTAGGCCGACCTTCGCGCCCCGCGCCTGCTCGGCGAGCGCGGCCACGAAGTCGTCGTGGATCCCCGGCCCGGCGAGCACGCGGGTCGCCGCGGTGCAGTCCTGGCCGGCGTTGAAGTAGCCCGCAACGGCGATCGCCTCTGCCGCGGCCTCGAGGTCGGCGTCGTCGAAGACCACCACGGGGGCCTTGCCGCCGAGCTCGAGGTGCACGCGCTTGACGTCGCGCGCGGCGGTGCCGGCGACCTCCATGCCGGCCCGCACCGAGCCGGTGATCGACACCATGGCGGGGATCGGGTGCTCGACGAGCGCCCGGCCGGTCTCGCGGTCGCCGGTGATGACGTTGAAGACGCCCGGCGGCAGGAACTCGGCCGCGATCTCGGCCATGAGCAGCGTCGTCTCGGGCGTGGTGTCGCTGGGCTTCAGCACCACGGTGTTGCCGGCGGCCAGGGCGGGCGCGAACTTCCAGACCGCCATCATCATCGGGTAGTTCCACGGCGTGACCTGCCCCACGACGCCGATCGGCTCGCGGCGGATCCACGACGTGTGACCCTTCATGTACTCGCCGGCCGAGCGGCCCTCCAGCACCCGGGCGGCGCCGGCGAAGAAGCGGATCTGGTCGACCATCGGCGGGATCTCCTCGCTCGCCGTCAAGGCGAGGGGCTTGCCGGTGTTCTGGGCCTCCAGGGCGATGAGCTCGTCGGCGCGCGACTCGATCGCGTCGGCGAGCTTCAGCAGCGCCTGCTGGCGCTCGCTCGGCGTGGTCTGGCCCCACGTCTCGAACGCCGTGGCCGCCGTGCGGTAGGCGCGGTCGACGTCGGCCTCGCTCGACACCGGTGCCTCGGCCACCACCTTCCCGCTCGAGGGGTTGACCAGCTCGGTGGTGCTCTGCGCGTCGGGCTCGACGTACTCGCCGCCGACGAAGTTGCGCAGGCGGCGGGGGGTGGCGGTGCTCGGCTGGCTCACTGCTGCTCCTGTCGTGGCACGGGGCGGCCGGCGGACGTCGGCGGCTCATCGGAAGCCTAGCGCCTCGCCACCGGTATCGACAGTGTGCGAGCCGCATCGCGTAGGAATCAGTCGCCAATACGGCAATCAGCGACGGAATCACTTGCCAGAAGTCCAGCGGTGCGGGAGTATCGGCCCGTGACTTCCAAACCCGGCAACGGCGGCGTTCTCGACGACGTCTCCAAGCGCATCATCGAGCAGCTGCAGGAGGACGGGCGCCGCCCCTACGCGGCCATCGGCAAGGCCGTGGGCCTGTCCGAGGCCGCGGTGCGCCAGCGCGTGCAGCGGCTGCTCGACGCCGGCGTCATGCAGATCGTCGCCGTCACCGACCCGTTGCAGGTCGGTTTCAGCCGCCAGGCCATGATCGGCATCCGCGCCGAGGGCGACCTCACCTCCGTCGCCGACCAGCTGGCCGAGATGCCGGAGGTCGACTACGTCGTCGTCACGGCCGGCAGCTTCGACCTGCTGGCCGAAGCCGTGTGCGAGAACGACGACGCACTGCTCGAGCTGATCAGCACCCGCATCCGCACCATCCCGGGCGTCCGCACCACCGAGACGTTCGTCTACCTGAAGCTGCGCAAGCAGCTCTACAACTGGGGAACTCGATGACCACCACTCCGCAGGACATCTCGACCGACGACGAGCCCGGCACGACGCCGCGCGGCACCCACCGCGAGGACGCCGCGCGCGACCACCTGTGGATGCACTTCACCCGCCACTCGGTGTACGAGGGCGGCGGCCACGTGCCGATCATCGTGCGCGGTGAGGGCGCGAAGATCTACGACGCCAACGGCAAGGAGTACATCGACGGCCTCGCCGGCCTGTTCACGGTGCAGGTGGGTCACGGCCGCAGGGAGCTCGCGGAGGTCGCCGCCAAGCAGGCCGCCGAGCTCGCGTTCTTCCCGCTGTGGTCGTACGCGCACCCCATGGCGATCGACCTCGCCGAGCGCCTCGCCCACGAGGCCCCCGGCGACCTCAACCGCGTGTTCTTCACCACCGGCGGCGGCGAGGCGGTCGAGTCGGCGTGGAAGCTCGCCAAGCAGTACTTCAAGCTGGTCGGCAAGCCCACCAAGCACAAGGTGATCAGCCGCGCCGTGGCCTACCACGGCACGCCGCAGGGCGCGTTGAGCATCACCGGCATCCCGGACGCCAAGGTGCCGTTCGAGCCGCTCGTCCCCGGCGCGCACAAGGTGCCGAACACCAACCTCTACCGCGCCCCCGAGCACCTGCGGCACGACGCCAAGGCGTTCGGGCAGTGGGCCGCCGACCGCATCGCCGAGGCCATCGAGTTCGAGGGCCCCGACTCCGTCGCGGCGGTGTTCCTCGAGCCGGTGCAGAACTCCGGTGGCTGCTTCCCGCCCCCGCCCGGGTACTTCGAGCGGGTGCGCGAGATCTGCGACGAGTACGACGTGCTGCTCGTCAGCGACGAGACGATCTGCGCCTTCGGCCGCATCGGGGAGATCTTCGCCTGCAAGGACTTCAACTACGTCCCTGACATCATCACCACGGCCAAGGGCCTGACCTCGGGCTACTCCCCCATCGGCGCGATGATCGCGTCCGACCGGCTGTTCGAGCCGTTCAAGAAGGGCACCACGTCGTTCCTGCACGGGTACACCTTCGGTGGGCACCCGGTGTCCGCCGCCGTGGCGATGGCGAACCTCGACATCTTCGAGCGCGAGGGCCTCACGCAGCACGTCCACGAGAACGCGCCGCGGTTCCGCGCGACGCTCGAGAAGCTGCTCGACCTGCCGATCGTCGGTGACGTGCGCGGCGAGGGCTTCTTCTACGGCATCGAGCTGGTGAAGGACAAGGCCACCCGCGAGACGTTCGACCACGACGAGGCCGAGCGCCTGCTGCGCGGCTTCCTGTCGAAGGCGCTCTTCGACGCCGGGCTCTACTGCCGCGCCGACGACCGCGGCGACCCGGTCATCCAGCTCGCCCCGCCGATCATCATCGGCCAGCCGGAGTTCGACGACATCGAGCAGCGGCTGCGCGGCGTCCTGACGGAGGCGTGGTCGCGACTGTGAGCTCTCGGCAGCCGGCGTCCCGCACGCGGGTGCGCCGGTTGCCGGAGAAGCAGTCCCGGGACCTGAGCGCTCTGCACGCGGTGCTCGACGCCGCCCTCGTGGCGCACGTCGCCGTGGTCGACGACGACCAGCCGTTCGTCCTGCCCGTGGCGTTCGCGCGCGACGGAGAGCGGCTGATCATCCACGGCAGCAACGCCTCCCGCCTGTTCCGCACGCTGGCGGCTGGCGCACCGACCTGCCTCACCGTCACCGTCGTCGACGGGCTGGTGCTCGCCCGCAGCGCCTTCGAGTCGTCCATGCACTACCGCAGTGCGATGGTGCTCGGTACGTGCACCCAGCTGGTCGGCGACGAGAAGGCCGCTGCGCTGGCGCTGCTCACCGAGCGGCTGCTTCCCGGCCGGGGTGCCGACGCGCGGCCCGCATCGGCCAAGGAGCTCACCGCCACCACGGTGCTGTCGCTCCCGCTCCTCGAGTGGTCGCTCAAGGTGTCCGACGGCCCGCCGGACGACGCGACCGCCGACCTCGACCGGCCGGTCTGGGCGGGGGTGGTGCCGCTCGAGCACCGCCTCGGCACCCCGGTGCCCGCACCCGACCTGCGCTTCGACGTCCCCGTGCCCGCGTACGTCGCCGACTGGCCGCAGGGGCGGTGCTGACCGTGGGCGCACCCGCGAACACGTTGTGGCAGCGGGCGATCGACGACGACCAGCCGAGCGAGCGGCGTCCGGCACTCGACGGCGACACCTCCGCCGACGTGTGCATCGTCGGCGGCGGCTTCACCGGCCTGTGGACCGCCTACTACCTGCTGCGGCGCTCGCCCGGCCTCGACGTCCTCGTCGTCGAGGCCGAGAGCGTGGGTTTCGGCGCGAGCGGCCGCAACGGCGGCTGGTGCTCTGCCTTGCTGCCGCAGAGCGTCGACGCGATCGCCGCACGGCACGGACGCGAGCGGGCACTGGCCATGCGCCGCGCGATGCTCGACACCGTGCTGGAGGTCGGTGCCGTCGTCCAGCGCGAGCAGATCGACTGCGACTACGTCCGCGGTGGCACCGTGGTGGTGGCGCGCAACGCCGCGCAGCTGGCTCGCGCACGATCGCAGGTGGCCCACGACGAGAGCTGGGACGGCATCGACGGCCTGGAGCTGCTCGACGCCGAGCAGACGCGTGAGCGCATCGGCGTCGCTGACGCGGTGGGGGCGACGTACACGCCCCACTGCGCGCGGATCCAGCCCGCGAAGCTGGTGCAGGGGCTCGCGCGCGCCGTCGAGCACCACGGCGGCCGGATCGTCGAGGGCACGCGAGCGACGTCCGTCGGCGCGGGCGCCGTCACCACCGACCGCGGCACGGTGCGGGCACGGCACGTGGTGCGGGCCACCGAGGCCTGGACGTCGACGCTGCCCGGCAGCCACCGGGACGTCGTCCCGGTCTACTCCCTCATCATCGCGACCGAGCCGCTGCCGCAAGCGTTCTGGGACGCCGCCGGGCTGGCGCACGGTGAGACGTTCAGCGAGCACCGGCACGTCATCGTGTACGGGCAGCGCACCGCCGACGACCGGCTCGTGTTCGGTGGCCGCGGCGCGCCCTATCACTACGGGTCGAGCGTGCGACCGGACTTCGACCTCGAGCCGAGGGTGTTCGACGCCCTGCACCACGCGCTCGGCGACCTCTTCCCGGACGCGAAGGACGCCGCGATCACCCACCGCTGGGGCGGCCCGCTGGGGATCGCCCGCGACTGGCACGCCAGCGTGCAGTACGACCCCGTCACGGGGCTGGGCTCCGCGGGAGGCTACGTCGGCGACGGCGTCGCCACCACCAACCTGGCCGGGCGGACGCTCGCCGACCTCATCACGGGCACGCGCAGCGGGCTCACCACCTTGCCGTGGGTGGGGCACCGGTCCCGACGCTGGGAGCCGGAGCCGTTGCGCTGGCTGGGCGTCAACGCCGGGCTGCGGCTGGCCGAGCTGGCCGATGCCGAGGAGGCGCGCACGGGCCGACCCGCCCGGCTGGGCCGCGCGCTCGCCGCCCTCACCAACCACTGACTGACCCGACCCCACACCCGCCGGTGATCACGCACGCCAGGCCGCCCTCGGCGTACGGTTGAGTCAGGGAGGTCGCCATGGAGCTCGACGGTTTCATCGAGCTGTTCCAGCCGGGGTACAAGCACCTGCGCGAAGAACGCGACCGCAAGCGCATCGAGGCGCAGATCCCCGAGACGGGCGGCCCGCCGTTCGGCGTCGACCTGGACGCCGGCACCGCCGTCATCCGCCTGGCTACGTGGCACGGACCAGACGGCCCTGACCGCGGCGGGTGAGGCGTCAGGCGCGCAGCACCGGGCCCAGGGCGTCGAGCACGGACGCGTCCTCGATGGTCGAGGGCACCGTCGGCTGGTGGCCGTCAGCCATCTCCCGCATGGTCTTGCGCAGGATCTTCCCCGACCGCGTCTTGGGCAGGGCCTGCACCACGTCGACGCGGTGCAGTGCCGCGACCGGACCGACCTCGTCGCGCACGCGCTGGATGCACTCACGCGCCACCGTCTCCGGGTCGACGTCGGACCCGCCCTTCAGCACCACGAGACCGCGCGGCACCTGCCCCTTGAGGTCGTCGTGCACACCGATGACCGCGCACTCGGCGACGGCGGGGTGGCCCGCGAGCGCTGCCTCCAGCGCCCCGGTGGACAGCCGGTGTCCCGCGACGTTGAGGACGTCGTCGGTGCGCCCCATGACGAACAGGTAGCCGTCGTCGTCGACGAAGCCACCGTCGCCGGTGAGGTAGTAGCCGTCGTGGGCCGACAGGTAGGAGGCGACGTACCGGTCGTCGTCTTGCCACAGCGTCGGCAGCGTGCCCGGGGGCATCGGCAGCCTCAGGCAGATCGCGCCCTCGTGGCCCGGCGGCACCTCGTGGCCGTCGGCGTCGAGCACCCGGACGTCGTAGCCCGGCATGGGCACGGACGGCGACCCCGGCTTGATCGGCATCGGCTCCAGGCCTTGGGGGTTGGCGCAGATCGGCCAGCCGGTCTCGGTCTGCCACCAGTTGTCGACCACCGGCACACCGAGGCGGTCGGTCGCCCACTCGTAGGTGTCAGGATCGAGCCGCTCGCCCGCCAGGAAGAGCGTGCGCAGGCTCGACAGGTCGTGGTCGCGCATGCGGACGCCGTCGGGGTCGTCCTTCTTGATCGCGCGGATCGCCGTGGGGGCGGTGAACATCGCGCTCACGCCGTGCTCTTCGACGACCCGCCAGAACGCTGACGCGTCAGGGGTCCCCACCGGCTTTCCCTCGTACAGCACGGTGGTGCAGCCGGTGAGCAGCGGCGCGTAGACGATGTAGGAGTGGCCGACGACCCAGCCGACGTCGCTCGCGGTGAACCACGTCTCGCCCGGCTGGACGCCGTACACGTTCTGCATCGACCAGCGCAGCGCGACGGCGTGGCCGCCGTTGTCGCGCACGATGCCCTTCGGCTTGCCCGTCGTCCCGCTCGTGTAGAGCACGTACAGCGGGTCGGTCGCCTCGACGGACACGCACTCGGCCGGTGTCACGGCGCCCTCTCGCATCACCGTGGCCCAGTCGACGTCGCGATCGCCCATTGCCGCCGGGGCCTGCGGGCGCTGCAGGACGACGCACCGGTCCGGCTTGTGCTCCGCGCGCTCGATCGCGGCGTCCAGCATCGGCTTGTACTCGACGACGCGCGAGGGCTCGATGCCGCAGGACGCCGAGACGACGACCTTGGGGCGCGCGTCGTCGATGCGCGCGGCGAGCTCGGCCGGCGCGAACCCACCGAACACCACCGAGTGGACGGCGCCGATCCGCGCGCACGCCAGCATCGCCACGACCGCCTCGGGGACCATCGGCATGTAGATGACCACGCGGTCGCCCTTGTCGACCCCCAAGGCCCGCAGCACGCCGCCGAACCGCGCCACCTGGTCGAGCAGCTGCGCGTAGGTGAGGGTGCGCTTGGTGCCCGTCACCGGCGAGTCGTGCACCAGCGCGGGCTGGTCGCCGCGGCCGGCGACCACGTGCCGGTCGAGGGCGTTGTAGCAGGTGTTGAGGACGCCGCCGGTGAACCACCGGTAGAAGGGCGGCCGGTCGTCGTCCAGCACGCGCGGTGGCTTGGTGATCCAGTCGACGAGGCCGGCCGCCTCGCCCCAGAACCCGTCGGGCTCGCGGAGGCTGCGGTCGTGAGCGGTTCTCCAGGCTCCGGTGCGCTGCTGGCTCATGGGCGCATCCTCCCCCGGCCACCCGGGGCGCGCCAGGGTGCCTGCGGTGAGCGGCGTCACGTGAGCGAGGATCGGTGCATGGCCTACGACGTCGGCGCCCTGCGCGCCCAGTTCCCCTCGCTGTCGAGCGGCACGGCGCACTTCGACGGCCCCGGCGGGTCGCAGACCCCGCTCGCGGTCGCCCGCGCGGTCGCCGACACGCTCACCAGCCCGATCGCGAACCGCGGCACCGTCACCGCCGCCGAGCGCCTCGCCGACCGCGTCGTGCGCGAGGCGCGCCTGGCGATGGCCGACCTGCTCGGCGCCGACCCGCGAGGCGTCGTGTTCGGGCGCAGCATGACCCAGCTCACCTACGACCTGGCGCGCACCCTGGCCGGCGGATGGGGCCCGGGCGACGAGGTGGTGGTGACCCGCCTCGACCACGACGCGAACATCCGGCCGTGGGTGCAGGCCGCGGAGTCGGCCGGCGCGACCGTGCGCTGGGCGGACTTCGACCCGGCGTCCGGTGAGCTGACCGTCGAGGACGTCGCGCCGCTGCTGGGGCCGCGCACCCGCCTGGTGGCGGTGACGGGCGCGTCCAACCTCATCGGCACGCGTCCGCCGGTCGCAGCCATCGCGGCCCGAGCGCACGCCGTCGGCGCGCTCGTCTTCGTCGACGGAGTGCACCTCACCGCCCACGCGCCGGTCGACGTCGCCGCGCTCGGAGCGGACGTCTTCGCCTGCTCGCCGTACAAGTTCCTCGGGCCGCACTGCGGCGTCCTCGCGGCGGCGCCGGAGCTGCTCGAGAGCCTGCACCCCGCCAAGCTGCTGCCGTCGTCCGACGCGGTACCCGAGCGGTTCGAGCTCGGCACCCTCCCGTACGAGCTGCTGGCCGGCACGACCGCCGCGGTGGACGTCCTCGCGGGCATCGCGCCGGACGACGGCGGCGACCGACGGGCGCGGGTGCTGCGGGCCATGGCGCTGGTGGAGGAGCACGAGGACGCCTTGCGGCTGCGGCTGGAGGCCGGGATCGCGCGGCTCTCGGGCGTGGTGACCTGGTCGCGCGCCGCGCACCGCACGCCGACGCTGCTGCTGACCTTCGACGGTCGGCCGGCCGGGGAGGTCTCGGTGGCCCTCGCCGCGCGGGGCGTCAACGCGCCGTCCAGCCACTTCTACGCTATCGAGGCCTCGCGCCACCTCGGCCTCGGTGACGGCGGCGGCCTGCGGCTCGGGCTCGCGCCGTACTCGACCCAGGACGACGTCGACCGCGTGCTCGACGCTCTGGCCGATCTGCTCGGCTGAGGGCGCTTGTCGAGGGTTCCGTCCGCTCGTCGAGGGGTGCACCCCTCGTGAAGCGGTGTGTCGCCCGCTGAACGTGATCAAACGAGGTGCGGGCTGGGAAGGTGGGGGCGTGCGCTTCGACCCCTCCGACCTGCCCGCCGACGTCCTGCAGTTCCTGCGCGAGCGGCACCTGGCGACGCTGACCACCCTGCGCCGCGACGGCACGCCGCACGTCGTCCCGGTGGCCTTCACGTGGGACGACGAGGGCGGGGTCGCGCGCGTCATCACCAGCGGAGACAGCCAGAAGGCTCGCAACGTCCTGGGCGGCGGACGCGCGGCGCTGTGCCAGGTCGAAGGACGCCGGTGGCTCACGCTGGAGGGTGAGGCGTCCGTGCTCGTGCACCCGGAGGCCGTGCGCGACGCCGAGCACCGCTACGCCGGCCGCTACCGCGTGCCGCGCGAGAACCCGGCCCGCGTCGTCATCGCCCTGGCCGTCGACCGCGTCACCGGCCTCACCCGGCTGCCCACCGTCCCGCCCGACTGACCTCCCTCCCCCGCGTCCAGGCGTGCACCTTGTCACCGAAGTGCACGCCTACGGGCGGTCCAAGCGTGCACCTTGTCACCGAAGTGCACCCCTGGCGGCCGGCGGGGGGTCGGGCACAATGCCGACCCATGGAGATCGAGAACCTGGCCGCGCTCGACGCCTGGCTCGACGCCGGCCGCCCGCTCGCCGGCCTGCGGCTGCAGGGCCTCGACCTCACCACTCGCGAGGAGCGCCTGCTCACCCTCGACCCCCGCGGTGTGGTCGTGCTCGGCGGCCGCGTCAGCGACCGCCTGGAGCACCACCTGCGCACCGGCGGCGCCCTCGTGTTCCCCTCGGTCACCGGGGTGCCGGTCGACCCCTACCGCTCGGGGCTCTACACCGCCGAGGAGCTCTACGCCGGGCTGGACCACGGGTACGCCGCCACCCCGGACGCGCGGGCCTACCGGTGGTGGCTGGACCTCGCCGTCCGCGACGACATCCTGGCCACCATGCTGCGCGCGGTGCACGACGACAGCGTCAGCGACGCGCTGCACGAGGCGTTGGCCGGACGGCGCGCGATCGGCGTGATGGGTGGGCACGCGATCGAGCGCGGCGACCGGACGTACCTGGCGGCGGCGTACCTCGGCCGCCGGCTGGCCGGTGCCGGCTCGCTGGTGCTGACCGGCGGCGGCCCGGGCGCGATGGAGGCCGCCGCCCTCGGAGCGGCGCTGCACGACCGGCCGGCCGCCGACGTCGAGCGGGCGGTGGGCGAGCTGGCGCGCGTGCCGACGTTCGCGGACGTCACCGCCTGGGCGCGTTCGGCCTGTGCGCTGCGCGAGCGGCTGGGGCTGGCCGGGCGCCCCGGCTCGAGCCTGGGGGTGCCCACGTGGTTCTACGGCCACGAGCCGAGCAACGTGTTCTCCGGCGCGATCGCCAAGTTCTTCTCCAACGCCCAGCGCGAGGACCTGCTGCTCTCGCGCAGCACCGGAGGGCTCATCGTGCTGCCCGGCGCGGCCGGCACCGTGCAGGAGGTGTTCCAGACCGCCACCCGCTCCTACTACGGCGCCACCGGCGAGGTCTCGCCGATCGTGCTGGTCGGCCGCGACTACTGGACGACGACGCTGCCCGTCTGGCCGCTGCTGACCGCGCTGGCCGCCGGACGCGAGATGGCCCGCGAGGTGCACCTCGTCGACGACGTGGACGCCGCCGCTGACCTGCTCGCGGTCAGCTGACGCGCCCCATGACGGCCACGACGCGGTCGACGAACCGGTCGACGGCGCGCTCGCTGTAGCCCCGCGAGCCCCGGCGGGTCGCGAAAACCGCGGCGCGCAGGTCGTCGGGTGACAGCGCGGTACCCCCGTCGAAGTACTCGGCGATCTCGTCGCACAGCATGTCGACCTGCTCGACGTCGTAGGCGCGCTCCCACATCGACCCACGGGCGAACCGGTCGCCGTGCGGACGGGCCAGCCGCGCCCGCAGCACCTGGGCCTGGGAGGTGACGTCGCGGACGAAGCCGCGCTCGCCGAGCCCGCGTCGGTCGCCGTCGCGCTCGGCGTTGATCGCGTCGTCCTCGAGGCGGTCGAGCGCGGCGTCGACCGCGCCCACCTGGTAGCCCCCGAGCCGCAGGTCGAAGCCCACGCTGCGGATCTCGGTCGACGTCACCCCGCCGCCCAGGGCGCGCGCGACGAACGCGTCGACCTGGCCCACGTCGTAGCCGCGAGCGAGCGCGCCGACCTTGCGAAACCTCATGGGCGCGCTCACGCACCACTCCCCGTGATCTGCGTGGCAGCCAGCTGGCCGCACGCGCCGTCGATGTCCTGCCCACGAGTATCGCGCACGGTGGTGGGGATCCCCCGCGCGCGCAACGCCGACACGAACGCGTGCTCGACCTTCGGGTCGCTGGCGGTCCACTTGCTGCCGGGCGTCGGGTTCAGCGGGATGGGGTTGACGTGCACCCAGCCCTTGCCCCGCGCGTTGAGCAGCTTGCCCAGCAGGTCGGCCCGCCACGCCTGGTCGTTGATGTCGCGGATCAGCGCGTACTCGATGCTGACCCGGCGTCCGGTGACCTCGAAGTAGCGGCGGGCGGCGTCCAGCGCCTCGCCGACCTTCCACCGCGTGTTGATCGGCACCAGCTCGTCACGCAGCTCGTCGTCTGGCGCGTGCAGGCTGAGCGCCAGCGTCACCGGGACCCCCTCGGCCGCCAGCTTGTCGATCGCCGGCACCAGCCCGACCGTCGACATCGTGACGCCGCGCGCGCTCATGCCCAGCCCGTCCGGGGTGGGATCGGTGAGCCGGCGAATCGCGCCAATTGCGGCGCGGTAGTTGGCCAGCGCCTCGCCCATGCCCATGAAGACGACGTTGCTCACCCGCAGCGGGGAGTCCTCGACGCCGCCCTCGACGTCGCCGCGAGCGAGCGAGCGCGCGCCGGCGACCACCTGCTCGACGATCTCGGCAGTCGACATGTTGCGGGTCAGCCCGGCCTGCCCGGTGGCGCAGAACGGGCAGTTCATCCCGCAGCCCGCCTGGCTGGACACGCACATCGTGACGCGGCCCGGGTAGCGCATCAGGACGCTCTCGACCAGCGCGCCGTCGAACAGCCGCCAGAGCGTCTTGACCGTGGCGCCGTGGTCGGCGGTGCGCACGCTCACCGGCGTCAGCAGCGGCGGCAGCAGCTGCTCGACGAGCTCACCGCGCTGGGCCTTGGGCAGGTCGGTCATCTGCTCGGGGTCGTCGACGAGCCGCTCGAAGTAGTGGGTCGACAGCTGCCGCGCGCGGTAGGCCGGCTGGCCGAGCTCGCGGACGGCGGCGGCGCGCTCGTCGGAGGTGAGGTCGGCGAGGTGGCGCGGCGGCTTGGCACGGCGCGGCGCGGTGAAGGTCAGCTGGGCGGTGGGCATGGCCTCACCAGTGTCCCATCCTCACGCCAGCAGGTGCAGCAGGAGCCACGCCACCGGCGCGCTCACCAGCAGCGAGTCCAGACGGTCCATGACCCCACCGTGGCCCGGCAGCACCGAGCCCATGTCCTTGATGCCCAGGTCGCGCTTGATCATGGACTCCGCGAGGTCGCCGAGCGTCGCCGCCAGGACGACCGCCAGCCCCAGCAGCACACCGCTCCACCACGGAGCGTCCAACGCCAGGGGCATGAGCAGCGCACCGGCGACCACGCAGGCGATGACGGAGCCGGCGAATCCCTCCCAGGACTTCTTGGGGCTCACCGACGGCGCCATCGGGTGCCGGCCAGCCACCACGCCGAGGGCGTAGCCGCCGATGTCGCTGGCCACGGTGACGACCATGAACGTCAGGACGCGCCACGCGCCGTCGTCCTCGGCGAGCATGAGCACCACGAACCCGCCGAGCAGGGGCAGGTAGGCGGCGGCGAACACACCCCCCGCGACGTCGCGCAGGGCGCCCTCGGGCGCCTCGGCCGAGCGCCAGACGACCACGCCCACGGCCGTCAGGACGAAGCAGACGGCGAGGGCCTGCCCGCCCGCGCTGTACGCGGCCACCAGCATCGCGACCGCACCCACCGCCACCGGTGGCAGCGGGACGTGCACCTGGCGGGCCGACAGCGCCTGCGCGAGCTCCCACAGCGCGAGACACACCGCCACCACGACGACGGCGACGAACGCCTCGCGCCGGATGAACAGCGAGGCGATCACGATGGCGCCGAGGCCCAGGCCGACACCGACGGCGGCGGGCAGGTTGCGTCCGGCGCGCGGCGGCCTGCGGCGCTGCGCGTGCGGCGGCCCGGGTGGCTGCGGGCACGCCGGAGGCAGCCTCCGACGGCGCGGTCGGCGGCTGGGCGCTACCAGGGGAGTCGGTCACGGCGGTCGGTCGCGGTCCGAGCGTCGGGCTGAGCGGGGCTCAGACCTCGAGCAGCTCGGCCTCCTTGTGCTTGAGCAGGTCGTCGACGACGTCGACGTGCTTCTTCGTCGTCGCCTCGAGCTCCTTCTCGGCGCGGGTGCCTTCGTCCTCGCCGACCTCGCCGTCCTTGACGAGCTTGTCGAGCTGGTCCTTGGCGTGGCGGCGGACGTTGCGGATCGAGACCCGCGCCTCCTCGGCCTTGTGCCGGGCCAGCTTGATGTAGTCGCGCCGGCGCTCCTCGGTGAGCTGCGGCAGGACGACGCGGATCACGTTGCCGTCGTTGGCCGGGTTGGCCCCGAGGTCGCTGTCGCGCAGCACCTTCTCGATGTCGCTCATCGAGCTCTTGTCGTACGGCGTGATGAGGATCGTGCGGGCCTCGGGGGTCTGGAACGACGCCAGCTGCAGCAGCGGCGTCGGTGTGCCGTAGTAGTCCACGGTGAGCTTGGTGAACATCGCGGGGTTGGCACGGCCCGTGCGGATCGCCCCGAAGTCTTCCTTGGCGACCTCGATGGCCTTGGTCATCTTCTCCTCGGCGTCGAGGAGGGTCTCGTCGATCACTCGGACTCCTTGGGTGTGGCCCGTGCTCGAAGGCGTCGGGTCGGACAGCGTCTGGCGGGGTCGGTCGACCTCAGCTCACGACGACCCGGGTTCCGATCTTCTCACCCTGGATCGCGCGGGTGAGGTTGCCCTCACCCTCCATGCCGAACACGACCATCGGCATGCCGTTCTCCATGCACAGCGCGAAGGCCGTCGCGTCGGCCACCTTCAGCCCCTGCTGGAGCGCCTCGGCGTAGGTGACGGTGTCGAACTTGGTGGCGTTCGGGTTGGTGTTGGGGTCGGCGGAGTACACGCCGTCCACGCCGTTCTTGCCCATGAGGACGACGTCGCACTTGGTCTCCAGCGCGCGCTGGGCCGCGACGGTGTCGGTGGAGAAGAACGGCATGCCGGCCCCGGCGCCGAAGATGACGACGCGGCCCTTCTCCATGTGCCGGATGGCCCGGCGCGGGATGTACGGCTCGGCGACCTGGCCCATCGTGATGGCGGTCTGCACGCGGGTCTCGACGCCTTCCTTCTCGAGGAAGTCCTGCAGCGCCAGGCAGTTCATGACGATGCCGAGCATGCCCATGTAGTCCGCGCGGGCGCGGTCCATGCCGCGCTGCTGCAGCTCGGCGCCGCGGAAGAAGTTGCCGCCACCGACGACCATGGCCACCTGGACGCCGCTGCGCACCGCCACGGCGATCTGGCGCGCGACCTCGCGCACCACGTCGGGGTCCAGGCCGATGCGTCCGCCGCCGAACGCCTCACCGGAGAGCTTCAGCAGCACCCGCTTGTAGACCGGGCGGTCGCCGCCCGAGCGGATCTCCAGGTCCGGGGCGGTCTGGCTCACGGTGCTCTCCACTCGGTGGTTCTCCTGGTACTCGACGACGCCGTGGGGCTATGGGGTGGTTTGCGCTGCTCGAGCCGGTCGCCGAGGTGGGCGAGCCGGTCGGGGGCAGTCTGCCCTACCGAGGGGTAGTGGAGCCAACGCTGGACGGGTGAAATCCCTCTCCTGAGCACGGCTGCGCCCCGCCGACCCGAAGGTCGGCGGGGCGCAGCGCGGCCTCGTGGCCCTGGCTCAGCTCTCGGCTCCGACACGGAACCGCGCGAACGCCACCGGCGCGACGCCGGCCTCGCTCAGCACGGCGCCGACGGTCTTCTTGGAGTCCTTCGCGTACGGCTGGTCGACCAGCACGTTCTCCTTGAAGAAGCCCTGCAGCCGGCCCTCGACGATCTTGGGCAGCGCCGCCTCGGGCTTGCCCTCGTTGCGGGCCGTCTCGTCGGCGATGCGGCGCTCGGTCTCGACGACGTCGGCCGGCACCGCGTCGCGCGAGACGTACTTCGGCTGCATCGCGGCGATGTGCATGGCGACGTCACGAGCGACGTCGGCCGGGCCGTCGGTGGCCAGCAGCACACCGACCTGCGGAGGCAGGTCGGGGCTGGTGCGGTGCAGGTACGAGGCCACGGCCGCACCCTCGACGCGGGCCACGCGACGCACCTCGATCTTCTCGCCGATCGCGGCGTTGGCCTCGTCGAGCACCTCGTTGACGGTCTGGCCGTCGATCGAGGAGTCGAGCAGGGTCTTGGCGTCCGCGGCGCCGATGGCCACGGCCTGGTCGAGGACGCGCTGCGCGACGGCCTGGAACTTGTCGCCCTTGGCGACGAAGTCCGTCTCGCAGTTGACCTCGACCAGCGTGCCGACGCCACCGTCGACGTGGATGGCCACGAGACCGTTGCTGGCGTTGCGGCCCTCGCGCTTGGCGACGCCCTTCTGGCCCTTGACCCGCAGGATCTCGGTGGCCTTCGCGCGGTCGCCGTCGGCCTCGTCGAGCGCCTTCTTGACGTCGAGCATGCCGGCGCCGGTCTGCTCGCGCAGCGCCTTGATGTCAGCGGCGGTGTAGTTCGCCATTCGGGTGGTACTCCCTCTCGCAGTGCTCAGGTAGGTGGCTCAGGCCTGGGGCTGGTCGCCGTCGGCCGCCTGGGCGTCCTTGTCGGCCGGGGCCTCGGTGCTGGCCTCGGTGCTGGCCTCAGTGGACGCCTCCGCCGGGGTCTCAGCCGGGGCCTCGGCCGGGGCCTCAGCAGGAGCCTCAGCCGGGGTCTCAGCCGGGGTCTCAGCAGACTCCGCCGCGGCCGGAGCGGCCTCGGCCGCCTGCTTCTGGCCCTCGAGGAGCTCGCGCTCCCACTCGGCGAGCGGCTCGTCGGTGGCGACCTGACCGCCCTCGGCGGCACCGGCCTCGGACCCGCGCGAGCGCTGCATGAGCCCGTCGGCCACAGCGTCGGCCACCACGCGGGTCAGCAGGGTGACCGAGCGGATCGCGTCGTCGTTGCCGGGGATCTTGTAGTCGACCTCGTCGGGGTCGCAGTTGGTGTCGAGGATGGCGACGATGGGGATGTTCAGCTTCTTGGCCTCGTCGACCGCGAGGTGCTCCTTCTTGGTGTCGACGATCCACACGGCGCTCGGCACCTTGGCCATGTCGCGGATGCCGCCGAGGGTGCGCTCGAGCTTGTCCTTCTCGCGGCGCAGGACGAGCAGCTCCTTCTTGGTCATCCCGCTCGCGGCGACGTCCTCGAAGTCGATGACCTCGAGCTCCTTGAGGCGCTGCAGGCGCTTGTGCACGGTCTGGAAGTTGGTGAGCATGCCGCCCAGCCACCGCTGGTTGACGTAGGGCATGCCCACGCGGGTGGCCTGCTCGGCCACGGGCTCCTGGGCCTGCTTCTTGGTGCCGACGAACAGGATGGTGCCGCCGTGGGCGACCGTCTCCTTGACGAACTCGTACGCGTTGTCGATGTAGGTCAGCGACTGCTGCAGGTCGATGATGTAGATGCCGTTGCGCTCGGTGAAGATGAAGCGCTTCATCTTGGGGTTCCAACGTCGGGTCTGGTGCCCGAAGTGCACGCCGCTCTCGAGGAGCTGGCGCATCGTGACGACGGCCATGCCGGGTGTCCTTGTCGCTCGGTTGTCCGTGGTCGGCCGGTCGACCGCCACGCCTGGCGACCGCGACGCACTGAGCCGGGCTTGCCGGACCGGGTGTGCGCCCCGGCACGAGGTGCCGGTCTGCGGACGCGCGAATTCGACCGGCCAGGGACCGGTCGTCCGCACAGTCTACGCCAGCGGCGCGGGTGCTGGTGACGGGTCGGTCGGCGGGTGCGGCGTGTGGTGCTCGGGGGCCGGCTGGCCGGACGGCGCCGCGTCGTCGCGCAGGTGGCGCACGGAGGGCAGCGCCGCGGTCAGGAGGGCCCAGGCGACCCCGATGCACGACGCCCCCACCATGGTCGGCATCAGACCCCAGTGCTGCGCCGCCGGGCCGATCAGCGCGAAGCCGACCGGCATGCCGACCGTCGACCCGAAGTAGTCGAAGGAGCTCACCCGGCTCAGTGCCGTGGGGGGCACCTGACGGGCCAGCGTGGTGTCCCAGACGACGAACAGCACGCTGATGCAGGCGCCGGAGACGGCGATGAGCCCCGCGATCGCCACGACCGGCAGCCCCACCCCCACGAACACCGGCTGCAGCGAGCCACCGATCAGCAGCAGGGCGCACCAGACGATCGGACGTCGGGGGCGCACGCGCAGGGCGACGGCCGCCGACAGCACGGCACCGATCCCGAACGCCGCCGAGACGACCGCCCACGTGGCGGCGCCGTCGTACTGGCGCTGCGCCGTCACCGGGCCCAGCACGAGCACGGCCGGCAGCACGACCGCGTGGTAGACCGTGAAGCCGACGACCATGGCCGCGAGCCAGGGCCGGGAGGAGACCTCCCGGAAACCGCCGGCGAGCTCCTGCGCGAAGGTCGAGCGCTCAGCGACCGCGGCCGCCGCGGTGCCGAGCCGCAGCAGGAACAGCGCGCTGACCACGAAGGTGACGGCGTCGACGGCGATGGCCGCGCCGGGGCTGGTGGTCGCCACCAGCGCGCCCGCGATGAGCGGCCCGGCGATCATGGCGACGTTCTGGCTCAGACCCACGAGCGCGTTCGCCTGGCTGAGCCGGGCGCTCGAGACCACCTGGGGCACCATGCCGGTGGCGGCCGGCTCGAAGAACGCCTGCGCGGCGCCGGCGGCGGCAGCCAGCACGGCCAGGTGCCACACACGCGCCGTCCCGGTGAGCAGCAGCGTCGCGAGCAGGCCCTGCACGAGGGCGCGCACGGCGTCCGTCGCGAGCATCATCACCCGGCGGTCGAGCCGGTCGGCCCAGACGCCACCCACGAGCAGCAGCACCGCCAGCGGCACCGTGCCGGAGGCCACCACCAGCCCGAGGTCGGTCGCCGACCCCGTCAGCTGCAGGACGGCGAACGCGAGCGCCACGGGCGTCATGCGGTCACCGAGGTGGCTGACCGCCTGGCCGGCGAAGTACCGGCGGAAGACCGGCTCGCTCAGCGGTCCGAGCCGCGCGCGGGAGGTGTCCACCGCCGTAGTGTCGCGGCATGGACGTCTCACCGCGAAGCCCTTTCCTGGTCGAGCGCATGCGCGGCTTCGGCACGACGATCTTCGCCGAGATGACCGCGCTCGCCCAGCGCACCGGTGCCATCAACCTCGGTCAGGGCTTTCCCGACACCGACGGGCCGGCGTCCGTGCTGGAGGCGGCGGTCAGCGCCATCCGCGAAGGACGCAACCAGTACCCGCCCGGGCCCGGTGTGCCGGAGCTGCGACGGGCGATCGCCGACCACCAGGGCCGCTTCTACGGCCTGGACGTCGACCCCGACACCGAGGTGCTCGTGACGGCAGGTGCCACCGAGGCGATCGCCTCGAGCCTGCTGGCGCTCGTCGAGCCCGGGGACGAGGTGGTGATGTTCGAGCCGTACTACGACTCGTACGCGGCGGCCGTCGCGCTCGCCGGCGGGGTGCGGCGCACCGTCGTGCTGCGCTCGCCGGACTTCGCGGTCGACGAGGTGGCGTTGCGGGCCGCGTTCAGCGACCGCACGCGGGTGGTGCTGCTCAACTCGCCGCACAACCCGACCGGCAAGGTGTTCACGCCGGCCGAGCTCGAGCTGGTCGGCGCGCTCGCCCGCGAGCACGGGGCGCTCGTCGTCAGTGACGAGGTCTACGAGCACCTGCTCTTCAGCGACGGGCCGACCGCCGGCCGGCACGTGCCGGTGGCGACGCTGCCCGGCCTGGCCGACCGCACCCTCACCATCTCCTCCGCCGGCAAGACCTTCTCGGTCACCGGGTGGAAGGTCGGCTGGGTGCACGGCCCGCGCGAGCTGGTGGACGCCGTGCGCGCGGTGAAGCAGTTCGTCACCTTCGTGGCGTCGGGGCCGTTCCAGCCGGCGGTGGCGCACGGCCTCGGCCTGCCCGACGACGTGTTCGCCGAGCTCGCCGCGCGGCTGCAGGCCGGCCGTGACCTGCTCTGTGACGGCCTGCGGGCGGCAGGGCTCACTCCCCTGGTGCCGGCGGGCACCTACTTCGTGCTCGTCGACGGCGCGGCCCTCGGCTACGACGACGGGCTGGCGCTGTGTCGCGACCTGCCGCGGCTGGCCGGCGTCGTCGGCGTGCCGGTGCGCGTGTTCCACGACGACCCGTCGGCCGGCCGCTCCCTCGTGCGCTTCGCCTTCTGCAAGCGGCCCGACGTGCTGCAGGAGGCGGCGGAACGCCTCGCCGGGCTGTCGAAGGTGGCTCGGCCCTAGTTCCCCGCCGCGAAGGAGATCGGGCCTGTGGACGCAGCCGCGTTCTCCTCCACAGGCTCGCGAACCGGGCCGTCGTCCACAGGTCGCCCGGCGCACGCGCACAGCGTCCGCGCGATGGGCCAGGCTCGCCCCCATGGTTCGAGCGATGATCCTCGCCACGGTGGCGGCCTTCAGCCCGGTGCTGGGTGGCCCGACGCACCTGTCGGCACCTCCCTGGCCGGCAGCTGCTCCGGTGCGCGGATGGGGATGGCCGCTCGCGCCACGCCCCGCGGTGGCCCGGCCGTTCCGCGCTCCCCCCACGCCGTGGAGCGCCGGCCACCGCGGGGTCGACCTGGCCACGCAGGTCGGCCACCCCGTGCTCGCCGCCGGCGGCGGGCGGGTCACCTTCGCCGGCGTGGTCGCCGGGCGCGGTGTCGTCGTGGTCACGCACCCCGGTGGCTTGCGGACGACGTACGAGCCGGTCGAGGGCTGGCCGCCCGTCGGCACGATCGTGTCCTCCGGCCAGCGCATCGCCGTCGTGGCCGCGGTGCTCGGGCACTGCAGGCCTCGCACCTGCCTGCACTGGGGGCTGCGCCGCGGCACCTCCTACCTCGACCCGCTCATGCTGGTCGGCCGTGGTCCCCCGGTGCTGCTGCCGCTGGGCTGATCCGGTCGCCGCGCCCGGCGGTGGTGGTGGTGGCGGCGGCGATGCTGGTGGCCTTGCGGTGGCGGTCGTGTGGCAGGCTGCGGCGCCATGAGCCGGTCACTGGTCGTCCGTCGCGAGCGGCGCAGCGACGCCCCCGCAGTCAGCCAGCTGCTCGCAGCAGCGTTCCGCGAGAACGCCAACGGGAACTCACCTGCACCCGAGGTCGGCCTGGTCGACGCGTTGCGCGACGACCCCGGCTGGCTGGCGGCGTTGTCCTTCGTCGCCGAGCTGGACGGCGAGCTGGCGGGCACGTGCGTCTCCACGGCTGCCACGATCGACGGCCGCACCGGCCTGGTCGTCGGCCTTGGCCCGCTGGCCGTGCACCCGGACGCGCAACGGCGTGGTGTCGGCACGTGCCTGGTGCAGGCGTCGGTGGCCGCCGCGGACGCCCTGGGGTTGGCCGCCGTCGTGCTGCTCGGCTCCGTGGGCTACTACGGCCGACAGGGTTTCGTGGCCGCCGACGAGCTGGGCATCCGGTCCCCGGAGCCGCGGTGGGGTCGCAACTTCCAGGTGCGCCCCCTGGCGGCCTGGGAGCCCACGATGGCGGGCGCCTTCGAGTACGCCGAGCCGTTCAGCCGGCTGTGACCTCGGCGATCTTGCCACGCAGCTGCAGCACCGCCTTGGTGTGCATCTGGCAGATCCGCGACTCGGTGACACCGAGCACCTGACCGATCTCCGCGAGCGTGAGCCCCTCGTAGTAGTAGAGGGTCACCACGATCTTCTCGCGCTCGGGCAGCTGGTTGATGGCCCGGGCGAGCAGGTACTTGGTCTCCTCGCCCTCGAAGGCGAGGACGGGGTCCTCGGCGCCCTTGTCCTCGAGCGTGTCGCCGAGGGTCAGGGAGTCGCCCTTCTCCCCACCCACGCTGAGCAGCTCGTCGAGCGCGACCACGTTGACGTAGGAGACCTGGCTGAAGATGTGGTGCAGGTCGCCGACCCTGATGCCCATGTGGTCGGCCACCTCGGCCTCGGTGGGTGTCCGGTGCAGGCGCCCCTCCAGCTCGGCGTACGCCCGCTCGACCTCACGGGCCTTGTACCGCACCGAGCGAGGGATCCAGTCGATGGCACGCAGCTCGTCGATGATGGCGCCGCGGACGCGCGAGATCGCGTAGGTCTCGAACTTGATCGACCGCTCGATGTCGAACTTCTCGATGGCGTCGATGAGCCCGAAGATGCCGTACGACACCAGGTCGGCCTGCTCGATGTTCGGCGGCAGACCGACGCCGACGCGACCGGCCACGTACTTGACGAGCGGCGAGTAGTGCAGGATCAGCTTCTCGCGCACCGCAGGGTCGCCGTCGGCCTTGTAGGTGCGCCACAGCTCGGCGATCGCTGCCGCGTTCGCGGCGACGGGGTCGTCGAGCTCGTCCGGCTCGATCTCGTCCGCGGCGAGCTCGCTGTCCGCGTCCAGCTCGGCCGAGTCCTCGGCGACCGCGTCAGCAGGGCTCGCACCCTCGGCTGCGTCGTCGGTCGCGTCGTCGACGTCGGTCACGTCAGCCTCGCGCCCGGTCATCCGATCCCCCTGGTTGGTCTGTGAGCCGATGTCTGCACCAGCGTCGGCGTCGGTGGGCGGTGTCACCGCCACCTCGGCGTCAGGCTCGCGGGTGCGCCTGCTCATAGGTCGCCTTCAGCCTCTCGACGGAAACGTGTGTATAGATCTGAGTCGTGGCGAGCGTAGCGTGACCGAGCAGCTCCTGAACGGCTCTCAGGTCAGCTCCGCCGTCGAGCAGGTGCGTGGCCGCGGAGTGGCGCAGGCCGTGCGGGCCGATGTCCTCGGCGTCGGACACGTGTCGCAGCAGGTCGTGGACGGCGGCCCGCACCTGTCGTTGGTCGGCGCGTCTGCCTCGACGCCCGAGCAGCAGCGCAGGGCCGCTCTCGCTGGTCACGAGCTGGGGACGCCCGACCGTGAGCCAGTCGCGCACCGCCTGGGCGGCCGGCAGCCCGAACGGCACGACGCGCTGCTTGTCACCCTTGCCCACCACCGTCAGCACGCGCCGCTCGAGATCGACGTCGTCGACGTCGAGACCCACGAGCTCACCGACCCGGATCCCGCTGGCGTACAGCAGCTCGAGAGCGACCCGGTCACGCAGGTGCAGCGGGTCGCCGTCGTCGGCGGCCACCTCGGCCACGCGCAGGAGGTCCGCAGCCTGACCCTGGGCGAGGACACCGGGCAGCGTCCGGTCGCGGCGTGGTGCCGAGAGCCGGACCGCGGGGTTGCGCCGCATGCGCTGCGTGCGGGTCGCCCAACCGCAGAAGGTGCGGGCGGCCGCTGCCCGCCGCGCGATGGTGGAGCGAGCCCGGCCGGCCGCCGTCAGCGACGCCAGCCACGACCTGAGCAGGGGCAGTGTCACGGCGTCCAGCCCGTCACCGCCGCGCCGCACGACGAACTCGAGCAGGGCCCGGACGTCGCCGACGTAGGCGCGCTCGGTGTGCGGCGACCTCGCCCGCTCGTTGCGCAGATGGCGCGCGAACTCCGCCAGCGCCTCGGACAGCTCCGGCGACAGCGGCTCGCGCGGTGGCGCCTGCCGGGCGCTGGGGGCGCTCGGGGCGCGCTCGTCCGGCGCGGTCGACGCTGTCACCCGGGTCACGCTACGCAACCTCGCCGCGTCGCACCCGTCAACGCGCCGTGGCCACCGGCTGCGTCACTCGAGCCTGCCGGCGGTGCTGCTCAGACAGCCGGGTCAACTTTCCACGACCGGCAGCCGTGGCTGCGGGTGGGTGGCGGCACGCACGACGGCCTCGGCACGGCGCACGTCGGCGTCCTTGCGCGATCGGGGTGCCCGGACCAGCCGCCAGCCGTGTCCGTGCCGCTCGGCCAGCCCGAGCAGCGCCAGCCGGCCGAGCGCGGACTGCACGGTGACGGCCTCGAGCCCAGCGGCGCACGCGATCCGGTCGATCGGACGGCCGTTGCGCACCGGCAGGCCGTCGAGCACCCGCCGGGCCAGGTCGTCCAGGCCGTCGCGGTCACGGTCGACGCCCGCAGGCGGATCGGCGGCGTCCTCCCCGAGGCGCCCGACGAGGTCGACGACCTCGGCCGCGTCGGTGACGAGCACGGCCCGCCCGTCGCGCACCAGCTCGTGGCAACCGGCCGACGCCGCCGACGTCACCGGCCCCGGCACCGCTCCCACAGGTCGGCCCAGTGCCGCCGCGGTGCGGGCCGTGTTGAGCGCGCCGCTGCGCACGGCCGCCTCGACGACCACCGTGCCGCCCGACAGCGCGGCGATCAGGCGGTTGCGCTGCAGGAAGCGCGAGCGCGTCGGCGCCGACCCCGGTGGCACCTCGCTGAGCACGGCACCGTCGTCCGCGAGCGCCCCCATCAGCGTCTCGTGCCCTTGGGGGTACGCGCGGTCGACACCACCGGCGACCACCGCGACCGACCTGCCGGTGGTCATGGCGGCTCGGTGCGCCGCGCCGTCGACGCCGTAGGCCAGGCCGCTCACGACCACGAAACCGCGCTCGGCGACGCCGCAGGCGATCTCGCCCGTCACGTGCTCGCCGTAGACGGTGGACGCCCGGGCGCCCACGATCGCGACCGAGCGATCGTGGACGTCGCGCAGGTCGACCGGACCTCGCACCCACAGGCACGGGGGTGGCGCGGAGAGCTGGGCGAGTCCCGGCGGCCACTCCTCGCAGCCCGGGTGGACGAGCCGGCCCCCGAACCGCCGCAGCGTCTCCAGGTCGCGGCGCGGGTCGAGGTCGAGGAGGCGCGGGACATAGCGGTCGAGCCACTCGACGTCGCGCGAGACCAGGGCCCGCAGCGCCTCGCCGGGCCCGACCCGTTCGACCAGCGTCGCGACGCGGACGTCCCCCGGCTCGGCGAGACGGCTCCAGGCCGCGCGGGCCAGCACCTCGTCGTCCCGGTCGAACGTGAGGCCGCGCCGGCGGACCTCCTTCACGCCGCAGCCTGGTGCCGCAGTGCGAACGCCTGCTCGACGTGGTCGCTCACCGGACGCTCGCTGCCGTCGAGGTCCGCGAGGGTCCACGCCGTGCGCAGCACCCGGTCGTAGCCGCGCACCGTGAGGGTGCCCCGCTCGACACCGGTCTCGATCGAACGGGTCGCCGTCGCGGGCAGCCGCCAGGGGCGCGTCCGCAGCTCGTGGCCCGGGGCGTGCGCGTTGAGCTGCCAGGGAGCCCCGGCCCACCGACGTCGCTGGGCGGCGCGCGCCGCGGCCACCCGGCCGGCCACCACCGCGCTGGACTCCTCCTGGCCCGCGGTGCCGAGCGCGGCCCGGGTGACGGGCAGCACCTGCACCTGCAGGTCGACCCGGTCGAGCAGGGGCCCCGAGAGCCGGTGCAGGTAGCGCCGTCGCGCCATCGGTGTGCACGTGCACTCGGTGCCTTTGCCTGCGCCGCGCCCGCACGGGCACGGGTTGGCGGCCATGACGAGCTGGAACCGCGCGGGATAGCGGGCCTGGCCTGCGGCGCGGTGGATCACCAGCTCGCCGCACTCCAGGGGTTGGCGCAGCGCGTCGAGCACCCGACGGTCGAACTCCGGGGCCTCGTCGAGGAAGAGGACACCGCGGTGCGCCCGGGATGCCGCGCCCGGCCTCGGGATCCCCGACCCGCCTCCCACGATGGCGGGGGCGGACGCCGTGTGATGCGGGTCGACGAACGGCGGCCTCACCACCAGGCCCGTCCCCGGGACGAGCGAGCCCGCGAGCGAGTGCACGGCCGTCACCTCCAGCGCAGCGTCGTCGTCGAGGTCGGGCAGCAGGCCCGGCAGCCGGGCCGCGAGCATCGTCTTGCCGGCACCCGGCGGCCCCAGCAGGAACAGGTGGTGACCGCCGGCGGCTGCGACCTCGAGCGCCTGGCGCGCGTCGACCTGGCCGACGACGTCGGCCAGGTCGAGCGGTCGACCGCTCACCTCCTCGAGCGGCTCGCCGACGTCGTCGAGCTCCGTGGGCTCGTCGAGCTGCTCGCCGCGGTAGCGGGCCACCAGGCCGGCCAGCGACCGGGCGCCGAGCACCTCGACACCGGGGACCAGCTCGGCCTCGGCCAGGTTGGCCGACGGGACGACCACCCGGTCGACGCCGCTGCGAGCCGCGGCGATCACGGCGGGGAGGACCCCCCGCACCGGCCGCACGCGCCCGTCGAGCCCGAGCTCGCCCAGGTGCAGGACGTCCGCTGCTGCGCGCTCGGGCACCACCTCCCCCGCGACGAGCACGGCCACCGCGATCGCGAGGTCGAAACCGGTACCGGCCTTGGGGATCGAGGCGGGCGAGAGGTTCACGGTCAGCCGGCGTGGCGGCAGCGCGACGCCGGAGTTGTGGCAGGCCGCGCGCACGCGGTCGCGGGCCTCGGCCAGCGAGGTGTCGGGCAGGCCCGTGATCGTGAAGGCCGGGAGCCCGCTGGACACGTCGGCCTCGACGTCCACGACGTGCCCGTCGATGCCCAGCAGGGCGACGCAGCGCGTGCGTCCGAGCGCCACCTAGGCCACCGCCCTCAGGTGCTCGACCTGGGCGGGGCCGCTCGGCGGGCGCAGCACGGCCACGACGTCGATACGGATCTGCGGCGGGTGCAGGCCCGTCTCGGCCAGCCACGCGGCGGTGAGGCGCCGCAGCCGGGCCGCCTTGCGCGGCGTGATCGCCTCGGCCGGGTGGCCGAACGACGTCGAGCGCCGTGTCTTGACCTCGCAGACCACGAGGCAGTCGCCGTCGCGGGCCACGATGTCGATCTCGCCGAGCTCACACCGCCAGTTGCGGTGCAGCACCTGGAACCCCTGCTCGCTCAGGTGCCGCGCCGCGACGTCCTCGCCGTAGCGCCCCACCGCGTCCTTCGCAGCCATGCCACCACCTCCGCGCCTCACCCTGGCGCGAAGCGACGTCTCCCTCGTGCGGCGAGAGCGCAGCCTGTGGAGAACTCGACCGACCGGCGGACTGTGGGCAACGGAGCGCTGTGAACAGCCCACGCCTGTGGAGAACGCGCGCGACTGGGGCGCTCCACCGCACTCAGCTAGAGCGGGAGCCAGCCGCGGCCGTCGGCGATGTGGACCGCCTCCGCGCGAGTGCGAGCGCCCGTCTTGCCGATGGCGGCGGACAGGTGGTTGCGCACCGTGCCTTCCGACAGGTGCAGCGCGGTCGCGATGGCCGCCACCGTGCGACCGTCGCGTGCAGCCTGCAGCACGTCCGCCTCGCGCGGCGTGAGCGGGCTGTCGCCGACCGCCAAGGTCTCCGCTGCGAGCGAGGGGTCGACGACCCGCAGCCCGGAGTGCACCCGCCGAACGGCATCGGCCAGCTGGCGCGCCGGAGTGTCCTTGACGACGAACCCGCTCGCCCCCGCCTCCATCGCCCGCCTCAGGTAGCCGGGTCGGCCGAACGTCGTCACCATCAGCACACGGCACTGCGGCACCGCCGTCCGCAACGCCCGTGCGGCGGTGATGCCGTCGACCTCTCCCATCTCGACGTCGAGCAGGGCGACATGAGGTCGCGCCGTGCGCGCCGCCTCGACCACATCGGCACCGGACGACACCTCGGCCACGACCTCGAGGTCGGGCTCCAGCTGCAGCAAGGCTGCCAGTGCGCCGCGGACCAGGGCTTGGTCGTCCGCGAGCAGCAGCCGGATCGGCTCACTCACGCAGGGCCTCGAGCCGAAGGACGAACCCACCGCCGGCGCGCGCGCCGACCCGCATGCTGGCGCCGGCGGCCTGGGCGCGCTCGCGCAGCCCCGCCAGCCCGTGCCCGCCGGATCTCGCGGCATCTGGTCCGCGCCCGTCGTCCTGCACCGTGACGGACGTCGGTGTCAGCCGCACCACGCACTCGTCCGCCCGACTGTGCCGCACCACGTTCGTGACGCCCTCGCGCACCGCCCAGGCGAACAGCTCGCGGCGCGGCGCCGGGACGTCGTCGACGGACGACGGCAGCACCGCGCGGATACCGGCTGCGTCCAGCGCGGTGCGAGCCCCAGCCAGCTCGCCGGCGAGCGTGACCCCGCGCATGCCGCCGACCGTCGCCCGGACGTCGGCCAGCGCCTCGCGCGCCAGGCGCTCGACGTCACCGATCTCGGCCTGCGCACCCGGCGCCCCCTCGGCCTCGGCCAGCCGACCGGCCAGCTCGGCCTTCACCGTGATGACGGTGAGGCTGTGTCCGAGGATGTCGTGCAGATCCCGAGACAGCCGCGCTCGCTCGTCGGCGACAGCCAGCCGGCCGATCTCCTCGCGAGCCCGCACCAGGTCGGCGTTACGAGAGATGATCTGGGTGACCCCCCACGCCGCGAAGCAGGCGAGCAGGATCTGGAAGGCGAAGAAGCTGTCGGAGTCCCACCCCGGCACGACCCGCGGGACGACCTCGGAGGCTGCCGCCAGCAGCAGGACCACGGGCAAGGCCACCCGACCGGGCAGCGCCATCACGGCGAGCACGCAGATGTAGATCGCGCCACCGATCGAGGAGGCGCCGGCGGCCGGCGCAGCGAGCACGAGCAGCAGCAGCATGACCACGAGCAGCACGGCCACCCGTGCGGCTGCCGGGCCGGGCTCGCGCCGGGCCGAACGCACCATCAGGGACCCGAGCACGAACAGGCCGGCGAAGGCCAGCAGGGCCACTACGCCCACGGCGCCCCAGGTGCCGCGCCCTCCGTGCAGCGCGTCGACCACCGGCCGCACGAGGTACACGAGCCAGATCCCGGCGAACACCGCCGGGCGGGCCCGGCCCACGCCGGTCAGCGCCGGCGCCACCCCGCCGTGGTCCGGCTCGCCGGTCGCTCGGGCGAGGGGCTGACGGGCCGTGCCGCTGCTCACCAGCCCACCGTAGAGGCTCAGACCCGCGCCGTGTCGCGCCGGAACCGCCACGCGGCGCCTGCGGCGAACAGCGATGCCCACACCACCACGTTCAGCACGGCCGTGACCTGCCAGCCGCCGTGGCCGAGCGGTGCCCGACTCAATGACGCGAGCCCGTACATCGGCGTGAGCTTCGAGACCGTCGCGAACCACGACCCGTCGTCCAGGGGCACGAACAGGCCACCTGCGAAGGCGAGCACTGCGAGCACCGGACCCAGGATCTGCATGACGTTCTCGCTCGGCAGCAGGTAGCCCATGAACAGTCCGAACGCCGCGAAGACGACCGAACCGAGCCATGCCACCAGACCCGACTCCACCCAGACGTGCAGCGGGATCTGCGCCCCGAGCAGCTTGCCCACGACCCCGACGACGAGCACCGACATCAGTCCGAGCGTCATCGCGGTCACGACCTTGGTGGCGATGTACGCCATCGGGCGCAGCGGTGTGAGTCTCAGCTGGCGGCTCCAGCCCGCGGCGCGCTCGATCGAGACCATGGCCCCGCCGCTCGTGGTCGCGAGCATCGCGCCGTAGACCGCCATGCTGATCATCACGTAGGCCGTCACGTTGCCGACTCCCACCCGCTCGGTCTTGTACGCCGAGTTGGTGCCGAAGATGGCGAAGAACATCGGCGGCAGCACCAGCGTGAAGAACACCGTGCGGCGGTTGCGCAGCAGTCGGCGTACCTCGAGGCGCAGGAAGGTGACACTGAATCCGCCACGGCCGCGCGGGCTCCGGTCGACGAGGTCGTCGGGGACGCACGCGCCCGTCGGTGCGGCACTGGTCATCGGTCGCTGCTCCCCTGCGAGTGGGTGGGCTGGTGGGGTTCTGGGTCGCCCGTCAGCGCGAGGAAGGCGTCCTCGAGCCCGGACGAGGTGATCTCGACGTCGCGGGCGCCGGTGGCGGTGAGCAGGTGGCGGGCCACGCTGTCGGAGTCCGAGGTCCGCAGCAGCACGCGATCGCCCCGCCGCTCGACGCTCTGGACGCCGGCCAGGGCCGCGAGCTCGACCTCGGCCACGTCCGGCAAGGTGGCGCTGACCGTACGGCCGGACGCGAGGTTCTTGATCTGCGCCGCGCTTCCGTCGGCGACGATCTGGCCGCGGCTGATCAGGACGATCCGGTCGGCGTACGCGTCCGCCTCGTCCAGGTAGTGGGTGGCGAACAGGATCGTGCGGCCCTGCGCGGCGTCCGCGCGGATGGCGGCCCAGAAGTCGCGCCGCCCCTCGACGTCCATGCCGGTCGTCGGTTCGTCGAGCACCAGCAGCTCTGGGTCAGGCAACAGGGCGAGGGCGAACCGCAACCGCTGCTGCTGGCCCCCCGAGCACTTACCGACGCGGCGATCGGCGATGTCGGCGATCCCGGCTCGGCCGAGCACCTCCCCGATCGGGCGCGAGTAGCGGAACAGCGCCGCCATCATCTGCACCGTCTCGCCGACGGTCAGGTCCTTCAGCAGACCACCGGTCTGCATCACCGCGGCGATCACGCCGCGCCCCACGGCCTGCTCAGGCGTGCCGCCGAGCACCTCCACGGCACCAGCGGTCGGCCGCGTCAGGCCCAGCACCATGTCGATCGTCGTGGTCTTCCCGGCACCGTTGGGACCGAGGAACGCGACGACCTCGCCGCGCTGGATCTCCAGGTCGATACCACGCACCGCCTGCACGGCACCGAAGTGCTGGTGCAGCCCACGCAGTCGCAGCGCCGGGGCAGGCAGTGACGGTGGGTCGGGCTGCGCACCGGACACCGTCGCAGGACCCAGACCGCCCAGTGACAGATCGCTGTTCATGCCCTCCAGGCTGGCGGACGCGTCGCGGGTGGACCTGCGGCGGCTGTCACGAACCACCCGTGACGGCCGTCATGGGTGTGGCGCGCGGGTCAGGTGGCGGGGGTGGGCAGCGGCGCGGGGCAGGGGGCAGCCTCGTCGAGCGGCTCGGCCGCCGGACGCCGCCGGTTCACGAGCAGCGAGCCGCCGATGACGAGGGCGAAGCCGGCGACGGTCCACACGGTCAGCCGCTCGCCGAGCACGACCGCTCCGGCGACGACCGCCACGGCGGGGTTGACGTAGGTGATCGTCGTCGCCCGCACCGGCCCGATCTCGCCCACGAGCGCGACGAGCAGCAGGAAGGCCGCTGCCGTGCTCACGACGGCGAGCAGGACGACGGACGTCGTCACGCGCGCCGACGGCAGCTGGTGCGGCAGGCCGGGCAGGGCGAACGGCAGGTAGCCGACGGCGGCGGCCGTGAGCGACAGGGCCACGACGCCCGGCCCCGGCAGGTCGGAGAACCACCGCGACAGCAGCGCGGCGCCGAGGGCGTAGCAGACCACGACCACCGCCATCTCGCCGATGGCCGACCACTGGCTGCCGCTCACGTCGACCCCGACGAGCAGGGCGACGCCCACGACACCGACCGCCAGCCCGAGCGCGCCGCCCCGGCCGAGCGGCTCGTGGCGACCGGTCGCCATCGCCACGCCGACGCCGACCAGCGGCACGGCGGCGACCAGCAGCCCGGTGAGCGAGCTCGTCAGGTGCTGCTCGGCGCGCGACAGCAGCAGCCAGGGCACCGTGATCTCGACGGCGGTGAACACGAGCAGCCGCGGCCAGCGCGCCAGCACCGGCCGCACCCACCCGCGCGCCACGGCGACGGGCAGCAGCAGCAGCGCACCGAGCGCGGTGCGGGTGAAGACGAGCGTGAGCGGGCTGAGCTCGTCGACCGCGATCTTGATCAACAGGTACGGGACGCCCCAGGCGATGGACAACCCGGCGAAGAGCAACGCGGCACGACGACTCATGCGCTCATTGTGGAGCGGCGGAGAACGTTCAGTCCATCTACTATTCGTGCATGTCAACGTTGAGTCGCGACTTCACGATCGACCTGCGCCGGCTGCGGGTCCTGCGCATGCTCGACCAGCACGGCACCGTGTCCGCCGCAGCCGCCGCGCTGCACCTGACGCCGTCCGCGGTGTCCCAGCAGATCGCCGGCCTCGCCCGCGAGACCGGCGTCCAGCTGCTCGAGAAGCGCGGCCGCGGCGTCCGCCTCACCGCGCGGGCCCACCGCCTCCTGCAGCACGCCGCGGTCATCGAGGAGCAGCTGCAGGCCGCGCGCGCCGACCTGGCGGCGTGGGACGCCGGCGACACCGGCCACGTGGGCATCGCCTCGCTGTCGACCGGCATCTCGACCATCGTCGCCCCCGCCCTGAAGTCGTTGTGCCGCAGCCACCCTGCGCTCTCGCTCACGGTGTCGGAGTCCGAGCCGCCGCAGCTGTTCACCGCGCTCGACCTCGGGGACGTCGATCTCGCCGTCACGGTGCACCACACCCCAGGCCCGCCGGTGACCGACGCGAGGTACCACCGCCTGGACCTGCTGGTCGACCCGCTCGACGCCGTGCTGCCCGCCGACCACCCGTGCGCGCGCCCAGGCGGCGTCCGGCTCACCGACCTCGCCGACCAGCCGTGGGTCTCGGGCTATCCCGGCGGCTCGTGCGCGCGGCTCACCGAGGCGGTCTGCGCGAACGCCGGCTTCACGCCCGACGTCCGCCACCACGTCGGCGACTGGGTGGCGCTCGGCGCCCTCGTGGCCGCGGGGGCCGGCGTGGCGCTCGTTCCCCGCGTGGCGCAGCCGCTACCGGTCGAGGGCCTCGCCGTCGTGCCGGTGCTGGGAACGCCCGCGGCACGGCACTTCTACGCCGCCGTGCGCGCCGGCTCGCAGAACGACCCCGCGATCGCCCTGGTGCTCGACCGGCTGGGTCAGGTGGCCGAGGAGTGGACGGCCGCTCAGCAGCCGACGAGCCGCGCCGCGAGGTAGCCCTCGACCTGGTCGAGGGCGATGCGCTCCTGGCTCATCGAGTCGCGCTCGCGCACCGTGACGGCGTGGTCGTCGAGGGTGTCGAAGTCGACGGTGAGGCAGAACGGCGTGCCGACCTCGTCCTGGCGGCGGTAGCGCCGGCCGATGGCGCCGGCGTCGTCGAAGTCGACGTGCCAGTTGCGACGCAGCGCGGCTGCGAGGTCGCGCGCCTTGGGCGACAGGTCGGCGTGCCGGGACAGCGGCAGCACCGCGGCCTTGACGGGCGCGAGGCGCGGGTCGAGGCGGAGCACGACGCGCTTGTCGACGCCGCCCTTGGCGTTCGGCGCCTCGTCCTCGCTGTAGGCGTCGAGCAGGAAGGCCATCATCGACCGGCCGACGCCGGCTGCCGGCTCGATGACGTAGGGGGTCCAGCGCTCGTTCTTGCCCTGGTCGAAGTACGACAGGTCGACGCCGGAGTGCTTGCTGTGCGTCGTGAGGTCGAAGTCGGTGCGGTTCGCGATGCCCTCGAGCTCGCCCCACTCCGAGCCGGCGAACCGGAAGCGGTACTCGATGTCGACCGTGCGCGTCGAGTAGTGCGAGAGCTTCTCGGTCGGGTGCTCGTAGTGGCGCAGGTTCTCGGCGGAGATGCCGAGGTCGACGTACCACTGGGTGCGCAGGTCGATCCAGCGCTGGTGCCACTCGGCGTCGGTGCCCGGCTCGACGAAGAACTCCATCTCCATCTGCTCGAACTCGCGCGTGCGGAAGATGAAGTTGCCCGGCGTGATCTCGTTGCGGAAGCTCTTGCCGACCTGGGCGATGCCGAACGGCGGCTTCTTGCGCGCCGAGGTCATGACGTTGAGGAAGTTCAGGAAGATGCCCTGCGCCGTCTCGGGTCGCAGGTAGTGCAGCCCGGACTCGTCGTCGACCGCGCCGAGGTAGGTCTTCAGCAGCCCGCTGAACGCGCGCGGCTCGGTCCAGGCCCCACGGGTGCCGCAGTTGGGGCAGGCGACGTCCTTGAGGTCGACCTGGTCGGGGTCGGCGAGGCCCTTCTTCTCGGCGACCTGCTCCTGCAGGTGGTCGGCCCGAAAGCGCCGGTGGCAGCTCTGGCACTCGGTGAGCGGGTCGGTGAAGGTCTCGACGTGCCCGGAGGCGACCCAGGTCTGGGTCGGCAGGATCACCGAGGAGTCCAGCCCCACCACGTCGTCGCGGCTGGTGACCATCGCGCGCCACCACTGGCGCTTGATGTTCTCCTTCAGCTCGACGCCGAGCGGCCCGTAGTCCCACGCCGACCGCGTACCGCCGTAGATCTCGCCCGAGGGGAAGACCAGACCGCGCCGCTTGGCGAGGCTGACGACGGTGTCGATGCGGGACTCGGGCTTGGCGGCCACGGGCGGATCACTCCATCAGGGCTGGGACGGCGCAGTCCGCCTGGGCGGCCGGACGCGAGCAGCCAGGCTACCGGTCTCCGGCCCGGCCGAGCGACGCGGATCCGGCGGCCGGGTCGCGGTCGCTGTCGTGGTCGAGCAGCCCGTCGGAGGCACCGGACCCGGCTTCGACGAGCGTCTCGTAGGCCGTCACCTCGTCGACCGAGAAGTACATCACCGGCACCGCCCGCAGCTTGACGTCGTAGGACGAGAGCGCCCGCCGGTAGGCACCGATCGAGTCCCACTCGGTCTGCAGCAGCCACCGGCTCGGGTCGTCGATCGACCGGCCGAGGTGACCGCGTCGGCAGCCGGGCTGCGAGCGCAGGGCGTCCAGCGCGGCACGGCCTCGTTCGCGGAACGACGCGGCCTCGCCCTCCGGCACGACGTACCGCGTGACGACGACGAGCGGCACGGTGTCTCCTTCGTCTGCAGGGGGCGGCGGGCACGGCGCCCGCTGCCTGCGAGGATGTCACGCAGCGCCGACCATCTCGATCCCCGACCCGGAGTCCACGTGCCCAGCTCATCGCCGTCCGCCCCGACACCACCGACCTCGGGCCTGCGCGCCGCCGTCGAGCGGGCGAGCCACCCGCTGCTGGTGCGCATCGCGGCCCTGCCGCGCGCCGTGCCGTTCGTGGCGCTGCTGGCCCTGCTCGTGGTGGGCGTGTTCGTGGGCGGCGTCGTGGGGGTCGTGTGCACGGCGCTCGTCGCGGTCTTCGTGGTGTGGCTGATGTACCTCAGCTGGCCACGCCTCACCACGGTCGAGCGACTCGGCCGGGTGGCCGTGCTGCTGCTGGCCGTGGCACTGGTGCTCGTGCAGGCCTTCCCCCGCCAGTGAGCGCACGCCGCGGAACGGTTTTGACAATCATTCTCATCTAGGCGCACCATGTCGCCATGCGCACCACTCGGCTGCTCACCGCCGCGCTCGCGGCGACGGTGCTCGCTGCCTGCACTCCCCTGACCTCGGGCGCCACGGCCTCCGACGGCCGCCTGCACGTCACCGCCGCGTTCTACCCGCTGCAGTACGCGGCCGAGCGCGTCGGCGGTGATCTCGTCGACGTCTCGACGCTGACCCGGCCCGGTGGCGAGCCGCACGACCTCGAGCTCACGCCCCGGGACGTCGCGGGCCTGCAGGACGCCGACCTGGTCGTCTACCTCAAGGGCTTCCAGCCGGCGGTGGACGACGCGGTCGCCACGTCGTCGCCGAAGGCGGTGTTCGATGCCTCGACCGCGGCCTCGCTCGACCTCACGTACACGCCCCTCACCGAGACCGGTGAGCCGCAGGCGTCGGCCCGGCAGGACCCGCACTTCTGGCTGGATCCCGTGCGCCTGAGCCACGTCGCCACCGCGCTCGAGCAGGCGATGGCGAAGGCCCAGCCGGCGCATGCCCAGGACTTCGCGGCCAACCTGGCCCGGCTCACGTCCGACCTCGACGCGCTCGACGCCGAGCTGCGGGCGGGACTGTCCGGATGCACCAGCACCGACCTCGTCACGAGCCACAACGCCTTCGGGTACCTCGCCGAGCGCTACGGGCTGCACCAGGTCGGCATCACCGGCCTGAGCCCCGAGGCCGAGCCCGACCCCCGCCAGCTCGCCGACGTGGCGACGTACGTGCGCGAGCACCACGTGCGCACCATCTACTTCGAGACCCTCGTGAGCCCCGCCATCGCGCGGACGGTCGCGCAGGAGACCGGCGCCCGCACGGCCGTCCTCGACCCCCTCGAGGGCCTCACCGACGCCAGCGCCGGCCCCGACTACCTGTCGGTGATGCGCGCCAACCTCGCCCAGCTGAAGGAAGGCCAGCCGTGCCCGTGAGCCAGCAGAGCGACCGCCCACCCGTCGTGCGGCTGCGCGACGTCACCATCGGGTACGGCGAGCGCGCCGTCGTGCGCGGAGCCGACCTCGCCGTCACCGACGGCGAGGTGGTCGCGGTGCTCGGTGCCAACGGCTCGGGCAAGACGACCCTCGTGCGCGGCATGCTCGGCCTGGCCGAGGTGATGCACGGCACGGTCGAGCTGAACGGCCATCCCGTGCGAGGCAGCCGCGACCGCGCCCGCGTCGGCTACGTACCGCAGCGCCACACCGTCGGCGGAGCCGTCGCGTCGACCGTCCGGGAGGTCGTGACGTCCGGCCGGCTCCCCCGCCTCGGCTGGCTGGGCCGCATGCGGGCCGCCGACCGGCGCGCCGTCCAGGACGCCATCGACTCCGTGCAGCTCACCGACTTCGCCGACTCCGACGTCGCCGAGCTGTCGGGTGGCCAGCAGCGCCGGGTGCTGATCGCCCGCGCCCTGGCCGCCGAGCCCGACGTCCTGGTCATGGACGAGCCGACCGCCGGGGTCGACCGGGCCAGCCAGCAGTCGCTGGCCGACACGATCCGCGCCTTGGCGGCCCGGGGCGTCCCGATGATCGTGGTGACGCACGAGGCCGGGCCCCTCGCGGACGTGTTCACGCGGGCTGTCGTGGTGTCTGACGGGCGGATCACCTCCGACGGCCCGGTGAGCGCGCTGCCGCAGGCACCCCTCGATGCCACCGACGACCACCACCACCTGGACGACTCCGCGGACGACGAGGCGGCGCCGAGCGCCTGGCTCGAGCAGCCGATGGGCGGTGCGTGATGGCCGTGCTCGAGCTGCTGCAGTACGACTTCATGCGCCGCGCCCTGCTGGCCGGGCTGCTCGTCGGCCTGGCCGCGCCGGTCGTCGGCATCTTCCTGGTGCAGCGCCGGCTCGCGCTGATCGGCGACGGCATGGGGCACGTCGCCCTCGCCGGCGTCGCCGTCGGCGTGCTCACCGGCTACGCGCCGGTGTGGACGGCGCTCGTCGCCGCCGTGCTGGCCGCCGTGGCGATCGAGCTGATCCGGGCCAAGGGGCGCACGAGCGGAGACATCGCCCTCGCCGTGCTCTTCTACGGCGGCATCGCGACCGGCGTCGTCCTCATCTCGCGCTCGTCCGCCGCCACGCCGTCCAACCTCAACGCCTACCTGTTCGGTGCCATCACGACCACCAGCCCCGCCGACGTCGTCACGTTCGCGGTGCTCGCGGGCGCCGTCCTGCTCGTGACGCTGACGCTGGCGCCGCGGCTGTTCGCCGTCGCCAACGACCCCGAGTACGCGCGCGCCGTCGGGCTGCCCGTCCTCGGGCTGAACCTCGTGCTGGCGGTGCTCACCGCCGTCACCGTCGTGGTCTCGATGCGCGTGGTGGGGCTGCTGCTCATCAGCGCGCTCATGATCCTGCCCAACGCGATCGCCCAGCTGTTCTGCCACAGCTTCCGCAGCAGCCTGGCCGTCGCCGTGGTGACCGGCGTGCTGGTGAGCCTGGCCGGCATCAGCACGAGCTTCTACGCCGGCACACCGTCCGGCGGCACGATCGTCGTCATCGCCGTGGCGGTGTTCGTGCTGGCTGCGGTCACCACCGGCGCCCTGTCGCGCTGGAACCGCCGCCGGCACCGCGTCGCGGAGGGGCACCTGGCCCACGAGCACGGCGAGAGCTGCGGGCACCCCGCCGTCCTGCACGACGGGCACGTCGACTACCTGCACGGGGGCCAGCTGCACGCCCCCCACGGCGGCCACTACGACGAGCACGACGCCGCCCCCAGCGAGGCCGGGCGATGACGGGCACCGCGCGCCCGCGCGCGACCAAGCAGCGCGAGGCCGTGGCCGCCTTCCTCGCCGACGAGGAGACGTTCGTGAGCGCCCAGCAGATCTACGCCGGGCTGCGCGCCGCCGGCAGCAGCATCGGGCTGGCCACCGTCTACCGCACGCTGCAGGGCCTCGCCGCGGACGGCGCGCTCGACGTCCTGCGCAGCGCTGACGGTGAGGTCGTCTACCGCCGGTGCACCTCGGGATCGCACCACCACCACCTGGTGTGCCGCGTGTGCGGCCGCACGGTCGAGGTCGAGGGGCCGGCCGTCGAGCGGTGGGCGGACGCCGTCGCGGCCCAGCACGGCTTCCGCGACGTCAGCCACACGCTCGAGGTGTTCGGCACCTGCGCCGAGCACTGAGCGACCGGCATCACACCGGGTCGGTGGCGGCGTCGACGGCACCGCCGTAGCGACGCTCGCGCTGGGCGTAGGTCTCGATGGCCCGCCACAGGTGCCGCCGGTCGACGTCCGGCCACAGCACGTCGTCGAACACCATCTCGGCGTACGCGGACTGCCACAGCAGGAAGTTGGACGTGCGCTGCTCGCCGGACGAGCGCCAGAACAGGTCGACGTCCGGCATGTCCGGCTCGTCGAGGTAGCGGGTGAGCAGGCGCTCGTCGACGCGGTCGGGCGAGACGCGTCCGGCGGCGACGTCGTGCGCCAGAGCCCTTGCGGCGTCGGCGATCTCGGCGCGGCCGCCGTAGTTGACGCACATCGTCAGCGTGAGCACGCGGTTGTCGCGAGTGAGCTCCTCGGCGACCTCCAGCTCGCGGATCACGCTGCGCCACAAGCGAGGACGCCGCCCGGCCCAGCGCACCCGCACCCCCCACGAGTGCATGTCGTCACGGCGACGACGGATCACGTCGCGGTTGAAGCCCATGAGGAACCGCACCTCGTCCGGTGAGCGGCGCCAGTTCTCGGTCGAGAAGGCGTACGCCGACAGGTGCGTGACGCCGATCTCGATGGCCCCCGCCACGACGTCCAGCAGGGACGCCTCACCGCGGGCGTGGCCCTCCGTGCGGGGCAGGCCGCGCGCGTTGGCCCAGCGGCCGTTGCCGTCCATGACGACGGCGACGTGACGGGGCACGAGGTCCGGCGGCACCTGCGGCGCTCGCGCTCCCGACGGGTGGGGCGGGGGCGCGACCGGCTCGACGGCCGACGGCGAGGGGCGGGCGGCGCGACGTCCCCTCACGAGCGCTCCACCAACCGCATCGCCCGCACCCCGCGCTCCAGGTGCCAGTGCAGGTACGCCGACACCAGGCCGCTGCCCTCGCGCCGGTGGCGCAGCTCGCTGGCGTCGGCTGTGGCCCAGTCGCCACCGAGCAGCGCGGCCAGCAGCTCCAGCGTCGCCGGAGCCGGCGACACCGACCCGCCAGGGCGGCAGGACGGGCAGACCACCCCACCGGACGCCACCGCGAACGCCCGGTGCGGCCCCGGCGCGCCGCAGCGCGAGCAGTCCACGAAGCTCGGCGCCCAGCCCGCGACCGACAGCGAGCGCAGCAGGTAGGCGTCGAGCACCAGCGACGCGTCGTGCTCCCCCGCCGCCAGCGTGCGCAGGCCGCCGACCAGCAGCAGGAACTGCTGCACCGCCGGCTCGCGCTCCTCGGTGAGCCGCTCGGCGGTCTCGAGCATCGCCGTCCCGGCCGTGTAGCGCGGGTAGTCGGCGACCAGTCGCTCGCCGTACGGCGCCAGCGTCTCGGCCTGGGTCACGGTGTCGAGGTTGCGTCCCTCGTACAGCTGGACGTCGGTCATCATGAACGGCTCGAGCCGAGCCCCGAACCGGCTGCGGGTGCGCCGCACCCCCTTGGCCACCGCGCGCACCTTGCCGTGCTCGCGGGTGAGCAGCGTGACGATGCGGTCGGCCTCACCCAGCTTGTGGGTGCGCAGGACGACGGCCTCGTCGCGGTACAGGCTCACCCACCGATTGTCCTACGCGCCGGGCCGACAGCCCACCTGCCCCGCCGCCCGACGTCCAGCAGAACCAGCAGATCAGTAGATGGTGACGCGGTTGCGGCCGGACTCCTTGGCCTCGTAGAGCGCGGCGTCGGCGTCCTTCAGGACCTTGTCGGCGGACGCGTCGGACGCCGCGACCCCCACCGACACGCTGACCCCGAGGCCCAGCTGGACGTCGTCCCAGGGCTCGCGGCTCACCGCCGAGCGCACCCGCTCGGCCACGGCAGCGGCCTCCTGCGCCGACGTCGCCGGCAGCAGGACCACGAACTCGTCACCCCCGAAGCGCACCACCACGTCGTGGGCGCGGCACTGAGCCCGCAGGATGTCGGCGATCCGGCGCAGCACCTCGTCGCCGACGGCGTGCGAGTAGCGGTCGTTGACCTGCTTGAACAGGTCGACGTCGACGAACAGCGCGGCTCCCCCGAGCGACTCGGCGATGCCGGCGTCCAGCATCCGCCGGTTGCCGAGGCCGGTGAGCGGGTCGATCAGGGCGTCGTGCCCCAGCTGGGACGCCTCCGCCGCGAGCGCACGCAGGCTGATCCGGTCGCGCAGCGCGAAGAAGCGGCTCTCGCGCTCGACCCACAGCCGGTGCGACGCCGCCCGGCGCGCTCGCTCGAAGTAGTCGCGCGAGGGGTGGTCGCCGTGCTCGGCCACCTCGGTGAGCGCCATGGCCGACAGCGCCGAGAGCTCCCACACGACGCGATCGGTCAGCTGGGCGCCGTCGAGCACCTCGGCGAGCTCGAGCCGGGCCTCCTCGAAGCGCTCGCTCTCGCGCAGCCCGACAGCGCGAGCGAGCCGACCGATCTGCACCTCCGGCAGCTCGGGGCGCAGCTCGAACCGCTGCATGGCCTGCTGCAGCATGCTCATCGCCAGCTCGACCTCACCCAGCCGCAGGTGCGCCCAGGCCTCGACCATCTGCGCTCGCGCGTGCATCGGGACGTCGTCCGCGGTGAGTCGCATCATGTGGAGGGCCAGCTCGGCGCTGCGCACGTAGTGGCCCCGGCCCTCGCGCTCGCGCCCGTCCAGCTCCAGCGCGGCGCCCCAGGTGGCGTGCAGCACCGAGTACTCCTGCAGCACCAGCACCTGGGCGATGCGGGTCGCTGCGTCGTCCCCGCGCACGGCCGGCGAGGTCTCGCAGAGCCGGAAGAGCGCCTCGGCCGGGGCGAACAGCTGCGCGTGCCCCAGCACGACCGCCACGGCCATCGTGGCGCTCAGGTCGTTGTACCGCTGGGGCGGCGTGCGCTCGACCAGAGCGTAGGCCTCGGCGAGGGCGTCGACCGCCTGCGAGGCGTGCCCGAGCCGCAGGCTGGCGTCCCCGAGCAGCGACAGCGCCTTGGCGCGCCACGCCAGGTCGTCGGCCTCGATGACACCGAGCAGCTCGTGGGCGTGGGCGATCGCCTCCTCCCAGCGGCGCTGCTCGATCAGCGCCACGCCGCACGTGTAGTGCAGGTAGCGCAGCGTCTTCAGGTCACCCGCACCCGCGGCCACGGGCATCGCCTCGCGCGCCGCGACGACCGCGCGGGCCGAGAACCCGTCGAGGTACAGCTCGTGCGCCCAGTCCGAGAGCAGGTCGAGCGGGCCGAAGGCGCCCGACACCGCGACCACACCGCTCGACTGCTCCACGCACGTCCCCGTTCACCCCAGGTCCTGGCGCTGACGATTGTGCCGAAGTCGGTTGCCCTGCGTGGCCGAACACGCCAACTACCGCCGGGCGGGTGATGGCTCGGCGTCGCGACCTGCCCGGTTGATGGCGGAGACGACCGCTTTGAGCGATGCCGTGACGATGTTCGGGTCGATCCCGACACCCCACAGCACCCGGCCGTCGACGGCGCACTCGACGTACGCCGCGGCCGTCGCGTCGCCGCCCGCGCTCATCGCGTGCTCGTGGTAGTCGAGCACCCGTACGTCCAGCCCGCGGTCGGCCAGGGCCTCGGTGAACGCCGCGATCGGGCCGTTGCCCTGCCCCTCGAGCTCGATGACCTCGCCGGCGTCCGACAGCTCGACGCTGAGCTGGTCGAGACCCTGCTCGGACGTCGACAGCCGGCTGCCGCGCAGCACGAGACGTCCCCACGGCCGGGCCGGGTCGGGCAGGTACTCGTCGGTGAACGCCACCCACAGCGCGGCGGCTGACACCTCGCCGCCCTCGTCGTCGGTGTGCCGCTGGACGACGCCGCTGAACTCGATCTGCAGGCGGCGCGGCAGGTCCAGGTGGTGCTCGGTCTTCATCAGGTAGGCGACGCCGCCCTTGCCGGACTGGCTGTTGACCCGGATGACCGCCTCGTAGGTGCGGCCGACGTCGCGAGGGTCGATCGGCAGGTAGGGCACCGCCCACACCAGCTCGTCGACGTCCTTGCCGGCCTCGGCGGCGTCCTTGTCCATCGCCTCCAGGCCCTTCTTGATGGCGTCCTGGTGCGAGCCGCTGAAGGCCGTGTAGACGAGGTCGCCGCCGTACGGGTGCCGCTCGGGCACGGGCAGCTGGTTGCAGTACTCGACGGTGCGTCGGATGTCGTCGATGTCGCCGAAGTCGATCTGCGGGTCGATCCCCTGACCGAACAGGTTCAGCCCGAGCGTGACGAGGCACACGTTGCCGGTGCGCTCGCCGTTGCCGAACAGGCAGCCCTCGATGCGGTCGGCGCCGGCGAGGTAGCCCAGCTCGGCCGCCGCGACACCGGTGCCGCGGTCGTTGTGCGGGTGCAGGCTCAGCACGATCGAGTCGCGTCGGGGCAGGTGGCGGTGCATCCACTCGATGGAGTCGGCGTAGACGTTGGGGGTGGCCATCTCGACCGTCGCCGGCAGGTTGATGATCAGCGGGCGGTCGGGTGTCGGGTCGATCACGTCGATGACCTTGCTGCAGACCTCGACCGCGTACTCCAGCTCGGTGCCGGTGTACGACTCCGGTGAGTACTCGTAGTGGATCTCGGTGTCGGGCGTGATCATCTCGGCGTACTTCTTCGCCAGCGTCGCGCCCTGGGTGGCGATGTCGGTGATGCCGTCGCGGTCGAGGCCGAACACCACGCGCCGCTGCAGGGTCGACGTCGAGTTGTAGAAGTGCACGATGGCCTGCTTGGCGCCGACCAGGGACTCGAAGGTGCGCTCGATCAGGTGCTCGCGGCACTGGGTGAGCACCTGGATCATCACGTCGTCGGGGATGTGCTCGCCCTGGATGAGCTCACGGACGAAGTCGAAGTCGGTCTGGCTGGCGCTCGGGAAGCCGACCTCGATCTCCTTGTAGCCCATGCGCACGAGCAGCTGGAACATCGCCAGCTTGCGCGCGGGGCTCATCGGGTCGATCAGCGCCTGGTTGCCGTCGCGCAGGTCGACGGCGCACCAGCGGGGCGCGCGGTCGATCGTGCGGTCCGGCCAGGTGCGGTCGGGCAGGTCGACGCTGAACGTCTCGTGGTACGGCCGGTACTTGTGCACCGGCATGGCAGACGGCTGCTGCGGGGTGGTGTTCCAGAAGGTGGTGCGCGCGGTCGTGGCGGGCTGGCTCTGCGGCTGGCTCATCGGGGGTGCCTCGTCGTCCGGGGTGGGTGCGACCGGCACGCCGAGATCCCGCGGCGAGGGGCCGGTCTGTCAGGAAGCCCCGCCGCGGCGACGAAGGAGGAGAGTCGTCGTCCGCACGGGGACGACTGTACGCCTGACTCCCTGAGGCGTCCAAGGCGCGGTCCGGCGTCTCACATCACGGACCATCCGGTCGGGCGCTCGGGGTCATTCAGGTTGTGCATACCCGTTGCGGCGCAACGAGATCGGCACTACGCTAGAACACATGTTCGAGCCGTTGCACTCCTCCGCCGCCTCCTTGGCTGAGCGGGTGCGCGAGCTCGGCGCGGCGCTGGCGGCGTACGACGGCCGCGGAGACGGCGGCACTCAGCTCGTCGAACTGATCACCGAGCTCGAGCGCCTGAAGTGCCAAGCCGAGGGTGCTCAGGTGGCGGCGGCCGTCGCCCTCGACGCGGATCAGCGGGCCGCGCAGGCGGCTGCGGGCGTGCCCGCCGATCGGCAGGGGCAGGGCGTGGGCCTGCAGGTGGCGCTCGCGCGGCGCGAGTCCCACCACCGGGGCGCGCGCCACCTCGGTCTAGCCCGCGTGCTGACGACCGAGCTGCCGCGCACGCTGGGGGCGTTGCGCGACGGCCGGATCAGCGAGTGGCGAGCTACGCTCGTCGCTCGCGAGACCGCCTGCCTCACCCGCGAGGCGCGCGAGCAGGTCGACCGGACGCTGTCGGACGCGGTCCTCGAGCAGGCCGGTGAACGTGAGCTGGTGGCCGAGCTGCGCCGCCGGTCCTACCGGCTCGAACCCGAGTCCGTCGTCGCGCGGCGCCGACGCGCCGAGTCCGAACGGTCGGTGTCGTTGCGGCCGGCGCCTGACACGATGACCTACCTGACGGCGCTGCTGCCCGTGGCCGACGGTGTGGCGGCGCTCGCCGCCCTGACCTCGGCCGCGGCCACGCTGCGGTCCGAGGGCGACCCCCGCTCGCGCGGCCAGGTGATGGCCGACCTGCTGGTGACGCGGCTGCTGGGCCAGGACGACGGCGCGCGTCCCCAGGTGCCGATCACCGTGAACGTCGTCATCTCGGACGACGTGCTGCTCGGCGAGCGGCACGACGCCGCGGAGGTCGACGGCTACGGTCCGGTCCCGGGCTCCGTGGCGCGTGCTCTCGTAGGGGCCGCACCCGACGAGCAAGCGGCGATCCGCCGGCTCTACGCGCGGCCGAGCGACGGTGCTCTCGTGGCTCTCGAGTCCCCCAGCCGCTGTTTCCCCGAGGCACTGGCCCGCCTGATCCGGCTGCGCGACCGCACGTGCCGCACCCCCTGGTGCGATGCCCAGATCCGCCACACCGACCACGTCGTCGGGGTGCAGTTCGGCGGCGCCACCGCCGCGATCAACGGCCAGGGGCTGTGCGAGGCCTGCAACTACGCCAAGCAGGCCATCGGCTGGCGGCAGCGACCCGTCGCCGGGCCACCAGGCCGGCACCGAGTCGACATCACGACGCCCACCGGTACCAGACACCGCTCGACGGCTCCCCCAGCGCCGCAGCCGGCAGTTCACTCACGCCTCGAGCTCAGCCTCGAGCGGTACCTCCACGCGGCTTGACGGCCGAGCGCCCTCACCCGCCGCTGATCGCGGCCCTGGCCATGGCGAGCCGATCGGCGCACCGGCCAGGCATCGACGTCCCGTAGTACGGGAAGGTCATCATCGCGATGAACACCGCCCAGCCGCGTGACACGGCCCAGGTGGCGTCGTCGACCTCGAGGGTGCGACGAAGGACGCGCCGACCCCTGGCGTCCAGCGCCTCCCAGGCGACCACGAGGTCGACCGTCGGGTCACCCAGGGCAAGGCCGCCGAAGTCGAGTACCGCACCGAGGCGACCGCGCTCCGCCAGCAGAAGGTTCTCGACCAGCACGTCGCCGTGGTACCAGCGGGTGCGGTGCTCGCGGGAACGTGACGCCTCTGCAGCGAGGTCCCACACGTGCAGAGCGGCATCCACATCGAGGTCGACGCCGAGGTCGCGACACGCAGCCGCCGCCTCCCGGGCATCGTCGTCGAGCTCGTGCAGCGGCAGTCCGCGATACCACGCGAGCGCCGCGTCGTCGGCCGCACCGACCGGCACGTCCATGCCCTGCAGCTGGGTGAGGAAGCGGGCGAGGTCCTCGGCCAAGCCCTCGGTCGCCACGGATCCTGATGTCGGGATCGTGGCGCGCCTGCCGGGTAGCCACGTGGTGACCGCCCACTGCTCGGGGTAACCGAAGGCCGGCTCGCCGAGGTGCACCACCTCCGGCACCCTGACCTCCACGGCCCGGCCGACCACGGGCAGCCAGGCGGCCTCCTTCGCGATCGTCACGCCACCGCCTGGTTGCCGTGGCAGGCGCACGACGAGATCGTCGCCGAGACGAAACAAGGCGTTCGACGAACCCGAGCTGTCCGCCGTCCTGAGCTCAAGGCCACTCCAGGCGGGGCACGCTGCGTCGACCAGCTCACGCGCGAGCGACAGGTCGATCGGCAGCTCGTCGGCGTGCAGTGGCGGCATCGACAGCGAGAGTTCGACTCAGAAGCGGCGGGCGAGCAGGGCCTCGGCGATCTGGACGGCGTTGAGCGCCGCACCCTTGCGCAGGTTGTCGCCCACCACGAAGAGGCTGAGGCCGCGGCCGCCCTCGACGGTCGGGTCGGTGCGGATGCGGCCGACGTAGCTCGGGTCGCGACCTGCGGCGTCGAGCGGGGTCGGGACGTCGGAGAGCTCGACGCCCTCGGCGCCGGCCAGCAGCTCGGTGGCCCGCTCGGGCGACAGCGGCCGGTCGAACTCGGCGTGGATCGCCAGGCTGTGGCCGGTGAACACCGGCACGCGCACGCACGTGGCGGCGACGGCGAGGTCGGGGGCGTGCAGGATCTTGCGGCTCTCGTTGCGGAGCTTCTGCTCCTCGTCGGTCTCGCCGCTGCCGTCGTCAACGATCGAGCCCGCCAGCGGCAGGACGTTGAAGGCGATCGGCTTGACGTAGGCGCTCGGCGCCGGCATCTCGACCGAGCGGCCGTCGAACGCCAGCCCGGCGGCGACGTCCGCCACCTTGCGCACCTGCTCGTCGAGCTCGGCGACGCCCTTGCCGCCGGAGCCCGACACCGCCTGGTAGGACGCGACGTGCAGGCGCCGCAGCCCGGCCTCGCGGTGCAGCGGCGACAGCACCGGCATGGCGGCCATGGTCGTGCAGTTGGGGTTGGCGACGATCCCCTTGGGAGTGTCGTCGAGGTCACCGGCGTTGACCTCGGTGACCACGAGGGGCACCTGCGGGTCCATGCGCCAGGCGCTGGAGTTGTCGACGACGATGCCGCCGGCGGCCGCGACCCGCGGAGCGAGCTCGAGCGAGGCGCCCTTGCCGTTGCTGAACAGCGCGATGTCGATGCCGCTCAGGTCGGCCGTCGCGGAGTCCTCGACCGTGACCGCGCCACCGGCCCAGGGCAGGGTCGTGCCCGCAGAGCGGGCCGACGCGAGGAACCGGACGTCGTCCAGCGGGAAGGATCGCTCCGCCAGCAGGGTCCGCATGACCCCGCCGACCTGACCTGTGGCTCCGAAGACGGCAACGCGCATGCCACCAGGGTAGGCGCTCTCACGCAGCGGACGTCGCACCGCCCGCCTCGCGAGACGGCGCTCAGAAGCCGAGACGCTGCAGCTGCTTGGGGTCGCGCTGCCAGTCCTTGGCCACCTTGACGTGCAGGTCGAGGAAGACCTTCTGGCCGAGCAGCGCCTCGATGCCCCGGCGCGCGGTGGTGCCGACCTGCTTGAGCCGCGCCCCGCGTCGGCCGATGACGATCGCCTTCTGCGACGGGCGCTCGACGAAGAGGTTGACCCGGATCTCGAGCATCGGGTCGTTGTCGGGACGTCCCTCACGCGGCAGCATCTCGTCGACGACGACGGCCAGGCTGTGCGGCAGCTCGTCGCGCACGCCCTCCAGCGCGGCCTCCCGGATCAGCTCGGCGACCATGATGGCCTCCGGCTCGTCCGTGAGGTGGCCCTCGGGGTACATCGGCGGCCCCGGCGGCAGGTGCGAGACCAGCAGGTCGGCGACGACGTCGACCTGCTCACCGCGCACCGCCGACACCGGCACGATGTCGTCCCACTGCCCCAGCCCGTCGACAGCCAGCAGGTGCTCGGCCAGCCGCTGGCGGTCGACCATGTCGATCTTGGTCGCGATCGCCACGACCGGCGTACCGCGCCCCTCGCGCCGGATCGCCGCGAGCTCGGCCGCGATGAACCGGTCGCCCGGGCCGACCTTCTGGTCGGCCGGCAGGCAGAAGCCGACGACGTCGACCTCCGTCAACGTCTCGCGCACCACGTCGTTGAGCCGTTGCCCCAGAAGGGTCTTCGGCCGGTGGAGGCCGGGCGTGTCGACCAGCACGAGCTGGGCGTCCGGGCGCGTGATGATGCCTCTGATGGCGTGCCGCGTGGTCTGCGGCTTGCTCGAGGTGATCGCGACCTTCTCACCGACGAGCGCGTTGGTGAGCGTGGACTTGCCCGCGTTGGGCCGCCCGACGATGCAGGCGAAGCCCGACCGGTGCTCGTTCATGGTGACAGTCTCGCAGGCTCGGCGGCAGCGAGCGCCGGTTGCGGTCGCCGCGACGCCAGCGTGAGCGCCACCAGCACCAGCGCAGCGCCCGCCCAGCCGGCCGGCGCGAGGTGCTCGTGGAGCACGACCACGCCGAGCACCGCGGCCACCACGGGCTCGGCCAGCGCGATCGTGGAGGCGGTCGAGGCGGCCACCTGGCGCAGCCCGTGCGCGAACAGCCGGTAGGCCAGGGCCGTCGGCACGAGCGCCAGGTACAGCACCATCAACGCGCCGGACGGCGCACGCAGCCACCCGGTGCCGGCCACCACGAGCGCCGGGGCCAGCACCACGGCGGCGACGGTGAACGCCAGCGCGGTGGTCGCGCGGGGCACCGCCCCCGCCGCGACCGCGCGGCCGGTCGCGACCGTGTAGGCGGCGTAGGACAGACCGGCGCCCAGCGCCAGCGCCGTGCCACCGACGGTGAGCCGCGCGCCGCCGGCCCCGAGCACCAGCAGCACCAGCCCGCCGACGGCGACGGTCGTGGCCACGGCCCAGCGAGAGCTGACCCGCCGCGAGAGCAGCCCCGCGAACAGCGGCGCCGAGCCGATGGCCACCAGCGTGCCGACGGCGACACCGGTGAGCACCACGGCACCGAGGAAGGTGACCTGGAACGCCGCCTGGGCGACCCCGGCCACCAGCGTCGCCCCGCGCCGCACCTCGAGCCAGGCCCGACCCCCACGAAGGTCCGGCCCCGCCAGCGCGAGGAGCACGACAGCGGCGATCGCGACCCGCCCGGCACCCACCGCCGCTGCGGGCGCGTCCGGCCCCAGCACCCGGGCGGTGCCGATGGTGCCGAACAACGCCGCCGCGCACAGCACGGACGCCGCGCCACCGACACCGCGGCCGGGCTCAGCCGGCGGCGAGGTCACGACGAGGCCTGCTCCGGCTCGGCGTCGCCGGCGTCCGGCTCGTCACGCCGCTCGCGCACGGCGCCGACATCACCGACCTCGCGGAGGTCACGGACGATCACCGTGGCGATGCGGTGCCGGCGCCCGGCCGGGCGCTCCGCCGTGAGCTCGAGCCCCTCGACCACGGCTTGCGCGCCGGGGATGGGCACGCGTCCCAGTGCCTTCGACAGCAGGCCGCCGACGGTGTCGACGTCGTCGTCGTCGAGCTCGAGGTCGAACAGCTCGCCGAGCTCGTCGACGTGCAAGGTGGAGCGCACCCGCACGCTGCCGTCGTCGAGCGGCTCGACCGAGGCGTCCTCGCGGTCGTACTCGTCAGCGATCTCGCCGACGATCTCCTCGAGCACGTCCTCGATCGTGACCAGGCCGGCGGTGCCGCCGTACTCGTCGACGACGATCGCGGCGTGCGTCTGGTCGCGCTGCATCTCGCGCATCAGGTCGTCGACCGGCTTGCTCTCCGGGACGTACAGCACCGGCCGCATGACGTCGCTCACCGGCACGGACTGCTCAGCGCTCGCGTCGCTGTAGATCCGGCGCGTGACGTCCTTGAGGTAGAGCATGCCGAGCACGTTGTCGGCCCCGCCCTCGCCGACCACGGGGATGCGGGAGAAGCCGGAGCGCAGGAACAGCGAGAGCGCCTGGCGCAGCACCTTCTCCTGCTCGATGGTGACCATGTCGGTGCGCGGCACCATGACCTCGCGCACGATGGTGTCGCCGAGCTCGAAGACGGAGTGCAGCATCTCCTGCTCGTCGGCCTCGATCACGGCGTTCTCGCCGGCGAGGTCGAGCAGCTCGCGCAGCTCGGCCTCGTTGGCGAACGGGCCGTCGCGGAACCCGCGCCCGGGGGTGACCGCGTTGCCGAGCGCCACGAGCAGCCGGGCGAGCGGGCCGAGCAGCCGGGCGAGCATGAGCAGCACCGGCGCGGCGGCGAGCGCCACGACCTCGGCGTGCTGGCGGCCGAGGGTGCGCGGGCTGACGCCGACGAGGACGAAGGACGCCACGACCATCACCGCGGCGGCGACCACGAGGGCCACCCACTGCCGCTCGAACGCCCGCGTCGACATGATCGTGACGAAGACCGCCGCGAAGGACTCGCAGACCACGCGCACGAAGGTCGACACCGACAGGTACGGAGCGCTGGTCGTGACCACGGTGACGAGGGACGCCGACCCGCGCCGCCCGTCGTCGGCGAGCTGCTCGGCGCGCAGCCGGGTCACTCGCGAGATCGATGCCTCGGCCGCGGCGAGCGCGGCGGCCAGGACGACGAGCAGCACGACCGCCAGTGCGAGTCGCACGTCGGGGGCGCTCATGAGGTGGGGCGACCCCGCTCGGCCAGGAAGGTGAGCAGCAGGCGGCGCTGCAGCTCGAACATCTGCTTCTCCTCGTCGGGCTCGGCGTGGTCGAAGCCGAGCAGGTGCAAGATGCCGTGGGTGGTGAGCAGCAGCAGCTCCTCGGCGGCGCTGTGGCCGGCCTCGGCGGCCTGCTTCTGCGCGACCGACGGGCACAGCACGACGTCGCCGAGCAGCCCGGGCTCGGGCTCGTCGTCCTCGCTGCCCGGCCGCAGCTCGTCCATCGGGAAGCTCATGACGTCGGTGGGGCCGGGGAGGTCCATCCACTGCACGTGGAGGCGCTCCATGGCCGCCTCGTCGACCAGGACGATCGAGAGCTCCGCCTGCGGGTGCACGCGCATGGCGTCCAGGACGTGCCGCGACAGCAGCACCAGCTCGTGCTCGTCGCACTCGAAGCCGGTCTCGTTGTTGACCTCGATGCTCATCGGCGGGCGCGCCGCGCTGCGCGGTTGCCGGAGGGCACCGGCGGGCTGCCGGCGTCCTGGTGGGCGTCCCACCGGCCGTAGGCGTCGACGATGTCGCCGACGAGCCGGTGGCGGACGACGTCGTGGCTCGTGAGCGTGGCGAAGTGGACGTCGTCGAGGCCGTCGAGGATCTGCTGCACCACCCGCAGTCCGGACTGGGTGCCGGTCGGCAGGTCGACCTGCGTGACGTCGCCCGTGACCACGATCTTCGAGCCGAACCCCAGGCGGGTGAGGAACATCTTCATCTGCTCGGCGGAGGTGTTCTGGGCCTCGTCGAGGATGATGAACGCGTCATTGAGCGTGTTGTGCGTCACCAGGTAGTCCGACGTGACGTAGAGCGAGTCCTCGGCCGCCACCGAGATGCACACGCACTCGGCCTCACCCGCCGGCTCGATCCGGTCGACGAACCGCATCGGACGCCCTCCGCCCGCTGCGTCATACGCAGCCCGCTTGCGGGTGAGGCGGAAGGGCTCGGTGCCCGCCGGGAGCCGGATCTCGAGCACGTAAGCGTCGTTGCGGTGGTACACCGGCCGGTCTACCGTGCCACCCGGAGGGCGGCCCTCGGCCGCGCGCGTGCGGACGTAGACGACCCCGCCCAGTGAACGCACCAGATCGACGACGTCGTCACGAAGCCGGGAAGAGCACGTCGTGTACTGCACCCTGCAGGACCGGCCCGCCTGGGCCACGGGACCGCCGTCGCTGTCGAGGAGACCTTGAAGCACCGCCAGCCTCACGTCGGCGGAGTTGCGCAGGTAGTCGTCGGGGACGAACTTGGTGGTCGACCGCGTGCCGGCGAGACGCAGATCACGCAGGATGGCGGTGACCGGGTTGGCCACGATCACGCCGCCGCGCCCACCGTTGACGTGCCGCAACACGTAGTCCACAGCGGACTTTCGCACGAGCTCGATGTCGGGGAGGGCCTGCTCGAGCGCGGCCGCGAGCTCGGGGTCTGCCGTCGTGTAGCTGGGCGTCGTCGCGGCCGTGAGGCACCCGTCCCCCAGCAACAGCCCCAACGCGTACGGATCGAGCGGCACCGGGCGTTCGGGGAAGGCGACCGGACGCACGAGCGGCAGCTCGTACTGCCGGTAGTGCGCCGTGCGGAGTCGGCCGATCATGTCGCGCGTCTGGAGGACCCGACCTGCACGCCCCCTTCGACGGTCGCCGCGGCTGGTCACGAACCACAGGTGCTCGCCGCAGGCCAGCGTCGATGAGCCGTCCTGCGCCGAGACGCGGTACACCTCCTTGCGGCCCTGCGGGTAGACGCCGATCACCGGCGTCGGCCGCCCATCAGAACCTGTGACGAGGTCACCGACCCGGAGCTCGCCGATCGGGCGGAAGCCGTCTGGCGTCAGCACGGGCGTGTCGACCGGCTGCGCACGGCCACGCATGTAGGCGAGCGGTGCGACCTCGATCGTGCCGGCGGCCATGAGCCGCGGGATGGAGTCGGGGTCGAGCATGTCGTGCAGCGCGTCGTACAGGGGTCGCAGGTAGGGGTCGATCTTCTCGGTCAGCGTGCCGGGCAGGAAGCCGAGTCGCTCCCCCGCCTCGACCGCGGGACGGGTCAGGATGATCCGGTTGACCCGCTTGGCCTGCAACGACTGCACGGCCTTGGCCATCGCGAGGTAGGTCTTGCCGGTGCCGGCCGGCCCGATGCCGAACACGACGGTGTTGTCGTCGATGGCGTCGACGTAGCGCTTCTGGTTCAGCGTCTTGGGGCGGATCTTCTTGCCGCGGTTGGACAGGATGTTCATCGTCAGCACGTCGGCGGGACGCTCGGTGGTCTGCTGGCGCAGCATGGCGACCGAGCGGTCGACGGAGTCCCGCGTCAGCGGCTGGCCGGCGGCGATGACGGTGAGCAGCTCGTCGACGAGGCGCTCGAGCAGCGCGACCTCCGGCGGCGGCCCGGTGACGGTCATCTCGTTGCCACGCACGTGGACGTCGACGCGCGGGAAGGCCCGCTCGATGGTGCGCAGCAGCTCGTCACCCGGGCCGAGCAGCGAGACCATCGGCACGTCGGGCGCGACGACGATCGTGTGCGGCGCCGAGGCGCTCGGCGCGGCGGACCGGCCGGAGGGGTCGGACGGGTTCGACTGCTCGTCAGGTGTCTCGCTCATGGGCGGCCCGGAGGCCTGCAACCCCTTTGCTGCGGTGAGTCAGGTCCCGCTCATCGTAGCCTCGGACGCCGACAGCACCCACCCGGTTTGCCCGCTACTGACCGAACGGCAGCGGCGCGCGCGTCATCGGGTAGGTCGCCCAGTACAGCCGGGTGGGCGCGCCGGACGCGTCGTGCACGACGCGCAGCACCTCGCCCTGCTCGCGGCCGGACACCACGCGCCACCGCTCGCCGTCGCGCCGCAGCACTGACGGCGGCCGGCTCGCCGGCGCGGCCACCGACCGGAGCTCGAGGTGGCCGCCGTCGTCGCCGTCGACGTCCGGGTCGTCGCCTCGACGCCACGACGCGGCGTACTCGACGCCCTCGGCCCACCAGGTGCCGAGCAGCGGTTCCACGTCGGCGGGCACGGGCCGGCCGGGACGCCAGGCGGCCGGTTCGTCGGGCACGGCGTCCAGGACGTCGCACGCCAGGTCCAGCGCCAACGTCGTCGGGTCTGCGGCGCGGCTGGTGTTGGTGAGCACCGCGACCACCACGCCGCTGTCGCGCTCGACGACCAGGCTGGCGAGGAAGCCGGGCATCGCGCCGTCGTGGCCCACCAGCAGCCGCTCGCCCCGCCGGTGCAGCATCAACCCGAGCCCCCAGCCGAGGGTCCACTGCTGCAGGTCGGCCATCGCGTGCAGGTGGGTCATCTCGGCCACGGTGCGCGGCGAGAGCACGTCCGCGTCCGGGTCGGCCCAGAACGTGCCCCAGCGGGCGAGGTCCGTCGCAGTCGTCCAGAGCTCCGCCGCGGGAGCGAACGCGTGGCCGGGGAACAGCGGCTCTGGGTGCAGCCGGTCGGCGTACGGGTCGACGAAGTAGCCGCGCGCGACGGGTGCCGACGGCGCGCACGTCGTGCGGCGCAGGCCGAGCGGCTGCAGCAGCCGCTCGCGCAGCACGTCCGCCCAGGGCGCGCCGCGCCGGGCGGCCACCACCTGGCCGAGCAGCGCGAACGCCAGGTTGGAGTAGTGCCAGCGCTGCTGCGGCGAGAGCACCGCCTCGGCCGACGCCAGGTCCGCCAGCATCGTGTCGAGGTCCGGCCCACGCAGCGCCTCCCAGACCTCGCCGACCGGCTCGCGCTGCAACCCCGACAGGTGGCACAGCATGCGCCGCAGCGTGACGTCGCCGTGGGCCGGGACGTCCAGGTGCGCCCCGACGGTGTCGTCGAGGTCGAGCAGGCCGTCGTCTCGTGCCTGCAGCACCAGCGCCGCGGTGAAGGTCTTCGTGATCGACCCCATGCGGTACTGGACGTCGGACCCGGGCTCGAGCAGCGACGGGTCACCGAGCCCGTCGTCGCCGAGGTCGGCGGCACCGGCTGCGGCGTCGAGCTGGACCTCGCCGCGGCGCACGACGCGCGCGACGACGGACGGCGCTCGCCACGTTCGCTGCGCGTCAGACACCTTGCGCTGCAGCGCCTTCGACAGATCGACGGGAAGGCCCGGGACGGTGATCGGCTGACCGCTCACCCGGGCGGCCAACCCATGTCGCGGCCACCGATCACGTGCCCGTGGGCGTGGAACACGCTCTGGTGGGCCTGCGGACCGCTGTTGAAGACCAGCCGGAACTGCCCGCCGTTCTCGTCGGCAGCGACCTGAGCCGCCAGCTGGGCGACCGCCACGAGGGAGTCGGGATCGCCCTGCGCGAGCGAGCCGACATCCTGGTAGTGCGCGCGGGGGATGACGAGCACGTGCAGCGGCGCCTGCGGCTCGAGGTCGCGGAACGCGATCGCCAGCTCGTCCTCGGCGACGACGTCGGCCGGGATCTCGCCGCTGACGATGCGGCAGAAGACGCACTCGGGGTCATGGGGCGGAGGGCTCGGATGGGTCACGCGCACGAGGCTAGCGAAAACCCGCGACGCGCCGCGGTAAACCCCGCGGCCACCTCAGGCGTGCCCTGACCATGGAGACGGTACTGACACCAGCAGTACTGAGACCGGCAGTCCGGGCAGCCGGAGCGCTGACGGCACCGACGCGAGGCGGACGGAGGGCGGCGAGCGTGACGTCCACCAACCCGCAGTCCGACCCCGAGGACACCTCGCGGTGGTCGGCCGACGATGCGCTGACCGAGCTGTACCGCGTCCACTGGCGCGGCCTGGTGCGGCTGGCCTTCCTGCTCGTGCGCGACCAGCCGCTGGCCGAGGAGATCGTGCAGGACGCGTTCGTCAGCATGCACCGGCGGTGGCGCCGGCTCGACGACCACGACCACGCGCTGTCGTACCTGCGCACCTGCGTCGTGAACGGGTCCCGCACGGCGCAGCGTCGGCGCGCGGTGCGTGAGCGGTGGGCGGCGTCCGGTGGCCCGACGCGCCTGGATCCCGCGCCCCGTGACGGCGGCGCGCACCCCAGCGCCGAGGACGCCGTCGTCGCCGACGAGGAACGCCGAGCCGTCAACGGCGTCCTGCTGGCGCTCCCGACGCGTCAGCGCGAGGTGCTCGTGCTGCGCTACCACCTCGGCCTTTCCGAGCAGGAGATCGCCCGCACGCTCGACATCAGCGCCGGCGCGGTCAAGAGCCACGCCCACCGGGGGCTCGCGGCCATGCGCCGGGCCCTCGGACCCGACACGCCGCCCGCCGAGGAGCACCGACCATGAGCGCCCGCGACGACCAGCCCGTCGACCCCACGGCCGATCCCACCCGCGTGGGACCGTTGCCGGACCCCGAGGACGACGCCACCGCGGCCGCGCTCTCTCGAGCGCTGGCCTCCGACGCCGAGACGATCCAGCCGACCGACCAGCTCGAGCGGCTGCGCGAACGCGCTGGCCGGCGCCGGCGGGGATGGCCCGCTGCGGTGACCGCCGCAGGCGCGGTCGCAGCCGTCGCTGCCGCGGCGGTCATCGGCACGACGGTGTTTGGCGGCGGGCCGGACCGCGACGACGTGACCCCCGGCGTCACCTCGTCGACCACGGGCTCGACGGCCGCCGGCACCGACGGCAGCTCGGGAGGCGGCTCGACCAGCCCCTCGACGTCCGACGCCGGGCCGGCGACGACCGTCCTGCCCGTCTACTACCTCGGCCCGGACGGCGACCGGTTGGCCCTCTTCCGCGAGTTCCACCGCCGGTCGATCGCCGACACGACGACCGCGCGGCTGCAGCTGGCGCTGGACGAGGCGACGATGAACCAGGCGGTCGACGACCCGGACCTGAGCTCGCCCTGGCTGCCGCGCACCGAACCGCTGCGCGTGAGCCAGGACGGCGGCGTGGTCACGGTCGACGTGCCCGCCGACGAGGGGCTGGCCGACGGCCGCACGGCTGAGCAGGCGCGGCTGGCGTTGCAGCAGCTGGTCTGGACGGCCACGGCCGTCGAGCAGGACGCCGGGCTCGGCGTGCGCGTGCTCATCGACGGCGCGGCCGGCCGGCTCTTCGGCTCGCAGCCGGTCGGCGACGTCGTGCACCGCGCCAGCCCCAGCTACTCCGTGCTGGGCTCGATCTGGGTCGAGGCGCCCGGCGAGGGGCAGACCGTGACCTCGCCGGTGACGGTCAGCGGCTCGGCCTGCACCTTCGAGGCGAACGTCGCCTGGCAGCTGTTGCAGGACGGCGCGGTCGTGCGGTCGGGCCACACGACCGCCACGAGCGGCTGCCCGACCCGCGGCTCCTGGAACGTGCCGCTGGGCTCGCTGGCCGTCGGCTCCTACGTGTTCCGCGCCTACGAGCCGCCGGCTTCCGGCGAGGGGCCGGACCGTGAGGACACCCGGGCGTTCGTCGTCCGCTGACACCTTCGCGCCGATTGTCGCGAAGGTCCCCCGCTTTCGTTGTGCCGCAACGGTGACAGCGCTGCCAGACGGCGCGACCATGGGCCGAGGACGCGGTCGGTGGACCACGGCGACGGTGGGGCGAGGTGACCGTCATGAAGGACAACGAGGTGGGCGTCTTCGACCTCTTCGACGGTGAGGACGTCGACGTCGGCGACGAGCCGCCGGACGACGACGACATCAGCGACGCGGAGGTAGCGGCGATCAAGGCCAGCCAGGCCGACCCGTCGACCCCCGCCCTCGACGCCGAGGGCAACTGACATGACCAGGCTGCTGCTCGTGGGTGTCATGCTCCCCGCGGAGAGCCGGACCGGCATCGGGCACACCGCCTGCACCCTGGGCGGCGTCAACTACGAGTCCAAGGGGTCCAGGGGCTGCATCAAGGGATCGGTCGCCCGCGGCGCGGCCCACCCGTTGTTCCGTCACCGCTTCCACCTGGAGCTGTCGGACGCCCAGGCGTTGCGCGCCAAGGCCTACGGCGACGCGTGCATCGGCCAGCCCTACGTGTGGGCCAGCGTGCCGACGTCGCGGCACGGCGGGGACTGCTCCGGCTTCGTGTCCGGCATCATCTGCGCGGCCCTCGACCGCAAGCCCGTGCCGCACCGGCTGTTCGCGACGCTCGGGTGGCCGGCCGTGGCCCGCGGGCTGGGCTTCGCCCCGGGGCTCGCCGGTGCCGCCGTCCAGCACCTCGGCGCGAGCGCCGTCGGCGTGCTCGACCGCCCCTTCCCCGGCGCACCGGTCGCCCGCAACAGCCCCAAGCACAGCCACGTGAAGTGGATCCAGGCCCGGTTGAACTTCGCCGCCAAGAACCACCACCGGGTGCTGGGCGGGCGAGCCCTCGACGTCGACGGCGACTTCGGCGACGACACGCTCAAGGTCGTCACGGCCTTCCAGCGCAGCCACGGGCTGCAGGGACTGGGCATGGTGGGTCCGAAGACCTGGCGGCTGCTCAACGGCGTGCGCTGAGCCGGCTCGCCCTCAGCGCCAGCGGCCGCGGGCACTCAGCACGGCGAGGGCGGCCGGCCCAGCGGTCGACGACCGCAGCACGTGGGGACCGAGCCGGCACACCAGCGCGCCGGCGTCCCGCAGGCGGTCGAGCTCGTCCGGGCTCACGCCGCCCTCGGGCCCGACCACGAGCAGCACCTCACCGGCCGGGGGCACGTCGACCGTCGCGAGCGCCGTCTGCGCGTCCTCGTGCAGCACCACGGCCAGCGCGGCCTCGCGAGCCCGGGCCGCCAGTGCCTCCAGGCCCACGAGCTCGCCGACCACGGGCACGCGCGGACGGCGGGCCTGCTTGCTCGCCGCGCGCACCGTCGACTCCCACTTGCGCCGGGCCTTCTCGCCGCGCTCGCCGCGCCACACGACGATGCTGCGCGCCGCCTGCCAGGGCACCACCTCGTCGACGCCCAGCTCGGTCGCCGCCTCGACGGCGAGGTCGTCGCGCTCGCCCTTGGCGAGCGCCTGCACGAGGACGAACCGTGGTGCGGGCTCGGGGGCGTCGTCGCGCCGGTCGACCGTCAGCAGGAGACGGTGCGGCTCAGCGCTCGCCACGGTGCACCGCGCGAGCGCACCGGCACCGTCCGCCACGTCGACGCGCTCTCCGGCGCCGAGGCGGCGCACCGTGGCGGCATGGCGTCCCTCGGGCCCGTCGAGCACGACCGTCGCCCCCGCGACCACGCCGTCGAGCGCACCGGCGTCGACGAGGAACAGCGGCGCCGTCACGGCGTCACTTGCCGCTGAGGGCGTCCCGCAGCCGGCCGAACAGCCCGCTGCCGTGCGTGGCGAGCCGCCCTTCGGGGCGCTCCTCACCGCGCAGCACGGCCAGCTGGGCCAGCAGGGCGCGCTGCTCGTCGTCGAGGTTCTTCGGCGTGGTCACCTCGATGTGCACGACGAGGTCACCGCGGCCACCCCCGCGCAGGTGCGTGACACCGAAGCCGCGCAGCGTCGTCACCTGGCCGGACTGCGTGCCCGGGTCGACGTCGAGGGTCTGCTCGCCGTCCAGCGTCTCCAGCGTGATGCTCGTGCCCAGGGCAGCGGCGGTCATGGGCAGCGCGATGGTCGCGTGCAGGTCGTCGCCGCGCCGTACGAAGGTCTGGTGGTTCGCCACGACGATCTCGACGTACAGGTCGCCCGCCGGGCCGTTGCCGGCGCCGACCTCACCCTCACCGGCGAGCTGGATGCGCGTGCCCGTGTCGACCCCGGCGGGGATGCGGATGGTGAGGCTGCGCCGCGAGCGCACCCGGCCCTCACCCGAGCACTGGATGCACGGGTGGGCGATGACGGTGCCGAAGCCCTGGCAGGTCGTGCAGGGGCGCGAGGTCATGACGTTGCCCATGAACGAGCGCTGGACGTGCTGCACCTGGCCGCGACCACCGCAGACGTCGCACGTGCGCGTGCCGGTGCCCGGCTGAGCGCCGTCGCCGTGGCAGGTGGGGCAGCCCACGGCGGTGTCGACCGAGATCTCCTTCTCGGTGCCGAACACGGCCTCTCGCAGGTCGATCTGCACGCGGATGAGCGCGTCCTGGCCACGCCGCTGGCGCGACCGCGGGCCCCGCTCGGCACCGGCGCCGGCGCCGAAGAAGGCGTCCATGATGTCGGTGAACGAGAAGCCCTGGCCGAAGCCGCCCGCGCCGCCGAACGGGTCGCCGCCACGGTCGTACGCCGCCCGCTTGGCGGGGTCGCTCAGCACGTCGTACGCGGCGCTGACGTTCTTGAACTCGTCCTCGGCCTCCGCACCGGAGTTGACGTCGGGGTGCAGCTTGCGCGCGAGGCGGCGGTAGGCCTTCTTGATCTCCTCCGGGGTGGCGTCGCGGGCCACGCCCAGGGTCTCGTAGTGGTCGCTCAAGGGTCCTTCTCTTCACGCGGTGGGATGGGCGTCGCGGGCAGGACGCGACGGCGGGCAGGCGGTCGTGGCCGGGGCGGGCGGCTTACCCGTCGAGCACCCGGGAGACGTACCGCGCCACGGCTCGCACCGTGGCCATGGTGGTCGGGTAGTCCATGCGCGTCGGGCCGAGCACGCCGAGGCCGGCCACGACGTCGCGGCCGGTGCCGTAGCCGCTGGTGACCACGGACGTCGTGCGCAGCGCCTCGTGGTCGATCTCGTGACCGATGCGCACGGCGACGGCGCTGGGGTCGCCCGACAGCTCGCCGAACAGCCGCAGCAGCACGACGTGCTCCTCGAGGGCGTCGAGCACCGGGCCGATGCTGCCGGGGAAGTCCGGGCCGAACCGCGTGAGGTTGGCCGCCCCCGCCATGACGACGCGTTCCTCGCGCTCCTCGACCAGCGCGTCCTCGAGCGCCCCGACGACCGACCGCACGAGGTCGCGGTCGTCCGGTGGCAGCTTGTCGGGCAGCGAGCGCAGCCGGGCCGCGGCCTCGGTGAGCAGCCGGCCGGCCGACTCCGCGTTGACGCGGGCGCGGATCTCGCCGAGCACGGCCTCGTCGATCGGCTGCGGCGTCTCGAGCACGCGCTGCTCGACCCGGCCGGTGCCCGCGATGAGCACGACGAGGAGCCGCTGCGGGCCGAGGGGCACGAGCTCGACGTGCCGGACGGTCGAGCGGGTGAGCGAGGGGTACTGGACGACGGCGACCTGCTGGGTCAGCGAGGCCAGCAGCCGCACCGTGCGGTCGACCACGTCGTCGAGGTCGACGGCACCGGACAAGAACCCCGAGATCGCCTGGCGCTCGGGCCCCGACATGGGCTTGACCTCGGTGAGCTTGTCGACGAACAGCCGGTAGCCGGCGTCCGTGGGCACCCGACCGGCGCTCGTGTGGGGCTGGGCGATCAGGCCCTCGTCCTCCAGGGCCGCCATGTCGTTGCGGATCGTGGCGCTCGACACGCCGAGCTGGTGGCGCTCGACGAGCGCCTTGGAGCCGACCGGCTCACGCGTGTGGACGTAGTCCTCGACGATGGCACGCAGGACGGCGAGCCGACGTTCGTCGCTCATCCGGCACCTCCTCCGCCGTGCTGGCACTCCGTGCGTTCGAGTGCCAAGTCTACGGCGAGGAGGCCTCGGATGCCGCATCCGCCCGCCGTGCGCCGAGCCCTCGGGCGCCTCCACGTAGCATCGCGGCCGTGAACCGTTACGGCGACGACGTCCTGGCCGGCGACTGGAAGGCGCCACCTCGCGGGCGCAGCACCGAGGTCGCCGCCGAGCTCGGGCTGGTGGTCGAGGACGTCGAGACCGGTTGGTGCGGCGCGGTGGTGCGCACCGAGAAGGCCGGCGGCGTGCACGTCGTGCACCTGGAGGACCGACGAGGCCGCACGCGCGGCTTCCCGCTCGGGCCGGGCTTCCTCGTCGACGGCCGGCCCGCTGTGCTGGTGGCACCCGCGCCGCGCCCGCCCGCTCCGGCGTCCTCCCGCACCGCGAGCGGTTCGACGGCCGTGCGCGGGGTGCGCGCGCGCCGGGCCCGCGGCTCGCGGATCTGGGTCGAGGGTCGCCACGACGCCGAGCTGGTCGAGAAGGTCTGGGGCGACGACCTGCGCGTCGAGGGCGTGGTGGTCGAGATGCTGGACGGCGTCGACGACCTCGCGGCCGCCGTGCGCGACTTCGCCCCCGGCCGCGGTCGGCGACTCGGCGTGCTGGTCGACCACCTGGTGCCGGGGTCGAAGGAGTCGCGCCTGGTCGCCGAGGCCGTGGCCCACCGCAAGTTCGCACCGCACCTGCTCGTCGTGGGACACCCCTTCGTCGACGTGTGGCAGTCGGTGCGGCCCGAGCGCCTGGGCCTGGACGCCTGGCCGGTCGTGCCCCGCGACGTCGAGTGGAAGCGCGGCGTGCTGGACCAGCTCGGCTGGCCGCACGCCGAGCAGGCCGACGTCGCGCAGGGCTGGAAGCGCATCCTGGCCCGCGTGCGCTCCTACGCCGACCTGGAGCCCGAGCTGCTGGGCCGGGTCGAGGAGCTGATCGACTTCGTCACGGCAGATCACGCAGACGCGTGATCGCGGGGGGTCGCTCCCCTACGCTGTCGAGGGCAAGGGGAGCCGACCACCAGGAGGAACCGTGACCGAGCAGCAGCCCGACCCGTCGGCGCCGCGGGACGGCGAGCCGGACTCCGGCTCGAGCATCCCGCCGCAGACCGGCGCGACACCGCCGCCGCCTCCGCCTCCGCCGGCGTCCGGCCAGCCGCCGACCGCGCCGCCGCCCGCACCGGGGTACCAGCAGGGCTACGGCCAGCCCGGGGCACCGGCGGGCGGAGCCCAGCCGATGACCGAGAGCGACGAGCGCCTGTGGGCCATGCTCGGCCACCTCGGCGGGATCGTGCTCGGCTTCGTCGCGCCGCTCATCACCTGGCTCGTCTTCCGCGAGCGCTCGGCGTTCGTCGACGACCAGGGCAAGGAGGCGCTGAACTTCCAGATCACGATCCTCATCGGCTACGTGGTCGGCACCATCCTCCTGGCCGTCGTGATCGGGGCGATCCTGCTCTTCGTCGTGTGGGTGGTGAGCATCGTCTTCGCGATCATGGCGGGGATCGCGGCCAACCGCGGCGAGCGCTACCGCTACCCGGTGACGCTGCGCCTCATCAAGTGACCGCCTGACCACGTCGGCAGTCGCTACCTCGATGGTCACCGCGATCTGGTCGCTCCAGCGGCCAGATCGCGGTAGCCACCCCGGTAGCGCCGCGGAAGGAACCTCGTGACGTACCAGCAGCACCCGCCGTACCAGCCGCAGTACGGGCCGCAGTACGGGCCGCAGCCCATGAGCCCCTCCGACGAGCGCACCTGGGCGATGATGGCCCACCTCGCGCCGTTCGCGGGCTCCGTCGTCGGCCTGCCCGTGCTCGGCCCGCTCGTGGTCTACCTGGTCTACAAGGACCGCTCGGCCTTCGTCCGCCGGCACGCGGCGGCCTCGCTCAACTTCCAGCTGATGCTGCTCATCGTGACCGTGGTCGGTGCGATCGTGGCGGTCCCGCTGACCCTGCTGACCCTGGGCATCGGCCTCATCCCGGTGATCCTGCTCGCGATCGTGCTCTGGATCGGCGCGCTGGTGCTGCAGGTGCTGGCGGCCGTCGCCGCCAACCGCGGCCAGGACTACCAGTACCCGCTCACCCCGCAGATGGTGAGCTGACGGCTCGCGCTCGCCCCACCCCTCACACCAGGGCTCGCACCACGGCGTCGGCGAGCAGCCGGCCCCGGCGGGTCAGCACGACCCGGCCGGACGACGCCGCCTCGCCGTCGACGAGCCCGTCCGCGACGAGCACCGGCAGCGCGCGCGCCGCACCGGGCGCGAGCACCTCGACGGCCAGGCCCTCGCGCAGCCGCACCCCGAGCAGGACCCGCTCGGCGTGGCGCTGCGCGGCGCTGAGCACCTCGCGCGCCTGGGCCGGGCTCTGGCGCCGCCGCGAGCCGCCCGGCGTACGCGCTCGGGTGCTTGACGTTCCACCACCGCACGCCGCCGACGTGGCTGTGCGCCCCGGGGCCCACGCCCCACCAGTCCCCGCCCGACCAGTACCCGACGTTGTGCCGGCACCGCGTGCCCGCCGACGTCGCCCAGTTGCTCACCTCGTACCAGCTCAGGCCGGCTGCGGTGAGCAGCTCGTCGGCGAGCTCGTACTTGTCGGCCTCGTCGTCGTCGTCCGGCATGGTGACCTCGCCGCGGCGCACGCGGGTGGCGAGGCGGGTGCCCTCCTCCACGACGAGCGCGTACGCCGACACGTGGTCGGGGCGGCACGCGAGCGCCGCCTCCACGCTGGTGCGCCAGTCGTCGAGCGACTCACCCGGTGTGCCGTAGATGAGGTCGAGGCTGACGTCGAGGCCCGCCGCGCGCGCCCAGCGCACCGCGTCCGGCACGCGCTCAGGGTCGTGCGTGCGGTCGAGCGTGGCGAGCACGTGCGGCACCGCGGACTGCATACCGAAGCTCACGCGAGTGAAACCCTTGTCTCGCAACATCTGCAGCGACTCCGCGGTGACCGAGTCGGGGTTGGCCTCGGTGGTGACCTCGGCGTCCGGTGCGAGACCGAACCGCGCACGCACGCCGTCGAGGAGCAGGCCGAGGTCGTCGGGTGAGAGCAGCGTCGGCGTACCGCCTCCGACGAAGACGGTCTCCGCCTGCGGCGCCTCGTCACCCAGCACGCGTCCGGCGAGCGCCAGCTCGGTGAGGGCGGTGCGGGCGTACGTCGCCTGGCTGGCGCCACCACCCAGCTCGGTGGCCGTGTAGGTGTTGAAGTCGCAGTAGCCGCAGCGGACGGCGCAGAACGGCACGTGCAGGTAGACGCCGAACGGCCGGGTCCCCAGACCCGCGAGCGCCTCCGCGGGCAGGCTGCCGTCGGACGGTGCGGGGTCGCCGTCGGGCAGGGCGCTGGGCATGGGTCCATCGTCCCAGGCGCGGGGTCGTCCAGCCGCCCGCCCCGGCGTCGGTGCGTCCGGGAGCCAGCAGACGTCAGGCGCGGGCGAGCGAGCGCTCGCAGAACCGGCGCAGGTCGGCTGCCAGGTCGATCTCGCCGGCGGCGTCGGCGTCGATGAGCCGCTGCCCGACGTCGGCCGCGAAGCGCACGAAGCAGTCGCCGATGGTGACCCCGTGCGTCGGGCGGCCTTCGACCGTGATGCGGTCGCCGGCGGCGACGGTGCCTTCGCGCACCACACGCAGGTAGGCGCCCGGGGCGCCGTGCTCGGTGAACCGCTTCACCCAGTGCGGTTGGTCCATCCACCGCTGGAACGTCGAGCAGGGGATGCGCGGCATGGCGACCTCGAAGACGGCCCCTGCGGCGTCCGCTCCCTCACCGCCGCCGACCACCCAGCGCTCGCCGATGACCGCGCCGGTGACGTCCAGGCCGGTGGTGCGCAGGTTCTCACCGAAGGCGCCGGGCTCGATCTCCCGGTCCAGCGTGCCGGCCCACCACGAGGCGTCCTCGCCGGCGTAGGCGTAGACGGCCTTGTCCGGGCCGCCGTGGTCCTGGGTGTCCATCTGCCGGTCGCCCTCGAGGCCGAGCCGGCGGACCGGAAGCCGCCGTGAGACCGGTCGCTTGTCGATCGCCGTGAGGTTGCCTTCGCGGGGGTCGTCGGGACGCACCTCGTGCACGACGCAGACCGCCTCGATCAGAGCCATGGCGCATAGTGCACCACACGCCGGGCTCAGACGGAGTAGAACGAGTCGAGCAGGTCGGCGTAGCGGCTCTCGACGACCCGACGCTTGAGCTTCAGGGACGGCGTCAGCTCGCCGGCCTCGACCGTGAGGTCGCGCTCGAGGATCTCGAACTTCTTGACGGTCTCCCACCGGCCCAGGCCGCTGTTGAGCTCGTCGACGTACTGCTGCACCATCAGGCGCACCTGCGGCGAGGCGACGACGTGCTCGTACCGCGCACCCCCCATGCCGTTGCGCTCGGCCCACGTCGCCATCGCGTCGGGGTCGAGGGTGATGAGCGCCGAGATGAAGTTGCGGCCGTCGCCGTGCACCGCGATCTGGCTGGCGTACGGGCAGACCGCCTTGAAGCGGCTCTCGATGCCCTGCGGTGCCACGTACTTGCCGCCCGAGGTCTTGATGAGGTCCTTCTTGCGGTCGGTGATCCGCAGGCAGCCACGGTCGAACTCGCCGATGTCACCGGTGTGCAGCCAGCCGTCGTCGTCCAGCACCTCGGCCGTCTCGTCGGGCAGGTTGTGGTACCCCGCCATGACGCCCGCCCCCCGCAGCAGCACCTCGCCGTCAGCGGCCAGCCGCACCTCGGTGCCGGGGAAGGGCCGGCCCACCGTGCCGAAGACGACGTCCTCCGGACGGTTGATGAACGACGCGGCGGAGGTCTCGGTGAGGCCGTAGCCCTCGAGCACCAGCACGCCCACCGAGTGGAACCACTCCGCGACCTCGCGGCTCAGCGCCGCCGAGCCGGAGACGAAGTAGCGGACGCGTCCACCGAACCTCGCCCGGATCTTGCGCAGCACCAGGCGGTCGGCGAGCACGTGCTGCAGCGCCAGCAGCCCGGTGGGCTCGTGGCCGGCCTGGCGCACCTGGGAGACGCGTCGTCCGACGTCCAGGGCCCACGAGGCGATGGCCGCCTTGGGCTGTCGCTCGGCCTCCAGCTGGGTGCGCACCCGCGAGTGCACCTTCTCGAACAGCCGCGGCGCGCCCGCCATGAAGGTCGGCCGCACCACCGCGAGGTTGTCGACGATGCGGTCGAGGTCGCCGCAGACGGCCGTCGAGAAGCCCACGGTCAGCTGGACCGTGAGCAGCACCTTGCCGAAGGCGTGCGAGAGCGGCAGCCACAGGTACTGCAGGTCGTCCGGCTCGAGCAGGTCGATCGCGCGGGTGGTCGTGCCGGTGTAGACCCAGGCCGAGTGCGGCAGCCGCACGCCCTTGGGGCGGCCGGTCGTGCCCGAGGTGTACATCAGCGTCGCCAGGTGGTGCGGCTGCACGGCCGCCGAGGCGCGGTCGACGGCCCACGGGTCCTCGGCCAGGGCGCGCCGACCGCGCTCGCGCAGCGCCTCCAGGCTGATCACACGGTGGTCTCCCGCGTGCTCGGAGTCCGGGCCCACCGCCGCGCCGTCGATGACGACGACCGCGTGCAGCTGCGGCAGGTGCGCCCAGTGGTCGCGCACCTTCGCCAGCTGCTGGGCGTCCTCGGCGATGACGACGACGGAGCCCGAGTCGGCCAGGATGTAGCCCACGTCCTCCGGTGTGGTCGACGGGTAGACCGTGGTGGTCGCCCCACCGGCGCGCATCACGGCCAGGTCGGCGAGCACCCACTCCCAGCGTGTGGACGACGCGATGGCCACCGGCTGCTCCGGGCGCACCCCGAGCGAGAGCAGCCCGGCCGCGATCTCGTCGACGGCCTCACCGGTCTCGCGCCAGCTCGCGGCCGACCAGCCGGCGTCCGCGCGCTGGAACCGGAACGCCTCGCGCTCGGGCGTCGTGCGCACCCGCCACGCGAACAGCTCACCCAGCGAGCCGGGCAGCTCGGGGACGAGCGCGGCGAAGGTCGCCGCCTCGACGGGTGTGGCCGACGGGACGCCGCCGGGGGGCGCACCCGCAGGGCCTGCGTGGTCACCGCCGTGGTCGGTCGGGGCATGGGTGGCGCTCACAGTCGGTCCTCTCCTGGTCGGGACTCGGACTCACGGCGCGCGAGCCGGTCGGGCTCCGTCGCGACGCCACCGGGCAGCGGTGCCGAGTCGACACGGTCGCCCCGCGGCACTCCCAGTGTGGCCGCAACAGTAAAGGAGCGGTCAAGACCTGCGCAGCACTTCGCCACGAGGGCCGCTCGGACGCCCCGGATGTGGGCGCGGCGCCGTACGGTCGGTGCCGAGGAGGAGACATGTCGGACTTCTGCCAGGGGATCGTGCCGCCGTACCTGCTCGAGCGGCTCACGCGCACCGGTGGCGTCGAGCAGGCCCGGCACGCCGCGCGCGCGCTGTCCCTCGACGTCCAGCACCGTGCGCGCCGTGCGGCGGCTCGAGCAGCGTCTCCGGACGCGCACCGTCGGGCCACCGCGCCGCAGCCGGACGTCGGCCGCGGCCCCGAGCGCACCGTCGCCGACTGCCACGGCACGACGACGCTGCCGGGCAGCGTGGTGCGCACCGAGGCGGCCCCACCCACGGGCGACCCCGCCGCCGACGAGGCCTACGACGGGCTGGGCAGCACGTGGGCGCTCTTCAGCGAGGCGTACGGGCGCGACTCGCTCGACGGCCACGGCCTGGCGCTGCCGGCGAGCGTCCACTACGGCGAGCAGTACGACAACGCGTTCTGGGACGGCTCGCGCATGGTGTTCGGCGACGGTGACGGCGTCACCTTCAACCGCTTCACCGTCGCCGTCGACGTGGTCGGGCACGAGCTGACGCACGGGGTCACCCAGCTCACGGCGGGGTTGGTCTACCGCGACCAGCCCGGTGCGCTGAACGAGAGCATCTCGGACGTCTTCGGCTCGCTGGTCAAGCAGCGCGCCCTGGGGCAGGACGCCGCGAGCGCGGACTGGCTGATCGGCGTCGGCCTGTTCACCGACGCGGTGCACGGCACGGCCCTGCGCTCGATGAAGGCACCCGGCACGGCTTACGACGACCCCGCGCTCGGCAAGGACCCCCAGCCGGCGTCGATGGCCGGCTACGTCACCACGAGCAGCGACAACGGCGGGGTCCACATCAACTCCGGGATCCCCAACCGCGCGTTCTACCTCGCCGCGACCGCCATCGGCGGCACCGCGTGGCAGGGCGCCGGGCAGGTCTGGTACGACGTGCTCACCGGCGGCACGCTGCCTGCGGACGTGGACTTCGCGGGATTCGCCGCCGCCACGACCGCTGCGGCGGCGGTGCGCTTCGGCAGCGGCTCGGCGCAGCACGCCGCGGTGCGCGACGCCTGGGTCCAGGTGGGCGTCGTCGCCACCACGGCACCCCCGGCCGCGGGCGGGTCGGCGGCACCCTCCGGCGAGGTGGTGCGCGTCGAGCGCAGCGGTGGCTTCGCCGGCCGGCAGGTGGCCCGCGACGTGCACGTCGCGGCGCTGGCTCCGCCGGAGGCCACGGCCTGGCGTGAGCTGCTGGGTGCGGGCTGGCTGCGCGGGCTCGCCGCCGAGCCGGCCCAGCCCGACCGCTACGTCTACCGACTGGCCTGTCACCCGCAGGGGCTCGACGTCACCGCCGGCGAGCAGCAGCTGCCGGGCGACGTCCGAGAGCTGCTCGAGCGCGCGCTGCGCGACGACTGAGTCGTCCGCGTCGCACCCGGTCAGCGGCCGGCGCGGCGTCCGGCCTTCTCGGCGTACATCGCGCCGTCGGCCTCGCAGAGCAGCTCGGAGACCCCTGCCGGCGCCGCCCGCACGGACAGCCCCACGCTGAGGCCGACGCGGTGGTCACCCGACCGCGTGCGGATCGGCTGGGCCAGCTCGTGGCGCAGCACGGCCGCGAGCGCCTCCGCGCGCTCGCGGACGGCGTGGTCGGAGATCACGATCACGAACTCGTCCCCGCCGGTGCGGGCCACGACGTCGCCCGGGCCCACGTGCCGCTGCATGCGCGCGGCGAGCTCGACGAGCACGTCGTCGCCGGCAGCGTGCCCGTGCCGGTCGTTGAGCTCCTTGAAGTGGTCGAGGTCGACGACGAGCACCGCGAGCTCGGTACCGGGGCGACCGTCGAGCTCCTCGGCCAGCGCGAAGAGCAGGGTGCGGTTCGCCAGTCCGGTGAGCGGGTCGTGCGTCGCCGCGTGCCGCGCCTGGGCCTCGCGCTGCTGCAGGGCTGAGTACATGCGGGCGTGCTCGATGGCGATCGCCGCCTGGTCGGCGAAGACGGCGAGGATCTCCAGCTGCCAGGGCTGCGGGCGGCGTCCGTCCACCGGCAGGTCGACGCTCAGCACCCCGATCCACTGCCCGGACGGCGCGGTCAGGGGGGCGAACAGCGCGTCCAGCGGGTGCCACGCGTCCGGGTCGTCGAGCGGCTCGATGTCCGGCACCCAGCTGAAGATGTCGTCGCTCGGCGGGATCTCGGTGCCGTGGTCGATGAAGCGCAGACCGCACAGGTCCTGGGAGTGCTCGAGCAGCCGCTCCCACTGCTCGCGGCTGTCGGCGGTGCCGAGCAGCGCGGCGCGGACCTCGTCGTCACCGGCGACGGACACCACCTCGAACGCGTCGCCCTGGCGCAGGTTCACCACGGCGACCCGAAAGCCCGCGACCTCGACGACGCCCTCGGCGACGGCGTCCAGCGTGGTGGCGAGGTCCAGGCTCGCGTGGACGCGCTTGGTGACGGCGTGCAGAGCGCGCATGGCAGCGAGGTCAGCCCCACCGCCCGCCCCACGGACCTGCTCTCCCACCACGACTTCTCATCGGCCGTGGGGGGCCTGGGCTGTGTCGCCCGTCCGGGTGAACCGCTACTTCTTCGCCTTGTCCGGCACCGCCTCGTTGGACAGCGCGGCGATGAAGGCCTCCTGGGGCACCTCGACCCGGCCCACCATCTTCATCCGCTTCTTGCCTTCCTTCTGCTTCTCCAGCAGCTTGCGCTTGCGCGTGATGTCGCCGCCGTAGCACTTGGCGAGAACGTCCTTGCGGATCGCGCGGATGGTCTCGCGGGCGATGATGCGCGAGCCGATGGCGGCCTGGATCGGCACCTCGAACTGCTGGCGCGGGATGAGCTCGCGCAGCTTGCCGGCCATCATGACGCCGTAGGCGTAGGCCTTGTCCTTGTGCACGATCGCGCTGAACGCGTCGACCTGCTCGCCCTGCAGCAGGATGTCGACCTTGACCAGGTCGGCGGCCTGGTCGCCGTCCGGCTCGTAGTCGAGCGAGGCGTAGCCGCGCGTGCGGGACTTGAGCATGTCGAAGAAGTCGAACACGATCTCGGCGAGCGGCAGGGTGTACCGCATCTCGACGCGGTCCTCGCTGAGGTAGTCCATGCCGCGCAGCACTCCGCGCCGCGTCTGGCACAGCTCCATGATCGCGCCCACGTAGTCGGACGGCGCGAGGATCGTCGCGCGCACGACCGGCTCGCGCACCTCGGAGATCTTGCCCACCGGGTACTCGGAGGGGTTGGTGACCACGACGGTCGAGCGATCCTCCATCGTCACCTCGTAGACGACGTTGGGAGCCGTCGAGATGAGGTCGAGGCCGAACTCGCGCTCGAGCCGCTCGCGGATGATCTCCAGGTGCAGCAGGCCGAGGAAGCCGACCCGGAAGCCGAAGCCCAGCGCCGCGGAGGTCTCGGGCTCGTAGACGAGGGCGGCGTCGTTCAGCTTGAGCCGGTCGAGAGCGTCACGCAGGTCGGGGTAGTCCGACCCGTCGATCGGGTACAGCCCGGAGAACACCATCGGCTTGGGGTCGCGGTAGCCGCCCAGCGCCGTGGCCGCCGGCTTGGCGGCGTTGGTGACGGTGTCGCCGACCCGCGACTGCCGAACGTCCTTCACGCCGGTGATGAGGTAGCCCACCTCGCCGACGCCGAGGCCCTGGGTCGGCTCGGGCTCGGGCGAGCTGACGCCGATCTCCAGCAGCTCGTGGTGGGCCTTCGTCGACATCATGACGATCTTCTCGCGCGGGCTGAGGTGGCCGTCGATCACGCGGACGTACGTGACGACACCGCGGTAGGTGTCGTAGACCGAGTCGAAGATCATCGCCCGGGCGGCGGCGTCGGGGTCGCCCACGGGCGGCGGCAGCTGCCGGACGATCTGGTTGAGCAGCGGCTCGACGCCCTCGCCGGTCTTGCCCGACACGCGCAGCACGTCGTCCGGGTCGCAGCCGATCAGCCCGGCCAGCTCGGCGGCGTACTTCTCCGGCTGGGCGGCGGGCAGGTCGATCTTGTTGAGCACGGGCACGATCGCGAGGTCGTTCTCCATCGCCAGGTAGAGGTTGGCGAGCGTCTGCGCCTCGATGCCCTGGGCGGCGTCGACGAGCAGGACGGCGCCCTCGCAGGCGGCCAGCGACCGCGAGACCTCGTAGGTGAAGTCGACGTGCCCAGGGGTGTCGATCATGTTCAGCGCGTAGGTCTGCCCGTCGAGCTCCCACGGCATGCGCACGGCCTGGCTCTTGATGGTGATGCCGCGCTCGCGCTCGATGTCCATCCGGTCGAGGTACTGCGCACGCATGGCCCGGGCGTCGACGACGCCGGTGATCTGCAGCATGCGGTCGGCCAGCGTGGACTTGCCGTGGTCGATGTGCGCGATGATGCAGAAGTTCCGGATCAGGTCCGGCGGCGTCGCTGCGGGGGGCAGCGCCTTGCGGGCCATGGGTGACACGAGCGGTGGGCCTCATCTATCGGGGGCGAGGGGAACGACGTCCCATCCTCCCACGCACCTCACCCCGAGCGGCGCAGCATCTCCCGGACGCCGTCGCGCACCTGGCCGTGGGTGACGCCGAGGTCGCGTGCGACGGCGGCCACGACGGGCGACCCGCCGCGCAGCAGGCCCAGCAGCAGGTGCTCGGTGCCGATGTAGCGGTGCTTGAAGGCGATCGCCTCGCGCAGCGCCAGCTCCAGCGCCTTCTTGGCGTCGACGTCCATCGGCAGCCGCCCAGGCCGCGGAGGCCGGGTGCGCCGGCAGGCCGCCCAGCTCGGTGGCCATCCGGCGCAGCACCTCCTCGGCGTCGATGCCGATCGCGCGCAGGGCGGCGATGTCGTCGTCGTCCAGCGCGTCGGCAGCGGGTGCGCCGGGCCGGACGCCGGCGGCGTGCTCGGCCACGGCGGCCCGCACGCCGTCGGCCTCGACACCGGACGCGGCCAGCACGCGGGCGGCCAGGCCGCCGTCGTCGCGGAGCACGCCGAGCAGCAGGTGGTGCGCGCCGATGGTCGGTGCGCCTGCCGTGACCGCCTCCTCGCGGGCGGCCACCACGGCCGCGCGGGCCCGGCTCGTGAACCGTTGGAACACCTCAGACCTCCCGTCCGCGGGCGGGCAGCAGCCCACGTCGCGTCGCGTGCTTCTTGTGGACGGCCTGCCGGCTGACCCCGAGCGCGTCGGCGATCTCCTGCCAGGACCATCCCTGGGTGCGGGCGCTGGTCACCTGCGCGGACTCGAGCTGCTCGAGCAGCTTGCGCAGGGCGGCCACGGCCCGCAGGCCGGTCCGTGGGTCCGGTGCGGCCGCCGCGGTCGCGAGCTTGGTGGCTTCCGACATGACGTCAACATATGTTGACATCTTCACCTCTGTCAACCTTGGTTGACGACGCACATCGCGCGTGCCCTCACCGGGCGCCGCCAGCCACAATGGCCCCATGACCGCGACGAACCACGACCTCGTCCACGTCGACTACACGGCGACGTGCGTGCGCCCGCGGTGGGAGGACCTGCCGCAGGCGGTCCAGCAGGCGGTGTCGACCGCGGCGGGATCCCCCGTCGTCGCCGCGGACGAGCCTCCCGGCAGCGGCTTCACCGGCGGGTTCGCAGCCGTCGTCCGGCTCGCCGACGGCCGGTCCGTGTTCGCGAAGGCCGGGTCCTCACGCAACCCGCACCTGACGCAGGCCTACGCGCAGGAGGCCGCCGTGCTGCGTGCGCTGCCGCCCGGCGCGCCGGCAGCCGGCTTCGTCGGTGCCGCGCACCTCGCCCCGGGTGACGTCGACGAGCACGAGTGGCGGGTCGTCGTCGCCGACGTCGCACCAGGCGCGCTCCCCCAGCCCTGGACGGACGCGGGGCTGGCCGCGGTGCACGACGCCTGCGTCGCCAGCGTCCGCGCCCTCACGCCCGCCCCGGAGGGCATGGACCTGCCGACGCTCGGCTCGCTCTTCCTCGAGGACCAGGTCGTGCTCAGCGTGTTCCGCCGACTGCGGTCGGGTGAGCTGTCGTTGACGCACGGGCAGCCGAGCTGGCTGCCTGAACGGTTCGACGAGCTCGACGAGCTGCTGAACAGCGCGGCTGCGCACCTGGAGGGTGACACCGCCTGCCACTGCGACCTGCGCGCCGACAACATCCTGCTCGGGCCGTCGGGTGCGGTGTTCGTCGACTGGAACTGGCTGGTGCGCGGCGCCGGCTGGGTCGACTTCGTCGGGCTGCTGCCGCTGGCGCGCGCCGACGGCGTGGACGTCGACGCCTGGGTCGCACGCAGCCCGCTCACCCGGGACGTCGCGCCGGACGCCGTCGACGCGTGGCTGACCGTGATCTCGGCCTACATGCTGCGCAACGCCGACGAGCCGGTGTGGGTCGGCGGTCCGCCCGCGGTGCGCGACCACCAGCGTCGGTACGCGCGCACCTACCTCGACTGGCTCGGCGCGCGCCGCGGCTGGACGCGTGGGTGATCTCGGACTCGATCGCGTCGGGCTGAAGCGGTTTGCGCGGCTCCGGCGTGCAGTCGAGCGGCGGGATCACCGACAGTTGATGCGACCGGTCCCGCCGCACGGACGAGGAGGCCACGATGGCCGTCGCTGACCACACGCTGAACGTCGGGGACGACGTGCACGTCATCGCCGGAGCCCACCAGGGACACCGCGCCACGCTGGTGGCGCTCGCCGATCCCACCAGCAGTCGGCACACGGTGCGCTGCGAGGACGGGCAGACGGTGCGGCTGAGCAAGGTGCACGTCCAGCGCAGCAGCGACCGCTGACCCCCGCCGACTAGGGTGCGGGGGTGCCGCTCGCAGACCTCCTCCGCAGAGCCGGACGGGCGGTCGTGCGAGCCGCCGCGGGCGAGACGACGCGCGAGGCCCGGCGTCGTCACCAGACAGGCCGACCCACCCCGTCGGAGCGCTTCGGGCGCGCTCCCCTGCGCTACGCCGGGGACTTCACCGGGTCGTGGACGGCGATCTACGCGCCCAGCCCGAACGGCACGGCCGACCCGGGTGAGGTCGTGTGGGCGTGGGTGCCCTTCGAGGAGGACCACTCCCAGGGCAAGGACCGCCCCGTGCTCGTCGTCGCCGTGCGGGGGCCCCACCTGCTCGCCCTGATGCTGACGAGCAAGGACCACGACCTCGACGCGGCTGACGAGGCCCGGCACGGCCGGGTGTGGCTCGACATCGGTACCGGGGCCTGGGATCGCCGACGTCGCCCCAGCGAGGTGCGGGTCGACCGCGTGCTGCAGCTCGACCCCTGGGCCGTCCGCCGTGAGGGCGCGCGCCTCGACCGTGACCGCTTCGAGCAGGTCGCCGCCGCCCTGCGCCGCCATCGCGGCTGGAGCTGAGCGGCGCCGCTTTGGAGCGGACGCCGCGCGCTGGTAGCCTTGATCCTCGCGTGCACGCCCAGGTCGTGCGTGCCCAGGGCAGCTCCGCCACAGGTGACCCCACCACCTCGGTCCCGGAGCGGCTCGACGCCCTCAACCGACCTACTGACGAGCGAACCGAGAGAGTTCATCCGTGGCCAACATCAAGTCCCAGATCAAGCGCAACCTCACCAACGCCAAGCGCACCGAGCGCAACAAGGCGGTCAAGAGCGAGCTGCGCACCCACATCCGCAACGCGCGCCAGGCCATCGAGGCCGGCGACGCCGAGCAGGCCCTGGCTGCGGTCAAGACCGCCGCCCGCAAGCTCGACAAGGCCGTGAGCAAGGGCGTCATCCACAAGAACCAGGCCGCCAACCGCAAGTCGGCAATGGCCAAGAAGGCCGCCTCGCTCTGAGGTAGCCCGCAGCTGTCGCGAAGGCGCCGGTCCCCTGGAGGGAACGGCGCCTTCGTCGTGCTCGGGCGCCCCTCGGGCGACGTCAGTCGCGCAGCCGGCGAGCGGCGCCGATCTCGAGCACGGCCTTCTCGACCGCGTACACGGGGTCGCCGGCGCGCCGTCCCTTGTGGGGCAGCCCGCCCTTGACGGCCAGGTCGGCCGCAGCGACGGCCTCGATGGCCGTGGCCAGGCCCTCCGGCGACCACCCGCGCAGCTGGCGGCGCGCCTTGTCGACCTGCCAGGGCGCCATGGCGAGCTCTCGGGCCACGTCGGCCGAGCGCGCCGACCCCGCGCCGGACACCTTCGCGAGCGAGCGCAGGCCCATGGCCAGGACCGCCACGATCGGCACCGGGTCGACGCCGGACGACAGCGCGTGCCGCAGCAGCCCCAGCGCCTGGTCGGTCTGGCCGCCGATGGCGGCGTCAGCGACCTTGAAGCCGGTGGCCTCGACCCGGCCGCCGTAGTACCGCTCGACCACGGCCACGTCGATGGCCGGTGCGTCCTGCGGCCGGCCGTCCGGCGCCATGGTGTCGGCCATGAGCTGCGAGCAGGCGCTGGCCAGCTCGCGCACGTCCTGACCCAGCGCCTCGACCAGCGCCGCGACGGCGTCGCCGGTCACCCGGCGCTCGGCCGCCCGGAACTCCTGCGTGACGAACGCGCTCTTGTCGGAGTCGGAGGTGATCTTGGGGCACTCGTGGACGGCGGCGCCCGCCTTGCGCGCGGCGTCGAGCAGCCCCTTGCCGCGCTGGCCGCTGCGGTGGCGCAGCACCAGCACGACGTCGGGCTCGGCCGCGGCCACCAGGGCACGAGCGTCCTCGATGAGCTCGTCGGAGGCGTCCTCGAGCCCGCGCACCACCAGGACGGTGCCCTCGCCGAACAGCGACGGGCTGGCGTGGGCGGTGAGGTCGCCCGAGACGTAGCCGGCCGCCTCGACGTCGACGACCTGGACGTCCGGCGCGGCGGCGCGGGCGGCCGCGAGGACGCGGCCGACCGCTCGGTCGGCGAGCAGGTCCTCTGGGCCGGTGACGAGGTGCAGCGACGCCGACGGGTCGGCCGGCCCCGCTGCGGCGGGGGCGGATCGGCGGCCGGGCGGTGTCATGACGCAGACGCTATCGCCGCGCGCCCACAGCCTGACGGTGCGGTCCGGACGTCGCGAGCGCCAGCGCGCCACCGTGCACCACCACGGCCAGGTCACCTTGCTGGTCGGTGCGGGCGGTGCGGGCTCCCTGGCCGGCGAGCAGCCGCAGCACGGCCGGTGAGGGATGCCCGTAGTCGTTGTCGGCGCCCACGCTGACCAGTGCCAGCCGCGGGTGGGCGGCCGCGAGCAGCCCCGGGTCCTGCAGCGCCGAGCCGTGGTGGGCGACCTTGAGGACGTCGACCCGCGGGCCATCCGCCGAGGCCTCCAGCCGCTGCGCGACGGCGCGGGCCGCGGCCGGCTCGACGTCGCCGAGCAGGAGCAGCCGCAGGCCCCGCGTGCGCACGTCGAGCACGATGCTGGAGTTGTTCGGCACGGAACCGTCGTGGATGACCCGGGCCGGCCAGAGCACCCGCCAGCTGAGCGGGCCGTCGCGCACCTGCTCGCCGTCGGTGACGGTGCGGACGCGCAGCCCCGCCTTCGCCGCGAGCGCACGGACCCGCCGCGCCTGCGCCGGCGGGTCGTCGACGATGGTGACGACCACCGGGCCGACCCGACGTCCGTGCACCGCACCGGCGAGGCCGTCGACGTGGTCGGCGTGGAAGTGCGTGAGCACGACGGCGTCGAGGGTGCGCACGCCCAGGGCGTCCAGGCAGCGGTCGACCGCGCGCGGCTCGGGGCCGGCGTCGACGAGCACAGCGCGCGCGGGGCCGGTCGAGAGCACCAGCGCGTCGCCCTGGCCGACGTCGCAGGCGACGAGGACCCACCCGGCTGGCGGCCACGCGGCGGCGCTCGGCAGCGGGACGGCGGCCGCCAGCAGCACCGCCGCCAGGGCGGAGGCCGGCCCACGGTGCCGTGCGGCCCAGCCGAGCGCTCGGGGACCGAACAGCAGCATCGCGGCATCGCGGCGGTGACGACGGCGAGCGCCACGGCACCGGCCGCGCCCCCGGCCCACGGCACCTGGGCGTGCGGTACCCGGGCGAGCGCTCGTGCCACCGCGGTGATCGCGTGGCACGGCAGCCCGGCCACGTGCGCGAGCGACGTCGCGAGGCTCGGTGAGGCGAGACTGGCCACCGCAGCGGCGAGGCCGATCACGGTGGCTGGTGCCACGAGCGGCTCGGCGAGCAGGTTCGCCGGCACCGACACCAGGCTCACCTGCCCCGACAGCAGCACGATGACCGGGGAGCACACGAGCTGGGCCGACACCGGCACCGCCAAGGCGACGGCGACCGCACGCGGGACGTGGCGCGACATCCGCTCGGCCAGGGGCCCGGCGAGCAGCAGCAGACCGGACGTGGCCAGCACCGACAGCGCGAATCCGTACGAGCGTGCCAGCCACGGGTCGGTGACGAGCAGCAGCACCACGGCCGCGCACAGCGCGGGCACGGCGGCGCGTCGGCGCGAGGTGCCGAACGCGAGCAGCCCCAGCGCCCCCATGACCGCGGCGCGCAGCACCGACGGCTCGGGTCGGGCCAGCACGACGAAGCCGGTCAGCATCGCCGCCGCTGCGACCAGGCGCCAGCGTCGGCCGAGCCCCGCTGCACGGCTCAGACCGAGCGCGAGCACGCACACCATCGTGGTGTTCGTGCCGCTGACGGCGGCCAGGTGCGTCAGCCCGGTCGCCCGCATCGCCTCGCCGAGGTCGTCGGGTTGCAGCGAGGTGTCGCCGACGACGAGGCCGGGCAGCAGCCCGGCCGGGTCGGGTGCGAGCGAGCGCGCGGCCTGGCGCAGGCCGCTGCGCATCCGCTCGGCGAGCCGGTCGGTGCGAGACGCCGGGCGCACCACCTCCGGCGGCCCGCGAGCCGCGACCGTCGCCACGACGTCGTCACCGGCCCGAGCCGGGGCGAGGCGCCCGTGCGCGACCACGTGCTCACCCCAGTGCACGCCCGCCCAGGCGGCGCCACCGAACACCAGCACCCGAGCGTGCACTGCCGAGCGCTGGCCGCGCCCGTCGACCCGGTGCAGAGCGAGGCGGAGCGCCACCGTGGCGCCGGGCCCGGCCAGCCGGCGTGGGTCGGACACCACCTGCCCCGCCAGCGTGACGGCGGCGCGCTGCCCGGCGAGGTCACGCACGCTGCCGGCGTCGCGGACCAAGCCGTGCAGCCCGGCCGCGCCCAGCGTCAGCCCGCAGGCGGCACCCACCAGGACCACGGCCGCCGCTCCCCCGCCCGGGCGGTAGCGCGCGTGCCGCGGCCCGCGCCGACGCCGGACGACGAGCACCGCCGCCGACACCGCTGCGACCGCGAGAAGCACCGCACCGGCCACCGCCCGCAGGCCGGCGTCGACACCCAGGGTCGACCCGCACACCGCCCAGGCCAGCAGCGCCGGCACCAGGAGGCGGACGTCGGGCGACGGCCCGGTCACAGGCGCACCAGCGGCCGCAGGCGCTCCAGCACCGCGTCCCCGATGCCGCTGACCTCTGCGAGCTCGTCGACCGTGCTGAAGTGGCCGTGCTCCTGGCGGAAGGCGACGATGCGCCCGGCCAGCACCGGCCCGATCCCAGGCAGTGCGTCGAGCTCGCTCTCGCCGGCGGTGTTGAGGTCGACGGCGGCCGCAGCGCCACCCGCTGCCCCCGCGCCCGTCCCACCGGTGCCGCCGGGGCCGGCGCTACCCGGCGCAGGCGGCGTCGCGGCACCAGGACGGGGCACCACCACCTGCTCGCCGTCGACCACGAGCCGGGCCAGGTTGACGGCGGCGAGGTCGGCGCGACGGGTGGCACCCCCCGCAGCAGCGAGCGCGTCCTGGACGCGCGCTCCGGCGGCCAGCCGCACGACACCCGGACGCCTCACCTGGCCCACCACGTGCACGACGACGATGCTCTCGGCCGCGAGCGCACCCGCAGGAGCGGGCCCCGTGGCCGTCCCGGACGGGCTGGGCGCGCCCGAGCCGGCACCGGTCGGCGCCGCGGACGCAGCGACCTCGCTCGCCGAGGCGAGCCGCACGGTCGGTGCCGGCGCCGGCGCGATGGGCTGCGGCCGACCGCCGGCGCGGGCCATCGCGACCCGCGCCCCGAGCAGCCCGACCACCAGCACGGCGACGACGATCACCCCGACCACGGCGCGCGGGCTCACGCCCGTGCGCACCGCCGCTGCCACCGTCGCGTCGTCCAGCCGCGCCAGGACCGCAGTCCGCCGCGAGCGTCGTGCGGTCTGCGGGCTGGGGTGCGTCTCGACGTCCATGGGCGGCGACGCTAGGCGGCGGCGCGGCCACGCCGGTCGCCCAAGCCCCTGGGCTGTGGACGACGGCGCGACCGCCTCTGCTGTGGACGAGGGGACGCTGTGGACCACGCGGCCCTGTGGACGAGCGAGCTAGCCGCTCGGCCGCGCGGTGCGCGCCATCCAGCGCAGCAGCAGGTTGGTGCGGTGGCGACCGAGCACCACGACGACGAGCACGAGCCCGAAGCCGCGCGACCACCAGGTGGCCGGCAGTCCCCAGACCGGGCCGAGCAGCAGGCTCACCGGGAGCAGGGCCCCCGCAGCGGCCACCGACGCACCCGCCACCCACCGGGTGAGCACCACGACGAGCACGAACACGACCACCACGGCCCCGACCCACTGCCAGGCGAGCACGAGCAGCACGCCCAGCGAGGTGGCGACGCCCTTGCCGCCACGCCCGCGAAGGAACGGCGAGGTCACGTGGCCGATGACGGCGCTCGCGGCGACGGCGTACGCCCACGGCCGCCCGAGCACAGCCAGGGCGACCGCAGCGGGCAGCATGCCCTTGAGCACGTCGAGGACACCCACGAGCACCCCCCAGCGGGCCCCCAGGGCCCGGCCGACGTTCGTCGCGCCCGGGTTGCCCGACCCGCTCGCGCGCAGGTCGACCCCTCGCCAGCGCGCCACCAGCGCCGCCGGGCTGACCGCGCCCAGCAGGTACCCGCCCACGAGCAGTGCCATGAGCGCGGGCCAGCCGGCGTCGGTCACGTCGGGCCCGTCATGCCTCGTCGAGCGGCACGACCACGACGGCCACCATGCCCGGGCCCACGTGCGCGCCGACGACCGCACCGACCTCGGCCACCACCACCTCGCCGCGGACGTTCAGCCGGGCCGCGAGGCGCTCGGCGAGTGCCTCGGCCCGCTCGGCGCTGTCGAGGTGCTGCACCGCCACCTCGACCGCGCCGCCCGCCGCCTGCGCCACCGCGAGCTCCTCCAGCCGGGCGAGCGCGCGGGCCGACGTGCGGACCTTCTCCAGCGGCACGATGACGCCGTCGTCCAGCACGAGCAGGGGCTTGATCGCGAGCGCGGAGCCCAGGATCGCCGCTGCGGAGCCGATCCGGCCACCGCGCCGCAGGTGCTCCAGCGTGGCGACGAAGAAGAACCCTTTGGAACGCGCCGCCCGGGCCCGTGCCCTGGCTGCGATGTGCTGAGCGTCCTCGCCGCGCTCGGCAGCGCGGGCGGCCTCGAGCACCAGGAAGCCGAGCCCCATCGCCATCGAGCGCGAGTCGACCACCTCGGTGGGCACCGGCGAGTCGCGGGCCGCGAGGACCGCAGACTCGTAGGTGCCAGACATCTCCGCGGAGATGTGCAGCGACACGACGGCGTCGGCGCCGTCCTGCGCCGCCGCCGTGTAGGCGTCCAGGAACGCCTGGGGGCTCGGGCGCGACGTCGACACCGGCGTCCACGCCCGCAGCGCCGTCGCGACCTCGGCCGGCCCGATCTCCATCCCCTCGTCGTACGACGTCCCGCCCACCACCACCTGCAGCGGTACGACGCGGACACCGTGCGCGGTGACCTCGCTCGGCGGCAGGTAGGCCGTGGAGTCGGTGACGACGGCGACGCGCACGCCTACTCCGGGACGATGTTGACGAGCTTGGGTGCCCGCACGATGACCGTGCGCACACCGCGGCCGCCGAGGGCTGCCAGGACCTTCTCGCTGTTCAGCGCCCGCTCGCGCAGCTCCTCGTCTGCGATGCCCGGCGGCACCTCCAGCCGGTCGCGCACCTTGCCCTGCACCTGCACGACGCAGGTGACGGCGTCCTCGACGAGCAGCGCCGGGTCGGCCCGCGGGAACGGCTCGAACGCCAGCGACTCGGTGTGCCCCAGGCGACGCCACAGCTCCTCGGCGACGTGCGGCGCGAGAGGGGCGACCATCAGCACCAGCGGCTCGACCAGCTCTCGGGGAACGGCGGGCAGGCGCGTCAGGTGGTTGTTCAGCTCGATCAGCTTGGCGACCGCGGTGTTGAAGCGCAGGCCGTCGTAGTCGCGCGTGACGGCGTCGACCGCCTGGTGCAGCGCCCGGCGCGAGCCGAGGTCGGCGTCGTCCTCGGTGACCGTGACCTTGCCGGTCTCCTCGTCGACGACGTTGCGCCACAGCCGCTGCAGGAAGCGCAGCGACCCGACCACCGCTCGGGTCTCCCACGGCCGGGACACGTCCAGCGGACCCATCGACATCTCGTACACGCGGAACGTGTCGGCGCCGTACGCCTCGTACATCTCGTCGGGCGTGACGACGTTCTTCAGCGACTTGCCCATCTTGCCGTGCTCGCGGCTGACCGGCTCGTCCTGCCACGACCACGAGCCCTCGTCGCTCTCGACCACCTCGTCGGCCGGCACGACCTGGCCACGCTCGTCACGGAAGGCGTAGGCCTGGATCATGCCCTGGCCGAAGTACCGGCGGAACGGCTCCTCGCTGGTGACGTACCCCAGGTCGTGCAGCACCTTGTGCCAGAACCTGGCGTACAGCAGGTGCAGCACCGCGTGCTCGACGCCGCCGACGTACAGGTCGACGCCGCCGGGGTCGGGGCGACCGTCGGCCAGTGAGCCTCGCGGGCCCATCCAGTAGGCCTCGTTCTCCTTGTCGCAGAAGGACTCCACGTTGGCGGGGTCCAGGTAGCGCAGGAAGTACCAGCACGAGCCGGCCCAGTTGGGCATCGTGTTGGTCTCGCGCCGGTAGCGCCGCGGGCCGTCGCCCAGATCCATCTCGACGTCGACCCACTCGGGCACGCGGCCCAGCGGGGGCTCGGGGTCGGAGTCGGCGGCGTCGGGCGCGAAGGTGCGCGGCGCGTAGTCCGGGACGTCGGGCAGCTGGACCGGCAGCTGGTCGTCGGGGACGGCGTGCACCCGGCCCTCGTCGTCGAACACCACGGGGAACGGCTCACCCCAGTAGCGCTGACGGCTGAACAGCCAGTCGCGCAGCTTGTAGGTGATCGTGCTGTAGCCAGAACCCTTGCGCTGCAACCAGTCGATGATGGTGCGCTTGGCGTCTGCGACGCTCAGCCCGTCCAGGCTGATCTCGTCGTTGGCCGAGTTGATCGCCGGACCGTCGCCGGTGAAGGCCTCACCCTCCCAGCCGTCCGGCGGCTGCACGGTGCGGATGATCGGCAGGTCGAAGCGGGTGGCGAACTCCCAGTCGCGCTCGTCCTGCCCGGGCACCGCCATGATGGCCCCGGTGCCGTAGCCCATCAGCACGTAGTCGGCGACGAACACCGGCAGGGCTCGCCCGTCGACCGGGTTGGTGGCGAAGGCGCCGGTGAACACACCGGTCTTCTCCCGCCCCTCGGTCTGGCGCTCCAGGTCGCTCTTCGTCGACGCCTCGCGCCGGTACTCCCCCACCGCCGACGACGGATCGGCGTGCCCAGCAGTCCACGCCTCGCTCGTGCCCTCGGGCCACGCCGCGGGGACGATGGAGTCGACCAGCGGGTGCTCGGGCGCCAGCACCATGAACGTCGCACCGAACAGCGTGTCCGGGCGCGTGGTGAAGACCTCGATCGGCTCGGACCCCGGCACCTCGAAGCGCACCTGGGCGCCCTCGCTGCGACCGATCCAGTTGCGCTGCATCAGCTTCACCGGCTCGGGCCAGTCCAGCCGGTCCAGGTCGTCGGTCAGCCGGTCGGAGTAGGCGCTGATGCGCATCATCCACTGGCGCAGGTTGCGCTTGAACACCGGGAAGTTGCCGCGCTCGCTGCGGCCGTCGTTGGTGACCTCCTCGTTCGACAGCACCGTGCCCAGACCGGGGCACCAGTTGACCGGCGCCTCCGAGACGTAGGCCAGCCGGTAGCCGTCGACCAGGTCGCGACGCTCCCCCGCGCTCAGGTCGGTCCAGCGGCGACCCCCGGGCACCTCGCGGCTGCCGTCGGCGAACTGCGCCTCCAGCTCGCTGATGGGCCTCGCGCGGCCGCGGCCGCCGTCGGCCTCGGTGTCGTACCAGGCGTCCCAGATGCGCAGGAACATCCACTGCGTCCAGCGCACGAACTCGGGGTCGGTCGTCGCCACCGAGCGGCGCGCGTCGTGGGCCAGCCCCAGCCGCCGCAGCTGGCGGCGCATCGTGACGATGTTGTCCTCGGTGGTCTTGCGCGGGTGCTGGCCGGTCTGCACGGCGTACTGCTCGGCCGGCAGCCCGAAGGCGTCGTACCCCAGGGCGTGCAGCACGTTCTTGCCGCGCATGCGCTGGTAGCGCCCGTAGACGTCGGTGGCGATGTACCCCAGCGGGTGGCCCACGTGCAGGCCGGCCCCGGAGGGGTAGGGGAACATGTCCAGGACGTAGAGCTTCTCGCGGTCGGCCACGCGGTCGGGCGCGGCCCACGGACCCGCCGGGTTCGGGGCGTCGAAGGTGCCCGAGCCCTCCCAGTAGTCCTGCCAGTCCCGCTCGATCCGCCCGGCCAGCTCCGCGGAGTAACGGTGGGCCGGGACGTCGGATCCGTCGCGGTCGGTCGTGTCGCTCATGTTCGTCCTGTCGTCGTCAGGGTGCCGGACGCCTGCGCCGCGTGTCGTACCCACCACCGGCGGGGACACGTCAAGACCCCTGGCATCGGCGAGCCGGCGCACGAGGAGTCTGCCGCGCTGACGCGGATCGTGCGGGGCCCGGCAGGGACGCACCCGTTCTCGAGGTCAGCGCGGCCGGCTAAGAAGCAGCACGGCTCGCACCTGCTCAGGTTAGCGCAGGAGCACCGGCGGCGGCGGCGACGGCCTCGGCGACGGCGGCGTGCGTCGCCCAGTCCCAGTGCAGGCCGTCCGGGTTGCCGCCTCCGCGCTGCCACATCGGCTCCACGATGTCGTCCAGCTCGACGAGCCGGACGCGCTCGCGCAGCGCCCACTTCCGAGCCGCTCGGACGGCCGCCTCGTGCCCGTGCCGGAGCGGGTACTGCTCGGACCGCCACGGCGGCGGGGTGAGAGCGACGACGTGGAGGCCCGGCCGGTAGTGCCGGGCGCCGGCGACGACGCGCGACAGGTAGTGGTCGGTCGCCCGCTGCGGCAGGGCGCGCCACCGGCCGCGCGTCAGGCGCACCAGCCGCGGATGCCACCGTCGGTAGGCCCGGCGCACGCTGCGGCGCGTCCGGGCCGGCCGCACGTAGGCGATGCCCTCGCGCAGGTACGTCGGAAGGCTCGCCGGCAGGGAGTCCATGCCGCCCACCGCCAGCACGAGGACGTCGGCGCGCGGCAGGAGCACCGACCACGCGACGGGGTCCTTGGTGAGGGCCCACCACGCGTCGCGCGCCGTCCAGCCCTGGCGAGCGAGCAGGTCGACGTCGCGGTTCACGGCCTGCCCGACCAGCTGCGGCCAGAGGCGGGGGTCGGTGACGAGCTCAGGCCCGGACGGACCGTGGTACGTCAGGGAGTCGCCGATGACGAGCAGCCGTCCGGTCACGCGCCGACGCTAGCCGACCCTCGCAGGCGGCTCAGTCGCCCCAGCCCGCGGGTCGGCGCGGGTCGGGCGGGTTCGGGCTGGGGTCGAGCCGCACCGGCCGGTAGGGCGGAGCCGCCGCCTCGCGGCGCAGCGCGCGTCGCAGCTGCATCTCGCGGTCGGCCTGGTGCAGCAGCGTCTGGACGTCACCGTCGTCCCAGGGCTCGAGCACGGCGCCGCCGGCGCTGATCCGCGCGGCCCACTTCTCGCGCGGCACCGGAGAGCTGTCCAGGCAGCGGGCGCGCACCCGACGCTCCATCTCCAGCGGCGCCAGGCCGGTGCCGGGGCCGACGACGACGAACTCGTCATCGCCCCACCGGGCCACGGCGTCGGTGGCGCGGGTCGAGCGCGACAGCGCCTCGGCCACGGTCAGCAGGATGTCGTCGCCGGCGCTGTGCCCGAGCTCGGTGTTGATCCGGGCCAGGCCGTCGACGTCGAGGAACATGCAGTAGACGGCGTCGCCGCGCCGTCGGGCCGTCTCGAGGATCTGCGCACCCAGCATCGACAGGCCCCGGCGGTTGGCCAGACCGGTGAGCGGGTCGTGCACGGTCGCGTCCTGCGCGAACGCCAGTGCCTGGTCGACCTGGCGCTGGCTGCGGTCGATCCGGCCGTGCACGACGGCGGCGAGCAGACCGGCCAGGGCCAGCGCACCGAGCGAGCGTCCCCACAGCACGTAGCTGTCCGTCGTCCAGGTGCTCGTCTCGACGACGGCGCGGCCGAACCCGGTCAGCCAGCCGGCACCCACGAGGCTGAGGACGACGACGCGTGGTGCCAGGCGCGGCGACCCGAGCGGGAGCAGCCCGAGAGCGACGAGCGAGACGAGCGACCAGTCCGGGTCGAGCGTGACGACGACGGCCGCGGCGCCGACGAGGGCGAGCAGCGCCGAGGCAGCGTCGAGCGCCCAGTCCGGCACGGCGGACGGGCGGTCGGCGCGGGGCATCGACGTCGGCACATGCCCAGTGTCGTCACGCGCGGGGCCCTCCTTGAGGCCCGTCGAGCGGCTGGGGTCAGCCGAACACGGACTGCACCCACTCGGGGTGGTCGACGAAGGGGTTGCGGTTGTGCTGGTAGTCGTCGTAGATGACCTGGTTGCGCCGTTGCTCGAACGCGTCCGGCGGGTCCTGGGCGTTCCAGCGACGGAGCACCGACAGCCGGCCGAGGTAGGGGGCGCTGCCGTTGCCGACCAGGTCGTTCACCTCGAGGTCGGCGAACCCGTCGCCGCCTTCGTACCGGACGGCCATGTAGAACACCATGCGGGCCACGTCGCCCTTCACCGCGTCGCGCGGCTCGAAGGAGTCGGAGTCGGTGAGGCAGCCGGGGCACTGCGAGACGGCGCTGCCACCTTCGTCGAAGTCCTTGTTGCCCCGGGTGGAGTTCACCGTGACGTCCGCGGGTCGCAGGTGGTGCAGGTCGGTGCCGGGCCCGGTGGCGGTGCCGAAGTCGCCGTGCGACTTCGCCCAGACGTGCTCGCGGTTCCAGTCGTCGACGCCGCCGCCGTTGCTGGACTTGCTCTGCGACCGTCCGCTGTAGAGCAGGATGACGTTCGCGGGGTTGGCGGGGTCCTGGTCGGTGTCCTTCAAGGCGTTCCACACCTGGTCGTAGCTGAGCCGCGTGACGCCGCTGGAGACGATCGAGTGCAGGGCGTCGCGCAGGTCGTTGCCGCTCTTGCCCATGGCCGCGGCGTAGTAGGTGTCGTCGTACGGGCCGCCGCCCCCGCCCGGCGGCGGCTCGCTGGTGCCGGCCTCGGCGAAGGACGTCGCGGACTTCAGCCCCGGGTGGGAGAAGTACGCCGCGAGGGTGCCCGTGACGTCGAGCCGGTGACCCATCAGCGAAGGGTTGCTGCGCAGCCCCCACTGGGACCGGAAGGCGCTCGGGATCTGCACGTAGACCATCGCCGAGGTGCGCGTCTCGCCGGGCGCGTCGGCGAGCGCCATGGCGTAGTCGTTCGGGAAGCCGGACGTCACGACCGTCGAGGTGGCCGTCGGCTGGCCGACCACGTAGCCGCGCACCGTCGCCGTCGAGCCGTCCTGGGTCTGCACCGCCTGCGCGACGGTCACGACCGTCGCGGCGGACGCTGGCCCGGCGCTCTGCGGTGCGAGAGCGGCCAGCACGGCCAGAGCCGCCGTGGCGAGGACGGCGAGGGGTCGGAGCCGTTGGCGGCCGCGCATGGCGTTCCTCCGGTCTGCGGGTGAGGGGCGCGCCAAACGTAGCGAGCAAAGGGTAAAGAACGGGCAAACGGAATTTGTGCAGGTCTCGCCATGGACAAGGCGTTCAGCGGTGACCTCGAGGGCGTCGCGCGCACGCAGTTCACCTCGGCCTTCGACGGCCAGACGGGCGTCGGCACGTACGTCGCGATGGAGTCCTTCACCGGCACGCTGGGTGGGCGGCGCGGGGCGTTCAACCTCGCGCACACCGCGACCACCACGGGCGCGGACCGGCTGCACGACCTCGTCGTCATCGTCCCGGGCAGCGGCACCGACGAGCTCGCCGGCCTCGCGGGCACCGGCGAGCTGGTGGTCGAGGCCGACGGCACGCACCGGCTCGACCTCGACTACGCGTTGGGCTGAGACCGCCCGCACTCGGGACCTCTGCCCCTGACCCCTCGACGTCACCCGCGACAGGCTGGACGTCGGCGATGGGGAGGTCCGTCATGGCCGCACGCACGCGGCGTCGCGCGAAGGTAGCCGTCGCGGTGGCGGTCCTCGCGGCGGCCGCCGCGTGCGGTGGCGCGGACAGCCGAGCCGGGCCGACGCACACTCGTACGGGGCCGGCCCCGTTGTCCGTCGAGTACGCCCCCGGGCTCACCGAGAGCGTCTACCTGCCGACCGGCACCTCGGCGCCGCTGGTGCTCATGGTGCCGGGTGGCTCCTGGTCGACCGCTGACCCCACCGGCCTGGCCGACCTCGCGGGCTACCTCGCCGACGCCGGTTCGGTGGCCGTGCCGGTGCGCATCCGGGCCGGGCAGGACGGTGTGCGCTACCCCGTGCCCGTCGACGACATCCTGTGCGCCCTGGCCTCGGCGGTCACCACGGCTCGCGCCCACGGGGTGCGAGCGGGCCCGCTCGTGGTCCTCGGGCACTCCTCCGGCGCGCACCTGGCGGCGTTGGCGGTGCTGGCGGTGAGCGACTACTCCCCCGACTGCCGAGCACCGCTGGTGCGCCCTGACGCGCTGGTCGGGGTCGCCGGCCCGTACGACGTGAGCCAGGTGCCCGATCTCGCCCACCCGCTGTTCGGCACCACCCCGGACGACGACGCCGCGACCTGGGCGTCGGCCAACCCGGTGCAGCGCGCCGGGCTGCGTCCCGAGGTCCCGGTGCTGCTGGTGCACGGCGAGCAGGACGACGTGGTCCCGACGTCCATGACGACGCAGTTCAACCAGGCCCTGCAGCAGGCCGGCCACCCCACGACCCTCGAGATCGTCCCCGACGCCGACCACGGCTCGGTGTTCTCGTCGGCAGTGGCCGGGCCGATCATCACGCGCTGGCTGGCGTCGCTCCCCCGCGCTGCCGATGACCAATGAAGTATGTACCTTGCTGGGTACGTAACTAGTCTGGTACAAAGGCGGGGTGGAAGCCGCCCTGAAGGCCCTCGCGGACGACAGCCGACGCACGATGCTGGAGGCCCTGGCTGACGGACCGGCGACCGCCGGCGAGCTCGCAGCGCTGCTGCCGATCGCCCGGCCGGGCGTCTCGCGGCACCTGCGGGTGCTGCGCGAGGCGGGCCTGGTCGAGGTGCGTCACGAAGCACAGCGGCGCGTCTACTCCCTCAGCCCGCAGCCGCTCGCCGAGATCGACGACTGGCTGCGTCGGTACCTGACGCAGTGGGAGCACCGGCTGGATGCCCTGCACACCGAGATAGCACGCGGCAAGCGTGAGCGAAGGAGCAGCAGATGACGGCCAACACCCCTGGCAGCGTGCGCGTGCTGGGCACGCTGGGTGCCGTCGACGGCAAGGGAGTCGTCCGGCTCGAAGACCGGTTCGACGCCGACGCCGACGACCTGTGGTCGGCGCTCACCGACCCCCGCCGGCTGGCCCGGTGGCTCGGCGAGGTGGAGGGCGACCTGCGCCAGGGCGGTGAGTTCCGAGCCCACTTCTTCGCCAGCGGGTGGGAAGGCACCGGCCGGGTGGAGGAGTGCCAGCCCCCGCGGCGGCTGCTGATCCGGACCAGCTCCCCGGACGCACCGGAGGGCGCCTTCGAGGTGACCCTCACCGCCGACGGCGACCACACCGTCCTGGTCATCGAGGACCGCGGCGTGCCCCTGGAGCACATCGCCGCCTACGGAGCAGGCGACCAGGTCCACGTCGAGGACCTCGCCGCCTACCTCGCCGGCCGCGACCGTTGCGACGCGCGGGCGCGCTGGCAGGAGCTGCACCCGGCCTATCAGCAGCTGGCGGCCGAACGATGAGCCGTGGGCGCCGGGGACCGTCCGACCACGGCCAGCACCACGCTCGCCACCACGGCGACGGCGACGGCGGCGAGCGCGGCCGGGGCCCAGCCCGTCCGCACCCGGTCGCCGAGCACGGTCACCCCCACGAGCGCTGGTACGACCGCCTCCACCACCCACAGCAGCGCGGTCGCCGGGGCCACCGCGCCCCGCTCCAGCGCCAGTGCGTACGCCGTCGCGCCGACCGCCCCGGCGACCGGCACGGCCCACGCGAGCGGGTCGTGCGCCAGGGCGGTCCACCCACCCCCGGCGTGCGCGGCGCGCGCTGCCGCCGCAGCCACCGAGAAGCCGAGCCCGGCCACCACCGCGAGCACTGCTGAGCCGCCGCGGCGGCTCAGCACGGCCGTGGCGAGCACGAGCACGACGGTGACGGCCCAGGTCGCGGTGGCGAACCCTGCCGGCGCCGGCCGCGCGGACTGCGCCCCGCCGGCGGCGGCCAGCACCACGAGCGCGCCCAGCACGGCGATGACCGCTGCCACCTGCGCCCGCCGCAGCCCGACGCCGAGCCACAGGTACGCCGCGACCGCCGTGACGGCGAGCGAGGACGCCAGCACGCTCTGGACGACGAAGAGCGGCAGGCTGCGCAACGCGAACAGCGACACCAGCCACGCGGCGCCGTCGAGCGCGAGGCCCGCGAGGTACCAGGGGTTGACCCACCAGCGTCCGGAACCGAACCGGACGACACCCAGGGCCTGCAGCACCGAGGCCAAGCCGTACGCGAGAGCGGCGAAGGCGGCGGCGATCAGTCCGATGGTCACGGGCCAGGGTAGGCCCGGACAAGCAGACGGCGGCTTGCGATCCGCAAGCCGCCGTCGTCGGTGGAGCTGAGGGGACTCGAACCCCTGACCCCTTCCATGCCATGGAAGTGCGCTACCAGCTGCGCCACAGCCCCGCACCCCCGAAGGGGCGAGGAGAGTCTAACCGGTGCCCCGGCGTCCGGTCCAAATCGGGGGGCCGCCGCCGCCGCGACCGCCTCAGGACTCGTCGCCCACCACAGGCTCGGGCAGCGAGAAGGCGTTGTGCTCGGTGAGCACCCACCGCTCGTCGCGCTGCTGCTCCAGGACGCTCCAGTGGCAGTTGTTGACGCCGGACACCACCGGCCAGTGCTCGCGCGGGACGCCGAGCAGCGTCTGCACGCCGTTGCTGATCGAACCGCCGTGCGAGACCACGACCAGCAGCCCACCGGCGGGCACCGCCGCCACGTGCTCGAGCACCGCGTCGGCCACGCGGGCGCCCACCTCCGAGCGCAGCTCGCCGTCGCCGCCGGGACGCACCTCGGCGCCGGACCGCCACGCCGCGCGCAGGTCGGCGTCGACGGCGTCGATGTCGTCGCCGAGCATCCCCTGCCACGTCCCGGCGTACACCTCGCGCAGCCGCTCGTCGGTGGCGACCGTCAAGCCGGTGAGCTGGGCGAGCGGGTAGGCGGTGTCCCGCGCGCGCCGCAGGTCGGAGGACACGATGGCGGACGGCGAGAGCCGCACGAGCTCGCCGGCTGCCCGCTCGGCCTGCACGCGGCCGACGGCGTCGAGGTCGATGTCGGTCTGCCCCTGGAAGCGGCCGTCGGCGTTCCAGGATGTCTGACCGTGCCGCAGGAGCAGGACCTGGCGGCCCTTCACGCGTCTTCCCGCCGGCGGCCTCGTGCCTCCTCGGGCAGGTCGATGAGCGGGCAGTCCTTCCACAGCCGCTCGAGGGCGTAGTACGTCCGCTCCTCGTCGTGCTGCACGTGCACGACGACCTCGGCGTAGTCCAGCAGCACCCAGCGGCCCTCGCGCTCGCCCTCGCGGCGCACCGGCTTGGCGCCGAGCCCGCGCAGGGCCTCCTCGACGGCGTCGACGATGGCCCCGACCTGGCGGTCGTTGGGCGCGGAGGCCAGCACGAACGCGTCGGTGATGACGAGCTGGTCGCTCACGTCGATGGCCACGACGTCGGTGGCGAGCTTGTCCGCGGCCGCGAGGGCGGCCGCGAGGACGAGCTCGCGTGCGCGCTCGGACGCTGGCACGGGGACTCCTCGCGGTGTGTCGGGCTCGAGCGAGGCGCCGTGCGGCGCCTCGCGGCGTCCTAGCCTCTCACGACCCCGGGAAGTCGTGCCCGAGCACGACCACGACGTCGGCCACGGTCGGAGCGTTGTCGCTGATCCGCAGCGCGGAGTCGCGCAGCCCCAGCGCGTGGGTGACGGCCAGCCCCTCGGCCCGGCTCGTCGAGCTGGCGTCGGGCAGCAGCACGACGGTCTCCTTCACGCCGAACCCGTCGACGTTGCCGCCGCCCAGGTACTTCAGCCCCGCGGCGACCAGCCGCGAGCGCGCGGAGTCGCCGAGTCCGGGGGCGCCGTCGCCGTTCTGCACGAGCACGCGCAGCCGCCCACCGGGCGGGACGGCGATCGCCGCGCCCGCGAGCCGCGCCTGCACCATCGTGGTGGCGGCGGCCGTGTCCAGACCGTAGGCGGTCACGGCGCCGCCGGTGTCGATGTCGCGCACCGGCACCACCGTGGAGGCCAGCGCGTGCTTGGCCGCGGCGTCGCGCAGCGCGCCGGTGACGTCCAGCACGCTGGTGAGCACCGCGCCCTTCGGGGCGCCGGGCAGGCCGACGAGGACGGCTCGGCGCTGGGCGGCGTCGGCAGGAAGGGCCGCGAGCAGCGCGCTCACGACCCGCTCCTGGCGGGCGAGCCGGGCGGCCTCCGGCTCGTCGCCGACGAGCAGCTGGGCGTAGGCCGCAGCCTGGGCGCCGTCGAGACGCTGCCCCGCACCGGCCGAGGCGACCAGCGCAGCGCCCACTCCGCTCCCCTTCGGCACGTCGACGTCGACGTCGACGGTGACCCCGCCGACGCTGTCGACCAGCGTCGCGAGAGCGCCCGAGTCGAGCACCCAGGTGCCGGCCACCCGGATCTCGAGGGCGTCGGCGATGGCCGCGCCGGGAGCCGAGGCGCCCGGCGCGAGGGACTGCGCCACCGGCATGCGGCCGGCTCCCGGCACGTCCAGCAGCAGGCGGCTGGGCACGAGCACCTGCTGACCGTCGTCGCCCGAGCCCGCGGCCAGCAGCGAGACGCCGGTGAGGCGGCCGCCGGACGCCAGCGCGAGGGCCACGACCTGCTGAGCCGGCGGCGCGGTCGCTCCCGAGCCTGCGCCGGCCCGGTCATCACCGCGCCGGGTGAGCACGAGGCCGACCGCGGCGACGACCACGACCGCAGCCGCGGCAGCGGCCAGCCAGCGCAGTGCCCGGCGACGACGAGCCCGATCGACCGGCAGCACCTGTGCGGAGCCGTCGAAGTCGTGGTTGGCGGCGCGTTCGAGCTCGGTCTCGACGCGGGCGAGCAGCGGCGGGGTGATGTGCGGGGCAGGCTCCCAGCCCTCGGTGATCCGCGCGGCCTCCAGCGCCCGGCGACGCGCCATCCGGGTCGGGTAGCTGACCTGGTCGACCTGCTGGATCACCCAGTCAGGGACCTCGGCCATGGCGATCCTGGGCCCGGCAGGGGTCGAGCCGCCGTCGCCCTCGGGAGGGTCGCCGTCGGCGGTTCCCCAGGGGCGGTCGGTGTCACCGTTCGGGACGAGCAGATCTGCCACGCACTATCTCTCGGCAGGTTCACCCGTTCGGTAGAGCCCGTACTTCGCGATGAATTGCACGACGCCGTCGGGGACGAGGTACCACACCGGCTCACCACGCCGGACGCGGTCACGGCAGTTGGTGGACGAGATGGCCATGGCCGGCACCTGCATCAGGCTGACGCGGTCCGGGGGCAGGCCCGCGCCGCTCAGCTCGTGGTCGGGGCGGGTGACGCCGACGAACTGGGCGAGCGCGAACAGCTCGTCGACGTCCTTCCAGGACAGGATCTGGGCCAGGGCGTCCGCGCCGGTGATGAAGAACAGGTCGGTGTCGGGGTGCGCGCGATGCAGGTCACGCAGCGTGTCGATCGTGTACGTCGGGCCGGGCCGGTCGACGTCCACGCGGCTGACCGTGAACCGCGGGTTGGACGCCGTCGCGATCACGGTCATGAGGTAGCGCAGCTCAGCGGGGCTGACCTCGCGCTCGTCCTTCTGCCAGGGCTGGCCGGTGGGCACGAACACGACCTCGTCGAGCCCGAAGATGCTCGCGACCTCGCTGGCCGCGACGAGGTGGCCGTTGTGGATGGGGTCGAACGTGCCACCCATCACCCCGAGCCGGCGGCGTCGGCCGCTGCCCTCAGGGCTCACCGCGCTCAGTCGTGCTTGTTCGAGAAGCCGCGGAACGTCCAGGTCAGCCCGAGCAGCGCGACGAACGAGATGATCGCGATGAGGCCGAACATCTCCGGCGCCATCGGCAGCTCGGTGGTGTGCTCGACGGTTCCGGCGGCCAGGGCCAGGGCCTGCGACATCGGTGCTCCTCGGGACGCGGGTGTGTGGGCGCTGCCGCGTACAGTCTGACAGAACCCGCGAGACGTCTGCGAAGGAGCCGGTCATCGACGCGCCCACCCTTTCGGTCGTGGTGCCCGTGTACGACGAGGCCGAGGTGCTGCCGCTGTTCGCCGAGCGGCTGCGTCCGGCGCTCGACGGGCTCGCCGAGACCTACGAGGTGCTCGTCGTCGACGACGGCAGCACCGACGCCACGCCCGCCCTGCTCGAGCGCATCCGGCGCGAGTGGCGGGCGGTCCGGGTCGTGCGGCTGCGCGCCAACAGCGGCCACCAGGCGGCGCTGTCGGCGGGGCTCGCCCGCGCCCGTGGCGCGTGGGTCGTCAGCATCGACGCCGACCTGCAGGACCCTCCCGAGACGATCGCCGCGATGCTGCAGGCGGCCCGCTCGCAAGGGGTCGACGTGGTCTACGGCGTGCGCACCGACCGCAGCACGGACTCGGCGTTCAAGCGGGCGACCGCCGGCGCGTTCTACCGGCTGGTCGGCCGCTCGGGGCACCGCGTGCCGTCCCACGCCGGTGACTTCCGGCTGATGAGCCGGGCCACGGTCGACGCGGTCAACGTGCTGCCCGAGCACCACCGGGTGCTGCGGCTGGTGGTCCCGGCGCTGGGCTTCCCGAGCGCCTCGGTGGGCTACCGCCGCGAGGTGCGGGCCGCCGGGCGCTCCAAGTACCCCTTCGGCAAGATGCTGCGGCTGAGCATCGACAGCATCACCGGCTTCTCGATCGCGCCGCTGCGGCTCGCGACGTGGTTCGGCCTGCTCGGCGGCCTGGTGGCCGTGGGCCTGCTCGGCTACGCGGTGCTGGCGTTCCTCACCGGGCACACCACGCCCGGGTGGACCTCCACGTTCGTCGTCGTGGCCGCCGTCGGCGCCGTGCAGCTGCTCGCCCTCGGCGTGCTCGGTGAGTACGTCGGGCGGATGTACACGCAGCTGCAGGGACGCCCCTCGTACTTCGTGGCCTACGACTCCCTGGCCGCCGACGACCAGCCAGCAGGTGGAGCAGACGGTGCCGCCGGAGCAGACGGAGCCGACGGAGCAGGTGGTGGGCCTCAGGGCCGCCGGGCCTCGACCATCAGCGAGACACCGGGCAACGAGCGCACCGGCAGGTAGCGCTCGGCGGTGATCACCGCGCGCAGGCCGTGGTTGACCAGCGGCGACATCGACTCCAGGTCGCTGCCGGTGCTGGCCCGCCGGCGCAGCGCGACGACCGGCCGCAGCAGCACGTTCCACGACCGCACCGGCCCCAGCGAGAACCCACCCCGCACGAGCAGCGAGGTCAGGCCGGCGCGGGTGTAGCGCCGCACGTGACCGACGGCCTCGTCGTGGGCCGACCACAGCCGGGGGTCGCACGGCACGGCCACCAGGTAGCGACCACCGCGCCGCAGCACCCGGTGCACCTCACGCACGGCGGCACCGTCGTCGTCGAGGTGCTCCAGCACGTCGAAGGCCACCACGAGGTCGATGCTGGAGTCGGCGACCGGCAGGGCGGTCGCGTCGCCGCGCAGCGTGGCGAGGCCGCGCTCGCGTGCCACGCCCGCACCCTCCGCGCCGTACTCCAGGGCGATGGCTCGCCAGCCCATGCGCCGCAGCACGCGGGTGTTGCCGCCGCCTGCGGCTCCGACGTCCAGCGCCGTGCCCGGTCGCAGCCCGCGCACCTCGCGCTCGAGCAGGTGCCGTCGCTCGCGGTACCACCAGTGCTCGTCCTCGAGCTCGGCCAGCTTGCGGACCTCAGTCGCCTCCACGAGCGGCCATCCTGCCAGCCGCCCGCGGCCTGGCGCGGGGCGCCCGCGAGTGGGTCGACGTGAAGGACGGCTACGACCTCAGTGTCGACGCGGCCGAGTAGAGCGCGCTGTCGTCGATGCTGGACGGTTGCTGGCCTCCTGAGGCGCCACGCACCGCCAGGAGTCGGCGACGACCTCGGCCAACGCCTCGACCGACACCACCGGCAGGCGCACCAGCACCATCGGGTGGCCGTCGTAGTGCGGTTCGGTGAAGAAGGCCTCCGGGTCGCTCGCGATCAACGCCTCCTTGTCCTGCAGGTCCGGCACCCGCACGACCAGGACGTCGGGGCGCGGCACCTTCGTCTTGCGGGGGTGCACGCGCTCGCGCCAGGTCCAGACGAACTGCTTGCCCCCTACCGTGAAGTGCGGGTCGCCCGGCGTCTGTGCCGCGCCAGGCAGCGACAGCGCGATCCGGCGCAGGTCCTCGACGTCGGCCACGGCCCCTCCTCAGCTACGGACGTGCCCCTCACCCGTGACGACCCAGGTCGTGGTGGTCAGCTCGGCCAGGCCCATGGGTCCGCGCGCGTGCAGCTTCTGGGTGGAGATGCCGATCTCGGCGCCCAGACCGAGCTGCCCACCGTCGGTGAAGCGCGTCGAGGCGTTCACCATCACGGCGGCCGCGTCGACCTCGGCGACGAAGCGCCGGCTGGCGGCGAGGTCCTGCGTGACGATCGCCTCGGTGTGGCCGCTCGACCAGCGGCGGATGTGCTCGAGGGCCTCCTCGATCGAGCTCACCACGCGCACCGCGAGGTCGAGCGAGAGGTACTCACGGGCCCAGTCGTCGTCGGTGGCGTCCTGCACGGCGAGGCCGGACGCCGCACCGGCGGCCTTCGTGGCGGCGTCCCCGTGCAGGGTGACGCCGGACTCGGCCAGGCGCGGCAGGGCCGCCGCGAGGAACCGCTCGGCGACGTCGCGGTGCACCAGCAGGCTCTCGGCCGCGTTGCAGACGCTGGGCCGGTGGACCTTGGAGTTCAGGGCGATCGCGACGGCCTGGTCGAGGTCTGCGGCGGCGTCGACGTACACGTGGCAGTTGCCGACGCCCGTCTCGATCACCGGCACGGTCGATCCCTCGACGACCGTGCGGATGAGGTCCGCTCCCCCGCGCGGGATGAGGACGTCGACCAGCCCCCGGGCGGTCATCAGGTGGCGCACGGCCTCGCGCCCCCCGCCGTCCAGCAGCGTGACGGCGTCCGCCGGCAGCCCGGCGTCCCGCAGGCAGCGACGCAGCACCGCGACGAGCGCGCGGTTGGTCTCGGCCGCAGCCGATCCCCCACGCAGCACCACCGCGTTGCCGCTCTTCAGCGCCAGCCCCGCGGCGTCCACCGTGACGTTCGGGCGCGCCTCGTAGACCATGGCGACCACGCCCATCGGCACCCGGGTCTGGCGCACCTCGAGCCCGTTGGCGAGCCGCTGGCCGCGCACCACCTCGCCGACGGGGTCGGGCAGCGCGGCGAGCTCGCGCAGCGCGTCCGCCACGCCGGCCACCCGGGCGTCGTCCAGGCGCAGGCGGTCGAGCAGGCCGGTCGTGAGGCCGGCCGCCTCCCCGGTGGCGAGGTCACGGCGGTTGGCGGCGACGACGTCCGGGGTGGCGGCCTCGAGCGCGTCGGCCATGGCCAGCAGCAGGGTGTCCTTGGCGGCGCGGGTGAGCGGCCGCACGGCGCGCGAGGCCTCGCGGGCGGCGCTGCACGCGGCGAGGACGTCGTCGCGCGTGAGGGACGCCGGCTCAGCGGTGCCGCGGTCGACGGCGGGGGTGCTCGGCGCGGTGGTGGCCATGCGGCCAGGGTACGCGCGCCCGGCGTCCCGCTGGTGATCATGGTCAGCGGCTGGACACGCCCCGGCCGAGGGTCAGAGGGGGCCGACGCCGGCCACGATCAGCGGCGTCTGCGGCCGGTCGGCGCCGCGGGCGTGCACGGTGTCGCGGTCGATCACCTCGACGCCGACGACGCGCCAGGGCGGCAGCCCGCAGCTCGCCCGGTGGTCACCCCAGATGCGCAGGGCCAGGGCAGCGGCGTCGTCGACGTCCTCGGCCTCGTCCCAGTAGCGCAGCTCGGCGCGGTCCTCGGCGTAGCGGACGGCGAGCATGAACGGCCGCTCCTCGACGAGCCGCTCGAGGGCCGCACGCAGCAGCGGCCCGGGCACGGGGTCCCCGGAGACCGTCAACGTGACGTGCCACAGCGGCATCGCCGGCTGCGCCGTCTGCTCGACGCCCTTCACCGCCACTTCCTCCCAGCGTCAGCGCAAGAGCACCAGATCGTCGCGGTGGACGACCTCGCGCTCGTACGCGGGCCCGAGCTCACGAGCCAGCTCCCTCGTCGAGCGGCCCAGCAGGCCGGGCAGCTCCGCACCTGCATAGTTGACCAGCCCGCGGGCCACGGCGTTGCCGTTTTCGTCACACAGGTCGACCGGATCGCCCGCAGCGAAATCCCCGTCGACGGCGCGAACCCCCGCCGGCAGCAGCGACATGCGCCGTTCGACCACGGCCGCGACCGCCCCCGCGTCCAGCGTCAGGCGTCCTCGTGGCCGGGTGGCGTGCGCCAGCCAGAGCAGCCGGCTGGCGCGGCGTGAGCCGGTGGGCGCGAACCACGTGCCGACGTCGGCACCGGCCAGGGCGGCCTGCACCTGGTCGGCGCTGGTGAGCAGCGTCGCGATGCCAGCGGTCGTCGCGATGGCAGCGGCCTCGACCTTGGTGACCATGCCGCCCGTGCCGACGCGGCTGCCCGAGGAGCCCAGGGTGATGCCCGCCAGGTCGTCGGGGCCGCTCACGACCGCCACCCGCTCGGCCCCCGGGTGGCTCGGCGCCCGGTCGTACAACGCGTCGACGTCGGTGAGCAGCACGAGCGCGTCGGCGTGCACCAGGTGGGCCACCAGCGCCGCGAGCCGGTCGTTGTCGCCGAAGCGGATCTCGTCGGTGGCCACCGTGTCGTTCTCGTTGACGACGGGCACGACGCCCAGCTGCAGCAGCCGGTACAGGGTGCGCCGGGCGTTGGCGTAGTGGCTGCGGCGGATCACGTCCTCGGCCGTCAGCAGCACCTGGCCCACCCCGAGGCCGTGCCGCGCGAACGCCGCCGTGTAGCGCGCCACCAGCAGCCCCTGCCCCACGCTGGCGGCGGCCTGCTGGGTGGCGAGGTCACGGGGACGTCGCGCCAGCCCGAGCGGCTCGAGCCCGGCCGCGATGGCGCCGGACGACACCAGCACCACCTCGCAGCCGGCCTCGCGGCGTCCGGCGAGGGTCTCGGCCAGCGCGGCCACGCGCGCGTCGTCGACGCGGCCGTCGGGGCGGGTCAGCGAGCTGGAGCCCACCTTCACGACCACGCGGGCGGCGCCGGCCAGCTCCTCGCGGCGGGTCAGGTGCGTCGGCTTGGTCGTCGGCTTGGTCATCGGCTCGGCGGTCTACTCGTCGGCGTCGGGGTCGGTCCAGCGCCCGGCCTCACGCTCGGCCGCGAGCTCGTCGCGCGCCTCGTCGCGCGCGCTGCGGCGATGCTCGAACGCCTCACGCTTGGCGCGGCGGGTGGGCCGGACGTCGTCCAGGCCGATCCGGACGTCGGTGCCGCGGGGCCCGGCCAGCAGCTCTGCACCGGCCGCCATCGTGGGCTCCCAGTCGAAGACCACGGCGTCGTCCCCGGTGCCGATGAGCACCTCGGCGCCAGGGGTCGCACCGGCCTTGAACAGCGCGTCCTCGACGCCGAGCCGGGCGAGCCGGTCGGCGAGGTAGCCGACGGCCTCCTCGTTGGCGAAGTCGGTCTGGCGCACCCACCGCTGCGGGCGCTCGCCGACGATGCGGAACCGGGGGCCGTCCGGGCCGCTCTCGGCGAGGACGTCGAAGCCGGTGTCGTCGACGGCCTTGGGCCGCACCACGATCCGCGGCGCCACGTCGACGGCGCGCTCGGCGCGGGCCGCGGTGACCAGGGCGGCGAGGGTGAAGCCGAGCTCGCGCAGACCCTGGTGCGTGGCCGCGCTGACGACGTGCACGGTCAGGCCGCGGGCCTCCAGGTCAGGGCGCACCATCTCGGCGAGCTCGACCGCCTCGGGGACGTCGGCCTTGTTGAGGACCACGACCCGCGGACGCTCGGTGAGCGGGCGGCCGCCGAGCGTCTCGTCGACCGTGTACGCCGCGAGCTCGGCCTCGATGACGTCGAGGTCGCTCAGCGGGTCGCGGTCGGGCTCGAGAGTCGCGCAGTCGATGACGTGCACCAGCACCGAGCACCGCTCGACGTGGCGCAGGAACTCCAGCCCCAGGCCCTTGCCCTCGCTCGCTCCGGGGATCAGGCCCGGGACGTCGGCGATGGTGAACCGCACGTCGCCGGCCTGCACCACGCCGAGGTTCGGCACGAGCGTCGTGAACGGGTAGTCGGCGATCTTGGGCCGGGCGGCCGACATGGCGGCGACCAGGCTGGACTTGCCGGCGCTCGGGTAGCCGACGAGCGCGACGTCCGCGAGCGACTTGAGCTCGAGCACGATGTCGCCGGCGTCGCCGGGCTCACCCAGCAGCGCGAAGCCGGGGGCCTTGCGCCGGGCGGAGGCCAGCGCCGCGTTGCCGAGCCCGCCGCGGCCGCCGCGGGCGACGACGAAGCGGGTGCCGACGCCGACGAGGTCGGCGAGCACGTCGCCGCGCGCGTCCTTGACGACCGTGCCCTCCGGCACGGGCAGGACGACCTCCTGGCCGTCGGCGCCGTCGCGGTGCGAACCCTGGCCGGGCTTGCCGCTGGTGGCGCGCCGGTGCGGGCTGTGGTGGTAGTCGAGCAGCGTCGTGGTGTTGGGGTCGACGAGCAGGACGACGTCCCCGCCCCGACCGCCGTTGCCTCCGTCGGGGCCACCGAGGGGCTTGAACTTCTCGCGGTGGATCGACGCGCACCCGTTGCCGCCGTCACCCGCGGCCACGTGCAGCACGACGTGGTCGATGAACGACGTCACGGTGACCTCCTTGCGTCAGGTGAAGCGGTCGGGCACGGGGTGAAGCCGGGGTTGACCACGGGGGTGGACACGACGCGAGGGGGTGGGCCGTGACCGGCCCACCCCCTCGCGAGGTACGAAAGCGTCGGGCCGCTCAGGCCGGCGGCAGGACGCTGACGGTCTTGCGACCGCGCTTGGTGCCGAAGGTGACCGCACCCTCGACGAGCGCGAACAGCGTGTCGTCGCCACCGCGGCCGACGCCGTCGCCGGGGTGGAAGTGGGTGCCGCGCTGACGCACGATGATCTCGCCCGCGCCGACGACCTGGCCGCCGTAGCGCTTCACGCCGAGGCGCTGGGCGTTGGAGTCGCGACCGTTGCGCGTGGACGACGCGCCCTTCTTGTGTGCCATGAGATTGCCTGCCTTGTGGTGTGCGAGGGACCTGGTGCGAGCCGGAGCGAGCGCTCAGGCCTCGATGCCGGTGACCTTGACGCGGGTGAGGTGCTGACGGTGACCCTGGCGCTTGCGGTACCCGGTCTTGTTCTTGAACTTCATGATCGTGATCTTCGGGCCCTTCTCCGGGGAGACGAGCTCGGCGGTGACCTTGACCTTGGCGAGCTTCGCGGCGTCGCTCGTCACGGTGTCGCCGTCGACGAGCAGCAGCGGCGCCAGCTCGAGGGTGTCACCAGCCTTGCCCTCGACCTTGTCGATGACCAGGACGTCGCCGACGGACACCTTCTCCTGACGGCCGCCAGCGCGGACGATCGCGTACACGTGAAGCTCACTTCTCTCGTCGTTCGGAGGACCGTGCGCGACCCACCGGCGGCGGCAGGCCGCGCTGGAGGCGCACTCGGGGAGGCACGCACACGAGCGCACCGACTCATCAGGGTACAGCAGGAGCGGGGGCGGGGTCCAAACCGGCCCCGCGGCACCGCGCTCCCCGACGTCCGGTGGCAGCATCGTCGTCGTTCGGCACCGAACGACGACGAAACCCCCACCCGAGAGGCGGACCCGTGGAGTACACGACGCTCGGACGCACCGGCCTGCAGGTCTCACGCATCGCCCTGGGCTGCATGAGCTACGGCGACCCGGCCGCCGGCAGCCACGAGTGGACGCTCGACGAGGCCTCGTCGCGCCCCTTCGTCCGCCAGGCGCTCGAGGCGGGCATCACCTTCTTCGACACCGCCAACGTCTACTCGGCCGGCACCAGCGAGCAGATCGTGGGCCGCGCCCTGAAGGACATGGCCGACCGCGACGACGTCGTGATCGCCACCAAGGTGCACGGCCGGATGCGCCCCGGCCCGAACGGCGCGGGGCTGTCGCGCAAGGCGATCCTCACCGAGATCGACCACAGCCTGCGCCGCCTCGGCACCGACTACGTCGACCTCTACCAGATCCACCGGTGGGACCCGAGCACGCCGATCGAGGAGACGATGGAGGCGCTGCACGACGTCGTGCGGGCCGGCAAGGCGCGGTACCTCGGGGCGTCGTCCATGCACGCCTGGCAGTTCGCGAAGGCCCAGCACGTCGCCGAGCGCCACGGCTGGACGCCGTTCGTCAGCATGCAGCCGCACTACAACCTCGTGTACCGCGAGGAGGAGCGCGAGATGCTGCCGCTGTGCGCCGACCAGGGCGTCGGCGTCATCCCCTGGAGCCCCCTGGCTCGCGGCCTGCTCACCCGCCCCTGGGCGACGACCACCGCGCGCAGCCGCACCGACGAGTTCGGCAAGACGCTGTACGGCGAGCAGGACCGCGCCATCGTCGACGAGGTCGCGGCCGTGGCGGGCGAGCGCGGCGTCAGCCAGGCGCAGGTCGCGCTGGCGTGGGTGCTGCAGCAGCCGGCCGTGACCGCGCCGATCGTCGGCGCCACCAAGCCAGAGCACCTCGCCGACGCCGTCGCCGCGGTCGAGCTGCGGCTCAGCGACAGCGAGCTGCACCGGCTCGCCGCCCCCTACGCGCCCCGGGCGATCGCGGGGTTCTGAGCGCGAGGCGCCCGGGTCAGCTGGCGGCCGTCGGCGGGCCGGCAGGCGCTGAGGCGCGACGGCGGCGGCGGGGCGGCTTCGCCGGCTCCGCTACCTGCTCCCGGTCAGGCTCCTGGGCGGCCACCGCGGCCTGCTCGGCGACCGCGGAGTCCTCCCCCACCGGCACCACGTCGGACGGCGCGTCCTCGGCCTCGCCAGCCGGCGCGTGCTCGGCCACGGGCTCCTGCGCGTGCTCCTGCGGGTGCTCGTGCAGGTGGTCGTCGTGGTGGTGCGCGAGCGAGGCGACCAGGCCGGCCGGGATCGGCTGACGCGGCGGAGTCGGCGGAGTCGGCGGAGTCGGCGGCGTAGGTGCGGACGTCGGGTCGGCCGGCTCCGCGGCCGCCTTGCCCCGAGCGCGACCACCGCGCGTGCGGCCCGAGCCACCGCCGTCGCCCTTGGCCTCGGTCTTGGCGCCGCCGCCGTTGCTCTTGGACTGCACGGGCTCGGCGTGCAGCACCAGGCCTCGGCCGTTGCAGTGCTCGCACGGCTCGCTGAACACCTCCAGCAGGCCCTGGCCGACGCGCTTGCGCGTCATCTGCACCAGGCCGAGCGAGGTGACCTCGGCCACCTGGTGCTTGGTGCGGTCGCGTCCGAGGCACTCGAGCAGGCGTCGCAGCACGAGGTCGCGGTTGGTCTCGAGCACCATGTCGATGAAGTCGACGACGATGATGCCGCCGATGTCGCGCAGCCGGAGCTGGCGCACGATCTCCTCGGCGGCCTCGAGGTTGTTGCGGGTCACCGTCTCCTCGAGGTTGCCCCCCGAGCCGGTGAACTTGCCGGTGTTGACGTCGACGACGGTCATGGCCTCGGTGCGGTCGATGACCAGCGAGCCACCGCTCGGCAGCCAGACCTTGCGGTCCATCGCCTTGGCCAGCTGCTCGTCGACCCGGTGGGCGGCGAAGACGTCGTCCTCCGACGTCCAGCGCGAGGCCCGCTCGGCGAGGTCCGGCGCCACCGACGCGAGGTAGGGCTGCACGACGTCCCAGGCGCTCGTGCCGCTGACCACGAGGCTCTTGAAGTCCTCGTTGAACACGTCGCGGATGACCCGGACGGTGAGGTCGGGCTCACCGTGCAGGAGCTTGGGCGCCGAGCCACCGGACGACGACGAGGACTTCTTCTCGATGTCGGCCCACTGCGCCGTCAGCCGCTCGACGTCGCGCTGCAGCTCGGCCTCGCTCGCGCCCTCGGCGGCGGTGCGCACGATGACGCCCGCTTGCTCGGGCACGACGGCCTTGAGGATCTTCTTCAGTCGCGAGCGCTCGGTGTCGGGCAGCTTGCGCGAGATGCCGGTCATCGAGCCGTTCGGCACGTAGACCAGGTAGCGGCCCGGCAGCGAGATCTGGCTGGTGAGCCGGGCGCCCTTGTGGCCCATGGGGTCCTTGGTGACCTGCACGAGCACCTGGTCACCCGACTTCAGCGCGGCCTCGATCCGGCGCGGCTGGCCGTCGAGCCCGGCGGCGTCCCAGTTGACCTCACCGGCGTACAGGACGGCGTTGCGGCCCTTGCCGATGTCGATGAAGGCGGCCTCCATGCTGGGCAGCACGTTCTGCACCCGGCCGAGGTAGACGTTGCCGATCATCGAGGCGTTGGTCTCGTTGGCGACGTAGTGCTCGACGAGGACGTCGTCCTCGAGCACGGCGATCTGGGTGCGCCCTTCGCGCTCGCGCACGATCATGGTGCGCTCGACGCTCTCGCGGCGGGCGAGGAACTCGGACTCGGTGATGACCGGCTTGCGGCGGCCGGCCTCGCGGCCGTCGCGGCGGCGCTGCTTCTTCGCCTCCAGCCGGGTCGAGCCCTTGACCGAGGCGACCTCGTCGTCGGCCTTGCGCGGCTGGCGCACCTTGGTGACGGTGCCGGGCTCGTCCTCGTGGTTGTCGTCACCGGACCCCGCGCGGCGGCGACGGCGGCGGCGACGGCGGCTGGACGGCGAGCCGCTCTCGTCCTCGGTGTCGCCGGCCTCGCCCTCGGGGCCGGTGCCCTCGTCGGACTCGGCCCCCGTCGACTCGTCGCGCTGGTCAGCGGCCTTGCCGGACCCCTTGTCGTTCGGCTCGCCCTGCTGGTCGGTGCCGTCGTCGCCGCCGCGCCCCCGGCGGCCACGGCCACCACGACGGCGGCGCTTGCGGCCGCCCTCGCCGGACTCGCCGGCCTCGGCGGACTCAGCGGAGTCGGCGGACTCGCCGGAGTCGCCCGACTCGGTGGACTCGGTGGACTCGGTGGACTCGGTCGCCGCACCGGTGGCTGCATCGTCGGTCGAAATGCGCCGGGACCGCTGGGCTGCGGGGGCCTCGGCAGCCTTCGTGGCCGGCTCGTCGCCCTCCGCGGCGGGCTCGACGTGCACGGGCGGGCCCTCGGCGGCCTGGGCGCGACGGCGACGGCGCGGGGCCGGCGCCGGCTCGGGCGCCTGGAACAGCACGGCCACGCCAGGGCGGTTGGCGGCGACGTCCTCGGTCTCGGCGTCGGTGGACTCGGCGTCGGTGGACTCGGTGGACTCGGTGGCCTCGTCGGGCTCAGCGGCTTCAACCGCGGCCGCCTGGACGTCGAGCTGCTCGGCCTGCGGGGCGGCCTTCTTGCGCGGGGCCCGCTTGCGGGCGGCCTTCTTGGCCGGTGCCGCCGCCTGCTCGGCCGGCTGCTCGGCGGCCTGGTCGGAGGCCTGCTCGGCGGACGCGTCGTCCGCCGGCTGCTCCGGGGGCGCGGTCGCTGCGGCGGCCTTCTTGCGCGGCGCCCGCTTGCGGGCGGCCTTCTTGGCCGGCGCGGCAGGCTGGTCGCCTGGCCCGGACTGGCCGGCCGCAGTGTTCTGGTCGGATCCGGAGGTGGTGGCCTGGTCGGCGTCCGCCGCCTGCGCTGCCTCGGGGGTGCTGTCAGTCATCGGGGTGTTCTCCCGTCGGCCCCGGGCGCCGTCCACACCCTGCCGGCGCCGCACGGAGCGGTCACGTCGTCGCCCTCGCGGTTGCGGGGACGACGGAAGTCGTCTCATTGCGTCCGGCGGTGTCGCGCGAGGTGGCGCGTGGGCCGTCGGACGCCGACGTCGCACGCGGCGCCGCCGGCGGTGGGGCCGGCGTCGTGCCAGGCTGCGGGCGGCGGCCCCGGCGGGCGACGTCACCTGGGATGGTGACGGCCTCGCCGAGTCAGCCACCGCGCGAGCGCGGCAGGTACGTCGTCGGGGCGAACCGCAGGTGTGGTGTGCGGTTCGACCACCCGCAGTATCGCATACCTGACTGATCGCACCCGGTGCGCGCCACGCCGCCGGGCGCACGGCCAGTCAGGCCAGTCAGGCCAGCGGGTCGCCGACCTGACCGTCGCGCAGCGGCCCCTGCCGCAGCCGCGTCGACCGCGGCGCCTGCGGCGGCACGAACCCCGCGGCGCGCTCCAGGCCGGCGAGTACCTCCTGCGGCCGCACGGTCGGGGTGACGTGCCGGCACACCAGGTGCAGCACCGGCACCTCGGCGGCGTCCTCGACGGTGAGCGACTCCACCGGCGTCCGGGCGTCGAGGGCCCGCGGGCCGTTCTTGGTCAGCCGCTCGACCTCGACCACCTCCTGGGCGAGGAACGCCGCGACGGCCGCACGCACCTGCTCGGCGTCCGCGCCGGGCAGCTCGACGAGCCAGTCGCTCGCTTCCAGGCGGTCGGCGAGAGCGCCGGGGGCGGCCTCGACGACCTCGAGGACGTCCAGACCGTCCGGCAGCGACTCGTCGAGCGCGTGGCGCAGCTCGTCCGGGTCGCACCGGTCGGCGAGGCCGAGCTCGACGTACTCCGCCTCGCTCGCCGTGCCGGTGGGCGCCGCGTTCGCGAAGGAGATCTTGGGGTGGGGGTGGAACCCGGCCGAGTACGCCATCGGCACACCGGCCCGGCGCAGCGCGCGCTCGAGGGCGCGCTGGAAGTCGCGGTGGCTGCTGAACCGCAGCCGCCCGCGCTTGGCGTAGCGCAGGCGCACGCGCTGGACGACGGGCGGCGGGGGCGGCCCGTCCGGGGTGCGGGGCACAGCTCTCCTTACCTGGGCTGCTCGATGATCACGTGAAGTGGGCGGGCCAGCACCATGCACGGCGCGCACGCCGCGTGAAGTGCTGGGGAACCTACTTCACGTGATCATCGGGAGGAGGCGACGGTGAGGGGCAGGAGGGTCTTGCCGGTGGGGCCGATCTGGATCTCGGTGCCGAGCTGGGGGCAGACGCCGCAGTCGAAGCAGGGCGTCCAGCGGCAGTCGTCGACCTCGACCTCGGCGAGCGCGTCCTGCCAGTCCTCCCACAGCCAGTCCTTGTCGAGGCCGGAGTCCAGGTGGTCCCAGGGCAGCACCTCGCTGAACTCGCGCTCGCGGGTGGTGTACCAGGCGACGTCGACGGGCTCGTCGGCGAGCGCCTGCTCGGCGCAGGCCATCCAGCGGTCGTAGGAGAAGTGCTCGCTCCAGCCGTCGAAGCGGCCGCCGTCGCGCCAGACCGCCTCGATCACCCGGCCGACGCGCCGGTCGCCGCGCGAGAGCAGTCCCTCGACGATTCCCGGCTTGCCGTCGTGGTAGCGGAAGCCGATCGAGCGGCCGTACTTCTTGTCGGCCCGGACGGCGTCACGCAGCTTGGCCAGGCGGGCGTCGGTGGTCTCGGCGTCCAGCTGCGAGGCCCACTGGAACGGCGTGTGCGGCTTGGGCACGAACCCGCCGATGCTCACGGTGCAGCGGATGTCGTTCTGCCCACTCGCCTCGCGACCGGCCTTGATGACGTTCGCGGCCATGTCGGCGATCTGCAGCACGTCGTCGTCGGTCTCGGTCGGCAGACCGCACATGAAGTAGAGCTTCACCTGGCGCCAGCCGTTCGCGTACGCGGCGGCGACGGTGCGGATGAGGTCGTCCTCGCTGACCATCTTGTTGATGACGCGACGCAGCCGGGCGCTGCCGCCCTCGGGCGCGAAGGTCAGCCCCGAGCGCCGTCCGCCGCGAGACAGCTCGTTGGCGAGGTCGATGTTGAACGCGTCGACGCGGGTCGAGGGCAGCGACAGGCCGGTGTTGGTGCCCTCGTAGCGGTCGGCGAGCTGCTTGGTGACGTCGGCGATCTCGCTGTGGTCGGCGCTGGACAGCGAGAGCAGCCCGACCTCCTCGAAGCCGGTGGCGGCCAGGCCCTTCTCGACCATCGCGCCGATGCCCTGGATGCTGCGCTCGCGCACCGGCCGGGTGATCATGCCGGCCTGGCAGAAGCGGCAGCCGCGGGTGCAGCCGCGGAAGATCTCGACGCTCATCCGCTCGTGGACGCTCTCGGCGAGCGGGACGAGCGGCTGCTTGGGGTAGGGCCACTGGTCGAGGTCCATGACCGTGTGCTTGCTGACCCGCCACGGGACGCCGGGGCGGTTCGGTGCGACGCGCTTGATGCGCCCGTCGGGCAGGTACTCGACGTCGTAGAACCGCGGCACGTACACGCCACCGGAGCGCGCCAGCCGCAGCAGGAGCTCGTCGCGGCCACCCGGGCTGCCCTCGGCCTTGAAGTCGCGGATCACGTCGGTGATCGCGAGCACGGCCTCCTCGCCGTCGCCGACGACGGCGGCGTCCAGGAAGTCGGCGACGGGCTCGGGGTTGAACGCCGCGTGGCCGCCGGCCAGGACGATCGGGTGCTCGTCGGTGCGGTCGGCGGCGTGCAGCGGGACGCCGGCGAGGTCGAGGGCGGTGAGCAGGTTCGTGTAGCCGAGCTCGGTCGAGAACGAGATGCCGAAGACGTCGAACGCGCCGACCGGGCGGTGGGCGTCGACGGTGAACTGCGGCACGCCGTGCTCGCGCATCAGGGCCTCGAGGTCGGGCCACACCGAGTAGGTGCGCTCGGCCAGGGCGTCGTCGCGCTCGTTGATCACCTCGTAGAGGATCATCGTGCCCTGGTTGGGCACCCCGACCTCGTACGCGTCGGGGTACATGAGCGCCCACCGCACGTCGACGTCGTCCCACTCCTTCACCGTCGAGTTGAGCTCGCCCCCGACGTACTGGATGGGCTTGCTCACCTGCGCGAGCAAGGGCTCGAGCGCAGGGAACACGGACTCGACGGGCATGGGGGGACCTTCCAGGTGCGGGCTGGAGCAACTCCCCAGGGTAACCCGCGGGAGGTGGCCGCTCAGCCCGAGCGGACGGCGGGCGGCGTCCCCGGCGTGCGAGCGCGAGGGCAGCCGGTTACGGTCGAAGGGTCCGAATTGCCCCATCGGGGCCCGAGCCGCACGGAGGGTCCGCATGACCGCGCAGCTCGTGGCGCGGCCACCGAGCCGGACGGCGCCGGCGGCCTCGGCCGCGCCGGCCAAGGCCATCATCAGCGCCCTCACCGGGCTGCGCGCCGTCGCCGCGGTGTGGGTCGTGCTGTTCCACTACCGCTCCGACGCCCTGGCGCTCGCGCCGGCGCTGCGGCCCCTGCGGCCCGTGCTGGACGCGGGGTACCTCGGGGTCGACGTCTTCTTCGCGCTCAGCGGCTTCGTCCTCGCCTACAACTACGCCGAGGCGATGCGCCGCTGGGACCGGACGGCCGCCCGCGGTTTCGTGCGCAACCGGGTGGCGCGCGTCTGGCCGGTGCACGCGGTGACCTTGCACCTCGACCTGCTGCAGGCCGCTCTCGTGGGTGCGCTGGGGGTCACGGCCGGCGGTCACCGGCGCACGCCCGCCGCCTACCTCGAGAACCTCACGATGACCCACGCGTGGTGGAACGACCGGCCGAGCTTCAACGCCCCGGCGTGGTCGATCAGCGCCGAGTGGGCCGCCTACCTCGCCGCTCCCCTGCTGTTCCTCCTGCTGGCGCGGGTGCGCCGACCGGTGACCGCGGCGCTGGCCGCCACCGGTGCGTACGCGGCCATGCTGACCGTCTTCGCGCTGTGGGCGCTGCCGAACGGCAACGTGCCGCACGCCGGCATGCTGCGGCTGGCCACCGAGTTCAGCGCCGGCCTGCTGATGTGGCGCGTGTACCGCAGCCGACCGCAGTGGGTCGGGCGCCTCACGCTGCCGCTCGTCGTGGGGCTGCTCGCCGTGATGCTGCTCGTGCCCGGTGCGTCCCACGGGTACTGGCTGGCGCCCGCGCTCGGGCTGCTGGTGCTGTGCACCGCTCTGGACGCCGGGCCGCTCGCCCGGCTGCTCGCCAGCCGAACGTTCGTCTTCTGGGGCGAGGCGTCGTACAGCCTGTACATGACGCACATGCTGTTGGCGCCCGGCCTGCACACGCTGCTCCCGGTGCACCTGTTCCAGGACGCCGGGTGGGCCCAGCGCACGCTGGTGCTCGGCACGTACGCCGCGCTGCTGGCGCTCGCCGCCGCCGCGATGCACCGGTGGGTCGAGGTGCCGGCTCGGCGGCTGCTGCGCGCACCGCGCCGCGAACCGTCCGCGGCGGCCTCACCGCCCGCGGCCCCCTGACTCGCGCCCTCCAGCGTCAGTCGACGACGACCCGGTGCTCTCCCGACCGCACCCACGTGCGCACCGCCGCGCGCGAGAGCGTCCGCGGCCCGCAGTCGCACCAGGCTGGCAGAGCGTCGTCCGCCGCTGCCCCGGGTGCGTCGGCGAGCAGGTCGAACCACCGGTGCGGCGCGTGGTCGCCCTTCGGCTCGTCCGGCAGGTCGCGCGAGCCGTGCGCACGGTCACGCACCGGCGCCACGTAGACCAGCCCCGCGTCGGTGTCGTAGACGGCGGCCACGTGGTGGCCGTGTCCGCACTGCACGCGCAGGCGCACCGCGTCGTGCCCGCCGTGAGGCAGGCGCGCCCACGCCTCGTGCGCCGCGCTGCTGCGGGTGTCGTGCTGTCGTGTGGTCACGCCACCACGGTGAGCCCGCGCGCCGCCGTCCGGAAGGGCCGAAGGGCCCTGGTCGTCGGCGGCCGGTCGCGACGTGGCCGGGTCAGCGGGCGGACGGACGACGCCGACGGCGCGACGCCGAGCCCCCGGCGGCCTGCCCGCTCTGGTTGTTGTGCGTCGCGGCGCCGCCGGCACCGGCCGCGCCACCGCCGCTGCGGCCGCGTCCGCCTCGGCGACGGCTGCCACCGGGGCGGGAGGACGGCGCGCCACCGTCGCGCTGCGTGGACGTGCCGCCGGCGCGGGCGGGCGCCGCGGCCGAGACGGTCTCCGGTGCGACGAACGGCGCCGGGGGCCCGGCGAGCTGGCTGAGCAGCGCGTCGCCCGGGACGACGGCCGCCTGCTGGGGCTTGATACCGGCCTGCCGGGTCAGCACGCGCACGTCACCGTGCTGGTCGGGGGTCATCAAGGTGACGACCACCCCGGCCGCACCGGCGCGCGCCGTGCGGCCCGAGCGGTGGGTGTACGCCTTGTGCTCGGCCGGCGGGTCGACGTGCACGACCAGGCTGACGTCGTCGACGTGGATGCCTCGGGCGGCGATGTCGGTGGCCACCAGCACGCGCACGCTGCCGTCACCGAAGGCCGCGAGGTTCCGCTCGCGGGCGTTCTGCGAGAGGTTGCCGTGCAGGTCGACGGCGGGGATGCCCGCGGCGGTCAGCTGCTTGGCGAGCTTCTTGGCCGTGTGCTTGGTGCGCATGAACAGCAGGCTGCGGCCCTGGCCGCCGGCGAGCGCCCGCACGACGTCGGGCTTGTGGGCCTTGTCGACCGCGAGCACGTGGTGCTCCATGGTCGCCGTGTCGGCCTGCTTCGGCTCGACCGAGTGGGTCACCGGGTCGGTCAGGTAGCGCTTGACCAGGACGTCGATGCCGTTGTCGAGCGTGGCCGAGAAGAGCAGCCGCTGGGTGCCCTTCGGCGTCCGGTCGAGCAGTCGCTTCACACCGGGCAGGAAGCCGAGGTCGGCCATGTGGTCGGCCTCGTCGAGCACCGTCACCTCGATCGCGTCGAGGTGCACGTGCCCCTGGCCGATGAGGTCCTCGAGCCGGCCCGGGCAGGCGACGAGGACGTCGATCCCGCCGCGCAGCGCAGTGACCTGAGGGTTCTGGCCGACGCCACCGAAGACAGTGGTCACCTTGAGCCCCAACGTCTTCGCGAGCGGGGTGATGGTCTCGGCGACCTGGTTGGCGAGCTCGCGCGTCGGCAGCAGCACGAGCGCGCGGGGGCGGCCCGGACGGCGCGGACGGCCGCTCGCCGCGAGCGCGGTCACGGTCGGCAGCGCGAACGCCACCGTCTTGCCGCTGCCCGTGCGGCCGCGGCCGAGCACGTCGCGCCCGGCGAGACCGTCCGGGACGGTCGCCGTCTGGATCGGGAAGGGGGAGGTGATGCCGCGCTCGGCGAGCGAGCGCACGAGCTCGGGGCGCACCCCCAGGTCGGCGAACGACGCAGGGGCAGCGGAGGTGGAAGCGTTGTGCGACAAGGAGTACAGCCTCTCGAGAAGATCGGTGGGGTGGCCGCTGATGCATGGGCAACCCCGCGATCTCTCGCGGCAGACCTGGCGCTTGGGAGGGCGCTGCACTCGACCGCAGGCGGGACGACGTCCCCACCTGCCACGACCATTGTGCCCCATCGGACGCGTCCCACGCGCACCACCCCCTCCCCCGCGCGTCGCTCCCCCGGGGTCAGGTGGTGCGGGCGGACATCCCGAGCCGGACGTTCTGCAGCAGCCCGATCGCCAGCCACGAGGCGAACATGGACGACCCGCCGTACGAGACGAACGGCAGCGGGAGGCCCGTGACGGGCATGATCCCGAGGTTCATGCCGACGTTCTCGAAGACCTGGAACGTGAACCAGCACACCACGCCGATCGCCACCAGCCGGCCGAAGAGCTCCTCGGCGCGATAGGCGACGAGCAGTCCTCGCATCAGCACGAACGCCTGCAGCAGAAGGATCCCGCCCGCCCCGATGAAGCCGAGCTCCTCGCCCGCGACGGAGAAGACGAAGTCGGTCTGCTGGTAGGGCACGAAGCCACCCTGCGTCTGAGCCCCGTGGAACAGCCCCTGCCCGTCGACGCCTCCGCTGCCGATCGCGATGCGCACCTGGCGGGTCTGGTAGCCGATGCCACGCGGGTCTGCACTGGGGTCGGCGAAGGCCGTGAGGCGGTCCTTCTGGTAGGTGTCGAGGACGTTGGTGGTCAGGCCCACGCCCACCCCGACGGCGCCCACGAGCAGCAGGCCCACCACCCAGCGGGCAGGAGCGCCGGACGTCGCCACCACCCCGACGACCAGGGCGGCCATGACGAGCACCGAGCCGAGGTCGGGCTGCAGCATCACCAGCGCCATCGGAACGACCGCGACCACCAGAGCGAGCGCGACGTCGACGTGGCGCGGCGTGTCGTCGGCGTCGCGTTTCTCGGCGAGCAGCAGCGGCAGCGCCACGACGAGCGCGACCTTCGCGAACTCCGAGGGCTGCACCGAGAACCCGGCGGGCAGCACGATCCACGAGTGCGACCCGTTGATGGTCGACCCGAGCGGCGTCAGCACGGCCAGCAGGCCGATGATCGAGGCGACGTACAGCACCGGCGAGTACGCCCGCAGGCCGCGGTAGTCGACCAGCGCGATGCCCCCACCGAGCGTCAGCCCGAGGCCGAGGTTGACCAGGTGCTTGACCAGCATCGTGTCGCCCGAGCTGCGCCGGGTCGCCGACCACACGAGCAGCGCACCCACCAGTGACAGCCCGAGAGCGGCGACGAGCAGCCCCCAGTCCAGCCGCACCCACACGCTGCCGTTCTCGCGGGCCCGCCGCGCCCGGGTGTCGAGGAAGCCCCAGACACTCACTTGCGGCCTCGCTGGTCGGGCAGGCCCTCGGTCGCGGGGACGACGCCCTCCGGCGTCACGATCGTGCCGTCCGGACGGATCGAGGGCAGCGCCGTGGGCGGCCGTCCGCCGGGCAGCGCGGCCTTGCTCGGCACGATCTTCGAGCCGCGCACGCCGTAGATGGCCGAGTAGATGGCGCGGACGATCGGCGCGGCGGTCGAGGCGCCCGTGCCGCCCTGGCTCACCACCACCGACACCGCGTACTGCGGGTGGCTCGCGGGAGCGAAGGAGGAGAACCAGGCCGTGGCCTGCTTGCCGTAGACCTCACCGGTGCCGGTCTTCCCGGCGACCGCGACCGGGAAGCCCGCGAAGGCGCCGCGCCCGGTGCCCGACGTCACGACGTCGCGCAGCGCCCGCTGCAGGAACCGCAGCACGTCCGGACGCAGCGGCAGCTTCGCGGCACGGTGCGGCGCGATGCGCTGCACGAGCTCACCGGACGGCGAGACGACGGCCTTGCCGAGGTGCGGCGTCCAGAGGGTGCCGCCGTTGGCGATGGCGGCGTAGACCCGCACCATCTGCAACGGCGTGACGGTGACGTCGCCCTGGCCGATCGCGAAGTTGGCGGCATCACCGGCGCGGAAGACGTTGCCGTCGGCGCAGTTCTCCTTGGCCAGCTGGGTCAAGAAACGCGCCCGGCTCGGGTCGGTGCGGGCGACCTCGGGGAAGCCGGTGCGGGCCTTGCCGCAGTAGTAGTCCTTGGTCGCCTCCCAGTACGCCTGCTTCCACGCGCGGTCGGGGATGCGGCCGGCCGAGTCGCCCGGCAGGTCGATGCCCGTCGGCTGCCCCAGGCCGTACGCCTTCGCCATCCGCACGAACGGGTCGCGGGCGTCGCTCGTGGCCTTCGAGCCACCGAGGCGCAGCCAGGTCTTGTAGGCGAACTGGTAGAAGATCGTGTCGCACGAGACGACGATCGCCTTGTGCAGGTCGATGCGCCCGTACGCCTCGGACTCGTAGTTGTGGAAGGCGCGGTTGCCGACCTGGTAGGAGCTGCTGCACTCGTAGGTGCCGTGCAGGTCGAAGCCGCTCTGCACCGCGGCCGGCAGCGAGACCACCTTGAACGTCGAGGCGGGCGGGAAGAGCCCCTGCGTCGCCCGCGAGACCAGCGGCGTGCCGGACTTCTCGTCCGACAGGCGAGCGAGCTCGGAGTCGCTGATGCCACCGAGCCACACCCGGGGGTCGTACGACGGCCAGCTGGCCATCGCCACGATCTGCCCGGTGCGCACGTCCATGACGACCGCCGCGCCGGAGTCCGCCTTCAGCTTCCCCCGGCCCCCTGGGTCCTGGCGCTGGCGGGCGGCCAGGATCCCTTGGCGCAGAGCGCGTTCGGTGGCGGCCTGCACCTTCGCGTCGATGCTGGTGACCAGGTGGTTGCCGGCCGTCGGGTCGACCTGCGACAACGTGCCGGTGACCCGGCCGCGGATGTCGACGCCCACGGTGGTGACGCCCGGCTCGCCGCGCAGCGCGGTGTCGTACTGCTTCTCGAGACCGGCCCGGCCGACGCGGTCGGTGCGCTGCAGCTCGGTGCGCCCGTCGCGAGCCGCCTGCGAGCTGGCCTTCAGCTCCTCGTCCGTCACCGGGCCCAGGTAGCCCAGCAGGTGCGCGGCCTGGACACCGAAGGGCTCGGGGATGGTACGCACGGCCTGCAGCTCGGCGGTGACGCCGGGGAAGTCCTCGCTGCGCTCCATGATCTGCAACGCGACGCGCGGTGCGACGTCCTGCGCCACCGGCACCGGCTGGTACGGCGCACCGTTGAAGCAGATCGGTGCCTTCGGCGCTCCGGCGGTGCCGCACAGCTGGGTGCGTCCCCAGACCGTCTCGAAAGGCAGCCCCAGCACGTCGGCGAGCCGGTGCAGCAGCGCCCGGCCCTCGTCGTGGCTGTCGAGCAGCTCGGTGCGGCTGACCGACACCACCAGGGCCGAGCGGTTGGAGATCAGCGGCCGCCCGCGGTCGTCGAGCACGAGCCCGCGCACCGCCGGCGTGATGATCTCGCGCTCGCGGTTGGTGGCGGCCGCGGCGCGGTAGCCGTCCGCTCCCACGACCTGCACCGTGAACAGGCGCGCGACCAGCGTGACCATCAGCGACAGGACGAAGACGCCGACGGCGAGCAGCCGCGCGCTGCGGGCCCGGCTCACAGCCGCACCACCTCAGGGGCGTCACCCTCGACCCACCGGTCGAGCACGATCACGAGCGGCACCACGACCAGCGCGCCGACGACCGCGTAGCCGACGCCCCCGACCACGTGGGTGAGGGCCTCGGCCGGGCCCGCCGAGCCACCGGCCAGCGCCGCGAGCGCCCGCACGGCCGCGGACGTGGCGCCCGCAGCGGCCGCCGCGAGCAGCACGAGCACCATCGAGCGCTCACCCTGCCGGTGGTAGCGGCCCGCTACCGCGCCGGCCAGCCCGTAGGCCACCGCGCCGAGCCCCAGCAGGCCGGAGGCCGGCGGGGTGAGGTCGGCCACCAGCCCGGCGGCCAGCCCCACGACCGCCCCGGACCGGCTGCCCCCCAGGACGGCGAGGGCGACGACCACGAGCAGCGTGAGGTCGGGGGTGGTCAGCGGCCAGCCCTCTCGCGAGAGCAGCGTGACCCCCAGCACCTGCGCCAGGACCACGAGCCCGCCGGCGAGCACCACGCGCGCGGTGCTCACGACGACCCCGGCGTGGCAGTGGGACGCGGCGGCAGGACGGCGTCGCGGGGGTCGGTGCGCGGCGGCTGGACGACGACCCCCACCAGGTCGGTGGTGGCCGGGTCGACGTACGGCTGCACGCGCCCGGTGCGCGAGAGCGTGCCCGGCGACGTCCGCACCGAGCGCACCTCGCCGACGGGCACACCGGGCACGAACGGCGAGCCGCCCGCGCTGCCCAGGGTGACGAGGCGCGCGCCGGGCGCGACCTTCGTCTGCGCGTCCAGCAGCCGCAGCCGCATCGGCTCGTGACCTCCCCCGGTCGCGACGCCGATCAGGCCGCTGGCCTCCAGTCGCACCCCGACGGAGAACGACGGGTCGGTGACGAGCAGGACGTCGCACGTCGTCGGCGCCACCCTGACGACGCGGCCCACCAGCCCGGCACCGGACAGCACCGTCATCTCGCGCCGGATGCCGTCACGCGAGCCGGCGTCGAGCGTGACCATCCGGCGGGTGTCCTGCTGCGCCGACAGCGCGAGCACGCGCGCCGGGACGATCCGGTAGCCGCCCAGTCCCGCGGTGCGCAGCAGGGCGTCCAGCTCGCCCGCGCGACGGTGGTCGTCGTCGGCGGCACGCGCGGCGAGCCGCAGCGCGTCGTTCTCGCGGCGCAGCTCGTCGGCCTCGCGACGCGAGCGGCCGGTGAGCCCGCTGGCGGCGTCCGAGAGCGCGCGTCCGGCACCGGACACGACGCGCTCGGCCGGGCCCAGCACAGCGGCAGCCACCCCTCGCAGCCGGTCGGTCGACCCACCCGGGCCGGCTGCGAGGTCGAGCAGGATCAGGCAGACGGTCAGGACGATGAGCGGCGCGAGGACGGTGCGCGACCGGCGTGGCGACCTTCGCACCGCGCCGTCACATGCGCCGCTCGGGCACGAGCACCCGCTGCAGCGCGTCGAAGTCCTCGACGCAGCGGCCTGCACCGAGCGCCACCGACATGAGGGGTTCGTCGGCGACGTGGATCGGCATGCCGGTCTCGTGCCGCAGGCGCTCGTCCAGGCCGCGCAGCGAGGCGCCGCCACCGGTGAGCACGATGCCGCGGTCCATGATGTCGCCGGACAGCTCCGGCGGGCACTTGTCCAGGGTGGACTTCACGGCGTCGACGATCGCGTTGACCGGCTCCTCGATCGCCTTGCGGATCTCCTCGGCGCCCACCGTGATGGTCTTGGGCAGACCGCTCACGAGGTCGCGGCCGCGGATCTCGGCGGTGGGCTCGTCGCTCAGCGGGAACGCCGAGCCGATGCTCATCTTGATCTCCTCGGCGGAGCGCTCGCCGAGCATCAGCGAGTACTCCTTCTTGACGTACTGGATGATCGCGTTGTCCAGCTCGTCACCGGCGACCCGGATGGACTGCGCCGTCACGATGCCGCCGAGGCTGATCACGGCGACCTCGGTCGTGCCACCGCCGATGTCGACGACCATGTTGCCGGTGGGCTCCTCGATCGGCAGGCCCGCGCCGATCGCGGCCGCCATCGGCTCCTCGATGATGTAGACGCGCCGGGCGCCGGCGTGGCTCGCGGCGTCCTCGACGGCCCGGCGCTCGACGCCGGTGATGCCGCTCGGCACGCAGATGACGATGCGGGGCCGGGCGAAGCGCGAGCGCTTGTGGACCTTGTGGATGAAGTAGCGCAGCATGCGCTCGGTGGTGTCGGCGTCGCTGATGACGCCGTCCTTGAGGGGGCGGATCGCCTTCACGTAGCCCGGGGTGCGCCCGATCATCCGCTTGGCCTCCGCACCCACCGCCACCAGGCGCCCGGTGTGCTCGTCGATGGCGACGACGCTGGGCTCGTCGAGCACGACGCCGCGGCCGCGGACGTACACGAGGGTGTTGGCGGTGCCGAGGTCTACGGCCATGTCGCGGCCGATGAAGGACAGGCTGCTCATGAGGTGGGGCACCACGGCTTCCGGGTCGCGAGCGGTCGGGAGATTTCGGACGCCATCGTACGCGGCCACGAGCCCCGTCCGGTCCGGACGCGCGGGAGGTTCAGCCGAGGTCGGGGAACCAGATCTCGATCTCGCGAGCGGCGGACTGCGCTGAGTCCGACCCGTGGACGATGTTCTGCTGCACGGCCACGCCCCAGTCGCGGCCGAGGTCGCCGCGGATGGTGCCCGGAGCGGCCGCCGTGGGCTCGGTGGAGCCGGCGAGGGAGCGGAAGCCCTCGACGCAGCGCTGGCCCTCGATGACGACGACGGCGACCGGGCCGGAGGACATGAAGTCGACGAGCGCCTCGTAGAACGGCTTGCCCTCGTGCTCGGCGTAGTGCCGGGCCAGGGTGTCGCGGTCGGGGGTGCGCAGGTCGAGGGCAACGAGCGTGTAGCCCTTGGCCTCGATGCGGCGCAGCACCTCGCCGGTGAGGCCGCGCCGGACGCCGTCGGGCTTGACGAGGACGAGGCTGCGCTCGATGTCGGGCGTGCTCACAGGGTTGACCTTCCGGTCGGACGTCGGGGGGCCGGGCCAGCCTACCGACCGCCTCCGACCTCCTCCCCGCCCTCACCTACCGGACGTGACCAGCGTCCGCACGGGCAGCGGCGAGGCGGTCGGCGGTGATCGCGTCGGCTCGCCCGCCTGCCACGAGCACGTAGCCCCACACGACCGCGAAGACGATGCCGACGAAGAACATCAGCGGCACCCACCGGCCGCTGGTCACCAGGAGCAGCTGCACCAGCCAGCCGAGCACGTACCCCAGCCGCGAGCGCAGCGTGCCGGCCGCGACGACGCACAGCAGCGCGGTGCCACCGGCGGCCACGGCCACGGCGGTGCCGGACACGTCGGCCAGGTCCTTGGCCACGAGCGCGGCGAAGCCGACGACCAGGACCTCACCCACGAGCACCATCGCGGCGAAGGTGCGACGCAGCGAGCGCGGTGGCCGTGCGCCGTCCGGTGCGCCGTCCGGTGCGCCGTCCGGTGCGCCGTCCGGTGCGCCGCTCATCGCACCCCCAGCAGCGTCCGGACGTCGGCCGCCATGGTCACCGAGCCGGTGGCCAGCACGCCGACGCCGAGGTCGCCGTCGCGCTCAGCCAGGTCGACCGCGCGGGCCAGGGCGTCCGGCAGGCGGCCGACGACGTGGACGCGGTCCTCGCCGAAGACGTCGACCGCGACCTCGCCGAGGTCGTCGGGGTCCATCGCGCGGGCAGAGGTCGTGCGGGTGATGACCACCTCGTCGAGCACGGGCTCCAGGGCGGCGAGGATGCCCTCGGGATCCTTGTCGGACAGCACGGCCACCAGGCCGATGAGCCGGCGGAAGCCGAACGCCTCGTCGACGGCGGCCGCGAGCACCTGCGCTCCGGCCGGGTTGTGCGCGGCGTCCACGACCACGGTCGGGCTGCGGCGCACGACCTCCATGCGGCCGGGCGAGGTCATGTCCGCCACGGCCGTGCGCACCACGTCGGGGTCCAGGCGGTCAGTGCCGCCACCCACGAACGCCTCGACCGCGGCCACGGCGGTCACCAGGTTGTGGGCCTGGTGCTCGCCGTGCAGCGGCAGGAAGAGGTCCTCGTAGTCGCCACCGATGCCGCGCACGCTCACCAGCTGACCGCCCACGGCCACCTCGCGCGAGAGCAGCCCGACCTGCTGGCCCTCGAGCACGACGTCGGCGCCGACCTCGCCCGCGCGGTGCAGCAGCACCTCGGCGGCCTCGCGCGGCTGCCGGCCGAGCACCGCCACCGCACCGGGCTTGATGATGCCGGCCTTCTCGGTGGCGATCTGCTCGACGGTCGAGCCGAGCAGCCGCTCGTGGTCGATCGCGATCGGGGTCACGACGGCGACCTGCCCGTCGGCGACGTTCGTGGAGTCCCAGGTGCCGCCGAGGCCGACCTCGACCACGGCCACGTCCACCGGCGCGTCGGCGAACGCCGAGAACGCCATCGCGGTCAGCACCTGGAAGTAGTTGATCACCGGCTCCCCCGCGGCCCGCGAGCGCTCGTCGACGATCTCCAGGTAGGGGGCGACGTCGTCCCACGCGGCGACGAACCGCTCAGGGCTCACCGGCTCGCCGTCGAAGGCGATGCGCTCGCGGACGTCGGTGAGGTGGGGGCTGGTGAAGCGTCCGGTCCGCAGGCCGAGCTCGCGCAGCAGCCGCTCGATCATCCGCGACGTCGAGGTCTTGCCGTTGGTGCCGGTCACGTGGATCACCGGCACGGTGCGCTGCGGGTCGCCCATGAGGTCCATGAGCGCGGTGATCGCGTCCAGCGACGGGTCGACCTGGTGCTCCGGCGTCCGGGCCAGCACGGCGTGCTCGACCTCGGCCAGCCGGGTCGAGACGACCTGGTGCTCGGGGCCGGTCACGGGAGGGTCCTGCAGTGGCTGATCACGCAGGCCACGGTACGGCAGACTCGACACCATGAGGACGCACCAGCCGGGCCACCCGCCGTCCGCAGCGCCGGTGGGCGAGGCCGGGCCGTGCCCACCGGACACGCCGCTGCTGCAGCGGATCCGCACGTCCATCATCGGCGACGACCTGACCTTGCCGGGCCCCTACGGGCCGCGACGCGTGACCTACGCCGACTACACCGCGAGCGGGCGCTCGCTCGCGTTCATCGAGGACTTCATCCGGGCCGAGGTGCTCCCCCGCTACGCCAACACGCACACCGAGTCGTCCGGTACGGGCCTGCAGACGACGCGGCTGCGCGAGGACGCCCGCCGGATCATCGCCGAAGCCGTGGGCGCGGACGACGGGTGCGCCGTCCTGTTCTGCGGCTCGGGCTCCACCGGCGCCATCGACAAGCTCGTGTCGGTGCTGGGGCTGCGCATCCCGTCCGAGCTCGAGGACCGCTGGCACCTGTCAGAGCACGTGCCGGCCGACGAGCGCCCGGTGGTGTTCATCGGGCCGTTCGAGCACCACTCCAACGAATTGCCGTGGCGCGAGTCCATCGCCGACGTCGTCACGGTGCCCGAGGACGCCGACGGCCACGTCGACCTCGCCCGCCTCGAGGCCGAGCTCGAGCGCCACGCGCACCGACCGCTGCTCATCGGCTCGTTCTCGGCCGCCAGCAACGTGACCGGCATCGTCACCGACACACGCGCCGTCACCCGGCTGCTGCACCGTTTCGGCGCGCTGGCCTTCTGGGACTTCGCCGCGGCCGCGCCGTACGTCGACATCGAGATGAGCCCGGCCGGCGACCCCGACGCCGCGAAGGACGCGATCTTCCTCAGCCCGCACAAGCTCATCGGCGGCCCGGGCACGCCCGGCGTGCTCGTCGTCCGCAAGCGCCTCCTGCGCAACCGCGTGCCCGCGGTGGTCGGCGGCGGCACGGTCGCGTACGTCAACCCCACCGAGCACCTGTACCTCGACGCGCCGGAGCACCGCGAGGAGGCGGGGACCCCCGCGATCGTCGAGTCGATCCGCGCCGGCCTGGTGTTCCAGCTCAAGCAGGCGGTCGGCATCGAGGTGATCCGCGCCCACGAGGAGCACTTCCTGCAGTGCGCGGTGCGGGCCTGGGCCGACAACCCCGCGATCGAGGTGCTGGGCAACCTGGACGCCGAGCGGCTGTCGATCCTGTCGTTCGTCGTGCGGCGTGCGGGTGGGCGCTACCTGCACCACAACTTCGTCGTGGCGGTGCTCAACGACCTGTTCGGCATCCAGTCGCGCGGCGGCTGCTCGTGCGCCGGCCCGTACGGGCACCGGCTGCTGGGCATCGACCTCGAGCGCTCGCACGAGTTCGAGCACGAGATCGCCCGCGGCTGCGAGGGCATCAAGCCGGGCTGGGTCCGCGTGAACTTCAACTACTTCCTGTCGCACGCGGTGTTCGACTACATCGTGCAGGCGGTCGACCTGGTGGCCCGCGACGGCTGGCGACTGCTGCCCGACTACCGCTTCGAGGCGGCGACCGGGCTGTGGCGGCACCGCGGCGGGCCGGTCGAGCCGCCCCTGCGCCTCGGCGACCTGCACTACGACGCGGACGGCGCCCTGCGCTACGACAGCCGGGCCGAGCACGCACCGGAGTCGGCGCTGCAGGGCTACCTCGACGAGGCGCGCGCGATGCTGGCCGCCCGCGCGGAGCCCGACCTGTCGCCGGGCTCCGCGCCGGACGAGGACTTCGAGCGGCTGCGCTGGTTCGAGCTGCCGGCGGCCTGCACGGCCTGACCTCGGGTCAAGCCGTGGCGACGCGCTCGACCTTCACGCGCACCTGCTGCCCCTCGCCGACGGTGGCCTCGCTGACCCCGTCGCCTGCAGGCAGCTGCTCGAGATCGGCGCTCACCCCGACCTGAACGGCCAGGGTCTCGGACATCAGCAGGCCCTGGTGCTCGGTGAGCGCCGCCGCGACCTGGCCGTCGCCCGTCACCGCGAGGCTGATCCGGTCGCTGACGTCGAGCCCGGCGTCGCGCCGCGCCTGCTGCACGACGCGGATCACGTCACGCACCAGCCCGACGGCCTCCAGCTCCGGGGTGACCTGAGTGTCGAGGACGACGAACCCGCCTCCAGGCAGCACCCCGACCGAGCGCTCGCCGTCACCGCCGCCCTCCACGACCGTCTCCAGCGCGTACTCGCCCTCGACCAGCACGATCCCGCCGGACGTCACCGTGCCGTCGTCCGCGACCTGCCAGTCGCCGGACTTGCTGGCGCGGATGGCGGTCTGCACGTCCTTGCCCAGCCGCGGCCCGGCCGCCCGGGCGTTGACGGTCAGCCGCTGCGAGACGCCGAACTGCTCGGCCTCCCCGGCGCCGGAGTCGTCGAGCGTGACCAGCCGCACCTCGCCGACGTTGACCTCGTCGGCGACGAGCGAGGCGAACGCCTGCAGCGCCTGGGCGTCCGGGCCGACGACGGTGAGCGCCGGCAGCGGCAGCCGGACCCGCAGCCCCTCGGCCTTGCGCAGCGCGAGCGCGGCCGAGCAGACCTCGCGGGTGCGGTCCATCGCGGCGACGAGGGCGTCGTCCGCGGGCAGCTGGTCGGCGTCCGGCCAGTCGGTCAGGTGCACGCTGCGTCCGCCGGTGAGGCCGCGCCAGACGTCCTCGGTGGTCAGCGGCAGCAACGGTGCGGCGACGCGGGTCAGCACCTCCAGCGTCGTGTGGAGCGTGTCGAACGCCGAGGGGTCGTCCTCACCCCAGAAGCGCTCGCGTGAGCGCCGGATGTACCAGTTGGTCAGCACGTCGCAGAACTCGCGCACCGACTGGCAGGCCGCGCTGACGTCGTACACGTCCAGCTGCGCCTGGACGCCGGACACGAGGTCACGCAGCTTGGCGAGCAGGTAGCGGTCGAGCACGTCCGTGGACGACGTCGCCCACCGCGCGTCGTAGCCGGCACCGCCGTTGACGGCGTTGGCGTACAACGAGAAGAAGTACCAGGCGTTCCACAGCGGGATCAGCACCTGGCGCATGCCCTCGCGGATGCCGCGCTCGGTGACGACGAGGTTGCCGCCCCGCAGCACCGGCGACGACATGAGGAACCAGCGCATGGCGTCGGCGCCGTCGCGCTCGAAGACCTCGTTGACGTCGGGGTAGTTGCGCAGGCTCTTGGACATCTTCTGCCCGTCGTCGCCGAGGACGATCCCGTGGCTCACGCACGACGAGAAGGCCGGCCGGTCGAACAACGCGGTCGCCAGCACGTGCAGCGTGTAGAACCACCCGCGCGTCTGGCCGATGTACTCGACGATGAAGTCGCCCGGGTAGTGGTGCTCGAACCAGTCGGCGTTCTCGAACGGGTAGTGCACCTGGGCGTACGGCATCGACCCGGAGTCGAACCACACGTCGAGGACGTCGGTCACGCGCCTCATGGTCGAGCGGCCGGTGGGGTCGTCGGGGTTGGGTCTGGTGAGGTCGTCGACGAACGGCCGGTGCAGGTCGGTCGGCCGCACGCCGAAGTCGCGCTCGAGCTCGTCGAGCGAGCCGTAGACGTCGACCCGCGGGTAGCTCGGGTCGTCGGACTTCCACACCGGGATCGGGCTGCCCCAGAAGCGGTTCCGGCTGATCGACCAGTCGCGCGCGTTCGACAGCCACTTGCCGAACTGGCCGTGCTTGACGTGCTCGGGCACCCAGGTGATCTGCTCGTTGAGCTCGACCATGCGGTCGCGGAACCTCGTCACCTCGACGAACCACGACGAGACGGCCTTGTAGATCAACGGGTTGCGGCAGCGCCAGCAGTGCGGGTACGAGTGCTCGTAGCTCTCCTGGCGCACCAGGTGACCGCGGGCCTTGAGGTCCTGCGTGATCGGCCGGTTGGCCTCGAACACCTGCAGGCCCTCGAACGTCGGAACGACCGACGTGAAACGGGCGCGGTCGTCGACGCTGAGGATCGTCGGGATGCCCACCGCCTCGCAGGCCGCCTGGTCCTCCTCGCCGTAGGCGGGCGCCATGTGGACGACACCGGTGCCGTCGTCGGTGGTGACGTGCTCGGCGGCGATGACCTGGAAGGCGTTCTGCGTGCCGAACGTCTCGGTGTCGGTGAAGAAGTCGAACAGCGGCGTGTAGCGGCGTCCGACGAGCTCAGCTCCCTTGAGCCGCTGCACGACGCGCTCGGCCGCGTCGTCGCCGAGCTCGCGCGTGTAGGCACCCAGGCGCGCCTCGGCCAGCACGTAGCGCTCGCCCTCGTGCTCGACGACCACGTAGTCGAGGTCGACCCCGACCGCCATCGCCGAGTTGGTGGGCAGGGTCCAGGGCGTGGTGGTCCAGGCCATCAGGCGCTCGCCGGTCTCGAGCTCGACCCAGACCGTGACCGAGGGGTCCTGCCGCTGCTGGTAGACGTCGTCGTCCATGCGCAGCTCGTGGTTCGACAGCGGCGTCTCGTCGACCCAGCAGTAGGGCAGCACACGCTGGCCCTCGTAGACGTACCCCTTGTCGTACAACGTCTTGAAGGCCCAGATGACGCTCTCCATGTAGGTCACGTCGAGGGTCTTGTAGTCGTTGTCGAAGTCGACCCACCGAGCCTGGCGGCTGACGTAGTCCTGCCACTCGTGGGTGTACTTGAGCACCGACTCGCGGCAGGCCTCGTTGAACCGCTCGATGCCGAGCTCCAGGATCTCGCCGCGGCCCTTGATGCCGAGCTGCCGCTCGGCCTCGAGCTCGGCGGGCAGACCGTGGGTGTCCCAGCCGAAGCGGCGCTCGACGCGCCTGCCCAGCATCGTCTGGTAGCGCGGCACGACGTCCTTGACGTAGCCGGTGAGCAGGTGCCCGTAGTGCGGCAGGCCGTTGGCGAACGGCGGCCCGTCGTAGAAGACGAACTCGTTGCTGCCGTTCTCACCGGCCGGCCGCTGCTCGACGCTCGCGCGGAACGTGCCGTCGGCGTCCCAGTACCGCTCGATCCGCTTCTCGACCTCGGGGAAGCGCGGGCTCGAGGGGACGTCGGTGCTGCCGTGGGCGTCGGGGCCGACCTTCGGGTACGTCATCGGTGCCTCTCGCGGGTCGCTGCTGTGCTGTCCCGCGAGGACGACGTCGCCCGGATCGTCCGGACGGCACCGCGGTACCACCTCGCTTGCCCGTCACGGCCGAGGCCGCGGCGCGCCGCTCGTTCGCCGGCGGGGGTGCGTGCCGGTCCGCCCGGTTCTACTGAGGCCCCGCCCACGTGGGTGGTGCCCGTTCTTCCGGAGGCTCCCCGGTGATGGCCGGTTCAGCGCCTGCCCCCCATGGTAGCGACGCCGCGGCACGCGGTCGCCGGCTTATCCCCCGCTGCGCCGGATGTCGCGAATCGCCGGACGCCGCGCCGCCCACAGGTCTAGCGTCCAGGCAGCGACACGGAGGGCAACGGGGTGCCCCACGGCACGCGCCTCCGGCTGCAGGAGGTGCGCATGGCCGACACCCAGCTCCCGGGATCGTTCGTCGCCGCCGACGCCGCCGACGTCGGCGGACCGGCAGCCGAGCTGCTGCAGCTGTGGCAGCTGCTGCCCGACACGTCGGCCGACCGGGTTGGCGTGCTCAGCGGGACGCCCGACAGCGTCGCGGTGATCAAGACCGGCATGTCCGCGGCCGCCAAGTGGTGGTCGACGGCCGGCGTCGGCGCCGCCACGGTGACCGCCCTGCTCGCGCAGTTCAAGGCCCTGCCCGACACCCTGCAGCGCAGCGTGGGGATCGGCCTGCCGATCTTCACCTCGGCGGTGGTGCTGGGTGTCGCCTACATCGTGGCAAACGACGTGCGCGGGCGCGCCGACGCCACCCAGCAGCAGCTGCAGAGCCGCGCGGGCGTGCTGCAGGCCTACCTGGCGCTGCTCGCGACCACCCGAGTGCCGGCAGCCGCCACGGCAACGCCCGCTGACCCGCCCCCTGCTGCGACGACCGACTCGGCTGCGGACCTCGATGCCTGGCGCCGCGCCGTCGTGGTGGCCCTCGCGGCCACCGGCAGCGGACGGCTCACCGCGAGCGGCGACGGCAGCACCGGCGTCCTCGGGCCGCTGCGCCAGCTCGACGGTCGCCCCCCGCAGGTGCAGGTCGGTGACGACTGGGTCGACCTCACCGACGTCACGAGCGTCCACCCCTAGCCTTCACCCGCCTCCGCCACCCCAGCCGGTTTGCGCCACCCAGGCCGGTTTGCGCCACCCAGCGGCGGCTTGGCGGGCGGAGGCATCGGTGCCTGCGCCACTCAGGCCGCCGCTGGACGACGGAAAGCGGCCTGGGTGGCGGAAAGCGGCCTGGGTGGCGGAAAGGGTGGTGCGGTGAGGAGAACCGGGTCGAGGGCAGCCCGCGTGATCTGGGAGAATCCCGGACATGCCCATGACGCCCCAGGTGCCCGACAAGCCGACCCTCGACGGACTCGAGAGCCGCTGGGTAGCCGCGTGGGCCGAGCAGGGCACCTACACCTTCGACCGGACGGCGCCGCGCGAGCAGGTGTTCTCCATCGACACCCCCCCGCCGACCGTGAGCGGCAGCCTGCACGTCGGGCACGTGTTCAGCTACACGCACACCGACCTCATCGCCCGCTACCAGCGCATGACCGGCAAGCAGGTCTTCTACCCGATCGGCTGGGACGACAACGGCCTGCCCACCGAGCGCAGGGTGCAGAACTACTTCGGCGTGCGCTGCGACCCCTCGCTGCCGTACGACCCGGACTTCGAGCCGCCGGCCAAGCCGGACCCCAAGCGGCAGCTGCCGGTGAGCCGCCCGAACTTCATCGAGCTGTGCAGCCGGCTCACCGTCGAGGACGAGAAGGCGTTCGAGACGCTGCTGCGTCAGCTCGGGCTCTCGGTCGACTGGTCGACGCAGTACGAGACCATCAGCGACGACTCGCGAGCCGTCGCCCAGCGCGCCTTCCTGCGCAACCTGGCGCGTGGCGAGGCCTACCAGAGCGAGGCGCCGAGCCTGTGGGACGTGACGTTCCAGACGGCCGTCGCCCAGGCCGAGCTCGAGGCGCGCGAGTACCCCGGCTTCTACCACCGCGTGGCCTTCCACGGGCCGGCCGGCGACGTCCACATCGAGACGACGCGCCCCGAGCTCATCGCGGCGTGCGTGGCGCTCATCGCCCACCCGGACGACGAGCGGTACCAGGCGCTGTTCGGCACCACCGTGCGCACGCCGCTGTTCGACGTCGAGGTGCCCGTGCTGGCGCACCCGGCGGCCGAGATGGACAAGGGCGCGGGCATCGCCATGTGCTGCACCTTCGGCGACCTCACCGACGTCCAGTGGTGGCGCGAGCTGCAGCTGCCGACCCGAGCCGTGGTGGGCCGCGACGGCCGGATCCTGCGCGACGTCCCCGAGTGGCTGCCGACCGAGGGGGGCCGCGCGCTGTACGGCGAGCTGGCCGGCAAGACGACCTTCTCCGCCCGCGAGGCCGTGGTGCAGGCGCTGCGCGACAGCGGTGACCTCGAGGGCGAGCCGACGTCGACCCTGCGCATGGCGAACTTCTACGAGAAGGGCGACAAGCCCCTCGAGATCGTCACCAGCCGCCAGTGGTACATCCGCAACGGTGGTCGCGACCCCGAGCTGAAGGAGACGTTCCTCGAGCGGGGTCGCGAGCTGAAGTTCGTCCCGGAGTTCATGGCGCACCGCTACGAGAACTGGGTGGGCGGGCTCAACGGCGACTGGCTGGTCAGCCGCCAGCGCTTCTTCGGCGTGCCGTTCCCGGTCTGGTACCGGCTCGACGACGCAGGCGAGATCGACTACTCGGCTCCGATCGTGGCCGACGAAGCCGCGCTGCCCGTCGACCCGTCGTCCGAGCCCGCGCCGGGCTTCACGAGCGACCAGCGCGGCGTGCCCGGTGGCTTCGTCGGCGACCCCGACGTCATGGACACCTGGGCCACGTCGTCACTGACGCCGCACATCGCCTGCGGCTGGGAGCGCGACGACGACCTGTTCCAGCGCACGTTCCCGATGGACCTCAACACCCACGCCCACGAGATCATCCGCACCTGGCTGTTCTCACGCGTCGTGCGGGCGCACTACGAGAACGACTCGCTGCCGTGGAAGCGCTCGATGATCTCGGGCTTCGTGGTCGACCCCGACCGCAAGAAGATGAGCAAGTCCAAGGGCAACGCCGTGGTGCCGACCGAGATCCTCGAGAAGTACGGCACCGACGCCGTGCGCTGGCGCGCCGCGATGGCGCGACCGGGCATGGACTCACCGTTCGACGAGAGCCAGATGAAGGTCGGACGCCGGCTGGCCATCAAGGTGCTCAACGCCAGCAAGTTCGTGCTGGGCGCGGGCGCCAGCCTGGACGCCGGGCCCGTCGCCGCGCCGCTCGACCTCGCCATGCTCGCCGCTCTCGGCGAGGTCGTGCGCGAGGCCGGCGAGGCGTTCGCCGCGTTCGACTACACCCGCGCGCTGGAGAGCGCCGAGCGGTTCTTCTGGACCTTCTGCGACGACTACCTCGAGCTGGTCAAGGAGCGCGCGTACGGCGACGGTGCCGGAGCGGCGTCCGCACGCACCGCGCTGGCGACCGCGCTGTCGGTGCAGCTGCGCCTGCTGGCCCCGATCATGCCCTTCGTCACCGAGGAGGCGTGGTCGTGGTGGCAGGAGGGGTCGGTGCACCGGGCTGCCTGGCCGACCGTCGAGGAGCTCCTCGCCGCCGTGCCGGGCGCCGCCGAGGGCGACCCCGCGCTGCTCACGGCCGTGTCCGCCGCGCTCGCCGGCGTGCGGGGAGCCAAGTCGCAGGCCAAGGTCTCCCAGCGCACCCCGGTGACGCGGGCCGTCGTGCGCGCCGACGAGGCGGACGCCGCCCGGCTGCGTGCCGCCCAGGACGACCTGCGGGCGACGGGCCGGATCGAGCAGCTCGACGTCGTCGAGGGCCCCGAGCTGGTGGTGGCCGAGGTCGTGCTGGGTGAGCACGATGCCGCCGCCCGGCCCGGCGCCGCGTCCTAGCCAGGCTCACGAGCCGTCACCACCCGAACGGGCGAACTCCGCACGGCGTCGTCACTCAAGAGCACCACCGGTGGTGCCGATGGAGGGGGGTCGGTGGGAGCGTCCCACCCCTCGAGCGTGGAGAGGGACCGTCCCATGGGTGGTCTTGCACTGGTCGTCACGACGATCTGCGTGGTCGTCGCGGTGGCGGCCGCCGCAGCGCTCGTCGTCCTGCTCGTCCTGCGCGACCGTGAGCGGGAGCGCGTGGCCCGCCGCGACCCGCTGACCCAGCTCGGCAACCGCACGCTGCTCGCCGAGGCCGCCGAGCAGGTCCTCGGCGACCTGGACCAGATGGACGGCAACGGCCACCACGGCCCCGCCCTGCTGCTCGTCGACCTCGACGGCTTCAAGGACGTCAACGACACCCTCGGCCACGTCGCCGGCGACGAGGTGCTCGTCGAGGTCGCCCACCAGCTCGTCGCCGCCGCGGGCAGCGACTCGCTGGTGACCCGGCTGGGGGGCGACGAGTTCGCCGTCCTGATCCGCGGCCCGATCAACATGTCGGGCGCCAGCGTGCGCGCCAAGCGCATCCTGGGCGCTCTCACCCTCAACGAGTTCCGCACCCGCGGCGTGGCCATCGACATCCGGGCGAGCATCGGCGTGACCGTGGCCCCCCAGGACGGCCGCTCGCTCAGCGACCTGCTGCAGCACGCCGACGTCGCCATGTACCAGGCCAAGCGCTCGCGCTCGGGCGTCGCCACCTACGACCCCGCCTACGACGACCACTCCACCGACCGGCTCGAGACCCTCGCGCACCTGCGCGAGGCGATGCTCGAGGACCAGCTGCACGTGCGCTACCAGCCGGTGATCCGCGCCGACGGCCACGCGCTGGCGGGGTTCGAGGCGCTGCTGCGCTGGGACCACCCCGAGCGAGGGCTGCTGCTGCCCGCGGAGTTCATCCCGATCGCCGAGCGCACCAGCCTGATCCACGCCCTGACGCGCTGGGTGCTGCTCACCGCCGTCCGGGACGCCTCGCGGTGGCGGGCGCAGGGTCTGGATGCCTCCATCGCGGTCAACATCAGCCCGGTGTCGCTGGAGTTCGGCCTGCTCGGCATCGTCGAGGAGGTCCTGGCCCTGCACCGCTGGCCGGCCGAGCTCCTCGTGCTCGAGATCACCGAGAGCGCGGTCACCGACAACCCCGACACCGCCCGCGCGGTGGTCGAGGCCCTGCGCGACCGCGGCATCCAGGTCTCGGTGGACGACTTCGGGGCCGGCTACACGAGCCTGAGCCAGCTGCGTGGCCTGCCCGTGCACCAGCTCAAGATCGACCGGCAGTTCATCACGGCGCTCGAGCGCTCACCCAACGACGACGCGGTCGTCACCTCGATCATCGAGCTCGGCCACCGGCTGGGCCTGACGATCGTCGCGGAGGGCGTCGAGACGGCGGCCACGGCCGCGCGGCTCGTCGAGATGGAGTGCGACGACCTGCAGGGCTTCTGGTTCGCCCGCCCGATGGTGGCCGCCGAGGTGCTGGAGTGGGCCAGCGAGCACGCGGCCGGGCGGCTGCGCCGTCCGAGCGAGCCGGACGAGGCCCCCGTCACCGCCTGACCCTCGCGGTCGGCATGTGGGGTCAGGCGGTCGGGTCAGGGGGTGCGGTCCTGCATCTCCCAGGCGTGGTCGAGGACGTGCCAGGCGATGCGGCGGACGCCGTAGCGCAGCGGCCAGGCGCCGTGCGCCTCACCGGCGCGGACCGCGTGGGCGATCAGGTCCCGCTGCTCGGGCCAGGGCGTGCGCGGCGGGACGGCGATCGCGAGCTTGCGGGCGTAGGCGCGCTCAGCCTCGCGGACGTGGTCGAGCATCTTCGTGCGGTCGCGCCCACCACCGCGCGGGCCCTTGCGCAGCTCTTCCGGTGAGCGCTCGGCGACGCGGTCGAGCGCCGTCCAGCACGCCTGCAGCAGGTCGGCCTGCCGGTCGGCGTCGGCCCCGGTGAGCGGCGCGTCGTCCCACGGCCCTGACGTGCTTGGCGCGCCGAAGTCCGTGGTGCTGTCACCCTCGACGGCTCCGACGACCTCGAGGTCTCCGGGCGCGAACGCGGGCCCCGCCACCTGCGCGTAGCGGTCGGCGTACGCGAGCAGCGCCTCGAGCGCCGCCTCGTCGCCGTCGCGCGTCGTGGCCCGACGGCACCAGCCGGGCCAGTCGAGGGCCGAGGCGAACGTCCACGTCCGCCCGCGCTCGAGGGCGACCCGGGTCACGGTGGGCTCAGGCGGACTTCTCGCGCGGCGTGCGCTTGCGGGGCTCGGGGGCGTCGCGCCGGACGATCGTCGGGTTGACGTTGTCGAGCACGACCTCCTTGGTGACCACCACGCGGGCGATGCCGTCGTCGCTCGGGACGTCGAACATCACGGGCAGCAGCACCTCCTCCATGATGGCGCGCAGGCCGCGAGCACCGGTGCCGCGCAGGATCGCCTGGTCGGCGACGGCCTCCAGCGCGTCGTCGGTGAACTCGAGCTCGACGCCGTCGATCTCGAACATCCGCTGGTACTGCTTGGACAGGGCGTTGCGGGGCTTGGTGAGGATGTTGACCAGCGCGTCGCGGTCGAGGTTGGACACGGTCGTGATGACCGGCAGCCGGCCGATGAACTCCGGGATCAGCCCGAACTTCATGAGGTCCTCGGGCATGACGTCGGCGTAGGAGTCGGCGCTCACGTCGGCGGCGGTGTGCAGCTGCGCGCCGAAGCCGAGGCCCTTGCGACCGGCGCGCTGCTCGATGAGCTTGTCGAGGCCCGCGAACGCGCCGCCCACGATGAACAGCACGTTCGTGGTGTCGATCTGGATGAACTCCTGGTGCGGGTGCTTGCGGCCGCCCTGCGGGGGCACCGAGGCGGTCGTGCCCTCGAGGATCTTCAGCAGCGCCTGCTGCACGCCCTCGCCGGAGACGTCGCGCGTGATCGAGGGGTTCTCGCTCTTGCGAGCGATCTTGTCGACCTCGTCGATGTAGATGATGCCCGTCTCGGCCTTCTTGACGTCGTAGTCGGCGGCCTGGATGAGCTTGAGCAGGATGTTCTCGACGTCCTCACCGACGTAGCCGGCCTCGGTGAGCGCGGTGGCGTCGGCGATGGCGAACGGCACGTTGAGCATCCGGGCGAGGGTCTGCGCGAGGTAGGTCTTGCCGCAGCCGGTGGGCCCGATCAGCAGGATGTTGGACTTGGCCAGGTCGATCATCTCCTCGCCCTTGCGGGCGGGCTCACCGGCCTGGATGCGCTTGTAGTGGTTGTACACGGCCACCGCGAGCGCCTTCTTGGCCGGCTCCTGGCCGACGACGTACTGCTCGAGGAAGTCGAAGATCTCGCGCGGCTTGGGCAGCTCGTCCAGGCCGAGCTCGCTGGTCTCGGCGAGCTCCTCCTCGATGATCTCGTTGCACAGGTCGATGCACTCGTCGCAGATGTAGACCCCAGGGCCCGCGATCAGCTTCTTGACCTGCTTCTGGCTCTTGCCGCAGAAAGAGCACTTGAGCAGGTCACCACCGTCACCGATGCGCGCCACGTGCGGGTCCTCCCTCGATCACTGCTGTCGTCCGGGCTGGGACGTCGAGCCGGTCCAGCGACGGTACCCCGCCCGATGCGGCACCGTCCCCATTGAACGCCGGTGTCGGCCGCCGCGTCAGCCCTGTACGCCAAGAGCGGACGGGCTGACGCCGCGGCCGACGGCCTCACTCCTGCGCGGAGGCCTTGCGGGTCGCCAGCACCTCGTCGATCAGGCCGTACTCGAGCGCCATGTCGGCGGTGAGGATCTTGTCGCGCTCGATGTCGGTGCGCACCTGCTCGGTCGTGCGGCCGGTGTGCAGTGCCAGCGTGTCCTCGAGCCAGCTGCGCATGCGCAGCACCTCGTTGGCCTGGATCTCGATGTCGCTGGCCTGGCCGTAGTCGCCACCGGCCATCGCGGGCTGGTGGATGAGCACGCGGGCGTTCGGCAGGGCGTAGCGCTTGCCCTTGGCACCGGCGCCGAGCAGCACCGCGGCGGCCGAGGCCGCCTGGCCGAGGCAGTACGTCTGGATGTCCGGGCGCACGTACTGCATGGTGTCGTAGATCGCCGTGAGCGCGGTGAACGAGCCACCGGGCGAGTTGATGTACATGAGGATGTCGCGGTCGGGGTCCTGCGACTCCAGCACGATCAGCTGGGCGATGATGTCGTCGGCCGAGGCGTCGTCGACCTGCACGCCGAGGAAGATGATGCGGTCCTCGAAGAGCTTGGTGTAGGGGTCGAGGCGCTTCATCCCGTAGGACGTGCGCTCCTCGAACTGCGGGAGGATGTATCGGCTGCTGGGGCCGGGGGTGGCGAGCCGGCCGGACGGCACTCGAAGGCCGCCGTCGTACGGGGTGGGGACGCTCATCGCGCTGGGTCTCCTGATCGGTCGAAGGGTGTGGTCGAGGAGCAGGTCAGCCGGCCGCCGTGCCGCCGCCCTCGCGGGCCTCGCTGGCGCTCTCGACCACGTGGTCGACGAAGCCGTACTCCTTGGCCTGCTCGGCGGTGAACCAGCGGTCGCGGTCGGAGTCGCGCTCGATCTGCTCGAGGGTCTGACCGGTGTGCTGGGCGATCAGGTCGGCCATCTGCCGCTTGATGTGCAGCATCTGCTCGGCCTGGATCTTGATGTCGCTCGCCGTGCCGCCGATGCCGCCGGACGGCTGGTGCATCATGATCCGCGCGTGCGGGGTGGCGTAGCGCTTGCCCGGGGTGCCGGCCGACAGCAGGAACTGCCCCATCGAGGCCGCCAGGCCCATGGCCACGGTGGCGACGTTCGGCGTGACGAACTGCATGGTGTCGAAGATCGCCATGCCAGCCGTGACCGAGCCGCCGGGTGAGTTGATGTAGAGCCAGATGTCGCGCTCGGGGTCCTCGGCCGCGAGCAGCAGCAGCTGGGCGCAGATGGCGTTGGCGTTCTCGTCGCGCACCTCGGAGCCGAGGAAGATGATGCGCTCCTTCAGCAGCCGGTTGTAGATGGAGTCGTCCAGGCCCATGCCCTGCTGGGGCCCCTGGGCCGTGACGGTGCCGAACTCGCTCACGCTGTTCTCCCGATCCTTAAGGTGACTGCGGTCCTCACAGTGACTGCCGGCTCGAAGCGGTGCTCCGTCGCCGTCCTGCATGGACCCTAACGTCGCCCCCCGACGGTCCACTCCCGCAACCGACCGGTGTTCGCCGTCAGCGCAGCATGATCCGTCGGCGCGGTAGGCCCCTCCCCGGACACGCAGAAGGGCCCCGGACGGCGTCCCGGGGCCCTTCTGCGGTGACGACTCAGTGGGTGTGCTCGGCGTCCTCGTCGGACTCCTCGACGTCGGCGGCCTGCTCGACGTCGGCGACCTCGTCCTCCTGCGGGCGCAGTGCCTCGAGGTCGACGGCGTTGCCGCTCGCGTCGGTGACCTTGGCCTGCTCGAGCACGACGGCCAGCGCCTTGCGGCGCGCGACCTCGGCGACCATGGCCTGCACCTGGCCGGCCTCGTCGACCGCCTTGGCGAAGGCGTCCGGCGACATGCCGTACTGCTGGGCGCTCACGACGAGGTACTCGACCAGCTCGGGCTGGGTCACCGAGACCTTCTCCTGCTCGACGATGGCGTCGAGCAGGAACTGGGCCTGCAGGGCCTTGGTGGCGTTGTCGCTGACCTCGGCGCGGTGCTCGTCGTCGTCGAGGCGGTTCTCGCCCTCGAGGTGGGAGTGCACCTCGGCCTCGACGAGGGCCGGCGGCACCGGGATGTCGGCAGCCTCGAGCAGGGCGTCGAGCACCTTGTCGCGCGCCTGCACGCCCTGCTGCAGCTTCTTGGAGCGCTCGACCTGGCTGCGGACGTCGCCGGTGAGCTCGTCGAGGGTGTCGAACTCGCTGGCCAGCTGCGCGAAGTCGTCGTCGAGCTCGGGCAGCTCGCGCTCCTTCACCGACTGCACGGTGACGGTGACCTCGGAGTCCTGCCCCTCGCGGTCGCCACCGGCCAGCGGCGCGGTGAAGCTCTTGGTCTCGCCGGCGCTCATGCCGACGAGCGCCTCGTCGAGGCCGTCCAGCATGTTCTTGCTGCCGATCTCGTACGAGACGCCGGTGACGGCGTCGATCTCGTCGCCGTCGATCTCGGCCTTGAGGTCGATGGAGACGAAGTCACCCTCGGCCGCGGCCCGGTCGACGCCGACGAGCGTGCCGAACCGCTGCCGCAGCGCGGTGATCTCGGCGTCGACGTCGGCCTCCTCGACCGCGACGTCGTCGACCTCGACCGACAGCGTGGCGAAGTCGGGCACCTGGACCTCGGGGCGCACGTCGACCTCGATGCTGAACTTCAGGTCACCGTCGGACGCCGGGTCGGGGGCCTCGGTGATCTCGACCTCGGGCTGGCCGAGCGGGCGGATCTTGGCCTCCTCGACGGCCTGGCCGTAGAAGGTCGGGAGCGCGGAGTTGATCGCCTCCTCCAGGACGGCGCCGCGGCCGACCCGCTGGTCGATGATGCGCGCGGGCACCTTGCCCCGACGGAACCCGGGGATCTGCACCTGCGACGCGATCGTCTGGTAGGCGGCGTCCAGGCTCGGCTTGAGCTCGTCGAACGGCACCTCGACGGTGAGCTTCACCCGGGTGGGGTTGAGGTTCTCGACGGCACTCTTCACTGCGGTGTTCTCCTGGCGGGTTGAGGACGCGACGGGCATCGGCACGCGATCGACCATGCTATCGGCCGTGCGCGCACGCACCCAATCGCGCTGCTCAGCGCGTGCGCGCGCTCGTGCTGGTCGGGGTACCCGGATTTGAACCGGGGGCCTTCCGCTCCCAAAGCGGACGCGCTACCAAACTGCGCCACACCCCGCCACGCGCGCCGACCGCCGTCCGGGCCGATCGCGCTGGCCCGCTAGGCTTGGAGGGCGGTCACGGTCGGACGGCGCCTGCCCGGCGCCGCGCGGCCACGCACGCGGATGTAGCTCAATGGTAGAGCCCCAGTCTTCCAAACTGGCTACGCGGGTTCGATTCCCGTCATCCGCTCCACGCGCGCCCCCGGCTCACCGGCTACCGTCGGCCCGGTGTCCCTGACTCTCACCGAGGCCCGTGAGCGAGCAGCGCTCATCACCGACATCGAGACGGAGGTCCACCTCGACCTGACGTCGACCGAGGACTTCGCCGTCGAGGCGACGATCCGCTTCGGCTGCACGCGGCCGGGGGCCACCTCCTTCCTCGAGCTCGGCGGCGCGACCGCCGTCACCCTCGACGGGCGCCCCGCGCCCTACGACGGGAAGCGGATCCCGCTGACCGACCTGGCCGAGACCAACGAGGTCCGAATCACCGCGCGGCTGCCCTACGTGAGCGACGGGGACGGGATGACCGTGACGGTCGACCCGGCCGACGGGGAACGCTACGTCTGCGGCTTCACCGCGATGGACATCGCCCAGAAGGTCATCCCCTGCTTCGACCAGCCCGACCTCAAGACCACCTTCGCGGTCTCGGTGACCGCCCCCGCCCACTGGACCGTGCTCGCCAACGGCGTGCACGCAGGGTCCGCGGCCGACGGCGAGGCCGTCCGCTGGTCCTTCGAGCCGACACCGCGCATCTCGTCGTACCTCTTCTTCGTCGCCGGTGGCCCGTGGGTCTCGGTCACCTGGGACGAGCCCTACCCGCCGGCCCCGGGCGCCAGCCTGCCGTTCGGCTGGCACGCCCGGGCCTCGCAGGAGCGCGAGCTGCGCCGCGACGCCGACGAGCTCCAGCGGGTCACGAGCGCCTGCTTCCAGCACTACACGACCGTGTTCGACGCGCCGTACGCGTTCGGTGACTACCAGCAGGTCTTCGCCCCGGGCCTCAACTGGGGTGCCATGGAGTTCCCGGGTGCGGTGGCCTTCCGCGACGAGTACCTCCGGCAGGGCACCCCCAGCGCCCTCGACTGGGAGTCCACGGCCTCGGTGATCGCGCACGAGATGGCCCACATGTGGTTCGGGGACCTCGTCACGATGCGGTGGTGGGAGGACACCTGGCTCAACGAGTCCTTCGCCGACTTCCTGGGCTTCGACGTCGCCGGCGTCGCGGCGGGCTACACGGACTCGTGGACCGGCGCGGCGCTGACCCGCAAGCCCACGGGCTACCTCGCCGACCGGCGTCGCTCGACGCACCGCATCGCCGAGGACCCCGAGCAGCTGGTCGACGTCGACACCGCCTTCGCCAACTTCGACATGATCACCTACGCCAAGGGCAACGCCGTGCTGCGCCAGCTCGGCATCTGGCTGGGCGACGACTTCCTCGCCGGCGTCAACACGCACCTGTCCGCCCACGCCTTCGGCAACGCGACGCTCGCGGAGTTCCTCGAGGCCCTCGCGTCGTCGACCGACCGCGACGTGCGCGGGTGGGCCGATGCGTGGCTGCGCTCGACGGGTTTCGACACCCTGGTGGTGACCCGTGACGGGAGCGTGCCGGTGCTCACCAGGGAGGGGTCGCGTCCCCACCGCTTCAGCGTCGCCGCCTACGACGGGGCCATGCGGCTGGTCTCGACGCGCATGGTCGACCTCGCAGCCGAGCCCCTCCGCCTCGACGACCTCGCCGGGCTCGTGGTGGTGCCCAACGCCGGCGACGAGACCTTCGCCGCGCTGCGGCTCGACGAGGAGTCCTGGGCCGCCGTCATGGCCGGGCTGTCGGCCGTCGAGTCCCCGCTGACCCGCGCGATGCTGTGGTGGACCGCGATCGACCTCGCCCAGTCGAAGGCCCTCACCCTCGGCGACCTGGTGCGGGTGCTCGACCAGCACCTGCGCCCTGAGCATCACCCCGTCGTCTTCGAGGCGGTGCTCACCCTCGTCCTGCGGACCGTACGGCGCTACGCCGACCCGCAGGACGTCGCCGGCCTGCTCGAGCGGATCTGCGACGTGGCCAGGGCCGCGCTCGACGGTGGCGATCCCGCTCTCGCACCAGCGGCGTCCCGGGTGCTGGCGTCCACGACCCACGACCACGAGCACCTCGTCCGCTGGCTCGACCGGCCCGACGTCGACCAGGAGGTCCGCTGGGAGGCCGTCCAGCGCTTGGCGAGCCTGGGCGACCCGTCCTTCATCGCCCGGGAGGAGGCACGTGACCGGTCGGTGGCCGGTCACCACGCGGCGCTGGCGGCGCACGCCTCCGTACCGACTCCGGAGGCGAAGCAGGCGTCGTGGGACCTGCTGATGGGCGGCACGCTGGGCAGCCACGAGCTCCACGCCGTCGCATCGGGGTTCTGGGGCTGGGAGCAGGCCGACCTCCTGACGCCCTACGTCGAGCGCTACGCCGTCGACGGGCTGGCTCTCGGGCGCGCCTCCGGGCAGGCGATGGGCAAGGTCATCGGCTCCGCCTTCCCCTGGCTGCCGATGCCCGAGGCCACCCGGCGCTCGCTGCGCAGCGCAGTGGCCACTGCGTTGGAGGGCGACGTCCCCACCGTGCTCGCCCGCAGCTGGAACGACGCCCTCGACGATCTCGACCGCGTGCTGGGGAACCGCAGCTACACCATCACGTGATGGCGACGCCTCACTGCCCCGTGCGGCCGTCGACGCACTCGCGCAGCAGGTCGGCGTGGCCGGCGTGGCGGGCGTACTCCTCGATGACGTGCACGAGGACGTCCCGCACGGCGACGGCGCCGTCGTGCACCGCCACCTCGCGGCCCAGGTCGGCCTCGTCGAGAGCGTCGAACCACGCCTGCGCGGCCGCGATCTCGCCCTTCCACGACGCGAAGGCGTCCGCGACCACGGTGGGGTCGGCCACCGCACCGGTGAAGTCCCAGTCCGGGTCGTCGTCGCGCTTGTACAGCCGTGGCGCGTCGGTGCGACCCTGCAGCACGCGCTGGAACCAGTGGTTCTCCACCTGCGCGAGGTGCCGCACCAGCCCGAGCAGGCTCAGGGTGCTGGGCGGCACGGACCGACGGGCCAGCTGCTCGGCGTCCAGCTCCTCGCACTTCAGCTCGATCGTGAGCCGGTAGTTCGTGAGGTACTCGGCGTAGGTGGCCTTCTCCCCCACCGGGTTGCCGTACGTGCGCGGGTCCTTCTCTTCGCTGGTCCACATGTCGCTCATGCAGGGAACCCAACCCCACGCGCGGCGGTGGGGGCAAGCGGGTTCGGCGCGCCTTCCGCCGTCACCGCCGGTCCCTATGCTGCGCGGATGGACCTGCAGTTCAGCGGTGAGGTCTGGTACTGGCGCGGCCCCTCGCCGTTCCACTTCGTCACCGTGCCGGACGCCGAGAGCGACCAGCTCAGCGCGGCGGCGTCCCTCGTCACCTACGGCTGGGGGATGATCCCGGTGCAGGCCCGCCTCGGCACGACCCGCTGGACCACCTCGCTCTTCCCCAAGGACGGCGGCTACGTCGTGCCGCTGAAGGACGCCGTCCGCCGGGCCGAGCAGGTCGAGGTCGGCGACGTCGTCATCCTGGGGCTCGACGTCGACCTCTGAGCACGCGGCCGGTTGGCACCACGACGGGGCAGCGCTGCGCCGGACACGACGAAGGACGCCCACCTGGTCGGCGGACGTCCTCGGACGGGGCGGGTCAGTGACCCAGGAAGGCGGGGGTGCTGTAGCCGGCCGCCTGGCGTGCGGCGTCCTGGCGGCGCAGGATCGCGTCGATCTGCGCGGTCTGCTCGGGAGCGTTGCGAGCGATGATGAGGTCGAGCTCGAGCCGCTCGGCCGGCGTCGTGAAGCTGGCGAGCTCGCGGACGAGGCGACGGTGGTCGCGTGCCGCGGTGCGCCGGCGGCGGGCCGCTTGGCGGATGCTGGTCAAGGTGGTCACGGGGTCCTCTCGGTCAGGACGCCCCGGTGGGCGTCACCGGCGTCAACACCGCAGCACGGCGCCGGATGCCCCGGCCCCGGCTCTGCGCCCTGTGCTTTCCGACACACCCGCATCCGGCCGATACTGCGACGATGGCACTCACCTCCGCACAGGTCCTCGACGCCGGGCTCGCCGACTGGCGGCTGCTCGCCCGGGCGCTGCACGCTCGCTTCCTGACCCGAGACTTCGAGCGGGGGCTGGCCTTCGTCACCGCGGTCGGCGCCGCGGCCGAGGCCGTCGACCACCACCCGGACGTCACCCTCACCTACCCGCACGTCGACCTGCGCCTCGTGAGCCACGACGTCGGCCGCGTGACCCGACGCGACCTGGACCTGGCCCGCCGCATCAGCGAGATCGCCGGCGAGCAGCACGTCGCCGCCGCGCCGGGCGCCCTGAGCGAGATCGAGCTCGCCCTCGACACCGCGGACGTCGCCGCCGTCGGTCCGTTCTGGGCGGCGCTGCTCACCGGCGACGCCACCGTGCTCGACGGCGACGACGTGGCCGACCCGGGCGGTCGCCTGCCCCTGCTGTGGTTCCAGCACACCGACGCCCACCCGACGCCGCGCCAGCGGTTCCACCTCGACGTGTGGGTGCCGCACGACCACGCCCAGCAGCGCATCGCCGCAGCGGTGGCCGCAGGTGGGCGCGTCGTCGACGACTCCGAGGCGCCGTCCTTCGTGGTGCTGGCCGACCCGGAGGGCAACCGCGCCTGCGTCTGCACCTGCCTCGATCGAGAGCCCACCCTCGGGTGAGCCATGCCGGCTCTCGCCCGCGCGTCACGCCACCGCTGCGCGGCCGGTCCGTTACGGTTGGCGTCCACCACGGCTCTCAGCACGGCTATCGGACGGTTCAGGAGGTGCGGCGTGGACTGGTACCTCGCCGGCGACGACCCTTCCGCCGTGACGGCGCTGCGCCACCGCATCCGCGACCACCTCGCCCGCCACGCCGTGCCGGGCAGCGACGTGTCCGACGCCGAGCTGGTCGTGCAGGAGCTGCTCGCCAACGCCTTCGAGCACACCGTCGGGCCGGCCTGGGTGCACCTGTCCTGGACGAACGACCAGCCCCACCTGGTGGTGCGCGACCTCGGCGAGGGCTTCCGTCTGCCGACCGGGCAGCCCGCTCCCGAGCCGGACGACGAGGTGCCGTACCTGTACGGCGAGGGCGGCCGCGGGCTGTTCCTCGTCACGCACCTCGCCGCCGAGCTGGAGGTCGCGGCACGCCGCGGTGGCGGCACGCAGGTGCGCGCCGTCCTGCCCGTGCAGCGCGCGGCGTCCCGCAGCATCGACCCGGTCGCCCCGCCCACCGACGTCCTGCCGGGTCTGGACGAGGCCAGCCCCACCGGCGGCTTCAGCCGTGAGGTCTTCCTGCGGGCGCTGGTGGTGCAGCTGTCGCAGGCGGTCGAGCACACCGCCGGCCCGGACGTCGGCGAGGAGGTCGTCGCGCAGGTCGGCATCGCCGTCGGCGGCCAGATGGAGGCTGAGTACCGCGCGGCCCGCGACGTCGTGGGGCGCTTGTCGCCGCACCAGCTCGCCGAGTGCTTCGTGCGGCTGAAGCACGCGATCGACGGCGGCTTCTACGTCGTCGACGTCACCGACGAGCGCATCGTGCTGGGCAACACGCGCTGCCCGTTCGGTGACGCCGTCACCCGCGCGCCTGCCCTGTGCCGCATGACCAGCTCGGTGTTCGGCGGCATCGCCGCGCGCAACCAGGACCACGGCGCGTCCGTCGTGCTCGAGGAGCGCATCGCGGTCGGCGACACCGGCTGCCGGGTCGTGGTGTACCTCAGCCCGCCGGACGACGACGCGCGGCCGTTCGCTCACCGCTACGTCGGCCAGCCTGGCGCGCGCACCTGACGGTCGCGTCCCACATCACAAGACGCCGCGCTCAGCCGCTGGGATCTGCGCTTCCCTGGAACGGTCCGCCGTTCTGCGAGGAGCCACCCGTGAGCCCGTTCCGCTTCCCCCGCACCGTCGACGACGTCACCGTTCGCGTCATCGCCGGCGAAGTGCTCGTGATCGCCGCCGTCGCCGCGGCCACCCGACAGCCCTGGGTCTACGGCGCCCTCGCGCTCGACTTCGTGGTGCGCGCCGCCCTCGGCCCCGTGCTGAGCCCGCTGGCGCGGTTCGCCGCGACGGTCGTGCGCCCCCGCGTCCCGGCGGCTCCTCGGCCCACACCGGGTCCGCCCAAGCGGTTCGCCGCCGCCATCGGCGCGGTGCTCACCAGCGTGGCCACCGTCGCGTACTACGCCGCCGGCTGGCACACCGTGGCGTGGGTGGTCGGCGCCGTCATGATCGTCTTCCCGCTGCTCGAGGCCGCCCTCGGCCTGTGCGTCGGGTGCATCGCCTTCTCGCTGCTGATGCGACTCGGCGTGATCCCGCGCTCGGTGTGCGAGGAGTGCGCCGACATCACCCGCCGCCTGTCAGCCGCGCGGCGCTCGGAGCTCTCGGCCCTGCCGCGCGTTCAGGTCGCGAAGACCTTCTCCAGGTAGGGGTTCGCGAACACGCCCGCCGGGTCCACGCGTCGGCGCACCCCCATCGCGTCGTCGTAGCGCGGGTAGAGAGCTCGTAGCCGGTCGGCGTCCAGCGTGTGCAGCTTGCCCCAGTGCGGTCGGCCGCCCACCGACGTCGCGATCCGCTGCACCGCGTCGAAGTACCGGCGGTGGTCGAGCCGGTGGTACTGGTGGACGGCGATCCAGGCGGTGTCGCGACCGTGTGCGGTCGACAGCCACGGCTCGTCGGCCCGGCCGAAGCGCACCTCGACCGGGAACGGCAGCAGCTCACCGCTGGACTCGACCCACGAGCGGATCTCGAGCAGCACGTCGGGCAGCGCCGCCCGCGGCAGGGCCCACTCGCTCTCGCGGAACCGCACCCGACGCGAGGAGGCGAAGACCCGGTACGACACGTCGCTGAAGGTCCGGCTGCCGAGCGCCCGCGCGCTCACCGCGTTCAGCACCCGCGTGGTGCGCGGTGCCGCGGTCGCCACGCGGTTGACGACCTCGAAGACGCGGTTCGACAGCAGCTCGTCCTCGAGGTAGGAGCGGCTGCGGCTCAACGGCTCCAGGGGGGCCCCGGGCTCGAGCCGGTTGTTGCGCTTGGTGAGCGTGCGGTCGGTGTGCGGGAACCAGTAGAACTCGAAGTGGTCGTTGCCCGAGACGAGCTCGTCGAGGCCGTCCAGCACCGACGCCAGCGACATGGGCGCCTCGGCGGCGTGCAGCCCGAAGACCGGCTCGCACTGCAGCGTGACGGCCGTGACGACACCGAAGCCGCCGAGCCCCACCCGCGCGGCCTGGAACAGGTCCGGGTCGTCGTCCGGGCCGCACTCGACGACCGAGCCGTCGGCGAGCACGAGCTGCAGACCGCGCACCTGGTCGCTGATCCCGCCGAAGCGGGCTCCCGTGCCGTGCGTGCCGGTGCCGATGGCACCCGAGATCGTCTGCACGTCGATGTCGCCGAGGTTGCTCATGGCCAGGCCGTGCGCGTGCAACGCCGGGCCGAGGTCGTGCAGCCGCCAGCCGGCGCCCACCGTCACCAGACCGCCGCCGAGCACTTCCAGCCGCGTGGCGAGGCCGTCCAGCCGCACCATCACGCCGTCCGTCACGGCGGCACCGGTGAAGGAGTGGCCCGAGCCGACCGCCTTGACCCTGCGGCCGGCTCGGCCGGCCGCTCGGACGACCCGCGACACCTCGTCGACGTCGCGCGGGGCGACGACGGCCACGGGCCGTGCGGTCTCGGTACGGGCCCAGTTGGTCCAGCTCGGCGCGGCGGTCACTGCGACATGATCGCGCACGCTCCACCTCCCCGGAGGCAGCAACGGCCGGTGTCATGATGACCCGGTGACCGGACTGGGGCGACGCCGCGGCCTGGTCGCTGCCGCCTTCTTCGCTCAAGGGCTGACGTTCGCCACCCTGCTCACCCACCTGCCCGCCTACACCCACCGCTGGGACGTCGGCGACGCCGCCGTCACGGCCCTCGTCTTCGGCGTCTCCCTCTGCGCTGGCGCCGGCAGCGTGCTCGCCGGCGCGGTGGCGGTCAGGCGCGGCAGCCGGCCGGCCCTCACCGGCGCCGTCGCGGCCCTCGCGGTCGGCGCCTCCTTCACGGTGCTGGCGCCCGTCAAGGCCACCTTCTTCGTCGCCTTCCTGCTCTGGGGCCTCGCGGTCGGCGCCGTCGACGCGACGATGAACATGCAGGCCGTCGACGTGCAGACCCGCGTGGGACGCAGCGTCCTCGCGCAGTTCCACGCGGCGTGGAGCCTCGGCGGCATCGTCGGTGCGCTCTGGACCTCCGCGGACGGCCGGTGGCACCTCGGCCTGACCGCGTCCGTGCTCACCGCCGTGGGCGTCGTGCTCGTCGTGGCGCTGGTCCGCGCGGTGACCCCCGAGCCGGCCCTCGCCGCCGTGCACCACCCCGCGGACGCCGCGCCCGGCCCCGCGTTCGAGAAGGCACCCGTGCCCTGGCGCGCCGTCGCGCTCGTCGGCCTGGCCGTCGTGTGCTTCTACGTGGTCGACTCCGGCATCTCCAGCTGGAGCTCGCTGTACCTGCACGAGGTGCTCGGCGCGTCCCTGGCCACGGCGGCGACCGGGTTCGCCGCCTACCAGGCGACCTCCCTGCTCTCGCGCGCGGTCGCCGACCTGGCGGTCCGCCGCGTCGGCGCGGTGGCGGTCGTGCGCACCGCGGGGGCGGTCGGCGCGCTCGGCCTCGTCGTCGTGGTCCTCGCTCCCGCGGCCCCCGTCGCGGTCGTGGGGCTCGCGGTCACCGGTCTGGGCCTCGCCGTGGTGGCGCCCCTGGCGTTCGCCACCACCGACCGGTTGCCCGCGCACGTGCGGGACGTGACCATCGCGCGGCTGAACCTGTCGAACTACCTCGGCTTCGTCGTCGGCGGGGTGCTCGTGGGCGTGCTCGGCACGTTGGGCGACCTGCGGTTCGGCTACCTCGCTCCCCTGGCCTTCGCGCTCGCCGTGATCGGCCTGGCACCGGCGTTCTCGGCGATGCCGCGTCCCGAGCGGGTGGACGCGTGACGCACCACGACGACCTGCTCGGCGCGCGACTGGACGCCGCGACGGCCCACCTCGACCCGCCACTCGCTGTCGTCGACCTGGATGCCTTGCGCGCCAACGCCGCTGACCTCGCGCGTCGTGCCGGCGGCCGGCCGATCCGCGTGGCCAGCAAGTCGGTGCGCAGTCGCCGGCTGGTCGCCGAGGCCCTCGCCCACCCCGGCTTCGCCGGCGTGCTCGCGTACTCGCTCGCCGAAGCCGTCTGGCTCGTGCGCAGCGGCACCACCCGCGACGTCGTCGTCGCCTACCCCTCGGTCGACCGCGCGGCCCTCGCCGAGCTGACGTCGGATCCCGCGCTGCTCGCGGCGATCACGATCATGGTCGACGACGAGATGCACCTGCGGTTCGCCGCGGCGGCGCTGCGTTCGCACGGCGAGGCCGCCCGGGGCCCGGTGCGGATCTGCCTCGACGTCGACTCCTCACTGCGCGTCGGCGGCGCTCACCTGGGGGTACGGCGCTCCCCGCTGCACACGCCGCAGGACGCCGCACGGCTGGCCGAGCGCGTGCGCGCCCACCGCGAGCTGCGGCTGGTCGGCGTGATGTTCTACGAGGCCCAGGTGGCCGGCCTGCCCGACACCAGCCCGGCCGTGCGGCTGGTGAAGCAGCGCTCGCTGCGCGAGCTGGCAACGCGTCGGGCGGCCGTCGTGCGCGCGGTCGAGCAGGCGTGCGGGCACCCGCTCGAGCTGGTCAACGGCGGCGGCACCGGCAGCCTCGAGGCGACGGCGGCCGACCCGGCGGTCACCGAGCTGACGGCGGGGTCCGGGCTGTACTGCCCGACGCTGTTCGACCACTACCGCGCGTTCACGGCGCGTCCGGCCGCGTGGTTCGCCCTGCCCGTCGTGCGACGTCCGGCGCCGGACGTCGCGACCTGCTTCGGCGGGGGCTACGTCGCCTCCGGCCCCGCCGGGCGGTCGCGGCTGCCGCTCCCGGTCGCGCCGGCCGGTCTGCGGCTGCTGCGCGCCGAGGGGGCCGGTGAGGTGCAGACGCCGGTGCGCGGCGAGGCCGCGCGGCACCTGCGGGTGGGCGACCGGGTGTGGTTCCGGCACGCCAAGGCCGGCGAGCTCTGCGAGCGGTTCGACCGGCTGCATCTCGTCGAGGGCGACCGTGTCGTCGACGCGGCCCCGACCTACCGCGGCGAGGGCCGCAGCTTCGGCTGATCCTCGGGTCAGGCGCGCCAGATGAGGACGAGCGCGCGGTCGTCGGTCTCGCCCGCCCTGGCCCCCTCGACGATGCGCCTGGCACCGCCGCGGAAGCCGTCCTTCACCAGCCGCTCGGCCTGCCCCAGCATGCGGTCGATACCGACGTCGAGGTCGCGGCCGGGTGTCTCGACCACGCCGTCGGTGTAGAGCAGCAGCGCGTCGCCACGGGCCAAGGTGCCGACGACGCCCGGGAAGTTGACGCCGTCCATCACCCCGAGGAGCGGGCCGCCGCCGCCCGTGGTGAGCGTCCAGCGGCCCGAGCCGGCCTGGAAGTGCGCGGCCGGCGGGTGCCCGGCCCCGGCGATGCGGTAGCGGCCGGTGACGAAGTCCAGGTCGAGGTGGACGGCGGTGGCGAACCCCTCGTCCCAGCGCTGGCGCAGCAGGTACTGGTTGGCGGCGTGGAGGAAGTCGTGCGGTGCCATCGCGCCGAGCAGGCCACCGAACGCGCCCGAGAGCATCAGCGCGCGCGTACCGGCCGCCGCACCCTTGCCCGAGACGTCGACCAGCACGACCTCGAGCCGGTTGCCGTCGGTCGAGCGGTTGGCGACGAGGAAGTCACCCGAGAAGGAGTCGCCGTACGCGGAGCGCAGCACCGTCTCGACCTGCCAGCCGGCCGGCAGGACCGGCACCTCGCCCTGCATGCGCAGCCGGTCGCGCAGGTCGACGAGCATGGCCTCGCCCAGCGTGCCCTGCAGCCCGAGCCGGGCGCGGCTGCGCGCGACGAACCACATCAGCACGGCCGTCGCGAGCAGGATGACGACCAGGCCCTTGTTGACCCCGTCCCCCTGCGACTGCACGTACGCCAGCCCGACGACGACGAGCACGTAGACCAGGGCGAGCGCCCGCAGCCGCAGCAGGAAGCCGCCCGCCACGAGCACCAGCGAGAACGCGGCGATCGGCACCCACTCGCGCGCGGAGAGGGTGGCGAGGGTGATCGCGACGGTGAGCGCCGTGAGGCTGAGCAGGTGGAAGCTGCTGCTCGGCAGGATGCGGCGGCGCACGACGAACCGGACACGCCGAAGGAGGGGCACGCGCCGCCCTCGCGCCATGCCCCTCGCACTCAGCGAAGCCGCCACACCGGGAACCCTACTGACCCGGCCGGGACCGTCCTGCCACTTGACCGACACGTGACCTTCGTGGCCGGTGCGCGATCGGGCGACGCGCGCCGCGCCGTCGTCGCTCAGCGTGACCGCCGCTGCTCGACCAGGCCGACCAGGTTGCCCTCGCTGTCGCGCACGAAGGCCATCCGCTCCTGCGCTCCCGCCGGCCCGAGGCTGTCGTCCTCGTGCGTGAACACCACGTGCGGCTCGGTCTCGACGGCGACACCGAGTGAGCGCAGGTGCTCGACCCGCGTCTCGACGTCGTCGACCTCGAGGTACAGCAGGCTGGACGTCGCCCCGCGCTCGAGCAGCAGCCGGACGCCGTCGAGGTCGAAGAACGCCAGCCCCGGCGGGTCGAAGGTGGCCACGTGCCGCAGGCCGAGGACGTCGCGGTAGAAGCCGACCGCACGGTCGAGCACCTGCACCGCCTGGGCGACCTGCACGAGCCGCATCGGCCCTCCTCGAGCACAACCGCACCGCGCGCGCGGATATGCGTTGCGCCGACGATAGGGCGCTCGCCAGGGTGTAGCCATGCCCGACACCCCCGCGCAGCTCCCGGACGCCGGCCCCGTCGTCCCGCTCGGGCCCGCCGACGCGGACGCGATGCTCGCCAACGACCAGGCGGCGTTCGTCTTCCCGCTCGACCCCGACTTCCAGCTCGACTTCATCGAGTGGGACCGCACCTTCGGCGTCCGCGACGGCGCGGAGCTCATCGGCACGACCACGACGTTCAGCCTCACGGTGGCGCTGCCCGGTGGCCCGTCGGGCTCGGGCACCCGCACGACGCCGATGGCCGGCCTGAGCTGGGTCGCGGTGCACCCCGGGTACCGCCGGCGCGGCGTGCTCACCACGATGATGCGGCACCACCTGCACGCGCTGCACGACGAGGGCCGCGAGCCGCTCAGCGGCCTGCACGCCTCCGAGACGGCCATCTACGGGCGCTTCGGCTACGGCCTGGCCACGGTCGGGCTCAACCTGACGCTCGGCCGCGGAGCGACCCTGCGCGAGCTGCCCGGCGCCGACGACGACCTGCGGGTGCGGTTCGCGACCGCGGACCCCGACGTCCACGGCGACCTCGTCGCCGACCTCTACGCCCGGGCGTGCGCCCTGCGCCCGGGCATGGTCGGCCGCACCCGCGCGCTCACCCTGGCCGACCTGCGCGACACCCCGCGCGAGCTCGAGCGCAACGAGCCGCTGCGGATCCTCGTCGCCGAGCGCGGCGGCGTCCCGACGGGCTACGCGGTGCTGCGTCGCACGATGAAGTGGGAGGACGGCGCCCCGGACGGCACCGTGGACGTCCGAGAGCTCGCGGCGGTCGACACCGCCACCGAGCACCGGCTGTGGCGGGCGGTCACCGACTTCGACCTGACCTCGCGCACGAGCGCCCACCGCGTCGCCACCGACCACCCGCTGCTCGCGTGGCTCGTCGACCCGCGCACCGTCAAGCCGACCCGCACCGACGAGCTGTGGCTGCGCGTCGTCGACGTCGACCGCGCTCTCGTCGCCCGCGACTACGCCGACGACGTGGACGTCGTCCTGGAGGTCACCGACGCGCTGTGCCCGTGGAACGCCGGGCGCTGGCGGCTGCGCGCGCCCGGCGGCACGGACGCCACCTGCGAGCGCACCGACGCGCCGGCGGACGTCGCACTCGACGTCCGCGAGCTCGGCTCGGTCGTCGCGGGCGGTACGACGCTCGCCTCGCTGTCCCGGGCCGGGCTGGTCGGCGAGGCGCGTGAGGGCGCCGTCGGCGTGCTGTCGCGCGCGATGCGGGCACCGATCGAGCCGGCGACGACGTACGGGTTCTAGTGGCCGGCTCAGCCCTCGGCGCCGACGATCGGCGGCAGCTCCTCGTGGTCCTCGTAGCGCGAGACCATCTCCAGGCGGCGGCGGTGGCGCGCGTCCTTGGAGAACTTCGTGGCCAGGAACGCGTCGACGATGGCGGTCGCGTCCTCGAGCGAGTGCATGCGCGCGCCGATCGACACGACCTGCGCGTCGTTGTGCTCACGAGCGAGCTGGGCGGTCTCGACGCTCCACGCCAGGGCGGCGCGGATGCCGAGCACCTTGTTGGCGGCGATCTGCTCGCCGTTGCCCGACCCGCCGACCACCACCCCGAGGCTGCCCTCGTCGCTGCGGACACCCGTGGCCGCACGCAGGACCGCCACCGGGTAGTCGTCATCCGGGTCGAGGTGGTCCGGCCCGTGGTCGATGACGTCGAAACCCTGCGAGAGCAGGTGGCCGACGAGGTGCACCTTCAGGTCGTACGCGGCGTGGTCGCCGCCGATGTGGACGCGCATGGCGGCCAGTCTGTCACCAACGCCACCGCTGCGGTCGGTGAAGGGTCAGTCGAAGACCGGGCCCTGGGTGCGGGTGCGCTTGAGCTCGTAGAAGCCGGGCGTCCCGGCCACGAGCACCGCGCCGTCCCACAGCCGTCCGGCGGCCTCGCCCTTGGGCGCGGGCGTGACGACCGGGCCGAAGAACGCCACGCCGTTGACCGACACGACGGGGGTGCCGACGTCCTCGCCGACCTGGGCGATGCCCTCGGCGTGGCTGGCGCGCAGCGCGTCGTCGTACTGGGTGGTGTGGGCGGCCTGGATGAGGTCGCTCGGCAGGTCGAGCTCGGCGAGCGAGGCCTCGAGCACGGCGAGGTAGTCCTTCTCGCCGCCGGGGTGGATCCGGGTGCCGATCGCGTCGTAGAGCTTCTTCACGACGTCGTCGCCGAAGCGCTGCCGGGCCGCGACGACCACGCGCACCGGGGCCCAGGCGCGGTCCATCAGGTCGCGGTAGTCGTCGGGCAGGTCGCGGCCCTCGTTCAGCACCGACAGGCTCATCACGTGCCACTGCACCTTGATGTCGCGCACCTGCTCGACCTCACCGATCCAGCGCGAGGTCATCCACGCCCACGGGCAGACCGGGTCGAACCAGAAGTCCACGGTGCCGGTCTGCGGTGCTGCGGGGATCGAGGCGTCGCTCACGTCTGCTCCTGCGGGGTCGGGGGGCTGGGACGACGTCGTCGGCATCGGCGACATCGTCGGCGTCAATGCTTGCGCGGCCGCACGCATTCCCCGACCCGTGCGGACGGCGCGGTCCGTGCCACCATGGACGGTGCTGACGGCGTCCCGGCGGGACGCGGTCCGCCGGCCGTCGCGTCGCGTCACCACGCCCGGGGCACCCGGCCCCAGCCCGTCCTGCACCACCTGCCGTCCCCCACGAACCGGAGATCCGCGTGCCTGGCATGAACCTCACCCGCGACGAAGCCGTCCAGCGGGCGTCCCACCTCTCGGTGACGTCGTACGACGTCACGCTCGACCTCACGACCGGCCCGGAGGTCTTCCGGTCGACGACGGTCGTGACGTTCGCGTCGTCCACGCCGGGCGTCAGCACGTTCATCGACCTCGTCGCTCGCACCGTGCACGAGGTCGAGCTGAACGGCCGCACCCTCGACCCCGCCCAGGTCGCCGACGGCGTGCGCGTCCAGCTCGACGACCTCGCCGCCGAGAACGAGCTGCGCGTCGTCGCCGACTGCCTCTACATGAACACCGGTGAGGGCCTGCACCGCTTCGTCGACCCGGTCGACAAGGAGGTCTACCTCTACAGCCAGTTCGAGGTGGCCGACTCCCGGCGCGTGTTCGCCGTCTTCGAGCAGCCCGACCTGAAGGCCGAGTTCACCTTCACGGTCACGGCGCCGAACCACTGGACGATCGTCAGCAACTCCCCCACTCCGGAGCCGGAGGAGCTGCCCGAGGGCAAGGCCGTGTGGCGCTTCGCTGCGACCCCGCGGCTGTCGTCGTACGTCACCGCGATCATCGCCGGCCCGTACCACGTCGAGCGGGCCGAGCTCACCAGCTCGGACGGCCGCACGATCCCGCTCGGCGTCTTCTGCCGCCACTCGCTGCGCGAGCACCTGGACGCCGACAACGTCGTCGAGGTCACCCGGCAGGGCTTCGAGTACTTCGAGCGGGTCTTCGACCTGCCGTACCCGTTCGAGAAGTACGACCAGCTCTTCGTGCCGGAGTTCAACGCCGGCGCCATGGAGAACGCCGGTGCGGTGACCTTCCTCGAGGCCTACGTCTTCCGTTCGAAGGTGCCCGAGGCGCTGGTCGAGCGGCGCGCCCTGACGATCCTGCACGAGCTGGCGCACATGTGGTTCGGCGACCTCGTCACCATGCGCTGGTGGGACGACCTGTGGCTCAACGAGTCGTTCGCCGAGTGGGCGAGCACGAGCGCGCAGGCCGAGAACACCCGCTGGCCGTGGGCGTGGACGACGTTCGGCACCGCCGAGAAGTCCTGGGCCTACCGCCAGGACCAGCTGCCGACGACGCACCCGATCGTCGCCGACATCCGCGACCTCGAGGACGTCGAGGTCAACTTCGACGGCATCACCTACGCCAAGGGCGCGTCGGTGCTCAAGCAGCTCGTCGCCTACGTGGGCGAGGAGGAGTTCGTCCAGGGCCTGCGCCGCTACTTCAAGGCGCACGCCTGGGGCAACACCGAGCTGGCCGACCTGCTGCGCGAGCTCGAGGTCACCAGCGGCCGCGACCTGCGCGGGTGGAGCGCCCAGTGGCTGCAGCGCGCCGGCGTCAACACGCTCGTGCCCCACGTCGAGCTCGACGACGAGGGCCGCTACCGCAGCGTCGCGGTGGCGCAGACCGCTCCGGCCGCGCACGCCGTCCTTCGACCGCACCGGCTCGCCGTGGGCTGCTACGACCTCGTCGACGGCCGCCTGCAGCGCACCGACCGGATCGAGCTCGACCTCGTCGGCGAGCGCACCGACGTCCCCGAGCTGGCCGGCCGCAAGCGGGCCGACCTGCTGCTGGTGAACGACGACGACCTCGCGTACGCCAAGATCCGCCTGGACGAGCACTCGCTCGCGACGGCGGTCGACCACCTGGACGGCTTCGCCAGCTCGATGCCGCGCTCGGTGGTGCTCGGCGCGGCGTGGGACATGACGCGTGACGCGGAGTCGCCGGCGTCGCAGTTCGTCGAGCTGGCGCTGCGGGCCATCGCCACCGAGTCCGACTCGACGGTGCTGCGCCTGCTGCTCGCCCAGCTCACCACCACGTCCCGCCTCTACACCGCAGCCGAGCGGCGCGCCGAGGTCGTGGCTCACGTCGCCACCTCGCTGCTCGACCTCGCGCGGGCGGCCGAGCCGGGCAGCGACCGGCAGCTGCAGCTCGTCACAGCGTTCGCGCAGAGTGCCCGCACCGACGAGCACGCCGCCGTCGTCCGCGGTCTGCTCGACGGCTCGGCGGCGCTCGAGGGCCTGGCCGTCGACACCGACATGCGCTGGACGCTGCTCACCTCGCTCGTCACGGCGGGGGCGGCCACCGAGGACGAGATCGAGGCCGAGCTCGACCGCGACTCCACGGCGAACGGCCAGCGCGCCGCCGCCCTGGCGCGCGCGGCGGTGCCCACCGTCGAGGCCAAGGACGCCGCCTGGACGAGCGTCGTCGAGTCCGACGACCTGCCGAACGCGGTGCAGGACTCGGTGATCCTCGGCTTCGCCCGCGTGAACGACGTCGAGCTGCTGCGCCCGTTCGTGGGCCGGTACTTCGCCGCGATCGAGGACGTGTGGTCGACCCGCACCAACGAGATCGCCCAGCAGATCGTCGTCGGGCTCTACCCGACGCTGCTGGTCGACGAGGCGCTCGTGACCGCCACCGACGAGTGGCTCGAGGCGCACCCGGACGCCGCCCCGGCGCTGCGCCGGCTCGTGGCCGAGAACCGCGACGGGGTCGCCCGCGCGCTGCGCGCCCAGGCGAAGGACCACGAGGCCTGAGCCGCCGCAACCCCGCTGGCCGCAGGCCGCTCCGGACGTCGTCCGGGGCGGCCTGCGTCGTCCCGCCCGTCCACTCCCCCGCCGTGAAAGAGTGCGAGTGTGCCGGAGGAGGAGCCGCTGAGCGGAGGGAACACCACCGTCGTCGTCCGGGTCGGCGACACCGTGCGCCGTCCGGTCGGGCCGTGGACGCCGGCCGTGCACGACGTGCTGAACCACCTGACCGCGGTCGGGTTCTCCGGCTCACCGCGTGTCATCGGCGTCGACGACTCCGGCCGGGAGATGCTCGAGTTCGTGCCCGGCGAGGTGGGCAGCCTGTCGCACGCCCATCCGCTGCCGCCGTGGTTCCGCACCGAGGACGCCTGCTGGACGGTCGGCCGGTGGATCCGCGACTTCCAGCGCGCGCAGGCGACCCTGCCTCTCGACCCCAGGAAGCCGTGGCGTCGCGTACCGGGCTCGCCGCTGCGTGAGGGCCAGGTGGTCGTCCACCACGACGTGTCGCCCTACAACAGCGTGCGCCGGCCCGACGGCTCACTGGTCGTGCTCGACTGGGACTTCGCCCGCCCCGGAGATCCCGTCGAGGACGTGGCCTGGGCGGCGTGGCGATGGGTGCCGTTGATGGCCGGCAGCTCCTGGCACGCCGAGTACGGGCTGGACGGCGCCGAGGACGTCCGGTGTCGCCAGCAGCGGAACCTCGCCGCCCTGGTGGACGGGTACGGGCCTTCGGCGAGCCAACGCCGGGCACTCGCCGAGGCGATCGCAGCGCAGATGACGAGCCACGCGGCGGACCTCGAGGACATGGCGAGCTCTGACCCGGCCTTCGCGCGCCTGGTGCAGCGGGGCTACGCCCGGGCCGCCCGCCGCGACGCTCAGTGGTGGCTCGGCACCGGCCACCGCGAGCTCGGCCTCGCCGCACTCTGACAGGAAGAGAACGAAGAGAGCGGAGAGAGCGGGAGAGCGAGGGGGTCGGTCAGCGACCGCGGACGGCGCGGGCCAGCGCCCGGGCCCGCCGCTCGCGCGCCAGGTCGTCGAGCAGCACCGGGCGCCCGGACCCGTCGGCGAGCGGCACTCGCCAGTTCGGGTACTCCTCGTCGGTGCCGGGCTGGTTGATCGCCCGGCGGTCACCCACCGCGTCGGCCAGCGAGACGCCGATCAGCCGCGCCGGCGTCCAGGTCAAGAAGCGGTGCAGGGCCTCGACCGTCTCGCGCTCACCGGCCCCCTCGCTCATCAGCCCACGCTCGACGAGCAGCGAGAGCACCGAGGCGCGCTCGGCCTCGTCGACCTCGCGCTCCGCCTCGACCGGGCGGGTCAGCAGCCCGAGCTCCTCGCGCAGCGCCACGTGGACGCCGGCCAGGTACCCCGCGGTCGGCGGCAGGTCGTGCGTCGTCACAGTGGCCAGGCACAGCTCGCGCCAGGACTCCGGTGGCAGCGGCCGACCCTCGTCGTCCTTCTCGAACCACAGGATCGAGGTGCCGAACACGCCGCGCTCGCGCAGGTAGGTGCGCACCCACGGCTCGACGACGCCGAGGTCCTCGCCCACCACGGCGGCCCCGGCGCGGTGCGCCTCGAGCGCCAGGATGCCCACGAGCGCCTCGTGGTCGTAGCGGACGTAGGTGCCGTCGGTGGGGGCACAGCCGTCCGGTACCCACCAGAGCCGGAAGAGGCCGAGCACGTGGTCGACGCGCACCCCGCCCGCGTGCCGCAGCACCGTGCGCAGCATGTCGCGGTACGGCGCGTAGCCGAGCTCGGCGAGCATGTCGGGGCGCCACGGCGGCTGGCTCCAGTCCTGGCCCTGCTGGTTGAACGCGTCCGGCGGGGCGCCGACCGACACCCCACGGGCGAGCGCCGCGCCCAGACCCCACGCGTCGGCACCCTCGGGGTGCACTCCGACGGCGAGGTCGTGCACGACGCCGAGCGACATCCCGGCCTGCTGCGCCCGGTCGTGAGCGGACGCCAGCTGCTCGTCGGCCACCCACTGCAGCCAGCGGTAGAACTGGACGGTGGAGGCCAGCCGCTCGCGCGCGGTCGCGACCTGCTCCGACGTCGGGTCGTGCAGCTCTGCTGGCCACCGGCTCCAGGGCAGACCGTGCTCCTCGGCCAGCGCGCACCACGTGGCGAAGTCGACCAGCCCCTGACCCTCCTCGACGCAGAACGCCTCGAACTCGCGCTCGCGGCCGGGGCTCCTCGGCAGCTCGAACACGGTCCGCAGGGCCGAGCGCTTGGCCGTCCAGCAGGCGTCGCGGTCGAGCCGGTCGGAGGTGTTCGCCGCCTGGGCGGACTCCGCCTGCCACTCCAGCAGCTGGCGCTGCGCGGCCGGCATGTAGGCGACCTCCGGGATCGCCTCGACCCGGATGTAGAGCGGGTTGACGAACCGTCGGGTCGTCGGCAGGTACGGCGAGGGCTCCATCACCCCCACCGGCTCGGCGGCGTGCAGCGGGTTGACGAGCACGAAGTCTGCGTCGAGGTCGGTGGCGCTCCAGACGGCGAGCTCGGCCAGGTCGTCGAGGTCGCCGATGCCCCACGAGCGGCTCGACCGCACGGAGTACAGCTGCGTCATGAAGCCCCAGCCACGGCGCTCGCCGTCGAGGGAGTCCGGCAGCACCAGGCGCTCGGGCGTCACGACCAGAGGGCACGTCGCGGTGCTCGTGGCCGCCCCGGAGTCCACCCGGGCGACCACGCGGTGCCAGCCGAGCGGGAGGTCGGCGGGCACGGCGAACGTCGCCTCACCGACCTGCGCGCCGTCGACGACGCGGGGCTCGACCCAGTGGTCCTGCTGCAGCAGGTCACGGCGCCCCCCGGACTCCAGCTCGACCCACGCCTGCACCGACCCGCCGTGCGGCAGGTGCACCGGCACCCACGGCGTCCAGCCCTGGCGCGTGACGACCACCGGCGGCAGCGTGCGCCGCCAGGGCCGCTCCTCGGCCTGCTCCAGCGCGACCTGCACCGCCTCGTCGGACGACGCGTCGACCCCCAGCGCCCCGAGCACCGCGCGGATCGTCGCAGCCGGCACCAGCACGTGCTCGCCCTGCCAGTTCCAGTACTCGGTGGCGACGCCGAAGGCGCGCGCCAGCGCGACCAGCGGTGCGCTGGGGGGCGGCGGGTGCTGCGGGTGCTCGCTCACGGGAGGGCTCTCTGTGCTGGGGGGACGAGGGGCGGACGAGGGGGCGGACGAGGGGGCGGACGAGGGGGCGGGCTGGTGCGACGTCCGATCCTGCCACGTAGGCTTCCCGCATGCCCTCACCCGCCGAGCCCGACCGCGCCTGCTACCCCGACGCGCCTCGCTCGGACCTCGTCGAACGGCTGCCGGAGGGCGCGCCGACGTACGACGTCGCCGACCCCTACCGCTGGCTCGAGGACGCCGACAGCCCGCAGACGAGGGAGTGGTCGCTCGCCCAGGACCGCCTGCTGGAGTCCCAGCGCGGCCGGTGGCGCACGCGCGAGGCGTTCCGGCAGCGGGTGACCGCCCTGCTCGGGGCCGGGGCGGTGGGCGCGCCGGCCTGGCGCGGGCCGCGGCAGTTCCTGATGCGCCGGGTCGCGGGTCAGGAGCACGCCGTGCTGCTGACGGTCGACCCCGACGGCACCGAGCGCGTCCTGCTCGACCCGATGCAGATCGACCCGACCGGTGCGACGACGCTCGACAGCTGGCAGCCCAGCAAGGAGGGCGACCTGCTCGCGTACCAGCTGAGCGAGGGCGGGCGCGAGGAGTCCGTGCTGCGCGTCATGGACGTCGCCACCGGCGACGTCGTCGACGGGCCGATCGACCGCGCGCGCTACTCCCCCGTGGCCTGGCTGCCGGGCGGCAAGGCGTTCTACTACGTCCGGCGCATCGACACCGCCCACCTGCCGGCCGACGAGCAGCAGTACCACCGGCGGGTCTGGCTGCACCGGCTCGCCACGAGCCCCGACGAGGACGTGCTCGTCTTCGGCGAGGGTCTGGAGAAGACCAACTACTACGGCGTGTCGGTGTCGATGGACGGTCGCTGGCTCAGCGTCTCGGCCGCCGCCGGCACCGCGCCGCGCAACGACCTCTGGCTGGCCGACCTGCAGGCGAGCTCGCCCGAGCGTCCGGAGATGACCGTCGTGCAGCAGGGCGTCGACGCGCAGACGTCGGTGCACGTCGGGCGCGACGGCCGGGCCTACGTCTTCACCGACCGCGACGCCCCGCGCGGCCGGCTCGCCGTCGTCGACCCGGCCGAGCCGGGCTACGAGCACTGGACCGACCTGGTGCCGCAGGACGACGTCGCCGTGCTCGACGGGTACGCCGTCCTGGACGGCCCCGAGCTCGAGCGGCCGTGCCTCGTGGTGGCGTGGACGCGTCACGCCGTGGGCGAGGTGAGCCTGCACGACCTGGTGTCCGGTGAGCGCGTCGGGGAGGTGCCGCTGCCCGGCGTCGGCTCGGTCGGGGGCCTCACCGAGCACCCCGAGGGCGGCCACGAGACGTGGATCGGCTACACGGACTCGGTCACACCGAGCAGCGTGCTGCGCTTCGACGCCCGCACCGGTGAGACGACGACGTGGGCCACGGCGCCCGGCGCCGTCGAGGTGCCGCCGGTGTCGACGCAGCAGCTCGTCTACCGCAGCGCAGACGGCACCGACGTCCACCTGCTGGTCATCTCGCCGACGCAGCAGCCGGACCGTCCCCGCCCGACCGTGCTGTACGGGTACGGCGGGTTCGGCCTGCCGCTCACGCCCGCCTACTCGGCCGGCATCCTCGCGTGGGTCGAGGCCGGTGGCGTGTACGCCGTGGCGGGCCTGCGCGGTGGCGGAGAGGAGGGCGAGGACTGGCACCGGGCGGGCATGCTCGGTGCGAAGCAGAACGTGTTCGACGACTTCCACGCAGCCGCCGAGTTCCTCGTCGAGCAGGGCTGGACCACGCCTGCTCAGCTGTCGATCTCCGGCGGCTCCAACGGCGGCCTGCTCGTGGGCGCCGCGATCACCCAGCGTCCCGAGCTGTACGCCGCCGCCGTCTGCTCGGCGCCCCTGCTGGACATGGTGCGCTACGAGCTGTTCGGCCTCGGCGCGACGTGGTCGAGCGAGTACGGCACCGCCTCCGACGTCGAGCAGCTGGGCTGGCTGCTCGGCTACTCGCCGTACCACCACGTGCGCGAGGGCACCCGCTACCCGGCGACGCTGTTCACGGTCTTCGACGGCGACACGCGCGTCGACCCCCTCCACGCCCGCAAGCTGGCCGCCGCGCTCCAGCACGCCACATCGGCACGGCTGGACGACGCCCCGGTGCTGCTGCGCCGCGAGGCCGACGTCGGGCACGGCGGGCGGGCGCTCTCGCGCAGCATCGAGCTGACTGCTGACACGCTCGCCTTCGCGGCGCACCACACCGGCCTCGACCCCGACGCCGCCCGGTGAGCGCGCCCACCACCGGCTGGCAGGAGGCGCCGGCACGCCCCGAGGACGTCGACGCCCTCGCCGCCCTGCTCGCCCGGCACGAGGAGGCCGCGCGCGGCTGGTCATCGGCCGGGGTCGCCTCGGTGCACACCGACGTCGTCGGCGCCGGCGCGGCGACCCGCCGTCACCTCGTCGTCCGCGACGACCACGGTGCGGTGCGCGGCTGGGCCACGGTGCACGACCGGGCAGCCGGACGCGTCGTGGTGTCGGTGGTCGTCGACCCCGCCCTCGCCGAGCCGACTGCCGACGCGCTGGCCGACCGGTTGTTCGACTGGGCGCAGGAGCAGTGCGCGGTCGTCGGCCGTGAGCGCGGGCTGGCCGTGACCCAGATGGACACCGGCGCCTTCGCCGACGACCCGCGACAGCAGCGGTGGCTGCGCGGTCGGGGGTTCGAGCTGGTGCGCTCGTGGTGGCAGATGACGCGGCCGGTCGACCCGGCCGAGGCCGTCGACGGGGCCTTCGCCCCGCCTGGCCCGGGCGTCGTCATCCGGCGCGTCCGCGACGCCGACGGCGCGGACGGTGGGGACGCCGCGATGCCGGACGCCGACGACCTGCGCACCGTGCACCAGGTGCTGGAGGCGTCCTTCACCGACCACTTCAACTCCCACGAGGAGCGGTTCGAGGAGTTCGTGGCGCGGCTGCGCGCGGACCCCGGCCACCGCTGGGACCACTGGTGGATCGCCGAGCTCGCGGGCGACGACGGTGCCGCGGAGCCGGTCGGGGCGCTCGTGTCGTCGGTGCTGTCGCCCGGCGCCAGTGGGCGCGAGGGCAGCTACGTCGAGTACCTCGGCGTGCTGGCCGCGGCCCGCGGGCGTGGGGTCGCGCGCAGCCTGCTGCACACGGTGGTCGCCGACGCCGCCCAGCGCGGTCGCGACCGCGTGGGCCTGGAGGTCGACGCCGACAACCCGACCGGTGCGGCGCGGCTGTACCTGTCGTCCGGGTTCGTCACCCGCTACGTCACGCAGTCCTGGCACAGAGACGTACCCGTGGCACCCGTCGCCCCGTAGCCTGGGACGCCGCCCCGCGTCGTCCCGCAGCGTCCCGCGCCGCGACCCAGAGGAGGACCTCCGCCCGTGCCGCACGCACTGCCCACGCTTGACTCCAAGCAGCTGGCCGCCCTGCCCGACCGCGTGAGCGAGTGGCTGCTCACGCACGGCGTGCGGGTGCTGCTCATCGTCGTGGTGGCCGCGGTGGTCCGGTGGCTGCTGCAACGGGCGGTGACGCGCCTGGTGCGCCGCGCGGTCGACTCCGGCCTCGCGACCCACCTGGGCCGCAACCGCGCCACCCGCGCGCTCGCCTCGGCCACCGGCGCGCTCAACGAGCGACGACGCCAGCGCACCGAGACGCTGGGCTCGGTGCTGCGCAGCCTGACCACCGCCGTGATCTTCGGCATCGCGTTCCTCATGGTGCTCTCGGAGTTCGGCGTCGACCTCGCGCCGCTGCTCGCCTCGGCCGGCGTCGCCGGCGTCGCGCTCGGCTTCGGCGCGCAGAGCCTCGTGAAGGACTTCCTCAGCGGCATCTTCATGCTGCTCGAGGACCAGTACGGCGTCGGCGACATCATCGACGTCGGTGAGGCCGCGGGCACCGTCGAGGAGGTCACGTTGCGCGTGACCAAGCTGCGCGACCCGAGCGGCGTCGCCTGGTTCGTGCGCAACGGCGAGATCGTCCGGGTCGCCAACAAGAGCCAGGGCTGGTCGACGGCCGTGGTCGACCTGCCCGTCGCCTACACCGAGGACGTCGAGAAGGTCATCGGCATCATCCGTGACGTCGTGGCCACCATGTACACCGACGAGCAGTGGTCACCGGTGATGATCGCCGAGCCCACCGTGGCGGGGGTCGAGCAGATCACCGGCAACACCGTCACGATCCGGGTGTTCGCCAAGACCGAGCCCAACGAGCAGTGGGGCGTGCAGCGCGAGATCCGCGAGCGCGTGAAGGTGGCCTTCGACCGCGCCGGGGTGCGCGCGCCGCAGATCTTCCCGCAGGTGCCCGGCTCCGCGGGCTCGGGTGGCACCATCAGCGGCACCGTCTGAGCGGCGTCGGCGGCTGAGTCGCTCGTTCATCAGGCCGTCGATCTCGCTGCGCTGCACGAACCGGAAGGACCTCAGCTCGTCCACGGGCAGCAGGATCGTGGACGAGTCACCGAGCACTCCCCCGTCGTGGACGAACATCAGGCTCTCGGTGCGGGCTCCGGGCCCTGCCACTCCAGGCAGAGGATCCGACCGACGTCCAGCGGCAGTCCGAGCTCTTCGCGCAGCTCGCGCGCGTGCTGCGGTGCGACGCTGGGTCGATGGTCATGCGCAGACCGTGTCCCATCGGTTGTCGGCAGTTGTCGCGGCAACGGCAATTTCCCCAGATCCGTTGCGGGACAGTCGAATGTCGGAGGCCTGCTCTAAGGTTGACGCATGACCAAGGACGTGGACGGCGGCAACGGCGACCCCGCGCTCGCGCTGCTGTCTCGTGCCCGCGAGGCGCTGTCCGAGCTGGCCGAGCTTCCGTTGTGGCAGCGGTCCGACGGTGCCCTGAGGTCCGTGGCCGCAGGGCTCGACGAGCTGCGTCGTCATGTTGAGGGCCAGACCGTGCGCCTGCTGGGTGAGGTCGACGCCCGCGGCCTGCCCGGTCAGGACGGCACCAAGACGGCCGGCGCGTGGCTGGTCTCGGTGGTCCCGGACCTGCGCCCGGCCGAGGCCGGGTCGCTGGGCAAGCGCGCCGAGCGCTTGTACCGCTCGACGCTGTCGCCGGAGCTGGGGCCGACGCGTGAGGCGGTCGAGGCGGGGAGCCTGCGCCCGCACCAGGAGAAGCTCATCGTGGCCACCGTGGAGCAGATCACGCCACCGAGCCTGCCCGCCGACCACCCCGACGCCGTCCCCGCCGAGGTCGTCCAGCAGGCCCAGGAGCTGCTCGTCGAGTACGCGCCGGTCCTGTCGACGCGGGACTTCCACCGCCTGGTCCACGAACTACGCCACGCCGTCGACCCGCACGCCGACGATCGCCTGGCCCAGGACGAGCACGCCCAGCAGCGCCACAGAACGTTCGTGATGGCGACGGAGGCTTCGGGGATGACGTTCATCCAGGGTCTGCTCACCAAGGAGTGCGGAGCAGCCCTCAAGACCGCCCTGGACGCCTGGTCCGCCCCGCAGCCGGCCGAGGACGGCACCCTCGACCCCAGGAGCCCGGGCCAGCGCCGCCACGACGCCCTACAGCACCTCGCCGAAACCGCCCTGGCCCGAGGTGAAGCCCCGACCACCCACGGCAGCCCCGCCCGAGTGATCGTGCGCGTCACCGCCGAAACCTTGCAGGCGGCAGCAGCCGACGCGAGAGCCGGCGCGGAGCGGGCGGGCCGGGACGTGCCCGGCAGCCGACGTCAGGCGAGCCCTGGCGAGCGGTCGGCCGAGGGCACGGCCCGTCCCGCCACCCCACCCAGCCATGAGTGGGGCGCCGGCACCAGCACCCCACCGGCCGAGCTCGACGACGCCACCCCCATCTCCCGCCAGATGCTCACCCGGATGCTGTGCGGCGCCGAGCTCGTCCCCGTCCTGGTCGACAGCTGCGGCAACCCCCTGGACGTCGGGCGCACCCTGCGCGATTTCACCACCCGCCAGCGCATCGCCCTCGCCGAACGCGACCGAGGCTGCACCTGGCCCGGATGCACCGCCCCGGTCTCCTGGTGCGACGGTCATCACCTGACCCCGTGGGAGCACGGCGGCCCGACGGACCTGATCAACGCCGCCCTGCTGTGCGGGCACCATCACCGCCACGTCCACGCCACCGGAGCGGTAGGCCGGGTCATCAACGGACGCGTCATCTGGGACGACACCGCAGGGCCACCAGGCAAGGCGCCGCCCAACCGAACCCATGAACCGCACCGCGCGAACCACCTCATCCAGCGCCTGGTGAGGCAGTGGCTCATACCGCGACGCGAGTAGCGGTCGAGCGCGTCACAGCGGGCGCCGTCGCCATCTGCACGCGAGGCTGGGGGTCATGACGCGCACCGCTCTGGTCACCGGCGCCACCGGCTACATCGGTGGGCGCCTCGTGCCCGAGCTGCTGGATGCCGGGTGGCGGGTGCGCGTGCTCGTCCGCAGCCCGCGCAAGCTGCGTGACCGCCCGTGGACCGACCGCATCGACGTCGTCGAGGGCGACGTGGGCGACCCTGACTGCGTCGAGCGTGCCGTCGCCGGCACGGACGTCGCCTACTACCTCGTGCACAGCCTCGACACCGGCAAGCGCTTCGAGCGCCGAGATCGCGACATGGCGCGCAGCTTCGCCCGCGGCGCGCGGGCCGCTCACGCGCGGCGCATCGTCTACCTCGGCGGCCTCTACCCCGACGTCGAGGTGCTCTCGCCGCACCTGGACTCGCGCAAGGAGGTCGGCGAGATCCTGCTGGACTCCGGCGTCCCGACCGCGGTGCTGCGGGCCGCGGTCATCATCGGGTCGGGGTCGGCGTCCTTCGAGATGCTGCGCTACCTCACCGAGCGTCTGCCGGTCATGGTCACGCCGCGCTGGGTGGACAACCTGATCCAGCCGATCGCCGTGCGCGACGTGTTGCGGTACCTGGTGGGCGCGGCCGACCTGCCGGACGACGTCAGCAGGGGCTTCGACATCGGCGGCCCGGACGTGCTGAGCTACCGGCAGATGATGCAGCGCTACGCCGAGGTGGCGGGCCTGCCGCGGCGCACGATCCGGCCGGTGCCGGTGCTCTCGCCCAACCTGTCCAGCCACTGGGTGGGCGTGGTCACGCCCGTACCGAGCTCGATCGCCCGTCCTCTGGTGGAGTCCCTCGTGCACGAGGTGGTCTGCAAGGAGCACGACATCGCGCGCTACGTTCCCGATCCCCCCGGCGGCCTCGTGGGCTTCGAGCGCGCGGTGTCGCTGGCCCTGGCCAAGGTGCAGGCCTACGACGTCGCCACGCGCTGGTCGTCGGCGAGCGCGCCCGGTGCGCCCAGCGATCCGCTGCCGAGCGACCCGGACTGGGCCGGGGGTTCGCTCTACGTCGACGAGCGGTCCTCCCCGGTGAACGCCTCGCGGGAGGCACTGTGGTCTGTCATCGAGGGCATCGGCGGCCAGAACGGTTGGTACAGCTGGCCGTTCGGCTGGTGGGCGCGCGGTGTGATGGACCGGCTCACCGGCGGTCCGGGCCTGCGTCGGGGGCGGCGCGACCCGTTCGACCTGGCCGTCGGTGACGCCCTGGACTGGTGGCGGGTCGAGGAGGTCGACGACCTCGAGCTGCTGCGCCTGCGTGCCGAGATGCGGCTACCCGGTCTGGCCTGGCTCGAGCTGGCGATCGACGACGGGCCGCGAGGCCAGGTGGTCCTGCGCCAGCGGGCGATCTTCGCCCCTCGCGGGTTGGCCGGGCACGCCTACTGGCAGGGGATCAAGCCGTTCCACGGCATCGTCTTCGGCGGCATGCAGCGCGGCATCGCCGCCGAGGCCGAACGCCTGCAGGCCGAGGGCGGCGCGCCGCACTGGCGCCGCTCCCGGTTTGAGACACTGGACGGGTGAGCCAGCAGCAGCAGTCCTTCTACGACGAGGTGGGTGGGCACGACACCTTCGTTCGCCTGGTCCACCGCTTCTACGAGGGCGTCGCCTCCGACCCCGAGCTGCGGGCGCTGTATCCCGACGACGACCTCGGCCCGGCCGAGGTGCGCTTTCGGATGTTCCTCGAGCAGTACTGGGGCGGCCCGACGACGTACAGCGAGCAGCGCGGGCATCCTCGGCTGCGCATGCGCCACCACCCGTTCGCCGTGACGGCGTTCATGCGCGACCGCTGGCTGCACCACATGCGCGTGGCGCTCGACGAGCTCGAGCTCGCCCCGGCGCACGAGCTGCTGCTCTGGGACTATCTGCAGCGCGCGGCCCACTCGCTCGTCAACACTCCCGGCTGAGGCCGGCCAGTCACGGTGGGTCCGGGGGGTGGACGACGCGGACCAAGCGTTTGCACCGACCGCCCGGTGACGCCGTAACCTGCCCTGCGTGACCGCACAGCCGACGACGAAGACCCAGCCCCAACGCAGCGCCCCCTCCACCGCCCCTGGCAGCGAGTGGTGGCGCACCGCCGTCATCTACCAGGTCTACCCGCGCTCGTGGGCGGACTCCGACGGCGACGGGGTGGGCGACCTGCCGGGCATCACGGCCCGCCTCGACCACCTCACCGAGCTCGGCGTCGACGCCCTCTGGCTCTCGCCGTTCTACGTCTCCCCCCAGGCGGACGCCGGCTACGACGTCGCCGACTACCGCGCGGTCGACCCGGTGTTCGGCGACCTCGAGGCGGCCGACGCCATGGTGGCCCGGGCGCACGAGCTCGGCCTGCGACTGATCGTCGACATCGTGCCCAACCACACGAGCGACGAGCACGCGTGGTTCCGCGCCGCCCTCGCCTCGCCGCCCGGCAGCCCCGAGCGCGCCCGGTACCTGTTCCGCGACGGCACCGGCCCGGACGGCGACGAGCCGCCCAACCACTGGCGCTCGGTCTTCGGCGGGTCGGCCTGGACGCGCGTCACCGAGGCCGACGGGACGCCGGGGCAGTGGTACCTGCACCTGTTCGACGTCAAGCAGCCCGACCTGGACTGGACCAACCCCGAGGTGCGCGCCGAGTTCGAGTCGATCCTGCGCTTCTGGCTCGACCGCGGGGCCGACGGCTTCCGCATCGACGTCGCGCACGGCCTGGTCAAGGCCGAGGGGCTGCCGGACTGGGACCGCGACGTCGAGCTGCTGCAGCACGCCGACCCGCGGTTCTCCCGCCCGCCCTTCTGGGACCAGGACGGCGTGCACGACATCTACCGGCGCTGGCACGAGATCGCGGCAGAGTACGCCGGCGACCGCGTGCTCGTGGCCGAGGCGTGGGTCGACCCACCCGCTCGCGTCGCGCGGTACGTGCGCCCGGACGAGCTGCACCAGTCGTTCAACTTCTCCTACCTCGTCACGCCCTGGCGGGCCGCGGACCTGCGAGCCGTGGTCGACGAGTCCCTGGCGGCGATGGGTGCCGTCGGCGCCCCCACCACCTGGGTGCTGAGCAACCACGACGTGCTGCGGCACACGACGCGCTTCGGTTTCGACGCCGGCACGCACCTGCCGAACGGCATCGGCGTCGGCGACCCCCAGCCGGACGTCGCGCTCGGCCTGCGCCGGGCCCGCGCGGCGACCCTGGTGATGCTGGCCCTGCCCGGGAGCGCCTACGTCTACCAGGGCGAGGAGCTCGGCCTGCCCGAGGCCACCCAGCTGCCGGACGCCGTGCGCCAGGACCCCACCTGGGTGCGCTCGGGGCACCAGCACCGCGGCCGCGACGGGTGCCGGGTGCCGATCCCCTGGGTCGCGGACGCGCCGTCCTACGGCTTCGGCCCGTCCGCGCTGAGCTGGCTGCCGCAGCCGGACGCGTGGCGCGAGTACGCCCTCGACGTCCAGCGTGGCGTCGCGGGCTCGACCTACGAGATGTACCGCTCGGCGCTTGCGGCGCGGCGCGAGCACGGCCTGGGCGGCGGCGGCGAGGTCGAGTGGCTGGAGGGACTGCCCGAGCAGGTGCTCGCCTTCCGCAACGGCGACGTCGCGGTGCTGGCCAACACCGGCCCGGACGCCGTCGAGCTGCCAGCCGCGCTGGCGGGGGCAGAGGTGCTGGTCAGCAGCGGCCCGGACGGCGCAGCGGCCGTCCTCGCCGGTCAGCTGCCCAGCGACGTCACGGTGTGGGTGCGGGCGAGCTGAACAGCGCGCCGAGCTCGTCCAGCAGCGGACGCAGCGCCGGCGGCGCGGTGGTCTCGGTGGTCGTGAACGTCGTGCCCTCGGCCGTCAGCGTGTAGGTGAACTGGTCGCTGCGCCGCTCGGTCGGCGACGTCGTGGCCAACGCGGGCAGGTCCGCCTGCTGCAGGGCGGTGACGATGGCCGCGAGCTGCCCCTCGGTGAGCTGGCGGGTCACGGGCGCCCTGCCCTTGCTGACCACGGTGTAGGTGCCGTCGGGCCGGATCTCGAGGCGGTCCTTCAGCCCCCCGATGCCGCCGGTGCGCACCAGGACGAGCGGCTGGGAGATGCCCTCGGTCATGCGACCTCCTGGCTCGGTCGGGCTCGCGGTCGCCGTGGTGGCGCTGGGGGCGCTCGTCGTGGGCGGCCCGCCCGCGGTGCCGGTGGTCTCGGACCCGCACGCCGCGGCGCCCAGCAGGCCCGTTGCGCCGAGGACGGCGACGGTCAGGAGCGTTCTCGGGTTGCCTCGCATGGTGGTGGGACGTTACCCGGCATTGTCCGGTTCCACCCGATTTCCGACGAGGGGGCGCCCGTCCGTCGCAGCAGGAGCACACTGGTGCGGCCCCACGATCTCGAGGACACCTCATGAGCGACGACCTGCCCCTTCCCTGGCGTGGCACCACGCCGTCGGACTACGCCGGCGCGGCGCTCGTGCACCGTGCCGTCCGACGGGTCGGCGGCGTGCGACCGGTCAGCCTGCTGCTCGCCCGGACCCTGCATCACCTGGACCGTCCGGTGATCCGGGCGAGCCGCGGCCGGCACACGCTGACCAGCCTGCTCACCGGGCTGACGGTCGCCGACCTCACGACCACGGGTGCGCGCACGGGGCTCGCCCGCCGGGTGCCCGTGCTGGGCTTCCCCGCCGACGACGGCTTCGTCGTGATCGCCTCGAACTACGGCCAGCAGCGCCACCCGGCGTGGTACTTCAACCTGCTGGCGCACCCCGAGGCCAGCCTGCTGCTGCGCGGCACGTCGACGCCCGTGGTGGCCGAGCTCAGCGAGGGCCAGCGCCGCGAGCAGCTGTGGGCGCAGGCCCTCGCGTTCTACCCGGCGTGGGACCGCTACGCCGAGCGCGCCGCCTCGCGCGACATCGGCGTGTTCCTGCTGCGCCCTGACCGGGGCTGAGCCCTACGGCCGCTCGCGAGCGGCAGGGACGTCGTCCAGCTCGAGCGCTGGGCCGTGCAGCCCCTCGATCCGCCAGCCTTCCTCGGTGACGTCGAGCAGCACCTGGTAGTCACCGAACCGCAGGTTCGCGAGCTCGAGCGGCAGGTACCGCGCGGGCACGGCGGGAGCGCAGCGCAGCCGACCCCGGTGCACCTGGGGCTCGAGCCGCAGCAGCGCGCGCAGCAGCTCGAGCGGCGCGGCGGCCGCCCACGCCTGCGGCGAGCAGGATGTCGGGTAGGGCACCGGCACGGGCACCTGCTCGCGCGAGTGGCCGCAGAAGAGCTCGGGCAGGCGGTGGCCGAAGTGCGCCGCGGCGTCGAGCAGCGCGACGGCGACCTGCTGCGCCTGCTCGACGAACCCGTAGCGCATCAGCCCGCTGACGCACAGCGCCGTGTCGTGCGGCCACACCGAGCCGTTGTGGTAGCTGAGCGGGTCGTAGGCGCCCATGCTGGTGGCCAGCGTGCGGATCCCCCAGCCGCTGAACAGCTCGGGCGACAGCAGCAGCTCGGCCACGCGCGGCGCCTTGTCGTCGTCGACGATGCCGGTCCACAGGCAGTGGCCCATGGTGGAGGCGAGGGCGTCCACCGGTCGCTTGTCGCCGTCCAGAGCGACCGCGTACCAGCCGCGGTCGGGCAGCCAGAACTGCTCGTTGAACCGCCGCTTGAGCTCGCGCGCGCGCTCGGTCCACCGCTGCACGCCGGCGGCGTCCCCCACGCACTCGGCGAGCCGAGCCCGGGCCCGGTAGGCGGCGTACCCGTAGCCCTGCACCTCGGCGAGCGCGATCGGCGCCTCGGCCAGCGTGCCGTCGGCGAAGTTCACGCCGTCGAAGGAGTCCTTCCACCCCTGGTTGACCAGGCCGCGCTCGGTCTTGCGCTGGTACTCGACGAAGCCGTCGCCGTCGACGTCACCGTGGCTGTCGACCCAGGCGAGCGCGCGGTCGGCGGCGGGCAGCAGCGCCCGCATCCGGTCGTCGAACACCTCCCACGCCGCGACCTCCCCGAGCAGCATCACGAACAGCGCGGTGGCGTCGGCCGTGCCGTAGTACGCGCTGCGGCCGCCGAGTGTCAGGTGCGCGGCCGGGCCGAAGCGCATCTCGTGGACGATCCGGCCGGGCTCCTCCTCCGAGGCGGGGTCGACCACCTGGCCCTGGTGCTCGGCGAGCGTCTGCAGCGTGCCGAGCGCGAGCGAGGTGTCGACCGGCAGCACCATCCACGACGTCAGCAGGCTGTCGCGTCCGAACGGCGCCATGAACCACGGCGCGCCCGCGGCGACGACCACGCGGTCGGGGTGGTCGGGGTCGAAGATCCGCAGCGTGCCGAGGTCCTCGACGCTGCGCCGGAGCACCTCGGCGAGGTCGCGGTCGGCGGTGCTCACCACCGGGCTGCTGGTGCGCCAGGCCTGCAGCCGGCGAGCCGGCGCCGTGTGCTCCACCGGCACGCCCCGCGGGTGCCGCAGCGGCAGGGTCTCGCCGTCGAAGACGCCGACGACCTCGACGCAGGTCGACCACTGTCCCCTCGGCGGCAGGTCGACCCGCCACGACAGGCCGCCGACACCGACGGCCGCGCCGTCGTCGCAGCGCACGACCACCCCCACCGACTGCGGCCCGCGACGGCGGGTGATGCACAGGCTGTCGGCCGTGACCTCCCGCTCCACCCGCTCCGACAGCTCGCGCTGGCCGGCCTTCACCTCGAACACGTCCGCGAAGTCGGTGTCGGCGACGAGCGTCAGCCGGAAGGACGCGGGCCGAGCAGTGTCGTTCACGACGACGAGGTCCTCGCGCATGCCGTGGCCGACGTAGCGGCGCCGCACCACCAGCAGCGCCGGACGCGTGACGACGCCGGTCGGCGGCGCCCAGGTGATGAACTGCGCGGCGAACGGGTCCGGGTGCAGCACCGTCATCGGCCGCGGCGCGACGCCGTCGACGGCGAGCTCCCACCGGCTCAGCAGCCGCACGTCACGCGCGTACGCACCCTGCGAACCGCCCGGCGCGATGTTGCCGTCGTCGGCGCTGATGCAGAAGCTGGACCCCTCGACGAGCGTCACCGCGCCGGCGCCGAGCCCCTCGCTGGACGGCGCGTCGTCGAAGGCCCACGGGTCGGTCACCGGCGAGCCACCGCGCGGTGCCTCACGGCGCGAGCACCGGCTCGGCCGACCGTTGGCGACCGAGCAGGACGCGCAGGTACAGCCCGGCGTAGTCGCGTGCCATGCGCTCGAGGGAGAACCTGCGCTCGGCCACGGCCCGGCAGCGACGCCGGTCGATCTCGCCCAGGCGGCGCACCGCGTCGACCATCGCGTCCTCGTCCGCGCACAGGAAGCCGGTGCTGCCGTGGTCGACGATCTCGGGGGCGGCCCCGTGGGGGAAGGCCAGCACCGGCGTGCCGCTCGCGAGCGCCTCGATCATCACCATGCCGAACGGCTCGCGCCAGGAGATCGGGTTGAGCAGGGCCGAGGCACCGGCCAGCAGCCGGGCCGCCTCGGTGCCGGACACCTCGCGCGGCCGTGCGGCGTGCGGGCCGAGCAGCGGGGCGACCTCGCGCTCGTAGTAGGCGATCTCGTCGGCGTGACGCATCTTCGTGGCGATGACGAGCGGTCGGCCGGCCCGCTGGGCCACCCGCACGGCCCGGTGCACACCCTTGTCGGCGGCCATGCGGCCGAGGAACAGCAGGTAGCCGCCGTCGCGGGCGGCCGCCCCCTCCAGTGGGTGGTACCGCTGGAGGTCGACGCCGTGGTGGATGACCGCGCCCACGTGGACGCCGTCCGCCGCCCTCGCGTGCGACTGCGACACGGCCACGACGGTCGCGGTGCGCGCCACCTCGGCGAGCACCCGGGTCGACTCGGGCGTGAACGGGTTGTGGTGGGTCACGACGATCGGGGGCGGGCCGGGCGGCCACGCCCGCCGGGCCAGCAACGGCCCCAGCAGGGTGTGGTCGTGCACGATGTCGACGTCGTGCAACGCCTCGTACGCGGCGAGGACGTGCGCGGCCTCCGGCAGGGCGAGACCGACGTCGTCCTGGGCCCGCTCGAACAGGTGCTGGCGACGCACCGGGCAGGTCGACTCGGCCACGGTGAAGAGCCGGACCTCGTGGCCCATGGCCGTGAGCCCGCGGGCCAGCCCGTCGACCACTGCCTCGATGCCGCCGTACGCCGTCGGCGGCACCGGCAGCCACGGAGGGGCGATCATGCCGATGCGCATGACTCAGGACAGCCGCTGGTCGTCGGGGGCCGGTAGGGCCGAACGTCCCCGTGGTGCCGCCGCGTCGCTGCCCGCGTCGTCGTGCACCGGCACGAGCATGACCGGCACCGGCGCCTCGGCCACCGCCCGCCGCACCGTCCGCGCCCGCCCGGCGTCCAGGCGCTGGGACCACCCCAGCGCGATGAGGTCCGCCCCGAGGCTCGCCGCGACGTCGACGACGTTGTCCCCGGGCACGCCCGTGCGCACCTCCAGCCGCACGCCGGGCGCGGCGACGTGACGGGACAAGAACTCCTCGCTCCACGCCTGCAGCGCGTGCGCGGGCTGGTCCCAGTAGGGCGGCATCGTGCTCGGCCCGAACACGTGCAGCACGACCAGGTCGACGCCGGCGTGGGTGCAGAGCTCGATGGTGTGCTCGACGGCGTGGGCGCACTCGGGCGTGCCGTCGAGCGGCACCAGCACGCGGCCGATCGGCGGGTGCCCGTCCCGCAGCCTCGGGGGCACGAGCACGAGCGGCTTGCCGGCCGCGCGCATGACGCGCCACGACGCCGCGCGAGGGTCGTCCTCGGCGGCCAGCACGGCGACCACGACGTCCTCGTCGCCGACCGCGGTCAAGACGGCCTCGGCCGTCATCCCGGCGTCGGCCGCGGGGAGCACCAGCTCGCGCACCGTGCCGTGCACCAGGCCGCCGACGGCGGCGGCGACCTCGAGAACCTCCAGCCGCTGCCGGTCGTCGACGACCACCGCAAGAACCTCAGCCACGACCCCTCACTCCCTCCGCACGTGCCGCAGGACGCTCGAAGCGCGCCGAGCCCGACACCGGCTGCGGCGGCGCACCACCAACCCCGACGGCGAGCGCGCCGTCTGCGGCGACGTCCACGCCACCGCCGTCGACCCTCACCCTCACCCTGCGCCCGAGGCAGCGGAACCTCACCTCGAGCGTCCTCCACCGCGTCGGCAGCACGGGGTCCAGCTGCAAGGCGCCGTCGTGCACCGAGGCGCCGAGGAAGCCGTGCAGCACGGCCTGCCAGACGCCGCCGAGGGTGGCCAGGTGCAGCCCGGCGGCCGTCATGCCGAGGACGTCGCCGAGGTCGATGCCGAGCGCCGTGCGCAGCATGCTCAGCGCCTCGTCCGGGCGACCCGCGCGGGCCAGCAGCGACGCCGTGATCGCGGGCGAGAGGGACGAGCCGTGCGCGGTGCGCGGCAGGTAGTGGTCGAGGTTCGCCGCGAGCGAGCCCTCGGCGACCTCCTCGGGCACCAGGTGGTGCAGCATCAGGACGTCGGGTTGCTTGATGACCTGGGAGGCCGCGATGCGCTCGCGGCCGAACAGGACGTCGGCCGCGACCGGCGGTGGCGCGAGGTCGGTGACGAGCAGCGGCTCCAACGCGTGGTAGCCGCGGAACTGCTCGTACACGCCGGTGCCGGGGTCGAGGCCGTCGACGAGCGAGTCCGCGAGCGCCAGCCAGCTCGCAGCCTGCGAAGACGCCGCGCCGCACTCGGCCGCGGCGGCGGCCGCCGAGCGCAGGTTCCAGCGCGCCATGACGTTGGTGAAGGCGTTGTCGTCGACCGAGTCGTGGTACTCGTCCGGGCCGACCACGCCGTCCAGGTGCGACGTGCCGTCGGGCGCGGTGCGGCACCGGTCGGCCCAGTAGCGCGCCGTCTCCAGCAGCAGCTCCAGCTCGGTCGAGCCGGCCCGCACGCGCCGTCCGGTCCAGCGGGCACAGTGCAGCACGGCCCAGGCGACGTCCGCCGTGATGTGCTCCTCCTGCGACCCGGTGAGCACGGGCGTCGTCTCGGCGCCCAGGTGCACGGTCGGGGGCGTCACGTCGTCGCCGGACTGCGCAGACTCCCACGGGAACCGCGCGCCCGCGTGACCCGCCGCGCGGGCGCGGGCCCGGGCCGCGCCCAGCCGGTGCAGCCGGTAGCGCACCATCGCGTGAGCGGCCAGCGGGTCCATGCTGACCAGCGCCGGCAGCACGAACACGTCGGCGTCCCAGAACACGTGGCCGGAGTAGCCCGGGCCGGAGAGGCCTCGCGCGCCGACCGCGAGCTCGTCCCCGGGAGTCGTGTTGCACCACAGCTGGAACAACGCGTACCGGATCGCCCGCTCGGCGTCGGGGTCGTCGGGGATCCGCACGTCGACCGCCGACCATCGCTCGGCCCAGGCGGCGCGGTGCTCGGCGAGCAGCGCGTCGAAGCCCTGTGCCGCGGCGGCGTCCAGCGTCTCGCGTGCAGCGGCCAGCGACGGCTGCCTGCGCGGGTCCGTCGTCACGGCCACGAGCCGCTCGACCGACCGCAGCGGGCCGCCACGGGACACGACCTGGCGGGCGAGGGCGGCGATACCTCCCCCGAGGTCGCTGGCGACCCGCGCCCACGGCCCGGCGGCCAGCCGCCCGTGCGCCATGACCAGACCCGGTGGGGCGCGGAACGCGGCGCCGGGGCGCAGCCGGCGCTCGTCGGCCTCGACCCGCATCGCGAGCAACCCGGGCCGGGCGACGCTGCAGAAGCGCAGCGACCGCAAGGGCGCCCCCGTCGCCGACACCTCCTCGCGGGCGAGGACGCCGCTGCGCAGGTCGAGCACGCGCACGTCCTCGGCCGGTGCCGGCGTGATCGTCACCTGGGTCCACAGTGGCCCGGGCAGCAGGTGCTGGGCGGGGCCCAGCCGGTGGTAGACCCCCGCAGCGAGCAGCAACGGCACCGACGGCGACTCCTCCAGCGAGCCGCGGGTCGCGACACCGCCGGCCCCCAGGGTGAACAACGTCTCGGTGATGCGGTGGCGCAACGGGTCGGTGCCGTCCTCGGTGACCGTCCAGGCCGGGTCGCGGTCGACGCACGGTACCCGGCGTCGACGGTGCCGCAGCAGCTGCTCGTCGAGCAGCTGCACGAACCGCGCCGGGCCGCCGCCGAGCAGCCGCACGCCGTCCGGCACGCCGGAGGGCTCCACCCCCACCGAAACGACTGTGGCCCGCCGCGCCTCGGGCACCAGCAGGAAGGAGTCGCTGCCCTGCGCACCGCCGAGCGGGCCGAACTCGTCGCCGGCCACGAGCACGAGCCCAGCGCCGACCCCGACGTCGGCCAGCAGGCCCAGCAGCTCGCGCATCGAGTCGGACTTGTCGGTGAGGCCGATCTCGACGTGCTTGGCGTCGCTGGTGACCCGGGGGTCGGCGAGGCCGGCGTCCGCAGCGGCCCGGCGAGCGAGCGACACGACGTCCTCGAGGCCGGTGAAGCCGGCCGCCTCCAGCCGTCGGGTCACCTCGGCGACGAGCTCGGCGATCCGGGCCTTGGGCGGATCGGCCCACGCGGGCTCGGGCAGCAGGTCGATCTTGCGGCGGTTGAGCCGGGTGACCACCACGCCGCCCAGCCCCCGCTCGGTGAGGGCCCGGCTGACACGCTGGGCCGCGGCGTCGAGCGCGGCGACCTCGTCCGTGGTGGCAACGCGCCGGCGCAGCAGCGCGGGCCCCTGCGGGCGCACCTCGTACAGCTCCGAGCCGCGGTTGCTCGCCAGCAGCAGGCGCCCCGGGCCGGCGGGGCGCGCGCCCAGCTGGCCGTCGAGGTTCTCCACGTGGGTGCCGCTCACGACGGCGACGTGCACCCCGATCGCGCAGAGCCGCTCGACCCGCCGACGCACGAGAGCGGCGCTCGCGCGGCGGTCGGGAACCGCGGTGCCGTCCCAGTCGAAGATCACCGCCGCGGCGGTGCGGTCGAGGGCCTCGGCGGCGTCCATCGAGCGGCGGTCAGGTCCGCGCGGTGGCGGGGCTGGGCTCGCGCGTCAGGTGGGTGAGGAACCACTCGGTCGCCAGCAGGGCGACCTCCGGCAACGCCCCCGGCTCCTCGAACAGGTGCGTCGCACCCGGGACGACGGCCAGCCGGCTGGCGCAGCGCAGCCGCTGCTGGGCCTGCCGGTTCAGCTCGAGGACCGTCTCGTCGCGACCGCCGACCACGAGCAGGGTCGGTGCCGTCACCAGCGGCAGCAGGGCGTCGGCGAGGTCCGGGCGGCCGCCGCGGCTGACCACGGCGTGCACGGTCGTCGTGGTCGTGGCGGCGGTCGCCAGCGCCGCGGCCGCGCCGGTGCTCGCCCCGAAAAGCCCGATCGGCAGGTCCGCGGTCCGCTCGTCCAGCGAGAGCCACCGGCACACCGCGGCCAGCCGGCTGCTGAGCAGCCTGATGTCGAACACGTTGTCGCGGTGCCGCTCCTCGTCGACCGTCAGCAGGTCGAGCAGCAGCGTGGCCAGACCGGCGCGGCCGAGCCGCTCCGCCACGAACCGGTTGCGCGGGCTGAGCCGGCTGCTGCCGCTGCCGTGGGCGAACGCCACGACCCCCCGAGCGCCGTGCGGCACACGCAGGGTGCCGGCGAGCTGGACGCCGCCGGCGGGCACGAGCACGTCGTCCTCGCGGGCCTCGGCGGCGTCCGCCTCGTGCAGCAGGCGCGTGACGGTGGCGTCCGGGACCTGCTCGAAGTCGCGATACCACTGGCCGACGCTGGAGAACCACGCCGGCACCGAGAGCACCACGACCTCGTCGGCGTCGGCCCGCAGCAGCGTCACCGCCTCGCGGGAGGCCACCGGCACGGCCACGACGACGCCGCGCGCGCCATGCGCCCGGACGATCCGGCAGGCGGCCCGCATGGTCGAGCCGGTGGCGACCCCGTCGTCGACGAGGACCGCCACCCGACCGCTGAGGGGGACCCTCGCCCGGCCGGCACGGAACCGCTCGCTGCGCTCATAGACCTCCGCGGTCTGCGCGCGCTCGGCGTCTGCGAGCTCGGCCGGGCTGACCCGCGCGGCCTGCAGCACCTCGTCGTTGAGCACGCGCACCCCGCCTTCGCCGACGGCGCCCATGGCCAGCTCGGGCTGATAGGGCACGCCGAGCTTGCGCACCACGATGACGTCGAGCGGCAGCCCCAGCGCCCGGGCGACCTCGACCGCCACCGGCACTCCCCCGCGGGGCACCCCCAGGACGACGGCGTCCTGCCGGCCCCAGGGCTCGCGGTCGCCCGCGAGCAGGCGTCCGGCGAGCAGGCGTCCGGCTGCGGCGCGGTCCTGGAAGCGCTCCACCGACCCACCGTGGCGCGTCCAGGGACGCACCGGGAGGGCCGAAGGTCCGTGCCTCGCTAGAGGAGCGACCGGCGCGACAGCACGTGACCGCGTGGCGTCGAGAGCCGGCGCCACGCACCGTGCGCCAGCTGCTGGACGCCGCCGTCGTCGCCGTCGTCGCCGTCGTCGGGGCCGAGGAAGCCGAGCGCGTCGGCGACGAACGCCGCCCCCGAGGGCAGCCCCGGTACACCGGCGACGTCCTGCCCCCACACCAGCGCCCGCAGCCGCGCCACCGCACTGGCGCCGGAGCCCTCGGGCGCGCCGGCCGCGATCTGGGCGGCTCCGGCGCGCGCCGCCTGCTCGAGCACCGTCCGCCGCACCGGCGCCAGCGGCTCCCAGCCGGAGCGCGGCGGCGAGACGCCCGCCCAGCCGGCGTCGGTCACCTGCACCGGCGGCACCGCGAGGGCCACCGCGCCGGATGCTGCCTGCGCACCGCCGGACGCCGCGATGCGCGCCAGCCGGTCGGTGACCGCCGACAGCGCGACGGTCGTGTCGACGTCCGCCGGCTCGGCGAGCGGCAGCACGCGCAGACCCAGCACGGTGGGGCCGCCGCCGCCGTGCACCGGCGAGACGTACACCGCCAAGGCGGTCCCCGTCGCGAGCAGCCGGACGGCGCCGTCGGGCGCGACGCGGCGGGCGCGCGCGAGGTAGGTCGCCAGGTCGGCGACGGCACCCTCTGGGACCACCAGCTCGGCGGTCACCGGGGCCGCCGCATCCGGAACGGCACGGGCTCGCCGCGCAGCGCCTCGAGCCGCTCGACGTCGGCCGCGCTGATCCGCCGAGGACGCTCGCTCACCAGGTCGTAGATGACCAGCGTCGACTCGGCCAGCGCGTAGCGCACGCGCTCCTCGCCCGGGTGCTCGTCGTACACCTCGTAGCCGACGTCGATGCGCGCACCCTTGATGGTGGTGATCCACAGGTCGATGTGCACGGGCTCCGGACGCCAGCGCAACGGCTTGACGTACTCGATCTCGTGCCGGGCCACGAGGATGCCCGTGTCGAGCAGGCTCTTGTCACCCTCGCCGGCCCGGTGGGCGGCGAACGCCTCGATGCGCGCGTCCTCGAAGAACCGCAGGTACTGCACGTTGTTCACGTGGCCGTAGGCGTCCATGTCCGACCAGCGCATCGGGTAGTCGCAGCGGTAGTGAGCCATGCCGACATCATGGCGTGCCTGGGATACGGTGCGACGGTGGCCCACGACGCAGCGTCCCCGGCGTCCGCGGCGTCGCCTCGCGGGCTCGATCTCGCCGCTCTCACCGACTGGCTCGACGAGCACCACCCGGGGCTGCGCTCCGGTGCCTTGTCGGCCCGGCTGGTCGCGGGCGGCCGCTCGAACCTCACCTACGCGCTGGACGACGGTGAGCACCGCTGGGTGCTGCGCCGCCCACCGCTGGGGCACGTCCTCGCGACCGCGCACGACATGGTCCGTGAGTTCCGGGTGATCAGCGCGCTGCACGGTGCGTCCGGGCCGCGGGTGGCCGTGCCCGAGCCCGTGCTGCTGTGCGAGTCGGACTCGCCGCTCGGGGCGCCGTTCTACGTGATGCAGCGCGTCGAGGGCGTGGTGCTGCGCGGACGCACGGACCTGCTCGGCGTCCCGGACCACGAGCGGGGCCTGTTGAGCGACCGCCTGGTCGACACCCTGGCGCTGCTGCACGGCGTCGACCCGCAGGCCGTGGGGCTCGGGGACTTCGGGCGTCCCGACGGCTTTCTCGAGCGACAGGTCCGCCGGTGGTCGACGCAGCTGGAGTCCAGCCGCAGCCGCGACGTCGCGGGCGTCGACGACCTGCGCGACGCGCTGGCCGGGTCCGTGCCGACGTCCCAGCGCGCCGCCGTGGTGCACGGCGACTTCCGGCTCGACAACGTCATGGTGTCGCCGCAGCGGTGGGACGTCGCCGCCGTCCTCGACTGGGAGATGGCGACCCTGGGTGACCCGCTCACCGACCTCGGCCTGCTGCTCGTCTACTGGGGCAACGGTTCTGATCGCGGGTCCTCGTTGGGGCCGGTTGCCGACACGCCGTCGTCGGTGGCCCGGTTCCCGGCCGGTCGCGAGCTGGTCGAGCGGTACGCCGACGTCACCGGCACCGACGTCACCGCGCTGCCCTGGTACGTCGCCTTCGGCTACTTCAAGCTCGCCGTCATCCTGGAGGGAATTCACTACCGCTACACCCGGGGGCAGACCGTAGGGTCGGGTTTCGAGCACATCGGCGCCGTGGTCCCCGGACTCGTCGCCGCAGGCAACCAGACTCTGCAAGGAGACATGTGACCGACCTCCTGGCCCACGACGTCGAGGGCCGCGGCAGCGCCGTCCTGCTGCTGCACTCCTCCGTCGCCAACCGGCAGATGTGGCAGCCGCAGTGGCCGGCGCTGACGTCGTCGCACCAGGTGGTCCGCTGCGACCTGCGGGCGTTCGGCGAGACGCCGGTGCCGGCGTCCTCGTGGAGCAACACCGACGACGTCGTGGCGCTGCTCGACCACCTGGGCATCGCGCAGGTCGCGGTCGTCGGCGCGTCCTACGGCGGCAGGGTGGCCGCGGAGCTCGCCACCGTTGCACCGCAACGGGTGTCGCAGCTGGTGCTGCTCTGCCCGGGCGGCGACGCGCCGTCGACGCCGGACCTCGAGGCGTTCGGCACCGCCGAGGAGGAGCTGCTGGAGGCGCGCGACCTCGAGGGAGCCGTGCAGCTCAACGTCCGCACGTGGCTCGGCCCCGAGGCGTCGCCCGAGACCCGGGAGGCGCTCGCCGAGTGGCAGCGGCACACCTTCGAGGTGCAGCTCGACGCACCGGACGACATCGGCCCGCAGCACGTCGACGTCGACCCCTCGCGCATCGCCGTCCCCACGACCGTGGTCACCGGCGGCCACGACCTGGCGCACTTTCGCGCCATCGCCCGCGGGCTCGCCGAGCGTGTGCCGGGCGCGCGCCTGGTCGACCTCGAGTGGGCCGGCCACCTGCCGAACCTCGAACGACCGCAGGAGGTCACCGACCTGCTGCTGACCGAGCTCGGCTGACCCGCCCGGAGGGCCCACCATGGACTTCGCCTACGACGAGCGCACACGAGAGCTGCAGGGGCGGCTGGAGTCCTTCCTCGCCGACCACGTCTACCCGGCCGAGCCGGTGCTCGAGCGCCAGGTTGCCGACTCGCGAGGTACCGACCGCGAGTGGACGCGTCCCGACGTCGTCGAGCAGCTGAAGGCGACCGCACGTGAGCTGGGCCTGTGGAACCTCTTCCTGCCCGGAGAGCACGGCGCCGGCCTCACCAACGTCCAGTACGCGCCGCTCGCCGAGCTCACCGGGCCGTTCCCCGTGGCTGGCGCCCGAGGCGCTCAACTGCGCGGCGCCCGACACCGGCAACATGGAGGTGCTCGCGGAGTTCGGCACGCCCGAGCAGCAGCAGCGCTGGCTGGAGCCGTTGCTGGACGGGCGGATCCGCTCGGCGTTCTGCATGACCGAGCCGGACGTCGCGTCGTCCGACGCCACCAACATCCGGACCTCGATCCGGCGCGACGGCGACGAGTACGTCGTCACCGGGCGCAAGTGGTGGTCGACCGGCGCCATGGACCCGCGCGCCGAGATCCTCATCGTGATGGGCCAGTCCGCCGACCCCGCCGACGAGTCCGTCGACCGGCACCGCCGCCAGTCGATGATCCTCGTCCCGCGCGACACCCCCGGGGTGCGGGTGGTGCGGGCGCTGCGCACGTTCGGCTTCGACGACTCCTCGCACGGCGGCCACGCCGAGGTCGAGTTCGACGACGTCCGCGTGCCGGCGTCTAACGTCCTCAAGGGCGAGGGTGAAGGGTTCGCGATCGCCCAGGCTCGGCTCGGGCCGGGCCGAATCCACCACTGCATGCGCCTGATCGGGATGGCCGAGCGAGCCCTGGACCTCATGTGCCGCAGGGCGAACGAGCGGGTCGCCTTCGGGCGGCCGCTCGCTCGTCAGGGCGTCGTGCGCGAGCAGGTGGCCAACGCCCGAGTGGCCATCGAGCAGGCCCGGCTGCTGGTGCTCAAGACGGCGTGGCTGATGGACACCGTCGGAAACAAGGGCGCCCACACCGAGATCCAGGCCATCAAGATCGCCGTGCCGCTCATGGCGCAGCGCGTCATCGACGACGCGATCCAGGTGCACGGGGGCGCGGGGGTCGCCCAGGACACCCCGCTGCCGCAGCTGTGGGTGGCGGCTCGCACGCTGCGGCTCGCCGACGGCCCGGACGAGGTCCACCGCATGTCGCTGGCGCGCCGCGAGCTCGCCCGCCACCGCTGACCAGTGCGCCGCAGCGCGCTCGGCCTCTAGCCTGGGGCGATGGCGCGCACCGACCAGGCCAGCAAGCTCGTCGCCGCACCGCCGGAGCGGGTCTACGCCGCGCTCGTCGACCCCGAGGCGCTGGCGCGCTGGCTGCCGCCTGGTGACATGACCGCGCAGATCGAGCACTACGACGCACGTCCCGGCGGGACCTACCGGATGGTGCTGACGTACCCGGACCCGTCAGGTTCTCCGGGAAAGTCCGGTGCCGGCACGGACGTCACCGAGGGTCGCTTCGTCGACCTCGTCGAAGGCGCCCGCGTCGTCTACACGGTCGACTTCGTCTCAACGGACGCCGGCTTCGCGGGCACGATGACGATGTCCTGGCAGCTGACGCCTGTCGACGGCGCGACGCGGGTCGACATCACCGCCGAGGACGTGCCCGACGCGATCTCGGCGGCGGATCACGCTGCGGGGATGGCCTCGTCGCTGGACAACCTCGCCGTCTTCCTCGGCGAGCCGGCGCACGACTGACAGCGGGTCCGGCGAACGCTCGGGTGGTGCGTCAGAGGCGCTGCTGGAGGCGGTTCATGCCGGCGAGCCAGGCGTCGGGGTCAGTGGCCTTGGCCTGCAGGTAGCCCTGCACCTCCGGGTGGGGCAGCACGAGGAACCGCCCGTCCCGCAACGCCTCCAGCACGGCGTCGCCCACCACCTCGACGTCGACGGCGTCGGCGGCCAGGAGCGCCTGGCCCACCTCGCCGGACGACGCCAGCATGGGTGTGCGCACCCCCTGCGGGCACAGCGCCTGGACGACGATGCCGCGGTGCGCGTACGTCGCCCTCAGCCACTCCGCGAACGCCACCGCCGCGTGCTTGCTCACCGCGTAGGGTGCGCTGCCCAGCATGGTGAGCAGTCCCGCCGCCGACGCGGTGACCAGCAGGTGGCCCCGCCCGCGCTCCAGCCACCGCGGCAGCAGGGCCTGAGCCGTGCGGACGTGCGCGAGCAGGTTGACCTCGAGGGCGCGGCCCCACTCCTGCTCGCCGGCAGCGTGGCGCCCCACGACGCCACCGATCGGGGCGACGCCGGCGTTGGCGCAGAACAGGTCGATCTCGCCGAGGGCCTCGCGAGCGGCCTGGACCAGCGTCGCCACCCCCTCGACGGACGCCGCGTCGCAGGTCACCGCGACTCCCCCGACCTCGGCTGCCACCGCCTCGGCCGCTGCGGCGTCGAGGTCGTTGACGACGACGCGCGCGCCGGCCGCGCTGAGCCGCCGGGCCAGCTCGGCGCCGATCCCCGAGCCGCCCCCGGTGACCACCGCACCGGCGCCGTCCGGATCGAACACGGACGGGGCGTCAGCCACGCTGCACCACGACCCGTCCCGTGGTGCGCCCGGACGCCAGCCGCTCCAACGCCTCGGGAACCTCGTCGACGCCGATGCGCTCGGACACGAGCGGCTCGACGAGCCCGGCTCGCACGAGCTCCTCGATCTGCTGCTGCGCCTCGCGCACGAGCTCGGGCGCGAGCTCCTGGTACCGGCCCCAGTGCAGGCCGATGACGCCGTAGTTCTTGATCAGCAGGTGGTTCGCGGCCGCCTGGGGCACCTGCCCGCTGGTGAACCCGACCACGACGACGCGCCCCTCGAAGGCGACCACCTTGGTGGAGGCGGTGAAGGCGTCGCCGCCGACCGGGTCGTAGACGACGTCCGCGCCACGCGCACCGCAGGCGTCCTTCAACGCCGCGACCAGCCCGGCCAGGTCGCCGGCGGCGTGCCGGTCGACCACCTCGTCAGCGCCGAGCTCGCGCGCCACCTCCGCCTTGTGCGGCCCGCCGACGACGGCGACGACCCTCGCCCCTGCGGCCTTGCCCAGCTGGACGGCGGCACTGCCCACACCGCCGGCTGCCGCGTGCACGAGCAGCGTCTCGCCCGGCTGCAGGTGCGCCCGGCGGTGCAGCCCGAACCAGCCCGTCTGGTAGGCGACGTACAGGGCTGCGGCCTGGGCGTCGTCCAGTGCGTCGGGTGCGGCGAACGTCGTCGTGACGGGCATGATCGCGAGGTCGGCGAGCGCGCCGAAGGGCAGCTGCGGCATGCCGAGCACGCGCTCGCCGACCGCGAAGCCGTGCACGTCTTCGCCTACTGCGGCAACGTGCCCGACCAGCTCGATCCCCGGCGTGAACGGGAGCTCCGGACGCAGCTGGTACTGCCCGGCCGCCAGCAGGACGTCCGGGAAGTTCAGGGCGCACGCGTCGACCGCGACCAGGAGCTCCCGAGCGCCGGGGGAAGGCACCGGCACCTCGCGACGCTCCAGTGCGGACGCCGGCGCCCCGTGGCCCACCACCTGCCACGCGTTCATGGTGCGGGGCAGGTCGGCCGCCGCGCTCACCCGAGGCCGCCGCTCTTGGTGATGCCGCCGTCGATGACGATCGTCTGGCCGGTGATCCAGGCCGCGTCGTCCGAGAGCAGGAAGGACACGGCGCCGGCGACGTCCTGCGGCTCGCCCAGCCGCTTCATCGGGTAGTGCGCGGCGACGGCGCCCTCGTCGTGGGAGTACAGCAGCTCGGCGAACTTCGTCTTGACGATCGCGGGGGCGACGGCGTTGACCCGCACGCGCGGCGCCAGTTCGATCGCCAGCGCCTCGGTCAAGGAGATGACCGCCGCCTTGGTCGCGCCGTAGAACGCGATGCCCGGCGCGGGCTGCACCCCGGCCACCGACGAGACGTTCACGACGGCGCTGAGGCCGCCCGCCTTCACGGCCAGCTGGGTCCACCCCAGGGTCGAGATGAGGTTGGTCTCCGCGATCTTGCGCGCCGCCGCGAGGTCGAGGTCGACGAGCGGCCCGGCCACCGGGTTGATGCCGACGTTGTTGACCAGCAGGTCGAGCGAGCCGAGCTCGGACACCGCGCGCTCGACCGCCTCGGCCCGGTGGTCGGGGTCGTCGGCCCGGCCGGCCACCGCGAGGGCGCGGTCCGGGCCGCCCAGGGCCACCAGCGCGTCGTCCAGCGCCTCCTGCTTGCGCGCGGTGATCACGACCTGGGCGCCCTCGGCCACGAGTCGCTCGGCGACGCCCAGCCCGATGCCGCGCGAGGCGCCGGTGACGAGAGCGACCTTGCCGGCGAAGCGCCCGTCGACGGGGACGCTCACAGCCCGAGGTCCCGGCCGATGAGCTCCTTCATGATCTCGTTGGACCCGGCCCAGATCTTGGTGACCCGGGCGTCGCGCCAGGCGCGCGCGACGCGGTACTCGTTCATGTAGCCGTACCCGCCGTGCAGCTGCACGCACTCGTCGAGGACGTCGTTCTGCACCTGGGCGCTCCACCACTTGGCCTTCGCGGCGTCGGCGGCCGACAGCTCGCCCGCGGCGTGAGCGAGGACGCACTGGTCGACGAAGGCCTGCGTGACGTCTATCTGCGTCTTCAGCTCGGCGACCTTGAACTTGTTGTGCTGGAAGGATCCCACCGGCTGACCGAACGCCTGGCGCTGCTTCACGTACTCGATGGTCTCGTCGAGGATCTGCGAGGCGTGCGCGGTGTTGGCGATCGCGGCGCCGACGCGCTCCTGCACCAGTCGCTGCATCATCGCGATGAAGCCCATGCCCTCGTCGCCGATGCGCAGGGCGTCGGGCACGCGGACGTTGTCGAAGAACAGCTCGGCGGTGTCGGACTCGGTCTGGCCGACCTTGTCGAGCTTGCGGCCGCGCGTGAAGCCCGCCATGCCGGCCTCGACGCCGAACAGCGTGATGCCCTTGGCGCCCTTGCTCGGGTCGGTGCGGGCCGCGACGATCACCAGGTCGGCGCTGTAACCGTTGGTGATGAACGTCTTGGAGCCGTTGAGCACCCAGTCGTCACCGTCGCGCACCGCGGTGGTCTTGAGCGCGGCGAGGTCGGACCCGCCGCTCGGCTCGGTCATCGCGATCGCGCACACGAGCTCACCGGTGCAGAAGCGCGGCAGCCACCTGGCCTTCTGCTCGTCCGTGGTCAGCTCGACCAGGTACGGCGCGCAGACGCTGCTGTGGATGCCGACGCACGAGGAGATCGACGCCGACACGCGGGAGATCTCCTCGGCCACCACGACGCCGAACAGGTAGTCCTCGCTGCCGCCGCCTCCCCACTCGTCCGGGACGTGCAGGCCGAGCAGACCCTGCTTGCCCGCCTCGAGCCAGAACTCGCGCGGCAGCGCGCGGTTCTCGATGAACTCGTCCATGTGCGGGACGACGTGGCGCTGCAGGAACTCGCGGGCCGTGGCGCGCAGCGCCTCGTGCTCCGGACCGAACAGGGTGCGACGCACCGGGACCTCCCCAGACAGGTGACTAAGCGCTTGCTCACCTGCTAGCGTCGCGACGCGCCACCAGCCTGTCAAGCACTGAGCAGGACGCCGATCACCGGCCCGGTCTGGGGAAGGAGTCGCCGTGAGCGCGCCCCCGCAGGCAGCCGACGCGTTCGCCGGCCTGCCGGACACCGCCCGGCGCATCGTCGACGCGGCCATCGAGACGTTCGCCGAGCGCGGCTACCACGCGACGACCACGCGCGACATCGCGCTGGGCGCGGGCCTGTCCCCCGCCGGCCTGTACGTGCACTACCCCAGCAAGGCCGCGGTGCTCGCCCAGGTGAGCCTGCTCGGTCACCAGGCGGCGCTGCGCCTCGTGCAGACCGCCCTCGCCCACGACGCCGACCCCTCCTCCGCGTCGCGGTTGCGGACGTGCGTCGAGACCTTCACGGCCTGGCACGCGTTGCACCACAAGGTCGCTCGCGTCGTCCAGTACGAGCTGAACGCTCTCGAGCCGGACGACCGCGCGGACGTCGCCCGGATGCGCCGGACGATCGAGTCGCTCGTCGAGGCCGAGGTGCGGCGCGGCGTCCGGCGCGGCGAGCTGTCGGTCAGCGACCCGCACGGCGTCACGCGCGCCGTCCTGTCGCTGTGCATCGACGTCGCTCGCTGGTTCGACCCCGCCGGCCGGGAGTCGCCGCAGGACGTCGCCGCCCTCTACGGCAGTCTGGTGCTGCGCATGCTGGGCGCCCACGCGGCCGCCCGATCCGCCCGCACATCGACGGAGGACCCGTGACCGACCAGACCCCAGGCGACACCGGCAGCACGGGCGCACCCGACGGCACGCCGGACGGTGCGGCGCTGCTGCGGGGCCTGCTGGACGTCCTGGACCTGCGTGCGGACGGCACCGACGACCGCGGTCAGGACCTCTTCGTCGGCGACAGCCAGCCGCAGCCGCACGGTCGCGTCTTCGGTGGCCAGGTGCTCGGCCAGACCCTCGTCGCCGCCGGGCGCACCGTCCAGGAGGGGCGACCGGTGCACTCGATGCACGGGTACTTCCTGCGCCCGGGTGACTCCAGCGAGCCCATCACCTTCGCGGTGGAGCGGCTGCGCGACGGGCGGTCGTTCAGCGCGCGGCGGGTGCACGCCATCCAGTTCGACCAGCCCATCCTGTCGATGATCGCCTCGTTCCAGGACCCTTCCCCCGGCCTCGACCACCAGGACGCCATGCCCGAGGTGCCCGAGCCCGAGGACCTCCCGACGACCGCCGAGCTCATGGGCCACATCGACCACCCCGTGGCGCAGTACTGGGCCCGCGCCCGCCCCATGGACCTGCGCCACGTCGACGCACCCATCTACTGGAAGGCCGACCCCGACCGCCGCGCCACCAACGCGGTGTGGATGCGGACACCGGCCCCGATGCCCGACGACCCGCTGCTGCACCGCGCGGTGCTCGGCTACGCCAGCGACTACACGCTGCTCGAGTCGGTGCTGCGCCGGCACGGCGTCACCTGGGCGACCCGCGGGCTGAAGGCGGCCAGCCTCGACCACGCCATGTGGTGGCACCGCGACGTCCGGGTCGACGACTGGCTGCTCTACGTGCAGGCCAGCCCGTCGGCCAGCGGTGCGCGAGGGTTGGGCACCGGTCGCATCTTCAGCCGCGACGGGCGCCTGGTCGCCACGGTCGCGCAGGAGGGGATGCTGCGCGTACCGGCCGAGACCACGTGACCCGAGTCACACCCGACCCCACCGACTTCAGCGTCACGATCCATGCCCCGATGCGGGTGAGGAAGCCCTCGCCGCACCGGCGGGGCGCCTGACACCTCGCCGAGTCCTGCCACGGTGTCAGGGACGTCGACCTGACGCGTTGGTGGCAGGAACGGAGCGCCCAGCAGTGCGGGTCATCGGCAGCAGCCGGTGATCCTTGGGGGTAAGGACGTCCGACGTCGCCTCGAGCGGCAGCGGACGGACCGGGGAACAGGTCCCCGACCCCGACAGGTACCGCTTCGCAGGCGATGACCTGGAGCCGTCATGCCCGCGACCCGTCGCGCGATCCACCCTGCCCTCGCCCGCCTCGCGCTCGTCGCCCTGCTCGGCGCGGCGGCCTTCGTCCCCCAGGTCGCCCAGGCGCCGTCCGCGGGGGCGCTCGTGCCCACCGCCGTCGGCGTCCGCGCCGTCAACGTCGCCGCCAGCCGCCAGGGGGCGGTGTACCGCCGTGGCGCCCAGGGCCCGCGCGCGTTCGACTGCTCCGGCCTGACCCGGTGGTCGTACGCCCGCGTCGGCAAGCGCCTGCCCCGCACCGCCCAGCAGCAGTGGGCGGCCACGGGGCACATCCGGGCCGCCTCACGGCGTCCTGGTGACCTCGTGTTCTTCTTCTCCGGCCGGCACGTCTACCACGTGGCGATGTACGCCGGGCACGGCCGGATCTGGCACGCCGCCAAGCCCGGCACCCGCGTCAAGCGCGTTCCGCTGTGGACCTCCCACGTCCGCTACGGCCGCGTCCGCTGAGCGTCGTCCGTCCCTTCGGCGGTGAGCCCGGCGAGCACGGTGTCGGCACGAGTCCGCAGCCGCTGCAGGTCGGGTGCGGCGGGGTCACCACGCACGTAGGCGTCGACGAGGTAGCCGACGTGGCGCGACAGGTGCTCGCGGACATGGCCCGAGGCGGTCCGCGCGCCGACCGCCTCGACCAGCTCGAGGGCCTTCATCAGCACGGATGGCGCGTCCAGCGCATAGGTGCGGACGGCGTCCAGCACGTGGTCGAGCAGGGACTCCAGCGCGACGGGGTGCGCGACGAGCCGGAGCCGGCCGTCGGTGTCGTAGCGGCGGCCGGAAGGCAGCGGGCGGGCCGCGAGCTGGGCGAGTCCCACCTTGAGGTCGTCAAGAGCGTTCTGCGCCGTGAACGGGTCGTTGGTGCCAGGTGACAGCGCCCGGACCGCCAGCTCGACCAGCTGCTGCACCGCGAACGTGATGTCCTGGTACGGAGTGCGGTTCTCGCCGATGGTCACCGCACGGCTGAGGGCGTGCACGGTCTCGTCGTCGGCCACCGGCGGCCAGACCCGGGCGACGACGTCGTCGTCGAGGACGTGATCGCCCGGGCGGGCCTGCATCACCACCGTGACGTCAGCTCGGCGCGCGACCTCCACGAGGTGCTCCGCGTCGATCCCCGCGACGTAGCCGGACGAGCGCGGGGTGACCGCGGTGCCCCCGCTGACGTCGGCGGGCAGGCTGTCGCTCGGGTGGCTCGTCTCCGTGCGGTCGAGCCCGGCGTCAGCGGGGTAGAGCCGGTCGACCGTCTCGCGCAGCTCGCGGCGGACCCGGCCGGACAACGTCGCCACCTGGATCGAGTCGCTGATGTGGTGGATGAAGTACACGAGCACGGCGATGCTCAGGACGGCGAGCACCACGGCCACGTTGACCGCGAGATGCGGCACGAACGAGCCACCGGAGCCGGTGTCGGATCCCGAGCGCACCGACCGCAGCACCACCAGGGCGTACAGGAACGTCGCGAGGAAGGTGCCGAGCACCAGCTGGTTTCCTCGGTCGCCCATGAAGTTGCGCACCAGGCGAGGTCCGTAGCTGGACGACGTCAACGCGAGGACGGCCATCGTGATCGAGAAGGTGGTCGAGGCCACGCCGAGCATCGAGCCGGCGATCGCCCCGAGCAGGTCACGGCTGCCGCTGGCCCCGGCCTCGTAGACGAGAGGTGCGATCAGTGAGTTCGTGACCTCGACGCGGCGGTCGACGACCAGCACGGCCTCGGCGAGCACCACCGCCGCGACGCACAAGAGCGCCGGCACGAACCAGAACGCCTCGCGCAGCCGCAGCCAGACCCGCATGACGACGGCCGGCTCAGTCGCGGGTCAGCTTGCGGTACGTGACGCGGTGCGGGCGCGCGGCATCGGCGCCGAGGCGCTCGACCTTGTTGGCCTCGTAGGACTCGAAGTTGCCTTCGAACCAGTACCACTTGGCGGGGTCCTGGTCGTCACCCTCGTAGGCGAGGATGTGCGTCACGACGCGGTCGAGGAACCACCGGTCGTGGCTGATGACCACGGCGCAGCCGGGGAAGTCGAGCAGCGCGTTCTCGAGCGAGCCCAGGGTCTCGACGTCCAGGTCGTTCGTCGGCTCGTCGAGCAGCAGCAGGTTGCCGCCCTGCTTGAGGGTCAGCGCGAGGTTGAGGCGGTTGCGCTCACCACCGGACAGCACCCCGGCGGCCTTCTGCTGGTCGGGCCCCTTGAACCCGAAGGTCGACACGTACGCCCGCGAGGGGATCTCGGTGTTGCCGACCTTGATGTAGTCGAGGCCGTCGCTGACGACCTCCCAGACGTTCTTCTTCGGGTCGATGCCACCCCGACCCTGGTCGACGTAGGAGATCTTGACCGTGTCGCCGACCTTGAGGTCGCCGCTGTCGATCGGCTCCAGGCCCACGATCGCCTTGAAGAGCGTGGTCTTGCCGACGCCGTTCGGGCCGATGACACCGACGATGCCGTTGCGCGGCAACGTGAACGACAGCCCGTCGATGAGCAGGCGGTCGCCGAAGCCCTTGCGGAGGTCCTGCGCCTCGATCACCACGCTGCCCAGACGCGGACCCGGCGGGATCTGGATCTCCTCGAAGTCCAGCTTGCGCGTGCGCTCGGCCTCCGCCGCCATCTCCTCGTAGCGGGCGAGGCGCGCCTTGGACTTGGTCTGACGGCCCTTGGCGTTGGAGCGCACCCACTCCAGCTCGTCCTTGAGGCGCTTGGCGAGCTTGACGTCCTTCTTGCCCTGGACCTGAAGGCGCTCCTGCTTCTTCTCGAGGTACGTCGAGTAGTTGCCCTCGTACGGGTAGAGGCGGCCGCGGTCGACCTCGGCGATCCACTGCGCGACGTTGTCGAGGAAGTACCGGTCGTGCGTGACGGCCAGGACGGCGCCGTGGTAGGCGGCGAGGTGCTGCTCGAGCCACTGCACGCTCTCGGCGTCGAGGTGGTTGGTGGGCTCGTCGAGCAGCAGGAGGTCGGGCTTCTGCAGCAACAGCTTGCACAGGGCGACGCGACGGCGCTCGCCGCCGGAGAGCACCTTGACGTCGGCGTCCGGCGGCGGGCAGCGCAGCGCGTCCATCGCCTGCTCGAGCTGGCTGTCGAGGTCCCAGGCGTCAGCGGTGTCGATGACCTCCTGGAGCTTGCCCATCTCCTCCATCAGCTCGTCGGAGTAGTTCTCGGCCATCTCGGCGGCGATCTCGTTGTAGCGGTCGAGCGCGGCCTTGATCTCGCCTGCGCCCTCCTCGACGTTGCCGAGCACCGTCTTGTCCTCGTTGAGCGGCGGCTCCTGCAGCAGGATGCCCACGGTGTAGCCGGCGCTGAGCCGCGCCTCACCGTTCGACGGCTGGTCGAGGCCCGCCATGATCTTCAGGATCGTCGACTTGCCGGCGCCGTTCGGGCCGACGACGCCGATCTTGGCGCCGGGGTAGAACGACATCGTGACGTCATCGAGGATGACCTTGTCGCCGTGCGCCTTGCGCGCCTTGGTCATGGTGTAGATGAACTCGGCCATGCCCACCAGGCTATCGGCCTGTCGGGGGTGCGCCCGACCACGGCGGTGCGCGCGAGGTCAGGCGACGACGCGGTGCAGCGCCTCCCGCGTGGCCCGGTGGTCGGCGAGCACCGCCTCGACCGGTGCGAGCACGCGCTCGCGCGCTACTGCCGCAACGGCGTCCGCGAGCCGCCGGCGAACGCGCTCGCCCCTGCGCCGGGACGCCGGGCCGGCGACCGCCCGCACGACGGCGGCCAGGAGCGCCCCGAGCACCAGGCCGCCGACGAGCAGCAGCGTCGGCCACGGCAGCGGTCCGAGGTAGGGCGTCGCCGGCTCGGGGAGCCGCAGCCAGCCCATCACCGCGAGCGCCACCAGCCACACCAGGCCGACCACCGCCGCGAGCGCCAGCAGCCACTGCACGGCGCCGAGCACCCGCCACCAGGCCGGACGGCGCAGCCCGAGGTCCGTGCGCACCACCGCCTGGTCGAGCGCGTCACCGAGGTCGTCGGGTGCGGGTTGCGCGGCCGAGCGCACGGCGTCGGCCCAGCGCTCCGGCAGGCCCTCGCTGGCGCCGTCCGAGACGCGTCGCGTGGCGAGCTCGACGCGCGAGCGCTGAGCCGGTGTCGGGCGCGGCAGGGACGTGCGGCGAACGGCCTGCTCGAGCTCGGCCTCGGCGGCGCGTGAGTCCTGGGACCGGTCGACGCGCAGGCGCCGCAGCGGGTCGGGGCGCAGGCGGCCGACCCAGCGGGTGACGGGCCAGCCGGCCGCCGCGGTGGCGCCCCGCACGTAGTCCTGCTCCACGGCCCGCACGACGGTGCCGACGCCCGCGGCGTCGACGAGCGCGTCGACCAGGCCGGTCCGCCGGGCGAGCGCGCCAGGCTCGGGCTCGCTGTCGGCGACCCCCTCACGCAGCTCGGCGGCGGCCGAGGTGAGGTCCGCGGCGAGCCGCTGGCGCCAGGCCGTGCGCCGTCCGACCGCCTCGGCGAGCTCCTGGCGCAGCGCGATCACGCCGTGGCCCGTGGCGGCCGAGGTGGCCACGACGTCGACGCCGGTGAGCCCGTCGGCGGCGAGCAGCCGCTCCAGGTCGCGCACGCACGCCGCCAGCTCCTTCGGCGCCAACCGGTCGGCGTGGTTGAGCACCACCACGACGACCGCGTCGTGGCCGGCGAGTCGGGCCAGGTAGCGGCGGTGCATCGCCGCGTCCGCGTACTTCTGGGGGTCGGTGACCCAGACCAGGACGTCGACGAGCTCGACGAGGCGGTCGACCTCGAGCCGGTGCGAGACCTCGGTGGAGTCGTGGTCGGGCAGGTCGAGCAGCACCAGCCCGTGCAGCTCGTCGTCGCCGGCGCCGAGGGCGCTCTCGCGGCTCACCCGGTGCTGGCGTGGGACGCCCAGCCACTCCAGCAGCGGCTGCGCGCCGTCGGCACCCCAGACGCACGCGCTGGCCGTCGACGTCGTGGGACGGCGCACGCCGACCGTGGCGATGTCGAGGCGGCTCAGCGCGTTGAAGAGGCTGGACTTGCCGCTGCCCGTGGCCCCGGCCAGCGCGACGACGGTGTGGTCGGCGCTGAGCCGCACCCGCTCGTCGACCTTGCCGACGAGGGTGCGGGCCGTGCGCGCGGCCGCCGGGTCGAGCCGGTGTCCGCCGGCGTCCAGGGCCTCGCTGAGCGCCTGGGCGCGGGCCGCGACGTCGAGCGCGCGCCCCGCCCGTGCGCCCGACGCTGTGCTGCGCCGGCTCACTGCGCGGCCGCCAGGTCGTGCTGCAGCCGCCGCAGCGCCTGCGACGTCCGTGCCCTGCTCGAGCGAGGCCAGGACCTCGGTGAAGCGGCGGCGGTCGGCGTCCAGCAGCTCACCGGCACGGCGCAGCAGCTCGGCCTCGGCCTTCGCGGCCAGCGTGCGCACCGCCTGGTCGCCGAACACCGCCTCGAGCAGGCGCTGGGCCACGACCGCCGTGCCACCTGCGATCCCCACCTCCGCGCCGGACAGCCCGAGGCTCTGGCTGAACACCACCAGCATCAGCAGCACGCCGACGCCGTTGACGCCGAACGACAGCGCGCGGGCGGTGGCCCGGCGGTCGCCGCCCTCGCTGGACACCAGCTCGAGCACGTACCGCTGCCAGTCACGCACGGTGCGGGCGGCGCGCTCCTCCAGCGCCGGGCCCGGCGAGGCGAGCTCGCGGTGGGACTCGGCGAGCGGGCGCCCACCCTCGACGGACCGCCAGCGCTGCCAGGCGTCGCGGGCGGCCAGCTCGGCCTGCGCGGTGAGCAGCGCCTGGACGCCGGTCTGAAGGGCCTCGCCGATCTCCTCCGCCGGTGCCGGACGCCCGCGCAGCGCCGCGACGACGCGGTCGCGCAGCCGTCCGACCGCTGCCTCGAGGGTGCGGAAGAGCTCCCCGGTGCCGACGAACTCCTGCCAGCGCGCCAGCACCTCACCGCGCAGCAGCGAGCCGTCCGAGAGACCGTGCTCGATCTTCGACCGGGCCTGGACGTACGCCTCGTCGGCCTCGCGCTCGAGGGCGGCCCGCGCGTCGTCCTGGGCCTGGGCGGCGTCGACCAGGGCGCTCAGCCGGACGCGCAGCGCGGCCAGTGCGCCGGTGAGCGTGCGGCGGACGACGACCTGCCGCGCCTGGGAGTCGCGCGCCAGCGCCACCAGCCACGAGCGCACCGGGCGCACGACCTCGGGGTCGAGCAGCCCGTCGTCGTCGACCGCCGACTCCGGGACGGTGAACAGCGGCGAGGTGGTGAGCCCGCGCTCGCGCAGCATGGCGGCGAGGTGCGTGCGCACTTCCAGCAGCGCCTCGGGCGGGACCCGGTCGAGCACGATGGCGACGGACGCCCCGCGCGCCGAGGCGCCGAGCAGCAGGTCCCACGGCACGGCGTCGGCGTACCGCGCCGCGGTGGTGACGAAGATCCACAGGTCCGCCGCGGCGAGCAGCTGGGCGGCGAGCTCGCGGTTGGCGCTCACCACCGAGTCGATGTCGGGAGCGTCCAGCAGGGCCAGGCCAGGCGGCAGCGCGTCGCTGGTGGCCAGGCGCACCGCGGTGATGCGCCGGTCGTCGTCCGGCTCGGGCGTGGGCTCGTCGCCGGTGAGACGCACGAGCGACGCGAGGACGCGGTCGCCCTCGAAGGCGGCCGCGTCGTCGGGGTGGTGCACCAGCACCGGCGACCGCGTCGTCGGGCGCAGCACGCCGCTGCGGCTCACCTGCTGGCGCAGCACCGAGTTGACCAGCGTGGACTTCCCGGCGCCGGTCGAGCCGCCGACCACCGCGAGCAGCGGTGCGTCGAGGGAGCGCAGCCGGGGCAGCACGTAGTCGTCGAGCTGGTCGACGAGGGCCTGGCGGCCCGAGCGGGCGTCCGCCGCGCCGGTCACCTCCAGCGGCAGGGCCAGCGCGGCGACGCCGCCTCGCAGCGCCTCGACGGCTGCGAGCAGCGCGTCGGGCTGCGGCTGGTCCTTCACGGTGGCTAGCCTGCCGTCTCAGCCTGTGGTCCACCAACTCGGCGCGCGCACGGGCGAGCACGCAGTGTGCCCGCGCGTGCGTCCGAGCGCTCCCCAGCCGCGCGCGCTCCCATGGTGATCCCGTGATCACCATCGCGGGGGGTCTACGCCGTAGACTGCGCAGGGGTCAGGACCGCTCCGCGACGCCTGCCCGGGCGCCCGTAGCTCAACGGATAGAGCAGCGGCCTTCTAATCCGCCGGTTGCAGGTTCGAGTCCTGCCGGGCGCGCCCGACGCACACTCTGCACCTACCGGACGCCGGTGCCTCGGCTCAGGCGGGGGCGACGAAGCCGTACCGGTGGGCGGTCGCCTGGGCCAGCAGGTCACGCTCGATCTGCTGGGCCTCCTGGCTGAGGGCGGCGCGGGTCGCCCGGTCGCGGGCGAACGCGAGCTCGGTGGCCGCCGCCTGGAACGCCCGCATCGACGCCCGGCCCCGGCTGCCGCCCACCGCGAACGCCCACGTCCGCGCACGGCGCCGCTCGGCCATCGACCCGAGCATCTCGACCTCGGCGGCCGTGAACCAGCCGCTGGCGACGTAGACCTGCAGGTGCTCGCGGATCAGCCGGGCCTCGCGGCGTCGCGCCCAGATCGCGAACCCGACCGCAGCCGCGAAGACCGGCACCTGCACGACCACGTAGAGCCCGATGAAGCCACGCAGCCCGGCGACGGCGCTGAGGTTCCACAGGCTGTGCAGCACGACGGCCACCACGAGGCCGGCGAGCGGGGCGACGACGCGCAGCCAGGCGCGGTGCGTGCGCGCGGCCAGCCCCAGCCCGATGCCCGTGGCCATCGTGAACATGGGGTGGGCGAACGGGCCGAAGACGCCGCGCAGCACGAACGTCACCGCCAGCCCGGTGGTGCCGTTCTCCTGCAGCGAGCGCCCGAGGTAGAGGACGTTCTCGGTGAACGCGAAGCCCAGCCCGGCCAGCCCGGCGTACACGATGCCGTCGACGATGCCGTCGAACTCGCGCCTCCTCCACAGCAGCACGAGCAGGACGGCGAAGCCCTTGCTGATCTCCTCGACCCACGGCGCCACGAACACGGCGGCGGTCGAGATGTCGCCGCCGTACTCGGTGAGCGCCGCCAGCGAGTAGGAGTTCACGACCAGCGCGACGAACGTCGCCACGACGGCGCCCCAGCCGAACGCGAACAGCAGCTGCCCGACCGGCTCGGCCTCCAACCGGTCGAGCCACAGCAGCGCGGGCAGCACGATGCACACGGGGACGAGCGAGAAGACGAAGCCGGCCACGAAACCGGTCAGGCCGGTGTCGGCGCCGATGAGCACGAGCACCAGGAGCAGGCAGGCCGCCATCACCAGCGCCGCGAGGGCCATCAGCAGGATCCGGCCCATGCTCGACCGGGCTGTGCGGCGTCCGGGCGACGGCGCCACCGCCGACGCCGCGGACGGGACGGTCGACCAGCCGGGCGTCGAGGTGCTCATGCCCGCAGAGGCTAGCCACCCACCACCGCGGTGTCGCGGTCGACGGCGACGGGCCGCGGTGCTGGCGCGCCGCCCGCACCGGCGTCCACGACGGACGTAGGGTCGCAGGGTGGGGCGACACGGACGGCCGGTGCAGCGCAAGGCACCGCCGTCCGAGCTGCTCGGCTGGGGCGTCTTCGCGAGCGTGCTCGCGGGGGCGGTGGTGCTCTGGCTGGACGGGTCGTGGCGCACGGCCCTGCTCGTCGTCGGCGTCGGCCTGCTGGCCCTCGCCACCTTGACCATTGCCGTCCTCAGCGGGTCGTCGCGGCCGCGCCGGCCTCCACCCCCGTAGGCTGGCCGGGTGGACCGTTCAGCTGACCGCATCGTCTGGATCGACTGCGAGATGACCGGCCTCGACCTCCAGCGCGATGCGCTCATCGAGGTCGCGGTGCTGGTCACCGACTCCGAGCTCGAGGTGCTCGGCGAGGGCGTTGACGTGGTGATCGCCTGTCCGCCGGAGGCGCTCGAGACGATGCCGGACGTCGTCCGCGAGATGCACACGTCGAGCGGCCTGCTGGACGAGCTGGCCCAGGGCGTCACCATGCAGGACGCCGAGCGCCAGGTCATGCAGTACGTGCGCGAGCACGTGCCGGAGCCCCGCAAGGCACCGCTCGCCGGCAACAGCGTGGGCACCGACCGCGGCTTCCTGGCCCGCGACATGCCCGAGCTCGAGCAGCACCTGCACTACCGGATCATCGACGTGTCGTCGGTCAAGGAGCTGGCCCGCCGCTGGTTCCCGCGCGCCTACTTCAGCGCCCCGCGCAAGCAGGGCGGCCACCGCGCGCTCGCCGACATCCTGGAGTCGATCCAAGAGCTCAAGTACTACCGCCAGGCGGTGTTCGTGCCCGAGCCCGGCCCGGACTCCGCGACCGCCAAGCGCATCGCGGAGTCCGTCACCTCCGACGTCGACGCGTCGACCGCGTGACACCGGCCCGGTCACGCGTCCGGACGACGCCGGGCCGGTCCCGGCAGACGTACGAAGCACTGCTCGCGAACCGCTACGATGGTTCGCGCACCTGCGGGTCCGCCCGCCGGAGCATGGTGGGTGTAGCTCAGCAGGTAGAGCACCTGGTTGTGGTCCAGGATGTCGCGGGTTCGAGCCCCGTCACTCACCCCATCGCGTGCCCTTGACCCGCAGCGAGGCGGGTCAGGGGCTTCGTCGTGGAGTGCGACCACAGCCCAGGTCAGGTGCCGTGGCGTGGGGTGAGCGACGTCCTGTGCTCGATGCGTGGGTGCCGTCGCTACACGACGTCCCGTCGCCGCACGACCAGCAGGCCGGCGACCGCGGGTATCAGGGCCCAGGCGGCCAGCGCCACCACCGCAGCCCAGGAGCTCACACCAGCGGTGACCTCGGTGCCGACACCCGACACCGCCGCGAACAACGACGGCGGGATCCAGGACGCTGCGTCGCTGAAGAGCTGCACGGCCAACGGAGGCAGCACGAACAGCACGAGGATGGCCGCTGCGACGGCACCACCGAGGTTGCGGATGACCGCTCCCAGGCCAGCACCGAGGACCGAGCCGATCACGCCGGCCAGCGCGGCGGTGGCGAGCAGCCGGACCACATCACCCAGCGCCACCGCGAAGGTGTAGCCCGTGCTGGGCAAGGCCAGCGCGACAGCCACCGTCACGAACGCCTGTGCGACCAGGGCCAGCACCGCGCCGCCCAGAAGGACCGCCGTCAGCTGAGCGAGTACCGCCTGCGAACGCCTCGGAGAAGTGAGGAACGTCGGCACGACGGTGTGGTGGCTGTACTCCCGGGCCACGGCGATCGCGCCGAACAGCGCGGTACCGAGCATCGCGTTGAAGCCGAAGGCCATCAGCGACTTCTGGTCCGCGGCGGTGGACACGAACGCCTTGCTGCCGTCCATGTCGGTACCGAACGCCACGACCGCCGCGTCGAGCGTGGCGATGACGGCCGACACCACCACGAACGCCCAGGGGAGCTTCGTGGTCGTGAGCTTGCGGATCTCGCTCCTGACCAGTCGTCGCCAGGTCATAGCGCTACTACCTGCCTCTCGGTCTCGCGAACGCCGTCGATGCCGGCTGCGCTCGTGGTGGTGTTGGTGGTGTCGGTGGTGTCGCCTCGCGTCCAGTCCAGGAACAGCTCTTCCAGGGAACCGGCTTGGGGCGTGAGCTCGTGCAAGGCGATGCCTGCTGCGCAGGCTCGGTCTCCGACCTCGGTGATGGTGAGGCCGCGAACGACGAGCTCACCGTCCGCACCGGTGTGGACGGCGCCGCCGGCCGCCGCCAACATCGACGTCAGCCGGTCGGACTCCGCGGTGCGTACCGAGGTCCCGGCCTGCTGCAGGTCGGCCAGTGCGCCGGTGGTGACGAGGCGCCCGTGGTTGACGACGACGACCTGGTCGGCCAGGTGCTCGACCTCGGTCAGCAGGTGGCTGGAGACGAGGACGGTGCTGCCGGCAGCGGCGCGTTCTCGCAGCAGGTCCCGAAGCCAGCGGATCCCTTGCGGGTCGAGCCCGTTGCCCGGTTCGTCGAGCACGAGCACCGGTGGATCGCCGAGCAGGGCGGCGGCGATACCCAGTCGTTGTCGCATGCCCAGCGAGTAGCCGCCCACGCGGCGGTCGGCCGCGTGGGCGAGGCCGACCGCGTCCAGCAGGGTGTCGACCCTCGATGAGCCGATACCGGCGGCGTCGGCGAGGATGCGCAGGTGGTTGCGGCCGCTGCGCCCCGGGTGGAACGCGTTCGGCTCCAGGACGACTCCGACGGTGCGCATGGGGTCCGGCAGGTCTCGGTACCGGATGCCCCCGATGGTGGCGTGCCCGGTGTCGGCCCGTGCCAGGTCCAGCAGGATCTTCATGGTGGTGGACTTCCCGGCGCCGTTGGGGCCCAGGAAGGCGGTGACGAGTCCGGGGGTCACCGTGAAGGTGAGGTCATCGACCACCACCTCGTGCCCGTAGCGCTTGGTGACGTGGCTGAACTTCAGCGGATGCATGGTGGTTCGGCTCCCTCAGTGGTGATGGTGGTCTGCCGGGCGGCGTCGGTCTGCTGGCTCAGCGGCCGAGTGAGGTCTCGTCGAGCACGGTCCTCATGAGGTCGTGGAAGTGGGCTGGTTCCTCCCACAGCGGCCGGTGCCCCGAGGTCTCGAAGTAGGTCAGCTGCTTCGACGGCGCCTTGAGCAGCGTGAACCACTCCTGCGCGAGCAGCTGCCGGCCCGGTGCCTCGTGGCGACCCTGGGCCAGGTAGACGGGGACCTGCAGCTCCGCGGCCTGAGTGCGGAAGTCGATGTCCTGCAGCTGCGGGTACAGCACCGTGAACACGTCGAGCGTGGCACCCAGGAGGTGCAGCTGATCCATCAGCGTGTACTCCCTGACGAAGATGTTCTCGCTCATCTGGCCCGAGCCCTCGCTGTTGGCGCTGTGGTCGTAGGGGTACACCTCCGTCTCGTAGGACAACGCCGCCTCGTAGGCGAGGGGGTCGGTATACGGCGGCGGGCCGTTCTCCTCGAGCGTCCGGACGAGCTCGACGTCGCCCCGGTCGCGTGCCCACGCGAGCGTGTCGTCGTAGAAGATGCGGTCGGTCGCGGACTGGCTGACCATCTGCCCGACGCCGACGAACGCTCGGTACAGCTCAGGGTGCTGCTGCGCCGCGAGCACGCCCAGGGTGGTTCCCCAGGACTGGCCGACCAGGTAGATCTTGTCCTCGTCGAACCGCTGGCGCAGGTAGTTGGTGACGGCGACGGCGTCGGCGATGGCACCGTCCAACGTCATGGCGCTCGGATCGAGCTGGGCGTAGGACTTGCCGGTGCCGCGCTGGTCGAGGGTCGCCACGACGAAGTCGTCCTCGAGCGCTTGGCTGTGCCGGCGCATCGCGCCGAGCTCGCTGCCGCCCGGACCGCCGGCCAGGAAGAGCAGCACCGGGTTGTCCACGTCCACGCCGCGCACCATCAGCGCGAGGTCGTGGTCGCCGACGTCCACCGTGGTCAGCTCAGCGACGCTGGCCGGGACGGCGTTCCCGGCAGCGTCCAGGATCGGAGCCGTGGAGGCCGGACGGGCCACCAGCGCGGCGACCGCGACCACGACGACGGCGGTGAGGCCGGCGACACCGCCGCGCACCCAGTCCGCGGCGGACGCCCGCACCGTGTCCTGCCGCCGTGCGCGGCGCGCCACACCGGCACCGAGCGAGGCGCCCAGGACCATGGGGAGCAGCGTGAGCACCCCGTGAACGCCACGGCCCACGACGAGCGCGATGACCCCGTAGGTGCTGGTCAGGTGAATGCCGTCCACCGTCGGGCCGGTGGCTTCGAGTCGCGCGACCTCGAAGACGGTGATGAAGACGGCCGGAGCAAGGACGATCGCCCAGCGCGAGCGCAGGACGAGGCCGACGGCAGCGCCTGTCGCCGCCCCCAGCGCGATGGCCGCGAGGGCCTCGGCCGTCGACAGCGGTCCCCGCGGCGTCCAGACCCCAGCCAGGACGCCGTAGGTGGCGGCCACAACGACCGCCGTGGACCAGCGCAACCAGGGGCTGTCCCAGCCCGTGAATCTGCGAGCACGTCTGTCAGCGGTGGCGGCTGGGGACGAGGCGGCTGGGGTCGAGGCGGCTTGGCGGTCCGGTGTGCGGTGGCGCATCACGAGAATCAGCTCCTTGTCCGCGATCCTTCCGTCTAGCCCGCACGCGCCCCAGAGGCCAACGTCCCTCGGCGGCCTGACGCCGCCCCGCCCGCGCGTGGCTGCCGAGCCCGTCGGGGTCCGGGCCGCGTCCAGCGCAATGGGCCCGACACCACCCGAATCGGGTGAGGACGACGGGGTGACGGTCAGCGATCCTGGTGCCTCAGAGCGTGGGAGGATCGATGACACAGGCGTGGTACGAGCTGCGGTTGGACGGCGTGGTGGACGACGACCAGCTCACGCAGCTCGACGGCATGACCGCACGCGTGGTCGACGGCAGCACGTTCCTGCGGGGCATGCTGCCGAACCAAGCCGCGTTGCTGCGGGTCATCGGCAGGGCCGAGCGGTTGGGGCTCGACCTGCTGGGGGTGCGCCGGATGGACCCGGTGCTCCTCGCCCCGTGGTGACCGGCAGCACACCGGTGCGCTGACCGAAGCAGCACCTGGACACCACCCCTCGGGTGGACCATGGTGATGAGGGCGAGCCCTCGCACCGAGGGCGGTCCGGGAGCTTCGGGAGGTACCCGGTGGGCGACGCGTCCGGTGGGGGCGCGGGCCGGGGGCGGCTGCAGCGTGCCGGACAGCGGGACCGGCGCGCTGCAGCGGCCGTGCATCCACCACCGTCCGTGCAGGTGCACCGCCAGCGGCTGGAACGCCGGCTGGACGAGGGCCTCGACCGCGGGCTGGTCGTCGTCTCGGCTCCCGCCGGGGCTGGCAAGACGCAGCTGCTGACCTCGTGGGCCGCAGCCCACGACGGCCCGGTGGCCTGGGCGTCGCTCGGCCCGGACGACCGCGACCCGATGCACCTGTGGGCGCACGTGCTCGCCTCGCTCCAGGCGGCCACATCGGCGCTCAGCGACAGCCTGCTGTCGCGCATGCGCCCGACCCCGGTGCTCGACGAGCGCTTCGTGACCCGACTGCTGGACGCCTGGGAGAGCCTGTCCCAGCCGGTCGTGCTGGTGCTGGACGACGTGCACGCCCTGGACGGCTCCGGCGGCGCCGACAGCCTCGCCGACGCGCTGCGCCGCGGGCCGGGTCGGCTGCCGCTCGTGCTGTCCACCCGCACCGCGCCGCTGCTGCCGCTGCACCGCCTGCGGCTGCTCGACGCCGTCACCGAGCTCGACGCCCGCTCGCTCGCCTTCACTCCCGCCGAGGCGCACGCGCTGTTCGAGCTGCACGCGGTGCCCCTCAGCCCCGAGCAGCTGCTGCAGGTGCTCGACCGCACAGAGGGCTGGGCGGCCGGGCTGCGGCTGGCCGTGCTGGCGCTGCGCGGTCGCACTGCCGACCTCGACGACGCTGTCGCGCAGCTGGCCGGCGACCAGCGAGGGGTCGTGGACTACTTCGCCCGCGAGGTGCTGGACCGCGTCGCACCCGACCTCACCGAGTTCATGGTGCGCACCTGCGTCGTGCCGCGCGTGTGCGCGAGCCTCGCCGACACGCTGACCGACGGCACCGACGGGCAGTCGGTGCTCGAGGACCTGGTGCGCGAGAACCTGTTCGTGGTCGCCCTGGACGAGCACCAGGGGTGGTTCCGCTACCACCACCTGTTCGCCGACGCCCTGCGGCAGCGTCTCGCTGCGCTCCCACCGGACGTCGAGCGCGACCTGCACCGCCGCGCTGCGCGGTGGTCGCGGGAGCACGCCGACCCGCTGGAGGCCTGTCGACAGCTCGCCGCTGCCGGCGACTGGCACGCGCTGGCGGTGTTCACGTGCACCACGGCCGGGGCGCTCGCGCTGGACCTCACGCGACCCGCCCTGGCGCAGGTGCTGCGGGCGCTGCCGTCTGACCTGGTGGTCAGCGACGCCTGGGTCGCGGCGGCGGCGGCGATCGGCAGCTACGCCGTCTACGACGTGGCCGGAGTGCACGACCACGTGAGTGAGGCCCGGTCGACGCTCGAGGACGTGCCCGCCGCGCACCGACCGGTGCTCGAGGCGGTCTTGGCCACCCTGGAGACCTTCGCCGCCTGGCTGGACGACGACAGCGAGGCGCAGGTGAGGACCGCCTCGGCCGCCCTCGATGCGTTGGCTCTGCTCGGCTCGGGTGTGGTGCCGGCCCTCGCGGCCTACCGGACGTCGGTGCGCTCGGTGCTCGGGATGGGCCAGCTGTGGAGCGGTCGGCTCGCGCAGGCCGAGTCCACGCTCGACGTCACCGTCTCGGCGCTCGCCGCCGCGCCCACGCTGAACCCGCTCGTGCACGTGCACGTCCACGGCGCGCTCGGCGTCATCGCGGGCCTGCAGGGCCGGCTGAACGCCGCCTCCGACCAGGCGTCGACGGCGCTGACGGTGGCCGAGGACTCCGGGTGGCTGTACCTGCCGCAGGCCGCCCGCGGCCACCTGGCGCTCGCGATCGTGCTGCTGCTGCGTGACGACCGCGCCGGCTGCGCCGAGGCCATCGAGCGCGGACGCGCCTGCCTGCGCAACCTGCCGAACCGGTTCATCGGCACGGCCCTCGATCTCGCCGACGTCCGCCTTCGCGTGTCGTCCGGCGACGTGGCCGGTGCAGAGACCCGGCTCGCGCGCCTGCGGGGGCTGCTCGACGCCTGGCACCCGCCCCGGTTCCTGCTGCGGTGGTGCGACGTCGTCGAGGGCGAGGTCGGCCTCGCGCGCGGGGACGCCGCCGGGGTCGCCGCGCGTCTCGCCGGCGGCATCGCCGTACCGGGTGACGAGCGCCCCAGCTCCCACCAGCTGACGGTCCTGGCGCGAGCGCACCTCGAGCTCGGCGCCCCGGAGCGAGCGCTCGAGGTGCTCGTGCCGCTGCACGCCGACCCTCCGGGCGAGCTCGTCGCGGCGGTCGACCTCTGGTTGCTGACCGCCCTCGCCCGCGACCGGCTCGGCCAGGAGGCGGACGCCGCCACCGCTCTCGGCGAGTCGGTCGAGCTGGCTGCGGCAGATGGGATCGTGCGTCCCTTCCTGCTCGTGGGCGAGCCCGCGCAGCAGCTCCTGCGCCGGCACCGGGGGCAGCTCGCACACCAGCCGCAGTTCGTGCAGCCCCTGCTCGACCACCTCGCCCGCCCGGTCGCGCGACCGGTGCCCGAGCATCCGCTGCCGCCGCTCACCGACCGCGAGCTCAGCACGCTGCGCCTGCTACCGACGATGATGACGAACGCCGAGATCGCCGCCGAGCTCTACCTGTCGGTCAACACGGTCAAGACGCACCTGAAGTCGTTGTACCGCAAGCTCGGTGTGGCCGGGCGCCGCGAGGCGGTCGTCATCGCGCGCGAGCTCGGGCTGCTCGACGAGTGACCTCCGGCATCACCAGCCGGTGAGGTCGGCGTCGAGCAGGTCGGTGACGTAGGCGCCGCGCTCGTACCCGGCGGCGTCTGCCGTCATCGGCACCGACAGCCGCCCCCGGCAGTCGTCGACCGACGTGAAGCCCTTGCGCCGCAACCACACCGACAGCTCCTCGAGCAGCACCGCCGCATGCCCTGGCCCGTGTCGCAGCAGCGCCGAGGTGGTCATCACGACGTCGGCGCCGGCGAGCAGGTGCTTCGCGACGTCCGCCGCCGTCTCCACGCCACCGGTCGCGGCGAGCGACGCCTCCACCCGACCGCGCAGCAGCGCCACCCAGGTGCGCACCAGCCGGCCGTCCTCGGGCGTCGACAGGCTGACACCCGAGGTGACCTGCATCGTCTCCGGGTCGATGTCGGGCTGCAGCCAGCGGTTGAACAGCACCAAGCCGTTCGCGCCCGCGGCGTCCAGTCGCAGCGCCATCTCCCCCACCGAGCTGAGGTGCGGCCCGAGCTTGACGGCGACCGGGATGCTCACGACGGCACGCACCCGCTCCAGGACGTCGAGATGGCGCTGCTCGACGTCGCGCCCAGAGGTGCGCGGGTCACCAGGCAGGTAGTAGACGTTCAGCTCGATGGCCGCGGCGCCGGCGTCCTGCATGGCGCGGGCGTAGCCCTCCCAGCCACCCGGCGTCGAGCCGTTGAGGCTGGCGATCACCGGCACGTCCACGGCTGCTGCCGCCCGCTCGACCAGGCTGAGGTAGCGGCGGGGGCCGGGCTCGCCCTCGGCCGTCGAGGGGAAGTACGACAACGACTCGGCGAAGCTGTCGGCGCCCAGCTCCTGCAGGTGGTGGTCCTGCAGGGCACGGCGACGCAGCTGCTCCTCGAACAGCGAGTGCAGCACCACGGCGCTCACACCGGACGCCGCGAGCCGCCGCACGCCCTCGACGGTGCGCGACAGCGGGGAGGCGGATGCCACCAGCGGGTTGCGCAGCGCCAGGCCGATGTAGGTGGTCGTGAGGTCCATCAGGTCTCCCTTCGCGCGTCGGCCGCGAAGTGCCGCGGCCCTTGGGTCGCCATCTGCTCGTACACGTCCCAGCGCTGGTCGACGGCCTCCTGAGCCAACGCGAGGAGCCGGTCGGCCTCGGCAGGGTCGGCGTTGGCCACGGTGCGGTACCGCAGCTCGCGGTCGGTGTAGTCGGTGAGGCCGATCCGCGGTCGCGGCGAGTCGAGCAGGAACGGGTTGCGGCCGTCCGACCGCGCCACGGGGTCGTAGCGGACGAGCGGCCAGTGACCGCTCGCCACCGCGCGGTACTGCTGGTCCAGACCGCTGCGCATCTCGATGCCGTGCGCGATGCAGTGGCTGTACGCGATCACCAGGGACGGGCCGTCGTACGCCTCGGCCTCGCGCAGCGCAGCGAGCGTCTGCTGCGGGTCGGCGCCCATGGCCACTCGCGCGACGTAGACGGTGCCGTAGGCGATGGCCTGCAGCGCGATGTCCTTCTTCGGCACCGTCTTGCCCGCTGCGGCGAACTTGGCCGACGCGCCGAGCGGGGTGGCCTTCGACATCTGCCCGCCGGTGTTGGAGTACACCTCCGTGTCGAGCACGAGGACGTTGACGTTGCGGCCGCTCGCGAGCACGTGGTCGAGGCCGCCGGACCCGATGTCGTAGGCCCAGCCGTCGCCTCCGACGATCCAGACGCTGCGCCGCACCAGGTGGTCGACGACGCTGCGCAGGTCGCCGGCCGCAGGTCCGTCGAGCGTCACGAGCCTGCGCCGCAGCTCGGCCACGCGGTCGCGCTGCTCACGCAGCTCGGACTCGCGCACCTGCGGCGCGGTGAGCAGCGCGTCGACGAGGTCGGGCCCGACGACGTCGCGCAGCTCGGTCAGCCGCCGTCGCGCCAGGGTGACGTGCTGGTCGACGGCGAGCCGGAAGCCGAGGCCGAACTCGGCGTTGTCCTCGAACAGCGAGTTCGACCACGCTGGACCCCGGCCCTCGGCGTTCGCGGTCCACGGCGTCGTCGGCAGGTTGCCCCCGTAGATGCTGGAGCACCCGGTGGCGTTGGCGACCATCAGCCGGTCGCCGAACAGCTGAGTCAGCACCTTGAGGTACGGCGTCTCGCCGCACCCGGCGCAGGCGCCGGAGAACTCGAAGAGCGGCTCGAGGAACTGCGTGCCGCGGACGGTGCCGAAGTCGACGCGCGAGCGGTCGACCGTCGGCAGGGTCTCGAAGAACCCGACGTTGGCGCGCTCGACGTCCACCACCGGCTCACGCGGCGCGAGGTTGATGGCCTTGGCGACCGGGTGGTCGGGGGTCACCACCGGGCACGCCTCGACGCACAGCCCGCAGCCCGTGCAGTCCTCGACATACACCTGCAGCGTGTACCGCGTGTCCGGCAGGCCGACTGCTGACAGCGGCGCCGAGCGGAAGCCCTCTGGGGCGTCGGCCAGCGCCGCACCGTCGTAGTAGCTCGACCTTATGACGCTGTGCGGGCACACGAAGCTGCAGTTGCCGCACTGGATGCAGCTGTCGGCGTCCCACACCGCCACGAGGTCGGAGATGTTCCGCTTCTCGAACGCGGCCGTGCCGCTCGGGTAGGTGCCGTCGACGGGCAGGGCGCTGACCGGCAGGTCGTCGCCGCGGCCGGCCATCATCTGCGCGGTCACGGTGCGCACGAACTCCGGCGCGCCCGCCGGTACGAGCGGCGGCAGCTCACGGTGCGAGGTCACCTGCGTGGGCACGGTGACGCGGTGCATCCGCTCGAGCGCGAGGTCGACCGCAGCCTGGTTGCGCCGCACCACGTCCGCGCCGCGCCTGCCGTACGTCGTGGCGATCGACTTCTTGATCCGCGCGACGGCGTCGTCGATCGGTAGGACCCCTGTGATGGCGAAGAAGCAGGCCTGCAGGACGACGTTGACCCGGCCCGCGAGGCCCACCTCCTTCGCGATAGCGGCCGCGTCGATCGTGTAGACCTCGATGCCCTTGTCGAGCACCTGCTGCTGCACCGGGCGCGGCAGCGCGTCCCACACCGCCTCAGGTGCGTGGCGGCAGTTCAGCAGCAGCCGGGCCCCAGGGGCGGCGCGGCCGAGCACGTCGACCTGCTCGAGCTGACGCAGCTGGTGGCAGCCGACGAACCCGGCCCGGGTCACCAGATAGGGGGCGCGGATCGGCCTCGGCCCGAACCGCAGGTGCGAGACGGTCTGCGAGCCGGCCTTCTTGGAGTCGTAAACGAAGTAGCCCTGCGCGTACACGCCCGGGTCGGCCCCGAGGATCTTGATCGTGTTCTTGTTGGCGCCCACGGTGCCGTCGGACCCGAGCCCGAAGAAGACGGCGCTCACGGTGTCCGGCGACTCGATGTCGAACGCCGGGTCGAACGGCAGGCTCGTGCCCGACACGTCGTCGTCGATGCCCACGGTGAAGCGCGGCCGCGGACGTTGCAGCCCCAGCTCGGCCAGCACGGCCGCCACCATGGCGGGCGTGAATTCCTTGGACGACAGGCCGTAGCGGCCGCCGATGACCTGCGGCGCAACCGGCAGGTCCCCCGCCAGCACCGCGTCTGACAGCGCCGCCACCACGTCCAGGAACAGCGGCTCGCCCACGGACCCCGGCTCCTTGGTGCGGTCCAGGACGGCGATCCGGCGCACCGAGGCGGGCAGCGCCCGCACCAGAGCAGCAGCCGGGAACGGCCGGTAGAGCCGCACCTGGACGACGCCCACCCGCTCGCCCTGCCCGGCGAGCACGCGCACCGTCTCGGCCGCCGTCTGCGCGGCCGACCCCATGACGACGACGACGCGTTCGGCCTCCGGGTGGCCTTGGTAGTCGACCACGTGCATCTCGCGGCCGGTGCGCTCGGCCAGCTCGGCCATGAGGCCTTCCACGACCTCAGGTGTCCTGGCGTAGAACGGGTTCACTGTCTCGCGGGCCTGGAAGTAGACGTCCGGGTTCTGCGCCGTGCCGCGGATGAAGGGCCGTTCCGGCGACAGCGCCCGGTCGCGGTGAGCGCGCACGAGGTCCTCCGGCACGAGGGCGTGCAGGTCGTCGTCCGACAGCAGCTCGATGGTGCTGAGCTCGTGCGACGTGCGGAAGCCGTCGAAGAAGTGCACGAACGGCACCCGCGTCCGCAACGTGGACGCGTGCGCGACGAGCGCGAGGTCGTGCGCCTCCTGCACCGACGCGGCCGCGAGCAGCGCGAACCCGGTCTGTCGCACCGCCATCACGTCGGAGTGGTCGCCGAAGATCGACAGGCCCTGGGCGGCGAGCGAGCGCGCCGCCACGTGGATCACCGCCGACGTCAGCTCGCCGGCGATCTTGTACATGTTGGGCACCATCAGCAGCAGCCCCTGCGACGCGGTGAACGTCGTCGCGAGGGCGCCACTCTGCAGCGCACCGTGCAGGGCGCCGGCGGCTCCCCCTTCGCTCTGCATCTCCACGACGGTCGGCACCGTGCCCCACAGGCCAGGGCGCTTGCGGCTCGACCACTCGTCGGCGAGCTCGGCCATGGGCGATGAGGGGGTGATCGGGTAGATGCAGCAGACCTCACTGAGCCGGTACGCGACCGACACCGCCGCCTCGTTGCCGTCGATCGTCGCGCGCGTCACCTCGGCTCACCCCGCATCTCGATGGCGTGCACCGGGCACTGGTCGAAGCAGGCGGCGCAACCCGTGCAGCGGTCGTAGTCGAACCGGTACCGGTGCCCCACGCCCAGCTTGATGACGGCGTCCTCGGGGCACGCCCCCAGGCACCCGTCGCACTCGAAGCAGTTGCCGCACGACAGACAGCGCCCGGCCTCGTAGGCCGCGCCCTCGGCGGTCAGGCCGCCGACGACCTCATCGAAGCCCGCGACCCGTTGCTCGAGCGACAGCTCGGGCTGGGTGCGCCGGGCGGCGTCCCCGAAGTACCAGAGGTGCAGGTCGTCGAACTCGGCCACGGGGTGCTTCACCGGGTGGTCGGCCTCGGTCGCACGCAGCCACGTGTCGATGTGCCGAGCGGCCTTCTTGCCGTGGCCGACACCGATGGTGACGGTGCGCTCGCTGGGCACCATGTCCCCCCCGGCGAAGACGCCGGCGCAGCCGGTCATCATGCTCGGCGTCACGCGCACCGACCCGTCGCGCTCGAACTCCACCCCAGGCACGGCGCTCATGAACGCCGACTCGGTCTCCTGGCCCAGCGCGAGGATCACGGTGTCGGCGGCGAGTGTCTCGAAGCGCCCGGTCGGCTGCGGGAAGCCGGACTCGTCGAGCTCCATGACCTCGACCTCGAGCTGCGGGCCGTCGAAGGCCGTGATGGTGCGCAGCCAGTTGATGCGCACCCCCTCCTGCTCGGCGTCGGCCGCCTCCTCCTCGTGCGCGGGCATCTGCTCGCGGGTGCGGCGGTAGACCACGACGGCGTCGTCCGCCCCGAGCCGGCGAGCCACGCGCGCGGCGTCCATGGCCGTGTTGCCGCCGCCGTAGACCGCGACGCGGCGGCCGAGCACCGGGCGCTCCCCCGACGAGACGCTGCGCAGGAACGAGACCGCGTCGATGATGTGGCCGGCGTCGCGGGCCGGGATGTCGACGCGCTTGGCCAGGTGGGCGCCGACGGCGACGAAGACGGCGTCGAAGCCGCCCTCGGCCCGCTCCGCGGCGAGGTCCTCGACCCGGTGGTCGCACGTGATCCGCACGCCGAGCGCGACGATCCGCGCGATCTCGGCGTCGAGGACGTCGCGGGGCAGCCGGTAGGCCGGGATGCCGTAGCGCATCATGCCGCCCGGCGCGGGGCCGGCGTCGCGGACCTCGACCTCGTGCCCCAGCATCGCCAGGTGGTACGCGGCGGACAGACCGCTCGGCCCGGCGCCGACGACGAGCACCCTGCGCCCCGTGCGCTCGGCCGGCGGCTCGATCGACCACCCGCGCTCGAGGGCGAGATCGCCGAGGAACCGCTCGACCGAGTGGATCGACACCGCGCTGTCGAGGTCGGCGCGGTTGCAGACGCTCTCGCACGGGTGGTAGCAGACCCGACCGTGCACCGCAGGCAGCGGGTTGTCGGCGACGAGGGCCCGCCACGCCTGCTCGTGCCGGCCCGCGGTGGTGTGCGCCAGCCACGACTGGATGTTCTCGCCCGCTGGGCAGCCGGCGTTGCAGGGCGGCAGCAGGTCGACGTACACCGGACGCCGCTCGCGCACCGGGCCGGCCCGGCCCTGGCCGTGCAGCAGGTCCGGCAGCGGGGTGAGGTCCCTCGCGGCGCCCGCGGGCACGGCGGCGTCCCCCTGCGGCGAGACCATCAGCGGCTGGCTCTCAGTCGGGCCAGCCGGGCGTCGTACTCGCTCTCGTCGATCTCGCCGCGGGCGTAGCGCTCGCGCAGCACCGACTCGGCCGCGTCCTCACCGGGGCGGCCAGGCGGCTCGCCGGGCATCGGGGCGTGCGGGGTCGGCGGCCCCGAGCGGCGTCCCGTCCCCATCACCACGAGCGCCACGACGGCGCCGACGAGCAGCAGGAGCAGCAGCCACCACAGCGGCCACCACGCCGAGCCGCCCATGTGACCGCCGTTCATCACGTCGTCCATGTGGTCCCACCACCGGTCATCACCCATGACTGCCTCCCAGCAGCGTTCCCGTGGCCAGGCGAGCGGCGATGCCGTCGGTCCACCGGTCGATCTGCGGCCAGTCGCGGAAGTCGCCGAACTGGCCACCCAGCAGCCGGTAGAGCAGGCGCTGCCCCGGCCGGGTCTCGTGCGCGCGCAGGACGCCCGCGAACGCCCGGTAGTCGAGGGCGCCGAGGCTGCTGCGCAGCTGCGGGACGTCGTGCGGGGGCGAGCCGGCGATCAGTCGGGCGAAGGCGCGGCGGTGGTGCCCGGCCGAGGGCTGGAGGCCGAGGCTGAACAGCCACAGCGGTCGGGTCGACAACGCCCGCTCGTGGTCGTGGACGAACGTCACGGCGGAGGGCAGCAGCGCGCCGCCGTGCACCGCGCTGCCCAGCACCACGGCGTCGAAAGCCTCCGGACGCGGGTCGCGGTCGACGGCGCGGACGGCGCAGGCGAACCCGCTCGCGGTGAGCCGGGCGGCGACGTGCTCGGCGACCTCCTGCGTCGACCCACGCTGGCTGGCGTAGGCGACGAGCACGGTCATGACCATCGCGCCTCCTCGGGCCGGCCCTCGCTCGTGACGCTAGGTCGGCCCTGACGAGCCGGGCAGGGGCGAAGGTCCTCCCCACCCACCCCTCCCGCGCCCCCACCCAGCGCTTCCGCCGCCCACCCCGCGCTTCCGCCGCTCAGGCCGCATTGCGCCGTCCAGGCCGCTGCTTCCGCCACCCAGGCCGCGGCTGAGTGGCGCAAAGCGGCCTGGGTGGCGGAAGCAGCGGTCTGAGCGGCGGAAACGGGCAGGAGCGCGAAAGTGGGGCAGGCTGGGAATCGGGTCAAGTTCGGCGCAAGATGTGCCGATACGTCCGTGTCGGCTCGGGTTCACCTGGGCCCGCGCCCCAGGGGAGGAACCATGCAGGCCAGCCACGAGCCGGTCAGCGCCGCACGGCCGGACGACGGTGCGGACGACGCACCTGACGTCCCCGACCGCGCCGAGCACACCAAGGAGCTCCTCGAGGAGCACGTCCCGCTGTCGCTGATCATGGACCTCACCTCACCGGGCGGGCCCGCCAGCAAGGAGATCCTCGACGCCGAGGGCGCGCCCGAGCAGGCCTGGTGGGAGCAGCCCTGACCACCGATTTCGAGGTGGGCCACCGGGGCTGCTAACCTCTACCCGCGTTGCGCCATTAGCTCAATTGGCAGAGCAGCTGACTCTTAATCAGCGGGTTCGGGGTTCGAGTCCCTGATGGCGCACCACCTCTGACCAGCGGGTCCTCTCCGTCGAGAGGGCCCGCTGAGTCGTTCTGTACCCCTGGTGTGGGACGCGTCCACCGGCCAGGGTCGTTCCGCCCCGGGCACCGCTGGCTGCCCTGGGCAGTCAGGCCGCACGAGCGGTGACCTTCGACCCTTGGCTCGCTCGACACACGCGTCGAGAGTGGCCCCATGACCAGTCATCTCTCGATGATCCGGCCGGCCCGACGAGCCTCAGGTCCTCTGGCATCAGACGGGTCCCGCACGACCCGCCAGGGAGCCGGCCGTTGGGCCACCGCTGCACGACTCCTGTTGGGCTTTTACTTCTTCGCGATGGTTCTGGTGAACGTGTTCATCACGCTGCCATCCGCGGAGAAGGTGTACGCGGGTCTCGTCGAGCTCACGTGGCCGGGCTTCGTCTGGATCCCCGAACAGGTCATCGAGCCGTTGGCCGGTCCATTCACCGTGGCCCTGATCGTCTGGGAGTGCGCTGTTGGCGTGCTGCTCTTGTCTCGGGGTCGCGCCGCCCGGCTGGGCCTATGGGCGGTCCTCCTCCAAGTCCTCGCGCTGGCTCCGTTCTTGGGCTGGTACGAGATCCCGAACCTGCTCACCGCGGCTCTCGTGGCGTGGCTGCTGCGCCGCGAGCACCACCGAAGCTTGCCGCAGATGCTGGGTGCGCATCGCTCCGCTCTCCGCGTCCCGCATGAGTAGACGACGGTTCACCCATCCCGAGACTGAAGGCACCGACAACGAGGATGGCCGCCCGGCGATGGCCCGCGCATCTGCCAGGACAGTTGCGCGGGCCCGGAGCACACCCTGATCCACGCGAACCTGACCCCCGCATTACCGCCGCGAGCCGGACTCCGGTTGTGCCGTGAGCGAGCCGTTGTCACGGACGTGAACCGGGCCCGGGTCAACTGCCGACCAACGTCCCTACCGGCGGCCCGGAACCAGGCGCATCATCGGGTTGCCGGTCGGCAATGGAGGCCGTGGCCGGCGCCGGATGGGCGGAGGGGGCCGTGGCCCTGCATGAGCTGGCGCGCACGACACACACGGTCGAGCTTGGTCAGGTCGCCGAGCTGAACGCAGCTCTGGCGTCGGGCCGCCGATCCCTCACGGCAGGCTCCATCGGAGTGCGTGCGGCGGTGACCGAGCATGCTGTGCTGAAGCATCTGGAGTGCACGGGGCCGCCGTCCTACCCCTACATCCACGGCCACTTCGAAGGGCCGGCATCCAGCACACAGGCCGCCCGGGTCGAGCTGCACACCGCGCAGCTGAGGGCCATCAGCGACCAGCTCTCGCTGCGCTCACAAGTCTGGGGCCAAAGGCCTGCGTGCCGTTGCACAGGGATGGCGTGATGGCTCGGGAGCCTGCTTCGCTTACCCCGGCCTCCGCTTCGCCGCAGCTTTCTCGTGCGCCGCCCTCCGCTTCGCCGCGGCCTTCTCCCGCGCCGCCTTCCGCTGCACTGCGCCTTGGTGCCCGGCAGGGTCGGGCCGGTGGGCCACGGTGGCGGCGGTGACCGCGACGGACGGCGTCACCGCGCCGGGCTCGGACGCGCCCGCCTCGGTGGCGCGGCTGAATCCGGTTGGGTGCTCGGTGACGCGCACGGTCACCGGCCCGACGTCCGCGGCGCGATGGTGCGGGCCTTCCTGGCGACCGCCTGCTGCTGCGACTGCTGTGGTCGCGGGACGCACTTCGACCCCGCACTCCCCCGTCTCCGATCCAACGCAGGAAGGGCACGTTGACCATCGCCGAGGCAGCCACCACCACCGCGGTCGGGCCCCTCGCGTTCGTGGCCGGCTGGACGAGCGGGAGTGGGGGCTCGTGCGCCTGCACTCGGAGGCCGGCGCGCGGCTGGCCAGATCTCGCTGGCCGGGCGCGGGCTTGTTGAGCACGGCGGCGCTCACCTCGAGCTTGCCGACGTCGTGGATCAGGGCGGCCCAGCGCAGCCGTCCGCTGTCCGGCTCGGACAGGCCGAGCTCCTTCGACAGCGGGTCGCAGAACAGCCGGACCCGCTCGCTGTGCCCGCGGGTGTGCCGGTCGTGCTGACCGAGTGCGGTCACGAGGGCGAGCAGGGTGACCGCGGCCTGCTGCTCGTCGGCCTGCTCGCTGAGCAGCTGGCGCTGGATCTCCTGGGCGCTGGTCGAGCGCCGAGCCACCTTGAGCCGGCTCGGGGCGTGGTCGGGGAAGATCATCGTCATCTGCAGCATCACGGCGAGCGGGGCCAGCCGCATCGTCAGTCGCGACACCAGCAGGCTCACTACGACCGCGACGACCAGCGCGACGGCGCTGCCGACCACGACGGGCAGGGCCGAGGCGAGCACCCGGCCGAGCAGCCACGTGACGGTGGTTCCGGCGACCAGCGGAAGGCCGTACTGCAGCAACCGCACACCGAAGGCCAGCAGCGGCTCCGTGCGCGCCAGCGGGGAGCGGGCGCCGCGAGGACACGTTCACCATCGACCGGCCGTCACGACTCATGCAGCGGTGCAGGCGATGATCGCCCGAACGGCGGAGCGGGACGCCGCGAGACCCGCAGCGGCAGGCCGCCCCGGGGCCGCAGGGTCACCAGCGCGTCGACCTGTGGACGCCGGGCCGCTGCGTCCACACGCACCGGGTCGAGCCGGTACTCGGCCAGCACCGTGGCGAGCGCGAGCACGGCCTCGACGAGCGCGAAGTCGCGGCCGATGCACAGCCGCGGACCGGCGCCGAACGGCAGGTAGTCGCCGCGCGGGGCGCTGTCGCGCGGCTCGGCGAAACGGTCCGGGTCGAAGCGCAGGGGGTCGGGCCAGGCCTGCGCACGGCGGTGCAGCAGCCAGGGGCTGATGATCACCAGGGTGCCCGCGGGCACCTCGACGCCGGCGACGACGTCGGGCCCGAGCGCGCGGCGCGTGACGACCCAGGCCGGCGGGTAGAGGCGCAGCGCCTCGTCGACCACCTGGCGGGTACGGCGCAGGTCGGGCAGGTCCGCCCACGTGCCGGGACGGCCGGCCAGCGCGGTGGCGGCCTCGGCGTGCACCTGCTCCTGGACCTCGGCGTGCTCGGCCAGCAGCTGCAGCGTCCACGCCAGCGCGGACGCCACGGTCTCGTGCCCGGCGATGACGAGCGTGACGATCTCGTCGCGCACCTGCTGCTCGCTCAAGCCGCCCTGCTCGTCGGCCGACCGCAGCAGCAGCCCGAGCAGGTCGTCGTCGTCGCCCAGCCCGCGCTGCCGCCGAGCCCGCACGACGCGGGCGCAGGTGCGGTCGAGCGTCGCGACCGCTCGAGCGAGCCGGCGGGTAGACGGCAACGGCAGCCACGCGGGGCGCGGCAGCCGGGCTCGCTCGACCACCACCGCGAGGGCGTCGTGGACGGCCGCGACGATGCGCTCGCCGTCCGCGGCGAGGTCGGCGTCGAAGAGGGTGCGGCCGACCACCTCCAGCGTCGCCTGCATGCAGGCGGCGTCGACGTCGACCACCGCACCGGGCGACAGGCTCGCCCAGCGCTGGGCGATCCGGCGCCCGGCGGCGACCGACTGCTGAGCGACGGCGTCCAGTCCGGCGTGGTGGAACGCCGGCTGGACGATCCGACGCCGGTGGCGCCACTCCTCGCCGTCCGCCGTGAGCAGCCCGCTGCCGGTGACAGCGGACAAGGCGCCGTACTGCACGGTGGCCTTGCTGTAGCCGCGGGCGTTCTCGACGAGCACGCGGCGCGCGCCGTCCGGGTCGTTGACGAGGAGCACAGGAGTGCGGGGCATGGGGAACGCCACGAGGTCGCCGAACCTGCCGGTGACCCGCTCGAGGTAGGCCAGTGGGTCGCGCCGGATGGCGAGGATGTCGCGCAGCATGTCTCGCGGCAGCGGCCCGTCGACGTCCAGCGGCGTGTACCGGGCGTTGGCTCGGCCCGGTGCGGGGCGGGCCCGGCGAGCGCTCAGAGGTAGAGCCCCGTCTGCTCGTCGTCGACGCGTGGCGCCGCGACGGCGTGGAGGTCGCGCTCGCGCAGCAGCTGGTACTGAGCGCCGTGCAGCTCGACCTCCGAGCTGTCCTCGGGGTCGAACAGGACGCGGTCGCCGACCTGCACCTGGCGCACGTGCTGTCCGGTGGCGACGACCTCGGCCCACCCGAGCCGGCGACCGACGGCGGCGGTGGCCGGGATGACGATCCCGCCCCCGCTGCGCCGCTCGCCGGACTCGCCGTCGACGGCGACGAGCACGCGGTCGTGGAGCATCCGGATCGGCAGCCGGGTGCCCGGGTCGGTGGGGGTCACGCCCCCGAGGCTAGCGGGACGCCGCCCGCGTCGACGGTGCGGCTCGGGGCCGACCTCAGCGGCGGTGGCTGCGGCGCCGGATGACGGCGAGCAGCCCGACGACGGCCACGGCCGCCGCGGCGACGGCGGCCAGCCGCTCGGTGCGTAGCGCGCCGTCCGGCGTGTGGGTGGCCTCCCGGACGCGCTGCTTGGCGTCCTGCACCGAGCGCCGGCCGATCTCCTTGGGGTGCAGGCGCACCGCCAGCTCGTCGACCGTCCCGGCAAGTCGGGCGCGGGTCGCCTCGATGTCGGACTCGATCGCTGCGGGGTCGGTCTGGCTCACGGCTGGCTCCCTGCTGTCGGCGGCGCACCACGGAACTTACCGGGCCGGGCGACGTCCAGCAGCGCGGAGCGGTCGCCGGGCGCGCTCGAGGGGTCCGTGGAGGTCAGGAGCCGACCGACCAGCGCTGCTCGATGCGGCCGAAGCGCCAGACGGCGAGGGCCACCAGCCAGGTGAGGACGAACAGCGCGACGATGCCGTAGCCGACGTGGTTGAGGTCCAGCCCGCCGATGGCGGCGAGCGGCCCGGTCGTGATGCCGAGCTTGTCGGTGAGGATCGACACCAGCTCGATGACGCCGATGATGAGCGCGACGGCGACCGACAGCCCGGTGATGGTGATGTTGTAGAAGACCTTGCGCACCGGCTTGGAGAACGCCCAGCCGTAGGCGAAGTTCATGAAGCAGCCGTCGATGGTGTCGAGCAGGCTCATCCCGGCCGCGAACAGCACCGGCAGCGTCAAGATCGCGTACCAGGGCAGGCTGAACGCCGCGGCGCCGCCGGCGAGGACGAGCAGGCTGACCTCGGTGGCGGTGTCGAAGCCGAGGCCGAACAGCAGCCCCACCGGGTACATGTGCCAGCCCTTGGTGACCGCCTTGGTGACGCCGCGCAGCAGCCGGTTGAGCAGGCCGCGGTTGTTCAGGTGGTGCTCGAGCTCGGCCTCGTCGTACTGGCCGGAGCGCATCTCGCGGAAGACCTTCACGATGCCGCGCAGGACGACGAGGTTGATGATCCCGATGAGCAGGAGGAAGGCGCCGGACACGGCCGTGCCGACCAGGCCGGTGGTGGTCTGCAGCGTCGAGGCGTCGTTCTCGACCTGGCCCGCGAGCGCCCGGACGCCGAGCGAGAGCAGCAGGCTGAGCCCGAACACGATCGAGGAGTGGCCGAGCGAGAACCAGAACCCGACCGACAGCGGGCGCCGGCCGTCGGTCATCAGCTTGCGGGTCGTGTTGTCGATCGCGGCGATGTGGTCGGCGTCGAACGCGTGGCGCATGCCGAGGACGTAGGCCGTGAGGCCCAGGCCGATGCCGAACGCCTGTCCACCGGCGGCGAGGTGCTGAGGGGCGACGACGCCGACGAGCGTGCCCCAGCCGACGACGTGCAGGAGCAGCACGAAGCCCCCCATGGCGAGGACGCTGCGCCACTCCGGCCGGGACAGCTGCAGGTGCGCGCGCACCGACTCCGGCGCGTCACCGTGGCTGACCGTGCCCGTGCCCATGGCAGACATCCGTGGCCCTTCCGTGTCGGGGCGGCCGCGTCCGCGACCGCCGCCCAATCTAATGCGATCCGTTCGCAGTAATCCAACGACTACCGTGGCTGGCGCGATTCCCTCCGCCACCCACGACCTGACGAGGTTCCCGTGCCCCAGCTCAGCGCCGGCCAGCCCGCGCCGGACTTCTCCCTCACCGACCACACCGGGCGCCAGGTGACGCTCAGCGGCCTGCGCGGCCGAAAGGTGGTCGTGTTCTTCTACCCCGCGGCCATGACGCCTGGCTGCACGACGGAGGCGTGCGACTTCCGCGACAGCCTCGCGCCCCTGCAGCAGGCCGGCTACGAGGTGCTCGGGGTCAGCCCGGACCAGCGGGCCGAGCTCGCCGCCTTCGTCGAGAAGGAGGCGCTGACCTACCCCTTGCTGTCCGACCCGGACAAGGCGGTGCTCACCGAGTGGGGCGCCTACGGCGAGAAGAAGCTGTACGGCAAGACGGTCACCGGCGTGATCCGGTCGACGGTGGTCGTGGGCGCGGACGGCACGGTCGAGCTCGCGCGCTACAACGTCAAGGCCACCGGCCACGTGGCGTCGCTGCGCAAGGCGCTGGGGGTCGGCTGATGCGGCTCACCGTGGTCATCGACTGCTCGGACCCGGCGTCCCTCGAGGCGTTCTGGGCCGCGGCGCTGGACTACCGCCCCGCCGAGGGACCCACCGGCTGGGCGGCGCTGGTGCCGCAGGAGGGCGAGACGGGCCCGGTCGTGCTGCTGCAGCCGGTGCCCGAGCCCAGGTCGGGCAAGAACCGCGTGCACCTCGACGTCCACCCGAGCGACCCGGCAGCGCACGTCGAGCGCCTCGAGCACCTGGGCGGACGACGCGTGGGCGGCTGGGTCGACGAGCTCGCCGACGAGGCCGGCGTGCGCTGGCAGGTGATGGCCGACCCCGAGGGCAACGAGCTGTGCGTCGTCGAGCACCTGAGGTGACCCGGCCGTGGCGCCTGGTCTCGTAGGCTGAGCGCACGCGGGAGTGGTGTAACTGGCAGCCACGCAGGATTTAGGTTCCTGTGCCCTTGGGCGTGAGGGTTCGAGTCCCTTCTCCCGCACCAGAGCCACCACCACCCCGCTTCCACCACCAGACGGTGTGCGGAAGCGGGGTTCGGGTGAGGCGGTCAGATCACTTCGCCGGCGGCATCAGCACCGAGTCGATGAGGTAGACGGTGGCGTTGGCGGTCTTCACGCCGCCGCAGATCACCTTGGCGCCATCGGCGCCCACGGTGAGGTCGTCACCGGAGCCCTTGACCTCCAGGTCGGCGCCGTTGACGGTCTTGTGGGTACCCGCGACCTCGCTGGGCGACAGCTGACCGGCCACCACGTGGTAGGTCAGGATGCTCGACAGCGTCTTGCCGCCCTTCTCCTTGGCGAGCGTGTCGATCGTGCCCGCAGGCAGCTTGGCGAACGCGTCGTCGACGGGCGCGAAGACGGTGAACTCGCCGTTGTTGAGCGTGTTGACGAGGTCGACGGACGGGTTGACCTTGCCGGACACCGCCTTCACCAGCGTGGTGAGCAGCGGGTTGTTGGACGCCGCCGTGGCGACCGGGTCCTGGGCCATGCCCTCCACCGAGCCGGCCCCGCTCGGGACGGCCTTGGCGTAGTCGGCGCAGCCCGGGCCGACGAGGTCGGCGGTCATCGCGTCGGTCGTGGGCGTGCTCGCCATGGAGCTGGACGAGCTGGACGACGAGGACGACGTACCAGCGGCGGCGGCGTCGTCAGAGCTGCTTCCGCAGGCGCTGGCGGCGAGGGCGACACCAGTGACGGCGACGGCGAGGGCGAGACGGGGCTTCATGTCAGCGATCTCCTTGGGATTGCGGGCCACCGGGTGGTGCCCCTGCGGTGCGGTCACGGGTGGTTCGCCGTGGACCGCGTCGCGGATTGGTCAACTTCTCGAGAAACTTCCGGCCGTCAGGAGACCGTCACGTTCTTGGAGTCCAGGCCGGTGCTGCCGTCCGGACGCACGCCGGTGCGGCGCTCGACCTGGGCGTTGCCGTCGGCGTCGACCAGCCGGCACTCGAGGGTGTGGTTGCCCGGCCGCGCGTCCCACTCGTAGACCCACTGCACCCAGGTGGTGTCGCCCGGCGCATCGGCCAGGCGGGCCTCGTGCCAGGGGCCCCGGTCGACCCGCACCTCCACCCGGTCGACCCCGACGCCCTGGGCCCACGCGACTCCGGCCACGGCGGTCCGGCCCGCTGACAGCTTCGCGAACGACGTCGGCACGTCGATGCGCGACGACGCCTTGATGGGCGCCTTCGCCGAGTAGCCGCGCGTCGTCCAGTACGCCGCGTCGTCGGCGAAGCGCGTCACCTGCAGGTCCGTGACCCACTTGGTCGCCGACACGTAGCCGTACAGCCCGGGCACCACCAGGCGCACCGGGAAGCCGTGCTCGGCCGGCAGCGGCACACCGTTCATCGCGACGGCGAGCAGCGCGTCTCGTCCGCGAGTCAGGTGCTCGAGCGGTGTCGAGATGGTCATGCCGTCGACCGACGTCGAGAGCACCATGTCCGCCGAGCCGTCGACCCCCAGGTCGGCGAGCAGGTCGGCCACCGGGTAGCCGAGCCAGACCGCGTTGCCCAGCAGCTTGCCGCCCACCTCGTTCGACACGCAGGTGAGCGTGATCGCGCGCTCGACGAGCGGCCGGGCGAGCAGCTCGTCGTACGACAGCGTCAGCTCGCGCTCGACCAGCCCGTGCACGCGCAGGCGCCACTCCTTCGTCGTCACCTGCGGCACGCGCAGCGCCGTGTCGACCCGGTAGAAGTCGCGCGGGGAGGTGCGCCAGGGCGTGATCCCGTCGACCGGCAGCTGGACGCCCTCCGGCACGCTCACCCGCTCGGCCGGCTGCGGCAGGCGCACCGCGGCCCGCGACTGCGCGGCGTCCTGCGCACCGCCCGGGACGACGCGCGAGGCGGCACCACTCACCAGGGCGACGGCCCCGGCCGCACCGGCGCCCTGCAGGAACGTCCGGCGCGACAGCGAGCCGTCAGCCGCCGACGAGCGCGCCAGCAACCAGCGCAGCGCCACGACCCCGAGCGCCGTCCCGACGACGGTAGGGGCGGCGTCCAGCAGCGCGGCGGACGGCCGGGTCAGCACGGCGACGACCGCGACGACCCCGAGCGCGACCACCGCGACGGTCCCCGCCCACCGCCTGCGCGCGGCCACGACACCTGCGGCGGCGGCGAGCAGCACGAGCACCGCGCCGATCGACAGCAGCAGCACGAGCTTGTCGTTCGAGCCGAACGTGCTGATGGCGAGGTCCTTCAGCCACCCCGGCGTGCGGTCCACCACCGCGTCGCCGACCGCGAGCACCGGGCTGCCCTGGCCCGAGCCCAGGCCTCCGGCGTCCAACAACGCCGCCAGCAGCTCGGCCACGGTCACCGTGACGGCGCCGGCCAGGACGCCGGCGAGTGCGGCGAGGGCGAGCGGCGGACGCGTCGTGGTGGTTGCCATGGCAGTGGTTCGGCGCGACGGCCGCCACGGATGGGTGCGGCCGTAGCCACGCCGGTCACCTCGGGTGCATCCTGACCTGCGGGGGCTCGACCCTGCGGAGGCTGGCATGTCGGTCTGGGACGATCTCGAGGACATCGGCCAGGACGTGGTGGACGCCGCGTCCGACGTCGGCGACGACCTCGTCGAGGCCGCTTCCGACCTGTTCGAGGGGCCTGGCCAGCTCGTCGGCATCATGACGGCCGGAGCGGCGCTCTTCGTCGTCGGGCCCGGGGCGGTCGTCCCCGCGTTCGTCGCGGGCGCGGCCACCGGCAACGCGCTGATCCGCCACCGGCACCTCACCGGCGACGAGCGCGCGTTCGTCGAGCGCGTCTTCGAGACGACCCTGCCTCCGGACGACCGCGTCGTGCTCACCAACCTCACCGGCATCGAGGGCCGAAAGTTCGTGTGCCCCAACGCATCTGGGCAGGCGCTGGTGAACCTCGGCGAGGCGTACGACGACCCGGTGCACTACCAGGACGACAAGTACCCGGCCCCGGGCAAGGTGCTCGTGCACGAGCTGACGCACGTCTGGCAGCTGCACCACGCGACCTTCGTGCCCGGCCTCGTCTGCGAGGGGATCGCCAACCAGCTGGCCGGCGCCCAGTACCGACCGGGTCCGGGCGGCGGTCCCTGGGCCGGCTACAACCTCGAGCAGCAGGCGACGATCGTCGACGAGTGGTTCGCCCCCGGAGCACGCGGCCCCGCAGGCTTTCGGCCGATGCGACCCGAGCACCCGTTCTACCGCTACGTCGAGGAGGACGTGCGCGGCCGGCCGCTGTCGCGGGCGCACGCGATGGTCGGCTCCGGGCAGGCCGTCGCTCGGGTCGACGACCACCTGGACGTCTTCTGGCGCGGCCCGGACGGCGCCGTCGCCAGCCAGTGGTGGGACGCCGCCCCCGGCTACGGCTGGGGCGACCACCAGCCGTTCACCCTCACAGCCGCGGGTGCGGCCGCCGGCGAGCCGGCCGTCGTGTGCCGCCGGCTGGACCACGTGGACGTGTTCTGGGTGGCTCCGGACGGCTCGGTCGGCTCGCACTGGTGGAACGTCGTGGCCGGCTTCGGATGGGGCGACCACCCAGCCTTCTCGGCGGCACCGCCCGGCGCGGCCCACCGTGACTCCGCGGTGTGCGCCGTCGGTCGTCAGCCCGAGCACCTCGACGTGTTCTGGGTCGGCCCGGACGGCGCGGTCGCCAGCCAGTGGTGGGACGCCGCCCCCGGCAGCGGCTGGGGCGACCACCAGCCCTTCCCCGTCACCCCGCCCGGCGCTGCGCGGCCGGCGAGCGTGACCGCCGTGGCGCGGACGCCCGACCACCTGGACGTGTTCTGGATCGGGCCGGACGGCGCCGTCGCCAGCCAGTGGTGGGACGCCGCCCCCGGCAGCGGCTGGGGCGAGCATCAGCCCTTCCCCATCACCCCACCGGGCGCCGCCCGCCCGGGCTCGCCGGTCGTGGCGGTGGCGCGCACCCCGAACCACCTCGACGTGTTCTGGATCGGGCCGGACGGCGCCGTCGCCAGCCAGTGGTGGGACGCCGCCCCCGGCTGCGGCTGGGGCGAGCACCAGCCCTTCCCCATCACCCCACCGGGCGCCGCGCAGGCCGCCGCGGCGTCCCTCGGGCTCTGCGTCGTGGCGCGCACCGCCGAGCACCTCGACGTGTTCTGGGTCGGCCCGGACGGCGCCGTCGCCAGCCAGTGGTGGGACGCCGCCCCCGGCAGCGGCTGGGGCGACCACCAGCCCTTCCCCATCACCCCACCGGGCGCCGCCCGCGCCGGCTCGCTCGTCAGCGCCGTCTGCCGCGGGCGTGACCACCTGGACGTCTTCTGGGTCGGGCCGGACGGCGCCGTCGCCAGCCAGTGGTGGGACGCCGCCCCCGGCAGCGGCTGGGGCGACCACCAGCCCTTCCCCGTCACCCCGCCGCACGCTGCGGCGCTCGACCTCGTCGGGGACGTGCGCCACGCCCGCACCCACGTGGACGTCGGCGCTCACCCCACGTCGTCCGGCCTCGGCCGCACCACGGTGGGCGAGGGGACCAGGCACGGGCCGGCGCTCGGCGGGGGCTGAGCGGGGGCTGGTCGCGTGTGGGCCCGGCGGCACGCGACCGGGCCTGTCGTCGGTACCGGATCGTTGCGAGCTCGGCGCCCGCTGCGGCGCCGGGCGATCATGGACTCGTGGGCGACGACGTCGATCGGACGACAACGGAGTCGGTGTGGGATTACCCCCGGCCACCGATCGTCGTGCCGTCGCGCGAGCGGGTGGTCGTCGAGGTGGGGTCCGAGATCGTGGCGGACAGCCGGCGATCGCTGCGGGTGCTGGAGACCAGCCATCCCCCGGTCTACTACATCCCCGGGGAAGCCATCGCGCCCGGCTTGCTGAGGCCGGTGTCCGGGACCACATGGTGCGAGTTCAAGGGATCCGCGTCCTACTTCGATGTGGCCCGCCCGAACGGTCGGGTGATTCCCCGGGCGGCGTGGCACTACCCGCGACCCACCGCTGGCTACGAGGCACTCGTCGACCACTTCGCCTTCTACCCCGCACTGATGGATCGGTGCACGCTGGATGACGAGATGGTCGTCGCCCAACCTGGCGACTACTACGGCGGCTGGATCACCCGCAAGGTGACCGGCCCGTTCAAGGGCCGCCCTGGAACCGACGCCTGGTAGTCCCATCGAGCGCGAACGGACCCGGGGCGAGATGCCCCAGGTCCGTCCTGGTGGGGCCGGGCCGCGTGGGCAGCATGGAGCGGGCTGGTCTGCCGCCCTCAGCTCACGCTGACCTGCACGGTGTGCCAGCCCGTCGCGCCGTCCGGAGCCGGCGGCGACTGCTCGCCGGTCTGGACCTGGCCCTGCCCGTCCGTCGCGCGGACCTGGAGGGTGTGCTGGCCCCGGGTGGCGTCCCAGGCGTAGGTCCACTGCCGCCAGGTGTCGACCGTGCCACCGCCGGCCAGCACGGCCTCGGCCCAGTCGCCCTCGTCGACCCGCACCTGCACCCGCGAGATGCCCCGGTGCTGCGCCCAGGCGACGCCGGCGACGGCGACGCGTCCCGCGCGCACGGTGCGTCCGGCGCGCGGGACGTCGATCCGCGACGCCGTCTTGACCGGCCCGCGCTCGCTCCAGCCGCGCGGCGTCCAGTAGCCCTCGGCCTGGTCGAAGCGCGTCACCTCGAGGTCGACGACCCACTTGGTGGCCGAGACGTAGCCGTACAGGCCGGGCACGACCATGCGCACCGGGAACCCGTGCTCGACGGGCAGCGGCGCACCACCCATGCCCACGGCGAGCAGCGCGTCGCGCCCGGGGTCGGTGAGGGCGTCCAACGGCGTCCCCGCCGTCCACCCGTCGGCGCTCGTCGAGAGCACCATGTCGGCGGAGGCGAGCGGGCGGGCCCGGGCGAGCAGGTCACGCAGCGGGTGGCCCAGCCACACCTGGTTGCCCACGAGGTCACCGCCGACCTCGTTCGAGACGCAGGTCAGCGTCGTCAGGCGTTCGACCATCGGCAGCGCGAGCAGGTCGTCGAACGACAGGTCCAGCTCGTTCTCGACCATGCCGTGCACCCGCAGGTGCCAGTCACCGGGCGAGACCTGCGGCACCGACAGCGCCGTGTCGATGCGGTAGAAGAGGTCCGGCGGCGTCACCATCGCGCTGATCCCCGGCACGGCGACGCTCGCGAGCTCGGTGGCGGTCGGTCCGGCATCGACGGCTGCCGGCAGCCGCAGGGCGGCGCGTCCGGCCTGGACGGCCCGCGACGCACGGGACACGACCACCGCACCCGCGCCGGCCACGACGGCGAGCGCGCCGGAGCCCACGAGCGCGGTGAGGAACGACCGTCGCGCCAGCGCCACCTCGGCCGGGCGGGTGCCCTCCGAGGGGGTCGAGACGAGCAAGCGGTCGAGCAGCCGCGACAGCGCGACGAGACCGGCGAGGGCCCCCGCGAGGGTCGGCAGCACGCTGCCGAGCGAGGAGTGCGGCCGGCTCAGCACCGCCGCCGCTGCCACGGCGGCGAGGGCGACCACGACGAGCAGCCCGGCGAGGCGGTGACGCGCGGCGACGACGCCGGAGACTGCGGCGGCGACGATCACGACCACGGCGATGCCCGCCAGCAACGCCACCTTGTCGTTCGTGCCGAACGCGGAGACCGCGAGGTCCTTGAGCCACAGCGGCGTCCGGTCGATGAACGCCCCGCCGAGCGCCACCACGGGCGACGGCGTGCCCGACGCCCCGAGCCGCACCAGCAGGGCAGCACCGAGCTCGGCGACGCCGACGGTGAGCGCACCCGCGCTGACGCCCGCCAGGGCCGGCCAGGCGAGCCCGCGCGAGGCGACCGGCGCCGGCTCGCGCTGCTGGGTGGTCACTGGGGCGCTCACGCGTCCAGGATCACACGGCGCACGCGGACGACGGCGCCGCAAGACCTGTCGAGGTCCTTACGGCTCGCGGCGCTCGCCGACCAGCACGTCGACCAGGCGAGGCGCGATGGCGCGCAGGGCCCGGCCCCGGTGGCTGATGGCGTGCTTCTCGGCGTTGGTGTACTCGGCGAGCGTGCGGCGGTCGTCGACCCGCAGGATCGGGTCGTAGCCGAAGCCGTTCTCGCCGCGGGGCGCGCGCTCGACCGTCCCCCGCACCTCACCGTGCTCGACGTGTTCTGCGCCGTCCGGGGTCACCAGCGCGGCGGCGCAGACGAACCCCGCACCCCGGTGCTCGTCGAGGACGTCGCCCAGCTGGGCGAGCAGCAGCTCGACGTTGGCGCGGTCCTTGGCCTGGCGGTCCAGGTCGGTGCGCCCGGACCAGCGCGCCGAGAAGATGCCCGGCGAGCCGCCCAGGATGTCGACGGAGAGGCCGGAGTCGTCGGCCAGCGCGGGCAAACCTGTTGCGGCGCAGACGGCGTGGGCCTTGAGCAGGGCGTTCGCCGCGAACGTCGCGCCGTTCTCGACGACGTCCTCGACGCCCTGGAACGCGTCGACACCCACCACGGCGTGGTCGAGGTCGACGTCGACGCCCCGGTCGCGCAGGACGTCGGCCAGGATCTCGCGCAGCTCGACGACCTTGTGCGGGTTGTGCGTGGCCAGCACCAGCCGGGCACCCTCGTGGTCGGTCACCGCGCGGCCTCCAGAGCCGCCTGCTGCAGCCGGGTCAGCTCGGCGCAGCCGACCGCGCCGAGGTCGAGCAGCGAGTCCAGCAGCGTGCGGTCGAACGCCTCGCCCTCGGCCGTGCCCTGCACCTCGACGTACCGCCCGTCACCCGTCATCACGATGTTCATGTCGGTGCCCGCGCTGACGTCCTCGTCGTAGCAGAGGTCGAGCACCGGCCGGCCGCCCACGATGCCCACGCTGACCGCCGCGACGGAGCCGGTCAGCGGCTGCGCGGACGCCGTCACGAGCCCCTGCGAGCGGGCGTGCTCGATCGCGTCGGCCAGCGCGACGAACGCACCGGTGATCGCAGCGGTACGCGTACCGCCGTCCGCCTGCAGCACGTCGCAGTCGAGGACGATCGTGTTCTCCCCCAGGGCCTTCGTGTCGATGACCGCACGCAGGCTGCGGCCGATGAGCCGGCTGATCTCGTGGGTGCGGCCACCGATGCGACCCTTCACCGACTCGCGGTCACCTCGCGTGTTCGTGGCGCGCGGCAGCATCGCGTACTCGGCGGTGACCCAGCCGTGCCCGCTGCCCTTGCGCCAGCGCGGCACACCAGCGGTGAACGAGGCGGCGCAGAGCACGCGGGTGCGCCCGAACTCCACGAGCACGCTGCCCTCGGCGTGGTCGAGCCAGCCGCGGGTGAGCTTCACGGGACGCAGCTGGTCGACCGCGCGCCCGTCCGGGCGCGCGTCAGGGCGTGCGTCAGTGGTGGTCAGGGGTTCGGAGGCCATGGCACCAGGCTAGAGGTCGTAGGTGGCGCCCGGCTCGGCGACGTCCAGCGGGCCGTCCCAGACCTGCCGCGCGTCCGCGACGACGGCCTCGGGGTCGTTCCAGGGCGGCAGGTGCGTCAGCACGAGGCGGCGCACGCCGCCCGCGTCCAGCGCCGCCTGCGCCGCCCGGCGTCCGGACAGGTGGATGCCCTTGGCGGCGTCCCGGCCGTCGACGAAGGCAGCGTCGGCCAGCACCACACCGGCGTTGCGGCACAACGGTTCGAGCGCCTCGCACGCGTCGGTGTCGCCGGTGTAGGCGAGGACCTCGCCGCCGGCCTCGACGCGCAGGCCGTAGGCCTCGACGGGGTGGTTGACCCGCAGCGGCGTCACCGTGAAGGGTCCGATGGTGACCGGCTCGGCGTCCGACCACTCGGCGAAGTCGTACTCGCGGGTCATGCCCGGGTCGGCCGGCAGGTCGTACGCGCGAGCCATGCGCCCGGCCGTTCCCGAGGGCCCCCAGACCGGGAGGCGACGGCGCGGGTGGGGTCCGGCCGGCGAGTGCTTCAGCATCACGTACAGGCCACACAGGTCCAGGCAGTGGTCGGCGTGCAGGTGCGACAGCAGCACCGCGTCTAGGGTCATCGGGTCGAGGTGCTGCTGCAGCGGGCCGAGGGCGCCGCTGCCCAGGTCGAGCGCGAGCCGCCAGGTGCGCTCGGTGCCGTCGGCCGCACGGCCCGGCGCCTCCACCAGGTAGCACGACGCCGGTGAGCCGGGGCCCGGTACCGACCCCGAGCAGCCCACGACCGTGACCTTCATCGCAGGCTCGCCAGCAGCTGGGCCTGGCTGACCTCGGGGCCGAGGAAGCGTCGTCCGAGCTCGGCGAACGCCTCGGCGTCACCGGTGGTGACGAACCGGTGCTGCGGTGCGGGCAGGTGGTCGGGTCGCAGCAGGTCGTGCCGGACGAGCTCGCGGTAGACGTCCTTGGCGGTCTCCTCCGCGCTGCTCACGAGCGTCACCAGGTCGCCGACGACGTAGGAGATGACGCCGGTCAGCAACGGGTAGTGCGTGCACCCGAGGATCAGCGTGTCGACGCCGTCGGCCACGACCGGGTCGAGGTACTCGTGGGCCGCGGCGATCAGCTCGGGGCCGGACGTCACCCCCGCCTCGACGAACTCGACGAAGCGCGGGCACGCCTGCGTGGTGACGCGCAGGTGCGGGGCCGCCGCGAACGCGTCCTCGTACGCGCCCGACGTCTTCGTGGCCTGGGTGCAGATGACGCCGACGTGGCCGACCCGGCTCGCCGCGGCCGCCCGTCGCACCGCGGGCCGGATCACCTCGACCACGGGCACGTCGTACCGCTCGCGGGCGTCGCCCAGCACGGCCGCGCTCGCCGAGTTGCACGCGATGACGAGCAGCTTGACCCCGTGGTCGACCAGCTCGTCGAGGCACTCGAGGGCGAACTCGCGCACCTCGGCGATCGGCCGGGGGCCGTAGGGCTGGCGGGCCGTGTCGCCCAGGTAGAGCACCGGCTCGTGCGGCAGCTGGTCGAGGACGGCGCGCGCGACGGTGAGACCGCCGTAGCCGCTGTCGAAGATCCCGATGGGTGCGTCTGCCACCCGACGAGCCTACGGGGGCCGGCGACAGGTGCATCGGCCCCGGGCGCGTGACCCTCACCACCTCACCCCGCGGATCGTGGAGGTCCGTGTCAGCCGGCTGACACAGTCGGCCACGATCTGGTCGCGCAAGCCGGGCCGCAGGCGCGCGGGCGGCCACGCCAACCTCTCCTGCTCAACACCGTCGCCACCTCCAGCGCAGTGGCGCAGGGCGTGCCGGCCACCGGCTGCCAGCCGTACCTGAGAACCGCCGCCCCGGCGAGCACCATCTCGTTGTCGCGTCGGTCGTCCTCGGCGGCGCGGTCGTCCGGGTGGTAGGCGAGGCCCTCCAGCTCGACGTTGGTGGCGAACTGCTCGTACTCGACGTCGCGGTACCGGCGCCGTCCACCGACCACGACCCTCGCGCCACGGCGCCCGCGAGGAAGGCCGTGCCGGTGCTCGACGTCGCGCGCGTAGCGACGCTCGAGGGGCGAGGCGACCCCGTCAGCCACCTCGGCGAGGACCTCGCCCACCAGTCGTCGGTGGCGCAGGCGCGAGCGGGCCGAGGCAGCCTCGCGCAGCAGTCGAGGCGCGGTGAGTCGCCGCTGGCAGGCGCGGGTCAGCCAGCCCACGACCTCGTCGACGCTGCGGCTCGCGTGCACCAGGTCGAGCACGGTGTCGTCGACCCGAGTCTGAGGCAGGCTCCTCGCCGGATGAGCCGCGGCGACGAGCCGGCGGCTGCGGTGCACCACGATCCCGGGCCGCGCGAGGACACGCCGTCCCGCCGCCACCGTCACGTGCACCGCCTGGGGCTCGTCGTCCACCAACCCCTGTTCGACCGCCGCGCTGGCGTGACTGAGCACCGCACCCTCACCGGCATGAAGCAGCGCGGCCCACGACCGCGCCCGCCGACCCAGCGGCCCGGAGAAGGTGGCGTACACGCCGGGGTGCAGCCGCTGCCATCGCCCCGACCGGACCCGGTGGCCGACCTGAGCCGAGGTGAGCCCCCCGCTCAGCGCCTGCGCCCGCGAGACGACCCCGGCCTGCAGGTCGGCCAGCGCCTCCAGCGAGGAGGTGGGTGCGCGCACGGCTCGAGCCTGGCGGAGATCGCCAGCGTCGCGCTGGCGTCATCCACAGCGGGCGGCCCAGGCCGTCATCGTGGCAGCTGGTGTCAGCCGGCTGACACGGTCCGCCACGATGACGACGGCGCGTCAGTCGTCGTGGGGCAGCGGCTCCATCAGCGCCTCGACCAACGTCTCCTGCAGCCAGGTGAGGAAGTCGTAGACCGCGAGCAGGAACGCCACGCCCCCCGGCTGCTCGTCCTCCTCGGCGGCCTCGGCCGCCGCGAGAGCCTCCAGCCGCTCGTGGTCCTCGTCGACCTCCAGCCCCATCCGCGAGGCGAGCACGAGCCGGACGTCGGTGAGGGCCACGACCCAGGCGCGCGCCTCGTCCTCGTCCAGCAGCAGCGGGCCCTCGCGGCCGAGGGTGCGCCGCGCCCGCTCCAGCCCGGCGCGCTTGCGCTCGCGCAGCCCGGCCTCGGTGTAGCGCCGGAAGTCCGCCGCGGCCTCGGCGTCGTCGCGGTGGGCGTCGGGCAGCAGGCGCGCCAGCGCAGGGTCGGACGGCGCGTCGACGGCGGTACCGATCCCCACCAGCTGGGCGAGCGGGTCGTCGTCACCCGGGCCGCCGCCGTCGTCGAGCAGCTCGTGCACCTCGACGAGCAGGTGCGCCAGCAGGCTGCGCTCGTGCTCGTCCAGCCGACCCCGGATACCGCGCCGGGTCCGGCGAAAACCTCGCGCCACGGGTTCCCCCTCAGTCGTCCTTCTGCATCGTCGCCCACAGGCCGAACCCCTGCAGCGCCTCCACGTGACGCTCCATCTCCTCGCGGTCGCCGTTCGCGACGACCGCCCGACCCTTGTGGTGCACGTCGAGCATCAGCTTCTCGGCCTTCGAGCGCGAGTACCCGAAGTAGGACTGGAAGACGTAGGTCACGTACGACATGAGGTTGACCGGGTCGTTCCAGACGAGGGTGATCCACGGGCGCGCGACGTCGGCGTCCTGCGCCGACCGCGGCTCGTCCAGCTCGACCGGCGACGTCACCACGGGCACCACTGTAGGAGCCCGCGGCGCAGGCAGGCACCTCGGCGGCGGGCCGAGCGCACCGGGGCGCTCTAGGCTCGGCGGGTGACGACGACGCGTGCCTGCCCACCCGCCGAGCCACCGAGCACCGCGCTGCTCACCGACCACTACGAGCTGACGATGCTGCAGGCCGCCTTGCGCAGCGGCACCGCCGGACGGCGCTGCGTCTTCGAGGTCTTCGCGCGCCGGCTGCCCGAGGGACGCCGCTACGGGGTGGTGGCCGGCACCGGGAGGCTGCTCGACGCGCTGGAGGCGTTCTGCTTCGGCGAGCCCGAGCTCGAGCACCTGGCCGGCGTCGTCGACGACGCGACGCTGGACCTGCTGCGCGAGTGGCGGTTCACGGGGTCGATCTGGGGCTACGCCGAGGGCGAGTGCTTCTTCCCCGGCTCGCCGCTGCTGGTGGTCGAGAGCACGTTCGCCGAGGCGGTGGTGCTCGAGACGCTGGTGCTCAGCATCCTCAACCACGACTGCGCGGTCGCGGCCGCGGCGAGCCGGATGACGGCCGCGGCGGGGTCGCGACCGTGCATCGAGATGGGGTCGCGGCGCACCCACGAGCGCGCGGCGGTGGCCGCGGCCCGTGCCGCCTACGTCGGCGGCTTCGCCACCACGAGCAACCTCGAGGCGGGCCGCACGTACGGCGTCCCCACCGCGGGCACGGCCGCGCACGCCTTCACCTTGCTGCACGACGACGAGCGCTCCGCCTTCGCCGCGCAGGTCGACAGCCTCGGCCCGGGCACGACGCTGCTCGTCGACACCTACGACGTCGCGGCCGCCGTCCGCACGGCGGTGGAGGTCGCGGGCCCGGGCCTGGGCGCCGTGCGGCTGGACTCCGGCGACCTGCTCGTGCAGGCGGTGCAGGTGCGCCGTCAGCTCGACGAGCTCGGGGCCACGGGCACCAGGATCATCGTCACCAGCGACCTGGACGAGCACGCCATCGCGGCGCTCGCGGCCGGGCCCGGTCGACGGCTACGGCGTCGGCACCACGCTGGTCACCGGCTCGGGCGCCCCCACGGCGGGCCTGGTCTACAAGCTCGTTGCGCGCGAGGGCGCGGACGGCGAGCTCGTGGGCGTCGCCAAGCACAGCAAGGACAAGGTCAGCGTGGCGGGCCGCAAGTGGGCGCTGCGCCGCCGCGGGCCTGACGGGGTCGACCAGGCCGAGGTGGTGGGGATCGGCAGGACGCCGACCGACGTCCGCCGCGAGCGGGAGGTGCCCGCGGGCGACGACCGCCCGCTGCTCGTCGACCTCGTGCGGGACGGCGAGGTCGTCGGCCGAGAGCCGCTCAGCGCCGCCCGCGAGCGCCACCTGAGTGCCCGGGCCGCGCTGCCGGCTCGCGCGCTGCAGCTGTCCAAGGGCGACCCCGCCCTCCCGACCGTCTACGAGCAGGAGCACCCGTGACCCCGTCCGCGCCCGCCGACGCCCTGCTGGTCGTCGACGTCCAGAACGACTTCTGCGAGGGGGGCTCGCTGGCCGTGGCCGGCGGTTCGGACGTCGCCTCGGCGATCGCCACGCTGGTGCGCGACGGCGGCTACCGCCACGTGGCCGCGACCCAGGACTGGCACGTCGACCCCGGCGAGCACTTCAGCGACGACCCCGACTTCGTCGACACCTGGCCGCGCCACTGCACCGCGGACACCCACGGCGCGGACCTGCACGCGGCGCTGCCTCGTGAGCTGCTCGACGCGGCGTTCCGCAAGGGTGCCCACGCGGCGGCGTACTCCGGCTTCGAGGGGACGGCCGACCAGCCGGACGGGCGCCGCACCGGCCTCGCCGAGTGGCTGCGCGAGCGCGGGGCGCAGTCGGTGGACGTGGTCGGGATCGCCACCGACCACTGCGTGCGCGCCACCGCGCTGGACGCCCAGGCCGCCGGCTTCCGCACCCGGGTGCTGCTCGACCTCACCGCCGGTGTGGCCGCGCAGACCACCGGCCGCGCGCTGGCGGACCTGCGCGCGGCCGGGGTCGTGCTCGAGGGTGAGCCGGTCGTGCGGGCCTGACCCCCCGCCGGGCTCAGCCGGTGATCTGCATCGGGGTCGAGCCGTAGTAGAGCGCCCAGTCGACCGAGGCGAACGTCGAGGAGTCGATGGTGCCCTTGGCCGATGCCCAGTCGATCAGCAGCTGGCGGATCTCGACCTGGCGGTTGTAGACGACCGGCGCCGTGGTGACGTTCGGGAAGTTGCCGCCACCGGACTGCCGGTAGTTGTTGATGGCGATGACGAACGTCTGGCTCGTGTCGATCGGCGCGCCGGCGTAGGCGAGGTCGACGATCCGCGAGCCCTCCGGCTGGCTGAGGTCGATCTTGTACGTCAGCGGGGCGTCGATGCCGCCCATGATGTCGTAGTTGTAGTCGGGCGTGCCGTTCGGCGCCTCGGCGGTGACCGCGTTGGTGACGGCGTCCGCGGCCACCGGCCCGGCGCTGGCCTGCTGCTTGAAGTAGCGCGCCGAGTACTCGAGGTACTGCTTGACCTGCGCACCGGTGAAGGTGATGCCCAGCAGGGTGTTGTCGTAGATGTACATGCCGGCCACGTCGCGGATCGTGACGTCGCCCGCCGGGATCGAGGCCGCGGCGTTGAACGGCGCGGCGATCGACAGCACCGCCAGCCCCTCCTGCGGCGTCCCGGCCAGCGCGGCCTTGACGGTCTCGCCCTGCACCTGGTTGATGAAGTCCATCGCCGCGGTGTCCTCGTAGCGCGAGGTGGCCGCCGACATCGCGACGGCGTTCTGCGCGACGACCGAGTTGACGTACGTGCGCACCGTCTCGTGGTCCTTGTGCATGAGCGCGACGATCTTCGGGTCGGCCTCGACCGTGTTGCTCTTCAGCACCTGGGAGTGGCGGTCGACGACGTTCCAGCGCCCGCGGCTCCACTGGAGGTCGATGTCGATGACGCTGAGCCGCATGCCCCACTTGATCGGCTCGGTCAGCACCACCTGCTGGCCGGTCTGCTCGTTGGTGACGAACCGCTCGGCGATCTCCTGGTGGGCGTGGCCGACGAGGATCGCGTCGATGCCCGGCACCTGCTGGGCCACGAGCGTGGAGGCGTTCTCGGGGTACGGCAGCGCGTTGCCGTAGGACGACGAGGTGTCGGCACCGGAGTGGGCGGCCACGATCAGGACGTCGACCCCCAGCTTGCGGATGCGCGGCACCCAGATCTTCGCCTGCTCGACCAGGCCGGGGAACGCGAGCTTGCCCTCGACGTTCGCCTTGTCCCAGATCGCGATCCCGGGGTTGGTGAGGCCGAGCACGCCGACCTTGAGGTACCAGCCGCGCTCGATCTCGACCCGCTTGATCATGAACGGCGGGAAGGCCGGCTGCCCGGTGCGGGCGTCGACGGCGTTGGCGCCGAGCAGCGGGAAGCGCAGCTGGTGCTGGAAGGTGTGCAGCACGTCCAGCCCGTAGTTGAACTCGTGGTTGCCGAGCGCGGCCGCGTCGTACTTGATCGCGTTCATGGCCGCGGCCATCGGGTGGATGTGGCCCTGGGTGATGGGGTCGATCTTGGCGTAGTAGTACGCGAGCGGCGTGCCCTGGATGGTGTCGCCGGCGTCGATGAGCATCGTGTGGCGGTGGCCGGCCGCCTTGCGCACGGCCGCGACGAGCGTCGACACCTTGGCCAGGCCGATGTCCTCGTGCTTGCTGTCGTCGTACTCGGCGTCCTTGAAGTAGTCCCAGTTCAGCGCGCTGCCGTGCAGGTCGGTGGTGCCCATGACGGTGAGCCGCGCGGTGCGGGGTCGCTTGCCGGGACGACGCTCGCCGGCGTACGCCGGCGTGGCCGAGTAGCCCGCCGCGGCGAGCACGCCGGCTGCGGCGCCTCCACCGAGGACGGTGCGCCGGCGCAGGGTGGATGCGGCCTGCTCGCCGGCCGCCTCGGCGGACGGCTCGACAGGCGGCTGGACGGGGTGCTGGGACGACGACACGGGACCTCCACGCGAGCGCTGGGCCCGGTCGGATCTCGCCGGGCGGCACGCAGGCTACGCCAGCCGGGTGACACCGGGACCGGGCAAGACCTGACCAATCGGCGAACGACGGATGTCGATCCCCCGCCTGGCCCCTCACCGTCACCGCCCGGCGCCCCGATGTTGATCTCAAGATGCGCCAGCGCGCGCCGTCCACTAGACCTGTGGTGCCGCGTCGGGGAGTCCTCCGCGGCGTTCGTCCAATACCGGGAGGTCCTCAATGTCGCTCTGGTTGATCCTGATCATCCTCGGCGTGATCCTTGCCATCATCGGCTTCGCCGGAGTAGGCCAGGCGCTGATCTGGATCGGAGTGATCGTTCTCGTCGTCGGCATCATCCTCAGCTTCACCGGGCGGCGAGGCAGGGTGTAAACGGCGGGGTCTAGCGACCCCCCTCCGGGGCCTTGCGGCCACCGGACCAGCTCCAGGCGTAGGCGCCGTCGTCACTGGCGACGGCGCCTTCGCCGATCTCCAGGGGCTTGAACGTGTCGACCATGACCGCCAGCTCGTCGAAGTAGTCCTTGCCCAGCGCGGCCTCGACCGCCCCGGGCTGCGGGCCGTGGCTGTGGCCACCGGGGTGCAGCGAGACCGAGCCCTTCGCGATCCCGCTGCCCTTGCGGGCCTCGTAGTCGCCGTCGACGTAGAACATCACCTCGTCGCTGTCGACGTTCGAGTGGTAGTAGGGCACCGGGACCGCGAGCGGGTGGTAGTCGACCTTGCGGGGCACGAAGGCGCAGATCACGAAGTTCCAGCCCTCGAAGACCTGGTGCACGGGCGGCGGCTGGTGCACGCGGCCGGTGATCGGCTCGAAGTCCGACACGTTGAAGGTGTAGGGGTACAGGCAGCCGTCCCAGCCCACCACGTCGAACGGGTGGTGCGTCTGGACGACGACGCTCCCGACGACTCCGGACGGGCCGTTCCCCCGGTGCTTGGTGTAGATCTCGACGTCGGAGCCCTCGACGAGCAGCGGCTCGGCGGGTCCGTGCAGGTCGCGCTCGCAGTACGGGCTGTGCTCGAGCAGCTGGCCGTACTTGGACAGGTAGCGCTTGGGTGGGGCGATGTGGCTGTTGGCCTCGATGCTGTAGGCGCGCAGGGGGCCGACGCCGTCGACGTCCGTCGGCACCCAGCGGTGCACGGTGGCCCGCGGGATCACGACGAAGTCGCCCTGGCGCGCCTCGAGCGCGCCGAACACCGTCTGGACGGTGGCGGCACCGGACTCGACGTACACGCACTCGTCGCCGATCGCGTTGCGGTAGTGCGGCGAGGCCGTGTCACCGACGGCGTAGGAGATGCGCACGTCCGCGTTGCCGAGCACCAACCGCCGTCCCCGGACGACGTCCAGCCCGCGGCCGGGCGCCTCACCGGCGAACAGGTCGTGCAGGCGGAAGTGGAACGGCCGCAGCGGGTGGTTGGGGGTGGTGGCGAGGTCGGGCAGCTCCCAGGGACGGGCGTCGCTGATCGCCGAGGGGATCTCGCGGTGGTAGAGCAGCGAGGAGTCGGAGGAGAAGCCCTCCTCCCCCATCAGCTCCTCGCTGTACAGGCCGCCGTCCGGCCGACGGAACTGCGTGTGCCGCTTGGGCGGGATGTCACCGACGCTGCGGTAGTGAGCCACTGCCAACCCCTCCAGGGTGTCCGATAATCGGACGTCGTCGTCCTGTCATCAGCGCTACGGTGCGCTACCGTGCCAGTCATGTCAACCACCGCCCTGCTCCACGCCCTCGTGGACGACGCCGCGGTGTTCCCGCCCGGCAACGCCCCGGTGCGCGAGGCCGTCGCCGAGCACCGTGGCCACCGGCTCGCGCCCTACGCCGACGCCGTCGGCCCCCTGCTCGTGCGGGCCGGGGAGGCCTCGGCCGTCGGCCCGCTGCTCGACCCCGACGAGGGTCTTCGGCTCGCGCTGGTCGTGCGCCCGGGCGCCGAGGACCCCGGCACCCTGCCGACCGCCGTCGGCCAGCTCCAGCGCGACGGCCGAGCGCAGGTCGTGTCCCTCGAGCTGCCGATGTCCGACCCGCTGACCCTGCGGCCCGCGACCGAGCTCGGCCTGCCGATGTACCTCGAGGTGTCGCGGCTCGCCGTCGACCAGGACCTCGACGCCGTCGCCGCGATCGGCACCCACGCGAAGCTCCGCACCGGCGGCCTGGAGGCGGACGACCACCCCGACGAGGCCGAGCTGGCCCACTTCATCGCCGGCGCGAAGCAGCGGGCCCTGCGCTTCAAGCTCACCGCGGGGCTGCACCACGCCGTCCGCACCACCGACCCGGTCACCGGCTTCGAGCAGCACGGGGTCGCCAACGTCCTGCTCGCCACCGCGCTGGACGACGAGGCGGAGATGGCCGAGCTGCTCGCCGTCCGCGACGCCGGGCGCCTGGCCGAGCGGCTGCGCGCGCTGGACGACGACACGATCTCCCGCATCCGCGCGTCGTTCGCGTCGTTCGGCTGCTGCGGCGTCACCGACCCCCTGACCGAGCTCGCCCAGCTGGGCCTGCGGGCCGCCGACGGGCCCGGCACCGACCGCGCGGCAGACACCACGGAGCAGCCATGACCGCCGTCGACCTCCCCGCGGACTCCCCCTACGGGCTCGACCACCTGCCCTACGGCGTCTTCTCGACGCCCGGCGAGGCGCCGCGCGTCGGCGTCCGGGTCGGCGACCTCGTGCTCGACCTGGCGCCGGCAGCGGCCGCCGACGGGCTGCCCATCGCCGGCGCGTTCGCCCAGCCCAGCCTCAACCCGTTCCTGGCGTCCGGCCGCGAGCACTGGTCCGGCGTGCGCGAGTGGCTGGTCGACCTGCTCACCCAGGACGCCAACGCCGACCTCGTCGCACCGCACCTGCTGCCGCTCGACGCCGTGACGCTGCACCTGCCGTTCGAGGTCGCCGACTACGTCGACTTCTACGCCAGCGAGCACCACGCCACCAACGTCGGGCGCATCTTCCGCCCGGACGGCAACGCCCTGACGCCGAACTGGAAGCACCTGCCGATCGGCTACCACGGCCGCGCCGGCACGGTCGTGGTCAGCGGCACCGACGTCGTGCGGCCCACGGGGCAGCGCAAGACGCCCGCCGAGGCGACGCCCACGTTCGGCCCGAGCATCCGGCTCGACATCGAGGCGGAGGTCGGCTTCGTCGTCGGCACCCCGACGGCGCTCGGCGAGCGGGCGGGCGTCGACGACTTCGACGACCACGTCTTCGGCGTCGTCCTGCTCAACGACTGGAGCGCGCGCGACATCCAGGCCTGGGAGTACGTGCCCCTCGGGCCGTTCCTCGGCAAGTCCTTCGCCACGAGCGTGTCGGCCTGGGTCACCCCGCTGCCGGCGCTGGACGCGGCGCGCACGCCGCTGCCCGCGCAGGACCCCGCGCCGTTGGAGTACCTGCGCGGCAGCACCGAGCGCTCGCTGTTCGGGCTGGACCTCGCGATCGAGGTCGAGCTCGCCGGGCAGGTGGTCTCCCGCCCGCCGTACCGCACGATGTACTGGTCGCCCGCGCAGATGCTGGCCCACCTCACCGTGAACGGCGCAAGCCTGCGCACCGGCGACCTGTTCGCGAGCGGCACGGTGTCCGGCGACGAGCGCGGCGAGCGCGGCTCGCTGCTCGAGCTCACCTGGAACGCCAGCGAGCCCCTCACGCTGCCCGACGGGCGCACGCGGGGCTTCCTGGAGGACGGCGACACCGTCGTCCTGCGAGCGACGGCGCCGGCCACCGGCGGCGGCCGCATCGCCCTCGGCGAGGTGCGCGGGACGATCCGGCCGGCGCGCTCAGCCGGCTGAGCGGCGGGTCACGACGCAGGTGCCCGCGAGCTTGTCGTGCAGCGCCTGCCGGTGCGGGTCGCGCAGCGGCCAGACGAGGTCGACGAACAGGTACGGCGGCCCGACGTACGGCAAGGACGACGCCGCCTCGAAGCCGAGCCAGCGACGCAGCACCACGTCGGCGGTGAGCCGCTGGTCGGTGGCCAGTCGGCGCACCCGCAGGCCGAGCAGGAGCTTGCCGGGGGTCGCGGCCTTCCACAGCAGGAAGGCCATCTCGTAGGCGAGCGTCACGACCAGGCTCGCCAGGGAGATGACGGCGAGAGCGCGCAGCGTCGGCGCGTCGTAGACGAACGGCGGCGGTGAGGCGCCGGACTCCGCCGCGCGCACCCCCTCGCTGATCTGGTCGGCCACCGACCCCACGACGACGCGAGCCTGCGGGAAGACCACCAGCCAGGCCAGCACCGAGGTGATCACGAGGTCGACCACCCGGGCCGCGGCCCTGGGCCACCACCGGGCGATGACCGCACCGTCGTCCGTGGTGACCTCGGCGGCGCCGGTGGCACCGACGCGGGCGCCGGCAGTGGCCGGGCGCGACCAGTCCGCCAGCGGCTCGGCCCGCTCGTAGGTGTCGCTCGTCCACGCCGCGCCGTCCCACCAGCGCATCTGCTGCTCGACCTGCGGGTCGGGGTACCAGCCGGGGCGAGGTGAGGTCACCGGAGCATTGTCTCAGCAACGCGCCGGCCCCCGGACCTCGACGGGTCCGGGGGCCGATGCGTGGGGACGGCGCCTGTCGGCTCAGAGGTTGCCGCGGCGCTCCTGCTCGCGCTCGATCGCCTCGAAGAGCGCCTTGAAGTTGCCCTTGCCGAAGCCGAGCGAGCCGTGCCGCTCGATGAGCTCGAAGAACACCGTGGGGCGGTCACCCACCGGCTTGGTGAAGATCTGCAGCAGGTAGCCGTCCTCGTCGCGGTCGACGAGGATGCCGCGCTTCTGCAGCTCGTCGATGGGTGCGCGCACCTCGCCGATGCGGGCGCGCAGCTCGGGGTCCTCGTAGTAGGAGTCCGGGGTGTCGAGGAACTCGACGCCCTCGGTGCGCATGGCGTCGACCGTGGCGATGATGTCGTTGGTCGCGAGCGCCAGGTGCTGGGCGCCGGGGCCGCGGTAGAACTCGAGGTACTCGTCGATCTGGCTCTTCTTCTTGGCGATCGCCGGCTCGTTGAGCGGGAACTTCACCCGGTGGTTGCCGTTCGCGACCACCTTGCTCATCAGCGCCGAGTAGTCGGTGGCGATGTCGTCGCCGATGAACTCGGCCATGTTCACGAAGCCCATCACCTTGTTGTAGAAGGTGACCCACTCGTCCATCTTGCCGAGCTCGACGTTGCCGACCACGTGGTCGAGCGCCTGGAACATCCGCTTCGGCGAGCCGTCGCGCTTGACGTAGGAGCCCTTGCGCTCGACGTAGCCGGGCAGGTACGGGCCCGAGTAGTCGCCGCGCTGCACGAGGCTGTGGCGGGTGTCGCCGTAGGCCGCGATCGCGGCGACGCGGACCGTGCCGTGCTCGTCGCTGACGTCGTGCGGCTCCTCGATCACGGTGGCGCCGGTGCTGCGGGCGTGCTCGATGCACTTGTCGACGTCGGGCACCTCGAGGGCGATGTCGACGACGCCGTCGCCGTGGGCGCGGTGGTGGTCGTGCAGAGGGCTGTCGGGTGCGACGCCGCCCTTGAGCACGAACTTGATCGAGCCGCTCTTGAGGACGTACGCGTGGTGGTCGCGGTTGCCGGTCTCCGGGCCGCTGTAGGCGATGAGCTCCATGCCGTACGCGGACTGGTAGTAGTGGGCGGCCTGCGTGGCGTTCCCGACGACGAAGACCACCGCGTCCCAGCCGGTGACCGGGAACGGGTCCTTGGCCTCGTCGTACTCCACGAGGCCGACGAGCTGCTTGAGCTGGTCGAGGTCGAGCTCGGCCGCGCGCTCGTCGGGCGTCAGGGCGATCTGGTCGGGCGTCTGCGTGGACATGGCGCTCCTCGGTGAGACTGCGGGGTAGGTGTCGAGGGTGGCGGGCCAGGGCAGGATGAGCAACTGGCCCGCGATTCGTTGAGCAGATTGCGCACAGTGCCCAGCGCTCGTGCGGCCATACTGGGCAGCATGACCAGTCCCGTCGTCAAGTCCGCGGTCGACGAGCTCGACGCCCGGCTCATCGACCTGCTCACCGAGGCGCCCCGCATCCCGGTGCTCGAGGCGGCCCGCCGTCTGGGCGTGGCCCGCGGCACGGTGCAGGCCCGCATCGACCGCCTCGTCGACCGCGGCGTCATCCGCTCGTTCGCGCCGACGGTCGACCCGGTGGCGCTCGGCTACCGGGTCACGGCCTTCGCCAACCTCGAGATCCGCCAGGGCGGCCGCGACCGGGTCACCGCGCACCTCGCGGCGATCCCCGAGGTGCTCGAGGTGCACACGATCACCGGCCAAGGCGACCTGATGTGCCGGCTCGTGGCGCGCGACAACGACGACCTGCAGCGGGTGATCGACGACCTCGTGGCCGACGAGGACATCGCCCGCACCTCGACCGTCGTCGCGCTGGCCTGCGTCGTCGAGCACCGCGTGCTGCCCCTCGTGCACGCCGGCTCGGCGCGCGGCCGCTGATCAGCGAGCCAGGCGCAGCTCGAGCTCGGTCGCGGCCTGCCGGACGGCGGCCCCGACCTCCGCGCCGTCCAGCGCGGTGAGCGACACCACGCCCACCGAGCCCTCCAGCGTGCCGACCCGCCAGCCGGCGGAGATGCCGTGCGCGCCCTCCTGCAGCTCGCCGTCGCTCGTGGCGACGTCGTGGCTGCCGGCCCGCAGCGCGAGGATGGCCCGGCCGGCCGCGCCGCGCTCGAGCGGGTGGCGGCTGCCGACGCGGTAGGCGACGTGGAACTGGGTCCACTGCGGCTCGACCACGACCACGGCGAGGGCGTCGTCGCCGTCCGCGAGCGTCAGGTGCGCGGTGGCGCCGACCCGGTCGGCGAGGGAACGCAGCAGCGGGGTGGCGACCTCGCGCAGCAGCGGCTGCACCCGCGTGGCCAGCGCGAGCACGCCCAGCCCGAGCCGCACCCGGCCGTCGGCGCCGCGCGTGGCCAGGTGGCGCTGCTCGAGGGTCGTCAGCAGCCGGTAGACCACCGGACGCGCCACCCCCAGCGCCGCGGCGAGCTCGGTCACCGTGCAGCCGGCGTCGTCCTGGGCGAGCAGCAGCAGCAGCTGCAGGCCGCGGTCGAGCGTCTGGGAGGTCTCCGGCTGGCCCGCGCTCACGGGCTGCTCACGCCAGGCTCAGGGCCGCGAGCGCCGCGTTGACGACGCTGCCCGGCGTCAGGTCGTGCAGCTCGTACAGCTGCGCCACGTCACCGGACTGACCGAACTCGTCGACGCCGAGCGGCACGCACGGCACGCCGAGCGCCGAGCCGACCCAGGCCATCGCGTGGCTGGCCGCGTCGTGCACGGTGACGACCGGCGCGCGCTCGGTGCCGAAGGCGGTGCGCAGGGCACCGGCGAGGCTCGGCGCCGTGGCCGTGCGCACGCCCTGGCGCAGCGTGCGCTGCCAGGCCGAGTAGAGGCGGCCGAGGCTGGTGACGTCGACGACGTGAGCGGCCACCCCCTCGTCGGCGAGCTCGGCGGCGGCCTGCAGCACCTCGGGCAGCACGGCGCCGGACGCCACGAGCTGCACGACCGGTGCGCCCTGCTCGGCCAGCTCGGGGTGCTCGTGGTGGGCGTCCAGCAGCCGGTAGCCGCCTGCCAGCACCTGTCGGCGCAGCACCGCGTCACCGAGGCGGCGGCGGGCCGCCTCGAACGGCGCCTGGTCGATCGGCCGGGTCGACAGCCGCAGGTAGTAGGCGCCGTCGTCCACGGGTGCCGCGCTGGCGGTCGGTGCCGACCCGGCCGCCATCCGGCCCACCGCGTGGCACATCAGCCAGTCCAGCGCGGTGGCGTAGGCCGGCTCGATGAACGTGACGCCGGGCAGCTCCAGGCCGATGGACGCCGTGATCGTCGACTGGTGCGCGCCGCCCTCGGGCGCCAAGGTGATGCCGGACGGCGTGCCCGCCACCAGGAAGCGCGAGCCCGAGTAGGTGCCGTAGATGAAGGCGTCCAGACCGCGGCACACGAACGGGTCGTACACCGTGCCGATGGGCAGCAGCGGCTGGGCCGACAGGTCCCACGCCAGGCCGAGCTGGCCGAGCAGCAGGAACAGGTTCATCTCCGAGATGCCCAGCTCGATGTGCTGGCCGGTGGGTCCCTGCGCCCACTTCAGCAGCGGGTCCTCGTTCCACGACCGCACCTGCTCGGGCGCGAAGACGCCCGTGCGGTTGATGAACCCCGCGAGGTTGGTGCTGGTGGCGACGTCCGGCGCCGTGGTGACGAGGTACGGCGCCACCGCGGGGTCGCGCGAGAGGTCGACGAGGACGCGGCCGAAGACCTCCTGGGTCGACACCGGCTTGGTGGCCCGCACGCCGGTCGCGTCCGGCACGACGACGTCGAGCGCGGGTGAGCGCGGCGGGCGGCGCAGGTGCTGGGCGCGGCGTGCGACCCACTGGCCCGCGGGCGTCGCCGGGTCGAGCTGGTCCCACTCGGTGTCGGCGTCCAGGCCGCTCGCCGCCCGGAGCGCGTCGACCTGCTCGGCGCTGAGCAGCGCCGAGTGGTTGCGCGGGTTGCCGGCCATCGGCAGGCCCCAGCCCTTCACCGTGTAGGCGAAGACGACGCTGGGACGCGTGGTCTCGGCGTCGCAGGCCGTGAAGGCCTCCAGCAGCGCGCCGAGGTCGTGGCCGCCGAGGTCGGTGACGAGGACGGCGAGGTCGGCGTCCGGCACCTCAGCGACCAGCGGTGCGACGTCGGCGGGCGCGCCGTCCAGGAACCGCTCGCGCAGCGCCGCGCCCTCGAGGCCGAAGAGCGACTGGTACTGCTCGTTGGGCATCGCGTCGATCCAGCCGCGCAGCGCCTCACCGCCCGGGCGGGTGAAGAACTGCTGCAGCCGCCGTCCGTACTTGACCTCCAGCACGTGCCAGCCGGCCGCCTCGAACGCCGAGCGCCACTGGTCGATGCGGATGCCGGGGACCACGCGGTCGAGCGACTGCCGGTTGAAGTCGACGACCCACATGACGTTGCCGAGCCCGGCGGTGGCCGAGTCGGCGACGGCCTCCCAGATGTTGCCCTCGTCGAGCTCGGCGTCACCGAGCAGCGCCACGAACCGCGAGTGCGGCCGCTCGCCGAAGTGCGCGTCGACGTAGCGGCGGGTGGCCGCGGCGAACAGCGGGGCCACCGGCCCCAGCCCCACCGAGCCGGTGGAGAAGTCGACCTCGTCCGGGTCCTTGGTGCGGCTGGGGTACGACTGCAGGCCACCCCGGTCGCGCAGCCGGGTGAGGTACGAGCGGTCGAGGTTGCCCAGGAGGTACTGGATGCTGTGGAAGACCGGGCTGGCGTGAGGCTTGACGCTGACGCGGTCGGCGGCGTCCAGGTGCGAGAAGTAGAGCGCGGTCATGGCGCTCACCATGGACGCGCTCGATGCCTGGTGACCGCCGACCTTGACGCCGTCGGTGTGCGGGCGCTCGCGGTTCGCGCTGTCGACGATGCGGGTCGACAGCCAGAGCACGCGGCGCTGCACGTCCTCGAGCACGGCCAGGTCGACGTCCGGGCGGGCGTCGTCGGTCATCGGACGAGGATCGACGGTTTGGATCACGTCGGGAGCCTAACGAACCGCCGGCGCAGCCCCTACGAGTCGGCATTGACCGTGCATTTCTGTGTCGCTTGTCAACTAGCGTCCGGTGTGAGCGGGCGCGACGGTCGCGCCGGCCGACGATCCGAAGGGGCAGCGGATGAAGCACCGCAGGAACAGAAGGCGAGCACAGCCGCGGCCGGCCTCGGACGCCGTGTTGTCGCGACCAGGCAGCGCACAGCGGATCGGCTCATCCGGTACTACTCCCCCACGGGCGGCACGATGCTGGACTACCACCTCACCGTGACCTGGAACTACGACGGCAGCATCGTGACGTCGACGCAGGCCCGCAGCCACTCCATCCACTTCGACGGCACGTATCACATCAGGCAGGTGGCGTGAGCGACGAGGCGCCGGCTCCCCTGGGGAGGTCGGTGCTGCTGTCTGTGGTCACGTGGTTCATCATCCTGCTTCTCCTGGGCCTAGGCGGAGCCTTGGAGAAGCGGCAGATCGTGTTCGTCAGCGTCCTGATGTTCGGGTCACTGGCTACGGCGCGGATCGCCCGGCTGGTGCGCGCCCGGCACGCCACCGCCAGCCTGGACGCCGACGCGGGATGAGCCCTCCCGCGACGCGAAGCGGCGCCGACTGAGTGACAGTCGGCGCCGCTGCGTGTGCGCGATGTGGCGGGGTGCTCAGAAGGAAGTGGGGTCCGAGCTGGGCTTGCGGCCGCCGGCCTGGGCCTCGGCGGCGGCGAGCTGCTGCTCGTAGGCCACCCGCACCTGGTCCATGTCGAGCTCGCGGACCTGGCGCAGGAGGTCCTCCAGCGCCGGCTGCGGCAGCGCGCCCGGCTGGCCGAACACGGGGATGCCGTCGCGGTAGATCACGAGCATCGGGATCGACGACACGCCGTAGCGCGCGGCGAGCTCGGGCTCGGACTCGGTGTCGACCTTCACGAACTTCGCGTCCGGGTTGGCCTCGCTGACCTGCTCGAACACGGGGCCGAACTGGCGGCAGGGGCCGCACCACTCGGCCCAGAAGTCGATCAGGACGATGCCGTCCTGGACGGTGTCGTCGTGGGTCTCAGGGGTCAGTGCCGTCGTAGCCATGCACGGCACAACGCCACTGCGCCGTGAGGTGTTCCACTAGGAGCATGACCTCGCTCACGTCGGGCGGGCCCCGCAGCGGCCTGCGGCTGGTGGTGCTGGCGAGCCTGGTGGTGCTGGCGGCGTGCAGCACACCGGCCTCGCGGGCCGTCGCCCGACCCTCTACCGCGTCGGTGCGCCACGTGCTGGGCCTCGGCGACTCGGTCACGGCGGGCAGCGCCTGCGGCTGCGTGGACTTCGTGCGGCTCCTGGCCCACGAGCTCTCGGCGCGCACCGGCCACGCGGTGAGCGCCACCAACCGCGGGCGCGGTGGTCAGACGAGCGCGCAGCTGCTCGCACTGGTGCGTGGCGACGACGACACGCGGGCCGACGTGCGCGGCGCGGACACCGTCCTGGTCACCATCGGCGCCAACGACCTCCTCCCCGCCCTGCAGGGGTGGGACGACGGCAGGTGCGACGAGGCCTGCGCCCGGCGCGACGTCGGTGCGGTCACCGCACGGGTGGCCGACGTCGTCCGGGAGGTCCTGGCGATCCGCGCGGGGCGGCCCACGCGGGTGCTCGTCACGGACTACTGGAACGTCTTCGAGGACGGCGACGTCGCGCGCGCCGACCGCGGTGAGGCCTACCTCGGGTGGAGCGACCGGCTGACCCGGGCCTTCGACGCCGCCCTGTGCCCGAAGGTCGTCGCGGCGGGCGCCACCTGCCTGGACCTGTACGCGCCGTTCAAGGCGGCCGACGGCAGCGCCGACCCGACCGCGCTGCTCGCCGGCGACGGCGACCACCCCAACGCGGCCGGGCACGCCCTCATCGCCCGGCTCATGCTCGCGCAGCTGACCTCGTCGTCCCGCCGCTGACCACGCCGCCGAGCCGGGCCGAGAGCCAGTCGAGCGCCGGCCCCATCTCCTTTCCCCAGGAGCCGAAGTTGTGGCCGCCTGAGGCCAGGGTCAGCGTCGTCACCTGCAGCGGGCTGCGCACCAGCGCCAGGAACCGCCGAGTGTCGCGGTAGCCGTTCGGGCCGCGCTCGCCGCGCGAGGTCGCGACGAACAGCGAGGCGGGCGGCGGCGGCTGGTGGCGCAGCCGCCATTCCAGGTCGTTGAGGTGGCGCAGCACGGCCGACCCGCCCCACAGGTCGCCGGTCGTGCCGTCACGCAGCGCGGTGAAGTAGCCGGACAGCGCCACCCCGGCCCGGAACCGGTCGAAGTGGTCCATCGTGATCTTGGCGGCGCAGTAGCCGCCGGTGGAGTCGCCCATGATGCCCCACGCGGTCGGCCGCACGCGCAGGCTCGCGTCGATGGCGGCGGGCAGGTCCTGCGCGAGGAAGGTCTCGACCTGCGGGCCCGCGGGCACGTTGGTGCACTCGGTGTCGCGGGGGTACACGACGGCCGGCCGCAGCATCACCAGCACCGCCGGGGCGGCCCGGCGCGCCGCCATCTCCGCCAGCAGCTTGCCTGGGTAGTCCATCCGGGTCACCAGCCCGCGCGCGTACCCCGGGTAGCCCCCCAGCACCTCGACCGCCGGGAAGGCCCGCGGCGGTCCCGGCGCGAAGTACTGCGGCGGCAGCCACACGTAGGCCGGCGAGCTCAGCTGCGACGCGGCGCCGGAGATCCGCACCGCTAGCGTGCGACCCGTCCGGGCCCACAGGGCCGTCGAGCGCGGGCCGACGTCGCCGACCACGCGGATCGCGGACCTCGCCACCAGGTCGCCGCCGCGAGCGGTGGCCAACCGGCCGGCGACCCGCGTCGTCCCGGACGACGACCCCGAGCCCAGCAGGTCCGACCACGACCCGTAGAAGTACCCGTAGTCGTTGACCGCGGCCGCCACGAGCAGGACCGCGCTGACCTGGGCGCCGAGCAGCAGGCCGGCCCGGCCGAGCCAGCGGACGACGCGGCGCCGGCCCAGGCGACCCCACAGCACGACGGCCGCCACGGGCAGCCCCACGGTGAGCAGTCCCAGCACCACGAGCAGCGGACGGCCCAGCAACGACATCGCCGACTCCCTTCGCCCAGCCTCCGGGACGATCGTGCGCCGCGAAGGCTGGCAGCAGCCTGTGGGGCCGCCGGGTGCCTGCTGGGTCTCGCGCCGGGCGCGTCGGCTCAGCGCCGGCCGACGAACCAGCGGCGCAGCGTCTCGATCCGCTCGCGCACCTGCTCGGCACCGGCCTGCGGCACGGCGGGGCCGCCGCAGGCCCGGCGCAGCTCGGCGTGCACGGTGGCGTGCGGCTGCCCGGTGCGCTTGGCCCAGGAGCCGACGAGCTGGTGGAGCTCCTTGCGCAGGGCGGCGACCTCGCGGTGGGTCGCCCGGTCGGGCTCGGGCTCGCCGCGGCGCGCACGGCCCTTCTGCTGGGCCGCCTGGCGCTGGCGCAGCAGGACGGCGACCTGGTCGGGCTCCAGCAGCCCGGGCAGCCCGAGGTAGTCCTGCTCCTCGTCGCTGCCCACCAGGGCGGCCGTGCCGAACTCGCCGCCGTCGAACAGCACGCGGTCGAACTCCGCCTGCGCCTCGAGCGCCTCGAACGGCAGGAGGTCCTGCTCACCGGACGCCTGCTCGGGGCGGTTGGCCGCTGCGACGAGCGCGTCCTCGGGCGACCAGAGGTCGTCGTCGCGGCGCGGCCGGTCGAGGGCGTGGTCGCGCTCGAGCTCGAGCTCGCCGGCGTGCTGCAGCAGGGTCGGCACGCTCGGCAGGAACACCGACGCGGTCTCGCCGCGCCGCCGGGCGCGCACGAAGCGGCCCACGGCCTGGGCGAAGAACAGCGGGGTCGCCGTCGACGTCGCGTAGACGCCGACCGCGAGCCGCGGCACGTCGACCCCCTCGGAGACCATGCGCACCGCGACCATCCACCGCTGCTCACCCGCGCTGAACTGCTCGATCCGCTCCGAGGCGCCCGCGTCGTCCGACAGCACGACCACGGCCGGCTCGCCGGTGATGCCACGCAGCAGCGAGGCGTACGCGCGGGCCTGCGCCTGGTCGGTGGCGATCACGAGGCCGCCGGCGTCGGGGACGCCGCGGCGCACCTCCGACAGCCGGGTGTCGGCGGCGCGCAGCACCGAGCCGACCCACTCCCCCTTGGGGTCGAGCGCCGTCCGCCACGCGTGCGCCGTCACGTCCTTCGTCAGCGGCTCGCCGAGGCGCGCGCTCACCTCGTCCCCGGCCCGGGTGCGCCAGCGCATCTGCCCCGAGTAGGCCAGGAAGATCACCGGACGCACGACGCCGTCGCGCAGCGCGTCGCCGTAGTTGTAGGAGAAGTCGGCCCGCGATCGGCGCACGCCGTCGCGGTCCTCGACGTAGGTCACGAACGGGATGGCCGCGGTGTCCGACCGGAACGGCGTCCCGGTCAGCGCCAGCCGCCGGGTGGCCGGCTCGAACGCCTCGCGGACGGCGTCCCCCCACGACAGCGCGTCACCACCGTGGTGCACCTCGTCGAGGATGACGAGCGTGCGGGCCGCCTCGGTGCGCGCCCGGTGCAGCAGCGGCCGGCTGGCGACCTGGGCGTAGGTCAGCGCGACGCCGTCGAAGTCGCGGCCGTGCGTGCCGTGGGCGTTGCGGAACTCGGGGTCGATGCGGATGCCGACGCGGTGGGCGGCGTCGGCCCACTGGCGCTTCAGGTGCTCGGTGGGCGCCACGACGGTGACCCGGCTGATCTCCCCGCGGTCGAGCAGCTCGGTCGCCACGCGCAGCGCGAAGGTCGTCTTGCCGGCCCCGGGGGTCGCGACCGCGAGGAAGTCCCGCGGGTGCTCGGTGAGGTACTGCTCGAGCGCCGCCGCCTGCCACGCCCGCAGCTTCGCCGCAGTACCCCACGGGGCCCGGCCGGGAAAGGCGGGAGGCAGGTGGGAAGCGGCAGAGGTACTCACGGTCCGGCGAGCGTAACCGTTGTGGTGAAACAACATGCCGGGGCCCCGCGATGCATCGCGGGGCCCCGGTGACGTGCTATGGGATCGCTACGAGAGTGCTGGGAGACGGCCGGGCGACCCCTAGCGTCAGGAGCGGTAGGCGGTCCACTGCGCCTGCAGGCGCGCCACCTGCCCGGAGGTGAACGTGTTCATGCAGGAGTCGTAGGTGTAGTCCATGAAGTTGTGGATGGGGTCCGTGCCCGGGGCGGAGCAGGTGTCGCGCCCGGTGGGGCACTGGTAGGCCGGCGAGGCCTCGGCCGGGGTGTCGCTGACGTAGTCGCCGTTGCCCGAGCAGCCGCCCTGGAAGGTGTGGTAGAGCCCGACCCAGTGGCCGACCTCGTGGGTGGCGGTGTCGCCCTGGTTGTAGTTGGTGGCCGACCCACCGGGCAGCGACTCGTCGAGGATCACGACGCCGTCCATCGAGGGCTTGTTGCGGTAGGACGACGGGAACGTCGCCCAGCCGAGCAGGCCGCCCCCGAGGTTGGCCGTGTAGATGTTGAGCGCGTTGGCCCCGCCGCGGCGCAGCGCCTGCTTCATCGCCTTCTCTGCCGAGCTGCCCTGGCCGACGTTGTACCAGGACGAGTTCACCGTCGTGTCCGTCCCGGCGAGCGAGAAGGACAGGCCGCTGCCGGCGTAGGCGTTGTTGAGCACCGACATCTGCTGGCTCACCTGGCTGCTCGTCACGTAGCCGTTCGTGCCGTCGGTGATGATGTGGACGTACACCGGCACCGTGGCGGCCGAGAACGTGCCCCCACCGGGGCGCTTCGCCGCGAGCGCCGAGAACCTGTCCTTGCCCTTGGCTGCCAGCGCCGCGGTGAGCTGGCTCTCCATCGAGGCGGCCTGGGCGGCGCTGATCTCGTTGCCGTCCGCGCGGCCGTTGGCGCCTCGGGCTCCGACAGCGTCGGAGTGGGTCTCGCACGCGCGTGCGGACTGGGGTGCCGGGGCGGCGCTGGCGGACGCGGCCGTCAGCGGGACGGCGGCCAGGCCGGCGGCCATGGCCAGCGCGATGACGGGGCGGGATACGGGCCTCATGGGTGGGACTCCCCTGCGTCTCGGTGCCGCGCTCGGTGTGCGGCGGCGGTGCGCCGAAACTACTGCCGCGCCGGTAGCGCCCAGGCCCGTGCGGAGTCAAGTTCTGGCAAAGGATCCAAGGCCCCGGTGCCGGGTGCCGCTGGAGGGCGTCAGTCGTCGCCGTCCGGAGCAGGGAGGCCCTCGTAGATCGCCTTGCAGGCCGGGCACACCGGGAACCGCTGCGGGTCGCGTCCGGGCACCCAGACCTTGCCGCACAGCGCCTTGACCGGCTCGCCCGACAGCGCGCTCTCGAGGATCTTCTCCTTGCGCACGTAGTGCGCGAAGCGCTCGTGGTCGCCGGGCTCGACCTGCTGCTCCTCGACCAGCTCGCGCTCGAGCACGGTCGTGCGCTGGGGCGAGGTCGCCGGCTCGGGCGCCGGCATCGGCTGGCCGGGGTCGGCGTACGGGTCGTCGTGGCTCATGGCGGCCAGTCTAGGACTGGTACGTCCCGAGGGTCGCTGCTCAGTTGAGGTCAGGGTCCTCGGGGAAGGTGGCGACGAACGCGAGGTCGCCGGACTGCCGTCGCAGCACCGAGCGCCACAGCAGCTCGGGTTCGTCGACGAACGCGTCGCGCGCCTCGGAGTCCACGACGTACCAGGAGCCCTCCTCGATCTCGCGCTCGAGCTGGCCGCCGCCCCAACCGGCGTAGCCCGCGAACACCCGCAGGCCCGACAGCCCGGAGACGACCTCCTGCGGGTCGGTATCGAGGTCGACGAGGCCGATCGAGCCGTTGATGCGGCGCACGCCGGTGGGCTCGGGGCCGTCGCCGGGCACCCCGACCAGCCCGAGTGCGGAGTCCAGCGCCACCGGGCCGCCCTGGAAGAGCACGCCCGGCGCCGTCGTCCACGGCTGCCAAGGGGGCAGCACGGCCGAGACGTCGACCTCGAGCGGGCGGTTCAGCACGACGCCGAGCGCGCCGTCCGGGCCGTGGTCGAGCAGCAGCACCACGGCGCGGTGGAACGTCGGGTCGCGCAGCGACGGGGTCGCGACCAGCAGCTGCCCGGTGAGGTTCATGGTCGGCTCGGGCTCACGGTGACGCGCTCAAGGCGTCGGGGAAGGCGTCGTGGGAGGGCTCGCGCGAGGGGTCGTGGGCGGCCTCGTGCGAGAACTCGTGCGGGCTGTCCGGCGTCTCGGGGATGGCCGGGGCGACGCCGGGCGTGGCGACACGGTGCACAGCGGCGGCCACCACGCGCGTGACGTCCGGGTGGAAGACGCTCGGGACGATGTAGGTCGCGTTGAGCTCCTCGTCGGTGACCACGCCGGCGAGCGCCTGGGCCGCGGCCAGCAGGACGTCGTCGGTGATCGTGCGCGAGTGGGCGTCGAGCAGCCCGCGGAACACGCCCGGGAAGGCGAGGACGTTGTTGATCTGGTTGGCGAAGTCGCTGCGTCCGGTGGCGACGACGGCGGCGTGCGGTGCGGCCTCGACCGGGTCGACCTCGGGGTCGGGGTTGGCCATCGCGAAGACGATGGCGTCGTCGGCCATGGTGGCGATGTCGTCGCCGACCAGGATGCCGGGCGCCGAGACGCCGATGAAGACGTCGGCGCCCACGAGAGCCTCCTTCAGCGAGCCCGAGACGCCGCGCGGGTTCGTGGACGCCGCCACCTGGGCGAGCGCCGACCCAGGGGCGGCGGCGACGTCGGCGCGCTCGGACGTCACGACCCCCTGGATGTCGCAGACGACGACGTCACGGGCGCCCGCGTGCAGCAGCAGGGACAGGATCGCCGTCCCGGCAGCGCCGGCGCCGGACATGACGATGCGTACGTCGGCCAGCGACTTGTGCACCACGCGCAGCGCGTTCGTCAGCGCGGCCAGCGTGACGATCGCCGTGCCGTGCTGGTCGTCGTGGAACACGGGGATGTCGAGCTCCTCGCGCAGCCGGCGCTCGATCTCGAAGCAGCGAGGAGCGCTGATGTCCTCGAGGTTGATGCCGGCGAAGCCAGGCGCGATCGCCTTGACCACCGCGACGATGGCGTCGGTGTCCTGGGTGTCGAGGCAGATCGGGAACGCGTCGATGCCCGCGAACCGCTTGAACAGCGCGGCCTTTCCCTCCATCACGGGCAGCGCGGCGAGGGGGCCGAGGTTGCCGAGGCCGAGCACCGCCGACCCGTCGGTGACCACCGCCACCGTGTTGCGCTTGATGGTGAGGCGCCGCGCGTCGCTGGGGTCCTTGGCGATGGCGAGGCACACCCGCGCCACGCCAGGGGTGTAGACGAGCGAGAGGTCGTCGCGGTTGCGGATCGGCACCTTGGACTCGATCCGCAGCTTGCCGCCCAGGTGGGCGAGGAAGGTCCGGTCGCTGACCTTGCCGATCTCGACGCCCGGCACGTCGCGCATCGCCTCGACGAGGGACGCCGCGTGGTCGGCGTCGCGTGCCGCGCAGGTGACGTCGACGCGCACGCGCGCCGCGCCGGACGCCGTGACGTCGAGCGCCGTGACCAGGCCCCCACCGCGCTCGATCACCGTCGTGAGCTCGCTCACCGCGGTAGGTCGGGCCGGCAGCTCCAGCCGGACGGTGATCGAGTACGACACGCTGGGTGCTGACGCCATGGTTGCCTCTCCCTCGGGATCGACACCCATTCAATCGCAGGACCGGCTCAGCCGTTCCCCCGCCGGGCCCGCTTGTCCTGGTACATGGCGACGTCCGCCCGCCGGACGGCGTCCTCGATCGAGCCACGAGGCTCGCACCGTGCGGCGCCCACGGACGTCCGCAGCGGCAGCCCGCTGACCGTCGTCGTGCTCTCGAGCGACAGGCGCAGCCGGTCGGCGATGTCGGCGGGGTCGACGTCGTCGCCGCGCACGAGCAGCGCGAACTCGTCGCCGCCCACACGCGCGATGACGTCGGGCTCGTCGCGCACGCACCGGCGCAGCGCCTGGGCGCACTCGATGATCAGCTGGTCGCCGGCCTCGTGGCCGCGGGTGTCGTTGACGAACTTCAGCTCGTCGAGGTCGACGGTGATGACGGTGACGGCGCCACCGTCCGCGACGTGCTCGCGGGCCCGGCCCACCGCCTCGTCCCAGCCGCGCCGGTTGGCGGCACCGGTGAGCGGGTCGAGCAGGGCGTGCTCGCGCGAGGAGTCCAGCTGGCGCAGCAGCTCCTCGCGCGCGCCGGCGGTCTCGACCAGCCGTGCCCCGACCTCGCTCAGCTGCAGCGCCAGGCTCTGGCAGAGGGTCGTGAAGCCGCGGGGGTTCGGCGCCGCGTGCACCAGGAGCAGGCAGCCGTGCGCGGCGTCGACGGCGACGGGCACCGCGAGGTAGGAGGCCACGTCGGGGTCCGGGCCGATGGGCATCGGCAGGGGCGAGACGGAGGCGTCCTGGACGACCAGCCAGTCGGCACGGTCGGACGTGCGCGGCAGCAGCGCCGCGAGCTGGCGGGCCGAGACGACGGCCCGCTGCGCCCCGCCGGCCGGGCACCAGCCAGGGGCGGCGACGGCGTGGCGGCCGTCGTCGAGCCACACCGCCGCCAGGTCGCACGACAGGGCGTCGGCCGCCGTGGCGACCAGGTGGTCGAGCAGCCGCGCGACGGTGACGGGCGCGTGAGCGCTCAGCCGGCGCAACGCCGTCAGCACCTCGAGCTCGTCCGCGAGGTGCTTGGCCGGCGAGACCGCCGTGACCTCGGCGGCCGCTCGTTCGCAGACCTGCACGAGCACGTCGTCGGTGGCCCGCAGCAGGGACGCGTCGGCCTCCGCCGAGCCCAGCACGACGGCGTGGTCGTGGCCGATGCGCACCACCGCGGAGGTGCAGGCCCAGTACGGGCCGACCACGTGGTGAGGGCGCTGGCCGTGACGCCGCACCGGGCGTCCGGTCGCCAGCGCCCGCTCCAGTCGTGCGTCGCCGAGGTCGGCCAGCTCGAAGGAGCCCGCCCAGGCCATGCCGCGGCCGTGCCCGCCGAGGTGGGTCCAGCGTCGACCGACGCGTCGGAAGACGAGCACGTCGAGGGCAGCAGGAAGCGCCCCCAGCTCGTCCTCGCTCATGGTCGAACCCCTCGTCTCGCGCCCCCAGGCGCACTCGCACGCCGCAGTTGATCTTGGCGGTGTCGCGCGTCGCTGTCTTGAGTTTGGCCGAAAGGCGCCCGTTCGGCCCTCTGGACCTTGAATCTGTGGATGGCGGGCGGTTTTCCTCCACAGGTCTCGAACTTGACGGTTGTCCACAGACCCGTTGCGGGACAGTCGCTGTGTCGGTGGCCGCGACTAGGTTTGACGCATGACGTTTCGGGTGGACGACCAGGGCGGCGGCGGCGCAGACGCGCTCGACGCCGCGCTGGCGCTGGTCACCCAGGGACTGGCCCAGCTCGCCGACCTCGAGCTGTGGCAGCTGTCCGAGGCCCAGCTGCGCCAGGCCGCCGCCGGCCTCGACCGCGCGGGCCTGCTCAGCCAGGCCCAGCAGGTCCGGCTGCTCGGCGAGGTCGACGCGCGGGGCCTGCCTGGGCCAGGACGGCACCGGCTCCCCGGCCGGGTGGTTGCGCTCGGTCGTGCCGACGATGCGCCCGGCCGAAGCCGCCGGGCTCGGTAAGCGGGCCGAGCGGCTCTACCGCTCGACGTTGGCGCCCGACCTCGGCCCGACCCGGGAGGGGCTGGAGGCCGGGCGGGTGCGCCCGTGCCAGGAGCGGGTCATCAGCGACACCATCACCGCGCTGTCTCCGCCGAGCGTGCCGGTCGACGGCCCGCACGCCGTCGACCCCGACCAGGTCACCGCCGCCCAGCAGATGCTGGTCACCGAAGCGGCCAGGTTCGCGGCCGGTGACCTGGCCAAGCTCGCCGTCGCGGTCCGCCACCACCTCGACCCGGCCGCCGACGACCGCCTCGCCAAAGACGAAGCTCACCAGCAGCGGCAGCGGACGCTGACCGTGGCCACCGAGGCCTCCGGCATGGTCTTCCTGCACGGCTCGCTCACCCCCGAGTGCGGGGCGGCGCTGCGCACCGCCATCGACGCCTGGTCCGCCCCCGCTCCGGCCGCCGACGGCACCCCCGACCCCCGCACCCCGGCCAACGCCGCCACGACGCCCTGCACCACCTGGCCGACACCACCCTCGCCAGCGGCGAGGTCCCCACCACCCACGGCTCCCCAGCCAAGATCATCGTGCGCGTGACCGCCGACACCCTCAGCGCCGCGCTCGACGCGCGCGTCGATCCGGACACCAAGCGCACCGGCCTGGCCCCGGCCGAGCTGGCCGACGGCACCCCCATCTCCCGCCAGACGCTGGCCCGCCTCGCCTGCACCGCCGACCTCGTCCCCATCCTGATCGACGAGCTCGGCAACCCCCTGGACGTCGGGCGCACCCACCGCCTGTTCACCCCCAAACAACACACCGCCCTGACCGAACGCGACCGCCACTGCACCTGGCCCGGCTGCACCGCCCCCGCCGCCTGGACCGACGCCCACCACCTGACCCCCTGGCAACACGGCGGACGCACCGACCTGACCAACGCCGCACTCCTGTGCGGGCGCCACCACCGCCACGTCCACGCCACCGGCACCACCGGACGCGTCATCGACGGCCGCGTCATCTGGGACACGACGCCAGGCGGCCGCGGAACGGATCGACAGACGACCACCGGGACAGCCACCACCAGCCACCCCACCCACCATCGACCACCTGCTCCGCCGCTGGATCGTGCACCGACGCCAGTAGGAAGTCCCAGCCCCCTGCCCTTCGCGAGGTAGGCCGGCTCCCCGCAGGGACCAACGCCTCTGCCGGCTGGTCGTTCGGCGTGCCAGCGTGAGCGCAGCGGAGAGGAACTGGCCATGGCCACCTCAGGCGTTGCCTCACCGGGACAACACGGGCATCCGAGCACTTCGTCGGACCACACGGAGGCTGACCGGGCCTACCGGCGCGCGTGGTGGTCGCTCGCGCTGTACCCGGTCTCGCTCATTGCGGCCTTCGTCATCGGGGAAGGGCTGTACTCCGCGCTCGGCGGAGACAGCGGTCACCTGGCGTGGTGGAAGCCACTGGCCGCGGCGACGCCCGCCGTCCTCGTGTTCGTGCTGCCCGGCGTCCTCGCGGTGCGGTTCGGGCGCAGTGCCCAGCGCCAGGGGCGTCCGGACGGTCGCTACCCGGCGGTCGTCGGCGCGGTCATCGCCTTGGGGTTCGTGGCCATGAACGTGGCCTCCTTCGTCTTGGTGAGCGTCTTCGGCTGATGGCCCGTCAGACCTCGGCAGGCGTCTCGCGCGCGGCCAGGTAGCGCTCGACGCGGCGGTCAGGGACCAGCCACATCACCGCGACAGCCGTGAACACGAGCACCCCCAGCCACGGCGCGACGAACGCCAGCGCGATGCCGAGCAGGTAGAGCAGCGGCGAGAGCTTGCCCTTGAGGTCGCGCCCCAGGGCTTCCCGCAGCCCGGAGCCACCCTGGACCCGGAAGATCGCCAGCTGCAGCACGTAGTAGCCGATCGCCGCGAGCAGCAGGTTCGCGCCGTACACGACCACCGGCGTCCGGGCGAAGGACGACTCGTCGACCCACGCGGTGGTGAAGGGAAACAGTGACAGCCAGAACAGCAGGTGCAGGTTGCCCCACAGCACCGTGCCGTTGACCTGCTCCACGACCTGGAACATGTGGTGGTGGTTGCTCCAGTAGATGCCGACGTAGACGAAGCTCAGCAGGTACGTGAGGAACCCCGTGGCCGAGTCACCGAGCGCGTGCAGCGTGGGCTCCTCGGGCACCCTCAGCTCCAGCACCATGATCGTGATGACGATGGCCAGGACGCCGTCGCTGAAGGCCTCGAGCCGGCTCGTGCGCATGCGCGCAGTATGCCGGGCGGGTCGCGCTAGACGCCCCAGTCCGGACGCATCGGCAGGTGCGGGTCGCCACCCTCGTCGGTGCGGGTGCCGAGCACCTGGTGCAGCTCGATCTGGCGACGCTCGAAGGCCAGTCGCGAGCCTGCCATGTAGAGCCCCCAGACCTTCGCGGTCCGCAGGTCGGTCTCGGCGACGCACTCGTCCCAGTTCTCGACGAGGTTGTGGCACCAGCCGGCCAGCGTGCGCGCGTAGTGACGCCGGAGGTTCTCCTCGTGCTGGAGCTCGAACCCGGCGTCCTGCATCGCGGTGATGATGGTGCCCGCACCCGCGAGCTCGCCGTCGGGGAAGACGTAGCGGTCGATGAACCCGCGCCGCTTGATGCCCGGGTGCAGGTTGTCGGAGCGGGTGATGCAGTGGTTGAGCAGGCGCCCGCCCGGCACCAGCTTGGAGTAGAGGAACCCGAAGTACGACGGGTAGTTCTTGATCCCGATGTGCTCGGTGAGGCCGATCGAGCTGACCGCGTCGAAGCCGGACTCGGTGACCTCGCGGTAGTCCTGGTAGCGCACGGTGGCGCGGTCAGCGATGCCGTCGGCCTCGATCGCCTGCTGAGCCCAGCTGGCCTGCTGGGCCGACAGCGTCACGCCGATCGCGGTGACGCCGTACTCGCGCACCGCATGACGCACCATGCCGCCCCAGCCGCACCCGACGTCCAGCAGGCGCATGCCGGGCCGCAGCCCGAGCTTGCGGCACACGAGGTCGAACTTGTTGGCCTGCGCCTCCTCCAGCGTCGCCTCGTCGCTCGGGTAGCACGCGCAGGTGTAGGCCATCGACGGCCCGAGCACCAGCTCGTAGAAGCGGTTGCTGACGTCGTAGTGGTGGTGGATCGCCTCGGCGTCGCGACGGCGCGAGTGCCGCAGCCCGTGCAGCGCCCGGTGCCAGCCGCTCGGCACCTCGTTGGGCGGCGGCGGCGGCATGGTGAAGGCGGTGCGCCCGAACGTCCGCAGCGCCCGGACGACGTCGGCGGCGGGCGGCCGCTGCGGCTCGAGCAGGGTGTCGAGGGTGTGCAGCAGCTCGTACGGGTCGCCGGGGTGCGCGCCGGTGACCTCGAGGTCGTCCATGAGGTAGGCCCGCGCGAAGCCGAGCGACGACGGCGCGCTCGCGACGTACGCCAGCCCGCGCGGCGTCTTGAGCCGCACCTGGTACGGCGCGTCGGTCGGGCCGGACGTCGACCCGTCGTAGGCCTCGAAGTGCACCTCGTCGTGGCGTCCCACGAGCAGCTCGAAGGCCTCGCTGATGCTCATGTCGCCGCGACGGCCTTGATCCTGCTTCCACTGGCCGAGCACGCTCATCGCCGTCTCACCGCCTTGTCGTAGAGGTCGAGCAACCGCCCGTCCGGGTCGTAGTGCGCCTTGGCCCGCTCGTACTGCGCGTGGCCGTACAGCTGCCAGAACTCCTCCGCCCCGTAGTAGGCGTCGGAGTACAGGGACTTGTGGCCGTCCAGCTCGGCGACCTTCGCCTCGATGCGGCGGTTGACGTCGCCCTCGACATCGCCCTCGGCGATCGGCACGGTCGACCAGAACCCGACGTTGACGTACAGCCGGTCCGGCGCCAGCGGGTACAGCGGCCACTGCCCGTTGTCGGTGGGCGCTGCGCGCCGCAACCGCAACGGGCACAACCAGATCGGCTCGATCGGCACGTTGTCGACGAACCAGTGCAGGAACTCGGCGGTGCGCTCGACCGGGATCTCCACGTCCTGCACCACCCGCTCGCGGGCGGGCAGGCCCTTGCGAGCATCCAGCCGCGCCTTGACGTGGTAGCGGTTCTCCAGCCCGATGATGCGCTGGTAGGTGTCGCTGCGCAGGTACCGCTTGGGCACCCACCGGCGGATCCGCGGGTTCTGCACGCCGAGCGCGCGCGAGCACCAGAACCAGTCGGTGTCCCAGCGCCACAGGTAGTCGCGCACCCGCAGCCAGTCCTCGTGCCGGCTGCGGATCGAGCGGTAGTAGACGCCCATACCCGTGTAGTCCGACGTGTACGGAGCCTCGTCGCTCCACGTGCCGAGCGTCAGGAACGCCTCGAGCCGGGCCGGCCCCTCGTCCGGCCGTGGCGGGAACACGCTCGCGTCGACGAAGTCGACCGGCTCGCCCTCCCAGGACGCCCGGCCGCCGTCGGCGCCGTCGACCAGCTTGGCGATCGCGGCGGCCAGCTCGTCGAGGTCCTCGAACCGGACGTGCCGCAGGTGCACGTAGGGGCTCACCGGGACCAGCTCGATCGTCGCGGCGGCGGCGTACCCGAGCGTGCCGTAGGAGTTGGGGAACGTCGTGAACAGCTCGGCGTCCGGGCCGTCCGGCGTCGCGCGCACGATCTCACCGGCTCCGGTGAGGACGTCGATGGAGAGCGCCGACTCGTGCGGCAGGCCCGCCCGCCACGACGACGACTCGATCCCCAACCCGGTGAGGGCGCCGCCGATCGTGATGGTCTTCAGCTGCGGCACCACCAGCGGCATCAGCCCGTGGGCGAGCGTGGCGTCGACGAGGTGCTCGTACGTCGTCATGCCACCGACGTACGCGGTGCGTGCGTCCGGGTCGACGTGGAAGACCTCGTCCAGGCCAGAGACGTCCAGCCCGGCGCGCGCCTCGCGCTCACGCGGCCGGAACAGGTTGCTCGTGGACTTCGCCAGTCGCACCGGTTGGTCCGCGGGCAGACTGCGGTACTGCGCGCGCAGGCGCTCGACGGCCGCCGGGTAACGGTCTGCTGGTGGCTGAGGCATCCTTCGGATCGTAGCCCCGGTGGATCATGCGACGCAGGTACCCCGGCGAACCGATCTGGGATAGACCTACACCATGGCGACCCTCGAGGTGCGACGACAGCACGACGGCCGGCCCTTCACCCTGCCCGTGCACGTCGCCGGCCCGACCGACGCACCGATCGCGTTACTGCTGCACGGTTTCCCCCAGCGCGCCAGCCTGTGGGACGAGTGCCTGGCGGACCTGCACGACGCCGGCCTCCGCACGGTGACCGTCGACCAGCGCGGCTACGGCCCGCTCCCCCAGCCGACGGACGTTTCGGCGTACCGCCTCGACGCCCTGGTGGCCGACGCGCTGGCGGTGCTCGACGAGGTCGCGCCGGACGCCGGGCCCGCCGTCCTCGTCGGCCACGACTGGGGCGCCGTCGTGGCCTGGGCGCTGGCGGCCACGCACCCCGACCGCGTGCGGGGACTGGTCGCGGCGTCCGTGCCGCACCCGCGCGCGTTCGCCGAGGCCCTGAGGGACGACCCCGAGCAGCAGCGCCGCTCGTCGTACATGACCTTGCTGCGCGACGTCGACCACGCCGAGCAGGTGCTGCTCGCCGGCGGCGCTCGACGGCTGCGTGGCTTCTTCCAGGGCTCCGGGCTCGACGCCACGACGGTCGACGGCTACGTCACCCCGCTGCTCGAGCCGGGACGCCTGCGCGGCCCGCTCAGCTGGTACGCCGCGATGGACGACGAGCAGCTGGCTGCCGTGCCGCCCGTGCGCGTCCCCACGGTGTACCTGTCGGCCGAGCAGGACCTCGCCGTCGCGCCGCGAGCCGTCGCTCACTGCGCGCAGTACGTCGAGGGCCCGTACCGGCACGTCGCCCTGCCCGGAACGCACTGGATCCCGGACGAGCGCCCCGACGTCGTCGTGGAGGCGGTGCGCGCCCTGCGGTGAGCAGTCGCCCCTCAGAGGCCCATCGCGTGGTGGACCGCCGCGAGCGTCCTCGCCGCGAGCGGTCGCACGCGATCGGTGCCCTCGGAGAGCACCTCCCGGACGACGCGAGGGTCCTTCGCCAGCTCGCGACGGCGCGCGCGCAGCGCTCGCAGGTGCTCGTTGACGGCCTCGGTCACCACGGCCTTGAGCCGGGCCGCACCAGCACCGCCCACGTCGCCGGCGACGTCCTGCGGCGTGCGCCCGGAGCACGCTGCCGCCAGGTCCAGCAGGCTCGCGACCTGCGGACGCCGGGCAGGCTCGTAGGTGATCGTGCGCTCGGAGTCGGTCACCGCCGCCCGCAGCAGGCGCGCCGTCTCGTCCTCGCTCGCTCGCAGCTCGATCGCGTTCCCCCGGGTCTTGGACATCTTGCGGCCGTCGGTGCCGAGCACGCGCGGCGCCTCGGTCAGCAGAGCCTGCGGCGGGCGCAGCACGGTGGCCCCACCGCCGTATCGCTCGTTCAGCCGGCGGGCGACGGCGCGCGTCTGCTCCAGGTGGGGCAGCTGGTCGTCACCGACGGGCACGAGCGTGCCCCCGACCGACAGGATGTCGGCCGCCTGGTGCACCGGGTAGGTGAGCAGCAGGGCGCTGAGCGCGCCGGACCCGGCGTCCTGTGCCTCGGCCTTCACCGTCGGGTTGCGCCGCAGCTCGGCCACCGTGGTGGTCGCGAGCAGGGGCAGCATCAGCTGGCCGATCTCAGGGACCGTGCTGTGGGCGAAGACCGTGGTGCGCACCGGGTCGAGCCCCGCGGCGAGGTAGTCGAGGACGATCTCGCGCACGGCGGCCGCGATGCCGCTCGTGTCCACGCGGTCGGTGACGACCTGGTAGTCGGCGACCACCACGAACGTCGGCACGCCGGCGTCCTGCAGCCGCACGCGCTCGCGCAGCGTGCCGAGGTAGTGGCCGAGGTGCAGCGGCCCCGTCGGCCGGTCGCCGGTGAGCACGCGGTAGCGCTCGGGGTGCGCGAGGACGTCGGACCGCTCGGCGAGCAGGGGCGCGGGGCCGTGCGTCGGGGTCGAGGCAGACGTCGTCGGGGCGGGGGTGGTCAGGGCGGACGTGGTGGTCATGTCGTCTCCAGGGGTGTCGTCACGAGGTGGACGACCGCCGTCACGGCGGACCTGGGAGCGAGGTGCTGCTGCGCTGGCCGCCGAGCGGCGGCCACGAGGGTGTGCTTCAGGGGCCGCCGGCTACGGCAGCCACCACAGGCACACGAGGGAGCAGGTCACCCGACGATGCTACTCGCCGTCCGGGTCGTCCCGCTCGAACACCAGGTCGACGGCCTCGGCGAGACGCCGGTAGCCCAGCCGCTCGTACAGCGCGTTGGACGTCGGGTTGGCCGCGTCGGTGTAGAGCATGCAGGCCCGTCCGGGGTTCGCCAGCTCCTCGCGGGTGACCGCGGCGACGCAGGCCGCCGCGTAGCCGCGACCGCGCAGGGGCGGTGGTGTGTAGACCAGCTGCACCCGGCTCACGTCCGCCTGCGGCGTCGTGACGGCCACCATCGACACCGGACGCCCGTCGACCTCCCACACGTGCAGCAGTCGCGCAGCGACCCGGCCCGTCACGTGGTCGACGCGCAGCCCGCCGGGGGTCGCCTCCTCGACGAACGCCTCGCCCCACGGCCGCAGCACGGGCAGGTCCGCCTCGACGGCGAGGCGGTGCCGGCCGTCGACCGGTGGCGGCTCGACGAGAGCGCGGGCCAGCAGCAGCCGCTGCCGCATGGCCACGCGCGCCGGCGGGCCACCGCAGCGGGCCCACTCCTGGGCGAAGACCTCGGCGGCGCCGTCCGGGCCTCCGACGCTCAGCAGGTCCGGCCGCACGGCCCACAGCCGGCGGGCCAGCTCTCGCAACGCTTCTGGGTCCGTTCCGGCCAGGTAGGCACCGTGCGGTGGCGTCTGCATCAAGGCGGCGACGACCGTGCCGTCGTCAGCCGGCCTCGCGCCGTCGCAGCGCTCGACCCACCACCACAGCTCGTCGTGCGGCGGGTCCGAGCGCTCCCCGGCGAGGGCTCGCTCCAGCCGGGTCAGGATGACGCTGTTGCGCGCCGGACGACGGGCCAGGAACTCCACGGCACGGTTAGCGAACCGCTGGGGGTCGTGGCCGGTCACCACCGTCGTCCGCGCCGCCATCCGCCGATCCTGCCGCATCGGCGGGCAGCGCGTGGGCTACCCGTCAGTCCCGCGCCGCTACCACTCACCCGACGAAGGCGAAGTCACCGATCTCGAGGCGTTCGGCCAGCACGGTCACGCTCGGCGCCTGCACCACGGTGTCGTCCCAGCCGGTGCTGGAGTCCTCGATGAGGTGCACCGGCGGGTCGTCCTCGCGCAGGTCGATCACCAGGTGACGGTGCAGGCCGTCGGACCCGATCACGAGCGCGCCGGGGTGGAACACGATCTCCTGGGTCCACGACTGCGTGACCCGCACGGCGTCGGCGGGCGGGTGCAGGTCGACGTAGGCCCCGGTGGCCATCCAGCCGCGCCGCAGCCAGCTGGGCGCGGTGACCATCGCGCGCCAGGGCTCGGGCACGAGCTCACCGAAGGCCGCTCGGACGGCGTCCACCTCGTCCTGCCCGACGCCGCGCTGGTACTGGGCCTCCTCGCAGATGTCGCCGATGATGGCCTTGGTCAGCCGACGGCCCTTGGGGATGCGCAACCGCTCGCCGTCCGCCTCGACCCCCGCCCAGGAGACGACGTCGGGCGGGACGTCGAACACCACGAGCGAGCCCTCCCCCTGCGCCGGGACGAGCTCCTCGCGCACGGCGCGGACGGCCTCCGCCCGCAGGCGGTAGGCCTCGAGCACGGTGTCGTCCAGGTCCCGCTGCGGCCAGGTCGTCCATCCGATGGCGGCGAGGGCCTGCAGGTCGCGCGCACCGACGACGCACCACAGCGACAGCGTGGGCGCTGGCTTGCGGCGCAGGAACACGGGGTCGACTCTGCCACCCGTTCCTGGGAACTGCCACCGCCCGTAGGGTGGTCCGGACCACACCCCGGCAGAGGACCTGATGAGCACCCCGTCTCCCCGCGCCACCGCAGCGCAGGCCGCAGCCAAGCCCACGCAGCGGCCCACGCAGCCTCCCGTCGAGCAGCCCGGCCGGGTCCGCCAGACCTGGGTGGACCAGGTGCGCTGGGTCGCCATCGCGCTGGTGCTCGCGGGCCACTTCGTCGGGCTCGTGCGCGGCCGCAGCGACCTGGCGCGTGGCATCTCGGACTTCCTGTACGTCTTCCACATCCCCGCGCTCGTGCTGCTGGCGGGCTGGGGCGCTCGCCGGTTGCGGGCGTCCGGGCCGGGGCTCACCCGGATCCTCTGGCAGCTGCTGGTGCCGTACGTCGCGTTCCAGCTCATCGCGTTCGCGGCGAACCGCGTGCTCGAGGGCTCGCACCCGTCGTGGTCGTTCACCAGCCAGACGTTCGGGCTGTGGTTCCTCGTGGCCCTGGCCGGGTGGCGCCTGCTCGGGCCGTGGTTCCACGGGCTGCGCGCGCCGGTGGCCGCCGCTCTCGCGGTGGCGCTGCTGGCCGGCCTGAGCCCGCACATCGGCGGGCTGCTCTCGCTGTCGCGCATCGCGTTCTTCCTGCCGCTGTTCGTCGCCGGGCCGTGGCTCGTCGACCGCGTCTCGACGTGGCGGCACCTGCCCCGCGCCCGGCTCTACGGCGCGCTGGTGCTGCTGGCCGGTGCACTGTGGGTGGGCCTGCAGGAGCCGGCGTTCGACCGCACGATCTTCTTCGGCCGCGACTCCTACCACGCGCTGCACCAGGGCGTCCTGCACGGCGTCGTCTACCGCACCGGCGCCCTGGCCATCTCGGCGGTGCTCGCCGTCGGGCTCATGCTCGTGGTGCCGGGGCGCCCGGGTGCCCCCACCCGGGCGGGGCGGTGGTTCGCCGAGGCCGGGCGGCACACGATGTTCCCCTACCTCATCCACCTGCCGCTGCTCACCGTGCTGGGCTGGACCGGCTGGCCGCGCCTGGGGCCGCCCACGGTGACGGCGGTCGTCGCCGTCGTGGCGGCTGTGGTCGCGGCGGCGGTACTGGTCACGCCGCCGGTGCGGCTGCTGGCCGGTCCGTTCGTCGAGCCCCGCACGTGGTTCGAGCGCTGGCGCCCGGCGAAGGGGACGACACCGTGATCACGACCGAGGACTACCTCAGGTTCGTCGACGACGCGCTCGACGGCCTCGTCGGCATCCTGCGCGAGCTGGGCGACGCGGGAGCCAGTCAGCGCGTCGGCACGCCCGGCGCCAACTCGCCGTACGCGGTGGTCACCCACTGCCTCGGGGTCATGGAGTACTGGGGCGGTCACGTCGTCCACGGCCGGCCGAGCGACCGCGACCGGGCCGCGGAGTTCCGCGCGACCGGCCAGGTGGCCGACCTCGTCACTCGCGTCGAGGCGGCCCGCCGCCGGCTGGCGCAGGACGTCCTGGCGGCCGACCCCTCCGCTGCCCCGGCGCTGCCGCCCGCTGACCTCGAACCGGAGTTCGCCTTCCTCGGCCGCAGGCAGGGCGCTGCGCTGCTGCACGTCTACGAGGAGCTGGCCCAGCACCGGGGCCAGCTCGAGGTCACGCGCGACCTGCTGCTCGCCCAGAGCGAACGGGGCTAGCGGAGCAGCCTGTAAGCGAGTAATGATGCTTACATGACAACTGATGTTGCGGCAGAGGTCCGCGCCTGGTTCGCCGGGCGCCTGCCGAAGGACTGGACCACGGACGGCACGGCGGACGTCACCGTCGACCGCGAGGAGATCACCGTCGTCGTCCCCCTCGAGGGGCCGACGCTCGGCGAGGACGCCTCCGACGCCGAGCGGGCGCAGGCGGTCGCTGGTCGCGTGCAGGGCTGGCGCGAGGAGACGCGCGAGCAGCGCATGGCCGTGGCGCGCGAGGCCGAGCACCGCTTCGACCGCAAGGTGGCCTGGGCCGTGCGCACCGGCGACGACACCCACCTGTTCACCCACCTGGCCGTGCCGGTCATGACGCGGCTGCGCCAGCCCGAGCGGCAGGTGCTCGACACCCTCGTCGAGGCCGGCGTCGCCCGCTCGCGAGCGCACGCCCTCGCCTGGTGCGTGCGCCTCGTCGGCGAGAACGCCGACGAGTGGCTGGGCGAGCTGCGCGAGGCCATGGAGAAGGTGCGCGAGGTGCGCCGGAAGGGTCCGGCCGCCTGAGCGCTCCGCGCGGGCTCAGGAGATCCGCACCCCGGCCCCACCAGAGGTCGGCACGAGCTCGAGCCAGGTGGTGCCCGGCGCGACGAGCAGCGGCGCGCCGGACGACGTCGTCAGCGTCAGCGCGGCGTACGGGCTCGCCTTGTGCCAGGTGCCGCTGACCTGGCGCCCGCCCGTCAGCACGGTGGCGGCGCCGCTGCCGGTCAGCACGGTCTCGGGCACCGGGTTGCCGATGGGGTCCCGGTAGCCGGCGTCGCGCGTGCGCACCCGCAGCACGAGCACGTTCTGCGCGGTGAGCCGCGCCCCGGCAGAGGTGCGCGAGGCGGTGCTGCCCTCGCTGCGCAGCCACCGGTGCCTACGCGCGTCGTACGCCCACCGGGGGTGCGCGGCCCGCGAGAAGGTCAGCGCCACCGAGCGAGCCGCCCGGCTCCCCGCGGTGGACGTCGCGGCCGACGCGGCGTCCGGCGCCCAGGGCAGGTACGCGGGCGGCGGCGCGGCGTGGGCGCGGTCGGCGTGCGCCCACAGGCCGGCAGCACGGGCGTAGAGGTTGTGCGGCGCTGGCCGAGTCCGGGTGCGGAAGTACGCCGACGACGGGTTCGACGGCGTCATCAGCTGCACCGGCGCCTTGCGCAGTCGGCGCAGCACCACCGAGGCCGCTCCGGACGACGCGAGCAGCCCGCGGGTCGGCCCGGCCAACGAGGCGTCGGTGTCGCGCAGCGACCGCACGGGGCCTACGACACCGGCGTCGCGCGACTGGAACATCGCCGCGAAGCGCGTGATGCCGCCCTCGACGAGCTCCTCGACGACGAGGTCAGCGCGGTCCAGGCCGGTCTGCGGCCGCGCCGCGCTGCTGTTCTCGATCTTGACGACCAGGGCGGGGCGGTCGGCCACCGTCGCGACGCGCACCCCGGTGAGCGGGGCGACGGTGGGCGCCGTGCTCGTCGTCGACGGCGTCGCGCTGGTCGCCGAGGACACGGTCGGGCCGGTCGGGCCGGTCGGGCCGGCCGGGCTGCCATCGCCTCCGCTGCAGGCCGCAGCGAGCGCCAGCACGGTCGCGCCGGCGATGACGAGGGTGCGGGGGCGGCTCACCCAACGACCCTACGTCGGGCGGTGAGACGACCCGACGACGGCTGCGAGCTGGTCGCAGAGCAGGTCGACGTCCTCCGGCTCGACGACGAGCGGCGGCGCGAGGCGCACCGTCGTCTCGTGCGTCTCCTTGGCGAGCACGCCGCGAGCCATCAGCGCCTCGCAGGCCTCGCGACCGGTCATCAGCGACGGGTCGAGGTCGACGCCGGCCCACAGGCCGCGGGTGCGCACCGCCACCAGGCCGTGCCCGACGAGCGCATCGAGCCGCTCGCGCAGCTGCTCGCCCAGCCGCCGGGCACGTTCCTGGTACTCGCCGGTCTCGAGCAGCCGCACCACCGCGTGGCCGACCGCTGCGGCCAGCGGGTTGCCGCCGAAGGTCGAGCCGTGGTTGCCGGGGTGGATCACGTCCATGACGTCGTGGCGGGTGACGACCGCGGAGACCGGCACGATCCCGCCACCGAGCGCCTTGCCCAGCACGTAGACGTCGGGCACGACGCCCTCGAGCTCGCAGGCGAACGTCGTGCCGGTGCGCCCGAGCCCGGACTGGATCTCGTCCGCGACGAGAAGGACGCCGCGCTCGGTGCAGAGCGCCCGAGCACCGGCCAGGTAGCCCGGCGGGGGCACGATCACGCCCGCCTCGCCCTGCACCGGCTCGATCAGCACGGCCGCGGTGGTGTCGTCGACGGCGTCGCGCAGGGCCTCCAGGTCGCCGTACGGCACGACCCGGAAGCCGGGGGTGAACGGCCCGAAGCCGTCGCGGGCCACCGGGTCGGTCGAGAAGCTGACGATCGTGGTGGTGCGGCCGTGGAAGTTGCCGGACGCGACGACGATCGTCGCCTGGTCGGCGGGGACGCCCTTGACGTCGTACGCCCACTTGCGCGAGAGCTTGACCGCGGTCTCGACGGCCTCGGCACCGGTGTTCATCGGCAGCACGACCTCCATGCCGGCCAGGGCGGCGAGGTCGCGGCAGAACGGGCCGAGGTGCTCGTTGTGGAACGCGCGGCTCGTGAGCGTCACGCGGTCGAGCTGGTCGTGGGCCACGGCGAGCAGCCCCGGGTGGCGGTGGCCGAAGTTCAGCGCCGAGTAGCCGGCGAGGCAGTCGAGGTAGCGCCGACCCTCGACGTCGGTCACCCAGGCGCCTTGCGCCGAGGCGATGACGACGGGCAGCGGGTGGTAGTTGTGGGCGGCGAACCGGTCGACGATCTCGAGGTGCGCCGCGGTGGAGATGGCGTCGCGCTCGCGCGACCCGGCAGCTGACGTGGTGCTCACGTGGTCAGTCAACTCCGCGCGCCCGCGGCGGGCAATCGACCACGCGGGACCTTCGCCCTCAGCGGTCGCCGCCAGCGCGTCCCACGATGGGCTCGTGGCCTCATCGTCTGCACCTCCGTCGACGCCGCCCGTCGCCCAGCCTCCCCCGCACCGCTCGGGGGTGGCGCTTCCGGTCGTGGCGGGCCTGGTGATCGTCGCGCTGATCGTGGTGGTGGGCGGCCTGCTGCTCGCGGCGTCGCTCGGCGGCCGCGGCAGCCGGCACGTCGCGCAGTCGTACACCGGCGTGCGCAGCATCGACGTCCAGGTCAGCGCCGAGTCGGTCGAGCTCGTGTCGAGCGGCGACGACACCACGCGCCTCGACCGCCAGGTCTCGTGGTCGATGCGCGAGCCGCGGCTCACCCAGCGCATGGACGGCGACGTCCTCGTCGTGCGCTCGTCGTGCCCGTTCGGCTTCGGCCTCGGCTGCACCGGCCGCGTGCGCGTGGAGGTGCCGTCGTCGGTGGACGTGCGGGTGCACAGCTCGGCGGGTGCGGTACGGGCCGACGGGCTGTCCGGTGACGTGGACCTGTCGACGAGCGCCGGCTCGGTGCGCGCGACGAACCTGTCGTCGTCCGACGTCCGCGCCTCGTCGTCCGCGGGGTCGGTGACGGTCGAGCTGGCCAGCGAGCCCACGCGCGTCACGGCCTCGTCGAGCGCGGGGTCGGTGACGGTGCTGCTGCCGCAGGGCTCGGCGACCTACCGCGTGTCGGCGAAGACGAGCGCAGGGTCGGAGAACGTCGACGTGCGCACCGACCCGGCGTCCGACCGCGTGATCGACGTGCACTCCAGCGCCGGCTCGGTGCGCGTGGCCTACAGGCCGTGAGGCTCAGTCGCGCGCAGACCGCCACTGGCCCGGCAGCCAGACCAGCAGGATCGCGCCCACGACGAGGTGCATGGCGGCCAGCGCGGCGGCCGCCTCGGCGGTGACGGCGGACGCCGGGCCGGCCAGCGACACGAGGAGCACCGCGGCCGCGAGCGCGCGCCAGATCGTGCGGGCGCGGGCGGTGCGGCGCTCGAGGAGCGTGAGGCTGACCCAGCCGGCGAACCCGACGACCAGGCTGGTCAGGGTGACCGCCAGCGAGTCGACGTGCTGCAGCCGGCCGGCCTGCCGCACCGTGAGGTCGATGCCGAGCAGCGAGTGGGAGATGCCCCACAGCGCCGTGGCGGTGGCCATGGCGGCGAGCACCGCGAACCACCGGTGCCTGTGGCGCAGGGCGCCGGAGGCGTCGCAGCTGCACCCGCTCACGTCGTGACGGGGGCGAGGATCCAGGTCGTGTGTGGTCGTCATGCGCGAGATCCTGCTCGCGTCAGCTCGGTCGCCGGATCGGCCGAGCGGCCCTTGGCGGGTGTGCTCGAGGCGGGCCCACCCCCGACTTTGGTCGGTGCCGACGGCGTGGCCCAAGGCCTAGCCTCACGGCCGTGAAGGCGAACCGGCAGCTGGCGGAGGCGGCCGTCGTGACGGCCGGGGTGGGCCTGCTCGTCGCGGTGCAGCTCGTCGCGCAGCTGGTGTCGGGCGCCAGCCGGGCGATGACCGTCGTCGACGTGGCGTGCACCGCGGTGACTCTGTTGGCGCTGCCGGCGCTGCCCCGGCTTCCCGTGCCGGTGTCGTTGCTGGTCTCGGTGCTGTCAGCCGCGTCACCCGTCGCCACGCCGGCCGCGTCGTACGGCGTCTTCCGCGTCGCGAGCGAGCGACGGTTCCGGGTCGCCGTGCTCGTGGGGGCCGTGGGCGCGCTCGCGCATCTCGTCCGGTGGTGGTGGCAGCCGCTGCCAGGACTGCCGTTCGGGTGGTGGGCGCTGCTCGTGGGGATCGCAACGGCCACGCTGATCGGCTGGGGCGCCTACACGCGAGCCCGGCGCGCGCTGCTGGAGGCGTTGTGCGAGAGGGCGAGGCGGGCTGAGGATCAGCAATCGGCCAGGGTCGCTGAGGCCCGCCAGGCCGAGCGGACGCGGATCGCCCGCGAGATGCACGACGTCCTGGCCCACCGGCTGTCGCTGCTCGCCACCTACGCCGGCGCCCTGGAGTTCCGGCCGGACGGCTCGCCCGAGCGCCTGGCGCAGGCGGCGGGCGTCGTGCGGGCCGGGGTGCACCAGGCGCTGGACGAGCTGCGCGACGTCATCACGGTGCTGCGCGCCGACGACGGCGACGCCGCGTCAGGCCCGGGGTCGCCGCAGCCCACACTGCTCGACCTGCCGCGGCTCGTGGACGAGACGCGGGCGGTCGGCACCCAGGTGACCCTCGACGTCGGGTGCGACTCCGCCGACGTTCCGAATGCCCTGGGGCGCAGTGCATATCGCGTCGTGCAGGAGGGGCTGACGAACGCGCGCCGGCACGCCCCCGGCAGTCCCGTACAGGTCCGGGTGACGGGTCGACCGGGTGGCGAGCTGGTGGTGGAGGTGCGCAGCTCGATGAGCTCCTTGGTGCCGGCTGCCGCACCGTCGTCCGCCGGCGCCGGCACCGGCTTGGTCGGTCTCGCCGAGCGCGTCGAGCTGCTCGGCGGCGGACTCGAGGCCGGCATCGCGTCCGGTGACGGATCTGGCGTCTCGACCGGCGTCTCGGAGGACGCGTTCGTCCTGCGCGCCCGGCTACCGTGGCCGGCATGAGCGAGGGGGAAGGCAGCGCCGACCACGTCGTGAAGGTGGTGGTCGTCGACGACGACGCGCTGGTGCGCGCAGCGCTCACCTTGATGCTGGACGGGATCGACGGGCTGCGCGTCGTGGGCGAGGCAGCCGACGGGGCCGACGTCGCAGCGGTCGTCGACCGGCACGCGCCGCACGTCGTGCTGATGGACCTGCGCATGCCGCAGGTCGACGGCGTCACCGCGACCCGCCGCCTGCGAGCCCGTCCGAACGCACCGGAGGTCGTGGTGCTGACCACCTTCGACGCCGACAGCGACGTACTGCGCCGCCTTGCACGCCGGAGCCAGCGGGTTCCTGCTGAAGGACACCCCACCGCCGCAGATCGTCGAGGCGATCCATCGTCGGTGGACGTGCCGGTGCACAGCTCCGCGGGTGCGGTACGGTCCGACGGTCTGTCCGGTGACGTGGACCTGTCGACGAGCGCCGGCTCGGTGCGCGCGACGAGCCTGTCGTCGTCCGACGTCCGCGCCTCGTCGTCCGCGAGGTCGGTGACGGTCGAGCTGGCCAGCGAGCCACGCGTGTCACGGCCTCGTCGAGCGCGGGGTCGGTGACGGTGCTGCTGCCGCAGGGCTCGGCGACCTACCGCGTGTCGGCGAAGACGAGCGCAGGGTCGGAGAACGTCGACGTGCGCACCGACCCGGCGTCCGACCGCGTGATCGACGTGCACTCCAGCGCCGGCTCGGTGCGCGTGGCCTACGGGCCGTGAGGCACTCGGCTGCGGGGCGCGCTCTAGCGGCGGCTACAGTGCGCTCGTGACCAAGGCCATCTTGGCTTTCAGCGCGGCGGCTGCGCTCATCGTCGTGCTCCCCGGCCCGGACACGATGGTGGTCCTGCGCTCCATCGTCCGGGACGGCCGGCCACGTGCGGCGTGGACGGCGGCGGGCGGCCTGACCGGCCTGGCGCTCTGGGTCGGCGTCGCCGCGCTGGGCCTGTCGGCCGTCGTCCGGGCCAGCGAAGCCGGCTACCTGGCCCTGCGGGTGGTCGGCGGCCTGTATCTCGTCTGGCTGGGCGTGCAGAGCTTCCGCCACCGCGTCGACGCGCGGCCAGCGAGCTCGGTCGTCGAAGCGGGTTCAGAACCCGCGCCCGGACGAGGTCGCTCCTATCTGGCCGGTCTGCTCACGGACCTGCTGAACCCCAAGGTCGGCGCGTTCTTCGTCACGTTCCTGCCGGCCTTCGTGCCGGCCGGGCACGCCGTCGGCACGGGTTCTGCGCTGCTGGGCGCCGTTTACGTGGCCGAGACCGTCGTGTACTACGGCGTCCTGCTGGCGGTGTCCGGCACGGTGGTGCGCTGGATGAGCACGCCCCGAGTGCGACGTCGCCTCGATCGCCTGATGGGCCTGGTGTTCGTCGCCTTCGGCGTCCGCCTCATGACCGAGGCGTGAGCGGGTCGTCGTGGGCGCGCCAACGATGGCGGACGCCGAAGGCGGCGCTGAGCGTCAGACGCTGACCGCCTGGGTGTCCGCAGGCACGACCCCCGCACCGGCAGCCGCTGCCCGGCGGGCGGCGAACACCGCCAGCGAGAACACGATCAGGGCGTTCAGCCCGTGCAGGAAGCCGATCACCGGGGCGGCGAAGGAGGCGAACGCCAGCAGCACCTGCACCACGATCGCGAGCAGGATGAACAGCGCCCACTTCACGCCGCCGGCGACCTTGGCGAAGAACGACACGACGAGCAGCACGATCGCCAGCAGCGGGATCACCATCTGACCGTCGATCGCGTGGATGGCGAAGCCCACGCCCTCCGGCCCGGTGGAGTGCTCGACGTAGTTCTTGTCGATGACCGTGCCGTTGTCGACCTCGTGCGCGATCGCGAACATCGCGTACGCGATCGACGCCGCCTGCACGACCACAGCGAGCGAGATCAGCCCCGCAAGTGCTCGATATGCACCCTTCATGACACTCCCCTAGTGGGACGGGAGCGTGTGACGGCAGTCACGCGCTCGGACGAAAGTAGAGGGAGGCTACGCGCATCGCGTGCCGTGGCGCAGTGTTTTGCGTGCACCACATGAGCGGCCGACCGGCCTCGCGGTGGTGGTGGTGGCATGTCCCCAATTGGCTGTGACCTGCGGTCATGGCGCACTACTGGAGCGGTGGATGGAGCACTGAAGCGTGTGCCCGCTGGTCCGTGAGCCGGCCGCGGACAGGTTCCCCGTCGCGGTGATCTGCCGGGCCCTGAGCCTTGCTCGTTCGATGCACTACGGCCTGATGACTCGACCACCGTCGAGCCGGGCCGTCAGTGATGCCCAGCTGCTGGCGACGATCCGTAAGGGGCACTAAGCATCGAAGTGCACCTGTGGCGCGCCGCGGGGGCATGCCGAGCTGCGCCTGGGCTTGGGCCTGCAGATCGGGCCAAGCGGGTGGCCCGGCTGATGCGCGAGCACGGCCCGCTGGCATCGCCTCCCAGCACCAGGCGGAGCCGTCCACACCGACCGCGGCAGCGTCTACACCTCCTGGGTCTTCGGCCACGGGCGGCGCCAGGCCGGTGCGCTCGGCTCGCTGGGCAAGGTCGCCTTGTCAGCGGACGACGCGCTCGTCGAGTAGTTCTGGTCGACCATGCAGCCCGAGCTGCTGGACCGCCGACCTCACGTGTCCGGGAAGCCGGGTCAAGCTCACCGACGCACGCCTTGCGCCGGGCCATCCCATCACCGCCGGACGCTGCTCCTGCGAACGCGACGCACCTCCCGCCCCCGTGAGGTGGGCGGGAGGTGCGGTGAGCCGGTGGCAGGTCAGAACGCGCTGGTGCCGTTCGGGGCGCCGAGACCGGTGGGGCCATCCCAGCCGGTGCCGGCGGTGCACCACACCGACGTCGGGCAGGAGCCGTTGCTGCCCGACGTGACGTCGAACAGGCCGGAGGCGTGGCCCCAGGTGTAGGACGCCGGGTAGCCGGCCGTGTTGCCGGACAGCGCGTACACGCTGCCGACGATCGGCGAGGAGGCGCTGGTGCCGCCGAACACGAGCCAGCCCTTGACCCCCTGGTAGGCGTAGGAGTCGTAGACCGCGACGCCGGTGTTCGGGTCGGCGACGGCCGAGACGTCCGCGTTGGCCTTGCCGGAGCACTGAGTGACGGACGTCTGCCAGCTCGGCTTGGCGTTCTTGGTCGAGCAGCCCGAGCCGGCGCCGCTCCACACGGTCTCGCCCCAGCCGCGGGCCGAGGAGTCCTTACGCAGCGACGTGCCGCCGACCGCGACGACCGCGTCGAATGACGCTGGCGACTCGACTCCGTAGCCGTTGTCGCCGGTCGAGGCCACCACCGCGATACCCGGGTGGTCGTACGCCGACATCTGCGCGGTGTCGCTGCCGCCGTAGCTGTTGCTGATCGCGCTCGCACCGAGCCGGGCGGCGGTGTTCACCGCGGTGCCGAGGTTGGCGAAGGACGCGCTCGACGCCTCGACGAGCAGGATCTTGCAGTCGGGGCAGGCCGCCGAGACCATGTCGAGGTCCAGCGAGATCTCCTGGCCCCAGCCGCCGTTGTTGCGGGGGTAGCTGGTGCCGCCGTTCTGGTCGACCTTGCGGAAGCAGCCGTTGGCGGTGGTGCAGGGAGGCAGGCCGAACTGGCTGCGGTAGACACCGAGGTCGGCCTCCGCGTTCGGGTTGTTGTAGGCGTCGACGATGGCGACGGTGCGGCCGCTGGACGACAGGCCGGCCAGCTTGTAGGCCGACTGGATGTCGGCCGGCCCGTAGCCGCTCGGGGTGGCGTTCGGCGTGACGTGCCCGTTGCGGTCGATCGTGTCGCGGCGCAGCGCGTGACAGGACGCGATGCCGGCGACCGGGGCCGAGCAGACGGGGGTGACGCGGTGGGTGGTGCCCTGAGCGGACGGTGCGGCCGCTGCCGACTGGGCAAGCGGTAGGGCCAGTGCCAGCACAGCCGGCACGGCGACCATGACGCGACGACGCATGAAAGACCTCCTGAGTGGCGCCCGCGGATTGGTGGGCGCGAAAGGAACTCTCTGCGCTTTCGCGCGTAATGTCTAGGTTGTCTAAGTAAAAACTTCGTCATGTCAGCGCATTCGTGCTCGCCCGGGGTCCCCCACGGGGCAGCGCGCCCACGCGACCTCCGGACTGTGCGCCGACACCGCGCCTGTCGGCCGTCCCGACCCCGCCGACGTTCGTCAGTCGCGGTGGATCACCGGTCGAGGGGGCTGGGGTGGGTAGCCGGTCATGGCTTGGATGACGCCGACCCACACGCTGTCCACGGTCACCGGGTGCGACGGGCCGACGGTGTCCGCGACTTACGGGGCCCCCGATCCCCGGGGAGGACGCCTGCGACGAGGCGTTCAGCGGCTCCCACGGTGGTGCTGGGGCGATCGCTCGTTGCCCAGGTTGTCAGGCCTCTCCCTCCTCGGTCGGGTTGGGCTCGACGTCGACACGAGGCTGGGCAGCCTGCGCAGTCTGCGACATCGTGTTCTTGACATGACCGAGCCAACGCGGGCAGCGCAGCTCTCCGCCGTCGACGTTCAGGAGGAGCTGTTCTCCCTGACGGTCCGTTCGGCCGTCCCAGTCGCGGGTGAAGGTCACCGCGGCGGAGCGGGCGGGCGGCCCCGTTCGTGCAGCACGGAGGCAGACACACGTAGGGCCCGGTCGTCTGACCGGGCCCTACGTGGTGGAACGGGGGTTCGGGGAGAACCCCGTGGTGGTGGTGGAGGTGGCGGGAATCGAACCCGCGTCCGCTAGCGCAGAACCAGGACTTCTCCGGGTGCAGCCTGCTGTGGTGTTTCTCGGCCCCAGCGATCACGCAGGCAAGTCGCTGCCGGGCTCAGCCGCGTAAGAGTCCCTCCGCCGCCCGCGGCATGCGGCGGAAGCAGTGGCTCTCTAGCTGACGCCAGGAACCGTGGCGAGAGCGACCACGGGCTGACGGACTTCTACGCTCGCTCAGGCGGCGAGGGCGAAGTCGGTGCTCTTAGAATCGGCACCTGTTGGTTTGCACGGGGCGTTTACGAGATAACCGTGCATCCTCGACCCGCTTCTCCTGGAAGTACGTCCAACGTCGAAACCGATCACCCCCGTTGAGGGTGGGTTCAACCACCACTGTTCAGTTGTGCACCCAGTCTAACGCCGCCGTCCAGCCGAATATGCCGGTGCGGGAAGGCTCGGCCGCCTCATCGACTTGCCCTTGTCGGACCATTCGCCGACGAGAGGAACCCGATGACCACCACCAGCCGCGCCTGGCACCTCGTACACCGCCCCCACGGCGAGCTCGCCGACGACGACGTCGCGCTCGTCACCTCCGAGCTGCCCGAACCCGGCGCGGGCGAGGTGCTGGTGCGCAACACGTGGCTGAGCGTCGACCCCTACATGCGCGGGCGGATGAACGACGCGAGGTCCTACGTCGCGCCTTTCGCGCTGGACGCGCCGATGGACGGCGGCGCCGTGGGTGTCGTCGAGCAGGTGGGCGAGGGCGTCACCGCGGTCGCAATTGGCGACACGGTGCTGCACGGCCTGGGCTGGCGCGAGGCCGCGGTGCTACCAGCTGAGCGCGTGCAGCGGGTCGACCCGGCGATCGCCTCGCCACAGAGCTACCTCGGCGTGATGGGCATGCCCGGGCTGACGGCGTACGCGGGGCTGCTCGAGGTGGCGGCCCTGCAGCCCGGCGAGACCGTGTTCGTGTCGGCAGCGGCCGGCGCCGTCGGCTCCCTCGTCGGGCAGATCGCCCGCTTGAAGGGTGCGTCGCAAGTGATCGGCAGCGCCGGCGGCCCGGAGAAGACCCGGTGGCTCACCGATGAGCTCGGCTTCTCGACCGCCCTGGACTACAAGGCCGCACCCATCCGCCGGCAGCTGCGCGAGGCGGCCCCCGAGGGCATCGACGTCTACTTCGACAACGTCGGCGGTGACCACCTCGAGGCCGCGATCGGCGCGCTGCGCGTGCACGGCCGGGCCGCGCTGTGCGGAGCCGTCTCGGCCTACAACGCGACCGAGCCGCCGCCCGGACCGCGCAACCTCGCGCGCCTGGTGCAGAACCGCCTCACGCTGCGCGGCTTCCTCGTCGGCGACCACGGCCACCTGCGCGAGCAGTTCGCCCGCGAGATGGCAGCGTGGCTGCGCGACGGTGAGGTCGTCTGGCGCGAGACCATCAGCGAGGGCATCGAGAGCACGCCGCAGGCCTTCCGCTCGCTGCTCACGGGCGGCAACACCGGCAAGATGCTCGTGCACCTCGGCTGAGGGCCGAGCTCAGCGTCAGGGGACGCTGATCGCGACCTTGCCGCGGACGTGCCCGCCCTCGACCAGGCGGTGCGCGTCCGCGGCCTCGGCGAGCGGGAAGGTGCGGGCGAGCTCGACCCGTACCCGCCCGGCGTCCACCAACCGGGCGAGCTCGGCGAGGTCGTCGGGGTCCGGGCGCACGAACGCGTAGACCCCACCGAAGCCGAGCACCGTGGCGGCGTCGACGATCGAGACGATCCGCTCGTTGTCCTTGGCGAGCTCGGGGCTCGCGGTGAGCGCCTCGCCACCGACGTAGTCGACGACCGCGTCGACGCCGTCGGGCGCGAGCTCCTGCACCGCCGGCACGAGCTTGTCGCCGTACTCGACCGGCTCCGCTCCCAGCGAGCGCAGGTACTCGTGGTTGGCCGCACTCGCCGTCCCGATGACGCGCGCGCCCAATGAGCGCGCGATCTGCACGGCGAACGAGCCCACTCCCCCGGCCGCCGCGTGGACGAGCACGGTGTCGCCGTCGCCGACCTGGGCGAGCCGCAGCGACTGCAGCGCGGTCAGACCGGCCAGGGGCAGGGCCGCGGCCTGCTCGAACGACACCGACGCCGGCTTGCGCGCCAGGTGGCGCACGTGGGCCGCGACGAGCTCGGCGTACGTGCCGTGCTCGACGGAGTCCTTGCGCACGTAGCCGATCACCTCGTCGCCCTCGGCGAGCCCGCGGACGGCGGGGCCGACCTTCTCGACGACGCCGGCGACGTCCCAGCCGAGGATCATCGGCAGGTGCGACGGGAACGCACCCTGGAGGTAGCCCTCGCGGATCTTGTAGTCCACCGGGTTGACGCTCGTCGCCTTCGCCCGCACGAGCACGTAGTCGGGCCCGACCAGTGGATCGGGCTGCTCGGTGAGCTGCATGACGTCGGCGCCGCCGTAGGAGCTGATGGTGATGGCCTTCATGAGTCAGGGATCGCCCTTCGGTCGTCGGAGTCAGTCGTCGGAGTCAGCGTCGGAGTCAGTCGTCGGCGAGACGCGCGGGGAAGCCGCCGGTGGCCACCGGGCCCCACCGCGTCGGCGTGACGCGCAGCAGCGACTTGCCCTGGGCGCGCATCGCCTCGCGGTACTCGTCCCAGTCGGGGTGCTCGCCGGAGATGGCGCGGTAGTAGTCGACGAGCGGCTCGAGGGCGTCCGGCAGGTCGATGACCTCGCACTCGCCGTCGACCTGCACCCACGCGCCACCGAAGTCGTCCGAGAGCACCAGCACGCTCACCCGAGGATCGCGGCGTGCGTTGCTGACCTTGGCGCGCTCGGGGTAGGTCGAGACGACCAGCCGGCCCTGCGCGTCGACGCCCCCGGTCACGGGCGAGGCCTGCGGGCTGCCGTCCGCACGGCGCGTGACGAGGACGAAGTGGTGCCTCGGCCGGACGAACTCCAGCAGCTGCTCGAGGTCGACGTCGCGGTTGGTCGCGATGGTGCGTGCCATGGTCGCGAGTCTGCCCCGGGCGGCCACGGGTCGCGCGGTGACGGAGCGATGCGTCCGCTGTGCGAGACCGCGATCCCGGTGCGTGGACGCCTGGGTAGGCTCGTCCGGACGTCCGCCCACCCACCCACGGCGCGGACTGCCGCACCTGCCGGAGGTCCCCCGTGTTCCGCAAGGTCCTGGTCGCCAACCGCGGCGAGATCGCCGTCCGCGCCTTCCGCGCCGCCACCGAGCTGGGCGCGCACACGGTCGCGGTGTTCGCACACGAGGACCGCCACGGCGAGCACCGGTCGAAGGCCGACGAGGCCTACCGCATCGGCGAGCCCGGCCACCCGGTGCGCGCGTACCTCACCATCGACGAGATCGTCCGCGTGGCCCGCGAGTCCGGTGCCGACGCCGTCTACCCCGGCTACGGCTTCCTGTCGGAGAACCCGGGCCTCGCGCAGGCCTGTGCCGACGCCGGGCTCACCTTCGTCGGGCCGCCGGCGTCGGTCCTGCAGCTCACCGGCAACAAGGCTCGGGCGATCGCGGCCGCGCGCGAGGCCGGGCTGCCGGTGCTGGCGAGCGCACCGCCGAGCACCGACGTCGACGAGCTCGTCGCGGCCGCCGACGGCATCGGCTTCCCGGTCTTCGTCAAGGCGGTGGCCGGCGGCGGCGGTCGTGGCATGCGCCGCGTCGAGTCACCGGACGTCCTGCGCGAGTCCATCGAGGCGGCGATGCGCGAGGCCGAGAGCGCCTTCGGCGACGCCACGGTGTTCCTCGAGCAGGCCGTCGTGTCGCCCCGGCACATCGAGGTGCAGATCCTCGCGGACGGCGAGGGCGAGGTCATCCACCTGTACGAGCGCGACTGCTCCGTGCAGCGCCGGCACCAGAAGGTCGTCGAGATCGCGCCGGCACCCAACCTCGATCCCGAGCTGCGGCAACGGATCTGCGACCACGCCGTCGCGTTCGCGCGTCAGATCGGCTACGTCAACGCCGGCACGGTCGAGTTCCTGCTGGCCCCCGACGGCCGCTACGTCTTCATCGAGATGAACCCCCGCATCCAGGTCGAGCACACGGTCACCGAGGAGGTCACCGACGTCGACCTCGTGCAGGCCCAGATGCGCATCGCGAGCGGGGAGACCCTGGCCGACCTCGGCCTGTCGCAGGACGTCATCCGGGTCAACGGCGCGGCCATGCAGTGCCGCATCACCACCGAGGACCCGTCCAACGGGTTCCGGCCCGACACCGGCACGATCACCACCTACCGCTCCGCCGGTGGCGCGGGCGTGCGGCTGGACGGCGGCACCACGTTCGTCGGCGCCGAGATCGGGGCGCACTTCGACTCGATGCTCGTCAAGCTCACCTGCCGCGGCCGCGACTTCCCCACCGCGGTGCGACGCGCCCGTCGGGCGCTCGCCGAGTTCCGCATCCGCGGCGTCTCCACCAACATCCCGTTCCTGCAGAGCCTCATCGACCAGCCCGACTTCGTGGCCGGCCGGCTCTCGACGTCCTTCATCGACGAGCGTCCGCAGCTGCTCAACCCGCGCGTCCCCGCCGACCGCGGCACCAAGCTGCTCACGTACCTGGCCCACATGACCGTCAACCAGCCCAACGGCCCCGGTCACGGGCTCGCCGACCCGAGCACCAAGCTCCCCGCGGTCGACCTGGACGCCGCCCCGCCGCCCGGCGCCCGCGACCAGCTGGTGCGCCTCGGGCCCCAGGCCTTCGCGCGGGCGCTGCGCGAGCAGACCGCGGTGGCGGTCACCGACACCACCTTCCGCGACGCGCACCAGTCGCTCCTGGCGACCCGGGTGCGCACGCGCGACCTGGTCGCCGCGGCCGGGCCGGTCGCGCGGCTGACGCCCGAGCTGTGGAGCGTCGAGGCGTGGGGCGGCGCGACGTACGACGTGGCGCTGCGCTTCCTCGCCGAGGACCCCTGGGACCGGCTCGCCGCCCTGCGGGCCGCCATGCCGAACCTGTGCCTGCAGATGCTGCTGCGCGGCCGCAACACGGTCGGCTACACCCCCTACCCCGTCGAGGTGACCGACGCGTTCGTCGAGGAGGCGGCTCGCACCGGCATCGACGTCTTCCGCGTCTTCGACGCCCTCAACGACGTAGAGCAGATGCGTCCGGCCATCGAGGCGGTGCGTGGCACGAACACCGCCGTCGCCGAGGTGGCGCTGTGCTACACCGGCGACCTCAGCGACCCCGGCGAGCGCCTCTACACCCTCGACTACTACCTGCGTCTCGCCGAGCGCATCGTCGCGGCCGGCGCGCACGTGCTGGCCATCAAGGACATGGCCGGCCTGCTGCGGGCACCTGCGGCGCGCACGCTCGTCACGGCCCTGCGCGAGCGGTTCGACCTGCCGGTGCACCTGCACACGCACGACACCGCGGGTGGCCAGCTCGCGACGCTGCTGGCGGCCATCGACGCCGGCGTCGACGCCGTGGACGTCGCGAGCGCCGCCATGGCCGGCACGACCAGCCAGGTGCCGATGTCGGCGCTGGTCGCCGCGACCGACCACACCGAGCGCAGCACGGGCCTGGACCTGCGGGCCGTCTGCGACCTCGAGCCCTACTGGGAGGCCGTGCGCCGCCTGTACTCGCCGTTCGAGTCCGGCCTGCCCTCGCCGACCGGCCGGGTCTACGACCACGAGATCCCCGGCGGCCAGCTGTCGAACCTGCGCCAGCAGGCCATCGCCCTCGGCCTCGGCCAGAAGTTCGAGGCCATCGAGGACACCTACGCCGCCGCGAACCGCATGCTCGGCAACATCGTGAAGGTCACGCCGAGCAGCAAGGTCGTCGGCGACCTCGCGCTCGCCCTCGTCGGTCACGGTGTCGACCCGGCCGACTTCGAGGCCGACCCCGGCTCCTACGACGTGCCGGACTCGGTCATCGGCTTCCTGCAGGGAGAGCTCGGCGACCCGCCCGGCGGCTGGCCGGAGCCGTTCCGCAGCAAGGCGCTCGCGGGGCGCAGCACCTCACGGCCGCGCCTCGCCGAGCTCACGGCGGACGACCGCGCCGGGCTCACCGAGGACCGCCGCGCCACCCTCAACCGGCTGCTGTTCCCAGGCCCGACGCAGGACTTCACCACCTCGCGCGAGACCTACAGCGACCTGTCGGTGATCCCGACGGCGCAGTTCCTGCACGGGCTGCGGCCCGGCGAGGAGGTCGAGGTCGAGATCGAGGCCGGCAAGCGGCTGCTGTTCGGCGTGCAGTCGGTGAGCGACGTCGACGAGCGCGGCATGCGCACGGTGATGACCACGCTCAACGGCCAGCTGCGGCCGGTGCTGACCCGCGACGAGCGCGCGGACGTCGACGTCCGCGCGGCCGAGAAGGCCGACCCCTCGCAGGCGGGCCAGGTCGCGGCGCCGTTCGCCGGTGTGGTCTCCCTCGCCGTCGAGCTGGGTGCGGACGTCGCGGCGGGCGACACCGTGGCCACCATCGAGGCGATGAAGATGGAGGCCGCGATCACCGCGCCGGTGGCGGGCACGGTGCAGCGCCTGGCGATCGCCGGCCAGCAACAGGTCGAGGGTGGCGACCTGCTGCTCGTCATCGGCTGAGCCGTGCTCCCGCTGCTGGCGGTCGGCGCGTTCTTCGTCGCTGGCGGCGTGCTCAGCCGACGATGCTGGCGTCACCCGAGACCGGACGCCACTCCTCGGGTGGGTCCTCGCCGACGCGGCCGTCGACGGCCTCACGCAGCAGGTCGGTGTGGCCGGTGTGCCGGCCGTACTCCTCCACCAGGTCGAAGAGCACGCGCCGCAGGCTGGCGTGCTGCCCCTGGTCGTCGTGGATGGCGACCCGCTGGTCGAGTCCGCCGTCCGCGATCAGCGAGGTGTACCTCGCGCGGGCGCGGGTGACCGCGTCGTCCCACCAGGCGTAGAGCTGCTCGGGCTCGTCCGACGCGGCGGACTCGAAGTCCCACTCGGGCGCGACGGAGTCCCAGTCGACCGCGTCCCACGGCGCCGCGGGAGACTCGCCCGCGACCTTGACGGCGGCGCAGTGCTCCTCGACCCAGGCGAGGTGCTTCAGCAGCCCCCCGATGGTGAGGGACGACGCCCCGATCCGCTGCCGCAGCCCGTCGGCGTCGAGCCCGTCGGCCTTCCAGCGGAACGTGGCGCGCAACCGGTCGAGCGCGCCCAGCAGGTGCTCGGCCTCGGAGCCGGCGAGCGGCGGCTCCCACGGCGGGATCGACGTCTGCTCAGTCATGGGGCCGACCGTAGCCGCGGGCACCGACAGCGGGCTACCAGGAACCGCCGCCACCGCCACCACCGCCACCACCGCTGAACCCGCCACCACCGCCGAAACCGCTCGAGCCCGACGACGCCGGCGTCGACACCAGCGAGCTGTTGGCGGTGGTCTCGAACGAGCTCATGCTGTGGCCCAGCGCCAGGTAGCTCCAGGTGGGCGTGTGTCCGAAGTACCAGCCGGGCTGGCTCACCGTCGCGCCCTGGCGGGCCAGCTCGTCGAAGATGGCCGCCCACCGCTCGGCGACGCCGAAGATGATCGCGTACGGCAGGTACCGGCTGAAGACGTCCTGGCCCTCCTCGAACCGGATCTGGCTGGCCTCCGCGGTCTCGAGGTAGCGCTGGAAGCCGCGAGCCTGCATGAGCACCGCCGACCCCGCTGCGGTGCGGGCCGGCATCCGTCCGGCGAGCACCAGGACCACCAGACCGCCGACGAACAGCGCACCGGCGACCGGCAGCAGGTTGACGAAGGCGAACCCCCCGAAGAACACCACGGCGAAGCCGATGACCATGAGCACGACGCCGAGGGCGCGGTAGGCGCTGCGGACCGACTGCGGGTTGCCTCGGAACCAGCCGCGTCCGGTCACCTCGCGGTAGAGCTCGTTCTGCGTGGCCTTGAGGTCCTTGGCGAACGTGTTGCGCAGCTCGCCCTTGAGCTCGACCTCGTTGCGCCCCTTGAACAGCGCCTGCATCAGGGCGAGCTCGTACGGCAGCAGCTGCTCGTCCGGCGCGGGCAGGACGACGGTCAGCCGCCAGTCATCGACCTTCGTGCCCTTGTCGTTGGTGATCTCCTCGATGCGCAGGTAGCCGCGCACGGCGAGGTCGATGATCGTGGCCGTGACGTCGACGGGGTTGGCCGTCTCGTCGATGAGGGTGCCGATCTCGCCGGGGCGCATGCCCTTCGGCGGCGTGAACTGCACCGCGACGTCCTTGGGGTGGCGGCTCACCACCGCCTCGCCGGCCTGCCCGCCGTGCACCGGCATCAGTCCCGGCGTCAGACCCGTGTAGACGGCGTCGCGACCGCGGCGGCGCACGAGCCAGACCATGCCGCCCCCGATCGCGGCGACGAGCGCCGCCCCGAGGGCGATGGCGAACGGCGAGATCCGGAACAGCTGGGCGACACCGGTGACGGGCGCGTCCTCGATGATCGGGCTGACGTCGCTGACCGTGTTGAGCGGGTAGGCCAGCAGGATCGACATCCCCTGCCCCACAGCGAGTCCCTGGGCGCTGAAGGTGGACGTCGGGCCCGGCGTCCCCTGGCAGCGGTCGGTCGAGCCGCGCTCACCGCGGTAGCAGCGGACCTGCTGCGCCGGCTGGGGAGCGGTCACCTCGACCTGCGCGGACTGGATGGGCACATCCCACTCGTCGCCGGTGATGTTCCAGTACAGCTCGTCGTGGGGCGGGGTCGTGGTGCCGTCGCTGTCGGTCTGGGTCTGCGTGAACCGGTTGAACGTCCCCTTGACCGTGTAGGAGATGACGTAGGTCTGCGTGCCGCTGACCGTCTTGTCGGCGTCGCCGATGCGGATGTGCGTGATCGAGCCGGTGTCGGTGACGTCGACGCCGTCCGGCGCGCCGGTGGGGCTCGACACCTGGACGTCGGACACCGGGTACACGCGCACCTTGTCGCTGCCGCTGCGGTTGGGGTCGTAGGTGAAGCGGGTGCGCAGGTCGCGGTAGATGCCGTGGTGGCTGCTACCGGAGAAGACGTACTCGATCGTCTCCTTCACGTGCAGCGCGCCGCTGTCGTCGACGTCGACCGTGGCGCGGTAGGACCGCACGACCTCCGACGCGGTCGCGGCCTGCGCCGTCGCGGCCGCCGATCCGCTCAGGACCACGGCAGCCAGGACCGCGAGCAGGGCGCGGGCCGCGATCCGCGGGCTCACTGGCTCTCCCGGCGCGACATCGCGCGCTCGGCCTCGCGGTTGTCCTGGCGCTCGCGCAGCGACTGGCGCTTGTCGTAGAGCTTCTTGCCGCGGGCGACCGCGATCTCGACCTTGGCCCGGCCGTCGACGAAGTACAGCGACAGCGGCACGATCGTCAGGCCCGTGGACGTCGTGGCCTGGCTGAGCCGGATGATCTCGGACTTGTGCAGCAACAGCTTCCGGCGTCGGCGCGGTGGGTGGTTGGTCCACGTGCCGGCGACGTACTCGGGGATGTGGATGCCCTCGAGCCAGACCTCGCCGTCGTCGCTGATGGTGGCGAAGCCGTCGACCAGCGACGCGCGCCCGGCACGCAGCGACTTCACCTCGGTGCCCGAGAGCACGATGCCCGCCTCGTAGACGTCCTCGATGTGGTAGTCGTGACGCGCCTTGCGGTTGCTGGCCACCAGCTTGCGCCCGGTCGACCTGTCGACCTTGGCGCCGGCCTTGCCGCCCTGCTTCGCCACGTCCTCACCCCTTGTCGGCCACTCGCGTGCGGCCCCCGCCGTCCGACGAGGTCCGCGCACACGCTACCTGTCGGACGGGGGCCGGCCCCACTGCGTTGCCAGGTCGGTCAGGGGTTGAGCCAGCGGCGCGGGTTGACGGGCGTGCCGTTGTCGTACGTCTCGAAGTGCAGGTGGCAGCCGGTCGAGCTGCCGGTGGTGCCGGAGTAGCCGATCAGCTGCCCGCGGTGCACCGAACCGCCGTGGACGACGATGCGCGACAGGTGGTTGTACGTCGTCGCCAGGCTGACCCCGCGCACGATGCCGTGGCCGACCACGATGCGGTTGCCGTAGCCGCCGCCCCACCCGGCGCTGATGATCCGGCCGCTCGCGGCGGCGTGCACCGGCGTCCCGCAGCCGACCGCGAAGTCCATGCCGGCGTGCAGGCGCCAGTAGTGCAGGATCGGGTGGAAGCGCATCCCGAACTCGGACGAGATCCAGCCGCCGTTCACCGGGCGCGACAGGAACGACCCCGAGCTCGGGGCGCTGCTCGAGCCGCTGGAGCTCGAGCTCGAGCTGCGGTGGTTGCGTGAGGCCCGCGCCCGGGCCGCAGCCCGCGCGGCGGCGAGCCGCTCGGCGCGCGCGATCGCCGCGAGCTGACGCTGCAGCTTGCGCTGCTCGGCCTGCAGGGCGTCGAGCCGACGGCGCTCGGCGGACTTGCGGGCCGAGATGGTGCGCACCTCCGCGGCCTGCTGGCGGATCAGCGACTCGACCCGCGCCTTCGCGGCCGCGGCGGCCTGCTCCAGCCCGTGGGCCCTGACGACGTTGGCGGCCGCCTGCGCCTTGAGCATCGCCACCTGCTGGCGGACGGCGGTGAGCCGCGCCTGCTTGGCGGCCGTCTGGGCGCGGTCGACCTGCAGCTGGGCGAGCGCCAGCCCCTGCAGCTGCATGGCCGTGTTGACGAACGTCACGCGCTGGGCGAAGTCGTCGGCGCTCTGCGCCTGCAGGGCGACGGAGAGCTCGCCCACCCCGCCGGTCTGGTAGGCCTGGCGGGCGATGGTGCCGAGCCTCGCCGTGGTGTCCTGCGTGGAGGCTGCCGTGGCGGCCAGGTCGTCCCTGGCCTTGCCCTCCTGCGCCTGGGCGACCTTTAGCTGCTGGGCGAGCTGGCGGTCGCGCTCGCGCGCGGCGGCGAGGCGGTTCTGCGCGGTGGCCAGATCGGCCTGCGCGCCGGGCAGCTGCCCCTGCACCGCCTTGAGCCGCACGTAGGCCGCTGTGAGCGCGGCCGAGGTGTCCTCGAGGTCGGCGTGCAGCTTCTGGATCGACGTGTCGACCTGTCGCTTGCGGTCCTTGGGGTCGGTGCCGGCGCTCGCCGTCGGCGACGACACCAGCGAGCCCGTGAGCACCAGCGCGAGCGACACGACAGTGACGCGTGCGATGCGGGGGAAGCGCATGCAGCTCCTCGGTTCTGTGCCCGTACGCGCACGCACGGTGACATCTCAGACGTCACATTGGTATCACAAGTACCACGAGCGATGGGGGAAGCGGCCCCCGCGGTCGCCTAGACCCTCAGGTAGCGGCGCATCGTGAAGAACGAGGCGAGCACCGCGATCACGAGTCCGACGCCGCCGACGAGCGGAATGATGGAGGCCACGTCCGCACCGGTGACGAACGGGATGAACTGCAGCTTCTGGGCCAGCCAGCCCTGCACGGCGAAGTGCACGAACGAGAACAGGATGCCCACGGCCAGGCCCGCCCCCAGCACGGTCGCCAGCACCGCCTCGAGCAGGAACGGCAGCTGGATCAGCAGGTTGGACGCGCCGACCAGGCGCATGATCCCGATCTCTCGCCGTCGGTTGAAGGCAGACAGGCGCACCGTGGTGGCCACCAGCAGCACCGCTGACAGGGTCATGGCCACGGCGAAGCCCCAGGCGGCGAGCGACATCCGGTTGAGCGCCGTGAAGAGGGTGCCGAGCAGCTTGCGCTGGTCGATCACCTTCTCGACCCCTGGCGCTCCCTCGAACGCGCTGGCGACGACGTCGTACTTCTTGGGGTCGGAGAGCTTGACGCGGTAGCTCTCCTGCATCTGGTCGGGCTTGACGCTGTCGCGGATCGCGGAGTCCTTGAACTGCTCGACGAAGTGGTCGTACGCCTCCTGCTTGGACTCGAAGTAGACCGTCTTCACGAGCGGCTTGAGCGACTCCAGCTGCGCGGAGAGCTCGTCCTTCTGCGCCTGGGTCACCTCGCCGGTGGCGCACGACGGCTCGGCCGAGCGGGCCGGGCACAGCGCGATCCAGACCTCGACCTTGCCGTACCAGAAGTCCTTCATCGCGCCGACCTGCATGCTCGACAGCAGCCCGAAACCGAAGAACACCAACGAGACCATCGTCACCAGCACCACCGACACCGTCATCGACAGGTTGCGGCGCAGGCCGATGGCCATCTCGCTCAGGACGAACTGCAGTCGCATGACTTCCTTCTGGTCAGGTGTGCTGGGCGGCTAGCGCTGGGACCCGTAGACGCCACGCGCCTGGTCGCGCACCAGGCGGCCGTCCTCGAGCTCGACGACGCGCTTGCGCATCTGGTCGACGATCTCGTCGTCGTGGGTGGCCATGACGATGGTGGTGCCGGTGCGGTTGATCCGGTCGAGCAGGCGCATGATGCCGATGCTCGTGGTCGGGTCGAGGTTTCCCGTCGGCTCGTCGGCGAGCAGGATCGAGGGCCGGTTGACGAACGCGCGCGCGATCGCCACGCGCTGCTGCTCACCGCCGGACAGCTCGTGGGGTAGGCGGTTCTCCTTGCCCTCCAGGCCCACCAGCTCCAGCGTCTCGGGCACGACCTGGGCGATCGCGTGCCGCGGCTTGCCGATCACCTGCAGCGCGAACGCGACGTTCTGGAACACCGTCTTGCTGGGCAGCAGGCGGAAGTCCTGGAACACCGCGCCGATCTGGCGGCGCAGCTGGGGCACCTTCCAGTTCGACAAGGTGGCCAGGTCACGACCGGCGACGTGCACGGTGCCGGAGGTGGCCTTCTCCTCCTTGAGCACCAGGCGCAGCATCGTGGACTTGCCCGAGCCGGAGGCGCCGACGATGAAGACGAACTCGCCGCGCTCCACCTCGACGCTCACCTTGTCGAGGGCAGGGCGCTGCCCGGACGCGTAGGTCTTCGTGACGTTGTCGAGCCGGATCACCGGCTCACTGTACGTCGCCAACCTGGGCACTGCGGGTAACCACACGCCCCTGGGCGTTGCGGATCCCGCCTCCGCCCCTCAAGCCGCTTTCCGCCGCTCAAGCCGCTTTGCGCCGCTCAGCCGCGGCCTGAGTGGCGCAGGCAGCCAGGCTTGCGCCGCTCAAGCCGCTTTGCGCCGCTCAGCCGCGGCCTGAGTGGCGCAGGCACCGGCCTGGACGGCGGAAAGCGGGTTGGGTGGCGGATGGGACTCAGGCGTCGGCGCGCTCGGCGGTGCGCTTCCAGCGGATGCCCGCCTCGAGGAAGCCGTCGATGTCGCCATCGAACACCGCGGAGGTGTTGCCGACCTCGTACTCGGTGCGCAGGTCCTTGACCATCTGGTACGGGTGCAGCACGTAGGAGCGCATCTGGTTGCCCCAGCTCGACCCGCCGTCGCCCTTGAGCGCGTCCATGGCAGCCCGCTCCTCGGCCTTGCGGACTTGCAGCAGCCGCGACTGCAGCACCTTCAGCGCGGCGGCGCGGTTCTGGATCTGGGACTTCTCGTTCTGCATCGACACGACGATGCCGGTGGGGATGTGCGTCATCCGCACCGCCGAGTCGGTGGTGTTGACGCTCTGGCCGCCGGGGCCGGACGAGCGGAACACGTCCACCTTGATCTCGGACTCGGGGATGTCGATGTGGTCGGTGGACTCGGTGACCGGCAGCACCTCGACGCCCGCGAAGCTGGTCTGCCGGCGGCCCTGGTTGTCGAACGGGCTGATCCGCACGAGGCGGTGCGTGCCCTGCTCGACCTGCAGGGTGCCGTACGCGTACGGCACGTGGACGGCGAAGGTGGCCGACTTCAGGCCGGCCTCCTCGGCGTAGGAGGTGTCCATGACCTCCGTGGGGTACCCGTGCCGCTCGGCCCAGCGCAGGTACATGCGCATGAGCATCTCGGCGAAGTCCGCGGCGTCGACGCCCCCGGCCTCGGCGCGGATGGTCACGAGCGCCTCGCGCTGGTCGAGCTCGCCGTTGAGCAGCGTGCGCACCTCGAGCTCGCCGACGGTCTTGCGCAGCGCCTGCAGCTCGGCCTCGGCCTCGGCGAGGGTGGCCGCGTCGTCCTCCTCCTCGGCCATCTGGACGAGCACCTCGAGGTCGTCGACGCGCTGGGCGACGCTCTCGACGCGCTCGAGCTCGGCGTTCAGGTGGCTCAGCCGGCTGGTGACCTTCTGGGCGGCTTCGGGGTCGTCCCACAGGTCGGGCGCGGCGGACTGCTGCTCGAGGTCCTTGATGTCGGCGCGCAGGCGCTCGACGTCGGTGACCTGCTGGATCGACTCGATGGTCGTGTGCAGGTCCTTGAGCTCGGCGGAGAAGTCGGTGGCGGCCACGACAGCCCACGTTACGGCAGTCTCGGCCGGGCCGTGACGCTCGGTGGAGGCGGCCGGCCGGCTCAGCGGCCGACTGCTCACCGGCCGACCGTCACCGAGTCAGGGGCGCGCGGGCGGTCGCGCTCGCGGTCACCGTGACCCCGCCGCGCCAGGAGGCCACCGCGAACGCCGCGACCGGCAGCCGGACGCGACCGACCAGCGACACGGTGGCGCTCTGACCGTCGGCCGTGCCCGTGCCCGCACGCACCGCGACGCGGTCGAGACGGGACGGCGGCTGGTACGACGCGAGGTACCGGTCGGCCGCTCGGCGTACCCCGTCGTCCGTCAGCGGCACGGCCGAGCCGGTGATCCCCTCGGCGTAGGCGTCGTCGCGGAGGGCGTCGGCCGCGTCGAGGGCTGCGGCCTCGGCGACGTCGGTCAGCTGCGTGCGCGCGAGGTGCACGGCGGCGATGTCAGCGACCACGGCGACCAGGGCGAAGGCGATCAGGGCGTAGCCGATCGCCAGCACGGTGATCTGGCCGTCGTCTCGCCGTGCGCGGCGTCGCCGTCTCACCGGGCACCGAACCGGTCGACCGCCACGACCTGGTGCGCGGTGAGCTGCAGGTGAAGCGGCACGACGCGGTCGAGGCCGCGGGGCACGGCCGGCAGGACGACGTCCAGAGCCGCCGTGACCTCGACCCGCGTGTCCGGCCGATGGCAGTCGGTGGTGCCGCAGGTGATCTCGAGCCGGTGCTGCGCGTTGGCGAAGCCGTGGTCGCCGAAGGCCAGTGCGGCCGCTGCCTCGCCGCGCGTCCGGCCGTCGGCGTCGGTGTCCGCCGTCACGAACACGCGACCGGCCTCGCGGGCTGCCCGCTGGACGGCGAACGCCCCGGCCTCGAGTCGACCGAGCACCACGACGAGGTAGACGACGGGCACCAGCATGAGCAGGGACAGCACGCTGAACTCGACCAGCGCGCTGCCGTGGTCGTCGGCCGGCCGAAGCCGTTGCCGCAGCGGGGCTCGCGACGGCGTCACCGACCCTCCGCCACGGCGTGCCCGGTGAGCGAGAGCCCACCGCTCGGGCCGATCAGCCCGATGACCGGCATCGGTGCGCGAGCAGTCACCTCGACGACGCGGACGCCGGCCAGGTCGACCTCGGCCGCCCGGGCGACCTCGACACGACTCGCGTACCCGTCGCCAAGCTCGGCGGCGAGCAGCTGGCGCACCCTCAGCGCGGCGTCGGGTGGTGCGTGGCCGGCCAGGGCGCCGAAGCGGGCGCCCTCAGCGACGCAGTCCGCGACCGTGTTGCGGACGTGCAGCACCAGCCCCAGCTGCACGACCGAGGCGAAGACCACGGTCAGCAGTCCCCCAACCAGCGCGAAGTCGACCACGGCCGAACCGTGCTCCGCCGCGCCGTCGAGGCGCTGCTGCCAGAGCCTCATGGACCACCCACGCCGGTGACGGCGTTGCGGAACAGCTCGTTGAGCGCGTCACCGGCCACGGCCCACAGGCCGGCCACCAGCCCCGCGGTCATCATCGTCACCAGCACCCAGCCCGGTACGTCCCCCCGGTCCGGTGGTCCGGCTTGCGCGAGCCGTGAGCGCACGATCTGGGTCACGCGCACCGTCAGTCGTCGTTGCATCGTCCTGTCTCCTTCGTCGTCGATCTGGATCACAAACCCATGCGCAGGAAGGCGAAGCCGGGATAGACCGCGAAGAGGACGGTGACGGGCAGCACGCCGAACACCACCGGAACCATCATCGCGATCTCCTTGCGCCCGGCGCTGTCGAGCAAGGCCCGCTGGCCGGCGTCGCGCACGTCCTGGGCTTGGCCGCGCAGCACGTCGGCGAGGGGTGTCCCTCGCTCGACGGCCACCACCACGCCGTCCACGAACCGCACGAGGGGTCCGAGGTCGGTGCGGCGGCTGAGGCCCTGGAGGGCCTGGACCAAGGAGGCGCCGGCTCGCGCGTCGGCCAGGGTGCGACCGAGCTCGGCGGCGAGCTCGCCGCGACTCAACGCCGAGACCCGCTCGAGCGCGGCGACCGGCCCCTCACCGGCCCCGACCGCGAGCGCGAGCATCTCGGCGACGGTGGGGAACTCCGCCATCATCTGCCGTTCGCGCCGCTGCGCCTGGTGCGTGAGGAACCAGTCGCGACCCGCGAGCCCGAGGCCGGCGAGGACGAGCACGAGCACCGCCAACGGCACCGGACCGCTGTGTCGCACGGACCACAGCAGCCCGGCCAGGGCACCGCCGAGCAGCGCACCGACCGCTCCCCAGAGCAGCTGCTCGGCCCGGAACGACTCGACGTCGACGGGCCTGCCAGCGCGCTGCAGCCGGCGCTGCACGGACGCCGCCCCGCCGAGTACCTGTCCCGCTCGCGCGGCTGCTCGCGCGACGTGCGGCTGCGCCAGCCGCCACAGCAGCGGCACAGGTGTCTGCACCGGGTGCCGCCCGAGCAGCCTGCTCGGCGGCACCACGTCCTGGACGTACGGCGCGAGCCGCTCGTCGAGCCGAGGTCGCCGCGCCACGGGCAGCCCCAGCGCCGTGGTCAGCAGTCCGACACCGAGCCCGAGCCCGGCAACGGCACCGGGCCACAGACCGTTCATCGCAGCACCCGCCGCTCCTCGGGCAGCCGCGCGATACGCAGCATGAGCAGGAAGCTCGCAGCGGTGACGCCGGCCCCAGCGAGCAGCACCAGCAGGCCGGCGGGGCGGCTGTACGCCGCGACGGACTCCGGCCGCGTAGCCAACAGCATCAGCACGATCCAGGGCGCCGCCACCGCCAGTCGCGCCGCGTTGACGGTCCACCCCTGTCGCGACTCGAGCTCGCCACGCGTGCGGGCGTCGGCTCTCAGGAATGCGGACAACGTGCGCAGCAGTCGCCCGAGGTCGCTGCCGCCCACCTGCCGGGCGAGCCGGAGCGACTCGACGACCCGGTCGCCGACCGGGTCGGCCAACCGCTCCTTCAGCTGGTCCAGGGCGGTGTCGAAGCGCCCGCTCGCGCGGTAGTCGACCGCGAACGCCGCGAAGGGGGCTCGCAGCTCGACCGGCCCGCGGCCGCCGAGCGCGCTCAGCGCCTCCGGCAGGGACAACCCGGCGCGCACGGCTGAGGCGAGGTGGTCGACGACGTCGGGCCAGACCTGGCGCAGGTCCGCACGCCGCCGTCGCGCACGGGCGCGGACGGCCGCCAGCGGTGCCGCGGTCGCCATGACGGCGAAGCAGCCGGCGACGGGCGCGGCCCGTGACACGACCTCCGTGGCCAGGAGGACGACGAGCCCGCACACGGCGCTCGCCGCGACCAGCGCGCTGGGCGCCACCTCGGCGAGGCCGGCCTGCTGGAGCAGGCCGCGCAGCCGCCCGGCTGCGGCAGGGCGAGGAGGTCGTGAGCGGGTCCGCGGCCAGCAGGACCACCAGATGCAGAAGAGTCCGGTGCCCAGGACGGCACCGAGTCCCAACGCGGTCATCGCGTCGCGCCGCTCGCGAGGCCCACTGCGCCGTCACGCCGGTCGGGATCGCCCTCACCGTCAGCACCGCCGCCCGCGAGCAGGCCGACGACGTCGAGGCCCAGTCGCTCGAAGCGCTCGAGGTGCGGTGGGAAGCCGTGGGCGCGCTCGAGCCGGCCGGACCGATGCGAGAACACGTCCGACGTCTCGACCACGTCACCCTCGACCCGTCCGGAGACGGCCACCACCTCTCGGACGCGGCGAGCGCCGTCCGCAGTCATGGCGACGTGGACCACCAGGTCGATGCTCGACGCCACGGTCGGGACGACGAAGCGCGAGCTGACGTTCTCGCCGGCGAGCAGCGGCAGCGTGCACATCTTCGTGAGCGCCTGGCGCGCGCTGTTGGCGTGGATCGTACCCATGCCAGGGAGCCCTGAGTTGAGGGCGAGCAGCAGGTCCAGACTCTCCTCCTGGCGCACCTCGCCGACGACGATGCGTGAGGGGCGCATACGCAGCGACTCCTTCACCAAGCGCCGCAACGGGATCTCGCCAGTGCCTTCGAGGCTGGGCTGGCGGCACTGCATGGCCACGACGTCCCGCCCGGCGATCTGCAGCTCGAAGACCTCCTCGCAGGTGACGATGCGCTCACGGGGACCCACGGCGCCGGCGAGGCAGTTCAGCAGGGTCGTCTTGCCGGCCTGCGTGCCGCCGGAGACCAGGACGTTCAGCCCCGCCTGGACGCTCGCCGCGAGGAAGGCCGCCGCGTGGCTGGTGAGCGTCCCGAGCCGCACGAGGTCGTCGAGGTGGCGTGCGCGCACGACGAACTTGCGGATGTTGACCGCCCAGTGCTCGCGGGTGACGTCGGGGATGACCACGTGCAGGCGCGAGCCGTCGGGCAGGGTGGCGTCCACGAACGGCGACGACAGGTCGACCCGGCGGCCGGAGGTCTTGAGCATGCGCTCGACGAGGTCGGCCACGGTGTCGGACGTAAGGATCGTCGTGGTCAGCTCGGCCAACCCGTGGCGCGCCACGAAGACCTTCCCGGGCTCGTTGACCCAGATCTCCTCCACCGTAGGGTCGTCAAGAAACCGCTGCAGCACACCGAATCCGGCGACGGCATCGACGACGTGCCGGGTCGCTGAGGCGGCGTCCGCGAGCGGCGGCAGGCCGCTGGCGAGCGAGCGCTCCTCGTAGTCGACCACCGCGTCGTCGACGAGCGACCGCACGGCCGCCGGGTCGGCCACCGGGTCGATGCCGGAACGCCGGACCAGCTCACGAACCTCTTCCTCGACACGCGCCAGCGCGTCCATCTGCGGTGCCCCCGTCCTGGCCGCCGTCCGGCCGACCGGCGGACACTCTAGAAGATCAGGACATACCGGGGTAAGACCCCCACATGATCTTGTGGATGACGCCCGCTCGCCCGACGACGCCCTGTGGATGACGGACGCTCCCTGTCGGCGCGCATCGACACACTCGACGTCGTGATCTCCTTGCGCTGCACCGTCTTGGACGTCGACCACCCAGAGCAGGCGGTCGACGTGGACGTCGTCGCGCCCGCAGGTGCGACGTCCGGCGACCTGGCGGACGCCCTGCGCGACGAAGGGCTCCTGGCGCCAGGCCGCACTCTGACCTCGGGCGGCGCCGCGGTCCCGGCGTCGTCACGGCTCGGTCGTCGCCCGCTGGTGTCGGGAGCGCTCCTGGTGGCGTCGCGTGAGCGGCACCTCAGCTCGCCGGCAGCGCGTGGACTCCTTGAGCTGCAGGTGGTCTCGGGACCCGATGCGGGACGGGTCCTGCCGCTGCGACCCGGCACCGTCACCGTCGGCCGCGCAGCGACCACGACGCTCCCCCTCGACGACCCCGACCTGTCCAGGGAGCACCTGTTCGTCACCCTGGACGGCGACGGGCTGCTGGTGGGCGACCTCGACTCGAGCAACGGCACGACCGTCGACGGCCAGGCAGTCGGAAACGACGGAACACGTCTCGCACCCGACCAGCGTGTGACCGCCGGCTCGTCCACCCTCGTGGTCCGGCCGGCCGCGACCCGCCCAGCGGCGTCCCGGCCGACGGACGACGGCGCGATCGAGGTCAGCCGCGGGCCACGCTGCGCCCCGACGCTCCCACCGGTCACGGTCCACCGACCCGGGCCGCCCAGCCCGCGACCACCCGCGAAGCCGCCGTGGCTCGGCGCGCTCGCGCCCGCTGCGGTGTGCCTGCCCGTCGCGCTCTTCGCCCACCAGCCGACGTACCTCCTGCTCGGCCTGCTGAGCCCGCTGACGGTGGCGGCCTCGTACCTGGCCGACCGAAGTACCCGGCGGCGTGACGAGCGCCAGGAGCTGTCGGCGTGGCGGACGGCGGACGACGAGGCCGCGCGCCGGGTCGACGCCGCCGTGCACCAGGACGCCCAGCACCGCCGGCTCCTCGTGGCCGACGCCGCCGAGCTGGCCGCCACCGCGCGGGGGCCGGGCCATCGCCTGTGGGAGCGCGGCCCAGCCGACGACGACCTGCTCGACGTCGTCGTCGGACGCGCCGAGCAGGACGCCCGCGTCGTCGTCACCGGCGAGGACGCGCCGGTCACGCCCACGGTGGACGACGCGCCGCTGGTCCTACCGCTCGGTGACGTCGGGCACCTCGGGTTCTGCGGCGACGCGCGCCGGGTCCGGGCCGCCGTCCGGCTGCTCGTGACGCGGCTGTGCGTGGGCAGCACGCCGCGCGCGGTGCGGCTGGTGGTGGTTGCACGCTCGGGCTGGGCGTGGACGCGCTGGCTCCCCCACTCGCACCCGGCCTCGATGAGCGCGGTCGCCCGCACCGTCCGCGAACGCGCGACGCGCGCCGGTACGTCCGGCTGCCCTGCTCGGCCCGCGCTGGTGGTGCTGCTCGACGACCCCCAGCGGTGGTCGACGGACCCGTCCCTCGCCACGGTGCTCGACGACGGCCCGGCCGCAGGGGTGCACGTGATCGCGCTGGCTGCCGAGCCGCCTGATCTCCCGAGCGCCTGCGGTGCCACCGTCACCGTGCCCAGCCACGGCCGGGCGACGCTCCGACGGCGCGACCGGTCCTCGCTCGAGGTGTCGCTCGACGGCGTGAGCACCGACTGGTCCGAGGACGTCGCGCGTGCGCTCGCGCCGCTGCGCGACGCGACTCCCGATCCCGGCGGACTCCCCGACCGGGTCACGCTGCGCCAGCTGTCTGCCGTCGATCCCACCAGCGCATCGGCGATCGCCTCCGCATGGCGCCGTCAGCCGCGGTCGACGGCCGCCCTCGTGGGGGCCGACGCCGAGGGCCCGCTGCGCCTGGACCTCGTGCGCGACGGGCCACACGCGCTGGTGGCGGGCACCACGGGGTCGGGCAAGTCCGAGCTGCTGCAGACGCTGGTCACCTCGCTGTCGCTCGCGAACCGGCCGGACGAGCTCAGCTTCGTGCTGGTCGACTACAAGGGCGGGGCGGCCTTCCGCGAGCTCGCGGACCTCCCCCACGTCGTCGGCCTGGTCACTGACCTCGACGCCCACCTCGCCGAACGGGCGCTCGCGTCGCTGCAGGCCGAGCTCACCCGGCGCGAGCGGCTCCTCGCCGAGGTCGGGGCGGCAGACCTCGCGGCCTACCAAGCCTGCGCGGCACCACCGCAGTGGCTGGGTCGGCTGGTGCTCGTCGTCGACGAGTTCCGGTTGCTGGCGACCGAGCTGCCGCAGTTCCTCGACGGCCTGGTGCGCCTCGCCGCTGTCGGCCGGTCGCTCGGCGTCCACCTGGTGCTGGCGACGCAACGTCCCGGCGGCGTCGTCAGCGCCGACATCAAGGCGAACGTCAACCTGCGCATCTGCCTGCGGGTGCGCGACCGCGTGGACTCCGACGACGTGCTCGAGGCTCCCGACGCGGCGGCGCTGCCGCAGGACGTGCCGGGTCGTGCGCTGTGCCGCACCGGTTCCACGCCTCTGACGCCGTTCCAGGTAGCCCTCTCCGCGGTCGGCACCGCGGACCGCGAGCCCGACGGCGTCCGCGTCAGACGGGTCGGCGAGCCCACCGACGACACCGACGGCGAGCGGGGTCTGGCGGCGGTGGTGCGGGCGATCCAGGAGGCCGCCACGAGCTGCGGAGCCCTGTCGCCCCCGAGCCCCTGGCTGCCTGCGCTGCCCGACGTCCTCACCGACCCGGACCTGGAGGCCGACGGGAATCGCGAGAGCGCCCGACCAGCGTCGGCCCTGGACGTCCCCGGAGCGGTGCGACTCGGCCTGGTCGACCTGCCCGCCGAGGGAGCACGGCGCCCGTTCACCTGGCACCCGGTGCGGTCGTCCCACCTCGCCGTCAGCGGGACCTCACGCACCGGGCGGACGACGGCGCTGGTCGGCGTCGCGCTCGGGCTCGCCGAGTCGTTCGGCCCGGACACGCTGCACCTGCACGTCATCGAGTCCGGCGACGCCTTGTCCCGCGCCCTGGCCGGGCTCGCCCACCTGGGCAGCACGGTGTCGAGCCGTGAGCCCCAGCTGGTGGCCCGGCTGGTCGCGCGCCTGGGCGCCATGGCCCGCGCCGGCGCGCACGCCACGTCGACCGTGCTGCTCATCGACGGTTGGGAGTCCCTGGTCGAGGAGCTCGACCGGGTCGACCACGGCCGCGCCACCGACGCGCTGCTCGCCCTGATGCGGGACGGCGAGCCGACCGGCCTGCGCGTCGTCGTCGCGGGCGGCCGTGGCGTGCTCACCTCGCGGCTGGGCTCCCTGGTCGCCGAGCGGCTGCTGCTGCGGGCCGCGGACCCCACCGACCTGCTGCTCGGTGGCGCGCCGAGCGCTGCACCACTCGCCCACCAACCGCCCGGCCGCGCCGTGCACGTGCCGTCGGGTGCCGAGGTGCAGCTGGCCTGGCCGGGAACGGAGCAGGACGTCCGGGGTCGCGTCGAACGCGTCCGCAGCCGGTACCTCGACGCTCCTGGCGACGGCGCCCAGCCGCCGCCGGTGCGGGTTCAGCCGCTGCCGTCGTGCGTGGAGCTGACGTCGCTGGCTGGCCTCGGCCGCCCCGCCGGACTCCTCGTCACGGTGGGAGTCGGCGGGGACGACGCCGCACCAGCGCAGCTCGACCTGGCCGACCACCGCGTCGTGGTCGTCTCCGGCCCGCCACGCAGCGGGCGATCGACCACCCTCGCGTCCATCGCCCACCAGCTGCACGGCCGCGGCTCACCCGTCGTGGTCGTGGCGGCCCCGCACTCCCCGCTGGCACGGGGGCCTTGGCCCGTCGTCACACCGCAGACGCTTCTCGGCGGCCGCCTCGACCCCGTCGCGCCCGGCACGGGAGGCGGCGACACCGCCTGCCTCGTCGTCGACGACCTCGACCTGCTGGGCGGCGACGTCGACGCCTACCTCGCCGAGCAGCACCGCCCCGTGGTGGTGGCGATGACGGCCGACCACCTGGGCCAGTCGTTCCGCGGCGTGGGTGCGGTCGTACGGCGCCACCGCACCGGCGTGCTGCTGCACCCCAGCCGGCCGAGCGACGGCGAGCCGTTCGGGACGCCGGCCGAAAGGCCGGACTGCCCGGCACCGGGCCGGGGGCTGCTCGTCGTCCGCGGCGTCGCGACGCCCCTGCAGGTGGCGCTCCCGCCGTCCGGCTGAAGCGACCCGACCAGACCCTAGAGCGTGCGATGCGCCACGCGAGCGGCCTGCGCCGCCAGCACCACGCCGACCGCGAGCACCGCGGCGAACCCGTTGAGCCAGTCGAAGCCCAGCCAGCCGACGATCAGACCCGCCACCGCTCCCCCGGCCGCCGCGGTGAAGCCGGTGATCATGTCGGTGGTTCCCTGCACCTGCGGGCGGTACTCGGCCGGCGTCGCGGCCGTCAGCAGCGTGGACGACGACACCGCACCCAGCGACCACCCGACCCCGAGCAGGAACAGCCCGACGCCGAGGGTCCACGAGGCTCCAGGGTGCGACGAGCCCGCGAGCGCCAGCGCCACCAGCAGCACCAGGCCGCCGGACGCGAGCACCGTGATGCTGCCCACCCGGTCGACGAGCCAGCCCACGAGCGGCGAGAAGGCGTACATGCCGAGGATGTGCACGCTGATGACGATGCCGATGATCTCCAGCGAGGCGTGGCCGTGGTCCATGTGGATCGGCGTCATCACCATGACCGAGACCATCGTGGCCTGCGACAGCGCGAGCCCCGCGGTGGCCGCCATGATGCGCGGGCTCGACCGGATCACCGACCAGGCCCGCACCGTGGTCGGGTCGCCTGCGAGTGGCATGCCGACGACGTCCGGCACCTCGTCGACGGCAGGTGGCTCGTCGAGCGGCTGCGCCTCGCCGGTGGCGCGCCGCGACGCCGCCAGCAGCAGCGGGTCCGGTCGCAGCCGCAGCGTCATGACGGCGGCGGCGAGCAGCATCCCGATCGCCGAGAAGATGAACGGCCCGGTCATCGGCGGCAGCCCGAACCACCGCGCCACGGCCCCACCGGGGCCGGCGAGGTTCGGCCCGAACACCGACCCGATCGTCGTCGCCCACACGACCAGGCTGAGGTCGCGACCGCGGTGGTCGGGGTGCGAGAGGTCGGTCGCGGCGTAGCGCGACTGGTTGTTGGCGGCGGTCGCCGAGCCGAGCAGGGCGGCCCCGACGAGCAGCAGCGGGAAGAACCGGATCGCCCCGGCCACGATGTCGAGCACTGCACCCGACGCGCCGAGCAGGTAGCCGAGCGTCAGCCCTGGGCGACGACCGTGCCGGCTCATGATGCGCGCGAGCACCGCCGCGACCACCGCCGCGCCGAGCACCGCCGAGGTCTGCGCGAGGCCGGCGAGGCTCTCCGAGCCCGAGACGTCCTTGGCGAGCAGGGCGTTCACCGACACCGCGGCGCTGACGCCCACGCCGCCGAGCGCCTGCGTCGACACGAGGGTGCGCAGCGTCCGCCGCTGCACCTGCTGGTCGGCGTGAGGGGCGGCAGGCGCGGGAGAGGCGGCAGGGCCGTGGGCCGGTGAGGGCAGCTGGGCTTCGTCGGGGACGCGTGTCATATCCCCCGCAGGGTATCGCCGCGACCCCGCCGACCCCGAGCGCGTTTCCCCCGGCGCTAGCCTCCCGCTCATGCCCACCGCCGCACCCGCGCACCTTCGCGACGCCACCCCCGACGACGTCCCGCAGATCCTGCGCCTCATCCAGGAGCTCGCCGACTACGAGCGGGCGCCGGATGCCGTCGAGGCCACCGAGGCCCACCTGCACACCGCGCTGTTCCCGCCCGACCCCGCGTCAGCGCGAAGCCACGCCGTCGTCGCCGAGCTGACGGGCGACGACGGCCGAGCCCAGGTCGTGGGCATGGCCGTCTGGTACGTCACCTTCTCGACCTGGCTCGGCCGCCACGGCGTCTGGCTCGAGGACCTGTTCGTCCAGCCCGAGCACCGCGGCGGTGGTCTCGGCACACGGCTGCTGGCCCACCTCGCGCGGATCTGCGTCGAGCGGGGCTACGGCCGGCTGGAGTGGTGGGTGCTCGACTGGAACGAGCCGTCGATCGGCTTCTACCGCTCGCTCGGCGCCGTCGCGCAGGACGAGTGGACGGTGTTCCGGCTGGACGGCGCCGCCCTGGCCTCCCTGGCCGACCGGGGCCAGGTCACCGGCTGAGCACACCAGGGTCACGGTCGGGTCGCTGCCATGGACGCGCGGGCCACGTGGGGCCAGGATGGGACGGTGCTCACCGTCGACCGCACCGAGCCCGGGGCGGCCCCGTCATGACCTCGGTGTCGACACCCAGCGGCGACGTCGCGGCGAGCCCGGCGGACGTCGTCGAGCTGGCCGTGCCCGCCCAGGCGGCGTACGTCGCGGTCGTGCGCGCCGCGACCGCCGGCCTGGCCGCGCGCCTCGATCTCACCCTCGACCGCATCGAGGACCTTCGGATCGCCGTCGACGAGGCCTGCACGCTGCTCGTGCAGCCGTCGGGCGAACCCAGCGACGGCGCCCGGGCGGACGACCACATCGTCTGCCTCTTCACGCTCGACGACACGGCACTCACGGTCGACGTGACCGGCCCGTACGCCGACCTGCCCGAGCGCACCGGCTACGCGTGGGCCGTGCTGTCGGCGCTGGTCGACTCGCTGGAGTCCGGTCACGAGGACGGCCCGGACGGACGGCGGCGTACCTGGCTGCGGCTGGTCGTGCGTGCCGGTGCGGGCCAGTGGGTGTGAACGACGTCCTCGACGACGTCCTCAGCACGACGGGCCAGGCGCTGGCCGAGCTGGTCAGCCTGCCCCCTGACGACCCGCGGCGCGCGCCGCTGCGCGACGCCGTGGTCGAGGCCCACCTTCCGCTCGTGCGCTACCTGGCCCAGCGCTACCGCCACCTCGGCGAGCCGCTCGAGGACCTCGTGCAGGTCGGCACGATCGGCCTGATCAACGCCGTCGACCGGTACGACCCGAGCCGCGGAGCGAGCCTGGCGACGTACGCGGCACCGACGATCGTCGGCGAGATCAAGCGCTACTTCCGCGACCGCGTCTGGTCGGTGCGGGTGCCGCGGCGGCTGCAGGAGCTGTACGCCCGGCTCACCGAGGCGCGCGGCGTCCTGGCCCAGGAGCTCGGCCGCCAGCCCACGGTGCACGAGGTCGCCGAGCGGCTGGGCGTCGAGGAGGAGGACGCGCTGGAGGCGTTCGAGGCGCTGCAGACCTGCGCGACCGTGCCCTTGGAGGCGGTCGACGGATCGCCCGCACCGGTGGTCGCGGTCGATGACCCGGCGCTAGCGGACGTGGTCGACCGCGAGTCGCTGCGCCCGCTGCTGCACCGGCTGCCCGAGCGCGAGAAGCGCATCCTCGTCCTGCGCTTCTTCCGCGGGCTGAGCCAGAGCCAGATCGCCGCCGAGCTCGGCATCTCCCAGATGCACGTGTCGCGGCTGCTCGCGCGCACGGTCGAGGAGCTGCGCCGCGGGCTCGCCGACACCCCCTCGTGACGCGTCAGGCGGGCGGCGGCGGGTCGGAGGTCGCGCGCACGGTCGCGTAGCCGGTGACCACGGCCACGGCCAGGACGACGACCGCGAGCGTCTGCTGCGCGGCCTCCCACATCGCGGGCACGAGTGCGAGCACCAGCAGCACCTGCCACACGAGGGTGGCGGTGCGGACGGCGCGCCGCCCGCGGCCCACGGCGTAGGAGACGAACAGCAGGGCCAGGCCGGCCAGTGCCAGCAGCAGCACGAGCATGAGCTCGTTGCGGAGCACCACGGCCGTGCCGGTGAGCAGCTGCACCAGCCCGTAGCCGGCGAACGCCAGCGGGACGAGCGCCTCGACGCCGACGAGCACGCGCGCGATGAGGCGCCAACGCACTTCTGCCGGTTCGACCGCCCGATCGCCGAGGTCCGGTGAACCGCTTTGCGCACCCCCGTCGGCGGGCGGCTCGACGGGGCCGCTGGGCTGACCGGTGGACTGGTCGGTGGCGTCGTCCGGGGGCGTGGCGCCGTCGGGCGACGGCTCGCCGGGAGGCTGCTCTGCGGTGGGCACGACGACACGCTAGCGCCAGTTCTCCCACGGAACGTGACCGGACGGTCGCTGTCACCTACGCTGTGTGACCTAAGCCTCACCGTCCATCACAGAACGATCACGGATACCCCTTGTGCGCGCCCCGCGCGAGGTGTGAGGCTGGAACACCACGGATCTTCGACGCGTTACTCCCGTGTCAGCGCTCGTGAACTCATTCACAAGCGCTGGACGTGCGACGTCGACGATCGACGCGCACCATCGCAGGAGAAGACCCGCACCATCTTGCTCGCCACAGCCGCCGACACCGGCTGCGCCGACATCGCACAACGACAGGAGATCGATCCCGATGGACTGGCGCCACCGCGCTGCCTGCCTCGACGAGGATCCCGAGCTGTTCTTCCCGATCGGAAACACCGGACCCGCCCTGCTGCAGATCGAGGAAGCGAAGGCGATCTGCCGTCGCTGCCCGGTCATGGACACCTGCCTGAAGTGGGCGCTGGAGTCCGGGCAGGACGCCGGTGTCTGGGGTGGTCTGTCGGAGGACGAGCGCCGCGCGCTCAAGCGACGCAACGCCCGGGCCCGCCGAGCGGTCTGACCACCGCCCGCGACGACCTGACGACGCCCCGGCCCAGCGGCCGGGGCGTCGTCGTGTCCGGGCACGCGGCAGGCACCCGCCTCATCACGTCGAGGCCGCTCAGTCCTCCAGCGGCCGCGGCCGCAGCTCGAGCCGGACGTCGGTGCCGCCGCCGAAGGGCTCGTCCCAGCTGATCTTCCCGCGCAGCTCGGCCACCAGCGCGCGCACGATCTGGCTGCCCAGTCCCCCGGGGTCAGGTTGGGCGCCGAGGCCGGCGCCGTCGTCGCTGACGTGCACCACGAGCCGGTCGTCCGGCCCGGACCCCACGCGCTCGGCCGTCACGGTGACCACGCCGTCGCGGCCGGCCAGGCCGTGCTCGACGGCGTTCTGCACCAGCTCGGTGAGCACCAGCGACAACGCCGTGGCGTCCTCGGCGCGCAGCCGACCGAACCGTCCCTCGTGCTGGGTGCGCACCGCTCCTCCGGGCCGGGCGACCTCGACCAACGTCGAGAGGCCGCGCGCCGCTACCTCGTCGAAGTCGACGGTCTCGTCGTAGCCCGTCGACAGCGTCTCGTGCACGAGCGCGATCGCCGCCACCCGCCGCTCGGCCTGGTCCAGCGCGGTGCGCGCGGCCGGGTCGTCCATGCGGCGCGACTGCAGCCGCAGCAGCGCGGCGACGGTCTGCAGGTTGTTCTTCACCCGGTGGTGGATCTCGCGGATCGTCGCGTCCTTGCTCAGCAGCTCGCGCTCACGCCGGCGCAGCTCGGTGACGTCGCGGACGAGCAGCAGCGCGCCGTCGCGGCGTCCTTCGACCATGAGCGGGATCGCCCGCACGCTCAGCCCGGTGCCGGACGCCTCGAGGTCGGCGCGCCACGGCGCCTTGCCGGTGAGCACCAGCGGCAGACCCTCGTCGACCTGGTCGCGCCCGCGCAGCAGCCCCGTCGTCACCTCCGCCAGCGACAGGCCGACCAGGGTGCGGTCGTGCCCGAGCCGGTGGAAGGCCGAGACGGCGTTCGGGCTGGCGTAGGTGACCACGCCCTCGGCGTCGAGGCAGATCAGCCCGTCACCCACACGCGGTGCCCCGCGCCGTGACCCGGTCGGCGCCCCGGCCACCGGGAACGCGCCGTGCGCCACCATGCTCGCCAGCGCGTCGGCGCAGCCGAGGTAGGTGAGCTCGAGCCGGCTGGGTGTGCGCATCGTCGACAGGTTCGTGTGCCGGGACAGCACCGCGACCGTCCGGCCGCCGCGCACGACCGGCAAGGTCTCCTCCCGCACCGGCACGTCGTCGCGCCAGTCCGGGTCACGCTCGCGGCAGATCCGGCTCTGGTCGAAGGCGCGGTCGAGCTGCGGGCGGCGTCCACGCGCCACGACCTGGCCCACCGCGTCGTCGACGAACGCCGTGACCCCGGTGGTCGGCCGGACGTGCGCCACCGCCAGCCACCCCTCGGGCACCGGCACCCACAGCACGAGGTCGGCGAACGACAGGTCCGACAGCAGCTGCCAGTCGCCGACCAGCAGCCGCAGCCACTCGGCGTCTGCCTCGCTGAGGTCGGTGCGCGCGCGCAGGAGGTCGTTCAACGAGGCCACGCACCGAGACTACGCACGCCGGCGCCGCCTGCTGCGCGAGGATGGCCGCATGCCCTGGCTGCTGCTCGCCCTCGCGATCGCCACCGAGATCGCGGCCACCGTCTCGCTCAAGGCCAGCGAGGGGTTCACCCGGCTCGGCCCGTCGGTCGTCGTGGTGGTCGGCTACGTGGCCAGCTTCGTCCTGCTCGCGCGCGCCCTGAAGACGATCGAGGTCGGCGTCGCCTACGCGATCTGGTCGGCCGCCGGGACGGCTGCGGTCGCGCTGCTCGGCATCTGGCTGTTCGGTGAGAGCGCCACGCTCGCGAAGGCGTTCTGGATCGGCGTGATCGTCGTCGGCGTCGTCGGGCTCCAGGTCAGCGGCGCCAGTCACTGACCCGGAGAGCACCTACACGGTCGCGTTGTTGCTGCGGACCACGCCGCGCAGCCCACGCAGCGCCACCGACAGCGCCGCGATCCCGGTGCGGTCGAGGTGGCTCACCTCGCCGACCATGTCGCGCACGCGGCCGAGGGTCTCGCGGTTCGACCGCTCCCACTGCGCGATGCGCTCGGCGGTGTCCAGGCCGTCGTCGGTCGTGGTGAGCACCGACACCGTGAGCTGCTCGAGCGCGGCGTACAGGTCGTAGCGCAGGGCCGCGCGGGCGAGGGCGTCCCAGCGGTCGTCGCGCGGCAGCCGGGTGATGAGCACGAGCATGGTGTCGACCTGGAAGCGCTCGGAGAGCACGAAGTACATCGGTGCCACCTGCTCGACCGGGGTGCCGGTCTCGTAACCGATCTCGGCGATGTCGAGCAGCGAGTAGACGTCGAGGAGCGAGGCGCACTCGACCGCGAGCTCCTCGGGCACCCCGAGCTGGGTGAGCTCCTGGGTACGCCGCTTGAGCCGGCGCTGCTCCGCGCCGACGAGCATCTCGGGCACCTTGGGGCGCAAGGCGTCGATGACGACCGAGAACCGCTCGATCTCGGCACCGATGTCGCTGATCGTCGGCCGGGTCTGCAGCAGCCAGCGCACCGCGCGGTCCATCAGGCGGCGGAACTCCAGGTACAGCGCGGTCTGCGCCCGCGCCGGCACCACGTTGTCGAGCGCCTCGACCCGCGTCACGAAGTCGTGCAGCCCGAAGATCTCGCGCGCGACGACGTACGCCTGCGCGATCTGAACGGGCGCGGCGGCGGTCTCCTCCTGCACGCGGAAGGCGAAGGTGATCCCGCCGCGGTTGACCATGTTGTTGACCAGCGCGGTGGTGACGATCTCGCGCCGCAGCGGGTGCTGGGCCAGCCGGTCGCCGTACCGCTCGACGACGGCGTCCGGGAAGTACGAGCGCAGCGTCGCGGTGAACCAGGGGTCGTCCGGCAGCGAGCTCGCCAGCAGCTCGTCGGCCAGCGTGATCTTGGAGTAGGCGACGAGCACCGAGAACTCCGGTGAGGTGAGGCCGAGGCCTTCGTCCTGGCGGCGCGCGATGTCGGCGTCGCTCGGCAGGAACTCGATCTCGCGGTTGAGCTCACCGCGCTTGACCAGCGAGCGGATCAGCCGCGCGTGCACCGGCAGCATGGCGTGCGCCTGCTCGCGCGCGTTGCCCAGCAGCACGTTCTGCTCGTAGTTGTCGCGCAGGACGAGGCTGGCGACGTCGTCGGTCATCTCGGCGAGCAGGGCGTTGCGCTGCTTGGTGGTCAGGTCGCCCTCGGCGACCACGGCGTTGAGCAGGATCTTGAGGTTGACCTCGTGGTCGGACGTGTCGACGCCGGCCGAGTTGTCGATGGCGTCGGTGTTGATGCGCACGCCGTGCAGCGCCGCCTCGATCCGGCCCAGCTGGGTCAGGCCGAGGTTGCCGCCCTCACCGACCACCCGCGCCCGAAGGTCGTTGCCGTTGATGCGGATCGCGTCGTTGGCGCGGTCGCCGACGTCGACGTGCGTCTCGCTCGAGGCCTTGACGTACGTGCCGATGCCGCCGTTCCACAGCAGGTCGACGGACGCCCGCAGGATCGCGCGCATGAGCTCGGCCGGCGTGAGGGACGTCGCGTCCTTGCCGAGGCCGAGCGCCGTGGCCGCCTGCGCGCTCACCGGGATGGACTTGGCCGAGCGCGGCCACACACCGCCGCCCTCGCTGATGAGCGAGCGGTCGTAGTCGTCCCACGACGAGCGCGGCAGGTCGAACAGGCGCCGCCGCTCGGCGTAGGACGCCGCGGCGTCCGGCGTGGGGTCGAGGAAGACGTGCCGGTGGTCGAACGCCGCGACGAGCCGGATGTGCTCCGAGAGCAGCATGCCGTTGCCGAACACGTCGCCGCTCATGTCGCCGACGCCGACGACCGTGAACTCCTCGCTCTGGGTGTCGAGGCCGAGCTCGCGGAAGTGCCGCTTCACCGACTCCCACGCCCCGCGGGCGGTGATGCCCATCGCCTTGTGGTCGTAGCCGGCCGAGCCGCCCGAGGCGAACGCGTCACCCAGCCAGAAGCCGTAGTCGAGGGCCACCGAGTTCGCGATGTCGCTGAACGTCGCCGTGCCCTTGTCGGCCGCGACGACGAGGTAGGTGTCGTCGCCGTCGTGCCGGACGACGCGCGGCGGCGGGACGACGCTCGCCGAGTCCCCCGTGCCCACGATGTTGTCGGTGACGTCCAGCAGCGCCGAGATGAACGTGCGGTACGCCGCGATGCCCTCGGCCGCGAACGCCTCGCGGTTCGAGGGGTCCGGCAGCTGCTTGGGCACGAAGCCGCCCTTCGCGCCGGTCGGCACGATCACGGCGTTCTTCACCATCTGCGCCTTGACCAGGCCGAGCACCTCGGTGCGGAAGTCCTCGCGCCGGTCGCTCCACCGCAGGCCACCTCGCGCCACCGCGCCGAACCGCAGGTGCACGCCCTCGACGCGCGGCGAGTACACCCACATCTCGAACGCCGGCCGCGGCTCGGGCAGGTCCGGCACCTCGTGCGGGTCGAGCTTGAACGCCAGGTAGCTGCGGGCGTGACCGTCGTCGTCGACCTGGAAGTAGCTGGTGCGCAACGTGGCCCGCACGACACCGAGCAGCGCGCGCAGGATGCGGTCGTGGTCGAGGCTCGCGACGTCGTCCAGAGCGCCGCTGACCTCCTCGACCAGGGCGTCGCACGTCTCGCGGCGCGCGTCGGAGTCCGGCCGGCCGTCGAAGTGGTCGGGGTCGAACCTCGCCTCGAACAGCCGCACGAGCAGCCGCGCGATGTCGACGTTCGCGAGCAGGCAGGCCTCGACGTACTCCTGGCTGAACGTCAGGCCGGCCTGACGCAGGTACTTGGTGTAGGCGCGAAGCACGCTGACCTGCCGCCAGGTCAGCCCGGCGCCGAGCACCAGCGCGTTGAAGCCGTCGCTCTCGGCGCGCCCCGCCCACACGGCCGCGAACGCCTCCTGGAAGCTCGTGCGCGCCGTCTCGGCCTGGTCGCGGTCCCAGCCGTGGCCGCCGTTGTAGCGCAGCCCGAAGTCGTAGATGTGCACCATGCCGCCGTCGGGCAGGTCCAGCTCGTAGGGCCGCTCGTCGACGACCTCGACGCCGAGGTGGCTGAACACCGGCAGCACGCGCGTGAGCGACAGGGGCTCGGCGCGGTAGAGCTTGAACCGGCGCTCCTCGGCGGGCCGGCCGGGCTCCTGGTAGAGGTTCATCCGGGCCTCGTCGACGGCGTCCGGCTGCTTCGCCGGGCCCTCGGTGATGGTGCACACGTGTCGCAGGTCGGCCACCGCCACCCGCGCCGGGAAGTCCTCCTTGTAGGCCTCCGGGAACGACCGGCCGAACTTCGTGATGAGGCGCGCGCCCTCCTCCTCGCCGACGTCCGCCCGCAGCGACTCGGCGAAGTCCTCGTCCCACGTGCGGGTGGCCTCGACCAGCCGGGCCTCGAGCGCCTCGACGTCGACGTGCGGGATGTGCTGGCCGTCCGGCACCCGCACGACGTAGTGGAGGCGGGCGAGCACCGACTCCGAGACGCGGGTGGTGTAGTCGACGGTCTCGCCGTGGAACGCCTCGCGCAGGATCTCCTCCATACGCAGCCGCATGTGCGTCGTGTACCGGTCACGCGGCAGGTACACCAGGCAGGACATGAAGCGCCCGTAGTCGTCGCGCCGCAGGAACAGCCGGGTGCGACGACGCTCCTGCAGGTGCATCACGCTCGTCGTGATCTCGTAGAGGTCGTCGACGCCGATCTGGAACAGCTCGTCGCGCGGGTAGGTCTCCAGGATCTCGAGCAGGTCCTTGCCGCTGTGGCTCTCGGTCGAGAAACCCGCGCGCCGCAACAGCTCTGCGACCTTGGTGTCGATCACCGGGACGCGCGTGACCGACTCGGTGTACGCCGCCGACGTGAACAGGCCGAGGAAGCGCCGCTCGCCGATGACGTTGCCCTCGGCGTCGAAGTGCTTCACACCCACGTAGTCCAGGTACGCCGGCCGGTGCACGGTCGAGCGCGAGTTGGCCTTGGTGAGGATCAGCACGCGCGGCTCGCGGGCCCGGGCGCGCACCTCGTGCGACATCCGCCCGAAGCTGCCCGAGACCCGCTGGTCGTAGCGCAGGATGCCGAGACCGGTGCCGGACAGCGCCCGCAGCACCTCCTCGCCGGACTCGTCCTCGTCGAGCAGGTACTCGCGGTAGCCGATGAACGTGAAGTTGTCGTCGGCGAGCCAGGTCAGGAGGCGCTCGGCCTCGGCGACCTCCGCTCCGTCGACGCCCGCCGGCGGCTGCTCGACGAGCTCCTGGGCCAGGCGCTGGGCCGCGTCGCGCATCTTGGGCCAGTCCTCGACCGCGTCGCGCACGTCCTCGAGCACGCGCCGCAGGTCGGTGGTGAGCTGCTCGAGCGCGTCCAGGTCGGTCTCGCGGTCGATCTCCAGGTGCATCCAGGACTCGCGCCCGCAGTCGTAGGGCAGCGCGTCGTTCGGGCCCACGCCCTCGATGAGCTCCTGCAGGTTGCCGGCCGCGTCACGGCGCACGATCAGCACCGGGTGCACGACGAGGTGGATGGCGCGGCCGACCCGGGAAAGCTCGGCGGTGACCGAGTCGACGAGGAAGGGCATGTCGTCGGTGACGATCTCGACGACGGTGTGCCCGCTGGCCCAGCCGTGCTCGTCGACGGTCGGCGTGAAGACGCGCACGTTGGCCGTGCCCACCGGACGCTCGCGAGCGAGCTCGTGGTGGCTGGCGGCCGCGCCGAGCAGGTCCTCGGGACGGCGGTCGGCGAGGTCGTCGTCCGACACGTGGCGGTAGTAGCGGGCCAGGTAGGACGACGTGGCGCCCTGCTGGGACCGGTCGGCGAGCGCCGACGCCTTCTCGAGAAGCTGCGACCTGGACCCCGCTGGCGAGTGCGCCATGACTCCCGTGACCTCTGTCGTGACCGGTGGCACGCGCCGTTGCGTGCCTCGACCGACCCTACCGCTGGGATCGTGGCTCGCCGCGTAGGGTCGGCGGTCGCGCGCGAGCCTCACCGGATCGCCGTAGCGTATGCGGCGTCCGACCGCCCCCGCGCCCGACCAGCCAGGAGCCCCTGCCGTGAAGTTCAGTGCCGACATCCGCTACCCCGCTGCACCGGACCGCGTGTACGAGATGCTCGTCGACCCCGCGTTCCAGGAGAAGGTCTGTCTCGCCACCGGCGCGCTCGACCACAGCGTCGACGTCGAGCCGGCCCGGGCCGCCGACGGTGCGGACGGCGGCGCGACCATCACGACGACACGCAAGCTGCCCGCTGAGGGGCTGCCCGACTTCGTGCGCACGTTCGTCGGCGAGACGCTCGACGTGATGCGTGTCGACCACTGGGGCCCGAAGGACCCCGACGGCAGCCGGCGGGGCACGATCGTGGTCGAGATCCACGGCACACCCGTGCGCCTCACGGGCACCATCACGATGCGCGCCGTCGGCGAGGGCACGGTCGAGGACGTCGAGGGCGACCTCAAGGCGGCGCTGCCCCTTCTCGGCGGCAAGATCGAGCGGGCCGCGGAGCCCGCGATCCGGGCCGCGGTGTCCAAGGAGCAGGAGATCGGCGGCGAGTGGCTCGGCTGAGCGCCTAGCCCAGCTCCGGCAGCACGCCGGCGAGGGCAGCGGTGCCGAGGCTCACGGGCCCACCCGGACGTCGTCGAACAAGCGCACGGGCAGGCCGTGGTCGTGCGCTGTGCCGAGCACTCGACGTCGGCTGTCGGCCGGGCCGTCCTGCCAGACGTCGACCGACACCTCGGCCGCGGACTGCGGGCCGGTGCCGTACTCCATCGCGACGTGCGCGAGGGCGGGGAGACGCCGCCCGGCGGCCTCGAGCGCGGCGTCGACCCGGGTGAGCTCCTCGGCCGGCCAGTACATGCGCGTGATCGACTGCCACACCACCGTGAGGACGTCGTCCGCGACCGGCTCGACCAGCACGGCGTCCAGCCACTCGCCCGCCGGGGCCGCCTCGACGCGTGGGACGTCGGCGCGCGCGATGGCCAGCGCACCCTGCAACCGCTCGAAGCGGTGGGCGTGGTCGGGCCAGACGTACGACGAGAGCAGCAGCGCGCCGTCCTCGGTGCCGGCGTCGACCGGCGACAGGTCGCAGCCGCGGCGCTCGACGACCTCGAGCCTGGCCGGCTCGACCGCGCCGTGCACGCCCGGCTCCAGCACCAGGGACGACGCCGGGTCGCCGAGCACGCGCCCGTCGTCGAGCCGCACGGCGAAGCGGTCGAGGAGCAGGTTGAGCCCAGCGCTCGCGCCCACCTCGAGCAACCGCACGCGCGAGCGGCCGGTGCGCCAGACCGCGTCCGCGAGGCCGACCGCGAGCGCCGCCGCCCGACCCACCTCGTTGGTCTGCGGTGCCCGGGCGAGCCCGGCGCGCAGCTCCTCGACGTGGGCCGCCACGACGCCGCGAGCCACGGGCCAGGCGTCCTGCGGCGCCCCGGTGCCACCGAGGTTGCGGAAGTAGGGCGCCAGCTCGGGTGCCTCCCCGCGCAGCACCAGTCGGTGCAGCCCCGCGAGCAGCCGCAGCTGCACCACGGAGCCGGCCGGCGCCTGCTCCCAGCCCGCGCACACATCGCGCACGGGGCCGCCTGCGTCCCAGTCGTCGGCCATGGCGGCCATGAGGGCGGCGTACAGCGGTGAGGAGCACGCGCTCGCGTGCCGGCGGAACCTGCCGGACAGCGTCGGCGCGTCGTCGAAGCCGGTCACCTGCTCATCCCACCAGACGGGGTCGGTGCGGCCATACGGGATATCGCCGGTGACTCCCGGTAGGGCACCATGGGGCGCGTGAGCGAGCAGCAGCCGAAGAAGACCGACCACCGCGCCCGCCCGACGTCCGAGGCGTTCAAGGCGTTCATCGCCGAGGGCTGGGCCCCGCGTCCGAGCGAGATGCCGCCGCGAGCGGACGTCGCCGCGTACGCCGAGCAGCGCCGCGCCGCGGTGTCGGCCGCCTACCCGGGCGAGCGCGTCGTCGTCCCCGCCGGCGGGCTGAAGGTGCGCTCGAACGACACCGACTACGTCTTCCGGCCGCACTCGGCGTTCTCCTACCTCACCGGCCTCGGGGCCGACCGCGAGCCGGACTCCGTGCTGGTGCTCGAGCCGATCGAGGGCGGCGGCCACGAGGCGGTGCTCTACTTCCGTCCCCGCGCCGGTCGCGACACCGAGGAGTTCTACTCCGACGCCCGCTACGGCGAGCTGTGGGTCGGCGTGCGGCCGAGCCTGGAGGAGGTCGAGGCCGAGCTGGGCATCACCGCCCGCCACCTCGACGAGCTGCCCGAGGCGGTGAAGAAGGACCTCGGCCTGCTGAGCGTCCGCGTCGTGCGCGACGCCGACCCCGACGTCACCGCCGCCGTCGACGAGGCGCGCAGCCAGGCGAGCGAGCGCGACGTGGAGGCCGACCGCGCGCTCGACGACGAGCTCGCCGTGCTGCTGTCGGAGATGCGCCTCGCGAAGGACGAGTGGGAGGTCGAGCAGATGCGCCTGGCGTGCGCCGCGACCGCCGAGGGCTTCGAGGCGATCGTGCGCAGCCTGCCCGACGCCGTGGGCAAGGGCCGCGGCGAGCGCTGGGTCGAGGGGCAGTTCGGACTCGTCGCGCGGCACTCCGGCAACGGGGTCGGCTACGACTCGATCGTGGCGTCCGGTGACCACGCGTGCACGCTGCACTGGATCCGCAACGACGGCGACGTCCGCGACGGCGACCTGCTGCTCGTCGACGCCGGCGTCGAGGTCGACTCGCTCTACACCGCCGACGTGACCCGCACCCTGCCGGTCAACGGCCGCTTCAGCGAGGCCCAGCGCAAGGTCTACGAGGCGGTGCTGGCGGCCCAGGAGGCCGGCCTGGCCGCGGTGAAGCCGGGCAACAGGTTCAAGGACGTGCACGAGGCCGCGATCCGCGTGATCGCCGAGCACCTCGTCGAGTGGGGCCTGCTGCCCGTCGACGTCGAGACGACGCTCGGCGACGAGGGCGGCCACCACCGGCGCTGGATGGTGCACGGCACGAGCCACCACCTCGGCATCGACGTGCACGACTGCGCGCAGGCCCGGCGCGAGCAGTACCTCGAGGCCGAGCTGCGGCCGGGCATGGTGCTGACGGTCGAGCCGGGGCTCTACTTCAAGGCCGACGACGAGCTCGCACCGCCCGAGCTGCGCGGCATCGGCGTGCGCATCGAGGACGACGTCCTGGTCACCGAGGACGGCTGCGAGAACCTCTCGGCCGCGCTGCCTCGCACGCCCGACGACGTCGAGCGCTGGATGGCGCAGCTGCTGCCGTGAGCCTGCCGAGCCTGCCCGACGTCCCGCGCGAGCGACGCCGGACAGCCACCGTGGTCGCCGTCGCCGCGCTCGGCCTGCTGTGCGTGGTCGCGCTCGTCATCGGCCTGCGGGGCCTGTTCGCCGCTCCCGAGGGTGCGACCACCACCCCCTCGGCCCGGGGTGGCGCGAGCAGCCTGCCGACGACAGGCGCCAACGAGTCCGGCTCGGCGTCGCCGTCGACCGCCGGTCAGACCGCACCGGCCGCTGACCTGCTCGGCTTCAGCTCGCCGTCGGGCAACATCCGGTGCGAGATCAGCTCGGCCGGTGCTCGGTGCGACATCTCCTCCCACACCTGGAAGCCCACGGCCAAGCCGGCGAGCTGCGAGTCCGACTGGGGTCAGGGCCTGGTCGTGACCGCGCAGGGCGCTGGGTTCGTGTGCGCGTCGGACTCCGCCGCTGGCGGCTCGGCGCTCGCGTACGGCGCGTCGGTGAGCCGCGGGGACTTCCGGTGCCTCAGCGCGAAGGACGGCATGACGTGCACCGGCGCGGGCCACCGGTTCTCGGTCGCTCGCGCGAGCTACTCGCTCTCCTGAGCCGCCGCAGGCCCGGTGGCTCACCGAGATCCGGTCGGTGCGCGGTGGCGAGAGCGCGGTGTCGGCGGCAGGGTGAGGGGATGGACACCCAGCCTCAGCACCCGCCCGAGCCGCCCGTCCCTCCCGGTCCGCTGCAGCCGGACCCGCCCACCCCGCCGTCGCCGAACCCGCCAGAGCCGGGCGCGCCACCGCCCGACGAGCCAGTGCCGGGCGTCCCCGACCCTGAGCCCCAGCCGCAACCGGGCCTGCCCTGACCGTGCTGCGGACAGGGAGCTGACCTGCGATGTGGTTCGACGGCTGGACCGACCTCGTGAGGGTGCTCCTCGTGGGCCCCGCCGCCTACGCGGCCCTCGTCGTGGTGCTGCGCACCTCCGGGAAACGGACGCTCGCGAAGCTCAACGCCTTCGACCTCGTCGTCACGGTGGCGCTCGGGTCGACGCTGGCGACCGTGTTCGTCAGCGCGGACGTGTCGTGGTCCGAGGGCGTCGTCGCCCTCGCGGTGCTGGCTCTGCTGCAGTTCGCCGTGGCCAGCATCACCGCCAGGTACCCCGCCGGCCGGGCGGTGGTGACCGCCGAGCCGACCGTCCTCCTGCGGGACGGGGTCATGCTCGACCACGTCCTGAGCCAGCAGCGCCTCACGGCAAGCGAGGTGCGGCAACGCATCCGGGCCGGCGGGCTCGGCGACGTGAGGGACGTGGCAGCCGTCGTGCTCGAGACCGACGGCACGCTCAGCGTGATCCCGGCGAGCAAGGCCGGGGACCGCTCGGCGTTGGTCGGCACGGACGCTGACGCGCGTCACTGAGCGCCTGCGCGTGGTGGTCGCCGACCCCTAGGGTCAGCAGCCATGGGTCCCCTCCTGCGCCGTGCCGCGCTGCGCAGCGCGAGGGAGGGGCCGTGGGGGCTGCTGGTGGCCGCCGCGTTCACCGTCGCGTGCGCCGCTGCCGCCGCGGCGCCGGTGTTCACGGCCGCCGTCGCGGACGCCGCCCTGGCCGACCAGCTGGCCGTCGTGCCGCCGACCGCCCAGGCCGCCGACGCCCCGGTGGTGCGCCTCGTCGGAGGCACTGGCGTCCCGGGGCAGGGACGGTTGCGCGACGCGCTGGACGACGTCCCCGGGCTCGGGCGACAGACCGGCACGGCCGCGTCGGTCGGTGTCGAGACCAGCGGCTGGGACGTGCGCCTCACGCCGTTCGTGTCCTGGCACGGGCACACCGAGCGGGTGCGCCTGTTCGGCGACGACGACCTGCCGGACGCGTTGGTGTCCGCGTCGGGCGGGCCGTTGCCGGGCGCTGCCGCCGGGGACGGTCCGGCAGTCTGGCTGCCGCAGCCCGTGGTCGAACGCCTCGGCGCCCGGGCCGGCGACCGGGTGACGATCGGCGTGCGCCGGCTCGACGAGGCGACCTCGACCCAGGTGGTGCTCGCCGGCGCCTACGAGGTCGGTCCCGGCGGCCGGCTGCCGGCGGATCCACCGGGGACCCGGCGGTGGACCTACCGACGGGCGGCCGTGCCGGTCGACAGCGAGTTCGGCGTGCTCCCGGCGTTCCTGGCCGTGACCGACGTCCGCACCGCCACCGTCGTCGCCGGCCGGATCGGCGACGACCTCCTGCACTCGGTAGAAGCCCAGCTGGACCCACCGACGCCGTCGCTGAAGCAGGCCGAGCGGACCGTCGCCGGCGTGCGCGCGCTGCAGGTCGAGGTGCGCGACCCGGCGCTCGCCGGCGAGCGCGCCGGCGTGCTGCGCCAGCAGGTCGTCTCGGGCCTGCCGCAGCTCGTCGGCTCGGCCGAGCAGGTGGCCGCGCAGACCCGGACGTGGACCCGACCGCTGCTGCTGGCCGGGGTCGTGCTCGGGCTGCTCGCGGTGGCGGCCGTCGCCGTGCTCGGCGCGATGCGTCGGGCCCTCGAGCTGCGCACCACCGTCACGTGGGGCATCCGGCCGACCGCCGCAGCGGCGCTCGCGACCGCAGAGGTCGTCCCGGCGGCGGTGCTGGGCTGGCTGGTCGGCACCACGGTCGCCTGGGTGGGGGTGGCGCAGGTGGGGCCGTCGGTGTCGGTCGGCTGGCCGCCGGTGCTGGAGGCGGCCGGACGCGCCGCCCTCACCGCGGCCGCGGGCTGCCTGGTCGTCGCGATGGTGACCGCGATCGCGGCCGGCCGGGCCGCCCGGCTGCGGGCCCATGACCGTTCGGTGCGACTGCCGTGGGAGCCCGCGCTGGCACTCGTCGCGGTGACGGCTGCTGCCGGGCTTCTGGCCAGGCCCCAGGAGGTGGGTCGGGCCAGCGCCCTCGACGTCCTTGTGCCTGCCCTCGTGGTGGCTGCGACCGGTGCGCTGGTCGGCCGTGGAGCCCTCGCGCTGCTCGCGCGGCGGCGGACCAGCGCCCGGCAGGAGTCCCCCCGAGCCGGGCCCGTCCTCGGGCTGCGGCACCCGGCCGCCGCTCTGGCCCGCGCCCGCGCCGCCGGCTCCGGTCGCCAGGCGGTGCTCGTCATCACGGTGTTGTCCGCCGGGACGGGCCTGCTGGGCTACTCCCTCGCCGCGGCCCACTCGGTGGACCAGGTGGTGCAGGACCGCGCCGCCGTCCTGGCCGGAGCCGACACCGTCGCCGCCGTGGAGGCCTCGTGGCTCCTGGACCCCGGGGCAGCCGTCATGCCCGAGCCCGACGAGAACGGCTTCGTCTCCGCCGACCCGGTGCGGGGTTCGCGGGTGCCGCCGCTGCCGGACCGCACCACGATCGTCTGGCGGTCGCGCGCGACGGTCCCGCCGGACCTGGGCAACGTCGACGTCCTCGCGATCGACCCGCGACGGTTCGCCCAGCTCGCCGCGTGGGGCGTCGGCCCGGACCTGGCGGACGCCCGGGACGACGTCACCCGGCTGACCACCGCCGACGCCGCCGCGGCCGAGCGCCTGCGCCGCGGCGAGCACGGCGTGCCGGTGCCGGCGATCGCGGTCGGCGACATCGGGCTCACCGCGCGCGACCTGGCGAGCGTCGAGACCACCAACGCCACCGTCCCGGTGAGCGTGCTGGCACACCGCGCTGCCTTCCCGGGCCACGACGGCAGCTTCCCGCTCGTGGTCGTGCCCGCCGACAGCTTCTTCCTGTCCCTCGGCGGTGGGGACCCTCGACTGCGGCCGCCGCACGCGTCCGGTCGCTTCAACCGCGCGCCGACCGAGTTCTACCCCTGGCTGTGGGAGCGCGGGGCCGGCGGGCAGATCGCCGCGGTCACCGGCGCGTCCGAGGTCAGGGTGAGCGAGACGCGGACCCGAGCCCAAGGGCTGCAACGCCCCGAGCTCGTCGCCGCCCGCCGCTCGATCGCGCCCCAGCTGGCGCTCGGTGTGCTGGTGGCCGTAGCCGCCGCCCTGGTGCTCGTGATGTACGCCGACCGCCGGGCCAGGACCGGCCGCGCCGCCGACGTGCTGCTGGCCCGGATGGGCCTGGGGCGCCGTGGCGTCGTGCGATCGCGGGCGGGCGAGCTCGCGCTGGTCGCCGCGCTGGGCTTGGCCTCCGGGGTGGTGGGCGGCCTGGCGCTGCAGCCGTTCGGCGCCCGGCTGCTCGATCCCGGGGGTGGCGTCGCGCCTGCGTTCGCGCTGCGCACGACCTGGTGGGCGTTGGCGACGCTGGCGATCGCGGCTGTCGGGGCCTGGCTGGCGGCGACCGCCGTCGTCACCCTGCGGGTGCGGCGCGTTGACGAGTCCGGGGTGCTGCGCGATGCCGACTGACCACCAGGCGACCACAGCGGTCGCGGACGCCGGGCCCACGGTGGTCGCCCGGTGCGCGCGGCTGGTGCGGATCTACTCCTCGGCCACGGGTGAGACGCACGCGCTGCGCGGGGTGGAGGCCGCCTTCCGCCTGGGCACGACGACCGCGGTCACCGGGCCGTCCGGCAGCGGCAAGTCCAGCCTGCTGAGCGTGCTGGCCCTGCGCGAGCGGCAGAGCGGGGGCGAGCTGTGGATCGACGGCCGCCTCACCGACGACCTCGGCACGGCAGCCCTGCGCGAGCTGCGCCGGCGCCAGGTGGCCTGGGTGGCCCAGCGGCCGACGCACAGCCTGCTCGCGCACCTGACCGTCGCCGAGCACCTCCAGGCAGCCGAGCGCCTGCGGGCTGCGCCCCGTGCGCCGGCCGATCCGGAGGCGCTCGAGCTGCTGCTCGGCCGCCTCCAGCTCGACCAGCGGCGGTCCGCTCGGCCGGGGCAGCTGTCGGGCGGTGAGCAGCAGCGCCTGGCCGTCGCCGTCGCGGTGGTCGGACGCCCGCGGCTGGTCGTGGCCGACGAGCCGACCGCCGAGCTGGACGACGAGTCGTCCGACCTCGTGCTGGCCGAGCTGCGGCACGCCGCGCAGCACGCGTCGGTGGTCTTCGCGACGCACGACCACCGCGCCGTGCAGGTCGCCGACCGGGTGCTGCACCTGCGGCACGGTGTCCTCAGCACCGAGGCGGTGCGGGGCGGCCCGGTCACCGCGAGCATCGACTCCACCGGGCGCGTGCAGCTGCCGCCCGAGGCCCTGTCCCTCTTCCCCGACGCGCGGGCTCGGCTGGTGGTCGACGGCGACGGGGTGCACCTGCTGCCTCCGCAGGAGGGGCCATGACGGGAGCGGCCATGACGGGCCATGCGGCGACCTCTGCGGCGGTGCTCGTCGTCGACCAGGTCACCTACGACGTCGGTGCCCGGCACCCGTTGCTGGCCGACGTGTCGCTCACCGCGCGAGCGAGCGAGGTGGTGGCGCTGGTCGGCCGCTCGGGCTCCGGCAAGACGACGCTGTGCCACCTGGCCGCGGGGCTGGGCCGCCCGACGTCCGGCCGCCTGCTGCTGGGTGGGCGCCCGGCGCACGACGTCGCCGACTGGTCGACGGTCGCCCTGCTGCCCCAGCGCCTCGGCCTGGTCGACGAGCTCACGGTGGAGCAGAACGTGCTCCTGCCCGTGGCGCTGCGCGGCCACGCCAGGAGGGGCGAGCGGGGCGACGCGGCCGAGCAGCTGCTCGCGGCGCTCGACCTGACGAGCCTGCGCGCCCGCGTGGCCGGCCAGACCTCGATCGGCGAGCAGCAGCGCACCGCGCTGGCGCGGGCGCTCGTGCTACGGCCGCGGCTGGCCGTGCTCGACGAGCCGAGCGCCCACCAGGACGACGAGCACGTAGCGCTGGTGGTGGCGGCCATGGACGTCGCTCGTGAGGCCGGCGTGGCCCTGCTGGTGGCCACGCACGACGAGCGCCTCGTCGGTGCCGCGGACCGCACCGTGCACCTGGCTGGGGGTCGCGTCACCCCGGCCTAGAGCGGCTGCTGCGGGCGACCCGGCATCTCGCTGAGCAGCTGCTGGGCCTGGGCGAGCAGCCGGTGCTCGACGAGCACCTCGTGCCGGGTCGCGACGACCTGGGTCACGGAGGTGAAGTCGCGGCGACCACCCGTGGCCGCGTAGCCCGCCAGCCCCATCGCCATCCCGAACATCACGCCGATCAGGACGCCGGTGAGGATCGCCGCGAGCGCGCTGCCCGTGCTGAACAGGCTCAGCAGCAGGCCCACGAACAGGCCCATCCAGGCCCCCGACGCCGCCCCGGCCAACGCGGCGCGCGACCAGGTGAGGCGCCCGGTGACCCGCTCGACCTGCTTGAGCTCGGTGCCGACGATCATGCAGTTCTCGACGGGGAACTGGTGGTCGGACAGGTAGTCGACCGCGCGCTGGGCGTCGTCGTACTGGTCGAAGATCCCGAGCGACTGCGGGAAGTCGAGCGCGAGCACGGGGCGTCCGCCGCGTCGTGGTGTGGTTCCGGCCATGTGATCATCCTCCTGGTCTGGACCCAGCCTCGCACGCGGCTTCAGCCCGTGAAGCGGTAGTCCTCGAGCAGCCGCCGCCCGATGATCATGCGCTGGATGTCGGCCGTGCCCTCGCCGATGAGCAGCATCGGCGCCTCGCGGTACAGCCGCTCGATCTCGTACTCCTTGGAGTAGCCGAACCCGCCGTGGATGCGGAAGGAGTCCTCGACGACCTGGGCGCAGTACTCGCTGGCGAGGTACTTGGCCATGCCCGCCTCGAGGTCGTTGCGCTGGCCGGCGTCCTTGGTGCGCGCGGCCATCACCATCATCTGGTGCGCCGCCTCGACCTTCGTGGCCATCTCGGCGATACGGAAGAGCACGGCCTGGTGCTCGGCGATCTTCTTGCCGAACGTCTCGCGCTGCTGCGCGTACGCCGTCCCGAGCTCGAAGGCGCGCATCGCGACGCCGCAGGCACGGGCGGCGACGTTGACGCGGCCGACCTCGACGCCGTCCATCATCTGGTAGAAGCCCTTGCCCGGCTCACCGCCGAGGATCTGGTCGGACGTCGTCCGGTAGCCGTCGAAGAGCAGCTCGGTCGTGTCGACGCCCTTGTAGCCCATCTTCTCGATCTTGCCGGGCACGGTGACGCCCGGTGCCGTCTCGCCGAAGCCGGCTTCCTTGTCGACGAGGAACGTCGTCATGTTCTTGTAGACGGACTCCGCGCCGGTGTCGGTCTTCGTGAGCACCGCCACGAGGTTGGCCGACCCGCCGTTGGTGAGCCACATCTTCTGGCCGTTGATCGTCCAGTCGCCGGACTCGCCGTCCTGCACGGCCTTGGTGCGGATGCCGCTGACGTCGGAGCCGCAGCCGGGCTCGCTCATCGAGAACGCGCCGCGCACCTCGCCGGTGGCCATGCGCGGCAGGTAGCGCTGCTTCTGCTCCTCAGTGCCGTGCTGCAGCAGCATGTAGGCGACGATGAAGTGGGTGTTGATGATGCCGCTGACGCTCATCCAGCCGCGCGCGATCTCCTCGACCGTCAGCGCGTAGGTGAGCAGCGACTCACCGAGGCCGCCGTACTCCTCGGGGATCATCAGCCCGAAGATCCCCATCTGCTTCATGCCCTCGACGATGTCCGTGGGGTACTCGTCGGCGTGCTCGAGCTCGGTGGCGACGGGGATCACCTGCTCGTCGACGAACTCGCGCACCAGCTTCAGCAGCTCGAGCTGGTCCTCGGTGAGTCCTTCGGTGTGCTGCAGGCGGCCCATCAGTCGGCTCCTTGGTCGGCGTGGGGTTGCTACCGGCGAGTATCCCGCCTGGGCTGCGGGGGCGACAGCCGATGTGACCAGTGCCACCCGTGGCCGGCGCGGGTCGTCAGTCCTGCGGCGGCGTCCAGCGCTCGCCACGGGTCATGCCCGCGGCGCGCCCCTTCGCCGAGATGACGAGTGCCATCTTGCGCGAGGCCTCGTCGATCATCTCGTCGCCCAGCATCACGGCGCCGCGGGCGCCGCCGGCCTCGGACGTGTAGTGCTCGTAGGCGTCGAGGATGTTCTCGGCGTGGTCGTAGTCCTCCTGGCGCGGGCTGTACACCTCGTTGGCGGCGTCGAGCTGGCCCGGGTGCAGCACCCACTTGCCGTCGAAACCCAGTGCGGCAGAACGGTTTGCGACCCGGGTGAAGCCGTCGACGTCGCGGATCTGCAGGTACGGCCCGTCGATCGCGAGCTTGTCGTAGGCGCGGGCGGCCATGAGGATCTGCATGAGGATGTAGTGGTAGGCGTCGCCGACGTCGTAGCCGGGCGGCTGCTCACCGACGACGAGCGACTTCATGTTGATGCTCGCCATGAAGTCGGCCGGGCCGAAGATGATCGCCTCGACCCGCGGGGACGCCGCGGCGATGGCGTTGACGTTGGTGAGACCCAGGGCGTTCTCGATCTGCGCCTCGATGCCGATGCGGCCGACCTCCAGGCCGTTCGCCGTCTCGAGCTGGGTGAGCAGCAGGTCAAGCGCCACGACCTGCTCGGCGGTCTGCACCTTCGGCAGCATGATGCAGTCGAGGTCGGCGCCCGCGCCGCCGACGACCTCGATGACGTCGCCGTAGGTCCACTTCGTCGTCCAGTCGTTGACGCGCACGGTGCGCACCTTGTCGCCCCAGCCGCCCTCGGCGAGCGCGGCGACGATGTTGGCGCGGGCGCCCTCCTTGGCGATGGGCGCGACGGCGTCCTCGAGGTCGAGGAACACCTGGTCGGCCGGCAGCCCCTTGGCCTTGTCGATCATCTTCGTGCTCGACCCCGGCACCGCGAGGTTCGAGCGCCGCGAGCGCTGCGGCCGGGCGAGCGCGGGGCCGGTGCCGGGGGTGGCGTGCGGTCCGTTCGGCAGGCCGGTCGTCGGCTGTGACATCGCAAAGCTCCCGTTCGTCGAGGGGCTCCCAGGGGAGGGCTTGACCTGCGGGCGAGGCTACCGACGCGGTGATCGCCTGGCACCGTCACGCGTCCGTGACGTTGCCCACCTCCAGCGCAGCCTGCACCCGGCGGGTGGACGTCCGCGCTCGGACGACGAGGCCGAGTCCGACCAGCACGAGCGCCGCGCCCGGCAGGGTGGCCAGCGGCGGCTCCTGGTGCCAGAAGGCCCACGCGAGCAACGCCGCGCCGGGGGTCTCGAGCAGGATGACGAGCGCCACCGTCGTCGCGCCGGCGACCCGCAGCGCTCGGTTGAGCAGCGAGTGGCCGAGCAGCTGGGCGGTCACGGTGAGGGCCGCGAGCTCCAGCCACGTGCGCGCCGAGTACGAGGCGAGCGGCTGGCCGCCGACGAGGCAGACGGGCAGCAGCGCCAGGGCGCAGACGGTGTACGCCACGGACGTGTAGGTGGCGGTGCTCGCCGTGCGGCGCACTGACGAGCCGAGCAGCGTGTAGCCGGCGGCCGCCGCACCGCCGCCGAGCGCGAGCGCGTCGCCCAGGAGCGCCTCGCGGGAGGCGTCGGCGTCGACCCCGGTGATGACGACGACGCCGGCGAACGCGACCAGCGCCCCCAGCACGACACCACGGCTCGCACGGCGTCCGGCGAGGCGGTCGATGGCGAGCGTCCACAACGGCGTGGTGGCCACGAGGGCGGTCGACGCGGTGACGCTCGTCATGCGCAGGCTCGGCACCCACAGGCCGAAGTGCAGTGCCAGCACCAGCCCGGACGCCGCCGCCGTCAGCAGCACGCGGCGCTCCTCGCGCAGCAGGTGACGCAGCTCGTCGCGCCGCCGCACGAGCGTCCACGGCACCACCACGCCGCAGGCCATGGCGTTGCGCCAGAAGGCGACGGCGAGCGCCGGGGCGGCGGTGGTGGCCGCGATGGGTGCCGAGAAGGAGACGGCCACCACGCCGATCGCGAGCGCGAGCGCCGTCGTCCCGGCGCCGTCGCGCTCGTGCACTGCCACGAGACGGACTGTCTCACGGAGCCGGTGTGGCAGGCTTCGAGGGTGAGCGAGCAACCGCCGGCCGCCGATGCGCTCCTCGCGGAGGCGGCGAGCAAGAGCGGCCTGGTGTGGCTGCGCCCGTCCGGCCAGTCGCGCGCCTGGCCGGCCTGGCACGTCTGGCACGACGGGGCGGTGCTGGTCGTGAGCGGTCCGGGCGAGCAGGACCTGCCCGAGCTCGTGGGCGACCTCGAGCTCATGCTGCGCAGCAAGGACTCCGGGGCACGGCTGCTGTCCCTGCCCGCCCGCGCCGAGCGGCTGGCACCGGACGACGAGCGCTGGCCCGACGCGGCGGAGGCCCTGGCGGGCAGCCGGCTCAACTCCCACCACCTGCCGGCCGAGCTGCCCGGGCACTGGCGCGAGGTCGGCGCGCAGGTCACGCGCGTCGTCCCAGCCGGTGCGCCGTCCGAGCAGCCGGGTGAGTACTCGACCGACAGCCACGCCGCGCCGCCCGCGCCGACGCCGGCGACGACGTCCGGCTGGCTGCCGTGGCACGCGCGCGGGCGCTCGCGACGGCGCTGGTTCCGCCGCACCTGACCCCCGTCGCCACCACCCGCTTCCGCCACCCAAGCCGCTTTCCGCCACCCGGGCCGCTTTCCGCCACCCAAGCCGGTGCCTCCGCCGCCCAGGCCGCGGCCGAAGGGCGCAAAGCGGCCTGGGTGGCGGAAAGGCGGGGTTGCGGAAAGGCGGGTGGGCTGGGTGGGCTGGCGCGGTCAGGCCGGCCGGACGATGGTGCCCCGGGCGACCGGCGTCACGAAGCCGCCCACCTGGCAGCGGACGGCGCGCGCGTCGCTCGCCTCGACGACGCACCGCAGGGACGACGGGCGCCCGATCTCGGCCCCCTGGCGCACCGCGTACTCGGTGCGCCCCGCCGCCGGCACCAGCCCGGCCGCCACGAGCGCCACGCTGAGGCCCAGCGCCGCAGACCCCGTGGCGGGGTCCTCGGGCACCCCGATGTCGTCGGCGAAGACGCGCACGTGCGCCGCCCCGTCGCTCCAGGCGGCCACCACCACCCCGCCCACCGGACGTCCGGCTGACTCGGCCACGCCGCCCAGGGCCGCCAGGTCAGGGACGGCGCGCGCCACGGCGTCCGGCCGCACCAGCAGGTAGCAGAAGTCCAGGCCGGTGCCGGTCACCAGGGCCGACCCAGCTGGTCGGGCCGCGCCCGGCGGTCCGACCAGGTCGGACGGCGCGAGCCCCACGGCCGCGAGCGGCAGCCGGGGGTCGACCACGCCCACGGCGGACGGCGGCCCGCCGGTGAGCCGCACGAGACCGTCGTCGCCGAGCTCGACCGACATCGTGCCGGCGGCACACGTCTGCAGCAGCGCCGGGCCGACCACCAGCCCCCGCCGGGCGAGCGCCCAGGCCGCACCGAGCGACGGGTGCCCGGCGAACGGCAGCTCGGTGACGGGGGTGAAGATCCGCAGCCGGTAGGCGTCGCCGGCGCACGGCGTGGGGAACGCCGTCTCGGACAGGTTGAACTCGCGCGCGAGGGCCTGCAGGGCGCGGTCGTCCAACCCCTCGGTGCCGTGCACCACCGCGAGCGGGTTGCCCGCGAACGCGCGCTCGGTGAACACGTCGACGACGTCGTACTCCAGCTCGTTCCCCAGCCGGTCCCGCAGCTCGTCTCGTGCCTGCACGACCTGCAGGGTATGCGGCGATAGCCTGACCCGCGTGAGCGGCGCACCTTCGCGGGTCTTCATCGCGCGCATGTCCGGCCTCGCCGTCTTCGACCCCTACGGCGACCAGGTCGGGCGCGTGCGCGACGTCGTCGTCGTGTTCCGCACCGGCCGGCTCGCCCCGCTCGCCGTCGGCCTGGTCGTCGAGGTGCCGGGACGGCGTCGCGTCTTCTTGCCGATGACGCGCGTCACGAGCATCGACGGCGGCCAGGTGATCATGACCGGCGTCATGAACATGCGCCGCTTCGAGCAGCGCCCGTCCGAGACGCTGGTGCTGGCCGAGCTGCTCGACCGCACGGTCCTGCTGCGCGACGGCACCGGCGAGGTCGTCGTCGAGGACGTCGCCATGACCCAGCAGCGCACCCGCGACTGGGTCGTCAGCAAGGTGTTCGTCCGCCGGGCCGAGCACCACCGCGGCCTCGGCGGTCGGCTGCGCCGTCGCGGCGAGAGCTTCCTCATCGACGCCGACCAGGTCACCGGCCTGTCGATCGAGGGCAGCGGCCAGGGCGCGGCGAACCTGCTCGCGACCTTCGGGTCGCTGAAGCCCGCCGACATCGCCGACGTCATCCACGACCTGTCCCCCAAGCGCCGCGTCGAGGTCGCCGCCGCCCTCGACGACGAGAAGCTCGCGGACGTCCTCGAGGAGCTCCCCGAGGACGACCAGGTCGAGATCCTCACCCAGCTCGAGAACGAGCGGGCCGCCGACGTGCTGGAGGCCATGGAGCCGGACGACGCCGCCGACCTGCTCTCCGAGCTGCCCGCCGACACCGCCGAGCACCTGCTGGGGCTGATGGAGCCCGAGGAGGCCGCTCCCCTGCGTCGCCTGCTCACCTACGACGAGGACACCGCCGGCGGCCTCATGACCAGCGAGCCGGTGATCCTCGCGCCGGAGGCGACGATCGCCGAGGCCCTTGCGGTCGTGCGCCGGGCCGAGCTGAGCCCCGCGCTCGCGTCCAGCGTGTTCGTCTGCCGGCCGCCGCTGGAGACGCCCACCGGCCGGTACCTCGGCCTGGTCCACATCCAGCGCATGCTGCGCGAGCCGCCGCACGCCGCGGTCGGCGGCATCATCGACAAGGACATCGAGCCGCTCGGCCCGCAGACCACGCTGGGGCAGCTCACCCGCTACCTGGCGACGTACAACATGGTGAGCGCTCCCATCGTGGACGACGACGGGCACCTGCTCGGCGCCGTGACCGTCGACGACGTGCTCGACCACATGCTGCCGCAGGACTGGCGCGACGAGGACACCGGCGCGGCGGGCCTGCGAAGGGGGGTCCGGCATGGCGCGTGAGCGCACCCGCACCCCCCGGCTGGACCAGCCGCGGGAGGCGCGACGCACCCTGATCGCGCGTCCGCAGGTCGACCCCGAGACGTTCGCGCGGTTCGCCGAGCGGTTCGCGCGGTTCATGGGCACCGCGCGGTTCCTCGTCTACATGACGGTCTTCGTCGTGCTGTGGCTGGTGTGGAACACGCTCGCACCGCCGTCGCTGCAGTGGGACCCGCGCAACCTCAACTACACGCTGCTGACGCTGATCCTGTCGCTGCAGGCGTCCTACGCCGCCCCGCTCATCCTGCTCGCGCAGAACCGTCAGGACGACCGCGACCGGGTGCTCGGCGAGCAGGACCGCGCTCGCGACGAGCGGGGCCTCGCCGACACCGAGTACCTGACGCGGGAGGTCGCCTCGCTGCGCATCGCCCTGCGCGAGGTCGCCACGCGCGACTTCGTCCGCTCCGAGCTGCGGGCCCTGCTCGAGGAGCTCGACGAGCGCGACCGCTCCGCGCAGGCCGAGGAGAGCGCGAACGGCGAGGACGAGCGCTCGGCCCCCGACGCGAGGGGCGACCAGAAGGTCACCGGACCCACTACCTGATCGGCCATCAGGGCTTCACCCGAACGGTGCTTGTGCCGATGCAGGGGGCATGTCGTCCACCTCGCGTGCCCTGAACGTGCCTCACCAGCAGGAGGGTGCGGCTCAGCCCGCAACCTCGCTGACGGCCCGTCCCCTGGACGTCGAGGCCGCCGGCGACCGGCGCCGCCGGCTCGGCGAGGTGCTCATCGACGAGCAGCTCATCACCGCCGCCCAGCTCGAGGCCGCGCTGCAGGCCCAGCGCTCCTCCGACGGCCCGCGTCGCCGGCTCGGCCAGGTCGTGGCGGACCTCGGTTACGCCACCGAGCGGGAGGTCGCCCAGGCCCTCGCGACGCACCTCGGCCTGGAGTCGGCGGACCTGTCACGCGTCGTGCCGGCCCCCGACGTCGTCCGCCTGCTGCCACGTGCCGTCGCCGACCGCACCGGCGTCCTGCTGCTCGACTGGCACCCGGAGGGCGGCCTGATCGTCGCGACGTCCGACCCCACGAACGTCCTGGCCCTGGACGACGTGAAGATGTACACGCGCGCGCCGGAGCTGTACGTCGTCGTCGCTCCGGCCACCCAGATCAAGGACCACCTGACCCGCGCCTGGTCGCTCGCCGCCGACGACTCGGTGACGATGATCGCCGACGACGTGCAGGAGACGGCGAGCGCCGACGACCTGCAGAGCGCCAGCGGCTCGACGGACGACGCCCCGATCGTCAAGCTCGTCAACCAGGTGCTCGCCGACGCCGCCCGGTTGCGCGCGTCCGACATCCACATCGAGATGCAGCGCGACGGGCTGCGGATCCGATACCGCGTCGACGGCCTGCTGCGCGACGTCATGACAGCGCCGAGGCGGCTTGGCCCGTCCGTGGTCAGCCGTGTCAAGATCATGTCCGGCCTCGACATCGCCGAGCGTCGCGTGCCGCAGGACGGCCGCAGCCGCATCGTCGTCGACGGCCAGGCGATCGACACCCGCGTCAGCACGCTGCCCTCGCTGCACGGCGAGAAGATCGTCGTCCGGCTGCTGACCCGCGCCGACAACGTGCCGTCGCTGGCGTCGCTCGGCTTCGAGCCCGAGCAGCTGGAGATCTTCATGGGCGCCCTCGCGGTGCCGCAGGGGCTCGTTCTCATCACCGGCCCCACGGGCTCGGGCAAGACGAACACGCTGTACGCCGCGATCAACGAGACGATGACGCCGGACAAGAACATCGTCACGCTCGAGGACCCCATCGAGGTGCAGCTGCCCGGCATCACCCAGGTGCAGGTCAACCTCAAGTCCGGCATGACGTTCGACGCCGGCCTGCGCTCGATCCTGCGGCAGGACCCCGACATCGTCCTGGTCGGTGAGGTGCGGGACGCCCTCACCGCCGAGCTCGCGCTGAAGGCATCGCTCACCGGTCACCTGGTGCTCACGACCCTGCACACCAACTCCGCGGTCGCCGCCCTGACCCGGCTGGTCGACATGGGCGTCGAGCCGTTCCTGGTCGCGTCGTCCCTCACCGCCGCGGTCGCCCAGCGGCTGGTGCGCAAGCCGTGCGACTCGTGCGCCGAGGGCTACATCCCCGACGACGGCACGCTGGCGCTGCTGGGCCTGCGCATCGAGGACATCCTGGACGCGACCCCGCTCAAGGGGGTCGGCTGCCCCGACTGCGGCGGCACCGGCTACCGCGGCCGCACGGCGGTCTACGAGGTGCTCGAGGTGGACGCCGCCATGCGCACCGTCCTCATGACGTCGGCGACCGAGTCGGCGGTGGGCGCCCAGGCGCGAGCCGTCGGCATGATGACGCTGCGGGCCTCGGCGCTGGAGAAGGCCAAGCGCGGCGAGACGACGTTCGAGGAGGCGGTGCGCGTCACGCACGCCGACCACTCCGGCGGCAGGCACTGCCCGTCGTGCGAGCGCGGCGTCGAGAGCGGGATGCTCGCCTGCCCGTGGTGCGGTGTCTCGCTCGACAGCAGCTGCGGTGGCTGCGGGCGCCAGCTGGACGCCGAGTGGAAGCTCTGCCCCTGGTGCCGGACGCCGGCCGGCTGAGCGCTGCCCGCACCGGGCGGCGGCCTCGGGCCTGCTCTCAGCTGTCGGCGAGCCGCGCGCTGGCGCTGCCCCAGGCCGCGAGGTCGTCGGCCGGCAGCCGGTCGACGACGTACCGCGTGATGCCGTCCAGGTGGGTCGGTGATGCCGAGCGCAGGCGGTCGTAGCCCGCGTCCGTCATGACCGCGAGCACGCCGCGGGCGTCGCCCGGGTCGGGCTCGCGGCGCACGTAGCCGTCGCGCACCATGCGGTCGACGAGCCGGGTCAGGCCGCTGCGCGAGAGCAGCACCTTGGCCGCGAGCTCGGTCATGCGCAGCCGGCGCCCGGGCGCCTCGACGAGCTGCACGAGCACGTCGTAGACGCCGAGCGACAGGCCGTGCGACTGCAGCAGGTCGGCCTCGAGGCGGCGCACGACGGCCGCGTGCGCGCGCAGGAACGAGCGCCACGCGCGCAGCTCGTGCGCGGCGGGCACGCGACGGCGCGCCGGCACGTCGGCGACGTCGGTGAGGTCGGCCGTCGGCCGTTCGGTGCATGAGGTCCCCGGCTCCACGCCGGTCACGATAGGGGAACCTCGGGACCTACCGGGACAGTTCGGCACATCTCGTCGAGATCCCCGGCCCGGTGCGTCCGTCCGCGTGCTGGCCCTGCCCCACGTCTCGCCATCCCGCGGCGCACGCATAGCATCGAGGCATGGCACTGCCGACGCACGACCAGGTCATCGAGGCGCTCTCGGGCGTCAACGACCCCGAGATCAACAAGCCGATCACCGAGCTCGGGATGGTCCGTGACGTCGTCGTCGCCGACGACGGGCTCGTGACGGTCGGGGTCTACCTGACGGTGTCGGGCTGCCCGCTGAAGGAGACCATCACCCGCGACGTCACCAACGCCGTCAGCGCGCTCGACGACGTGCGGGAGGTCCGCGTCGACCTCGACGTCATGTCCGACGACCAGCGGCGCACGCTGCGCGAGCAGCTGCGGGGCGGCCAGGCCGAGCGCGAGGTGCCGTTCGCCAAGGCCGGCTCGCTGACCCGGGTCTACGCGGTGGCGTCCGGCAAGGGCGGCGTCGGCAAGTCGTCCGTCACCGTGAACCTCGCGGTCGCGATGGCGGCCGACGGGCTGCGCGTCGGCGTCGTCGACGCCGACGTCTACGGCTTCTCCGTGCCGCGCATGCTCGGCGTCTCGCAGCGGCCCACCCAGGTCGACGACATGATCCTGCCGCCGCAGTCCCTGGGCGTGAAGGTCATCTCGATCGGCATGTTCGTGCCGGGCAACCAGCCGGTGGTGTGGCGTGGCCCGATGCTGCACCGCGCGCTGCAGCAGTTCCTCTCCGACGTCTTCTGGGGCGACCTCGACGTCCTGCTGCTCGACCTGCCTCCAGGCACGGGCGACATCGCGATCTCGGTGGCCCAGCTGATCCCCAACGCCGAGATCCTCGTGGTCACGACACCGCAGCGGGCGGCGGCCGAGGTGGCCGAGCGGGCGGGCGCTATCGCGCTGCAGACCCACCAGCAGATCGTCGGGGTCGTCGAGAACATGTCGTGGCTGGAGCAGCCGGACGGCTCGCGGGTCGAGCTCTTCGGCGCCGGCGGCGGCCAGGCCGTCGCCGACTCGCTCACCCGGGCGGTCGGCGCACCGGTGCCGCTGCTCGGCCAGGTGCCGCTCGACGTCGCACTGCGCGAGGGCGGCGACCAGGGCACGCCCGTGGTGCTCTCGGCGCCGGACTCCGCCGCCGCCGTCGCCCTGCGGGGGGTCGCGAAGGCGCTCAGCCGTCGCGCGCGCGGGCTCGCGGGACGCTCGCTGGGCCTCACTCCCACCGGCCGCTGACCCCGCTGCACTCGGGTCGACCGCGCCGTAAGGCCCGCTTTCCGCCGTCCGGGCCGCTTTCCGCCGTCCAAGCCGGTGCCTCCGCCGTCCAAGCCGGTTTCCGCCGTCCAGGCCGGTGCCTCCGCCACCCAGGCCGCGGCCGGACGGCGCAAAGCGGCGTGAGCGGCGGAAAGCGGCGTGAGCGGCGGAAGCGGGGGCAGGGTCAGGTGGCGTCGACGTCGTAGCCGCTCGCCGGACGCGCGCTCGCCGCGCCGTCGGACGACGTGAGGTCGCTGGCGGGCGGTGCGGACGCCGCGGCGTCCCCCATCCGCGCGCTTCGACTCTTCATACCCAATGGGTCGTCGTCGCCGTCCAGCAGCGCGTCGCGCACGATGCGCCGCGGGTCGTACCGGCGCGGGTCGAGGGCCTTCCAGTCGACCTCGTCGAACTCCTCGCCCATCTCGCTGCGCACCTGCTCGCGCGCCTTGACCGCGAAGCCCCTGGCCTCGCGCACGAGGCGGCCGAGCTGCGCCGCGTACTGCGGCAGCCGCTCGGGCCCGAGAATGACGAGGGCAACCACCACCAGGATGAGGAACTCGCCGCCGTTGATGTCGAACACGGCACCATCATCCCCCCTCGGGGCGGCTCAGTCGCTCGATGCCTGCAAAGTCATCTTCACCGTGCGCTCCTTGGCCCCTGAACGCACCGTCAGCTCGACGACGTCACCGGGCGCCAGGGCGCGGATCGCGACCACGAGGGCGTCGGAGTCGCTCATCGGCCGACCGTTGAACTTGGTGATGACGTCACCCGGCTTGATGCCCGCCTTGTCCGCCGGCCCGCCCGGCGTCACCGGCGGCTGGCCCGCCTGCGCCTGGGTCGCCACGCGCACGCCCTCGCCGGTGTAGCTGCGGTCGAGCAGCACCCCGATGATCGGGTGGGACGCCTTTCCGGTCTGGATCAGCTCCTCGACAGTGCGCCGGGCCTGCTGGCTGGGGATGGCGAAGCCGAGGCCGATGTTGCCGGACTGCCCGCCGAGCGCACCGGTGCCGGGCACGCGGGCGATGGCCGAGTTGACCGCGATCACCTGGCCCTCGAGGTTCACCAGCGGGCCCCCGGAGTTGCCCGGGTTGATCGCCGCGTCGGTCTGGATCGCGTCGATGAACGCCGGCGCGGAGTCGCTCTCGCCGGCCGACACCGGGCGGTTCAGCGCGCTGACGATGCCCGTGGTGACGGTGCCCTGCAACCCGAGCGGGGCACCGATCGCCACGACCTCGTCACCGACCACCACCGAGTTGGAGTCACCGAACTCCAGCGCGGGCAGACCCCTGCGAGCCACCTTCAGCGCGGCGAGGTCGTAGGACGCGTCGGCGCCGACGACCTTGGCCGCCTCGTGCGAGCCGTCCGGGAACACCACGGTGATCGTCCCGCCGTTGGCGGCGCCCGCGACGACGTGGTTGTTGGTGACGATGTAGCCGTCCGAGCGGATGACGAACCCCGAGCCGGTGCCCGCGCCGTCCGCGCCGCGCACCTCGATCGACACGACGCTGGGCAGCACCTTCTGCGCCACGCCGGCCACGGAGGACGCCGCCCGCGACGTCGTGCCCGGCGTCGGGGTCGGCAGGGTGACCGAGCGGTTCGGCTCGCCGAGGCCGGCGCGCGCCGACCACCAGGCGCCGGCGGCACCCCCGAGCAGCCCCGCGACGAGCGCGAGCAGGACGGCACCGGCGACCACGAGGCCCACGGGCACCCGCGCGCCCTGACGTGCCGGTCGGCCCAGCCCGTCGCCCGGCGCCTGCCAGCCGACGGGCACGGCCACGGTGTCGCCGTGCGGAGCGTGCGGGACGCCGGCCCCCCAGGGCGGTGCCGTAGGGAAGCCCGGGGCAGGCTCGCCCGGGGGCTGCTGCGGGTGCGCGGGCGGCGACGCCTCCTGCGGCTGCCCTGGGGACGCGACCGGCTGCGTCGGCTCCGAGGCACCACCCGGCGTCCACCACTGCGGCCGGTCGGGCTGCGGCGCGTCACCGGACGGCGGCACGTCCTGGCTCATCGAGGCTCCTTCACGAACGCTTCCCCACGGCGTGGGTCCTGCGCACGATCCTCCCGCATCGGCCCCGGCGGTGCGCGACGGGTCACCGCAGCCGGTCGGCTCAGTGGCCGACCAGCGCCACGACGGCCTGGTGGGCGACGAGCCCGCGCGCCGCGGGCGCGTCGAAGGGGTCGGTGGACGACCCGAGCCGCGCCACCGGCATCTCCGGCACGAAGCGGGCCTGCGACACCGGGCGCACGCCCGGCAGGAAGGTGCTGGCGCCGCCCTGCTCACGCGAGGACGGCTGCACCGTCAGCTGCGCCACCGGCGTGCGCGTCACGGTGCCGCTCGGCCCGGTGGCGCCGGCCGTGAGGACGCCGGCCGCCACGAAACCCATGCCCAGCGCACCGGCCGCGACGACGAACGTGCGGGCCCGCCGAGCCCGTGAGCCCGTGCCCGCGGGCCGCCGGCTGCCGCCGGGCCGGACGGACGCCGACCCCGCCGGCGAGGTGGCCGCGCGCGGCGGGTAGGTGGGGCCGAGCGGCACGGTCACCGGACGCGGCATGCCCGGGCCGGGGCCGTAGCGCGGCGGCACCGGGTCGCCGGGCTCGCCGAGCGCGTACAGCGCGGCCATCAGGGATGCCGACGGCCGGGGCTGGGGCAGGTAGCGCAGCCGCTCGATGGTGAGCCGCTCGACGTCGAGGGCGTCGCGGCAGGCCCGGCAGGTGAGCGTGTGCGCCAGGGCGCGGTCGCGCACGTCGTCGCGCAGCGATCCGTCGGCCAGGGCCGAGACCCGCTCGCCGAGGCAGGGCGTGGACTGGGTGCGGGAGATCACGACGCCCCCTCGCCCAGCTCGGGCAGCGGCATCGTGGCGGGGCGGCGACGGTGCGCCAGGGCCTCGCGCAGCTGGGCCCGGCCGCGGTGGATCCGCGAGCGCACGGTGCCGAGCTTCACGCCGAGCGTCACCGCGACCTCCTCGTAGCTGAGCCCCTCGATGTCGCACAGGACGACGGCGGCGCGGAACTGGGGCGCCAGCGCGTCGAGGGCGGCCTGCACGTCGTCGTCCAGGTGCGTGTCGTCGTAGACGTGCGAGGGGTCGGGCTCGCGGCCGGCCAGCCTGTCGTGGGCGTCGTCGGAGAGGGCGTCGAAGCGGATGCGCTTCTTGCGGCGCACGCCGTCGAGGAACAGGTTGGTGGTGATGCGGTGCAGCCAGCCCTCGAAGGTGCCGGGCGTGTACGACGACAGGCTGCGGAAGACGCGGACGAAGACCTCCTGGGTGAGGTCCTCGGCGTCGTGGACGTTGCCGGTGAGGCGGTAGGCCAGGCGGTAGACCCGCCCCGAGTGCTCGCGCACCACGTCGTCCCACGTCGGCGGCGTCCAGGGCTCGGGGGCGGTGAGGTGCGGCTGCTCGCCCGGGTGGCTGCGCGCGCGCTCGTCCGAGACGTCGCCCATGGCGTCACCTCCGGACCTGACGGCGTTCAGCGTCCCTACCATGATCCCTCGTCCCACCCCGATCGCCCAATCGCGTGCCACGGTCCGCTCACGTGCGGTTCGTGCGGTCAACGTGCGGGCCCGGCGCCGCGTTCCCGGCACTAGGGTGGTCGCGCCACCCCGCTTGCCATCTCGTCGCGTCCCAGGAGGTCGTCATCAGCGGTCAGAAGCCGGCCACGTGGGCCTACACCGAGGCCTTCATCGCCGAGGACGACGTCATCGAGCGCGCCCGCGCCCGCGGTGAGGATCTCGGCTGCACCCCGGTGAGCCCGGGCGTCGGGTCGACCCTGCGGCTGATCGCCGCCGCGCTGCCGGCGCGATCGGTCGTCGAGATCGGCACGGGCGCGGGCGTCTCGGGGCTGTGGCTGCTGCAGGGCATGCCCGCCGACGGCGTCCTCACCACGATCGACGTCGAGCCCGAGCACCAGCGGGCCGCGCGCGAGGCCTACGGCGAGGCCGGGGTCGCGAGCAACCGCACCCGCCTCATCACCGGCCGGGCGCTCGACGTCCTGCCCCGGCTCACCGACGGCGCCTACGACCTCGTGCTGTGCGACGCGGCCAAGCCGGAGTACGACGACTACCTCGAGCAGGCGGTGCGGCTGCTGCGCCGCGGTGGCGTGGTGGCGTTCGACAACGCGCTGTGGCACGACAAGGTGGCCGATCCCGCCCAGCGCGACGAGACCACCACCGCGATCCGCGAGCTCGGCAAGCGGGTGCGCGCCGACGAGCGACTGGTGCCTGCCCTGCTGCCCACGGGCGACGGGCTGCTGGTGGCCGTCGTCCGCTGACCGCAGCCCTTTCCGCCGTCCAGGCCGCTTTCCGCCGTCCCGCCGCGGCTTGGGCGGCGGAGCTGGACGTGCCTCCGCCCCCCAGACCGCGGCTGAGTGGCGGAAACCGGCTTTGATGGCGGAAAGCGGCCTGGGTGGCGGAGGTGCCGGGAGGCAGTGCGGTCAGCGGGACGCCGGGCCGGGGCCGGGGTGGAAGCCCGCGCCGCCCTCGGCGACGGCCACGACCTCGAACGGCTCGATGAGCTGCGGCGCGCTGCCGACCAGCCGCGAGCCGGGGTTGTCGGCGCCGGTGGCGGCGAACTGCTCGGCGAAGGCGTCCCGCGCGGCTGCGGTGCCCCAGACGTAGACGCCCTCGAACCACTCGCCCTCGCGCATCCGCCAGGTCTTGAAGGCGAGACCGGCCATGCCGGTGAAGCGCGCCAGGGACTCGCCGGTGACGTACTCGCGCAGCGCGGGCGCGGCGTCCGGGGAGGCGTCGGTCAGCGACCAGCGCACCGTGAGTCCGTACATGGCAGCTCCTTCGAGGGGGTGGGTCAACGCATCCGCTCGAGCCAGCGCAGCAGCAGCCGCACCCCGAAGCCGGTGCCGCCGCGGCCGACCAGGCCCGCGTCGCGCTCGCTGCGGGCGGGCCCGGCGATGTCGAGGTGCACCCAGCGACGGTCTCCGACGAACTCGCGCAGGAAGAGCGCGGCGACGATCGAGCCAGCGCCGACCCCCTTGACGCTGGCGATCTGGCAGACGTCCGCGACGTCGGAGGCGATGGCGGGGCGGTAGTCGTCGGCCAGCGGCATCTGCCACACCCGCTCGCCGCTGGCCTCGCCGGCCTGGGTGAGGGCGGCGGCGAGCCGGTCGTCGGCGGTGTACATCGCCGCGTGGGTGCGCCCGAGCGCGAGGGTCGCCGCGCCGGTGAGCGTGGCGATGTCGACGACGACGTCGGGGTCGAGGTGGGCGTCGGCGTACGCGAGCGCGTCGGCGAGCACGAGGCGTCCTTCGGCGTCGGTGTTGCGCACCTCGGTGGTCGTGCCGCCGTAGTGCCGGACGACGTCGCCTGGACGGTAGGCGCCCGCGCCCAGGGTGTTCTCGGCCAGCGGCAGCAGGCCGGTGACGCGGACCTTCACGCCCAGCTGGGCGCACGCCTTCAGCACCGCCAGGACGACGCCGGCGCCGGTCATGTCGGTCTTCATCGACACCATCGCCTCGCGTGGCTTCAGCGAGATGCCACCGGTGTCGAACGTGATGCCCTTGCCGACCAGCACCACGTGCGGCGTGCGGTCGTCGGCGTCCGCCGGCGCGTACGCCAGCTCGACGAGCCGGGGCGGGCGGTGAGCCGCGCCGCCGACGGCGAGCAGGCCGCCGAAACCCTCGTCGCGCAGCCGGCGGTGGTCGCGGACCGTGCAGGTCAGCCCTACCTCGGCCGCGGTGCGGCGGGCCCGCCCGGCCATCCACGCGGGGCCCTTGGTCGACGACGGCGTCTGGGCGAGGTCGCGAGCCAGCACGGCGGCCTCGGCGACCGCCGACCCCCGCTCGAGGTCGCTCTGGGCCACCCGGCCGACCACGTCGACGCGCCGCAGCGGCGGTCGCGGTCCGTCGCCGAGCCCGGAGCGCGGCGGGGTGTAGGAGCCGAGCACGAACCCCTCGACCAGCGCGCGTGCCTCGGCGCCCCCGCCCGTGCCCAACGTGGTGACCAGCCGGTCGAGCCCGCGGTGCTGGCGGGCGAGGGCGGCGGCGGCCAGCCGCACCGACGACGGCTCGCCGGCGCCCACGCCGACGAGGACGACGCGCTCGACCTGCGCCGTCCCGTGCCCGGGCGCCCCAGGTGCCCCCGGAGCCCACGGCACCCGCACCACCTCGCCCTCGGCGGCGCGGAAGCGCTCGCGCCGGAACGTCGCCTCGAGGTCGATGCCCAGCGACGTCGCGACCTGCACGGTGCCCACGGACGGCTCGGGGCCGTCGTCGCCGCTGCGCACCGGCAGCGCCAGGACGTCGATCGGCGCGCCACCGGCGCGGACGACGTCGGCGAGCCGACCGGACACCGCCCGGATGCGGGGAGCGCGCACCAGACCTCCTTCAGCCGCCGTGGGGTGGGCCCGGCGCGAGGCCGGTGCCCAGACCCTATTACCTGGCCCCCTACACACGATCGGGCCCCTCCCCGCAGAGGGAGGGGCCCGATCGGTCGTGCAGAGGTCAGCCGGTCGCGGACTTCAGCGCGTCACTGAGAGCGTTGGCCTCGTCAGGGGTCATCTCGACCACCAGCCGGCCCCCGCCGTCAAGCGGCATGCGCATGACGATGTCGCGACCTTCCTTGGTCACCTCGAGCGGACCGTCCCCGGTCCTGGGCTTCATGGCGGCCATTCGCCGACCCCTTTCGCTGTTCGCGGACGCCGCGCACCGACCCGATCGAGGACGGTCACGGCGAGTAGCCAGGACCCAGTATCCCGCCTGATCGCGTTGTGTGGAAATCGTGACGGCGGGCCGGTGCCGGCGGCCGACGCGGAGCAGGCAGACTGTGACGCCCCGGCCGCACCCACCACGCACCGACCCCGCACCCACCACGCTCAGCCGGCAGAGACGACGGAGGCACCGTGACCGCGAACGACACCACCTCGCCCGTCGAGACCCTGCGTGACGGCGGGGTGGCGACCATCCGGCTGCAGCGCCCGGAGTCGATGAACTCGCTCGACCGCGCCACCAAGGTCGCGCTGCTGGCGGCGCTGCAGGAGGTCGCCGACGACGAGACGGTGCGGGCCGTCGTCCTCACCGGCACCGGCCGGGCGTTCAGCGCGGGCCAGGACCTGCGCGAGCACGTGGCCGACCTGCGGGCCGCCGGGTCCGGTGACAGCGAGTCCTCGTTCGCCCTCGGCTCGACCGTCCGCGAGCACTACAACCCCATCGCGACGCTCATCGCCACGATGCCCAAGCCGGTCGTCGCGGCGGTGAACGGCGTGGCCGCGGGCGCTGGCGCGTCCTTCGCGTTCGCCTGCGACGTGCGCCTCGTGGCGGCGAGCGGCGGCTTCAACCTGGCCTTCAGCGCGATCGCCCTGTCGTGCGACTCGGGCGCCTCGTGGTGGCTGCCGCGGCTCGTCGGCGTGGCCAAGGCCAAGGAGCTGCTGCTCCTCCCCCGCACCGTGCGGGCCGAGGAGGCCCTCGAGCTCGGGCTGGCGACCCAGGTCGTGCCGGACGAGCAGCTGGCCGACGTCGCCGCCGAGCTCGCCCAGCGGCTGGCCGCCGGCCCGACGCTGGCCTACGCCTCGATCCGGCGGGCCGTGGTGTTCTCGGCCACCCACGACCTCGCGGCGTCCCTCGAGAACGAGGCCGCCCTGATGGACCTCACCGGGGCGAGCGCCGACCACCACGGTGCCGTCGAGGCGTTCGTGGCCAAGCAGGCGCCGACCTTCGAAGGACGCTGAGGCGTCACGGCGGGAAGTCGGTCGGCGGGTGGAAGAGCAGCAGGTCGTCGATCCAGTGCACCTGCCACCACAGCCCGAGCAGCGCCAGCGCGGCCAGCAGCCACCGCGAGCGCAGCGCCGCCGCCACGACCGCCCACAGCGGGAAGACCATGAGCAGGTAGCGGAACGTGCTGGTCCACGGCTCGGTGACGGCGAGCAGGTACGCGGGGTACGCGAGGCACCAGGCCTGCAGCTCAGGCCCGACGCGCCGCCCCCACGGTGACAGGACGACGCCGACGAGCACGATCGAGCCCAGGGCCAGGTACCACGGGCCGCGGTCGCCCCACAGCAGCCGCGAGATGCCGAGCGCCTGCTGGAACGGCTGCACGACGCCGCCGCTGCGCCACGCCGCCTGGGTGCGCTCGTAGGCGTCGGCGGACCCGACCGCGACACCGACGACGACCGGCCACAGGATGCTGGACGCCGCGGTCAGCAGGCCGAGGGCGACGACCCGCAGGCGCTCGCCGAGGGGGAACGGCTCGCGCGAGCGGGCCTGCCAGCGCACGACGAGGTGAACGAGCACGACCAGCGCGAACGGCGCGACGATGGGCCGGGTCAGCGCGAGGGCCACCACCGCGAGCGCCGACCAGCCGTAGCGGCGCTGCAGCAGCCACCAGGTGGCGAGCGCGAGCAGCAGCAGCGCGAGACTCTCGCTGTAGCCGATCTGCAGGGCCGGCGCCGCGGGGAACGCGCACAGCAGCACCGCGCCCCACAGGCCGACGCGGCGTCCGGCGACGCGCTGCAGCACCTTCATCACCACGTAGACCGCGCAGCCGCCCAGGATCACGTTGACCGTGACCGCCGCGACCGAGAACGGCATCCCCGTGACAGCCATGACGACCTTGGCCGTGTACGGGAAGCCGGGGAAGAACGCCCAGGGGTTCTGCTGCACGTTGCCGAGCTGGTCGACGGGCAGCCCGTCGGGGTAGCCGGACTCCGCGATGATCTTGTACCACTGGGCGTCCCACAGCTGGGCCATGTCGAAGTAGTTCGAGTGCGGGCCGGTCCAGATGCTCGGGGCCTGCTCGGTGGCCGCACGGGCGATGAACACCGCCGCCCACGCGCGCGTCACGGCGTAGACGGCCAGCAGCTTGGCGGCATCCGGCAGGGCGCGGGCGCGGGCCAGCGGACGACGCACGGGGGCCGCGAGGCTCATGCAGCCGTCACGTGGCAGCCGTCGACGTGGTCGTCGACCAGTCCGCACGCCTGCATGGCGGCGTACGCGGTGGTCGGGCCGACGAAGGCGAAACCCTTGCGCTTCAACGCCTTCGACAGCGCGACGGACTCGGGCGTGATCGCCGGCACGTCGCTGAGCGCCGAGGGACGACGCGGCCGGCGCGCGGGCTGGAACGACCACACGAGCGCGTCGAGACCGCCGTCGTCGCGCAGGTCGACCACGGCCCGCGCGTTGGTGATCGCAGCGCGGATCTTGGCGTGGTTGCGGACGATCGAGGCGTCGGCCATGAGCCGGGCGACGTCGGCGTCGCCGTAGCCCGCCACGGCGTCGGCGTCGAAGCCGGCGAACGCCGCGCGGAACCCCTCGCGCTTGCGCAGGATCGTGAGCCACGACAGCCCGGACTGGAAGGCCTCCAACGTGATCCGCTCGTACAGCGCGCGCTCGCCGCGCACCTGCCGGCCCCACTCGAGGTCGTGGTAGGCGGTGTAGTCGGGGGTGCTCCCGGCCCACGCGCAGCGCGGCAGACCGTCGTCACCGGTGACGAGCGAGCTCATACGGCCTCGGCCTCGCGGGCGACCTTGCGCACGACGGCGCGGAACACCGCCGTGCCCACCCAGCGGCTCACCGGGGCCGCGAACGGCAGCCGGCGCACCCCGGCGACGTCGACGTCCTCGGACCAGGTCAGCAGGCAGCGACGGGGCGCGAGCGGCTCGACGACGAAGGTCGCCTCGCCCAGCACGACGCGGCCGGTCTTGCGGACCGTGCACCGGCCCGGCTCGGTGGCCGTCGGTGGCTGCCACAGCGTCACGGTCATCGGGTCGTCGAACCCGACGGGTCCGAGACCGGTGCGGCCCACGAACGTCGCACCGACGCCGTCCGGCCGGGCCGACGTCGTCCGCACCGTGGTGAGCGCGACCCAGCGGCCGTGCGCCGGCCAGTCGGTGAGCAGCGCCCACACCTGGTGCGCGGAGGCGGCGATCTCACGGCGGACCCGGACGCTCGCCACGGCTCAGGCGTCCCGCAGGGGCGAATCGCGCAGCCGGGCGATCTCGGCGTCGCGCTCGGCCAGCGCCTCGCCGAGCCGGTCGAGCACGGCGTCGACCTCGTCCATGCGGTAGCCACGCAGCCCGACGGAGAACCGGACGCGGCCCACGTCGTCCGCCGTGAGGGGACCGTCGGGAAGCGGCGCCTGCGGGACGCTGGACTCGGGATCGGGCAGCCCGCCGCGCACCGCGCCGGCGGCCACGGCACCCACGCCGGCCACCACGGCGAGCACGATGAGGATCTGCAGCAGGGTCACCGGGTCATGGTGTCACGCGAGGTCACCCGGCCGCGGCAGCGCCGCCGCTCGACAGCAGCGACGCGCTCAGGGCGCGCACGAGCTCGGGGACGTCGTCCTCCGCCAGGCGCACCGTCGCGACGCACGTGGAGTCCTGCCAGATCGACAGGACGACGCGCCCGACCTCCGGGTGCGCGCTGACCCGCAGGGTCCGGCCGGCCGCATCGCGTCCGGCGAGGACGGTGCCCCGGGACGGCAGCGGCGAGACGGTCATGCCTCATGGTCACGCCGGGTCGGCGGGCGTGTCCAGGGGTTCGGTCAACCCGTCGTTGGCCTCGAGGATGACGTCGATGGCGTACTCGACGTCGTCAGTGACCGTCAGCAGGGCGATGTCGCGCTCGTTCACCGTGCCGTGGTCGAGCGCCGCCTTGCGCAGCCAGTCGACCAGCCCGCCCCAGTACTCGGTGCCGAGCAGCACGATCGGGAAGCTCGTCACCTTCTTCGTCTGCACGAGCGTGAGGGCCTCGAACAGCTCGTCGCAGGTGCCGAAACCGCCGGGCAGCACCACGAAACCCTCGGCGTACTTCACGAACATCGTCTTGCGGGCGAAGAAGTACCGGAAGTTGATGCCCAGGTCGACGTACTCGTTCATGCCCTGCTCGAACGGCAGCTCGATCCCGAGCCCCACCGACACCCCGCCGGCCTCGAGCGCCCCGCGGTTGGCGGCCTCCATGGTGCCCGGGCCGCCGCCGGTGATCACGGCGTAACCCGCCGCGGCCAGGCGGCGTCCGACGTCGACGCCCAGCTCGTAGGTGGGCGTGCCCGGCGCCACGCGCGCCGACCCGAACACGCTGACGGCCCGGCCGAGCTCGGCGAGCGCGCCGAAGCCCTCGACGAACTCGCTCTGGATGCGCATGACCCGCCACGGGTCCTCGTGCACCCAGCTCGTCGAGCCACGCGTGTCCAGCAGGTGCTGGTCGGTGGTGCTGCCCGGCACGAGGTGGCCGCGCAGGGTCACCGGACCCTGGCGGTAGGACCGCTGCTCGCTCGTCATGCCCCGAACGCTATGCCAGCCAGGCGGTGAGCGCCTGCACGCAGCCGCGGATCTCCGCCACGTCGACGTACTCGTCGTCCGCGTGCGCCTTCAACGGGTCGCCGGGGCCGAAGTTCACGGCCGGGATACCCAGCTCGCTGAAGCGCGCGACGTCCGTCCAGCCGTACTTGGGCTGGGGCTCGGCGCCGATGGCCTCGACGAACGCCCGGGCCATCGGTCGGTCGAGCCCGGGGCGCGCGCCGCCGGCGGCGTCGGTGACGACCAGCTCGTAGCCGGTGAACAGCTCGCGCAGGTGCTTCTCGGCGTCCGCGACGTCCTTGCTGGGCGCGAACCGGTAGTTGACGGTGACGACGCAGCGGTCGGGGATGACGTTGCCCGCCACCCCGCCCTCGATGCGCACGGCGTTCAGGCTCTCGCGGTAGACCAGCCCGTCGACCTCGATCTCCTGCGGCTCGTAGGCCGTGAGCCGGCCCAGCAGCACCGCGGCGTCGTGGATCGCGTTGTGCCCCATCCACGCCCGCGCCGAGTGCGCGGCCTTGCCGGTGGTCGCCACCTGCACGCGGATCGTGCCGTTGCAGCCGCCCTCGACGCCGCCCGACGTCGGCTCCAGCAGCACCGCGAAGTCACCGGCGAGCAGGTGCGGAGCCGTGCGAGCGATGCGCCCGAGCCCGTTGCGCGCGGACTCGACCTCCTCGCCGTCGTAGAAGACGAAGGTCAGGTCGCGGCTCGGCTCGGGCACGGTCGCCGCGAGCGCCAGCTGGACGGCCACGCCGCCCTTCATGTCGCACGTGCCGCGCCCGACGAGGCGCTCGCCGTCGACGCGCACGGGCAGGTTCGGCGTCGCGGCGAGCGGCACGGTGTCGAGGTGGCCCGCCAGCACGACGCGCTCGGCCCGGCCGAGCTGCGTGCGCGCCACCACCGCGTCGCCGTCCCGGGTCACCTCCAGGTGCGGCAGGGCGCGCAGGGCCGCCTCCACCGCGTCGGCGATCGGGCCCTCGTGGCCGCTCACGGACTCGATGTCGCACAGCGAGCGGGTCAGCTCGACGACGTCGAGCCGGTCGGCGGTCAGGTCGAGAACGGGCGCGCTCATGGTCACCGACCCTAGCCGGGGCAGGGGGCACCCAGCGCGTCCAACTACCCTGGACGCCATGACCGACACGCGCGCCGCCTGGGCACACGGGCTGGCCACCACCGCCGACAACGGCCAGGTCCTCGACGTCTGGTACCCCACGCCCGCGCTCGGCCGCGCGCCCGAGACCGCGAGCCCGCACGACGTGCCGGCCGACCTCGCGGCGCTCGCGGGCCACGACCCGGCACGCGGCGTCCGGCTCGACGTCGTGCGCACCGAGATCGACCTGGACGCCGCCCCAGCCGACCCCGCGGACGCCTACCTGCGCCTGCACCTGCTCTCGCACCGGCTCGTCGCCCCGCACGGGCTCAACCTCGACGGCCTCTTCGGCGTGCTCACCAACGTCGTGTGGACCTCGGCCGGGCCGTGTGCCGTCGACGACTTCGAGGCCACCCGGCTGCGGCTCATGGCCACCCGAGGGCGCGTCACCGTCTACGGCGTCGACAAGTTCCCGCGCATGGTCGACTACGTCGTGCCGTCCGGCGTCCGCATCGCCGACGCCGACCGGGTGCGGCTCGGGGCGCACCTCGCCAGCGGCACCACCGTCATGCACGAGGGCTTCGTGAACTTCAACGCCGGCACCCTCGGCACCTCCATGGTCGAGGGACGCATCGTGGCGGGCGTGGTGGTCGGCGACGGCACGGACGTCGGCGGCGGCGCCTCGATCATCGGCACGCTCTCCGGCGGCGGCAAGGACGTCGTCTCGGTCGGCGAGCGCTGCCTGCTCGGGGCCAACTCCGGCATCGGCATCAGCCTGGGCGACGACTGCGTGGTCGAGGCCGGCCTGTACGTCACAGCCGGCACGAAGGTCACCGTCGCCGACGGCGAGCACGCCGGCACGGTCGTCAAGGCCCGCGAGCTGTCCGGCACCTCGAACATGCTGCTGCGGCGCAACTCCACCAACGGGCGGGTCGAGGTGGTGGCGCGGCCGGGCACCACCGTCGAGCTCAACGCCGCCCTGCACGCCAACTAGGACGTCACGTGAGGCTCTCCCACCGTGGCCGAGCGGTGCTGAACGCGGTGCTCGCGCTCGCGACCGTCGCGACGGTGCTCGCCGTCGTCCTGTCGCTGCGGTCGGTCACGAAGCCGTTCCGGCCGGCGGCCTGCCAGGCCACGGCGTCCGGCACGACGTTCGAGGTGACCCCCGAGCAGATGGCCAACGCGGCGACCATCGTCGGCATCTCGGTGCGGCGCCACCTGCCCGCACGGGCCGCGACGATCGCGCTCGCGACGGCGCGGCAGGAGTCGAAGTTCATCAACGTGACCTACGGCGACCGCGACTCCCTCGGGCTGTTCCAGCAGCGGCCCTCGCAGGGTTGGGGCACCGCGGCGCAGGTGAGCGACCCGGTGTACGCCACGAACGCCTTCTACGACGCGCTCGTCAAGGTGCACGGCTACCAGTCGATGGAGATCACCAAGGTCGCGCAGAAGGTGCAGCGCAGCGCCTACCCCGAGGCCTACGCCGCCCACGAGCCGGAGGGCCGCGTGCTCGCCTCGGCCCTCACCGGGCACTCCACCGCCGCGCTCACCTGCCGCCTCGACGACGGCTTCCGGCCCGGCGGCACGGCCGGTCGCGCGCGGTACGAGAAGGCGCTGGCTCGCGAGCAGGCCACGGTCCGTCCGGCGGGCGTGGCCGGTGTCACCGGCGTCCGGCTCGCGGTGAGCGACCGCACGCTCGCCTGGTCGCTCGCCCAGTGGTCGGTGGGGTCGGCCGAGCGGTTCGGCGTCACCCGCGTCTACGTCGACGGGCGGGTGTGGGACCACCGCAAGCCCGACGACGGCTGGCGGGCGACGTCCGACGGCGGGTCCGGTGTCGTCGTCCTCTTCACCGACGACCCGCTGCCCCACCGCTGAGCCCGGCGGGTAAGAGCCCGCGCACTGCGGACGAGATGGCCCGTCGCCGAGCCTGTGTGCGGATAGTTGCACAATGCTCGACTCCCCGGTACTGTGCGAATAAAAGCACATCGAGACCTGACGTCGACAAGTGCTGTTATCCGCACAGGGAGGTGGCACGGTGCCACGCGTGGAGATTCGACGACCGCAGGACCTGGGACTGGCCCTGTCCGAGGCCCGCCGCGTCGCCGGCCTGACCCAGGCCCAGCTCAGCGACGCCACCGACGTCGAGCGGACGTACCTGGCCAAGCTCGAGTCCGGGCTCAGCACCCTGCTCCTGGTTCGGGTGCTGCGCCTGCTGCGCCGCCTCGATGCCCGTCTTGTCGTCGAGCTTCCCGACGCGCACCCAGGTCGGTGCACCGACGCAGGCTCCACCGCAGGCCCCACCGGTGGACCCTCCTGATGCCCCGGGTGAACCAGCTGTCGGTGTGGCTGCATGAAGAGCACGTCGCGACCTTGCGCCGCACCGGCCCCGGCCGCGTCAACTGCGAGTACACCGCGGCCGCTCTGAGCCACCACCCCCTCGGCATTCCACTGCTGTCCTGCTCCCTGCCGCTCCGGCGGACGCGCCAGCCCGCGTGGGCGTTTGTCACCGGTCTACTGCCGGAGGGGCAGCACCGCACCTCGATGTCGAAGAAGGCCGGTGTCGACACCCTCGACGCACTCGGCCTGCTCGACCGGTACGGCCGCGACGTCGCCGGCGCTCTGACCATCGCCGCCGACGACCCGCTGCTCCCTGATCGGACCCCGAGTCTGGTCGACCTGTCTGACGAGGACCTGGTCGAGGAGGTGGCCACCCTGCCCGCGCAGAGCCTGGCGCTCCACGACGACTCCGAGCTGTCGCTGGCCGGCCTGGAGGACAAGCTCCTGCTCGTGCACACCCCCGCCGGCTGGGCCCGGCCCGTCCACGGCTACCCCTCCACGCACATCCTCAAGGTCGACAACCGAGTCCACCGCGGCACCGTCCTGCTCGAGCACGACAGCCTTCAGCTTGCGCGCGCCGCCGGCCTACCCGCTGCCGACTCCAGGCTCGTCACCGTCGGCGACGCCGACTGCATCATCGTCGAACGCTTTGACCGCACCATCGCCGGTGACGGGTCCGTGCAGCGGATCCACCAGGAGGACGCGTGCCAGGCCCTCGGCATCGACCCAGCCGACCAGCGAGGCCGCGCCAAGTACGAAGCCCACGGAGGCCCGTCGCTCAGTGCCATTGCCGACCTGCTCTCCGCGTACAGCCTCGAGCCGGACCATGAAATGACCACGCTGCTCCAGCGGGTCGCGTTCACCGTCGTCATCGGTGACGCCGACGCCCACGGCAAGAACGTCTCTCTGCTCCACCTCGACCCCGCACACATCACCCTCGCCCCGCTGTACGACACCGTCCCCACCGCCCTGTGGCCTCGCCTGCGCCCCACCGCAGCCATGCGAGTCGGCGGACGCGACCAGCTGCCAGCCATCACCAGCGCCGACCTGCTGACCGAGGCACGACGGTGGGGCCTCACTCACCGGCGGGCCCACCAGGCTCTCAGCGATGTTCTCGAGCGCTTGACTGTGGCCGCCGCCGACCTACCGACCCGTCCCGGCCCGGGTCTTCGTGACCTCGTGCACACCAACCTGACCCGCCTGCAACGGACCTTCTGACCTCGCTGCGGGACTGCGGGGACGAACGCCGCCCGCCGGATCCGGCGTGGCGCCGACTCAGAGGAGGGCGGCGCCCCAGGTCGCGGACGTCGAGCCGCCGGGCTCGAGGACGACGACGCGGTCGCCCGTCGCGAAGGCGTTGGGCGGGCAGGTCATGGGCTCGACGCCCAGGCCGGTGCGCCGGCGCCCCGGCGCCAGGGTGTCGCCCGTGAACACCTCCAGCAGCTCGTAGGCGTCGTCGACCCACAGCGCGCCCGTGCGGCCGTCGGGGCCGGTGAGCCGCGCCCACGCCCGGCCGTCGTCGTCTCGACGGAGGTCCTCGAAGGCGTAGTCGACCTCCAGCGGCCCGAGCCGACGCGGCGTGCGGAAGTCGTACGGCGTGCCCTCGACCGGCTCGGTGCCCGTGGGGAGCTGGCGCTCGTCATCGGTGAGCACGCGTGTCGCGCCGTCCACCTGCAGGTCGCAGTCGTCGACGACGGCGCCCGCGCCCGGTGAGAGGTACGGGTGCTGGCCGATGCCCACGGGGCACGGCTGCGCGCCCAGGTTGGTGGCCGTCGTCCGCACGTGCAGGCCGCCGTCACCGAGGGCGTACTCGACCCGCACAGCGAGGTCGAACGGGTAGCCCTGCATGGGCTTGACGCGCAGCTCCATCGTGACGGCGGAGCCCTCACGCTGGACGGCGTGCCAGCTGCGCCACAGCCCGAAACCGTGGATCGCGTTGTGCTTGTCCGGCTCGGTCAGCGCGCACTGGTAGGTGGTGCCGCGGAACTCGTAGCTGCCATCGGCCAGCCGGTTGGGCCAGGGCACGAGCGGCTGGCCGTGCGCGCCGTCGCACATCGCGTCGAGCGGATACGCCTGCAGCACCTCGCGATCGGCGTCCCAGAAGCCTCGTAGGCCGCCGCCGACCTCGACGACCACCGCGCGCAGGTCGCCGTGGACGATCTCGTGCTGGGCCCCGGACGGCGCGGTCATCGTGACCTCAGCGCGCGTCGAGGGGCTGGTAGGGGCGCTCGGTGGCGCCGACGTACAGCTGGCGCGGGCGGCCGATCTTGGTCTCGTCGTCGGAGATCATCTCGCGCCACTGCGCGATCCAGCCCGGCAGCCGGCCCAGCGCGAACAGCACGGTGAACATGCGCGTCGGGAAGCCCATCGCCTTGTAGATCAGGCCGGTGTAGAAGTCGACGTTCGGGTAGAGCTTGCGCTCGACGAAGTAGTCGTCAGCCAGCGCGATCTCCTCGAGCCGCAGAGCGATCTCGAGCATCTCGTCGCCGCCGGCGAGCTGCTGCAGCACCTGGTCGGCGGTCTTCTTGATGATGGCCGCGCGCGGGTCGTAGTTCTTGTAGACCCGGTGGCCGAAGCCCATGAGGCGGACGCCCGCCTCCTTGTTCTTGACCTTCTTCATGAAGCCGTCGACGTCGTCGTCGCTGTCGCGGATCTGCTCGAGCATCTCGAGCACGGCCTGGTTGGCGCCGCCGTGCAGCGGGCCGAACAGCGCGTTGATGCCGGCCGAGACGGACGCGAACAGGTTGGCCTGGCTGGAGCCCACGAGGCGCACCGTCGACGTCGAGCAGTTCTGCTCGTGGTCGGCGTGCAGGATGAACAGCTGGTCGAGAGCCTTGGTGAGCACCGGGTCGACCTCGTACGGCTCGGCCGGGAAGCCGAACGTCATGCGCAGGAAGTTGTCGACCAGGCCGAGCGAGTTGTCGGGGTAGAGCATCGGCTGGCCGACGCTCTTCTTGTACGCGTACGCCGCGATCGTCGGCAGCTTGGCCAGCAGCCGCACGGTCGAGATCTCGACGTGCTCGGGGTCGAACGGGTTGAGGCTGTCCTGGTAGAAGGTCGACAGCGCCGAGACGGCGGAGGACAGCACCGGCATCGGGTGCGCGTCACGCGGGAAGCCCTCGAAGAACCGCTTGAGCTCCTCGTGCAGCAGGGTGTGGCGGCGGATCCGCTGGTCGAAGTCCTCGAGCTCGGCCGCGCTGGGCAGCTCGCCGTAGATCAGCAGGTAGGTGGTCTCGAGGAAGGTCGACTGCTCGGCCAGCTGCTCGATCGGGTAGCCGCGGTAGCGCAGGACGCCCTGGTCACCGTCGATGTAGGTGATCGCTGAGCGGCACGCCGCGGTGTTGCCGAAGCCGGGGTCGAGCGTGACGTGGCCGGTCTGCTTCAGCAGCTTCGAGATGTTGTACGCGTCCTCGCCGTCGGTCGCCGCCTCACCAGAGAGGGTCAGCTCGCCGCCGGCGTGCTTGAGAATCGCGTCGTCAGCCATGTCGTCTCTGCTCCTTCGTCCTCCGCGTCGACCCGCCTGGGCAGGTCTCGAGGGGCCCGCTGCGCGGTCGGCAGCCCGCCGAGAGGGGGCCGCGCTCACCCTGGACGCTACCCAACCCGGCGGGGGGTCCACCAATCCGGGCCGGGCACCAGGGCCCCGACCGGGTCAGCGCGCCGCGTCGGGCGCCGGCAGCGGGCCGCCGTGAAGCCGTTCCGCCGCAGCGGCGACTCGCTCGTCAGAGGCGGTCAGCGCGACCCGGACGTGACGTGCGCCACCCGTGCCGTAGAACGTGCCCGGTGCCACGAGGATGCCCGCCCGGGAGAGCCGGTCGACGCTGGCCGCCGCCGGCTCGTCGGCCGTCGCCCAGAGGTAGAGCCCGGCCTCGGAGTGGTCGATGCGAAAGCCGGCCTCACGCAACGCGGGGGCCAGCACGGCCCGCCGGGCGCGGTAGCGCTCCTTCTGCTCGACCACGTGCGCGTCGTCGTCCAGCGCAGCCAGCATGGCCCGCTGCACCGGCCACGGCACGATCATCCCGGCGTGCTTGCGGACCGCCAGGAGCCGTTGCACGAGAACGGGATCGCCGGCGACGAACGCGGCACGGTACCCGGCGAGGTTCGACTGCTTGGACAGCGAGTAGACGCTCAGCAGCCCCTCGTGCGAGCCGCCGCACACCTGCGGGTCGAGCAGGCTCGGCACCGGCCGGTCGGCCCACTCGCCCTCCCAGCCCAGCTCGGCGTAGCACTCGTCGCTCGCGACCACGACGCCGCGCGCGCGGGCCCACTCCACGACCTTCGCCAGGTGCGCTGCCCCCAGCACCTTGCCCGTGGGGTTGGACGGCGTGTTGAGCCACAGCAGCGACACGCGCGTCGGCCCGAGCTGGGCCGTGCCGTCCGCGGGCAGCGGCGTCGCCCCGGCGATCCGCGCCCCGACGTCGTACGTCGGGTAGGCCACCTGCGGGTGCACCACGACGTCGCCGGCGCCCAGGCCCAGGATCGTCGGCAGCCACGCCACGAGCTCCTTGGAGCCGATGGTGGGCAGCACGGCGTCCGGGTCGACGTCGGGCACGCCGCGTCGGCGCGCGTACCACCGCACGACCGCCTCGCGCAGGTCGGGCGTGCCCCAGGTCAAGGGGTAGCCCGGCGCGTCGGACGCCGCCCGCAGCGCCTCCTGCACGACCTGCGGCGTCGGGTCGACCGGTGTGCCGACCGACAAGTCGACGATGCCGTCAGGGTGCTCCCTGGCGCGCGCCGCCGCGCCAGCCAGGGAGTCCCAGGGGAAGTCGGGGAGCTTCACCCCTCGGCGTGCTCCTGCGGAGGCAGCGCCGAGATGATCGGGTGGTCCTTGGGGATCAGCCCGAGCTTGGCGGCGCCGCCCGGCGAGCCGAGGTCGTCGAAGAACTCCACGTTGGCCGTGTAGTAGTCCTTCCACTGCTCGGGGACGTCGTCCTCGTAGTAGATCGCCTCGACCGGGCACACCGGCTCGCAGGCGCCGCAGTCGACGCACTCGTCCGGGTGGATGTACAGCGACCGCTCGCCCTCGTAGATGCAGTCGACAGGACACTCCTCGATGCAGGCTTTGTCCTTGAGGTCGACGCAGGGCTGGGCGATGACGTACGTCACGTGCGGTCCTCCTCGTGCGGACGGCTCTCGGTCGCCGTCAGGTGCGCTGGCGCGTCTGGCACCAGATCCGCCCCTAGTATCGCGGACACCAGCCGTCACGTGCACAGGGAGGGTCCTCGTGTCGGAGCGACTGGCACTCCGGGTGGGTGCCGAGCAGGTGGGTCAGCGGGTCGTGCTGCGCCGCCGGCTCGTCGGAGGTCGCTTCGCCGACGTCCTCGGCGACCTGCTCGCCTGGGACGCGGACGGCGACGGCACGGCGCGCGTCCTGACGCGGCGCGGCGAGGTGAGCGTGCCGATCAGCGCCGTCGTCGCCGGCAAGCCGGTGCCACCGCCGCCCACCCGGCGAGGGGCCCCGCACCGGGCTCTGGGCTGGGAGAGCCTCGAGGACGTCGCTGCCGACGGGTGGCGGCCGGTCGAGCAGGAGTGGCTCGGCTCCCGCGGCCAGGGCTGGCGCCTGCGTGCGGCAGAGGGCTTCACCGGACGCGCCAACTCGGTGCTGGCCGTCGGTGACCCCGGGCTGGCGCTGCCGGACGCCGTGGACGCGGCCGAGCGCTGGTACGCCGAGCGAGGGCTGCCGGCGCGCTTCTGCGTCCCCTGGCCGCTGGACGCCCCACGGCTGGCCGCGGACGACGACGGCGAGCAGGCGCGCGACACCCCGCTCGACGCCGAGCTGCGGGCCCGCGGCTACCGGCTCGACACGCCCACGCTGGTGCTCACCGCCGCAGCGCGCGAGATCGCGGCTGCGGTGTCCGCCCCGGGCACGCCGGCCCTGCCCGGCGGGCTGTCGGTCACGCTGGACGACGAGCCGGACGACGCGTGGCTGGCGGTCTACCGCTACCGCGGCCAGGAGCTCGCGCCGGTCGCCCGACGACTGCTGCTCTCCGCTCCCGCCCAGGCCTTCGTGTCGGTGCGCGACGGCGAGCGCACCGTCGCCGTCGGCCGGGCGGCGTCCTCGCGCGGCTGGACGGGCGTCACGGCGATGGACGTCGCCACGAGCCACCGCCGGCGGGGGCTGGGCCGGCGGGTGCTGGGCGCCGTCGCGGAGTGGGCCCTGGCGCGAGGCGACCGCTCGCTGTACCTGCAGGTCGCCGAGCACAACGCGGCCGGCCGTGCGCTGTACGGCTCGGTGGGCTTCGCTGACCACCACGGCTACCACTACCGGCTCCTCCCCCGGTGATCAGGCGGTCAGCCGCAGGTGACGCGGTCCTCGGGGATGTAGCGCGTGAAGAACCGCTCGGTGCGCACCTGCTGGCCGTCGCGCCGGAAGATCCGCGTGACCGTCACGTCGAACCCGCTGCTGGGTGACTGGGCCACGCACTCGCCGTCGGTGTCGTGGATGGTCTTCGGCTCCTTGAGGTTGGTGCGCGGGCCCTTCACCGCCTCGATCTGCCAGATCTTGGTGCCGTAGAACGACACCGTGATCTCGCTGTCGGTGACCGTGGTCTTGATGAGGATCCCGTGACCGGAGTCGTTGCGGAACTTCTGGTCGACCGTCGGCCACGAGATCGTCGCCTCGCGCCCCTCCGGGTAGCGCGAGATGTAGAACGAGTGCGGCTTGTGCGCGACGGTGTCGAGGCCGGCGAAGAACACCGCGTTGAACAGCGTCGTCGACACCTGCGAGACGCCGCCGCCGTAGTCCTGGGTGAGCCGCCCACCGCTGATCACGGGTGCACGCTGGTAGCCCTTCTCCGGCGTCCGCTGGCCCAGGGCGGCGTTGAGGCTGAACGTCTCCCCCGGCTTCACGACCAGCCCGTCCAGCACGCGTGCGGCGAGCCGGATGTTCGACGTGCGCGGCGGGTTGTGGGGAAAGCGCGTGGTGAACGTCGAGACCTGCTCGACGATGCCGAGCGCCGCGAGCTGCTCGCTGGTGAGCTCGGGTCGGACGACCTCGACCTCGACCGTGGCCGTCCGGCTGGGCGAGGTCAGTGCCGGCAGCACCCCGGCGGCGAGCGCGGCCGCCTCGACCCGGACGCCGTCGCGGCTCGGCGTCGTCACCGGCCGGCCGGACACGACGTCGATGGTCGCGTCGCGGGGCTCGGACTCGACCGTGGGGTCGAGCCGCAGCAAGGCCTCCCGCAGCGCCGCGCCGTCGACGGCCGGCGTCAGCAGCCCCTGGGTGGGGGTCAGCGACAAGGTCGGCGCGAGGTCCGACACCGGCACCTTCACCGACCGGCGCCCCACGACCACGGTGACCGGCCCGGACGTCGCGGGGCGCGCGAACTGCGTGTACGCACGATCGAGCTCGGCCGGCCGCACCTGCGGCTCGTCGAGGGTCGCGGGCAGGCGCACGGGCACCTCGTCGGCCCAGTGCTGGGAGAGCACCCGCGCCGCTCGGGCGCGGTCGAGGCGGCGTCCCTCCGCCCCCTGGTCGAGGCGGGCACCGTCGGCCGAGAACGTGATGCGGCCCTCGCGGCCCTCCTGGTCGAGCTTCGTGGCGAGGTCGTCGACGGCTGACGACAGTGCTGCGTCGTCGACGGTGGTGACCGGGTCGACGGCTCCGGCGCCGGTCAGGTGCTGCCAGACCCGGGCGGGCTTGAGCGAGAAGCCGACCAGCCGCGCGGCGGTGGTGCGCGCGTCGACGTCCAGCCCTGCCTGCCGAGGCACGACCTGCGCCCGGCCACGCCCGGCGGTCACCGTGATCGGCCGGCCGGCGCGCTCGCCGAGCTCGCGGTCGAGCCGCTGCTCGACCGTCGCGCGGTCCAGCCCGCCGACGGCCACGCCGGCGACGGTCGTGCCACGAGCCGCTCGGGTGCCGGCCCAGGCCGCCGTCCCGACGTAGAAGACCGCGAACAGCACCACCAGCGACAGCCCGGCCGCCAGTGCCGGAGGGAGCCGGCGCTCGTCGTCAGCCATCACTGCGGCGTCCGCCTCAGCTCAGGTGGGTGTAGCCGCCGCGGTGGTACAGCAGCGGCAGGCCGGGGTCGTCCGGCAGCTCGATGCCGAGCACCTCCGCGACGACGATGGAGTGGTCGCCCGCCGGGTGGACGTCGGTGGTGCGGCACTCCAGCGCCGACAGGGACTGGTCGAGCAGCGCGACGCCGGTGACCGGCCCGCGATGGTGCGCCACGCGGTCGAGCTGGCCGTGCAGGGGACGACCGCGGGTGGCCAGCCACTGCGAGGCGACGCGGGCGGTGTCGTCGAGGACGCTCACGCCCCAGACCCCGGCCTCGATCACCGCGTCGTGGAAGCGAGCGTCCTGCTCGACGCAGATCAGCACGAGCAGCGGGTCGAGCGACACCGACGTGAACGCGCTCGCCGTCATCGCGTGGTCGACGCCGTCGGCGACGGTCGTCACCACGGTGACGCCGGTGGCGAAGCGCGCCAGCGCGCGGCGGAACCGCGACACGTCCGAGGGGTCGCCGAGGGCGGGCGGCGACGACGGCACGCTGGGGATGCTCACCCTCCGACCCTAACCGCGCGCCCGGCGCGGGCTGCGACCCGGCGCGATCAGCACCGCGACGAGGACCGCGAAGCCACCGAGCAGGTAGGCGTAGCCACGGACGTTGCCCGGCACCAGGACGTCCCCCTCGGGCCGCTGCCCGGCGGCCTGGAGCGTCACCAGCAGCCACACCCCGAGCACCACCGCACGGCCGCCCAGTCCGGCGCCGCAGGCACGCACCAGGGCCGCCGTGGTCGCCGTCAGGGCCACGGCGAGGACCAGGCCGGCGGGCCACCGTCCCGCGCCCCACACCGCCTGGTGCGCGACGCAGCCCAGCACGGCGGCGACCGCGGTGACCGCGGCGGCAGCCACCAGCCCCGCCACGACGAGGGCGAGGGACGGACGGCGCTGCACGCGGTCAGCGTACGCGGGGCTCCTGCCCGGTGAGGTCGATGACCACCGCCTGCTCGGACGCGTCGGCTGCTGCTGGGTCGCCGTCCACGCCGTCAGCGCCGTCCGCCAGCGCGACACCGGACGAGCCGGCTGCCGCGTGCCGCTCCTGGGCGCCCCTCAGGACGTCGGTGATCTCCGGCCCGATGAGCTCGTGCCGCTCGAGCAGGGCGTCGCGCAGCGCCTCGACCAGGTGCCGGTTGCTGCCCATCAGCTCGCGCACCGCGCGCTTCTGCTGCTGCAGCAGGTCCTCGACCATGCGGCGTCCCTCGCCGTCGCCGAGCACCCGGCCCACGAGGCCGGAGTCGGTGAAGGACGAGCCCTGCACGGCGGCGTACGACACGAGGGTGTCGACCATCCCGGCGGCGCCCACCATCTGCGCCGCGACGTTGGTGGCGTAGACGAGGTCGCCGCCCGGGCCGGTGGAGACGTCTCCGAAGAAGATCTCCTCGGCGACCTGGCCACCCATCGCGACCTGGATCAGGGCGCGCAGCTCGGCGCGCGAGCGGGTGTAGACGTCCTCGACGTCACCGTGGGCGAGCAGCCCCAGGGCGTCGCGACGCTTGATGATCGTGAGGACCTCCAGGCGGCGCTGGGGCGCCACGAGCCACGCCATCGTCGCGTGGCCGGCCTCGTGGGTGGCGATGAGCCGCTCCTCGTGGGCGGTGTACCCCACGGGCTGGGCCAGGCCGATCTCGGTGATCATCCGCGCGTGCTCGAGGTCGGCCCACGTCATGGCGGTGCGTCCACCCTCGAGCGCACGCACGAGCGCCTCGTCGAGCAGGCCCTCGAGCATGGCCGGGCTGTAGCCCTGGGTGATCGCGGCGAGCGCGTCGCGGCGGTCGTCGCCGTCCAGCTGCGCGTCGTGGGCCTTGCGGCTCAGGAAGTGGTCGATGATCTGGCGCCGGCCGGCCTTGCCCGGCAGGTCGAACGTCAGTCGCTGGTCGAACCGGCCCGGCCGCAGCAGCGCGGGGTCGAGCCGGTCGGCGGTGTTCGTCGAGGCGAGCAGCAGGATGTTCGCCCACGGCACGCCCGGGCCCTTGAGCTGGCGGTGGCTCGGCAGCACGAGGTTGGCCAGGTCGGTGAGCCGTCCCCGCAGCTTCTGCCCGGCCGTGGGCTGGTCGAACGACTGCATCTGCACCAGCAGCTCGTTCACCGTCATCTGGCTGTCGCCAGGGCCCTGGAAGGGCGTGTGCACGGTGGCCGGTGCGGTCGTGGCCGAGAACGGCAGGCCGGTGAGCCCTCCGCAGCCGACGACCTCGCCGCGCAGCGACGGCGTGGGGGTCGCGGCGGCGGCACCGCCGGTGCCCGGGCGGCGCAGACCGATCGCGTCGAACTCGTCGATGAACCCGATGGCGCCGCCGTACTGGCGGGCCGCCTTGCGCAGCGCCTTGAAGAAGCTGCGGATCTGCCGCTGCGAGGCGCCCTGCAGGCTGGACTGGAACGACGTGGCCGTGGCCATGAGGAACGGGACGCCGGCCTCCTTGGCCAGCGCCTTGGCGGTGTGCGTCTTGCCCGTGCCCGGTGCGCCCTCGAACAGCACGCCGCGGCGCGGGCGCCCGCCCATCTGCGCCGCGAAGGTGCGGTGGGCCAGGAACAGGTTCAGGGTGCGCACGACCTCGTGCTTGACGACGTCGATGCCCACCACGTCGTCGAGGCCGACGTCGAGCTGCTCGGGGCGGATGACCGTGTGCGGCGAGCGCCCGGTGACGAACGTCGAGGCCAGCAGCACCACGATGAGGACGAGGAAGAACGCGCCGCTCATGAGGTACAGCGGGTCGATGGCCGGCAGCGTCGGACGGCCCACGGGGTCGCCCGAGAGCAGGCGCCACCACAGCCACGCGGCGACGGCACCGAGGACCGCGGCGATGCGCAGCAGCCGCTTCTGCCGGGTGCGCTCGCGCGTGCGCCCGACGTCGGCACCGCGCATCGGCGTGGACCCAGCGACCTGCGCGAGCAGGTTCGAGGTGTCAGGCACGGCTGGTCCCCTTTGTCGAGGGCGCGCGCTGGTGCTGCGCCGCGTGGGCTCAGCGTCGCCCATCCGCGGGCGCCGCGCGCGCCGTATCACCCGCACGGGGTCGTGGCAAGCACGCAGCGTGACCGCCGGTCGCACCCAGCACAGGCGTGCACTTTGTCACCGAAGTGCACGCCGAACCCCGTTCCAGGCGTGCACTTTGTCACCGAAGTGCACGCTGGGGGGCGGGTCAGGGGGACGGGCGCGGCAGGACGTCGAGGCCGGCGAACAGGTCGTCGGCCACCTGCCCGGGCGTCGCGGCCCGCGGGCCGCTCACCCGCCGGAACCCCTCCCGGCCGCTCAGGCGGTGGGCGACGTCGTTCGAGAGCGCGAACCAGGGCGGGTCGACCCGCACTTGGGTGGCGTGGCAGCCCAGGGCCGCTACGACGTCCTGCATCCGCTCCGGAGCCTCGACGACGACGTCGAGCTCGTCGTCCGGGACGACGGCCGGCGGGAAGGCCTCGTCGGCGTCCGGCGGCACCATCGGTGCGGGCAGTCGCCCGTCCGCGGCGGCCGCGAGCACCGCCCGGCGCTCCGCCGCCGCCCAGGACCGCGCCACCTGCACCCAGTGCACCGCCTGCACGTGCCACGCCGGATGCGCGCCGTCGTGCTCGGCGAGCTCGACCGCCCGCATGGCCACGCGGTGCGCCATCACGTGGTCCGGGTGGCCGTAGCCGCCCTGCGGGTCGTACGTCACGAGCACCTGCGGACGCACCTCGCGCAGGACGTCGGCGAGCAGCCCCGCCGCCTCGTCCAGGTCGGCGCGCGCGAAGGCGGCAGGGTGTGCGGCCGCGACGTGCGAGTCGTCCAGGTGCCCGGCGATGCCCGGCTCGAGCCAGGCCATCCCGGAGTCGTGCCAGCGGCCGCCGCCGAGCAGCCGGTGGTCAGTGACGGCGAGGGCGCGCATCGCCGCGGCCAGCTCGCCGGCCCGGTGGTGGCCGAGCGCGGCGTCCTCGCGACCCTCGAGGTGAGCGAGCTCGTCGGGGATCACCTCGCCCTGCTCGCCCAGCGTGCAGGTGACGAGCGTGACCTCGACGCCTTCAGCGGCGTAGTGCGCCATCGTGACGCCGGTGGTCAGCGTCTCGTCGTCCGGGTGGGCGTGGACGAGAACGAGCCGGCGCCCGGGCACGTGGCCCAGCGCCGGCTCGTCCAGGGTCGGGCCGCTCACCCGGCGACTGGCTCGGACTCCTTGGCGGAGGCCGGCTTCGCGTCGTGCTCCGGGAAGTGGCAGGCCACCGTGTGGCCCGGGGTGAGCTCACGCAGCAGCGGGATCTCGGTGGCGCAGCGGTCCTGCGCCTTCCAGCAGCGTGTACGGAAGACGCAGCCCGACGGCGGGTCGCTCGGCGAGGGCAGGTCGCCCTGCAGCAGGATGCGCTCGCGGGTGTTCTGCACGTCAGGGTCCGGCACCGGCACGGCCGACATGAGCGCGTTCGTGTACGGGTGCAGCGGGCGGTTGTACAGGTCGTCGGCCGCGGCGAACTCGACCAGGTGGCCGAGGTACATCACGGCCACGCGGTCGGAGATGTGCCGGACGACCGACAGGTCGTGCGCGATGACGACGTAGGACAGGCCGAACTCGTCCTGGATGTCCTCGAGCAGGTTGACGACCTGCGCCTGGATCGAGACGTCGAGCGCCGAGACCGGCTCGTCGGCGATGATGACCTTGGGTCGCAGGGTCACCGCGCGGGCGATCCCGATGCGCTGGCGCTGACCACCGGAGAACTCGTTGGGGTAGCGGTTGTAGTGCTCGGGGTTCAGGCCGACGCGCTCCATGATGTCCTGGACGGCCGCCTTCACCCCACCCTTGGGGGTGACGCCCTGCACGAGGTACGGCGCACCGATGATCGTGCCGACCGTGTGCCGCGGGTTCAACGAGTTGTAGGGGTCCTGGAAGATCATCTGCATCTCACGACGCAGCGGCACCATCTGCTTGCGCGTCAGAGCGGTGATGTCGCGCCCCTCGTACTCGATCCGCCCGCCGGTGGGCTCGAGCAGCTTGAGCATGGTGCGGCCCGCGGTCGACTTGCCGCAGCCGCTCTCACCGACCAGACCGACGGTCTCGCGCTCGCCCACACCGAACGTGACGCCGTCGACGGCCTTGACGTCGCCGACGTGGCGCTTGAGCAGACCCTGGCGGATCGGGAAGTACTTCTGGAGGTCGGTGACCTTCAGGATCGGGTCGCTCACGCGCCCTCCTTCTCGGTGGTGCTGGCGGACAGCGACGCGAGCCGCTCGGCGGCGAGCCTGTGCTTGTCGGCGGGCGACAGGTGGCAGCGGGCCGAGTGGCCGTCGGCGACCTCGTCCAGCGCCGGGCGGACGTCCTCGCACAGGTTGTCGGGCACGAACTGGTGGTACTGGCACCTCGGGCGGAACACGCAGCCCTTCGGCAGGTTGATCAGCGACGGCGGCTGGCCGGGGATCGGCTCCAGGCGCGAGTTGCCCGCGGCGTCCAGGCGAGGCAGCGAGCTCAGCAGGCCCCACGTGTAAGGCATCTGCGGGCGGTAGAAGATGTCGCGCACCGTGCCGCGCTCGACCACGCGGGCGCCGTACATGACGGCGACGTCGTCGGCGGTCTCGGCCACCACGCCCAGGTCGTGCGTGATGAGGATGATCGCGGTGCCGAACTCGTCCTGCAGCGTGCGCAGGAGGTCCATGATCTGCGCCTGCACGGTCACGTCGAGCGCCGTGGTCGGCTCGTCGGCGATGAGCAGGTCAGGGTCGTTCATCAGCGACATCGCGATCATGACGCGCTGACGCATGCCGCCGGAGAGCTGGTGCGGGTACTCGTGCGCCCGCCGCTCGGCGTTCGGGATACCGACCCGCTTGAGCAGCTCGACGGCACGCTTCTCGGCGTCGGACTTGTTGATGTCCTGGTGGACCTGCGCGGCCTCCACCAGCTGCCGACCGATCGGGTAGAACGGGTGCAGCGAGCTGAGCGGGTCCTGGAAGATCATCGCCATGCGCTTGCCGCGCAGCTCACGCAGCCGGGACGCCGAGGCACCCACGATCTCCTCGCCGTCCAGGCGGATGGATCCGGAGATGTCGGTGCGCTTGGGGTTGTGCAGCCCCATGACGGCCGCGCTGGTGACGCTCTTGCCCGAGCCCGACTCACCGACGATGGCGAGGGTGCGGCCCTTGTCGACGTCGAACGAGACGCCGTCGACCGCGCGCACGACGCCGTCCTCGGTGCGGAACGAGACGTGGAGGTCCTCGACCTCGAGGAACGAGCTCATACCAGCCTCACTCGGGGGTCGATGACCGCGTAGAGCAGGTCGACGACCAGGTTGGCGACGATGATGAACGTGGCGGCTAGCAGCACAGTACCCATGATGAGCGGCAGATCCGACTGCAGCACCGAGCTCAGGGTCAGCGACCCCAGCCCCGGCAGGGCGAAGATCTGCTCGGTGATCACGACACCGCCGAGCAGGATCGCGATGTCGAGGCCCGCCGCGGTGACGACCGGGGTGAGGCCGGCGCGCAGACCGTGCTTGCCGATCACGACGCGCTCGGACAGTCCCTTGGCCCGCGCGGTGCGGATGTAGTCCTCGCCCAGCGTCTCGAGCATCTGGTTGCGTGTGAGCCGGGAGTAGAACGCGGCGAACACGAGCGCCAGCGTGATCCACGGCAGGATGAACGCCTTCACGTACGCCACCGGATCCTCGGAGAACGGTGTGTAGCTGGCGTAGTCCATGATCCTGAACTTGAAGAAGACGAAGTACTGCAGCACCAGACCGATGAAGAACGTGGGGAACGAGTAGCCGATCAGGGCCGCGCCCATCGCCAGACGGTCCGGCCATCGCCCTCGGTTGAGGGCGGCCAGGACGCCGATGCTGACGCCGGACAGCAACCACAAGATGGCCGCTCCCGCGACCTCGACCGCCGTCACCGGCAGTCGGTCCTTGATGAGCTTCGTGACGTTCTCACCGCGGTTGAAGGAGTAGCCCAGGCACGGGGCCGGGCACTTGAACTCCTGGGTCCCGCTGCCGTAGGTGCGGCCGACGAAGATGCCCTTGACGAACTGCCCGTACTGGACGTACAGCGGCTTGTCGTAGCCCAGCCTGACGCGGTTCTGCTCGATCACCTGGGGGTTGCAGGACTTGCCGCACGTCAACGACGCGGGGTCGGCCGGCAGCGCCTGGAAGAGCAGGAAGACGATCATGCTCAGGGCGACGAGCATCAAGATCATCGCGACGACACGCCGGATGATGTAGGTCCCCACGGGAGCCTCCGGTTCTGGGCAGCGGGAGACCGGGCGCCTGGGCCCGGTCCGGGGCTCAGGGGCGGGTGACGAGCACCCGCCCCTGAGCCGTTTCGAACGGTGAAGCGGTCTTCAGCTCGCTAGCTCAGCGAGCCGAGGGTCACTTCTTGACGTACAGGTCGGCGTAGCTCCAGGAGCCGTACGGCGCCCAGATGTACACCTTGCCACCGTCGCCGCTGGCGGAACCGACCTTGGAACCGGCGAGGCGCTGCTCGCGGCCGAAGCGCGTCGGGAGGACCCACGCCTGCTGCATGGCCTCCTTGTTCAGCTCCTTCCACATCTCGCCCTGCTTGGCGCGGTCGGTCTCGCCCTTGGCCGCGTTGGACTTCTCGGTGAACGCCTTGTCGTCGGCGCGCGAGAGGTCGAAGCCACCGGCCTTGGTGAACAGCTCGGGGATGACCGTCGAGGCGTTCAGCCAGTCCGGGCCCCAGCCGGCAGAGGCGATGGCCTCTTCCTTGGTCGGGTCCTGGACGATCGAGTAGTACTCACCCGGGGGCAGCGGCGAGAGCTTGACCTTGATACCGGCCTTGGCCTCCGACGCCTGGAGCGAGGCCGCGGACTTGTCGTTGTCCGGGGTCTTGGCGTACTGGTAGGTCACGGTCGGCATCGGCTGGCCGGACTCCTGGATCAGCTGCTTGGCGAGGTCCGGGTTGCCCGTGTCGGGCACCTTGCCGCCGTACATGCCGTCCCACATACCCGACTTGGCGTAGTCAGCGGGCAGGTTGGGCTTGATGACGCCGTCAGCGAGGTCACCGGCGAACGAGCCACCGGCGATCGTGCGCAGAGCGGCGCGGTCAGCGGCGACCAGGATGGCCTGACGGTGCTTGACGTTCGGCACCTTCTGGACGTTGATCGCCAGGTAGCGCACGTACGGGTCGAACTCGTTGACCCGACGCGACTCGAAGCGAGGGTCGTTGAAGACCGTCGTCAGCGAGGCGGTGTCGAGCGAGTCCCGCGAGATCGCGGTCTGGTCCTCGCCGGCGTCGGCCATCATGCGCTGGTCGATCGTGGTGGACTCGATCGAGAACTTCACGACGATCTTGTCCGGGTAGGCGCCACGGTAGGAGTCCGTGGAGGCGCTCCAGTTCGGGTTGCGCTCGAGGACGAGCTGCTGGCCCTTGGTGTACTCGGCGATCTTGTAGGGACCGTTCGAGACGACGGAGGTGTCGTACTTCTCACCGGTGTCCTTGGCCTTCGGCACCGGGGCGAAGGACGACAGCGTGACGGTGTAGTTGAAGTCACCGGCCGCCTGGTTCAGGTGGAAGGTGATCGTCTTGCCGTCCGAGGAGCACTCGACAGCCTTGTCGAAGGACGCGGTGTCGTTGTTCTTGGTCTCGTACGGGCCCTTGTACGTCGAGTTGCCGTCCTTGTCCTTGGGGATGTCCAGGAGGCTGATCGCGTAGGTCGGGCCGTCGGTGATGACCGTCTGGGCGAACGTGCGGGAGATGCCGTACTTGATGTCGGCGCAGGTGACGTCCGAGCCGTCCTCCCACTTGACGCCGTCACGCAGGGTGAAGGCCCAGGTCTTCCCGCCGTCCGACGCCTTGCCGGTGTCGGTGGCGAGGTCGCCGACGAGCTCGCCGGACTTGGTGCCGTCCGGGCTGATCTTGTAGGCGGTCAGCGTGCGAGCGAAGTACGCGCTCGAGAACGCGAGGTCCTCACCGGTGTAGTTGCGCTGCGGGTCGAGGTGGTTGAACTGCTCGGCGTTGGTGAGGATGGTCAGGGTGCCACCCTTCTGCCCCTTGCCGCCGCCGTTGTCACCGCCGCCCGCGTTGTTGTCACTGCCGCCGCCGCCGCACGCAGCCAGCGCCAAAGCGCCGACCGAGGCGAGGGCAACGTAGCGAAGACCGATCTTGGCCTTGCCCATGTTGTCTCCTCCTGGTCGAAGAACCGAGGCTTTTTGCTCGGTCCGTCCGGCCCCCGCGAACGGTGAGCCGCTCCCGGCCGTAGCCGGGGAGTCTGTGGTGGGTTACGAGCGTCCGGCCCTCGGGTCGAGCGCGTCGCGGATGGAGTCGCCGAGCAGGTTGAAGGCGAGCACCAGGATGAACAGCGCCGTCCCGGGGATGAACAGGTACAGCGGGGCGACGCGGTAGAACGTCACCGAGTTCGAGAGCATGTTGCCCCAGGTCGGGGTCGGCTCGCTGACGCCGACGCCGAGGAACGACAGCGCCGCCTCGGCGCCGATGTAGCTCGGCAGCAGCAGCGAGGAGTACACCAGGATCGGCACCCACAGGTTGGGCAGCATCTCGCGGAACAGGATCCGCCGGGTGGACGCGCCCATCGAGATCGCGGCCTCGACGAACTCCCGCTCGCGCAGGCTGAGCACCTGGCCGCGGATGATGCGGGCCAGGTAGGGCCAGCCGAAGACGCCGAACACGCTGATGAGGAAGGCGATGCGGGCGCTGTTGCCCTCCCAGTGCAGCTTCTTGTCGAACAGCTGGATGACGATCGGGCTGAGCGCGATCAGCAGGATCAGCTGCGGGAAGCTCAGGATGAGGTCCATCAGCCGGCCCAGCAGCGCGTCGACGCGGCCGCCGGAGTAGCCCGCGATGATGCCCATCGTCACGCCGATCACGCCGGTGAGCAGCGTGCCCGCGAACGAGACCAGCAGCGAGATGCGGCTGCCGTAGAGCAGCTCGGCGAGGATGTCGCGGCCGGTGACGGGCTCGATGCCCAGCAGGTGGTCCTTGCTGATGGCGCTGTAGAAGAACGAGGTGTCCTTCGGCATGCCGCCGTCGCCGATGAGGCTGGTGTTGTACGAGGTGTCGACACCGAGCAGGCGGGTGATCACCGGGGCCAGCAGCGCGACGACGATGTAGGTCAGGACGACGAAGAGGCTGATCATGCCGACCTTGTCGCGCCGCAGCCTTCCCCAGGCGATCTGGGACGGCGAGCGCCCCTGAACTCCCGCCACTCCTTCGGTGGCATGCGTCTCCTGCTCCGCAGACTGCGACGCAAGCGCCATGGTGAAGGAAACCTTTCGGTGGACGACTGCTCAAACCGTGAGGACTCTATGCCAGGGCGGTACGCACGGAGCAACACCCTGCGGGCGACGTTGCCCAATCGTGACCGCGCCGCGACCTTGCGACGCTCACCCGGTATCGCCGGGTTCGCGGCCGTCACCTCACCGAGATGTCGGCCAGCGGGTCGCCGACGCAGCACGTGCCCACGCCGACGGGCCCTCGGAGCGGCCGCTTCAGGCGCGACGAGCGCGGCCGCGGGCCTTCTCGCGGTCGTGGGCCGACAGCTGCAGCATGCGGATCCGGATCGCCTCGGGCGTGACCTCGACGCACTCCTCGTCGCGGCAGAACTCGAGCGACTGCTCCAGCGAGAGCCGGCGGGCGGGGACGAGCCGCTCGAGCTCGTCGGCGTTCGACCGGACGTTCGTCATCTTCTTCTCCTTCGTGATGTTCACGTCCATGTCGTCCGCGCGGGAGTTCTCGCCGACGACCATGCCCTCGTACACCTCCGTCCCGGGGTCGACGAAGAGCGTGCCGCGCTCTTGCAGGTTGGCCATGGCGTACTGCGTGGCCATCCCCGAGCGGTCTGCCACCAGGGAGCCGCTGGGCCGCGTGCGCAGCTCACCGAACCACGGCTCGTAGCGCTCGAACACCTGGTGCGCCATGCCCGTGCCGCGGGTCTCGGTGAGGAACTCGGTGCGGAACCCGATCAGGCCGCGCGAGGGCACGAGGAACTCCATGCGGATCCAGCCCGTGCCGTGGTTGGTCATCTGCTCCATGCGGCCCTTGCGGACAGCGAGCAGCTGGGTGATCGCGCCGAGGTACTCCTCCGGCGCGTCGACGGTGAGGCGCTCGACCGGCTCGTGCAGCTTGCCGTCGATCTCGCGCGTCACCACCTGCGGCTTGCCGACGGTGAGCTCGAAGCCCTCACGGCGCATCTGCTCGACGAGGATGGCGAGCGCCAGCTCACCGCGGCCCTGGACCTCCCAGGTGTCGGGACGCTCGGTCGGCAGCACTCGCATCGACACGTTGCCGACGAGCTCGCGGTCGAGGCGGTCCTTGACGAGGCGCGCCGTGACCTTGTGTCCCTTGACCCGGCCGGCCATCGGCGAGGTGTTGGTGCCGATCGTCATCGAGATGGCGGGCTCGTCGACGGTGATGAGCGGCAGGGGACGGGGGTCGTCGACGTCCGCGAGCGTCTCGCCGATGGTGATCTCGGGGATGCCTGCCACCGCGATGATGTCGCCCGGGCCGGCCTCGTCGGCCGGGCGCCGCTCGAGCGCCTGGGTCATGAGCAGCTCGGTGATCTTCACCCGCTGCTGGGTGCCGTCGGCGCGGCACCAGGTGACCTGCTGGCCCTTGCGCACCGTGCCCTGGTGCACGCGGCACAGCGCGATGCGGCCGAGGAACGGCGAGGCGTCGAGGTTGGTGACGTGGGCCTGCAGCGGGGCGTCGTCGTCGTACGTCGGCGCGGGGACGTGCTGCAGGATCGTGCGGAAGAGCGGCTCGAGGTCCGGCGAGTCGGGCATGCCGCCGTCGTCCGGGCGGTTCAGCGACGCCCGGCCGGCCTTGGCGGACGCGTAGACGATGGGGAACTCGATCTGGTCCTCGCCCGCGTCGAGGTCCATGAACAGCTCGTAGGTCTCGTCGACGACCTCGCTGATGCGCGCGTCCGGCCGGTCGACCTTGTTGACCACCAGGATGACGGGCAGCCGCGCCTCGAGCGCCTTGCGCAGCACGAACCGCGTCTGCGGCAGCGGACCCTCGGAGGCGTCGATGAGCAGGCAGACGGCGTCGACCATGGACAGGCCGCGCTCGACCTCACCACCGAAGTCGGCGTGACCGGGGGTGTCGATGATGTTGATGGTGACGCCGTCGGGGTGGCCGAGGGTCGCCGCCGACGGGCCGGTGTACCGGACGCCGGTGTTCTTGGCGAGGATCGTGATCCCCTTCTCGCGCTCGAGGTCGCCGGAGTCCATGGCGCGCTCGTCCACGTGCTGGTGCTCGCCGAAGGCGCCGGACTGCCAGAGCATCGCGTCCACGAGCGTGGTCTTGCCGTGGTCGACGTGGGCGACGATCGCGACGTTGCGAATGTCGTCGCGGGTACGGGTGGACATGAAGGAGCAGCTCCGGGAAGTGGGGACGCCGGCCAGACGGCTGCTGACGGCGCCACCATCCTACCGACCACCGGGTACGACGGCGGACGGCCGAGAGCCGCGCGAGGGCCGGGCGAGGGCCGGGCGAGGGCCGGGCGAGGGCCGGTGAGGCAAGGCTTCCCTGCGTGGCACCCCGCCCGGCGCCACCGTACGGTTGGGCCCGTGAGCGAGACGGCGGACCAGACGACGGCCCACGAGGGCGAGGAGCACGGCGGCTCGGTCGGCGCGCGGCTGAACTGGCTGCGCGCCGGGGTGCTGGGCGCGAACGACGGCATCGTCTCGACCGCCGGCATCGTCGTCGGTGTGGCCGGGGCCACCGCCGACCGCCTGGCCATCGCGACCGCAGGCGTCGCCGGCCTGGTCGCGGGGGCGCTGTCGATGGCCGCTGGTGAGTACGTGTCGGTGAGCACCCAGCGCGACACCGAGCGCGCGCTGCTCGAGAAGGAGCGCCGCGAGCTCGAGGAGATGCCCGAGCAGGAGCTCGACGAGCTCACCGAGATCTACCAGAGCAAGGGGCTCTCGCCCGAGCTGGCTCGCCAGGTGGCGGTGCAGCTGACCGAGCACGACGCGTTCGCGGCGCACGTCGACGCCGAGCTCGGCATCGACCCGGACGACCTCACCAACCCCTGGCACGCCGCGATCGCCTCGGCGCTGGCCTTCACCGTCGGGGCGCTGCTGCCGTTGGCGGCGATCCTGCTGCCGTCCACCGGCACGCGCGTGCCGATCACCTTCGTCGCCGTCGTCCTCGCGTTGGCGCTCACCGGTTGGCAGAGCGCCCGGCTGGGTGACGCCGACCGCGCCCGTGCGGTGCGCCGCAACGTCATCGGCGGCGCGCTCGCCATGCTCGTCACCTACGGCGTCGGCGCGGCCTTCGGCGGCCTCGCGCTCTGAGCAGGCCGAAGACCACTGCCGGCCCTCGGTGGTGGCGCTTGCCGAGTGCGTGGACGTCGACGTTCAGCGGCCCGCGTCGTCCGTGATGTCGTCCGGCCGGATCGGGACGCGCAGCAGGCGCCGTCCGCTCGCCTGCCGGACCGCGGCCGCGACCGCCGGGCCGGACGAGATCACCGGAGGCTCACCCACACCGCGCAGACCGTAAGGCGCGTGCGGGTCGGGCAGCTCCAGCACGTCGACGCGCATGGGAGGCACGTCCAGCACCGTCGGGATCAGGTAGTCGGTGAACGACGGGTTGCGCACCCGTCCGTCCTGGACGACGACCTCCTCCATCAGGGCCAGTCCCATCCCCTGCACGCTGCCGCCGTGGATCTGACCGCGCACCGCCTGCGGGTTGATCGCCCGGCCGACGTCCTGCGCGGTGTCGAGCGCCACCACCTTCACCAGGCCCAGCTCGACGTCGACGTCGACGACCGCGCGGTGCGCCGAGAACGCGAACTGGACGTGGGCGTCCCCCTGGCCGGCCTCGGGGTCGATGGGTTCGGTGGGCCGGTGCCGCCACTCGACGCACTCCTCGACGGCCTCACCCTCGAGCAGGTCGTCGAGGGTGGTCACCGGCTCGCCGGACGCGCCCAGAACGGCACTCCCCCAAAGCGACAGGGACTGCGCAGGCGACCCGGTGCGCGCGGCCGCGCGGGCCAGCACGGTGCGCCGGACGGCCTCGCACGCCGCGCGCACCGCACCTCCCGTGACGTAGGTCTGGCGCGAGGCGGACGTCGACCCCGCAGATCCGATCGCCGTGTCCTTGGTGCGCACCACGACGCGCTCGACGCCGAGCTCGCTGCGGCAGATCTGCTGCTCGACCGTCACCAGGCCCTGGCCGACCTCCGCCGCAGCCGTGTGCACCGTGACGACCGGCTCGCCGGCGACCACCTCGAGTCGCACGGAAGCCGTCGAGTGGTCGTCGAACCCTTCCGAGAAGCCGACGTTCTTGTAGGTCACGGCGTAGCCCACACCCCGGTGCACGCCCTCGCCGTGCGTCGTGTTCGAGACGCCGCCAGGCAGCGAGCGCAGGTCGGGAGCGCCGTCCCCGGCCACGGTGAGCGGAGGTGGCATCGGCATGGCGCGCACGCGCTCCAGCAGCTCGGCGACGGCGACCGGGGCGTCGATGACCTGGCCGGTGATGTTGTGGTCGCCCTCGCGCATCCCGTTGAGCCGCCGGATCTCCACCCGGTCGACACCCACCCGGTCGGCGAGCTCGTCCATCAGCGCCTCGTGCGCGAACGCCGCCTGGACGCAGCCGAAGCCGCGCATCGCACCACACGGCGGGTTGTGGGTGTAGACGCCGTAGCAGTCGACGACGACGTTCGGGATCGCGTACGGCCCGAAAGCCATCGTCCCCGCGTTGCCCACGACGGCCGTCGTCGACGACGCGTAGGCGCCACCGTCGAGCAGCGTCTCGGCGCGGGCGTAGACCAGACGGCCGTCGGTCTCGGCACCGAACTCGTAGCGCAGCTGCGCGGGGTGGCGGTGGACGTGGCCGAAGAAGGACTCCTCGCGGTTGTAGACCATCTTCACCGGACGACCGGCGTGCAGGGCCAGCAGGCAGGCGTGCACGTGCATCGAGAGGTCCTCCCGCCCGCCGAACGCACCCCCGACACCGGCGAGCGTCAGCCGCACCTTGTCGGGCGGCAGACCGAGGGCGGCGCACACCTGACGCTGGTCAGCGTGGAGCCACTGCGTGGCCACGTAGAGGTCGACGCCGCCGTCCTCGGCAGGCACGGCGAGGCCGGCCTCGGGGCCGAGGAACGCCTGGTCCTGCATGCCCACGTGCATCTCGAGCGAGACGACGACGGGCGCGGTCGCGTCCTCGTCACCGCGTCGGATCCGCAAGTGCCGCAGCACGTTTCCTCGCGCGTGCACCGTCGGCCCGTCGGGGTCGAGGGCGGCGCGTGGGTCGGTGACGGCGGCCAGCGGCTCGTAGTCGACGACGATGAGCGAGGCCGCGTACCGCGCGACCTCGGGGTGGTCGGCCGCGACGAGCGCGACGGGCTCGCCCTGGTACCGGACGACACCGTCCGCCAGCACCGGCTGGTCGTCGTGCTCCAGCCCGTACGCGTTGCGCCCGAGGACGTCGGCTGCGGTCAGCACCGCGTGGACGCCGGGTACGGCCAGGGCCGGGCCGATCTCCATAGACCGAACCCGGGCGTGCGGGTGCGGGCTGCGCAGCGTGACGCCCCAGAGCATGTCGTCGCTCCACAGGTCGCTGGCGTAGGCGAACTCGCCGGTGACCTTGAGCGTGCCGTCGGGTCGGGCGGCGCTCGTGCCGATGCCTTCGACCGCCGTCCGCCCGCGCTGGGTCGTGGTGGTCACGGCGTCACCGACCGCTCCGCGGCCAGCCGGACGGCGTCCAGGATCGCCTCGTAGCCGGTGCAGCGGCACAGGTTGCCCGCGAGCGCCTCGCGGATCTCGGGGTCGGACGGCGCCGGGTTGCGCGCGAGGAGGTCGTGCGCGGCGACGACGAGTCCGGGTGTGCAGAACCCGCACTGCACCGCGCCCGCTTCGATGAACGCCTGCTGCACCGGGTGCAGCCCGGTGTCGTCCGTGAGCCCCTCGACCGTGACGACCTGGCGACCCTCGGCCTGGCCGGCGGCCACCAGGCAGGCGCACACGGGAAGACCGTCGAGGTAGACCGTGCAAGAGCCGCACTCCCCCTGCTCGCAGGCGTTCTTGGAGCCCGGCAGGCCGAGCCGCTCGCGCAGGACGAAGAGCAGGCTCTCGCCCTCCCACACGTCGTCCGCCTCGTGTGGCGCACCGTTGACCGTCAGCGTGACGCGCACGGCTCAGGCTCCCTTCCGGTAGTCGTCCCACGCCCAGGTCAGCGTCCGCCGGGCGATGACCGCGAGGGCGTGGCGGCGGTAGGCGGCGGTGCCGCGCACGTCGTCGATCGGGGCGGCGGCGGCGCTCACCTGACGGCCGAACTCCTGCGCGAGCCCTGCGGACAGCGCTCCCCGCGAAGACCAGAGCCCGGCCGCGTCGAGCTCGCCGGACAGCCACGTGCCAGCCTCGGTGGCGGACACGGGGGTCGGAGCCGCTGAGCCGATGCCCGTCCCGACGCTGCCGCGAAGTGGCTGCAGGGCAACGGAGAACGCGGCGACCGAGATCACCATGGCGTTGCGCGTTCCGATCTTGCTGAACTGCTGCGGACCACTGGGCGGTCGCACCCGGGCGGCGACGACCAGCTCGTCCGGGGCCAGGACGCTCCGCTTGACGCCGGTGAAGAAGTCGGCGGCGCGCACACGGCGGCGGCCGGAGGACGACGCGATCTCGACGTCCGCGTCGGCGGCCAGGAGCACCGGGTGGCAGTCGCCGGCAGGTGACGCCGAGCCCAGGTTGCCGCCGACGGTGCCGCGGTTGCGGATCTGGGGTGACCCGACGGTGCGCGCGGCGAGGGCGAGGCCCGGGAGCCGGCCCGCCAGCTCGTCGACGAGCCGGGCGTAGGTGACACCGGCCCCGACGTGCACGACGCCGTCGTCGACCCACCAGTCGCGCAGCTCAGGGACGTTGCCGAGGTCGAGCAGCGCTTCGGGACGGCGCCGGGCGAAGTTGATCTCGACCATGACGTCCGTGCCACCGGCCACGGGCACGGCGGCCGGGTGCTCGGCCTTGAATGCCAGTGCGTCCGCCAGACTGCGGGGCCGCAGGAACTCCATGACGCCTCCACGCCCGCGCGTCGTCGTCACGGGGTCCCGGTCCTACACCCCACCGCTGCTGTCGCGCAAGGGTCGGCAGCGCGTTCAGCGGCCGGACGGTGCCGGCGTCACGTGGTGCACCGTGCCGTGGTGCAGGGTCCGGTGCGCGAGGAGGTACAGCGCGGCGGTGACGAGGCCAGGCAGCGCCGCGGCGCCCAGCGAGCCACCGAACGCGTCGCGCAGCGGAGCTCCGGAGCCGACGACCAGCAGGGTCAGGGGCACGACCGCCGCCACGAGCAGCATGGCCGCTGCCGCCAGGGTGCGGTGGAGGCCGAGAACCGCCAGCGCCCCGCTGACGACGAACACCGCGATCGCGTCGTACGGCCCGCGCTGGTCGCGGAACGCCTGGTAGCCCTCCCAGCCGGTGACCGACCAGATGCTGTAGATGACGACACCGGCCAGCAGCACGGCGAGCAACGGCTCGGCCACGCCCGGGCGAGTCCAGGCGAGCCAGCCGAGCAGCACGAGCGGCGCCAGCCAGGCGAGCACCATGCCCACCGCGGCCAAGCCCCCCGGGTCGGCGAACGTCTCGCCGGCGATGAACAGCCCACCCAGCACCACGAACGTCGCCATCCACCCGAAACCGGCACGCCGCAACGCGTGCGCTCGGCTCTCCGGGTCGCGATGGCGCACCATCGGCACCGCGGCGAGCACCGCGAGGACCACGAGCAGGAACGGAACCATGACGGCCATGTCCCTCACCTCACGACCCCACGCTGACCGGCGTCAGCGGTCCGGCGCCAGGGCCGAAGGGCCTGCGGGATCAGGCGGTGAGGTCGACCCAGTAGCGGCGGACGCGGCGATCGCCATCAACCGTCCGGACGTCCTCGAGCGCGCCGCCGTTCTTCTCGATGGTGCGGGCGGAGGCGTCGTTCGCGTCGTCGCACGTGATGAGGACTCGGCCGAGCCCGGCGGAGCGGGCCCGGCCGAGCACCTCCGCCAGCGCCCACCCCGCGAGACCGCGACGGCGCGCTGAGGGACGCACGCCGTAGCCGATGTGGCCGCCTTGCTCGTGCAGGAAGTCGTTCAGCGCGTACCGCAGCGTGATGGCACCCAGGTAGGTGTCGTCCTCGACGATCCACCAGTAGTCCGCGGGCACACGGCCTTCGGGCAGCGGGACGGCCGGGTCGCTCTGCGACCGCAGTCGCTCGACCCAGGCAGCGAAGCCGTCGGCTGACTCGACGTCGTCGTCCTCGTGCAGGCCCGTGCCGTCCTGGTGCACGCCGCGACCCCACTCCTGCAACGAGTCCAGCCAGGAGGCGTGCAGTCGGGTGGTCGGGGAGATCAGCTCGGCCATGGCGAGAGCCTAGATGCCGCAACGACTCTGGGGCCATCCGGTTTCGCCGCGGGGAGGGGGGTCAGGTCTGCGTGGTGCCTTCGTAGAGCCCGATGTGGTTGCCGTCCGGGTCCTCGAGCACCGCCCACCAGCTGGTCTCGCTGATCGGCTGGCGGCCCATGACCACCTTGCCTCCGTGCTCGGTGGCCGCGGCGAGCGCGTCGTCGATCGAGTCGACCTCGACGTACGAGCGTGGCTGGCTGAAGTCCTCCGAGCGCGGCGCGAGGCCACCACCCGAGATCTTGTTGGGCGCCTGCCACATCGGGTAGCCCTCGAAGCCGGGGACCTCGGCGATCTGCCAGCCGAACAGCGCCTGGTAGAAGGTCTTCGCCCGTTCGGTGTCGCCGACCGGGATGTCGATGTGGGTGATGTCTCCGTGCGGCATGGTCTGCCTCCTCGACCTGGGCCGGCCCGTATCGGTGCGGTGTTCTCCCGACGATCCGCCGGTGCACTCCGACCGTCAAGGCAGAGACGGCGTCACCCGGCCGGATCGGCGCGCAGGCCGAACTGGTTGCCGTCCGGATCAGTCATCCACCAGACGGTGCCCGAAGGGTCGTCCGGCTCCTCCTGCGCCGTCGCGCCGAGGCCGACCAGCCGGTCGATCTCCGCCTCCGCGTCGCCACCAGCCACGACGAGGTCGAGACGCTGCCGGTTCGGTTGCACGAGCGGCGCCACCGGCGGGCCACCCCACGCCACCTTGGTGCCGCCGTGCGGGGACTGGATCGCGGTCTCCTCGTCCTGGTCCCACACGAGCGGCCAGCCCAGCGCCTCGCTCCAGAACACCCCGACGGCACGGCTGCCTTCGCAGGCGACCTCCCCGAGCTCGCCGCACCCGGCGAGGAAGGCGTTGCCCGGCTCGATCACGCAGAAGGCGTTGCCCTCGGGGTCGGCCAGGACGACGTGCCCCTCCTCTGGTCGCTGCCCGACGTCGAGATGGGTGGCGCCGAGGTCCAGCGCCGCGGCCACGGTCCGGTGCTGGTCGTCGAGGCTGGTGCTGGTCAGGTGCAGGTGCATCCGGTTCAGGCCAACGGCCCGCGTGGAGCTCGCGACGAACTGCAGGCCGACCTGGGTCTCGTCACCGGGCAGGAGGGCGCTCCGGGCGTCGTCGACGACCTCACGCCCGAGCAGACCGGCCCAGAACCGCGCCGCCCGAGCCGGCTCGTGCGCGTCGAACGTCACCGCCATCAGCCGCAGGGCCATGAGCAGACGCTAGGGGCGAGGCGCGCAGTCCACAACGCATTTCGCACGGGCGGTCCGTAGGGTGGCGGGGTGGAGGATCCGGCGCTGCTGCTGCGGGCCGTCGTCTCGTGGGCGGAGCAGGACGACCGCGTCGACGGCGTGGTGCAGACCGGCTCGCGGGCCCGTGGGCAGCGGGTGGATGCCTACTCCGACCTCGACATCGAGCTCATCTGCCGCGCGCCTGAGGAGATGGCCGCCGACGACAGCTGGCTTGGCGAGATCGGCGACACCATGGTCGTGCTGGCCCTGGCCAACGACGAGCCGGGCGGCATCGGGTGGCCCACCCGGCTCGCCGTCTTCGCGCAGGGCCGCAAGGTCGACTTCACGCTCGCGGGGCACTCCCGCGTCCGCGAGCAGGCCGAGCACGGGCTCATCGACCTGTACCAGCGGGGGTACGTCGTCCACCTGGACAAGGTCGGCGACCTCGCGGAGCTGCCGCGCCCCACCCTCGTGCCCGCCCCCGCGACCGCACCGACCCAGACGGAGTTCTCCGCCGTCGAGTCCGAGTTCTGGTTCGAGGCCACGCAGGTCGCCGTCTACCTGGCGCGCCGCGACCTGTGGGTGGTGAAGGTGCGAGAGCACACGATGCAGACGCGGCTGCTGCAGCTGCTCGAGTGGTACGCGCAGTCGGACCCGGACGGCGCGCAGTTCACCTGGCACCTCGGGCACCACCTGCACGAGTGGCTCCCGGCCGACCTGGCGAACCGTGCGCTGCAGACCTTCACCCACGCCGACCCCGACGACACGCTGCGCGGGCTGCGCACCGCCATGACGCTGTTCGCGCAGGTGTCGGCCACGGTCGCGGCTCGCCACGGCCTGAGCCACCGGGCCGACCTCCCGGCTCGCGTGGCGGCGCACTCAGAACGCGTCCTGGCTCAGGGCACACCCTGACGGCACAGTGGTACCTGAGAGGAGCCATCCGAATGTCCCTCCCCCGGCCCTATCCGCCCGACACCTACGACGGTGAGGGCGGCGAGGTCAGCGCCTGGTTCCGGCGATCGGACGACCCGCCCGAGATCACCTACGCCCACGGCGGCACGTGCGAGTACATCGCGACCGGCGACCAGACGGCCGGGCGCTTCGGCCTGTACCGCTGGACGTTCGGCGACGACGAGTCCGGCCCGGACCCGCACTTCCACCGCTCGATCTCCGAGCAGTTCTACGTGCTGTCCGGTGAGGTCCGCCTCTACGACGGCGACCGGTGGTCGACGGCACGACCGGGCGACTTCCTCTACGTGCCCGAGGGGGGCATCCACGGCTTCCGCGGGGCCGGCCGCGCGTCGATGCTGCTGATGTTCGCACCGGGCGGCCCCCGTGAGGACTACTTCGAGACGCTGGCGCGCCGCGAGCCGATGACCGAGGAGCAGCGCGCCGAGTTCATGCTGCGCCACGACACCTACTGGCTCTAGTGGTTCGGTCGATCCACCACTCGGCGCTGCTCACGCAGATACTCGCGCTCGACGTCGTTGCGACACAACGAAATCGCCTCGTCGTAGGCGGCGGACGCGCCGCGAGTGTCACCTCGGCGGGCCAGCAGCTCGGCTCGCACGGCCGCAACCCTGTGGCTGCCGGGCACGTCGACTCCCTGCAGCGCGGCCAGCCCTGCGTCGGGGCCGGACGCCTCAGCCACGGCCACCGCGCGTGCCAGCCGGGCGCTGGGTGAGGGCGCCAGCTGCAGCAGCAGGTCGTACTGCTCGACGATCCGGTCCCAGCGCGTGGCTGCGGCCGTTGCGGCCGTAGCGTGCTCGGCTGCGATGCGCGCCTGGACGACGTACGACGCGGCGAGCGGGGGGACCGCGCCGCCCAGCAGCGGCGACCTCAGCAACGACAGCGCCTCGTCGATCTCGTCGCGTCGCCACCTCCGGCGGTCCTGGTCGGCGAGGAGCACGAGCTTGCCGTCGTCACCCACCCGCGCATCACGGCGTGAGTGCTGCAGCAGCAGGAGCGCCAGAAGCGCGACCGGGGTCGCGTCGTCCGGGCGCAGCCCGGCGACGACCCGCACCAGCCGGATCGCCTCCCCGGCGAGCTCCGCACGCAGCAGGTCGGGCCCGCTGCCCGGGGCGTAGCCGGCGGTGAACGCGAGGTACGCCGTGCGCGCCACCGAGTCCAGCCGCTCAGGCAGCACGTCCGCCCCGGGAACGGCGAAGGCGATGCCCGCAGCGACGATCTTCTTCTTGGCCCGGGTGATGCGCGCCGCGGCCGTCGCCTCGCTGACGAGGAACAGCCGGCCGATGTCGTGGGTGCTCACCCCGAGCACGAGCCGCAGCGCGAGGGCGCTCGCCGACTCCGGCGCCAGTGCGGGGTGGGTGCACATCAGCACCAGCCGCAGCAGGTCGTCCTCCACGAGGTCCCCCGGGTCCGCCATCGCGGCGAGCTGCTGCTGACGGTGCACGGCGTCGGTGACGAGCAGCGGCGCCTTGCGGTGCGCCATCGACTCGGCGCGCACGCGGTCGATCACACGGCGACGGGCGGTCGTGAGCAACCAGGCACCCGGGTTGTCGGGGGCGCCGTCGACCGGCCAGCGCCGCGCGGCAGCCTCGACGGCATCGCCCAGGGCGTCCTCGACGAGGTCGAGGCGGCGGAACTGCGCGAGGAGCAGGGACGCCAGGCGCCCCCACTCCTCGCGCACGGTCGTCGCGAGGACGCCCTGGGGATCGCTCACGCCCGCTCGTAGCCCTCGATCGCCACCACCGGGCGGATCTCGACGGCGTACGACGCCGGCAGCAGCCGCCCGGCCTCGATCGCGTGGTCGAGGTCGGGCAGCTCGACGTCGTAGTAGCCGCCGACCTGCTCGACGGACTCGACGAACGGGCCGTCGGTGACGGTGACGGCGCCGTCCACGTGCCTGAGCGTCGTCGCCGTGTCGGCCCCGGCGAGCGGGGCCGAGCTGAGCCGGCGTCCGTGCGCGTCCACGTAGCGCTCGAAGGCGTGGTGGGCGTCGAAGTAGCCCTGACGCACGTCCTCGGACGCCGCCTCCCACTCTCCCGCCTGGTACGCCACCAGGACGACGTAGCGCGTCACGACGGCCGCTCGGCGGGGTCGACCGTGCGCCGCACCTCGATGCCGTCCCCGACACCGGTGATGATCGTGCAGCAGTCGAGCAGGTCGTCGAGGTCGTCGCTCTCGACGAGGTAGAACCCGCCGACCTGCTCGGCCGTCTCGGTGAACGGGCCGTCGGTGACGACGGTGCTGCCCGGCCGGATCGACTTCGCCTCGGCGCTGTGGTGCAGCTCGGCGCCGCCGGTGATCTTGTGGCCGCGTCGGCCCAGCTCCTCGGCGAAGCGGCGGTACTCGGCGTAGGCGTCCTTGCGCTCCTTCAGGCTCATCGAGGTCCACCAGCGGTCGGCGTCGCCGACGATGATCACCATGTACTCGGTCATGTCGTGCTCCTTCACTCGGCCAGGCGACGGAACTCGATGAGCTCACCCCGGGCGGCGAACCGCTCGCACGCCGCTCGCAGGTCGGCCTCGTCGTCGCTTCGGACGAGGTAGAAACCGACGATCTGCTCGGCGGACTCGGTGAAGGGACCGTCGGTCACCAACGCCCCGCCGTCGCCGTCCGGGCGCATCGACGTCGCCTGCGCCGAGGGCTCGAGGGGGCTGACGGCGAGCAGCTCGTGACCGCCGGACGCGAGATCCGCCTGGAACTGCGCGTGCGACCGCATGCCCTTCTCGTGCTCGGCCTCCGGCAGCGACGCCCACTCGGCCTCGGGGGCGGGCAGCAGCACAAGGTAACGACTCATCGAGTGATCCTCCTGGTGTGGTGAGGCCGCGGGCGCGACCTCACCACCATGACGGACGGGGGCGCACGGAATCGACAACGCTCTTCGAGAATCTCGGTGGCTCACTCGCCGGCGTGCCGCCGGGCGAGCAGGTACAGGGGGAAGAACATCACGAAGAGCACAACGCAGCCGACCAGCCACGTCGCGGGCTGGTCGATGGTGACGCGTCCTGCGATGGTCACGCTGACCTCGCGGGCGGTGCCGCGCCGCCCGCTGGCGTCGACGTACACCCACGCGTCCAACCCAGCGACGACGACCAGCGGCACGAGGACCGCAGCGAGGTTGCCCATGCGGCCAGCATGCCCGGTGGCGCGGCGCTCAGCCGAGAACCTGGGCGACCATCAGCGGTTGGAAGAACCCCGACGCCTCGGGCTCGAGCCACTCCAGCTTCGTCAGGCCGGCCTCCTCGGCGCACTCGGTGAGCTCGTCGCGCGTGATCGCCCACAGCCGGGAAGTGCGCCGGGTGACGGTCCAGTCACCGCCCTCGCACGCGACCTGGAAGTGCTGCAGGTCGTAGCGCCTTCCGTCGGCCCGCCAGTCCCAGACCTGGAAGCTCACCACCACGGCGTCACCTGCGCCGGACACCTGGGGTGGTGTTCCCGAGGGACGGGTTCCGCCTGCCTGCTCGTAGTCGCGGGTGCTGACCAGCAGGTGGCCACCTGGCCGGACGACCCTGCGCATCCCAACCAGCGCGGTCGTCAGGCGACTGGGCGACGTCAGGTGCGCGACGGCGTTGTCGGCGCAGACCACCGCGTCGAACCGGGCGTCGGCGAAGGGCAGGTCGCGCATGTCGGCCACTGCGAAGGCCGCGTCCACCGAGCGAGCCGCGCTCTCCTGCCGCGCCCGCTGGATCGCGCGGGAGCTGACGTCGCTGCCGACCAGCGTGTGCCCGAAGTCGGCAAGGCCGAGCAGCTGGGTGCCGACGCCGACCGCGGCGTCGAGGATCGTGTGGGGACCCGGCCCTTGCCGGGCGCGGAGCAGGCCCTGGAGTGCTCGGCCCTGCTCGCGACAGGCCGCCTGCCAGTCCGGGTAGAGGTGGCGGTAGGTCGACGCCAGCCCGTCGTAGAACTCCGTCGGCCGATCTTCCGCGGCGCGGTCCATGCCCGCCATCGTGCCGCAGGGTGTCGGATCCACGGCGGTTCTGGCAGGCGTCTGCGTAGCGTGCCGCGGCTATCCCGCTAGTGTGCCGCCGAACACCTGCCAGGCCAGCAGAGACTTGGCCACCAGGCTCAGGACGATGTAGATCGTCTCCCCGAAGAGGTAGTCCGCCCAGCGACCCTTGGCGCGGTACTGCAGCCACTGGTTGAGCGCGAAGATGTTGAAGAACACGAAGAGCGAGACCACGATCGCGTAGACGAAGCCGGGCGGCGTGGCGTCCGAAGGGGACTGCGGCGCCACCACGTAGAGGACTACGGCGATCCAAGGCACCGCACCGGCGATGCAGCCGAACCAGAACGGCAGCCACCCTCCCCCGCCGGGCTGCTCGTACTTCTCCTGCAGCCAGCCGAACAGGATCATCGAGGCGTTGACCCCCACGATGGCCAGCAGGGCGGTGACGTCACCGATGCCCACGAGTTGGGCGATGACGACCATCATCAGCGACGAGGAGAGCGAGTACTCGACCCACCGGGCGCGGTTGATGCTGCGCGACAGGTCCCCGACGTATCCCCGCCACCAGACGGTGATCACGATCAGGTGCGCCAGCGCGGACAGCACCAGGAAGGCCGCGACCGCGGGACCGGTCGGCAGGTCGAAGAGGACGGTCGGCTCCTGGGCCGGCGTACCGGGCGGGCCGGCGAGATAGGTCGCCGTCACCGGCAGCGAGAAGTCCGTGGCGAGCACCACGACGACCACCGCTTGGACGGCGTGGAGGACCGCCGCCGCCAGGTTGAGCCGGCGAAGCCGGCGCTGCCGCGCGGCGGGGATCTCGGTAGCCATCCGGCGACACTAGCGCCCGGGAGCCCTGGGCCCTTCCCCGTGGACGCGGTGGCCGGGGAGCGCGCGACGCTGGGCTTGGTCCATGCCCGCCACATTCGCGGACGGCGTGTGGTCCTCAACGCTCACGTACCGCCCTCAAGAACCAGGTCGACTCATCCGAGGATCACCTGCGCAAACGCACCAACTCACACGTTGAATCGGAACGATCACGCGCGGTTTCGGCCGTCGTTGGTCAGCGCCGACTGATGAAGAAAACACGGCCTGACCTGCCGAAACGCGTTCTCCGGACCGTTGGGCGTCGACGGCGATGAGCGGTCTCCGCCGGACTTCGTGCGGACTATTTGCGGACCGCAGGACGGTCGGACGGAGGACTCGTCGACCTCGTAGGCGCTGAGCGTCCGCTTCTTGAAGGTGGCCGTCCGCATGCCCGCTCGGACGTCGTCGCGTGCTCGACCAGCGAGAGGGAAGACCAAGATGTCGTCGATGTAATCGAGGATCGCCGAGACGAAGGGCTGCGCCACATCCCTAGACCTTCGGGCGCACGCCTCCTGACCTACGTGCGCAGGCAGGTCGCACAGCCCCGAGAAGGAGGGAACATGGGGACATGACCCCCGCGGAGGACCCGCCCGTCTCACTGGCCGAGCTGGTGGCCACCCTCGCGCTGGTCTCCGATCTCGGCATGGGACGCCCCCTCGAGCGGGTGCTGCGCCAGACGGTGGTCGCGATGCGTCTGGCGGAGGCCGCCGACATGGACGACGAGGTCCGCTCGGCGGCGTACTACACCTCGCTGCTCACCTGGGTCGGCTGCGCCGCCGACACCAGCCAGCTCGCCGCGCTCTTCGGCGAGGAGGCAGCGCTGTACGCCGACACCCACGACGACGACCTCGCGGGCGTGACGATGATGGCGTTCGTGGCCCGCCACCTGGGCCGCGGACAGTCCGGCTTCCGCCGGATCTGGATGGTCGGCACCTTCCTGGCCACGGCGGGACGGTCGGTGCAGGCGGTGATGGAGGCCCATTGCCAGTCGGCCAGCCAGCTCGCGGACGACCTGGGCCTGGGGCCCGGCGTGTGCCAGCCGCTGCTGCAGGCCTTCGAGCGCTGGGACGGCCGCGGCATCCCCGGCGAGGTCGGCAAGGACCGGTTGGCGCCGGCGATCCGGCTGGTCCACCTCGCCGACACCATCGAGGCCTTCCACCACGCGGGCGGGCTGCCGGCCGCGGTGGAGGTCGCCCGAACCCGCCGCGGGACCCAGTTCGACCCGGATCTGGTCGACCGGTTCTGCGCCGACCCTGAGCACGTCGTGGGTGGCCTCTCCGACATCTCGGCGTGGGACGAGGTCATCGACCTCGACCCCGTGCTCGGACGCAGGCTGGACGACGTCCACCTCGACCGCGCGCTGGAGGCGCTCGCGGACTTCGCCGACCTCAAGTCGCCGCTTCGGCTCGGCAACTCACGTGCGGTCGCGGACCTGGCGACCACGGCGGGACGGATCCTGGGGCTGTCGGCCGCGGACGTCGTCATGCTGCGGCGGGCCGCGCTGGTCCACGACATCGGCATGATCGGGGTCTCGAGCACGGTATGGGACGAGACGAAGCCCTGGACGGCCTCGCAGGAGGAGCAGGCACGGACCCACCCGTACCTCACCGAGCGGATGCTCGCGCGCACCCCGCTGCTGGCCCGCGTCGGTCATCTGGCCTCGCTCCACCACGAGCGGCTCGACGGCTCGGGCTATCCGCGGGGGCTCACCGCCGACTCGCTCCCGCTCACGGCCAGGGTCCTGGCCGCCGCTGACTCCTACCAGGACCTGCTCCAGGACCGGCCCCGGCGCCAGGCGGTCACCCCGGCCGAGGCGCAACGGAGCGTTCGCGACGACGTCCGCGCCGGACGGCTCGACGGCGACGCCGTCAGCGCCGTCCTCGAAGCCGCCGGCCACCGCGTACGTCGCCGCGCGGAGCTGCCCGGTGGTCTCAGCCCGCGCGAGGCCGACGTACTGGTCGAGCTCGCCCGCGGTCTGTCGAACCCCGAGATCGCCACCGCCCTCGGTGTCTCGCGCAAGACGGTCTCGTCCCATCTCGAGCACGTCTACGCCAAGCTGGGCGTCCGGACCCGCACCGAGGCGGCGTTGTTCGCCATGCGTCACGGACTCGCCGGGACGCCCGGCTCCTCCTGAGCGAGTGGCGAGCTGCCCGGCAAACCGGGCGGGAACCTCGGGCACCTGCCCGATGTCGGCGGCGTCTGCTCGCCGTAGAACGGGGTCATGACCACGACCCAGACACCCCAGTTCGCCGCGGCAGGCTCGCTGCTCGAGGCGTTGGCCGACCAGGACTTCCCCCGCCTCGGCCAGGCTCTGACCGAGGGCGCCCGGCTGCGCGCACTACTCCCCGGAGGCGCCCGTGAGTGGCAGGGGCGCGACACGATCGCCGGGCAGCTCGCCGCATGGTTCGGTGAGACCACCGCCTTCGACCTCGTCGACGCGACGGTGAGCGAGGTGGCAGGGCGCGTGCACGTGCGGTGGCGGCTGCGGTTGCAGGCCGACCGTCTCGGCCCCGGCAGCTTCATCGTGGAGCAGCAGGTCTACGCCGACGCCGACCGTGACCAGGCGGATCGGCTCGACCGGCTCGACCTGCTGTGCACCGGCTACCGACCCGAACCCGCCGATGGCTGAGCAGCCAGCGGGTCGTGATCCGGTCGGCTGGGGCGACTGGGGGTCCGAGGTCCGCGACGACCCGTTCCCCCACTTCGCCGAGGCCCGCCGTCGCTGCGCCGTTCAGCGGGCGCGCCTGGTCGACGGGCACGACGCCTACGTCGTCCTCGGACACACCGCCTCCCGCCAGGCGCTGGCGCACCGGGGCATCTCCAAGGACATGGCCGCCGCACTCGAGGCTGATCCCGAGGTCGCGGCGGCGGGGCTGCCGGGGCCGGCCTTCTCGCGGCACATGCTGAACGTCGACCCGCCGGACCATCGGCGGCTGCGGGCGCTGGTGGCGCGCGCATTCACACCAGCCCGGGTGATGGCGCTGGAACCCGCGATCCGGGCGATCGCCACCGATCTCCTCGATGCCCTGGCGGAGGCGGCCCACTCGCCGGTCCCCGTCGACCTATGCGCCGGCTACGCGGCGCCGCTGCCCTTCCAGGTGATCGGCGAGCTCCTCGGCATCCCCGTCGAGGACCGCCCCCGGCTGCACGACTGGTTCGCGACCCTTCTCGGCGGGTGGGACGGCGAGCCGCCCCCTGCCACCGTGGCGGCCTCCGACGGGATCGTCGGCTACCTCGCCGAGCTCGTCGACGCCAAGCGGCATACGCCGGCCGCAGACCTGGTCTCGGTGCTCGTCGAGGCCGGCGACGGCGACCGACTCACTCGACAGGAGGTGCTCTCCAGCCTGTTCCAGCTCGTCGTCGCAGGACACGACACCACCACGAGCCTGATCGGGAACGGCATCGTCACCCTGCTCGACCATCCCGGCCAGCTGGACTGGCTGCTCGAGGACCTGCCCCGCCGGCTGCCCGGCGCGGTGGAGGAGCTGGTGCGGTTCACCGCGCCGGTGCCGCACGCGACGTTCCGGATGACCACCGAGGACACCGACCTGGACGGCACCACTGTCCCGGGGCGCCAGCAGGTGCTGGTGTGCCTGGCCTCGGCCAACCGCGATCCGGCGGCCTTCGAACGCGCCGAGACCCTCGACCTGTCTCGCCGCCCGGGCACCCACGTGGGCTTCGGGCACGGCATCCACTACTGCCTGGGCGCCCCGCTCGCCCGCCTGGAGGCACGCGTCGCCTTCGAGGTCCTGCTCGGCCGCTTCCCCGGCCTCGGACTCGCGGTCGACCGGTCCGACCTCGCGTGGACCCACGGCGACGGGCTGGTCCTCCGCGGCCTCGGGTCGCTCCCGGTCCACCTCGGTCCCGCATCGGACAGCCAGGCCCACGACCACACCCACACCATCCGCACCCGCAACACCCACACCCGCAACATCCACACCGGCACAGGAGGAACACCATGACCATCACCGCGAACCCGGTCGACAACGGCGTGAACGTCGAGGCCCTGCTCGGCGCGCGCGCCGCGCTGAGCGAGGCACCGGAAGCCGCTGCCTTCCAGTGGCGTGCCCAGGCCACCTGGCAGGACGGGACCTTCAGCACCGCGGTCGTCGACGGGTTCGCGGGCCTGGGCACCGACCACCAGCACACCTCGACGTACCACTTCGGCGTCGACCACCCGGAGTGCTTCGCCTCGCAGGACCGCGGCGCGACGCCGGTCGAGTACGTGCTGGTCGGCCTCGTCGGCTGCCTCACCGCCGGCGTCGCCTCGGTCGCCCAGCATCGCGGCATCCAACTGCGGTCGGTCACCGCGACGGTCGAGGGCGACATGAACGTGCTCGGCATCCTCGGCGCCGACCCGGAGGTGCGCAACGGGTTCGAGCGGGTCCGCGTGCACTTCGAGATCGATGCCGACGCCGAGCCGCACGACGTCGAGGCGCTGGTGGCTCAGGCCCAGAAGCGGTCCGCGGTCTTCGACGTGGTGACCAACCCGACCAACGTGGTCGTCGAGGTCAACTAGCCCGTGCGTACCTCCGTCGTCGTCGTGGGTGCGGGCCACTCGGGACTCGCGATGAGCCGCCGCCTCAGCGACCTCTCGATCGACCACGTGCTCCTCGAGCGGCGGGAGGTGGCGGCCGCGTGGCTCCATGACCGCTGGCCCGGGCTGCGACTGCTGACGCCCAACCACCAGTGCCGGCTGCCGGGCTTCGACTACTCCGGCGACGACCCCGACGGCTACCAGTCGGCCGCCGAGGTGGCGTCGTTCATCCGGCGGTACGCCGAGGTCGTCGACGCACCGGTCCTCACCGGCGTAAGGGTGCGCTGCGTGACGCCTGCCCGCGGGCAGGCGTCGTACCGGGTCGAGACGGACCAAGGCGTGTGGCTGGCCGATGCCGTGGTGGTGGCGACCGGGTCCGCCGCGACCCCCCGGGTGCCGCCGTCGTTCGGCCGTCTGGACGGCGCGGTCACCACTGTGGTCCCAGCCGGCTACACCGGGCCCGACGACCTCGCCGACGGCGGCGTGCTCGTGGTCGGCGCCTCCGCGACCGGCGTCCAGCTCGCCGACGAGATCCATCGGAGCGGACGCCCGGTCACGATCGCCGTGGGCGAGCACGTGCGGATGCCTCGCCGTCATCGCGAGCGGGACATCTTCTGGTGGCTCGAGGCCGCCGGCGTCCTGGCGGAGCGGTACGACGAGGTCGACGACCTGACCCGAGCGCGGCGGGTGCCGTCGCCCCAGCTGGTCGGAAGCCCGACCCGTCACGATCTCGACCTGAACGCGCTGACCGCGATCGGAGTGAGGCTGGTTGGCCGGGTCGTGGGGGTCGAGGGCAGGCGGGTCCGCTGTGCGGGATCGCTCGCGAACGTGTGCGCGCTCGCGGACCTCAAGCAGGCTCGGCTCCTGCGTCGGCTCGACGCCTGGGCGACGGCGGCCGACCTGGGCGTCGACCCGGACTGGCCGACGCCATCGCCGACCGTGGTCGAGGCAGACCCGCGGCTGGAGCTGGACCTGGGCGCCGAAGGCATCCGGTCCGTGGTGTGGGCCACCGGGTTCGAACCCGACCACTCGTGGCTCGACGTACCCGTCCGCGACCGCGCCGGACGGGTCGTCCACGACGGCGGCGTGGTGCGCCACGCGCCGGGTCTGGTCCTGCTCGGCGGTCCGTTGCTGCGCCGACGGTCTTCGAGCTACCTGATGGGCGCGGCCGAGGACACCCGCGAGCTGGCCGACCATCTGAGGGTTCACCTCGACGCCGTGACCGCACAGTCTCGACGGTTCCGCTGACGAGCGGGGCATCGGACTCCCCGTCAGACTTTGAAGCGGAAGGATCACGCGGGGTTTCGGTGGTCGTTGGTCACTGCCGGTCGGAGTGTTCGGGCGACCTGCTCGGCCTTCTCGGTCGCCGCGGCACCCACTGGCTTCGCCTCGTAGCGGTCCTGGTTGCGAGCGCGTCGCAGGCGGTCGAACTCTCGCGCCGCCTTGTCCGCGGGCGGCTTGTCGAAGACAGCGCGAAGGTAGCGGCCGAGGGCCTCGTGCTGGCCGGGCCCGTTGGTCGTCCGGAAGCCGTACGCCGCCAGAAGCGCCTCGCCCGTGTCGTGGCAGGCGTCGTAGGCGATGCCGTATTTCACGACGACACTGGTGAGCAGGGGCAATTGGTTCAGGCGCTCGTCGGCCTGGCGCAGGAACGAGGTCACACGCGCGAGATCTGCGGGCACGCCATCGAGGCGTCGTGCCTCGACCAGCGCGAGGACCGTCGCCTGCTGGATGCGGGTGAGCGGAGTCAGCCCCACGGCAGCTCCCCGATCACTGCGAGCGCCGGGCCGCTGCGCACGTTGTCCTGAAACCCGGAGGATGCCGCGAACTCCTCGTGAGTGAGGATCGTCGGGTTCACGGGACGGTGCACCGCGGCCTCGACTCGGGTGCACGCCTCGTAGACCGACGGTAAACGATCCGAGGACGGGCACCGGCGGTGCCGTGTGGGGGCCGCCCGGCCCGACGACGTCGTCCACGTCGCTGATGGAATGCCGCGTGACGCGCCCCTGATCAGGAGGCCCCGTCAGGTTACGTTGAAGCGGAACTCCACGACGTCGCCGTCCGCCATCACGTAGTCCTTGCCCTCGATCCGCACCTTGCCGCGCGACTTGGCCTCCGCCATCGAGCCGGCGGCCACGAGGTCGTCGAACGAGACCACCTCGGCCTTGATGAAGCCACGCTGGAAGTCGGTGTGGATCACACCGGCGGCCTGGGGCGCCGTCCAGCCCTTGCGGATCGTCCAGGCGCGCGACTCCTTCGGCCCGGCCGTCAGGTAGGTCTGCAGCCCGAGCGTGTGGAAGCCGATGCGCGCGAGCTGGTCGAGACCGGACTCGTCCTGGCCGATGCCCGCGAGCAGCTCGGCGGCGTCCTCGGGGTCGAGCTCGGAGAGCTCGGCCTCGACCTTGGCGTCGAGGAAGATGGCGTCGGCCGGCGCCACGAGCTCGCGCAGCCGCGACTGCAGCGCGTCGTCGGACAGGCCCGCCTCGTCGACGTTGAAGACGTAGAGGAACGGCTTGCTCGTCAGCAGCGACAGCTCGCGGACGTCGGCCAGCTCGATCTCACCGGACGCCGCGGCCGCGTAGAGGGTGGTGCCGCGCTCGAGGATCGCGCGAGCCGCCAGTGCGCCGTCCAGCACCGCCTTGTCGGTCTTCTTGCCCTTGACCTCCTTCTCGAGCCGCGGGACGGCGTTCTCGAGGGTCTGCAGGTCGGCGAGGATCAGCTCGGTGTTGATCGTCTCGATGTCGGACGACGGATCGACCTTGCCCTCGACGTGCACGACGTCGGGGTCGTCGAAGGCGCGGATCACCTGGCAGATCGCGTCGGCCTCGCGGATGTTCGCGAGGAACTTGTTGCCGAGCCCCTCCCCCTCGCTGGCGCCCTTGACGATGCCGGCGATGTCGACGAACGACACCGTCGCGGGCAGGATGCGCGCGCTGCCGAAGATCTCGGCGAGCTTGGCCAGCCGCTCGTCGGGCAGCGGCACCACGCCGACGTTGGGCTCGATGGTCGCGAACGGGTAGTTCGCGGCGAGCACGTCGTTCTTGGTGAGGGCGTTGAAGAGGGTGGACTTGCCGACGTTGGGCAGTCCGACGATTCCGATGGTGAGGGCCACGAGGACGAGAGTCTACCGACGTGGCGGCACGGCGCTGTCGGTGCGCCCTGGCACCGTGGGTGGCATGGACTTCTGGACGGCGCTCAGCCTGCTCGTCCTCGCTCGTGCTCGGTGCCGTGCTGGGCGGTCTGGCGGTGCGCGCCCGTCTCGGCGCGCAGGCCGCGGTCGCCACCACCGAGCGCGACCTGCTGCGCGAGCGCGTGGTCGACCTCGAGGCGGCCAGCGGTCACGACCGCGAGATCGCCGGCGTGCTGCGTCCCGCTGCGCGACAGCCTCACCCGCGTCGAGCGGCAGGTCGCCCAGCTCGAGCGCGACCGCGTCGAGCAGTACTCGCGGCTGGGTGAGCAGGTGGCGGCGGTGGCGGCGTCCGGTGAGGCCTTGCGCACCCAGACGGCCACGCTGGCGGGGGCGCTGCGGTCGTCCAACACCCGTGGCACGTGGGGCGAGACGCAGCTGCGGCGGGTGGTCGAGCACGCCGGCATGCTCGCGCGGGTCGACTTCACCGAGCAGCCGAGCGCCACGGCCGCTGACGGCACGGTGCTGCGGCCCGACCTCGTCGTGCACCTGCCCGGCGGCAAGCACCTCGTCGTCGACGCGAAGGCACCGCTGTCGGCGTTCCTGGAGGCCGGCGCTCACGACGACGAGCAGCGCACGCGGCTGCTCGCCCAGCACGCCAAGGCCCTGCGAGGGCACGTCGACGTGCTCGCCGGCCGCGCGTACTGGGAGGCGTTCTCCCCCACCCCCGAGATGGTGGTCTGCTTCGTCCCCGGCGACGCCATCCTCGCCGCCGCGCTGGACGCCGACCCGGGCCTGCACGAGGCGGCGATGGCGCGGCGGGTCGTGCTCGCCTCGCCCGGCACGCTGCTCGCCCTGCTGCGCACCGTGGCCTTCACCTGGCAGCAGGACGCGCTGTCCGGCAACGCGCGCGAGCTCTTCGAGGTGGGCCGAGAGCTCTACGCGCGTCTCGCGACGCTCGGCAGCCACTCCGCCAAGCTCGGCCGCACGTTGCACCGCGCCGTCGAGGACTACAACGCCCTCGTCGGCACGCTCGAGCGGCGGGTGCTCGTCACGGCACGCCGGATGCACGACCTGGACCTCACGAGCGAGCCCCTGCCCGGCGTCGAGCCTCTGGAGGCCACGCCGCGCACGCTCACCGCCGTCGAGCTGATCGACGACCTCGAGCTGGTCAACGGCCGGGTCGAGCGACGCGACGGCCGACGACACCCGCGACGCCGGCTGAGCCGGTCAGCAGCGAGATCGCAGGAGTGGCCCATCGCGGACGTCCGCGGTGGGCCACTACTGCGATCTCGAGCGAGCCGCTCAGGTCAGGGCGTCGGCGCCCGACGCCGCCTTGAGCGCCTCGGCGGCCTTGAGGTCGCGCCGCAGCTCGCGAGGCAGCGAGAAGAGCAGGCTCTCCTGCGCCGACACGACCTCCTCGACCTCACCGAACCCGCGGCGGGCCAGCCAGGCGATGACGTCGCGCACCAGCACCTCCGGCACGCTCGCTCCGCTCGTGAGGCCGACGGTCCGCGACGCCCTCGAGCCACGCCTCGTCGATCTCGTCGGCGTAGTCGACCAGGTGCCCCGCCCCCGCGCCGTGCTCCAGCGCGACCTCGACGAGCCGCACCGAGTTGGAGGAGTTCGTCGACCCCACCACGAGCATCAGGTCGACCTGCGGGGCGATCTGCTTCACCGCCACCTGGCGGTTCTGCGTGGCGTAGCAGATGTCGTCGCTGGGCGGGTCCTGCAGCGCCGGGAACCGCTCGCGCAGGCGGCGCACCGTCTCCATCGTCTCGTCCACCGACAGCGTCGTCTGCGACAGCCACACCACGCGCTCGGGGTCGCGCACCGTGACGTTCGGGACGTCGTCCGGGCCGTCGACGAGCTGGATGTTGGCGGGTGCCTCCCCCGCGGTGCCCACGACCTCCTCGTGGCCCTCGTGGCCGATCAGCAGGATGTCGAAGTCGTCGCCGGCGAAGCGCTTGGCCTCCTGGTGCACCTTGGTGACCAGCGGGCAGGTCGCGTCGATGGTCTTCAGCGACAGCCGGGCGGCCTCCTCGTGCACGGTGGGTGCGACGCCGTGCGCGGAGAAGACGACCGTGGCGCCCTCGGGCACCTCGTCGGTCTCGTCGACGAAGATCGCGCCGCGCTTCTCGAGCGTCGCCACCACGTGCCGGTTGTGCACGATCTGCTTGCGGACGTAGACCGGGGCGCCGTAGAGGTCGAGGGCCTTCTCGACCGCCACCACGGCTCGGTCGACACCCGCGCAGTAGCCCCGCGGGGCCGCGAGCAGGACGCGCTTGGCGCTGGTCTGCGAAGGAGAAGTCACCCACCCATGGTAGGTCGAGCCCGCGGATGCGCCGCCCCGCGACCGGGTCACTGGCGTGCGTAGGCTGCCGACGTGAGCACCAGCACCCCCGAGCCAGGTGGCCCCGCCGTCCGCCAGATCCCGGCGCGGGCGCTGCAGACCACGCCGGAGCACCCGTGGCCGGTGCGGCTGCTGAGCACGAAGATGGCGGAGTACATCGACCGGATGCCGCCGGTGTGGGTCGAGGGCCAGGTCGTGCAGGTGTCCCAGCGCCCCGGCACCACGACGGCGTTCCTCACCCTGCGCGACGCCGACGTCGACTTCTCGCTGTCGGTCACCGCCAACGTGCGCGTGCTCGCCCGACTCGACGGCGGCCTCGCGGACGGCGCCCGGGTGGTCGTGCACGCCAAGCCCACCTTCTTCGCCCGCCGCGGCACGCTGCAGCTGTCGGCGGACGAGATCCGGCCGGTCGGCGTCGGCGAGCTGCTCGCGCGCATCGAGCACCTCAAGCGGCTGCTCGCCAGCGAGGGGCTGCTCGCGGCCGACCGCAAGCGGCCACTGCCCTTCCTGCCGCGGCGGGTCGGCCTCGTGTGCGGGCGGGCGAGCGCCGCCGAGCGCGACGTCGTCGAGAACGCCCGTCGCCGCTGGCCGGCCGTGGAGTTCACGGTGCGCGAGGTCGCGGTGCAGGGGCCGAACGCCGTCACGCAGGTCTGCGCCGCCCTGCGCGAGCTGGACGCCGACCGCGACGTCGACGTGATCGTCATCGCCCGCGGCGGCGGCTCGCTCGAGGACCTCCTGCCGTTCAGCAACGAGACGCTGGTGCGCGCAGTGGCAGCGGCGGTCACGCCCGTGGTCAGCGCCATCGGCCACGAGGTCGACACCCCCCTGCTCGACCTCGTGGCGGACGTGCGCGCCTCGACACCGACGGACGCCGCCAAGCTGGTCGTGCCCGACGTCGCCGAACAGCTCGCGGGCGTCGCGGCCGCGCGCTCACGGCTGCGCCGGGCGGTGACCCACCGGGTCGGCGCCGAGCAGACGTCCCTCGACCAGCTGCGCTCGCGCCCGGTGCTGGCTGCGCCGCGCACGATCATCGACCAGCGTCACGACGAGGTCGCAGCCGCCGTCGAGCGGGCTCGCACCGCCCTCAGCGCGCGGCTCGACCGAGCCGCCGACTCGGTGGCGCACCTCGCCACCCAGGTGCGTGCGCTGTCGCCGGCCGCCACCCTCGAGCGCGGCTACGCCGTCGTCCAGCGCGAGGACGGCGCCGTCGTCCGCGCGCCCGACGACGTCACCGCCGGCGAGCGCCTGCGGCTGCGGGTGGCGCGCGGCGACGTCCACGCCACCGTCGAGGCCTGACGGCGTCAGGCCCGGCTGCCAGGTGAGCGTCGGTTGGTCGCCTGGGCGCGAAGCCGAGCGAGCGGTAGAGGCCCTCGCCGTCGCGGCTCGCGCTGAGCTGCACCCGGCCGGCGCCCTGCTCGACGAACCAGCCCAGCAGGTCGCTCACGGCGGCGCGCGCGAAGCCGCGCCGCCGCCACCGCTCGTCGGTCGCGACGGAGCTGACGTGCCCCATCGGCCCGTGGCGCGTGGGTGACGGGCAGGCGGAGGTCGATCATGCCCACCGCGCACGCGGCCAGCCCCGCGCCGTCCGGGGCCTCGACGACGCTGGCCGCCAGCCGGTCGCCGCCCAGCATGCCGCGCGAAGAAGGCTCTGGCACTCGGCGGCCCAGGGCCCGTCGGTCGGCTCTCCCATCGACGCGAACATGACCGCCCGCAGCCGCACCAGCTCGCCCGCGTCGTCGGCGGTGGCACGGCGGGCGACGGGAGCGGCCATGGGGCGCAGCCTACGTCGCGACGCGGAAGGACCCGAAGGAACCAGCCCGGATAGGGTGCGGGACGTGCCCGCCGAGAAGCAGCCCGCCCCTGACGCGCTCGACGACCTGAGCTACGAGCAGGCGCGAGACGAGCTCGTGGACGTCGTGCGTCGCCTCGAGGCAGGCGGCACGAGCCTGGAGGACTCGCTCGCCCTGTGGGAGCGCGGCGAGGCCCTCGCCGACCGCTGCCAGCGCTGGCTGGACGGCGCCCGGGAGCGGCTGGACGCCGTCCGCGAGCAGGACGCCGACGCCGCCGAGGAGTAGGAGACCGGGCGGACGTCAGGGGGTGGGGCGCAGGCTCGCGGCGAGCACGGCGAGCTCGTCGAAGGACGCGGTGCCGGTGACGATCGTGGTCACGGCACCGGAGGTGCGCACCAGGCTGTTCTGGACGGCGCGGCCGCCGGCGTAGCGCTGCCAGGTCTGCCCGGCGACCTGCTGGCTGCCGTCGGCCTGGCCGTGGTTGGTCTGCTGGGCGACCCACGCGGTGGGGGCGTCCTTGCCCTGCTCGAGGGCGGCGTACTGCCCGCCGGGGGTCTGGTAGCCGGCGTGCCAGGTGATGACGTCCGCCGTCGAGCGGGTGGTGCGGACGCTCGTGGCCCGCCAGCCGTCCGGCAGCCCGGCAGGCACCGCCGGCGTGAACTCGACCTCGGCCGCTGCCGCGCGGGCGCCCAGGGTGACGTCGACCGGCGGCTGCGTGACGCCGTTGACCCGCGGCACCATCAGCACGAGGGCCAGGACGATGCCGAGCACGACGGCGAGCGAGAGCACCATCGACGTCCACGGCGCTCGGGCCCGGCGCACGCCGCCGCTCGGCCGCGAGCTCGCGGGCGCGGTCCAGCTCGCGGGCGCGGTCCAGCTCGTCGTCGCGGCTCACCGTGGCCTCCTCCGCACTGCTCACCCCACCATGGTCGCCGATGCCGGCCGCGGCGTTCACAGCGGGCGGCACGGTCCGGCGACCGATAGCATCGCCCTTGCGCCCCCCGCCCGACCGACGCGAGGAGAACCATGCCCGACGACCGCACCGACTCGGCCGAGCTGCCGCAGGCCCTGCAGGTCACGGCGGAGCAGCCCGACCGCAACCTCGCGCTCGAGCTCGTGCGGGTCACCGAGGCCGCCGCCATGGCAGGCGGCCGCTGGGTCGGGCGCGGCGACAAGAACGGCGCGGACGGCGCCGCGGTCGGCGCGATGCGCGCGCTCATCGGCACCGTGTCGATGAACGGCGTCGTGGTGATCGGCGAGGGCGAGAAGGACAACGCGCCCATGCTGTTCAACGGCGAGCAGGTCGGTGACGGATCGGGCCCGGAGTGCGACGTCGCGGTCGACCCGATCGACGGCACGAGCCTGTGCGCCAACGGCCAGCCCAACGCGGTCGCGGTGATGGCGGTCGCCGAGCGCGGCTCGATGTACGACCCGAGCGCGGTCTTCTACATGGAGAAGCTCGTCACCGGGCCCGAGGCCGCGGACGCCGTCGACATCACGCTGTCGGTGGCCGAGAACATCGACCGGGTGGCCCAGGCCAAGAACGAGACGCCCGAGGACGTCACGGTCGTGATCCTCGACCGCCCGCGCCACGCGCAGATCATCGAGGAGGTGCGCGCCACCGGCGCCCGCATCCGGCTGATCTCCGACGGCGACGTCGCCGGCGCGATCATGGCGGCCCGTCCCGACACCGGCGTCGACCTGCTGCTCGGCATCGGCGGCACGCCCGAGGGCATCATCACGGCCTGCGCCATCAAGTGCCTCGGCGGCACGATCCAGGGACGTCTCTGGCCGCGCGACGACGAGGAGAAGGCCAAGATGGCCACCGCGGGCGACGAGCTCGACCGCGTCCTGCACACCGAGGACCTCGTCCGGGGCGACAACGTGTTCTTCGTCGCCACCGGCATCACGGACGGCGAGCTGCTGCGCGGCGTCCGGTACCGCGCGGGCGGTGCCACGACGCACTCGCTCGTGATGCGCTCCAAGAGCGGCACGATCCGCGTCATCGAGAGCCACCACCGGCTGAGCAAGCTCAAGGCGTACAGCGCCGTGGACTTCGAGCACGGCCGCTGACGTGACGGCGTCGACCGGCCCGCACACCGACGGCCGCGACGTGGTCGTCATCGGCGAGTCCCTCGTCGACGTCGTGGTCCGCGACGGCCTGCCCGCTGAGCGGCACGTCGGCGGCAGCCCCGCCAACGTCGCGATCGGGCTGGCCCGGCTCGGTCACGACGGTCACCCTCGCCACCTGCCTGGGCGCCGACGCCGACGGCGACCTCGTGCGCGCCCGCCTCGCCGCTGACGGCGTGCACCTCGACGCCGGGTCGCAGCCGCGCGGCCGGACGTCCACGGCGACGGCGCGGCTGGACGTCCGAGGATCGGCGACGTACGAGTTCGACCTCCGCTGGGACCTGCTGCCGGTCGACGTCTCGCGCGCGGGCCACGTGCACACCGGCTCCCTCGCGACCGCGCTCATGCCCGGCACCGCGGCGGTGAGCGTCGCGCTCAGCGGCGCCCGCGCCCTCGGCGCGACCACCTCCTACGACCCGAACCTGCGCCCCGGCATCATCGGCTCGCCCGACGACGAGCGGCCGGCCGTCGAGGCGCTCGTGGCCACCTCGGACGTCGTCAAGGCGAGCGACGAGGACGTCGCGTGGCTGTACTCCGCGCACTCCGCGGCGCAGGTCGGGCGACTCTGGCTCGACCTCGGCCCGTCGCTGGTCGTCATCACGCTCGGCGGTGAGGGCGCTCTCGCCTGGCACGCCGCGGCACCCGAGTCCCCCATCCACGTTGCGCCGCAACGGGTTGACGTCGTCGACACGGTGGGCGCCGGCGACTCCTTCATGTCCGGCCTGCTCTCGGGCCTGCTCGACGCCGGCCTGCTGGGCCGTGGCCGGCGCGAGGCGCTGCGCACCGCCTCGCCGGACGACGTGCTGCCGGCCCTGCGGCGAGCCGTCGCGACCTCCGCCATCACCTGCTCGCGGGCCGGCTCCAACCCGCCGACCCGCGCCGAGCTGGCCTGAGCCCGGCCACCGGTCTCAGTCGAGGGGCACGGCGAGGGCGAGCACCGCGACGTCGTCCCGCGCCGACTCGTTGCGCGAGAAGGTGCGCACGGCGGTCACCACCTCGTGCACCACGTGGCCGGCCGGCTTGGCGGCGAGCTGACCCAGCAGCTCGGGCAGCCTGTGGTCACCGAACGCCTCGTGGCCGCGACGAGCCTCCGTCACGCCGTCGGAGAACATCACCAGGCAGTCACCGGGCTGCAGCCGCAGGCGCACGTCGTGCAGCTCGGGCTCGTCGAAGACCCCGAGCAGGGTGCCCGGCACGCCCACCTCGGTGACCTCACCCGACGCGCGCACCAGCACCGGACGCAGGTGGCCGCCCAGGGCCAGCACGACCTGGGCGCCGTCGCCGTCCGGCTCCACGGTCGCGAGCGCCAGCGTGCAGAAGCGCGGGTCGAGGTCGCCGGCGGCGTCCGCCTCCTCGGCGGCGATGGCCCGGTTGACCTCGGCCAGCACCGCTGACGGCGCCCAGCCGATCGAGGTCAGCGCCAAGGTGGTGTGGCGGGCGAGCCCGGTGAGGGTGGCCGCCGCCGCCCCCTTGCCGACGACGTCGCCCACCATGAGGCACCAGCGGCCCTCGCCACAGGCGCGCACGTCGACGAAGTCGCCGCCGATGCTCGTGTCGGCCTCCGCCGGGTCGAGCACGGCGGCCACGGACAGGCCGGGGATCTCAGGCGCCCGCGCCGGGTACAGCCCGCGCTGCAGCGTCTCCAGCGTCGCCGTCCGCTCCGCGACCAGCTCGCGCAGCCGCCGTTCCACGTCGCGCTGGGCCGTCACGTCGCGCAGCACCACGAGCCGGCCGGTGGGTGCGTGCGACTCGTCGGGCAGCGGGCTGACCGTGACTGCGAGGTCGACCGTGACGCCGTCCGACCGCTTGGCCCGGCAGCCCCCGAGCGCCTGGCGGGAGGCTCCCGTGGACCCCAGCAGGGACGACAGCTGCGGCAGCATGTCGAGCAGGTCGCGCCCCACCAGCCCGCTCACGCTCACCCCGGTGAGGTGGGCGGCGGCCGGGTTGGCGTCGGCGATGTGGCCGTGGGTGTCGAGCACGACCACGGCGTCCGGGATGCGCTCGACCACCTGCTTGCGTCCGACCGGGATCAGCTCGAGCAGGCGGAAGCGGAAGAAGCCCCACACCAGCACCAGGCCGGTCACGCTGAAGCCGAGCGGTGTCGGGTCGACGTCGAGCCGGTCGGTCAGCCGCAGCGTGTAGGCGAGGTTGAGCAGCAGGGGCAGCAGCGCCGACCCGATGAGCAGCCACGCCCGCGCGTAGCGCCGCGAGACCTTCAGCAGCGCGAGCACGAGCATCGCCAGCGCGGCGAGGATCACGACGTAGCTGTAGACGGCGTGCACCCAGAACAGCGGCCCGGCCTCGGCGACGGCGAACTCGCCGTACGGCGCGTCCGCCGGCACGTAGCGCACCAGGTGGTGCGTCGGCGGCAGCCAGATGGCCAGCAGCACCAGGACGGGCTCGATGCTGAGCGCGGCGACCGCGCGCCGTCCCATGCGTCGGCGGCGGCCGGTGTACTCGAGCGCGAACGCGAGCAGCGCGGGCGGCAGCGCCACGATGCCGAGGTACTTGATGTCGCCCCACAGCTCCTGCGCCTGGGGGTCGAGCAGGCTGACCTCGACGGCACCGCAGATCGTCCAGGTGCCGGCGGCCAGCAGCAGCAGGGTCAGGGCGCGCCCACCGACGGCTCGCCGGTGGCTCCACACGAACGCGGCGATCGCGATGTACAGCCCGGCCGCGAGCCCCAGCGCCACGCCGAGCTCGAGCAGGTCGAAGTTCACGCGTCCCCTCCTCGGTGACCCAGCGTAGAGCGCCCACTACGGATCGCGCGTGGGGCACGCAGGTGAACCACTCATCGACCGTCCGGGCGCGCCGGTTAACCTGAGCAGCGCCCGTCCACCCCCGCGCCCGCCGAGGTTCACGATGCCCAGCCCTGAGTTCGTCTACGAGGACCTGCTCCCGATCGGCGCCGACACCACGCAGTACCGGCTGCTCACCACCGACGGTGTCCAGGAGGTCGAGGGGCCGGGCGGACGCCGGTTCCTGGAGGTGCAGCCGGAGGCGCTGCGGACGCTCACCGAGACCGCGATGCACGACATCGCGCACTACCTGCGACCGGCGCACCTGGCCCAGCTGCGCTCGATCCTCGACGACCCCGAGGCGAGCAACAACGACAAGTTCGTCGCGCTGGACCTGCTGAAGAACGCCAACATCGCCGCCGGCGGCGTCCTGCCCATGTGCCAGGACACCGGCACCGCGATCGTCATGGGCAAGCGGGGCCAGCACGTCCTCACCGCCGGCACCGACGAGGAGGCCATCTCCCAGGGCGTCTTCGACGCCTACACCCGGCTGAACCTGCGCTACAGCCAGCTGGCTCCCCTCACCATGTGGGAGGAGAAGAACACCGGCTCCAACCTGCCCGCGCAGATCGAGCTGTACGCCGACACCGCCGCCGGGCACGAGACCAGCTACAAGTTCCTCTTCATGGCCAAGGGTGGCGGCTCGGCCAACAAGTCGTTCCTCTTCCAGGAGACCAAGGCGGTGCTCAACCCGGCCGGCATGCGGCGCTTCCTCGACGAGAAGCTGCGCTCGCTCGGCACGGCAGCCTGCCCGCCGTACCACCTGGCGATCGTCGTCGGCGGCACGTCGGCGGAGTTCGCGCTCAAGACCGCCAAGTACGCCAGCGCCAAGTACCTCGACCACCTGCCGACGTCCGGCTCGATGTCCGCGCACGGCTTCCGCGACCTCGAGCTCGAGCAGGAGGTGCTGGAGCTCACGCGCGAGTTCGGCATCGGCGCGCAGTTCGGCGGCAAGTACTTCTGCCACGACGTCCGCGTCGTCCGGCTGCCGCGGCACGGGGCCTCGTGCCCCGTCGCCATCGCCGTGTCCTGCTCGGCCGACCGGCAGGCGCTGGGCAAGATCACCCCCGAGGGCGTGTTCCTGGAGCAGCTCGAGACCGACCCGGCCCGGTTCCTGCCCGACGCCACCCACGAGTCGCTGGCGGACTCCGAGCTCGCCGAGCGCGCGCGGGTGGAGTCGACGTCCGGCGACGACGTCGTGCACATCGACCTGAACCGGCCGATGGACGAGATCCGCGCCGAGCTCACCCGCTACCCCGTCACGACCCGGCTGTCGCTCACCGGCCCGCTCGTCGTCGCCCGCGACATCGCCCACGCGAAGATCAAGGAGCGCCTCGACGCCGGCGAGCCGATGCCGCAGTACCTGCGCGACCACGCCGTCTACTACGCCGGCCCGGCCAAGACGCCGGAGGGCTACGCGTCGGGGTCGTTCGGGCCCACCACCGCGGGGCGGATGGACTCCTACGTCGAGCAGTTCCAGGCCGCGGGGGGCTCGTTCGTGATGCTGGCGAAGGGCAACCGCAGCAAGGCCGTCACCGACGCCTGCGCCGCCCACGGTGGCTTCTACCTCGGCTCGATCGGCGGCCCGGCGGCGCGGCTCGCGCAGGACTGCATCAAGAAGGTCGAGGTGCTCGAGTACCCCGAGCTCGGCATGGAGGCCGTGTGGCGGATCGAGGTCGAGGACTTCCCCGCCTTCATCGTGGTCGACGACAAGGGCAACGACTTCTTCGCGACGACGACCACGCCCCTCGCGACGTCGATCCCCCGCCGCCCCGGCCTCTGACCGCCCCGCATCGGCCCGCTGGCTAGCGACGCGGGCGCAACCAGCGCGACAGGGACGGCCGCACCACGAAGGCCTCGGCCTGCAGGGCCGCCACGGCCACGCGCGGCAGGTCGGCAGGCCGCGCGAAGCACACCATGCGCGGCACCCACATCGGCTGGTACTTCGCGTTCGCCCGGTACAGCGACTCGATCTGCCACCACCGCGAGGCCTTCAGCAGCAGCGACCGCCAGAGCCGGAGCACGGGGCCGGCGCCGACCTGCCCGCCGCGCTCGAGGGCTGAGCGGAACACCGCGAAGTTCAGCGACAGCCGCCGCACACCCAGCTCGCTCGCGTGGGCCGCGAGCTCGGCGACGAGGAACTCCATCGTGCCGTTCTCGCTGCTGGGCGAGCGCCGCATGAGGTCGAGGGACAGGCCGTCGTCACCCCACGGGACGAGGGACAGCACCGCCACCAGCTCGCCGTCCGCGTCCAGCGCCTGCACCACGACGATGTCGCCGTCCGCGGGGTCGCCGACCCGACCGAGCGCCATCGAGAAGCCCCGCTCGACGTCGCCGTCGCGCATCGCCTCGGCGGCGGTCGCCACCTGGGCGAGCTGCTCGGCCGTCAGGTCGCGCTGCCGGGCGACGACCGACGTGCACCCGCTGCGCCGCACGCGAGCCACCGCCTGCCGCACGGGCCTGCGGTCTCGGCCGTCGAGCGAGAAGGTCGTGAGGTCGAGCACCGCCTCGTCGCCGATCTCGAGCGCGTCGAGCCCGGCTCGCACGAACGCGGTGGCGCCGTCCTGGCTGGCTCCGAGCACCCCGGGGATCCAGGCGAACGAGTCGGCCTCGTCCAGCCACGCGCGGATGGCGCCGGGCCAGGCCTCCGGGTCGCCGATCGGGTCGCCGGACGCCAGCGTCACCCCGCCGACGACGCGGTAGGCGACCGCCGCCTTCCCGCTGGGTGAGAAGACCACCGACTTGTCGCGGCGCAGCGCGAAGTAGCCGAGCGAGTCGCGGCACCCGTGCCGGGCGAGCAGGTCGCGCAGCCGCTGCTCGTCGTCGGGTGCCAGCACCGCGGGCTTGCGACGCGGCGAGAGCAGGATCACCAGCACGACCCCGACCGTGGCGACACCGAGCGCGGTGAGGACGACGCTCGTCAGGTCGCCGAGGGCCGGGCGACGGTAGGGCAGGTCCGGGAAGAAGCCGAACAGCCCGCGGGCGGTCTCGCGGACGACGGCCCAGCTGTCGGCCTCCGGGGCGGTGCGGGCGCTGAGGGCCAGGCCGCTGCCGAACGAGACCGCGCCGGTGAGCAGCCCGGCGCGCAGAGCCAGCCAGCGCGACGCCGGCTCCGAGCGCGCCTGGAACTCGCCGCGCGTCCACAGCAGCAGGGTCGCCATCGCGAGGTTGAGGGCCGCTGCCTCCCACGCCGTGGCCCGGACGTACAACACCGCCGCCACGACGACGACGCCGAGCACCACCCGCCACGCGCGGCGCTTGCGGTGGGCCAGCCCACGGGCCAGCACGAGCATGACCGCCGCCAGCGCGATGACCACGGCGATCGAGGAGCCGTCGATCACCGCGTCGTCGAGCCCGTGGTGCGGCCGCTCGCCCGATCGGGAGAACAGCGAGACCAGCGACAGCAGCGACACCGCCCGCACGACCCAGGCCACCAGCGACGGCACGCGACGGCGCACGGGCTCGGCGCGGGAGGCCGCGACGGCGCTCCGGGCCGGGCCGCCGGACGGCGCCGTGGTGCTCACAGGTCCACCCTAGGGGCGGGTCGGCGGCCCGCTGGGGGCGGTACGGCAGGATGTCCCGGTGGGCAGCCGACCGGACCTCGCGCGGCACCCGGCCTGGTGGTTGGGGCTGGCGGCCGGGGTCCTCAACGTCAACTTCCTGCTCGAGTGGCTGCTGCCTCACCACACCCCGGTGGCGTCCACGGTGGTCAGCGACCTCGCGGCCCCGGGCCAGCCGTGGAACTGGGCCTTCCGCCTGGGCGACGCCGCCTCGGCCGTGCTGCTGCTCGCGCTGTGCGCCCTGGCCTGGCGGGCCGACCGGTCACCGGTGTGGCGCGTGGCGACGGCCATGCTGGCGCTGTTCGCCGCCTCGACCCTGATGGCCGTGGTGTTCCCCGAGCAGTGCACCGTCTCGGGCGCAGGGTCGTGTGCCGCGGCGGCCACCGACCACGGCTGGGGCGACGTCCTGCACGACACCATCAGCACGCTCGGCACGACGTGCGGCGTACTGGCCGCCGCGGCCTACGCGTGGGCGACGCGGCGGGCGCGCTCGCTGTCGCGCCTGCACCTGGCCGCGTTCGCGCTGGCCGGCGCCCTGGGCCTGGTGTTCATCACCTCCCAGGCGGCGGGTCACCTCACCTGGCTGGGCTGGCCGCAGCGGGGGCAGATCCTCACGCTGTCGGCCTGGTACGCCCTCGTGGGTGCGTCCGTGGCCCGGGCACCCACCTGGACGTCGTCCGCGCCCTCGGCACCTGAGAGGATGCGCCTGTGACCGACGTGCGCATGACGCCTGACCAGGCCTGGGCCGAGCTGTCCGCAGGCAACGAGAGGTTCGCCGAGGGACGCTCCACCAACTCCGACCAGAGCGCCGCCCGTCGGGTCGAGGTCGCCCAGGGCCAGCGGCCGTTCGCCCTGCTGTTCGGCTGCGGTGACTCGCGGGTGGCCGCCGAGATCGTCTTCGACCAGGGTCTCGGCCGGCTCTTCGTGGTCCGCACCGCCGGGCACGTGGTCGACTCCGGCGTGCTCGGGTCGGTCGAGTTCGGCGTCGACCTGCTCTCGATCCCGCTCGTGGTGGTGCTGGGTCACGACTCCTGCGGCGCGGTGGGCGCGACGCTGGAGGCGGTCGAGTCCGGCGTCCTGCCCAACGGCTTCGTGCGAGACATCGTCGAGCGTGTGACGCCGAGCGTGCTGGCGGCCCAGCGCGCGGGCCGCACCAGCCCCGAGGACGTCGAGGCCGAGCACGTCCGCCAGACCGTCCGGCTGCTCGTCGACCGCTCTGCCGTCCTGGCCGAGGCCGTCGACCGGCGCGAGTGCGCGGTGGTCGGCCTGGTCTACGCGCTCGACGAAGGTCGTGTGCGCGTCGTGGACGTCGTCGGCAACCTGGACGTCAACCGACAGGTCTGACCGGGGCGGCGAAGCACCTCGGCTCGGCGGTCAGATCGAGAAGCCCCGGACGCCGTGCTGCGCGAGCCGCTCTGCGATGGCGTCGTTGGCGGCGCGACCCTCGGGGCTGCGGTCGGCCGACAGGAGCAGCCCTGAGGTCTGCAGGTAGACCTTCTTGCCTTCCTTCATCCGGAAGGCCCACAGGCCGTTGTTGGAGTTGAAGGAGCAGCGCTTCACCTGAGAGCAGTCGATGTCCAACCGGTGCTGCGGGTCCTCCCCGACCACCCGCAGGACGTCTCCATCGATCTCCAGGAGCCCCTTCCACCCGCCGATCGCGACGGCGCTCTTCGGCACGCGCACCTTGGTAGCCATGGCGGGACCCTACGACGTCGGCGCCGCCGCGACGTGGAGGCGCACCACGAGGTCGGCCCGGGCGCGCGTACGCCCGACCAGCACCGCGTTCGCCTCGTCGCTGCCGAGGGTGCGCTCCAGCGCCTGCTCACGCGTGCGTCCGTAGCGCTCGTGCCGCGCGCGCAGCCGGGCGCGCCGCACGGCGTCGTCCAGCGACAGGTACCAGGTCTCGTCCAGCAGGGACGCGACATCGGCCCAGGGGCCGTCGTCGAGCAGGAGGTAGTTGCCCTCGGTGACCACCAGGTCGACGTCGGGCGCGACGGCGATCGCGCCGGCCACCGGCTCCTCGATCGCACGGTCGAACCGCGGCGCGTAGGTCGTGGCGCGCTCACGGTGGCGCAGCCGGCGCAGCAGGGCGACGAACCCGGCGGCGTCGAAGGTGTCGGGCGCACCCTTGACGTGCGCGCGGTCGAGCCGCTGCAGCTCGGCCTGGGCGAGGTGGAAGCCGTCCATCGGCACGAGCTCGGCCCGGACGCCGCGCGTCCGCACCTCGTCGACGACGGCGGCCGCCACCGTGGACTTGCCGGCACCGGGCGGCCCGGCGACCCCCAGCAGGGCGCGCCGCTGGGCGGTCGCGACCCGTGCGGTCAACGCGGCAGCCCGCTCCCCCAGCGCGCGCAGGTCGGCCGCGGGGGCAGGGTCGGTCGAGGGCACCAGCAGATCGTCGTCGGTGGCGCAGGTGCCGAGCAAGCCGGGACAGGCCACGATGGGCCCATGGGTGACTTCAGGATCGAGCACGACACCATGGGCGACGTACGCGTCCCGGTCGACGCCTTGTGGGGCGCGCAGACCCAGCGAGCGGTGGAGAACTTCCCCGTCTCCGGCGTCCGCGTCGAGCCGGCCGTGATCCACGCGCTCGCGCGCATCAAGGCGGCTGCGGCCGTCGTCAACGCGCGTCTCGGCGTCATCGACCAGGACGTCGCCGACGCGGTCGCGGCCGCTGCGACGCAGGTGGCCGAGGGCGCACACGACGAGCACTTCCCGGTCGACGTCTTCCAGACCGGCTCGGGTACCTCGACGAACATGAACGTCAACGAGGTGGTGGCCCGCCTCGCCGGTGACCTCCTGGGACGCCCCGTGCACCCCAACGACGACGTGAACGCGTCGCAGTCGAGCAACGACACGTTCCCCACGAGCCTGCACCTCGCCGCCACCGGCGCGGTCGTCAACGAGCTCGTGCCGGCGCTGGAGCACCTGGCGGAGTCGTTGGAGCGCAAGGCGACTGAGTTCTCGGACGTCGTGAAGGCCGGACGCACCCACCTGATGGACGCCGTGCCCGTGACCCTCGGCCAGGAGCTCGGCGGATACGCGGCCCAGGTGCGCACCGGCGTCGAGCGGTTGCAGGCGCACGCTGCCGCGCGTCGCCGAGGTGCCGCTCGGCGGCACCGCCGTGGGCACCGGCGTCAACACCCCAGCAGGGTTCGCCGCCGCGGTCATCGAGGAGCTGCGCCAGAGCACCGGCCTGCCCGTCACCGAGGCGCGCAACCACTTCGAGGCCCAGGGCGCGCGCGACGGGCTGGTCGAGCTGTCCGGGCAGCTGCGCACCGTCGCCGTCAGCCTCGTGAAGCTGTGCAACGACCTGCGCTGGATGGGTTCTGGGCCTCGCGCTGGTCTCGGCGAGCTGCACCTGCCCGACCTGCAGCCCGGCTCGAGCATCATGCCCGGCAAGGTGAACCCCGTGCTACCGGAGGCGACGCTCATGGTGTGCGCACAGGTCATCGGGCACGACGCCACGGTGGCGTTCGCCGGCGCGTCCGGCACCTTCGAGCTGAACGTGATGATGCCGGTGATGGGTCGCGCCGTGCTCGAGTCGGCGCGGCTGCTGGCGTCGTCGTCGCGGCTGCTCGCCGACCGGTGCATCGACGGTCTGGTCGCGGACGTCGACCGCTGCCGCGAGCTCGCGGAGTCGTCTCCGTCGGTCGTCACACCCCTGAACCGCTACATCGGCTACGAAGCCGCTGCGGCAGTGGCGAAGCGGGCCGTGAAGGACCGCACCACCATCCGACAGGCGGTGATCGAACTCGGCTACGTCGAGCGCGGTGAGCTCACCGAGGAGCAGCTCGACTCCGCGCTCGACGTCCTGCGGATGACGCGGCCGGCGCAGTGACGTCGTCGCTGCGCCGGCTCGTCGGTCAGTACCAGCCGTTCGACTGGCTGTGGCTCCAGGCGGCGCAGGGCGAGCCGTAGGTGCTCTTGATGTACCTGAGGCCCCACTTGATCTGGGTCACCGGGTTGGTGCGCCAGTCGCTGGCGATGCTGCCCATCTTGCTGCCCGGCAACGCCTGCGGGATGCCGTAGGCGCCGGACGACGAGTTGCTGGCGTGGGGGTTCCAGCCACTCTCCTTCTGCCACAAAGAGTCCAGGCAGCCGAACTGGCCGGAGCCGAACCCGTAGGAGCCCAGCAGGGCTCGAGCGGCCGACCGCGGGTCGGTGTTCAGGATGCGCTTGCGCTCGCGGGCGCGGCTGGCGCGCAACCGCTCGGCACGTCGCTCACGGGCCGCCTTGGCCGCTGCGGCGCGGCGCTCGGCCGCGCGCTTGAGCTCGGCACGGTGCTCGGCGGCGGCGTGGTCGAGTCGAGCGGCGGCCGCAAGTGGCTTGGGGTCCTGCACGGTCGGCGTGGGAGCCGACGGGGCGAGCTGGACGTTGAGGCCGGTCTCGGCGGCCTGGGAGGTGTCGTTGGTGGTGACAGCGAACCCACCGGCAGCGATTCCGGCGACGGTGAGGGTGGTGAGGCTGGACAGGACAGGACGGCGCAGGGCGCGTCGGATCACGAGGTGCCTTTCATCGGCCGCGCCCCGCGTGCGGTGACGGCGCGGTCTCCTCACCCCTCCCGGACGTGAGGCGACGCCGCCACGCGGCCCGCCCCGGGGATGCGCACACGGGCGCCCGGCGATCTCCCGGCCACCAGGTCAGGTGGCCACCGATCGCGCCAAGGGGTGTTATCGGTCTGTGATCCACCGTGCGCGAAGGTCATGCAATCGCAAAATCCTTGTCACGCAACAGGCACCGAAAGATCGACGGACCGTGTATCGCTGCTGACGCTGCGTCGACAATCGTGACGAGCCTCACGCGCAGGTGACGCGTTCTCCTCCCTGTGGACCGCTCAGCAGGGTTGAGAACGCGTCACCTGCGGCGACGAGCGGTCAGACCTCGAGCCCCTCGAGGAGGTCAGTGACCAGGGCGGCCACCGGCGAGCGCTCCGAGCGGGTCAGCGTCACGTGGGCGAACAACGGGTGCCCCTTGAGCGCCTCGATGACCGCGGCGACGCCGTCGTGGCGACCGACCCGCAGGTTGTCGCGCTGCGCGACGTCGTGGGTCAGCACGACCTTGGAGTTCTGCCCGATGCGTGAGAGCACAGTCAGCAACACGTTGCGCTCCAACGACTGCGCCTCGTCGACGACGACGAACGCGTCGTGCAACGAACGGCCCCGGATGTGGGTCAGCGGCAGCACCTCGAGCATGCCGCGGTCCATGACCTCCTCGACGACCTCGTGCGACACGAGCGCGCCGAGGGTGTCGAACACCGCCTGGCCCCAGGGGTTCATCTTCTCGGTCTCGCTGCCCGGTAGGTACCCGAGGTCCTGGCCGCCGACCGCGTAGAGCGGACGGAAGACGATGACCTTGCGGTGCTGGCGGCGCTCCATCACGGCCTCGAGGCCAGCGCACAGCGCGAGCGCGCTCTTGCCGGTGCCGGCGCGACCACCGAGGCTGACGATGCCGACGTCGGGGTCGAGCAGCAGGTCGAGGGCGATGCGCTGCTCGGCGCTGCGGCCGTGCAGGCCGAAGGCGTCGCGGTCGGCGCGCACGAGGCGCACCTGCTTGTCCGCCGTCACCCGGCCGAGGGCGCTGCCGCGCTCGGACACCAGCACCACGCCGGTGTGGCAGGGCAGGTCGGCCTGGTCCGGGACCGCGGCGTTGCTCGCGCGCAGGGTGGGCAGGTCGAGGTGGCCCTCGTCGTAGAGCCGCGCGACGTCGTCCGCCGACGCCTCGACCTCGGCCATCCCGGTCCAGCCGGAGTCGACGGCGAGCTCGGCGCGGTACTCCTCGGCCTTGCAGTCCCACCGCTGAGGCCTTGACCCGCATCGGCAGGTCCTTGCTGACGAGCGTCACCTCCGAGCCCTCGCTCGCGAGGTTCTTGGCGACCGCGAGGATGCGGTTGTCGTTGTCGCCGAGCCGGAAGCCGGCCGGCAAGGACGCGGGGTCGGTGTGGTTCAGCTCGACGCGCAGCGTCCCGCCGGACGCGAGCTCGAGCGGGGCGTCCAACCTGCCGTGCTGCACGCGCAGGTCGTCGAGCAGTCGCAGCGCGGTGCGCGCGAAGTAGCCGAGCTCGGGATGGTGCCGCTTGCCCTCGAGCTCGCTCACCACCACCACCGGCACGATCACCTCGTGCTCGGCGAAGCGCAGGATGGCGCGCGGGTCGGACAGCAGCACGGAGGTGTCGAGCACGAACGTCCGTCGGTCAGTGGCCACTTCGACTCCCCTGGCCGGGCACGTTGGCCCGGCGTCGCTCGCGGGTCAGGTGCCGGGACCAGGCCCCCAGGGGGCCGGGAGCCGGCCCCCTCCGCGACCGTCAGGTCGCGTCACGTGGGCCTCCCGAACGGCTCAGCGGGGTGCGTCGCCGTCCCCTGGGACGCTACGCCGCAGCCACCAGGCGGCGACGGCAACACGCCGCGAGGGCATCTGAACGGGTGAGTCCTTGAGTTCACGCACCCTCTGGCCGATAGCGAACAGGGAGGTTCACGACGAGACGCGGGATGGAGGCACCATGCAGGCGGCGCCATCCGGCAAGTCCGTCCTGAGCTGGTCGTTCGACATCGCCGTGGTGACCACTGGGGCCGCGCTGGGCACGAACGCGCTCGCGCGCTTCCTCGGGTCCGGGCAGGTCGACACCGTCTGGCTCGTGACGTTCTTGCTGGGCATCCCCCTGATCGCGCTGATGGCGCGCTTCCCGCTGCAGCTGTCGCGTGCCGGGGTCGGCATCGAGGTCGGCTTCGAGTCCGCGGTCCTCGTGGCCCTCGTCGTGCAGGGCGGCGGCTACGGCGCCCTCTCCGTGTGGGCGGTCGGCCAGACCCTCGCCCAGGTGACCAAGCGCAAGCGCATCGACGTGCGGCTGTTCAACGCCGCGCTGACGATCCTGTGCGGCAGCGCGGCCGTCGCCGTCATGCGGGCCATCGACCCTCTCGGCCGCACGTCGCTCACCGAGCTCGCCGCGGTCGGCGCCGGCTGCACCGTCTTCTTCGTCGTCGACTACATCATCTCCGCCGCGTCCGTGGCCTTCGAGGAGCGGACGTCGTTCGTCGAGCAGCTGCGGTACAGCAACGGCCTGCTGGCCGGCCTCGCCTTCGTGGGCATCGACAGCCTCGGCTACCTGGCCGCTCTCGTGGCCCGCGAGCTACCGGCCTGGGCCAGCGCGCTGCTCGTCGTGCCCCTCGCGACGATCCTCGTCGCCAGCCGGGCGCTCAGCCGGGGCGCCGAGCACCAGCGCCGGCTCACCACGTTGTTCGAGGCCTCCGGGGCGGTACAAGGGGCCACGACCAAGGAGGAGCTGCTCAAGCGGCTGCCCGCCCAGGCCGAGACCGTGCTCGCCAAGCGGCAGGTCTCGCTGCGCTACGAGGCGCCGTCCGACCGCGAGGTGGCAGCCCGCCTGGACGACGGCGGCTCGGTCATGTGGCTCGTCGCCCGGGGCACCGGGCTCGGCCGCGCCGCCCGCGAGCTCGACCGCCAGGCGCTCGAGGCCCTCGCCGGCGTCGGTGAGCAGATGCTGGCCCGCCTCGCGCTGGTCGAGCAGCTGGCCCGTCAGGCCCGCCAGGACAGCCTCACCGGCCTGCCCAACCGGGCGCTGTTCACCGAGCGGCTCGAGGTCGCGCTCGCGTCGGCGACGGCGCGGCACCAGGTCGCCGTCCTCTACCTCGACCTCGACGGCTTCAAGTCCGTCAACGACCGGTTCGGTCACGCCGCCGGCGACGAGCTGCTGCGCATCGTCGCCGACCGCCTGTCCGCCCTCACGGGCAGCCGTGGGTGCGTCGCGCGGCTGGGCGGCGACGAGTTCGCGGTGCTGCTGCTCGACGTCACCCACGTGGGGCAGGTCAAGACCGTGTGCGAGCACGTGCTCGCCGCGGTGCGCCGCGAGGCCGTCGTGGCCGGCCACGGCGTCCTCGTCGGCACGAGCATCGGGGTCGTGGTGTCGTCCGGCGGCGACGAGGCCTCGGAGGTCATGCGCAACGCGGACATGGCCATGTACAGCGCCAAGGCGCTCGGCAAGAGCCAGTACGCGATGTACGAGGGGTCGCTGCGCGACGACCGGATCCTGCGGCTCGAGCTCATCGAGGCCCTGCGCTCGGGGATCGATCACGAGCTCGTCGTGCACTACCAGCCGGTGATCTCGTTGGAGTCCGGGCGGATCGCGGGCGTGGAGGCGCTCGTCCGGTGGCAGCGCAGCGGCACCATGGTGCCGCCCGACCTGTTCATCCCGGCCGCCGAGGACAGCGGCCTCATCGTGCCGTTGGGCCAGCGCGTCCTCGCTCAGGTGGTGCACGACGCACCGCGGCTCGTGGCCGCCGCCGGTCGTCCGATCGACCTCGCGGTGAACATGTCGGCGCACCAGCTGCACGACCCGGACTTCGTCGAGCACGTGCGCCGGGCGGTGTCGTCGTTCGCCGACTCGCGCCTGGTGCTCGAGATGACCGAGACGGTGCTCGTGCAGGACGACCCGCACACCGCCGAGACGCTGCACCAGCTGACGTCGGCCGGTGCGCGCCTCGCCATCGACGACTTCGGCGTGGGCTTCTCGTCGATCGGCTACCTGCAGCACCTGCCGGTGGACGTGCTCAAGATCGACCGGTCGTTCGTGCGCGACATCGACGCGATGCCCCGCGCTCGCGCGCTCGTCGACGCGATCCTGGTGATGGCCTCGGCCCTCGACCTCGACGTCGTCGCCGAGGGCATCGAGCGTGAGTCGCAGGCCGAGGTGCTGCGCCTGGCCGGGTGCACCGAGGGCCAGGGCTTCCTGTACGCCCGGCCGCAGCCGCTCGAGGAGGTGCTGCAGACCCTGCAGCGCGGCCCGGCGCGGGTGCTGGCCGGCGAGCTCGACTAGCGACCCGCTTTCCGCCGTCCGGGCCGCTTTCCGCCGTCCGGGCCGCTTTCCGCCCTCCCGCCGCGGCTTGGGCGGCGGAACAGCCCATGCCTCCGCCACTCAGGCCGCGGCTGAGTGGCGCAAAGCGGTCTGAGTGGCGGAAAGCGGCTTGGGCGGCGGAAGCGCCCTACGCGCCGTAGCGCCGCTCGCGCTGGCCGTAGGCGCGAAGGGCGCGCAGGAAGTCGACCTTGCGGAAGTCGGGCCAGTAGGCCTCGCAGAAGTAGAACTCGCTGTGCGCGCTCTGCCAGAGCAGGAAGCCGCCGAGCCGCTGCTCGCCCGAGGTGCGGATCACCAGGTCGGGGTCGGGCTGGCCGCGCGTGTAGAGGTGCTCGCTGATGTGCTCGACGTCCAGGATCTCGGCGAGCTCCTCCAGCGACGTGCCGCGCGCCGCGTGCTCCTTGATGAGCGACCGGACGGCGTCGGCGATCTCGCGCCGTCCGCCGTAGCCGATCGCGGCGTTCACCGTGCGGCCCGTGATGGAGCTCGTGCTCTCCTCGAGCTCCTTGAGCCGGCGGGCCGTGGCGTCCGGCAGGAGGTCGAGCGCACCGACGGGATGCACGTGCCAGCGTCCGGTGGCGGCGATGCGCTCGGTGAGGTCCTCGATGATCGGCATGAGGGCCGCGAGCTCCTCCGGCGGGCGGTTGAAGTTGTCGGTGCTCAGCAGCCACAGGGTGACGACCTCGACACCGACCTCGTCGCACCAGTCGAGCAGGCGCTCCATGTTCTCCGCGCCGGCCGCGTGGCCGACGGCCGAGCCGGCCCCCGACTGCCGGGCCCAGCGCCGGTTGCCGTCGACGATGACGCCGACGTGCCGAGGGATCGCTGCGGGGTCGAGGGACGCCGCGAGCCGGCGCTCGTAGACGCCGTACGCGAGGTCACGAAGCCCCACGCGGACTCCACCCCTCTCGGTGCATACGGACCTCCGTCGTCCGGCCCGTCGTGGACCGCGCTGCGCGAGCGCGCTGCGGACCGACGAACCGAGGACACGCTACTCCCGCGCCGGGCGTCCGGCTGCTCGCCGGAGCCGGACGGCGCCGTCCGGCACAGCATCTTCACCGACGCGGCACGAGCGCGACGTGCGTGGTCGACGTCACGAAACCTACGGTTCCGTAACCTACGGTCACGTAGGTTACGCTGGGAGGTATGGCAGCAGCAGCGCACGAGCCCGCCACCGAGCGGGCGCGACGTCCCCGTGGCATGGTCATGCCTATGGACGAGTCCGTCGGCGAGACGGTCAGCGAAGCCGTCTCCGACGCCGTGGCGGCGGTCAAGCCCCGGCTGCGCGGCTGGCTGCACGCCGGTACGTTCCCGCTCGCCGTCGTGTCGGGCCTGGTGCTGGTGGCGCTCGCCCCGACGACCGCAGGCCGGGTCACCGCCGCGGTCTTCACGGTGTGCGCCGGCCTGCTGTTCGGCACCAGCGCCGTCTACCACCGCGGCACGTGGTCACCGCGGGTGCGGATCCTGCTCAAGCGGTTCGACCACTCCAACATCTTCCTCATCATCGCCGGGTCGTACACGCCCTTCGCGGCGCTGCTGCTGCCCGAGGGACGGGCCCGGACGCTGCTGGTGATCGTGTGGGGCGGGGCCGTGGCGGGAGTGCTGTTCCGCGTCTTCTGGGTGGGCGCTCCGCGGTGGCTCTACACGCCGGTGTACGTGGCGCTCGGCTGGGTCGCGGTCGTCTACCTGCCCGACTTCCTGCGTACCGGCGGCCCCGCGGTGCTGACTTTGATCATCGTGGGCGGGGCCCTCTACACCGTGGGCGCGCTCATCTACGGCCTCAAGCGGCCGAACCCCAGCCCACGGTGGTTCGGCTTCCACGAGCTCTTCCACGCCTGCACGGTCGCGGCGTTCGTGGTGCACTACGTCGCGGTGTCGCTCACCGTCTACGGCCACCCGGCCTGAGGCCGGCTCAGCGAACTCAGGCCGGCGCTCGCACCACCAGCACCGAGCAGTGCGCGTGCCGCACCACCTGGTCGGCCGTCGAGCCGAGCAGCAGGTCGACGAAGCCACCTTGGCCGCGACGGCTGACGACGAGCAGCAGCGCCTCACGCGAGGCGGACACCAGCGCGTCGACGGCCTTGCAGTGCTGGACGTGCGGCACGACCTGCAGTCCCGGGTGGTCGGTGCGCACCTGCCCGACGACGTGGTCGACCGACTCGCGCACGGCCTGCTCGACCTCGTCCAGGCTTGGGACGGTCCCCACGGGCGCACCCGCCTCGTCGGCAGCCGACGAGAACATCCACGCCCGCAGCACGTGCAGGGGGACGCCGCGCAGCGCCGCCTCGTCCGCCGCCACGGCGACCGCACGACGGCTGGCGTCCGAGCCGTCGAAGCCGGCCACCACGCCGTCGGCGACCGACGGGTCGAAGGTGATCTGCTTGGTCATCGCTGCTCGCCTCCGTGCGTCACTGCAGGGCCAGAGCCGTCACCTCGATCCTCGCACCTCACGAAGGCCCGCAGGGCCCGGACGTCGACAGTGGGCAGGTCGCACACCTGGCCCCGACAGGGGTAAGCGGCAGGCACCTCGTCGACGAGCCCACGACCCTCCAGCAGAGGCACCGCAGGCTCCAGGTGCGGTCCGCCGACCGCGACGACCAGACCAGGTGCGGTGCCTTGCAACGCCTCTCGCCACAGGGCGGTGGTGCGCGGGTCACCGGTCGGCCCGACCACGGCGACCTCGCGCGGGCCGTCGACCGCGGCCTCGGCTGCGGCCAGCCCCCAGCCGGCGAAGCGCGGGGACGCCGCCGCGACCCGGCGCACCTCGGCCAGCGCGCGGTCGGCGAGCTCACGCGCGTCCGAGTCGCCGGTGAGCGCCGACCAGGTCAGCAGCGCTGACGCCGCCGCCGACGTCCCCGACGGGTAGGCGTTGTCCGAGGGGTCAGCGGCGCGTGCACCAGCGGCGTTGTGCAACAACGGGTCCACGGCATCGAGCGGGGTGTCGCTGAATCCCCGTTCGGCCGACCAGAAGCGCCGACTGATGGCCTCGACCACCTCGCCGGCCGCGCCCACCCACCGCGGCGCACCGGTCACGGTGTACAGCGCCAGCAGCCCCTCGACGAGGTCGGCGTGGTCTTCGAGCACGCCCTCGGGTGCCCCTGGCCGACCGTCTCGAGAGACTCGGCGCACGCGACCGTCGACGAGGTGGGTGCCGATGAGCAGGTCAGCGGCGCGCGCGGCCGCCGAGACCAGGTCTTGCCGGTCCAGCAGCGCGCCGACCTCGGCGAGGGCGGCGATGGCGAGGCCGTTCCAGGCCGCGACGACCTTGTCGTCGCGAGCGGGTTGTGCCCGCTCCCGACGCGCGATCCCCAGGCGGTCCCGCGCGCTCAACCACCGGCGCACGGTCTCCGGCTCCGCGTCGGCGGAGTCGACGTCGACCAGCAGCCGCAGGGTGGATGCGCCGTCCTCGAAGGTTCCGCTCGCCGTCACCCCGCAGGCCTGCGCGATCCACGCGCCGTCCTCCTCACCCAGCAGGTCGGTGAGCTGCCGTGGAGTCCACACGTAGGTCAGCCCCTCGACGCCGTGAGCCTCCCCCTCGACCGCGGTGTCGGCGTCCAGGGCGCTGGCGAAGCCGCCCTCGGCCGTCAGCAGGCGGCGCATCATGAAGTCGCAGGTCTCCTCGGCGATGCGCCGGCCGAGCGGGTCGCCGGTCAGCCGCCACCAGTGGAGGTAGACCCGCGCCAGCTGAGCGTTGTCGTAGAGCATCTTCTCGAAGTGCGGCACGACCCAGTCGGCGTCGACGGAGTAGCGGGCGAAGCCACCCTCCACCTGGTCGTAGATTCCCCCGAGCGCCATGTGCCGCAACGTCTCTGAGGCCATGTCAAGGGCTTGCGCGTCGCTGCCGCCCGGGGTCTCGTGCCCGACGCGCGCCGCGTGACGCAGGAGCCAGTCGAGCACCATCGACGGCGGGAACTTCGGCGCACCACCGAAACCGCCGCGCGCGGCGTCGAAGTCCGGCAGCAGCCGGCGCACCGCCTGCTCCAGGTCCGCCGCCGAGGGCGGCGCACTCTCGCTCTGCGCCGTCGCCGCGCGGGAGCTCAGCGCCTCCGCGATGCGGTCACCGGCACCTTCGACCTCTCCCCGGCGCTGCTCCCACGCCTCGCTCACCGCGGTGAGCAGCTGGGTGAAGGACGGCTGCTGCGGGTGCGGCCGCGCCGGGTAGTAGGTGCCGGCGTGGAACACCTTGCCCTCGGGCGTGAGGAACACCGTCATCGGCCAGCCGCCGTGGCCGGTCATCGCCACCGTTGCCTCCATGTAGACCGCGTCGACGTCCGGACGCTCCTCGCGGTCGACCTTGACGCTGACGAAGCCGTCGTTCATGAGCTCGGCCGTCGCGGGGTCCTCGAAGGACTCCCGAGCCATGACGTGGCACCAGTGGCACGCGGCGTACCCGACGCTCAGGATCACCGGGACGCCGCGCCGTCGGGCCTCGGCGAACGCCTCCTCCCCCCACTCCCACCAGTCCACCGGGTTCTCCGCGTGTTGGAGCAGGTACGGGCTTGTCGCGTTGGCGAGGCGGTTGGCCATGTCCTGTGACTCCTGACGAGTGGCACGTGCATCACTCTCGCGTCCCAGTGATGCCCGAGAGTGATGCACGAAGCGGATCTGGGGAGCCTGATGCGACCCCCACCCGTGCAGCCTAGGAGGGACTGCGGATGATCAAGCTCGACGCCATGTGGGTCGAGGCCCGATCGGCCCCACAGCGATCACGCAGAGGTCGAGGATACGAAGGCTACGGAGATCGCGCAGCGCGTCCAGGGCCACGTCGACGGCACGACCGCCGGCATCGCGGACGAGGACGTTGGCAAGGGCATGGGCCTGTGACACCTAACGCCGACTGGGTCCCCGGCGACTTCCCCGCACGTCATTCGAGCGGTCGACCCTCCGGACAGTCACGCTCCGATGACATCACGCCACAGCGCGAAGATGCGGTCGATCTCGGCAGGGTCGACAAAGGTGTCGAAGGCGGACTTAGTCCTTTCGGCACTTACTCGGTCGTGCACCACCGAGGCTGTCCACTCGACGCTCTGACGGACGTCGGCGCCGATCTCGGGGTGGTCCACGAACTCCGCGATCATGCGCGTCACCTCGCCAGGGTCAGAGACCGCCATCAGCCGCCACAGGTCACCGAGGTCCTTGTCCCTGACCGCCCCCTTGCGCGGCTTGCGCAGTCGCTCGCCGACCTTCGATCCCTTGGCCAGGATCAGCGCAGGGATCTCGGCGACGTGGATCTCGGTCGTCAAGCGGGAGTCGGCGAAGTCGGTGATCGTGACCAACGACCGGTTGAACGTCGAGAGCTCGAGTCCCAACGCATTGCCGACCGAAAGCTTGCCGTGGGCGGACTGGAGGAGCGGGACTCCTCGTTTGCTTCGACTGGCCGTGCCGGAAAGACCGTGCGGAGCGAGCAGATCGATCTTCTCGCGGAAGGACCGCGCGCCGTCGGGCTCGTCGTACGGCTTACGGCCCCAGAGCCCGGGACGCGCAGTCGTCCGGTGCTCGTAGCCAGCATCCGCCAACAGCGCCTCGATGCTCGGCACATCGCCGACCAGACCCGGCGTCACTCCGAGGTCGCCATCGCCCGTCGGCATCCGCGGCACGTCGAGCTCCATCGTCCGCAGCAGAACGGCGTGCGCTCCGACCAAGGTCAATGACTGGGCGTGGACCGCGAGCACGTCCATGACGTTGATGATCGCGCGGCGGCTCCACTCGATCTCGGTCCGCGGCTCCTTGAAGTCCGTCATGCGACTCGCCGCCCCAGCAGGATGTCGGCCTGCTCGGCCATGCGGTCGATGCCGCCGTAGGCATCAAGGATCACCTGATCGCGCGCGGCGACAGTGACGTCGTTGAACGCCCTTCGGCCAAGCTCACTCACGCCGTCGAACGGGATCAAGGTGACCCGCATCCCGAAGGAGCCCGGCTCCTTCGGCACGAGCCCGGCCGCTGCGGTGGCGCGCGCGACGTCCTCGACGTAGAACACCGGCCAGGCCTCGCCCGCGCTAGAGCGGTAGAGGTTCGCCCCGGCGTCACCTGTCACGGCGTAGTCGACCCCGGCCGCGCCGAGAGCGTCGGCAATGTCGTCGGCACTCGGCCCGGCCTCGAAGTCCCCGGCACCGGGTCGGCGCGTGAGGCGGGCGGCGCGGCCGGCACGGAACAGCAGATCCGGCTCCTTGCCTGGCACGACCCGGCCTTGGTCATCGACTAGCCCGATCCGCGTCCAGCGCTGTCGCCATGCTTCGACTCCCGGCGTGACTGAGACGCCGAGCGACGGGTCGAGCGCGAGGCGCGCGGCAGCGATCGCCGCTACGTCAGCCACGCCGGTGAAGCCGATCGGCTCCCCCAGGACGGTCAGGATCTCCTGAGCAAGATCGAAGGACGGACTCACGGCGCCGGACTCGATTCGCGTCACCGTCGTCGTGGCGACATCGACCAGCGCCGCGAGCTGACGAGCACTCAGCCCGTTCACCCGGCGCAGGGTCGCGATGCGCTCCGCAAGGTCCATGCGATACATCCTATGGCAGCGTTGCAAATATGCAACGCGTTAAAGGATCTCGCAAGACCTCACAGGTTCCCTGGACGTGTCAGCTCCCTCAACACGTCGCAGAAGCGGCCCGAGTGATGCACGAAAGTGATGCACGCAGCGGAACTCGGCCCTACCGTGCCGGTCGTAGCACTGCCGGCGTGGGATGATCGAGGCAATGAGCGCCACCGAGCCGAGGTACTCCCAGGAACCCGCCGACCCGCGGGCTTATACCCGAAGGAACGACCGGCTCTACTCCCGGCTTGCCCGCGTCTACGACGTCGTCGCCAAGTCGCTGCCGATCTGGCGCCGCTGGTTGGGCAGCACGCTGCCGTTGATCGAGGGGCCGCGGGTGCTGGAGGTGTCGTTCGGCACCGGCTGGCTCCTCACGCAGTACGCCGACCGCTTCCAGACCGACGGGCTCGACCTCAACCCGGCCATGCTCGAGGTGGCCGGCCGCAACCTCGCCAAGGCCGGCAAGCACGCCGAGCTCCGCCAGGGCGACGTCGAGGCGCTGCCCTATCCCGACGACACCTTCGACACCGTGGTCAACACGATGGCCTTCACGGGCTACCCCGACGGCAGGGCCGCGGCGGCCGAGCTGGCCCGGGTACTCAAGCCCGGTGGGCGGCTGGTGCTGGTCGACATCGCCTTCCCAGCCGATGGCAACCGCATCGGCACGGCCCTGGTGGAGTGGTTCTGGAAGCCGTTCGGCGACCTGGTGCGCGACGTTGCGCCGCTGCTGACCGAGGCCGGCCTGGTGGTCACCGAGGACGAGGTCGGCGGCTGGGGAAGCGTGCACCGCTACGTCGCCGTCAAGCCCGGCGGCTGACCCGGCTCCGGATCGATCAGCCGGGCGGCTCGGCGACCAGCACGCGCGAGCTGACGCCCCAGGCCGTCACTCTGACGTCTGTGTGGACCCGCCAACCGGAGGGCAGCGCGGCCGCCGGGTCGATGGGACGGCAGCCGCCGGTGAGCCGAGGGTGCAGCCGCCAGAGCCGGGTCCAGACACCGGACACGACCGCTGGCAGGCCGTGCCGACCGGGAGTGAGGCTCACCGTGGCGACCAGCCCACCGGGCCGCAGGACCCGGCCGGCCTCGTCGAAGAAGGCCGTGAGCGCCGCCGGGGAGAGCAGGTCGAGCACGTAGGCCGCCACCACCCGGTCGGCGCTCGCGTCGGGCACCGGCCAGGGTGCGCTCCCGTCGATCTGGCTGGCCGTGGCCCGACCGGGCCACTGCTGCAGCCGCTCCTGGGTGAGCTCGACCATCGTGAGGCTCACGTCGAGCGCGCGGTACGTCGCGCCCGCGGGCAACTGGTCGCCCAGTAGACGAGCGGCCAGGCCGCCGGTCCCGCAGCCGACCTCGACCACCGCCGTGGCGCGCTCGAACCGCCCTGCTCCGACCATCGCGTCGACGGCCGGTCGCTCGTAGAAGCCCTGCGTGTCCTGCCAGCGGCCGATCCGGTCGTAGACGCCTGCCGCCTGGGTGGGACTCAGGTAGCGATCGGCACTGGTCACGTCTCGACCCTAGACCGCGCGGGCCGGTCGAGGTGGCAGCATGCGGGTGTGCCGCTCCGGGCGGCGACGACCCATTCCACGACACCGTGAGGAGACCTGCGTGACGACCGCCGTGCTGATCGCCCTGCTGCTCGCCGGCGTCGTCGTCCTCACGCCGCTGTCCGACCGGCTGCGGGTGCCCTCGCCCGTCCTGCTCACCATGTTCGGCCTGCTGGTGCCCGTCCTGCCGTGGACGCCGGAGCTGCGGCTGGACCCCGACCTCATCCTGCCGGTGGTGCTGCCTCCGCTGCTGTTCGCTGCGACCCAGCGGTCGACCACCGGGGAGTTCCGCCGCAGCGCTCAGCCGATCCTGCTGCTGGCCGTCGGCCTCACCGTCGCCACGACGGCGGCGGTCGCCTGGGCCGCGCACCTGGCGGGGGTCGCGTGGGGGCCGGCGTGGGTGCTCGGCGCCGTGGTGAGCCCGCCCGACCCGGTGGCCGCGACCGCCGTCGCCCGGCGGCTGCGGCTGCCCGACCGCGTCGTCACGGTGCTCGAGGGCGAGGGGATGTTCAACGACGCCACCGCGCTGGTGCTCTACTCGCTGGCCGTGACGGCCGTGTACAGCGGCGGGGTCGGCCCCGGCGACGTCGCCCTGCACCTGCTGCTGGCCGTCGTCGGCGGCGTCGTGGTCGGCCTCGTCGCCGGGCTGGTCACCAAGGCCGCGCTGGCGGCGCTGCACGACGCCTCGGCCGAGACCACCGTGACCGTCGCCATGCCGTTCGCCACGTACCTTGCGGCCGAGCAGGTCCGCGGCTCCGGGGTGCTCGCCGTGCTGACCATCGGGCTGTTCCTGCGCAGCTACGGGCACCCGTCGCTGACGTCGGGAGGCTGGCTGCTCGGACGCGCGGTGTGGCGGTACGCCGACTACCTCATCACCAGCCTGGTCTTCGTCCTCATCGGCTTCGAGCTGACGGCGGTGCTCAAGGCGAGCCCGGTCGACGCGCACACGATCGCCGTCGCCGCGACGACGGTGGCCGTGCTCGTGGTGGTGCGCTTCGTGTGGATGTTCGGCGTCGGGTCACTCGCCCACCTGCCCCAGCGGCGCCCGAGGTCGCCCGGCGCGAGCCGCCGCGAGACGCTCGTCCTGTCGTGGGCGGGCATGCGCGGCGTGGTCACCGTCGCCGCCGTACTCGCGCTGCCCCTCACCACGCAGTCGTCCGACCAGTTCCCGCAGCGGGCCGAGATCGTGTTCGTCGGCCTGACGTGCGTGCTGGTCACCCTCGTGGTGCAGGGACTCACCCTGGCTCCGCTCGTCCAGGCGCTCGGAGTCGGCACCGAGAGCGGCTCGGTACAGGCTGCCCGAGACCTGCGACGGCGCGGCGTCGAGGCGGCCCTCGAGGTCGTCCGCAGCCGGCGCGGCGAGGTGCCCGAGGCGGTGTGCCACGCCGTCACGCTGCAGTACGAGGGCCACCTCGCCGCGCAGGAGGCGTTGCAGAAGGCGCGCTCCGGTTCGGACGACGAGTCGCACGAGCGCGCCGAGCAGCTCAAGGAGCTGCTGGCCGAGACCAGCGAGGCCGAGCGGTCGCTGGTGCTGGAGGCGCGGCGCAACGGCGAGGTCAGCGCCGAGGTGGCCGACCAGGTGCTCAGTGACGTCGAGTCGCGCGCCCTGCGCGACGTCGAGTGACGCCCGGGCAGACCAGCCCGGCCTAGACGTCGATCTCGGCGAGCACCCGCGGCACCTCGGCCGCCACCTCGCGCGCGAGGAAGCCGAGCGGGCCGACGTCGGCGGCGAGCCGGTCACCCGCCCGGCCGTGGAGGTGAGCAGCCCAGGCCGCCGCCTGCTCGGGGCTCGCCCCCCGCGCCGCCAGCCCGACCACGATGCCCGCGTGGACGTCGCCCGAGCCGGACACCGCGAGCCCCACGCCACCGGACGCGTCGAGCCACAAGCGGCCGTCGGGGTGCGCGATCGTGGTCTCGGGGCCGCCGCAGCTGACCACCGCGCCGGTGGCCCGCGCCAGCCGCAGGGCGTGCCCGGCGGCGTCGGCGTCCACGGCCTCCTGCTCGACGTCGAGCGCCAGCGCGAGCTCGTGCGGGTTGGGCGTGAGCACACAGCGGCCGGCGAGGCGGGCGAGTGCGTCCGGTGAGGATGACGCGTGGGCCAGGGCTGCGGCGTCCAGCACGACGGTGCCGTCCAGCTGCGGCACGATGCGGGCGAGCAGCTCGCCCACCACCTCGACGTCACCCATGCCGGGGCCCAGAAGCACTGCGGCGCAACCGTCTGCGAGGTCGAGGATGCGGTCGGCCGCCTCGGGTGCGATGTCACCGTCCGGCGTCTGCGGCAGGCCGCGCACCAGGGCCTCGGGCATGGCGATCGCGAGGTGGGGGGCGACGTCCGCGACCGTCGCGACCTGGAGCTTGCCGGCGCCGCACCGCAGCGCGGCCTCGGCCGCGAGCAGCACCGCGCCCGGTGTCTCGACGTGACCACCGACGACCAGCGTGCGGCCCCGAGTCTCCTTGCTCGTGCCCGGGTCGGGCAGCGCCCACTCGCGCAGCAACGCGGGGGTGATGACGCGCGCCTCGCTCACGACCGCGCCCGTCGCTCGGTGTCAGCCTGAACGCCCTCCGACACTGCGGCGTCCGGCTCGTCGGCGTCGGGCTCCTCGGTCACTGGCGCCTCCTCGCTGGCGTCCACGGCCGCGGTGTCGTTGTACGTCTGCAGCCGCAGGCGTCCGTCGGAGCCGGCGGTGTACGTCGTGAGGGAGCAGTTGGCCAGCGGGTCGCCGCGGTCGGCGCTGAGCAGCTCGTCCTCGCTGAGCTCCTCCAGCACGAACCGCGTGCACATGATCACGGCCTGGTGGCTGACGACGGCGACGCGCTGGCCCGCGTGCTCCTCGCGCCAGGTCAGCAGGAGGCTCCGCACGCGCAGGGCGACGTCGCACCAGCTCTCGCCGCCGGGGGGTCGGTAGTACAGCTTGCCCGTGCGCGCGCGCCGCTCGGCCTCGACCTCGTGGAGCTCGCGGATGCCGGAGGACGTCAAGCCGTCGAAGGCTCCCAGGTCACGCTCGCGCAGCCGCTCGTCGGGGCGCACCGGGATATCCAGCCCGCTCTCGTCGACCGCCACGCGCGCGGTGTCGGCCGCGCGGCGGTACGGGGACGTGAGGACGACGTCCGGCCGCTCGCTCGAGGGCCGCTCGGCCCACCACCGGCCGAGCGCCCTCGCCTGGCGGCGTCCGGCGTCCGACAGCGGGGTGTCGGGGTCTCGGTAGTCCAGCTGCAGGCGGGCGCGGCCGGCCTCGCTGGCCCGGCGCGCCTCGAGGTTGCCGACGCTCTCCCCGTGCCGGACGAGGACGAGCGCGGCCGGCCAGTCACGTGCGGCGCTGCTCATCGACGGAACGCTACCGACCTCGTCACTGCTTCGCCTGGCGGGCAATGGCTGTCGCGTCTTTCGGACGACGGTCAGGCAGATACGATGCCGCCAGACCCGCCGGCGGCGGCGGGCTGGACCAGGAGGTGCGGCGGTGAGCGCCGACGGCGAGAAGACCCCGGCGAGCGCACGTGAGCTGGAGGCCGGCGTCCAGCGCGACTTCCGGCGCTCGATGTCGTACGGCGACTACCTGCACCTCGACGAGGTGCTGTCGGCGCAGCACCCGCTCAGCGTCCCGCTGCGCCACGACGAGCTGCTGTTCATCATCCAGCACCAGACGTCCGAGCTGTGGCTCAAGCTGATGCTGCACGAGCTGCGCTCGGCGCGCGCGCTGCTGCACGACGACGACCTGCGGCCGGCGCTGAAGCGCCTCGCGCGGGTCAAGCACATCCAGGCCACCCTCACCGAGCAGTGGTCGGTGCTGGCCACGCTGACGCCCAGCGAGTACGCCGAGTTCCGGAGCTTCCTGGCGTCGTCGTCCGGTTTCCAGTCCTGGCAGTACCGCGCGGTCGAGTTCATCCTCGGCAACAAGAACGCCGACATGGTGGCGGTGTTCGACCACCACCCCGAGGCCCAGGCGATGCTGCGCGAGCTGCTGCACGAGCCCAGCCTCTACGACGAGTTCCTCGCCTACCTGCACCGGCAGGGTCACGAGGTGCCGGCTGAGCTGCTCGACCGCGACTGGTCGAAGCCGTACCAGTTCGAGCCCGACCTGGTGCCGACCTTCACGCGCATCTACGAGCACTCGCGCGAGCACTGGATGGCCTACGAGGCGTGCGAGGAGCTCATCGACGTCGAGGACAACTTCCAGCTCTGGCGCTTCCGTCACCTCAAGACGGTCGAGCGCATCATCGGGTCCAAGCGCGGCACGGGCGGGTCGAGCGGCGTGCCGTTCCTGCGCAAGGCCCTGGACCTCACCTTCTTCCCCGAGCTGTACGCGGTGCGCACCGAGATCCAGGAGGTCGAGTCCGCGCCGTCCTCGTAGGTCCCTCGTCTGATCGCGTGCCGCGGCGACTCAGGCTCAGATGGCGTCGCCGGGGTCACCGCCAGCCTTCGGCGAGCAGCCCAGCGAGGCCCCGGCCTTGGTCGTAACCGCCCCGCGCGGCCTGCCGCCGCGTTGCCGGATCCAACGCGTTGGCGTCGAAGACGTCACCCGCGCCGCCATCCGGGAACACCGTGTCGACGACGCTGCCGCCGGAACGCAGCTCGTCGACCTGGGTTGCGAGGTCCATCCCCCACTCGAGCGGCATGCGCGACCTGCCGCCGAACGGTGACAGCACGAGCACCCGGCCGTACCCGGCCGCCAGGTCGGCGTTCTCGCTGCGTCGATAGCCGCCGTTGAGGTATCGCTGCTCGCCGATGCGATAGGGCGTCAAGGCCGAGGTGCTGGCGGCGACGGCGTCCACCAGGTCGACTCCGCTGTCGCCGTCGAACAGCACGGGTTCGCCGGTGCGCGCATCGACGGCCGTGATGAGCAGCGCTTGTTGCGGCCAATGCGGGCTGGGAAGTCGGGCCGCGACGACGTCGCGCCAGCGCGATGATCGAGAGTCGTCGGACCCATCCATCTCGAGGGCCGCGGCGCCCAGCCTGCGGCGCATGTCGGACGCGTCCTCAGCCGACCCGATGATCGCGTTCGACCACTGCAGGTAGTCGGCCCCCGAGAACGGGAGGGCGCGTCTCCTCTGCGATGCGGCGTCGCCGGTCGGTGGCAGTGGCACTTCGGCGAGGACGGCGGCATAGAGCTCGGACGGCGGCCTCCCGCTGGTGATCTGGGCCGCCACCGTGGCGCCTGCCGAGGTCCCGATGATGAGATCGGCCTCGGTCACGTCGATCCCGGCATCAGCCAGGCCGGCGATGAGACCGAGCTCCCACGCGTTGCCGGCCGCTCCGCCGCCGGCGAGGACCAGGGCTCGCGTGCTCGGGTCGGTCGCCTGGCTCGCGGCGACGCCATCGGACGTGGTCGTCGAGCTATTGCGCGGGCTGGAAGAAGGTGTGGTGTTCATGGGAGTCGCCCTTCGTGCGTTGTCTGTCGGGCGCTCCCACCGGCGACCTCAGTCGCGCGATCGCGGAGGGCGGAGCGCACCCGTTGCGGATACTGCGTGCATGGCTCCCACCTCCTCGTGGTCGATCTCGATGCCGCGGGACGCTAGCAGGCCGCCGACGGGATGCACCATCGGTTTGACGCCGGTCGCGCGGTCGCTCGCATGCTCAGATCCGCGTGTGGGCCCGCAGTCGGCGACCCAGCTGCCGGCGCTTGCTGCGTCGCTCCAAGAACGCCCGCAGGACTTCGAGGATGCTGCCTCGCATCCACGCCGCCACCGCGCCACCCCGACCGGGCTCAGCCGAGCGGCGTCCCGGTGTCGGTGAACCGGCTCTCGTCGAGGGGCTTGCCGACGAGCGCCTTCACGGCGTCTGAGTCGTCCCACGAGCTGACGTGCATGGCCGCCGTGACGACGCCGTCGGCACCGACCCACGCGACGACGTAGGCGGCCTCGTCGAGCGAGCCGCGCACGACGAGCCGGTCGGTGCCCGGGTCGGCGTGGCCGTGGTACTCCATGCCCACGTCGTACTGGTCGGTGAAGAAGTACGGCAGCAGGTCGTAGGTGTCGTCGCCGCCGAGCATCGCGCGTGCCGCCACCCCCGGGTGGTTGAGCGCCGAGGCCCAGTGCTCGACCCGCAGCCGCCGGCCGAGGGCGGTGTGGAACACGTTGGCGACGTCGCCGACGGCGAACACGTCGGGGTCGGAGGTGCGCAGCTGGGCGTCGGTGACCACACCGTTGTCGACGGTCAGCCCGGCCGCCTCGGCGAGCGCGGTGTCGGGGGTGATGCCGATGCCCACCAGCACCACGTCGGCGACGACGTCGGCACCGTCGGCAAGGAGGACGCGCAGGCCGTCCCCAGCCGCCTCGATCCCCTTCACCGACACCTCGGTGCGCAGGTCGACCCCGTGCTCACGATGCACCCGCGCGAACGCCGCGGCCACCTTCGGCCCCAGAACCCGTTGCAGCGGAAGGGGATCCATCTCGATGACGGTCACCTCGGCACCGGCTCCGCGCGCTGCGGCGGCCACCTCGAGACCGATCCAGCCGCCACCGACCACGGCGAGCCGGACGCCGGCGCGCAGCCACCCCTTCAGCCGCTCGCTGTCGTCGAGGGTGCGCAGGTACAGCACGCGCTCGCGGTGCGCGTCGTCCAGCTCGGGTGTCGGCAGCCGCCGTGGCTGCGAGCCGGTGGCGAGCACCAGCTGGTCGTAGCCCAGCCGGTCACCGGACGAGGTGGTGACCTCGTGCGCGCGCACGTCCAGGGCGCTGGCGGACTCGCCCAGCCGCAGGTCGACGTCGTTTTCGGCGTACCACTGCTCGTCGTTCACGAAGACGGTGTCGCGCTCGGCGTCACCGGTCAGGAACCCCTTGGACAGGGGCGGACGCTCGTACGGCAGGTGCGCCTCGGCGGCGAGCAGGGTGAGCGGGCCGCCGTAGCCGGCCTCCCGCAGCTCCTCGACGGCCTTGCCTCCCGCGAGGCCACCACCGACCACCACGATGCCTCGACCCTCAGCCACGCGCGCCACCTCCAGCCGTCAGGCCCGTGAGCGCGAGGAACTCCGCGCGCGAGCGGGCGTCCTCGCGCAGCGTACCCAGCAGGGTCGACGTGACCGTCCGCGCGCCCGTGGCCCGCACACCCCGCAGCGTCATGCAGGTGTGCTCGGCCTCGACCACCACCCCGACGCCGCGCGGCTCGAGCCGCTCGTGCAACCAGTCCGCCACCTGCTTGGTCAGCCGCTCCTGCACCTGCGGGCGCCGCGCGAAGAGCTCGACCACCCGCGCCAGCTTGGACAGGCCCAGGATGCGCTCCCCCGGCAGGTACCCGACGTGGGCGACGCCGACGAAGGGCAGCAGGTGGTGCTCGCACACCGCCTGCACCGGGATGTCGCGGGCGAGCACCAGCTCGTCGTACCCCTCGTCGTTGTCGAACGTCGTCAGGTCGAACGACCGTGGCGTCAGCAGCTCGCGGTAGGCCTCGACCATCCGGCGAGGGGTCTCGGCGAGGCCCGGGCCGTCGACGTCCAGGCCGAGCGCGTCGAGCAGGTCGTGCGCCGCCTGCTCGGCTGCGACCTCGTCGACCCGGTGCAGCAGGGGCTCGACCCGCTGCCGGACGTCGCGGGCGGGCCGCAGCAGTGCATCGGGCGGTCGGACGGGGGCGGTGCTCGCGGTCACGGGTCCTCCACGTGTAAAAGAGACTATGGTGAACGTTAGTGAAGGGCTCGTCTTTCGTCAATGATGTTCTCTGTTAGAAGGTGCCGGTGCCAGCGGACGACCTCGCCGACCAGATCCACGGCCTCAGCCTGCTCGCGGACCCGGTGCGCCGCCGGCTCTACGAGCACGTCGCCGCCCAGCCCGAGCCGGTCGGGCGGGCCGAGGCGGCCGACGCGGTCGGCGTCCCCGCGCACACCGCGAAGTTCCACCTCGACAAGCTCGTCGAGGAGGGGCTGCTGACCACCGAGTTCCGCCGCCTCACCGGCCGCAGCGGCCCCGGCGCCGGGCGACCGGCCAAGCTGTACCGGCGCAGCGAGCGCCAGGTCGACCTCACGCTCCCCCGCCGCCAGTACGAGCTGGCCGGGCACGTGCTCGCGGCGGCCGTGGAGCTCGCCGCGCACGAGGGCGTACCCGTGCTGGACGCCGTCCAGCGCACCGCCCGCCGAGCCGGCCAGCAGCTCCCGGCACCCGACGAGCGGCCTGGCGACGACGTCGAGGCGGTGGCCGCCGCCCTGGAGACGTACGGGTACGAGCCGCGGCGCGTGGACGAGGTCGTGCTCCTCGCCAACTGCCCGTTCGACCGCTTGGCCGACGAGCACCGGACGCTGGTCTGCACGATGAACCTCGCGCTCGTCGACGGTGTCATCGACCACCTCGAGTGCACCGACGCCCAGGCTCGGCTCGACCCCGCACCCGGCCGCTGCTGCGTCACGCTCGCCGCGCGCGGGCCGGCCGAGGGCTCCCGCTAGCCTGACGCGCGTGAGCCCCGTCGACGCGGTGGTGGTGGGCGCCGGGCCGAACGGGCTCGCCGCCGCCGTGGTGCTGGCCGCGGCCGGCCTGCAGGTCGAGGTGCTCGAGGCGGCCCCGACGCTCGGCGGCGGCGCGCGCACCAGCGAGCTGACGCTGCCGGGCTACCACCACGACGTCTGCTCGGCGGTGCACCCGATGGGGCTCGCCTCACCGTTCTTCCGCGCGTTCGACCTCGAACGGCACGGCGTCGAGATGCTCCAGCCCGACGTGGCGTACGCCCAACCGCTGGACGGCGGCCGGGCGGGGCTCGCGTGGCGCGACCTCGATCGCACGGTCGAGGGGCTGGGCGAGGACGGCGCCGCCTGGCGCTCCCTGCTCGGCCCCCTCGCCGAGCGCTGGCCCGCCCTCGTCGGGTTGCTGCTGTCGGACTTCCGCAGCCTGCCGACCGACCTGGTGACGACGCTGCGGCTCGCCCGCCGGGTGCTCGAGCAGGGCAGCCCCGCGTGGAACCGCCGCTTCCGCGGCGAGGTGGCCCCCGCGCTGCTCACCGGCGTGAGCGCTCACGCCATCGCCCCGCCGCGCGCGCTCGCACCGGCGGGAGCCGGCCTGCTGCTCGGTGCCCTGGCGCACGCGGTCGGCTGGCCGATCCCCCGCGGCGGCAGCCAGACCATGGTCGACGCGATGGCCGCCGCCGTCACCGCGCGCGGCGGCACCGTGCGCACCGGGCACCCGGTGACGTCCCTCGCCGAGCTGCCACCGGCCCGGGCGGTGCTGCTCGACGTCACTCCCCGCGGCCTGCTGGAGCTGTCCCGCGGAGCGCTGCCGGCGTCGTACGCGGCGTGGCTGCGGCGGTTCCGGTACGGCTCGGCCGTCTGCAAGGTCGACTTCGCGCTGAGCGGGCCGGTGCCGTGGGCCGCGCCCGGCTGCGAGCTCGCCGGCACCCTGCACCTCGGCGGCACGCGGGCCGAGATGGCGGCCACGGAGGCCGAGGTCGCGGCCGGGCGCCACCCCGACCGTCCGTTCGTGCTCGCCAGCCAGCCCGGCGTCGTCGATGCCGGCCGGGCGCCGTCCGGGCACCACACGCTGTGGACCTACGCCCACGTGCCCGCCGGCTCGACCCGCGACCTCGGCGAGGCCGTCACCGCCCAGGTCGAGCGCTTCGCGCCCGGGTTCCGCGACGTCGTCCTGCACCGCTCGGTGATGACCGCGGCGCAGGAGGCCGACCACAATGCCAACTACGTCGGCGGCGACATCGCCTCCGGGGCGCCGACGCCGTGGCAGATGGTGATGCGCCCGGTGCCGCGCTGGGACCCCTACCGGACGCCGCTCGCGGGCACCTACCTGTGCTCGGCCTCCACACCCCCGGGACCGGCGGTGCACGGCATGGCCGGGCTGCACGCAGCAACGCGCGCGCTGCGCCAGGTGTTCGGCGACCGGCGCGACCCGCTGGAGCTGGTGCGCGACCTGCCCTGAGCGGCTACGGGCGCTCGTCGTCGGCGGGGTGCTCGCGCTCGGCGTCCAGGCGCTCCTGCTCGCGGAAGCGCATGCGGCGCAGGCGACCGGTCATGTTGCGCAGCAGCAGCCAGGTGGCGATCGCCAGGATGAACACGACCAGGAAGCCGGCCAGGCCGGGGGTGACCGAGTCGGGGTCGGGCAGCGTCGGGCCGGGCGACGGCGTCGCCGTGCCCGTCGCCGTGCCCGTCGCCGCGGGCGTGGGGGTGGGCGACAGGCCCGGCGTGGCAGTGGTCGACAGGTGCATCATGAGCCGGCCTCGATCCCGGCGAACAGGTCGTCCTCGGGCAGCGAGACCTCGACGTGGCTGTGGGCCAGCTCGTAGTCCTCGGTGGGCCAGACGCGACGCTGCATCTCCAGCGGCACGGCGAACCACGTGCCGTCGGGATCGACCTGGGTGGCGTGGGCGAGCAGGGCGCGGTCGCGCACCTCGAAGAAGTCGGCGCACGGCACCTTCGTGGTGATCGGCCGCTCGCCGCGCTCCTCCCAGCGGGCGATCCACTCCTCGTACGGCGAGGGCAGCCCCTCGGCCTGCATCGCCTCGTGGAAGGCGAGGATGCGCCCGCGCGAGAGCGTCTGGTTGTAGTACAGCTTCAGCGGCTGCCAGGGCGCCCCGGCGTGCGGGTAGCGGTCGGCGTCGCCGGCGGCGTGGTAGGCCTCGACCGACACCTCGTGGCACTTGATGTGGTCGGGGTGCGGGTAGCCGCCGTTCTCGTCGTAGGTGGTGACGACGTGCGGGCGGAACGTGCGCATGAGGGCCACCAGGGGCTCGCTCGCCGTCTCGAGCGGCTCCAGCGCGAAGCAGCCCGTCGGGCAGCGGCGGCAGCGGGTCGCCCTCGGGCAGGCCGGAGTCGACGAAGCCGAGCCAGGTGTGCTGGACGCCGAGGGCCTCGACCGCGGCGGTCATCTCGCGGCGGCGGTACTCGGCCATGTCGCGCAGCAGCTCGGGGTCGTCCTTCAGCCGCGGGTTCAGGATGTCGCCGCGCTCACCGCCGGTGCAGGTGACGACGAGCACCTCGACCCCGCGGCTCACGTAGTAGGCGGTGGTGGCCGCGCCCTTGCTCGACTCGTCGTCGGGGTGGGCGTGCACGGCCATGAGCCGCAGCGGCTCGCTCACGTCGGGGCTCCTCGTGATGGGTGGGTCGTGAGGGTCGGGGTTCGGTGCGCGACAATCCTCTCAGGCGCGTCCGACGCACGCCGCACCGACCACGAGAGAGCCGCACGAGAGCGACCATGAGCCCGCAGAGCCCACCGGCGCCGTCCGGGCCGCAGCGCCCGGCCGGGCGCTACGACCGCGTGCCGTCGCGCGCACGCCGGCTGGTCGCGCTGGCGGTCGGGGCGCTCGCGCTGGCGGGCGCGCTGGCCTGGGTGGTCTGGGCCGGCCTCGGGCAGGCGAGCGCGGACGTGCGGTGGACCGACGTGGGGTTCGTCATCGTCGGCGACACCGCGGTGCAGGTCACCTACGACATCGGCAAGGACCCGAAGGCCACCGCCGTGTGCAGCCTGCGCGCCCTCGACCGGCACAAGACCGCCGTGGGCATCGCCCAGGTCACCATCGGGCCGTCCGAGCGCCGGGTGACGCGCCGCACCGACACGGTGCGGACGTCGGCGCAGGCGGTCACCGGCGTGGTGCGGGACTGCACCGTTCGCCCCTGATCGTCCCCCGCCGAGCGGGTGAGCCCGCGTGCTCGGCGCAGGCGTGCACGAGCGCGAGTTGGTATCCTGGTCGCTTCCCCTCGTGACGACAGGCCCCGAGAACGGGGCCTGACATCGCGTATGCCGGCGCAGGGCCACGGCCGTGCGCGACGAGAACCGCAGACAGTGCAAGGAGACACCCGTGACCGAGACCAGCACGAACGTCACCTGGTTGACCCAGGAGGCGTACGACCGGCTCAAGACCGAGCTGGACCATCTCACTGGGCCCGGCCGCACCGAGATCGCCAAGCGGATCGAAGCCGCCCGCGACGAGGGTGACCTTCGGGAGAACGGCGGCTACCACGCCGCCAAGGAGGAGCAGGGCAAGCAGGAGGCCCGCATCCGCCAGCTGACGGCGCTGCTCGAGCACGCCAAGGTCGGCGAGCGCCCCGCGGACGACGGCGTGGTCGAGCAGGGCATGGTCGTGACCGCCGACGTCTCCGGCGAGAAGATGGTGTTCCTGCTCGGCAGCCGCGAGGTGTCCGACGACTCCCTCGACGTCTACAGCGAGAAGTCACCGCTCGGCTCGGCCATCAGCGGCCTGAAGGTCGGTGACAGCACCGCCTTCGAGGCGCCCAACGGCAAGCAGGTTCCGGTCAAGATCCTCGACGCCAAGCCGTACACCGGCTGAGCAGACCCCCGGCGGTGCCCGGCACCGCCACCGCGAGCGCGCCCGTCCCGACCAGCAGGTCGGCGGGCGCGCTCGCTGCGTCCGGCGCCGGGCGCGGCTAGGTTGAGCGCGTGGCAGCCGCCAAGGACACCTCCCCACCGGTCGAGCTCGACGTCGGCGGGCGCAGCGTGCGGGTCACCCACCCCGAGCGGGTGTACTTCCCCGCGACGGGCGCCACCAAGCTCGACCTCGTGCGGTACTACCTGTCGGTGGGCGACGGCATCGTGCGCGCCCTGCGCGAGCGGCCGTGCATGCTGCACCGCTTCCCCGAAGGGCTCGCGGGCGAGAAGGTGCACCAGAAGCGGCTGCCGCACGGCGCTCCACCCTGGGTCGAGACGGTGCGCGTCACGTTCCCCCGCTTCCACCGCACGGCCGACGAGCTGTGCGTCACCGAGCTCGCCAGCGTCGCCTGGGCGGTGCAGATGTCGACGGTCGAGTTCCACCCCTGGAACTCGCGTCGGGCGGACGTCGAACGGCCCGACGAGTGGCGCATCGACCTCGACCCCATGCCGCAGTGCCCGTTCGACCGGGTGCGGCGGGTGGCCGGCGTCGTCCAGGAGGTGCTCGCCGAGCTCGGTGCGACGGGTTGGCCGAAGACGTCCGGCGGCAACGGCCTGCACGTCTACGTGCGCATCGACCCGCAGTGGGGCTTCGGCGACGTGCGCCGCGCGGCGCTCGCGTTCGCCCGAGAGGTCGAACGGCGCGCGCCGGACGACGTGACGACGACCTGGTGGCGCAAGGACCGCGACCCGACCAAGCTGTTCGTCGACTACAACCAGAACGCCCGCGACCACACGATCGCCAGCGCGTACTCGGTGCGCGGAGTGCCCGAGGCCACGGTGTCGACGCCGATCCGGTGGGACGAGATCGACGACGTCGAGCCGCGCGCGCTGACGATGGCGACCGTGCCGGCCCGCTTCGCCGAGCTCGGCGACCTGCACGCCGGCATCGACGACACGGCGTTCTCGATCGAGCCGTTGCTCGAGTGGGCCGAGCGCGACGAGCGCGAGGGTGCGGCCGACCCCGGGCTGCCGGACGACGAGCCCGGGGCCTGAGGCCGACCGCGCCGGTCAGCGGCTGGCTGCGCGGTTGTACTGGCGGGTGGCCAGCGGCACGAACACCAGCAGGATGCCGAGGATCCACATCAGCGAGTAGGCCGTCGGGTGCTGCAGCGACCAGTAGTCCGGGGTCTGCACGCTGGCCGGGATGTTGCCGAACCACTCCCGGCAGGCCTGGGTGACCGCCGAGAGCGGGTTCCACGCGGCGAAGGTCTTCAGCACCCCGGGCAGCGTCTCGAGCGGCACGAACGTGTTGGCGATGAACGTGACCGGGAAGATGACCACGAACGAGGCGTTGTTGACGACCTCCGGGCTCGGTGCCAGCAGCCCGACGTAGGCCATGATCCAGCTGAACGCGTACGCCCAGAGCAGGAGCAGGGCGAACCCGATGATCGCGTCGGCCACCGAGTTGCGGATCCGCCAGCCGACCACGAGGCCGGTCAGCGACATCACGATCACGACGAGCAGGTTGTTCGCGACGTCGCTGACGGTGCGCCCGATGAGCACGGCCGAGCGCGACATCGGCAGCGACCGGAAGCGGTCGATGATGCCCTTCTTCATGTCGTCGGCCAGACCGGCGCCGGTCAGCGTCGCGCCGAACGTGACGGTCTGGGTGAAGATCCCCGCGATGAGGAACTCCTTGTAGTTGCTGCCCTTGACGTCGATCGCGCCGCCGAACACGTACGCGAACAGCAGCACGAACATGATGGGCTGCAGGGTCGTGAAGACCAGCAGGTCGGGCACCCGCTTGATCTTGATGAGGTTGCGCTTGGCGACGACCAGGCCGTCGCTCAACGCCGAGACCACCCCGCTGCTGGGGGCGGTGCTCGGTCGGCTCGGGTCCACCGTCGAGGAGGTCATCGCACGGCCACCGTCTGCTCGTCGGGGGTGGAGCTCTCGTCGTCCTCGGCCGCGTGGCCGGTGAGGGTCAGGAACACGTCGTCCAGCGTCGGGCGACGCAGCGCCACGTCGCTCACCGCCACGCCGGCGCCGCCGAGCAGGCGCAGCGCCTCGACCAGGCTGGCCGTGCCCGTGGACACCGGGATGCTCACCCGGTGCCGGTGCGCGTCGGTGGTCGGGTCACCGGAGGCGACCGACGTCAGCAGGTCGCGCGCCTGCCCCAGCTGGGAGGGGTCGGCGACGACGATCTCGAGCCGCTCGCCGCCCACCCTGGTCTTGAGCTGGTCGGCGGTGCCCTCGGCGATGATCTGGCCGCGGTCGATCACCACGATGTTGTGGGCCAGCTGCTCGGCCTCCTCCATGTACTGCGTCGTGAGCAGCAACGTCGTGCCACCGGCGACGAGGTTCTTCACGACCTCCCACATGTCGCTGCGGCTGCGCGGGTCGAGACCGGTCGTCGGCTCGTCGAGGAAGAGCACGGGCGGATCGGCGACGAGGGCACCTGCGAGGTCGAGGCGGCGGCGCATCCCACCGGAGTAGGTCTTCACCGCCCGGTCGCCGGCATCGGACAGGTTGAACTGTTCCAGCAGTTCAGATCGCCCGATTCCGACTGACCTTGCGGCCCAAGTGGTACAAATTGCCCACCATTTCAAGGTTTTCTCGACCACTCAAATATTCGTCGACCGCGGCGTACTGACCGCTCAGCCCGATCCGGCGCCGCACCTCGGCGGGGTCGGCGAGCACGTCGATCCCCGCGACCTCCGCGCGCCCGGCGTCCGGCTGCAGCAGCGTCGTGAGGATGCGCACCGTGGTCGTCTTGCCCGCGCCGTTCGGCCCGAGCACACCGAGGACCGTGCCGGCGGGGACCGACAGGCTGAGCCCGTCGAGCGCCGTGACCTCGCCGTACTTCTTGACCAGCCCCTCGGCCACCACCGCGTTCGTCATGACGCGACCCTCGCACGAGGTACTGACAGTTCCCGCTCGGTCATGGTGGGGCTCCTTCGGTCGCGGCAGACGATCACGACCAGTAGACCCCGGGCCGACGCGGAACTCATCGCAATTACCGCCGCCCCGCAGATCAGCTGAAGTTGAGCGGGTAGCCGGCCGCCCGCAAGGCAGCCAGCACCTCCTCGCAGTGCTCGCGACCCTTGGTCTCCAGCTGCAGCGCGATCTCGACCTCGTCCACGTGCAGCTGGGCGCCGGTGCGCACGTGCTCGATCTCGAGCACGTTGGCGTCGACGTCCGCCAGCACCGCGAGGAGGGCGGCCAGCGAGCCGGGGCGGTCGGGGACGCGCAGCCGGAACTGCAGGTAGCGGCCGGCGGCGGCCATGCCGTGGCGCAGGACCCTCAGCAGCAGCAGCGGGTCGATGTTGCCGCCGGACAGCACGACCGCGACCGGCGGCTCGAACGCCGCGGCGTCCGACATCAGCGCTGCGACCCCCGCGGCGCCTGCCGGCTCGACCACGAGCTTGGCGCGCTCGATGAGGAACAGCAGCGCCTTCGAGAGCGACTCCTCGGTGACGGTGCAGACGTCGTCGACCAGCGCCTGCACGAGCGCGTAGGGCACGTCGCCGGGGCAGCCGACGGCGATGCCGTCGGCCATCGTCGTCATCTTCTGCAGAGGGACCGGGTGGCCGGCGGCGAGCGAGTCCGGGTAGGCGGCCGCGTGCTCGGCCTGCACCCCGACGACCCGCACGTCCGGGCGCAGGGCCTTGACCGCGGCGGCGATGCCGCCGAGCAGCCCTCCGCCGCCGGTGCACACGACGACGGTGCGGACGTCGGCGCACTCCTCCAGGATCTCCAGGCCGACGGTGCCCTGCCCGGCCACGATGTCGACGTGGTCGAACGGGTGGATCAGCACCGCCCCCGTCTCGTGCGCGAACCGCTTCGCCTCGACCAGCGCCTCGTCGACCGTCAGCCCGGTGAGCTCCACGTGGGCGCCGTAGCCGCGGGTCGCCAGCAGCTTGGGGATCGGGGCGCCGGTGGGCATGAAGACGGTCGAGCGCAGCCCGAGCAGCTGGGCCGCGAGCGCCACACCCTGCGCGTGGTTGCCGGCGCTCGCCGCGACGACACCGCGCGCCTTCTCCTCGTCGCTGAGCCGTGCCATGCGGTTGTAGGCACCGCGGATCTTGAACGAGCCAGCGCGCTGGAGGTTCTCGCACTTGAGGAAGACGGGCCCCCCGACGCGCTCGGACAGCGCGCGGCTGAACTCCATCGGGGTGGGTCGCACCACCCCCTCGAGCACCTCGCGGGCGGCCCGCACGTCGTCCAGGGTCACGGGCAGCGTCGTCGATGCCATGCGCGCGAGTGTGTCAGACCGTGAGCACGCCCGAGCACCACCCCGGACGCCGCTGCCAGACTGCCCTCATGGACGTGCGCCTCGAGCCCTGGCAGCCCGACGACCTCGACGCACTGGTCGAGTTCCTGACCGGTGACCGCTGGCCGTTCCACGCCCAGCCGCAGGTCGAGCCGGACGACGTGCGGGCGCGCGCGGCCGCCGGCTACTACCTCGGCCCCGACACCGAGACGTCGTGGATCGCCGTGAGCGACGGGGACACCGCGGACGACCGCGCCGGCGTCGTGCGCGTCTTCGACCTCGACGACCCGACGCCGGTCTTCGACCTGCGGGTCCGGGCACCGTGGCGCGGCCGAGGCGTGGGCCGGGCGGCGCTGCGGGCCGCCACCGACCACGTCTTCACGACCCGGCCGGGCGCGCGCCGCTTCGAGGGGCACACGCGCGACGACAACCTCGCGATGCAGCGGGTGCTCGCGCACTGCGGCTTCGTGCAGGAGGCGCACTACCGCGAAGGGTGGGTGAGCGCCGACGGCTCCGTGCACGACAGCCTCGGCTTCGCGATCCTGCGACGGGACTGGGAGTCGGGCACCACGACGGCGGTGCCGTGGAGCCGGCGGGTGTGATGCGGATCGACCGGCTGCGCCTGGGCACGTTCGTGCGGCCGGGCAGCGAGACCCTCGACGGCCGACTGCGGGCCGAGGTCGTCCTCGCCTACCTGGTGCACCACCCGCAGGGCACGGTGCTGCTCGACACGGGCATGGGGGCGCACCCGGACGTCGACGCGCACTACCGCCCGCAGCGCCGTGACCTTCGCGAGGCGTTGCGCGACACGGGCACAGCGCTCGATGACATCACCCTGGTCGTGAACTGCCACCTGCACTTCGACCACTGCGGCGGCAACCCGCTGCTGGCAGGCACTCCCGTGGCCGTGCAGCGTCGAGAGCTCGAGCTCGCCCAGCAGCAGGACTACACGCTGCCCGAGCTCGTCGACTTCGACGGCGCGACGTACGAGCGGCTCGACGGGGGCGCCGAGCTGCTGCCGGGGCTGCACGTGCTGGCGACGCCGGGCCACACGGCCGGTCACCAGTCGCTGGCCGTCCGCGCCGACGACGGCACCGTGGTGCTCGCCGGGCAGGCGCACGACCACGCGAGTGACTTCACCGCGGCGGCGCTCGCCCGTGAGCTGCGGCGGTCGGGCACCGCGGAGCCGCTGCCCGAGTACCCGGCCTGGCTGGACGACGTCCTGGCCCTCGACCCGCGGCGGGTGGTGTTCGCCCACGACGAGGCGGTGTGGGAGCCGTCGGCTCCCGACCTGCCTGACTGAGGCGTACTGTCGCAGGTGCGGAGCCGTCCAGGCTCTCGACGAGGGAGCACCCATGTCTGACAAGTCGCCCCGACAGCACCTGTCCAAGAAGCCCGGCAAGTCCCTCAAGGAGAAGCGCGCCGACAAGCAGGCCAAGAACGACGCCAAGAGCCAGCACATCGACATCTTCCCGACCGGCAAGCGCCACTGATCCTCCCCTAGCGCGTCGGGTGGAGCGGGGCGACGTAGCCCGGGTCGCCGCTCCACGGCGTCCGATCGACGACGTAGTGCGGTGGCCTGGCGTGCAGCCCGGAGCCGTCGACGCGCAGTGACCACGGCTCGAGGTGGCTGGACCAGCGCTGCGGCTCCACCACCTCGACCGGCCTCGCGGTCATCGTGGCGAGCAGGTTGCGCCATGCCGTCGTGCCGGGGGCGAACATCCCGCTGTGCCCGCGCACGAGCCGGCAGCTGTCGTCGTACCGGCCCGTGGCGAGCCGGATCACGCCGGGCAGGCCGTCGGGATCGGCGCCGTGCCCGATCTGCCCGCCGCCCGGGGCCGACCACCGCAGTGCCGCACCGGCTGCGACGGCCTCCGGTGCCAGCGCCGGCGGGGAAGCGGCGCGCAGCAGCCCGGGCGCGTCGTCGACGTCGTGGCCCTGCGCGAGCCGGATCGGGTCGTCGAAGGCCGTCATCGAGAACACCTGCGTGCCCGCCACGGGCGACGGGTGGTCGGCGTACGCACCGGCGCTGGCCACGTGCACGACGCGGTCGGCGACGAGGCCGTGCTGCAACGCCGAGCCCACGACGGACCCGCCGTAGCTGTGACCCAGCACGGTGAGGTCCGCGGCCGCCCTCGGGGCAGCGAGTCGCAGGCCGGCCACGTCCGCCGCGAGCAGCGGCCCGGCGCGGTCGGCGGCGTCGCGGTACGCCGCTGCGACGACGTGCTCGCGCAGGGGCAGCACGCCGTCGTCGAACGGCTGGTCGGGGAAGTCGGCGCCCTGCCACAGCACGACGGCCAGGTGGGGATCCGCGGCCGCGAAGGGCACCATGCGTGCCAGCGATCCCGGGTACCTGCTCAGGTCGCTGCCGGTACCCGGCACGAACACGGCCAGGTGCTCGGCCCGGTCGAGGTCGCCGAGCACCTCGACCACCTGGCCGTCGGCACGCGGGTCGAACCACAGCAGCTGGTGACGGCGGCGCTCGACGCGCCCGCCCGACCGGTGGAGCGACACCGCACCGCTCAGCCACTCGCGGCGCTGAGCGACGGCCCGGCCCAGGACGCGTCGCTCGCGACCCGGTGGCGCGCTGCCGATCCGGGTGAGCAGGCCGTGCAGGTCAGCGGCGACGCGGACGCGGTTGGCCGAGTACCGCGCAGCCAGCGGTGCTGACCGGACACCGGCGAGCAGCGCCGGGTGCAGCAGCGCCAGCACGGCGAGGCGGCGCCCGCTGAGACCGGTGAGGAAGGCGCGCACCCGACCCTCGCTGCCACGGCCGGCACCCAGCAGCGTGGCGAGCCGAGCGGCGTCCGAGCCGGGCGCGGGCCGGCCTCCCGACGCGACGACCACGGCGGCCAGCGCCGGACTCGCGACGAGCAGCGCCTCCAGCTCGTCGGGCGGGGCGGCCACCAGCACGTCGAGCAGGTGCGGCTCGGCCGCCGCCGGCACCGTCGCGCTACCCAGCCACCCCGGCAGCACCGCAGGAGCGCGCAGGCCCGCGAAGCCGGACACCAGAGCGGACTCGACGTCGGCGTAGACGTGACCGGCCAGCGCCACGACCCGGGCGAGCAGCCGGAGCCGGTCGATCAGGTCGGTGCGACGGCGCAGCACCGCCGCCAGTCGGGCCACCTGGTCAGCGGGTGCCGCTCGGGCAGCAGCCAGCAGGCCCGACGAGCCGTCCTCGAGGCGGCCCGCCAGCCGCAGCAGCGCGGCGGCCAGGTGCTCGAGCTGGTGCCCGTTGACGGTGAGCGGCCTCACCGCTCGGGCCGGGCGAGCAGCGCCGAGCCGGCGGCCTCGCACTCGTCGGCGAGCCCGCGCACCTGACCGGCCAGCTCACCGACCAGGTGCTGCAACGCCTCGCCCGCCGCCCCGCGCAGCCCGACGTCGCGTGCCGCGAGAGTCAGCGCGGTGGAGACGCCGACGACCTCGCCCGCCGCCGCGCGCAGCCGCGCGGCGCAGGCGGCTCGGGCGGGGTCCGGCGAGCCCGCCGGTGCGAAGGGGTGGACGACGGGCGCGGGCGCTCGCTGCATGCAGGGCCTCTCGGTGGCGTTCGTCCCCACGCCACGTCCAGTGTGCCCGGTCAGCGGGCCGGCGCGGTCCCGTCGTCCACAGGTGCGTCGTCGCCCAGCGGCCCGCTGTCGTCGTCCGGCCCCGGATCGTCGTACCCGGCGAGCGAGAGCACCATCGTGTTGCCGGCGGCGATGAGCGGCACGGCGAACAGCGCCCCGATGATGCCGGCCACGAGCGCGCCGGCCGAGATGCCGAGGATGACGGCGAGCGGGTGCACGCTCACGGCCCGGCCCAGCAGGAACGGCTGCAGCACGTGGCTCTCGAGCTGCTGCACGCCGATGACGACCGCCAGCATGAGCAGCGCCTTGACCGGCCCGACCGCGACGAGCGCGATGAGCACCGCCACCGAGCCGGAGACCAGGGCGCCCACGACGGGCACGAACGCCCCGAGGAAGACCAGCACACCGAGCGGCACGACCAGCGGCACCCCGAGGACGGCGGCACCCACCGCGATCCCGGTGGCGTCGGTGAGCGCCACGACGATCGTCGCGCGGACGAAGGACGTCAGCGTCACCCAGCCGCGCTGCGCCGCGACGTCCAGCCGCTCGTGGGCGCTGCGGGGCAGCAGCCGCACCAGCCACAGCCAGATCGCCCGCCCCTGGGCCAGGAAGAAGTAGGTGGAGAACAACGCGATGAACACGCCGGCCAGCACGTGCCCTGCCGTGGCCGTGGCCGCGAGCGCCCCGCTGACGACGCGGTTCTGGCCGCCGCCCAGGCTCGTCCGGAGCTGGTCGACGTATCCGGCCAGCTGGTCGGTGGTCAGGTGAAGGGGTGGCCCCGCCAGCCAGCGGCGCACCTCGCCCACGCCGGCCTCCGCCTGGCGCTGCAGCTCGGGGAAGCCGCTCACGACCTGGGTGCCCACGAGCGTCACCAGGCCGCTCACCAAGGCGATGACACCGAGCACGGTGAGCAGCGCGGCGACGCCGCGGGACACGCGCAACCGCTCCAGCCCGTCGGTGACGGGGCGCACCAGCGCGACCAGCAGCACCGCGATCAGCACCGGCGCCACGATGACGACGAAGAGGGCGAGCAGCTGGAGCAGGAAGTAGACCGCCGCCCCGACGACGAGCAGCCGCCACGACCACGCGGTGGCGACCTCCATGGCGCGCGGGACGCGGACGTCGTGGGTGCCGCGGTCGCTGCTCATCGGGCCATCCTCGCCTACCGGACGACGCCGGGCACGTCGCGCAGCGCGCCGGCCACGAGCGAGGCCGCGGCACGCGGTGCGTCGCCGGCGAGCAGACCCGCGGCGAAGAGCACGTAGCGGTCGTCGACGGCGAGTCGTGCCCGCTCAGGCACCCGCCAGCCGCCACCGTGGTCGGTGATCGCCGGGCGCAGCACCTGTGCGCGCACCGCGTCGTCGTTGTGCCGCAACACACCTCCGGAGCCCACGACGAGACCGACGTCCTTGAGCGGCCGCGGTGCCGCCGACGGAGTGGCCGGGCGTCCGTGCCGGCGCAGCGCCACCGTGACCGCCAGCCGGGCCAGCGCGGCGTCGTCGTCCGGTGCGGCCGGGATGAACGACGGCACCTCGTGCACGCGTGCGGCGTAGGCGGCGAGCTCGTCGGCGACCGGCAGCCGCTCGGCTCGAGCGGCGCTGACCACACCCGTTGCGTTCCAACGTATCCCGAGGTCGCCCTCGACCGTGCGGGCGTGCCACATCGTGGCGACGACCTCCTTGTGCAGCGTCGCGTCCTCACCCTCTGGCGTGAGGGCCGAGTACACGTCGGTGGTCGCGCCCCCGACGTCGACCACGAGGACGTCACCGGCGCCCGGGATTCCGGGCCCACCGTCCGCCAGCACGCCGACGCCGGCGAGCACGGCGTCCGGCGTGGCCGCCCGCACCATCGCCGCGAAGCGGGGGCCGCGCGAGAGGCCCTTGCCGCCGATGACGTGGTGGATGAACACCTCGCGGATGGCGCGACGGGCGGGCTCGGGGTCGAGGACGCCGATGCGCGGGAGGACGTTCGCCGTGACGGTGACCCGACGCCCCCGTGAGGTCAGCTCGTGGGCCGCGTCGGCCGCGGCGTCGGCGTTGCCGGCCAGCACCACCGGGGCGGTGACGCGGCCGATGCCGAGCCTGCGGGCGTTGTGGCACAGCACCTCGGCGTTCCCCCCGTCGGTGCCGCCGACCAGCAGCACGACGTCCGGCCGGCTGGCGCGCAACGCGTCGACGTCCTCGCGCGTGAGCTCACCGGCGGACACGTGCGCCACCCGAGCCCCCGCCGACAGCCCGACCCGGTGACCGGCCTCCCCGGTCACGACGCGCTCGTAGCCGACCACCGCGAGGCGCAGGCCACCCCCGGCGCTCGAGCAGGCCAGCACCTCGTCGACCCGCTCGCCTGCGAGGGCCGTGCGGATCGCCTCGTAGCCGTCGAGGACGTCGGTGCCGATCGTGGTCGGGTGCGACGCCGTGGCCACGAGCGTGCCGTCGTCGGCGTCGACGAGCACCGCCTTCGTGAACGTCGACCCGAAGTCGACGCACAGCACGCGCGTCATGGGTTGTGCCGCAAGCGTTCTAGCCGAGCAGCTGCTCGAGGTCGGCGATCAGGTCGCCGACGTCCTCGATGCCGACCGAGAGCCGCACCAGGTCGTCCGGCACCTCGAGCACCGATCCGGCCACGCTCGCGTGGGTCATCCGGCCGGGGTGCTCGATCAGCGACTCGACGCCGCCGAGGGACTCCCCCAGTGTGAACAGCTCAGCGCGCTTGCACGCCGCGAGCGCCTCCTCGACGCCACCGCGCAGCCGGAAGCTGACCATGCCGCCGAAGCGCCGCATCTGGCGGGCCGCGACCTCGTGGCCGGGGTGGCTGTCGAGTCCGGGGTAGAGCACGTGCGAGACGCGCGGGTGCTCGGAGAGGAACTGCACGACCTGCTCGGCGTTGTCGCAGTGGCGGTCCATGCGCACGGCCAGCGTCTTGAGGCCGCGCAGGACCAGCCACGCGTCGAACGGCCCGGCGACCGCGCCCATCGAGTTCTGGTGGAAGGCGATCCGCTCGTCGAGGTCAGCGAACGCCTCGCCCGCCGGCGACCCCGACGTGACCAGGGCGCCGCCGACGACGTCGGAGTGGCCGCCGGCGTACTTGGTGGTCGAGTGCACCACCACGTCGGCGCCGAGGTTGATGGGGTTCTGCAGGTAGGACGTCGCGAACGTGTTGTCGACGACGAGCAGGGCACCGGCCTCGTGCGCGACCTCGGCGAGGGCCGCGATGTCGGCGATGCCGAGCAGCGGGTTCGTCGGCGTCTCGGCCCACACGACCTTGGTCTGGCCCGGGCGGACCGCGGCGCGGACGGCGTCCAGGTCGCCGAGGTGCACGGGGGTGTGGGCGAGGCCCCAGGGCTCGGCGACCTTCGCGAACAGGCGGTACGTGCCGCCGTAGGCGTCGTCGGGGACGACGGCGTGGTCGCCGGGGCGCGCCACCGACCGGAGCAGGGTGTCCTCGGCGGCCAGGCCGCTGGCGAAGGCGAAGCCCCGGCTGCCGCCCTCGAGCGCCGCCAGGCACTCCTCGAGCGCGGCACGCGTGGGGTTCGCCGAGCGGGAGTACTCGTAGCCGCCGCGCAGGCCGCCGACGCCGTCCTGCTTGTACGTCGAGACCTGGTAGATCGGTGGCACCACGGCACCGGTCAGCGGGTCGGGGTCCTGACCGGCGTGGATGGCACGGGTGCTGAAGCCTGCGGTGGAGTCGCTCACGCCGCGAGCGTATCGGGGCACGGCTCGGCGGCCCGCGGGCCCTCGGGCACCGCCAGCAGCGGGAGGAAGACCTGCACGAGCGGGCCGATGCCGATGGCGTACGCGGCCGTGGCGACACCCAGCGTGCCGCCGAGCAGCCAGCCGGCGACGACCACCACGACCTCGATGGAGGTGCGCACGAGGCGCACCGAGCCGCCGGTGCGCCGCACCAGCCCGGTCATCAGGCCGTCCCGCGGCCCGGGCCCCAGCCGGGCGCCGATGTACAGGGCCGTCGCGATGGCGTTCAGCACCAGACCCGCTGCGGCGTAAGCGATCCGCAGCGCGAGCAGGTCCGGGTCGGGCAGCACCGCGAGGCTCGCGTCGATGGCCAACCCGATGACGACGACGTTGCTGACCGTGCCGACGCCCGGACGCTCGCGCAGCGGGACCCAGCCGAGCAGCACCACGGCGCCGACGAGGATCGACCACTGGCCGATGGTGCCGCCCACGTGGCGGGCGAGCCCCTGGTGCAGCACGTCCCACGGCATGACGCCGAGGTCGGACGCCACGAACAGCGCCATGCTGAAGCCGTAGAGGGCCAGGCCCACGTAGAGCTGGGTGAGCCGCCGGGGCAGGCGCAGCGGCAGGCGAGCGGACGCGTTCTCGAGCATGCCGACCACTGTGCCCAGCATTGGCCTTGAGATCCAGGGCCAATTGCAGCAAGGTGGCCTGCATGAGCGACCGGAGGATCGGCCCGCGCGAGCTCACGTCCCTGCTCGGGGCGTGGCCGTCGTCCGGTGCGCCCGCCTACGCCGCGCTGGCCGCCCGCGTGCGCCTGCTCGTGCTCGACGGCCGGCTGCCCGTGGGGGTGCGGCTGCCGCCCGAGCGCGAGCTCGCCGCCGGCCTGGGCGTCAGCCGCACCACCGTGAGCGCGGCGTACGACGTCCTGCGCGACAGCGGTCACGCCGCCAGCCGGCAGGGGTCCGGCACCTGGACGTCGCTGCCGACGTCCGGCACCGACGTGCCTACCTGGGCCCCCGAGCCCGCACCGGAGGGGGTGCTCGACCTCGCGCACGCCGCGCCGGCGGCACCACCGCACCTGCACGCTGCCTACGGCGCCGCCCTCGATGAGCTGCCGCGCCACCTGCCCGGCACCGGCTACGACTACCGAGGACTGCTGGCGCTGCGGACTGCCGTCGCCGACCGGTTCAGCGAGCGCGGCCTGTCGACCACCGCCGAGCAGGTGCTCATCACCAGTGGCGCGCTGCAGGCCGTGCGGCTGGCGCTGTCGCTGGTGGTGCGCCCTGGTGATCGCGTCGTGGTCGAGCAGCCGGGCTACCCCAACGGGCTGGACGTCGTCGCCGACCTGGGCGGGCGCGCCGTGGCCGTCCCCGTCGACCCGCGGCCCGGCACGTGGGACGTCGCCTCGCTCGAGGCGGCCCTGCGCGCCGGCGCGCCCCGCGCGGCCTACCTCGTACCCGACTTCCACAACCCGACCGGGTCGCTCATGCCCGACGACGTGCGCGCCCGGGCGGCGCACGCGCTGGGCCGCGCCGGCACGCTCACGGTCGTCGACGAGACCCTCGTGGAGCTGTCGCTCACCGACGCACCGCACCCGGCGCCGTTCGCCCGCCACGCGCCGTCCGGGGCACCCGTCGTCACCGTGGGCTCGGCGAGCAAGGTGTTCTGGGGCGGCCTGCGGATCGGCTGGCTGCGCTCGGACGCCGCCACCGTCGCCCGGCTGGCGGCACTGCGCTCGCGGCACGACCTCGCCGGGCCGCTGCTGGAGCAGCTCGCGGTGCTGCACCTGCTCGGCCGGCTGCCCGATGTCCGGGCGCACCGCCGCGACGAGCTGCGGCGCTCGCGCGACGCCTTGGTCGGCCTGCTGCGCGATCAGCTGCCGCAGTGGCGGTTCGTCGTGCCGCAGGGCGGCCAGGTGCTGTGGTGCGAGCTGCCGTCCGGCTCGTCCACCGCGCTGACGGCGGCGGTCGGCGACCTCGGCGTCCGGACGACGCCGGGCACGCGCTTCGCCGCCGACGGCACGCTCGAGTCGTGGCTGCGCCTGCCGTACACCCGCACCCCGGACGACCTCGCCGTCGCGGTGCCCCTGCTCGCGCGGGCGTGGGCGCTGAGCGGTGGGACGCCGGCCGGCCCGGCGCCCAACGTCGCAGACGTCGCAGACCTGGCCGACCTGGATGACGCCGCCTTCGTCGTGTAGGGCCGGCCCGGGATGATCCGGGGACGGCGGCTGGTTATGCCGGTGCTACCCACGAGGAGGTCCACCGTGCTGTTCGGCTCGGCGGCCAAGAGCCGCATGATCACCCCCGACGAGGCCCTGCCCGGCCGCACCACGACGCTCTACCCGGTGCCGGAGACGCACGCCGTGCTGGGCACGCCGCTCAAGGGCCCGTGGCCGGACGGCACCGAGGTGCTGTACGTCGCGATGGGCTGCTTCTGGGGTGCGGAGCGCATCTTCTGGCAGACGCCCGGCGTCGTGACGACGGCGGTCGGCTACCAGGGCGGCATCACGCCGCACCCGACGTACGACGAGACCTGCACCGGGCGCACCGGTCACGCCGAGGCCGTGCTGGTCGCCTACGACCCCGCGCAGGTGTCGACCGAGCAGCTGCTCAAGACGTTCTGGGAGAGCCACGACCCCACGCAGGGCTACCGGCAGGGCAACGACCGCGGTACGCAGTACCGGTCGGCGATCTACTGGACGACCGACGCCCAGCGCGAGCTCGTCGAGCAGACCCGCGCGGCGTACCAGGACGCCTTGCGCGCCAAGGGTTACGGCGGCATCACCACCGAGCTGCGGCCGGCGTCCGAGGCCGGTGAGTTCTACTACGCCGAGGACTACCACCAGCAGTACCTCTACAAGGTGCCGAACGGCTACTGCGGCATCGCGGGCACGGGCGCGTCCTGCCCGCTGCCGGGCAGCGGCCCCGCCGCCTGACCGACGCCGAGACAGCAGAAGTGGCCCACCGCCGAGCCCGGCGGTGGGCCACTTCTGCGATGTCGGTGCGGCCGCCGTCCGGACCTCACGTGGTGGGCAGGGCGGTCGCGAGCAGCACGATCGCGAGCGACCCGACGAGCGAGGCGACGGCGAGCGAGCGGGCCAGCACCTGCCGCCCGCTGCCCATCGCCCAGCCGTGCCCGCCGGCCGCGAGCATGACCAGCGCGAACGCCACCAGCTTCGCCCCGAGCGTGCGCCCGTAGCCGGGGTCGGCGAGGGAGCCGATCGTGACGCCCTTGTGCCAGGCGAGCGCGACGCCCGTGCTCACCTGCAACGGCAGGAACGCGACGACCGTGAACATCCCGAACCGGCGTCCGACGGCGCTCAGGATCCAGCCGCGCATCGCCGGCTCGACGTGCGCCCGCACCACGGGCAGCAGCATCGAGGAGATCGTCAGCTGGCCGCCGACCCACACCATCGCCGAGACGACGTGCACGAACCGGACGACGGACCACCCGCTGAGCATCAGCGCGTCACCTCGAGGACGCCGCGAGCGCCGGCCTCGCCGCGGCGCATGTCGTGGTCGACCATCACGTAGTGCCCGGGCTCGGGCAGCACCGCCTCGACGAAGCCGCCCTGCGCGGTGCCGAGGTCGAGCACCTGGCTGGCCCCGTGCTCGGCGTTGCCGCGGCGCAGCAGGTACGCGCCCTCCTTGAACACCGTGTCGAACTGCGCGCCGACGACGTGGAAGTCGACGCCCTCGCTCGGGCCGGCCGCGACGACCCACCAGCGCACCCGGTCGCCGACGCGCGCCGTCAGCGGTGCGTGCACGTACTGGTCGGGGTAGCCGTTGAAGGTGGTGGCGTCCCACTCCCCCGCCTGCACCCGGGCCGGGTCGGCGCCGTCCGCACGCGTGCCCACGTAGAGCTGGGAGGAGACGATCACGTACTCGTGGTCGACGGCGGGCAGACCCGGCGGGTCGATGATGACGGCGCCGTACATCCCGTTGGCGATGTGCTGGGTCATCGGCATGGTGCTGCAGTGGTAGAGCCACGCCCCGGAGTGGTCGGCGCGGAACCGGTAGACCAGTGACTGCCCGGGCGCGAGCGACCGCATCACGGCGTCGGGGGCGTTCTGGCCGGCGTGGAAGTCGATGCCGTGGTCCATCGTGCCGTCGTTCACGAGCGTCACCTCGAAGACGTCGCCGACGTGGCCTCGCAGGGTCGGCCCGGGCGCCGTGCCGCCGAAGGTCCAGATCCGTTGCCGCACACCAGGAGCGACCTCGACCTCCTTCTCGACGACGTGCAGCGTGAGCCGGTGAACGGTGGCTGACGACGCGGGCGCGAGCCGCGCGTCGTACGGCGTCCAGCCCGGCCCCGGCTGCCCGTGCACGTCCAGCCCGGACGACGTCGCCGCCGGCGCGTGCACGCCTCCGGACGCCGGTGAGGGCGAGGAGGCACCGGTGACGCGCACGTCCAGCGTCATGCCCGCCGCCCGGTGGCCGGGCACCGTGCACCAGCCGGAGAGGTTGCCCTGCACCGCTCCGAGGTCGATGCTCGCCCGCTGGCCGCGCGACAGCATCGGCGTCGAGGGCCCGTTCGCGAAGGCCAGGTCGTGCCGCATGGCGTCGCGGTTGGTGACGACGAGCCGCAGCCGGGTGCCCGCGGGCACCTCGATGACGGCGGGACGGATGTCCATGCCCACCAGCGTCACCTGCACCTCCTGGACGCCTGACGCCGCAGCGACCCGCACCGCCGACGGCCCGGCACCGGCCCCGTGGCCGGACACCGCGATCAGCACCGGCACGAGGGTCATCACGAGCCCGAGCGCGACCCCGCCCGCCGGCCCGCGAGCCGGTGCGGGCAGCGCCACCGCCACGACGAGCGCGAGGAAGGCCGCCACCGGCGCCAGCACGAGCGCCCAGCCGGCGGCCGAGACGACGTCCGGCAGGTGGGAGAGGCCGGCGAGCACGAGGACTGCGGTGCCGACGTTGAGGGCGACGACGCGCAGCTGCCACCACGGCGAGAGCCGGTCGATGGTGTGCCGCACCCCCGCCGGCCCGCCGCCGCGCACGACCGGCACCAGGTACGTGAGCGCCCCGAGCAGCACCTGCAGCACGAAGCCGACGGCCAGCCCGGGCACGATCGCGTCCAGCCGCTCGACGTACGCGGCCCGGCTGCCTGCGGTGGCCAGCAGCGCGGCGTCCACGACGACGCCGGCGGCGAGCCAGCCGGTCGCCGCGGCCATCGACCACGCGGCCGCGTCAGCAGGCGCCTTGCGACGCCAGGTCTGCACGAACGGCCGCAGCGCGAGCACCACACCGGCGCCGTAGACCACCAGTCCAGCGGCCGCCACGAGCCGGGCGTCGGCGACGAGCGCCGTCACCGCCACGGCCAGCCCGCCACCGGTGAGCCAGAGGCTGCGCGAGGCGTCGGCCATGACGCCCTCGGCCATCCGGGTGCGCAGCACGGTCGGCCAGAGGGTGAACAGCGTGCCGAGCACGCTGAGCCCGATCCAGCCGAAGACGTTGGCGTGCACGTGGGCGGCGTGCAGCTGCTCGTGCGCGGCAGCGAGTCCCCACGCGCCGCGGTGCGCCTGCGCCGTCAGCACGCCCAGCACGATGCCGACGACCAGCGCACCGGCCGCGGCGACGTAGTACCCGACCGTGCGGGCGAACCGGCCCATGAGCGCGCGGCGCCACAGCACGCCCAGCGAGACCGCGTGCGCCACGACGACCGCGACCAGCAGGCCGGCGGCGCCCACCGTGAGTGCCGTCAGCTCGGCCGCGACCCCGACGAGCACACCGAGCACCGCGACGTTCAGGCCGACCAGCCGGGCGGCCGACAGCCGGCGTGACGGCGGCCGGGCCCGCATCAGCGCGACCGCGAAGTGCTCGGTCCAGGTGACGATCGCGTTCGTCGCCGCACCGAGCAGGAGCAGGTGGACCGCTAGCCAGCGCGGCACGGGCAGCGAGCCGTGCGCGACCACGGCGACGAGCGCGGCGGCGACGTACAGCAGGACGACGGCGTTGGCGCGCAGGTGCCAGGTGCGGCGCGGGTTCTGCGCCGAGGCAGGAGCCACGCGGGTGGCCGTGGCGGTGACGTTCACGAGGAGAGCTCCACAGGTGCGGCAGCGACGTCGACGGGCCGGCGGCGGGCGCGCTGCGCACCGGCCGCCGAGGCGGCGGCGCCGCCCACGAAACCGAGCAGGGCGACCACGCCCACCACGCCACCAGCGATCCGCAGCGCGGTGAGACCCATCAGGTCGCCACCGACGACCCGCACCGCGAGCCCGGCGTGGAGCAGGACGAGCGGCACGTAGTCGCGCCGGTGGTGCGGCAGCCGCACCCGCAGCACGGCGGGCAGGATCACCGGGGCGTGGCCGAGCACCATCGACATCGCGAAGCCCAGGAACACCGCGTGCACCACGGCGTCGTACGCACCGCCCTGCACCACCGCGCCGTCCACCAGCCAGGTGACTGCGGCGAGCGCCAGCCAGACGTAGCCCGCGAGCAGGCACACCGCCATGTACCGCGTGAGGCCGCTGCCGCGGACGGTGTGGCGAGCGACGTCGTGGCGCACCAGCCAGCCGACGAGGACGAGCAGCCCCGCGCCGAGGACGCGCGCACCCGCCGACGGCGCGAGGACCGCGACCACCGGGCCGCCCAGCACCAGCGCCGCCCAGGTGATGACGGCCGGGCGGTGGTCGCGACCGAGCAGCGCGACCCGGGCGAGCTCGAGGCGCTCGCCGGCGATCGTCAGCACGACGAAGGCGGCGAGCCACGGCACCACGGTGGGCAGGTCGGCACCGCGCAGCCACACCACCGCTGCCCCCCACCAGGCCACGGCGCCGAGCGCCTCGACCACCAGGTGCAGCGTCGGCTGCGTCTGGAGCATGACGACGTACGCCGCCACCAACCAGGCGCCGGCCGCCGCCATCAGCAGCGCAGCCAGTGCGGACGGCGCACCCGCCACGACCGCGAGGCCGCCGACGCCGCTGAGCACCGGCGCGAGGAACCCCCACCACCGCCGCAGCGCGACGGCTCGCTCGAGGGCGACCAGCGTGCCGAGGAACCCCAGCGTCATCAGCACGCCGTGGCCGGCGGCCGCGGTGGACGGGCTCGGCGTACCGGCACCCAGCCGGGCCAGCCCGCCGGCCAGGCCGGTGAGCAAGGACGCCGCCCCCAGCGCGAGCACCGGCACACGCCGCCAGGCGAGGCCGGGGCGTGGCGGCTGCGGGGCCGGGTCGACTCGGCGTGGTGCGGTCTCGACGATCACCGGGCGCCGGCCTCGCGCTCGAGCGTCGCGACGCACAGGTCGGGCTCGACCAGCGGCAGCAGGCGGGTGGCCTGCAGCGGGGCGCCCATCTCGGCCAGCGCGCCCTGCAGGATGCCGAGGTGGGCGCCGCACACCACCTCGGGGTGCGCGACGGCGAGGTCGCGGAACGGGCAGTGGTGCAGGTCGATCCGGGAGTGGTCGGCGCTCACCTCCGGCATGAAGCCGCTGTCGGCGAGCAGACGGACGACCTCGGTGAGCGCCTGGTCCTCCGACACCCCGGCGGCCTCGACGCCGACCTGCGGGCCGGCCCAGCTGCGGCCGGCGCTCACGGCGTCCTGGCCGGGCCGCGCGCTGGTCTGCGCGAGGTAGTGCGTGAGCACCTCGGCGAGCAGCCGGTAGTTGCTGCCGTCGTCCGGCGCCGAGGTCGCCTCGTAGACGGTGCGCGGCCGGCCGGGACCGCTCGGGGGCAGGCTGCGGCGCACGGCGTAGCCGCCCTCGACGAGGACGTCGAGGTGGCCCCGCACGGTGTTGACGTGCAGACCCACGGCGTCGGCGACGTCCTCGACGCCGAGCGGCTCGGCCCGGGCGCGCAGGAGCTCGAGCACCGCCGTCCGGCTGGCGCTCGCGAGGATCTGGTGGGGGCTGCGCACGCGCGTGTTCCTGGGCACGCTTGCATTTTTCACGATAGATGCCGTAAAAACAAGTGTGGCCGTGAGAACCCCTCCCGGCCGTCGACCGAGGAGCCCGCATGACCACCACGACCATCACCACCCAGGATGGCGTCGTCTCCGCCATCCGCACCCACCACGAGCAGCTCGAGCAGGCCGTCGCCGCCGGGGCCCTCGCCGTCCGCGACGCCGCTGACCGGCTCGGGGACGTCGCGCCGGCCCGCGACGCGCTCGTGCAGCTGCTGCTGGAGGAGGTGCTGCCGCACGCCGCCGCCGAGGAGCGCACGCTCTACGACGTCGCGGGGACGATGCCGCGCACCGAGCTGCTCGTGCGGGCCATGGTCGCCGAGCACCGCCGGCTCGAGGGCCTGGTCGGCGAGCTCGCCCGGGCCCGGACGTCCGGCGCGATGGCCGCCGACGCGGGCGCGGTGCGGGCGCTGTTCGAGGCGCACCTGGCCAAGGAGAACGACGAGCTGCTCCCCGCGCTCGTGGCGGCCGACGTCGACCTGGGCCGCCTGCTCGAGGGCATGCACGAGATCCTCGGCGGCGAGGCGGGCCCCGACGCCGCCGGCGAGCCCGGTGGTGAGCACGGCGGCTGCGGTTGCGGCGGGTGTGGGTGCGGCCAGCCGAGCGAGGAGTCCGCGACGGCGCTCGAGGGTGATCTCGACGTCCGGTCGATGCCGCCGGCGCTACGGCACGAGCGGATCTTCGCGTCCGTGGCCGAGCTGGCACCTGGCACGTCCTTCGTGCTGTGCAACGACCACGACCCCAAGCCGCTGCGCTACCAGCTCGACGCCGAGCGGCCGGGCGAGATCACGTGGGACTACCTCGAGCAGGGGCCGCAGGTCTGGCGGGTGCGGATCGGCCGCGCCGCCTGAAGCGCCTCCCCGCGCTGTTCGTGCTGAACGGCACGGGGGCACCCAGCTCCGGTAGGTGGGCCACGGGGTGCCCCCGTGCCCTTCAGCCGACGCCGAGCGAGGCGTCGAGGTAGGGCCGCGGGTCACCGGCAGCCAGGTCGGTGACGCCCGCCGAGGCGAGTGCGCCGAGCGCCAGCGTGCGGCGCACCGACCCGAAGGTGATGACGTGCGCGATGGTGCCGCCCATGGTGTGCGTGGTCGGCGGCTCGCAGGTGGTGTCGACGAAGGTGTCGGCGAGGCGGCCGCGCTCGACGGTCTCGGCCACCCACTCGCGGTAGTCGCGGCCGGCCACCTCGTGGCGCGCGGCGAGACCGGCCACCGAGCTGTCACTGTCGTCCGGCCAGCCACCGCCGCGCAGCGCCGACAGCCAGTGCTCCTCCTGGGTCACCATCGCGTTCAGCAGCGAACGCAGCGACTGGCCCTCGTCGTCGATGGTCTCGACCGACACCACGATGGGCCGGTCGAGCACCTCGTCGCCCAGCTGCGCGGCCCGCTCGATGATGGCGGTCAGCACCTCGACGTGGTGGTCGGTCATCTTGCGCAGGACGTCCATGTCACTCTCCTGGTGCTCGGCCGGGAGGCGCAGGCCGCCCGGCGGTTGGAAGTGCACGCCGCTGGGGCAGTCCAGCTCCAGGTCGCGGAACGTGCGGGGCGGGTGACGGCGGACGGCGCTCGGCGAGGTGCCGTAGTACCGCGCGAAGGCCCGGGTGAACGCCTCGTGCGAGGAGTAGCCCGCCTCGAGCGCGAGGTCGATGAGCGGGGTCCGGCTCGTCACCAGGCGGTAGGCGGCGCGCTCCAGGAGCAGCCGACGGCGCAGCGCCCCGGGTGGTTCGCCCATGGCCGCGCTGACCAGCCGGTTGAAGTGGAAGCGCGACAGGTACGCCCGGTCGGCGAGGTCCGCGGCGGACGCCTCGGGGTCGGCCAGGGTCTCGGTGACCAGGTCGAGGATCCGAGCCATCACGTCCGTCGTCATGTGCCCCAGCCTGGCGGGTCGGACGCCGTCAGCGCTTGATCGTGGTTGCCCAACCTGCCCCGCGTCGGGCAGTCAGGACTCCAGCGACCGCAGCCAGGCCAGCAGCTCGTCCAGCCCGGCAGACGCCGCTGGCGACACGTCGGCGGTCGCGTCCGCAGCCACCTGCGTGACCACGAGGTCGTCGACGGCACCGGACGGACGTCGGACGGGAAGGGGACCGAGCTTCATGTCGACGATCGTGGCGCACCGTGGGCCGCCGACGCCGCCGTTCGCACCCCAAGTCGCCCGCCCCGCTCTCGGTCGTCGCGCACGGTGGCGTCCGGTCACAGCCCGTCGCGAGTTCGCCGAAAAACTTCTCACGGGCGAGACCCCCTGCGCCGCAGCGGATCGGGCCGCTCCAGCCCCCGGTTCACGGGGCTCGCAGGTTGATCATGCCGCAAGGCCCTCCTACGGTGGATGGACCGACGTGGCCGTGCACATCCCTTGGCTGCGGCCAACTTGAGCTAGCTGGAGGCGTGCCCGAGACCGTGTGGGACTTCATCGTCGACCGCCACACCGAGCTCGCGTACCAGGCGTACCAGCACGTCAGCCTGGTCGTGCAGAGCGTGGCCCTGGCCACCGTCATCGCCGTCGTCCTCGCTGCGCTGGTGCACCGGTCTGCGACCGCCGTCCAGATCGCCAACGCCGCGAGCGCGATCGGGCTGACGATCCCGTCCTTCGCGCTGCTGGGCCTGCTGCTCCCGCTCGTCGGGATCGGCGTCCTGCCGTCGGTGATCGCCGTCGCCTTCTACGCCACGCTGCCGGTGCTGCGCAACGCCGTCGTCGGCCTCGCGGGCGTCGACCACAACCTCGTCGAGTCAGCCCGCGGCATGGGCATGGGGCCGCTGCGCACGCTCGTGCGGGTCGAGCTGCCGCTGGCCTGGCCGGTGATCCTCGCCGGGATCCGGGTCTCGACCCAGATGTCGATGGGCATCGCCGCCATCGCGGCGTACGTCCTCGGCCCGGGCCTCGGCAGCTTCATCTTCACCGGCCTGGCGCAGATCGGCGGAGCCAACGCCCTCAGCTCGGCGCTCGTCGGAACGATCGGAGTCGTCGTCCTGGCGCTCCTCCTCGACCTGGTCCTGCTGTTCGTCGGCAGGGTCTCGACCTCCAGGGGCATCCGTGTCTGACCTCACCTCGACCGCCACTCGCACAGCCGACGCCGCGCCGTCCGATGACGCGTCAGTCAGCGGCGCGCGCATCCAGCTCGTCGACGTCGTCAAGCGCTACTCCGGGCAGGGCAAGGCGGCTGTCGACGGGATCAACCTCGACGTCCCCGCCGGCGAGATCGTGATGCTCGTCGGGCCCTCGGGCTGCGGCAAGACGACGACGCTGAAGATGATCAACCGGCTGATCGAGCCGACGTCCGGCCAGATCCTCATCGACGGCGAGGACGCCCGGCGCCAGGACGTCGACACCCTGCGCCGCAAGATCGGCTACGTCATCCAGGGCGGCAGCCTGTTCCCGCACCTGACCGTCGCGGCCAACATCGGCCTGGTGCCCGGCCTGCTGCGCTGGGACCGCCGCCGCATCGCCGAGCGCGTCGACGAGCTGCTCGAGCTCGTCGGGCTCGACCCGGCGCGCTACCGCGACCGCTACCCGCGCGAGCTGTCCGGTGGGCAGCAGCAGCGGGTCGGCGTGGCTCGCGGCCTGGCCGCCGACCCGCCGGTGATCCTCATGGACGAGCCCTTCGGCGCCGTCGACCCGATCACCCGCCAGCGGCTGCAGGACGAGCTGCTGAGCATCCAGGACGAGCTGCACAAGACGATCGTCTGCGTCACGCACGACTTCGACGAGGCCGTGAAGCTCGGCGACCGCATCGTCGTGCTGCGTGAGGGCGCCGAGATCGCCCAGTACGACACGCCGGACGCGATCCTCGCCGCGCCCGCCGACCGGTTCGTCGAGAACTTCGTCGGTGCCGGCGCCGCGCTCAAGCAGCTCACGCTCACGCGGGTCAGCGACGTCGGCGCTCGATTCACCGCCGACCGCGGCCGTCGGCGAGGACGTCGCCCCTGTGCGCGAGCGCATGCGCGCCGCCGGGCACCGGTCGGTGATCGTCCTCGACGAGCGACGTCGGCCGTTGCGGTGGGACTGGGACCGCGACCTCGACGGCGAGCGCACCGTAGGCGCCGCAGCCACCGACCTCATCACCGTCGACCGGCGCGCCACGCTCAACGACGCGCTCGACAGCATGCTCACCTCCGGCCACGGCGGCGCCGTCGTCACCGGCCGGCGCGACGAGTACGTCGGCGTCGTCACGGTGCAGACGGTCATGGACCGCATCCAGCAGGTCCGCGAGGAGGCCGGTGAGACCGCCGACGCCGCCGACGCCGCCGACGCCACCGACCAGGTCCCGGCCGAGGTGCCCGAGTGAGCGCGGCCCAGGCCGAGCGGGTCGCACCGGCCGACGAGTCGCTCCCTCGCGCGGAGACGTCCTCGGGCGAGCTCGAGGTGCGCGACCACGCCGGACGCGCCCGGCTGTTCGTGCAGCCGGCGCTCGTGGCGCTGGTGCTCGCCGGCTGGGTCCTGTGGCGCTTCACCGCCGACCTCGACGACATCGAGACCCGACGCCTGGCCTGGCGCACCATCCGCCGCATGACGGTGTCGCACCTGGAGCTGACGGTGGTCTCGACGCTCGTCGTCCTGGTGGTCGCGGTGCCGCTCGGAGTGGCACTGACGCGGCCGCGCATGCGCCGCGCCGCTCCCGCCGTCGTCGGGCTGGCGAACGCAGGCCAGGCCGCTCCCGCGATCGGCCTCATCGTGCTGCTCGCGATCGGGCTCGGCTTCAGCTTCTGGACGGCGGTGCTCGCCCTGTCGCTGTACGCCATCCTCCCGGTGCTGCGCAACACGATCGTGGGGCTGCAGCAAGTCGACCCGACGCTCGTCGAGGCGGCTCGCGGGATGGGCATGTCCTCGGCAGCGACCCTGCTGCGCGTCGAGCTGCCGCTCGCCGTCCCGGTCATCATGTCCGGCATCCGCACGGCGCTCGTGCTGCTCGTCGGCACCGCGACGCTCGCGACCTTCATCAACGCCGGCGGTCTCGGGTCCCTCATCACCACAGGGATCACGCTGTTCCGCTACCCCCTGATCGTGAGCGGGGCGCTGCTCGTCGCGGCGCTCGCGCTCCTCGTCGACTGGGCCGGCCGCGTGCTCGAGGAGCTCGCCCGCCCGAGAGGTCTCTGATGCCCCGCACCACCCGAACGGCGTCCGTGCTGGCCGCCGCCGCGCTGCTCAGCCTGTCCGCCTGCGGCCTCGGCACGGCGGGCGGCTTCATCCCCAAGACGCGAAGCGCCGGCGTCCTGAAGGACGTCAAGCCGCTCGACGGCCTGCAGGTGTCGGTCGGGTCGAAGAACTTCACCGAGCAGATCCTGCTCGGCAAGATCGCGGCGATCCTGTTGCGCTCCAAGGGCGCCAGCGTCGAGGACCTCACCAACATCCCGGGCAGCGTCAGTGCACGACAGGCGATCGTGAAGGGCAAGGTCGACCTGGAGTGGCAGTACACCGGCACCGCCTGGATCTCCTACCTCGGCCACGACTCCGGCATCCCCGACAGCACGAAGCAGTACGAGGCCGTGCGCGACGCCGACGCCGCCAAGAACCACCTCGTCTGGTTCAAGCCCGCGCCGATGAACAACACGTACGGGTTCGCCACGCCCACCGAGACCGCGAAGAAGCTCGGCGTATCCAAGCTCTCGGACCTCGCCGACGTCCCGGCCGCACAGCGGACGTTCTGCGTCGAGTCGGAGTTCGCCAGCCGCAACGACGGCTTCCAGCCGATGCTCAAGAAGTACGGCATCCCGTTGGGTCAGAAGGTCAAGCGCAGCCAGGTGCGCACCCTCGACACCGGCGCCATCTACGCCGCCACCGACCGCGGTGACTGCACCTTCGGCGAGGTCTTCACCACCGACGGCCGCATCAAGGCGCTGGACCTCACGGTGCTGAAGGACGACAAGGCGTTCTTCCCCAAGTACAACGTCGCGGTGGTCGTGCGCCAGCCCGTGCTCGACGAGTACCCGCAGCTGCGCGACCTGTTCGCGCCCGTCTCGGCCAAGCTCACCGACGAGCAGCTCATCACGCTCAACGCCAAGGTCGACGTCGAGGGCCAGCAGCCGGTCGACGTCGCGCTGGACTGGTTGAAGTCGGAGCACTTCGTGCGCTGACCACGTGTCTGCGGTGACGGCTGCGCAGCGACACAGACGTCACCTCGACGATGGCCGGATCCTGTTCACCATCACCGCGGCCGAAGTGCACGTGGACCGCTCGATCCGACGGCCAGAGCAGGCCCGCGCTTCATCTGCCCGAAAGCGGGTGGCTGAAGTCAGGGACCAAGACGAACACCTCGTCCGCGTGGCACTCCGGTGGCAGCTGCGGAGCCCCAACTGTGGCCGGTGATCCACCACCACCAGGACCGTGAACCAGGTCCCCGAGCTTGACGACCTGGCTGCCACCAAGACCCGGTGTCTTGATGCGGAACGGGTCACCGTCCTGGATGGTCGTGCCGGCCGGCCAGACGATGACCTCGCCCTTCGGGTCCCTCCTCGGGTCGTCTGAAAGCAGCCCGAGGCAGCCGCCCTCAAGGATCGCCAATCGGCCCTGCGCCCCCGCACTGTTGCCGCTTTCGATACCGCCTGACCCCACGACCACGTGGACCCCGGCCGCCCCGCCCTGCGGGCCACCCGTGCACCCGAAAACCGGAGGCGGTCTGTCGGTGCCGACCCGTAGCGTGCTGGGGTGGCGATGACGACGAGCGAGGACGACACGGCGCTCGACCGGGCCGCGGCAGGGGGGTCCGAGAGGACGGCTGCCACGGCGGTCCCGGCCGAACGACGACTGGACTGGCGGCGGCTGAGGGGACGCGGCGCGACGCTCGCGCTCAGCGCCTCCGCGGTGGCCGGCCTGGGCCAGGCGCTCGGCGCCGTCGTCGCCGGCCGACTGGCCGAGAGGCCCACCCTCGACCTCGTGCTCGTGCTGGCCGCGTGCGTCGTCGGGGCGGCGTTGCTCGACACCACCGGGCGCACGCTGTGGTCCGTCGCGGTCGACCGCGCCGAGGGCCGGCTGCGGGCCGACCTGCTCGACGCCGTCATGCACCAGCCCGTGTCCGAGCTCAGCGAGCAGGCTGTCGGCGAGGTGCTCGACCGGGTCGACGACGACACCCACGAGCTCGGCGCGCTGCTGCGGCAGAACGCCTGGGCCGTCATCCGGGTGCTGCTCGGCACGCTGCCCCTGCTCGTGGTCGCCGGCGCGACCTGGTGGCCCGCGTGGCTGCTCCTGCCGGTCGCCGCCGTCGGCGTCACGGCCGCCATCCGACCGCTGCTCTCGCGCCTCGCCGAGCGCAAGGTGGTCGAGGAGATGGCCTGGACCGACCACGCCGCGGCCATGGAAGAAGGCGTCGCCGCACGCGACGACCTGCGCACCGCCCTCGGCCAGGCCTACCTCGTGCGGCGCTGCGCCGAGCTCTCCGCCGCCGTGCACGCGCGCTTCGCCGACGTCGTGCTGCTCGAGAGCCGCATCAGCCGGCGGGCCGGGCTGCTGCTGCACGCGGTGCTGGCCGCCGTCGCCGTCACCGGCGTGGCGCTGGTGCTGAACGGCACGGAGTCCACCGCCACCCTCGTCACCCTGTTCCTGGTGACCACCACCTTCGTCGGCCAGGTCGACCAGGTCGCCCGGCACGTCCCCGACCTGCAAGGCGGCGTCGGCGCCCTCGTGCGGCTGCGCGGCCTGCTCGCGGCCGAGCCCGAGCCCGTCGGCGGCGCCGCGCTGGCCGACGACGTCCCCTCGATCGAGCTGCGCCACCTGCACTTCGCCTATGCCGAGGGCACGTTCGCGCTGCAGGACGTCGACCTCACCGTGCCCGCCGGCACCACGCTCGCGCTCGTCGGGCGCAGCGGCTCGGGCAAGTCCACCCTCGCCTCCCTGCTGTCGCGCGCCGTCGAGCCCGAGCCGGGCTCGGTGCTGCTGGGCGGTGTCGACGTCCTCGACCTCGACCTGCAGGAGCTGCGGCGCTCGGTGGGCGTCGTCACCCAGCGCACCGAGATCCTCGCGGGCACGCTCGCCGAGAACATCGCGCTGTTCGCCGACCTCCCGCGCAGCCGGGTCGAGGCCGCGGTCACCGAGCTCGGCCTCACCGACTGGGTCGCCGGCCTGCCGGAAGGCCTCGACACCGTGCTCGGCCCCAGCGGCACGTCGCTGTCGGCCGGCGAGGAGCAGCTGGTCGCCTTCGCGCGGCTGCTCGTGCGCGACGTGCACGTCGTCGTCCTGGACGAGGCGACGGCGCGCATGGATCCCGTCACCGAGGCCCGGGTCGTCGCGGCCTCCCACCGGCTGCTGTCGGGGCGCACCGGCATCCTCGTCGCTCACCGGCTCACCACCACCGCCCGCGCCGACCACGTCGCGGTGCTGGACTCCGGCCGGGTCGTCCAGCACGGACGTCGCGTCGACCTCGCCACCGCACCCGGGCCGTTCCGTCGGCTGCTCGACGCCGCCGAGGACGTCCCGGCCGTTCCCGGGTCGGGCAGCGAGCAGGTCAGCACCGGTGTCGGCACGGCGCGGCGCACGGGTGAGGCACCGCCGGCGCCCACCGTCGCCCCGGGGCCTGGGCTCGCGCGCGGGATCTGGAACGCCCTGCGGGTGCACCCCTGGTGGGGTCTGGTGAGCGTGGCGCTGTTCCTCGTCTCCGCGCTGTGCGGTGCGTACGGCGCCGTCACCGGCTGGCTGTGGGGCCACCTCGTCGTCGAGCTGCAGAACGGCGGCCGGCCGACGGTGCTGCTAGCCGGCATGGTCGTCTCGCTGCTCGTCGCGCCGCTGCTGCTCGCCGAGGCGATCGCGCGCTACCCGCGGTGGTGGATCTCGGTGATGCTGCGCGCCCGCGCCACCGTGCTGCTCGGCCAGACCGGCCAGCACCGACTGCCGCCGACCCCGCCGGGCGAGGTCGTCGCGCGCGCCATGGACGCCGACCGCTTCGCGCGCTACGGCGACCGCTGGGTCGACTTCGTCAACGGCCTCGCGATCGTGGTCGTCACCGGGATCGCCGGGTCCAGCCCGCTGGCCGGCGGCGTCCTGCTCGGGGTCATGGTGGCCTCCGCCGCGGTGTCCGCTCTCGGGTCGCCCGCGGCAGGCCGGTCAGCAGCGGCGGCCTCCGCGGCCCGCGCCCGGTTCGGCCGCTCGCTCGTGTCCGCGCTGGAGTCGATCCGCACCGTCAAGCTGGCGGCCGCCACGCCGGCAGTGCACGCGCACCTGCGACGGGTCGACGACGGCCGCATCGACGCGGCCGTGCGCGAGCACCGGATCCAGGCGCTGCTCGCCGGCGTGCCCGTCGTGCTCGTCCAGGTCGGCGTCGTCACCGCCTGGGCGGTGCACCTCGCCGGTGGCTGGGGGCTCGCCACGGCACTGCTGGTGTCCGGCGCCGTGAACGGCTTCGACTGGTTCGGGCGCGTCGCCGGCGCGGTGATCACCGAGGCCCCGGGCACCCGGGCGTGGCAGCAGGCCACGACCCAGTTCGCCGGGGGCCGCGACCTGATGCAGCTCCCGTCCGGGCTGGACCTCGTCTCCGGCGCGGCCCCCGCGCCGCCGCCGGCGGCCTGCGACCGGCTCGAGCACCTCGAGCTGGCCGGCCTCACCGCCGTGCACGACGACGGCACCATCGGCGCGAGCGACGTCGACCTCGTCGTGCGCCGCGGCGAGCTCGTGCTGCTGCTCGGGCAGATCGGGTCGGGCAAGTCCAGCCTGCTCTCGGCGCTGGCCGGTCTGGTGCCCTACCGCGGGGCGCTGCGCTGGAACGGCGCGCCCGTCGACGACCCCGAGACGTTCCTGCGGCCCGGCCGGGTCGCCCACGTGGCCCAGGTGCCGCGCGTGCTGTCCGGCACGTTCGCCGACAACATCCGCCTCGACCACGACCGTGAGGTCGAGCGGTCGATCGCCGACGCCCGCCTCGGCCGCGACGTCGAGGACGCCGGCGGGGCCGACTCCGTCGTCGGGCACCGCGGCGTGCGGCTGTCCGGCGGCCAGGTCCAGCGGCTCGCCCTGGCGCGCGCCCTGGCCGCGGACGCCGAGCTGCTCGTGGCCGACGACGTGTCGTCCGCACTCGACGCCACCACCGAGGTCGAGCTGTGGGAGTCGCTGCGCCGGCGGGGCAGCACCGTCATCGGAGCCACGACCAAGCGCGCGGCGCTGGCCCGGGCCGACCGCGTCGTCGTCCTGGCTCAGGGCCGGGTAGCGGCCGCCGGGCCGTGGCGCGAGCTCGAGCCGACGTGGGGCCACCTGGCGGGCTGAGCGTCTCGGCCTGGCAGGGCCTGCACCCAAGCACATCACAACCCGTCCCCCGGCCACCCTGCTCGATGATCACGTGAAGTGGGTCCACCAGCACATTGCACGGCGTGCTAGCACCGTGAAGTGCTGGGGAACCTACTTCACGTGATCATCGCCGGAAGCTAGTCGGCGAGGAATCCGAGCAGGTCGGCGCGGGTGAGCACGCCGGCCGGCTTGCCGTCCTCGACGACCATGACGGCGTCGGCGTGCTCGAGCTCGTGCCGCGCGGTCGACACCGGCTCGCCGGCGCCGACGAGGGGCAGCGGCTGGCCCATGTGCTTGGCCACGGGGTCGGCCAGGTGCGCGCGGCCGGTGAACAGCGCGTCGAGCAGGTCGCGCTCGCTGACGCTGCCGGCCACTTCACCGGCCATCACCGGCGGCTCGGCGCCGACCACGGGCATCTGCGAGACGCCGTACTCGCGCAGGATCTGCACCGCGTCCCGCACGGTCTCGCTGGGGTGCGTGTGCACCAGGGCCGGCAGGTCACCGGCCTTGGCGTGCAGGACGTCGCCCACGGTCTTCTCGCCGTTCGCGCGCATGAACCCGTACGACGACATCCAGCTGTCGTTGAAGATCTTGGACAGGTAGCCGCGGCCGCTGTCGGGCAGCAGCACCACGACGACGTCGTCCGGGCCGAGCTCGCGCGCGACCTCCAGGGCGGCGACGACGGCCATGCCGCACGAGCCACCGACGAGCAGGCCCTCCTCGCGGGCGAGGCGCCGCGTCATGTCGAAGGAGTCGGCGTCGCTCACCGCGACGATGCGGTCGGGCACCGACGGGTCGTAGGCGCTCGGCCAGAAGTCCTCGCCGACACCCTCGACCAGGTACGGGCGACCACTGCCGCCGGAGTAGACCGAGCCCTCGGGGTCGGCGCCGACCACGACGACCGGCCCGCTCTCTCGGTCGGCCGAGACGTCCTTGAGGTACCGGCCGGTGCCGGTGATCGTGCCGCCCGTGCCGACGCCGGCGACGAAGTGCGTCACCCGGCCGTCGGTGTCGGCCCAGATCTCTGGACCGGTCGTGGCGTAGTGGCTCGCCGGACCCTCCGGGTTGGAGTACTGGTCGGGCTTCCACGCACCCTCGATCTCGCGCACCAGGCGGTCGCTCGTCGAGTAGTAGCTGTCGGGGTGATCCGGCGCGACGGCGGTCGGGCACACCACGACCTCGGCGCCGTACGCCTTGAGCACGTTGCGCTTGTCCTCGCTGACCTTGTCCGGGCAGACGAAGACGCACTGGTAGCCCTTGCGCTGGGCGATGAGCGCCAGGCCGACGCCGGTGTTGCCGCTGGTCGGCTCCACGATCGTGCCGCCGGGCTGGAGCGCCGCCGAGGCCTCGGCGGCCTCGACCATGCGCAGCGCGATGCGGTCCTTGACGCTCCCGCCGGGGTTCATGTACTCGACCTTGGCGAGCACCGTGGCGGTGATTCCCTCGGTGACCGAGTTCAGCTTGACGAGGGGCGTGTTGCCCACGAGGTCGGCGATGTGCTCTGCGTACTTCACCGCGCCATGGTGTCAGACCGCGTCCCAGCCGGCGGACGTCGCCCGGCCCGCGCGGGGCCCGGCGCGCCCCTAGGGTGATGATCATGGCCTCCGCTCCCGCCGTCGAGCTCGCCCCGAACGTGTGGCGGCTGCCGCTGCTCGCCAGCTTCGTCAACGGCTACGTCCTGCGCGACGACGACGGGCAGGTGACGCTCGTCGACTGCGGCACGAAGACGTCGCCGGCCAAGATCTCGGCCGCGCTCGACCACCTCGGCATCGCGCCCACGGACGTCACTCGGATCGTCCTGACCCACGCGCACTCCGACCACGCGGGCGGCGTGGCCGAGATGGCGCGCCGCACCGGTGGCGAGGTCGCCGTGCACGTCGACGACGCCGAGTCGGTGCGCACCGGCGTCACTCCCCCGCTCGACCAGTCCCTGCGGCTCGGACGCCTGCTGACCCGCGTGTCGCGCAGCGGCAAGCAGGGGTTCGCGCCGGTGCCCGTCGACCAGGAGCTCGCCGACGGCCAGCTGCTGCCCGTTGCCGGGGGTCTGCGCGTCGTGCACACACCCGGGCACTCGCCGGGTCACGTGTCGCTGCTGCACGAGGCGAGCGGCGTCCTGGTGGTCGGGGACGCGCTGTTCAACGTGCGGGGCATCGGCTGGTCGGTGCCGTTCTTCTGCACCAGCTTCCGGCTCAGCCAGCAGACCGCTCAGCGCTTCACCGAGCTCGACTTCAGCGTCGCGGCGTTCATGCACGGCCCGCACGTGGGCTCTGGCGCGCGCTCGTACGTCGGCACCTTCCTGGCCACCCACGCCGCGGACTGACGCCGTCGGCCCCCGCGGGTACGGTGGCGAGAGAAGATCACGACCCGGGGAGGGATGCACATGGGTCGCGCCCGTCGCGCCCGCAAGGTGGCTGCCGCCGCGGCGTTCGGCGGCGGTGGGGTGACCGCGCTCGGCGCGATCGGAGTCGGGCTGATGGCCGTCGAGATGAAGCTCGCCCGGCGCACCATCGGCACCCCCTTCGGTGCGGCGCCGGAAGCCAACGGCGTGTACGGCGCGGGCTCGGGCACCCCCATCGAGCTCGCGGTCTTCGGCGACTCCTCGGCCGCCGGGCTCGGCGCCGACCTGCCCGAGCACACCGCCGGTGCGGTCGTCGCGCGCGGGCTGGCCGCGGTGGCCGGACGGCCCGTGCGGCTCACCAACGTCGCGGTCGTCGGGGCCGTGTCGGCCGACCTCGCCGGGCAGGTCGAGGGGCTGCTCCCCGAGGTCCAGCCCGACGTCGCGATCATCATGGTCGGCGCCAACGACGTCACCCACCGCGTGCGGCCGGCGGTGGCGGTGCGGCACCTCGCGCAGACCGTCGAACGGCTGCTCGAGCTGGGCTGCGAGGTCGTCGTCGGCACCTGCCCCGACCTCGGCACGATCGAGCCGGTGCCGCAGCCACTGCGGCTCATCGCCCGTCGGCTCAGTCGCGACCTCGCCGCCGCCCAGACCGTCGCCGCGGTCGAGGCCGGCGCGCGCACCGTCTCGCTCGGCGACCTGCTGGGCGAGGAGTTCCGCCGCGTGCCGCACGAGATGTTCAGCGCCGACCGGTTCCACCCCTCGTCCGCGGGCTACGCGGCGGCCGCGCGGGCGATGCTGCCGTCAGTGTGCGCAGCACTCGGCTACTGGCCGGACGGCGGCGCCGAGCGCCTCCCGGACGCCCGGCGCGGCGAGGGCATCGGCCCCATCACGGTGGCCGCGGTGGCCTCGGCCGCCGACCCCGGCACCGAGGTGAGCGCCACGCAGGTGGGCGGCGAGCAGCGCGGGCCGCGCGGGCGGTGGGCGGTGCTGCTGCGGCGCCGTCAGGAGCCGGCCACGAGCGACGACGACGAGGGCGCCGACGCCGAGCAGGTGGCCGAGCCGACGTCCGGCCCGACGTCCGGCCCGACGTCCGACGAGACGGAGGTCACGGCGACCACCACGCCTACCGCCGAGTAGCATCGGCTGCGACGAACCGCCCGAAAGCACCGCGCCACGACCCACTTCGAGGAGCCCGCCATGACCGAGGCCGTCATCGTCTCGACCGCCCGCAGCCCGATCGGTCGCGCCTTCAAGGGCTCGCTGAAGGACGTGCGTCCGGACGACCTCGCCGCCACCATCGTCCGCGCCGCGCTCGACAAGGTGCCCGGGCTGGACGCCGCGCTGATCGACGACCTCTACGTCGGGTGCGCCGAGCCGTCCGGTGAGCAGGGCTTCAACCTGGCCCGCGTCGTCGCCGTCCTGGCCGGCCTCGACGACGTGCCCGGCTCGACGGTCAACCGCTACTGCGCCTCCAGCGTCCAGACGACGCGGATGGCCTTCCACGCCATCAAGGCGGGCGAGGGCGACGTCTTCGTCTCGGCGGGCGTCGAGTGCGTGAGCCGCTACCGCAACTTCAAGGGCGCCGGCGAGGGCGAGGACGACCTGCAGAACCCTCGCTTCGCCGAGGGGCAGGCGCGCATGGCCGAGATGGCGCGCACCAACCAGGTCTGGACCGACCCGCGCGAGCAGGGCCTGCTGCCGGACATCTACCTGTCGATGGGCCAGACCGCCGAGAACGTCGCGACGTTCCGTGGCGTCAGCCGCGCCGAGCAGGACGCGTGGGGTGTCGAGAGCCAGAACCGCGCCGAGAAGGCCATCGCCGACGGCTTCTTCGCCCGCGAGATCACACCGGTCACCACGCCCGACGGCACGGTCGTGTCCGCCGACGACGGCCCGCGGCCGGGCGTGACGCTCGAGGGCGTGTCCCAGCTCAACCCGGTGTTCCGCGAGCAGGGCACGATCACGGCCGGTAACTGCTGCCCGCTGAACGACGGTGCCGCCGCGCTCGTCGTCATGAGCGACACCAAGGCGCGCGAGCTGGGTCTGACGCCGCTCGCGCGGGTCGTCTCGACCGGCGTCTCGGCGCTCTCGCCCGAGATCATGGGGCTCGGGCCGGTGCAGGCCTCGCGCCAGGCGCTCGCCCGCGCGGGGATGACCATGGACGACATCGACCTCGTCGAGATCAACGAGGCGTTCGCCGCCCAGGTGCTGCCCAGCGCCGCCGACCTCGGCATCGACCACGACAAGCTCAACGTGCACGGCGGCGCGATCGCGCTCGGGCACCCCTTCGGGGCCACGGGCGCGCGCATCACCACGACGCTGCTGAACGGGCTGGCGTCGCGCGACAAGACCTTCGGGCTGGAGACCATGTGCGTCGGTGGTGGCCAGGGCATGGCCATCATCTACGAGCGCCTCAGCTGACCTCGCGCGCGCCGCTCGCACTGCCACGCCGCCCCGTCAGAGGGCGCGGCGCAGCGTCACCAGGACGTCGAGCGCCTCACGCTGGCGAGCGTCGTCGGCCTCGGCCATGACGTCGGCGGCGGTCACGGCCACCTGGTCGGCCACGCCGTGCGTCGCGAGCACCGGCACCGGACGCCGCTCGCGCCCGACCGCGTCGGCGGCGAGGTCCGCGAGCGCCTGCGCGGCGTCGTGGGCGCGCTGCTCGAGGGCGCGCCCCTCGGCGTCCGGACGCTGCAGCCGGTCCAGCGCCACGGCCCGCAGCCGGTCGGTGACCCGGGCGGCCTCGCGCTCGAGCGCTGCGTGCACGTCGTCCACAGCGGGAGCGTCTCACAGCGGTGGACGCACCGGCGGGCCGCCACCTCGTTCGTGACGACCCGCCAGGCAGTTCGAGAGCGACCGTCAGTCGCCGCGCAGGATCGCGAGGATCCGCAGGATCTCGATGTACAGCCACACCAGCGTGACGACCAGGCCGAACGCCGCCGTCCAGGCGAACTTCGCCGGGGCGCCCTGCTCGACGCCGAGCTTGATGAACTCGAAGTCCATGACCAGCGAGTACGACGCGAGCAGCACGGCGAAGGCGCCGATGGCCAACCCCAACGGGCCTGCGCGCAGTGAGTCCTGGCCCGCGAACGCCATCAGGCCGAGGTTGACCAGCGAGAACAGCAGGTACCCGCCGATGGCGATGAAGAAGATCTTGTTGAGCTTGGGCGACGTGCGGAGCTTGCCGCTGCGGAAGCCCACGAGCACGGCGGCGAACACGCTGAGCGTGCCCAGCACCGCCTGAGCGACGATACCGGGGTAGGCGTTGTTGAAGAACATGCTGATGGCGCCGAGGAACACACCCTCCAGCACGCCGTAGCCGATGATCAGCGCCGGGCTGGGGGACTTCTTGAAGGAGTTCACCAGTCCCAGCACGAGGCCGCCGATGAGGCCGACCCACAGCAGGCCAGGCACCTTCCAGCCGACGACGCCACCGACGAGCACGGCGGCGAAGACGAGCGCGGTCTTGACCACGACGTCGTCGTAGGTCATCCGCTGGGTGTCGACCGGCGTGGCGGACGGCGCGGAGTACATGGTCTCGAGCTCGGCGGGCGACGGCGCCGCGTACGTGCTCGCCGACCGCGTGGCCCCGGGCGGGCCGAACGTCGCGTAGCCGCGGCTGTCCTTCATCCGCTCGAACACCGGGTTGCTCATCGTGCTCCTCCTCGGGCCCCTCGGGCCTGCTGGTCGTGCTGGGCGTCCCGCGACACGGGCCGTCACTGGGGTAATGCCGAAACGTCGTCGGAAGTTCCCGCCACCCTGTCAGACGCCTGAGGACGCCGCAGGGTTCCGCGACGGCGTGCCCCCGACGGGTTTCGAACCCGCACTCGAGCGCTTTTAAGGCGCCTGCCTCTGCCGGTTGGGCTACGGGGGCTCGTCCAGCCTAGAGCGGGGGGCTGAGTGGGGAAGGTCACTGCATCACGCGAAGGTCACGGGGTGCCCCAGCTCCCCTAGGTTCGCCACGGGGTGCCCCCGTGCCGTTCCTGGCGGTCGGGGTGGGGCTGGGGGGAGGCGGGGGCGTCAGAGGTAGGTCTGGCGGGCGTGCAGGGCGTGGGCACCGGCCACCCGGTCGAGGAAGAGCGCGCCGTCGGTGTGGTCGATCTCGTGCTGGAGGGCCACGGCCTCGAACGCGTCGGTGGCCACGGTGACGAGCGCGCCGCTGCCGGGCAGCTGGCCGCGCACGACCACGCGGCGGTACCGCTTGACGTCGCCGGTGAGGTCGGGCACCGACATGCACCCCTCGCGGCCGCGTTCGCGCCGTGAGCCCTCGACCACGACGGCGTTGCACAGCACGAAGGCCCCGTGGCAGGTGCGCGTCTTGGGGTGACCGGTCACGTCGACGCTGAAGACCCGCAGGGCCAGGCCCACCTGCTGGGCGGCCAGCCCGACGCAGCCAGGTGAGACCGCCTGGGTGGCCAGCAGGTCGGCGGCCAGCTGCACGACCGCCGGGTCGCCGGGGTCGACGTCGGCGCCGGGGGTCGAGAGCACGCGTGCCGGGGCTCGCACCACCTCGAGCACCCGGCCGCCAGGCAGGTCCGGCATGGCCAGGGCGGGTGGCACGGGCGCGGGGCCGCCCTCGCCTGCCCCGTCGGACGGACGCTCGCTCACAGCTCGTCGGTGTCGACCGGGCGCAGCGACACGTCGACGCCGAGCTCCTCGGCGGTGACCGCCAAGGCGCGCTCGAGCGCCGCCACGTCGACGTTCGCAGGCACCGCGACGTCCGCCAGCAGCACGTACAGCCCACCCGTCAGGCGCGTCGTGAGGTCGGTGACGTTGCCGCCGGCGCCCGCGACGACGCCGGTGAGGGCGCTCACGATGCCCGGCCGGTCGGCCCCGTGGACGCTCATCACGTACGTCGCGGCCGCCGGGGCCGGGCCCGCAGGCTCGAGCTCGGCGACGTCCCGGACGTCGACGGTGAGCTGGCCGTCGGCGGTGAGCGATGACAGGGCGGACTCGACGTCGGCGCGCGGACGGTCGGTGCGCACCAGCAGGAGCATGGCGAAGTGGCCACCGAGCAGGGTCATCGTCGAGTCCTCGAGGTTGCCTCCGAGGGCCGCCAGCGACGCCGTGGTGTCGGCGACGATCCCCGGCCGGTCGTGGCCGAGCACGGTGACGGCGTACAGGCTCATGCGCTCATCCTGGCAGGCCGGGCGCCGGGTCGGTGAGCCGTCTCGCTCGCTGGAGGACGTCGTCCAGCATCGCCTCGGTGAGCCTGCCGGTGAAGGTGTTCTGCTGGCTCACGTGGTAGCTGGCCAGCAGCGGGACGACGCGTCCGCCCGGCGTGACGAGCGGCACCTCCACGCCGTGACCGAAGCGCGGCTTGGGCCGGGGCACCGCCCAGCCGCCGCGCCGGGCCGCCGCCAGGAACGCCTCGAAGCCGATCGAGCCCAGCGCGAGGACGGCCCGAAGGCTCGGCAGCGCGAGCTCGACGTCGCGGTCGAGCCACGGTGCGCAGGCGGCGCGCTCGTCCGGGGTCGGCTTGTTCGCCGGGGGCGCGCACCGCACCGCGGCCACGATGCGCGCGCCGTCGAGGTGCTGGCCGTCGCCGGCGTGCCGCGACCAGGGCACGCGCGCGTAGCCGGCGCGGTGCAGCGCCGCGTAGATCCAGTCGCCGCTGCGGTCGCCGGTGAACATGCGGCCGGTGCGGTTGGTGCCGTTCGCCGCGGGCGCCAGCCCGACGACGAGCAGCCGAGGGTGCGGGTCGCCGAAGCCCGGCCCGGGGCGCCCCCAGTACGGCTGGTCGGCGAACGACGCGCGCCGGCCGTTGCGCGCGACGTCCTCGCGCCACTCGACCAGCCGCGGGCAGGCGCGGCACACCGACACGCGGGCGTCCAGCGTGGGGACGTCGCGGGCGCTCGCGGCCAGCCGGACGACGTCCGCCTCGGTGCGGGCGCGCGGCGTGCGCGGGGCGGCCGGGTCGCCCGGCCAGCCCGTGCCCGGCGGCACTGGCGAGGCGAACTCCTGCCCCGTGATCGGGTGCGGGTGGGTGCTCACGCGCGGCTGCCCGCCAGCTCGCCGTAGCGGTCGGACGACAGGACAACAAGGAGCACGACCGCGTCGTGACCGTCCACCGCCATGCGGCGATCCTGCCAGGCGGCGCGGCCGGCCTTTGCGCCACCCAAGCCGCCGCGCAGCGGCTCGGACGGCGCAAAGCGGCCTGAGCGGCGGAAAGGGGTGGCTGGGTCAGGCGATGCTGAAGGCGATGCCGTCGAGGATGTCTCGCTCGCTCACGAGGACGTCGTCGATGCCGGACTCGGCGACCAACCGGTCGACCACCCGCCGCCACACCAGCGCACCGGCACCGATGACGTCGACCCGGCCGGGGTGCATGTACGGCAGCGCCGCGCGCTCGGCGCGCGACATCGCGAGCAGCCGGTCGCACGCCTCGCGCACCTGGTCGACGCCGAGGCGCGCGCGGTGGGTGCGCGCCGCGTCGTAGCGGGGCAGGTCCATGGCGGCCGCCGCCACGGTCGTGACCGATCCGGCGAGTCCCACGAGGGTCTGCACCCCTTGCAGCGCCACCGTTTCAGCCACTCGGTCGAGGGCTGCGTCGATGTCGGCGCGGGCCGCCTCGATCTGCGCCGCGGTGGGCGGGTCGTCGTGCAGGTGTCGCTCGGTGAGCCGCACGCAGCCGACGTCGACCGAGAGCGCGGCCTCGACCTCCCGCTCGCCTCGCACCACCTCGGTCGAGCCACCACCGATGTCGACGACGACGAACGGCCCGGCCACGTGGTCGGCGAGCAGCTCGAACGTCGCGCCGGCGAACGACAGGCTCGCCTCCTCGCTGCCGGCGATGACCTCGGGGTCGACACCGAGCCGCGCTCGGACGCCGTCGACGAAGTCCTGGCGGTTCTCGGCGTCGCGCGAGGCGGACGTCGCGACGAACCTCGTGCGCTCGACACCGAGCTCGCGGCAGCGCTCGGCGTAGGCGTCCACCACCGCGAAGGTGCGCTCGAGCGCTTGCGGCGCAAGGCGTCCGGTGCGGTCGACGCCCTCGCCCAGCCGCACGACCTGCATCCGCCGGTCGACGTCGGTCAGCGTGCCGGCGGCGGAGTCGACGTCAGCCACCAGCAGGCGCAGCGAGTTGGTGCCGCAGTCGACGGCGGCCACACGGGTCATCGGTCCTCCTGGTCGGCGAGGTCGTGGGCGCAGTCACCGGACGTCCACCACTCGCCGAGGGCGGCCAGCGTCTCGTCCCCGAGGGGGTTGACGCCGGGGCCGGCCGCGAGCGAGTGGCCGGCCAGGACGTGCAGGCACTTCACCCGGGTGGGCATGCCGCCGGCGCTGATGCCGTCGATCTCGGCCACCTCGCCGAGCGCCGACCGGCGACGCAGGTAGTCGTCGTGGGCCGTGCGGTAGCGCTGCGCGAGGTCGGGGTCGTCGGCGAGCCGCTCGGTCATGCGGGCCATCAGGCCGGACGACTCCAAGGTGCTGATCGCGCCAGTGAGCCGCGGGCAGGTGACGTAGAAGGTCGTGGGGAAGGGCGTGCCGTCGTCCAGCCGGGGCAGGGTCTCGACGACGTCCGGCGCTCCGCACGGGCAGCGGTGGGCCACGGCGACCACACCCCGAGGGCGGCGACCCAGCTGCAGCTCGACGGCCGCGAGGTCGTCGGCGTCGACGGCGGCGCGGCCGGGCGGTGGCTGGGTCACTGGTCGCCGGCGGCCGGTGCGCCCCCGGCGATCTGGGCCGAGCGCCAGACGTCCCCGAACCACGACCGGTCGCTGCGGGCCGTGCTCGCCGCAGCGCGGACCGGCGACGACTTCGCTGCGGCCTGCGGACCCGGGTCGATCACGGTGTACGCGCGCTCGCCCGGCATCACGAACTTGAGCCGGTCGCGCGCCTGGGCCTTGACGTAGGCGGGGTCGTTCCAGGCCGCGCGCTCCTTCTCCAGCTGGCTCACCTGAGCCTCCTGCTCGCGCACGTGGCCGCGGAGCGCGTCGATCTGCTGCTGCTGGGCGAGGTAGGAGCGCAGGGCCGGCGCCAGCAGCACGGCGAGCACCGCCATGACAGCGCCGAGCACGACCACCCGCAGCATCCGGCTCGGGCGCCCGGCACCGGACGCCGCACGCCCCGACCGCCCGGCGACGGCGGCCGCCGGCCGGACGCCGGTGCGCGCGCTGCCGGCCCCCGGGCGCGCGCCCGCGCGCGGCCCGCCTCGCGCTCCCGCGCGGGCCGTGCCGGAGCTCGCCGGACGCCGTCCTGCCCCCATCGTGCGGTCAGCCCCCGAAGCGCGGGAAGGCTCGGCGGCCGGCGTAGCGCGCGGCGTCGTCGAGCTCCTCCTCGATGCGCAGGAGCTGGTTGTACTTGGCGACGCGCTCGCTGCGGGCGGGGGCACCGGTCTTGATCTGGCCGCAGTTCGTGGCGACGGCGAGATCGGCGATCGTGGTGTCCTCCGTCTCACCCGAGCGGTGGCTCATCATGCAGCGGAAGCCGTTGCGGTGAGCCAGGTCGACGGCGTCGAGCGTCTCGGTGAGCGAGCCGATCTGGTTGACCTTCACGAGCAGCGCGTTCGCGGTGGCCTCGTCGATCCCGCGCTGCAGGCGCGTGGGGTTCGTGACGAAGATGTCGTCGCCGACGACCTGCACGCGGTCGCCGACCGCACGCATGAGGTGCGCCCAGCCGGCCCAGTCCTCCTCCGAGAGCGGGTCCTCGAGCGACACGAGCGGGTACTCGCTGAGCAGGCCCTCGTAGAAGCCGGTCATCCACTCGGCCGAGCGGTCGGCGCCCTCGAAGCGGTAGGCGCCGTCGGCGTGGAACTCGGTGGCCGCGGCGTCGAGCGCGAACGCGATGTCGGTGCCGAGCGAGAAGCCGGCCTTCTCGACGGCGACGGCGATGACGTCGAGAGCGTCCTTGGTCGACGGCAGCGACGGCGCGAAACCGCCCTCGTCGCCGAGGCCCGTGGCCAGGCCCTTCTCCTTCAGCACCGCCTTGAGGGCGTGGTAGGTCTCGGCGCCCCAGCGCAGCGCCTCGCTGAACGTCTCGGCCCCGATCGGGGCGATCATGAACTCCTGGACGTCGACGCCGGAGTCCGCGTGCGCGCCGCCGTTGAGGATGTTCATCATCGGCACCGGCAGCACGTGGGCGTTGGGACCGCCGACGTAGCGGAACAGCGGCAGACCCGCCGACTCGGCCGCGGCGCGGGCGACGGCGAGCGAGACGCCGAGGATCGCGTTGGCGCCGATCTTGCCCTTGTTGTCGGTGCCGTCGAGATCGATCATCGCCTGGTCGACGAGGCGCTGCTCGGCGGCGTCGAACCCGAGCAGCTTGGGCCCGATCTCGTCGAGGACCGCGAGCACGGCCTTCTGCACGCCCTTGCCGCCGTAGCGGCCGGAGTCGCCGTCGCGGCGCTCGACCGCCTCGAACGCGCCGGTCGATGCGCCCGAGGGCACGCCCGCTCGGGCGATCGTGCCGTCGTCCAGTGCCACCTCGACCTCGATCGTGGGGTTGCCCCGCGAGTCGAGGATCTCGCGTGCTCCGACTGCTTCGATGCTGGCCACGTGCGTGCTCCGTTGTCTCGAGAGAGAGTGCGTGCCGAGCCTAGCCGCAGCCGACGCGCGCGCCCGAGCCCCCACGCCGCCGACCGCCCCCCGGCCCGCCCGCGCACTTCTCCAAAGACTCGGGGTTATGGGGACCTCATGAGCCCGAGTCTTTGGAGAAGTGCGGAAGGTGGGCGGGTGGGTCAGGGGCGGGTGGGTCAGGGGCGGGTGGGTCAGGGGCGGGTGGGTCAGGCGCGGGTGTGGACGGGGACGCCGTCGACGAGCGTGAGGTCGACGCGGACGTCGGCGATCTCGTCCGCCGGGACGGCGGTGACGTCGCGGTCGGTGACCACGAGGTCGGCGAGCGCCCCGACGCGCACGCGGCCGCCGTCGTCGAGGTGGTTCACGCGCGCCGACCCGAGGGTGTACGCCGACAGCGCGGTGCGGACGTCGACCGCCTGGCCGGGCAGCAGCGCGGGGCGGTCGCTGCCCGGCTCGCGCCGCGTCACGGCGACCTGGATCGCGGCGAACGGGTCGGGGGTCGACACCGGCCAGTCCGAGCCCATGGCGAGCGGCGCGCCGGTGCGCACGAGGTCGCCGAAGGGGTACTGCCAGGCCGACCGCTCGGCGCCGAGGATCGGGATGTTGAGGTCGTCCATGGCGGGCTCGTGGCACGCCCACAGCGCCTGGAGGTTGGCGATCACGCCGAGCGCGCCGAACCGCGGCACCTCGGCCGGGTGCACGACCTGCAGGTGCGCCACGTGGTGGCGCAGGTCGGGTGCGGACGCCGGGTCGGCCAGCGCCGCCTCGAGCGCGTCGAGCGCCTCGCGCACCGCCCGGTCGCCGATGGCGTGCACGTGCAGCTGGAAGCCTTCTCGCGCCAGGCGGATCGCGACGTCGCGCAGCAGCTCGGGATCGAGGTACGAGACGCCGCGCGCGCCGTCACCGCACCGGCACCCGGTAGCGGCGTCGAGGTAGGGCTCGAGCAGCCCGGCGGTGCGGCTCTCGACCACGCCGTCCTGCATGATCTTGACGCTGGTGGCGCGGAACCGGCCGCCGGGCAGGGCCTCCGCCACTCGCTGACGGCGCTCGACGAGGTCGGCGACGACGCCCCCGACCTGACCGCCCGTGACACCGCGCGGCCACCACAGCGCACCGACCACGCGCGCGGTCAGCCGCCCGGACGCCGCGACCGCGAGGTAGGCGTCGGTGGGGTCGGGGTGGCCGGCGTAGTCGCCGACGATGGCGTCCTGCCAGCCCGTGACACCCAACGAGTGCAGGTGCTCCTGCGCCGCCAGCAGCCCGGCGACCTGCTCGTCGAGCGTCTCCGGCGGCAGGTGCGGCGTGACGAGGTCCATCTCCTCCTCGTGCAGCGTGCCCGCGCTGGTGGACCCGGCGATCCGCAGCGCCGCCGAGTTGACCCACACGGCGTGGTGGCTGTTGTCGCGCAGCATCACCGGACGGTCCGGCACGACGTCGTCGAGCTGCGCGGCGGTCGGCAGCCCGCCGTCGAAGTGCTCCTTGAGCCAGCCGCCGCCGACCACCCACGGGAGGTCCGGGTGGGCAGCGGCGTAGGCGCGCACGCGCGCGAGCGCCTCCTCGGCGCCGGAGGCACCGGTGAGGTCGCAGCCGAGCCGCTCGACGCCGCCCTGCACCGGGTGCACGTGCGCGTCGGTGAAGCCGGGCAGGACGAGGCGGCCGCGCAGGTCGACGACCTCGCGCGCCGGCCCGACCGCCGCGCGCACCTGGTCGTCGCTGCCGACGGCGACGACGCGGCCCGCCTCGACGGCGACCGCGGTGGCGCCGTCGACGAGCCGCTCGCCGTCGAACACCGCCCCGCCGTGCAGCACGAGGTCGGTCACACCAGCTCCAGCAGGTCGCGCAGCAGCCGCGGCGAGGGCGAGCCGTGCGAGAGCAGCTCGTCGTGCACCTCGCGGTCGCTCGCCCCGGGTCGCGCGGCGCGCAGGTCCGCGGCGACCGCGCTCACCTCGGTGCTGCCGACGTAGTAGGTCGACAGCTGCCCGCTCGTGAGCAGCGCCCGGCGCCACTTGCCCGCCGCCTCGCCGACCTCCTGGTGCCCACGACCGGTCATCAAGGTCATCGCCTCGTCCTCGGTCATGCCGCGGGCGTGCACCCGGACGTCGAGGATCGCGTTGATGGTGCACCGCAGCCGCATCTTGAGCTGCTGCATGCGCAAGGCGAGCGTGGCGTCCGCTCCCGGCGCGGCGAGATCGAGCGCGTCCGCGACGAGCTGCTCGGCGTAGACCGCCCAGCCCTCGACGAACGTGCCGCTCCACAACGCCGCCCGCACCGGTGTCGAGCCGCGGAACCGGCGTGAGTGCGCGAGCTGCAGCACGTGGCCGGGCATGGCCTCGTGCACGGTGAGGTCGCGCAGCATGTGGTCGTTGTACTCGCGGTAGAACGACGCGACCCGCTCCGCCGGCCAGCCCTGCGGCGTGGGCGCGACGGCGAAGAACGTGGGAGGCGGCCCGTCGGGGCCGCTGGGCTCCAGGGGACCGGGCGGGTCGCAGTAGGCGACGGCGACACCACGGTGCGCCTCGGGCATCTCGATGACCTCGACGGCGTCGTCCGGGACGCTCACGAGCTCGCGCTCGCGGACCAGCGCCGTGAGGTCGCCCAGGTGGTTGCGGCAGCGGTCGAGGACGTCGGCGTCGGTGACCGGCGCGCCGCCGGCGAGGGCGTCCAGCACCGCGCGCACGCGCTCGTGCGCCGGCAGCGTGATGCCGAGCCGCGGGGCCAGCAGCGCCGCGACCTCGGCGATCTCCTCCTCGACGGCCATGAGGTCGCTCTCGGCGCGGTCGAGCAGCGCGTCGGGCCCGGTGTGGGTGTCGAGGGCGTACCAGAGCCGGGCGGCGAAGGCGCGGTCGCCGAGGCGGGGGTCGCGCACGGACTCGGCGACCTGGTCGTCGAGCCAGCGAGCGTGCTGCTCCAGGGCCGGCGCGGCGACCGCGCGCGCCGCGTCGACGGCCGAGCGCGAGCCGGGGCTGCGACGCAGCAGGTCATCGACGGGCTCACCGAGCAGCGCGGCGGCGCCGCGCGTCTGCCCGACGGCGGTCTCGACGTGCACGCGCGGCATGCTGCCCAGCTGCGCACGCACCTGCTCCAGGTAGCCGGGCAGGGCCGCCAGCCGGGCGGTGAGCGCACGGGCTCGCTCGTCCGGGTCACCGGTGTCGCGGGCGACGAGGGAGTAGATCGCCTGCGCGGGAAGGGTGGCGAGTGGGTTCCACGTCTGCTCGGCGAGCTCGCCCATCGACCACTGCAGGGCGGTGAGGCGCGAGCGCAGCAGCTCGAGGTCGACCGCCTCCTGCGCGTCGAGCTCGGCGTCGTCGAGGTCGTCGAGCGCTCCGGTGGCGTCGGCGAGGTCGCCCAGGGTGGCGGCGCGCCCCCCGGCCGAGACGTCGGCCAGCCGGTCGTCGAAGCGGTGGTCGCCCAGCGCGGTCGCGCCACCGGGATCGGCCTCCAGCAGGACGTCGAGCGCACCCCGGGCCGTGCGGCGGAAGCGCTCGGACACGCTCGAGGGGTTGGTGTCACCTGTCGTCACGAGTCGCCTCCTCTGCGCGGAACCGCGCCTCCAGCACCCGCAGGGCGCGACGCAGCGCGGACTCGGCGTCCACGCCCGCGGCCCTGGCCCGTCGCACGACGTCCAGCAGCTCGGCGGCGACCGCGTCCGAGCCCTCCCCCGGCGCTGCGAGGTCAGCGGCGACCTCCGGGCGGCTGCGCTCGATGCGGCCCAGCAGCTTGTCGGCGCGCGCCAGCGCGGGCAGCGCGAGCGGGATGCCGTCGAGAACGCTCGCCCGGCCCTTCTCCGCGGCCTTCAGCGTCGTCCCAGCGCTGCTGCACCTGCTCGGCCGTGTGCCCGGCCGCCGGCTCGCCGTCGTCGGCACCGTCCGTCGCCGCCCCTGGCTCGGCCTCGGCCGCGAAGACGTGCGGGTGCCGGCGCACCAGCTTGGTGACGATCCCCGCCGCGACGTCGTCGACGTCGAAGGGGTCGCGGGCGTGCGTCCTGCGCCGACCCGCGCGTGGAACACGACCTGCAGCAGGACGTCGCCCAGCTCCTCGCGCACGGCGTGCGCGGTCACCGGACTCCAGCGCCTCGGCCGCCTCGTAGGCCTCCTCGACGAGGTAGGGCACGAGGCTCTCGTGGGTCTGCTCGGCGTCCCACGGGCAGCCGCCGGGCGAGCGCAGGCGGTCCATCACCTCGACGAGGTCGAGCAGGCGCGCGCCGCGCACGTCGTGGCTGCCGACGAGCACCTCGACCGACGGCGGGTCCGGCGTCGCCGCCACCCGCGACAGCTCGGCGGCCAGGGCGTCGGTGAGGCCGGGGTCGCCGTCGGGCGAGCCGATCCAGACGACCGGGCCCTGCCCGGCCGCCTCGACGAGCCGGCGGGCCTGCAGGGCCGGCTCGTCGGCGGCCAGCGGCTCGACGGCGAGGCCGGCCTCCGCGACCGCCACCGGCACGGGGTCGTCGGGATCCGAGCACAGCACGCGCGCGGCGCTCTCGAGCACCTGCCAGGCCGGCCGGCTGAGCAGCCCGGCCGGCACGCGCGGCGACGTCAGCAGCAGGACGAGGTCACCGGGCGCGCTCACCGCGGATCAGGGCGCCGAGCCGGACGACGCCGTGGGCTCGCTCTGGGGCACCATCCAGTTCGGCGGCGCGTCGACGACGGCCATCTGCTTGACGTCGAAGGTGCCGTAGCGCGGGTTGAGCTCGGGCTTGGCGGCGGTGACGTCCTTCTGGATCTGGGTGAGGGCGTCGTTCTTGCCCTCCTGCTGCAGCCGCTGCAGCGCGACGAAGGTGCGCAGCACCCGGACGGCGCCCGGGTCGGGCTCCTGCGCCTTGGGCAGCATCTGGCGGGCCTGGTCGACGCTCACGCCGACCCCGTTGGCCTCGGCCGCCGACAGCACGTACGGCGAGATCACGAGGAAGAACAGCACGGTGCGGTCCAGACCCGTGCCCTCGGCCAGCTGGGGGTTGCCCTCCTTGATGCCGACCACGGCGTCGCTGACCTCGCTGGTGCTGATGCGGCGCCCGCCGATGACGGCGGCGGCGCCCGCCTGGGCCGGGCTGCACGCGACCAGGCCGAGGGCCAGCACGGCTGCCGCTGCGGCGGCCTTGAGGCCGCGCCGTGCGGCGGGGCGTGCCGCCGTGGAGTTGCGCGAGGTGTCGAACACCGCTGTCCCTTCGCTAGCTGTTGCTGCTCGTGGCTGAGCCGGTGGCAGAGGTCGTACCAGAGCCCGAAGCAGACCCCGATGCGACCGCGGCCGCCTGCGCCACCCCGTCGAGCAGGACGGCGTCGACGAGGTCGCGTGCCCAGCGTAGGACCTCGCCGTCGCGCAGCGGACGACCCCCGACCCTCGCGGTGGCCGGGCGAGGGACGAGGAAGGCCCGGACGGTCGGCCTGACCATCGTCCCCGGGTACAGCCGCAGTGAGCCGCAGCTGCTGGCTCTCGCGCAGCTCGACGGGCGCGAACCGCACGTGGTTGCCCTGCGCGGCGATCTCGGTGAGGCCCGCGCGGCGGGCTGCACCCGCAGGCGGGCGACCTCGAGCAGGTTCTCCACCGGCGCCGGGGGCTCGCCGTACCGGTCGACCAGCTCGGCGCGCACGGCCTCGACGGCCGCCTCGTCGTCGGCGTCCGCGAGCTTCTTGTACGCCTCCAGCCGCAGCCGCTCGCCCGGGACGTACTCGTGCGGCAGGTGGGCGTCGACCGGGAGCTCGACCTTCATCTCGACCGGTGCCGCCTCGCCGTCCCCGCGGTAGTCGGCGACGGCCTCGCCGACGAGGCGGATGTACAGGTCGAAGCCGACGCCGGCGATGTGGCCGGACTGCTCGCCACCGAGCAGGTTGCCGGCGCCGCGGATCTCGAGGTCCTTCATGGCGACCGCCATGCCCGAGCCGAGGTCGGTGTTCTGCGCGATGGTCTGCAGCCGGTCGATCGCCGTCTCGGTGAGCGGCTTCTCCGGCGGGTAGAGGAAGTACGCGTACGCACGCTCGCGGCCTCGCCCGACCCGCCCGCGCAGCTGGTGCAGCTGCGAGAGCCCGAAGTTCTCGGCCCGCTCGAGGATCAGGGTGTTGGCGTTGCTGATGTCCAGGCCGGTCTCGACGATGGTCGTGCAGACGAGGACGTCGAACCGCTTCTCCCAGAAGTCGACGACGACCTGCTCGAGCTTGTGCTCGCCCATCTGGCCGTGCGCGGTCGCGATCCGCGCCTCGGGCACGAGCTCGCGCAGCCGGCTGGCGGCCTTCTCGATCGAGCTGACCCGGTTGTGCACGTAGAAGACCTGGCCCTCACGCAGCAGCTCGCGCCGGATCGCCGCGGCGATCTGCTTCTCGTCGTACGCGCCCACGAAGGTGAGGACCGGATGACGCTCCTCGGGAGGCGTTGCGAGAGTAGACATCTCACGGATCCCGGTGACCGCCATCTCCAGCGTGCGCGGGATCGGGGTCGCGCTCATGGCCAGCACGTCCACCGCCGTGCGCAGGGCCTTGAGCTGCTCCTTGTGCTCGACGCCGAACCGCTGCTCCTCGTCGACCACGATCAGCCCGAGGTCCTTGAAGCGCACCTCGCCGGTGAGCAGCCGGTGGGTGCCGATGACGACGTCGACGCTGCCGTCGCGGATGCCGGCCTTGACCTGGTCGGCCTCCTTGTCGCTCTGGAAGCGCGAGAGCGCCGCGACGTTGACCGGGAAGTTGGCGTACCGCTCGGTGAAGGTCTGCAGGTGCTGCTGCACGAGCAGCGTCGTGGGCACCAGCACGGCGACCTGCTTGCCGTCCTGCACGGCCTTGAACGCGGCGCGGACGGCGATCTCGGTCTTGCCGTACCCGACGTCACCGCAGACCAGACGGTCCATCGGGACGGCGCGCTCCATGTCGGCCTTCACCTCGTCGATGGTGATGAGCTGGTCGGGCGTCTCGACGTAGGCGAAGGCGTCCTCGAGCTCGCGCTGCCACGGGCGTGTCGGGCGCGAAGGCGTGGCCGGGGAGGCCATGCGGGCGGAGTACAGGCGGATCAGCTCGCCGGCGATCTGCTTGACCGCCTTGCGCGCGCGCCCCTTGGTCTTGGCCCAGTCGCCGCCACCGAGCTTGTTGAGGGTGGGCGCCTCGCCACCGACGTACCGCGTCACCTGGTCGAGGGAGTCGCTCGGCACGAACAGCCGGTCGCCGGGCTGGCCGCGCTTGCTCGGCGCGTACTCGATGACGAGGTACTCGCGCGTGGAGCCGCCGCACCGTGCGCTGCATCATCTCGACGAAGCGCCCGACCCCGTGCTGCTCGTGCACGACGTAGTCGCCCGGCCGCAGCTGCAGCGGGTCGACGACGTTGCGCCGACGCGTCGGCATGCGCCGCATGTCCTTGGTGGACTGGCCGGCGGTGCCGGTCAGGTCGGTCTCGGTGACCACCGCGAGGCTGCAGCGCTGGGCGCGACGAACCCGCGACCGAGGCTGCCGGTCGTGACGTGGACGACGGCCGGCTCGGGCACCTCGTCGACCGATGGCACCGGACGGGCCGCGACCTCGCGCTCGCCGAGCACCTCGACGACGCGCTGGGCCAGGCCGTGCCCCTCGGTGACGACGACCACTCGCCAGCCGGACGACGTCCAGCCGGCCAGGTCGTCCAGCGCGCGCGGGGTGTCGCCGCGGTAGGACTCGGCCTCCTGCGCGTCGAGCGCCTGCACGGCGGTGGCGTCCGGGTCGAGCGCGGCCTCCGGGGTGCCGTCGGTGCCCGCGGTCTCGGTGTCGACGGCGAACGGCCCGACGCTCCACCACGGCACGCCCTGCGCGATGGCGTGCTCGCGGACGTCGGCGAGCGTGTGGAACGACGCGGTGCCCAGCACCGCCTCGAGGTCGATCGGGCGTGACGTTGCCCGCAGCGGCGTTGGCCCAGCTGGCGTCCAGGAACTCGGCGCTGGTCGCCACGAGGTCGTGCGCTCGCGCGCGGACGCGCTCGGGGTCGCAGAGCAGCACGTGCGCGCCCTCGGGCAGCACGTCGGTGAGCAGCTGCATGCCGTCGACGAGCGCGGGGGTCAGCGACTCCATGCCCTCGACGGCGATGCCCTCGGCCACCTTCTCGAGCAGGTCGGTGACGCCGGGCAGCTGCGGTGCGAGCTCACGAGCGCGCGCGCGCACCTCGTCGGTGAGCAGCAGCTCGCGGCACGGCGGGGCCCACAGGCCGTGCTGGGCCACCTCGAGGCTGCGCTGGTCGGCGACGGCGAACCAGCGGATCTCCTCGACGGTGTCGCCCCAGAACTCCACGCGCAGCGGGTGCTCCTCGGTGGGCGGGAAGACGTCGAGGATGCCCCCGCGCACCGCGAAGTCACCGCGGCGCTCGACCAGGTCGGTGCGCGTGTACGCCGCGGCGGCGAGGCGGCGGGCGACGTCCTCGAGCTCGGCCTCGTCGCCGGCGGCCAGCTGCACCGGCTCGAGGTCACCGAGGCCCTTCACGATCGGCTGGAGCACCGCGCGCACCGGCGCGACGACGACGCTGACCCGTCCGGTGGTCTCGTCCGTCGGCGTCCGGGTGGGCCAGCCGGCGCAGCACGGCGAGGCGACGGCCGACGGTGTCGCTGCGCGGGCTGAGCCGCTCGTGCGGCAGCGTCTCCCACGACGGGAAGTCGACGACCGACGTCCGGCGGCAGGAAGCAGCGCAGCGGCGCCGCGAGGTCCTCGGCCTCACGCGTGGTGGCGGTGACGGCGAGCACCGGTCGCCCCGCACCGCCGTCGCGCCGGCTCGGCGATCGCGCGCCGCGACGACGGGGTAGGCACCAGCGGGTGCCGAGAGGTCCAGCGTGGACGACGCGCCGGCGCGGGCGAGGTCGCGCGCAGCGGCGAGCGCGGGGTCGGCGAGGAACGCGTCGAGGATGCCGGTGAGGCTCATGAGTCCCTGGGGTGTCG
>CAWFLV010000007.1:0-357880 GCA_963816695.1 uncultured Actinomycetota bacterium
CGGCCTATGCGTACACCCTCATGACGAGACAGCTCCCCCACCTGTGACAGCCCCGATGGCTGGCCGCAAGTGGTGCGTCCGCGAGGTCGGACGCCCCACTGCCTGGGAAGACCTTCCCTCTGCTTCGTGACTTCGCGGCGCTTGCCGATGGCAAGCTGCGATGATCTCGCCCGTGAGGCCCGACGAGCGACTGCGGGAGCTGGCGATCAGGCATGCCGCCTTCGCCTGGCTCGACCGCGAGCGCGCGGTAGGCCACGAGACCTTCACCCAGGAGAGCACCAGCAACCTCACCCTGCTCGGCGAGACCATCCGCCTGATGCCGACCCAACAGGGCATCTGGAAGCCGGGCCAGCTCTCCGCTGCGCTCTCGATGCGGACCGTCTACCGGCCCGAGGGCTCCGATCGGCCGTACGACGATGCCGTGGGCACCGACGGCCTGTATCGCTACAAGATGCGCGGCGACGATCCGAACCACTACCAGAACCGGGCGCTTCGTGAGGCCATGGCCGAGCGGCTCCCGCTGATCTGGTGGCTCGGAGTGCAGGGCGGCGGATACAGCGCCCTCTACCCGATCTTTCTGGTCGGCGAGGAGCCTGCGCAGCACCAGTTCGTTGTCGACATCGACGCGGTGCCACAGCCCGACATCACTTGGCCGTCGGTGGAGCTCGAGCTGGACCCGTCGTACCGGCAGCAGCTGACCAAGATGCGCCTGCATCAGCGTCCATTCCGCGCGGCGGTGCTTCGTGCCTACAACACCTCGTGCGCGGTGTGCTCCTTCCGCCACGGTGACCTGCTCGACGCGGCACACATCCAGGAAGACAGCGGTGGCGGACGTCCGGTGGTCACCAACGGTCTGACGCTGTGCAAGATGCATCACGCGGCGTACGACCGACGGATCCTGGGGATCACGCCCGGCTACGAAGTGCGGATCAACGACGGGGTCCTCCACGAAGTGGATGGCCCGATGCTGCGGCACGGTATCCAGGAGTTCCACGGCAAGACCTTGATGGTGCTCCCCCAGCGGCGATCTGAGCTGCCTGACCCGGGTCTCCTCGAGGAGCGCTTCCAAGCGTTCCTGGACGCCAGCTGACCTGCGTTCCGCGTGGTGGAGCCAAGGGGACTCGAACCCCTAACCCCCTGCTTGCAAAGCAGGTGCGCTACCAATTGCGCCATGGCCCCTGGGGACAGACCCCGGGTCCCGCGATGGAGCGGGCGAAAACCTCAGACCGCGTCGGTGGCCTCGGCCCAGAGGTTCTGCTCGGCCTTGTCGGCCTCGACCTTGCGCCACACGGCGAAGGCGCCGACACCTGCGGCGACGAGGAGCAGCAGCTTCTTCATCCGAGACCTCCACCGACTGCGAGCCCGAGCGGGCTGACGTGGGCCTAACTGGACTCGAACCAGTGACCTCTTCCTTATCAGGGAAGCGCTCTAACCGACTGAGCTATAGGCCCCAGCGACGCAGACTGCGCGCCGCACGAGGGTACCCCAGCGGGCACCCCCGCCCCAAACCGGATCCGCCGTCGCGATCAGTCGTCGGTGAGGGTCATCTGCACGCCGCCGACCAGCTGCGAGCAGACGTTGTAGAGGAACGCCGACAGCGTCGCGAGCGCCGTCAGCAGGAAGACGTCGACGACGGCGATGACGGTCGCGAGCGAGATGACCCGACCGAAGCCCACGTAGTCCATGAGGTTGAACGTCGAGCCGGACGACGACCCCAGCACCGTGCCCACCGTGCGGTTGACGTCGCTGAAGACGCCCATGGTGTCGAGGATCATCCACAGCACCGCGGTGAGCACGACCAGCGAGATCCCGATGGCGACCGAGATCAGGAAGCCGATCTTCATGACCGACCACGGGTCGACCTTCGCGAGCGTCAGCCGCACCTTGCGCGGCCCGCGCGGCATCGGTCGCGCGCCGACGGCGGCGCCCGGACGCTCGGCGGTGGCGGTCTGGCTCGCTGTCACGGTCTGTCCTCCGGCGGTGAACGGTCGGGCACCAGACCCGTAAGCCTGCTCCGGTGTGCTCACTGCTCGCCTCCCGGTGCGCCCGTGGCGTCGTCGTCGGCCGCCGGTGCGGCCGTCTCACCGTCCGACGTTACGCCATCAGCGGGCGAAACGCCCTCGTCGGCGGCCTCGTCGGCGGCAAGATCAGCTTCGGCCTCGACCTCGCGCTCGACGCTGCGGGCGATGCCGATGATCGCGTCGCCCTTGTCGGGCTGGGCGAAGCGCACACCCTGGGTGTCGCGGCCGGTGGAGCGGACGCCGTCGACGCGCGAGCGCACGATCTTGCCCTTCTCCATGACCACGAGCACCTCGTCGTCGTCCTGCACGAGCAGAGCACCGACCAGGTCGCCGCCCTTGTCGGAGAGCTTGGCGACCTTGATGCCGAGCCCGCCGCGGCCCTGGACGCGGTACTGCTCGACCGGCGTCCGCTTGGCCAGGCCGTTCTCGAAGACCACGAACACGTCGAGGTCCTCACCCTGGTGGACGACGTCCATGGCGAGCAGGTGGTCGCCGTCGCGGAACTTCATGCCCGGTGACGCCGGACGTCGCGCGCCCCATCGGCCGCAGCGCCTCGTCGGTGGCGGTGAAGCGCACCGACTGCCCCTTGCGGGAGACCAGCAGCAGGTCGTCGTCGGGGGAGAGCAGCCGGGCGGAGACCAGCTGGTCGCCCACGACGTTGCCGTCGGCGTCGACGCCGGTGTCGCGCAGGTTGATCGCGATCAGGCCGCCGCTGCGGTTGGAGTCGTAGTCGGCCAGGCGGGTCTTCTTCACCAGGCCGGCCCGCGTGGCGAGCACGAGGTACGGCTCGGCGTCGTAGTCGCGCAGGTCGAGCACCTGGGCGATCTGCTCGCCGGGCTGGAAGGCGAGCAGGTTCGCGACGTGCTGGCCCTTGGCGTCGCGGCTGCCCTCGGGCAGCTCGTAGGCCTTGGCCCGGTAGACCCGGCCGAGGTTGGTGAAGAACAGCAGCCAGTGGTGCGTCGTCGTGGTGAAGAAGTGCTCGACGAGGTCGTCGCCGCGCAGCTGCGCCCCACGCACGCCCTTGCCGCCGCGCCGCTGCGAGCGGTACTGGTCGACGCGCGTGCGCTTGGCGTAGCCGCCGCGGGTGATCGTGACGACGACGTCCTCCTCGGCGATGAGGTCCTCCATGGACATGTCACCGTCGAAGGGCACGATCTTGGTGCGCCGCTCGTCGCCGTACTTGTCGACGATGCCGGCGAGCTCCTCGGAGATGATCTGCCGCTGGCGCTCGGGCGAGGCGAGGATCGAGTTGTACTCGGCGATGAGCTGCTGCAGCTCCTCCCACCGGTCGATGAGCTTCTGCCGCTCGAGGGCGGCGAGCCGGCGCAGCTGCATGTCGAGGATCGCGCGCGCCTGCAGCTCGTCGATGTCGAGCAGCTGCATCAGGCCGTCGCGAGCGACCTCGACCGTCGCCGAGGCGCGGATCAGGGCGATGACCTCGTCGAGCGCGTCGAGGGCCTTGAGCAGGCCGCGCAGGATGTGCGCCTCCTCCTCGGCCTTGCGCAGGCGGTACCGCGTCCGGCGCTGGATGACCTCGATCTGGTGCTCGACCCAGTGCCGGACGAAGCCGTCCAGCGGCAGGGTGCGCGGGACGCCGTCGACCAGCGCCAGCATGTTGGCGCTGAAGTTGTCCTGCAGCTGGGTGTGCTTGTAGAGGTTGTTGAGCACGACCTTCGCCACGGCGTCGCGCTTGAGCACGATCACCAGGCGCTGGCCGGTGCGCGAGGAGGACTCGTCGCGGACGTCGGCGATGCCCCCGACCTTGCCGTCCTTGACCAGCTCGGCGACCTTCAGCGCCAGGTTGTCGGGGTTCACCTGGTAGGGCAGGTCGGTGATCACCAGGCACTGGCGGTTCTGGATCTCCTCGACCTCGACGACGGCGCGCATCGTGATCGAGCCGCGGCCGGTGCGGTAGGCGTCCTCGATGCCGCGCTTGCCCATGATGAGCGCGCCGGTGGGGAAGTCCGGGCCCTGCACGCGCGCCATGAGAGCGGCCAGCAGCGACTCGCGGTCGGCCTCGGGGTTCTCCAGGAACCACTGGACGCCGGACGCCACCTCGCGCAGGTTGTGCGGCGGGATGTTGGTGGCCATCCCGACCGCGATGCCGTTGCTGCCGTTGACCAGCAGGTTCGGGAACCGGGCCGGCAGGATGGCCGGCTCCTGGGTCTTGCCGTCGTAGTTGGGCGTGAAGTCGACGGTGTCCTCGTCGATGTCGCGCACCATCTCCATGGCCAGCGGCGCCATCCGGCACTCGGTGTACCGCATGGCGGCGGCGGGGTCGTTGCCCGGCGAGCCGAAGTTGCCCTGGCCGTCGACCAGCGGGTAGCGCATCGACCAGGTCTGCGCGAGGCGCACCAGGGTGTCGTAGATCGAGGTGTCACCGTGCGGGTGGTACTGACCCATGACGTCACCGACGACGCGGCTGCACTTGTTGTAGCCGCGGTCGGGGCGGTAGCCGCCGTCGAACATCGCGTACAGCACCCGCCGGTGGACGGGCTTGAGCCCGTCGCGGACGTCCGGGAGCGCCCGGCTCACGATGACGCTCATCGCGTAGTCGAGGTACGACCGCTGCATCTCGACCCGCAGGTCGACCTCGTGGGCCGGGTCGTCGACCGGGGTGCTGGGGGGCTGCTCGCTCACAGGGGTCCTTCGTCAGTCGGGGCGGATCGGCCCGGTCCGCGGGTGCCCGGCACCCGCCACCGGCTCAGATGTCGAGGAAGCGGACGTCCTTGGCGTTGCGCTGGATGAACGCGCGGCGGGGCTCGACGTCCTCGCCCATGAGCTCGGCGAAGGTCTGCTCGGCCTCGGCGGCGTTCTCCATCGTCACCTGCAGCAGGACGCGGTGCTCGGGGTCCATCGTGGTCTCCCACAGCTCCTGGGCGTTCATCTCGCCCAGGCCCTTGTAGCGCTGGACGCCGTTGTCCTTGGGCAGCTTGCGCCCGGCCGCCAGCCCCGCCTCGATCAGCGCGTCGCGCTCGCGGTCGGAGTACACGAAGTCGTGCGCCCCCTGGCTCCACTTCAACCGGTACAGCGGCGGCTGGGCCAGGTAGACGAAGCCACCGTCGATCAACGGCCGCATGAAGCGGAACAGCAGGGTCAGCAGCAGCGTGCGGATGTGCTGGCCGTCGACGTCGGCATCGGCCATCAGCACGATCTTGTGGTAGCGCAGCTTGGCCTCGTCGAAGTCGTCGCCGATGCCCGAGCCGAAGGCCGAGATCAGCGCCTGGACCTCGGTGTTGGCCATGACGCGGTCGATGCGGGCCTTCTCGACGTTGAGGATCTTGCCGCGGATCGGCAGGATCGCCTGCGTCATCGGGTCGCGGCCGCCCTTGGCCGAGCCGCCGGCGCTGTCGCCCTCGACGATGAAGATCTCGCAGCGCGAGGGGTCGTTGAGCTGGCAGTCGCTGAGCTTGCCGGGCAGGGACGAGGACTCCAGCAGGCCCTTGCGCCGCGTGGCGTCGCGGGCCTTGCGCGCCGCGACCCGGGCGGCGGCCGCCTGGACGGACTTGCGGATGATCTCGCGCGCCTCGTTCGGGTGGCGCTCGAGCCAGTCGCCGAGGGAGTCGGTGACGACCCGCTGCACGAAGCCCTTGGCCTCGGTGTTGCCGAGCTTCGTCTTCGTCTGGCCCTCGAACTGCGGCTCGCCGAGCTTGATGGAGACGACCGCGGTGAGGCCCTCGCGGATGTCCTCGCCGGAGAGGTTGTCGTCCTTCTCCTTCAGGTGGCCCTTCTCGCGCGCGTAGCGGTTGATGAGGCTGGTCAGCGCCGCGCGGAAGCCCTCCTCGTGCGTGCCGCCCTCGTGGGTGTTGATCGTGTTCGCGTAGGTGTGCACGCTGTCGGAGTACGCGCTGGTCCACTGCATCGCGATCTCGATCGAGAGCCGGCGCTCGACGTCCTCGGCCTCGAAGTCGATGACGTCGGGGTGCACGACCTCGGCCCGCTTGCTGGCGTTGAGGTGCTTGACGTAGTCGACCAGGCCGCCGTCGTAGCGGTACTCGACGTGGCTGGGCTCGTGCGCCTGGCCCTCCTCGAGCTCGGTGGCCTCGTCACCGACGTCCTGCGGGCGCTCGTCGGTCAGCGTGATCGTGAGGCCCTTGTTGAGGAAGGCGTACTGCTGGAAGCGCGCGCGCAGGGTCTCGTAGTCGAACTCGATCGTCTCGAAGATCTCGGCGTTCGGGTAGAACGTGACCGTCGTGCCCGTGGCGTCGGTGGCCTCGCCCTGCTCGAGCGGCGCCTGCGGGACGCCGTCGGTGTAGCTCTGGCGGAACACGTGGCCGCGCTGGCTGACCGCGACGTCGAGCCGGTGCGAGAGGGCGTTGACGACCGAGATGCCGACGCCGTGCAGGCCGCCGGAGACGGCGTAGCCGCTGCCGCCGAACTTGCCGCCGGCGTGCAGCACCGTGAGCACGACCTCGACGGCGGGCCGCCCCTCGCCCGGCATGATGTCGGTGGGGATGCCGCGACCGTCGTCGATGACCCGGACGCCGCCGTCCTCCTGCAAGGTGACGTCGATGCGGGTGGCGTAACCGGCCAGGGCCTCGTCGACGGAGTTGTCGACCACCTCGTAGACCAGGTGGTGCAGACCGCGCGGGCCGGTGGACCCGATGTACATGCCCGGGCGCTTGCGGACCGCCTCGAGTCCCTCGAGCACCGTGATCGCGCTGGCGTCGTAGGTGCTGCCGTCGTGCGCCAGGCTCGGGGCGGCGCGCTCGGGGTCGAGGGGCACCAGCTCGTCCCGGTCGATCGGGGCACCCTCTGCGGTGGAGTCCGCAGCGGGGTCGGGCTGGGTGTTGTCAGGCATGGCGTCCGACACGAGGTGGCGCTCCTTGCGGTCGGGCCGGCCGGTGCGGGCGCACGTGTGGCCCAGGCTGGCAAGCGTGGGCACAGGCGCCATCACGGTCGGAGGCGATTGATCCCCTCCAGTCTACCGGGTGGGCAGCGCCGGCGACGACGCGGAGGCGCGTGTTGTGGACGTTCGACGGCGGCTTGGGGCGAGGTTCTCGGGGGAGGACGACTCCCCCCACGTCCGCCGGGGGGTCAGAGGGCTCTAGCGCCCGTCTCGTCGTCCGGCGCCAGCCGGTCGAGAAATCGGCGTTCCCCGGCCGTCCACACCTTGTGGACAACGCATGTGGATCACTCCCGGACAATCCGGACCGGACCCTGCGCGGGCTCAGCCGTAGGTGTCCCTCGGGCCGCGGCCGCGCACCGCGCGCGACCCACGCCGCCAGGTCGGAGCGGCCGGGCCCTTCACGTGCAGCTGCTCGACCACTCCCTCGCCGAGCTCCTCGGCCAGCCGGCGCAGCATGGTCGGCACGAGCAGGCGCACCTGGGTCGCCCACGCGGAGGAGTCGGCGCGCACGACGAGCACGCCGTCCTGGAACGACTCGGGGGAGCAGTGCTCGGCGACCTGGTCGCCCACGACGCGGGGCCAGCGGCCCATCACCCCGCCGACGGCGACGTCGACGTCCCACCCACGCTCGGCGACCAGCCGCTCGATGCCCGTGCCGAACAGCTGCGGGTCGCGGTCGTCGGAGCGCGCGCCGGACCTGGGCTCACCCGCCACACGGAACCGTCGTCGCGGGGCCGAGCCGGGACGGAACCCGCGCGCGGCCGCCGCCGCACGCGCCCGGGCCACCGCCTCGCGCGCGGCCAGGGTCGCCCGCTCGATCTCGTCGGCCAGCTGGGCGGCGGGGTCCTGCGCCACAAGACAGGATCGACAGGAATCGACAGGATCGACAGGATCGACGGCGGGGTCGGACGGACCCTCACCGGACACGCGTCACCTCACCGGCCATGACGTCGACCCGCGCACCCTGCAGCGACTCGGGGACGTCGTCCGGCACCGCCGCGGTGACGAGCACCTGCTCGGCGCCGGCGACCAGCTCGGCCAGACGGTCGCGGCGTCCGGTGTCGAGCTCGGCGAACACGTCGTCCAGCACGAGCACCGGGTCGCCACCGCCCTCGTGGCGCAGCAGCTCGTACGACGCCAGCCGCAGGGCGAGCGCGTACGACCACGACTCGCCGTGGCTCGCGTACCCCTTGGCCGGCAGGTCGCCGAGCGTGAGCTGCAGGTCGTCGCGGTGCGGACCCACCAGGCAGACGCCGCGCTCGAGCTCGGTCGCGCGCATCCGGCTGGTCGCCTCCAGCAGGCGGGCCTGCAGCAGCTCGCGGCCCCAGCCCGGCGCCTCGGCCACCTCGGCGAGCAGGTCGTCACCGAGCGCCGAGCGGTAGGTGAAGGTCGCCTCGCCCTGCCCCCGGCTCACCTGCTCGTACGCCTGTCGCACCGGGTCGGCCAGCTCGGCCACCAGCCGCAGCCGGCCGGCCAGCACCTCGGCCCCGGTGGTGGCCAGGTGCTGGTCCCAGACGTCGAGCGTGCGCACGTCGCCCTGCCCGCGCCGGATCGCCGAGCCGGCGGACTTCAGTAGCGCGCTGCGCTGGCGGACGACGCGCTCGTAGTCCTGCCGGACGCCGGCGTAGCGGGGTGCGCGGGCCACCAGCAGGTCGTCGAGGAACCGGCGTCGCTCACCGGGGTCGCCCTTGACCAGCGCGAGGTCCTCGGGGGCGAACAGCACGGTGCGCAGCAGGCCGAGCACCTCGCGGGCGCGCGGCACCGGGCCGCGGTTGATCCGCGCGCGGTTGGCCTTGCCCGGCGTGATCTCGATCTCGACGAGCGTCGGGCGCTCGTCGCGCACCACCGACGCCCGCACGATCGCGCGGGGGGCGCCGGCGCGCACCAGCGGCGCGTCCTGAGCCACGCGGTGGCTGCCCAGGGTCGCGACGTACCCGACGGCCTCGACGAGGTTGGTCTTGCCCTGGCCGTTCGGGCCGATCAGCGCCGTCGCCCCTGGGGCCAGAGCGAGCTCGACCTGGGAGTAGCTGCGGAAGTCGCTCAGCGACAGGTGCGCGACGTGCACGGTGTGGTGGGGTGCTGTGGCGCGGGCTGGGTCAGCCGGCGTCGGACTGCGGCGGCGAGCCGGGGGCGGACGGGCCGACCTCGACCGCCCGGACGGCGTGGCCGCCGAACTGGTTGCGCAGCGCGGCCACGGCCTTCATGGCCGGGGAGTCGTCCTGGCGCGAGACGAACCGGGCGAACAGCGCCGAGGAGATCACCGGCATCGGGACGGCGTTCTCGACGCCCTCCTGGACGGTCCAGCGGCCCTCACCCGTGTCGTCGACGTAGCCGCGGATCTCGGCGAGCTCGGGGTCGTCCTCGAGCGCGCGCACCATCAGGTCGAGCAACCAGGACCGCACCACGGTGCCGCGGCTCCAGGCCTTGAAGGCGCCCGGCACGTTGGTGACGAGCTCCTTCTTGGCGAGCAGCTCGTACCCCTCGGCGTACGCCTGCATCAGGCCGTACTCGATGCCGTTGTGCACCATCTTCGTGTAGTGCCCCGCGCCGACCTCGCCGGCGTGCACGAAGCCCTCCTCGCGCGGGCCCTCGGGCCGCAGCGCGTCGAAGACCGGCATGGCGCGCTCGACGTTGTCGGCGCTGCCGCCGCACATCAGGCCGTACCCGTTGTCCTTGCCCCAGATGCCGCCGGACACCCCGCAGTCGAGGAAGCCGATGCCCCGCTCGTGCAGGTGCGCGGCGTTGCGCTCGTCGTCGAGCCACTTGGAGTTGCCGCCGTCGATCACGAGGTCGCCGGGGGCGAGCAGCTCGCCGACGTCGGCGATGGTCTGCCGGGTGATGTCGCCGGACGGCACCATGACCCACACCACCCGCGGAGCCTCGAGCGCGGCCACCATCGCCTCGAGCGACTCGACGTCACTGACGTCGGGGTTGCGGTCGTAGCCGACGACCTCGACGCCCCCGGCGCGCAGCCGGGTGCGCATGTTGCCGCCCATCTTGCCCAGGCCGATCAGACCGATCTTCATGTGCGCTCCTTGCTCTCGACGGCGTGGCTCAACGCTTGGTCGCTACCCCGCGAGGCGCACCGGCATGAGCACGTACTGGAAGCTGTCGTCCGGCTCGGAGTCCGGCTCGGCCTGGCCGGTGAGCAGCGCCGGCTTGGTCGGCTGGGTGAACGCGAACCGCGCGTAGCTCTGGTGCAGGGCCCCGAGGCCGTCGAGCAGGTACTGGGGGTTGAAGGCGATCTCGAGCTCGTCACCGTCGAGGACGGCGTCGATCTGCTCACTGGCCTGGGCGTCGTCACCCTGGCCGGCCTCGATCACGACCGCACCGGGGCCGAACCGCAGCCGCACCGGCGTGTTGCGCTCGGCCACGAGGGCCACCCGCTTGACCGCCTCGACGAGCGCTGCGGTCTCGATGACCGCCTGCACCTCGCTGGTGGTGGGGAAGATCGAGCTGACCTTGGGGTACTCGCCGTCGAGCAGCCGGGACGTCGTGCGGCGAGCGCCCGCCTGGAACCCGATGAGCCCGTCGCCCTGGCCGGTGCGGCCGAGCGCCAGCTCGACGCTCGCGCTCGCACCCAGCGCCCGGGCGGTGTCGCCGAGCGTGCGCGCCGGCACCAGCGCCACGGCCGAGGCGTCGGTGCCCTCGGGCGCCCACTCCAGCGTGCGCATGGCCAGCCGGTAGCGGTCGGTGGCCAGCAGCGTGATCGTGGATCCGTCGATCTCGACGCGGACGCCGGTGAGGATCGGCAGCGTGTCATCGCGGCCGGCGGCGGTCGTGACCTGCGCGACGGCGAGGGTGAACACGTCACCCGCGACGGTGCCGGAGGACTCCGGCATGGCGGGCAGGGCCGGGTAGTCCTCGACCGGCATGGTCAGCAGGGTGAAGCGCGAGGACCCGCACGTCACCGTGACCTTGGAGTCCTGGGTCGCGACGTCGACCGGCTGGGCCGGGAGGTTGCGTGAGATGTCGGCGAGCAGGCGCCCGGAGACGAGCACGGTGCCGGCCTCGGCGACGTCGGCGGCGACCGAGACCTGGGCGCTGACCTCGTAGTCGAACGCGGAGAGCACGAGCGTGCCGTCGTCCTTGGCCTCGAGCATCACACCGGCGAGCACGGGCACCGGGGGTCGGGTCGGCAGACCTCGTGCCGCCCAGGTCACCGCCTCGGCGAGGACGTCACGCTCAACGCGGAACTTCACCAGCCACCGATCCTCTCCACGCCACTCGTGCGTCACCCGCCCGACGATGCGTCGTGCGTCCGCCTGACCCTATCCGCCACCGGTGACAGGTGGTACCGCCAGGTGCCGCACCACCGTCGAGGCCGGCGTCGTCCCCAGATCGTCCCCGTCCTGTCGTTCGTGGGGGATCTGTCACCTAGAGGTATCTCGTCATAGTCATAGCACCTGTGGACGCTGTGGACAGGTGCTCTTCTCGCAGGTCAGGTGCCCGAGGGGGCTGTTGACCGGCTGTGGGCGAGCTGCGGTCGCGACCGGGACGGATGTGCACGGGCGCGGCCTCTCCACCGCCCGTCCACCGTCGTCCACAGCGTGTCCACGGGCCGTCCACGCCGCCGTCCACCGTCGAGGCGCCGTCCTCACGGTGCGTACAGGAGATCCGTGTGAACGGGGTCACAACCCGTCCACAGATCCACAGAGTTACCCACAACGTGTGGAGGAGACGCCTGTGGATCGGCTGGGAGGTGTGGAAAGCGGGTGATGTCCGTTTACCCACAGTGACGACGCGAGCGCGATCAGCGACTCTGCTGCTTGATCCGGTTGGTCAGCTCGGTGACCTGGTTGTAGATGCTGCGGCGCTCGGCCATCAGCTGGCGGATCTTGCGCTCGGCGTGCATGACGGTCGTGTGGTCGCGGTTGCCGAACTGCTGGCCGATCTTCGGCAGCGACAGGTCGGTGAGCTCGCGGCACAGGTACATGGCGATCTGGCGGGCGTTGACGAGCACCCGCGAGCGCGATGACCCCTGCAGGTCGTCGATCGTCAGCCCGAAGTAGCTGGCCGTCTGCCCGATGATGACCGCCGAGGTGATCTCGGGGCTGCCGTCGCTGGGGATGAGGTCCTTCAGCACGATCTCGGCGAGCGAGAGGTCGACGGCCTGGCGGTTCAGGCTGGCGAAGGCCGTCACCCGGATCAGCGCGCCCTCGAGCTCGCGGATGTTGGTGGAGATCCGGCTGGCGATGTACTCCATCACCTCGTCCGGTGCGGTCATCCGCTCGAGGATGGCCTTCTTGCGCAGGATCGCGATGCGCGTCTCGAGGTCGGGTGGCTGGACGTCGGTGATCAGGCCCCACTCGAACCGGCTGCGCATGCGCTCCTCGAAGCCGGACAGCTGCTTGGGCGGCAGGTCGGAGGTGATCACGACCTGCTTGTTCGCGTTGTGCAGCGTGTTGAAGGTGTGGAAGAACTCCTCCTGCGTCTGCACCTTGCCCTGCAGGAACTGGATGTCGTCGATCAGCAGGATGTCGACGTCACGGTGCCGGCGCTGGAACGCCTGGGCCTTGTCGTCGCGGATCGAGTTGATGAAGTCGTTGGTGAACTCCTCGGAGTTCACGTAGCGCACGCGCACGCCCGGGTAGAGGTTGCGCGCGTAGTGCCCGATCGCGTGCAGCAGGTGCGTCTTGCCCAGCCCGGACTCGCCGTAGACGAACAGCGGGTTGTAGGCCTTGGCCGGTGCCTCGGCCACGGCGACGGCGGCCGCGTGGGCGAACCGGTTGCTCGAGCCGATGACGAAGCTGTCGAAGACGTACTTGGGGTTCAGGTGCGACGCGGCCGCCTCGTCGACGCTGCCGGTGCGAGCCGGGGGGCGGACGGCGACCGGCTCGTCGTCGAGGTCGTCGTCGTCGAGGTCGTCGAGCTCGGCCGCGGCCGCTGCGGCCAGGTGCGGGGACGACGCGGACGGGCGATCGCTGCTGCCGTGACTCGACTGGTCTCGATGGTCGCGCTGGTCGGGCTGCGTGCTGGCGCTGCCGTGCTCGACGCTGATGTCGACGCCGGCCTGGTCGGTGGCGAGCGAGGGGTCGACCGTGACGGCGAGCAGCACCTCGCGCTCGAGCTGGGCACCCAGCGCGTCGATGACCTGCGCGCGCAGCCGCTGCTCGAGCACCTCCTTGGTGTAGTCGTTCGGCACGGCCACCAGGGCGGTGGCGTCGATGAGCCCGACCAGCCGCGCCAGTCGCAGGAAGGCGCGCTGCTGCGCGGTCAGCCCCGCGTCGCCGAGCGCGGCGACGGTGCTCTGCCAGATCCGGGCCAGGTCGGGCTCGATCACCTGCACCAGCCCAGCCCCTCTCGTCCCTACCGCCTGAAGCCGCCGTCCGCAGCCGTGGCGCCCCACTCTACGCAGATGGTCCACACCTTCATCCACAGCCTGTGGATGTCGGTCGAGAGACCTGTCCCTGGGAAGGTCGCGACGGCGACGGTACACGAGCGGCGCGGTCGCGGGGGAGGGTTCGGCGTGTCGCAACCAGGTCCCGGCGCAGCCTCTGGGACACTGTGCAGTTCGGTCCAGCGCTCGCTGGTGAGGCGCGGCTCGGCTCGCTGCCCCGGCGGCGGTTTGACCCTCGCTGGACCCGAGCCGTACCGTGGTGCGGTCCCCCTCGTGGCGGCCGCTGTCGCATGCCCGCGCTCGAACCTGCTCGCTCCTCGCAGCAGGTCGCGTGCTGGTGTCCGATGGTGGCCGGCACCCCACGCTTCCCGGGGGGAGCACCGAAGCCGTAGGAGAACCCGTGAGCAAGCGTACGTTCCAGCCGAACAACCGCCGTCGCGCCAAGACGCACGGCTTCCGCCTGCGCATGCGCACCCGCGCCGGCCGCGCCATCCTGGCGGCCCGCCGTCGCAAGGGCCGCACCTCCATCTCGGCCTGAGGGCGCGGGCGTGCTGCCCGCCGAGCACCGCATGCGACGCAGCGAGGACTTCGCCCTCGCCGTCCGGCGGGGCACCCGAGCCGGCAGCCCGCAGCTGGTCGCGCACCTGCTGCTCGCGGTTGGGCCGGACGCACAGAAGCGGAGTGCACACATGGGTCAGGACCCTGCCGTCGCGCGGGTCGGCCTGGTCGTGTCCAAGGCGGTCGGTACCGCCGTGGTCCGCGGCCGGGTCAAGCGCCGGCTGCGCGCGCTGCTGTCCGCCCGCCTCGACCGGCTGCCCGCCGGCAGCCTGCTCGTCGTGCGAGCCAACCCGCCCGCGGCGCACGCGACGTCCGCCGAGCTGGCGACGTCGCTGGACCGCGTGCTGAGCCGCGTGCTGCGCGCCCGTGTGGTCAGTGCATGAGCGAGCCCGCGGTGCGTCCGCCGGCCTCCTCGGGTGAGGAGCGTCCGGGCCCGGTCGCGTGGGTGCTCGCGGTGCTGGTCCGCGGGTACCAGCTGATCATCTCGCCCTGGATCGCCCCGCGGTGCCGCTTCTACCCCTCGTGCTCGGCCTACGCGGTCACGGCGCTGCGCCGGCACGGTGCCCTGCGCGGGTCGTGGCTCGCCGTGCGGCGCCTGGGCCGCTGCCACCCGTGGAACCCGGGCGGGATCGACCACGTTCCCCCGAAGGCGCCGCGCGCCAGCACCCCTGACTCCCCGACCTCGGCAGCAGCCGAGGACGACCGCTCCGCCGACGGTCCTCCGACCGCCGCCTGACGCCGACGAGGACCTCACCGCATGGGCAAGATCCTGTACCCGCTCGAGTACGCCGTGGCGTGGATCATGGTCGGTTTCCACCGACTGCTCTCCGCCGTCGGGCTGCCGGAGGCGTCGGGCGTCACCTGGGCGCTGTCGATCGTCGGGCTCGTGATCGTCATCCGCATCATCTTGATCCCGCTGTTCGTCAAGCAGATCAAGGCCTCGCGCGGGATGCAGCTCATCCAGCCCGAGATGCAGAAGATCCAGAAGAAGTACAAGGGCAAGACCGACCCTGAGTCCCGCCAGGCGATGACCCAGGAGACGATGGCCCTCTACAAGGAGTCGGGCACCAACCCGCTGGCCTCCTGTCTGCCGATCATCCTGCAGGCGCCGATCTTCTTCGCGCTGTTCCGCGTGCTGAACCAGTACGTCCGGCACTCCGAGCCCATCGGCCCGCTGACCAAGCAGCTCGCCGAGCAGGCCGACAACTCCAGCCTCTTCGGCGCGACGCTGTCGTCGACGTTCGTGAGCTCCAGCGACATCAACACGAAGATCATCACGGTGGTGCTGATCATCCTGATGTCCGCCACCACCTTCACCACCCAGCGCCAGCTGATGATGAAGAACATGCCGGCCGCGGCGCTGGACAACCCCTTCGCCAAGCAGCAGAAGCTGCTGCTGTACGTGCTGCCGCTCGTCTTCGCGGTCTCCGGCGTCAACTTCCCGATCGGCGTCCTGCTGTACTGGCTGACGACCAACGCCTGGTCGATGGGCCAGCAGTTCTACGTGATCCGCCGGATGCCCGCACCGGGCTCACCGGCCGAGCGGGCCATGCTCGAGCGCAAGCGAAAGCACGGCAAGGCGCTGCCCGAGAGCGCCGACGGCGGGGTGGTCACCGACGTCGAGGACGCGACCGACCAGCCCCAGCCCGGGCAGCGGCAGCAGCCCAAGCGCGCGCCTCGCGGCAAGCGCACGCCCAAGTCGCCGCGCTCGGGATCCTGAGCGCCCCCCGCGTCCGTACCACCCCGACCTCAACCATCGCCGCACCCACGCGGCCCCCGGTCGTTGACCGGTTCCTGGAGGAGCACCCATGAGCGAGACCAGCCAGCCCACCGCCTCGGCGCCCGAGCAGGACGACGAGCTCAGTGCCTCGGTTTCACGTGAAACCGACGCCGACACGGCCGACGCGCCCGACGCGCCCGACGCGCCCGAGCGCTCGGAGGATCTCGGTGAGCGCCTCGAGCAGGAGGGCGACGTCGCCGCCGACTACCTCGAGAAGCTGCTGGACGTCGCAGACCTCGACGGTGACATCGAGGTCGACATCGACGGCGACCGGGCCTCCGTCGCCATCGTCGACTCCGACGAGGGCCGGGTCCCGCGCCGCCTCGTCGGCCGCGACGGTGAGGTGCTCGAGGCGCTGCAGGAGCTGACCCGGCTGGCGGTGCTGGCCCAGACCGGCCAGCGCAGCCGGCTCATGCTGGACGTCGCCGGCCACCGCGCGGCGCGCCGCACCTCGCTGGTGGCTCGCGCCCAGGAGGCCGTCGCGCAGGTCCGCGAGAGCGGCCAGCGGCTCGCCCTCGAGCCGATGTCTCCCTTCGAGCGCAAGGTGGTCCACGACGCCGTCGCCGCCGAGGGCCTGGGCACGGAGTCCGAGGGCGTCGAGCCGCAGCGCCACGTCGTCGTGCTGCCTGCCTGACCGCGGTTCCACGTGAAACACGAGCCCGATGGCGGGCCGGACGGCCGCCCCGCCGTCGGGCCGCCCCCCGCTCCGCCCGTCGAGGCCGAGGTGGTCTTCGCTGACCGCCTCGGCCTCGCCGTGCGTTATGCCGCCCACCTGGCCGACACCGGCGTGAGCCACGGGCTGATCGGACCGCGAGAGGTGCCGCGCCTGTGGGAGCGGCACCTTCTCAACTGCGCCCTGCTCACCGAGCTGCTGCCCGACGCGACCTCCGTCGTCGACGTCGGGGCCGGCGCGGGACTGCCGGGCATCACCTTGGCGCTGCGCCGGCCGGACCTCGAGGTGACGCTCGTCGAGCCGCTGCTGCGCCGGGCCACCTGGCTGGAGTCGGTCGTCGCGGACCTCGAGCTGGCCTCGGTGCGCGTCGTCCGGGCCCGAGCCGAGGACGTGGCAGGCGAGGTCACGGCACCGTACGTGACGGCGAGAGCGGTCGCGTCGCTGGACAAGCTCGTGCGCTGGGGTGCCCCGCTGCTGACGCCGGGGGGCGAGCTGCTGGCGATCAAGGGACGCACCGCCGAGGCGGAGCTGGCCGAGCACCGGTCGCTGCTCGCCGGGTGGGACGTCACGGGAGAGGTGGTGCGGCTGGGGGTGGGGCTGGTCGCGGAGCCGACCGTGGTGGTGCGGCTCACGGTGCCGGAGCCGGCGAGGGTGCAGCCCGCGACCCGTCCCAGCCGACGCCGCCCACGGACGGGAACGACGCGTCGCCAGGACGGTGGAGAGTCTCGCGGACGTCGGGCGCGCCGTCGCCGCTGAGAGCGGCCCGACGCGCATCATCGAGACAGTGCCGCCGATGCACCACCCCGGTGCACGGCCGAGCGACGCAGCACGTCAGACTGAACGCACCGAGGCAATTCCCGTGGAGGGCACGCGTGACCACCGAAGCGCACCAGGCGTCGACCGCACCGTCGGGTTCCGGTCTGGGCTGGCCGCCCGAACCGTCGACGCACGAGACCTCGAGCGGACGCCCGAGCGCGCTCGGTTGGCCCGATGTTTCACGGGAAACCACCGGCGGCCACCGTCCTGCCGACGCCCTGTCGGGCCCCTTCCCGCTCGGGCAGCGCGTCGTGGAGGTCGACCCCGAGGAGCTCGCGGAGTCCATCCCGAGCCTTGACGACGACACCCCGTTGGCTCAGGAGGTCGCCCACGACGCGCGCCGACGGCTCGTCCTGCACGGCCAGCGCCTGCCCTCACCGCCGGCCACGCGCGTGCTGACGGTTGCCAACCAGAAGGGCGGCGTCGGCAAGACCACGACGACGGTCAACCTGGCGGCCGCCCTGGCGATGTCGGGCCTGCGCGTGCTGGTGCTGGACATCGACCCCCAGGGCAACGCGTCGACCGCGCTGGGGATCGATCACCACAGCGAGGTTCCCAGCATCTACGACGTGCTGGTCGAGGACTCTCCGCTGGCCGACGTGGTCCAGGAGTGCCCGGACATCCCCAACCTGTGGTGCGCCCCCGCCACCATCGACCTGGCCGGCGCCGAGATCGAGCTCGTGTCCTTGGTGGCGCGCGAGTCACGGCTGCTCAAGGCCCTCAGCGCCTACTTGCACGATCGCGACGAGGCAGGGGAGGAGCGCATCGACTACGTCCTCATCGACTGCCCGCCCTCGCTCGGCCTGCTCACGGTCAACGCCTTCGTGAGCGCCGAGGAGGTGTTCATCCCGATCCAGTGCGAGTACTACGCGCTGGAGGGGCTGTCGCAGCTGCTCAAGAACATCGAGCTCATCAAGGCGCACCTGAACCCGCGCCTGCACGTCTCGACGATCCTGCTCACGATGTACGACGGACGCACCCGGCTGTCGGCGGAGGTCGCCGAGCAGGTCCGCGAGCACTTCCCCGAGGTCGTCCTGCGCGCGAGCATCCCGCGCTCGGTGCGCATCTCCGAGGCGCCGAGCCACGGCCAGACCGTGATGACCTACGATCCGGGATCCAGCGGTGCGCTGTCCTACCTGGAGGCAGCCAAGGAACTGGCCGAGCGCGGCGAGCGAGAGGGAGCACGGGCGTGAGCGAGAAGCGACGCGGGCTGGGGCGGGGGCTGGGTGCCCTGATCCCGCCGTCCAGCGGCACCAACCAGCGACCCGTGGACGTGTTCTTCCGCGACTCCGCCGTCGCCACCCAGGAGCCCGAGGCGGCTGAGACCGACGAGACCGGCGATGCCAAGCCGGCCAAGCAGGCGACGGCCAAGCCCGGCGGTGCGGCGTCCGCGGGTGCGGCACCTGACGACTCGGCCGGGTCGACGAACGATGTTCCACGTGAAACCGAGGAGGTTTCCCGTGAAACGTCGTCGGTTCCCGGTCAGGAGCTGCTGCCGGTGCCCGGCGCGCACTTCGCCGAGATCCCCGTGGGGCAGATCTCACCGAACCCCAAGCAGCCGCGGTCGGTCTTCGACGAGGACGACATGGCCGAGCTCGTGCACTCGGTGCGCGAGATCGGAGTGCTGCAGCCGATCGTGGTCCGGCCGGTGCCCGGCAGCCCCGATCGCTTCGAGCTCATCATGGGCGAGCGGCGCTGGCGGGCCAGCCAGGCGGCCGGCCTCGAGCGGGTGCCGGCGATCGTCCGCGAAACCGCCGAGGACGACCTGCTGCGGGACGCGTTGCTGGAGAACCTCCACCGCAGCCAGCTGAACCCGCTGGAGGAGGCCGCGGCGTACAGCCAGCTGCTCGAGGACTTCGGCTGCACGCACGACGAGCTGGCTCAGCGCATCGGACGCTCACGCCCGCAGATCTCCAACACGCTGCGCCTGCTGAAGCTGCCGCCGCTCGTGCAGCGGCGAGTGGCAGCCGGCGTGCTGTCCGCCGGCCACGCTCGGGCGCTGCTCGGCCTGGACGACGGCGCCGCGATCGAGCGGCTGGCGCAACGGATCGTCGCCGAGGGCCTGTCGGTGCGCGCTGTCGAGGAGGTCGTGTCCCTCGGGGGCGACGACGCCCCGGCACCGCGGCAGAAGCGGCCGCGCGCCGGGGGCCGCCAGAGCGGTCTCGACGACCTCGCCCAGCGCCTCTCGGACCGGTTCGACACGCGGGTGCAGATCTCACTGGGACGCCGCAAGGGCCGGCTGAGCGTGGAGTTCGCCAGCGTCGAGGACCTCAACCGCATCGTGGCGCTGCTCGCCCCGGGCGACGACGCGTTCGCCGCCGGGGAGCAGTCGCAGCGGTAGTCGCCCCGGCCCTATGACCAGCGCCCGGCGCGTCGTACGATGCGAGCGGCAGGGGCGTCCGGCGCGTCGCGGAGCCTTGTGGGACGACCCGCTGGTGGGTCGGCGGAGCGGCTCGGTGTGGGAGGCAGCATGGGCGGCGGCGAGCGCACGAGGCGCCAGGGCATGGCGTGGCGGATCGGCCGGCACGTCCTGGGCGGCCTGCTGACGGGTGCCGCGGTCGGGTACCTGGCGGCCTTGGTGCTGCCGCGACGTCATCGCCCGGCACCGGGCGCCTACCGCGCGCCGATCCCGACCGGTGCCGGCCTGGTCTCCGTGGGCGACCACTCCCCGCCGGTCTCGGTCCGCGCCCGGGTCACCTCGGAGGCCGGGTGAGCGGGCGTCGCCTCGAGCCGCTGACCCTCGACTCGCTGCCCGACCTGCCGTCGAGGTGTCGTTCGTGCGTCTTCTGGGAGCTCGCGCCGGTGGCCGCCGAGCAGGCGCAGCGCGCCGGTGACACCGAGTTCGAGAAGGAGGCGTGGCTGTCGGCCGCGCTGCTGGAGTGGGGCTCGGTCGGCCGGATCGCCTACGTCGACGACGTGCCGGCCGGCTACCTGATGTACGCCCCGGCGCACCTCGTGCCACGGTCGGTGGCGTTCCCCACCGCTCCGGTGAGCGGGGACGCGGTGCTGCTCATGACCGGTCGGGTGCAGCCGGAGTTCACGGGTGGGGGACTGGGCCGCATGCTGGTCCAGGGCGTCGCCAAGGACCTCACCCGGCGGGGCGTGCGGGCCATCGAGGCGTTCGGTCTGGAGAGCGGCCCCGCCCCGGAGGGCGACCGCTACGCGGCCGCGCCGGGGTGCGTGCTGCCGGCCGACTTCCTGCGCAGCGTCGGCTTCAAGACGGTGCGCCCCCACCACCGTCATCCCCGGCTGCGGCTGGACCTGCGTACCACCCTGTCGTGGCGCGAGGACGTCGAGCAGGCGATCGAACGACTGCTGGGCTCGGTGCGCGCCCCGGTGCTCACCGGCACCTGACCGTCGTCAAAACCGTTGTGGCGCAACGGTTTCAACCTTGCCCCGTCGCCGCGACCAGGAGGCTACGAGTGCTGGCGTGAGCGCGCCAGGACGTCGGCGATGCGCAGGGAGCCGGTCGTGGCCGTGTCGGTCTCGGGCAGGTAGACGCGCTGGACCGCGACCACGACCGCCTCGGCGACGGTGTCGCGGAAGGCGGGGTCGGCGAGCCGCTCGGCGTCACCGGCGTGCGAGAGGTGGCCGACCTCGATGCGCACGGCCGGCATCCGGGTGTGGCGCAGGATCTCCCAGGTGCGGGGGTGGCTGCGGCAGTCGAGCAGCTCGGTGCGCGCGACGATCTCGCGCTGCACCAACGAGGCCAGCTGCTCACCCGTGGCCGACCAGGCGCTGCCGCGCTCGGGGCTGCCGTAGAAGAAGGTCGCGATGCCGTGCGCCTGCGGAGCGTGCTGCAGCGACTCACAGTGCAGCGACAGCACCAGGTCGGCACCGAGCTCGTTGGCCAGCTCGGCCCGCTCGAGCTGGGAGGGGTTGCCGGTGAGTCCCCGGGTGAGCACGACCTGCACCCCGACGGCTCCCAGGCGGCCCTCGATGCGGCGAGCGAGGTCGAGCGTGACGTCCGCCTCGCGCAGGTCTCCTGCCACCGCGCCCGGCTCGTCGGTGGAGTGGCCGGGGTCGACGACGATGACGCGGCCGCGAAGGTCCGGGCCGGCGGAGCGGACGCGGTCGGCCTCCCGCAGGGCGTGCGGCGCGCCACCGGTGACGGCGCGGGCCAGCTGCCCGAGCGCGCGCAGCGTCTGCGGGCCGGCCAGGCCGTCGGGACGCAGGCCGACGCCGCGCTGGAAGTCGCGCAGCGCGTCGTCGGTCTCGGTGCCGAAGACGCCGTCGACCCGCCCGCACGGGTAGCCGAGCCCGAGCAGCCGCTCCTGCAGCGCCGTGACGTCGTCGCCGCTGACGAGGTGGCCGGGGGTGTGCAGGAGGATGCGGTCGCCGAGCAGCCAGCGCGTGCCGTCCAACGACCGGTAGGTCTGCGGGCCGACGACGCCGTCGACGAGCATGCCCCGCCGCTGCTGGAACGAGCGCACGGCGTGCTCGACCGCGGCGTCGAACACGTCGTCGTCAGCCGCCGAGCCGGGGAGGTCGCCGGTCGCGACCAGGCGCTCGCGCACCGCCCGGACGGCAGCCCCCTGGTCGCCGCGGCGCAGCACGCCCGAGCCGTCCGGTGCGGACGGTGCGCTCATCGTCCACCCCCTGTTGGCCCGGGCCCCGCAGGGCGTCGTCGAAGAGACAGCGAGGGTACGGCTCAGCCGATGAACTCGGCCAGCTCGCGCACGAGCATCGGCTTGGGCTTGGCGCCGGTGATGGACTTCACCAGCTCGCCCTTGACGTAGACGTTCATCGTCGGCAGGCCCGTGACGCCGTACCGGGCGGCGATCGCGGGGTTCTCGTCGGTGTTGATCTTGACGACCTCGATGCGGTCAGGGTGCTCGGCACCGATCTCGTCCAGGATCGGGGACACCGCGCGGCACGGGCCGCACCACGGGGCCCAGAAATCGACGAGCACCGGCTTGTCGCTGGCGAGGACGTCCTGGTCGAACGTCGCGTCGGTGGTCACTCGCGAGCTCATGGGGTTCCTTCCGGTCGGTACGTGCTGCAGACGATGTTCTAGCAGGCGGCGCCCACAGGCGCCCGGCGACGCCCTCAGGCGCTGGTGACGGCTTCCTCGCGCTCGGGCACGGCGTGGTCGGCGAGCTCGGCGAGGTACCGCTCGGCGTCCAGGGCGGCGACGCACCCGGAGCCGGCCGCGGTGACGGCCTGCATGTACTCGTGGTCGACGACGTCACCGCAGGCGAACACGCCTGGCAGCGTCGTGCGCGAGCTGCGGCCCTCGACCTGCACGAACCCCTCGGCGTTGAGGTCGAGCTGGTCGCGGAACAGCTCGGTGCGCGGGTCGTGCCCGATGGCCACGAACAGCGCGGTGACGTCCAGGTGGCTCTCGTCGCCGGTGACGGTGTCGCGCAGGCGCAGCCCGGTGACCTTCGTGTCGCCCTCGATGTCGACCACCGCGCTGTTCCAGCGGAAGCGGATCTTGTCGTTGGCGAAGGCACGGTCCTGCATCACCTTGGACGCGCGCAGCTCGTCGCGGCGGTGCACGACCGTGACCGACCGCGCGAACCGGGTGAGGAACGTCGCCTCCTCGATCGCGGAGTCGCCGCCGCCGACGACGGCGATGTCCTGGTCGCGGAAGAAGAAGCCGTCGCAGGTCGCGCACCACGAGACGCCGTGGCCGGAGAGCCGCTTCTCGTTCTCGAGCCCGATCTCGCGGTAGGCCGAGCCGGTGGCCAGGATCACCGTGCGCGCGCGGTGCGTCTCGCCGCGGCCGGTGACGACCGTCTTGATCTCGCCGTCCAGGTGGGCCTCGACGACGTCGTCGGTGACCAGCTCGGCACCGAAGCGCTCGGCCTGGGCCCGCATCTGCTCCATGAGCTCAGGGCCCATGATGCCGTCGCGGAAGCCCGGGTAGTTCTCGACCTCGGTGGTGTTCATCAAGGCGCCACCGAAGGTCACCGAGCCCTCGAAGACCAGCGGGTTGAGGTTCGCGCGCGCGGCGTACACAGCGGCCGTGTAGCCGGCCGGCCCCGATCCGATGATGATCACGTTGCGGACGTCGTTCACGAGGCGCCTTCCAGGATGAGGACCGCCGCCGGGGGGACGGGGGCGGGGTGGGCGGAGACCACCTGCGTCAAGCGATCGTACGGCGCCGATGTTCCCGGTGGGTGACCGCCGCCCCGGAGCGGCTCAGCGCGCCCTGACGAAGAGCTGCGTGCCGTCCTGACCGGGCCGGCAGGTGGTCGACACGACCCAGATGTCACGCCCGCCACCCGCCGCCGGCAGCACGACCACGGCGGCCGGGCGGCCCTCGAAGCGCGCGACGTCGACCAGCAGAGGTGTGGCGCTGGGCGCGCCGATGGCCGACAGGCAGGCCGCGATCCCGGCGGTAGTGCCGAGTGGCCCTTGCGGCGCGCCGGCCGCTGACCGCGGCGCCGACGCCATCACCTGCTGCACCTGCTGGTCGAGGTCGGCGCGGGTGTAGCTGGTGCCGGAGGCCGTCGCCCGCAGGGACGCGCCGGGCGGCGCCGCCCTGCTCTCGGCGCTGTCGTGCAGCGCCGCACCGGCGGTGGCGTTGTCGGCGCCGCCGGTGGCGTCGGGGACGAGCCGGCTGAGCCCGAAGCCACCACCCGCGAGGAGCGCCACCGCGGCGGCGGCGGCGAGCCACGGCCGGCGCCGACGAGGGGTGGGCTCGTGGTGCAGGGGGACGACGGTGCTGCCGGCCGTGCCGCCGCTCGTGCCGCTCAGGCCACGCAGGGTCGCCTCGAGCCGGTCGACGACGTCCGGGGGCACCGGGCCGGGGTCGGGCAGGGAGGCCAGCAGGTCGCGGACCTGCCGCTGGGCGAGCAGCTCGTCGCGACACCGGTCGCACCCGGCGACGTGCGGGTCGCGGGCCGCCTCGTCGAGGTCGCCGAAGGAGTCGAGGGCGGGATGGCTCACGCGCGCTCTCCTTCGGGGTCAGGGGCGTCGAGACCGCTCACCGGGTCTGGGCCGGCCGCGGCGGAGGGGGACACCGATGGGACGTCGCTGGGGCCCGAGGGGTTCCCTGGGGGCTTCAGCAGCGGCAGCAGGGCCGCCCGGCCGCGGGCGCAGCGGGACTTCACGGTGCCCTCCGCGACCTCGAGCACCGCCGCGGCCTCGCTCACCGACAGCCCGTGCATGTCGACGAGCACGAGCGCCTGGCGCTGGTGCTCGGGCAGCTGCGCGAGCGCCGCGCGGACGTCGAGCGCCGTCTCGGTGCTCGAGTGGGCGTCGTGGTGGTCGGGCAGCTCGCGGTCGGGGAGTGCGACCGTCGGTCGGGCCTTCTGGCGGCGCACGCGGTCGAGGCAGGCGTTGACGACGACGCGGTGCAGCCACGTCGTGACGGCCGCCTCGCCCCGGTAGCTGCCGGCCCGCCGGTAGGCGGACACGAGGGCGTCCTGCAGCGCGTCAGCGGCCTCCTCGCGGTCGCCGAGGGTGCGCACCGCCACCGCCCACAGCCGGTCGCGGTGGCGGCGCACCAGCTCGGCGAACGCGTCGTGGTCGCCGGCGACGTGCGCCGAGAGCAGGTCGGCGTCGGTCTGGTGGGTGAGGTCCCGGACGCTCACCACGCGCTCACCACGCGCTCGCCCTGTGCGGTCACCGCACGACCACCTCGGCGACCTCCACGCGGTAGCCGCCGGTGACCTGGGCGGGCTTGGTGCACCACAGCACCAGGTTGTCTGTGGTCACCGGCGCCTCGGGCTTGAGCGTGACGGTGCCCGCGGCGTCGGTGACCTCGGCGAGCACCGTGGACCCGAGCTGGCCGCCGTCGGCGGTGCGCAGCTCGAACGTGCCCCCGCCGGCGCCGACCCGAACGTCGACCGACGTGACCTTCTGCTTGCTGCCGAGGGCCAGCAGCAGCCCGACCCCCTTCTTCAGCCCCCCGAACTGCTCGCTCTTGTAGGTGTCGGACGTCCAGGCCGTCGAGGTGCTGCCGTCGATGGCGCGCTTGGCCAGGTCGTTCTTCTCCGACCCGTCGCCCTGCGGGTCGAAGCCGGTGGCCGAGGCCACCGCGATCGGCTGGTCGGAGGTGCTGCTGGGCGTGGTGGTGGTGGGCTCACCGGTGTCGCTCGGGGACGCCGTGGTGGCCGTCGCACCCGGCGTGGTGGTGCTGGGCGCCGGCACGAAGGCGCTGTCGCCCAGCCCGCGCAGACCGCAGTACGCGAGGGCCAGGAACACCACGACGAAGCCGGCGACCAGCAGCAGCACGGTGCGGCTCTGGGCGCGCTCCGGGACGTCACCACCGGCGCGACCGCGGTCGTCGTCGGCGCCCACCGCGAGGTCGTCGTAGATCACGTCCAGGCCGAGCAGCGGGCCGACCGGACCACCCGCGGACGGCGCGGCGCCCGTGGCCGTCACGGCGTGGGCGGCGGGTGGCGGGGTGGGTGCGGCGGACCTGGCCGGCTGGGTGGGCTCGACGGGTGGGGCGGCCGGCGGCACCGCCGGGGCGATCCGGGTCGGCGCCGGACGCGGCTCGGCTGCGGCGGGCGGTGCGGTCGGCAGCTCGACCCGCTGGGTCGGGGGCAGCTGGTGGGGGAACGTCCCGCCGGCGCGCTCCTCGCGTCGCTGCCGCCCCCACGGGGCGATCTGCCCGGCCAGGTCGCCGGGGGTGTCCGGCGCGCCGGCACCGGCGAAGGTCTGCGCGCACAGCGTGTCGAGGTCGGCCGGGGCCCCGGTGACGATCTGCGAGGGCGCCACCGGCTTGCCGCCCACCTGGGGCGCCGGCGGCAGGCCGCTCGGCGTGGGCAGCGGCCAGGTGCCGGTGAGGGTGGCGTACGCCAGTGCGATGAGGTCGCGGGTGTCGATGCGGGTGGCCTCGTCGCCGTCCAGCGAGCTGCCGGCGTCGTCACCGACCTCGATGCCGTCGAGCGCGGCGGCCGTGGCCAGGTCGGTGATCTTGACGGTGCCGTCGTCGAGGACGTGCACCCGCTCGGGGCCGAGCCGCAGGTGGTGCAGGCCGCGGTGGCGCGCCGCCTCCAGGGCCAGGGCGGCCTCGCCGACGACGGTGCGCGCCTCGGCCGGCGTCAACGGCCCGCCGTGCAGCTGCTCGGCCAGGGAGGGTGCGGGCAGCCACTCGCTGACCACGTACGTGACGTCGTCGTCCTGCCCGACGTCGAGCACCCGGACCAGCCGGGCGTCCTCGAGCGCCGCCGCGCGACGGGCGGCGTCCAGCACGGCCTCGGCGTGCGGGTGCTCAGCGGCGACGGCGCTGAGGTGCACGCGCCGCTCGAGCGTCTCGTCGTGCGCCAGCCAGGACGACGACAGCGTGGCGTCGTCGAGGCGCTCGCGGAGCACGTAGCGGCCGCCGAGGACGCTTCCTGGTCCCACCCTGTCCAGCGTCGGCCTCCCCTCGGCGTGCGCCCGCGGCACGGGCGGCCCTCCGGCCGCACCAGGGCCATCGTAGGGGGCTTGTCGCCGACCGGCACGGACGAGCAGCCGGACGCCGCTCAGCCGAGGCCCAGGGTGGGGCGGGTCGCGCCGATGATGCGGCCGTACCCGACCGAGCCGATCTTGACGACGCTGCCGGTCTGCGGGGCGTACAGCGACAGACCGTTGCCGACGTACATGCCGACGTGGTGGATCGTCCCGGGGTTGGTGACGTCCGTGGCGTAGAAGACGAGGTCACCGGGCGCGAGCTGGTCCAGCGGCACGTGCGCGAGGCGCGAGTACTGCTCGCGTGACGTCCGCGGCAGCCGGACGCCGGCCTGACCGTAGGCCCACTGCATCAGTCCCGAGCAGTCGAACGTCGTCGGCCCGGTGGCGCCCCAGACGTAGGGCATGCCGATTCGCGTTGCGGCAGCGGCGACGGCGGCGGCGGCCACGGCGTTGGGCGCCGGGACGTCGGGCAACGTGGTGGTGCCGGCCGACGGCCCTTCCAGGCCACCCACCGACAGCACGCCGCCGAGCCCCAGCAGTCGGGCGGTCTCTGCGGCTCGGGCCAGGGCGCGGGCCTCGGCAGCCCGGCGCTGCTGGTCGACGATCTCGATGACCTTGGCGTCCGTGCGCGCCAGCAGGTCCCGCTGCCGGCTGATGGCTGCGGTGACGGCCGCGGCGGCGCGGTCGGCGGAGAGCTGCAGGGCCACGGCGCGGGCGCGCTCGCGGCCGGCCCCGAGCTCGTTCTGGCGCTGGCGAGCGGCGGCGGCCTCGCGCACCGCGGTGCGGTCGGCGTCCCCGCGCACGATGGACTCGACCGCGTGCCAGCGCACCAGCGCGTCGTCGAGCGAGGTGCTGTGCAAGATGGTGCCGGTGAGCCCGATCGGGCCGCCGCTGAGGTAGATCGCGCGCACGCGCCGGGCCGCGACGTCCTCGCTCGCCTGCACCGACCGCTCGCTGTCGAGCGCGTCGGTGGTGGCCACGATCTCGCCCGTGGTGGCCTGCATGAGGGCCTCCTGCGCGGCGTCGTACCGCTCGACCGCGAGGTCCTGCTCGACGGCGAGCCGGTCGAGCTGGCGGCGCAGGTCGGCGGCCTCGCGCCGCAGCTGACCGACGCCGGGATCGGCCGACGCCGGTACGGCCTGCAGGGTGAGCGCCGCGAGGGCCGCGGCGGTCAGTGCCGCGCCCCAGCGCGCGATGCGGGCTCGGCGCAGGCGCCGGCGGGGGGCACGGGGAGCGATCACGCGGTGCTCCGCCCCACACCCTGCACGCGCAGGTCGCACCACGTCCGCACCGGCGGGATGTAGTGGGCGACGATCGTGGAGGCCACGCGCCGCACGGTCAGGTGGGCGGTGCCGTCCGGGTCGACGCTCAGGCTGTCGGGCACGACCGTCGTGTCGGCGTTGGCCTCGGTGGCGGTCTGCTGGGCGCTGGCCAGCGCCGCCTGGATGTCGTGCGTGCGCTCCCAGGTCTCGCTCGCGCTGCGGGCGGCGGTGTCGCCGACGTCCTCGAGCGAGAGCCGCGAGGACACGATGGAGATGCCGTCGAACGCGACGAGCCCCACGACCGCGAGCACGACCGTGAGCCGGGTGAGCCAGCCCAGCACGATGCCGCCCACGTCACCGGACGACGTCCGGAGGTCACTGCTCGCCATGCTGGAAGTCGTCGGACGGTTCGGTGCCCGACTTGAGGGTTATCGCTGGGTGCGTCGCCTGCCGGGCAGCCGCTTGAGCAAGGGCTCGGCCAGCTCGGTGAGCTCGGTGACGTGCAGCGCCCGACAGGCCCCGACGTACACGGCCACGAGGACGAGCCCGCCGACCACCAGCACCAGCGCGGCGGCGGGCTTGCCGGTGCCCATCCAGGCGTGCCCGGCCCAGGCGACCGCGCGCCCGGCCAGCACCGCGGGCACCGCCGCGAGCCCGAGGCGCACGTAGGTGCGCAGCACGCGCCGGCCGTCCAGTCCGCCGAGCGCGCGGTGCAGCGCCACCGCGGAGAGCACCGCGCCGACCGCGTAACCCAGCGCCATGCCCAGGCCGATGCCGACGACGATGTGCTGGGGGTCGAGCACGTGGCCGGCGGCGAAGCTCGTGGCGGCGATGGTGAGCACGACCGGCACCTGGATGAGGAACGGCGTGCGGGCGTCGGCGAAGGCGTAGAAGGCCCGCTGGAACAGGTACTGCGCGCTGAACGGCACCAGCCCCAGCATCATCGCGGTGGCCGCGGCGGCGATGGCGCGCGTGTCGGCGGGCGCGTTCTTGAAGAACAGCGTGGCCGTCAGCTCGGGGGCGAGCGCGACCATCGCGGCGAGTGCGAGCACCGTCGCCACGCCGGTGAGCCGCAGCCCCACCGACAGGTCGCGCCGCACCAGGGCGAGGTCACCGTTGGCCGCCGACTGGCTCATGCGCGTGAACAGCGCGGTGACGAGCGAGACGGTGACCAGCGAGTGGGGCAGCATGAAGAGCAGGAACGCGTTGCTGTACGAGTTCTGCCCGGGGCCGCCCGCCGCGCCCGCGGTGAGCACGGCCTGCACCGTGACGATGAAGAACACCTGCCCCATCACGGCCGCGGCGAAGGTCCAGCCCGCGACCTTGCCGGCGCTGCCGAGCCCCACACCCCGCAGGCCGAGCCGCGGACGGTACCGAAAACCCATCCGCCACAGCGGCCAGAACAGCACCAGCGCCTGCACGGCCACGCCGAGCGTCGCGGTGCCGGCCAGGCCCGCGATCTGTCCCGAGGTCCACGTCGCCGGCGGGTGCGGGTTCGCGATCCGGTCGAAGCCGCCGATCCACACGAACATCCCGACGAGCCCGACGATCGCGACGACGTTGTTCGCGACGGGCGCCCACATGTACGCGCCGAAGTGCCCGCGGGCGTTGAGCACCTGGCCCAGCACGGTGTAGACGCCGTAGAAGAAGATCTGAGGCATGCACCAGTAGGCGAAGGCGACGCACAGCGCGGCGGTGGCGGGGTCCCACGAGCCCTCGCTGGGGTTGAGTATGAGCGGCACGGCCGGCGCGAGCAGCGTCGCGATGAGGGTGATCGCGCCGATGCCGAACAGCGAGACGGTGAGCAGCCGGTCCAGGAAGGCCTGGCCGCCGTCCGCGTCCTTGGCGGCCCGCACGATCTGCGGCACGAGCACCGCGTTGAGCAGCCCGCTGGCGATGAGGTTGTAGATCTGGTTGGGCACGGTGTTCGCGGTGATGAACGTGTCGGCCGCGAGCGCCCCGCTGACGCCGAGCAGGCCGGTGAGCAGCGAGGTGCGGACGAAGCCCAGGATCCGCGAGACGAAGGTGCCGGCGGCCATGACGGACGTCGAGCGCATCAGGCTCTGCTCGCCGCTCATGCGACCCTCCGCCTCGGCCGGCGCAGCGCCCGCACCAGGCCGACGACGACCACGAGCCCGGCGATGACGCCACCGACCGTGAGCACCCAGCTGTCGGTGGGCCGCACGCGCACCTTGACGTGCTCGGTGTCGCCGATGGGTGCGCCCGACGGCGCGACGATCTGGGCCTGCAGGTCGACCTGGCCGCTCGCGAGCGCACGCACCGACACCCGGACGCTCGCCCGGGACCGGGCGGGCAGGTCGAGCGGGTCGGAGACCTCCTGCGACACCACCAGGCGCGGGTTCTGTGCCACCACGCGCAGCCGGACGTCGTGCACCGGCTCGTCCAGCTCGTTGCTGATGGTCAGCTGCAGCTCGCCGGAGCTGCGCAGGAAGGTGATCGTCGTCGGCAGCACGTGCACCCGCCGGGCCAGCGCGGCGACCGCGGCGGCCTCAGCCGTCTGGCGCTTCACCAGGACCGTGCGGTGCCCGCGCCAGACCGACGACACGAGCGACAGCGTCGAGCGCTGCAGCTGTGCCGTCGTGCGCACGGGGTCGTCGACGACCTCGCCGAGCGCCGACAACTTGCCCCGCAGTGCGATGGTGCGGGCGACGTCCGCGGACACGATCCCGCGCGGGCCGCGGACACCCTTCGGGAACGCCACCCGGCGAGGCAGCGTCGAGGTGTCACCGCGGGTGCCGAGCGGGGCGATGAGCTGGCCGAGCCCGATGGGTGCCAGCCAGGGCACGGTGGACGCCGTCGCGACCGTCTCGCGGAACGCCGCCGGCTGCAGGTCGACGGTGCGGGGCAGCGCCACCAGCAGCCGCCGCGAGAGCCCGGGGCGCTCGGTCGTGGCCGCCGCCGTCTCGGCGAGGAAGCGGCTGCGGGCGGTGGCGTCGCCGTCGCGCACATCGGTCGCCAGCTGGCTGAGCACGGGGTCGAACAGCACGGCGGTGGAGCCGCCGGGCAGGGTCGTGCGGGCGTCGGTGGTGTAGCTGAGAGCCTCGGTGAGCGGCCGGGTGCGGGCGTCGAGCACGAGAGTCTCGATGCCTCGGCGGGAGAGGTCGTCGGCGAGGTGGTCGCTCGCGTACCCGTCGGCCGGCCAGGCGATGTCGGTGCGCGGCGAGACGCCCAGCACCTCGGCGACGGTGCCCGCACCGGCGGCGCGTGCTGCGTCCACGAGGGCCGACGCCCCGGCGTCCGACACGGCCTGCAGGTCGGTGTCGGCGAACGGCAGCTCGATGACGTCCCTGCCGACCGCGGCCGCGCGCATGGCGGCCAGGTAGTCGCGGACCACCGCGCGGGCTGCGGCGTCGGGGTCGGTCGTGGCGCTGGTCGTGGGTGTGCCGCCCTGCGAGGGCGTCGTGGTGCCGGTGGGCGACGTGGCCAGGTCAGTGGCGGTCGGCGTGGACGACGCGTGGACGACGGCGTGGACGCCGGTGGTGACGAGGGCGACGACGGCGGCGGTGACGTGGCGCCGGCACCCCCCGGTGCGGTGGCGACCTCCTGCAGCGTCGACAGCAGCAGGGGGTCGACGGCCCACACCACACCGGGCGCGGACGCGGCGTCCAGCACGTGCCGCAGCCGCGAGCCGGGGCCGACGGCCGCGGCCACGTCGGCCGGCCGGGGCCGTACGTCGGGGCTGGCACCGGGCAGCCCGGTGAAGGGCACCAGCCAGGTGATCTGCTGCGCCGCGTACTGCTTGGTCGCGGGCTGCCACTGGATCGTCGTGCGGGCGAACGCCACCTGGTCGCGGGATCCCCCTTGTGGCGTGGCCCGGGCGTCGACCGCGATCGGGTAGGCGCCGAAGGGGCTGCCGCCCAGGCCGAGAGAGCTCGCGGGGACGTCGAGCGCGAACGCCGCTCGGGCGCCTGGCGCGAGCGGCGCCGCCAGGTCGGCGGTGGGGCCGACGGGGGTGCCGACGCGAGGGTCCTGGCCGCCGAGCCAGGTGCCGACGGCAACGCGCGTGCCGAGCCGTCCGGCCACCGGGCGCAGCCGGACGACCACCTGCTCCAGCGCCTGGCTGCCGGCGTTGGTGATGGTGCCGGTGACGTGCAGGGTGGCCGACGCGGTGACGAGGTCGGGGCCGACGGAGGTCAGGGCGATGCGCGCCGCGGGTTCGGGGTCGTCGGCGGCGAAGGCGTCGGTCACCGGCGAGACGGTCAGGGCGAGCACCGCGGCGGCCACGGCGGTGCGCACCGCGGCCAGGGGGCGGCTCACGCCTGGTCCGCGAGCCGCCGGGCCGCCAGGTCGGCGATGCGGCGCTCGTTGGGGAAGGTGAGGGTCGACTCCAGCTCGTCGACGGGCACCCAGGCGACGTCGATCGCCTCGGCGTCCGGGTCGTCCTCGATCGTGAGGTGCCCGCCCACCCGCTCGAGCAGGTAGTGGTGCACCACCTTGTGGATCCGCTTGTCCGGCAGGGAGAACCAGTAGTCGATGGTGCCGAGCGGCTCGAGCACCCGGCCGCGGATGCCGGTCTCCTCGGCCACCTCGCGCACGGCGGCCTGCTCGAGCGTCTCCTCACCCTCCAGGTGCCCCTTGGGCAGGCACCACTCGACCCGCCCGGCCCGGTTGCGCCGAGCGATCACCGCCGCGCGGGCCGGCTCGTGGGCTCGGTCGAACACCAGCCCTCCGGCCGACGTCTCCTCCACCGACGGCAGCCGTCGGCGGGGACGGGCGGAGGGCTGGGACACGTCGTCACTCTAACGAGGGCGACAGCGGTCACTTCCGACCTGACCTAGGCTTGGCCCTCGTGTCCACTCCCCGCGAGCGTCGTCCCGCCTCCCGTGCCGGCGGGCCCCAGGTGCCGACCGTCGCGGCCGAGCTGGGCGCACGGTTCGCGGCGGCCGGCCACGAGCTCGCGCTGGTGGGGGGATCGGTGCGCGACCTGATCCTCGGCCGGCCGGTGAACGACCTCGACTTCACCACCGACGCCCGCCCCGAGCAGACCGAGCAGGTGCTCGAGGGCTGGGCCGACACCACGTGGGACGTCGGGCGGGCGTTCGGCACGATCGGCGCGCGCCACCGCGACGACACGGTCGAGATCACCACCTACCGCGCCGAGGCCTACGAGAGCGGGTCGCGCAAGCCGGAGGTCGCCTACGGCGAGAGCCTCGACGACGACCTCGCCCGACGGGACTTCACGATCAACGCCATGGCGCTGTCGCTGCCCGGCGGGGAGTTCGTCGACCCCTACGGCGGCCTGCAGGATCTCGCGAACGGCCTGATCCGGACCCCGGGGACGCCGGAGGCGTCGTTCAGCGACGACCCGCTGCGCATGCTGCGGGCCGCGCGGTTCGCGGCCCAGCTGGGCTTCGAGGTCGCCCCCGAGGTGGTGGCGGCGATGACGGACATGGCCGGCCGGCTGGCCATCGTGTCCGCCGAGCGGGTGCGGGACGAGCTGGTGAAGCTGCTGCTCGCGCCCCGCCCGCGGGCCGGCCTGACCCTGCTGGTCGACACCGGCCTGGCGGACGTGTTCCTCCCCGAGCTGCCCGCCCTGCGGCTGGAGCTCGACGAGCACCACCGGCACAAGGACGTCTACGAGCACAGCCTCACGGTGCTCGAGCAGGCGATCGACCTCGAGGACGACGACGTGCCCGGCCCGGATCTCGTGCTGCGCCTCGCTGCGCTGCTGCACGACGTCGGAAAGCCGGCGACCCGGCGCTTCGAGCCCGGGGGCGGGGTGTCGTTCCACCACCACGAGGTGGTCGGCGCCAAGCTGACGGCCAAACGGCTCAAGGCCCTGCGGTTCGACAAGGACACCGTCAAGGCGGTCTCCCGGCTCGTCGAGCTGCACCTGCGCTTCCACGGCTACGGCTCGGGGGAGTGGACCGACTCCGCCGTCCGCCGCTACGTCACCGACGCCGGCTCGCTGCTCAGCCGGCTGCACAAGCTCACGCGTTCGGACTCCACCACGCGCAACGCCCGCAAGGCCGCCCGGCTGGCTCGCACCTACGACGACCTCGAGCAGCGCATCGTGCGGCTGATGGAGGCCGAGGAGCTCGCGTCCGTGCGGCCCGAGCTGGACGGCGGCCAGATCATGGCGACCCTCGGGGTGCGTCCCGGTCCGGTCGTGGGCCGCGCCTACCAGCACCTGCTGCAGCTGCGCCTCGACCAGGGGATGGTGGGCGAGGACGCGGCCCGCGCCGAGCTGCTGCGGTGGTGGGCCGAGCAGCCCGAGTCCGCCGCGCCCTGACCCCCTAGGCCCGCTGCGGAGTGCCCGCCGAGCGCAGGGTCCGCCCGTACGCCGCGGCGGCACCCACGTACAGCACGGCGATCAGCGCGAACAGCAGCGGCGAGTAGCCGTCCTCCGGCAGCACCACCACCGCGACTGCGGCGGCACCCACGAAGGCGACGTTGAACACCACGTCGTAGAACGCGAACACGCGCCCGCGATAGTCGTCGTCCACGACCCGCTGGACGATCGCGTCGACGCAGATCTTCACGCCCTGGGCCGCCACGCCCAGCGCGAAGGCCGCCACCAGGGCCACCGGCACGCTGAGCGCGACGACGAGCACGGCCTGCACCATCCCGGCGCCGACGAGCACCCGCCAGATCCATCCGCCGGTGCCCCATCTGCTGGTGCCGATCGGCGTCACCAGGGCGGCGACCCCGAAGCCCACGCCGGCCGCGGCGAAGACCTCGGCGAGCAGGGCCAGGCCGGCCGAGGCGTCGCGCGGGTCGTTGAAGTGGTTGCGGCACAGCAACACCGTCGCCAGCGTCGTCAGGCCGTAGCCGAACCGGTGCACCCCGATCACGGCGAGCGCGTTCCAGGCCGGACGGCGCTCGCGGACGTGCCGTGCTCCCTGCGCGACGGCGTGCCAGCCGATCGCCGTCCGCTCGCCGTGCTCAGGCCCGAGCAGCGCCCGCGGCATGCGCAGCGCGAGGAGGGCCGACAGGAGGTAGACCACGGCGGTCACGAGCAGCACCGCCGCGTCCGCGCGATCTCCGGACGGCAGCCGCGACCGCAGCAGGTAGGCCAGCCCACCACCGGCGAGGGCCGCGAGCGTCCCGGACGTCGGCGTCACCGCGTTGGCCATGACCAGCTCGTCGGCCGGCACGACGTGGGGCAGTCCCGCGCCGAGCGCGGTGAGGAAGAACCGGTTGACCGACAGGCAGGCCAGCACCGCGACGTACAGCGGCGGCCCGACCGCGCCGGCTCCCACCAGGGCCGCGATCCCCAGCACGAGCACCGTGCGGATGAGGTTGGCGATCACGAGGACCTGCCGACGGCGCCAGTGGTCGAGCAGCACACCCGCGAAGGGGCCGACCAGCGTGTACGGCAGCACGGTCACCGCGGCCGCCGTGGCGGCGGCCTCGGCCGTGGCGGCGCGCTCGGGGGAGAAGAAGACGAGGCTGGCGAGCGCCACCTGCAACCCGCCGTCCGCGCTCTGCGACACCAGGCGCACGGCGAACAGGTGCCGGAAGTCGCGGCCCCGCAGGACGATGCGCAGGTCCGCGACGAAGTGCACCCCCTCACTGTAGGTCGCGCTCCGCACCGCGCCCGCCGAGCCGTGACCCCACCGCCCGCGACGCGCACCGCGGTGCCTGGCACCATGGCGCCCGCGTCCCCCACGCACCGCCTCACCGTCCCGACGCAGGGAGACACCCCATGCCTGACCCGCTCGTCCGCGGCGGACGACTGCGTGCCGCCTCCGCGACGGACGTCGGACGCCGTCGCGACCGCAACGAGGACGCCGTGCTCGTGCGCCACCCGGTGTTCGCCGTGGCTGACGGCATGGGCGGCCACGCTCACGGCGACGTGGCCAGCCGGTTCGTCGTCGAGCAGCTCGACCAGCTCGCCGAGCGCGGTGCCACCGAGCCGCTGAGCACCGACGACGTCATGGCGGCCCTGCGTGAGGCCAACCGGCAGATGGTCCAGGCCTCCGCCGCCGCCGAGGACCGACGTCCGATGGGCACGACCGCCTGCGGGCTGGCGGTGGTGGAGGTCGACGGCGAGACGCGCTGGGCGGTCTTCAACATCGGCGACTCACGGGTCTACCGCTACGCCGACGGCGAGCTGCAGCAGGTGAGCGTCGACCACTCCGAGGTCGCCGAGCTGGTGCAGGCGGGCGTGCTCGACCCGGCCCACGCCGAGGCCTACCCGCGGCGCAACGTCGTCACGCGCTCGCTCGGGCACGAGCCGATGCTGGAGGTCGACCTGTGGGTCTCGCCGCTCGCACCTGGCGAGCGCTACCTGCTGTGCAGCGACGGCCTCACCGTCGAGCTGTCGGACGAGCAGGTCGCCGCGCTGCTGGGCGCGGGCGAGGACCCGCAGACCACGGCCGACCGGCTCGTGGCCGCGGCGCTCGAGGCGGGCGGCCGCGACAACGTCACGGTCGCGGTGGTCGACGTCCTCGCCGACTAGACCCAGAACGCAGAAGTGGCCCACCCGGAACCCTCCGGGTGGGCCACTGCTGCGATCTCGCTGAACTACTCGCTCAGCGCTCGATCTCGATGTCTCGCTCAGCGCTCGATGTCACCGCGGATGAACGCCTCGACGCTCTCGCGCCCGGCGTCGTCCGGCTGCTGCACCGGCGGGGACTTCATGAGGTACGACGACGCCGACAGCAGCGGGCCGCCGATGCCGCGGTCCTTGGCGATCTTCGCCGCGCGGATCGCGTCGATGATGATGCCGGCCGAGTTCGGGGAGTCCCACACCTCGAGCTTGTACTCCAGGCTCAGCGGGACGTCGCCGAACGCGCGACCCTCGAGGCGCACGTACGCCCACTTGCGGTCGTCGAGCCACTGGACGTAGTCCGACGGGCCGATGTGCACGTTGCGGGCGCCGAGGTCGTGGCCGATGTTCGAGGTGACGGCCTGGGTCTTGGAGACCTTCTTGGACTCCAAGCGGTCACGCTCGAGCATGTTCTTGAAGTCCATGTTGCCGCCGACGTTGAGCTGGTAGGTGCGGTCCAGCACGACGCCGCGGTCCTCGAAGAGCTTCGCCATCACGCGGTGGGTGATGGTGGCGCCGACCTGCGACTTGATGTCGTCACCGACGATCGGCACACCGGCGTCCTCGAACTTCTTGGCCCACTCGGGGTCGGAGGCGATGAACACCGGCAGCGCGTTGACGAAGGCCACGCCCGCGTCGATGGCGCACTGGGCGTAGAACTTGTCGGCGTTCTCCGAGCCCACCGGCAGGTACGACACGAGCACGTCGGCCTGGGTGTCCTTGAGCACCTGGACGACGTCGACCGGCTCGGCGTCGGCCTCGTCGATGGTCTCGCGGTAGTACTTGCCGAGGCCGTCGAGCGTCGGGCCGCGCTTCACCGGGACGCCCAGCGGCGGGATGTCGCAGATCTTGATGGTGTTGTTCTCGCTCGCGACGAGCGCCTCGGACAGGTCGAAGCCGACCTTCTTGGCGTCGACGTCGAAGGCGGCGACGAACTCGACGTCCTTGACGTGGTACTCGCCGAACATCACGTGCATCAGACCCGGCACGGACGCGTTCGGGTCGGCGTCGGCGTAGTAGTGCACGCCCTGGACGAGCGAGGCGGCGCAGTTACCGGCGCCGACGATGGCGACACGGACGGATCCCATGCGGTGCTCCTTCATCGGTTTCTCTGGGTGGGGTCGTTCTCGGGGGTGGTGCTGTCGTGCGGGGTGGTGCCGGCGGAGGGCGCCTCGTCGGTGCCCTCGCCGCGGCGCTCGTTCGAGATGAGCTCGTTCAGCCACCGGACCTCGCGCTGCACGGACTCCAGACCGTGCCGCTGCAGCTCGAGGGTGTACTGGTCGGCGCGCTCGCGGTTGCGCGTCACCGAGCTGCTGACGGCGTCCAGCCGCTCCTCGAGCCGGCTGCGGCGTCCCTCGAGGATGCGCAGCCGCACCTCGGTGGGGGTGCGCGCGAAGAACGCGAACCGCACGCCGAAGCTCTCGTCCTCCCAGGACGTCGGCCCGGCCTCGTCGACGAGGGTCTCGAAGTGCTCCTTGCCGGCGGCGGTGAGCTCGTACACGATCCGCGCGCGGCGGCCGGCGGACGAGCCGTCGGTGTCCGCCGTGGACTGGGTGATCCACCCCTGGTCGGACAGGTGCTTCAGGCAGGGGTAGAGCGTGCCGTAGCTGAGCGCCCGGAAGGGCCCGAGCACGCTGGCGAGCCGCTTGCGCAGCTCGTAGCCGTGCAGCGGGCTGTCGTGCAGCAGCCCCAGCACCGCGAGGTCGAGGACGTCGGAGCGACGTGCCACAGTGGCCTCCTCGGTGCTGGTGGTGGGGTGCTGGTGGGGTACCGCCCGGTGGCGGTCGCTCACGACGATGTATCGCCGCGATATGTCGGACAGTACGTCACCGTCGCCGCCGGAGGCAAACCGTGGCGCGTTCGGGCCCGAGGCGGGGTCGGTTTGGTGAGGACTCCGTGGAGCCCGGCCTCTCGAGTGGGGGGATCCGGCGTCCCACCGCATACTGGACGTCGCGCCTCCGGGCGTGCCGCCGTCCCCCCACCTTGGAGACCCACGCCCCGTGCGCCGCATCGTCGACTACCCCCGTGCCGGCAAGAGCGGCTGGAAGCGCTTCGTCCCCTCCTGGCGCCTGGTGCTCGGCGCCTTCACCGCCTGCTTCCTGCTCGGCGTCATCGCCTTCGCGGTGCTGTACAACCGCGTGGACGTGCCGAACCCCAACCAACTCGTCACGGCCAACGCCTCCGTCGTCTACTGGTCGGACGGCAAGACCGAGCTGGGTCGCTTCGGCGAGGTGAACCGTCGCTCGATCCCGATCTCGCAGATGCCGGACACCTTGCAGAAGGCCGTGCTCGCCGCGGAGGACCGCACGTTCTACCAGAACCACGGCTTCTCCCCGAAGGGCATCGCGCGCTCGGCGTGGGTCGCGCTCAAGGGTGGGTCGAAGCAGGGCGGCTCGACCATCACCCAGCAGTACGTGAAGAACTACTTCCTGACCCAGGACCGCACGCTCACGCGCAAGGCCAAGGAGTTCGTCATCTCCTTGAAGGTCGAGCAGAAGGAGACCAAGGACCAGATCCTGGAGAACTACCTCAACACGATCTACTTCGGCCGTGGCTCCTACGGCGTCGAGACCGCCAGCCAGGCCTACTTCGGGGTGTCCGCCAGCAAGCTGACGCTGAGCCAGAGCGCGCTGCTCGCCGCGATCATCCGCTCCCCGGGGCTGTACGACCCCGTCACGGAGAAGGCCAACGCGCAGGCCCGGATGACGTACGTGCTCGACGGCATGCTCAAGGAGGGGTGGATCACCCAGGAGCAGCACGACAGCGCGAAGTTCCCGAAGATCGCCAAGCTGCGCACCAGCAACCGTCTCGGCGGCACCAACGGCTACCTGCTCAAGGTCGTGCGCCAGGAGGTCATCGCCAAGGCCGGCCTCACCGACGCCGACATCGACCGCGGTGGCCTGAAGATCGTCAGCACCTTCGACCGCGGCACGCAGGCCGACGCCGTCAAGGCCATGCAGGACGAGCTGCCCAAGGACGGCGCCAAGGGCGTGGGGGCCGGCCTGGTCTCGATCAAGCCCGGCGACGGCGCCGTCATCGCCATGTACGGCGGCCCGGACGCCGTCAAGAGCGAGTACAACAACGCGACGCAGGCGATCATGCAGGCCGGTTCGACGTTCAAGCCGTTCGCGCTCGCGGCCGCCCTCGAGGACGGCATCTCGCTGAAGTCACGCTACGACGGGCACTCCCCCAAGACGTTCGGGAACTACAAGGTCTCCAACTACGGCAACGAGCAGTTCGGCACCATCGACCTGGTCAAGGCCACCGAGCACTCGGTCAACACCGTCTACGTCGCGCTCAACCAGGACGTGGGGCCGGACAAGACCATGCAGGCCGCCATCGACGCCGGGTACCCGAAGAACACCAACGGTCTGCAGCCCACCTTGAGCAACGTGCTCGGTGCGGCGTCCCCTCACGTGATCGACGTCGCCGAGGCCTACGCCACCTTCGCCGCCCAGGGCCTGCACGCCGACCCGTACACGGTCCGCAGCGTCACCCTCGCCGACGGCAACACCACCTACAAGGCCAAGCCGAAGACCGAGCGCGTCTTCAGCAAGGACTCCATGGCCGACCTGACCTACGCCCTGCAGCAGGTCGTCAAGAGCGGCACCGGCGCCTACGCGGGCTCGCGCATCGACCGCCCGCTCGCGGGCAAGACCGGTACGGCGCAGGACAACAAGGCGGCCTGGTTCGCGGGCTTCGCGCCGCAGCTGGCCACCGCGGTCGGCCTGTACCGCAACGACTCCAGCGGCAACCCCGTCACCCTCAACGGCCTCGGCGGCAGGTCATCGGTCACCGGCGGCTCCTTCCCGGTGCAGATCTGGACGGCGTTCATGAAGGACGCGCTCGACGGCCAGAAGGTCATCCCGTTCCCGAACCCGGTCTACGGCGGCAAGAGCAACGTGCCGACCTCCACGCCGACGCCGACGACCACGCCCACCACGACGCCGACCACGACGACACCGACGTCTTCGACGACGTCGTCCTCGTCGTCGTCCTCGACCACCTCGACCCCCACCTGCATCCCGGGCGTCCCGCTGCCCGGTTGCCCGACCGACACGACGACGACGACGTCGTCGTCGACGCCCACCAGCTCGCCGTCGGGCACCGCCGGTAGTACCAAGACCTCGAAGGCCACCGCCACGCAGGCCGCTGCCACGCCCACGAGGTGACGTGCGCCATGATCGGCGCGTGACCACCGCGTCCGGAACCGTGGACGAGCCCGTCGCCGCGCCCTCGCGCGAGGACCCGCTCGTGGCTCAGCTGTCCGCCGCCGTCGGCGGACCGGCCGGCGCGCGGGTGCGCGGCGGCCGGCACGGCTGGTGGACGGCGGCCCGCGTCCTCGTCGTCCTGGCCATGGTGGTGCTCGCGCTGGGCGTGGTGCAGAAGCAGCACTGCCGGGCGCAGGGCTGGTCGACACCCGACCAGTTCTTCCACGCCTGCTACAGCGACCTGCCGCTGGTCTACGAGTCCAGCGGGCTGGCCAGCGGCGCCGTCCCGTACGTCGACGCCGGCGGCGGTGACTACCTCGCCCAGCCGGTGCTCACCGGGCTGACCATGTGGGCGGTCGGCCAGGTGACGCCGAGCGGGCCCCCGCGCTCGCGCGACCGCTGGTACTTCGACCTGTCGACCGGGCTGGTGGCGGTGCTGCTCGCGGTGCTCGTGGCTGCGACGGCCGCCAGCGCCGGACGCCGCCGTCCGTGGGACGCCGCCGTCGTGGCGCTGTCGCCCCTCGTCGCGCTGTCGGCGCTGGTGTCCCTCGACCTGCTCGGCGTCACCCTGGCCGCCTGCGGGCTGCTCGCGTGGGCGCGCTCGCGACCGTTGCTGGCCGGCGTCCTGCTCGGCCTGGCCGTGACGGCGCGCACCTACCCGGCGCTGCTCCTGGTCGTGCTCGGCCTGCTCGCGGTGCGGTCGGGCCGATGGCGGTCCTGGGTGGTCACCGCCGGCGCCGCCGGCTTCACCGCCGCGGTCGTGGTGCTGCCGTGGTTCGCCATCAACCCGGCCGGGGTGAAGGCCGCCTACAGCACGTGGGCCCACAGCAGCGCCGGGTACGGCTCGCTGTGGGTGCTGCCGCAGGTGCTGCCGGCCGACCCGCGCCCGCACTGGGTCGACCGGCTGGGCTGGGACCCGGTCACCCTCTCGAGCGGGGCGGTCACGGCGTTCTCGCTGGTCGGGCTCGCGGTCGCGCTCGTCGTCGGGCTGGTGCTCGTGCTGGCGGCCGAGCGACGCCCCCGGCTGGCTCAGGTGGCTTTCGTCGTGCTCGCGCTCGCGGTCGTCACCGGCAAGTCGTGGCCGGTGCAGGCCTCGCTGTGGCTGCTGCCGCTCGCGGCGCTCGCGCGCCCGCGCTGGCGCGACCAGCTGGTGTGGGTGGCCTGCGAGGCCGCCTACTTCGTCGGGGTGTGGCTCTACATCGGCGGCCAGACCAACACCGACCGCGGCCTGCCCGGCGCGTGGTACGCGCTGCTGCTCGGGGCTCGTGCGGCGGGCCTGCTGTGGCTGGTCTGGTCGGTGGTGCGCGACGTCCGGCGTCCCGAGCGCGACGTGGTCCGGCGCGACGGCGACGACGACCCCCTCGGCGGGCCGTTCGACCAGGCGCCGGACGCGCTGGTGCTGCGCTTCACCTGAGCTCAGGTACGGCCCTGTGGACGAGATTCGTCGCGCCCCACCGCCACCCGGTACGCTTGACTCCGTCGTCGCGGGCCTGGTGCCGGTGGATCCGGTTCCTCGGGTGCCGCGGCGAACGACGTATCAGCCCTCCTGTCACGGAGAGACCGTGGCCGCCTGAGTCCAAAGGAGGTGGGTTAACGCATGCGTCACTACGAGCTCATGGTGATCCTCGACCCCGATCTCGAGGAGCGCACCGTCGCGCCGAGCCTCGACAAGTTCCTCAACGTCATCCGGCAGGGTGGCGGCAGCATCGAGAACGTCGACGTCTGGGGACGCCGCCGTCTCGCGTACGACATCAACAAGAAGTCCGAGGGCATCTACGCGGTCGTCGACATGCACGCCGAGCCCGCAGTCGCCCAGGAGCTCGACCGCCAGCTCGGTCTCAACGAGTCCGTGATGCGCACCAAGCTCATCCGTCCCGAGGTGCGCTGACCCGTTCGGTCGCGCCGACCGGACGCCGTCCACACCACCGAAACCGAAGGGCAGGTCATGGCAGGCGACACGATCATCACGATCGTCGGGAATCTCACCGGCGACCCGGAGCTGCGTTTCACCCCGTCCGGTGCGGCGGTCGCGAACTTCACGATCGCCTCGACCCCGCGCTCGTTCGACCGCCAGACGAACGAGTGGAAGGACGGCGAGACGCTGTTCATGCGCTGCTCGGTGTGGCGTGAGGCGGCCGAGAACGTCGCCGAGTCGCTGACCCGTGGCACGGCCGTGATCGCTCAGGGCCGCCTGGTCTCGCGCTCCTACGAGACCAAGGAGGGCGAGAAGCGCACCGTCGTCGAGATGCAGGTCGACGAGATCGGCCCGACGCTGCGCCGCGCGACCGCGAAGGTCACCAAGGCCCAGCGCGGCGGCGGTGGCGGCGGCTTCGGTGGCGGCCAGGGCGGCGGTCAAGGTGGCGGCGGCTGGAGCGGCGGCCAGGGTGGCCAGGGTGGCCAGGGCGGCGGCCAGCAGGTCGACGACCCGTGGGCCACTGGCCCGTCCGGTGGGGCCGGGTCCGGCGGTGGCGGCTTCGGCGGCCAGCAGTCCGGTGGCTTCAACGACGACCCGCCGTTCTGATCCGCACCTTCCCAGCAGGACCCGCCCGGCCCCGGCCGGGCACCTGAAAGCACAGACAGATCACCTCCGACCATCCCGGACCGACCTCGCACGCGGTCCGGGCTCCACGAAAGGGGAGCTCCACGATGGCAAAGCCCGTTGTGCGCAAGCCGAAGAAGAAGGCCAACCCGCTGAAGGCGGCGAAGGTCGAGTACATCGACTACAAGGACACCGCGCTGCTGCGCAAGTTCATCTCCGACCGCGGCAAGATCCGCGCTCGTCGCGTCACCGGTGTCACCGTCCAGCAGCAGCGGCAGATCGCCAGCGCGATCAAGAACGCCCGCGAGATGGCGCTGCTGCCGTACTCGAGCGCGACTCGCTGAGAAGGGGACGAGAAGATGAAGCTCATCCTGACCCAGGAGGTCACCGGCCTCGGTGCGCCCGGCGACGTCGTCGACGTCAAGGACGGCTACGCCCGTAACTTCCTGATCCCCCGCTCGCTGGGCACGCCGTGGACCAAGGGCGGCCAGAAGCAGGTCGACGCGATCCGCAAGGCTCGCGCGTCCCGTGAGATCGCCTCGATCGAGCAGGCCCAGACGATCAAGGCCCAGCTCGAGGGCAAGACGGTCACGCTCACCGCTCACGCGGGGGCAGCCGGCCGCCTGTTCGGCGCCGTCACCACCGCGGACGTCGCGACCGCCGTCGCGCAGTCCGGTGGCCCCGAGCTCGACCGCCGCAAGATCGAGCTCGGCCAGCCGATCAAGGCCGTCGGCCGTCACGACGTCAGCGTGCGGCTGCACCCTGAGGTCTCCGCCAAGGTGGCCCTCGAGGTCGTCGCCGGCTGACGCCGTCCGCCTCACGACGGGCCCGCACTCCTTCGGGGGGTGCGGGCCCGTTGCGCGTCCCCCACCTCCCTTTCCGCCACCCAGGCCGCTTTCCGCCAGTCAGGCCGCTTTGCGCCTTTCGGCCGCGGCCTGGGCGGCGTAGGCACCGGCCTGGGCGGCGGAAAGCGGCTCGAACGGCGGAAAGGGGGGTCAGCGGGTGGCGCCGACGACGCTCCACCGCGGCCCACGGGCGCGCCAGCCCAGCATCGCCCCACGCACCAGCATGAACACGCCGAATCCCCACCACAGCCCGGACGCCGACACCTCGCCCGCGTGCACCGCCAGCACCACCGGCAGGTAGACCACGAGCTGCACCAGGGCCGCCCCGGCGAGCCAGCGCCCGTCGCCGGCACCGATGAGCACGCCGTCGAGCACGAACACGAAACCCGACAGCGGCTGCTGCAGGCCGACGACGAGCAGCGCACCGGCGAGCGAGCCCTGCACGCCGACGTCCGGCGTGAACAGCGGCGGCAGCACGCGGTGCAGGGCGACGACCAAGGCTCCCAGCACCGCACCGCCGGCCACGCCCCAGCGCAGCATGAGGGCGGTGAGCGAGCGGGCGCGACCCACGTCCGCCGCACCGAGGGCGTGGCCGGTGAGCGCCTGCGCGGCGATGGCCAGGGCGTCGAGCGCGAAGACCATGAAGGTCCAGATCGTCGCCGACACCTGGTACGACGCGAGGGTCACGTCGCCGCCGGACGCCGCGGCCCAGGTCGTGAGCAGCAGCACCGCGCGCAGGGCCAGGGTGCGCAGCAGCAGCGGGACGCCGTCGCGGGCGGCGGTCAGCACGCGCAGTGGGTGCGGCCGCAGGGACGCCCCGTGCCGCCGTCCACCCCGCACGACGACGACCACCAGGGCTAGCGCCATGAGCGTCTGCGCGGTGACCGTGCCGAGCGCCGAGCCGGCGATCCCGAGGTCGAGGCCGAAGACGAGCAGCACGTTGAGCACGATGTTCAGCGAGAAGCCGCACACCGCGACGGCCAGCGGGGTGCGGGTGTCCTGCAGCCCGCGCAGCACGCCGGTGGCGGCGAGCACGACGAGCATGCCGGGGACGCCGAACGCGCTGACCCGCAGGTAGGTCACCGCCTGCTCGGTCGCGCCGCCGGACGCCCCGAAGGCCCCGGCGACGAGCGGTGCCGTGAGCAGCAGCGCCAGGCCGGTGGCCGCGCCGAGCACGAGGGCCAGCCACACGCCGTCCACGCCGAGCCCCAGCGCACCACCCCGGTCGCCGGCGCCGGCGCGCCGCGAGACCGAGGCCGTGGTGCCGTAGGCGAGGAACACGAAGACGCCGGCGGCGGTCGACAGCGCGGCCGAGGCGACACCGAGCCCGGCCAGCGGCACCGTGCCGAGGCGGCCGACGATCGCCGAGTCGGCCAGCAGGAACGCCGGCTCGGCCACGAGCGCGAGGAACGCCGGGACGGCGAGGCGCAGCACCTCGCGGGCGGTGCCGTCCGGATGACGGACAGGTGTCCGGTCGATGGCCAGATTCCTTCGGAAGTTTCTTTCGTCCACAGGTTGTGCACCGCATCGGGGCAGGTCATGAGCACGGACCGCCGGAATCGGCGGGACCGTCCACAGCGGCCTCCACAAGCTGTGGGCGGTGGTCAACAGGTCGTCCACACCTTCTCACCAGGCCCGTGCACAGGCTCGCTTGAGTCAGGGGGCGGACCTCCATAGCGTGGCAGCAGACGTCACGACCGCCGCTGTCGGTGCCCCCTGGTGCACTGGGCCCCGGGTCGCGTTCGGGGTTCGTGCCAGCAAGCACAGGGAGGGGTTCGCGCGGGTGTCGATCACCGACGTGGAGAGGTCAACGCCGTACGGCGGAGCGCCGGACGGCCCCGGCGAGTCCTTCGACCGCACCCCGCCGCAGGACGTCGCCGCCGAGCAGTCCGTGCTCGGCGGCATGATGCTGAGCAAGGACGCCATCGCGGACGTCGTCGAGGTGCTCCGCGGCAACGACTTCTATCGCCCGGCCCACGAGCTCATCTACGACGCGGTGCTCGACCTGTACGGCCGTGGCGAGCCCGCGGACGCCGTCACGGTCTCCGACGAGCTCACCAAGCGCGGTGACCTCGGCCGGGTCGGCGGCGCGCCCTACCTGCACACGCTGATCTCCTCGGTGCCCACGGCGGCCAACGCCGGCTACTACGCGCGCATCGTGCGCGAGCGAGCGGTGCTGCGGCGGCTGGTCGAGGCAGGCACCAAGATCGTCCAGCTCGGCTACGCGACGACGGGCGGCGACGTCGACGACATCGTCAACGCCGCCCAGGCCGAGGTGTACGCCGTCACCGAGCGGCGCACCAGCGAGGACTACCTGCCCATCGGGCAGATCATCGAGCCCACGGTCGACGAGATCGAGGCGGCCGGCCACCGCGGCGAGGGGATGATCGGCGTCCCCACGGGCTTCGCCGACCTCGACCGGCTCACCAACGGCCTGCACCCGGGCCAGATGATCGTCCTGGCGGCGCGTCCGGCCATCGGCAAATCGACCCTGGGTTTGGACATCGCCCGGTCGGCGTCCATCCACAACGGCCTGACGTCGGTCATCTTCTCGCTCGAGATGAGCCGCACCGAGATCACGATGCGCATGCTCAGCGCCGAGGCGAAGATCCCGCTGCAGAAGCTGCGCCAGGGCCGGCTCGAGGACTCCGACTGGACCAAGATGGCGCGCACGATGGGCGAGCTGAGCGACGCGCCGCTGTTCATCGACGACAGCCCGAACATGTCGCTGATGGAGATCCGGGCCAAGTGCCGCCGGCTCAAGCAGCGCCACGACCTCAAGATCGTCATCATCGACTACCTGCAGCTGATGAGCAGCGGCAAGCGCGTCGAGTCCCGCCAGCAGGAGGTCTCGGAGTTCTCTCGAGCGCTGAAGCTGCTGGCCAAGGAGCTCGAGGTGCCGGTGATCGCGATCAGCCAGCTCAACCGCGGTCCCGAGCAGCGCACCGACAAGAAGCCGCAGATGAGCGACCTTCGCGAGTCGGGCTGCCTCACTGCCGACACCCGGGTGCTGCGGGCCGACACCGGCGCCGAGACCTCGCTGGGCGAGCTGTTCGCCTCGGGCGCCACCGACGTCCCGGTCTGGTCACTCGACGACTCGCTGCGGTACGTGCGGCGGCACCTCACCCACGTGTTCTCCACGGGGGTGAAGCCGGTCTTCAGGCTCACGCTGGCGTCGGGCAAGCAGGTGCGCGCCACCGGCAACCACCCCTTCCTCACCTACGACGGGTGGCGCCGGCTCGACCAGCTGGACGTCGGCGCGCGGCTCGGCGTCCCGCGTCACGTCCCGGCACCCGAGCTCGAGGCGGCCTGGACCGACGACGAGGTCGTCATGCTCGCCCACCTGCTGGGTGACGGCTCCTTCGTGCGGCGCCAGCCGATCCGCTACGCGAGCACGGACGAGGACAACCTGCTGGCGGTCACGAAGGCGGCGACCCACTTCGGGATCACAGCCGTGCGTGACGACTACCCGCAGGCGCGGGTGACGACGCTGCGGCTGCCGGCTCCGGAGCGCCTTGGCCGAGGACGGCGCAACCCCGTCGCCGCCTGGCTGGACGGTCTGGAGCTGTTCGGGCTGCGCAGCCACGAGAAGTTCGTGCCAGGCGAGGTCTTCCACCTTCCGAAGCGTCAGATCCGGATGTTCCTCCACCACATCTGGGCTACCGACGGGTCAGTCACCGTCAACCGGTCCGGCCGCGGTGGGCGGGTGTACTACGCCTCCACCAGCCGGCGGCTGGTCGACGACCTCGCGCGCCTGTTCCTGCGCTTCGGCATCTCCGCTCGCGTGCGGGTCACGCGCAAGGCTGGCTACCGCCCGGGCTACACCCTCGACATCAGCGGCTCCGAAGACCAGAAGTGGTTCCTCGAGCAGATCGGGGTCCACGGGGCACGCGGCGTTCAGGCCTCGCAGCTGCTGGAGGTCGTCCGGCACACCCGGTCGAACACCAACGTCGACACCGTGCCCCAGCAGGTGTGGGGGCGGGTGAAGGAGGTTCTGGCCGAGAAGGGCATGTCGCACCGCGCCTTCGCGGCGGCCATGGACACCGCCTTCTGCGGCTCGACCCTGTGGAAGCACGCGCCCTCTCGCGAGCGGCTCGGCCGCGTCGCGGACCTCCTGGACGACGCCGAGCTGGACATCATGGCCGTCAACGACCTCTTCTGGGACGAGGTCGTCGCCATCGAGCCGGATGGCGAGGAGCAGGTCTTCGACGCGACCGTCGTCGGCAGCCACAACTTCGTCGCCAACGGGATCGCGGTGCACAACTCGATCGAGCAGGACGCCGACATGGTGATCCTGCTGCACCGCGAGGACGCCTATGAGAAGGAGTCCCCGCGCGCCGGTGAGGCCGACTTCATCGTCGCCAAGCACCGCAACGGTCCCACCGACACGATCACCGTCGCGTTCCAGGGCCACTACTCGCGCTTCGTCGACATGGCCCAGAGCTGAGCCGACCTACTGCCGCAGGGCTCGCCGAGGTCGGAGGCTCGACGTCCGGCGCTCGCTGCCTATGTCGAACGGGCCAGCCGAGCGCCCGTCCAGGCTTCGTCGTCGCTCACGTCCCGTACGACATCGAGCCACTCGGGCACGACGTGTGATGGCTGCTCGCGGTCGTCGATCTCGGCGATGAGCGTGCCGTCTTCGTGCTCGTCGATCGCCACGAGCAGCCCATCCCGGTGGATCACGTGGCGCTTCTTGCGGAGCAGACGCGCTGGCAAGGCCAGGAGCGCCGTCCACTCCGCGTCGTTGAGGTAGAGGTTCGTGCACGCGATCGCTGCGGGCCCTTCGGTGAGACGCACCTTGTGCCCGAGCTTGCGGACCACGGCTCCGTCGCCCTCGCGGACTTCACGCAAGCGCAGTCGCGTGCCTGTCACGTACCGATCAACGATCTCGTGGGTGCTGGTGACGCCATCGGGGAGCGTCGCCACGAGGTAGCGACGCTCCCGCTCCACCACGGCGTACTTCAGTGAGACGGACACCGAACGAGGGTAGGCCTCGCTGCGTGAACCGACCCCGCAGGACCTTCGCACCTGCCACCCGACGGACCGATGGTGTTCGCTCGCGTCGGGAGGTGAGGGCCCGTGCCGGCCGACGAGCGAGCGGCGACCGCGAGCGTCGAGCTCTACTGGCTCCCGCTCGGTGCAGGCGACAACACCCACTGCGTCCGCACGAACGGCCTCGCCTTCGAGTGGATCACCGCCCGCTACAGGCACCGCGAGCGCTGCGACCTCTACCACTCGGCGCTGGAGGTCCGCCTCGGCCCGGAGCGGTTCGTCATCGAGATGGCGCCCGTGTGGAGCACGGACGCGCCGCAGCGCGGGGTGGTCTGCGAAGGTCCCGTCGGTCTGGCGTGGCTCGGCCGGTCGCGGCTCTTCCGGTACGAGGTCCGCTGCTGGCGCGACGGCGTCATCCCGGACGTCGCGGAGGCCGTCGGCGGTCCACGACGGCTGAGCGCCGACCCCGTGCGGGCCGAGGCCGTGGTGTCGTTGGTGCCGACCTTCCCGACGGCGACCTGGGGACGCGACGAGCTGGCGGCCGGCGAGATGTGGAACTCCAACTCCCTGATCGCCTGGCTGCTGGCGCGTTCGGGCCACGACATGCAGCCGGTCGTCCCGCCAGCACACGGCCGAGCGCCGGGTTGGGACGCCGGCCTCGTCGTCGCGCGCCGCAGCGCCGGTGATCACGAGCCGCGGGCACTGGCCCATGATGATCACCATGACCGACACCAGTAGCCGCACCGGAGGCGCTCCAGCACTCGCGACGCGTGACTCGTGGCCCGAGACGCTCCCCGCCTGCCAGGTGCGGATCGCCCGGCCCACCGACCGGCTGGAGGCTGTCGCGGCGTTCTACGTCGACGGCCTCGGCCTGCCCCGGCTCGGCGGGTTCGAGGGGCACGAAGGGTACGACGGCGTGTTCATCGGCCTCCCCGGTGCGCCGTACCACCTCGAGCTGACCCGGCACGTCGACGGCAGCCCGGGGGACGCGCCCGGCGCCGAGCACCTGCTGGTGCTCTACCTGGGCAGCCACGAGGCCGTGGCGGCTGCGCGAGAGCGGCTGCAGCGCCAGGGCCACGTCCCGGTGACGGCGGAGAACCCCTACTGGGAGCGCGTCGGCGCGATCACCGTGCCTGACCCCGACGGTTGGCGCGTCGTCCTCGTCCCCACCGCGGGGATCAGCGCCTAGCCCTGCGCTGCGACGTCCGCCTCGGCGGGCAACCTGGCCGTAACCTGACGACGCCATCCTGACCTCGTGACAGCGCGCATCGAGCCCGCCGACTTCACCGACGTCCGGCTGGCGGCCTTCCTGCAGGCGCACCTTGACGAGCTCGCGCCCACCGCCCCGGCCGAGAGCCGCCACGCCCTCGACCTCAGCGCCTTGCAGGGCCCGGGCGTCCGGCTCTGGGTCGTGCTGGACGACGACGCGCTCGTCGCCACGGGCGCGCTGGCCGCCGTGGAGCCGGGCCACGAGGAGCTCAAGAGCATGCGCACCGAACCGGATCGGCGAGGCCAGGGCATCGCGTCCACCGTGCTCGGGCACCTGGTCGGTGACGCGCGGTCTCGGGGCGTGCGGCGGCTGTCGCTGGAGACAGGAAGCATGGACTTCTTCGCGCCGGCCCGCGCGCTGTACGGCAAGGCCGGCTTCATCCCCTGCCCACCGTTCGGCAGCTACGTCGCCGACCCCCACAGCGCGTTCTTCACGCTGTCGCTGTAGGCACCTGGCGGCCCTGTCCCCGGCCTCTGCCATGCTGCGGGCCGTGTCGACCGCAGCCCCCGGCCCGTCACCGGCAGCAGGCGTGCGCATGCGCGACCTCCCCCAGGTCGTCTGGGTGCTGGCCGCAGGGCGCTTCGTGAGCTCCGCCAGCTCGTTCCTGATCCTGTTCCTCGTCCTCTACCTCACCGGCGACCGGCAGCTGGACGTCGGCACCGCCGGTCTGGTCGCCGGCGTCCACGGCGTGGGCAGCCTGCTCGGCAACTTCACCGGCGGTCGGTTCGGCGACCGGCTCGGGCACCGCCGGGTGCTGCTCGCGGCCGCCACCGTCGTCGGCGCCGGCACCGCCCTCATCCCGTGGACGCCCACCCCGGCGCTCGCCGTCACCCTGCCCGTCATCGGCTACCTGGGGGCGACGGCGTCGCTCAGCCAGGGGGCGCTCGCGGCGCTCGCGGTGCCCGTGGGCGACCGGCGCTCGTCGGTGGCGGTGAGCCGGGCGGCGTCCAACGCGGGGTTCGTCATCGGGCCGCCGCTGGCCGCACTCATCGCGACGAGCTCGAGCCTCGACACGCTGTTCGTGCTCGACGGCGTGCTGACGATCGTGCTGCGCGCCGTCACCTCGCGGCTGCTGCCGCCCGACGCTCCTCAGCCCGCGGTACCGCACCGCGACGGCCTCTGGCGCTCGGTGCGCGCCAACCGTCCGCTGCTGGTGCTGCTCGTCGGCGTCGTGCTCGTCGACCTGGTCTACCGGCAGCTCTACAGCACGCTGCCGGTCTACCTGCGCGACCACGGTCAGCCGCTGGGGCTCTACACGCTGCTGATCGCCGTCGGCTCGGCACTGATCCTGCTGCTCGAGGTGCCCGTTGCCCTGGTGCTGCGCCGGCACCCTGCCCTGACGATCGTGGCCACGGGGTACGCCCTGGTGGCGGTGGGGTTCGTGCTGTTCGGCGTCGACGTGCCCGGGCTGTCGCTGGCGGCCACGGCGGTGCTCGCGATGGTCGTGCTGACGGCCGGCGAGATCCTCTACAAGACCACGGCGACGGCGCACGTCCTCGACCAGGCGCCCGAGCACCTGGTCGGCCAGTACCAGGGCCTGTACATGGGCGCCGCGACCAGCGGCATGATGCTCTCCGCGCCGCTGGGAGGGGTGGTCTACGCCACGGCGCCGGGTGCCCTGTGGCCGCTCTGCGGTGTCGTCGCCGGCCTCGGTGCCCTGCTGGCGCTCGCCTCCCGTGCCAGCAGCCGGCCTACCGCGGGCTGTCGGTGACGACCTCTACCGTATGCCTGTGACCGAGCCGTTCGCCGCCGTGCGCACCCAGCGGTTGCTGCTGCGTACCTTCCGCCCCGACGACCTCGAGGCCCTCCTGAGCTACTACGCCGATCCGCAGGTCGTGCGCTACACCCCCTACGAGCCGTGGACGCGCGAGCTGGCCGACGAGCAGCTCGCGAAGCGGTTGCGCCGCACCGGGCTCGACCAGCCGGACGCCGCGCTCGGCCTCGCCGTCGAGCACGACGGTCAGGTGATCGGTGACGTCATGGCCTGGTGCACCGACGACACCCGGCAGCGGGCCGAGCTGGGATGGGCGTTCCACCCCGACGTCGCGGGCCAGGGCTACGCCACCGAGGCGGTGCGGGCCCTCGTCGACCTCGCGTTCGGCCGCTACGGCCAGCAACGGGTGTACGCGCACCTCGACCCGCGCAACGCCGCCTCGGCCCGGCTGTGCGAGCGCATCGGCATGACCCACGAGGCGCACCTGCGTCGCGACTACTGGGGCAAGGGCGAGTGGAGCGACTCCGACATCTACGGCCTGCTGCGCGAGGAGTGGACGTCGGCGTCGGCCACCTCCGTGTGACCGACCCGCAGCACGCCCCGCTCGCCGAGCCGCACCGCGACCACGCCGGCCAGCACCAGCAGCCCGCCGAGCAGCTGCGTCGTGCGGGGTAGCTCGGCGAGCAGTGCCCAGGCGAACCCCACGCCGGCCAGCACCTCCAGCAGCGCCACGAACGACGCGAGCCGCGACCCGAGCCGACGGGTCGCCTCGATGCCGGTCGCGTACGCGACGGCCGCGGTGACGACGCCGAGCAGCACCAACGGCACCCACCAGGCGACGGCGTGCCCTGCGTACGCCACGCTCGCACGCGTCGCGCGCAGCGGCAGCACGCCCATCGCTCCCAGCGCGGCCAGCCCGACCGCGCCGACGGCCAGCCCAGCCGCGGCGAGGCTCATCGGCGGCAGCCCGTTGTCCTCGTCGGCGGACACCACGAAGTAGACGGCGGCCCCGACCATGGCGGCCAGCGCCCACGCCACGCCCGCCGGGTTCAGCCGCGCTCCGGAGAGGAGGTCGAGCACGAGCACCAGCCCGAGCGCGGCCAGCCCGGCGCCCACGACGGTCAGCGGTGACGGCCGCTCGCCCCGGCGCGCCCACAGCCAGACGACGACGGCCGCTGGAGCGGTGTACTCGATCAGCAGCGCCGGGCCCACCTGCATGCGCGCGACGGCGGAGAAGTAGCAGAACTGCGCGCCCGCCACCGCGAGCAGACCGTAGAGCAGCACGACCCCTGCGTTGCGCCGCAGCGACGACCACCGCCCGCGCAGCGCCCGCACCCCGAACGGCGCCACCACCAGGGCGCCGAGGCTGACGCGCACCAGGACGACGGCGCCGGGCGACCAGCCCGTGTCGAGCAGGCCACGGGCCAGCGATCCCGACAGGCCGAAGGTCGCAGCCGAGACGACGGCCAGCGCGACGCCGCTCGCCGCCCGAGGTGCGACAGCGAGGCCACCGAGCGGTGCGTCATGAGTCATCTCCGCCATGGGTCATGACGCTAGGGAGACCGTGGGTAACCTGTCAACATGGTTTTCACCCATGACACCGAGCTGTCGTTGCAGGCTGCTGTGACGCTGGCCAACAGCGGCGGCAGGCCGGACACCATCACGACCATCGAGCAGCTCGACGAGTGGTACGACGCCAACGGCTACAGCGGCCGCCACGACCGCACGCCCGCCGAGCTGGACGAGATCCGCGGGCTGCGAGGTGAGCTGCGCCGACTGCTGACGAGCACCCGCGACGACGCCGCCGTCCAGGTCAACGAGATGCTGACCGAGGCGCACGCCGTCCCGCAGCTGATGCGCCACGAACCGTTCGACTGGCACGTCCACGCCGTGCCGGTCGACTCCTCGCTGGCGACCCGCGTGCGCGTCGAGACCGCCATGGCGATGATCGACGTCATCCGCGCTGACGAGATGTCGCGGCTCGGCATCTGCGCGGACGACGACTGCGAGAGCGTCGTGCTCGACCTGTCGCGCAACCGGTCGCGCCGCTACTGCAGCACCACCTGCGGCAACCGCAACGCGGTCGCGGCCTACCGGGCCCGACGGTCGGGTGGCCGGTAGGATCGACGGATGTCAGACCCGGCGCTAGATCCGGCCTCAGATCCCTTGCCCCGCAACCCATCCAGCACGCACGACTGGCGCGCCGCCGGCGATCTCGACCACCTGCGCGAGATCCGCGACGACGCGGCGGAGCACGCTGCGGGCGGCGTCCTGCACCTCGCCCTCGAGGTGCTCGCCTACGCGGTCGACGAGGCCACCGAGGGCACGACCCGCAAGGTCGTGGTGACGCTGCACCGCGACGGGTCGGTGCGCGTCGAGGACGACGGCCGTGGCACCCAGGTCCGTCTCGACGACGACGGCGTCGCGATGGTCAAGCCGGTGATGGGCACGCGCGACCTGCGCTTCTACGACGACGAGCACGCTCCGACCCTGCCCGACGGACGCCGTCGCCGGGGGATCTCTGTAGTGGCGGCCCTCAGCGAGTGGCTGGTGCACACCAACCGCCGTGCGGGCCACGGCTGGACCCAGCGTTACGAGCAGGGCGTCCCGGTGGGCCCGCTGACCGAGATCGATCCCGGCGAGGGCACGGGCACGTCCGTGTGGTTTCGCCCGGACGCCGCCGTCCTCGGTGACGCCACGGTCACCGCGGACGAGCTGCGCGGCGCCGCCGACACCTACCGAGACACGGTGCTGGTCGTCGTCGACGACCGGCGTTGAGTCGCCGTCCCGAAAACTGCGGTGCGACAACGCCTCCACGCCCACTAGCGTCACCCGCGTGGAGCTGCTGACGACGCCCAGGCTGCTGCTGCGGCACTGGCAGGCCGACGACCTCGCCGCCTACTACGACCTGTACTCGCGCTGGGAGGTCATGCGCTGGCTCGGGGCCGAGCCGCGCCGCGTGGTGGCCGACGAGGCCGAGGCCGAGCGCCGTCTCGAGCGCTGGCAACAGGTCGGCGACGAGCTGGACCCGCCGTTCGGCCTCTGGGCGATCGTGCCCCTCGACGCCGACGCCGACGCCGACGCCGCGCGCCCGGTCGGCACGATGCTGCTGCTGCCGTTGGAGGACGCCGCGGGCCCGACGTCCGAGGTCGAGGTGGGCTGGCACCTGCACCCGGACCACCAGGGCCGCGGGCTGGTCACCGAGGCCGCAACCGCGCTGCTCGACCACGCCGCACCGGCCGGGCACGATCGCGTGCTCGCGATCACCGACGACGACAACGTCGCGTCCCAGGCCGTGGCCCGGCGGCTGGGCATGGTGGACGAGGGGCTCACCGACCGGTGGTTCGGCCAGACGATGCGCGCGTTCGCGTGGGGCCGCTGACGGTCGCTGTCGGCAGCAGGTACTCGAGCGCCTCGGCCGCCGTCCACCCGTCCGGGTGGCGTTCCAGCAGCGCGGTGGCCCCGCTGAGGTCCTCGCCCAGGGTGACGAGCGCGGGCTCGAGGTAGCCGTCGCGACGCTGCTGCGCCAACCCGACGTCCGCCGTCAACGCGTTGCACAGGCACTTGCGCCCGACGGTGTCCTGCTCGGTGCCGCCCTTGCGGACGAAGTGCGTCACCGGCTCAGCGGGGCACCGGTAGCCGACCTTGCCGTCCGGCTTCTCGAACGGCACGCGCAGGTACCCCAGGTCGCACAACCGCGGGCGCTCGGTGTAGACCTCGTCGTCGGTCAGCGTGCCCGGCACGCCGGCGACCTTGAAGGGGAACCCGGTGGGCGACCCGAGGGCCTCGGTGCGCACCTGCAGGTCGCCGCCGGCCAGCTCGCGCAGCATGTGCTCGCGCAGGGCCGGCTGCAGCCCGGACTCCCTGCTCAACGCGAAGATCGTGCCCACCTGGACGCCGGCCGCTCCCGCGCTGAGCGCCCGGCCCAGCGCCTCGGGCGAGCCGTAGGAGCCGGCGAGCCAGAACGGCAGCCCCACCTCGGCGACCTTGGCCAGGTCGGCGTCGTCGCGCGGGCCGTAGACCGGTTGGCCCAGGTCGTCGAGCGTCAGCCGCCCGCGCGGTGGCGCGTTGTGCCCGCCGGCCCGCGGCCCCTCGATGACGAACCCGTCCGGCCGGGTGGCGTCGTCCCGGGCGAGGTACGCCGCGAGCACGTGGGCCGAGACGATCGCCAGGAACGCCGGACGGCGCAGCGGCCCGAGGCCGTGGGTGCCGAGCACCGCGGGGTCGAACGTCGTCTGGTGGTGCCCGGCGGCCTGCTCGACGTGGACGTCGAGGCTCGCGATCTCCTGCCGGGCCAGCGTGTCGAGCAGTCGTGGGATCTGGCTGGGTATCCCCGCGCCCATGAGGACGACGTCGACGCCGGCCAGCATGGCGCCGTACGCGGCCGCCGGCGTCGCCAGCTGGACCTTCTCGAGGAAGTTCACGCCGACCAGACCGTCATGGCCCTCGCGCGCCAGCCACACCTCCGCGAAGTTCGCGACCACCGCGAGCTCGAGCGAGGCCACCGAGGGGTTCAGCGTCAGCTTGGTGATGGGCCGGTACGGCACGTCCGGGCCGCGACCGCCCGGCCGGTAGAAGCGGCGCCAGACCCGCTCGGCGACGTCGGGCACGGGGAACGCCGCCAGCGCGCGAGCGACGTGACCCTCGGGGTCGCCGTCCTGCAGCCGCCGGGCCAGCACGGTGTCGAGGGCGGTGCCGGACACCACGCCGAGCTGGCCGCGGCGCGAGACCTCCCGCGCCAGCCGCCACGACGAGACGGCGATCCCCATGCCGCCTTGGATCAGCGGGGGAGCGAGGCGACCCCGCAGCGTGGGGCGGGCGTCGAGCAGTGACGACGACACAGGCACTCCAGGTTACGCAACCGTAGGTTCGGGAGGTGCCCACGCTGCTGCACGAGCGCGGCGCCCGGCCAGGGACCAACGTCCCCTGCCGGTTGCGTAGGGTCGGCGAGCGCGCCCATCACGGCGGGCGCACCGAGCACGGGAGCGACGCATGACGACCAAGGAGCACCTGCTGGACCACCTCGGTTCCCAGCGCCGTCACGTGCTCGGCGCCGTCGAGGGACTGGCCGACGCCGACCTGCTCCGAGCGGTGCTGCCCTCGGGCTGGACACCCACTCAGCTGGTGCACCACCTGGCCGTCGACGTGGAGCGGTTCTGGTTCCGCGGCACGGTGGCGGGGGAGTCCGAGGTCACCGACGCCGTGACCCCGGACGCCGAGGGCGGCTGGACTCTTCCGCCCCACCTCACCCCGCAGCAGGTGATCTCGCTGTACCGCAGCGAGATCGATCGCGCCGATGCCGTCATCCACGACACCGCCCTCGACGCCCCGCCGGCGTGGTGGCCCGCCGAGCTCTTCGGTGACTACCGCCTCGACGACCTCGCCGAGGTGATGCTGCACGTCATCAGCGAGACGGCCACGCACGCCGGCCACCTTGACGCCGTCCGAGAGCTCATCGACGGCCGGCAGTGGCTCGTGCTCGACTGAACGTCGTCAGTTGATGTACCCGATGAACCCGCTCACCGACACCCTGGTGCGTGCGTGCTGGCGGTTGAGCCCGACGCCGTAGACGGCCGACGCGGTCACCTCCAGGGCAACGCCCCCCACCCAGGGGAACTCGGCGGTGGCCAGCGGCCGGGGGTCCCACACGAGCGTGCCGGTGGTGCTGCGCATCGCCGGCACGACGACGTTCGGCTTCCAGGTGTTGGTGCTGGGGTCGTAGAGGCTCGCGGTGCCGGTGAGCGACACCGCGACCGCACCCAGCGTCCGCACGCGCCCATCCGCTCGGATCGTGTCGTGCGCGCTGATCGTCAGGGGGAGGACCTTGCTCTGGTCCATGGTGGCCCACCACGCGAGGTCGCAGCGGTTGGCCGCGAACGAGTGGAAGGCGACGGCGGGCTGGTTCCCGTCCTGCAGGGTGATCACGACGTCGAGCTCGACGTCCGTGGAGGGGGACAGGAGCGAGGCGCGTGGGGCGACGAGGTCGCGGGCGGTCGTGGCGTTGGCGGTCATGCGGTTCCCCTCGGGTTGCCGGCCGCCACTGCGGCGGTCCACCTCAAGAGAGCCCCATCGCTCGCCCCTGATACGCGGCGCCACGGCCGGCGTACGGCACAGTGGGCCCCGTGCACTTCCTCGGCGTCGACCTCGCGTGGGGCGACAAGCGACCCACGGGGGTCGCGGTCCTCGACGACGACGGTCGCCTGGTGCACCTGTCGGCGGCCACGGACGACGACAGCGTGGTCGAGGCGCTCGCGCCTTTCGTCGACGGGCCGTGCGTCGCCGGGTTCGACGCACCGATCGTCGTCACGAACCCCACGGGCAACCGGCCGGCCGAGGCGGCGCTCAACCGCGACTTCGCGCGCTTCCACGCCGGCGCGCACCCGACCAACACCGGCCGCGCCGAGTTCGCGACGACGCCGCGGGCCGCTCGGCTCGCCGAACGGCTCGACCTCCAGGTGTCCCCACCGGCCCGCGGCCCGCGCCGGGCGATCGAGGTCTACCCGCACGCGGCGACCGTGGCGCTGTTCCGGCTCAGCCGGACGTTGAAGTACAAGCACAAGCCGGGCCGTCCGCTCACCCAGCTGCGCTCGGAGCTGATGCGGCTCGTCGGCCTGCTCGAGGGCCTGGCGGCCGCCGAGCCGTCGTTGCGTCTGACCCAGCACCGCGGCTGGTCCGCGCTCGTCGCGGACATCGAGTCCGCCCAGCGCAAGAGCGACCTGCGCCGCGCCGAGGACCAGGTCGACGCCGTCGTCTGCGCGTACGTCGCGATGTTCGCCGAGCGCCGTCCGGACCTCACGACGACGTACGGGGACGCCGCCACCGGCGCGATCGTCACCCCCACTCTCCCGGCAGGTCACGAGCCGGACGTCGAGCAGCCCGCGGACGTCGACCAGACGATCCGCCGCGCCGTCCACGAGTACGCCGCGCTGCAGCCCGAGCTGCGGGAGGCGACCGACGAGTTCGTCGCCCTGGTGACGAGCCTGCTCGACGACGCCGGGATCAACTACCTCACCGTCTCGGGCCGGGCCAAGACCGTCGCGTCCTTCGCCGCCAAGGCCGAGCGCCTCGATGGCGGGCGGCGCATCTACACCGACCCGCTGCACCAGATCACCGACCAGATCGGCGTGCGCGTCATCACGTACGTGCACAGCGACGTCGCGGCGGTCGCCGACCTCCTGGCCGACCAGCTGCGCGTGCTGGAGGACCGCGACATGGGCCAGCTCACGGCGAGCGAGGGGCGCTTCGGCTACGCGAGCCGCCACCTGCTGGTGGCCCTCGACGACGCCCGCGCCGCCGAGGCGCCGCCGTTGCTCGCCGGACGCAGCGCCCAGGTGCAGGTGCGCACCGTGCTGCAGCACGCGTGGGCCGAGTTCGAGCACGACATCCGCTACAAGGGCGTGGTGCCCGAGGAGCACGCGCCCGACCTCGACCGTCGGTTCACGCTCGCGGCCGGCCTGCTGGAGCTCGCCGACAGCGAGTTCTCCGCGATCCGCGATCGGCTGCGCGACGGCGAGTCCGACCAGCGCGAGCAGCCGGACGACGCCGACCCGCGCATCGGCGCGCACGAGCTCGCGAGCTTCCTCGCCGCGCAGTTCGCCGACGCCGGCTGGTCGCGTACCGACCACTACGAGTGGATCTCGGGCCTGCTGCTCGAGCTCGGCATCACGTCGCTGGACGAGCTCGTGGGCCTGCTCGGCACGCTGGACCGCGCCACCATCGACGCGCGCATGGGCTACCGCTACCCGCCGGGCGCCGTCCGCCGCCTCGACGACGCGCTGCTCGCGGTGTTCGGCAGCCGGTACCTCGCGCTGCACGGCAACGCCCACCGCGAGGCCCTGCTGCGTGCGCGGCTGGACAAGCTGCGCGGCAACGAGTCCGCGGCTGGGACATGACGGGCCCGCCGAGGTGCGACGAGCCTCGGCGGGCCCGCGTCCGGAGGGACGCGCTACGGCAGGCGGACGTAGCCGTGCCGGGTCTTCCAGAGGAAGTACTTCTCGAGCGAGAGCTTCATCATGTGGTTCTGCGGCCCCGGCACCATCACGGCGTGCTTGCGAGGGGGCAGCATCTTGTCGGCCAGGATCAGCACCCCGTTGTTGCCGGCGTCCATGACGCAGACCGCCGGGATGTCGCCGAACTCCTCGTGCGCCGTGGGCTGCTCGCCGCGGACCTGCGCGGCGATGTTGCTGGCGGCCACGTGCGCCTGGCGCTCGGTGGGGAAGCCGGTCTTCGGCATGCCGGTCGGGGTGGGTGTCTGCCACGGCACGTCGACCGCCGCCGCGACGCCGACGGCGTACACGTGGTCGTAGGCCTGGCTCTGGTAGGTGTCGCGGACCTTCACGTAGCCCTTGTCGTCGGCGATGGCCGTCGCCTGCTTGACCACGTCCTGGCCGAGGAACGGCGGGATGATCATCGCGTACTGGAAGGCCAGCGCGCTGCCGTCGCTCAGCCGCATCTTGCCGGGCACGACCTCCTCCATGCCCACGCTCGTGACCGCCTCGATGCCCTCCTTCTTGAGGAACGTCTTCAGCAGGCCCTCGCCGTGCGGCAGGCCGCCGATGCCGAAGTGGCCGAGGAACGGCTCGCTCGTCACGTAGGTGAGCGGCACGCGCTTCTTCAGGCTCAGGGCACCAGCACGCCGGGGTTGAGCACGCCGGCGGGGTCCAGCCGCTGCTTCACCGCCCGCAGGATCTCGACGCCGACCGGCCCGATCTCGGCGGCGAGGTGCTCGCGGTGGTCGCGGCCGATGCCGTGGTGGTGGCTGATCGTGCCGCCCGACGCGACGACGGCGTCGGACGCCGCGCGCTTGGCTCGCGCCCACTGGCCCACCGGGTCGGCGTCCTGGCGGGCAGCGACGGTGAAGTACAGCGAGGCGCCAGTGGGGTAGACGTGCGACAGGTGGCAGAGCACGATCGCGCCCGGCAGCGCGGCGGTCAGGGCGCCGCGCACCGCGTCGTACAGCCGCGGCAGGCCGCTCCAGAAGGTCGCGGTCTCGACGGTCTCGACCAGCGCGCCCTCGTCGAGCAGCGCGTCGCGCAGGTAGCCACCGGCGTACCTGCCGCGCTCCCACGCCAGGCCGGGATCGACGCCGAGCGGCGTGCCTCCCGCGGCGGTCAGGGCGGTGGCGGTGGCGGCCTGCCGGGTCGCGACGTCCGCAGCGGTGCCCTCGAACCCGGCGACCAGCAGGGCGCCGGACCCGAACGCCGAGCCGACCGACTCCGGCGTCGCCAGGCCGATGGCGGTCTCGGCCTCGTCGGAGACGCGCAGCACGGTGGGCAGGTGGCCGTCCTGCGCCAGCCGGCGGGCGGCCGTCGTGGCCTGCGCGAAGTCGGCGAAGCGCCAGCCCTCGTAGTGGCGGTGGGCCGGCACCGGTCGCACGCGCACGGTGACCGACGTGACGACGCCGAAGGCGCCCTCCGAGCCGAGCACGAGCTGCCGCAGGTCGGGGCCGGCCGCGGACGCGGGCGCGCGGCCGAGGTCGAGCGCGCCGATCGGTGTCGCGGCGCGCAGGCCCACCACCATCGCGTCGAACCGTCCGTAGCCGGCGGAGGCCTGGCCGCTCGACCGCGTCGCGGCGAAGCCCCCGACGCTCGCGTACTCGAACGACTGCGGGAAGTGCCCCAGGGTGAAGCCGTGCTCGGCGAGCAGCGTCTCGGCCTGCGGGCCGAGCAGCCCCGCCTCGAGCTCCGCGGTCTGCGACACCGGGTCGACGGCCACGAGCCGCCGCATCGCCTGAAGGTCCAGCGCGACCAGGCCCGCGAAGCCTGCGCGCCGTGCGCTCAGCCCACCGACGACGCTGGTGCCGCCGCCGAACGGCACGACCGCGACGCGCTCGGCGCTGCACCGCCGCAGCACCGCCAGCACCTGCGCGGCGTCGCCCGGCAGCAGCACCGCGTCCGGCACGTCACCGAGGTCACCTGCGCGCAGCCGCAGCAGGTCCGACGTCGAGCGGCCGCGGGCGTGCCGGGCGCGGGTGCCGGGGTCGAGGGCGACCGCGTCGTCGCCGAGCAGCTGCCGCACGCCGTCCAGGAACCCGTCGGGCAGCGCGACGTCCGGGACGGCGAGATCCGCGAGCTCGACCGGCACGGGCGGGGCGGCGTCGATGCCGAGGGCCTGCCGGACGAGGTCGCGGGCCGCTGCGGGCAGCGCCGTGCCGTCCGGCTCACCCCAGCGGGCCCAGTGCATCTCGCTCATGCGTTACAGTGTGACACATGACGTCTCACCGTCACATCATCGAGTCGCCGGCTCCAGCCGCCTCGGACCGCAACGCCTCGGACCGCACCGCCTCCACCGAGGCGCTGATGCTCGACGCCGCTCGCGAGTGCATCCTCGCCGTCGGCTGGAAGCGCACCACCCTCACGGACGTCGCCCGACGCGCCGGCGTGTCGCGCATGACGATCTACCGGTCGTGGCCCGACATGCAGACGCTGCTCGCCGACCTCATGACCCGCGAGTGGAGCGGCGTGGCCACCGCGGCCAGCCGGGCCGCGTCCGGTGAGGGCACCGCCGCCGCCCGGCTGGTGAACGGCGTCGTCGGCACGGTGCGCGCCGTGCGCGCCAACCCGTTGCTGCGCCGCATCATCGACGTCGACCCCGAGCTGCTGCTGCCGTACCTGCTCGACCGTCCGGGTCGCAGCCAGGACGCGATCCTGCAGCTGCTCGAGCACGGCGTCACCGCCGGCCAGAGCGATGGCAGCGTCCGCGCGGGCGATGTGCGGCTGCTCGCCCGGTCGGTGCTGCTCGCGGCGCACGGAGTCACCATCTCGGCGCAGACCATGGCCGCCGACGAGGCGGGCGTCGCGCAGCTCACCGACGAGCTCGCCACGATCGTCGAGCGGTACCTGCGGCCATGACCGGCTCGGCGCGCGCCCCCGGCGGGTCGGCACTCGACGCCGAACGGCGCTCGCGCGAGCTCGCCGAGGCCACCGACGGGCGCGTGGTCGACCTGCTCGTCGTCGGCCTCGGCATCACCGGCGCCGGGGTCGCGCTGGACGCCGCCTCGCGCGGGCTGGACGTCGTCGCCGTCGACGCCCACGACCTCGCGTTCGGCACCTCGCGCTGGAGCTCCAAGCTCGTGCACGGCGGCCTGCGCTACCTCGCGCGCGGCCAGGTCGGCGTGGCCGCCGAGAGCGCCGTCGAGCGGCGCGTGCTCATGACGCGCACGGCGCCCCACCTCGTCCAGCCCGTGCCGATGGTGCTGCCGCTGCTGCCCGAGGTGACGCGCACGCAGGCCGTCGTGGCTCGCGTCGGCTTCCACGCCGGTGACCTGCTGCGCGCCGGGTCACGCACACCCCGCCGGGTGCTGCCGCCCGCCCGGCACCTCACGCGACCCGAGACCCAGCAGCTGCTCCCCGGTGTGCGCAGCGCCGGGCTGCGCGGTGGGCTGGCCACCTGGGAGGGACGGCTGGAGGACGACGCCCGGCTCGTCGTCGCGGTCGCCCGCACCGCCGCCGGCCACGGTGCGCGCGTGCTGACCCGCTGCCGGGTGCTCGAGCTGCGGGGCGACGGCGCCGACGTCCGCGACGAGCTCACCGGTGCCACCGCGACGGTGCGGGCTCGATGCGTCGTCAACGCCGCCGGCGTCTGGGCTGGTCAGCTCGTGCCCGACGTCGCGCTGCGTCCCTCGCGGGGCACCCACCTGGTGCTGCGCGCCGCCAGCCTGCCCGGTCTGGCCGCCGCGCTGACCGTGCCCGTGCCCGGCGAGGTCAACCGCTACCTGTCGGCGGTGCCCCACACCAACGGGCTGGTCTACGTCGGGCTCACCGACGAACCGCTCGACGGCCCACTGCCCGACGTCCCCGAGCCCACCGAGGCCGAGATCGGCTTCCTGCTGGACGTGCTCGGCTCGGTGCTCGAGCAGCCGCCGCGGCGCACGGACGTCGTCGGGGCCTACGCCGGGCTGCGTCCGCTGCTGCGCTCGCGGGGTCGCACCGCCGACCTGTCCCGCCGGCACGCCGTGCTCACCTCGCCCAGCGGCGTCGTCACCGTCGTGGGCGGGAAGCTGACGACCTACCGCCGGATGGCGCAGGACGCCGTCGACGCGGCGGTGCGCTCAGGCGGACTGGCCGCCGGGCGCTGCCTGACGGCGCGGCTGCCGCTCGTGGGCGCCGCACCGGTCGACGCCACCGAGCGACGCGGCCTGCCTCGCCGGCTGGTCGAGCGTTACGGCTGCGAGGCCGTCCTCGTCGCAGGGCAGGGTGCGTCCCTGGAGCCGGTGGCGCCCGGCGTCGACTGCAGCGCCGCCGAGCTGGCGTGGGGCGTGTCGCACGAGGGTGCCCTCGACGTCGACGACCTCCTGGACCGCCGCACGCGGGTCGGGCTCGTCCCTGCTGACCGGGCCGCGGCGCGCCCTGCGGCCGAGCGGGCGCTGGAGCGCGCCGTGCTTCCCGGAGGTGCCTGAGGGGTCAAGTCGGCGTCCGTTCGTGACGACGAGGGGAGCAGGCCCGCGAGGCAGCGGGTCAGGCCGAGCCCCTCGAGGAGCACAACGTGCGAATCCGGCATACCGTGCCGAGTGTGGTGCTGTCGGGCATCGTCCTGACCGCGACGCTCTCGGTACTGGCGACCGGGGTTGCTGCCGCGGACCCGCGCGGACCCGACGAGGCGCTCGGCTCGACACCTCGCACGACCTTCGCCGCGGTAGCCCTCGCGGCCCAGCCGACCGCCCGGCCCACCGCGGTAAGCCTGGTGCCCGTGGCGTCGCGCCGCACCAGCCCGGCTCGGGCGCTCGCGGCCCAGGTCGCGGCAGCGCGTCCGGCGGCCACGGCTGTGCCGGTTCGAGAGCAGCGGGCGAGCGCCGCGCCGAAGCCCGCACCGCGCCGTCCGGTGACCACGCCACGCCGACCGAAAGCCAAGGGCACGCCGCTCGAGCAGGCCGTCGCCCGGATCCCCGGCTACTCGGCGCACCGGCCGGCCCGGTGGGTGTCCACCTCGCGCTACGGGCACTGGGGCACGACCGACTGGTACCACAACACCGTCTACATCAGCCCGCGCGTGCCGGCGAGCAAGCTCGACTCCGTCGTCCGGCACGAGTGGGCGCACATCCTGACCGTGCGCGCGTACGGCAGCGTCGCCCGCGCGGTGGCCGGGACCAACAGCACCTTCGGCGGGTCCGGGCTGACCGGTGCCGAGCGAGCCGCTGACTGCATGGCCCGCCAGCTCGGCGCCACCTGGACCAACTACACCTCGTGCGGCAGCTCGACCTGGCGCCGGTCGGCGACGGCATTGCTCCACGGCCGCCGCCCCTGACCCGCCCCCCGCCCGTGCACTTCGGTGACAAGGTGCACGCCTGAAGGGGGTTCACGCGTGCACTTCGGTGACAAGGTGCACGCGTGGGGACCTTCGCCCCTGCCCTCCGCAGCCTCCGCGAACGGAGCATGGGAGCAGGCGAGCGCGGAGGTGCGAGATGCCGTCACGACCCACTCTGGACGAGCTAGGACTCGGGACCGGAAAGAAGACGCGCCTGAAGCGCATCCTCTTCGAGCACGGGGCCCGCAACGGTACGGGGCTCTTCCTGCCCTACGACCAAGGTCTCGAGCACGGCCCGCGGGACTTCTTCGCCAACCCCGAGGCCAGTGACCCGCGCTACATCGTGCGGCTCGCCGTCGAGGGTGGCTTCAACGGCGTGGTGCTGCAGATCGGCCTCGCCCAGAAGTTCTTCTGGGAGTACGCCGGCGAGGTGCCGCTGGTGCTGAAGCTCAACGGCAAGACCGACATCCCGCCGGACGACGACGCGCTGTCGTCGGTGCACGCGGGCGTCGACGAGGCCGTGCGGCTCGGTGCGGACGCCGTGGGGTACACGCTGTACGTCGGGTCCCCCGCCTACGACCGCGACTTCACCGAGCTGCGTCAGATCCGCCAGCGCGCGTTCGAGCTCGGCATGCCCTTGATCGTCTGGGCGTACCCCCGCGGCTCGGCGATCGAGGCCAAGGGCGGCAAGGACTCGTTCTACGCCGTCGACTACGCGGCACGCACCGCGGCGGAGATCGGCGCGGACGTCGTGAAGGTCAACTTCCCGAAGCCGCGCAAGCAGGACCACGTGCGCGAGGAGTACGCGCACGACTTCACCGACCAGGAGGCGGTCGAGGCCGTCGTCCGGTCCGCGGCACGCACCTTGGTGCTGATCTCCGGCGGCTCGAAGGCGAGCGACGAGGCGATGCTCACCAAGGCCCAGCTGTCGATGGACGCCGGGGCGACGGGCCTGATCTTCGGACGCAACGTCTGGCAGCGCGAGCACGGGGAGTCGCTCAAGCTCGTGGCGCAGCTGCGCGACATCCTCGACCGCCACCCCAGCCGGTGATCCAGCGCACCATCGAAGGAGGAGAACATGACCGCAGTCATCAAGCGCACGACGCCCTCACCGTTGGGTGAGCTGTTCGACTGGCTCGAGAGCGGCTGGCCGGCAGTAGCCGAGCTGCGCCGCGAAGCCGCGCACGTGATGCGGATCGAGGACCGCATGGAGGAGGGACGCTACGTCGTCCGCGCCGAGATGCCCGGCATCGACCCGGACAAGGACGTCGAGATCAGCGTCGCCGACGACGTGCTGACCATCTCCGCCGAACGGCGCGAGGAGGTCACGGAGAAGGGGCGCTCGGAGTTCCACTACGGCTCGTTCGTCCGTCGCGTGACCCTGCCGAAGGGCTACAAGGGGGACGAGCTGACCGCTCGCTACCAGGACGGCATCCTCGAGGTCGTCGTCCCGGTCGAGGAGAGCAAGCCGGAGAGCCGGATGATCCCGATCGCCCGCGGTCCGTCGGAGTGAGCAGGCGCCGGGCCGCGTCAGCGCGGCTCGGCTCCCCGGACGGGAGGCTGTGCGTGGCGCAGCCTCCCGTTCGTCACGCACGAACGGCGCCGTGCGTCACCTCACGTGCGGGCGGCGAGCCGGGCCGACAGGTACTCGACGCCGCCGCGCATCGTCGTCATCGCGGGGTAGTCCTCCTCGGGCACGGCGACACCGAGGCGGTCGTCGAGCCCGACCACGAAGGCCAGGAAGTCCATCGAGTCCAGGTCGAGCTCGGCGCGCAGGTCGGCGTCCGGCGGGACGGCGTCGAGGTCGCTGCCCGGCGCGATGCGGGCCAGCAGGTCGGTGATGGCCGCGCGGGCGGCGGTCTGGGTCTCGTGCTCGTGGGTGCTCACAGGTCCTCCGGTCGTTGCAGGAGCTCGTCGAGGGTCGACAGGAACCGCGCGCCGAGGTGCCCGTCGCCGGCTCGGTGGTCGCCGGAGAAGGTCACGGTGACGACCGGCCGCACCGCCACGGCGTCGCCGACGGCCCAGGGGCGGTGCATGACCGTGCCGATGCCCACCAGCGCGACCTGCGGCGGCACGATGACGCCGTGCACGAGCTCGACGCCGCGCTCACCGAGACTGGTGACGGTGATGGTGCCCTCGGACAGCTCGGTGCGCTTGAGGTGCCCGGCCCGAGCGCGCTGCACGAGGTCCTGCAGGGCAGCCATGAGCTCGTCCACGCCCATCCGTTCCGCGTGGTGCAGGGCCGGCGTCACCAGACCACCGCCGCGCAGGTTGACCGCCACCCCGAGGTGCACGGCGGAGCTGGGGTGGAAGGCCCCGTCGGTGAAGAAGCCGTTCACCTCCGGCACCCGGACGGCGCCCAGCGCGGTCGCACGCAGCAGCACCGCAGCCGGCAGTACCCGTTGCGCCACAGGCAGACCGGCGTTGTGTCGCTGCAGCCACGCGGTCACGGCGGACAGCTCGATCGTGTGAGCCAGGTAGTAGTGCGGGATCTCGCGCTTGGAGCGGCTCATCAGGTTGCCGATGGCCGTGCGCATGGCCGCGGCGCGTGCGGCGGCGTCGTCCGGTGCCGCTGTCGGCGCCGTCGGCGCTGGAGGTGGTGGGCTCGGTGAAGGCGCTGGTGCCGGCGGCGTTGGCGCGCTGGCGGCGGCCGCGGCCTCGACGTCGGCGAGGGTGACCGCACCACCCGACCCGGCGCCGGTGAGCGTCGTGACGTCGAGACCCAACGCCGCCGCGCGGCGCCGGGCCGCGGGCGACACCCGTGCCCGACCCTCCGCACGTGGTGGCAGACGCGGGGTGGGCGGGGGCTCGTGACCGTGCGCCACCGGCGAGGGGGCGGCTGGGGGAGCTGCCGCAGTACGGACGTCGGCGTGGGTGATGCGCCCGCCGGCCCCCGTGCCCGACACCGTCGCGAGGTCGACGCCGAGCTGCTGGGCGAGGTGCCGGACCACGGGCGTGGTGGGGGGCGGCGAAACCGGCTGCGGCGCAGGGACTTGCGCCTCCTCGGCCGAGGTGAACTCGGCCAACGGCGTACCGACCTCGACCGTCGTCCCCGGCTCCACGAGCAGCCGACGCACGACGCCGTCGTGCCAGGTCTCGACGTCGATCGCCGACTTCGCGGTGTCGACGACCGCCACGACCTGCCCCCGGTGCACCTCGTCGCCGGGGGCCACGAGCCACTCCAGCAGCGTGCCGGACTCCATGTCCGCACCGAGCGAGGGCATCGTGAACTGCGTGGTCATGACCGCCCCAGCGCCTCGTGGACGGCGGCGACGACCCGGGCGGCCGACGGCAGGGCCGCCTGCTCCAGGTGCCTCGCGTAGGGGAGCGGGACCTCCGCCGAGCAGACCCGCTGCACCGGCGCGTCGAGGTCGTAGAAGGCGTCCTCGTGGATGCGCGTCGCGACCTCGGCGGCCAGCCCGACCGAGCGCCACCCCTCGTCGACGACGACGGCGTGGTGCGTGCGTCGCACGGACGCGCTGACCGTGGCGGAGTCCAGCGGGCGCAGCACCCGCAGGTCGATGACGTCCGCCTCGATGCCCTCGCCCGCGAGCTCGTCGGCTGCCTGCAGGCACAGGCCGAGCGTCCCGCCGTACGTGATGATCGTGACGTCAGACCCGTTGCGCCGCAACGCCGCAGACGTGATATCGACGGGTCCGGCGCCCGGCTCGCCCTCGGCGTTGTAGAGCAGCCCGTGCTCGAAGAGCACCACGGGGTCAGGATCGGCGAGTGCCGGCGCCAGCATCCAGCGCGCGTCCTCGACGGTCGCCGCCGAGAGCACCTTCAGCCCGGGGATGTGCGCGTAGTAGTTCTCCAGGCTGTGCGAGTGCTGGGCGGCGAGCTGGCGGCCACCACCGGTGGTCATCCGGATGACGAGCGGCACGTTCGCCTGGCCACCGGACATGTGCAGCAGCGTCGCGGCGGTGTTGAGCACCTGGTCGAGCGCCAGCAGGCTGAAGTTCACCGTCATGATCTCGACGATCGGGCGCATGCCGCCCAGGGCCGCACCGATGCCCGCGCCGACGAACCCGTTCTCGGACAACGGTGCATCGCGGATCCGCTCCGGTCCGAACTGCTCGAGGAGGCCGAGGCTGACGCCGTGGCCGCCGCCGTACGCGCCGACGTCCTCACCCATGAGGAAGACCCGGTCGTCCGTCGTCATGGCCTCGCGGATCGCCTCGCGCACTGCCTCCCGGTACGTCGTCACGAGGACACCTCCTCGCTGTGCACCCAGCGGGTGAGCTCGTCCACGGGCTCGAGGTGGCCGGCCTCGGCGTACGCGACGGCGTCCGCGATCTCGGCGGCGACGGCGTCCTCGATCGAGCGCTCGCTCGCGTCGTCGAGGCGGCCTGCGGCCCGCAGCGTCGCGGCGAGGCCGGCGATCGGATCGCGTTGCTTCCACTCCTCGATCTCCGAACGCTTGCGGTAGCGGTCCGGGTCGTACATCGAGTGCGCGCGATAGCGGTAGGTGTTGAGCTCGAGGAACAGCGGCCCACCACCGCCGCTGACGGCCTCGACCGCGCGTCGCGCGACGTCCCGCACGGCGAGGACGTCCATGCCGTCGACCGGCCAGGCGGGGATCTCGTAGGCGGCGGCCTTGAGGCACAGGTCGGTCTGCGACTCGTACCGCTCGATCGCGGTGCCCATCGCGTACCGGTTGTTCTCGCAGCACAGCAGCACCGGCAGGTGCCAGAGCGCGGCGAGGTTCGCGCTCTCGTGGAAGGCGCCCTCGGCCACGGCGCCGTCGCCGAAGAAGCAGGCGGTGACGCGTCCGGTGCGGCCGAGCATCTTGTCGGCCAGCGCCAGGCCGATGGCCGTCGGCAACCCCGCGCCGACGATGGCCTGGCCGCCGTAGAAGCGGCGGGACAGGTCGAACAGGTGCATCGAGCCACCGCGACCGCGGCTGCAGCCCTCGACGCGACCGAACATCTCGGCCATCACCGCGCGCATGGGCACCCCGCGCACGAGCGCGTGCCCGTGCTCGCGGTACGTCGCGACGACGGCGTCGTCCGGGGCGAGCTCGGGCAGGATGCCCGTGGCCACGGCCTCCTCGCCGATGTACAGGTGCAGGAAACCGCGGATCGACCCGGCGCTGTAGAGCTCGGCGCACTTCTCCTCGAAGCGGCGGATCCGCAGCATCGTGTGCAGCAGCTCGACGTCGGGGTCGGCTGCGGCCGAGGACGTCGCCCTCGCGGCCGCGGCGCTGGCGGTGGTCGCTGCGGTGGTGGTGGTGGTCGCGTCCGGCGGCCGCCGGCGGCTCACCGTGCCTCCACCGTCTCCAGGGTCGAGGTGTCACCCTCGGCCAGCCCGAGCTCGCGAGCGCGCAGGAGGCGCCGCATGATCTTGCCGCTGCGCGTCTTCGGCAGGTCGTCGACGACGTCGACCTCCTTGGGTGCCACGGCTGCGCCGAGGCGCTTGCGCGCGAAGCCGATGATGTCGAGCCGGAGCGCATCGCTCGGCTCGAACCCGTTGCGCAGTACCACGAACGCCTTCACGACCTCGCCGGCCACCGGGTCCGGACGCCCGATGACGCCTGCTTCGACCACGGCGGGGTGCTCCATGAGCAGGCTCTCGACCTCGAAGGGTCCGATCAGGTGGCCGGAGGACTTGATGACGTCGTCGGCGCGGCCGAGGAACCACAGCCGGCCGGCGGCGTCCTGGCGCACGACGTCACCGGTGAGGTACCAGTCGTTGACGAACGCCGCGTCGTAGCGCTCCTGCTGGTCGAGGTACGTGCGGAACATCGACGGCCAGCCGCGACGCAGCGCGAGCTCACCCGGCACGTCCGGCTGGTGCTGCACCTGCACGTGGCCGTCCGGGCGCAGCGCCTTGCCCACCTCGTCGCTGACCATCACCGCGGCGGTGATGCCCGGTACCGGCCGCCCGAGGGAGCCGGCCACGGCGTCCGGCGCGTAGCCGGCGACCATGATGGCGCCGGTCTCGGTCTGCCACCAGGTGTCGCGGATGGTCCGTTCCAACGCCTCCTCGCCCCAGCGCACGGCCTCGGCGTTGAGCGGCTCGCCGACGCTCGCCACCAGCCGCAGGTGCGAGGTGTCGAACCGCCGGGCCAGCTCGGTGCCGGCGCGCATGAGCCGGCGGATCGCCGTCGGTGCGGTGTACCAGACCGTGACGTGCTGCTCCTGCAGGATCCGGTACCAGCGCGTGGCGTCGAACTCCGCCTCGTCGACGACGCACGTCGCGCCGACCACGAGCGGGGCGACCAGGCCGTAGGACGTGCCGGTGACCCAGCCGGGGTCAGCGGTGCACCAGTACACGTCGTCGGGGGTGAGGTCGAGCACCAGGCGTGCGGTCGCCAGGTGCGCGACCACGGCACCGTGCACGTGCAGGGCGCCCTTGGGCCGGCCGGTCGTGCCGCTCGTGAAGTGCAGGAACGACGGCGTCTCGGGGTCCGTCGGGCCGACCGCGAAGGTCGGGTCGGCGGCGTCGAGCAGCGGGTCCAGCCAGCGGGCCCGCGGGCGTTCGCGGCCGTCGTCCGGGCCGACGAGCAGCACGTGCTCGAGGTGCTCGAGGCCGTCCAGGACGCCGGAGAGCTTGCGGTCGTACAGGGACGGCGTCGTCACCACCACCGCGGCGTGACCGAGCTCGAGCCGCGCCCGGATCGGCTCGGGCCCGAAGGCCGCGAACAGCGTGCACAGCACCGCCCGCGTCTTGAGCGCGCCGTGCGCCACCGCGTAGAGGTCGGCCGTGCGCCCGAGCAGCAGGAACACGTGGTCGCCTGGGGCGACGCCGAGCCCGGTCAGGACGTTGGCCACGCGGTTGCTGCGATCGGCGAGCTCGGCGTACGTGACGTCGGTGACGGCACCGTCGAGCGCGAGGCAGCGCAGGGCGACGTGGTCGGCCCGGGTGCCGGCCGCGTGCCGGTCGACCGCCTCATGGGCGATGTTCAGGCCGCCGCCCGGCAGTCCATCGAGCAGGTCGTGCGCGGCGTCCCACAGCGAGGTGTCGGCGTCCGTGCCGGTGGTGAGCAGGTCGTGGTGCGACATGGCGCCTCCGCGGAGTCTCTTCCGCCACGGTCCCGCCGGGCCGCCCACGCGAACAGGGCGGAACGTCCCGCCCGCGGCCGGCTCGGGGGGTGTGGACGAGCTGCGCGTCGTGGGACCTCACGTCCGCCGGTCGTGGGACGTTTACCTGTTGTGGGACTCGAACCGTTCGAAGCCGTCGTCGCCCGGCACGGGCCGATGGTGCTGCGCGTGTGCCGGGCCGTCGTGGGCCCGCACGCCGCGGACGACGCGTGGTCCGAGACCTTCCTGTCGGCCTTGCGCGCCTACCCCACGCTGCGGCCCGGCAGCGACGTGGCGGCCTGGCTGGTCACCATCGCGCACCGCAAGGCCATCGACCAGCTGCGCGGGCAGGCGCGGCGTCCGGTGCCGACCGACGTCGTCCCCGAGCGTCCCGCCACGACCGGCCAGCCCGGCGGCTGGGAGAACGACCTGTGGGCGGCACTGGCCGAGCTCCCGCTCAAGCAGCGCGAGTGCGTGGCGTACCACCACCTGGTCGGGCTGCCGTACGCGCAGGTCGCCGAGATCGTCGGCGGCACGGCGGACGCCGCCCGGCGGGCTGCCGCGGACGGCATCGCGGCCCTGCGACGCACCTACCTGGCACCGGAGGAGGCTCGGTCATGAACGACGCTCACCGCAGCGACACGCTGCTCGCCGGGCTGAAGAGCCTCAGCGAACCCGACGAGGGCACGCTGAAGCGGCTGCACGAGCGGCTGGCTGGTGCCGCGGCCGACGAGGGCCTGCTCGAGGTGGCCTACCGCACCGTCGACAGCCCGGTGGGTCCGCTGCTGCTGGCGGCCACCGAGCAGGGCCTGCTGCGCGTGGCGTTCGAGATCGAGGGCCACGCCGCCGTCCTCGACCGCATCGCCGCTCAGGTGAGCCCGCGCGTGCTGGAGGTCCCGCGCCGGCTCGACCTGGTGGCCCGCGAGCTCGACGAGTACTTCGCCGGACGACGGCGCGCCTTCGACCTGCCCCTGGACCTCCGGCTCGCCCACGGGTTCCGGCGCGTGGTGCTCGAGCACCTGTCCGACATCGCCTACGGCCACACCGCGAGCTACGCGGCTGTGGCGGCGGCCGCCGGCAACCCGCGGGCGGTGCGCGCCGTCGGCTCCGCCTGCGCCCGCAACCCGCTGCCGCTCGTGGTCCCCTGCCACCGCGTGGTCAAGAGCGACGGGTCGATCGGCCAGTACGGCGGCGGCGTCGCGGCCAAGGAGCGGCTGCTCACGCTCGAGGCGACGTCCGCCCGCTCCCTCCCCTAGCCCCGGCACCCTTTCCCCGATGATCACGTGAAGTAGGTCTGCCAGCACTTCACGCGGTGTGCACGCCTTGTGAAGTGCTGGGGACCCTACTTCACGTGATCATCGAGCAGGGGCTGTGCGGAGGGCCTGGTCGAGGTCGGCGACGAGGTCGGCGGCGTCCTCGAGCCCGCAGGACAGGCGCAGCAGCGCACCGACCGGCTTGGCGGAGGCCTCCACCGGCCGGTGCGTCAACGACGCGGGGTGCTGGATGAGCGTGTCGACGCCACCGAGCGAGACGGCGTGGGTGATGAGCCGGACGCCGGACGCCACGGCCCGCGCCGCCTCGGCGCCCCCGCGCACCTCGAACGCGAGCAGGCTGCCCGGCCCCGCCTGCTGGCGACCGAGCAGGCCGAGCGGGTCGGCGCCGGCCAGGCTCGGGTGGTGCACCGCGGTGACCCGAGGGTGGTCGGACAGGAAGGCCGCGACCTCGCAGGCGGTCTGCTGCTGGGCGCGCACGCGCAGCGGCAGCGTCGGCAGGCCGCGCTGCAGCAGGTAGGCGGCGAGCGGGTGCAGCAGGCCGCCGGTGATGGCGCGCACCGACCGCAGCCGGTGCGCCCACTCGTCGCCGCACGCGACGACGCCGCCCACCACGTCCCCGTGGCCGCCGAGGAACTTCGTGGCGCTGTGCATCACGAGCGCGGCGCCGTGGCGGGCGGGCTGCTGCAGCACGGGGGTGGCGAAGGTCGAGTCGACGAGCACCGGCACGTCACCGGCCTGCGCCACGACGGCCTCGATGTCGACGAGGTCCAGCGTGGGGTTCGCGGGCGTCTCGAAGACCACGAGCCCGGTGTCGGGCCGCAGCGCGTCGGCGACCGTGCCGGCCGTCGCCCACGTCACCTGCGTGCCGAGGACGCCGGTGGCGAGCAGGTGGTCGGACCCGCCGTACAGCGGCCGGACGGCCACCACGTGCGGTCGACCGACCTGCACGCACGCCAGCAGCGTCGCGGTGAGCGCGGCCATGCCGCTGCCGAACGCGACGGCGTCCGTCGTGCCCTCCAGGCTCGCGAGCGCGTCCTCGAAGCGGGCGACGGTGGGGTTCCACAGCCGCGCGTAGACGTTGCCGCCGTCGGTGGGACGCCCGCCGGTGGCCATGGCCTCGTAGGAGTCGCCACCGCGGTCGACGTCGGGCAGCGGGTAGGTGGTCGACAGGTCGAGCGGCGGTGCGTGCACGCCCAGGGCGGCGAGGTCCGCGCGGCCCGCGTGCACGGCGCGGGTGCGCAGGCCCTCGGTGCGCTCGTCCGCGGGCTGGGCGGCGCGGGTGGCCGCCGCGTCGGATGACGTCGTGCGTTCGGGCCGGGTCGTCGTCGACATGGCCTCATCGTCGTCGGTTCTGCGGCTGAATGGCGCTATCCCCGAAGATCGTGCGGCACGATGGGACGACGCACGCCATCCCCCGAACGACGCGCCACCCAGGAGGGCCCCATGACGAACGATCCGCAGCCCCCCGAGGGTCTCGACGCGGTCGACCTGGCGATCCTGCGCGAGCTGCAGGCCGACGGCCGCACCTCGAACGCCCAGCTCGCGGCGCGGGCGGGCGTCGCGCCGTCCACCGCCCTGACGCGGACCCGCGCCCTGCGCGAGCGAGGCGTGGTGCGGGGCGTGCACGCCGACGTCGACCCCGCGCGGGTCGGTCGCCCGCTGCAGGTGCTGATCGCGGTCCGTCTGCACGGGCACACGCACACGCACGTCGACGCGTTCCGGGCGCTCGCACCGACGTTGCCGGGGGTGCTGCAGGTCTTCCACGTCGCCGGCCAGGACGACTACCTGATCCACGTCGCGGCGACGTCCGCCGACGCCGTGCGCAGCCTGATCCTCGACCGCATCACCAGCCACCCGGCGGTGCGGGCGACGCAGACCCACCTCGTGTTCGAGCACCTGCGGGGCAACGGTCTGCTGGCGCCCGACGACCCGCGTCCGCGGCGGTGACAGGATCGGCCGCATGACCGACTACGGGCACGAGCTGCGCTTCGGGACGTTCATCACGCCGCTCGCGGGGTCGGCGCACCGGGTGGTCGACCTGGCGCTGCTGACCGAGCAGGTGGGTCTTGACCTCGTGACGGTGCAGGACCACCCCTACCAGGCCAAGTTCCTCGACACCTGGACCCTGCTGTCGGTGATCGCGGCGCGCACCGAGCGCATCTCGGTGGCTCCGAACGTCGCCAACCTGCCGCTGCGCCCACCGGTGGTGCTGGCCCGCAGCGCGGCGACCCTCGACCTGCTCAGCGACGGTCGGGTCGAGCTGGGGCTCGGTGCGGGTGGCTTCGCGGACGCGATCGCCGCCGTCGGTGGCCGGAAACTGACTGCGGCGCAACGGGTCGACGCCCTCGAGGAGGCCCTGCGCATCATCCGCGCGGTCTGGCAGGCACCCGGCGGCTCGATCCGCGAGGACGGCGAGCACTACCGCGTTCACGGCGCGCACCCCGGGCCGGCCCCGGCGCACCGGATCGAGATCTGGCTCGGTGCCCTCAAGCCCCGCATGCTGCGCATCACCGGCGCCGCCGCGGACGGCTGGCTGCCGAGCCTCGGCTACGTCGGGGTCGACGCGCTGCCTGCGCTGAACGCCACCATCGACGACGCGGCCGTGGCGGCCGGGCGCGACCCGCGGGCCGTGCGCCGCCTCTACAACGTCAACGGCAGCTTCACCGGCGACGGACGCGGCTTCCTCAACGGCCCCGCCGCCACCTGGGTCGAGCAGCTCGCCGAGCTCACGCTGACGCAGGGCATGAGCACCTACGTCCTGTCGTCCGACGGGCCCGACGACATCCGGCGCTTCGCCGCCGAGGTCGCCCCCGGGGTGCGCGAGCTGGTCGCGGCTGAGCGAGCGGGTCACCCGTCCGCACGGCGAGTGGACGACGCGCCCGCGCCGGCGGAGCGCGTCGAGGTGCGCCCCGAGCAGCGGGCCGCTGCGGGTCTGGACGTCACGCCGACCCCGGACGACGGCACGCGCCTGGCCGACGACGTGCCCTGGGACGAAGCGACCCGCCCGAACGGGCCAGCTCCCGAGCCGGGGCGCGCGTACACCGCGCAGGAGCAGGCGGCCGGCCAGCACCTGGTCGACGTGCACGACGCCCTGCGCTCGGAGCTGAGCCAGCTGCGCGACCTCGTCGACCAGGTCGCGAAGGGGCACGCCGACGTCGGTGACGCGAGGTCGCACATCAGCACGATGACGTTGCGCCAGAACAGCTGGACGCTCGGCGTCTACTGCGCGTCGTACTGCCGGATCGTCACCGGCCACCACAGCCTCGAGGACCAGAGCGTCTTCCCCCACCTGCGCTCGCGCGACCCGCGTCTCGCCCCGGTCATCGACCGGCTGGAGCAGGAGCACCACGTCATCTCCGAGGTGCTGGAGCGCGTCGACCAGGCGCTCGTCGCGATGGTCTCCGCGCCGGACGGCCTGGCCCAGGTGCGTGCCGCCGTCGACCTGCTCACCGACACGCTGCTGTCGCACCTGTCGTACGAGGAGCACGAGCTGGTCGAGCCCCTGGCGCGCCTCGGGTTCTTCTGATCGCGCGGACGAGCCGACCCGCTAGATCGTCGATGACGACCTCACGAACCGTCGCCCCCGCGCGTTCACAGGTCATGAGCACCGTGAACACCGCCGCAACGCCCCCCACGCCCGCCGCTACGGGCTCGGCCGGACGCCCCGCCGGTCCGCGTCGGCACGCCGCCACCGCGGCGATCGCCGTCACCGTGCTGCTGTGGGCCTCGGCGTTCGTAGCCATCCGGCACGTGGGCACGCAGGTCTCGCCCGGGCCACTGACGCTGGGTCGCTGCCTGGTGGCCAGCGCCGTGCTCGGCGCGCTCCTCCTGCGCCGTCGGCGCGTGTCGCCCGTGCCTCGTCCGGACGCCGGCCAGTGGGTGCGGCTGCTCGTGTGCGGCGTCCTGTGGTTCGGCCTGTACAACGTCGCCCTCAACGCCGCCGAGCAGCGGGTGGACGCCGGAACGGCGGCGATGCTGGTGAACGTCGGCCCGTTGCTCATCGCCGTGCTCGCCGGGCTGCTGCTCGGGGAGGGCTTCGCGGCGGCGGCTCGTGCTCGGCAGCGCGGTGGCCTTCGCGGGGGTCGTGCTGATCGCGGCCGCCACCTCGTCGTCACCGACCGCCGACGTGTGGGGCGCGGTGCTGTGCCTGGTCGCGGCAGTCGCGTACGCGGTGAGTGTCATCGCGCAGAAGCCGCTGCTCGCCCGGCTGCCCGCGCTGCAGGTCACCTGGGTGGCGTGCACCATCGGGGCGGTGTCCTGCCTGCCGTTCGTCCCCGACCTCGTGCACGACCTGCGCGCGGCCGACGCGTCCACCGTCGCCTGGGTCGCCTACCTCGGGCTCGGCCCCACCGCGGCGGCCTTCACGACCTGGGCGTACGCCTTGGCTCGCACCAGTGCCGGCCGGCTCGGCTCGACGACCTACCTGGTGCCGCCGATGACGATCCTGCTCGGGTGGCTGCTGCTCGGTGAGGTGCCGGTGGCGCTCGCGGTCGTCGGCGGCGCCGTCTGCCTGGTGGGCGTGGCGATCGCGCGCCACGTGCCCCGCTCCGAGCGCGCCGCGTGATCCGGCAGGATGAGCGGGTGGTGCTCTGGACGCTCGTGCCGAGCCCGGTCGACGACCTGCTCGCCACCTCCGACGGCGAGGCGCTGACCGGCCTGTGGTTCAGCCCGCACGAGCGGGTGCTGGCCCGCGGCGTCGGGTGGCGGCGCGACGACGACCTGCCGCTGTTCTCGCGGGTCCGCGACCAGCTGGACGCGTACTTCGACCGGCAGCTGCGCGAGTTCGAGCTGCCACTGGCCCCGGTCGGCTCGGACTTCCAGCAGCGGGTCTGGGCGGCGCTGCGCGAGATCCCCTACGGCCAGACCCGGTCGTACGGCGAGATCGCCGCTCGGCTCGGGCTGGGCCCCGAGGCCTCCCGCGCGGTGGGCACCGCCAACGGCTCCAACCCGATCCCGGTCGTCGTGCCCTGCCACCGTGTCATCGGCGCCGACGGCACGCTCACCGGTTTCGGCGGCGGCCTGCCACGCAAGCGCTTCCTGCTCGACCTCGAGGCCGACCTGCTCTTCTGAGCCGCCGTCCACGGTGCGGGACGCCGGCGCCCGGCCGTTGACGGCGCTGGTGCGCCCTGACGATCGTCGTCCCATGACACCCGCCCTGCTCACGCGCGACTACGCGCTGGACCACGGGCTGTGCGTCACCTGCGCCTGTCGGTGAGGACCCCTTCGAGCGTCCCCGACCCCGGGCCTTCGGCCCCGCACAGGAAGTCCCCGCATGCGCAAGCTCGTCCTGCTCGCCCTCGTCGGCCTCGGTGCCCAGCTCGTCGACGGCAGCCTCGGCATGGCCTACGGCGTCACCTCCACGACGCTGCTGCTCGTCGTCGGCGCCAACCCCGCCGCGGCCTCGGCCACCGTCCACCTGGCCGAGATCGGCACCACCCTCGTGGCCGGCGCGTCGCACTGGCGCTTCGGCAACGTCGACCTGGGAGTGGTCCTGAAGATCGGCCTGCCCGGCGCCGTCGGCGCGTTCGCCGGCGCGAGCGTGCTGTCGGGCCTGCCCAGCCAGGTCGCCGCACCCGTGATGTCAGCGATCCTGTTGGTGCTCGGCACGTACGTGCTGGTGCGGTTCACGACCTTCGGGCTGAGCCAGGAGCACCTCGGCAAGCCCCTGCGCAAGCGGTTCCTGGCGCCGCTCGGCCTCGTCGCCGGCTTCCTCGACGCCACCGGCGGCGGGGGCTGGGGACCGGTCGGCACCCCCGCGATCCTCGCCAGCGGACGGCTGGAGCCGCGCCGGGTGATCGGCTCGATCGACGCCGCCGAGGCGCTCGTGGCCGTCGCCGCCAGCGCGGGCTTCTGGCTGGCGCTGGGTCGCGAGGGCGTCGACGTGCGGTGGGCGCTGGCCCTGCTGGCCGGCGGGGTCGTCGCCGCGCCCGTAGCGGCCTGGCTCGTGCGGCACGTGCCGCCGCGCGTCCTGGGGTCGGCGGTCGGCGGGCTCATCGTGCTCACCAACGCGCGCACGTTGCTGCGCAGCGAGTGGGTGCACACCCCCGGGGAGGTGCGCTCGACCGTCTACGTCGCGCTCGCGGCGGTGTGGGCGCTCGCCGTCGCCTACAGCGTCCGCGCGCACCGGCAGGTGACCGTGACCCGCGACCGCGTCGTGCAGGAGGTCTAGGCCCGGACGCGCGAGGATGGCGTGATGACTCAGCCCGATCACCCCGACCAGCCCGACCAGCCCGACCAGCCCGGCCAGCCCGACCAGCCCGACGCGGCGCTCGCCGACCTGCTCGTGCGGGGCCGGCGCGGCATCCTCGCGACCATCAAGCGCGACGGCCGTCCCCAGCTGTCGACGGTCTCCTACCACGCCGACCCGGCGACCAGGCTCGTGCGCGTCTCCACGCGCAGCCCGCTGGCCAAGACGGCGAACCTGCGCCGCGACGCGCGTGTCAGCCTGCACGCCTCGAGCCCCGACCTCTGGTCGTACGTCGTGGCCGAGGGCGTCGCCGACGTCGGCCCAGTGGCGAGCGACCCGCACGACCCCGTCGTCGAGGAGCTCGTCGAGCACTACCGGGCGCTGAGCGGCGAGCACCCGGACTGGGCGGAGTTCCGGGCGGCGATGGTCGACGAGCAGCGGCTCATCGTGCGCTTCGTGCCCGACCGCCTGTACGGCCTCGTGCGCGAGGGCTGAGCCGGCCGTCCGGCCCGCCTACGCGCGCCGCCGCGCCTCCTGCAGGCGGCGGGTCGCCCGCCGCGCGGCATGCACCTCGCGCAGCGCCGGGCGACCGAGGGCACCGGCCGCGGCGGCGCAGGCCACGCCGGCCAGCGCGAACCACACGCTCGGCCGCGACAGGCCCACGCCGACCAGCACCAGCGCCGCGACGACGAGCACCAGCGGCACCTGCAGCCCACGCCGCCCGGTCGTGAACCCGGTGAACGGCAGCGGCTCGGACCCGTCGCGCTCGGCGACCACCGGCCCGAGGCCCAGGTAGCGGCGGGCCGGCTCGACCGGCACCAGCACACCACCGCCCGGGCCGGGGTCGACGAGCAGGTCGACGTCGGGGGCGGCCCACAGGCCCAGCACCTCACGCAGCGAGAGCTCGCGCACCGTGGGGGGCGGCCCGTCGTCGCCGCCGCGCTCGCGCCACCAGGCGGCCAGCAGGTCGCGCTCGGTGCAGGCGACGACGACCCGGCGCCCCTCGTGCACGGTGACCACGCTGCGGTCGTCGCGGGTGCGCGCGAGCACCAGCCGGCGCTTGGCCAGGGCGTCCAGGAAGGGGGCGTCGACGCCGTCCGGCTCATTCACCCCACGAGGGTACGGGCTACAGCTCCGGGGTCGACGGCGACAGCCGCGCCCACACCACCTTGCCGGTGGGCGTGCGCGCCCAGCCGAGCTGGCGGCTGACCCGGGCCACGATCAGCATCCCCCGGCCGTTGTCGGACAACGGCCCGGAGTCGCGCAGCTGCGGCGGCACGCTGCTGCTGTCGGTGACCGCGACGACCCAGTCGCCCCGCAGCTCCTGCAGGGCGAGCGACACCCCACCGGGGGCGTACCGCACGCTGTTGGTGACGAGCTCGCTCGCCACGAGCGCCGCGCGTCGCAGCAGCTGCTCGTGCGCGCCCTCCATGGCCTGGGTGACGAGGCGGCGCGCCAGCGGTGCGCTGCTCGGCACCGCACGCAGCGGCCACTGGCCGACCATCGTGCCGTCCGGTGGTTGCGCAGCGGGTACGACCCGCACCGACATCTGGGCTCCCTCGAACGTGGTGTCCCCTCCCAGGCCCCCCCGGACCCAGGTCACCACCGTATCCGTGGTCACGCGGTGCGGCACCTCGGTGGGCGCGCGCCGGGCGGCCCGGGTGGCCCGGGCGGCGCCGCACGAGGTGCGCGGCGAGAATGCCCGGATGAGCAGCCGTGAGCCCGAGCCGACGACGGACGCCGAGCACGTCGGCTCCCGCGACCTCGGCCGCTGGCCGACCCAGGCCGGACGCCGGCTCGCCGGCTGGGCGGTGCAGGCGGCCCGGCTCGTGCGACCCCACGGCGTCGCGGTGCTGACCCTGGCCGTCGGCCTGGCGGTGTGCGCGGTGTTCACCTGGGGCGCCGAGGAGGTCTACGACCAGGTGTCGGACGTCGCCGGGCTGGCCGGGCTCGACCAGCCGGTGCTCGACGCCGCGGTGGCGCTGCGCAGCGGCGGGCTCACCCGGGTCGTGCAGCTCTACACCGACCTCGGGGGGCCGGTCGGCATGCCGCTGCTCGCCACCGCGGTGCTCGTCCTGCTCGCCTGGCGGTGGCGCGCCTGGGACCCCGTGCTGCTCGGGCTGGCGACCGCGGCGGGATCGCTCGCGATGACCGTGGTGGGTAAGGCCGCCGTCGGCCGGGCCCGGCCCCCTCTGGTCGATGCCGTGCCGCCGTACGAGGCGTCGTTCTCCTTCCCCAGCGGCCACTCGCTCAACGCGATGGCGCTCGCGGGCATCACGGCGTACGTGCTGGTGCGCCGCCAGCGCTCGCGCCGCACTCGCGCCGTGACGGTCGCCTCGGCACTGGCGTTCGCGGTGACGATGGGCCTGACCCGCGTGTACCTCGGGCACCACTGGCTCACCGACGTCGTCGTCGCCTGGGCGCTGGCGCTGGCCTGGTTGTCGGTCGTCGTGACCGCGCACCGGCTGTTCGTCACCAGTCGCCGGGCCGAGAGCGTCGACGCCGGAGCCGTCGAGCCGTGAGACGTCGGTCTCAACCCGCGAGCCCTCCTCCCCAGGGGCCGGGACGCCTGAGACACTGGCGGTCGTGACCTTCCTGCAGTCCCGCAAGCTCGCTGATGTCTGCTACGACATCCGCGGGCCGGTGCTGGCCGAGGCGCAGCGGCTCGAGCGCGAGGGTCACCGGATCCTGAAGCTCAACATCGGCAACCCCGCGCCGTTCGGCTTCGACGCCCCCGAGGGCATCCTCGCCGACGTGGTCGCCGCGCTGCCGACCGCGCAGGGCTACTGCGACTCCCAGGGGCTGCTCTCCGCCCGGCGAGCGGTCGTGCAGTACCACCAGGCCAAGGGCGTCGAGGGCATCGACGTCGACGACGTCTACCTCGGCAACGGCGTCAGCGAGCTCATCGTCATGGCGCTGCAGGCGTTGCTGGACAACGGCGACGAGGTGCTGATCCCCGCGCCGGACTACCCGCTGTGGACCGCTGCGGTGTCGCTCGCCGGCGGACGCCCGGTGCACTACCTGTGCGACGAGAGCCAGGGCTGGCAGCCGGACCTCGACGACCTCACCGCCAAGGTCACCGAGCGCACCAAGGCCGTGGTCGTCATCAACCCCAACAACCCCACCGGTGCGGTGTACGGCACGGCGGTGCTCGAGGGCATCGCCGACGTCGCCCGCCGGCACGGGCTGGTGCTGTTCAGCGACGAGATCTACGACCAGATCCTCTACGGCGACGCCACGCACACGGCCACGGCGTCCCTCGCCCCCGACGTGCTGTGCCTGACCTTCAACGGGCTCTCGAAGGCCTACCGCCTCGCCGGCTTCCGGTCCGGCTGGCTGGTCGTGTCCGGCCCGACGTCCGAGGCCCGCAGCTACATCGAGGGCCTGACGATCCTCGCGAACATGCGGCTGTGCGCGAACGTCCCGGCCCAGCACGCCATCGCCACCGCGCTCGGTGGACGACACGGGCTGGACGAGCTGGTGCTGCCCGGCGGACGGCTGCGTGAGCAGCGCGACACCGCGCTGGCGCTGCTGAACGACATCCCCGGCGTGTCCTGCGTCGAGCCGGACGGCGCGCTGTACCTCTTCCCGCGGCTCGACCCCGACGTCTACGACGTCAAGGACGACCAGCAGCTCGTGCTCGAGCTGCTGCGCGAGCAGCACCTGCTGCTGGTGCAGGGCACCGGGTTCAACTGGCCCGACCCCGACCACCTGCGCATCGTGACCCTCCCGCGCGTCGACGACCTCCAGGACGCCCTGGGCCGCCTCGCCGAGTTCCTCGCCCCCCGCCGCTGACCGCGCCGCTCCCGTTTGGCCACGGGGGCTCCCCGTGGCCGACCTATGGCAGCTGGGGCACCCCGTCGCAGTCCCCGAATGGCGTGATCTTCCCCAGTCGTCCCGCTGGGTGACCTGCTCGCAGACCCCTGCGTCGCGTGTGACACGATCCGAGCATGCGAGTCGACCACGTGTCCTACGCCGCGGAGAGCGGTGGTCTGCACGACACCGCCCAGCACCTGGCTCAGACGCTCGGCGTCACCGCGGTCGACGGCGGGGTGCACCCCCGCTTCGGCACCCGCAACGTGATCCTCCCCCTGGCCGATCGCCGCTACGTCGAGGTCGTCGAGGTGCTCGACCACCCGGCGTCGGACAAGGCGCCGTTCGGCCAGGCCGTCCGCGCCCGCAGCGAGGCCGGCGGCGGCTGGCTCGGCTGGGTCGTGGCCGTCGACGACATCCACCCGGTCGAGGAGCGGCTCGGGCGTGATTCGGTGCCCGGCAACCGCCACCGCCCCGACGGCGTCGAGCTGCGTTGGCGCCAGATCGGCGTCAAGGGCCTGATCGCCGACCCGCAGCTGCCCTTCCTCCTGCAGTGGGAGACGGACGACGAGTTGCACCCCTCGAACGCCGGCCCCTCCGAGGTCCGGCTGGCCGGGCTGCAGATCGCCGGCGACGCCCACCGCGTCACCGACTGGCTGGGCCTGCCGTCGACGTATGTGGCGCAGGAGGTCGCGTTCCAGTTCGTGGCGCCGCACGGCACGCCGGGACTGCTGTCGTGCACGTTCGAGACCCCGCAGGGCGCGGTCACCGTCTGAGCGTCACCCACCACCGGACGACGAGTCCGGCGGGCGCCGCGGCTCAGTCCAGGAAGTCGACCAGGCGAGCGGCCAGCCCCGTGTAGCCGGCCGGGGTCAGCGCGGCGAGCCGCTGCTCGACGTCCGCGGGCAGCCCCAGCCCCAGCACGAACTCGCGCATCGCGGGGCCGTCGATACGGCGTCCGCGGGTGAGCTCCTTCAGCCGCTCGTAGGGCTCGTCCATGCCGGGCGTGCCGGCGATCCCGGCCGCGCGCATCGCCGACTGCACCGCCTCGCCGAGCACCTCCCAGTTCGCCTCGAGGTCGCGCTGCATGGCCGCCGGAGCGGCGTCGAGCCCGGCCAGCCCCCGCCGCACGTTGTCGATCGCGAGCAGCGAGTGGCCGAACGCCGTCCCGATGTTGCGCTGCATCGACGAGTCGGTGAGGTCGCGCTGCAGGCGGCTGGTGACGAGGGTCTGGCTGAGCACGTCGAGCAGCGCGTTCGAGACCTCGAGGTTGGCCTCGGCGTTCTCGAAGCGGATCGGGTTGACCTTGTGCGGCATGGTCGACGACCCCACGGTGCCCTGGCCGCGCACCTGCACGAAGTAGCCCAGGGAGATGTACGTCCACGAATCGGTGCACAGGTTGTGCAAAACCCTGTTGAAGCGCGCGACGTCGCTGTAGAGCTCGGCCTGCCAGTCGTGGGACTCGATCTGGGTGGTCAGCGGGTTCCAGGTCAGCCCGAGGTGCTCGACGAAGCGTCGCGACACCTCGACCCAGTCGGTGCTCGGCACCGCCGCGACGTGCGCGCCGAACGTCCCCGTGGCGCCGTTGATCTTGCCGAGGTACTCGGCGGACGACACGCGGCGCAGCTGGCGGCGCAGCCGGTGGGCGAGGACGGCGAGCTCCTTGCCCATCGTGGTCGGCGTGGCCGGCTGGCCGTGCGTGTGCGCCAGCAGCGGGACCTCCCGCAGCTCGACCGCGAGGGCGGCGACGTCGTCCGCGAGCGCCCGCGCCGCCGGCAGCCAGACCTGCTGGACGGCGCCCCGCACCATCAGCGCGTACGCCAGGTTGTTGACGTCCTCGCTGGTGCAGCAGAAGTGGACCAGCTCGGTGAGGTCGGCCAGGCTGCCCGCCTGCATGCGCCGCTTGAGGTAGTACTCGACCGCCTTGACGTCGTGCACGGTCTCTCGCTCGATCTGGCCGAGCTCGGCCACGTCGTCCGGGCCGAAGCCGTCGACGACGCCGCGCAGCTCGGCCACCTCGGCGTCGGTGAGCCGGCGCGCCCCGGGCACGGCTCCCTCGCTGGTGAGGTGGATCAGCCACTCGACCTCGACGCGCACGCGCTCGCGGTTGAGGGCGGCTTCGGACAGGTGCTCGACCAGGGGCGCGACGACGGCGCGGTAACGACCGTCGAGGGCTCCGAGGGCGATGCCGGCGTCAGCGAGGGGTGTGGAGGTCACGTGCTCCATGGTCCCAGATCCCGGCAGCCCGCCCGCCACCCCGCTTCCGCCACTCAGGCCGGTTTCCGCCACTGATGCCGCTTTCCGCCCTCCGGCCGCGGCCTCAGCGGCGGAGGCAGCGGCCACTTCCGCCCTCAGGCCGCGGCTGAGGTGCGGAAAGCGGCCTGGACGGCGGAAAGCGGCCTGGACGGCGGAAGCGGGGTCAGTCGGCCGGGTCGCCGACCACGATGTTCAGGCTGCGGGGCCAGCTGAAGTACCGGACGGACAGGTTGATCAGCGTGGCCAGCCGGTTGCGGCCGCCCATCAGCTCGATGATGTGCAGGCCGAGCCAGGCCAGCCAGGCGACCAGCCCCTTCAGCCGCAGCCCGAACGGGAACTGCACCACCGCGTCGCTGCGGCCGATGGTGGCCATGCTGCCCTTGTCGCGGTAGGTGAACGGCTCGGTGGGCGCGCCCGCCAGCACGCGGCGGATCTGCACGCCCGCGTGCTTGCCGCCCTGGATCGCCGGCTGCGCCACCTGAGGCAGGTCGTCGGGGTCGAGCGCGACGTCGCCGACGGCGAAGATCTCGGGGTGCCCGGCCACGCTGAGGTCGTCGCCGACCTCGATCCGGCCCCCACGACCCGTCGGCAGGCCCCAGCTGCCGACGATCGGGCCCGCCGTGATGCCCGTCGCCCACACCACCGCGGCGGCCGGGACCGTCTCCTCGCCGGCGGGGCCCTTGACGACCACGGCGTCGGCGCGGACCTCCTGCACCGACGTCCCCAGCCGCAGGTCGACGCCGCGCTCGCGCAGCGCCTTGGCGGCGTACGCCTGCAGCTTGGGGTGGAACGGCCCCAGGACGACGTCCATCATCTCGACGAGCACGATGCGCACGCGGGAGATGTCCAGGCTGCGGTAGGCGATCGGCACCGCGGCGTTGCGCAGCTCGGCGAGCGCGCCGGCCATCTCGACGCCGGTCGCCCCGCCGCCGACGACCACGATGGTGGGGTCGGGCGCGCCCTCGCGGTCCTGGGCGGCGTTCTCGATGGCGGTCAGCACCCGGTCGCGCGTGCGGATCGCACCGCTGCGGGTGTAGATCGCGAGGGCGTGCTCCTGCGCACCCGGGATGCCGAAGTAGTTGGCGGTGACGCCGCAGGCGATGACCAGGTAGTCGTACGGCTCGGGGTCGAGACCCTCGAGGTGCACCAAGCGCGCGTCGGTGTCGATGTCGGTCACGGTCGCCCGCAGGAAGTCCGCGTTGCGGTATCGGCTGGTGAACGCCCGCAGCGCGTAGGTGACGTCGCCGGGGTTCAACCCGCCGGTGGCGACCTGGTAGAGCAGGGGCTGGAAGGTGTTGTAGCCGTGCCGGTCGACGAGCAGCACGTCGACGTCGGCGACGCTGAGCTCGCGCACCGCCGACAGGCCGGCGAACCCCCCGCCGACCACGACGACGCGGGGGCGTGACGTGCGCTGGGTGATCATGTGGACAGCCTAGGCACCGCACGTCGGGCCGCATCTTGCCGACGTGGTTAGCATCGGCTCATGGCTGACCCGAACCCGCGCCAGAACGTCACCTTCGCCAGCAACGGGACGCAGGCCCACGGCTATCTCGCGGTGCCGCCGGGCGGCAGCGGCCCCGGAGTCGTCCTCATCCAGGAGTGGTGGGGCCTCGACGACCACATGGTCGACGTGGCCGACCGCCTCGCTGCGGAGGGCTTCGTGGTGCTGGCCCCCGACCTCATGGGTGGCCGCGTCGCGCACGACTCGGACGAGGCCGGCGAGATGATGAGCCAGCTGCCCGTCGAGCAGGCGGCGCGCGACCTCGGTGGCGCCGTCGACTACCTGCTCGCGCACGACGCCGTCACGTCGTCGACGGTCGGCACGGTCGGCTTCTGCATGGGCGGCGGCTTCGTGCTGCTGCTCGCCGCGCAGCAGGGCGACAGGGTCAGCGCCGCCGTCCCGTTCTACGGGGTCGGCCCCGCGGTGCCCGACACCTACACCGGCGTCCGTGCGGCGGTGCAGGGGCACTACGCCGAGCAGGACGGCTTCTACCCGGTCGACCAGGCGCGCCAGCAGGAGCAGCAGATCCGCGAGGAGTCCGGCGCCGAGGTGCAGTTCTTCTACTACCCGGCCGGCCACGCCTTCCACAACGACAAGGACCGCCTCGGCACCTACGACGAGGAGTCGGCCCGGCTGGCGTGGTCGCGCACCGTCGACTTCCTGCGCTCGCACGTGCGCTGACGCGCCGTGGTGACGGCTACGGCGCCACGCCCTCGGGCAGCGGGACGGCGTCGGTGGCCTGCGCGGGACGCCGCCGCGCGGTCTCGGCGAGGACGATGCCCACCAGGACGACGGCGCCGCCGACCAGCTGCACCGGACGCAGTCCCTCGTCGAGCACCCACCACGCCACGAGCGCGGACCCCACCGGCTCGAGCATCCCGAGGATCCCCACCCGGGCGGCGCCTACGCGCCCGACGGCGAGCAGCACCAGCCCGAACGCGGCGACGGTGCCGAGCAGCACCACCCACGCGGTGAGGACGCCGACGTCCACCGCGGCGCCCCACGGCATGGCCACCGGGCGGCCGAGCGCCCCGAACGGGAAGGTCCACCAAGGTGCGACGACCGCCCACAGCAGCGCGGAGAACGTGAAGATCCAGGCCATGAGCGAGACCGGGTCGCGCCGTCCGAGGCCGCGCTCGCCCATCAGGTAGTAGGTCGCGAGCGCGGCGGCCGCACCCAGCGCGGCGAGCACGCCCACGCCGTCCAGCGTGAGCCCGTGCCAGACCTGCGCGACGAGGGCCAGGCCGCCCAGGCAGAGCGCGAGCGCCGCCCAGACGCGCGAGCGGACCTGCTCGCCCTGCGCGAAGCGCACCCACAGCGCCACCATGAGCGGCGCGGTGTACTCCAGCAGCAGCGCGACACCCACGGGCATGCGGGCGATGGCCACGAAGTAGAGCCACTGCACCATGGCGATGCCGCAGACGCCGTACGCCGCGAGGAAGGCGAGCTCGCGGCGGCCGACGCGCAGGGTGTCGGGTCGGGTCAGGGCGGTGTAGCCCATGAGCAGCACCGCCGCGCCGGCCGACCGGATCGACACGAGCTGCACGGACGACAGCCCGTGCTGCAGCACCAGCTTGCTCACGGTGGCGTTGACCGAGAAGAGCACCGAGGCGGCCACGGCGAAGGCGACGCCCGTGGCCGCGCGGGCTGCGGTGCTGGTCACGGACGCACGCTACCGACCAGCGGGAATCTGCCCGAGGAGGGTCCGGGTGGTCAGTCGTGGGGGCGGTTGTCGACGATGCGCCGCGCCTTGCCGATGCTGCGCTCGACGCCGCCCGGGTCGACGACCTGGACGGCGGCGGTGATGCCGATGCGGTGCTTGATCATCCCGGCGACCTGGCGCGCCAGCGCGTCGTGCTGGTCGGAGCCGAGGCCGCCCTCCGCCTCGACCAGCACCGTGAGCTCGTCCATGCGCCCCGGCCGGGTGAGCACGCACTGGAAGTACGGCGTGAGGCCGGGCGTCGCGAGCACGAGCTCCTCGATCTGGGTCGGGAAGACGTTGACCCCGCGCACGATCATCATGTCGTCGGTGCGTCCGGTGACCTTCTCCATGCGGCGCATGCCCGGACGCGCCGTGCCGGGCAGCAGCCGGGTGAGGTCGCGGGTGCGGTACCGGACGACCGGCATCGCCTGCTTGGTCAGGGACGTGAACACCAGCTCGCCGACCTCGCCCTCGGCCACCGGCTCCTCGGTGATCGGGTCGACGACCTCGGGGTAGAAGTGGTCCTCCCAGACGTGCAGGCCGTCCTTGGTGTCGACGCACTCCTGCGCCACGCCGGGGCCCATCACCTCCGACAGACCGTAGATGTCGACGGCGTGCATCCCGGCCCGCTGCTCGATCTCGCGGCGCATCGCGTCGGTCCAGGGCTCGGCACCGAAGATCCCGACCTCCAAGGACGACGTCGCCGGGTCCAGTCCCTCGCGCTCCATCTCGTCGAGCACCGACAGGAAGTACGACGGCGTCACCATGATCACGCGGGGCCCGAAGTCCTTGATCAGCTGCACCTGCCGCTCGGTCATGCCGCCGCTGACCGGGACGACGGTGCAGCCCAACGCCTCTGCGCCGTAGTGCGCCCCGAGGCCACCGGTGAACAGGCCGTACCCGTACGCCACGTGCACCACGTCACCGGGACGCCCACCGGCGGCGCGGATCGAGCGGGCCATCAGGCCCGACCAGGTGCGCAGGTCCGCCGCCGTGTAGCCGACCACCGTGGGACGACCGGTGGTGCCGGACGACGCGTGCACGCGGTTCACCTGCTCGCGAGGCACCGCGAACATGCCGAACGGGTAGTTGTCGCGCAGGTCGGCCTTCGAGGTGAACGGCGCGTGCCGGAGGTCGTCGAGGCTCGTCAGCCCGCGGGGGTCGAAACCCTTGGCGTCAAAGGCTTGTCGGTAGTGCGGCACGTTCTCGTAGGCGTGCGTCAGCGACCACCGCAGCCGCTCGAGCTGCGCGGCGCGCAGCTCGTCGACCGACCACCGCTCGGCCTCGTCGTACAGGTCGGGGCGGTCCTGGATCACGGGCAGGCTCACGCTTCCTCCTCTGCTGCAACGGGTTCCGCGCCGGGAATGGCACGTCCGAGCGAGCGTGACCGGCCACGGAAGAGCGCCACGAGCGCGCCGTCCGCCTCGCGAGTCACCCGGACGTCGGTGCTGCCGCTGCGACCGAACGTGTCGGTCTCCACGGCGTCCGCCACCAGCACGTCGCCCAACCGCGCCGGGGCCGTGAACGTGATGTCGGCGCCGGCCGCCACGGTCACGACGCCGTGGCTGTTGCACGCCACCGCAAAGGCCGAGTCGGCCAGGGTGAACACCAAGCCGCCGTGGGCGATCGCGTGGCCGTTGACCATGTCGTCGCGCACGGTCATCCGCAGCCGCGCGCGGCCGGGGGCGACGTCGAGCAGGGCGATGCCGAGCCCGGCGCTGGCGAGGTCCTCGGCGAGCATGGCCTCCGCGCTGCGGCGGGCGAGGTCGTCGAGGTCAGGCACGACGGCCGCCCGCCTGGACGTCGCGCAGCCGCCCCCCGGTGCGGGCCAGCCGCACGAACGCGGGGCTGGGCCGGTAGCGGCCGCTCGGGAAGGTGCTGTGCAGCTCGCGCAGCACGGTCTCGACGTCGACGCCCGCCGCCTCCAGCCGGTCGCCCCACTGCAGCGGGCCGGAGGGGTAGCCCGTGCCGAGGATCATCGCGACGTCGACGTCCTCGGCGCTCGCCTCGCAGCGGGTCACCAGCTCGACCGCCTCGTTGACGAGCATGCACACGGTGCGGGCCACCACGCCGCCCGGGCTCTCGCCCACGACGCTCACCGCGACGCCGGCGGCCTGGCACAGCCCGATCGCGGCCTCGAGCGACTCGGCCGGGCAGTCGGCCGACGCCGACAGTGCCACGCGCGTGCAGGTCTCTGCGTCGTGCGCCCAGTCGAGCAGGACGACGCCGGCGTCGTCGCGGGCCCAGCTCTGGGACGCCAGCTCACCGCTGGCCTCGCGCAGCAGCGCGCCGCCGGGCAGCTCGATGCCCGGGACGTCGTCGTCGACGAGGTCCTCCTCGTCGAGCAGCACGCGCTCGACGGTGACGCCGGCGGCCTCGACGCGGCGCACGAAGGCGCCCATCACCGGGAAGCCGTCGCCCTCCTCGTCGTGCCGCAGCACCACGCGCGTCGGCGCCGGCCGGGGGTCCTCGGTGCGCGGCGCGGCGTCGCTCGCCCGACCGTCGGCGCCGTACGTGAACACCCCGTGGCCGCTCTTGCGACCCAGCCGGCCGGCGTCCACGAGTCGTTGCTGGAACACGGTCGGGGCGTACCGAGGGTCGTGGAACGTCTGCTCCCACACCGACCTCGAGACCGCCAGGTTGACGTCTTGGCCCACGAGGTCGGTGAGCTCGAACGGCCCGAGCGGGAAGCCGCCGGCCTCGCGCAGCACCGCGTCGATCGTGGCCGGGTCGGCGACCCCCTCCTCGACCATCCGCTGCGCCTCGCCGTAGTACGGCCGCGCGACGCGGTTGACGATGAAGCCGGGGGTCGAGGTGCACACGACCGGCGTCTTCCCCCACGCGCGAGCCAGCTCGACCGCCGCCTCGACCACGGCGGGGTCCGTGGCGTCGCCGCGCACCACCTCGACGAGGCGCATGCGGTCGGCCGGGTTGAAGAAGTGCAGCCCGACGACGCGGCCGGGGTGGCGCAGCCGGGCCGCCACCGCCGTCACCGACAGCGAGGAGGTGTTGGTGCCCAGCACGGTGTCGTCCGCGACGACCTCCTCGAGCTCGGCGAGGAGCGCGCGCTTGACCTCGAGGTCCTCGGCGACGGCCTCGACGACGAGGGTGCAGCCGGCGAGGTCGCGCACGCCGTCGACGGCCGCCAGGTGCTCGGCCGCGGCTCGGGCGGCGTCGGGGTCGACCCGCCCCTTCGCGGCCAGGGTCGACAGCTTCTCGCGCAGGCCCTGGACGGCGGCCTCGGCGGCGCCCGCGCGGACGTCGAGCAGCCGCACCGGGTGGCCGGCCTGCGCCGCGACGAGGGCGATCCCGGCCCCCATCGTGCCCGCGCCGACCACGGCGACGGGCGAGCCGGACTGCACGAGCCTCACGCGGGTCCTCCTCGCTGGGTCGGCGCTGCGGGGGCGGATAGGGTCACGGTATGAGTGCAGAGCCGCACGCAGGAACCTACGCCCACGAGGCCGGTGACCCGCACCCCCCGTTCGCCCTCGCACCCCACCCGGTGCCCGGCACCGCGCCCGAGGCTGCCCGTGCGCTGGTCGAGAAGCACCGCGAGGCCCTCGAGCAGGCCCTGGCCGCCGTGGTCTCGCGCGCCTACCACTCGCGCTACCCCGAGTCCCCGTCGCCGCGCGTGTACGGCGAGGGTGCGGCCGAGGCCGGCCAGCAGGCCTTCGAGGCGCACCTCACCCGCGAGTTCGCCGAGCTCGACGACCAGCCGGCCACCGACGGCCGGGTGGGCGACGAGGTCTCGCCGTTCGGCCCGACGCTGCGGATCCAGTACCCGCACCAGGACGTCGACCGGCTGATGCAGGCCGCGCAGGCCGCCATCCCGGCCTGGCGCGACGCCGGCCCGGAGGTGCGCGCCGCCGTCTGCGTCGAGGCCATCGACCGTATCCACGCCCGCTCGTTCGAGATGGCCCACGCGGTGATGCACACCACCGGCCAGCCGTTCGTGATGGCCTTCCAGGCGGCGGCTCCGCACGCGCAGGACCGCGCCCTCGAGGCCGTCGCGTACGCGCTGTTCGAACAGCGGCGCGTGCCGGCGTCCGTGGTGTGGGAGAAGCCGGCCAAGGGTGAGCCGCTGCGCATGACGAAGGACTACCGCGTCGTCCCCCGCGGTGTGGCGCTCGTGATCGGCTGCAACACCTTCCCGACGTGGAACTCCTACCCCGGGCTGTTCGCCTCGCTCGCCACCGGCAACGCGGTCGTCGTCAAGCCGCACCCGCGGGCAGTGCTGCCGCTCGCGATCAGCGTCGCCGCGATCCGCAGCGCCCTGCGTGACGCCGGCTTCGACCCCGACCTCGTCACGCTCGCCGCCGAGGCGGACGGCGAGGGCCTGGCCAAGACCCTCGCCCTGCACCCCGCCGTCAAGATCATCGACTACACCGGCGGCCCGGCGTTCGGTGAGTGGCTCGAGCGCGAGGCCGGCGCAGCGGGCGCGTCCGTCTACACCGAGAAGGCCGGCGTCAACACCGTCGTCATCGACTCGGTGCCCGACCTGCGCGGCGCGCTGGGCAACCTGGCGTTCTCCTTCACGCTCTACAGCGGGCAGATGTGCACCACGCCGCAGAACGTCTACGTGCCACGCGACGGCGTCGACACCGACGACGGGCACCTGTCGTTCGACGAGCTCGCCGACCGGCTCGGCCAGGCGATCGGACGCCTCACCGGTGACGACGCCAAGGCCGTCGAGCTGCTCGGTGCGACCGTCAACGAGGGCGTGCGCTCGCGCGCGTCCGGCCTGGCTGATCTCGCGGCGTCCGCCGGTGGGCGCGTCGTCGTCGACTCGCGCGTCGTCCAGCACCCGTCGTACCCGGACGCCGTCGTCCGCACGCCGGGGCTCGTGGCGATGGACGTCGCGGCCGAGTCGACGTACACCCAGGAGTGCTTCGGCCCGGTGGCGTTCCTCATCGCCACCGACTCCACCGAGCAGTCGCTGCAGCGCTTCCGCGACACGGTGCGCGAGCACGGCGCGATGACCGCAGCGGTCTACTCGACGTCCGAGGACGTGCTGGAGGCCGCCCGCGACGCGGCGGTCGACGCGGGCGTCGCGCTGAGCGAGAACCTCAACGGCCAGGTGTTCGTCAACCAGACCGCCGCGTTCAGCGACTTCCACGGCACCGGGGCCAACCCGGCCGCCAACGCGACATACACCGACGGCGCCTTCGTGGCGAGCCGCTTCCGGGTCGTCACCACGCGCCGTCACTCCTGACCCACGCCACTCCCCACCCGGCCCCGTTCCGGAGTTCACCGGGGGACGAGAGTCAGTCCTTGCCGTCGGGGAGGATCGCGTTCAGCACCAGGCTCACGAAGGTGACGACGAGGGCACCGAGCACGGCGTCCCACCAGAAGTGATCGATCGTGAGCGTCAGGCTGGTGTGGCTGGAGATCCACGCGGTCAGCTCCAGCATCAGCGCGTTGACGACAAACGTCAGCAGGCCGAGGGTCAGCACGTAGAACGGGAAGGCGAGCACCTTCACGACCGGCTTCACCACGGCGTTGACCAGGCCGAAGATGGCCGCGATCACCAGGTAGGTCACGATCGTGCCGCCCGTGCTGTCGCGGGGGCTGCTCACGGAGATCCCGCTGACGACCAAGGTGGCCACCCAGATCGCGAGGGCGTTGACGACGACCTTGATGAGGAACGACTTCATGATCGTCAGTCTGGCACCGAGGAAGGCGACGGGCCGGGAGGTTCGAGTCCCGCGTCGCACGACGTAGGGCCCTGGGCACCCGTGAACGCAGGTGCGTCCTAGGGTGACGCCCATGAGCGACGTCACCCCTGCACCGGACGACGTGCCGGTCCACCTGCGCGCCACCCTCGACGCCATCCCGGCCTACGTGCCCGGCAAGCCCGCCCAGGCCCAGGAGGGCCGGACGACGTACAAGCTGTCGTCGAACGAGAACCCCTACCCGCCGCTGCCGGCGGTGCAGGCGGTCGTGGAGCAGGCGGCGGCGAGCATGAACCGCTACCCGGACATGTTCGCGACCGGCCTGGTGCAGGCCATCGCCGACCACCTCGGCGTCCCCGCGGAGTGCGTGGCGACGGGGACGGGCAGCGTCGGCGTCCTCGGCCAGATCGTCGCGGCCACGTGCGGCGAGGGCGAGGAGGTCGTGTTCGCCTGGCGCTCGTTCGAGGCGTACCCCATCGTCGCGCACGCCGCGGGGGCGGTGCCCGTGGCGGTGCCGCTGCTGCCGGACGCCCGGCACGACCTGTCGGCCATGGCGGACGCCGTCACCGACCGCACCCGTCTCGTGCTCGTGTGCACGCCCAACAACCCCACCGGGCCGGTCGTGCACGCGGACGAGCTCGAGGAGTTCCTCGCCCGCGTACCGCGCGACGTCCTGGTGGTGATCGACGAGGCGTACGTCGAGTTCGTGCGCGACCCGCAGGCACCGGACGCGCTGGCGCTGTACCGCGCGCACCCCAACGTCGCGGTGCTGCGGACCTTCTCCAAGGCCTACGGCCTCGCGGGGCTTCGCGTCGGGTACGCGGTCGCCCAGCCGCGCGTGGCGCAGGCGCTGCGCAAGACCGCGGTGCCGTTCGGCGTCTCGGGGGTCGCCCAGGAGGCCGCGATCGCCTCGCTCGGCGCGTCTGCGGAGCTCGCCGAGCGGGTCGAGGCGCTGGTCGCGGAGCGTGAGCGGGTGAGCGCCGCGCTCGCCGAGCAGGGCTGGCAGCTGCCGGCGTCCCAGGCCAACTTCGTGTGGTTCCCCGTGGGTGAGCGGACGCCGGACTTCGCCGCCGCGTGCGACGAGCACGGGCTCGTCGTGCGGCCCTACGCCACGGACGGCGTGCGCGTCACCATCGGCGAGGAAGCGGCCAACGACCGGCTGATCGAGGTGGCGGCAGCGTTCCGCGAGCAGCTGTGACGCCCGGGTGACCGGAGCAACCCCGATCGGGCTAAAGCCCGGATGGCGGAGTGCCGATGTAGTCCTGTCGGGTCACCCGAGGGATAGTCACAACGGGGCATGCGCCACAGGCGTTACGCCGATTAGGCTGGTTCTCCAAGGTGTTACTCGCTGCGCTCGTGCGATAGCATTACGTGATATACCGACAAAACGTCACGTTCCGTAAGCACCTTCACACGCCACCGGGGGCGATGGTCATGACCGCAGAGCGGCGGACGGCGAAGACCGCCGCGCGCACGCTGAGCCTGCGTTCCAGCGGGCCGGCGGCCGCCATCGCCGCGGTCTCGTCGGCGGCGCTGGTGGGTGCGGCCGTGTTCGGTTTCGGTGGCACCGGCCTCGGCGTCAACGGTGCGCAGATCACCGGCGACGTGCCCGGCGTCCCCGGCACGGTGCAGGCCATCGGCGAGCCGACCCCCAGCGTCACCAAGAACCCGTTCGTGCGTCGACCCGCGGTGCGCCCGTCCACCGGCGTCGGCGTCGTGCCTTTCAGTGGTGGCTCCGATGCCACCACCGGTTCGGGGATCTTCGCGCCGGGCTCCGGCGGCGGACCCGTGCTGCCCTCGAGCGGCCCGGGCACGGTGTCGCGCCCGCCCGTCACGACCCCCACCAGCCCGGGGCACTCGTCGCGGCCGCCGGTCTCGAAGCCGCCCACTCCCACCGGCACGCCGTCCAGGCCGACCGAGCCCCCCACCAAGCCACCGACCAAGCCCCCCACCAAGCCCCCCACGACCCCGCCGACGACGAAGCCGACCCCTACTCCGACCAGGCAGCCGCCCTCGTCGATCGTGGTGGCATTCAGCAAGCAGCAGGTCGAGAAGGCGAGCGACGCCGTCCGCGTTCGCGTCAGCACCTCCCTGAGCGCCTTGGCCGGACCCAGCCCGCGCGACCAGCTCGTGGTGAAAAAGGTCTCCAAGCGCCTCGACCAGACCCTGGACGGTGCCGTCACGACGGCGATGAACGACGCGGCCAACACAGCCCTCGGCGACGCGGTCGACATCTCCAAGGCGAACGCCCCCGAAGGTCTGATCATGCTCGTCGCGGCGTCCAGCTTCCAGCGCGCACTGCCGAGCGCCCTGATGGTCCAGGTCAAGCCCGCCGTGAACGAGGCCGTCAAGCAGCTCAGCCCTGGACACGACCCCCGGCCCTGAGCTCGACCTGATCTCCGACTCCGCCGCGCTGCAGGCCAGCCCTGAGGTCGCGCGGCAGTCCACCGACACGGTCGTCAAGGCGGTCACAGAGTCGGTCAGCGACAGCGGCAGCGATGAGCCATCGACCACCTCGACCACCTCGACCACCTCGACGAGCAAGACCACCGCGGCGGCGCTGCCGTCGACCGCGTCGTCGACGAGCTCCACGGCATCGACGTCCGCCTCGTCGCCGACCTCTTCGACGACGCCGTCCAGCACGGCCAGCCCGACCCGGTCCGACGACGACTCCGGCTCCAAGGCCGGGGTGGCCGCAGACACCGCGTCTCCGACCGCGTCCACCACGACCCAGGACGCCGGACGCCGCGCGCCGGCCCGCAACGGCAGCTCACGGGGTGACGGCGACAAGGTCCGTCCGCAGAGTCGCGCCGACGCCGACAAGCGCCGGGCGAGCAAGCCCAGCGCGAAGAAGGCCGGCCCCGAGCGCGTCGTCCGCACCAAGGCCGGGCGCCGGGCCGGTGCCCACCTGGCCTCGCACGACGACGAGCCGCGCCGCGCACCCGGCCGCCACCGCGCCTGACCCGCCACTGCGTCTGACCGCACCGCGCCCCGACCCGCACCGCGCCCCGACCCGCGGCGGTCGCCCGGACCCCCGGCCCGTTCGCCGGTGCCCAGCCTCGCCCGGTACCTTGACCTGAGCACTCGTGACGCGCGCCACAACCGCGCCCGCGCGTGCGCCCGTCGTCCGCACGGCCACCAGCCACCGCGAGCGTTCGGGACACACTGGTCAGCTCCCGCCGCGGGTCACCCTCGCGCCGGGTCGACGAAGGAGATCACGTGACCGACAGCGTCGTCGGGAACGAGGTCGGCGTCAGCACCATCGACGGCGGCCCCGACCTCGTGCAGCTGCTCACCCCCGAGGGCGAGCGCATCGAGCACCCCGAGTACTCGCAGTACGTGGCGGACCTGCAGCCCGAGGACCTCAGGGGCCTCTACCGCGACCTGGCGCTCGTGCGCCGCGTCGACGCCGAGGCGACCGCGCTGCAGCGGCAGGGCGAGCTCGGCATCTGGGCCAGCCTGCTCGGCCAGGAGGCCGCCCAGGTCGGGTCCGGTCGCGCGATGGCGCCGCAGGACTACGCCTTCCCGACCTACCGCGAGCACGGCGTCGCCTGGTGCCGCGGGGTCGACCCGCTGAACCTGCTCGGCCTCTTCCGCGGGGTCAACCACGGTGGCTGGGACCCGGACGAGAAGAACTTCCACCTCTACACGATCGTCATCGGCGCCCAGACGCTGCACGCGACCGGCTACGCGATGGGCATCCAGCGCGACCACGCCGTCGGCAGCGGCGAGCCGGGCCGCGACGCCGCCGTCATCGCCTACTTCGGCGACGGCGCGACGTCCCAGGGCGACGTCAACGAGGCGTTCGTCTTCGCCGCCGTCCAGAACGCGCCCGTCGTGTTCTTCTGCCAGAACAACCAGTGGGCGATCAGCGAGCCGAACGACCGCCAGACGCGCATCCCGCTCTACCAGCGCGCGGCCGGCTTCGGCTTCCCCGGCGTGCGGGTCGACGGCAACGACGTCCTGGCCGTGTACGCCGTCACCAAGGCCGCCCTCGACAACGCCCGCCAGGGTGGTGGCCCCACGTTCATCGAGGCCTTCACCTACCGCATGGGCGCTCACACGACCTCCGACGACCCGACGCGCTACCGGGTCTCGGCCGAGGTCGAGGTGTGGAAGGAGCGCGACCCGATCAGCCGCCTCAAGGCGCATCTGATCGCGAACGGCCTGGCCGACGACGACTTCTTCACCGCCGTCGAGACCGAGAGCGACGAGCTGGCGGCGCACGTGCGCCAGGGCTGCCTGAGCATGCCCGACCCCCAGCCGCTGGACATGTTCGAGCACGTCTACGTCGACGATCACCCGCTGGTGGACGAGGAGCGTCGCGAGTTCGCGACCTACCTGGACTCGTTCGCCGACGCCGGCCACGAGGGAGGGCACTGAGATGGCGCAGATCACCCTCGCGAAGGGCATCAACACCGGCCTGCGGGCCGCGATGGAGGCCGACCCGAAGGTCCTGCTGATGGGCGAGGACATCGGCAAGCTCGGCGGCGTCTTCCGCGTCACCGACGGCCTGCAGAAGGACTTCGGCGAAGACCGTGTGATCGACGCCCCGCTCGCCGAGTCCGGCATCATCGGCACGGCGATCGGCATGGCCCTGCGCGGCTACCGGCCCGTGTGCGAGATCCAGTTCGACGGGTTCGTCTACCCGGCGTTCGACCAGATCGTGTCCCAGCTGGCCAAGATGCGCGCCCGCTCGCTCGGCAAGGTCAAGCTGCCGGTCGTCGTCCGCATCCCCGTCGGCGGCGGCATCGGCGCGGTCGAGCACCACAGCGAGTCCAACGAGGCCTACTTCGCGCACACGGCGGGCCTGCGCGTGGTGTGCTGCGCCGACCCCGTCGACGCTCACTTCATGATCCAGCAGGCCATCGCCAGCGACGACCCGGTGATCTTCTACGAGCCGAAGCGGCGCTACTGGGAGAAGGCCGAGCTGCCCGAGGGGCTGACCCTCGCCGACGCGCGCCCGCTGCACGAGGCGAAGGTCGTCCGCGAGGGCGAGCACGTCACCGTGGCCGCGTACGGCCCGATGGTGAAGACCTGCCTCGAGGCTGCCAAGGCCGCCGAGGAGGAGGGCCGCAGCCTGGAGGTCGTCGACCTGCGCTCGCTGTCGCCGCTCGACGTCGACACGCTCGCCGCCTCCGTCGAGAAGACCGGCCGGCTCGTCGTCGTCCACGAGGCCCCGACGTTCCTCGGCATGGGGGCGGAGATCGCGGCGCGCATCACCGAGCGCTGCTTCTACCACCTCGAGGCGCCGGTGCTCCGGGTCGGCGGGTTCAACCTGCCCTACCCGCCGAGCAAGCTCGAGGAGGAGTTCCTGCCCGACCTCGACCGCGTGCTCGACGCCGTCGACCGCTCGCTCGCCCACTGAGGAAGGGGTAGGAGATGCCAGACCTGAAGCAGTTCCGCCTGCCCGACGTCGGCGAGGGCCTGACCGAGGCCGAGATCGTCACCTGGAAGGTCAAGCCGGGTGACACGGTCAAGACCAACGACATCATCGTCGAGATCGAGACCGCCAAGTCGCTCGTCGAGCTGCCCACGCCGTTCGCCGGTGTGGTGTCCGAGCTGCTCGTGCCCGAGGGCCAGACCGTCGACGTCGGCACGCCGATCATCACGGTCGACGTCGCTCCCGGCGGGGGCGGCGGTGCACCCGCACCGTCGTCGTCCGAGCCGCAGGGCGCCGCCGCCGGTGCGACCGAGGTCGAGCAGGCACCAGAGGAGGGCGCGGTCGAGCCCGGGCTGATCGGTGGCCCGGCCCCGGGTGGCCGCACGTCGGTGCTCGTGGGCTACGGCCCCCGCACCACCTCGGCCGTGCGTCGGCCGCGCAAGGCCAACGTCGACACCTTCACCGAGGAGGGCGTCAAGCCGCAGCGTCACGGTGGCTACGAGATCGGCCGCATGGTCGAGCAGGAGATGACCGAGAAGGCCGCCCAGCCCGAGCCCGAGCCGCACCGCGCGCCGCACACCGACCTGCCGGGTCACCTCGGTCACGGCGAGCCGCCGCGCCCGCACGGCAAGGTGCTCGCCAAGCCTCCGGTGCGCAAGCTCGCCCGCGACCTCGGCGTCGAGATCAGCGAGGTGGCGGCGTCCGGCCCGAACGGCACGATCACGCGCGACGACGTGCAGGCCCACGCGTCCGGCGCCGGCGAGGCGACCACCGCGCCGGCCCGCGAGTACGGCGACTTCGCGCCGGCGGCGTCCGGCGAGCGCGAGACGCGCGTGCCGATCAAGAGCGTGCGCAAGATGACCGCCCAGGCGGTCACGTCGTCCGCGTTCACGGCGCCGCACGTCACCGAGTTCGTGCAGGTCGACGTCACCCGCACCATGAAACTCGTCGAGCGGCTGCGCGCCGACCGCGAGTTCGCGGGCGTCAAGGTCTCGCCGCTGCTGGTGCTGGCCAAGGCCATGCTCATCGCGGCCAAGCGCAACCCGGAGATCAACGCCGCCTGGGACGACGCGAACCAGGAGATCGTGATCAAGCACTACGTCAACCTCGGGATCGCCGCGGCGACCCCGCGCGGGCTCGTGGTGCCGAACATCAAGGACGCCCACACCCAGTCGCTGCGTGAGCTGGCCGACTCCCTCGCCGAGCTCACCGCGACGGCGCGTGAGGGGCGCACCCAGCCCGCCGACATGGCCGGGGGCACGATCTCGATCACCAACGTCGGCGTGTTCGGCGTCGACACCGGGACGCCGATCCTCAACTCCGGCGAGGCCGCGATCCTCGCGTTCGGCCAGGTGCGGCCGATGCCGTGGGTGCACAAGGGCAAGGTCGTGCCGCGTCAGGTCACCACGCTCGGCCTGAGCTTCGACCACCGCCTGGTCGACGGCGACCTGGGCAGCCGGTTCCTCGCGGACGTCGCCGCGATCCTCGAGCGTCCGGAGAAGGCCCTCGTCTGGGCCTGACCTCGCCAGATCGCAGAAGTGGCCCACCGCGCACCTCGCGGGTGGGCCACTTCTGCGTTCTCAGTACGTGCGCGCCGTCAGCGCTGCCCGCACTCGACCGACGGTCAGGTCGGGGGTCTTGTACACGTCGTCGTCGACGACCTCGATCACCAGCCAGCCGTGGTCCTCGAGCAGCCGGCGCCGGCCCTTGTCGCGCTTCCACTGGCGCCGGTCGGTGCGGTGGTGGTCGCCCTCGTACTCGATCGCGATGCGCTGCAGCGGGTAGCTGAGGTCCGGGCGAGCCAGCCACGCGCCGTCCTCGACGACGTCGCGGCCGACGCACGGGACGGGCAGGCCAGCACGGACGAGCAGCAGCCGCAGGCGGGTCTCCATCGGTGAGTCCGAGCCGCCGTCGAGCAGGGGCAAGGCCTGTTGCAGACGCCGGACGCCGCGCCGTCCGCTGCGAGCGCCGACGTCGGCCAGCGCCGGCCGCGCCGCGAGACCCTGGTGAAGCAGGTGGTCACCGGCGACGACCAGGTCGTCGACGTCGAATAGCTCGGCGAGCTCGGCCCACGTGCATGACGGCGTGCTCACCGCCAGCCCATGACGCCAGACGTGTGCCGGTGTGCCAGGAGCTCGATGGGCCACGACGCCCGCGATGCGCGCCGCGCACGCTGCCGACGTCACGTGCAGCGGCCCGTGGACGGCGCGGCTGGGCAGCGGCAGGCCGTGCAGCAGCGCGGCCGTGGTGTGGCTGAAGCGAGCGTCCCCCGGCAGGATGAGCTGCGCCGCGGCGCACCGAGTCGGCAGGTCGTCCGGCAGGAGCACCGGCACACGGACCCCGCGAAAGGGCGCCCGCAGCCGCTGGCCGCGCAGGACCTTGCGGCTCACTCCGCGCTCGAGGGCCTCCGCCACGGTGAACGGCCGGCCCGCGAGGTCGGCGGGCAGCGGACTCGGACCAGGCACCGGCCCAGCCTCGCGCGATCGAGGTGCAGCCCGCTGAGGCCATCCACAGCCCGCGCCGAGAACGCAGAAGTGGCCCACCACGACCGGTCGTGATGGGCCACTTCTGCGATCTCGATCAGGGGGCGGGGGGTGCCGCCGCCGCTGCCCGCTCGGCGGCGGCCGCCTGCAGACCGGACTGCGTGCGCAGCTCGACCTGCGGCAGGAACACCGACACGATCAGTCCGACGAGCATGACGGCCGCCGCGCACCAGAACACCAGCGACATGGAGTCGGAGAAGCCGATCAGGAACGGCCGCGCCAGCCGGGGGTCCAGCGTGTTGATGAACGAGGAGTCGTTGAGCGCGCCCAGGCCGTGGAGCCCCTGGGTCTTCAGCGTGCGGGCGAACTCCGCGTTGGCCGGGTCGCGCAGGGCGGCCTGGAACGGCGCGGTCGGCGCGATCCGCTCGAAGGCGGCGCCGAGCTTGTCGGGGAGCGAGCTGAAGAGCACCGACAAGAACACCGCGACGCCGAGCGTGCCGCCGATCTGACGGAAGAACGTCGCGGACGACGTCGCCACCCCGATGTCGCGCGGGGAGACGGCGTTCTGGATCGCCAGCACGAGCGGCTGCATGCAGTTGCCGAGGCCGAAGCCGAACACGAACATCACGATCATGGTCTGCCACAGCGGGGTGTCGACGCCGACCTGGGTGAACATCAGCAGGCCGACCAGCGCCAGCCCGGTGCCGATCACCGGGTAGATCTTGTAGCGCCCGGTGCGGGAGATCAGCTGGCCGGACATGATCGACGCGCTCATCAGGCCGAGCGTCATGGGCAGCAGCTGCAGGCCGGCCTCGGTGGGGCTCGAACCGCGCACGATCTGCAGGTACAGCGGGATCGAGACGATGCCGCCGAACATGCCGACGCCGATGATGACGTTGGCCACGGTGCTGACCGACACGGTGCGGTCCTTGAACAGGCGCAGCGGGATCAGCGCCTCGTCGCCCATCGACCGCTCGGCCCACAGGAAGGCCAGCACGCCCAGCACGCCGATCACGTACGCCGTGATCGAGCGTCCGGAGCCCCAGCCCCACGAGCGGCCCTGCTCGGCCACGGTGAGCAGCGGCACGAGCGCGACGGCGAGCGCCACGGCGCCCTTCCAGTCGATCCGGTGGTCGTGACGGTGGTGCTCGATGTTCAGGGTGTGGTTGACGACGTACAGGGCCGCGATGCCGATCGGCACGTTGACCAGGAAGACCCAGCGCCAGCCGGTGATGCCGATGATCGAGTCGGCGCCGGCGAAGAAGCCGCCGACCACCGGGCCGAGCACGCTCGAGGTGCCGAACACGGCGAGGAAGTAGCCCTGGTACTTGGCACGCTCACGCGGCGGGACGATGTCGCCGATGATCGCGAGCGCGAGCGAGAACAGGCCGCCGGCGCCGATGCCCTGGATCGCGCGGAACCCGGCGAGCATGTACATGGACGTCGCGAAGGTGCACATCAGCGAGCCGACGACGAAGATCGAGATCGCCGCGATGAAGAACGGCTTGCGGCCGTAGATGTCCGAGAGCTTGCCGTACAGCGGCGTCGCGATGGTCGAGGTGATGAGGTAGGCGGTGGTCACCCACGCCTGCACCGACAGCCCGTTGAGGTCGTCGGCGATGGTGCGGATCGCGGTGGCGACGATGGTCTGGTCGAGCGCGGCCAGGAACATCCCCATCAGCAGTCCGGTGAGGATGGTGAGGATCTGACGGTGGGTCAGACCCCCGTCTGCGGACGACGAGGGAGCGGCGCCGGCCGCGGCGTGGGTGGTCATGAGTTCTCCAGCGCGTCGAAGGTCTTGAGCAAGCGGGGACGGTGGTGCTCGAGGTCGGTCGTGAAGCGGTCGAGCAGGCGGGTGAGGGTCTGGACGTCGGCTGGGTCCCAGTCGACGAGCACCCCGGCGAGCAGGGTGTCGCGCTCGTCGCGCATCTGCTGGAACAGCTCCAGCCCCTTGTCGGTGGCGGCGAGCTGGACGGCGCGACCGTCGTCCGGGTCCGGACGGCGCTCGACCAGGCCGTGCTCGACGAGCGAGCCGGTCTGGCGGCTGATCGTCGAGGGGTCGGAGCACACCAGCTCGGCGAGCGCGTTGGAGCGCATGGCGCCGGACTTCACCAGGTGGAAGAGCACGACGTACGACGACCACTCGACGCCGTGGCGCTGGTGCGACGTCAGGTGCGCGCGCAGACCGGCCACCTGGCGGGTGAGGCGCACGACCTGCGTGCTGAGCTCGCTGCCGAGCGGGCCGGTGGCGGCGGGCAGGGCGGACACGGGTCCTCCGGGTGAGGCGGGAAATGGATAGTTGCATGAAACAAGCAACCGGGTCACTCTGCACCCCGAGGCCCTCCCGGCGCAAATCACTTTCGCGCCACCCACTTACCCTGGATCCATGGCCCCCGACCCCGCTGCGTCCGCGGCCGCGCCCGGCGTGCGGTTGCTGCGCACAGCCGCCGGGCTCGGCGTCGCCGGGCTGGTGGCCGCGCTGCTCGGGTTGACGCTCACCGGTGCGGCGGCCGCGACGCTCGTGGCCGATCCCGGCGCGCTCACGCGGTGGGGTCTTCCCGTCGTGCGCGTCGTCAGCGACCTGGCCGCCAGCCTGACCATCGGCCTGCTCGTCGTCGCGGCGGTGGTGCTGCCGGCGGCCGGCACGCCAGGACGCTCGGCCCGCTCGACGTCCTCGGAGCCCTCCCCGGTGATCGGCGGGGTCACCGTCTCGGCCGTGCGGCTGGCGGCGGCCACCGGGGCGGTCTGGGTCGCGGCCGGCCTCGTCGTGCTGGTGCTGAGCTACGCCCGCCTCGCCGGCACGGCCCCGAGCGATCCCGCGTTCGCGACCCAGCTCGGCAGCTTCATCACCTCCATCGACCTCCTGCGCTCGCTGCTCATCAGCGCGCTCGTCGCCGCGGTGGTGGCCACCGGGGCCGCCGTCGCCACCCGGCACACCACGGTGGGCTGGCTGGCGGTCCTGTCGCTGGCCGCGTTGCTGCCCGTCGCGCTCACCGGCCACGCGGCGGGATCGTCCGACCACGAGCTGGCGGTCGACAGCCTCGCCTTCCACCTGATCGGGGTCACGGTGTGGGTCGGGGGCCTGTCGGCGCTCGCGGTGGTGCGCGGGCGCCTGGGGCCGCTGACGACCGCGGCCGTCCGGCGCTACTCGACCCTCGCGCTGTGGTCGTTCGTGCTGGTCGCCGGCTCGGGCGTCGTCAACGCCGCCCTCCGGTTGGGCACCTGGTCGGCCCTGTCCACGCGGTACGGCGCGCTCGTCGCCGCCAAGGTGGTGGCGCTGGTGCTGCTGGGCCTCGCCGGCGCAGCCCACCGCCGCAGCACCATCACCCGGCTGGACGCCACCGCCGGCGCGTCGAGCGACGTGGCCGCCCGCCTGCGCGCGCCGTTCTGGCGGCTCGCGGTCGGCGAGGTCGCCGTCATGGGCGTGGCCGTCGGCGTGGCGGTGGCGCTCGCGAACAGCGAGCCACCGCGGCAGGAGGTCGTGCAGCTCGGACGTCGCCCTCGCCATCACCGGCTACCCGATGCCGGCCGCTCCGGACGCGACGACGTGGCTGACCGCCTGGCGCATCGACCTGCTGTGGGTGACGGTGGCGGCCGTGCTGCTCGGCCTGTACCTCGCCGGCGTGGTGCGGCTCGCCCGGCGCGGCGACCACTGGTCGATGCTGCGCACGGTGTCGTGGGTCGCCGGGCTCCTCATCCTCGTGTGGGCCACCAGCGGTGCTCCTGGCATCTACGGGCGGGTGCTGTTCAGCGCGCACATGCTCGGCCACATGGTGGTGTCGATGGTCGTGCCGCCGCTGCTCGTGCTGGGTGCGCCCGTCACGCTCGCGCTGCGCACCGTCGCCGCCCGCCGCGACGGCAGCCGGGGGCCGCGCGAGTGGCTGCTCGAGATCGTGCACTCCCGGTTCCTGGGCTTCCTCGGCCACCCGCTGGTGGCGGCCGCGTTCTTCGCGGTGAGCCTGATCGCCTTCTACTACTCGCCGTTGTTCGACCTGGCGCTGCGCACCCACACCGGGCACGTCCTGATGCACGTGCACTTCCTGCTGGTCGGCTACCTGTTCGCCTCGGCGCTCATCGGCGTCGACCCCGGCCCCCACCGGCCGCCCTACCCCATGAGGCTGCTGCTGCTGTTCGCCACCATGGCGTTCCACGCGTTCTTCGGGGTCGCGCTGGTGTCGGGCTCGCAGCTGCTGGCGCCCGACGTCCTCGCACAGCTGGGCCGCACGTGGGGCCGCAGCCCGATCGCCGACCAGCAGTACGGCGGGGCGGTCGCGTGGGGTGTCGGTGAGCTGCCGACGCTGCTGCTCGGCATGGGCGTGGCCGCGGCCTGGGTACGCTCCGACGACCGCGAGGCGCGCCGCCGCGACCGCCGCGCCGACCGTGACGGCGGCCGCGAGCTGGCGGACTACAACGCCCGGCTGGCCCGGTTGGCCGCGCGCGACGAGGACGAGGAGGTGCGCCGGTGAAGGTGGCCGTGGTGCAGGTCGGGTACGGCGACGGCGAGCCGGTGGCTGACCGCGTCGAGCGCGTCGCCGACCTGGTGCGCGCGCAGGCGGGGCACGACCTCGTCGTCCTGCCCGAGCTGTGGTCGGCCGAGGGCTTCTCCTACCGACTCTGGCCGCAGCGCGCCGAGGGGCTCGACGGGCCCACCGTGACGGCCGTGCGGGCCGCGGCGCGCGACGCCGGCGTGGTGCTGCACGCCGGCTCGATCATCGAGGCGGCCGCTGACGGCGCCGGCCGCGGCGAGACCGGCCGCGGCCTGTGGAACACCTCGGTCCTCATCGGCCCGGACGGCGAGCTGGTGGCCACCTACCGCAAGGTGCACCGGTTCGGGTTCGGCGAGGGTGAGCCGCACCTGCTCGAGGCCGGCGCCGACGTCGTGTGCGCCGACGTCTTGTGCCCGACGTCCGGCGGTGGCGGTGTGCGGCTGGGCCTCGCGACCTGCTACGACCTGCGCTTCCCCGAGCTGTTCCGCCTGCTGCTGGACGACGGCGCCCAGGTGGTCGTCGTCCCCGCGGCGTGGCCGGCCGCCCGGGTCGCGCACTGGACCCTGCTCGGCCGGGCGCGCGCCGTCGAGGACCAGGTGTTCGTCGTCGCGTGCAACACCGCAGGCACCCACGCCGGGCACGAGATGGGCGGTCGCAGCCAGGTCGTCGGCCCCGCGGGTGAGGTGCTGGCCGAGGCCGGCACGGGCCAGCAGGTGCTCTCGGTCGAGCTCGACGTCGCGGGCCTGGACGACGTCCGCCGACGGTTCCCGGTGCTCGCCGACCGGCGGCTGTGATGGGGTTCTACGCGCTCGTCGCGGTCGTCAGCCTCGTCGTGTTCCCGTTGGCGTACAAGCGGTCCGGCTCGATGACGCGGTACGTCGCGATCACCGGCGCGCCCGTGGTGTGGCTGCTGCTGGTCGTGGCCGCGGGGACCGCCGCGATCGCCGAGGGGCTGGGTGACCCCGGGACGTCGCAGGCGGTCTTCAGCGGCGGCCTGATCGGCACCGCCTTCGCCCAGGTGGTGCTGCTGCGGCGCAGCGCCCGGTCAGGGACTCTGCCGGGTCAGCGAGCCGAGGGTGGCCCGGCGCAGGGCGCGCCCGATCGGCCGCTCGACGAGCCGGTTGACGGCCCACGCGGCGAGTGACACCCCGAGCGAGCTGAGACCTGCCGGAGGCGGACTGCACGGTCCACCCGCAGTGCGTCGGCCCTGAACGGGTGACCCTCTCAAGCCGGCCCTCTCGAACGCCGATGCCTGGGACATGCCTCGCGCCGTTCTTCGTGCCCTCGTGCCTGCACTGCTGCTGGCGCTCGCCGCCGTCGTGATCCCCACCGCCGGCAGCACCGCACCGGCCACGCCGCGGCTCGCGCTCGCGACCGAGGTCGCGCCGACCGCTGCGCACCCGTACAGCGACCCGGTGTGGTTCCCGCTGCGCACGACCGCGCAGATCACCTGCGTCTACAGCAACTGCCCCGGCCCCTACCACGGTTACTGGGCGATGGACCTCGACGGCCAGCTGGGTGACCCGATCTACGCCGCGGGCGCGGGCGTCTTCCACGTCGGCGCCATCGACTCCGGCTGCCGGTCGAGCGTGAACGACGCGGGTGGCACCTGGGTCTGGATCGACCACGGTGCCGGCAAGGTGTCGCGCTACCACCACCTGGACTCGGTGGTCGCCACGGAAGGGCAGTACGTCACGCCCTCCACGGTTATCGGCCGGATGGGTCACAGCGGCGACGTCGTGCCCTGCGAGGTCAACTACCTTCACTTCGAGGTGCGCGTCGGTGGCGTGAAGGGCACTCGCGTCAACCCCGGCACGATGCTCGCCTGCGTGGGCGGTGCTCGCCAGAGCTGGCCGCAGGCCTTCGGGGTGTCGTCGTGGAACTCGCTGACGCGCGGCGCCACGCACACCCCGGCCTCGACGACGTGCGCGACCGCCGCCTGGACGGCGACTCCGGCCGCTCCGTCGTCGCTCACCGGCAGCCGCGGCAACGGCGCCGTACGCGTGAACTGGCCGCTGGCGCCGTCCGGCACGAACCGGGTCGTGGTCGCGATGGAGACCTACCACCCGAGCGTGCCCGAGTGGGGTGCCCCGGTGTACCGGACGCTGTCGGCGACGACCCGCACCTCGCTGTACACCGGCCTGCAGAACGGCCGGCACTACCGCTTCAAGGTGGCGTACCACAACAGCGCCGGCAACAGCGCCTGGAGCCAGTACATCTACCTCACCCCAGCGGCCCGGCCCTCCGCCCCGCGCGTGGCGCGCTGGCTCACCGCGACGTCCACCAAGATCCGCTACGCGTGGTGGAAGTCCGCCGAGCACGGGACGCCTGTGACGAGCTACCTGGTGGCCTCTCGCGGCTACGCCAACGGCCACTGGTCGGCCTGGCACTACGTGAAGGTGTCTCGTGGGACGTACAACTACAACTGGACCAGGGTCACCCGTGGCCGGCTCTACCAGGTGACGGTGCGGGCCAACAGCGCCGTCGGGCCGAGCGCCTTCGCGACCCGCAAGTACATCCGGGTGCCGCGCTGAACGTGCGCGTTCGGTCGAGACTCGTCGTTGGTGCCCCTAAGGACCTTCGCGCCTTTCGAAGCGGCGACGCTGGCAGGATGCTCCGGTTGGTGGATCACCCCCGACAAGCACTGCGCGACAGGGGCACTTCAGGGCAAGCGACCCCAAGTCTGCGGGGCGGCGATCAGCAATTGGGGCGCAACGGTCGCTACTTCTCGAAAGAGCTGTTGAGTGGGAAGTAGCTCGAGAGGAATCGGCGCATGAGCGCGGCCTGCGCCGCGGGGTCCATCGCGCTGCTGTCGTGATCGTTGAGGCAGAAGACGTCGTAGTCACGGCTGCGCAGCAACCGCCGCAGCCGGGCCGGCGTCTCGTTCGCCGCGATGTCGGCGTACTCGTACCGGATGCCGCCGGGGACGGCCCTTCCCGTCTGGTAGGCGTACATGTGGTGCAGGGACGCCGCCACCGAGTAGTCGGTCTCGCGGCGGAACTGGTGAGCCGCGGTCTGGGCGAAGACGTCCGGGAAGCGCTCCTCGAGCTCGAACATCACCGATCGACGCTGTGCGTGGGGGACGTGCTTGAACTTGTTCGTCGGGGTGACGTCGAACGTCTTGTGCACCAGGTCGCGGTTGTTCTTGCCGGCGCTCATCGCGGGCATGTCGAGGGCCGTGCTCTGGCCGAGCCCCAGCTTGGCCTGGGAGACGAAGAACTTCGCCAGGCCGTTGGAGTGGAAGAAGACGTCGGGCGCCACCGGGCGGCCGAAGAAGACGTCGTCGTTGAGGTAGAGGTAGTGCTCAGCGAGCCCGTCCAGGTGGTGCAGCTGGGACTCGATGGCGTGGGAGTTGAACGTCGGCAGCTGGCCGCGGTCGCCGAACAGCTCGCGGTGGCTGACGACGCGCAGCTTCGGGTGCGAGAGGTCAAGCCACTCGGGCACCTGGTCGTCGGTGACGAGGTAGACCGTGCGCACCCAGTCGGCGTACATGTCGAGCGAGCGCATCGAGTACCGCAGCTCGTCGCGTGAGGTGAAGCGCGAGTCGTGCACGGCGAACTCGTGCAACGTGCCCAGGCCGGCGGCACTGGTGCGCCGCCTGCTTGCGGGCCGTCCACGCCGGGTCGTTGCCGTCGACCCAGGTGTAGACGACGTCGACGGGGAAGTCACGTCGAACTGGTGGTGCTGGCCGCAGCTGGGCAGGCCGGGACGGCGCACGCCGTCGAGGTCGATGACGCCCGGCTCGCCGCGGCCGAGGTCGACGACGTCGGTCCAGCGGTTCGGCCGCGGGAGCGAGCGAGCGCCCCGCAGGCACGGGCTCGCCGAGCGGTGAGCGCCGTGCAGCGTCGTGCTTGGTCTGCGTTCCACAGCTCGAGATCGCAGCCGAAGTCGACGCCGGCGAGCGGATCGCCGTCGACGCTCGCGTACGCCTCGAAGACGCGCAGGGCGTGGGCGCCGCGGCGCGCTGGCACCAGCCCGACCGGCGTGGACGGTGATGTCTTCGATCGGTCGACCCAGGCCCCGTAGACCGGGCGGCCCTGGCGCCGCCGGCGCGCAGCGCGGCCAACGCGCTGTCGAACTGCGAGCGCTCGATGGCGACGACCCGGCGGCGCTGTTGGGGGGCGTCGACGACGACGTGCGGCACACCGGCTTGGGTGAGGGCATCGAGCACGAGGGCCGCGTTGGCAGCGAGACCTGGCTGGCGTGGAACGTGGAGACCGTCCGGGCGAGAAGGTGCTCACCGCGGTACTCGATAGCGGTGACCGGCACGCCGAACCGGCCGGACTGCCGCCGGGCGGTGCGCGACGAGACGCAGCTCACGCATCCTTCGCTGGGTGCCGCTCTCGCCGAGGGCGAGGTCGCGGACGGCGGTCCACATCGACGGCGGAAGCGCCCGGTACGCGAGGTTCGCCACAGGTCGGGGCACGAGGTCGGCCATGCGTCGCACGCCCTACTACCTCCCCTGGTGGCCGATCACGAGCCGTGAGCCACTGGACCCCTCGCCGGAGTCATCCAGACCGTGCTGCTTGCTTGCTTGCGTACAGATTCTTCACAGAGTGTACCCACGTCGCTGCGTAAGGCCATGATCGGCACGAAAGGTAGACTGAGGCGCCCCCTCTGCCGACGGAACCCTCCCGCCCCATGGTCTTCACCAGCGCGATCTTCCTCTTCCTCTTCCTGCCGGTGGCTCTGCTGCTGTTCTACGCAGCCCCAGCCCGCTGGCGCACCGCACCGCTGCTGCTCGTCAGCGCGGTGTTCTACGCGTGGGGCGAGCCGGTGCTCGTCGTCCTCATCCTGCTCACCGGCCTCTTCACCTACGCCTGGGGCCGCGTGCTCATCGGCCGACGAGGGACGCCGCACCGCACCCAGCTGCTCGCGATCGGCATCGCGGTCGTGCTCGTGCCCATCGCGGTCTTCAAGTACCTCGACTTCGGGCTGAACCTGCTGGGGATGCACGGGCTGGCCGACCGCACCCACCTGCCGCTGCCCATCGGCGTCTCGTTCTACACGTTCATGGCGGTGGGCTACCTCATCGACATCCACCGCGGCCGAGACGACGGCGCACCGAACTTGCTCGGCTTCTCGGGCTTCCTGACGATGTACCCGCACCTCGTGGCCGGGCCGATCGTGCGCTGGCACGACATCGGCCCGCAGCTCGCGGCTCCTCGGTTCGACCCCGGCCTGTTCGGCTACGGCGCCGTGCGCGTGGCCGGTGGCCTGGCCAAGAAGGCCGTGCTCGCCGACTCCCTCGCCGTCGTGATCGACGGCATGTTCGCCACGGGCGAGCCGCGCTCGTTCGGCGCGGCCTGGCTCGCCGTCCTGCTGTACAGCCTGCAGATCTACCTCGACTTCTCCGCCTACTCCGACATCGCCATCGGGCTTGCGGCGATGATGGGCGTGCGGTTCCACGAGAACTTCCGCTTCCCGTACCTCAGCCGGTCGGCCCGCGAGTTCTGGCAGCGCTGGCACATCTCGCTCGGCTCGTGGTTCCGCGACTACCTGTACATCCCGCTCGGCGGCTCGCGGGCGCGCCCGGTCGTCATCTGGCGCAACCTGCTCGTCGTCTGGGGCCTCACCGGCCTCTGGCACGGCGCCGCCTGGACCTTCATCCTGTGGGGCCTGTACTACGGCGTCCTCATCGGCCTTGAGCGCTCGGGCCTGGGCCGCGCGGTCGAGCGGCTGCCGCGGCCGCTCCAGCACGGCTACGGCGTCCTGGTGGCGGTGCTGGGCTGGGTGCTCTTCCGGAGCACGAGCATCGAGCAGGCCGGCCAGTACTACTCCACAATGCTCACGGGCGGCGGCCGGGCGCTCTGGGACCCCCAGTCGAGCCTGGACCTGCAACAGTCCCTCGTGATCGCGCTGGTCGCTATCGCCCTGGCGGCCGGGATCTTCCGCCCGCTCATGGACCGCGTCGAGCTGTGGATGGCGGGTCGGTGGGAGGCGCCGAGCGGCGTGGGGGCGCGCACTCCGGTGCCGGCCCCTGCGCCCGCACCGCAGCCGGCGTCCGTGAGCAGCGGCGGTGTCCGCTCCCGCGACCACGGACGCGGTGCGGCCGGCAGCGCCGTCGCGCTGGAGGAGGCGCCGTCCCTCACCACCGTGGCCGCCGGCTCCGAGCCCGAGCCGGGCGAGAGCGTGGTGCGGCCGCAGCTGGCGGACGTCGAGCCCCAGCCGGTGGCCGTGCGGCGTCCGCCGGCCGTAGCCGTGCTGGCGCTCGCGGCCGGGGTGAGCCTGCTACTGCTCGTCGCGACGGCGTTCGTCGTGGCCACCACCTACTCGCCCTTCATCTACTTCCGCTTCTGAGGAGCCTCGCCATGTCCCCCCTGCGCCACGGACGGCGCCTCTGGCTGGCCGCGCTGCCGGCCGTCGCCCTGACCGCGTTCGTCACGGTGCTCGGCACTGGCGCGGTGGTCCTCGACCCGCCGCAGCGCTCGACGCTCGACGGCCGCAGCCTGCGCCCGTTCGAGGACCCCTCCCTCGACACGGTGCGCGACGGGTCGTGGATGCAGTCCACCGAGGCCTGGCTCGACGACCACGTGCCCTCGCGCCAGCGCTGGCTGGAGGCCCACGGTGCCCTCACGCGCTCCGTGCTGCGCCAGCCGGTCGTCAACAACGTGCTCGTCGACGACCCGCACGGCTTCCTGCTCGACAAGCCGGTGCACCTGCGCGTGCCGCAGGCCTTCGGCGACCGCGCCGAGCAGCTGGGCAAGGACGTCACGGCCACCGGCACGCCGATCATGTGGGTGTACGTGCCGCGGCGCGAGGAGGTGTTCGACGACCGCCTGCCCCAGGCCTGGCAGGGCGTCCTGACGAGCACCAAGCCCGCGTTCCTCGACGCCATCGGGCGGGGCGGCCCGGTGCTCGACCTGTCGCCGATGCTGTCCGACCCGAAACGGCGTGAGTCGTACTTCTGGCGCACCGACCACCACTGGACGCCGGCCGGCGCGCTCGCGGGGGTTGATGCGATCACCGCGCGGGCCGCGAGCATGGGGGTGCGCCTCGGCACCGACACCCGCTCGTACCACGACGTGACCTACCCCGACTTCTACGGCAGCCTCGCCCGCGAGGTCACCGCGGGTGCGACGCCGCAGGCCGACCACTTCGTCGTCCCGGTGCCCGACCACTGGCGCGCGCGCGTGTGCAAGGGCGGCAGCTGCGACAGCCCGACGTTCCTCACCAGCAAGGCCGCCTCGGGCGACCGGTACGCCAACCGCTACCTGGCCTTCATGGGCGGCGACTCCGCCTACCAGCGCTCGGTCAACCACGACCCCGCCGCCCACGGCCGGGTGCTGCTGCTCAAGGACTCCTTCGGAGACGCGCTGTCGACGTACCTGTCCGAGCGCGTCTCGGAGCTCGTCACCATCGACGAGCGGCACTACAACCGGCCCGAGGACATCAAGGACGTCGTCGCTCGGGTGAAGCCGGACATCGTCATCGTGATGCACAACCAGATCTCGACCCTCGGCAACGTGTCGTTCGACTCCCAGGTCTGGACCGACATGGCCGCCGTCCGCGCCCGCCGGGCCGCCAAGGGCGCCGCCGTGGGCGACGGCTGACTCACGACATGACCGCTGAGGCTGGTCGAACTCGGGGGCGGCCGCCGCCCCTGCCGAAGGTCTGGCATGAATTGACGCAGCCTCGCCAGGCGGGAACGGCGATGCTGTGACCCATTGTCGCTAGCGGGGAGATGCTCAGATGCCGGACGAAAGCAGGCCGAACGACGCAGGGCCCTCAACCGCCCCGCCAGCGTCGGATCATCGCGGGCTGCGAGACCCTCGTGAGGCGATCTTCCGGAGCGTCCGGCCGTGGGGTGGCTTCCAGCAGTTCACGCTGAACCAAGCGTCGACGGTCAAGGTCATCACCGTCGCTCCCGGCCAGCGCCTGTCGTTGCAGCGCCACCAGCAGCGTGGGGAGATGTGGCAGGTCCTCGACTCGGAGCTCGAGGTGACCGTTGACGACGACACCTGGCTGGCCGTCGCGGGAGAAGTGGTGTGGGTTCCGCGCGGGGCGACCCATCGTGCTGGCAACCCGGGCGAGCATGCCGTCCGGTTCTTGGAGATCGCCTTCGGCGATTTCGACGAGGACGACATCGAGCGGCTGCAGGACGACTACGAGCGCTGAGCAGGCCCACGTAGGTGGCGTGAATAATGGTGGGATGACCCGGGCCCTGGATCGTGCGCGCGTGCGCTCCCCCGAGCTGGTCGGGCGCGGCTGGCTCAACACGGGCGGCGAGCAGGTGACGCTCGCGGGCCTTCGCGGCAAGATCGTCGTGCTCGACTTCTGGACGTTCTGCTGCGTCAACTGCCTGCACGTCCTCGATGAGCTGCGGCCGCTGGAGGAGCGGTACGGCGACGTCCTCGTGCTGGTCGGCGTGCACTCGCCGAAGTTCGAGCACGAGGCCGACGCGGCCGCGCTCGCCGCTGCCGTCGAGCGGTACGAGGTGCACCACCCGGTGCTCGATGACCCCGAGCTCGTCACCTGGAAGGCGTTCGCCGCTCGCGCGTGGCCCACGCTCACCGTGGTCGACCCCGAGGGGTACGTGGTCGCGCAGCTGTCGGGTGAGGGGCACGCGCACGGGTTGTCGGTGCTCGTCGAGGAGCTCGTCGCCGAGCACGAGGCCAAGGGCACCCTGCACCGTGGCGACGGTCCCTACGTGCCGCCGCCCGCGCCGTCCACCGCCCTGCGCTTCCCGGGCAAGGTACTGGCCCTGCCATCTGGCGGCGTCCTCGTCAGCGACACCACCCACCACCAGCTCGTCGAGCTCGAGGCCGACCTCGTCACCGAGCGCCGTCGGGTCGGCGACGGCGTCCGCGGTCTCGTCGATGGCGCGTCGCCCCGCTTCAGCGAGCCGCAGGGGATGGTGCGGCTGCCCGAAACCGTTGCGGCGCGGGTGGGTTACGACGTCGTGGTCGCCGACACGGTCAACCACGCGCTGCGCGGCGTCCGACTCGCCGACGGCCACGTCACCACGGTGGCAGGCACTGGAGAGCAGCTGCGCCAGCGGGTGAGCGTCGCAGACGGGGCCAGACCGGTTGCGGCGCAAGACCTCTCATCACCCTGGGACGTCGCCTGGTTCGACGGCGCGGTGATCGTGGCCATGGCCGGGTCGCACCAGCTCTGGCGCTTCGATCCCGGGGCCGGCACGGTCGCCGTCGCCGCCGGCACGAGTGCCGAGGGCATCCGCGACGGCGCGGGCCACCACGCGTGGTTCGCCCAGCCGTCCGGGCTGGCGACGTCCGCCGACGGCCGGACGCTGTGGGTGGCCGACTCCGAGAGCTCCGCGCTCCGGCACGTGCGCTCGGCCGGTGACGACCCCGCCCTCGAGGGCGCCGCCTACGAGGTGCTGACGGACGTCGGCACCGGCCTGTTCGACTTCGGGCACGTCGACGGCGCCGCCCCCGACGCGCTGCTGCAGCACCCGCTCGGCGTCACGGTCCTGCCGGACGGCTCGGTGGCCCTCAGCGACACCTACAACGGGGCCGTCCGCCGCTTCGACCCCGCTGCCGGTGAGGTCTCGACGCTCGCGACCGGGCTGGCCGAGCCGAGCGCGGCGGTGGTCGAGCACGGTGACGGCGGCCCGGTGCTCGTCGTCGTCGAGTCGGCGGCGCACCGGCTCACTCGGGTGGCGATCCCGGCGCAAGCGCAGCGCGTCGATGCCGGCGCGCGGCAGACGCAGCGGCCACCGACCGACCTCGCGCCGGGCGAGCTGTCGCTCGAGGTGGCCTTCGTGCCGCCGTCCGGTCAGCACCTCGACCACCGCTGGGGCGACCCCACGCGCCTGATGGTCAGCGCGACCCCGGCAGAGCTGCTCGTCGAGGGCGCGGGCGCCGAGCGCGGTCTGGCGCGGCGACTGGTGCTCGCCGGCGACGGTCCGGCCGAGGGGGTGCTGCACGTGAGCGTCCAGGCGGCGGCGTGCGACGGCGACCCCGACACCGGCGAGGTGCCCGAGAACGCCGCCTGCCACCTCTACCAGCAGGACTGGGGGGTCCCGGTGCGCCTGGTGCCGGGTGCGCCGTCCGAGCTCACCCTCGACCTACGCGCCACCTGACCGAGGCACACCGACGTCACCCCTGCTCGATGATCACGTGAAGTAGGTTTCCCAGCACTTCACGCGGCGTCCACGCCACGTGAGGTGCTGGGAACCCGTGCAAGGTCAGGTGCAGGCGGCCTGACGCGCCGCCACGACCCGCTATGCGTGCGCGACCACGGCGCCGAGCCGTGGCGAGTGGGCACCGCGCCAGTACACGCGCCCCGAGTCCACGGCGCGAGGTCGGGCGCGAACCGGTCGAGCACGTCGTCGAGCTGAGCGGCTGCACCGGCGCCGCGGACGAACGCACCGTGATGCAGGGCTCGCTGGCGCAGCAGCCCGCGGTCCTGCGTCAGCAGCAGCTGACCACCCTCCTCGTTCGCCCGCGCCATCAGCGTGTCGTCGCCGGCCTCCCGCTCGTACGCGACGTCGAGGCCCAGCACCCGCAGCAGCCGCGCCAGGCTGCCGAGGTGGACGTCGAGCAGGAAGCGCCCCGGCTGCGTGGGCAGCGGCTGTGGTCGGGCCACCGGCAGCACGGCGAGCCGACCGGGCGGGCGCGGTCGATGGCGAGGGCGCGCGTCGTCCAAGAGGAGCGTGCCCACCTCGGTGAGTGGCACGCCCACGCTCTGCACGATGTGCCCGAGCGTGGACGTCGGGTCCGCCGGCACCAGCAGGGGGCCCCGCACCGCCTGCGCCCGGTGCCTCGTGGTGAGCAGGTCGCGCAGCGCGCCGTCCACGCTCAGCACCAGCTCTTCCACCGGCACCTCCCTGCCTGCGATGGCGAGCCTGGCACGCCTTGCCAGCACTTCACGCGGCGTCCAGGCCGCGTGAAGTGCTCGGCGACCCACTTCACGTGATCATCGGGGAAGACGCGCGAAGGGCCGGTGCGTGGTGCACCGGCCCTTCGCCTACCCCGAGGTGGAGCTGCGGGTCACAGCGGCTCGCGGTCGTCGTAGACGCGACGCTCCTCGACGACGTCCGCGTCACGCGTCGTCGCCACCCGACGGCGCCGCGGGGCGAAGACCAGAGCGGTCATGATGAGGCCGACGACGCCGACGACGACGAGGATCCAGCCGATGACGTTGATGTCGAGGCCGGAGACGCTGAAGTCGACGGCGAGGGCCAGGATGAGGCCGACTGCGATCAGGAAGATGCTCGCGCCGATGCCCATGGTGTGAACCTCCAGGGTCGAGCGGGCCTGCTGTGGCCCGCTGTCGCCACCTAGTTACCCACGGGTGGCGGCGGTCCGCACCTCGAGATCACCCGTTAGAAGGACTCCTCCGGGACGTCCATCAGCTCGTTGTCCATGGCCTCGGCGATCGCTCGCTCGGCGGTGATCTTCGGCAGCACCGTGCGGGCGAAGAAGGACGCCGCGGCGATCTTGCCGGTGTAGAACGCCCGGTCGGCTGCCGACACGTCGCCCTTCAGCGCGCGAGAAGCGACCTCGGCCTGCCGCAGGAGCAGCCAGCCGACGACGAGGTCACCGGTCGCCAGCAGCAGACGAGAGGTGTTCTGGCCCACCTTGTAGATGTTGGTGATGTCGCCGCCCTGGCGGGTGTCGGACGACATCAGCGCACCCACCATGGTGCCGACGATGCCCTGGACGTCCTCGAGCGCCTTGCCGAGCAGCTCGCGCTCGGTGGCGAGGTCGCCGTCGCCGCCCTTGACGAGCTCCTGGATCTGCATCGAGAGGTGGCCGAGCGCCTGGCCCTTGTCGCGCACGATCTTGCGGAAGAAGAAGTCCATGCCCTGGATCGCCGTGGTGCCCTCGTACAGGGTGTCGATCTTGGCGTCGCGGACGTACTGCTCGATCGGGTAGTCCTGCAGGAAGCCGGACCCGCCGAACGTCTGCAGCGACTCGGTGCCGAGCAGCACCCAGGCGCGCTCGGACCCGCAGCCCTTGACGAGCGGCAGCAGCAGGTCGTTGACCCGAGCGGCCATGTCGGCGGCCGAGCCCTCCTCGAAGACCTCGCTGCCGGCCGCCAGCCCGGCGACGTCCACGGCGTCCTGCTGGCTGGCCGTGTAGAGCACCAGCGCGCGCAGGCCCTCGGCGTACGCCTTCTGCAGCATCAGCGAGCGCCGGACGTCGGGGTGGTGCGTGATCGTGACGCGCGGCGCGGCCTTGTCGGTCATCTGCGTGAGGTCGGCGCCCTGCACGCGCTCCTTGGCGTAGTCGAGGGCGTTGAGGTAGCCGGTCGAGAGCGTCGCGATGGCCTTCGTGCCCACCATCATCCGGGCGAACTCGATGATCTTGAACATCTGCGCGATGCCGTCGTGGACGTCGCCGAGCAGCGTGCCGACGGCGGGGATGCCGTCGACCTCGCCGAAGCGCACCTCGCAGGTGGTCGAGACCTTGAGGCCCATCTTGTGCTCGACGTTGGTGACGAAGGCGCCGTTGCGCTCGCCCATGGCGCCGGTCTCGGGGTCGACGTGGAACTTCGGCACGATGAACAGGCTCAGGCCCTTGGTGCCGGCGCCGGCGCCCTCGGGGCGCGCGAGCACGAAGTGGATGACGTTGTCGTAGATGTCGGCCTCGGCGCTGGTGATGAAGCGCTTGACGCCGGTGATGTGCCACGAGCCGTCCGGCTGCTGCACGGCCTTGGTGCGTCCGGCGCCGACGTCGGAGCCGGCGTCGGGCTCGGTGAGGACCATCGTGCAGCCCCAGCGGCCGTCGACGAGGTGCTGGGCGAGCTGCTTCTGCTCGTCGGTGCCGAGGCCGAACAGCACCTTGGCGAACGCGAACCCGGCCGAGTACATGTGCACGGCGGGGTTGGAGCCGAGCACCATCTCGGCGAGGGCCCAGCGCAGCGACGGCGGGACGACGGTGCCGCCGAGCTCGGCGGGGATGTCGGTGCGCCACCACTCGGCGTCCAGGTAGGCGCGGTAGCTCTTGCGGAACGCCTCGGGCAGCTCGACCGAGTAGGTCTTCGGGTCGTAGACCGGCGGGGTGCGGTCGGACTCGAGCAGGCTCTCGGCCAGCTCGTTCTCGGCCAGGCGTGCGACCTCGCGGACCATCTCGCGCGCGGTGTCGGCGTCGATCTCGGCGTACGGCCCGCTGCCGAGCAGCTCCTGGCGCTCGAGCACCTCGAAGAGGTTGAACTCGATGTCGCGGACGTTGGACTTGTAGTGGCCCATGGTCGCGGTCCTTCCGGGACGTCCCGGCGCGTGCCGGTGTGAGCTGTCAGTCGGGCACGGCGAGGTTACCCGCCGGTAACCCATGATGCTACTCGCGGGTAACCTTCGCAACCCCCGACCCACGGCAGGGACCAACGGCTCTGTCCCCTGCCCGGCACTCGTCCGACGCTGGACGTGCTGCGGCGGGTGGCCGCCGCGTGCGGAGGTGAACACCGTGGGCTCGACCAGTGCCCGCACCGGGGCGCCGCGCATCCGGCTGCACCTGCAGGACCGCCCGGCGCCGGTGGGTGAGCGTCGGCTGCCCTACGTGCTCACCACGCTGCTGGCCATCGTCTCGACGGCGGTCGCGGTGACGAGCCTGCTGGCGCCCTCGCTGATCGGCGGTGCGGCCGTGACGCGCGGCAACCTGCGCGGGACGGCGCTCGTGGTGCTCGTCGTCGCGGTGCCCCTGCTCGTGGGGGCGGCGGTGCGCACGGCTTACGGCTCCGCCCGGGCGCTGGTGCTGTGGCTCGGCGCCGTCGCCTACCTGCTCTACCAGTCGGTGCTGTTCTGCTTCATGACGCCGTTCAACAACCTCTTCCTGCTCTACACGGCCATGCTCGGCCTGGCGCTCGCGACCGGACTCTCGGTGCTGCGTGAGGTCGAGCTGGTGGGCTTCACGGCGCGGGTCGACCGCCGGATGCCCGCACGCGCCGTGGCGGGCGCGCTCCTGGTGACCGTGCTGCTCAACGCCGCGGCGTGGTTGGTGCAGATCGTGCCGACGGTGCTCGCCGAGGAGCCGGCGTCGGTGCTGGACGGCAGCGGCCTGCAGACCAACGCGGTGTGGGTGCAGGACCTCGCGTTCTGGATCCCCGCGGCGGTCGTCGTCGCCGTCGGTATGTGGCGCCGGCTGCCGTGGGGCTCGCTGCTCGGCGGCGTGCTGGTCGCCTTCTACGTCCTGGAGTCGCTGAGCGTCGCGAGCGACCAGTGGTGGGGGGCGCGAGCCGACGCCGGTCAGCCCGCCTTCGCCTCGATGGCGATGGTGCCGGTGTTCGCCGTCGTGGCCGTGCTCGCTGGCGTCCTGCTCGGGTGGTACCTGAGCAACGTGGACCGCAGTCGGTGACCCAGGGGTTGCGTCAAGTACCCCCTAGGGGTAATGTGCATACCCCCTGAGGGTAACGACTCACGATCGGACCACCGCCATGAACGCCGTGCCGCAGACCTCGCCAGCGGCTGCCGAGAGCACGCCCGGAACGGTGCCGCACCAGCACACCGCCGCTCCCGGCTACCGCGACACCAAGGACGCCCAGCTCAAGCGGCTGCGCCGGATCGAGGGGCAGGTCCGTGGCATCGCCCGCATGGTCGAGGACGACAAGTACTGCATCGACGTGCTGACGCAGGTCTCGGCGGCCACCAAGGCGCTGCAGGCCGTCGCCCTGAGCCTGCTGGACGAGCACATGTCGCACTGCCTCGTCGACGCCGTCGCCGCTGGGGGCGACGAGCGCGACGAGAAGCTGCGTGAGGCGTCCGAGGCCATCGCCCGTCTCGTCCGGTCCTGAGGCCGACCCGCGCGACCGTCACACCCACCACTCCACCCATCGAAGGAGCCACACGATGAGCACCCCCGTCACCGCCACCTACCCCGTCACCGGCATGACCTGCGGGCATTGCGTCTCGGCCGTCACCAGCGAGCTGTCGGCGGTCCCCGGCGTCGAGCAGGTCGACGTCGACCTCGCCGCGGGCGGCGTCTCGACCGTCACCGTCACCAGCGCGCAGGCCCTCACGACCGAGCAGGTCGAGAGCGCCCTCGACGAGGCCGGCGACTACCACCTGGCCGCCGAGCGCCGATGACCGACACCCGACCCGCTGCCGACCCCGTGCCTTCGGGGTCGCCCACGACCGTCGAGCTGGCGATCTCCGGCATGACGTGCGCCTCGTGCGCGGCCCGGATCGAGAAGAAGCTCAACAAGCTCGACGGGGTCGCGGCCAGCGTCAACTACGCGACGGAGAAGGCCAAGGTCACGTTCCCCGCCGGGGTCTCCGCCGACGACCTCGTGGCCGTCGTCGAGGCGACCGGCTACGGCGCGACCCTGCCGACGCCTCCGCGCGAAGACGCCGAGGGTCACGCGTCGGCCACCGGGGCGGCCGCCGCACCGGACGAGGCCGACGCGCTGCGTCGCCGACTGCTCGTCTCGCTCGCGCTGACGCTGCCGGTCGCGCTGCTCGCCATGGTGCCCCCGTTCCAGTTCGACAACTGGCAGTGGGCGTCGCTGACCCTCGCCTCGCCGGTGGTCGTGTGGGGGGCCTGGCCCTTCCACCGCGCAGCCCTCACCAACGCCCGGCACGGCGCGGCGACCATGGACACCCTCATCTCCGTCGGGGTCAGCGCGGCGTACCTGTGGTCGCTGTGGGCGCTGTTCCTCGGCGACGCCGGGATGCCCGGGGCGCGCATGACCTTCAGCCTGCTGCCCGAGCGGGGCGCCGGGACGAACGAGATCTACCTCGAGGTCGCCTCGGCGGTCACGGTGTTCATCCTGTCCGGCCGGTACTTCGAGGCGCGGGCCAAGAAGCGGTCCGGTGCCGCGCTGCGAGCCCTGCTCGACCTCGGGGCGAAGGACGTCGCTGTGCTGCGCGAGACGTCGTCCGGCCGCGCCGAGGTCCGGGTGCCCGTCGACCGGCTCGCGGTCGACGACGTGTTCGTCGTCCGGCCGGGTGAGAAGGTCGCGACCGACGGCGAGGTCCTCGAGGGGACGTCAGCCGTCGACGCCTCGATGCTCACCGGTGAGTCGGTGCCCGTCGAGGTCGGTCCCGGCGACGCGGTCGTCGGCGCCACCGTGAACGCCGGCGGGCGGCTCGTCGTCCGGGCCACGCGGGTCGGCGCCGACACCCAGCTCGCCCAGATGGCCCGCCTGGTCGAGGACGCGCAGAACGGCAAGGCCCAGGTGCAGCGCCTGGCCGACCGCGTGTCGGCGGTGTTCGTGCCCGTCGTGATCGTGCTGTCGCTGCTGACGCTGACGGCGTGGCTGCTCTCGGGCGCCTCGGCCGCAACGGCTTTCACCGCAGCGGTCGCCGTCCTCATCATCGCCTGCCCCTGCGCTCTCGGGCTCGCCACGCCCACGGCCCTGCTCGTCGGCACCGGCCGCGGTGCTCAGCTCGGCGTCCTCATCAAGGGCCCGCAGGTGCTGGAGTCGACCCGCACGGTCGACACCATCGTCCTGGACAAGACCGGCACCGTCACCACGGGCCGCATGTCGGTGCAGGACGTCGTCGCGGCACCGGGTGGGTCGTCGCCGGAGCTGCTGCGACTCGCCGGCGCGTTGGAGGACGCCTCGGCGCACCCCATCGCGGTGGCCGTCGCGGCGGCCGCCCGTGCCGCTGAGCAGGACGCGGGCCTGCCCTCGGTCGACGGCTTCACCAGCCACGACGGGTACGGCGTCTCCGGTGTCGTCGAGGGGCACGCCGTGGTCGTCGGACGACGCACCTGGCTGTCGTCGCAGTGGGCGCTCGAGCCGAGCCCCGCACTCGTCGAGGTCGCTGAGAGCGCCGAGGACGAGGGCCGCACGCCGGTGTGGGTCGGGTGGGACGGCGCCGTGCGCGGTGTCGTCGTCGTCGCCGACACGGTGAAGCCGACGTCGCTCGAGGCCGTGGAGTCGTTGCGCCGCCTGGGGCTTCGTCCGGTGCTGCTGACCGGCGACAACGCGCGCGCCGCCCGCTCGGTGGCCCGGCAGGTGGGCATCGCGCCCGAGGACGTCGTGGCCGAGGTGCTGCCGGCCGACAAGGTCGCGGTCGTCAAGCGGCTGCAGGGCGAGGGGCGCGTCGTCGCGATGGTCGGTGACGGCGTGAACGACGCCGCCGCCCTCGCCGCCGCCGACCTCGGTCTGGCCATCGGCACCGGCACCGACGTCGCGATCGAGGCGTCCGACCTCACGCTGGTGCGCGGTGACCTGCGCTCGGCCGCCGACGCGATCCGGCTCTCGCGGGCCACGCTGCGCACGATCAAGGGCAACCTGTTCTGGGCCTTCGCCTACAACGTCGCGGCGCTCCCGCTCGCCGCCGCCGGCCTGCTGAACCCGCTCATCGCCGGTGCGGCCATGGCGTTCAGCTCGGTCTTCGTCGTCAGCAACAGCCTGCGGCTGCGCCGCTTCACCCCCACCCCCTAGCCCTCGCGCGCCGACCACCATGAGGATGGGGGAGGGGGTGCCGGGTCCGGCGTCCGTGCTGCGAGGACCTGGTGACGGGCTGGTGAAGGCTCGCTGCGGGGTGCCGGAGGGCGAAGTTCGCGAGGGATGCTGCCGGCATGCCGAACACGCTGGAGATCGACAGACCGGACGACTACTTGCTGCGGCTGGCCGCCTCTGACCTGGGTCAGGCGTACAAGTCGCTCGTGCTCCACGAGATGCGCATCCCCCGAGGCGCGTTCCTCGTCGACCTGGGGTGTGGGCCAGGAGCCGACCTCCCCGGCTTTGCCGACGCAGTCGGCCCGCGAGGTCGCGTTCTCGGCATCGACAACGACCCGCGCGCTCTCACCACCGCCGCTCAGCGGGTGTCGGACCTGTCCTGGGTCGCCGTCGAGGAAGGCGACATCCACCACCTCGACCTGGCCGATCGATCAGCTGACCGGCTCCACACCGACCGGGTGCTGCAGCACGTCGTCGATCCCGCCGCGGTCGTCGAGGAGGTCCGGCGAGTGCTGGGCCCGGCGGTCGCGCCGGGTTCGCGGAGCCCGACTGGGACACGCTCGTGATCGACTACCCCGACCCGCGGATCCCCCTCGCGTACAGGCGGTTCGTCACTGAAGCCGTCGTGCGGAACGCCCGCGTGGGCCGACAGATCCCGGCACTGTGCGAGCGCGCCGGGCTCAGGGTCACTCGGGTGGTCCCGGTCACGTCGGTCTTCCGTGACGTGGCACGCGCCGACGCGCTCTTCGGCTTCCACCGCGTCACTCGGCGGGCGGTGGCCGCGGGCTACCTCACCGAGGACGAGGCCACGCCATGGCTCGCTCACCTTCGAGGCGGGCCGCTGTTCGCGTCGGTCACGCTGTTCGTCACCGTCGCTGAGGCCCGAGCCACGCGGTGAGCGGCCGGCACCGGCTCCCCGGCCGATGACTTCTGTGCAGCGCCGAGGTCATAGTGCTCGCAGCCGTGTGCAGCGGCGCACCACCATCAGGGGAAGCGAGCAACCATGGCTACGTTCACGAGCATCGATGACGCGACCGCGCCGGGCGCACGCCGACCGTCACCCCGGTGCTCGTGGCCGAGCTGCTGGTCGAGGGTGAGCGGATGCCGGTGTACGTGCACGTCATCGACCATCCCGACGGGCGCGTGCTCGTCGACACCGGGCTGACGCAGCTGCACCCGGCGGTGGCCGACATGGATCCACGCCTGCATCCACTGAGCGCGCGGCTGACGTCGACCTGGCCGGCATCGACGTGGTCGTCAACACCCACCTGCACTTCGACCACTGCGGTGGCAACCACCTCTTCAGCGGCCGGCCGGTCTACGTCCAGCGCCGCGAGCTCGACGACGCGCGCAGCCAGGACGACTACACGATCCGGGAGTGGGTCGATGCGCCCGGCGTGCAGTACGTCCCGGTCGACGGCGCTCTCGAGCTGCTGCCGGGACTCCGGCTCGTCCCGGCACCGGGCCACACCCGAGGCTCGCAGGTGGTCGTCGTCGAGGCCGGTGGGCAGCCAGTGGTCATCGCGGGCGACACGGCCGTGTTCTTCGCCGAGCTCGACGAGCCGCGCACCGAAGGCCAGCAGCTGGTCCGCGCGCTCGACCCGGAGGTGGTCTGGCTCTCGCACGAGCACGAGCCGTGGCGGCCGCACCGTGGCCAGCAGGCCTGACGCGAAGGGCGAGGCAGGACGCCGCGGTCAGCGCTGCGGCGAGATCCAGCGGTACCCGTGCTCCGGGCGGCCCGCCGAGCCGTACCGCGGACGCACCTGAGCCAACCCCCGCGCGGCGAGGTGCTCCAGGTACCTCCGCGTCGACACGCGCGACAGCCCGCACAGCTGCGCCGCCTCACCGGCCGACAGCTCGCGTCCGGCGTCGCGCAGCACCTGCTCGACCAGCTGCAGGGTGTGCGTCGACAGCCCCTTGGGCAGATCCGGTGGCGACGCGGCCGGCGCCGGCCGAGAGGCGAGCAGCCGGTCGACGTCGGCCTGGTCTCGGACGTTGCCCCCGCCGCCGCTCAGCTGCTGCAGCTCGCGTCGCTGCGCCGCGTACGCCATGAGCCGCTCCTGCAGCGCCGCGAGCGTGAAGGGCTTGATCAGGTAGTGGACGACGCCACCGGACATCGCCGCTCGCACCGTCTCGACCTCCCGGGACGCGGTGATCGCGATGACGTCGATGGTCTGGCCGGCCGGAGCGGCGCGCAGCCGGCGCAGCACCTCCACCCCCGACATGTCCGGCAGGTAGATGTCGAGCAGCACGAGGTCGGGCGTCATCTCCTCGACGGCGCGCAGCGCGTCGGCGCCCCGGTGGGCCTCGCCGACGACGACGAAGCCGGGCAGCGTCTCGACGTACCGCCGGTGGATGCCCGCGACCGCGAAGTCGTCGTCGACGACAAGCACCCGCACGGGCTGTTGGCGCGCGTCCCTCATCGCGCCACCTCCTCGGCTACGGCATCAGTGGCGACGGACGGCAGGAACACCGTGAACACCGCTCCGCCGCCCGGCCGGTCACCCACTTCCACCGAGCCGCGGCGGCGCTGCACGATGCGCGACACCAGAGCGAGGCCGATGCCCTGGCCGTGGTGGTCGGGCGTGGCGCTCTTGGACGACGAGCCGGCGAGGAAGATGCTCTGGCGCAGGTCCGGTGGGACGCCGGGGCCGTCGTCAGCGACGCGCAGGGTGATGGCGCCGTCCGGGCGAGAGAACGCGTGCACCTCCACGGTGCCGCTCGTGCCCGCGGCGTCCACTGCGTTGTCGATGAGGTTGCCCAGCACGGTGATGACGTCGTCGCCGGCGCCGTCGCTCACCTCCGAGTCGTCGTCGAGCCGCAGGCTCACCCCCCGCTCGCGCGCGGCGGCTCCCTTGGCGACCAGCAGCGCCGCCACCGCGGAGTCCTCGACCTGGCTCATGCTCTCGCCACCGAGCAGGCTGCTGCCGGCGCCGAGCCGCTCGATGAAGCGCACCGCGTCGTCGTGGTGGTCGAGCTCGATGAGACCCGAGAGCACGTGCAGGTGGTTGGAGAACTCGTGCGCCTGGGCTCGCAGGGCGTCGGTGATGCTGCGTTGCCCCTGCAGCGCCCGCAGGGCGTCGAAGAGCTCGGTGCGGTCGCGCAGGGTCAGCACGCGGCCGACGTCGCGCTCGCCGACCCGCGCGGTGGTGCGGTTGGCCACGAGCAGCCGCTCACCGGCCAGCACCACCCGGTCGGTCACCGGGTCGGGGTCGGAGACCAGGGCCTCGAGCACCTCGGTGTCGAGGACCTCCCCGGCGGCGCGGCCCGTGGGGTCGTCGGCCAGCGCGAGCAGCCGCATCGCCTCGTCGTTGACCAGGGCCAGCCGGCCGCGGTCGTCGATGGCCACGACGCCCTCGCGGATGCCGTGCAGCATCGCGTCGCGCGTTTTGAGCAGCTCGGCGATCTGGTCGGGTTCGAGGCCGAAGATGCGCCGCCGCACCAGCCGCGTCACGGCCGTGGCGCCGACGACGCCGAGCAGCGCGGCACCAGCGAGCCACGCAGCCAGCGACGGCACCACGCCGGCGAGGTCCTGCGACAGCCGGCTCTCGAGGATCCCCACCGACACGGTGCCGATGACCTGCCCGGACGCGTCGTGCACGGGCACCTTCGCGCGCAGCGAGCGCCCGAGCGAGCCGGTCTCGGTGCCTACGAACTCCGAGCCGTGCAGGGGCACGCTGGGGTCGGTCGAGACCATCTTGCCGATCTTGCTGGGGTCGGGGTGCGAGTAGCGAAGGCCCTCGTCGTTGGTGAAGACGACGAACGTCGCGCCAGCCGCCTGGCGCACCGTCTCGGCGAGCGGCTGCAGCGTGCGGGACGGGTCGGCCGAGCTGTAGGCGTCCAGCACGCTCGGCACGGTCGACAGGCTGCGCGCGATCGTGAGCACGCGCCGGGCGTACGCCTCGCGGATCTGGTTCTCCTGCAGGCGGACGGCGAGCCCGCCGGCGACGACGACGGTGACCAGCACGATCACCACCTGCATGGCCAGCAGCTGCACGGTGAGGGGGACGCTGCGACGCATCTGCACATGGTGCACCAGTGCCGCTCGGGTGAGCCCCGTGACCGAAACGACCTCTACGACCGCAAGGAGCACTAAGACCTCTAAGACCTCAGGATTCCGGTGGGGGCCGGTTGCTCTCTAGCGTCCCGACCCGATCAGGACGACGGCGTCCTGACGTCCTGGGAGGCCCCGATGTCGCAGCGCAGCACGCTCACCCCGAACCGTCCCGCGACCCGACCCAGGGTCCGGCCGGCCAAGCCCGGACGGCGCCTGGCGACCGTCGCGGTCGCGGCAGCCACGGCCCTCGGCCTGGCCGCGTGCGGCGGCTCGAGCCCGTCGTCCGCTTCGGGCGGCGACAAGGCGATGGCCCGTCTCGACATCATGGCGCCGGCCGCACCGGGCGGTGGCTGGGACGGCACCGCGCGGGCGATGGGTGCGTCCATCGAGTCGGCCGAGCTCGCGAAGTCGGTGACGGTCAAGAACGTCGCAGGCGCAGGTGGCACCGTGGGGCTGGCCCAGCTGGCCAACGACAAGAGCGACCACTCGCTCATGGTCATGGGGCTCGTGATGGTCGGCGCCGTCGCCACCAACCAGTCCCAGGCGACGCTGAAGGACGTGACGCCGATCGCGCGGCTCACCGCCGAGGACGAGGTGATCGTCGTGCCGGCCTCGAGCCCGTACAAGACGATCAAGGACCTCGGTGACGCCATGAAGGCCAAGGGCCGGGCCGTCACGATCACCGGCGGGTCCGCCGGGGGTACCGACCACATCGTCGCCGGTCTGCTCGCCAAGGCCGCGGGGGTCGCGCCGTCCGACCTCAACTACATCCCGTTCTCCGGCGGCGGTGAGTCGCTCGCGGCCCTGCTGGGCAACAAGGTGCAGGCCGGGATCTCGGGCGTCAGCGAGTACGCCGAGCAGATCAAGGCCGGCAAGCTGCGCGCGCTGGCGGTCGCCGGCCCCGAGCGCGTCGCGGAGGTCGACGCGCCGACGCTGAAGGAGTCCGGCTACGACGTCGAGCTCACCAACTGGCGCGGGGTGGTCGCGCCCGGTGGCGTCTCCGACGAGACCAAGCAGCGCCTGGTGAAGCTCGTCACCGACATGCACGACACCCAGGGCTGGAAGGACGCGCTGGAGAAGAACGGCTGGCAGGACACCTTCCTCGCCGGTGACGACTTCGACGCGTTCATCACCCAGGAGATCGACACCACCGAAGGGGTCCTCAAGGACCTCGGGCTGGTCAAGTAGCTCCATGGACAGCTCGGAGGGCATCGACCTCGCGCACCGGCACGACCCGGATGCGCAGGCTGCCTCGGGGACGGCGCGGGCCGCCGTCCCCGAGGCGGTGGTCGCGCTCGTCATCGTGGCCCTGGGGGTCTTCACGATCGCGGACTCCCATCGCATCACCGTGCCGCTCAGCGCGAACGTCGTCGGCCCGCGGGTGTTCCCGTACGCCGTCGGCGTCGCGCTGGTGCTCTCCGGCCTGGCCGTCCTCGTCGGGGCGCTGCGCGGCCAGCGCGCGGAGCCGGAGGCCGGCGAGGACGTCGACACCGAGGCGCGCACGGACTGGCTGACGCTCGCCAAGGTCGTCGGGGCGTTCGCCGTGCACGTGGCGGTCGTCGACGCGCTGGGGTGGGCGCTCGCTGCGACTGCGCTCTTCTCCGGCGTCGCCTGGGCGCTGGGTGCCACGTGGTGGCGCGCGCTGCTGCTGGGGCTCGCGCTGGGCTTCGTCATCGAGGCGGTCTTCGTCACCGGCCTCGGCGTCTCGCTGCCGGCCGGGATCTTCAGCGGGGTGAGGTTCCTCGATGGGTGACTTCGGCGCGCTGCTCGACGGCTTCGCCACGGCGCTGCAGCCCATGTACCTGCTGTACGCGCTGGTCGGAGTCACCCTCGGGACGGCGGTGGGCGTGCTGCCCGGCATCGGCCCGGCGATGACGGTGGCCCTGCTGCTGCCGATCACCTACACGCTCGAACCCACCGCCGCGTTCATCATGTTCGCCGGGATCTACTACGGCGGCATGTACGGAGGCTCGACGACGTCGATCCTGCTGAACACGCCGGGGGAGTCGGCGTCGATCATCACGGCCATCGAGGGCAACCTCATGGCCAAGGCGGGTCGAGGTGCAGCGGCGCTGGCGACGGCGGCCATCGGGTCGTTCGTCGCCGGCACCATCGCGACGGTCGCCCTCACCTTGGTGGCCCCCACGGTGGCGGAGTTCGCGGTGCACCTCGGGTCGCCGGACTACGTCGCGCTGACCGTCGTCGCGCTGCTGACCGTCTCGGCGCTGCTGGGCACGTCGGTGTCGCGCGGGCTGGCCGCGCTCTCGCTCGGCGCGCTGCTCGGCCTGGTCGGCACAGACACGCTCACCGGCCAGCAGCGGTTCACCCTGGGCGTGCCGGCGCTGGCGGACGGCATCGACGTGGTGACCGTCGCGGTGGGCGTGTTCGCCGTCGGCGAGGCGCTGTGGGTGGCGTCCAGGCTGCGGCACGGACGCGTCGAGGTCATGGGCGCCAGCGGCAGCAAGTGGATGTCGCGCGCGGACTTCCGTCGATCGTGGAAGCCGTGGCTGCGCGGCACCGCTCTCGGCTTCCCGATCGGCGCGATGCCGGCCGGTGGTGCCGAGGTGCCGACCTTCCTGTCCTACGCCATCGAGAAGAAGCTCACCAAGCACCCGGAGGAGTTCGGCAAGGGCGCGATCGAGGGAGTCGCGGGGCCTGAGGCGGCAAACAACGCTTCTGCCGCAGGCGTTCTCGTGCCGCTGCTGACGCTCGGCCTGCCGACGTCGGCGACCGCCGCCGTGCTCATCGCGGCGTTCCAGAGCTACGGCATCCGGCCCGGGCCGCTGCTGTTCCAGACAGAGGGCAAGCTGGTCTGGGCGCTCATCGCGAGCCTCTACGTCGGCAACCTGCTGCTGCTGGTGCTCAACCTGCCGCTCGTCGGCCTCTGGGTGAAGGTGCTGCAGATCCCGCGCCACTACCTGTACGCCGGCATCATGCTGTTCGCGGCACTCGGTGCCTACGCGCTCAACGGAGTGCGCGCAGACCTGGTGCTGCTGTTCGCGATCGGTGTCGTCGGGTACGTCATGCGGCGGTTCGGCTACCCGATCGCACCGGCGATCATCGGCCTGATCCTCGGGCCGATCGCCGAGGAGCAGCTGCGCCGCACCCTCGCGATCAGCCAGGGCGACCCGGTCGCGCTGGTCGACAGCCCGTTCGCCGCGGTCGTGTACTCGCTGCTGGCCGTGGCGGTCGTCGTCACGGCGGTGCTGCGCCTGCGGTCGCGGCGTGCCCAGCGCGAGCAGCGAGACGAGCCGGTGCAGGTCGGCTGACCCATCGGCGGGCGGCGATCGTTCAGGACTGCAGTGCCGCGGCCAGGCCCTCGACGTCGTCCGGCGTGGCTTGCGGGCCGGCCGTGGCCTGCGCGACCGAGTAGATCGTCCGCCCGCTGACCCAGCGGACGACGGCGCAGCGGCCGGCTCGCAGCCGCACCTCGCCGGGTGCCGGGCCGGTCGCGCCCGAGTACCCCTCGCAGACGGCGCGGTTGACGTAGGCGTCGTAGTCGGCCGCGCCGCGGGAGGTCGAGAAGGACAAGGTCTCGACGATGATCACCGCGCCGGTCGGGCCGGAGTACTCGAGGTGGTGGATGTCCTGGACGGCGTCGGCCGTCAGCTGCTGCGTGCGGGCCGCCGGATCCGCCGTCCCCGCCGCGTAGGTCGGCACGTCCTGCGGCCAGTCGCCACGCAGCCGCCAGGTCGAGGTGCCGACCTGCTGCGCCGCCAGAAACGGACTGACTGCTGAGTCGAGTGAGTCGGGCTGCGCGGCTGCGGACACGGCGGCCCGGCAGCCGCTCGAGCTGAAGTACACCGCCAGCCGGTCCGGCAGCAGCGCGTAGGGTCCGATGGCGACCATGGCCATGGGTGCCGTCCCCACCGCGATGATGACGAGGACGAGGCCGAGGCGGCGCAGGGTGAGACCGGAGCGCGCAGGCTGCGCTCGACGCGCGCCGGCGGCGGTCAATGCGCTGGCGAGGGCGTCCGCCGCGCGGTCGTTGAAGGGCAGGGTCAGCGAGGTCCGGCGGCCGTCGTGCAGCCGCAGGGCCACGCTCCAGGACGAGCTGCCACGCGTGCGGTACCGGACGACGGAGAACTCCTCGACGTCGGCGAGCCGGACCACGTTCCACGGGCCTCCTGGGACGGCCCGGCGTGCCACCCAGCCCGGGCCACCGGCGACCGTCAGGCGGCGACGGGCGGGCAGGACCGCCGCCGCGACGAGTGCGGTGGTCAGCACCAGCACAACCGCGACCCCTGGGTTCAGCAGTCGCGACAGCGGCACACCGGCTCGACCGAGCCGGGCGCTCTGGAACGTCAGCAGCGTGGGCAGGGCCACGAGGAAGGCGCTCGCCGGGAGCGGGATGCGGCGGACGACGGTCGCGGGGAACGGGAGTTCCGCCGCGCCGGTCACCTGCTCACCGGGCGGCGGCCACGTGGCGACGTGCGGATCGCGCTGGGGAGCCGTCATCGTCCTGATGGTCGACCGGTCGGTCGTTGCGCCGAAGCGACGTCACCCGTTCGGGTGCGGTCAGGGCAGCGGTGCGCGGCGGCGGACGCGCTCACCGGCGCGGGCGGGATCGACGTCGGCGTCCGTGCGCAGCGTGGCGCGGCCGAGGCGCAGCACACCGGAGGACGTCGGCAGGGTGCGTAGGCCTCCACGGCCGCGCAGTGCGTCGCGCGCGCCAGGGGCGAGCCGGTCGTCCATCCACGCGCACGGCGAGGTCTCGCCGGCCGCGGTGAAGGCGACCGGCCCGTCGCCGGTGTCGAGCGTGAACTGCTGGTGCCGCAGGGCGTTCAGGTCCATCCCGCGCACCACCACGTTGCGCCGGGCCAGGCGCGGATCGAGGGCGCCCGCCGCCAGGCCGAGCTGGTGCTCGACGGCCTCGACCGCTTCGGCGGCCAGGAACGAGACCGCCGAGGCGAGCCGAGAGACCTTGCCGTAGAAGCGGTCTCCTCGGATGCCGAGGCCGGCGTCGAGCACCACGTGGTCGGGGTAGGACGTCGGGTGCGGGCCCACACCCACCGACGGGTCGGGGGAGTGGAACCAGTAGTTGTGCCCGGGTGAGGTCACCAGGGCGACGATCTCGACGTCCACCCGTCCAGGCTAGGCGACCCTCGGCTTGGCCGCCTCGGCCACCGGCAGCAGCAGCGACAGGACGCCGTCGTCGTACGTCAACGACGTGGCACCGGGTGCGACCGGTAGTAGTCGCGCCAGATCAGGCGGTGCACGGGGATCCAGCGCGGGACGGAGCGCAGGCCCGGGATGAGGGGTAGCAGCACCAGCCCGACGGTCAGCAGCATCATCAGCCCCCACACCAGCGCGTCGGCGTTGTCGGACGTCGAGAACGGCTTCACCTGGTACCAGAACGTGTACAGCCACATCCAGGGCTGACCGGGGTAGTTGCCGGTCTCGTTCATCATCCCCCACTGGTCGCCGCCGAGGTTGCGGGCGCGGGCCTGGTCCTCCAGGTAGGCGCCGTCGGCCAGCAGCAGCAGCGAGCGCGTCTGGTCGCCGCCGTAGAAGGTGCCGGACGACGTCAGGGACCCCTCGAGCCCCCCGGTGCGAGCCAGCGTGAGCAGCCCGCCGGCGATCGTGGGCACGGGCCCGTAGTCGCCGCTCGCCACCTGCGTGGGGTCGCCGTCCGGTGCCTTCGCGAGCGCGTCGGAGTAGGCGGTGGCCCACGCCGCGCGCTGGTCTGCGGTGGCGGCGTCCCAGGTGGTGACCGCGTCGCGCACCGGCCCGGTGGGGTAGGCCGCGGCGAGCGGGTCGGTGACGAGGTCCTTCGCCGAGTCGACGGGGAGGCGCACCCCGGCCCACTTCTGCAGCGCGAACGGGCCGAGCTTCTGACCCTCCGCGGCGGTGTTGTAGGGCGCGCCGTACGAGGCGCTGGTCGTGGTGCCGGCGAGCTCACCGGTGGCCGTCGCGACGACGTCGTTCGGTGCCGCAGCGGCCCAGTCGCGCATGGTGATCGCCTTCTCGTCCGGTGACGAGAAGGCCGCTGAGAGCGCGACCGTCAGGCCCAGCACCACGACGAGCGCGATCACGAGCTCCTTGACCAGGTCGTAGGAGCGCGTCTCGAAGTCGTGCGAGTCCGGGGTCCGGTCGCGGTGGCCGCTGCGGGGGCGCGGGATCGTCGCGCTGGTCACGGCCCGACCTCACGGGCTTGCGGTGCCGGCGGGTTCAACCACCGCGTCGATCGGTGGGACCACCCCGTGCCGCCGCACCAGCACCAGGTGCAGCGCCACGAGGACGCCGACGACGAACGGCAGCAGCACCACGTGCCACAGCAGCATCTGGCCCGGGTTCAGCACGTTGAAGAAGGCGCCGATCCCCACCGAGTTCAGGCCGTCCTTGGCCTGGGTGCTGATCCACTGCGAGTCGAAGTTGGACTGCGACAGGTAGCCGGTGAACGCCGTCCCGATCGAGCCGAGGAAGGCCACCGCGCCGGTGATCCAGGTCAGCGTGCGGCGTCCGCGCCAGGCAGCCATCCAGAACTTGCCCCACAGGTGGATCACCATGAACGCGAAGAACAGCTCGACGCTCCACAGGTGAGCCGAGTTGGTGAAGCGCCCGAGCGAGGAGGTGTGCCACCAGGCCGAGCCGCCCATGGCGAGCACGAAGCCGGACGCCAGCACCACGAGCAGCGCCGCGCTGGTCAGCATGCCGAAGACGTAGATCCACGACGCGACGTACGCGGGCTGGCGGTCAGGCAGCAGCTGCCCGGGTGGCACCGCCCTCGTGGCGCGGTCTCGCACCGCGGTCGTCCAGCTGCGGCCGTGGCCGGGGTCGGACGGCGCGTCCGCCCGCACGCTCACGCCGCGCCGCCGGAGCCGCCGCGCCGGCGTCCGCCGGGGAACGGCAGCACGATCGCCAGCACGAACACCAGCACCATCGCGGTGATGATCGCGAGGTTGGTGACGGAGATCAGGATCACGCCCCAGTGGACGTAGTGGCCGGACTGCTCGGCCGCGAGGGCTACCGACATCGGGCACCGCCTCTCGGGGGTCGCCGCCCTGACCTGGCGGTCACAGCGCAGCCACCCTCCCAACGTGCACCTTCCTCCTGCTTGCTGAGAGAAGGCTGAGAGCCGCCCGCCTGTGATGGGGACCTACGGCTCTACCTGCGCCCCACCCGTTCGCCCGACGCTGGGACCACCCATGGAGGGAGGCTGCCCGATGGTGGGACGACGCATCGGCCCGGTGGACACGATCTGGCTGAACATGGACCGGCCGGAGAACCTCATGGTCATCGAGTCGCTCATGCTGCTCGAGAGCGTGCCGGACTGGGACCGCGTGGTCGACGTCGTGCGCACTCGCATGGTCGAGCCGTACCCCGTCTTCCGGGAGCGCCCGGTGCCGCCCCACCGCCCGTGGAACATGCCGCGCTGGGAGCCGGATCCGGACTTCCGGCTCGAGCGGCACCTGCACCGCGTGCGCCTGCCCGCGCCCGGCGACGACGCGGCGCTGCAGCGGTACGTCGACCGCCACCTGCACCGCCCGCTGGACCGAGGGCACCCGCTGTGGGAGGCCCATCTGATCGAGGGGTACGGGGACGGCGCGGCGGTGTTCTACCGCGTCCACCACTCGCTCGCGGACGGCATCGCCCTGACACGCGTGGTGCTGTCGCTGACCGACCCCGCGCCGCGCGGCAAGCGCCCCGCCGTGCTCCCCCTGCCGGGTAATGCCGGTGGCCTGCCGTCCCTGGCCCGCTCGCTCGTCCCCCGCGGTGTGCTGGACGTCGGCCGCCTGGCCGTGCGCACCGGTCAGGTCGCTGCGGCGCTGCTGCTGACCCGGAACCCCGACAGCGTGCTCGGCGGCCAGCCGGAGCTGCGCAAGCGGGTGGTGTGGTCAGAGGCCTTCCCCCTGGAGGACCTGAAGTCCGTCGGAAGGCTCTGCGGCGCCACCCTCAACGACGTGCTGATGAGCGCGGTGGCGGGGGCGATGCACCGCTACCAGGTCGAGCAGGGTGCGGAGCCCGTCGACCTCACGACGATGGTGCCGGTGAACGTCCGGCCGCTCGACCGCGAGCTGCCGGCGGAGCTCGGCAACCGCTTCGCACTGGTGTTCTTCACGTTCCCGTCAGCGGTGGCGGCGCCGTTGCAGCGGCTGGCCGAGACCAAGCGCCGCATGGACTGGCTCAAGCGCTCGCCGGAGTCGGTCATGACGTTCGGGCTGATCATGGCGATCGGTCGCACCGTGGCCGATGTCGAGCGCTACGTCGTCGACTTCTTCGCCAACAAGGCGATCGGCGTCACGACGAACGTCGCCGGCCCGACCGAGATCCGGCACTTCGCCGGCACCCCGGTGACGGGCATCCTCGGCTGGGTGCCGGGATCGGGGCACCACACGGTGGGGGTCTGCATCTTCACCTACGCGGGCACCGTGCGCGTGGGTTTCCGCGTCGACGCCGCGCGCGTCCGGCGTCCGCAGCGGTTGCTGGCGGCCTTCGAGACCGAGCTGTCCGACCTCGTGGAGCTGGCGCACGCGCACCACGCGCCGCCACCGGAGCCCATACGAGCCGCAGGAGGGAGCCGTCGTGCCCACTGACACGTCAACCCAGAGCATCGAGGTGCCCGTGAGCCTGCACCGCGTGCTGACCCTGTTGCGGGACGTCGGCAGCCAGGCCGAGTGGATCCCCGAGATCCGCCGGGCCGAGGTGCTCGAGAGTGACGGCGACCTGCCCGTGACGGCGCACTTCACCGCGGCCACCCCGGTCGGCTCGGACGAGTACGTGCTGCGCTACGAGCACGCCGACGACGGCTTGAGCTGGTCGATGGTGAAGGGGCGCCTGCAGACCGGCCAGGAAGGCCGCTACACGCTGGAGTCGTTGGGACGCAACAAGACCAAGGTGACATACCAGCTCACGATCCACCACCACCTGCCGCTGCCTGGCTTCGTGCGGAGCCGGGTGATCCGGGGTCTCGTGGCGAGCACGCTCGGCGGCCTCGCGACGCGGCTGGACCAGAGGAGGGCCTCATGATGGCCGTCGCCGTACCCACCCGGCACCGCTCGACGTCCGCGCAGCGCTTCGGCTACCTCGTGGCCGCCGTCGTCGACCTGGTGCTGCTCTATCTCGTGAACGTCGCACCGGGCTGGCAGGCGGTGCCGTTCCTCACCGACGACACGCAGCTGGTGCTCGGGTGGGTGAACGCGTCGCTGCTGGCCGGTGTGCTCGTCAACATCGTCTACCTGCTGCACGACGCCGCCTGGCTGCGCGCGCTCGGTGACCTCACCACCACGGTGATCGGCGTCGTGGCGATGGTGCGGCTGTGGCAGGTCTTCCCCTTCGCGTTCGACGGTCGAGGCTTCGACTGGTCCCAGCTCGTGCGGGTCCTGCTCGTCATCGCCCTCGTCGGCAGCGCGATCAACGTGGTGGTGCAGCTCGTGAACCTGGTCCGGGCGCTGGTCGGGCCGAGGAGGTCGTGATGGCGAAGAAGAGCGTGTTGGACGACACCCGCAAGGCGCGCGTCGACGAGGTCGTGGAGCGGGCCGTGGCGGCCGCCGAGGCGTTCCGTCGCCTCGATCAGGAGCAGGTCGACGCGATCGTCGAGGCGATGGTGCGTGCCGGCGTCCGGGAGGCGGTCGGTCTCGCCCGGCTGGCCGTGGAGGAGACCGGGTTCGGCGTCTTCGAGGACAAGGTCGTCAAGAACTACGTCGCCACGGAGTTCCTGTTCGACCACCTGCGCGGCAAGCGGTCCGTCGGCGTCATCGAGGAGGACATCGAGCGCAACATCGCGCGGGTCGCCGAGCCGATCGGGGTCGTCCTCGCCATCACGCCCGTGACGAACCCGACGTCGACGGTGCTCTTCAAGGCCATCGTCGCCGCGAAGACCCGCAACGCGATGGTGTTCCGTCCCTCGCCGATCGCCACGCGCTGCTGCCAGCGGGCCGTCGAGGTGCTCACCGCCGCTGGTGAGGCGGCCGGCCTGCCGCCCGGAGCGCTGCAGGTCGTCCCCGACGCCGAGCACGACGTCACGCACTACCTGTTCGCCCATCCGGACGTCGACTTCATCTGGGTGACCGGTGGGCCGAAGATCGTCGCCCTGGCCAACGCCGCCGGCAAGCCGGGCCTGAGCGTCGGCCCCGGCAACGCGCCGATCTACCTGCACCGCACGGCCGACATCAGCCAGGCGGTGGTCGACATCCTGATCTCCAAGACGTTCGACGCCTCGGTGATCTGCCCGGCCGAGCAGACCTGCGTGATCGACGCCGAGATCTACGACGAGACGCTGGCGGAGTTCGACCGGATGGGCGCCCGGTTGCTCACGGAGGTCGAGGTCAAGCAGCTCGCCGAGTTCGCGTTCGGCTGCACCGACAAGGTGAACCTGGCGGCGCTCGGCCAGCAGGCCCCGGAGCTGGCGCGCCGTGCCGGCTTCGAGGTGCCGCCCGAGACCAAGGTGCTGCTCGCTCCGCTGCCCGACGACCTGCACGACCTGGGCGAGCACCCGCTCGTGCAGGAGAAGCTGATGCCGGTGCTCGGTGTCGTGCGCGCTCGCGACGAGCAGCACGCGGTGGACGTCGCCGTCCTCGTCACCGAGCACGGCGGCCTCGGGCACACGTCGGCCATCTACGCGCGCGACGACACCGTGATCGACGCCTACAGCCGCGCGGTGCGCACCGGACGGATCCTCGTGAACGCACCGACGGCGGTCGGAGCGCTCGGCGGGGTCTACAACAACCTCACGCCGACGTTCTCGCTCGGCTGCGGCACCTGGGGAGGGACGAGCACGACGGAGAACATCAACTACCTGCAGCTGCTGAACATCAAGACCGTGTCGCGTCGACGCACGCCGCCGCAGTGGTTCCGCGTGCCGCCCCACACGTACTTCAACGCGGGCGCGCTCGACAACCTGCGCGACGTCGCCTGCGACAGCGTCGTCATCGTCACCGACGCCGACAGCGAGCGGCGCGGCGTCGCGGCCACGGTGCAGTCGCGGTTGCAGACCCGGCACGTCCAGGTCTTCAGCCAGGTCCAGCCCGAGCCGGACGAAGCCGTCATCCGGGCCGGCGTCGAGGTGCTGCAGCGCGCGCGTCCGGACCTGGTCGTGGCGGTCGGTGGAGGCTCGGTGCTGGACGCCGCCAAGGCGATGCGGCTCTTCTACGAGCACCCCGAGGCGCGGCTGGACGACCTCACCCTGCCGTTCCTGGACCCGCGCAAGCGCGTGGCGGCCTACCCCACGGAGCCGCACACCGTCCGGCTCGTCGCGATCCCGACGACGGCCGGCACCGGGTCGGAGGTCTCGCCCGCCGCGGTGATCACGGTGGGGGAGCGCAAACGGACGATGGTCGACTACGGGTTGGTGCCGGACGTCGCGATCGTCGACCCGACCCTGACGCTGACGATGCCGGACGCCGTCACCGTCGACAGCGGCATCGACGCGTTGACGCACGCCCTCGAGGCCGTGGTGTCGATCTTCGCCTCGCCGTTCACCGACGCCTTCTGCGTCCAGGCGGCGCGTCTCACGTTCGACGCGCTGCCGCGCGTGCACGCCGACCCCACCGACCTTCAGGCGCGCACCGACATGTCCAACGCCGCAACCCTTGCGGGACTTGCGATCTCGAACGCGTTCGTGGGGTCCAACCACGCGCTCGCGCACGCTGTCGGTGCGCGCTTCCACCTGGCGCACGGCCGGGCCAACGGCGTCTTCCTGCCGCACGTCCTCGCCTACAACGCCTCGCTTCCCACGAAGTTCATGCCGGCGCCCGGCTACTCCGCGTACGTCGCGCCGGACAAGTACGCGCAGCTCGGGCGCGTGGTCTTCGGCGGTCGTGAGCCGGAGGAGAGCCGACGGCGCCTGTTCGACGGGGTCTCGCACCTGCTCGACGTCCTGGGGATGCCACGCACCCTGCGCGACGCGGGCGTCGACGAGCAGGAGTTCCTGGCCGCGCTGCCCGAGCTGGCCATGACGGCGTTCGAGGACCTGAGCAACCGCACCAACCCGCGGATGCCGCTCGTGGCCGAGCTCACCGAGCTGCTGCGGCTCGGCTACTACGGCGGCGAGCCGTGAGTTACGGCGGCGAGCCGTGAGTGACGCCGTCCCGCGCGCGAGCGGGCTCTCGCTGATGAGGGCCTGGTACGACCGGGTTCGGCTGTGGGTCGTCTACGCGTCGGTGCTGCTGGTCATCGCGATCCTGTACCTCGGGTCGTTCCTCGGCCCGTTGCGCGGCTTCATGCTGCCGGCGGCGCTGGGGGTGCTGACCGCCTTCGGCGTGCAGTCGCTGCAGACCATCGAGCGGCAGACTGGGCCGCACACCAGCGAGACCGAGTTCGCCTTCGCGGTGGCCGCGGTGCCTGCCCTGCAGAAGATCGTCGCCGCTGACCGGCAGATCACCGACGTCAAGATCATCGCCGCCACCGGGTGGACGACGGTGCGCCAGGTGCTGCCCGCGCTGTGCGAGAGCTCGAAGGCCGCGACGTTCCGTATCTCGATGCTTGTGGCTGACGCCGCCGGGCCGCTGGCCGACGTCTACCCCACGCACTGGGCCAGTGAGCTCGAGCGGACGCTGCAGCGCGTGCGGGAGGGCCTCGTGGGCCCACGGCTGCAGGTGGCGGTGAGCCAGTACCGCTACCTGCCGCCGCTGCACGGGATGCTCGTCAACGACGAGTACCTGCTCGTGGGCTTCTTCGGCTGGGCCAGCACGGGCGGGACGCCCGAGCTGGCCGGCGCCGAGCGGCCGCACCGGCTCTACCGACGCGGCGAGCCGGCGTCCGCGCAGCTGTTCGAGATCTTCGACGAGTGGTTCGTGCACGTGCCGCGCACCGAGCTGCTGCGCCAGCCAGCGGCCCGGGTCGGTTGACGATCAGCCGGGAGGCGGCGTGTCCATACCTTCTGCGTCGATGTCGAAGGCCGGCTCGTCGCGCTCCTGAGACTGAAGCTCAGCTCAGCTGGTACACCGACACGTGGGACGGCGACTCGGCCGTGAACTCGCCGCCCGACCAGTCGGCGTGCCGCGACTCGAGCTCGAAGCCGGCGAGCTGGGCCATCAGGTCGAGCTCGGCCGGCCAGATGTAGCGGTGCGGTGAGCGGGTGAGCCGGGCGACCTTGGACTCGTCGAACCGGAAGTGGTGGGAGACGACCTGCTGGTGCAGCACGTCGTAGGTGTCGAGCGCGATGTAGCCGGAGGGGTCGGTGTGCCACACGGTCGCGTCGGTGCCGGGCGGTAGTCGCCTGAGGTCAGGCACCCACAGCTCGATGACGAACCGGCCGCCGGGGACGAGGTGGCGTGCGGCGTTGCGGAAGCACTGCACCTGCTCGGCCTGGGTCAGCAGGTTGGAGATCGTGTTGTAGACGAGGTAGACCAGCGTGAAGTCGCCGTCGGCCCGGGTCGTGGCCATGTCGCCCAGGACGACCGGGAGCCGTGCCTCGTCGAGCTTCTCGCGCAGGCGGTTCACCATCGGCTGCGACAGCTCGATCCCGACCACCGGGATCCCGCGCTCGGCCAGCGCGATCGCCACCCGCCCGGTGCCGATCGCCAGCTCGAGGACGCGGCCGCCGTCCGCCAGCTGCGCGAGGCGGTCGACGGTCGGGCCCAGGACCTCGGGGGCGAACATGCCGGTGCCGGGTGTGTCGTAGCGGGCGGCGGCGTCGACGTCCCAGATGTCCTCTTGGCGCACGGCCCCGATCCTGTCGAGGCGTGGCCCCCGACGTCCACGGGTTTTGGCGGCCAGCGATGACTTCCTGGCCGGCCGCAGGTCGGTAGGTCGTACCGTTGCATCCCCATCGAACGGAGAGACATCGTGCGGCTCTTGCTCACTTCCGGCGGCATCACGAACCCGACCATCCACCAAGCGCTGCTCGACCTGCTCGGCAAGCCGATCGCCGACTGCGACGCCCTGTGCATCCCCACGGCGAGCTACGGGCACCCGCAGGTCAGTCCCGCGAACGTGTGGCGCTTCATCGCCGGCCGGTCACCCGGGCCCATGGTCGACCTGGGGTGGAAGTCCGTCGGAGTCCTCGAGCTCACGGCGCTGCCGTCCATCGACGCGGACCGGTGGGTGTCGTGGGTGCGTGACGCCGACGTCCTGCTGGTCGACGGTGGAGACGCGCTGTACCTGGCCCACTGGATGCGGGAGTCCGGCTTGGCCGACCTGCTGCCCTCACTCGGCGAGACGCTCTGGGTGGGGGTGAGCGCGGGCAGCATGGTGATGACGCCGCGCATCGGCCCGGACTTCGTCCAGTGGACCCCGCCCGCCGGCGGCGACGACACCACGCTCGGCGTCGTCGACTTCTCGATCTTCCCGCACCTCGACCACGAGCTGATGCCGGAGAACACCATGGCCGAGGCGACGCGGTGGGCGGCCGAGCTGGGGAACCCCGCCTACGCGATGGACGACGCCACGGCCATCGCGGTGAAGGACGGATCCGTGGAGGTGGTCTCGGAGGGGCAGTGGACCTTCTTCCCCGGAGTCGCGCCAGAACAGTCGTAGGGACGCGTGGGCTCAGAGGTCCTTGCGGAAGTGCACGTCGGCCGCTCCGGCCACCGGGACGTCGTCCCAGCGGAAGATCTCGCGGTAGCCGTGACGCTCGTAGAAGCCCGGAGCCTGGAAGGTGAACGACGTCACGAACACGTGGGTGCACCCTCTGGCGCTGGCCTCGGACTCGAACTCGGTGAGCAGCCGGCTGCCGAGCCCGGCGCCGCGGTCGTCCTCGCGGACCCACGTCATCGCGATGCCTGCGGCCAGACCCCAGGTCCACCCGCTCAGGCCGGCGGCGAGCTCGCCGTCGTCGTCGTGGATCTGGACCGTCAGCTCGCGGGCCGGCACCGTGCCGCTCGTCGCCGCGGCGTTCACCCGGTCGAGCTCGTCGGACAGGCGCTGGTCGAGCTCGGGGACGCCGTCCCCGACGCTCAGCCGGTAAGGGGCGCGATCTGGGGTTACGGACGTCTCGGTATCGCGATGAGTCACGACGACTGATCGTGCCACGCACCGACAGCGACCCCGAACGGTCGTCTCAGGTGGCGTGGCCCCTCTCCTGACGACCGTTGCCGGTTCGCGCGCCACCATGTGGGGCATGGACATCGACTCGCCCGCCGGCGCGGACGACTGCACATCGGTACCAGCCCCTGCGCCAGCGCCTGACGTCACCGAGGTCAGTGTCATCGTCGCGCACAGCGAGCGCGCGACCCTGCGCGTGGGGGACACCTTCCTGAAGGTCGACGCCAACGAGACGAACATCGACGCGGAGGTCGAGGCGATGGCCTTGGCCCCGATCCCGACTCCGGCGGTCCTGTGGCGACAGCCGCACGTGCTCGCGATCGCCGCCGTCCCCGGCAAAGCCCTCGGCCGCCTCGGGGAGCCGTCCACGGCGTCGCCGGCGGCGTGGGCCGCGGCAGGCGCCGCCATACGGACGCTGCACAACGCGCCACTGCCGCCACGGCGGCGGGTCCATCGAGCTGATGCGGTGTCCGGGAAGAGCCACGAGGAGATCCGCGCGATCCTCGACCGCGAATGTGAGTGGCTCGTCACCAACGGCGTCCTGCCCGCCGACCTGGTCACGCGCAACCGCGAGGTCGCCGAGGCCGCCCTCCGACCGTGGACGCCGGTGTTCACGCACGGCGACCTGCAGCTCTGCCACGTGTTCGTCGACGGCGATGGTGTCACCGGAGTGATCGACTGGTCCGAGGCGAGCCCCGGCGACGCGCTGTGGGACCTCGCCACCTTGACGCTCGGACACCCCGAGCGTCTTGGCGACCTCCTCGCCGGCTACGGCAGCGACGCCGATCTCGACGTCATCCGCGGCTGGTGGTCACTGCGAAGCCTGCACGCGGCCCGCTGGCTCATCGAACACGGCTTCGACCCGAACACGCCCGGTTGCGAGTTCGACGTGCTCAGAGCCCGAATGTGAGTGTCCAAGCGGTGCTGCTGGTGTTGCCAGAGCCAGGTCGCATGGCTGGATGGAATGGAGGGATGTTCGCGGATTCGAGAACCCGCAGGTCAGCAGGGTGAAGGTGCGAACGGCTGACGCAGCTTGCACCCGTGTCGCCCGAAACCAGCACCCGCGCAAAGCGGACACCCGTCACGGCGGCCACGAGGAGCAGCGCGTCCGCGACGCCGAGGTGACGGGTGCGCCAGGTGACCGTGACGGGCGATCCCCGAGCTGGTGTCGATGGTGCCGGGGGTCCCTACGGGCCGAGCGCGCCGACCGGGATGACGACGACCCCGTCCGGGCGGGTGTATCCGTACCCGGTGGAGGTGATCACCCCGAGGACGGCGGGGGCACCGACACGGCTGGTGTCGACCTTGGCGGCGAACGCGGTGAGCGTGGCGGCGGCGTCCTCGACCTGGGCGACGCCGAGCTTCACCTCGAACGCGCCCCACCCGGCGGGGGTGGACACGACCGCGTCGACCTCGAGGCCGTCGCTGTCGCGGTAGTGGTGCACGGTCCCGTCGAGGGGGTCGGCGTAGATGCGCAGGTCGCGCACGACCATCGACTCGAACAGCAGCCCGAACGTGTTCAGGTCGGCCAGCAGGGCGGCGGGGGTCGCGCCGAGCGCGGCGACGGCGAGGGACGGGTCCACGAAGTGGGTGCGCGCGGCGGTGCGCAGCCGGGCCCGGGAGCGCAGGTGGGTGTCGAACGCCGGCTGCGTCTCGAGCAGCAGCAGCCGCTCGAACGCGGCCAGGTAGTCGTAGGTGGTGGTGCGCGCCAGCGGTGCCTCGTCGCCGTCGGCCTCTGCGGACAGGCGGGCGACCTTGTGCTCGCACGCGGTGTTGCGGGCCAGAGCCCGCAACAGCCGCATCGCCCGGGTCGGGTCGTTGCGGGCGGGGTCCACGCGGCGGACGTCGACCTCGGCGACCGTGGTCAGGTAGTCGCGGTTGGCCCGCACTGCCTGGCTGATGCTCAGATCGAGGTTGAGCGGCCAGCCGCCGCGCACGACGAGCTCGATGACGTCAGGGACGGTGAGCCCGGGGTCGGCGGTGGCGGGTCGCTGCCCGGCCAGGAGAGCGGCCAGGGTCATCGCCCCGGTGGACTCCCCGGACTCGGTTAGGCTCAACGGGCGCATCCGCAGGCGGGCGAACCGGCCGGCGCCGGTGTGCCGGGACACGTCGTCGTCGGGCACCGCGGACCCGGTGAGGACGAACTGGCCGGGCAGGCCGCGGCGGTTTACCTGGTCGCGGACGTGGTTCCACACGGTGGTGGCCTCGAGCTGCCACTCGTCGACCAGCTGGGGCGGGGCGCCGTTGAGCACGATCGAGGGGTCCACGGCGAGCGCGGCGCGAGCACCCGGGTCGACGTCGAGGTAGGTGTGGGAGGCGCAGGCACGCTCGGCGCTGTAGGTCTTCCCGCACGCCTTCGGGCCTTCGAGCAGGACCGCGCCGGACGAGGCGAGCCGGTCGGCGAGCATTCCGTCGAGGACACGGGGACGGTAGGTACCGGCCCGTTCAGGCACCCCGTCCTCACGCCCTCTCGATGCTCGACCAGCGCGAACTACACTTTGCAGCTTCACCAGGCTACATCATGCAGAGGGTCTGGACTACATTCTGCAGATAGTTCAGGCTGCACTTTGCAGACGCCTCAGGCTGCACTTCGCAGACGACTTGTGCGATCAGCTGTCGCACGGCCTGATCCTCGGCGACGCAAGCAGCACGAGCACGCAGCGCCCGACGTCGTCGAGCACGACGTTGATGAGCACGACGTTGATGAGAACGAGTTGACGACGATGAGCACGACGATGACGACGACGAAGACGATGAAGAGCGTCACGAGGTAGAGCGCGACGTCGCAGAGCAGCTCGTCGATCAGCAGGTGGTGGAGCGGGTGACGGGAATCGAACCCGCACTGTCAGCTTGGGAAGCTGATGTTCTGCCATTGAACTACACCCGCGCGGCCCGCTCGGCGGGCGCGAGCACGAGCATATCCGATCCCCGGAGGAGCTCTCGGCGTGCTCGGTGAGGGCCGAGCGGTGAGAAGGCGTGTCCACGCCTCGGCCCCGCCCGTTACCCTTCGTGCGTGCTCCTCAGTGACCGCGACATCACCGCCGAGATCGACGCCGGACGCGTCGTCCTCGACCCGTACGACCCGGCGATGCTGCAGCCGTCGAGCGTCGACATCCGGCTCGACCGCTACTTCCGGCTCTTCGACAACCACAAGTACGCAGTGATCGACCCGGCCGAGGACCAGCCGGACCTCACCCGGCTCGTCGAGGTCGACCCGGACGAGCCCTTCGTGCTGCACCCCGGCGAGTTCGTGCTCGGGTCGGTGTACGAGACGGTCACGCTGCCGGACGACGTCGCCGCCCGGGTCGAGGGCAAGTCCAGCCTCGGCCGGCTCGGCCTGCTCACCCATGCGACGGCGGGCTTCATCGACCCGGGGTTCAGCGGCCACGTCACGCTCGAGCTGAGCAACGTCGCGACCTTGCCGATCAAGCTCTGGCCCGGCATGAAGATCGGCCAGCTGTGCTTCTTCCGGCTCTCCAGCGCGGCCGAGCACCCCTACGGCAGCGAGCGCTACGGGTCGCGCTACCAGGGCCAGCGGGGGCCGACGGCGAGCAGGTCCTTCCAGAGCTTCCACCGCACGCGGGTCTGACGGGACGACGCGCGATGGGGCTGTTCGGTCGACGGCGGGTCTCCGACGAGCCCACGCTCGAGCAGCTGCGCCGCTGGCACCTGCTGCTGCTGCCCCACCACGTCAACCACGACCTCGTCGACCGGCTCGTCCGCAACCGGTACCCCGACGCCCGGCTCGCCGACAACCGCCGAGCGCGGCTGGGGCGCCGCTCGTCGATCAGCGGGCCGCACCTGCTCGAGGCGGACGAGCTGGACTTCCTGAAGGTGCCGCCGCCGTGGAACATCGCCTACGCGCTGGAGGTCGACCCCGAGCCTGACCCGGACGCGTTCGACGACATCGGTGACGCGGCGCTGCGGGCCTGGTGGATGCGGGCCTTCCCCCGCGGCAAGCCGTACCGCGAGGAGGGTGACGCCGTCGACCTCGCGCTGGCGCTCGCCCGCAGGCTCGGTGGGGTCGTGCGCGCGGCCGGCAGCAACGTCGTCCTCGAGCCCGACCACGAGCGGCTCACCGACCTCACGGTGTGGTCGGGGTACTGGCTCGATCCGGAGCGGCTGCTCGCGCTGCTCTCCCCGTTGCTGCCCGGGGCCGAGGTCGACCTCGGCGTGCACGGACGGCACGAGGCGCCGCGACGGCACAGCAGCACGCCGTGGTCGGTCGACCCGCTGGACCCGTTCGGCGCCGACCTCGAGCACGCCCTCGGTGACCAGGACCGCGCGATCATCGACGCGGTGAGCGCCGAGCACGACGCCACCGCGCTCGACCAGGGCGTGGTGCTCGACGGCTACGCGCTGACGGCCGCGGGCAACGTCGTGGTCGAGGTGATCCAGGAGGACGCCGTGCCCGGCTGGGTGCGCGAGCGCGTCGTCCACCAGCTGCTCGACGAGAGCAACCCGGTCGTGACGTACACGGTGCGGTGGCTGCCCGACGACCTGGGGATGCTGGAGTCGGAGGACCCGCCCTACGCCTTCCGGATGGAGCGCGAGCGCTACCGCCCCCGGCTGCGTGCCGCGACGCTCGCGCTCGCCGAGACCACCGCCGGCGTGGTCAGCGACAGCTACGGCTTCGAGGTCGACCGCTACACCCTCTGACCACCGACGGGGATGTCAGATGAGGCGGGTGCGGCGCCACAGGCGCAGGGTCGGGCCGCCCATCAGCCCCAGCTCGGTGAGGAACGAGGTCAGCTGGCTGGCGCTGGAGCGCAGCTGCTCCGCGTAGTGCTCGTTGGCGTCCGCTGCGGCCCGGGCGCGCTCGGGGTCGAGCCCGACGGCGGCGTACACGCCCGGGTGCACGAGGTTGCTCACGATGACATCGGCCACGACGGCGATCACGGCCCGGTGGCGGCGGCGCTGCGACGGCGAGAGGTGGGGCGCGCGACGGGCGAGCTCCTCGCGGGCGAACCGCATGTGCCGCGCCTCCTCCAGCACGTGGATGCGGCTGACCTCCCGCGAGAGCGGCTGGACGCGGTCGTCCTTGATCAGGTCGCGCTGCAGGATGTCGAGCACCTCCTCGGCGACGAGGATCGCGGCGTACGCCGCTGGCCCGTGCCCGACGGTCTTGAACAGCCGCCCCAGCCGGCGAGCGCCGGGCGAGGGGCCGTACGCCGGGCAGCCGTACGCGGCGGCCATCCGCGCGAACATCACCGAGTGGCGGCACTCGTCGCCGATCTCGGTGAGGGCGAACTGCACGTGCGGCAGCGAGGGGTCGTCGTCGTACACGTCCCGCAGCACGAGCTGCATCAAGATCATCTCGAACCAGATGCCGACCCCGCTGATCGAGGCGAACTCGTGGCGGGTGAGCTGGGCCTGCCGCTCGGGGGCGAGCTCGTCCCACAGCGGCGTGCCGTACAGCGTCGACCACTGCGGGCTCATGCCGTGCAGCGCGGGGTCGATCTCGGCGTCCCAGTCGAGCGCGACGTTGGGGTCGAACGACGCCTTGGCCGACGACCGCAGCAGGCGTTCGGGGACGACCTCGCGGTCGGTGGTGCGGGTGGTGGTGGTCACGGGACCTCCCGTGGCTCGGAAGTATATGTGAACCATGTTTACTGCTAATGTCGGTCACATGCAAGAGGGTGGACAGCAGGCGGCGTCCGACGCGCCTCCGGACGGACGGCGCAGACGCTGGGCCGGCCACCGCGCGGCCCGCCGCGAGGAGTTCGTCGCCGCCGCGATGGCCGCGGTGCGACGGCACGGCGAGGCCACCGGCCTGGACGAGATCGCCGCCGAGACCGGCGTCTCGAAGTCCGTCGTCTACCGGCACTTCGCCGACCGCGCCGACCTGTTCGCCGCCGTGCTCGACGCCATCGCCGACGACGTCCTCATGCCGCGCATCGCGGTCGAGCTCGACCAGCTCGGCCAGCCGGACGGCGCGGAGGTGACCGACGCCGAGACGATCCGACGCGTCGTGCGCGCCTTCGTGTCCGTCGTGGACGACGAACCCGAGCTCTACCGGTTCGCGCTCGCCCACGCCGCGGCCGGCGCGGGCGGTGACTTCGTGGCGAGCACCGAGAAGCGCATCGCGCTCGCGCTCTCGGCGCTGCTGGGCGACCGGCTGCGCGAGCTGGGCCTGGACTCCGGCGGGGCGCAGGTGTGGGCCTTCGGCGTCGTCGGCATGGTGCAGCTGGCGACCCGACGGTGGGCCGACGAGCGCTCGATGTCGGCCGACGCGCTCGTCGACTACCTCACGACGATCGTGCTCGGCGGGCTGGTGGCCCTCACCGAGGGCGAGTCGGGCGGGGGAGGTCGGGTCAGGCGGTCTGCTTCCCGCGGTTGACGGCCGCGAGCAGCATCTGCGCGACGTCGACGACCTCGACCTCCTCGCGGGCGGACCCGTCCGCCTGCTGGGCGGCCAGGCCGTCGCTGAGCATCACGCGGCAGAACGGGCAGCCGATGGCGATCTTGTCCGCACCGGTGGCGACGGCCTCGGCCGTGCGGTTGGCGTTGATCCGCGTGCCGAGCTTCTCCTCCATCCACATGCGCGCACCGCCTGCGCCGCAGCAGAACGAGCGCTCCTTGCTGCGCTCCATCTCGCGGTACTCGACGCCGGGGATCGCCTCGATGAGCTCGCGCGGCGGCTCGTAGACGCCGTTGTGCCGACCGAGGTAGCAGGGGTCGTGGTAGGTGATGGGCGTCCCGGCGGCGGTCACGCCGTCCTTGGCCGGGGTGCTGCCGGCGACCGGGGCGACCGGCACGAGCCGCTTCTCGCGCACCAGCCGGTTGAGCAGCTGGGTGTGGTGCACGACCTCGTAGGTGCCGCCGAGCTGCGGGTACTCGTTCGACAGCGTGTTGAAGCAGTGCGCGCACGTGACGACGATCTTCGTGGCGCCCGCCTCGCCCAGCACCTCGACGTTGGCCTGGGCGAGCATCTGGAAGAGGAACTCGTTGCCCGCCCGCCGCGCCGGGTCGCCGGTGCACGACTCGCCGTCGCCGAGGACGGCGAACTCGACGCCGGCCGTGTGCAGCAGCTCGGCCACGGCGCGGGTGGTCTTCTTCGCGCGGTCCTCGAAGGCGCCGGCGCAGCCGACCCAGAACAGGTACTCGACCTCGTCGAGGGACTCGACGTCCTGACCGACCTGCTTGACCTCGAACGAGCAGGTCCTTGGCCCAGTCCAGCCGGGCCCGGGCGTTCATGCCCCAGGGGTTCTGCTGGTTCTCGAGGTTCTTGAACAGGCCGCCGAGCTCGGAGGGGAACGCCGACTCGATGAGCACCTGGTACCGCCGCATGTCGACGATGTGGTCGACGTGCTCGATGTCGACCGGGCACTGCTCGACGCAGGCGCCGCAGCTGGTGCAGCTCCACAGCACGTCGGGGTCGATGACTCCCAGCTCGGACGACGCGGGGCCGTCCGGGTTGTAGGCGCGCAGGAAGTCCGGCTCGCCGTCCGACTCGTAGCCCGTGGCGGCGACCAGCGGGCGCTCGTGAGCGGCACGGACCTTCGCGGAGAACTCGCTGACGTCCGGCTCGGCGGCCTGCAGCGGCTTGCCGTTCTGCGCGGCGAGGTACGTCGGGTTGGCCAGGGCCTGCAGGTAGGGCGCCTTGGCGCGGGCGTGGTCGCGCAGGCCCATGATGAGCAGCTTGGGAGACAGCGGCTTGTCGGTGTTCCACGCCGGGCACTGGCTCTGGCACCGGCCGCACTCGGTGCAGGTGTTGAAGTCGAGCAGGCCCTTCCACGTGAAGTCCTCGACCGTGCCGACGCCGAGCGCGGCGTCCTCGTCGAGCTCGTCGATGTTCTCGAAGTCGACGGGCTCGCCGCCGACCGCGATCGGCTGCAGGGCGCCCAGCGAGGTCCGGCCGCCCGCGTGGCGCTTGAACCAGATGTTGAAGAAGGCCAGGAAGCGGTGCCAGGCGACGCCCATGGTGGGCTGCAGCGCGACCGTGATGAACCACGCCATCGAGATGACGATCTTGATCGTCGCGACGACGATGATCGCGTTCTCGAGCGCTGGTGCGGCTCAGGCCGTCGAGGCCGGCGGCCGAACCAGAGCGGTCAGCGGGATAGTGCAGTCGCGCTCGCCCAGTCGTCGCCGACCGCGCGGCCCAGCGCGTACTCGAGCGCCGCGCAGCAGCAGCACGCACACGACGACGCCCAGGATCGTGAGCTCGACGTAGTAGGCCTGCCAGAACGTCGAGCCGAAGAAGCGCGAGCGCCGGCCGTCGTGGGACGCGCTGCGCGGGTGGTTCTTCTGCCGGATCGCCATCAGCGTGAGGATGCCGAGCAGCGACAGCCAGGCGATCGCCTCGGTGGCCCACTCGAACGGCGCGAAGTGGCCGATGAGCGGGATCGCGAAGTGCGGGTCGAACAGCTGGCCGTAGGCCGTGACCAGCGAGAAGAACAGCAGCCCGAACGACACCATGACGAACCAGTGCGCGGCGGCCACGACCGGCAGCTTGGCCATGCGGGTGTGGCCGAGGAACTCGCGCACGAGCGTGACGGTGCGCGTCACCGGGGCGTCGGCGCGGCGTCCGTCGGGCTGGCCGACGCGCACGAGACCGACGATGGCGCCGACCGTGCGGGCGAACAGCGCGACCCCGACCGCGGTGGTGGCGAGTGCCAGGACGATGGCGGCGACCTGCATCGGTGCTCCTGTTCGGGCGGGTTCTGGCGGGTACGGTCCGGCCGGGTCACTCTACGGGGCGGTAACTTCAGCGGCTACGTGGTGTGACCAGCGTCGCGTCCGGCGCACGCGTCGTCGGGTCGGTGGCCGCTCACACCGGGCGCCCACCGATGCGCCGCGACATCTCGCGCGCGGCGCGGCGCGTGGCGTCCGCCAGCTCGGCGGCGTCCAGGCCGTCCTGCGTCGCGTACGTGATCGCGAGACCGGCCGCGGGGTGGCCCGCGTGGTCGAGCACGGCCGTCGCCACGCTCGCGAAGCCCGGCGTCACCTCGCCGTCCTCGGTCGCGTAGCCGCGGGCGCGCACCTCGCCGAGCAGCTGGCGCAACGCCGAGAGCGACGTCGGGCCGGCCTCGTGCCGCAGCACGAAGGCGCTGCGGTCAGGGAACAGCGCCCGCACCTGCGCCGACGGCAGCGCCGCGAGCATCGCCCGTCCGGACGCCGCCAGGTGCGCGGGCAGCCGGACGCCGACGTCCGTGACGAGCGGGGGGCGTCCCTTGGCGCGCTCCTCGACGACGTACAGCACCTCGCGCCCGTGCAGGACGGCGAGGTGCGCGCTCTGCCCGATGGTGTCGACCAGCCGCGCGAGCAGGGGGCGGGCCAACCGGGCGAGCGCGTCCTGGTGGGTGTACGCCGAGCCCACCTCGAACGCCGTGACGCCGAGCCCGTAGCGCCGCTCCTCGGGCAGGTGGACGACGAAACCGGCGTCGGCGAGCACCGCCAGCAGGTGGTAGGTCGTCGAGCGAGGCAGGCCGAGGTCGGTGGCGATCCGGCCCGCGGGCAGCGGGCCGGCATGGCGCGCGAGGTGGGTGAGGATGCGTAGGGTCTGCTCTGCCGCCGGCACCCGGCTGCCGGGTCGAGCGCTCACGGGAGGTCCCTGCGATGGTCGCCGCCTCGTACGGCACGCTCAGCCGCGAGCGCTACCTCGCGCTCATCGAGGCGGGCGTCGCGCAGTTCGCCGAGCACCTGGCCACCGGCGACCTCTTGGCGCCCGTGGCCGCGTGCCGCGGCTGGGACGTCGGTGACCTCGGTGCCCACCTCGGCGGCGTCCACCGCTGGGCGACGCAGGCGCTGACCGCGACGGCACCGCCGGAGGTCCCCGAGGCGCCCGGGCGTGAGGAGCTCGCCGCGTGGTTCGTCGAGGGCGGCGCGCTGCTGCTGCGGTCGCTGGGCGCCGTCGACCCCGACCAGGAGTGCTGGGGGTTCGGCCCCCGACCGCGCACCGCGTCCTTCTGGGTGCGCCGGCAGGCCCTCGAGACCGCGGTGCACGCGTGGGACGCCGCCGACGCGCTGGGCCGGCCCACCACGCTGCCGGCTGACCTCGCGGCGGACGGTGTCGACGAGGTGGCGTCCGTGCTCTACCCGCGGCAGGTGCGGCTCGGGCGTCGCCCGCCGGTGGACGCGCCCGTGCTGCTGGTGGCGTCGGACGCCGACCTCGCCAGCGCCGGCTCCCTCATCGGTGAGGGTGAGCCGGTCGGGACCGTCGTCGGGCCGGCCGCTGCGCTGCTGCTGCTCGTGTGGGGGCGCCGCGACCTCGACGTCCTCGTCGCCGAGGGCGCCGCGCGGGTCGAGGGGGACGAGGCGCGGCTGCGCGCCGCGCTGGCGCTGCCACTGACCCCGTGACGACCGAGTGCCGGGCGGGTGCATGTGTCTGGGATACCAGACACATCGTCCGGTCGGGTGCTCGCCACGGCCTCGAGGCGGCGCTGCAATGGGTGGCATGACCGACACGCTGCACCGTGCGCCGTCCGCCACCCAGGTCACCGTCGGGATCGGGCCGGTCGCGCCGCCTGACCTGGTCGCCGTGGCGCGGCACGGGGCCGGCGTCCGGCTGGGCGACGACGCCCTGGCCGAGATCGCCCGCACGCGCGCCGTCGTCGAGGCGCTCGCCGACGACGTCGAGCCGCACTACGGCATCTCCACCGGCTTCGGCGCCCTGGCGACCCAGCACATCCCCGTCGAGCGGCGCGCGCAGCTGCAGCGCAGTCTCGTGCGCTCGCACGCCGCGGGCTCCGGGCCCGAGGTCGAGCGCGAGGTGGTGCGCGCCCTGATGCTGCTGCGGCTGTCGACGCTGGCCACCGGACGCACCGGGGTCCGTCCGGTGGTGGCCCAGACCTACGCCGCGATCCTGGACGCCGGCATCACGCCCGTCGTGCACGAGTACGGCTCGCTCGGGTGCTCGGGCGACCTCGCCCCGCTCGCTCACTGCGCCTTGGTGCTGATGGGCGAGGGTGAGGTGCATGACGTCGAGGGCCGCCGCCGTCCGGCAGCAGAAGTGCTGCGCGAGAACGGGATCGAGCCGGTCGAGCTGGCCGAGAAGGAGGGTCTGGCCCTCATCAACGGCACGGACGGCATGCTCGGCATGCTGCTGCTCGCGCTGCACGACGTGCGCGAGCTGCTCGTCGCCGCGGACATCGCGGCCGCCCTCAGCGTCGAGTCGCTGCTGGGCACCGACACCGTCTTCGCCGACGACCTGCAGCGGCTGCGCCCGCATCCCGGCCAGGCGGCGAGCGCGGCCAACCTGCGGACGCTGCTCGAGGGCAGCGGCATCATGGCGAGCCACCGGACGCCGGACTGCACCCGCGTGCAGGACGCCTACTCGCTGCGGTGCGCTCCCCAGGTGCACGGCGCCGCCCGCGACACCGTCGAGCACGCCGCGCTGGTGGCCAGCCGCGAGCTGGCCGCCGCCGTCGACAACCCCGTGGTCACGCTCGACGACCGCGTCGAGAGCAACGGCAACTTCCACGGTGCGCCCGTGGGGTACGTCCTGGACTTCCTCGCCATCGCGGTGGCGGACGTCGCGTCGATGAGCGAGCGGCGCACCGACCGGTTCCTCGACGTCGCCCGCAACCACGGCCTGCCGCCGTTCCTCGCCGACGACCCCGGCGTCGACAGCGGCCACATGATCGCCCAGTACACCGCGGCCGGCATCGTGAGCGAGCTCAAGCGCCTGGCCGCCCCGGCGAGCGTCGACTCGATCCCGAGCAGCGCCATGCAGGAGGACCACGTCTCGATGGGCTGGGCCGCCGCGCGCAAGCTGCGCCGCGCCGTCGACGGGCTCACCCGCGTCGTGGCGATCGAGCTGCTCACCGCGGCCCGGGCCATGGACCTGCGGGCGCCGCTCGAGCCGGCCGCTGCCACCGGCGCGGTGCGCGACGTCCTGCGCGCTGCCGGCGCCGCGGCCCCCGGCCCGGACCGCTTCCTCGCTCCCGAGATCGAGGCTGCTGTCGAGGCGGTGCGCAGCGGCGCCGTCCGCCGAGCGGCCGAGAACGCCCTCGACCACCCCCTCAGCTGACGACGAAGGAGCAACGACGATGGACGGTGCACGACCGGTGCGCGCAGCGCGCGGCACGACCCTGACCGCGCGCAGCTGGCAGACCGAGGCGCCGCTGCGGATGCTGCAGAACAACCTCGACCCCGAGGTCGCCGAGCGACCCGACGACCTCGTCGTCTACGGCGGCACCGGCCGGGCTGCGCGCGACTGGCGCAGCTACGACGCGATCGTCCGCACCCTCACGACGCTCGCGGACGACGAGACCCTGCTCGTGCAGTCCGGCCGGCCGGTCGGGGTGATGCGCACGCACGAGTGGGCGCCGCGGGTGCTGATCGCCAACTCCAACCTCGTCGGCGACTGGGCGACCTGGCCCGAGTTCCGCCGGCTCGAGCACCTGGGCCTCACGATGTACGGCCAGATGACGGCCGGTTCGTGGATCTACATCGGCACGCAGGGCATCCTGCAGGGCACCTACGAGACCTTCGCCGCGGTGGCCGCCAAGCGGTTCGGCGGCACGCTCGCCGGCACGCTGACGGTCACCGGCGGCTGCGGCGGCATGGGAGGTGCGCAGCCGCTCGCCGTCACCCTCAACGGCGGGGTGTGCCTCGTCGTCGACGTCGACGAGGCCCGGCTGCGTCGACGGGTCGAGCACCGCTACCTCGACGAGGTCGCCACCGACCTGGACGACGCGATCGCCCGCTGCGAGGTCGCCAAGCGCGACCGCCGCGCCCTCAGCGTCGGCCTCGTCGGCAACTGCGCCACGGTGCTGCCCGAGCTGCTGCGTCGCGGGGTCGACGTCGACGTCGTCACCGACCAGACCAGCGCCCACGACCCGCTGAGCTACCTGCCCGAGGGCGTCGACCTCGCCGACTGGCACGACTACGCCGAGGCCAAGCCCGAGGAGTTCACCGACCGCGCGCGGGCGTCCATGGCCAAGCACGTCGAGGCGATGGTCGGGTTCATGGACGCCGGGGCCGAGGTCTTCGACTACGGCAACTCGATCCGCGACGAGGCGCGGCACGGCGGTTACGACCGGGCCTTCGCGTTCCCGGGCTTCGTGCCGGCGTACATCCGGCCGCTGTTCTGCGAGGGCAAGGGCCCGTTCCGCTGGGCGGCCCTGAGCGGCGACCCCCGCGACATCGCCGCCACCGACCGCGCGGTGCTCGACCTGTTCCCCGACAACGACCACCTGCACCGGTGGATCCGCGCCGCGCAGGAGCGCGTCGCCTTCCAGGGGCTGCCTGCGCGCATCTGCTGGCTCGGCTACGGCGAGCGCGACAAGGCCGGCCTGCGCTTCAACGAGCTGGTGGCGTCCGGTGAGGTCAGCGCGCCGATCGTCATCGGACGCGACCACCTCGACTGCGGCAGCGTGGCCTCCCCGTACCGCGAGACCGAGGGGATGGCCGACGGCTCGGACGCCATCGCCGACTGGCCGCTGCTCAACGCCTTGGTGAACACCGCCTCGGGAGCGTCCTGGGTGTCGATCCACCACGGCGGTGGCGTCGGGATCGGGCGGTCGATCCACGCCGGCCAGGTGTCGGTCGCCGACGGCACCGAGCTCGCCGCGGCCAAGCTCGAGCGCGTGCTCACCAACGACCCCGGCATGGGCGTGATCCGGCACGTGGACGCGGGGTACGAGCTCGCCGACCACGTGGCCGCCGAGCGCGGGGTGCGCGTGCCGATGCGCGAGGCCTAGTCGGTGACGTCCGCGAGCTGCGCGCCGAGCGCACGGACGACGTCGTCGGCGTCGGCCACCACGCCGACGCCGTGGGCACCGGCCCCGAGCGAGATCTCCTGCCCCACGACCGAGCTGTCGACCACCACCGGCCACGCGCGCGTGGACCCGAACGGCGTGATGGTGCCGCGCTCGTACCCCGTGACCGCGAGGGCGGTCTCGGCGTCCGGCATGGAGATCCGGTTGACGCCGAGCAGCGCCCGCAGCTTGGGCCAGGAGATCTCGCGGTCGCCGGGGACGAGCACGAACAGGAAGTCGTCGTCCGCGCGACGCACGACGATGCTCTTGAGCAGTGCCCGCGGCTCGATGCCTCGCGCCTCCGCGGCCTCCTCGAGGGAGCCCACGGGTCCGTGGCGGACGACGCGGTACGAGATGCCGCTGGCGTCGAGCGCGGCCAGCGCGCGTTCCTCGCTCATGTCCGAGCACCCTACGTCCACCCCACCCACGGCGAGGGAGGTGGCGGGGCGTGCATGATCACGGGGGGAAGGGTGGTGTCGTGAGCAGCTTCGAGACGTGGTGGGACGAGCTCGCGCCGGTCGGGCGCACGGCGTCCGGTGGGTACCGGCGCTTCGCCTGGACGCCGCAGGACGCCGCGCTGCGCGAGTGGTTCACCGGCACCGCGGCCGGGCTCGGGCTCGACGTCACGGACGACCGCGCCGGCAACCTCTGGGCCTGGTGGGGCGACCCCGACTCCGACGGGCCCGGCGTGGTCGTCGGCAGCCACCTCGACTCGGTGCCCGAGGGCGGCGCGTTCGACGGTCCGCTCGGCGTCGTCTCGTCGCTCGCCGCCGTCGAGACGTTGCAGCGCAAGGGTTTCAGGCCGAGGCGACCCATCGCCGTCGCGTGCTTCGGTGACGAGGAGGGCGCTCGCTTCGGCATCGCCTGCGCCGGGTCGCGCGTCCTCACCGGCGCGCTCGACGCCGACCGCGCCCGCGGGCTGCGCGACGCCGACGGCACGACCATGGCCGAGGCGATGCTCGCCGCAGGGCGCGACCCGGCCCGGCTCGGCCCGGACCCGCGCGCCGTCGCCCGCGTCGGCCAGTTCGTCGAGCTGCACGTCGAGCAGGGGCGCGCGCTCGTCGACGTCGGCGCCGCCGTGGGTGTCGGCAGCGCGATCTGGCCGCACGGCCGGTGGCGCTTCGACCTCGCGGGACGCGCCGACCACGCCGGCACCACCCGGCTGGCCGACCGCGACGACCCCATGCTGGCCCTGGCCTCCCTGGTCATCGGCGCGCGCACGGCGGCCGAACGGCAGGGCGCGCTCGCCACCGTGGGCAAGGTGCTCGTCGAACCGAACGGCGTCAACGCCATCGCCGCCCGGGTGACCGCCTGGCTGGATGCTCGCGGCGCGTCCGAGCAGGCGGTGCGCGACCTCGTGGCGGAGCTCGCCGCCACCCACGGCGACCCCGCCCGCGAGTCCTGGACGCCGCGCACGCCGTTCGACGAGCCCCTGACCGCGCGCCTCGCGGCGCTGCTCGGTGGCGCGCCGGTGCTCGAGACGGGCGCGGGTCACGACGCCGGGGTGCTGGCCGAGGCCGGCGTGCCGACGTCCATGCTGTTCGTGCGCAACCCGACCGGCACCTCGCACTCACCGGACGAGCACGCCGAGCTCGCCGACTGCCTGGCCGGCGTCGAGGCCCTCACCCGGGTGCTCGAGGAGCTCGGCTCGTGACCACCTGGTGGTGCGAGCACGCGTGGCTCGACGACGCCCCGGCGGCGGGCGTGCGCGTCACGGCCGAGAGCGGCGTGATCACCGCGGTCGAGCGGGGCGCGACGGCCGAGCCGGGCGACGAGCGGCTCGCCGGCCTGGTGCTGCCCGGCTTCGCCAACGCCCACTCGCACGCGTTCCACCGCGCGCTGCGTGGGCGCACGCACGACCTGGGCGGCACCTTCTGGACCTGGCGCGAGCGGATGTACCGCGTCGCCGCGCGGCTCGATCCCGACAGCTACCTCGCGCTGGCGCGCGCCACGTACGCCGAGATGGCCCTCGCGGGCGTCACGTGCGTCGGTGAGTTCCACTACCTGCACCACGGGCCGGGCGGCACCCCGTACGACGACCCGAACGCGATGGCCGAGGCGCTGCGCGTGGCCGCGCGGGACGCCGGGGTGCGACTCACCTTGCTCGACACCTGCTACCTCGCCGGTGGTCTCACCGCCGACGGCCACACCCGCCCTGACGTCGTGCAGCAGCGCTTCTCGGACGGCTCGAGCGCTCGCTGGGCGTCGCGCGTCGGCGAGCTGCGCGCCGACGGTGGGATGCGCGTCGGTGCGGCGATCCACTCGGTGCGCGCCGTGCCCCGGCTGGAGCTCGCGGACGTCGCGGCGGCGTTCCCCGACCGTCCCCTGCACGCCCACCTGTCCGAGCAGTACGCCGAGAACGAGGCGGCGCTCGCGTTCTACGGCCTGTCACCGACCGAGCTGCTCGCCGGCGCCGACGCGCTGGGCCCGCGCAGCACCGTCGTGCACGCCACCGTCGCACCGCACATGGAGCTGCTCGGGAGCACCGGCACGACCGTGTGCCTGTGCCCCACCACCGAGCGCGACCTGGCCGACGGCATCGGGCCGGCCAAGCTGATGGCGGAGCACGGCAGCCCGCTGTGCCTCGGCAGCGACCAGAACGCCGTCGTCGACCTGCTCGAGGAGGCTCGCGCGCTGGAGATGCACGAGCGGCTCTTCTCGCTCGAGCGGGGGGTCTTCACGCCGGCCGAGCTGGTGACCGCGCTGACCGTGAACGGGCACGCCGCGCTCGGCTGGCCCGAGGCCGGCCGGCTCCAGGTCGGCGCACCGGCCGACCTCGTCGGCATCAGCACCGACTCGGTGCGAACCGCAGGAACCGCTGTGGCGCAGGCGATCTACGGCGCTACGGCCTCTGACGTCCACACCGTCGTCAACGCCGGAACCACCGTCGTCTCGGGCGGCCAGCACCGGCTCGGCGACGTCGGTCGGCTCCTCGCGGACTCCATCGCACCGCTGTGGGAGGACTGAGTGACCAGCCTGCTGCTCACCGGCATCGCCGAGCTCGTCACCAACGACGCGTCCGTCGGTGACGGCTCGCGGCTCGGCGTGGTCGAGCGCGCCGCCGTGGTCGTCGAGGCGGGACGCGTCGCCTGGGTCGGGGCGGCGAGTGACGCCCCCGAGGCCGACCAACGGCTCGACCTCGCCGGACGAGCGGTCGTGCCCGGCTTCGTCGACTCCCACAGCCACCTGGTGTTCGCCGGTGACCGGTCCCGCGAGTTCGAGGCGCGCATGACCGGAACGCCCTACGACGGCGGCGGGATCGCCACCACCGTGGCGGCCACTCGCGCGGCTCCGGACGAGCTGCTGCTCGCCCGCGCTCGCGCGCTGGTCGCCGAGATGCGGGCCCAGGGCACCACCACGGTCGAGGTCAAGAGCGGCTACGGGCTCACCGTCGCCGACGAGGCGCGCAGCCTCCGGGTGGCCCAGGAGGTCACGGAGGAGACCACGTTCCTCGGCGCCCACGTCGTGCCGGCGGGCGTCGACCGGCGCGAGTACGTCGACCTCGTCACCGGGCCGATGCTCACCGCGTGCGCACCGCTCGCCCGGTGGGTCGACGTCTTCTGCGAGCCGGCGAGCCCGCACGCGTTCGACGGCGACGAGGCCCGCGAGGTGCTGCAGGCCGGGATCGCCGCCGGCCTGCTGCCCCGGGTGCACGGCAACCAGCTCTCGGCCGGTCCCGGCGTCCGGCTGGCCGTCGAGCTCGGCGCCGCGAGCGTCGACCACTGCACGTACCTCGCGCCGTCCGACGTCGAGGCGCTGGTCGGCGCCGCGCCGGCACCGGGTCGTCCGGGCACGGTCGCCACGCTGCTGCCCGGCGTCGAGTTCTCGACGCGCTCGCCCTACCCGGACGCGCGAGCCCTGCTCGACGCGGGCGTCGCTGTCGCGCTCGCCACCGACTGCAACCCGGGCAGCTGCTACACCTCGTCCATGCCGCTCGTCATCGCGCTGGCCGTGCGCGAGATGAGGCTGTCACCCGCCGAGGCGCTGTGGGCCGCGACCGCCGGTGGCGCGCTCGCCCTGCGGCGCGAGGACGTCGGGCACCTCGGCGTGGGCGCCCGGGCCGACCTCGCGGTGCTCGAGGCGCCGTCCTACCGGCACCTGGCGTACCGGCCCGGCGTCCCGATCGCCCGCGCCCTGGACCTCTGACCAACGACGGTGGGGTCAGCTGACCTCGGCCATCTTGGGCGGCAGGTGGCCGGTGGAGTGGCGGTAGTACTCGGCCGCCTTGCGCGCCGCGAGCATGCGCGCGACCCCGATCACGGCACCGCTCAGCACCGCCCAGAGCACGGCCTCGTGCCAGTCGACGTCGGGGTGCTCGGGGTTCGCGGGCGGTGGCGTTCCCGTGGCCGCCTTCCACCCGGTGTTCAGCAGCTTGCGCGCCGCGATGCCGGACAGCACCGCGCCACCGGTCCCGAGGATCTTCCACGTCGTTGCACCCATGGGGCCAGCCTGCCTCACAGCACGCCGGCCAGCCACCGCACGACCGCCACCACCGCCGGCCACAGCACGGGCGCCGCCAGCGCCAGCATCCCCGCGACGACGAGCAGCGCGAGCAGCCGGGCGAGGGGCGAGGGGCCGCCGGCGCGAGAGCCGCGCATCAACCGCAGGAGCATCGCCTGATGGTGCCAGCGGGTGTAGCGTGGGGTCCACACGACAGGGGAGCGCCACCAGGCGCTGAGAGTGCGGGCGACCGCAGACCCTCGAACCTGATCCGGTTAGCACCGGTGTAGGGAGTCGGGATCTCGACCACCTCGTCGGTACGCCGCCCCGGCGTGCCGTCGCGGTGGTGCCCCTCCTGCTGAACGTAGGAGGTTCCTTCCATGACGACACCAGCTGTCGCCTCACGTCCGTCCGTCGGCGAGCTCGCCCGGTGGCGCACCGTCGACCTCGTCACCGCCGCGATGCTCGGCGTCGCGTTCGGCGTCGCCTACTGGGGGTGGTCGGCGGCCTACAACGTCCTGAGCCCGGTGTTCACCGCCGTGCCGTCGCTCGGCGGGCTCCTCGGCGGCCCGTGGCTGCTCGCCGGCGTCGTGGGCGGCCTCGTCGTCCGGCGTCCGGGGGCGGCGCTGCTCGCCGAGCTCGTCGCCGCGAACGTCGAGTACCTGCTGGGCAACCAGTGGGGCGTCGCCACGCTCGTCTCGGGGTTCCTGCAGGGTCTCGGCGTCGAGATCGTGCTCGCGATCTTCCTGTTCCGCCGGTTCGGCCCGTGGGTCGCTGCCGCTGCGGGCGCCGCGGCTGCGGTGCTCGAGACGGCGTACGAGTACGGCGCCTACGACTACGGCACGACGTTCGGTGCGGGTGGCACGCTCGTCTACCTGCTGACGTTCATGGTGTCCGGCGCGGTCGCCGCGGGCCTGCTCGGCTGGGTGCTGGTGCGGGCGCTGTCGCGCTCCGGTGCCCTCGCCGCGTTCCCGGCCGGCCGCGAACGCGCCCGCGAGCAGGACGCCGCGCTGCAGCTGGACTCCACGCCCGCCCCGTGAGCGCCGCGCGGGTCGACGTCCGCGGGCTGACCTGGCGGCCGTGGGGCCGCCGCGACCCGGTCCTCAACGACGTCGACCTGCACCTCGAGCCCGGCGAGCGCATCGTGCTCGCCGGGCCGAGCGGCGCCGGCAAGTCCACGCTGCTGCGGGCGCTCGCCGGCCGGCTGTCGGCGGACGACGGCGAGCTGAGCGGCCGGGTCGACGTCGACGGCGTCGCCGGCCTGCTGCTGCAGGACCCCACGGCCGCCGTGGTCGCCGACCGCGTCGGGCGCGACACGGCGTTCGGGCCGGAGAATCTCGCCCTGCCCCGCGACGAGATCTGGTCGAGGGTCCGAAAGTCGTTGCGAGACAGCGGTTTTCCCTACGACCTCGACCGGCCGACGTCTGCGCTGTCCGGTGGTGAGGGCCAGCGGCTCGCCCTCGCCGGTGCGCTGGCGCTGCGCCCCGGCCTGCTGCTGCTCGACGAGCCCGCCGCCATGCTCGACCCGCCCACCGCCGCCCGGGTGCGTGAGGCCGTGCAGGCCGTCGTGGCGGCCACAGGCTGCACGCTCGTCGTCGTCGAGCACCGGATGGCTCCGTGGCTGCCGCACGTCGACCGGCTCATCGTCCTCTCCGCCGACGGCACGGTCTTCGACGACGGCCCACCGGCCACGGTGGTCGCCGAGCACGGCCCGGCGCTCACGCGCGCGGGGCTGTGGGTCGACGACCGCTCCCCTGTCAGCTCTCCGGTCAGCTCTCCGGCCGGCACGTCGGCCGGAGGAGCGGCGTCCAGCGCGGCCGCCGCGCCGGCCCATGCCGCGGGCGCTGCGCTGCTCGTGGCCCGCGACGTCGTGGGCCGGCCCCTGGGCTGGCGCCGAGGAGGGCCTCCCTCGGCGGTGGGGCCCGTCGACGTCGACGTCGCCGCCGGCACGGTCACGGCCGTCACCGGTCCCAGCGGTGCCGGGAAGTCGACCGTGCTGGCGCTGCTCGCCGGCCTGAGCGCCCCGACGTCCGGCTCCCTGCTCGCCGACCCCGCGTGGAGCCCGTCGCGCGAGCGTCGGCCGCACCGCTGGCGCTCGCGCGAGCTCGCCCGGCGCCTGGCCTGGCTGCCGCAGCTGCCCGAGCACGCCGTCGTCGCTCGCACGGTGCGCGAGGAGGTGCTCGCGACGTCGCGCGCCCTGGGCCGGCCCGAGGCCGAGTCCGCCCGGCGCGCCGAGCCGCTGCTGGAGTCGCTCGGCCTGGCCGCGCTCGCCGGTCAGGACCCGCACCAGCTCTCCGGCGGCGAGCAGCGCCGCCTCGGCCTCGCCGCGGTGCTGGCCCACCGCCCCGACCTGGTGCTGCTGGACGAGCCCACGGTCGGCCAGGACCGGCTGACCTGGCTCGCCGTCCTCGAGGCTCTCACCGCAGCGGTGTCGGACGGCGCCGCCGTGGCCCTCGCCAGTCACGACCACGACCTCGTCGACGCCCTCAGGCAGCGGGCCGAGACCCGTGACCTCGACCTCGACCTCGGCGCCGGCCACCGCCCCCGGCTCGCCGAGCCGGCGCCATGACCTGGCCCCCGCTCGCGCGGTGCTCGCCGCTGGCGCTGCTCGGCGCGGCCGCGCTCACCGTGCTGGGCTCGACCCAGGTGCATGACGTCCGCAGCGGCCTGGCGATGGTCGGCGCCGAGCTCGTGCTCGCCCCGCTCGCGGTACGCCGACCGGCCCAGGCACTGCGCCGCCTGGTGCCCGGCCTCGTCGCCGCCGCCTCGCTCGGGGCCTCGAGCTGGTGGCTGGCCGGCAACGACGGCCCCACGGCGGTCGCTGCCGGCCTGCGCATCCTCGCCCTCGTGCTGCCTGCGTCCCTGCTGGCGGCGTGGGTCGACCCCAGCCGGCTCGGCGACGAGCTGGGCCAGTGGCTGCGCCTGCCCGCCCGCGCCGTCGTCGCTTCGGTCGCCGCCATGCAGCAGCTCGAGGAGCTCGGCTCGGCCTGGACGACGCTCGACCGCGTGCGGCACGTGCGAGGGCTCGGCCCCTCGCGTGCGCCGTGGTCACAGGCCCGGCACGTCTCGGCGCTCACGTTCGCCCTGCTCGTGCACACGCTGCGGCGCTCGGGACGGCTGGCGCTCGCGATGGACGTCCGCGGGTTCGCGACCGCCCAGCGGCGCACCTGGGCCGAGCCGCCCCGGTGGCGCGGACGCGACACGCTGCTCGTGGCCGCGGCGTCGGCCGTGGCCGTCGTGCCTCTCCTGGCTCGATGAGCAGGCTCAGGCCTCGACCGCGGACCCGTCGACGAGCAGGCCGGCGCTGCGCGGCGACGGCACCACCAGGTTGGTCAGCTCCGGCACGCTCAGCCGCGTCACCGGCGGGATCGGAACGTCCAGCGGGAAGGTGAGCGACAGGGCCGCACCGCCCTCGGGCGAGCGGGAGGCGTACAGGGCGCCACCGCGGGCGTGCGCGATCTGACGCACGATCCCCAGGCCCAGGCCGGTGCCGGCGAGCCGGTCGACCGAGCCCAGCGGCGTCTCCGGCTGCTGCGGCTGCTCGCCGGCGTTGATCGCCAGGATCTGGCCGTCGGTCAGCCCGGACCCGGAGTCGAGGACGGCCACGACGATCTCGGCAGGGCGACGGCGGCCGACCAGCCGGATGGTGTCGCCCGGCCCGGGTCTCCAGCACCCACCGCCGATCAGCGACCACCCGCCAGCGCTCGACCGCCTGGGTCAGCACGCGGTCGAGGTCGACGTCCTCGGTGATCGAGTCGTCCTGCAGCCGGATCATCCGCACCAGGCGGTCGCTCACCCGCGAGAGGCGGTCGAGCTCGTCGGCGGCCACGGCGAGGTCCTGCCGGTCCTCCTCGTCGTGCACGCGGGCCTGCACGAGCTCGCGGACCGACCGGCCCTGCACCCACCGCTGCACCGACGGCGGCGCCCACCAGCGCACCGCCCGGCTGACAGCGGCGGTCAGCGAGCGGGGTGCGGTGCGGGCGCGGGCGCCTCGACCAGCCGCAGCGCCAGCGTCGGGCACGCGGTGACGGCCTGTCGCGCCAGCTCCTCCAGGTGCTCGGGGACGTCACCTCCCACCACGGGGTAGCCCCACTCGTCGAGCCCCACCACCTCGGGCAGCAGCTCGTGGCAGAGCCCGTGCGCGTCGCAGCGCGGCCAGTCCACCCGCAGTCGGCGGCTCATCGCGCGGTCCCTGCGCCGTCGCCGCGCGCGGCCCAGGCATCGTGCGCCGCCCAGCCGTACCGGGTGGGCAGTGCCGGAGCAGCGGCGCCGGGCAGCGCCAGGTCGAAGCGAGGGTCGGCCGAGCGACGCGGGAGAGCGGGCGTCAGCGGCCACGCGCACCGGCCGCCGGCGTGGGCGCCGACCTCGCCGGCGAACCGCTCGAGCAGAGAGCGCACCAGGCGTGCCGTGCCGTCGGGGTGGGCGCACGCGCCACGGCCCGTGACCACGCCCGCGAGCTCGAGCAGCCGCTGCGTGGAATCCACGCCGCGCGCCAGGCGGTCGAGCTCGTCCGCCATCGCCGGCAGGCCGAACCGGCACGGTCCGCAGCGGCCGGCCGACTCCCCGGCCAGGTACCGGACGACGTGCGACGTGCGCACCACGGGGCAGAGGCCCCGCTGCAGCGGCAGGACGACGCCGGCGCCGAGCGCGAGCCCGGCCGCAGCGAGCGCGTCGCGGTCCAGTCGCGCCGTCTCGACGTCGGCGCCGGTGAGCCAGGTGCCGTGGTAGCCGCCGAGCAGCACCGGCACACCGGGCAGCCAGCGCGTGGCGATCGCGTCGGCCAGCCGGCTGCCGCCGGGCACCTCGAACACCTCGGGGGCCGGTCCGTCGCCGTCGACGGTGAGGAGCACGGTGCCTGGTGTGCTGGGGTTCCCGTGCGCCGCGTACGCGTCAGGGCCGAGGCGGCTGATCGCCGCCACGTGCGCGAACGTCTCGGCGTTCGACAGCAGGGTGGGCCGGCCCTTGTGCCCGCTGATCGCCTCGGGCGCCCAGGCGGTCACCGGCTTGCTCTCGCGGCCGGCCATCAGCTCGAGCACCGCGCGCGCCTGGCCTGCGACGAACCGGTCCTCGGCCTGGTGGACGCGCCAGCGCAGGCGCTCGCCGGAACGGCGGCGCTCGCTGATGGCCCGGGTGATCGCACGCAGCATGTCGCCGTTCACCTCGGGTACGACGACGTGCACCTCGCGGGTGCGCAGCGCCCGGGCGGTCACGACCGCGCCGTCCAGTACGAGGTGCGGCACCCGCGTCACGAGCACCTCGTCCTTGTGGCTCGCGGGTTCGCCCTCTGCGGCGTTCACCACGACGACCGCGCGTCGTCTGGCCGCCGTGGTCAGCTTGCGCGAGAACGGAAAGCCGGCCCCGCCACGACCGCGCAGGCGAGCGGCGTCGGTCCAGGCGGCCAGGGTCTCGAGGTCGAGCTGCGGCAGCGGGCCCAGGCGTGCGTGGTGCGAGACCCAGGCCGGGTCGCGCCCGACGTCGGCGAGCAGCAGCGTGCCCTCGTGCGCGATCGGTCGCGGCAGCGTGACGGCGGGTGCGGGGCGGCTCACGAGGTCACCAGAGCCTTGCGGCGCAACGTCACCAGCCGGGTGGCGGCCGCCAGCAGCACAGCCGCCAGGCAGGCGACGGTGACCGCGACGCTCCAGGGCTCGCCGGCGTCCGTGCCGATGCCGATGCCGTGCACGACGCCCAGGACGAAGATCGCGTAGGTCGTCACGTGGATCGCGCGCCACAGGCTGTGCCGCATCCGATGGCGCAGCAGGCTCGTCACTGACGCCGCGACCATCAGGTCGAAGGCGAGAGTGCCCAGCGAGAGCCAGAAGGGCTTGTACGTCGCGCCGAAGGGCACGATGGCCTGCCACCAGCGGATGTCGACGTACTCGTCGACGACGGCTGTGGCGGCGTGGGCGACCGTGAGCGCCAGCCCGAGCAGGGCGACGTTGCGGTGCAGTCCCTGGGTCAGGAACCGCGGCCACCAGCGCGACCCGGCGCGCGCCGTCGACAGCACGCCGAGCACCGTGGAGGCAGTGACGACGGCGAGCAGCACCACGCCGCTGCCGCGGTTGGCGAACCACAGCGCCGGCCCGTTCACGCGCTCACCACCTGCTCGGCCCAGCCGCGGGTGCGGACCACCGTGCCGTCCTGCGCCACCAACCGGGCGGCGACGTCGCGCTCCTCCAGCCAGTCCCACGCCCGACCACCCAGGACGATCGCCGCGGTCGAGGCCGTGTTGGCGGCTACTGCGGAGCGGCCGAACGCGCTCGCGGTGCGCCAGCGCCCGGACGTGGGTTCGCCGGTGCGCGGGTCGAGCAGGTGGTGCTGGGGCACGCCGCCGCGCACCCACCGGCGCGCCAGGGTGGTGGACGTCGCGAGGCCGCCCTGGCCGAGCAGCACCACGTCGACGTCGTCGACCGCGTCGACGACCTCGCTGACCGCCACCGGCCACTGGGTGCTGCCGTCCACCGCCACGTCGCCGCCCAGGCTGGCCACGACGTCGACGCCGAGCGCGTCGCGCACCGAGCGCACCACGAGGTCGGCGGCCCAGGCCTTGCCGGTGGCACCGAGGTCGAGGGCGCAGCCGCGGGGCACCGTCACCGACCCCGCGAGGTCGACCTCGACCTCTCGCCACGCGCCGGTACGCGCCGGTACGGGCACGGCGGCTGGGCTGTGGGCTCCCTGCGGCAGCAGGGCGAGGTCGCGGTCGTAGCCGACGGCGACGAGGGCGTGGCCCAGCGTCGGGTCGACCAGGCCGTCGGTCTCGGCGGCGGCGGCGACGGCGACGTGGACCGCGGCCGCGAGCAGCGGGCTCACCGTCGTCGGACGCCCCGCCCTCGCGTTGGCGCGCACGAGGTCGGCGTCGGCGCGAAAGCGGCTGCAGGCCTGGTCGACCTCGTCAAGCACCGCGCTCGCGAGCTCGACGGCGTCACCCAGCGCGGCGGCAGGTGCGGTGGCGAGGCGCACGTACGTGCCGAGGGCCCGCCACTCGTGCGTGCTCGCCCCGGGCGCCGGGCGTCCCGTCAGCTGACGCACGGTCATGAGCCGGACGACGTCACCGGCGGTTGCGGCGGGGGAGGTGGCGGCGCCGCCGGCTTGGCCTTGGGCCGCGAGGCGCCGGACTTGGTGGACGAACCCGCGGCCGAACCGGACGACCGGCTGGACGAGCGCACCGACGAGCTCGAGCCCACGCGCGCCGTGCCGGCACCGGACACCGCTGACACCACGTGCTCCTTGACGACGGTGCGCGTGGGCAGCGGCCGCGGCTGCGCGGGCTTGGCCGTGACCGTGACCGTCGGTGTCGGCAGCGCGGCCATCGCCTCGGCGCGGGCCTTGGCCTTCGCGGCCTGCTGGTCGGCGGTCGCCCCCGCTGCCGCTCCGGTGGCCCAGCCGGTCGCCGTCACCGCGGCGGCGGTGACCGTGCCGGTCAGGATCGACAGCGCGGACAGCGAGCGGTCTCGCGAACGCGGCGTGTGTGCCATGCGGTGCACCTCGTGGTCGGGGAACACCAGCATCTGGTCCGCCACGGCAAGGCAGCCTCAGGTCTGCGTTAAGAGCAGGTCATGAAGCGGGTCGACCCCGACATTCTTGACGAACTCTTGAGGTTCCTGCGACGTGCCCATAGGGCGGGGTCCGCGACTGTCGAGCTCAGTCTCCAGGGAGGACACACCATGAGGATCAGCGCGACACTCGCCACCGTCGTCGGTGCCGGCGTCGGCCTGGTGGCCGCAGGCGCCACCTACGCGGCGACCGCCGGCCAGAGCCCGGACTCCAGCCCGGTCTCGGCCAACGCGCCGCAGGCGGTGACCACGACGGTGCGCCCGACGCTCGAGCCGTCGTGCAGCGACGACGCCGAGCTCAAGAACGGCGTCTGCGTCATCACGCTCGACCGCACCACCACCGTCGCACCGAGCACCCAGAGCGGGTCGCAGCAGGAGGCGACGCACAGCTCCACCTCGCGCACCACGCAGGCGCGGTCGGGTCGCACCGAGCAGGCCGAGCCCCAGGACGACACCACCGAGCACGCGAACGAGGACGACGGGGACGACCACGGCGAGCACTCCGAGCCGGGCGACGACCACGGTGACGACGGCGACGACTGAGCCGGCTAGCGGCGGCCGGGCGCGAAGGTGACCATCGCGACCGTGCCGCCGCGCAGCCCGCGCCGGATGAGCAGCTCGCCTCCGGCGGCGGCGGCGGCGCGGCGCACGATGTCGAGCCCCAGACCGGTCGACCCGGCTCCGCTGACCCCTCGCTCGGTGAGGGAGGGGTCGGCCAGCCCGGGCCCGGAGTCGATGACCTCCAGGCGCACCGCCCCCGCGCTGTCGTGCGACAGGGCCACCTCGAACCCGGTGCCCTCGGGCGTGTGCGCGAAGACGTTGTCCAGCAGCACGTCGAGCACGTCAGCGAGCTCGCTGGCGTCGAGCGCCGCGGGCACCTCGCCGGTCGGCACCTCGACCGCCACGGCCCGCCCCTGGTCGGCCGCGAGCGCCGACCAGAACTCGACGCGCTCGCGCACCACGTGCGCGGCGTCGCACGATCGGTCCAGGCTGCTGAGGACGGGTCGGCGCGCCTCCTTCACGATGGCGTCGACGGTGCGCTGCAGGTGCTCGACGTGACCGCCCAGCCGCTCGGCGACCTCGGGCTGCTCGACCGACTCGACGTCGAGGCGCAAGGCCGTGATCGGCGTCCGCAGCCGGTGCGACAGGTCGGCCACGGACTCGCGCTCGATGCGCAGCAGCTCGCCGATGCGGTCGGCGAGGCGGTTCAGGGACGACGCGAGGTCGGCGACCTCAGCCGGCCCTCGCACCTGCGCGCGGGCGCCCATCTCCCCCTCGCGCAGGCGGTGCGCGACCAGCGACACCTCGGTGATCGGCGCCGCCACGCGCCGGCCGAGGCGGTCCGCGGCGAGCAGCGAGCCGGTGAGCAGCAACAGCCCGAGCGACGCGATGGTCGCCCAGGCGGCGGTGAGCCCGCGGTGCAGCTCCGGCCCGGGCACGAGGCTGCGGATCACCGCAGTTCCCTGGTCGGTGACGACCGGGACGTACACGCGCGCCGAGCCGCCGGGGTCGCGGGAGGTGAACGCCTCGCCGAGCCGGGCGCGGTCCAGCCGGGCCGCGTCGTCGCCGGGCAGCGTGGCCCCGATCTGCGTGCCGTCGGGCAGCGAGACCGTGGTGCGCAGGCGCGAGCGCTCGGCCACGCTGGCGACGAGCTGGGCGAGTTGGTCCTCGTCCGTCACCGCGGCCACGAGCGCCGCGACGCCTTGCGCCTCCTGGCTCGCGCTGGCGAGGGCGCGGTCCTCGGCGAGCGTTCGCACGAGCAGGCCGAGGGGGATGAGGAATGCCAGGATCACCGCTGACGTCGTGGCGGCCACCAGCACGGAGATCTGACGGCGCATCAGGTGCCGTCCCGGTCGTCGTCCGAGCGGGCGTCCTCTCCGTCGGCCGGGGCCTCGAGCAGCAACCCGACACCCCGCACGCTGTGCAGGTACCGAGGGTCGGCCGCGCTCTCGCCGAGCTTGCGGCGCAGCCACGACAGGTGGACGTCGATCGTGCGGTCGCCGCCCCCGTACGGCTGGCGCCACACCTCGGCGAGCAGGTCGCGCTTGCTGACGACCTCGCCACGGCGCGAGGCGAGCGCGTAGAGGAGGTCGAACTCCTTGCGGGACAGGTCGATCGGCTGCCCCGCGAGCGTCACCTTGCGCGTGCGTCCGTCGATGGCCAGGTCGCCGACGGTGATGGCCGGCTCGACCTGGGTGCGACCACCGCGGCGCAGCACCGCGCGGATGCGCGCCTCGACCTGGTCGATCCCGAACGGTTTCGCCACGTAGTCGTCGGCGCCGGCGTCCAGGGCCTTGACCACGGCGGCGTCGTCGTCCCGCGCGGTCACCATGACCACGGGGACGTCGCTCACGGCCCGCAGCATCGCGAGCACCTGCAGCCCGTCGACGTCCGGCAGGCCGAGGTCGAGCAGCACGAGGTCCGGCTGGTCGTCGATCGCCGACTGCAGGCCGACCATGCCGCGGTCGGCGCTCGTCGCGGTGTGTCCGCGCTCGCCGAGGGCGCGGACGAGTGCCGCGCGGATGCCGGGGTCGTCCTCGATGACGAGGATGGATGCCACGTGGGAACGCTACTGCCGCGAGGGTTCGCGTGTATCGCGGCCACGCCAGATGTCACCCTGTGCTCATGAGGAGACGAGCGCTCGTCGCGGCCGTGGTCGGCTGGACCACGGTCGTGGGTGCGACGTCCGCCGTGGCGTGGGTGGCCATCGATCGGGCCGGCCGCGAGGTGCTGACGGCGCCGTCCAGCGGTCTCGTGGACGCCGGCGGTGTCGCCACCGGCACGCCGCGCACCCCGGTCGCCACGGCGCCGCGCACCGCTCCGACCAGCGCGCGCACGCCGACGACCGACGACGGCGAGCGCACCAGCCCGCCGGCCAGCACCACCTCGCGCACGTCGACGTCCTCGCGCTCGTCCGCCCCCAGCCCTGCGTCGTCCACGCGCACCACCCGCACGGCTCCGGCACCCTCCGCCGTCGACCGCACGGTGCGGGTCGAGGGTGGCCAGGTGGGGGTGCGGTGCGTCGGCCGCACGGCGTCCCTGCGGTTCGCCCAGCCCGCCGACGGCTGGTCGGTGCGGGTCGAGGACAACGGCCCCGAGCAGGTCAAGGTGACGTTCTCCTCGTCCGGCGAGCGCCGCGACATCGAGGTCGAGGCGCAGTGCTCGAACGGCACGCCCGTGTTCTCGACGTCCGACGACGAGCACGACCGCTCCGAGGAATCCAACGACTGACGACCGACCCCTCAGCCGCACCTTGAGCAGGCGGCGCTCGCGGTAGCACCATGGGGCATGACCACGCCAGGCCCGGCGGGCGACCTGCCCCCTGCCGTCCGCAACGCTCGCCTGTTCGACGCCCTCGCCGACAGCTATGACGACGTCGGCGTCGAGTTCTTCGGCCCGATCGCCCGCGGGCTGCTCGAGCTGCTCGACCCGCAGCCGGGGGAGACGTTCGCCGACCTCGGCTGCGGCAAGGGCGCCCTGCTGATCCCGGCGGCGCAGGCGGTCGGCCCCTCCGGCCGGGCGATGGGGATCGACGTCTCGCCCGCGATGGTGTCCGCGGCCCGTGCGGCCGCTGACCGGCTCGGCCTCGCCGGCGTGGAGGTGAGCGTGGGTGACGCCCAGGCGCCGCAGCTGCCGGCGGCGGCGTTCGACGTCCTCGGTGCCTCCCTCGTGCTGTTCTTCCTGCCCGACCCGCTGGCCGCCTTGACGGCCTGGCGACGCTCGGTGGTCGACGGCGGCCGTCTCGGGGTGACCACGTTCGGCCCGCAGGACGACGTGTGGCGGGCGGTCGACGACGTCTTCACGCCGTACCTGCCGCCGCGGATGCTCGACGCGCGCACCAGCGGGACCCGCGGGCCCTTCGCCTCCGACGACAGCATGCAGCAGCTGTTCGCCGCGGCCGGCCTCGACGACGTCCGCACCGAGCTGCGCGACGTCGCGGTGCGTTTCGAGGACGTCGACCACTGGGTCGCGTTCAGCCACTCGACCGGCCAGCGGGCCATGTGGGCCCTGGTGCCGGACGACGAGCGCGCGGCCGTGCGGGACGAGGCCGCCCGACGGCTGCAGGCCGCGGCGAGTCCTGACGGCGGGCTGGTCGTGAGCCAGCAGGTCCGCTACACCGTGGGCTCGTGCTGAGCCGTGGAGCAAGAGAGCCCTTGAGCCGTTGAGTCGTTGAGCCTGGTGAACCTCTGACCTGCGGGAATGCTGCGCGCGGTCGCAGGGTTGAGTCGGATGTGCTCAAGTTCGACGCCGTGGATTTGACAGCCCCGCGCGCCGTGCACAGACTTGAGCGGAGAAGACTCAAGGTGGCCGCAGACCCCACGCGGCCCGACGCATGAGGAGAGATCTGATGGCACGAGCGGTCGGCATCGACCTGGGCACGACGAACTCCGTCGTGTCCGTCCTGGAGGGCGGCGAGCCCACCGTCATCGCGAACGCCGAGGGCGGGCGCACCACGCCGTCCGTCGTCGCCTTCGCCAAGAACGGCGAGGTGCTCGTCGGCGAGATCGCCAAGCGCCAGGCCGTGACCAACGTCGACCGCACCATCCGGTCGGTCAAGCGCCACATGGGCAAGGACTGGCACGTCGAGATCGACGGCAAGAACTACACCCCGCAGGAGATCAGCGCCCGCATCCTCGGCAAGCTCAAGCGCGACGCCGAGAGCTACCTGGGCGAGGACGTCACCGACGCGGTCATCACCGTGCCGGCGTACTTCAACGACTCCGAGCGCCAGGCCACCAAGGAGGCCGGTGAGATCGCGGGCCTGAACGTCCTGCGCATCATCAACGAGCCCACCGCCGCCGCCTTGGCCTACGGCCTCGAGAAGGGCAAGGAGGACGAGCTCATCCTCGTCTTCGACCTCGGCGGTGGCACGTTCGACGTCTCGCTGCTCGAGGTGGGCAAGGACGAGGACGAGTTCTCGACGATCCAGGTGCGCGCCACCAGCGGTCACAACGACCTCGGCGGCGACGACTGGGACCAGCGCATCGTCGACCACCTGCTCCAGAAGGTGAAGATGGGCTACGGCATCGACCTGTCCAAGGACAAGATCGCGATGCAGCGCCTGCGGGAGTCCGCCGAGCAGGCGAAGAAGGAGCTCTCAAGCTCGACCTCCACCAACCTGTCGCTGCAGTACCTCTCGATGACCGAGAACGGCCCGATCCACCTCGACGAGACGCTGACCCGCGCGCAGTTCGAGCAGATGACCGCTGACCTGCTCGAGCGCACCAAGGCGCCGTTCCACCAGGTGATCTCGGACGCCGGCATCGAGCTGTCGCAGATCGACCACGTCGTGCTCGTCGGCGGCTCCACCCGCATGCCGGCCGTGACGTCCTTGGTCAAGGAGCTCACCGGCAAGGAGCCCAACAAGGGCGTCAACCCGGACGAGGTCGTGGCCGTGGGTGCCGCGCTGCAGGCCGGCGTGCTGAAGGGCGAGCGCAAGGACGTGCTGCTCATCGACGTCACGCCGCTCTCGCTCGGCATCGAGACCCAGGGCGGTCTGATGACCAAGCTCATCGAGCGCAACACCGCGATCCCGACCAAGCGCAGCGAGGTCTTCACCACCGCCGCCGACAACCAGCCGTCGGTGACGATCCAGGTGTTCCAGGGCGAGCGCGAGATGACCCGCGACAACAAGCCGCTGGGCACGTTCGACCTCACCGGCATCGCTCCGGCGCCGCGCGGTGTGCCGCAGATCGAGGTCACCTTCGACATCGACGCCAACGGCATCGTCCACGTGTCGGCGAAGGACCGCGGCACCGGCAAGGAGCAGTCCATGACGATCTCCGGCGGCAGCGCGCTGCCGAAGGAGGAGATCGAGCGCATGGTCAAGGACGCCGAGGCCCACGCGGCCGAGGACAAGCAGCGCCGCGAGGAGGCCGAGGCCCGCAACCAGGCCGAGCAGCTCGCCTGGTCGACCGAGAAGTTCGTCAAGGACAACGACGAGAAGATCCCGGCCGAGCCCAAGGAGAAGGTCACCCAGGCCATCGCCGACCTGCGCGAGGCGCTGTCGTCCAACGCGTCGACCGACGACATCAAGGCGAAGACCGAGGCGCTCGCCACGGTCAGCCAGGAGATCGGCCAGGCGATGTACGCGGCCGAGCAGGCCGGTGCTGCTGCGGGCGAGTCTGCCGGTGCGCCGACCGGTGAGGGCGGTGGCGCGACGTCCGACGAGGACGTCGTCGACGCCGAGGTCGTGGACGACGAGCCCGAGGGGCGTGCGCAGGCATGACCGACGCCCCCCTGGGCGACCGGCCGGTCGCGGACGGCGGGAGCGAGCCTCCCGTCGTCCGCGACAAGCGGCGGATCGACCCCGAGACCGGGCAGGTCCGCTCGTCCCAGAGTGGTTCTGCTGCAAGCGACGTGACCCCTGAGGTGGGCCAAGACGTGAGTGGTGAGATGGCCAACGAGACCGAGGTCGAGACGCCGACCGAGCAGGCGCCCTCGGCGCTGACGCCGGACAAGGACCTCGCGGCCGAGCGGTTGGCCGACCTGCAGCGGCTGCAGGCCGAGTACGTCAACTACCGCAAGCGGGTCGAGCGCGACCGCGACGTCGCGCGCGACTCCGCGGTGGCGTCGGTGCTGGAGTCCCTGCTGCCGGTGGTGGACGACGTCCACCTGGCCCGCCAGCACGGCGACCTCGAGGGCGGCCCGTTCGCCGCGATCGCCGACAAGCTCGAGGCGGTGCTGACCCGCGCCGGCCTTCAGCGCTTCGGTGAGCCGGGCGAGGCGTTCGACCCCGCCGTGCACGAAGCGCTCATGCACACGCAGGCCGAGCTGGCCGAGGGCACCGACGTGACGACCGTCGTGCAGGTGCTCCAGCCGGGCTACAAGGTCGGTGAGCGGGTGCTGCGGGCGGCGCGCGTTGCGGTGGCCGACCCGCCCGGGGCGTCCGAGTAACCCAGCGCGAGACCACAGGAAGGAGGCACCGGGTGGCCGGTCAGGACTGGTTCGAGAAGGACTTCTACGCGACCCTCGGTGTCGCCAAGGACGCCGACGCCGCGGCGATCAAGAAGGCGTACCGCAAGCTCGCTCGCACCCACCATCCGGACGCCAACGCCGGCAACGACGAGAAGTTCAAGGAGATCGGCGAGGCGTACGCGGTGCTGTCCGATCCCGAGCAGCGCAAGCAGTACGACGCGATCCGCACGATGTCGCACGGCGGCGCGCGGTTCGCGCCCGGCGGCGCCGGCGGTGGCGGGTTCGAGGACCTCTTCGGCGGCCTGTTCGGCGGTGCGGCACCTGGCGCCGCCGGCGGTCGACGGATGCGCTTCGACACCGGCGGCGCGCAGGGCGTCGACCTCGAGGACCTGTTGCGCGGCATGGGCGGCGGGGGTTTCGGCGGGTTCGGTGGCACGCGCGGGCCGCGTCGCGGCGCCGACGTCAACGCCACCACGACGCTGCCCTTCCGCGACGCGGTCGCGGGATCCACGGTGACGCTGCGCACGCCCGAGGGCGGCACCGTCACCACCCGCATCCCGGCCGGGGTGCGCGACGGGCAGAAGATCCGCCTGCGCGGCAAGGGCGGCGCGGGCGACTCCGGCGCCGAGCGAGGCGACCTGTTCATCACGGTGGCCGTCACGCCCGACCCGGTCTTCGGCCGGCAGGGCGACGACCTCACCGTCACGGTGCCCGTCACCTTCCCCGAGGCGGCGCTCGGCGCGAAGGTCGAGGTGCCGACGCTCGGCCCCGAGGGCAGCTCGTCGACGGTGCGCGTCAAGGTGCCTGCGGGCACGCCGTCCGGGCGGGTCCTGCGGGTCAAGGGGCGCGGCGTCCAGCGGGGCAGGACGTCCGGTGACCTCCTCGTCACGGTGCAGGTCGCTGTGCCGCAACGGCTCGACGCCGAAGCGCGCGCCGCCGTCGAGGCCTACGCTGCCGCGACGGAGGGCGACGACCCGCGTGCGGACCTGATGGCCCGCGCCGCGAAGGGTCGGGCCTGACATGGCGCGCCCGGGCCGCGACCGGCCCGAGCTCGACCTGGACGACGACACGCCCGTCTTCGTCATCTCCGTCGCCGCCCAGCTCGCTGGCATGCACCCGCAGACGTTGCGGCAGTACGACCGGATCGGGCTGGTCTCTCCTGACCGCACACGAGGACGCGGCCGGCGCTACTCGGCCCGCGACGTCGCGACGCTGCGCGAGGTGCAGCGCCTGTCGCAGGACGAAGGCGTGAGCCTGGCCGGGATCAAGCGCATCCTCGAGCTCGAGCACCAGGTGAGCGCCCTGCAGGCCCGCGTCCGTGAGCTCACCGACGAGCTCGACCGCGCTCAGGTCTCGGCCGGGCTGAGCCGCCGCGTGTTCGCCGCCGGTCCGGGTGGCGAGGTGGTCTCGTTGCTCGCCGGGCGCCGTCCGGACCGTTCCGCGTTCGGGCCCAGCACGGCCCTCGTGGTCTGGCGTCCGCGCCGCTGAAGAAGGCGGCTGTGTGCGCTCGTGGTGCGCGTCCTCGTGGAAGTGCTGGTGAGCTCGGAGCGCGAGGTCACCACCACGAGCCGCAGCCCCCAGATCATCGGCCATGCCGACACCTTTGCGGGATCTACCTGCGCTACCCCTGCGATCCCGGACGCCGCCGGTGACTCCAACGACCCTCGGCGAGATGGACTGCGCGTCGACTGAGCGGCTCGCTACGCTGTCGAAGCCGTTAGGAGCAGCGTGTGCCAATCAGGGTCAGCGTGGTCGTCCCCGTGTTCAACCCGGGAAACAACATCGACGCGCTCGTGCAGTCTTTGTTGAGTCAGAGCATGCCGACCGCCGATTTCGAAGTTGTGTTCGTGGACGACGGCTCCACGGACGGTACGCCCGAACGGCTCGCTGCCCTTGCGACGGAACATCCGCACTTCAGGGTGGAGGCCATCGAGCCGTCCGGCTGGCCGGGCCGTCCCCGCAATGTCGGAACTGACATCTCCCGTGGTCAGTATGTCTTCTACGCCGACCACGATGACGCGCTGTTCGCCGATGCCTTGGCGCGAATGGTCGCGATGGCCGATGAACACCAGTCCGACATCGTGTGCGGCAAGGTGGTCAGCGTCGGCCGTGCGACGCCGTTCTGGCCGATGTCGAGGCGCTCGGTTGCCGACGCCGACCTGGTCGACGACAACGTGCTTCTCACGCGCACCGTGCACAAGCTCTTCAGAAGGCAGTTTCTCGTCGATCATCAGATCCGATTCCCCGAAGGTCCGGTGCGTCTCGAGGACCACACGTTCATGGCACGCGCGCTGCCGCTCGCTCACAAGGTCTCCGTGCTGGCCGACTACCCCTGCTATCTATGGGTGAGCCGTGGGGACGGAACGAACAACTCGGTCGACGAGTGGCGGTTCCCTGGTTACTGGGACTACTTCGGTGATGCCGTTGAGACGCTGGCCCGCGAGACGCGCGACGAGAGGGTCGCAGACGCCGTCCGATCCTGGGCAGGTCTGCGGCTGCTGCTGTACGTCCGACCTGGGGTCTACCAGCAGCTCGATGCGCGGGGCCGCGAGGAACTGCTCGAGCCGCTCGAGCGTGCTGTGAGGCGCTACCTGCCGGAGCGACTGGAGCCCCAGCTGCCAGTCCTCAAGAGGAGGCGACTTCAAGCGCTGCGCCGCGGTGACCGCGCTGCTTTCGAGGCTGAGCAGGCCTTCACCTTCGCCTTGGATGTCACCGTCAGCCTCGACCGTGCAGAGTGGGCCGACTCACGGCTCTACCTCTGGGCCTCGAGTAGCGTGTGCAACGAGATCGCGCCCCCGTGCTCCAACGAGGGCGTGGTGCGGTTGCCGCCTGCCCCGGGCAGTTCCAATGAGCTCGACGGAACGCTCCTGGAAGACGATCTCGGCACACTCGAGCTCACCGTGCGGCACCGTGTGTCGGGCGTCGAGTGGCCCATCGTCGGATACCAGAAGGATCGTGGCGACGACGTGGCGCTAGGCGCTTCATGGGCCGGCTCTCTCGACATCGAGCGTGGTGCGTTCGGTGCTCCGTTCGATGACGGCATCTGGGACGTCCTCGCCAGGCCGCAGGTTCTGGGTGAGACCAAGGTCTTTCGCCTGCCGGTGGTGGAGGGGGCCCTGGTGGACGCCACCCACGCCGTCGGTCGGCGTCGAGCGCGTGTGTACCGCACTGCGTCCGGCACGCTCGCCGTGAAGATCACCAGCACTGGTGTCAGGTCCCGAGTCGTAGATGCCGGTTGGGAAGGCGACCGCTTGGTCATTGTCGTCCGCGACCAGGCGGACGAGCTGGTGGGCGGGGAGGTTCTCGTGCGCGTGCGCGACGCCGATGCCGAGGTGGCGGCGCCGTTGCAGGGCGGACGGGCCGCTGTCGTGCTGCCGGCGACGGCGCCCGGAGCCCTGCTCGACGTGTACACGCGGTCTGCTGACGGAGTCACCGAACGTGCGGCGCACGCGCTGACGCATCAGCCGCCTCACAGCACGTACACGGTGTACGCAACGCAGCACGGCTCGATGTCCCTGCGACACAAAGCTGATCCGGCCCCCCGGCGCAACCAACGACGCGGCGGCGGGTGGTTGGTGCGGCTGCTTGGCCGTTAGGCCGACGTGCAGCGTCGTGACGTCGTGATGACGGTGGGGTCTTCCCTCCGGGTCATCCCGGGCGCATACTGGCAGTGATGACAACTTCGCCCGCACGGCGGCGGACCCTCGCCAGCAGCCCCTTCCGACCCCAACCGGAGCCGGTGGTGACGCAGTTCGAGTGCGGCGACCTGGTCTCTCACGACGCGTACGGCGTGGGCCGCGTGATCAGCACCGACGCCGATGCGGTCACGGTCGACTTCCGCACCCAGAAGGTGCGCATCACGAGCCCCTTCCGCAAGATGGCCCGCCTGTAGCCCCACGCAGGGGCACGAAGCGGTACGACCCGTGCCGGGTGGTGCTCACCGGGCCGTCGGTCGTGCGCACCACGCGCAGCATCTCGCCTCGCACGGGGCACACCATCACACCGCCCTCGCTCAGCTGCTCGACCAGCGCGCCGGGAAGCGGTGCAGCCTGGGCGGAGACGAGCACGCGGTCGAACGGCGCGCTGTCGGGCCAGCCGAGCGCGTCCGGCCGCGCTCGCTCGATGCGCGCCCAGGGCAGGCCGCACCGCGCCAGGTTGGCCGATCCCGAGGCCACGAGGTCGGGCTCGATCTCGACGCCCACCACCTCACCGGCCGGCCCCACGAGGTGCCCCAGCAGCGCGGTCGTCCAGCCCGAGCCCGATCCGACGTCGAGCACGCGCTGACCGGCCCTGACGTCGAGCAGCGCCAGCATCGCGCGCACGGTCGACGGCTGCGACGACGTCTGGCCGTGACCGATGTCCAGCGGCTGGTCGACGGCGGCGTGCCGGGCCTGCCAGCGGGGCAGGAAACCGGCGCGAGGCGCCGCGGCGAACGCCCGGTCGAGCTGGGCGGACGGCGTCTGCGGCGGTGCGGCAGCCACGGTCCCAGTGTGCCCGCGTGGCAGGGTGGTGGCATGACATCGGACGCCGGTCGCGACGGCGCACCGCACCGGTCCGACTTCGTGGTGTGGTGGCCCATGCCGACCCGCTGGGCCGACAACGACCAGTACGGCCACGCCAACAACGTCGTCTACTACTCGTGGTTCGACACGGCGGTGAACGGTTGGTTGATGCGCTCGCTGGGCCGGGACGTGCGAGACCTGCCGGCGATCGGGGTGGTGGCCGAGACCTCGTGCCGCTACCTCGCCCAGGTCGGCTTCCCCGACGAGCTGGAGGTCGGACTCGCCCTGGAGCGGCTCGGCACCAGCAGCGTCACCTACCGGCTCGGGGTGTTCGTGACCGGCGCCGAGGAGCCGGCGGCGGTGGGCCGGTTCGTGCACGTGTACGTCGACCCGGCCACGCGCCGTCCGGTGCCGGTGCCGGACGACGTCCGGGTGGCAGTCCGGGGCCTCACCAGTTCCGCATCGAGCGCCTGAAGACGCCATCGAGGTCGGCGGCCTCCACCGGGCGCGGGCTGATCGACAGCAGCCGCGGTTGCGCCAGGGCCCCGTCGACCAGGGCCGGGACGTCGTCGGGGCTGAAGCCGAGCTCGGCGAGCCCCGAGGGCAGGCCGACGTCGCGCATCAGCCGCGCGAGCACCGTGGGCAGCCGGTCTTGGGGTTCGGTCGTCTCGGGGGCGCCCGGTTCGAGCAGGGCGGCGGCGCGCAGGTGACGCTCGGGTGAGGCCGCGAAGGTGAAGCGGAACGCCTCGGGCGCGGTCATCGCGACCGCCATCCCGTGCGGCACGAGCGGCCCGTTGCCCGGGTAGTCGCGGGCACGGAACTCGCGCACCTGACCGGCCACGGGGTAGGCGTTGGCGTGCGGGACGTGCACGCCGGCGTTGCCGAAGCCCAACCCGGCGAAGGTCGCGGCCAGCGCCATGTCGGTGCGTGCCGCGACGTCGTCGCCGTCGCGCACCGCTCGCCGAAAAGCCCCAGCCAGCAACGACATCGCACGCTCGGACCACATGTCGGATATCGGGTTGGCGCCGCAGTAGGGCACGCGCTGGGCGGCCGTCTTGCGCTCGAACGCGTCGTACGGCCGTGCGGTGTAGCTCTCGAGGGCGTGGCACAGGATGTCCAGCCCTGCGCTGGCCGTGACCCCGGGCGGCTGGGAGAACGTCAGGTCGGGGTCGATGACCGCGAGCGTGGGGCGCAGCCGAGGGTGGCTGATGCCGGTCTTCACCTTGCGCGCCAGCACGTCGAGCACGCACACGGTGGTCGACTCGGCCCCCGTGCCGGTGGTCGTCGGCACAGCCACCAGCGGCAGCAGGTCGTGCGGAGGTGCCTGGCCCTTGCCGATGGGGGCGTTGACGTAGTCCATGAGCTCACCGGGCGAGCTCAGCATGAGGTTCACGGCCTTGGCGGTGTCGATGCTCGAGCCACCGCCCACCGCGAGGATCGCGTCGAAGCGACCGAGGGCGCGCGCGTGCTCGACCGCCGCGGTCAGGCTCGCGTCGGTGGGCTCGACGTGCACGCCGTCGTAGGTCTCGACCTCGATGCCACTGGCCCGCAGCAGCTCCGCGACCCGGGCGGGGGAGCCGGTGGCGGCCACGCCCGGGTCGGTGACGAGCAGCGTGCGCCGCGCTCCCAGCGACGTGAGGTCGTGCCCGAGCTCGGCGCTCGCACCGGCGCCGAACTTCAGGCCGGGCGCGGCATAGGTGAAGATCGTCTCGTCGGCCACCCAGCAGAGCCTGCCCGACCCGTGGACCGCCAGCAACGCCGGACCCGTGGCCGACGTAGAGTCTTGGCCGTGAGCGAGGTGGTCGAGGCGCTGCGGCGGGCCGGGGTGGCCGACGTCGACGACAGCGCGCTGCGCCGCTCGCTCTACTCCTCCGACGCGTCCCTCTACCGGGTGCCCCCGCAGGCCGTGGTGCTGCCGCAGCACACCGAGGAGGTGCTGGCGACCGCCGAGGTGTGCCGCGCTCTCGGGGTGCCGCTGACGATGCGCGGCGCTGGGACGTCGATCGCCGGCAACGCCGTCGGCCCCGGCGTCGTCGTGGACGTGTCGCGACACCTCGACCGCGTGCTGGACGTCGACACCGAGGCGGGCACGGCGCTCGTCGAGCCGGGTGTGGTGCAGGCCGCCCTGCAGCGGGCGGTGGCGCCGTCCGGCTGGCGCTTCGGGCCCGACCCGTCGACCCACAACCGCGCCACCATCGGCGGCATGATCGGCAACAACGCTTGCGGCTCAAGGGCTCTGGGCTACGGCCGCACAAGCGACAACGTGCTCGGACTCGACGTCGTCACGGCGAGGGGTGAGCGACTGGTCGTCGGTCGGCTGGATGGGGTGACCGACACGACCACCCCGTCGCCGACGCTCGACCAGCTCAAGCGAGTGGTGGACGCCGATCTCGGCATGATCCGCACCGAGTTCGGGCGGTTCCGCCGTCAGGTGTCCGGCTACTCCCTGGAGCACCTGCTGCCCGAGAACGGGTTCGATCTCGCCCGTGCGCTCGTCGGCACCGAGGGCACCTTGGCGCTGACCCTCGCCGCACGGGTGCGGCTGGTGCGTGATCCGGCGCACCGCCTGCTCGTGGTGCTGGGCTACCCCTCGATGGTCGACGCGGCCGACGCCGTCACGAGCGTCCTCCCGCACGAGCCGGTCGCCTGCGAGGGACTCGACCGACGCATCGTCGACGTCGTCCGCGAACGCCGTGGCGAGGGCGCGGTGCCCGAGCTGCCGCGGGGCGACGGGTGGCTGTTCGTCGAGCTCGCCGGAGACGACCCGGACGAGATCCAGGCCGCAGCCCAGCGGGTCGTGGACGGCGCCCAGGCGGTGGACTCCAGGGTCGTCACCGACGCCGGCCACGCCGCGGCGCTCTGGCGGATCCGCGAGGACGGTGCCGGTCTGTCGTCCCGTACTCCCGCGGGAGCCCCGGCCCACGCAGGGTGGGAGGACGCCGCCGTGCCACCCGAGCGGCTCGGCAGCTACCTGCGAGAGTTCGACGAGCTGATGGCCCGTTACGAGCTGGACGGCCTGCCGTACGGGCACTTCGGCGACGGCTGCGTGCACATCCGCCTCGACTTCCCGTTCGGCCGTCCCGACGGCACGAGCACCTTCCGCGACTTCATGCTCGACGCCGGCCGGCTGGCGGCGGCGCACGGCGGCTCGATGTCCGGCGAGCACGGTGACGGCCGCGCCCGCGGCGAGCTCCTGCCGCTCATGTACTCCGCCGAGGCCATCACCGCGTTCAGCCGGGTCAAGACCGTGTTCGACCCGGACAACCTGCTGAACCCCGGCGTGATCGTCGACCCGCTGCCGTTCGACGTCGACATCCGGGTGGCCGACGCGCGCCCGTACCGCGAGTCGCTGGGTTTGGCGTACCGGCACGACCGCGGCGACCTGTCGATGGCTGTGCACCGCTGCACCGGTGTGGGTAAGTGCCGAGCGGACACGACCGGCACGGGCGGCGTGATGTGCCCGTCGTACCTCGCCACGAAGGACGAGAAGGACACCACCCGAGGACGCGCCCGGGTGCTGCAGGACGCCGTGTCCGGGCACTTGGGTCCGAATCCCTTTGCGTCCCAACCGGTGCACGACGCCCTGGACCTCTGCCTGGCCTGCAAGGGGTGTTCGTCGGACTGCCCGACCGGCGTCGACATGGCCTCCTACAAGGCCGAGGCGCTCTACCAGCGTTACCGCAAGCGGCTGCGACCGCGTTCGCACTACTCGCTCGGTTGGCTGCCTCGCTGGGCGCGTCTCGTGGGTCGCTCGCGGTCGCTCGCGCGGGTCGTGAACGCCAGCCTGCGGGTGCGGGCTCTGCACCCCGTCGTGACCTGGCTCGCCGGCGTCGACCGCAGGCGCGGCCTGCCGACCTTCACCGAGCAGCCGTTCCGGCGCTGGTTCGCCTCGCGCACCGCACCGGCGACCGGTGCTGCGCCGCACGGTGACGTCGTGCTGTTCGTCGACACCTTCACCGACGCCTTCTCGCCCGAGGTGGGGCAGGCCGCCGTCGCGGTGCTGGAGGACGCCGGGTACCGGGTGTCGGTCACGGACGCCGCGGTCTGCTGCGGCCTCACCTGGATCTCGACCGGCCAGCTCGACGGTGCCCGTCGGCAGGTGGCGGCGACGGTGGCTGCCCTGCTGCCGCACGTGCGGGGAGGGGCCCAGGTCGTCGGTCTCGAGCCCTCGTGCACCGGCGTCCTGCGTTCCGACGCGGTCGAGCTGCTGCCCGACGCCGCGCTGCCCGCGGCTCGGCAGGTCGCGGCGGCCACCCGCACGCTCGCCGAGCTGCTGACGGCGACCCCCGGCTGGTCTCCGCCGGACCTGTCCGCCGAGCACGGCATCGCGCAGCCGCACTGCCACCACCACGCGGTGTTGGGCTGGGATGCGGACGCCGCGCTGCTGCGCTCGGCCGGCGCCGACGTCCAGCGGCTGGGTGGGTGCTGTGGCCTCGCCGGCAACTTCGGCGTCGAGCAGGGGCACCACGAGGTGTCGGTGGCCGTGGCGCAGACCCAGCTGCTCCCGGCGGTGGACGGACTCGACGAGGGCGACCTCGTGCTCGCTGACGGCTTCTCGTGCCGCACCCAGCTCGACGACCTCGCGTCCGTCCGCGGCGAGCACCTTGCGCAGCTCCTCGCCCGCCACCTGCCTCGACGTTGATCACGTTCTGTGGGTGACACGCCGCTTGCCGAGCGATGCACCCCTCGACAAGCGGCGGTAACCCTCGACAAGTCCCGACCGCCGACACCCTCGGGTCTACCGGTCGCGACAACCTCTGCGAGGGTCGCGAGTCACAGGTCGGCAGCCACGCGGAAGCCTGTGTTGCCGGTCGAGGAGTCGATGGTGGTACGGGTGCGCGCCGCGACCCGGTAGCGGTTGCAGTACGACGCGTGGCACAGGTAGGAACCGCCGCGGATCACGCGCTCCGGTACCGGCGCGGCAGCATCTCGCCCCCAGTCGTCCGCGGTGATCTCCCAGACGTTGCCGGCGACGTTGTAGAGGCCGAACCCGTTGGGGCGGAAGGACTTCACGGGTGCGGTGCCGACGTAGCCGTCGTCGGCGGTGTTACTCGTGGGGAACTCGCCCTGCCAGATGTTGCACCGGTGCTGGCCCCGTGGCGTGAGCTCGTCACCCCACGGGTACTTCGCCTGCTCGAGGCCACCCCGAGCGGCGTACTCCCACTCAGCCTCCGTCGGTAGGCGGACGCCCGCCCAGCGGCAGTACTCCTCGGCGTCGACCGCCGACACGTGGACCACGGGGTGGTCCTCACGGCCACGGACGTCCGACCCGGGACCGTCCGGCGCGGCCCAGCTGGCGCCGTTCACCGGCAACCACCAGGTCGCTCCCGGCACATGGCCGTCGGCCACCGCCCTACGCGCCGCAGGGTGCACCAGCAGGTGGAAGACGAACGACCAGCCGTACCGCTCGGCCTGCGTGACGTAGCCGGTGTCGTCCACGAAGAGCTGGAAATGCCGGTTGGTCACCGTGGTGCGAGACATCCGCAGCGGCGCCACGGTGACTGGGCGCACTGGACCCTCGTGATCGTCCGGGAAGCCGTCGGAGTCGTCGGTCCCCATCAAGAAGGTGCCACCCGGCAGGGTCACGAAGCTTCCCTGACGCGGCCGTCGCCGGGTGCTGTAGGTCGTCGGCTGTAGCGGTCGAGCTGGGGCGCCGACGGAGACGGACTCGCGCGGGCGCCCCGCGATGGGAGCGCAACAGCCCTGCGGTTGGGCGTCGTTCACCCGGTGCACGCTACCCGCAGCGGTCGGCCAGGCCGGCATGTCACGGTTTCGTAACGACGACAGCAACACGTGTTGCGCCGCAAGACGTGGTGGGAGCAATGTGGTCCCCAACCAGCGATCAACACGTGTTGATCGCGCCCCTTCGAGCACGGTGAGGTGCAGTGGCCGTCAGCAGAGCCGACGTGGCAAGGCTCGCCGGAACGTCCCCGGCAGTCGTGAGCTACGTGCTGAACAACGGCCCGCGAGGCGTCGCAGACAGCACCCGCGCCCGAGTCCTGGCAGCCGTCGAGGCCCTGGGGTACCAGCCCAACGGCGTGGCGCGCGGCTTGCGCATGCGCCGCACCATGAGCCTTGGTCTGGTCGTCCCCGATACCGCGAACCCCTTCTTCGCCGAGCTGGCCCGCGCCATCGAGGAGGAGGCCTACCGCCTGGGCTACGCGCTGCTGATCGGCAACGCGGCAGAGGACGACGCGCAGCAGACCGCCTACGTGAAGGCCTTCCTGGGCCGCCAGGTGGACGGCCTGCTGGTCGTGCCGGCACACGGTCCGGCCAGCTGCCTCCTGGACCTCGAGCGCACGACGACGCCGTGGTTGACCCTCGACCGCGAGCTGGCCGGCGCCCGTGCGGCGGCGGTTCTGGTCGACAACCGTGCCGGGGCTCGCGAGGCGACGTCGCACCTTGTCGCCCACGGACGTCGGCGTGTCGCCTGCATCGCCGGGCCGCAGGACGTCATGCCCGCCACCGACCGCGTGGCGGGATGGCGCGACGCGCTCGCCGAAGCGGGGGTGCCGCCGAGCGAGATGTCGGTGTGGCACGGTCCGTTCGGCCGCCGCGCAGGCTACGAGTCCGCTCTCCTCGCGCTGGCCGAACGCGAGTTCGACGCCTTCTTCGTCGCGAGCGACGAGCAGGCGGCGGGTGTGTTGCGCGCGCTCGCCGACCTGGGCCTGGATTGCCCGAACGAGGTAGCCGTCGCCTCCTTCGACGGCATCGCGGAGTCGGCGTTCACGATCCCTGGTCTGACCACGATGGCCCAACCGTTCGACCAGATCGCCCACGAGGCGGTGGCGGCGCTGATGCGGCAGATCCGGGAGCCCGGCTCACCGCAGCGGTCGGTCGTCCTGCCGGCCGCCCTGGTGCGTCGGGGGTCATGCGGGTGCGACGCGCCGAGCATCGCGGGCACCGTCACGCAGCGCGGCGAGCAGGGCGGCGAGCAGAGCGACGAGGGGGAGCAGGTGCAGACGTCATGACCGAGGTCGTCGTGGTCGGCAGCGTCAACATCGACCTGGTCTCCGACGTGTCGCACCTGCCCACCCCTGGGGAGACGGTGCTCGGCGGGCGGCTGCGCAAGAGTCCCGGAGGCAAGGGGGCCAACCAGGCGGTCGCGGCCCGGCGGCTCGGCGCCCGCACGGTCCTGGTCGGGGCGGTCGGTGACGACACGTTCGCAGACGACGCTCTCGAGGCGTTGGCGCGCGAGGGCCTCGACACCGCAGCCGTCCGGCGGGTCTCTGACGTCCCGACGGGTGTCGCGCTGATCGTGGTCTCCGCTGAGGGCGAGAACACGATCGTCGTGACCCCTGGTGCGAACTCGGCGCTGGCCGTCGTGGACGTCGCCTGCCTGGCCACCCTCGAGCTCGCGCCACGCGCCGTCCTCGCCCTGCAGATGGAGGTGCCGCTGGCCACCTGCGTGGAGTCGGCGTCCATCGCACGGCGTCGCGGCGCGACGGTGCTGCTCAACTGCGCGCCCATGCCCGACCACCCGCGGCTGCTGCTGCGAGAGCTGCTCGCCATGACGGACGTGCTCGTGGTGAACGAGAGCGAGGCCCTGGCCTTGGCCCCCGGCGACGTGCCGGCGGAACCGGAGGGTTGGCTCGACCTCGCCAACCGGCTGCGTGATCTCGGGCCGGCGACGTGCGTCGTCACCCTCGGCCAGCAGGGTGCGGTGGTGGCTGGTCAGGACCTCGCGCACGTGCAGCCCGCGTTCGCGGTCCAGACGGTGGACACCACGGGCGCGGGTGACACCTTCTGCGCCGCCTTGTCGGTCGGCCTGGCCGGTGGTGAGTCGCTCACCGCCGCCGTGGCGCGCGCGTGCGCCGCCGGTGCCCTGGCCACGACGGCGCCCGGGGCGTACCCCGCGGCGCCGACGGCCCACGACGTCGACAACCTGCTCGCCGATCGGGAGGTGGTCTGAGTGCGCGCCCGAGGGCTCTGGCACCCGGCCCTCCTGGGGCACCTGGCGCGGCTCGGCCACGGACAGACGCTGGTGATCGCCGACGCGGGACTACCCGTACCTCGCGAGGTCGAGGTCGTCGACCTGGTGTGGTCGGCCGGCCAACCGGCGTTCCTACCGGTGCTCGGGACGCTCACCGGCGAGCTGGTCGTGGAGAGCGCACTGGTCGCCAAGGAGCTGGCCGACGAACGCATCCTGGCTGGCCTCGCCGAGCACCTGCACGGCCTGCCGATCGACGAGGTGCCGCACGAAGAGCTGAAGGCGCGCGTCGCCGAGGCGTTCGTCGTCGTGCGTACCGGCGAGACCACGCCGTTCGCCAACGTCGTCCTCACGGCTGGGGTGACCTTCTGATGGTGGCGTCTGCGGTGCCGGCCGACTACGAGGAGCGCGTCTACGCCGGCGTGCTTGGCAAGGCCATCGCCGTGTACCTGGGGCGCCCGTTCGAGGGGTGGACCTACGACCGGATCATGCGCGAGCTCGGTGAGGTCACAGGGTACGTCAACGACCGCCGCGACGTGGCCCTGAAGCACCACCTGCTCGTGGTCACGGACGACGACATCAGCGGCACGCTCGTGTTCCCACGTGCGCTGGACGACGCCAAGCCCGGCGAACCTCTGGACCCGCGCGTCGTCGGCCGCACCTGGCTCAACGAGATCGTGCCAGGGCGCACCGTGCTGTGGTGGGGCGGCCTCGGCAACTCGACCGAGCACACCGCCTACCTCCGCATGCGCGACGGCGTGCTGCCTCCGCGCAGCGGGTCGGCCGAGCTGAACGGTGTCGTCGTCGCCGAGCAGGTGGGAGCCCAGATCTTCTGCGAGGGATTCGCCATGACCTGCCCCGGCGACCCGGCTACGGCGGCCGACCTGGTGGCGCGAGCTGCGAGCGTCAGCCACGACGGGGAGGCGTTGCAGGCCGCCCGGATGGTCGGCGCCATGGTGGCGCAGGCGTTCGTCGAGGACGACGTCGACCGGTTGCTGGACGAGGGTCTGAGGCACGTCGACGCCGACTGCTTGATCCGTCGGGTGGTCGACGACGTCCGCGGGTGGAGCCTCCAGGGAGACTGGCACGCCACGCGCGCACGGATCGCAGAGCGCTACGGCTACGACCGCTACGGCGGCAACTGCCACGTGGTCCCGAACCACGCGGTCGTCATCGCCGCCATCGCGCACAGCGGTGGTGACTTCGGTCGGGCCATGACCGTGGTCACCACCTCGGGCTGGGACACCGACTCCAACGCCGGCGACGTCGGCTCGGTGATGGGTGTGCTGGGCGGTCTTCAGGGCCTGTCCACCGGGCCCGACTACCGGGGGCCCATCGCAGACCGGATCTACCTGCCCGTGGCAGACGGCGGGTCGGCGGTCACGGACACCGCCAACGAGGCCCTGCGACTCGCAGGCCACGGTCGGGCCCGGCGCGGCCAACCACCGTGTGTCCCCAAGGACGGCGCACGGTTCCACTTCGCCTTTCCCGGTGCGGTGCAGGGGTTCGAGCGTTGGCCCGATCTGGTCGACGGACGTGCGGCCGACGGGCTCGCGCTCTCCGGCCGTCGGGGTCGGGCCGACGACGGCGCCGCGGTGCAGCACGTCGTGGGCGCCGACGGCGTGGGCCGGCTCGCGGTGACCGCGAGCGGTGGCCGCCGGACGGTCGCGCTGACGCCCACGTTCATCCCGCCCGAGGCACGTGAGATGCCGATCTACGAGCTCGTCGCCTCCCCCGCGCTGCACTCAGGGCAGGTGCTGCGTGCGACGGTGGCCGTCCCGGACGACGCCGCACCGGCCGACGTCCAGCTCGTGCTTCGGCACTATGCGGCCAGCGGTGACGGCGCCGACGTCCTCGCCGAGGTGGATGGGCCCTCGCGACGGCTCTCGCCGGGTGCGACGGCTGACCTGGTGTGGCCGGTGCCGAACCTGGGCGGCCAGCCGGTGGTCCTGGTCGGGGTCGCCGTGACCGGTGCCCCAGACGCCGTCGCGCACCTGGATCGGCTGACCTGGGACGGCGAGCCCACCCTCACACTGGGTCGTCCAGCCGACGGCGGGTCGATGTGGCGCCGCGCCTGGGTCGACGCGGTCGACCGGTTCGACGACCGCTGGCCCGAGCCCTTCCGCATCGTGCAGAACAGCGGGCTCGGGCTGCTGGTGCAGGGGACCAGGCAGTGGCGCGACTACGCCGTCACGGCCGACGTCACCCCCCACCTCGCGAGCGCGGCCGGCGTCGCGGCACGCGTCCAGGGCATGGAGCGCGGCTACGTCCTCGAGCTCGCTGATCGCGACCACCTGCGACTCGTCCGACGGGACGACGGCGAGACCGAGCTGGCCCGCGTCAGCTACCCCTGGACGTTCGGGACGACGTACGAGCTGCGGCTCGTGGTCGACGCCGAGCGGCTGCTCGGCTACGTGGACGGTCGGCTCGTCGTCGACGTGGCCGACGCCGGCTCACGCTTGCGCGATGGGGGCATCGCGCTCACCGTCCGCAACGGACGCACTGCAACACACCAGGTTCAGGTCACCCCTAGCTCCACGGGCCGAGTGCCCCATGCATCGCCAACGGAGGAGAAGACGTCATGAACGACAACACACAGCTCGGCCGTCGAGGATTCCTGACCGGGGCGGGTCTCGTGGCAGCAGGAGTCCTGTCACCGGGACTGCTGTCCGCGTGCGGCTCAGGCGGCGGGGGGTCGAGCGCGGGCAGCGGTACCGGTCCGATCGAGCTCTGGATGGACATCCAGGGAGACGCGAATCAGACGTACTTCAACGAGAACGTGATCGGCGCCTTCGAGAAGGCCCACTCGAAGATCGACGTCAAGACCACGTACTACAAGGGGCAGGACCTGCGACGGCTCGTCCAGACCGCGTTGCAGGCCAGGTCCGGTCCGGACGTCGTCCGTGGACCCAGCGCCACCCAGACGCTCGACTGGAGCAAGGCGCACGTCCTCGCGGACCTTACCGACTACGCCAAGAAGTACGACTGGTCGAGCGACATCGCGCAGTGGGCTTACCAGGCCTTCACGAACGACGGCAAGCTGTTCGCCCTCCCGCTGCGGGTCGACACGATGCTCTGGTACTACAACAAGACGTTGTTCGAGCAGAAGAACTGGCCACAGCCGAAGAACCGCGACGATCTCGAGGCCTGGGCTGCAGAGGCCGCCGGGCAGGGCATCACTCCCTTCGGCTCCTCCAACGTGGACTGGAAGGCCGCGTCGGAGTGGCTGATGAGCGTGTGGTGGAACCAGTACTCCGGCCCGGACGCGGTCTACCAGGCGCTCACCGGCGAGATCAAGTTCACCGATCCCGTGTTCGTCGACGCCGTGCGGCTCATCAAGAGCTACTTCGACAAGGGCTGGATCGCCGGCGGTGCGAAGAAGTACTTCTCCGTGCCCGCGCAGGAGATCAACGCCAGCTTCGGCAAGGGCAAGATCGCCACCATCCCGCAGGGCGTGTGGTTCATGAGCCAGGTGGGGAACTTCTTCGGCGACAAGGCGAAGAACGACAACGAGTGGGACTGGATGCCCTATCCGACGCTGCGGCCGGAGGTCGCCTACCCCTCGTTCCCGCTGGGCATCGGCGGTTCGCTCGGCATCAACGCGGCGAGCAAGAACCAGGACGCCGCGGCGACCTTCCTCGACTGGTACTACGGGGACAAGCAGGCCGCCCTGCAGCGGATGGCGGACGTGCCGGCCACCTACAACGCCCCGATCCAGTTCTCGGACAGTGACGTGCCCGACAGCATCGATCCCCGAGCCGGACGCGTCCTCACCGCCGTCAACAAGGCGATCCAGACCGGCAACTACGGCTACGTCACGTGGACCTGGTGGCCGCCGAAGTCCGACGTCTTCGTCTACGAGGGCTTCGACCAGGTGCTCGCCGGCAAGCTGACGGAGCAGGAGTACTGCTCGCAGCTGGCCGAGAAGTTCGACGCCGAGCGGGCGGCGGGCACGATCCCCTCGGTCATGAAGCGTCCGTCCGCGTGATCGCTAGGCTCCGCATGCCGCGGGCGGCCCGAGGGTGGCTGTTCCTGCTGCCCCTGCTCGCCCTCAACGCGGTCGTGGTGGCCGGGCCGTCGGTGGCGACCCTGTACTACTCGTTCACCGACTGGTCCGGCCTCGGGCCGGCGGAGTGGATCGGGTTCGGCAACTACACCCGCGCGTTCACCGATCCTCAGGTGCACTCGGCGTTGGTGCACAACGCCATCTGGTTCGTGCTCTTCCTCACCGTGCCCTCCGTGATGGGGCTTCTCGGTGCCTACCTGCTGGCGCGGATCAAGCGCTTCCAGACGACGTTCCGGGTGCTCTACTTCATCCCGTACGTGGTCGCCAGCGTCGTCAACGCCGCGGTCTGGAAGATGCTGCTGTCACCGACCGGTGGTTTGACGCACCAGCTGGGTGAGTGGGGCGTCCCCGGTGTCACGGACATCGCCTGGCTGGGCGATACGAACACGTCCCTTCTGAGCGTGAACTTCGTCGTCAACTGGCACTGGTGGGGCTTTCTCGCGGTGATCTTCTTCGCCGCGATGCAGAGCGTCGACCACACGCTGTACGACGCGGCGAAGGTGGACGGCGCCAGCGAGTGGCAGCAGTTCCGCAACGTCACCATCCCGGGCATCCGGCCGACGCTGCTCTTCCTGTCGCTGATGACCCTGATCTGGACGCTCAAGGCGTTCGACTACATCTTCATCATGACCCAGGGCGGTCCCGCCGGGTCCAGCGAGGTGGTCTCGACCCTGATGTACAAGCAGGCGTTCAACGAGTACGAAGCGGGCTACGCCGCCGCACTGGGGATGAGCATGACCGTGGTCACCGCGCTCGTGCTGGTCGTCTACCAGGTGCTGCGCCGACGGGGGTGGGAAGAGTGACCAGCCTCACCGCGAGCCGGCAGCAGACCCGCGCGGTCACGACCACCAGACGCCGCAAGCCGCGTCACGTCGGCACCTACACGGTGCTGGTGGTGCTGGCCATCTTCGCGATCGGCCCGCTGATGCTGCTGGTCTTCAACGCGTTCAAGTCGAACGCCCAGATCGGGTCCAGCGCCTTGGCGCCACCCACGTCGTTCGACCTGCACAGCTTCTCCGAGGCCTGGCAACGCGGCGACTTCGCCATCACGATGCGCAACAGCGTCATCATCTGCCTCGGTTCGATCGTGGGCACCTGCGTGATCGCGGGACTGGCCGCCTACGCCCTGAGCCAGCTGGACGTCCCTGGCGGCAACGGCGTCATCGCCTACCTGTTCCTGGGCACGGCTCTCCCCGTGCAGCTCTTCCTGGTGCCGCTCTTCTTCCTGTGGACCAGGCTCGGGCTGACGGACAACCTGCTCGGCCTGATCATCATCTACTGGGCGACGGACGCGCCGTTCGCGACGCTCCTGCTGCGCTCGTTCCTGTTGAAGATCCCTCGTGACTTCGCCGAGGCCGCACGCATCGACGGCGCCAGCGAGCTCCAGATCGCCCGACGTATCGTCCTACCGATCGCGTGGCCAGGGTTCCTCACCGTCGCCCTGATCGTCGGTCTGTGGGCCTGGAACGAGTTCTTCTGGGCGATCACGTTCATCCACGACCCGAACCTGCGACCGATCTCGACCAGCTTCCTGGCCTTCCAGGACCAGTACTCGACCGACTGGCGGCTCACCAGCGCCGCCGCACTGTTCATGCTCGTGCCCGTCGTGCTGCTCTTCGTTGCGCTGCAGCGGCGCTTCGTGGCCGGGCTCACCTCAGGAGGCGTCAAGTAGTGACCGACCGACCGAACCTCGTCTTCGTCATCTCCGACCAGCTGCGCCGTCAGGCGCTCGGCGCGTACGGCGACCCGAACGTCTCGACGCCGAACATCGACGCGCTCGCCGAGGGCGGAGCCCGGTTCACGCAGGCGTCCTCCACGTACCCGGTGTGCGTGCCCTACCGGTTCAGCCTGATGACGGGCGAGTACGCGCACACGAGGTTCATCCCGTCGATCGAGTGGCGGATGTCGCCCGCAGAGCGCACCTTGGCCGACGAGCTCAACGAGGCCGGCTACGACACCGCGCTGTTCGGCAAGTGGCACCTCTACGGGGGTTTCGGCCACCTGCCCGGGCACACGGTCGTCAAGGCGTCGCGCACTCCGGTGCCGCGCCCGTTCCAGGGCCGCTTCCAGCGGTTCGCCGGTTTCGACATCTGCAACGACCCGTACGACACCTACTACGTCAACGAGGAAGACCCGACTCTGCACAAGATCGACGGCTTCCAGACGGACGGCCTGTTCGACCTCGCGATCGAGCACCTGCGCGACCCGGCCCGCAAGGACGCGCCATTCGCGACCGTGCTCTCCGTGGAGCCGCCGCACCCGTTGTTCACTGCACCGCCGGAGTACCTGGAGCGGTGGAAGGACCGCGACATCGTGCTGCGCGACAACGTCGACGTCGACAAGGAGTACAAGAAGCGCGGACCGCACGGCCGCGACCTGCTGGACGACCTGCGCGTCTACTACGCGATGATCGAGAACCTCGACGACAACGTCGGCCGGCTGCTGGCGGCGCTGGACGAACTCGGTCTACGCGACAACACGGTCGTCGGCCTGAGCGCGGACCACGGCGAGCTGCTGGGGTGCCACGGCCTGCTGGCCAAGCAACGGCCGTGGGAGGAGTCGATCGGCATCCCGCTCATCTTGTCGGGAGGGCCGGCGAAGCCTGGCGTAGTGGACGACCCGGTCTGCACTGAGGATCTGTTCCCGACGCTCCTGGGGCTTGCAGGCGTCGTACCGCGCGATCCCAAACCGGGGCTCGACCTGTCACCGCTCGTGCGGGGGGAGCAGCAGGGGCTGGACCGAGAGGGCGTCCTGCTCGAGTTCGTATCGGAGCTGCGGCCCAACATCGTCTTCCACGACGAGACGTGGCGCGGCCTGCGCACCAAGCGGTTCAAGTACACCGTGCTGGGTGACGCCAAGGGCGCCCACCCGTGGCAGTTCTTCGATCTCCAGAACGACCCCTACGAGCTCACCAACCTCGTCGACGCGCCCGAGTGGGAAGGCGAGATCCGCCGTCACCACCAGATGCTCCGCGACCGGATGGTCGAGACCTACGACCACTACGTCCTGGCGCCGGCGTGGGGCATCGACGGCATGAACGAGTGGGACGACCAAGCCGAGCACCAGCTGCGGTTCGGCTGAGAGGACGCGTCATGGCGACAACACACCGCACCAGCCGCCGGGTCGTGAGAGCGACCGCGGCAGTGGTCGCTGCCTGCCTGTGCACCATCGGCGTGGCGGCAACCGCCCGCGCGGACGGCGCGCCATACGTAGGCAACCAGTACGACTACGGCGGCACCCGGACGGCGGTGGACGCCAGCGACGTGTCACTGGTCGACTCCATCGCGGACGACATCACCGCCTCGACGAACACCACGCTGGAACAGATCGCGCTGCAGCGGGCGACCTTGAGCTACGGCGGGCTCGACGTGCCCGCAGGCCCGAACCAGCTGGACACCTACCCGGGGCCGGCCGGCGTCGCTGCCTCTGACCAGTACGCGGTCGACGTGAGCCAGGACGGTGCCACCGAGGGCTCGTTCGTCTACAAGTCGCTTGCGGCCAAGACCGACACCAACCGCGAGACGGACACGTCGTGGACCTCCTTCTCGTTCCGCGGTCCAGCGACCGTGTCAGTGACCGCGCTGCGGGCCACCGGGCTGACGGGCTGCCTGGTGCGGCCGTACGCGGCGGCCATCACGACGACGTTCTCCGGAACGACCTGCACGTTCACGATGACGCAGCCGCGCAACGTGTCGGTGGAGTTCGAACCGAACATCCACAACCCCGTCGTACACCCCATGCTGGTGTTCGCCAACCCACTCGAGGTCGACGTCCCGCCTGCGAGCGACCCAGACGTGCTCTACTTCGGTCCTGGCGTCCACATGATCGGCAGCGGTGTACCCATCACCTCGGGTGAGACGATCTACCTCGCGGGTGGCGCGGTCGTGCAAGGCGCGTTCATCGCCAACGGCCCCGTGCACGACGTCACGATCAAGGGCCGTGGAGTGGTCGACGGCAAGTTCCTGGACACCGGGGACCAGGCCGCGAACAAGGACCAACCCGGCCTGATCGACATTGCCGACCAGTCGTCGTCCAACGTGTTGATCGAGGGCGTGACTTTCGTCAACGCTCCCCGGTTCAACGTCCGGGCGCTGGCGCAGTTCACCACCATCCACAACGTCAAGACGATGTCGTGGTGGTACAGCACCGACGGCATGGTCGGTGGGAACAAGAGCGTCCTGGAAGACAACTTCGTCAAGTCCAACGACGACTCCATCAAGCTCTTCTGGGGCGACACCATCGCGCGCCGCAACACGATCTGGCAGCTGGAGAACGGCGCCCCGTTCATGATCAGCTGGAACATCGAGCAGGACAACAACACCTTCCACGTCTACGACAACGACGTGATCCACGCCGAGCACTACCAGATCGAGAAGTCGGGCATCTTCCGGGCCCGACACGCCGGCGCCGGGACGATGAACCGCTACCTCTTCGAGGACATCAGGGTCGAGAACGCCACCTGGCGGCTCTTCTACCTCGCCGTCGAGAACAACAAGTGGTATGACCCCGCGCTGGGCTACGGCGAGCTCGACCAGCTGATCTTCCGCAACATCCACGCGTACACGAACTACCAGCGGCCGAGCGTCGTGCAGGGCATCGACGGCACGCACAAGGCGCGAAACATCAACTTCCAGAACGTCTTCACGGACAACACCTGCATCGGCAGCGCCGTTGCCGGCAACTTCCAGATCGACCCTGCCAGCACGAACGCCGTCAGGATCATGAAGAGCGCGGACGGCAGCTGTCACACGTAAGTGGGGAGATGGCCTTGAGCAGAGGAGAACTCATGCAGCACAGCGTCTTCGCGCGCACCGCCATGGCCGCCCTTGCCGTGGCCCTGGCGGTGCCGCTCAACGTCTCACGGTCCGACGCCGGTGATCAGCACTACGTCGGCACCGAGTACCACCAAGGCGGGGCGGTCACGACCGTCGACGGCCCGCAGCCAGACGTCGCGCAGGCGGCTGCGGAGATCACGAGGTCGACCGACGCCACGCTCGCGCAGATCGCCGCACACCGGGCGACCCTGCCGTACGGCGACATCACCCCTCGCCCCGGACCGCCCGCACTCGTCACCTACCCCGGCCCGCAAGGCATCCCGGCCTCGCCCCGGTACGCCGTCAGCGTGGAGCAGGGCCACGCCGAGCGCGACTCGTTCGTGTACTACTCGACCGCCAAGAAGGACACCAACCTCGAGGAGGACACGTCCTGGACGTCGTTCTCCTTCCGTGGCCCGGTAATCGTCCACGTCACGCCGCTCCAGCCGGACGGCGTCGCCGGGTGCATCGTGCGGCCCACGTCGGCGCACGTCCACGCCACGTACCGCGACGGCGCGTGCACGTTCACGCTCGCGCACCCGCGCAACGTGTCGGTGGAGTTCCAGCCCGACGCCGACAACCCGGTGCTGCACCCCGTGCTCGTGTTCGCCAACCCGCTGGAGGCCGACGTACCCGATCCGTCCGACCCCGGCGTGCTCTACTTCGGTCCCGGCGTGCACGACATCGGTCGGCTCGTACCGCTGCATGACGACCTGACGATCTACCTGGCCGGCGGCGCGTGGGTGCGAGGCACGTTCATCGCCAACGGTCCGGTCCACAACGTGACGATTCGCGGCCGCGGCGTGCTCGACGGCTCGTTCCTGGACACGGGGGACCAGACCGAGAACAAGAAGCAGCCCGGCATGATCAACATCGCGGACCAGGCCTCCGCCAACCTCCTGGTGGAGGGCATCACCCTGGCGAACGCCGTCCGGTTCAACGTCAGGGCCTTGGCGAAGTACACGACGATCGAGAACGTCAAGATCATCGACTGGTGGTGGTCGGCCGACGGCATGGTGGGCGGCAACTCGAGCCTGCTGGAGAACAACTTCATCAAGGTCAACGACGACTCGATCAAGCTGTTCTGGGGCGACACCGTCGCCCGCCACAACACGATCTGGCAACTCGAGAACGGTGCACCGTTCATGATCAGCTGGAACATCCACGTGGACAGCAGCACCTTCCACGTGTACGACAACGACGTGATCCACGCGGAGCACTACAAGATCGCGAAGTCGGCGATCTTCCGGGCCTTGCACGCCTCGGAGGGCAACCTCAGCCGCTACCTCTTCGAGGACATCCGCGTCGAGGACGCCCACTTCAGGCTCTTCGACCTGACCCTCGACGACAACAAGTGGTACGACGCGGCGCTCGGCTGGGGATCGCTGGACACCCTCATCTTCCGCGATATCCACGCAGACGGGCCGTTCAGCCAGGCCGGGCTGATCCACGGTGCTGACGCCCAGCACCTCGTGAGCAACGTCGCGTTGCAGGACGTGTCCGTCGGGTCGACGTGCTTGTCGAACGCCCAGGACGGGAACATCGAGATCGACGCGAGGAGCAGCGACGCCATCAGCATCACGCACTCGGTGCACGGCGCCAGCGACGTGGGCGGGTGCGGTTGGTGACGCGCCCACCCAACGTCGTCCTCGTCCTCGCCGACGACCTCGGCTGGGGTGACCTCGGTTGCTACGGGTCGCCGATCCCGACCCCGAACATCGATCACCTGGCCCAAGAAGGCGTGCGGGCCACCGACTGCCACTCGGCGTCGGCGGTCTGCACGCCGAGCCGGTACGCGCTGATGACGGGACGCTACGCCTGGCGAGGACCGCTGAAGAGCTTCGTGCTCATGGGTCACGGCCCATCACTGATCGAGCCCGATCGACCCACCGTCGCCTCGGTCCTCAAGAACGCCGGGTACGCGACGGGCGCCTTCGGCAAGTGGCACCTCGGTCTGGGCTGGCGACACCGGGACGGTCACGTGCGGAGCGCCTTCGCCCCGGGTGAGGGGCTGCACGACGACGTCGAGACGGACTTCGGCGGCGACATCGACTACACGGCACCCGTCACGGGCGGCCCCACCGCTCTCGGCTTCGACCGGTTCTTCGGCATCGCCGGCTCGCTGGACATGCCCCCGTACGCCTTCATCGACGACGATCGCACCGTCGGTGTCCCGGACCACAAGAAGCGGACCTACCTCAGCGAGCAGCGGCCTGGCCTGCAGGTGGAGGGCTGGCGTGAGGACGAGGTGGACGTGCGGTTCGTCGAGGAAGCGCGTCGGTGGATCGACGAGCAGCGCACAGGCAAGCCCTTCTTCTGCTACCTCGCGACCTCGGCGCCGCACCGGCCTAACGTCCCGCCGCATTTCCTGCGGGGTCGCTCCGGCCTCGGTGACCGGGCCGACGGCGTCTGCCTCGTCGACTGGGCCGTCGGGCAGCTGCGGGAGGCTCTCGAGGCCCGCGGTGAGCTGGACGACACGCTCTTCGTCGTCACCAGCGACAACGGGGCACCCATGATCTTCACCGACGATGGAGACGTGAAGCAGCACGCGCCGAACGGCCCCTGGCGCGGGCAGAAGGGTGATCTGTGGGACGGCGGCCACCGTGAGCCGCTCATCGCACGGTGGCCCCACCGGCTTCCGGCCGGGAGCGAGGTGTCAGCCCCGGTGTGCCTGACCGACGTCCTCGCGACAGTCGCCGAGGCGGCCGGCGCGGCTGTGCCTGCCGGCGCGAGCGAGGACGGCCGATCGATCCTGGGCGTCCTGGGCGGTACGGAGCCTGGTGACCCCGACCGGCTCATCGTGCATCACAGCCTGGGGGGCCGCTTCGCGCTGCGCTCCGGCCGATGGAAGGCGGTGTTCGCCGAAGGATCCGGAGGAGGCTTCAGCGAGCCATCGGTCGATGCGCTCTTCGCCAGCGGCTCCGGCAAGGCACACGCGAACCCGCCGTGGGACCGCGACCACTCGCAGGGCCAGCTCTACGACGTCCGACGCGATCCGGCGGAGACCACGAACCTGTGGGCGAAGCGACCTGACGTCGTGACGGACCTCTACCAGCGCCTGCAGGACATATGCCGCGACCCGTCCAGCGGCCTGCCCTTCGACGTTCCGCTCGGTACGGCTCCGGACTGAGGGGCGCGCAACCCGCCGACACTCGCGTATGCCGGTCGCGAACACACCCCCCGGCACGGCATGCTCGGACGGTGCGGCTGACATCGGGGAAGGACACGCAGGCGTGAGCGGGCTCGCCGTGGCGGTGGCGCTCGCTGCAGCGATCTCGTTCGGCTGGTCGACGGCGCTGATGCACCACGGGGCGTCCGGCGCCGACGAGGGTCTGGGCGCGCTGGCGCTCCTGCGGCACGTGGTCGTGCAGTGGCGGTGGCTGCTCGGCATGGTGGCGAGCCTGCTCGGGCTGGGCCTGCACGTCGTGGCGCTGCACCTGGGGTCGTTGACGCTCGTGCAGCCGCTCGTCGTGACCGGCTTGTTCTTCTCGCTCGTGTTCCGCGACGCGCTCGACCGGCACCGGCCGTCGTCGCGGACGCTCAGCTGGGGGGCGATCACCGCCGCCGGGCTGGCGCTGTTCCTCTTCGCAGCCGGACCCACCGATGCCGCGAGCTCGCCGGACGACCCCAACGCGGCGGTGATCGTCGCCGCCGGGCTGCTCGTCGCGGCGGTGCTCGTCTGGGCGTCCACGCGCCTGCCTGCGGCGGGCGGCCTGCTGATGGGGACGGCGGCGGGCATCGTCTTCGGCCTCGTCGCTGGCTCCATCAAGGCCGCCACGGGGGCCTGGAGCGACGGCGAGCTGCTCACGACCTGGCCTCTGTACGCCGTCTGCGTGCTCGGCCCCACCGGGTTCCTGCTGAACCAGCGCGCCTACAACCGCAGCCGGCTGCCGGACTACCTGCCCATGCTCAACATGGTGAACCCGCTGGTGGCCTTGGCCTTCGGGGTCGTCGTGTACGCCGAGCGTCCGCGCGGCAACGCTGTCGCGATCGCCGCCCAGGCGGTCGGGCTCGCGGCCGTCCTGCTCGGCATCTTCTTCCTCGCCCGCGCCGAGGACGCCGCCACCGAGCCCGCCGCCCTCCGCGAAGTCGATCACGTGAAGTAGGTCTCCCAGCACTTTGCACGGGTTGCACGCCGCGTGAAGTGCTGGGGAACCTGCTTCACGTGATCATCGGGGAGCGCGCTCGGTGAGGTGGGAGAGGCGGTCGCGGGCACGGGCGAGGGCCTTCTCGGCGGCGGTCACCGCCTTCTCAGCCGCCGCGCGGTCGGACGACGCGGACGTCGCCTGCCGCTGTGCGTCCCGGACGGCGAAGCGCGCCTGGGCGAGCTGCTCGCGCAGGTCGTCGACGCGCTGCTCGGCCTCGGACTGGACCTGCACCGCGTCCTCGTGCGCGGACTCGGCCGCCTTCGCCGCCTCGCGCGCAGCCTGCGCGGCAGCCTGCGCCTCCGCGAGCTCCTGCTCGGCCCGCGCCCGCCGTTCGGCCAGGACCCGGGCGCCGGAGTCCGAGCCCTGGGTGGACGGCTTGCTTCCCGGATTCGCCGGCGCCTGACTCGCCGCCTTCTTCGCCGCCGCCTTGTTCGCCGCCGCCTTCTTGGCCGGGCGCTCACTGCGAGCCAGCGGCGTCGCCGTCGCAGCGGTGATGTCGACCTCACCGAATCCCGCGTACGACAGCGCCTTCGTGAGCCGACCGGACGCCACGGCCTCGGACGCCGCGGGATCGGCCACGGCCGCCCGCAACGTCTCGTCGACCTCCTGACGAGCCGCTGCGCTGAGCCCGTCGACCAGCGTCTCGGCGGTCTGCAGCAGCACGGCCGCACCCTCCTGGCGCTCGCGGCCCAGGGCCCGCAGCTCGTCGCCGCGCAGGCCCGCCTGCGCCTCGCGCAGCCGTGCACCCAGCGCGAGGTAGGCGGTGAGCTCGGCACCGGCGTCCCGCGCGAGGCGGTTGAGTGCCGCGGCCGACGCCGTGGGACGGCGCAGCGCGCGCAGCTGCCGGGACAGGTCGGCGTCGCCGCCCCGCTTCGCCGTCGCCGCCAGCTGGTCGCGACGCGCCGTGAAGTCGCCGGGCGCCAGCCCGTACAGCTCGTCGACGGCCTCGTCGAGGTCCATGCCGCACCTCCCTCGCGGGACATCATGCCGTCGCGCCGCGCCACCGGCCCACCGCTAGACTCAGCAGAGGTTGAGCGGAACAGACTCAACTTTGTGCGCGTTGTGACGCGTGGACGACCACCGCACCTCAGGAGCACGCATGGATCTCGCCCTCACGACCCGCAGCCAGGAAGCGCTGTCGGACGCCGTCCGGCAGGCGTCGGCAGCGGGCCACCCGCACGTCGAGCCCGCCCACCTCGCTGCGGCGTTGCTGGCCCAGATCGACGGCACGACCCGACCGCTCGTGCAGGCGGTCGGCGCCGACCCGGCGGCGCTGAAGGCCGCCGTCGACCGCGTCCTCGCCGGCCTGCCGTCGGCGTCCGGCGCCACGGTCGGTCCGGCGCAGCTGTCGCGCGGCGCGCTCACGGTGCTGACCGCGGCGAAGGAGGAGGCCGACGCGCTGGGCGACCAGTACGTCTCCACCGAGCACCTGCTCATGGCGCTCGCGGCGGACGCCGGGCCCGTGGGCAGCGCGCTGAAGGCGGCCGGAGTCACGCGCGACGGCGTGCTCGACGCCCTGCCCAAGATCCGCGGTGGCGCGAAGGTCACCAGCCCCGACCCCGAGGGCACCTACGACGCGCTGTCGAAGTACGGCGTCGACCTCACCGCCGCCGCCAGGGACGGCAAGCTCGACCCGGTGATCGGGCGCGACAGCGAGATCCGGCGAGTCGTGCAGGTGCTCAGCCGCCGCACCAAGAACAACCCGGTGCTGATCGGCGAGCCCGGCGTCGGCAAGACCGCAGTCGTCGAGGGCCTCGCCCAGCGCATCGTCGACGGTGACGTCCCAGAGTCGTTGCGCGGCAAGCGGTTGATCTCGCTCGACCTCGGCGCGATGGTCGCCGGCGCGAAGTACCGCGGCGAGTTCGAGGAGCGGCTCAAGGCGGTGCTCGAGGAGATCAAGGGCTCCGAGGGCGAGATCGTCACGTTCATCGACGAGCTGCACACCGTCGTCGGCGCGGGGGCGTCCGGCGAGGGCGCCATGGACGCCGGCAACATGCTCAAGCCCATGCTCGCGCGCGGTGAGCTGCGCCTCGTCGGCGCCACCACCCTCGACGAGTACCGCGAGCGCATCGAGAAGGACCCCGCCCTCGAACGCCGCTTCCAGCAGGTGTTCGTCGGCGAGCCGAGCGTCACCGACACGATCGCCATCCTGCGTGGGCTCAAGGAGCGCTACGAGGCGCACCACAAGGTCGCCATCGCCGACTCCGCCCTCGTCGCCGCGGCGTCCCTGTCCGACCGCTACATCACCGGCCGCCAGCTGCCCGACAAGGCGATCGACCTCGTCGACGAGGCGGCGTCGCGGCTGCGGATGGAGATCGACTCCTCGCCGGTCGAGATCGACGAGCTCCGGCGCGCGGTCGACCGGCTGAAGATGGAGGAGCTCGCCCTGGAGCAGGAGGACGACCCCGCCTCCCGCGAGCGGCTCGAGCGGCTGCGCAAGGACCTCGCCGACCGCAGCGAGCAGCTCGCCGCGCTCACCGCCCGGTGGGAGCAGGAGAAGGCCGGTCTCAACCGGGTCGGCGACCTCAAGAGCCAGCTCGACGACGTCCGGTCGCAGGCGGAGCGGCTGCAGCGCGAGGGTGACCTCGCCGCGGCGTCCGCGCTGCTGTACGGGCGGATCCCCGAGATCGAGCGCGAGCTGGTGCAGGCGCAGGCCGCCGAGGCCACCGCCGAGGGCACCGGCGCATCCGAGCCCATGGTGAAGGAGGAGGTCGGCCCGGACGACGTCGCCGACGTCGTCGCCGCGTGGACCGGCATCCCCGCCGGCCGGCTGCTCGAGGGCGAGACCGAGAAGCTGCTGCGCATGGAGGAGGTGCTCGGTGGCCGTCTGATCGGTCAGCGTCGCGCCGTCGAGGCGGTCAGCGACGCCGTCCGCCGCTCGCGCGCCGGGATCAGCGACCCCGACCGTCCCACCGGCTCGTTCCTCTTCCTCGGGCCCACCGGCGTCGGCAAGACCGAGCTCGCCAAGGCGCTCGCCGACTTCCTCTTCGACGACGAGCGGGCCATGGTGCGCATCGACATGAGCGAGTACGGCGAGAAGCACACCGTCTCGCGGCTCGTCGGCGCGCCGCCCGGCTACGTCGGCTACGACGAGGGCGGTCAGCTCACCGAGGCGGTGCGGCGCCGTCCCTACTCGGTGGTGCTGCTCGACGAGGTCGAGAAGGCGCACCCGGACGTGTTCGACATCCTGCTGCAGGTGCTCGACGACGGCCGGCTCACCGACGGCCAGGGCCGCACGGTCGACTTCCGCAACGTGATCCTCGTGCTGACGTCGAACCTCGGGTCGGTCTACCTGGTCGACCCCAACCTCGACGACCGGGCGAAGCACGACGCCGTGATGAGCGCGGTGCAGGCGGCGTTCAAGCCGGAGTTCCTCAACCGCCTCGACGACGTCGTCATCTTCGACGCGCTGTCGATCGACGAGCTGAGCCGGATCGTCGACCTGCAGGTCGACCGCCTCGCGGCCCGCCTCGCCGAGCGGCGGCTCACCCTTGAGGTCAGCGACGCCGCCCGCGAGTGGCTGGCGCTCACCGGCTACGACCCGGCGTACGGAGCCCGGCCGTTGCGGCGCCTGGTGGCCAAGGAGATCGGCGACCGACTCGCCCGCGCCCTGCTCGCTGGGGAGATCCGCGACGGCGACACCGTGCGCGTCGACCGGCCGGACACCGGCGTCGACGGCCTCACCGTCACCTCCGCCTGACGCCCACCCGCTTCCGCCGCCCGCGCCGCTTTCCGCCAGCCAGGCCGGTCCGCACCGGCTCTGGCGGCGCAAAGCGGCCTGAGCGGCGGAAGCGGGGTCAAGCGGTGCGGGTGCGGGCCCGGCGGTAGCGGCGCACCTGCTGGTCGACCGCCGCGTGGACGGCGCCCGGCACCCACCGCTGGGCCGCCACCACGGCCCACTGCGAGCGGGGGAACACCACGAGCGCCTTGTCCCGAGCCACACCGCGCAGCACCGCCTCGGCGAGCGGCTCAGGCCCGGGCAGCCCGCCGGGCTGGAGCGTCGCGGCCAGCTGCCGGACGCCGGTGGTCGCGGCGGTCGGCGCCATGCCCGGGTTGAGGTTGTCGAGCAGCGGCGTCGAGATGAACGCCGGGCACACGGCCGTCACCCCGACGCCGACGGGCTTGAGCTCGGCCCGCAACGCCCGGCTCAGCGCGACGACGGCGTGCTTCGTCGTCGTGTACGGCAGCATCATCGGCGTCGTCATCAGCCCGGCCATCGACGCGGTGTTGACGATGTGGCCGCTGCCCTGCGCCGTCATCACCGGGACCGCCGCCTGGACGCCGTGCACCACACCGTGCAGGTTCACGGCGAGGCAGCGGTCCCAGTGCTCGTCGTCGAGCTCGTCGACCAGCCCACCGACCCCGATCCCGGCGTTGTTGAAGAGCAGGTCGATCCGGCCGTGCTCGGCCGCCACCTGCCGGACCACGTCGTGGAAGGCCTCGCGGTCGGTGACGTCGAGACCGACGGCGTCCACCTGCCCGCCGTGACCCGCAGCGGCGTTCAGGTCGGCGGCGGTGCGCCGTGCGGCGTCCGCGTCGACGTCGGCCACGACCACCACGTGCCCTCTCGACGACAGGGCCCCGGCCAGCGCCCGGCCGATGCCGGACGCGCCGCCGGTGACGAGCGCGACCTGGCGCCTCACGCCGGCACCCCCTCGCGCGCCTGCGGGACGACGGCCGGCTCGTCGACGTCGAGCTGCACGTGGGCGGGGTCGACGCGCCGGGTGCGACGCCAGAAGTCGACGCTGGACGCCGGCCAGAGGGTGCGGTTGTTGCCGAAGCGGTCGAGGTACCAGCTGCGGCAGCCGCTGGCCCACACCGTGCGGGCGCTGCGGCGCTCGAGCTCGGCGTTGAACGCGTCCTGCACGCGATGGGGCACCGAGATCGACCGCGCGCCCGCACGGTCGCGCAGCCGCACGCACTCGGCGAGGTAGCGCGTCTGCGCCTCGATGATGAACACCATCGAGTTGTGACCGAGGCCGGAGTTGGGGCCGACCACGAGGAAGAGGTTGGGGAACCCGGCCACGGTGACGCCCAGGTGCGCCTGCATGCCCGCCGACCACGCCTCGCGCAAGGTGCGACCGCCCGGGCCGCGCACCGTCAGCCGCTCGTACGGGTCGGTCGCCGCGAACCCGGTGCTCAGCACGAGCGTGTCGACCACGTGCCGCTCACCGTCCGCGGTGACCACGGCGTCCGGCTCGATGCGGGCGATGGGTGCGGTGACGAGCGAGACGTCCGGCCGGTTGAACGTGGGGAGGTAGTCGTTCGAGATGAGGATCCGCTTGCAGCCCATGCGATACGCCGGGGTGAGCGCCTCGCGGGTCGCAGGGTCGTCGACCTGTCGACGCAGATGACGGCGAGCGATGAGCTCCAGCGCACGCATGACGCCGGGCTTGGACGTGAAGGCCAGCACTCGGGACTCGTTGCGCCAGTACACGCCTGCGCGCACGAGACGGTTGAGCCACGGAACTCGCTCGAGCGACTCGCGCTCGCGCCGTCCGATCTCGCGGTCGCCCTTCGGGATGATCCACGACGGCGTGCGCTGGAACACGGTGAGGTGCTCGGTGCGACGGGCGACCTGCGGCACGGTTTGCACGGCGCTGGCGCCCGTGCCGATGACGGCGACCCGCCGTCCGTCGATGACGTCGGCGTCGTCGTCGGGCCACCTGGCGGTGTGGAACACGTTGCCGCCGAACGACTCCAGGCCCTCGATCGCCGGCACCGAGGGCTCACTCAGCGCGCCGGTGGCGAGCACGAGGGTGCGGGTCGACAGCCGGGTGCCGCGTGCCGTCGTCAGGCGCCACAGGCCCTGGTCGTACGTCGCCTCGACGAGCTCCTCGCCGTACCGGAGGCGCTGCGAGACACCGAAGTCATCGGCCACGCGCCGCAGGTAGGACCAGATCTCCGGCTGCTCCGCGAACGCGCGTGACCACCGGGCAGACGGCGCGAAGGAGAAGGAGTACAGGTGCGAGGGGATGTCGCAGGCGCACCCGGGGTAGCGGTTGTCGCGCCAGGTGCCGCCGAGGTCGTCGGCCTTCTCGAGCACGACGACGTCGGTGACGCCGGACCTCGCCAGCTCGATGCAGGCCGCGAGGCCGCCGAACCCGCTGCCGACGACGACCGCGTCGTGCGTGCTCACGCCGCCCCCTCGAGCAGCTGCAGCAGGTGCGCGGCGACGACGTCCGGTGCCTCGAAGGTGAGCATGTGACCGGCCCCGGGCAGCACCTCGAGCACGGCCCCCGGCACCAGCGCCGCGAGGCGCCGAGCGTGGGAGACGGGCGTCAGCCGGTCGCGATCTCCTACCAGGACGTGGGTGGGGACGCCGGCCAGCGCGGCGAGCGCCTCGGCCTCGTCGTGCCGGCTGAGGGCCGTGTAGTAGCGACCGATGGTGGCCAGGCGGGTGGTCGCGACCATGTCGCGGGTGGCGCGGACCGCCGAGGGCTCGGCTCGGTGGCCGAACAGCAGCCGGCGCTGGCCCTCGGTCGTGATCACGCGCCCCGGCCGCAGCCCGGGCAGCCGGGCGATCGTGCGCATCAGCGCGACCTCGCCCCGCCGGCCGAGCCCGTGGAGGTCGCCCGCCGACGTGCTGACCAGCGCGACGCCGCGCACCCGCTCTCGGACAGCGTCGCGGTGGGTGCCGCAGTAGGCCATGACCGTCATGCCGCCCATCGAGTGGCCGCCGAGCACGAGCGGGCCGACCGGGGCGACGGCACCGACCACGGCGGCCAGGTCGTCGCCGAGCCCGCGCACGCTGGGCGGTGCCGGGCGAAGGCCACGGCGGCGGTCGCCGCGGCGACGAGGGCCCCGCAGCGTCGACTCGCCGTGCCCGCGCTGGTCGTAGGTGACGACGCGCACGGGCGCGGCGTCCAGCAGCAGCGGCAGGACCGGCGTCCACGACTCGTGGCTGAGCGCCCAGCCGTGGGCCAGCACCAGCGTGGGCGTCGTCTCGCGGGCGGCCGACACCGGCTCGTGCACCCACACGGCGAGGCGCGCGCCGTCGTCCGCCAGGACGGTGAGGCGGCGGGCGGGTGCGGTGGTGGCGCTGCTCACGGCGGCTCCGATCAGGGCTGCTCCGGCTCCTCGGATGAACTTACCCGCAGTAAGTTACTCGGCGTAGGGTGACCTTGTGAAGCCCACGCCATCGACGACCCGCACCCGCATGCCCCGTGCGCAGCGCGAGCAGCAGATGCTGCAGGTGGCCGAGACCGTGTTCGCCGAGTGCGGCTACCAGGCGACGTCGATGGACGACATCGCCACTCGCGTCGGCGTCACCAAGCCCATGCTCTACGAGTACTTCGGCAGCAAGGACGGTCTGCTGCGGGCGTGCCTGGACCGCGCGCGGCAGCAGCTGCACGAGCAGACCGTCGCGGCGGTCAGTGGCGGCGGCGGTCCGCGCGAGGTGATGGCCCGGGCGGTGCGGGCGTTCTTCGAGTTCGTCGACGCCCATGCCGCCGCGTGGTCGGTGCTGCAGTCGGAGTCGATGCTCACGTCCGGCCCGGGTGCGGGGGAGATCGAGGAGATCCGTCGGCAGCAGAGCGACTACACGCAGGCGCTGCTCGCCGGCATGCCAGGGGCCGCCGCGCTCGACCCGGTCGAGCTCGCCGTCCGCGCCGAGATGGTCACTGGCGCCTGCGAGCGGGTGGCCGTCTGGCGCACGGCTCGCAGCGCCGAGGAGGCCGTCAGCGCTGAGCGCGCCACCGAGCTCGTCATGGCCGCCCTCTGGCCCGGCCTCTCGACGTCCCCGGAGGGTCTGGCCGAGCAGAGCGGCTGAGCAGGCTGAGCCCTCAGCTCGTGCACAGGCAGAACGGGTGCCCCGCCGGGTCGAGGAAGACCCGGAACGTGGTGCCGGGCTGGTGCTCGGCGCGGGTGGCGCCGAGCTCGACCACGGCCGCCTCGCCGGCGTCGAGGTCGTCGACGACGACGTCCAGGTGCATCTGCTGGGGCCGCTCCTGCCCCGGCCACCTCGGGGGCTGGTAGTCGGCGACCGTCTGGAACGAGATGCAGTTGCCGTTCTCGGCGCGGATGTCGACCCAGTCCTCCTGCGGCACGACCTGCCAGTCGAGGAGAGTCGCGTAGAACGTGGCGAGCGATGCGGCGTCCGGGCAGTCGATGACGAAGCTGGGAAAGCGCGCGATAGCCATCCGGCAACGCTAGCGCCGACTTCTGCCCACGGCGGAGGAAGGCCGTGCACCTCGAGGATCGAGCCGTCTACTCGCCGAACGTCGCCGCCAGCGTGAGCTGCCGGCGGTGATGGTCGTAGTGCTGGGTGGCGTAGTGGTAGACGTCGCGCAGTGTCATGTGGTCCCTGAAGTAGGGGTCCCAACCCACCGGGAAGTGCATGCCGCCGTCGAGCTGGGCCGTGGACTGTCGTCGCAGCGAGTCCTGAAGGCTCGTGGTCACGCGGTCCATGGCGCGTTCCATGCGTGCGTAGCCCAGGACGCGCGCGCCGCCCAGCGAGCCGAGGTAGTTGACGACGTGGAACGCGGGGGTGAGGGAGTCCAGCGCTGCAGCGAACCGACGGGAGGCGCCGTCCGGCAGCCTGGCGAACCCCCGGACGAGGAAGCGGAGGTTCCGCACGAGGAGGTAGCCGAACAGCATGTGGAAGAGCAGCTGCTCGTTGGTCCACTTCGTGCCGTCACTGGGTCGACGCAGCTCAGCCACGGTGGCGGTGTCGACGAGGTGTCGGAAGTCGGCGCGCACACGGTCGAGCTCGGCGTGGATCTCGTCCGTGTCCATGGCTGCCTCCGGGCCGGCCGGTGTCAGGTGAGGTCGACGATCACCGGTGCGTGGTCGGAAGCGCCCTTGCCCTTGCGCTCCTCGCGGTCGATCGCCGCGCCGGTCACGCGCGCCGCGAGCGCCGGTGAGGCGAGCACGAAGTCGATGCGCATCCCTTGCTTCTTCGGGAACCGCAGCTGGGTGTAGTCCCAGTACGTGAACTGGCCCTCGGTGTGCGGCCGGACGACGTCGGCGTAGCCGGCGTCGACGATCGCCTGGAACGCCGCGCGCTCGGGCGGCGAGACGTGCGTGGAGTTGGCGAAGACGGCCATGTCCCACACGTCCTCGTCACGCGGCGCGACGTTCCAGTCGCCCACGAGCGCGACCTGGGCGGACGGATCCGCCGCCAGCCACTGCGAGCCCGCGGCCCGCAGGTGGTCGAGCCAGTCGAGCTTGTACGCCAGGTGCGGGTCGCCGAGCTGGCGCCCGTTCGGCACGTAGAGGCTCCACACGCGCACGCCGCCGCAGGTGGCACCGATGGCGCGCGCCTCAGCGGCCAGCGGCTCGCCCCAGCCGGGCTGCCCCGGAAAACCGAGCTCGACGTCCTCGAGCCCGACCCGCGACAGGATCGCCACGCCGTTCCACTGCGAGTGCCCGTGGTGGGCCACCTGGTAGCCGAGCGCCTCGAACCGCTCGGTGGGGAACTGCTCGTCCTTGCACTTGGTCTCCTGCAGCGCGACGACGTCGACGTCGCTGCGCTCGACCCAGGCGACGATGCGCTCGAGGCGGGCACGGGCTGAGTTCACGTTCCAGGTGGCGATGCGCACGGGCCGAACCTACCCGGCGGCGGCGACAACCCCGGCGGCTAGGGTCCCGTGCATGACCACGGCCCTCGTGACCGGCGCCACCGCCGGCATCGGACTCGCCTTCGCCCGCCGCCTCGCCGCCGACGGACTCGACCTCGTCCTCGTCGCGCGCGACCAGCAGCGCCTCGATGCGGTGGCCGGCGAGCTGCGCACCGCCTACGGACGCGACGTCGAGACGCTGTCGGCCGACCTCACCGACCGCGCGGCGATGCAGCGGGTCGCTGACCGCCTCGCCGATCCCGGCCGACCGGTCGACGTCCTCGTCAACAACGCCGGCTTCGGCCTCGGCCGCGGCTTCCTCGCCACGGACGTCGCCGACGAGGAGCGGCTGCTCGACATCCACTGCCGCGCCGTCCTCGTGCTCACCCACGCGGCGGCGCAGGCCATGCGTGAGCGACGCAGCGGCACGATCATCAACGTCTCGTCGGTGGCCGGCTTCGCCGCCATGGGCACCTACTCGGCGGTGAAGGCGTGGACCACCGCGTTCAGCGAGGCCGTGGCCGGGCAGCTCTCGCCGTACGGCGTGCGGGTGACCGCGGTCTGCCCTGGCTTCGTGCACACCGAGTTCCACGACCGCGGCGGCATGGACATGTCCTCGCTGCCCGAGCTCGGCTGGCTGGACGCCGACGACCTCGTCGACGAGGCCCTGCGGGACGTCGCGAAGGGCAAGGTCGTCAGCGTGCCGAGCAAGCGCTTCAAGACCCTCGTGCTCGCGCTGCGACACCTGCCGCGGCCGTTGGTGCGCAAGGGATCGGGAGCCATCCAGCGACGCCGCACCAGCAGCTGACCCGGATCTCGCACGCGCCCCGGTAGGCTGGCTGCCTGTGACCGACGCCCGCGCCGCCCTGCTCACCCACATCACCGACTCCGCGATCGTCCGCGGCACGGTGACCCTCTCCAGCGGCAAGCAGGCCGACTACTACGTCGACCTGCGCCGCGTCACCCTCGACGGAGCGGCAGCGCCCCTGGTCGGGCAGGTGATGCTCGACCTCACCGCGGACCTCGACTACGACGCGGTCGGCGGGCTCACGATGGGTGCCGACCCGGTGGCCACCGCGATGCTGCACGCTGCTGCGACGCGTGGCCGCGAGCTCGACGCGTTCGTCGTCCGCAAGGAGGGCAAGGCGCACGGCCTGCAGCGGCGCATCGAGGGCCCGGACGTCGCCGGACGCCGCGTGCTCGCCGTCGAGGACACCTCCACCACCGGCGGCTCGGCGCTGACGGCGGTCGAGGCGTTGCGTGAGGCGGGTGCGGAGGTCGTCGCCGTGGCGGTCATCGTCGACCGCGACACCGGCGCGGCCGAGCGGGTGCGCGAGGCCGGACTGGACTACCTCTACGCCTACGGCAAGGCCGAGCTCGGCCTCTGACCTGGCGCGGGGCTCAGCGGAGGTCCAGCGGTGGGGACGTTGTCGCGATCACGCCGCCCCTCACTCCACGGTCACCGACTTCGCGAGGTTGCGCGGCTTGTCGATGTCGTGTCCCAACGCCAGCGCCGCGTGGTAGGCGAGCAGCTGGAGCGGGATCGTCAGAAGGATGGGGTCGAGCTCGGCCTCGTTCTTCGGGACGACGATGACCTCGGCACCGAGGTCATCGACCGCCACGCCGGGATGCGTCACGAGCGTGACTGGCCCCGAACGAGCCCGCACCTGCTGCACCGCAGCGAGATTGCGCGAGGTGAGCTCGTCGTCTGGGACGATCGCCACGGTAGGCAGCTCGGGGCAGACGAGAGCCAGCGGGCCGTGCTTGAGCTCGCTCGTCTGGTAGGCCTCGGCGTGCCGGTACGAGATCTCCTTGAACTTCTGCGCCCCTTCCCGCGCGACGGGGAAGGCGCGCACGCGCCCGATGAAGAAGAGACTCTGTGCGTCGGCCAGTGACTTCGCCACCTGGGCCACGTGCTGCTCGTCGTCCAGCACCGTCTGGATCTGGTCGCCGAGCCGGCGCAAGCCGCCGATGATGCGCTGACCGTCGCTGATCGACAGGTCTCGCACGCGTCCCATGAGCAGCGCGAGCATCGCGAACGCGATCGCCATGTGCGTCAAGGCCTTGGTGGACGCGACGGCGATCTCGGGACCGGCATGGAGGTAGATGCCCCCGTCGCACTCGCGCGCGATGGTCGAGCCGACGACGTTGACGACACCGATGACCTGGCCGCCCTTGCGCTTGATCTCTTGGACGGCGAAGGCCGTGTCGGCCGTCTCCCCGGACTGGCTGACGGCGACGTACAAGGTGTCCGGCTCGATGATCGGGTTGCGGTACCGGAACTCCGAGGCGGGCTCGGCGTCGGCCGGGACCCGCGCGAGCTCCTCCAGCAGGCCAGCCCCGATCTGGCCGACGTAGTACGCCGAGCCGCACCCGAGGATCTTGACCCGCCGGAACGCGCGCAGCTCTCTCGGGGTGAGATTCAACCCGTCCAGCCGCGCGGTGCCGAACCGGTCGTCGAGGCGCCCGCGCAGCACGCGCTCGACGGTCACCGGCTGCTCGAGCATCTCCTTGAGCATGTGGTGCTGGTGGCCACCGAGCTCGAGGTCCTCGGCGACGACGTCCAGCGTCGTGGGTGTGCGCCCGGTGTCGTTGCTCTCACGGGTGAAGGTGCGAAAGCCTGTTGCGGTCACGGATGCCAGCTCACCGTCGTCCAGGTGCACGACCGACGTCGTGTGACGCACCAGGGCGGCGACGTCGCTGGCAACGAACATCTCACGCTCACCGACCCCGAGGATCAGGGGAGAGCCGTTGCGCGCCACCACGATGCGGTCGGGGTGGCGCTCGTCGACGACGGCGAGCGCGTACGTGCCTGTGATGCGGTCGAGCGCCTCCAGCACCGCGCCTTCCAGCGTGTCGGAACCCGAGCGCGCGACCAGGTGGGCGATGACCTCGGTGTCGGTCTCGGAGGTGAGGTCGACTCCGGCGTCGGCCAGCTGCGCACGCAGTGCGGAGGCGTTGTCGATGATGCCGTTGTGGACGACGCTGACCCGGCCGTCCTCGCTGGTGTGGGGGTGCGCGTTCTCGGTGGTCGCGGCGCCGTGGGTGGCCCATCGCGTGTGGCCGATGCCGACCCTGCCGGCGAGACGCTTGGGCAGGGCCGCCTCCAGATCGCGCACGCGGCCGACCTGGCGGACCACCTTGGTCCTCGTTGCGAGCACCGCGACTCCTGCCGAGTCGTAACCTCGGTACTCGAGCCGGGTGAGCCCCTCGATGAGCAGGGGCGCGGCGTTCTGGCCGCCGACGTAGCCGACGATTCCGCACATGGGTGTTCCTCGCGATCAGCCGTAGACGATCCGGCGCAGCTGGCGCTCGGACAGGATGGGTGCGGCGACGACGCGGTGGGCGAGCTCGGTCGCGATGAGCGCGAAGATCTCGGCGTTGCGCCTGCCGTAGAGCTGGTGGTGCGCGTGGCGGCGACGGACGAAGTCCTCCACCGGCTCGCTGTGCCAGGCCACGACGTCCTCGATCACGCGCACCGCCTCGCCCGGCGTCAGGCCGGTGGAGGACGTCAGTCGGCGGACGAGTTCGGGATCGGGCACGGGATCGGGCACGGGATCGGGCACCGGCCCATCCTGGGCGCCTGCGCCATCCCGGTGCAAGAATCTGCCCGTATTCGGGCAGGATCTGGCCTCAGCGCCGCAGGATACTGACCGAGAAACTCGATTCGGGGGCCCACGGTCGCACGTCCCACGTCGCGAAGCGGTGCTCGAGCGTGAGCCCGGCCTCGGCGACGTCGGCGTCGAAGTCCGCGAGCGAGTAGCCGCGGTCGAGCCCGAAGCCGATGACGGCGCACCCGTCGTCGCGCAGGTGCGCCCGCAGCCGGGTGAGCACCGCACCGCCACTGCCGGGCGCGAGGTAGGGCATGACGTTGCCCGCCACGACCGCGGCGTCGAAGGGGTCGTGCCGGGCCGCGGTCAGGTCGAGCTCGCTGAGGTCGCCGACGAGCCACGTCGGGCCGGGGTGGTCGGCGCGGGCCGCCTCGATCAGCAGGGGGTCGGCGTCCACCCCGACGACCACGTGCCCACGAGCGTGCAGCTCGGCGCCCACGCGCCCCGGCCCGCAACCGGCGTCCAGGATCCGCGCCCCGCGCGGCGCGATCGCGTCGACCAGGCGGGCCTCACCGGCGAGGTCAGTGCCCTCGGCGGCCATGCGGCGGAAGCGGTCGATGTACCACTGCGAGTGCTCGGGACCGTGCTGGGACGCCCAGCGCGTGGGGTTGGCCATGGCCTCACCGTAGCCGCGAGCTCAGCCGGGCAGACGCCCGATCACGACGGGGGAGGACGCCGTCCCTCGCTCGTAGGCGACCCACACGACCGCGCCGACCGTCGGCCGGACGTCGCTGCCGCCGTCCATCGGCCGGACCACCTCCGCCCACGCCGGCTCCGCACCCGCCTCGGGGACGAGCACCTGCAGCCGTCCCCGGGCGAGCGGGTCGGCGTCCGCGACGACCGTGCCGCGGTAGAGACCGGGCAAGGTCTCGGTCGAGACGAACGAGCTGCGGTAGACGCGCTCGACGCCCTCCGCGACAGCGGCGGCCTGGTCGGCGGCGGCCCGCAGCAGGTCGCGCAGCGCGTTCTGGCTCGACGTCGGTTCGGTCATGGCCTCAGCGTGGCACCGCCACGTCGTCGTGGCCACCACCGGCCGGGCACCCAAGGGGGCACGAGAGGAACCGGGCTACCGCTGGGCACGTCTGACCACCGGTAGCATCGCGCTGCACCCTCGAAAGGGGAACTCATGGGTACCGGGATCGTCATCCTGATCATCGTCATCGCGCTGGTCGTCGTGCTCGCGCTCGTCGCCGTCGGCATCTACAACGGCTTGATCAAGCTGCGTAACGTCGTCCAGGAGTCCTGGCGCCAGATCGACGTCGAGCTCAACCGGCGACACGACCTGATCCCGAACCTCGTCGAGACGGTCAAGGGCTACGCGGCCCACGAGCGCGAGACGCTCCAGGCGGTCACCAACGCCCGGGCCGCGGCGATGACGGCGGGCTCCACCCCCGCCCAGCAGGCCCAGCAGGAGAACGTGCTCACCCAGGCGCTGGGCCGGCTGTTCGCCGTCGCCGAGGCCTACCCCGACCTCAAGGCCAACCAGAACTTCCTGCAGCTGCAGCGCGACCTCACCGACACCGAGGACCGCGTCGCCGCCTCACGCCGCTTCTACAACGCCAACGTGCGGGCGCTGAACACGAAGGTCGAGACCGTGCCGTCGAACGTCGTCGCCGGCATGTTCGGCATCCACAAGGCCGAGTACTTCGAGGCCGACGACGAGCAGGTGCGCGCCGCGCCGCAGGTGTCGTTCGGGACGTCGGGCACCGGCGGCACGCAGCAGCCCCCGGCCACACCGACGGCGTGACCGGCCTCACGGCTGAATTCGGCGTTATCGGGTCAAGGTCCCGGGGGTTCGTGCCGATGGTGGTCGGGTGCCCCTGTCTCGTCCCGTCGTCGCCGTAGGCGTCGCTGCCCTTCTGCTGGTGCCCACCTCGGTCGCCAGCGCGACCCCGGCCTCGGGTGGCTCGCACGGGCACCTGTCGGGTGCTGCGGCACGTGCTGCACACGGGCACGGCGCCGACCCCCAGCACGTCGACCCGGCACCGCCCGGCGTCGACGTCCACGCGAAGGCCTCGACGGCGTCGATCATCGCCCGCTCCGGCGTCCGCCAGCGGCCGGCGAAGCTGAAGCGGGTCGCGGCCGGCCCGCGCGGCGTCGCGGTCGCGGCGGACACCTCCACCGCCGCTTCGACCGCATCCGCCACGAGCGGCGCGACGACCGTGCTCGACGTCCCGGCGGGCACGCCCGGCAACCCGGCGCTCCCGCAGCACGTGTCGCCGTCGTGCACGGGCACGGGCACCGAGGGCAACCGGGTGCAGGTGCTCTACGCGTACGAGGCCGGCACCACGAACCGCCTGTCCAGCGTGCTGACGGCGCTGCAGTCGTATGTCGCCGACGTCGACGACACGTTCGCGCTGTCGTCGCCCGGCGGCAACCGGCGCGTGCGCTGGGTGACGACGCCGTCCTGCGTGCCTGATATCCGGGCGGTGGAGCTGCCGGTGGGGTCGTTCGCCACGGACTTCGGGCTGGACGCGATCGCGACCGCCGCGGACGCCGTCGGCATCCAGACCGACGGCCGCAAGCTGCTGACCTTCGCCGACACGACCGGCCTGTGCGGCATCGGTGAGATCTACCGAGACGACACCGCTACCAGCGACAACGTCAACAACACCGACGTCCCGATGGTCGCCCGCATCGACACCCAGTGCTGGTCGATGACGAACACCTACCACTCGACGCCGGCGCACGAGCTGATGCACATGCTCGGTGGCGTGCAGGAGACCGCCCCGCACGCGACGACGCTCGGCCACTGCACCGACGAGAACGACGTGATGTGCTACGCCGACGGCGGCCTCGACCACTTCGGCGCCTCCGCGCAGATGGACGACGTGTGCCACGACTCGGCCAGCGAGCGCCTGTTCGACTGCGACCGCGACGACTACTTCGACGCCGGCACCCCACCGGCCGGCTCCTACCTCGCGACGCACTGGAACACCGCGCGCTCCAGCTACCTCGACATCGTGTCCGACGGCGGCGTCGTCGAGCCCGCGCCGACGGCGAGGCTGAGCGGCCCGACGTCCCTGCGGCCCGGGCTCGCGGCGACGTACACGGCCTACGGCAGCGTGCCCGGCTCGGTGCGCTGGACGTCGAGCGCGTCCGGCTGCCTGCCCAGCACGGTCACGACGACGAGCATCCGCGTGCAGTGCCCCACCAGCTACCACGGGACGCTGCGGCTCACGGCCACCTTCACGACGGCGGACGGGCAGACGTTCGCCGGCTGGCAGGACGTGGCGCTGACCGGCCCGAGCGCCCCGCTCACGGTGGCGCTCAGCGCCTCGAGCAAGGTCTACGTGGGGTACGCCGCGGTCCTGAGCACCTCGGTGAAGTACGGCACGACCCCGGTGCGTGCCAGGCTGTCGGCGCAGGCGTACACGAAGCTGAACAGCGTGTGGGCCTGGCGCACGTTCGCGACCACGACGACGTCCACCGCCGGCACCGCCCGCCTGTACGCCCCCCGGTGGACGACGGTCGGCGGCCGCTACTACCGCGTCGTGGTGGACACCGGCTCGGGCAGCGGCTGGACGACGCACGTCTCGCCGTACCGCAAGACGTACACGATCTGGCGCACGAACCTCGCGTCGTCCGTGCGCTCGGGTCGCCCGGACCTCGTAGGCGGTGTCCTGCGCACCAGTACCGGTGCCGCGGTGCGCTACCAGTACGTGCGCCTGCAGTACCGCTACTACGGCAGCCGCACGTGGCACAACCTGACGTGGCGCAAGACCTCGCGCACGGGGTACGTGGCCGCCAGCGTCCAGCCGCGCCGCCGCACCTACTACCGCTGGGTCCACTACAGCTCGAACACCTACGGCTCGGCCGTCAGCGCGCAGCGCTACGTGCGCTACTGACCCTCGTCGGCCCGGGCGCGGGCCCTGGTACGGGCCCGGCGCCGCGCCAGGTGCGGCCCGAGCACGCTCACCCCCAACGAGGTCAGGACGGCGATCCCGGCCACGGCGTACGCGGCGTGCCTCAGCCAGGGCACGCTGTAAGCGGCGTGCCCGAGCACGACCAGCCCGGTGGCCCACAGCAGGGCGCCGACGGCGTTGGCGGTCGCGAACCGGGCGTAGGACATCTGCGCCACGCCGGCGACGACCGGCGTGAACGTGCGGGCCCACGGGATGAACCGCGCGATCACGACGGCGCTCCACCCCCATCGCGCGTAGAAGCGTTCTGCCGCAGGCAGATGGCGGGCCATGCGGCCGGCTCGCCGTTCGACCCACGGGCGGCCGAACCGCCGTCCGGTCCAGTACCCCACGGCGTCGCCGGCGACCGCGGCGAGCCCCGCGCCGACCGCGAGCACCGGCAGCGACAGCGGCGAGCCCGGCTGCCCCGACAACAGCCCTGCCGCGAACAGGACCGTGTCGCCGGGCAGGAAGAACCCCACGAGCAGGCCGGACTCGACGAAGACCAGCGCGAACAGCACGACGTAGACCCCCCCGGCGGTGAGGCTCGCCAGGTTGGGGTCCAGCAGCCCGGACAGCCAGTGCGACACCGGCTTCAGTCCTCGTCGGGCTGGTCGTCGTACGCGGGGACGAGGGCGAAGAAGTACGCGACCCGGCGGGCGTCGTCCGGGTGGGCGTCGGCGGTGCGGTCGGCCGCGGCCCGGTGCACGAAGTCGTAGACCACCTGGGCCAGGTCGCGGGCCTCGTCGGCCGTCAGCCACGGGAAGCCGCGGCTGACCGTCGGCATCTCACGCCACTCGGGGGGCTCGTCGGCTTCGTGCCGGCGCGCTCGCGCCAGGTCGCTGCGCAGGCGGTCGAGGTACAGCCCCGCGATCGCGTCGCTGACGGCTTCGCCGGCGGTCTGGCCGGCCCAGACCAGCCCTCGCGCGCTGGCCTGCCAGGGGCGCTCGCGTCCGTCCGGGCTGGCGTCCGCCCGGCGCACGATCCCCCACTTCTCGAGCGCCCGAAGGTGGTAGCTCATCGCGCTCGGGCTGAGCCCGGTGCGTGCCGCCAGCTCGCTCGCCGTGCGCACGTTGCCCTGGTAGAGGTCGTCGACCACCGCCGTCCGTGCCGGGTGGGCGAGGGCGCGCAGGGCTCGTGGGTCGGTGAGCTCGACCTGGTCGACCTGGTCGAGCTGGTCGAGCTGGTCGACCTCCGGCGGGTCCGGTGGCGGGGAGGGCACGACCCGAGCGTACGGGGTGGGAGGCTTGCCATCGGGTTTATGAAGCAGTACCTTCACAACTATGAAGCGTCTCTTTCGGAAATCCGCCACGTCGGTCTGGCGTCACCGCGACCTGCGGATCGCCGGCCCCGGCCGCGCCCTGAGCGTGCTCGGCGACGAGATCGCGCTCATCGCGCTGATCCTGCACGTGCACGACACCGGAGCCGGGACCCGCGGGGTCATGCTGCTGCTCGCCGCCGCCGCGCTGCCCACCGTGCTGCTGGCCCCCTGGGCCGGGCGGCTGGCCGACCGCGCCGACTCGCGCCTGCTCACCGTGACGAGCGCCGTCGCTCAGCTCGCGGCCTGCGCGGCCCTCGCGTTCGCGGGCCCGCTGTGGCTGGTCTACCTGCTGGTCATGGCCCTGCAGGCCGGCCAGGCGGTCAGCAGCCCGAGCTGGCAGGCGCTCGTGCCGCGCATCGTCGGTGAGGCCGAGATCGGTCGTGCCGTCGGGGCGACCCAGGCGCTCACCACGCTGGCGGCGGTCGGCGGCGCACCGATCGGCGGCCTGCTCGCCGGCCTGGGCGGCCAGCGCCTGGCCCTGCTGGTCGACGCCGGCACCTTCGCCGTCCTCGCCGTGGCGGCGCTCGCCGTGCGCACCCGGCGGGCGGGCCGGCACGACGCGTCCCTGGCCACCGCTGACGCGCCGGCGCCCCGAGCGCTCGACGGGCTGCGGGCGGCGCGCGCCGACGTCCTGATCTGGCCGATCATCACTGCCCTCATGGCCTACGTCGTGGTCGGCGAGGCCACCAACGTGGTCGAGGTCTTCCTCGTGCGCGACGCCCTGCACGGCACGAGCGTGCAGTACGGCCTGGTGGGCATGGCGGCGACGCTGGGGATCGTGGGGGGCTCGGTGCTCGCCGGCCGAGCGGACGGCGCTCGCCGCCTCGTGCTCGTCACGGTCACGGCGGCGACCGTGCAGGCCGCGGCGCTGCTCGGCGCGGGCCTCGCCCCGACCGTGGCCGTGCTGATCGTGGTCTACGGCGTGCTCGGCCTGGCGAACGGCGCACTCAACACCTCGACGTCGACGCTCGTGCTCACGCGGGTGCCCGACCGCCAGCTCGGTCAGGTCAACGCGGCGCTCAACGGGCTGGCACGCGGCTTCTCCATCGGGGCGCTCGTCCTCGGCGCGTGGGTCGGCGGGGTGCTCGGCCCGCAGCGGACGTTCGTGGTGTCGGGCGTCGCGTGCCTGCTGGTCGCGGGCTGGCTGGCGGCGCGCGTGCGGCCAGGTGCACGGCCTACCCTGGGCCAGTGGGAGACGACCGACGACCGCCAGCCGACGACGACCGTACCCGGGTGATCCCGGTCGGTAGCACGCCCGCCGGCTCCGGCCGGGCGCCGGACGCACCCCCCGGCCAGGGCGTGCGACCGCCGTCGGCGGGCGGTCGCGAGCCGCAGCGTCGTCCGGCGGCCCGTCCCCGCGGCGCCGACGTCGTCCCGCCGGGCTCCGCTCGCCCCGCTCGGCCCGTACGCCCGGCCCGCCGACGCCGACGGGTGCCGGTCCGGCTGGTGGTGCTGCTCGTCGTCCTGGCGATCGTCGCCTACCCCCTCGCGCTGCTCGCCGTCGCCTGGACCCACCTCGGCCGCATCGACGCGCTGCCGGCTGCCACCAGCGCCACGCCGGGCCGCACCTACCTGGTGGTGGGGTCGGACTCGCGCAAGGGGCTCACCAAGGAGCAGGCCAGGCAGCTGCACACGGGCAGCGGCGACGTCGGCCAGCGCACCGACACGATCATGCTGCTCCACGTACCGGCCGGTGGTGGTCCGACCGTCCTCATGAGCATCCCGCGCGACAGCTACGTGGCGATCCCGGGCCACGGCCACAACAAGATCAACGCGGCCTTCGCGTTCGGTGGCCCCAAGCTCCTGGCGCGCACGATCGAGGAGGCGAGCGGCGTCCAGATCGACGACTACGTCGAGATCGGCTTCGGTGGCTTCGCCTCGATGGTCGACGCCGTCGGCGGCGTGCAGATCTGCCCGAAGCGCGACATGAAGGACCGCGACGCGGGGCTGAACATCAAGAAGGGCTGCCAGCAGGCGGACGGCGCGGTGGCCCTGGGCTACGCGCGGGCTCGTCACTCCGACCCGCGCGGCGATCTCGGCCGCGTCGAGCGGCAGCGTGAGGTGCTCGGCGCCATCGTCTCGAAGGCCACCCGGCCCTCGACGCTGCTGAACCCGTTCCGCACCTTCCCGCTCGCGTCGTCCGGCGCCGGCGCGCTCACCGTCGACGAGCACACCGGCCCGGTGGCGCTCGCGCGCTTCGTGCTCGGGATGAAGGGCGCAGCCGGGGGGAAGGGCCTGTCGCTGACCGTCCCGATCTCGGGCACGGGGTCGCGGCCGGGGGCGGGGTCGGTGGTGCTGTGGGACGACGCCCAAGCGCGCAAGGTCTTCGCGGCCCTCAAGCGCAGCGACACCGAGGCGATCCGCGCGATCGCGCAGGAGCAGGCGCAGCAGAGCAAGTGACGTCCCTGCGTGATCCTGCCCGCCGTGCCGGCCGAGGCCGGCTCAGGCGCCGGTGACGTCCTCGTCGACGACCTGCTGGCGCTCGTGCGCGTCGTCGTAGCGGCGGTCGCGTCCGTCGTCGGCGGCCTCCGCCTTGGCGCGGCGCCGGTGCAGCAGCCACTCGATGCCGACCGGGATCAGCGAGGCGATGACGATGGCCATGAGCATCGTCTCGATGTGGTTGCGGATCAGGGGCACCGTGCCGAGGAAGTAGCCGAGCACAGTGACCCCCACCGCCCACAGCACTGCGCCGACGCCGCTGTAGGTGTAGAAGCGGCGACGCTCCATCCGGCCCACGCCCGCCACCAGCGTGATGAAGGTGCGGACGATCGGCACGAAGCGGCCCAGGATGAGCGCCCGAGCGCCGTAGCGGTCGAAGAACGCGTAGGTCTGGTCGACGTGCTTCTGCCGGACCAGCCTCGAGCCTGGGCGCACGATGCGCGGGCCGGTCGCGCGCCCGATCTCGTACCCGGCCACGTTGCCACCGAAGGCGGCGACCGTCACCACCACCAGCACCAGCCACAGGGGGTGCTTGATCGACCCTTCCGACACCAGCAGGCCGACCGTGAAGAGCAGCGAGTCGCCGGGGAGCAGGAAGAAGAAGAGCCCGCACTCGATGAAGACGACCGCAGCCGTCCCCCACAGGGCCCACGGGCCGAGGCTGTCGAGCAGGTGCTGGGGATCGAGCCACGACGGGCCGAGTGCGTGCATCACCGTCCCAGCGTAGGTGAGGTCGTCGCGTACGCTCGCCGAGTGGAGCCGGCGGCGAGCAGCGACCCTGACGTCGGGGTCGGCCCGTGGCGTGGTCCGTGGCCGGACGACGACCGCTACGACCCGCAGCTGCTGGCCCTCGGCGACGCTCGCAACGTCGTCGACCGCTACCGCTACTGGCGGCTCGAGGCGATCGTGGCCGACCTGGACGCGCGCCGGCACCCGTTCCACGTCGCCGTCGAGAACTGGCAGCACGACTTCAACATCGGCTCGGTGGTGCGCACGGCCAACGCGTTCCTCGCGGCGCGCGTGCACGTCGTCGGACGGCGCCGCTGGAACCGCCGCGGTGCGATGGTCACCGACCGCTACCAGCACCTGAGCCACCACGCGGACGCGACGGCCCTCGCGGGTTGGGCCGCCACGGCGGCGTCCGACGGCGGTGCGGTGCCGCTCGTCGGTATCGACAACCTGCCTGGCGCCGTCCCGCTCGAGGGCTACGCGCTGCCGCGCGAGTGCGTCCTGGTGTTCGGCCAGGAGGGGCCGGGGCTCTCGCCGTCCGCGCACGAGGCCTGCGACGTCGTCCTGTCGATCGCGCAGTTCGGCTCGACCCGCTCGATCAACGCGGGCGCCGCCGCCGCCATCGCCATGCACACCTGGGTCACCCAGCACGCCCTCCCCTAGGTTGGTTGCGGGGTGTCCCCGTGGCGTTCAGCGGGGAGAGGTGCAGCGGAGGTGGGGGTGGGAGGACGAGGTCAGCCGCGCCAGACGCGCCGGTGGGTGCGGACGGCGGGTGCCTGGGTCTGCCCCCACACGCGGCGCCAGCGGGCGACGTCCGGCCCGGCCGTCGACGGGGTGGCGCCCCGGGCCGCGCGGCGCTTGGCCTCCCACCACGAGGTCTGGTCCTCGTCGATGAGCTGAGCGACCGCGGCCTCGATGCGCGCCCCGAGCTCGCGCGGGCCCTCGCCGTCCGCGGGACGCAGCGGGTCGCCGAGCCGCACGGTGACCGCCGGGCGCCCCGGCACCGGCCAGCCGCGTCCGCGGGGCATCGCCGCGAAGGAGCCCCGGATCCCGATCGGGACGACGGGCACGCCGTGCTGCACCGACAGGTACGCCGCGCCGTGACGGAAGCGGCGCGTCCAGCCGTCGGGCGAGCGCGTGCCCTCGGGGAAGACCACGACGCTCCAGCCGTCGTCGAGCAGGTCACCGGGCGTCGACGACATCGACCCCGAACGCCGCTCGATCGGGAAGGTGTTGAACACCATCGCCGACCCGGTGGCCCGCCACCACGTGTCGAAGAAGTAGTCGGCCGCAGCGGCCACTGCGGTGCGACGGCGCCAGGAGTCGGGCAGCGAGCACAGGATCAGCGGGGTGTCGAGGTGCGAGGTGTGGTTGGCGACGAAGATGACCGGACCGGCGAGGTCGTCCAGCACGTCCAGCCCGTGCACGGTCGGCCGGATCTCGTGCCGCAGCAGCGGGCGCAGCCCGAAGCGCTGGATGCCCTCGCGCACCGCCACGGCGGCGGGCGTGCGGGCCCACTCGGTCGGGAACGGCTCGCTCGTCTGCGGCGGCACGAACTGCTCGGCCGAGCGCGGCACCATCTGCCGACGTCCCCAACGCCAGCCCTTCGCGACCATGCGGACGTCGCCCCGCGCCCCACGCAGCAGCTGCCCCGACAGCACGTGCCGGGCCACGTGGACGACCGGACCGCTCATCGCACGTCCGCGATCAGGTGCGGGGGGTTGCGCAGGTAGGTGATGGACGGCGAGCGCCCGACGGTGCTCGACGCCATCTCCAGCGCGTCCTGCAGCGAGGACGCCGCCCTGAACCCCAGGCGCTCCACGGCCTTGCGGTCGGCACCGACCCAGATGACGTCGCCGACGTGGTCCATCGCGTGAGCCGCCCAGTACCACATGTAGAACGGGTGGACGCCGTGGTAGGCGTGCGAGGTGCGGTACAGGTGGATGTACCAGGGGTCGGTGGCGTACTGCTCCTCGAACTTCGCCTCGATCACCGAGGGCTCGGTCGAGGTGGTCAGGACCTCCTCGTAGAAGTCCACGTAGCTCGGGTGGTGCAGCTGGTTGAAGTCCGGCTCGACCGGGTGGTAGAGGATCACCGCGCCGCCCTTGCGGACGACGGGCTGGCCCCGGTAGCTGTTGAAGTAGTAGCCGAGTCCCATGCAGGTGGCGAGGATCGGGTTCATCACCGAGTTGACGTTGTAGGGCCCGAGGTAAGGGACCCCCAGCACCAGGACGTCGCTCTGCCCCTGCACCTCGACCATCTGCTGCTCGTGCACCTTCGCGACGGTGAGCTCGTGCACCGCCTCGGTCTCGCCGGCGTTCACCCCGGTGAGACCGTACGGCGCCCGCATCCCCTGGAAGATGTTGTGCTTCAAGCCGTTGGGCGCCAACGCGAGGCCGCGACGGGCGGCCAGCATCGACGCCTGGTCCTTGACGCCCCACTCCCACTCGCGCTTCTGCAGGAACGAGAACTGCGAGGGGAAGACCTCGTTGTTGAGCGTCGTCTCGATGGTGAAGATCTTGAGGTGGTCGGCCAGCATCCGGCCCATCCGCCAGGCGCTGTGGTGCATCGCCGACTTGGTGTGGTCCATGAACGAGCGCGAGTGCACCATCGTGTGGCTGTTGTGGTGGTGACGCAGGCTCTTGTACGACGCGAGCCCGATCGGCACCGACTTGTGGCCACCGTCCATCGCCACGAGGTTGACGTTGACGTAGACGAGCAGGTCGCTCTCGGCCGCGCGCCGGTTGATCTCGACGTCCTCGCCGCGCTCGGTCTGGCCGACGTGCAGCAGGTTGTCGCGGTCCTCCGCGTCGTGGTTGTAGAGCGCGCCCTGCGGGAAGAACGACCGGAAGACGCGCTCGCCGACGATCTCCTTGAGCTCGGCAGCGGTGAGCCTGCGGTGCAGCGCGTTCGCCGAGATGATCTCGACGTCGTCGACGCCGGCCTCGGCGGCCATCGTCAGCACCTGCTCGATGATGCGCTGGCGGATGTCGGGCTTGACCATCGGCGGCAGCGGCAGCGAGATGTCGTCGAACGCGATGGTGAGGCGCATGCCCGGGTGCAGCAGCGTGGGCAGCGGGTCGCTGCCGACGGGCTCGAGCAGCGCGCGGCGGATCGCGCCGTCGACGTCGCGGATGCCCGGCAGGGCCTCCGGCGGGTACACGACCCGCGTGCCGCGCGGGAAGTTCTCGAGGCGGAACCCCTCGCCCTCGTGGACGACGAGCGGCGGGGTGCGGCCGTCGACCTCCAGCACGAAACCTGGGCGGCTCACGAGCTTCTCCTAGCGTTCAGATCGTCGGTGGTCTTCATGCGCGGCTCCGGACGTCGAAGCAGACCTTGACGGTGCCGAGCCGTCCTGCGGAGTGGGCGTGGTCGAGCGCCTCGCGCCAGCGGTGCAGTGGGTACCGACCCCCAACGACGTCGTCGAGGGGGGCCTCCTGCGCGAGCCGCAGCGCGACGTCGAACGCGTCGCCGGTGGAGGCGTAGGTGCCCGCGACCTCGAGCTCGCGGAACCACGCGGGTGACAGGTCGGCGGCGGCGGGCATGCCCGACAGCACGACCCGGCCACCCGCACGGGTCGAGCGCAGAACGGTGTCGAGGGACGACGTCGAACCGACCGCGTCGATGCCGACGTCGACCCCGCCGAGGAGCATCTCGGTGGCGCCGCTCATCCGGGCGGCCGGGCCGGGGAGCCCTTGCGGCGCAACGCGAAGGGCGCGCGTAGTACGGCGGACGGCGCGCATCGCCTCGGCGGGAGCGGCGACGTCGCTGGCGCCGAAGGCCCGGGCGAGCTGCTCCTGGCGGCCGTGCTTGGCGATCACCGTGATGCGCCCGGCGTCGGTGAGGTGGCGCAGGGCGAGCACGGCGAAGAGCCCCACTGCTCCTGCGCCGGACACGAGGACGCTGCCGCCCGACGGCACCTGCGCCCGCCGGGCCAGCTGCACCGCGCAGGCCAGGGGCTCGACCAGCACGGCCCGCTCGTCCGACAGCGCGTCGGGCACCGGGTGCAGCTGCGAGCGGTGCGCCGTGAGGCGCTCGCCCCACCCACCGCCGGTGTCGCGGCAGAACCCCGTCTGCAGGCCAGGGGAGAGGTGCCCGACGGTGACGTGGTCGCACAGGTTGGTGCGCCCCTCGCGGCACGGCTCGCACGGCTCGACGCCGCGCGCCGCGCAGGCCAGCACGGGGTCGATGACGACGCGGGTGCCCTTCGGGAGGTCCTCGCAGTCCTCGATGAGCTCGCCGACGACCTCGTGCCCGGGCACGAACGGCATCGAGACGAGCGCGGAGAAGTACAGCGACGTCGAGCCGGTCACCGCCCCGAGGTCCGAGCCACAGATGCCGGACAGCAGCGGCCGCACCTGAGCCCACCCCGGGCGGCGCACCACCGGCTCGTCGCGGGTCACCAGACGCACCGGCGCCATCGGCCCGACGAGCAGCCCGGGCATGCGCCCGCCCACCGCCTTGGCCGCCGCGTAGCGCGGGATCGAGCGGAACATCTCCAGGGCCAGCATCACGGCAGGCTCACTCCTGTCGTGTCGTGCCGGACGTCGGGCACGCGGCCCCGCGAGGTCGCGGACGGCGTCCGCCACGTCTCGACCGGCCACCGAGCGGCACGTGCTGCGCGGTACAGGGCGACGTCCGGCGAGACGGCCGTGGGCTTGCCCACGGCGCGCAGCAGCGGCAGGTCGGAGTGGCTGTCGGCGTAGCCGTACGAGCGCGACAGGTCGAAGCCGTTCACCTCGGCGTACCGCACCAGCCACGCGGCGCGCGACTCACCGACGAGCGGCGGGGTCGCGAGGAAGCCCGTGGCCCGGCCCCGCTCGTCGACGGCGAGCTCGGCCGCCACGACGTGGTCGAACAGCGGCTCCAGGGGCCTGGTGAGCGGTCGCACGGCGCCGGTGAGCAGCACCGTGTGGTGCCCGGCCGCGCGGTGCTCGCGGATGCGGCGCAGGGCGGCGCCGCTGACGCGCTCGAGCACGTGCGGCCCGATCACCTCGTCGACGAGGGTGTCGAGCTCGTGCAGGTCGGCGCCGGCGTAGCGGCGGTACACGGCGCGCAGGAAGCCGCCGCGGTCGCGGCGCTCGGCGCCGATGTAGCGCGGCATCCGCTGCAGCAGCCGGCCGATCTCGCGCAGCCGGCCGGCGCCGTCCAGCTCGGGCAGCCGCAGCCACAGGTACGTCTCGATGACGTTGCTGGACAGCAGGGTGCCGTCCATGTCGAAGACCGCGAGTACGCCGGACGGGTCGCCGTCCAGCTTGCGCGGTGCGGGCTCGCCCGCCGACTGCCGCTTCTTGCGGATGACGTCGTACTTGCGCATCGGCTCGGTGACGCTCGGGCAGTGGATGTCGCGGATGTACTCGGTCCAGTCGACGACGGCCGTGTCGAACCCGAACAGCTCGAGGTCGGCCGGGTCGAGGTCGCGGTGCAGCGTGAGGGTGTTGTCGTCGACGAACTGCAGCTCGACCTGCGTGTACGACCGGTAGAGGTCGAGGTAGCGGCGCAGGAACTCCAGCCGCCGCTTGGTGCGGTCGAGCTCGCGGGAGAACTCGCGGGCGCGGTCGCTGCGCGGCAGCATCCCGAGCGCTCGGTCGGCGAGCTGGTGGGCCCGCTCGCCTTGCACGAGAACGCGTTCGACGCGTTCGGAGCCGGGGAACCGCCACGTGGCGAGGGGCACCGCACCGCGCTCACCGAGGTCGAAGGGGTGGCGGTCGAAGTACTCGCGCACGAGCTCGTACAACCGGCGGAAGGTCAGTGGGTTGCGTGCGCCTGACGACACGTGGAAGTACGTCGGCCGCGCGGGCTCGGGATCGGTGGCGCAGACCGCGAGCAGCGCGTTGACGACGTGGTCGACCGGCACGATGTCGACCACCGAGTCGGGGGCGGCGGGGAACTCCGGAAGCTCGCCGCGGCCGTAGGCCAAGATGATCGGCTCGGCCATCTTGAAGCCCTCGATCCAGCCCGGGTGCGGCCAGGTGAGGGCGGACTCGATGATGCTGGGGCGCACGATGCTCACGGGCACGGGCGGCAGGCCCGGCGCGTCCTTCGACGTCCCCGACGTGAGCTCCTCGACGACGCGCTCGCCCATCGCCTTGGTGAAGGTGTAGACGTCGGTCCAGCCGAGGCTGCGCGCGCGCTCACCGCCGGCCTGCTGCTGCTGCTTGCGCACCCACTCGCGGCGACGGCGCTCGGCGTCCTGCGCGGCGGTGATGGGACCCGCGCGCCCGTGCTCGCGCTCGGCCTCGGCGCTGAGCCGCGAGAGCACCTCGGGTCGCCGCGAGTCGTCCTCGATCTGCTGGGCCAGGCGCAGGCCGGCGTCGCGCTCGACGCGCCAGTCGACGTCGTGGGTCACCGACCGCTCGGGCACCGCGCCGCGCCGCCGGCCGCCGACGTACGCGGTCGACACGTGCACGTAGTGGATGGGCCGCTCGGCGCGGGCGCTCGCCTCCAGCACCCGCTTGACCAGCCCGTGCGTGCCGACGACGTTCGTCGAGAACGCGTCCTGGATGGGCGGGTCGAACGACACGTCCCCGGCGCAGTGCACGACGACGTCGACGTCGCTCGGCAGCTCCGGGACGTCGGACAGGTCGCCCTCGAGGACGCGGACCGACCCCAGCAGGGCCTCGACACCGCCCACGCGGGAGGCGGCGGCGGCGAAGGTCGGTTTGGCCAGCAGGCCGGCGATCCGGTCGCGGCCGGCCTGACCGGCCTTGGGGCGCACGAGCACGACCGGCTGGGCGCCCGGCACCTCGGTGAGCAGCCGCTGCAGCAGCGCCTCGCCCACGAAGCCCGTGACGCCCGTGAGCAGGATGCGCCGACCGTCGAGCCGCTCCCTCAGCCGCACCTGACCTCCTCGTCCCCGATGTCGTGACCGCCCCCTGTGACGCGGGCCACTGCGGCATCCAATCACCTCGACGCCGGACGGCGCCCGGACGGGTCGCCCGCTGGACCCCCGACCGTGGCCCGGACGGCCCAGCGCACGGCTCACAGCCAACACCCAGGTTGCTCACGGGCGGCCCGCAGCGCGAGCCGCCACGATCGCCCCCATGAGCCAGGACGTCGCCCAACCCAGCGCCGCCCGTGCGGCGGTGCGGCCCCTCCTGCGCCCGACGCCGCGCTGGTGGCGCGACGTCGCCTCGACGCTCGCCTGGGCCAGCCTCGCCGTGGTCGTCCTGCTGTGGATGGCCGGCGGTGGCCTCACCGAGACCTCCGGTGCCGGGCAGCTGGCGACGTCCGCCGGACGCCTCGCGGGTCTGCTCGCCTCCGACCTGATGCTCGTCCAGGTCGTGATGATGGCGCGGGTGCCGTTCGTCGAGCGCAGCTACGGCCAGGACGAGCTGGCCCGGCTGCACCGCCTCGCCGGCCTCACCTCCTTCAACCTCCTGCTGGCCCACGTGCTGCTCGTGCTGCTCGGGTACGCCGCGACGGCTCGGCGCGGCGTCCTGGCCGAGACGTGGGCGGTGCTCACGACCTACCCCGGCATGCTCCTCGCCGTCGCGGCCTTCGCCTCGCTCGTGATGGTGGTGGTGACCTCGCTGCGCGCCGCGCGGCGCCGGCTGCGGTACGAGTCGTGGCACCTGCTGCACCTGTACGCGTACCTCGGCGCCGGCCTCGCTGTGCCGCACCAGCTCTGGACCGGCCAGGAGTTCATCACCCACCCGCTCGCCGCGGCCTACTGGTGGACCGTCTGGGGCCTGTCGCTCGGCGCCGTCCTGGCCTTCCGCATCGGGCTGCCCCTGCTGCGCTCGCGGCGGCACCGGCTCGTCGTCGACCGCGTCGTGGCCGAGGGACCCGACGTCGTGTCGGTGCACCTGCGCGGTCGCGACCTGCACCGGCTCCCCGTGCGCGCCGGCCAGTTCTTCAACTGGCGCTTCCTGGACGGCCCGGGCTGGACCCGCGCCCACCCCTACTCGTTGTCGGCCGCGCCGAGCGGTGACTCCCTGCGGATCACGGTGCGAGAGCTCGACGGCGCCCGCCGCCTCGCCCGGCTGCGTCCCGGCACCCGGGTGCTCGTCGAGGGTCCCTACGGGCGTCTCACGAGCGAGCAGCGCACCCGGCGGCGCGTCACGCTCATGGCGGCAGGCATCGGCATCACGCCGCTGCGCGCTCTCATCGACGACCTCGACGCCGCACCCGGCGACCTCACGCTGATCTTCCGTGCGGGCGACGAGACCGGGCTGGTGCTGCGCGAGGAGCTCGAGGCCCTCGGGCACCACCGCGGCATCCGGCTGCTGTGGGTGCTCGGACCCCGGATCCCCGAGCGCGTCACCTGGCTGCCCGAGCAGGCCAAGCACCTGTCCGACGCCGAGGCGCTGCTGCGGCTCGTGCCCGACGTCGCCGAGCACGACGTGTACCTGTGCGGAGCCGAGCCCTGGATGCTCGCCGCCAGGGACGCCGCACGCGCCGTCGGCGTCCCCAGCGACCACATCCACCTGGAGCGGTTCTCGTGGTGACCACCGGACCGGTCGACGAGCCGGGACTGTCCCGCCGCAGGCTGCTGACCCTCGCCGGGGCGACCGCGGTCGGCGTCGGCGTCGTCTTCGCCTACCCCACGTCCACCGGCCACGCCACGGCCTCCGGTGCCCCCCGGCCGGTCGTCTCGAGCGGCACGGGCGGGACGGTGGCGGGCACGTCCGTCGACGCGTCCGGCGCCACCACCTACACCGGCGACGTCGTGCAGACGCGGTGGGGGCCGGTGCAGGTCGCCATCACGGTGGCCGGCGGGAAGATCACGGCCGCGGACGTCGTCCAGGTGCCGTCCGGGAACCCGCGCGACCAGGAGATCAACTCCTACGCTGTACCAGTGCTCAACGACGCGGTGCTGCAGGCGCAGAGCGCCCAGGTCGACACGGTGTCCGGCGCGACGGTCACCAGCGACGGCTACCTGCAGTCGCTGCAGTCGGCGCTCGACGCCGCGCACCTCGGCTGACGCATGACGACGCGACGGGCTTTCGTCGAGCAGGTCATGGGGCTGCCGGTGAGCCTGCACGTCGACGGGCGCAGCGTCGACGACGAGCGCACCCGCCGCGCCGTCGTCGCGGCCATGGCGGTGCTGCGGCGCGCCGACGCCACGTTCACCACCTACCGGCCGGACAGCGAGGTCATGCGCCTTCGCGACGGGCGGCTCGCGGTCGAGGACGCCGCCCCCGAGGTCCGCGAGGTCATGCGGCTGTGCGACCTCGCCCGCGTGCGCACCGGCGGCCTCTTCGACGCCTACCTGTCCGACGACTCGGGGCGAGCGGTGTTCGACCCGTCCGGTCTGGTGAAGGGCTGGGCGACCGCCCGGGCGGCCGAGGTGCTGGACGACGTCCCCGGGATCGCCTACTGCCTCAACGCAGGCGGCGACGTGGTCATGGGTGGGCGCGAGCCGCGCTCGTGGCGCGTCGGCATCGAGGACCCGCGCGACCGCTCGCGGCTGGTGGCTACCGTCGAGCGGTCCACAGGGGCAGTCGCCACGTCCGGCACCGCGGCGCGCGGCGCGCACCTGGTCGACCCGCGCGACGGCAGCCGCCCGGCCGCGCTGCTGTCGGTGACCGTGGTCGGCGAGTCGCTCATGTGGGCCGACGTCCTCGCCACGGCGGCGTTCGTGCGTGGCGAGGACGCGGTCGCGTGGGTGAGTCGCCAGCTCGGGTACGCGGCGCTCGCGGTGCACGCCGACGGTCGGGTGGAGGCCGACCCGCTGCTGTCCCCAGGTGCTTGAACACCGCGGGGCGGTGGTGTCGGATCGGGGCAGAGTCGTTCGTAGCAGGGATGAGCGGCCGCCTGCGACGGACGCCACCGACCACAGGAGATGATCCGCGTGCAGTACCTGGTTTCCGTGATCGACCACGACACCGGCTCCGCCAGCCCGGACGAGATGACGGCCATCGACGCGTTCAACGACCGGCTGCGGGCCGACGGTCACTGGGTCTTCGCCGGCGGCCTCGACGCGCCCGACACCGCAACCGTCGTCGACAACCGGGGCGGTGAGCCGGTGTTCACCGACGGACCCTTCGTCGAGACCAAGGAGCACGTGGCCGGCTTCTGGGTCATGGAGGCGCCCGACCTCGACGTGGCGCTGGCGCTCGCCGCCGAGGGGTCGAGGGCCTGCAACCGCAAGCTCGAGGTGCGCCCGTTGCTGCGCGGTTGAGCGCGACCGACGTCCGAGAGGCGATCACCCGGGCCCACCGCGAGGAGTGGGCGCGGGTGGTCGCCGCCCTGGCGCGGCGCTTCGGCGACCTCGACGTCGCCGAGGAGGCCGCGGCCGAGGCGTTCGCGACCGCCGTCGAGCGGTGGCCGACAGACGGCGTGCCCCCCAACCCGGGGGGCTGGCTGACCACGACGGCCCATCGCAAGGCGATCGACCGGATCCGGCGCGAGAGCAAGCGCGTCGACAAGCACGAGGAGGCTCGGCTGTTGCGCGACGACGAACCGCCCCGACCTCTCGGGGCCATCGACGACGACCGGCTCCGCCTCGTCTTCACCTGCTGCCACCCGGCGCTGGCGATGGAGAACCGCGTGGCGCTGACCTTGCGCATGGTGGGCGGTCTGACCGTGCCCGAGATCGCCCGCGCGTTCCTCGTGCAGGAGTCCACGATGGGGCGGCGCATCACCCGCGCGAAGGCCAAGATCGCGGCGACTCGCATCCCCTACCGGGTGCCGTCAGCGCAGGACCTGCCGGCGCGCGTGTCGGGCGTGCTCGCCGTCCTGTTCCTCGTCTTCAACGAGGGCTACCTCGCAACCGGCCCCGACACCGATCCGGTCCGCCACGAGCTGACCGCCGAGGCGATCCGACTGACCCGCCTGGTCCGCGCCCTCCTGCCGGACGACGGTGAGGTCGCCGGGCTGCTCGCGCTCATGCTGCTGACCGAGGCCCGCCGCACCGCACGCGTCTCCGCGAGCGGTGAGCTGGTCACCCTCGGCGACCAGGACCGCGGCGCCTGGGACGCGGCCCTGGTCACCGAGGGCCACCAGCTCGTGCGCGAGCGCCTGGCCTCGGGTATGGCTCCTGGTCGCTACCAGGTCCTGGCCGCCATCAACGCCGTGCACACGTCGGCTCGCGACGTCCGCGACACCGACTGGTCGCAGGTCGTCGCCCTCTACGACCAGCTCGTCCGCCTCGACCCCTCGCCGATCGTCGCCCTCAACCGGGCGGTCGCGGTCGCCGAGCTGGACGGGCCGGAGGCGGCGCTGGCGGCCGTCGACCGGCTCGAGGACGCGTTGGGCGGCTACCACGCCTTCCACGCGGCCCGCGCCGACCTGCTGCGGCGACTGGGCCGCAGCGAGGGGGCGCGTGCGGCGTACGACAGGGCCATCGAGCTGGCTGGCAACACCGCGGAGATCGCGTACCTCACTCGCCGCCGAGACCAGCTGGGGTAGAGCTCGCGTCAGCCAGAAGCGGGCGCCAGCTCGTCGACGAGCGGCACGAGGTCGGCGACGGAGTCGACGACGCGCGTGGGGCGGTAGGGGAAGCGGTCGACCTGGTCCTGGCGGGTCGAGCCGGAGAGCACGAGCACGGTGCGCAGGCCCGCCTCGAGGCCGCTCACGATGTCGGTGTCCATGCGGTCGCCGACCATCACCGTCGACTCCGAGTGCGCGTCGATCCGGTTGAGCGCGCTGCGCATCATCAGCGGGTTCGGCTTGCCGACGAAGTACGGCTCGACCCCCGTGGCCCGTGAGATGAGCGCTGCCACCGACCCGGTCGCCGGCAACGAGCCCTCGGCCGACGGCCCGGTCGGGTCGGGGTTCGTGGCGATGAAGCGCGCGCCCGCCTCGATGAGCCGGATCGCCCGGGTGATCGCCTCGAACGAGTACGTCCGCGTCTCGCCGAGCACCACGTAGTCGGGGTCGCGGTCGGTCAGCACGTACCCGACGTCGTGCAGCGCGGTGGTGAGCCCGGCCTCGCCGATCGTGTACGCCGTCCCGCCCGGGCGCTGGGAGTCCAGGAACTGCGCGGTCGCCAGGGCCGACGTCCAGATGGAGTCCTCGGGCAGGTCGATGCCGCCGCTGGACAGTCGTGCGCGCAGGTCGCGCGGCGTGTAGATCGAGTTGTTGGTCAGCACCAGGAACCGCCGTCCCGAGCGCTGCAGGGCGGTGATGAAGTCGCTCGCGCCCGGGATCGGGTGCTGCTCGTGCACCAGGACGCCGTCCATGTCGGTGAGCCAGCAGTCGACCGCCTTGGGGGTGCTCATGGGGCCATCGTGGCAGGGCAGCCGCTAGCGTCGCCGCCATGACGCGACCAGCGGGTGCCCGCAGACTCGTCGTGATCGGCGCGGACGCGGCCGGCATGAGCGCGGCAAGCCAGGCGCTGCGCGTGGCGGCGTCCCGCGGTGAGCGGCTCGAGGTCGTCGCCTTCGAGCGCACGTCCCACACGTCCTACAGCCAGTGCGGTGTGCCCTACTGGGTGGCGGGCGACGTCGAGGACGCGGACGCGCTGGTAGCGCGCACCGCGGACCAGCACCGCGCCAACGGCATCGACCTGCGCCTGGGTGCCGACGTCACCGAACTCGACCTCGACAAGGGTGAGGTGACGGTGCGGTACCTCGCTGAGGGACGCGAGGAGCGCGTCGGCTTCGACGAGGTGCTGCTGGCCACCGGAGCGCAGGAGGTGCAGCCCGACTGGGCGCGCGGCGTCCCGGGTGTCATGCCCGTCAAGACGCTGGACGACGGTGCCTTCTGGCGCTCGGTGCTCGACCCGTCGTCCGGCAAGGTGCCCCGGCGGGCCGTCGTCGTGGGCGGCGGTTTCATCGGCGTCGAGGCGGCGGAGGCGTTCGCCCGACGTGGCGTGCAGACGCTGCTCGTGACCCGGGGCGAGGAGCCGATGACGTCGTCGCTGGACCCGCGCATGGGTGCCCTCGTGCGCGCCGGGCTCGAGCGGCTGGGCGTGGAGGTGGTGTGCGGCACCGAGGTCGACTCCGTCGAGCAGCACGACGGTCAGCTCGGCGCCGCCTGCATCAGCGGCCAGGAGCACCGCGCGGACGTCGTGGCGCTCGCCGTCGGGGTGCGTCCCCGCGTCGACCTCGCCGTGGCCGCCGGGTTGGCAGTGGGTGACCACGGCGGGCTCGTGCCCGACCACACCCAGCGCGTCGCCGACGGCGTGTGGGCGGCCGGTGACTGCTGCGAGGTGTGGGACCGCGTGCTCGAGCAGTACTGGTACACGCCGCTCGGCACCCACGCCAACAAGGCCGGCCGCGTGGCGGGCACCAACATCGGTGGCGGGTCGGCGCGCTTCGCGGGGTCGGTGGGCACGGCGATCACGCGAGCCGGGGACGCTGAGGTGGCGCGCACCGGCGTCCTGCCCGCGTGGGCGCGGCGAGGCGGGTGGGACGTCGAGCAGGTCACGGTCGAGTCGACGACCGCGTCCGGCTACATGCCCGAGGCCGACCCGGTCACGGTCAGCGTCGTCGGCGAGAGGGGCACCGGCCGGCTGCTCGGCGCGCAGATCGTCGGCGGGCGAGGAGCGGGCAAGCGGATCGACGTCGCGGCCATGGCGCTGTGGTCGGGGCTCACCGCCCAGGACGTCGCCGCCGCCGACCTCGCCTACGCGCCGCCCTTCTCGCCCGTCTGGGACCCGGTGCAGATCGCCTGCCGCAAGCTGGCCGACGCCCTCGCCCGTTGATCGCGTTCAGTGGGCGACACGCCGCCTGTCGAGGGGTGCACCCCTCGACAAGCGGCAGCGACCCTCGGCAGGTGCGCACCCGGTAGGTTTCTGACAGGTCCCCGCACGCGCGAGACAACAGGAGCGCACATGCCCATCGCAACGCCCGAGTCGTACGCCGAGATGCTCGACCGCGCCAAGGCGGGCTCGTTCGCCTACCCGGCCATCAACGTGAGCTCCTCGCAGACCCTCATCGCGGCGATCCGCGGCTTCGCCGAGGCCGAGAGCGACGGCATCGTGCAGGTCTCGACCGGCGGAGCCGAGTACCTGTCGGGCTCGACCGTGAAGAACATGGTCACCGGCGCCGTGGCCCTCGCGGCGTACGCGCACGAGGTCGCGAAGCACTACGACGTCCAGATCGCGCTGCACACCGACCACTGCCCGAAGGACAAGCTGGACGGCTACGTCCGGCCGCTGCTCGCCATCTCCCAGGAGCGCGTCGACCGTGGCGAGCTGCCGCTGTTCCAGTCGCACATGTGGGACGGCTCGGCGGTGCCGGTCGAGGAGAACCTCCAGATCGCCCGTGAGCTGCTCACGGCGGCCGCGGCGGCCCGGATCATCCTCGAGATCGAGGTCGGCGTCGTCGGCGGCGAGGAGGACGGCGTCGAGGGGGCGATCGACGACAAGCTGTACTCGACGCCGGAGGACGCCCTCGCCACGGTCGAGGCCCTCGGCCTCGGTGAGAACGGTCGCTACATGACCGCGCTCACCTTCGGCAACGTGCACGGCGTCTACAAGCCGGGCAACGTCAAGCTGCGTCCCGAGATCCTCAAGCAGGCCCAGGACGCCGTCTGCGCGGCCAAGGGGCTCGAGGCCGGCTCGAAGCCGTTCGACCTGGTCTTCCACGGTGGGTCGGGGTCGCTGGCGGAGGAGATCGCCGCGGCCGTCGACTACGGCGTCGTGAAGATGAACGTCGACACCGACACGCAGTACGCCTTCACCCGCCCGGTCGCCGCCCACATGTTCACCAACTACGACGGCGTGCTGAAGGTCGACGGCGAGGTCGGCAACAAGAAGGTCTACGACCCCCGCGCGTGGGGCAAGGCCGCCGAGGCTGGCATGGCCGCGCGCGTCGTCGAGGCGTGCCAGAACCTTCGCAGCGCGGGCCAGCGCCAGCGCTGACGCCCTCGCGCGGTGATCACGTTCTGTGGGTGACACGCCGCAAGTCGAGGGTTGTACCCCTCGACAAGCGCGCGCAGCCCTCGACAAGTACGGCCCGCCGTCCCCAGCGGACGGCGGGCCGCGCTGGTTGTCCACAGGGACGCCGGCCACCGCCGTCGTCCACAGATGCGCTCGCGCCGCTCCCGGACGGCTTCGCGCGCCGGGACGCTGCCGAGATGGACTTCGCGTCGCACCCGCCACCGCACCTCCCCTCGGGCCTCGTCGCGGCCTTCGCCAGCCAGGGCTCGGTCTTCAGCACCGCCCAGGCCCTCGACGCCGGCCTTGATAGCCGCGAGATCGCGCGGTTCGTCGCACGGGGTGACTGGGTACGCCTGCGCCGAGGCGCGTACACGACGCGTGAGGTGCACGCCGTCGCGGCCGAGCCAGCCCGGCACCTGCTCGCGGTCCGCGCGGCGCACCTGACGCTGCGGGCGGGACGCGCCTTCAGTCACGCCTCCGCCGCAGTGGTGCACGCCTTGCCGGTGCACGACCTCGCTCTTGACGAGGTGCACGTAACGCACCTGGACGGTGAGGGAACCGGCCGGCACGAGTCCGGGGTCTGGCACCACACGGGCGCGGTGCCTGCGGCGGACCTGAAGACCACCGCAGGGCTGCCGGTGCTCGGGCTCGCCCGGACGGCCTTCGACGTCGCCCGGGTGGCGTCGCCGGCGGCCGCCGTGGTGGTGGCGGACGCCGTCCTCCGCCGTGGCGTGTCGCAGCTGGACCTGCGCGCGCAGCTGGAGGCAGGCATGGACTGGCCGGGCTCACGGGCTGCATCGCGGGTGCTGCCTCTGGCGGATGCCCGGTCCGAATCGCCGGGAGAGAGCCTGGCGCGCCTGGTCTTCCACCAGGTCGGCCTACCGCCAGACGAGCTGCAGGTGCACGTGACCACCGACCTGGGGGAGTTCCGGCTGGACTTCGCCTGGACGCGGTGGCGCATCGCGGGTGAGTTCGACGGCCGGGTGAAGTACGGCCGCCTGGTGCGCGCCGACGAGACGCCCTCGGACGTCGCTTGGCGCGAGCGGCAGCGCGAGCTCGCGATCGAGCGGGCGGGCTGGATCGTCGTCCGCTTCACCTGGGCCGAGCTGCGCGACCCGGTGCTGGTCCGGCACCGGCTGCTGCAGGCGATCGCGCGGGCGCAGGCGCTCGGCCTGACAGCCTGAGTGCCCCCACCTGTCGAGGGTTGTGCTCGCTTGACGAGGGTTGCAGCCCTCGACAAGCGGAGTGTCGCCCACTGAACGTGATCATCGTCGGGGTGCGAGGATCGGGGGATGAGCCACGAGAACCTGCTGGGGATCCCGCCGACCCGACTGGACGACGAGCCCGAGCTGACGGTGGCGGCCGCGCTCGCGCAGGGCGGCGACCCGGCGGAGCAGGCGGCCGCGCACCCGGCGGCGAGCCTGCCGTGGGCGGTGCTGGCCGAGCAGGCGTTGTCCGCCGGGCGCACCATCGAGGGCTACGCCTACGCCCGCACCGGCTACCACCGTGGGCTGGACGCGCTGCGCCGCGCGGGCTGGCGCGGGCAGGGCCCGGTGCCGTGGGACCACGAGGCCAACCGCGGGTTCCTGCGCGCCCTGCACGCGCTGGGCGTAGCCGCAGGGGCGATCGGCGAGCAGGCCGAGCACGAGCGGTGCGTCACGTTCCTGCGCGACTGCGATCCGCGCGCCGCTGAGGCGCTGGCCTGACCGGCTGAGCAGCAGCCCCCACGCAGCCCCCAGGCAGCCCCAGGCAGCACCGCCGGGCCCCCACCATGCGAGCGCCCGCGAGGGCGCCGGACTCCCCCACGGATCCGGCGCCCTCGGGTCTCGAGCGACTCCCTGACCTGCCAGCCCCCGGTACCGGATCCCCCGAGGGACGACGGCGTTGCCCGGTGCCGTCGTCCCTCCGGCGTCCTGCTGGCGGTCCGAGGTCGCGGCCGACCCCTGCACCGGCCGCGCCCTCGCCCCCCACGATGATGCATGGTGTCGGGCGATCTGTCTGTCCGGAGCATGCCAATGGCATTAAGATGCCAACTATGACATGCAGTGATGTCAAGATCACTCAGCGCAGGCCGGACGACGGCCGCCCCCGAGAGGCCGGGGCGTGAGCACCGTCCTGGCCACGTTCGGGATCGACCCCGAGTCCGAGCGGGTCTACCGGCAGGTGCTGCGGCAGGACGGTCTGACCCTGGCCGAGCACGCCAGCGCCCTCGGCTGGAGCGTCGAGCGCCTGCACCGGGCCCTGGCGCCACTGCGGGAGGCCCGGCTGGTGCGGCTCAACCTCGACGACACCTTGATGGCCCCGCACCCGCGCACGACGCTCACCCGACTGGTCGAGCGCGAGTCCATCCACCTCGACCTGCGCCGCCGCGAGCTGGACGAGGTCGTCGCGGCGGTCAAAGACTTCTCCGCCGACCACCGCGCCGGTCGGGTCGGCGGCCTCAGAGCCGCCTCGGGTGACGGCACGGGCGACGGCACGGGGTCCACGCTGCTCGACGTCGTCCCCGCCGACGTCGTGCCCTCGGTCGTCGAGGAGCTGCTCACGACCACCACGGGCCCGATCCGCTCGTTCCACCTCGCGGTCGCCGCAGGCCCGGCGACCGACGCGGGCGTCGACCAACGCGCGCGCGAGGTCATGCGCGGCGGTCGCGAGCTCCGCTCGATCTATCCCGTCAGAGTGCTGGACGACGCCCAGCGCCTCACGTGGGTGCGCGAGTGGGCCGCCCTGGGCGAGCGGCAGCGCATGGTGGAGTCCGTGCCGGCGGAGTTCGCCGTCTTCGGTGCGGACGTCGTGGTCGCCGCGCCCGCGTGGGGCGACCCCGTCACGAGTGCCGTGGCGCTGCGCTCCCCGCTGCTGGTGGCGGCGTTCACCGCCGTCTTCGACGAGGCCTGGGCGGGTGGGCTGCCCGTGCCGGACGAGGGCATCGAGCAGGACGCCGAGACCCGCCTGCTCGCGCTGCTGGCCAGCGGCTTCAAGGACGAGGCGATCGCCCGGTACCTGGGCCTCGGGGTGCGGACCGTCCGGCGTCGCGTCGCCGCCCTCATGGACGACCTCAGCGTGCACACGCGGTTCCAGCTCGGGGTGGTCGCCGAGCGGCGGGGCCTGCTCGGTCGGCGTTCGTGAGCAGGGGCCGGACTTCGGTAGCCTCGCGGGGTCCGCGACGTCCCGCGGTCCCCTCGTCAGGAAGCAGGTAACCGCATGCCCGCCATCGTGCTCGTCGGCGCCCAGTGGGGCGACGAGGGCAAGGGCAAGGCCACCGATCTGCTCGGCAGCCGGGTCGACTACGTCGTGAAGTTCAACGGCGGCAACAACGCCGGTCACACCGTGGTCATCGGCGACGAGAAGTACGCCCTGCACCTGCTGCCCTCCGGCATCCTCACGCCGGGGTGCACGCCCGTCATCGGCAACGGCGTCGTCATCGACCTCGCCGTCCTGTTCGAGGAGCTCGACGGCCTCCGGGCGCGCGGGGTCGACACCAGCAAGCTCGTCGTCAGCGCCGACGCGCACATCATCCCGCCGTACAACCGGGTCCTCGACAAGGTCACCGAGCGGTTCCTCGGCAGCCGTCGCATCGGCACGACCGGCCGTGGCATCGGCCCGACGTACGCCGACAAGATGAACCGCATCGGCATCCGCGTGCAGGACGTCTTCGACGAGAGCATCCTGCGCAAGAAGGTCGAGGGTGCGCTGGAGCTGAAGAACCAGATCCTCGCCAAGGTCTACAACCGCCGCGCCATCACCGTCGACGAGGTCGTCGAGGAGCTGCTCGAGCACGCAGAGGCGTTGCGGCCCATGGTCGCTGACACCGGGCTGCTGCTGAGCAAGGCCCTGGACGACGGGCGCACCGTGCTGCTCGAGGCTGGCCAGGCGACGCTGCTGGACGTCGACCACGGCACCTACCCGTTCGTGACGTCGTCGAGCGCCACGGCCGGCGGCGCGTGCACCGGCTCGGGCATCCCGCCCAACCGCGTCGACCGCGTGGTCGCGATCCTCAAGGCGTACACGACCCGCGTCGGCGAGGGCCCGTTCCCCACCGAGCTGCACGACGACATGGGCGAGTTCCTGCGCAAGACCGGCGGCGAGTACGGCACGACCACCGGGCGGCCGCGCCGCTGCGGCTGGTTCGACGCGGTGGTCGGCCGCTACGCCCAGCGCATCAACGGCGTCACCGACTTCGTCATCACCAAGCTCGACACCCTGTCGAGCCTGGAGACCGTGCCCGTGTGCGTGGCCTACGACGTGGACGGCGTCCGGCACGACGAGATGCCGATGACGCAGTCGGACTTCCACCACGCCAAGCCGATCTACGAGGAGCTCCCTGGCTGGTGGGAGGACATCAGCGAGTGCCGCACCTTCGAGGAGCTGCCGGCGAACGCTCAGCGGTACGTCGAACGGCTCGAAGAGCTTGTCGGGCAACGGGTCTCGGCCATCGGTGTCGGTCCGGGTCGTGAGCAGATCATCAGCCGGCACGACCTGCTCGAGGCCTGAGCGATGGGCGCGAGCGCACCGGACGCGCGCCGGCTCGTGGGGTCGGTCGTCCGGCTCGACCCGACGGTGGCGGACGACGACGCCGCGCTGTTCGCGGCCCTCGACGACGCGCGCGTGTACGAGCTCGGTTTCGGTGGCGGCCCGGCCGGGCGGCCCTCGGACGTCGCCGGCATGCGCCGTTGGACGCTGGCCGCCGAGCAGGCGCGCGGCCTCGGGGTCGGGCACCCGTCGTACCGCGTGGCCTACACGGTGCGGCTGGTCGCCGACGGCCCGCTCGGGGACGCCGGCACCGTCGTCGGCACCACGAGCATCGGTGACGTCGTGCCGGCCGACGAGCGGGCGCACATCGGCTGGACCGGCTACGGCCTGCGGTGGTGGGCCAGCGCCGTCAACCCCGAGTGCAAGCTGCTGCTGCTGCGGCACTGCTTCGACGACTGCGGGCTCGGCCGGGTCAAGCTGCAGACCGACCTCATCAACGAGCGCTCGCAGGCGGCGATCGCCAAGCTCGGCGCCACCCGCGAGGGTGTGCTGCGTCGGCACAAGGTGCGCGCCGACGGCACCTTCCGCGACACCGTGGTCTTCTCGATCCTGCGCGACGAGTGGCCCTCGGTGCGCGACGGGCTCGAGCGCCGACTGGCCGAGTGAGCGTCGCCGTCCCGCACTGAGGTGACGACCTGACATCTCACGGCCGCGATCGGCGTACACACTGCTGGGCACGGGACGCCGCACCCGACCTACGCTGGCGAGCATGAGCACCGTCACCGTCGAGTCCCTGGCCCCCGCCGCGCCGCCGATCGACCGCGAGGCCGCGCGTCGCGCGTACGACCTCGACCGAGCGCACGTCTTCCACTCCTGGTCGGCCCAGGGCGCCCTCGACCCGATGGTGGTGGCCGGCGCGCAGGGCAGCTGGGTGTGGGACGGCGACGGCACCCCGCTGCTCGACTTCAGCAGCCAGCTGGTCAACACCAACATCGGCCACCAGCACCCCGCCGTCGTCCGCGGGATCCAGGAGCAGGCCGCCCGGCTGTGCACGATCGCGCCCCAGCACGCCAACGACGCCCGCAGCGAGGCGGCCCGGCTCATCGTCGAGCGCGCCCCCGGCGACGCCCTCAACCACGTGTTCTTCACCAACGGCGGTGCCGAGGCCATCGAGAACGCGGTGCGCATGGCGCGCCTGCACACCGGACGCCGCAAGGTGCTCGCCCGCTACCGCAGCTACCACGGGCACACCCAGGCCGCGATCCACCTCACCGGCGACCCGCGGCGCTGGCCCAACGACTCCGGCGCCGAGGGTGTCGTCCACTTCTTCGGGCCGTACACCTACCGCTCGGCCTTCAACGCCACCACCGACGACGAGGAGTGCGCCCGCGCGCTCGAGCACCTCGAGCAGGTGGTGCAGCTGGAGGGGCCCGCGACGATCGCCGCGATCGTCCTCGAGACCATCCCGGGCACAGCCGGGATCATGGTGCCTCCGCCCGCGTACCTGGCCGGCGTCCGGGACATCTGCGACCGCTACGGCATCCTGTGGATCGCCGACGAGGTGATGGCCGGTTTCGGCCGCACCGGTGCGTGGTTCGCCGTCGACCACTTCGCGGCCACCGCCGGCGGTCGGCTCTCGCCCGACCTCGTCACCTTCGCCAAGGGGGTGAACTCCGGCTACGTGCCGCTCGGTGGCGTGATCGTCAGCGACGCCGTCTACGAGACGTTCCGCGAGCGCCCGTACCCCGGCGGCCTGACCTACTCGGGCCACCCGCTCGCGTGCGCCAGCGCCGTCGCCACGATCAACGCCATGACCGAGGAGAAGATCGTCGAGAACGCCGCGCGGATCGGCCGCGACGTCCTCGGCCCCGGCCTGGCCGACCTGGCCGAGCGGCACGAGGCCATCGGCGAGGTGCGCGGCCTGGGGGTCTTCTGGGCGCTGGAGCTGGTGCGCGACCGCGAGAGGCGCGAGCCGCTCGTGCCCTACAACGCCAGCGGTGCGGCCGCCGCCCCCATGGCGGCGCTCGTCGGCGCCTGCAAGAAGCGCGGCCTGCTGCCCTTCGTGAACATGAACCGGCTGCACGTCGTCCCGCCCTGCACGGTGTCGGACGACGAGGCCCGACTGGGTCTGGACCTGCTCGACGAGGCGCTCACGGAGGCGCTCGGTGACGGGGCCTCGGCGGTGTCCACGACGTGAGCGTGAAATGCCGCGGAACTCTGGCGTCTTGCGCCGGTATCTGCCATTCTCGGCGCTAGCCGGTTCACCGGCGGCGAGAGCCAAGTGTCGCATCCCCCCACGCGACGTGTTCTCGTGACCGCGGAGCCCCCGAGGGAAACCCCCCTGCCTCTCGGGGGCTCCGTGCTGTCCGCCGCCGTCCCAGCCCCTTTCCGCCGCCCAAGCCGCTTTCCGCCGCCCAAGCCGCTTTCCGCCGCCCAAGCCGCTTTGCGTCACTCAGCCGCGGCCTGGGTGGCGCAGGTGCCGGTGCCTCCGCCCGTCAGGCCGCGGCTGGACGGCGCAAAGCGGCCTGGGTGGCGGAAGCGTGGGTGCCTCCGCCCGTCAGGCCGCGGTTGGACGGCGCAAAGCGGCCTGAGTGGCGGAAACGGGCCGACCGGCGACCACTGCGGCCGTCCGGTAGCCGACGCCGGCGTCCCGCTCGCTACGCTCACCGCCCATGAAGGTCCTGGTGCTGGGTTCGGGTGCCCGCGAGCACGCCCTCGTCGCGGCGCTGGCCCGCGACCCGCAGGTCGAGGCGCTCGCCGCCGCCCCCGGCAACCCGGGCATCGCCGAGCTGGCCGAGTGCCTGCCCGTCGACCCCCTCGACGGTGCCGCCGTCGCGGCGAGGGCCGTCGGCTGGGGCGCCGAGCTGGTCGTCGTCGGCCCCGAGGCGCCGCTCGTCGCGGGTGTCGCCGACGCGGTGCGGGCGGCGGGTATCGCCTGCTTCGGCCCGAGCCTCGAGGCCGCCCGCCTCGAGGGCAGCAAGGCGTTCGCCAAGGACGTCATGGCCGAGGCCGGGGTGCCGACGGCCCTCGCCCACGTGTGCCGCACCCGCGAGCAGGTCGCGGCGGCCGTCGACGCGCTCGGCGCGCCGCACGTCGTCAAGGACGACGGGCTCGCCGCCGGCAAGGGGGTCGTCGTCACGGACGACCGCGACGAGGCGCTCGCGCACGCCGAGGCCTGCCTCGCCCGCGGCGGTGACGCGCAGGTCGTCGTCGAGGAGTTCCTCGACGGGCCCGAGGTCTCGCTGTTCTGCGTCACGGACGGCACCACCGTCGTCCCGCTCGCGCCGGCGCAGGACTTCAAGCGGCTGCAGGACGGCGACGCCGGGCCGAACACCGGCGGCATGGGTGCCTACTCGCCGCTGCCGTGGGCACCGGAGTCGCTCGTCGACGAGGTCGTGGCCCGGGTGGCGCAGCCGACCGTCGACGCCATGGCCCACCGCGGCACGCCCTTCGCCGGCCTGCTCTACGTCGGGCTCGCCCTCACCTCGCGCGGCCCGCGCGTCGTCGAGTTCAACGCCCGGTTCGGCGACCCCGAGACCCAGGTCGTGCTGGCCCGGCTGAGGACGCCGCTGTCGTCCCTGCTGCACGCTGCGGCCACCGGCGCGCTCGGCGGCCTCGCGCCCCTGCGGTGGTCGAGCGACGCGGCCGTCACCGTGGTGCTCGCCGCGCCCGGCTACCCGGCGGCGCCGCGCACCGGCGGCGTGATCGAGGGCCTGGACGACGCAGCCGGCGTGCCCGGCGCGAGCGTGCTGCACGCAGGCACGGCCCGCAGCGACGGCACCGTGGTGTCAGCCGGTGGCCGGGTGCTGTCGGTCGTCGGCACCGGTGTCGACCTGGCGGCAGCCCGCGACGTCGCCTACGACGCGCTCGCGCGCATCCACCTCGACGGCGGTCAGCACCGCACCGACATCGCAGCGAGCGCGGCGGGGGTGCCGGCATGATCGCGAACATCCCGCCCGCACCCGAGCTGCCCGGCTTCCGGCACGTCTACTCGGGCAAGGTCCGCGACCTGTACGAGCCTGTCGACGACGCCGGCCACCTGCTCGTGGTCGCGAGCGACCGGATCTCCGCCTACGACCACGTCCTGTCGACGACGATCCCCGACAAGGGCCGGGTGCTCACCCAGCTCTCGCTGTGGTGGTTCGGCCAGCTCGCCGACCTCGTGCCCAACCACCTGGTCGACGGGCCGGTGCCGGACGCCGTCGCCGGCCACGCGGTGCTGGTGCGCCGGCTGCGCATGTACCCCGTGGAGTGCGTCGCGCGCGGCTACCTGACCGGGTCCGGGCTCACGGAGTACCGCGCTGGGGGTGCGGTGTGCGGCGTCCGGCTGCCGGACGGCCTGGTCGACGGCTCGCGCCTGCCCGAGCCGATCTTCACGCCGGCCACCAAGGCCGAGCTGGGCGACCACGACGAGAACGTCACTTTCGAGCACGTGGCCGCCACCGTCGGCGCCGAGGCCGCGACGCGCCTACGCGACCTCACGCTCGCCGTCTACGAGCGGGCCGAGGGCATCGCGCGCGAGCGTGGCATCGTGCTCGCCGACACCAAGCTGGAGTTCGGGCAGGACGACTCCGGCGCGATGGTGCTCGGCGACGAGGTGCTCACGCCGGACTCCTCGCGCTTCTGGCCGCTGGAGCGGTGGGCGCCGGGGGGCGCGCAGCCGTCGTTCGACAAGCAGGTGGTGCGCGACTGGCTGACGTCGCCGGCGTCCGGCTGGGACCGCGCAAGCGACGTCGCGCCGCCGGCGCTGCCCGAGGACGTCGTCGAGCGCACCCGCGCCGCCTACCTCGAGGCCTACGAGCGCCTCACCGGCACGCCCTTCCCGACCACCTGACGCGCCCGTGGCCGGGCGAGCGGTCGCGCGAGGGGAACGGTCAGGCTAGGGGGTCGACGGCGCCGGCACCGGCGAGGTCGACGAGACGGGTGCGCTCGGGCGCCAACCGGGTGGCGTGGCCGAGGTAGATCGCCCGCGCGGGCGGCTTCAGCGGCCCCTCGTGCACCGGCACCGCCACCGTCGGGCTGACCGCCCGCAGGTACTCGACGGTCTCCCAGACCTTCGCCCACGGCGCCCACAGCGGCAGAGCCAGGACGTCGACGCCGCCGGGCACCACGTCGTACGCGTCACCGGGGTGCAGCAGCAGCCCGCTGCCGCCGTCAGCGACGGACGTGCCGAGCAGCATCGCGACGTTGCCGACCCGCGGCACGTCCGGGTGGATCACCGCGTGGTGGCCCCCGGCCGCCCGCAGCGGGACGCCGTCGAGGTCGACCTCGTCGCCCGGGTGCAGCGGCTCGACGGCGACGGACGACGCGCTGAGCAGGTGGGCGGTCTCGGGCTCGGCGAGCAGCCGGACGCCCGGGTTGGCGGCCAGCAGCGCCGGCAGGCGATCGGTGTCGACGTGGTCGGCGTGCTGGTGGGTGAGCAGGACGGCGGTGAGCCTGGTGAGCCCCTCGAAGTCGGCGCTGAAGACGCCGGGGTCGATGAGCACGCGGGCGGCGTCCATCTCGACGAGCAGGCAGGCGTGACCGAGGTGCGTGAGGCGCATGCTGACACCCTGGCACAGCCGCTGGGCCGACGTGAGGGGCGGCGTCCGAGGGGCACGCTCTGCGCCGGTACCCTGGAGACACCGCTGATCGCCCGGCCGCACCGGCCGCCGTCACCTGGAGCGCCTGCATGGGACGCGTCGTCGTCGACGTCATGCTCAAGCCCGAGATCCTCGACCCGCAGGGCCAGGCGGTGGCCGGCGCCCTGCCACGGCTCGGCTTCACCGGGTTCACCTCCGTGCGCCAGGGCAAGCGCTTCGAGCTCGCGGTCGAGGGCGAGGTGACCGACGAGGTGCTCGCCCGCGTGCGTGAGGCCGCCGCCACGCTGCTGTCGAACCCGGTGATCGAGGACGTCGTGCGCGTCGCCGCGCTGGACGACGACGCCGGGCCGAGCGGACCAGGCAACGACCCGGACGCCGCGGGGGCGGTGGCCTGATGCGCATCGGCGTGGTGACCTTCCCCGGCTCGCTCGACGACAAGGACGCCGCGCGCGCCGCCCGCATCGCCGGCGCCGAGGCCGTCGCGCTGTGGCACGGCGACGCTGACCTCCACGGCGTCGACGCCGTCGTGATTCCCGGCGGCTTCTCCTACGGCGACTACCTGCGCTGCGGCGCCATCGCGCGGTTCGCGCCCGTCATGAGCCCACTGGTCGAGGCCGCCGTTGGTGGGCTGCCGGTGCTGGGCATCTGCAACGGCTTCCAGATCCTCTGCGAGACGCACCTGCTTCCCGGGGCGCTGGTGCGCAACGACCACCGCAAGTTCGTCTGCCGCGACCAGACGCTCAGCATCGAGCGGGTCGACACCGCCTGGACCCGCGGCTACGCGCCGGGCCAGCAGATCGTCGTCCCGCTGAAGAACGGCGAGGGCGGCTACGTCGCCGACGAGCGCACGCTCGACGAGCTCGAGGGCGAGGGACGCGTCGTGGCGCGCTACGTGGGCGACAACCCCAACGGCTCGTACCGCGCGATCGCCGGCATCTCCAACGCCGCCGGCAACGTCGTCGGGCTGATGCCGCACCCCGAGCACGCCACCGAGGTCGGGTTCGGCCCCGACCCGCGCAGCGGCACCGACGGCCTGGACGGCCTGACCTTCTTCCGCTCGGTGGTCGCCTCGGTCGAGGGCCTGGTGACAGCGTGAGCGTCGACACCGTCGGCCAGGCCGGTGACACGCCGGAGGTCGAGCAGCCCTGGGCCGAGCTCGGTCTGAAGCAGGACGAGTACGAGCGGATCCGCGAGATCCTGGGCCGCCGTCCGACCTCGTCCGAGCTGGCGATGTACAGCGTCATGTGGAGCGAGCACTGCTCGTACAAGTCGAGCAAGGTGCACCTGCGCCAGTTCGGCGACAAGACCACCGAGGCCATGCGCGAGAAGCTCATGGTGGGCATCGGCGAGAACGCCGGCGTCGTCGACATCGGCGACGGCTGGGCCGTCACGTTCAAGGTCGAGAGCCACAACCACCCGTCGTACGTCGAGCCCTACCAGGGCGCCGCGACCGGTGTCGGCGGCATCGTGCGCGACATCATGAGCATGGGCGCGCGGCCGATCGCGGTCATGGACCCCCTGCGGTTCGGCGCGATCGACCACCCCGACACGCACCGCGTCGTGCCGGGAATCGTTGCGGGAGTAGGTGGCTACGGCAACTGCCTCGGCCTGCCGAACATCGGCGGCGAGGTCGTCTTCGACCCGTGCTACCAGGGCAACCCGCTGGTCAACGCGCTGTGCGTCGGCGCGGTCCGGCACGAGGACATCCACCTCGCAAGCGCCAAGGGCAAGGGCAACCTGGTCGTGCTGTTCGGCGCGAAGACCGGCGGCGACGGCATCGGTGGCGTGTCGGTGCTGGCGTCGGAGACCTTCGACTCCACCGGCCCGAGCAAGCGGCCCGCCGTGCAGGTCGGCGACCCCTTCGCCGAGAAGGTGCTCATCGAGTGCTGCCTCGAGCTGTTCGCGGCGCGCGTCGTCGACGGCATCCAGGACCTCGGCGGCGCCGGCCTGTCATGCGCAACGAGCGAGCTGGCCAGCAACGGTGAGGGCGGCATGCACGTCTGGCTCGACCGGGTCCCGTTGCGCGACAACACCCTCGCGCCGGAGGAGATCCTCATGAGCGAGTCGCAGGAGCGCATGATGGCGGTCGTCACGCCGGCGCACCTCGACGAGTTCATGGCCATCTGCCGCAAGTGGGACGTCGAGGCCACCGTCGTCGGCGAGGTCACCGACGACGGTCGGCTGACCATCGAGTGGCACGGCGACACCGTCGTCGACGTGCCGCCGCGCACCGTCGCGCACGACGGCCCGGTCTACCACCGCCCCTACGAGCGGCCGGCGTCTCTCGACGCGTTGCAGGCCGACGCCCCGGACGCCGCGCGGCTCGCCCGGCCGGGCACCGGTGACGAGCTGCGCGCCACGGTGCTGCGGCTCATCGGGTCGCCCAACCTCAGCAGCCGCGCCTGGGTCACCGACCAGTACGACCGCTACGTGATGGGCAACACGGCGCTCGCGATGCCGGACGACGCCGGCGTGGTGCGGGTCGACGAGGAGACCGGCCTCGGGGTCGCGATCTCGACCGACTGCAACAGCCGGTTCGCCGCGCTCGACCCGTACGCCGGCGCCCAGCTCGCCCTGGCCGAGGCCTACCGCAACGTCGCCACGGCCGGCGCGACGCCGCTCGCCGTCACCGACTGCCTGAACTTCGGCTCACCGGAGGACCCCGGCGTGATGTGGCAGTTCGCGCAGGCGGTCACTGGCCTCGCCGACGCGTGCCAGGCGCTCGGCGTCCCCGTCACCGGGGGCAACGTCAGCCTCTACAACCAGACGGGCGACGTCGCGATCCACCCGACGCCCGTCGTCGGGGTGCTGGGCGTGCTCGACGACGTCACCCGCCGCACGCCGTCCGGCTGGCGTCAGCCCGGCCAGGTGATCTACCTGGTCGGCTCCACGCGCGACGAGCTCGGTGGCTCGTCGTGGGCCGACGTCGTGCACGGGCACCTCGGTGGCCTGCCGCCCGCAGTCGACCTGGACGCCGAGCGGGTGCTCGGCGAGATCCTCGTCGCCGGCTCACGCGACGGCATGGTGGACGCCGCGCACGACCTGTCCGACGGCGGCCTGGCGATCGCGCTGGTCGAGTCCTGCCTGCGCTACGGCGTCGGTGCGCGGGTGTGGCTCGACGAGCTGTGCGAGCGCGACGGCATCGACCCCTTCGTAGCCCTGTTCAGCGAGTCCACCGCGCGGGCGGTCGTGGCGGTGCCGCGCTCGGAGGAGGTGCGCTTCACCGACATGTGCACGGCTCGCGGCGTGCCGCACCTGCGCATCGGCGTGGTCGACGCCACGGACGACGTCGAGCCCGCCCTCGACGTCCAGGGCCAGTTCACGCTGCCGCTCGCCGAGCTGCGTGAGGCGCACGAGCGCACGCTGCCCGCGGCCTTCGAAGGCTGAGCCTGGGCGGGCTCCGATTCTCGGGCGCGCGAGCGCCACGCGAACCCGGCAACGGCTGGCATGCCGATCGCCGATGGAACCGGGGAGCGACGGCATCCGTCCACAGTGCATGGGCCGAAGTCGTTGGCAACCTCGTGGCGGGCTGGCGCTGGTGCTGCTGTGTGCCGCGTGCAGCGGCTCCGCGGTGACGACAGGTGACTCGAGCGCGTCCTGCGTCGGCCCCTACCTGGACGACCAACCGCCGATGGGTGCGTTCGGTGGACCGCTGCCGACGGTGTCTCCTGGAGACACGGTCTCCATCCACGGCCACTGGTACACCGAGACCTGCAACGACACCGGAGGTCACGAACCGCTGAAGCCGTTGCCGCCGGTGCACTTGACCGTGACGTTCCCGGACGGCGAGGTGCAGGACCTCGGCCCGCTCTACCCCCACGGCCCGGACATGGGCTTCGCCACCAAGGTGCACGTGCCCGCCGACGCGCCACCGGGCACGGCGACAGTCAGCGACGATCGGCGGTACCCGGCGAAGTACGAGTTCATGATCGGGTCGTAGGCCGCGGGAAAATCACGGGACAAGCGGGACGAGGTCACGCAGAATCTCCCGTGATGTCAGTCTCCCTCCTGGACCGCGCGCGTCCCCCGTCACCGCTGGCAGGCCGGCTCGCCGGCCAGTCCCTGCTCTTCGCCCTCGGTGAGGGCACGTTCATGACCGGCTCGGCGGTCTTCTTCACCCAGATCGTCGGGCTGACGGCGGCTCAGGTCGGTCTGGGCCTGACGTTCGCCGGGATCGGTGCCTTCCTGGCCGCTCTGCCGATGGGTCAGCTCGTCGACCGGTTCGGGCCGAAGAAGATGTGGGCGGTCAGCGCGACCGGGCAGGCGGCGATGTTCGCGGTGTGGCCGTTCATCACCGGCTTCAAAGGCTACGTGGCGATGGCGGTCACCATGGAGGTCATCGGCGCCCTGGGCGGCGCCGCCCACGGGGCCTACACGATCGACGCGCTTCCGCCGGGCGAGCGCGTGAAGTCGCGCGCCTACATGTACTCCGCGCTCAACGTCGGCTTCACGCTCGGCTCGCTCATGGGTGGCATCGCGTTGGCGTTCCACTCCAACGACGTCCTGCACGCGCTGCCGTGGTTCACGGCCGCCGTCTTCCTGGTCAACGGCGCGGCCATCACCCGGCTGCCCCGGGCCTCGCACGACGAGCGCACCCCGGAGGAGCGGAAGGTGAAGGTCGCCGGGCCGGGGCCGCTGCGCAATCCCGGCTGGCTCCTCACGACGTTCTTCGGCGGCGTCTTCTGGACCAACCAGGTGCTGCTCAACGTCGTGATCCCGCTGTGGCTGGTGCAGAAGACCGACGCCCCGCGCGTGCTGCTCGCGTTCTTGTTCGGCACCAACACGGTGATGTGCATCTTCTTGCCGATGGCGGCGGCTCGCGGGGTGAAGGACGTGCCGACCGCCCTCAAGGCGATGCGGGTGTCGTCCAGCTTCTTCGTGGTCTCCTGCCTGATCACCCTGGCGACCCACGACACCGTCGGTTGGGTCACGATCGCGCTGGTCTGGCTGGGGCACGTCACCGTGACGGGGGCCGAGCTCTACCTCTCGGCGGCGAGCTGGACGTTCGAGGCCGAGCTGATGGACCCTCGCCAGCGCGGCGCCTACCAGGGCGCTGCCGAGCTGAGCAGCACCTTGGGCCGGGTGTGGGCGCCTGCGCTCTACACGTTCCTCGCGATGAACTGGGGCGCCGTCGGCTGGCTGCTGATCGCGTCGATCATCGTGGTGGCCACCATCGGGATCCATCCGTCCACCCGGCTCGCGCGACGCTTCATCGAGCAGCACGTGCCTGCTGACGTGCTGGCCGACGCGCGTGCGTCCGGCCCCGACCTCGAAGACGGCCTCGCGACGGGACCGCCCTCGCTCATCAGCACCGACGAGCCGGTCACCGATCCGCTGAGGTAGGCGTGACCCGCGACAACTGACCGAGAGAGTCAAGGTCGGCGCAGTCGTGATCAGTTCGTTGCCGCCTCATGCTGGCCGTCGACCGGCGGTGAGTGGACCCTGAGGCATGCGCACCTGGCGATGCGGCGGTCGCTCCTCGGTACCGGCGTTGATGATGCTGTCGTTGGCAGCTTGCGGCGTATCGACGCCTGCTGGGCGGGACCGCACGACTCCTGAGCCGGTGGGACGGGCGTGGCTCGATCGCTACGAGGCCGCGTTCGGCTCGGCGGCGTCAGCCAGACCGTTGGTGCAGGTCGGTCCGTGGTCACGGGTGGCCGGTCATGGCACCGACGCGCAGAAGACCGCGGTGACGCAGGCGTTGGCCGTCGGTGACGTGGAACGCGCCGCGCGGCTGCCCGGCGTTCCCACCGACCTCGGTACGGCAACCTGGGCTGACGGCACGGCGACGGTGGTGACGCTGCTGTCGGCGGCCGAGGCGGTGCAGGCGGCTGTCGTCGAGGGGCGGCTCACGGCGTCCGTCCCCGCCCTGTCTGGTGCTCGACGGCCGATTCGCGTCGTCAACGCCCGGCTGACGAGCATGACCGTCGGCAGCACGCACGGTGCGGTCCGGGTTCCCGCCTGGCGACTCAGCCTGCAGAGCAGCGCGTTCGTTGTCCTGCGGCCGGCCGTCACGGCGCAGCCGAATGTGACGTTGCCTGCACCGACCAACGTGGAGAACCGGCCCGCGCTCTACGCCGACAGCGGTGAGCTCGACGCCGATGGGCGCACGTTGACCGCTGAATTCACCGGCTCGCCCCTCCGCCAGGACGAGGAGTGCGGCGCGGACTACACCGGGCGGGCCATCCAGTCCCCGCATGCTGTCGTGGTGCTTCTCACCGAGCACCCTCACGTGGGGGGTACCGCCAGGGGATGTGATTCGGCGGGCGCGCGGCGCACGGCGACGGTGCGGCTCGATCAACCAATGGGTGATCGGGCGCTGCTGGGCGGCCTCTACGGTGACGCCGTCCCCGTCATCCGCGGGGGCGGATGACGTGCCGCCACGTCGGGGCAGAGCGTGACGCTCGCTCAACGACCCAGCGGTCCCGGGCTGCCTGCTCCAGAGTTCCGTAGGGTGTCGAGGCATGGATGCACTCGAGCTGACGCGACTGATGGCCCTCGAGCGGCAGGGATGGGACTCGCTCTGCCACTCGACGGGCGGTGACTTCTACGGGCGGCTCATGACGCCGGACGCGGTGATGGTTCTCGTCAACGGCACGGTGATGAGCCGCGACGCGATCGCGACGTCACTGAACGACGCGCCGCCGTGGGCGTCGTACGAGCTCACCGACGAACGAGCGGTGCAGGTCGGCGCAGATGCAGCCGCCGTGGTCTACAAGGCGAGCGCCGTGCGCGAAGGGCAGTCCGAGCCGTTCGTCGCGCTGATGACCAGCGTCTACCGGCTGGTCGACGGCGAACCGCGGCTGGCGCTCTACCAGCAGACGACGATCACCCACTGATCTGCGCGACGACGCAACGGCGAAGGCTCAACGTGGCTCGCGCAGAACCCGGTAGCGGACGTGCGTGGCGAAGGGCGAGCTGTAGACCCTGGTGACCTCCAGGTCCATGTCGCGGTTGAAGCCGTCGAACAGCCCCTTCCCCGCGCCCAGCAGCACCGGCGCCGTCGAGATGACCAGCTCGTCCACCTTGCCTGCGGCGAGCGCCTGCCGGATGACGTCGGCGCCGCCACCGATGTTGACGTCGCCGTCCCCGGCAGCCTCAGCGGCCTGGGCGAGCGCTTCGTCGAGATCACCGACGAACCGGAAGCCGCTCTCCGCCTCTGGTTGGTCCGCGGTGCGGTGGGTGACCACGAACAAGGGCCCGGGAAAGGGATTGGTGCCGCCCCAGGCGCCGGCTGCCTCGTACATGCCACGACCGACCACCGCGGCCCTCACTGTCGAGACGAGCTCGTCGTAGAACTCCTTGTCGGGGCCGTGCATGGCGAAGTCGTGGCCGCCTTCGTAGGTCCAGGGACCACCCATCACCCAGTAGTGCAGGCGCTCGCCACCACGGCCGAGACCGGACTGCGGCCCGTCGTCCGGGCCGGTGACGTAACCGTCGACCGACGTCGTGATGGATGCGATGACCTGGCCCATGGCTCCTCCTTGGTCGACCCCTGTCGCCAGAACAGACCGGTGCGCATCCTCGAACTCATCGCCGACCGACAACTACGCTGACGTCGGTGAGCCGCATCTTCACCACCAGTTTCGCGTCGGTGTACCCGCTCTACGTGACGAAGGTCGAGCGCAAGGGGCGCACCCAGGCCGAGCTGGATCAGGTCATCGAGTGGCTGACCGGCTTCGACCAGCCGACGTTGGCCCGTCACCTGGCTACCGGGACGACGTTCGCGGACTTCTTCGCCGACGCCCGGCTCAACCCGAACGCGTCCCTGATCACCGGCGTGGTGTGCGGCGTTCGGGTCGAGGACGTCGAGGATCCGCTCATGCAGAAGATCCGCTACCTGGACAAGCTCGTCGACGAGCTGGCGAAGGGCAAGCCCCTGGAGAAGATCCTGCGTGGGTGAGAACCGCGGACTCTCTGCCCGGGGTGTCGTATCCACGCCACGTCGTTCGTGGAGGACGTGAGGGGCGGCCATCTGGCTGCTGGTGAGCAGAGGAGCTGGAGATGGCGCAGTACCTGATCGCCGTCAGACGAGCCCGTGCTCGAACGCGTACGCCGTGGCCGCCGTGCGCGAGCCGACGTCGAGCTTGGCGAAGATGTTGGACAGGTGGCGCGCGACGGTCTTCTCGCTGAGAACCAGGGCGGTGGCGATCTGCGCGTTGCTCTGACCGGTGGCGACGAGCCGAAGGACCTCGACCTCCCGGGCGGTGAGACCGGCCGGCAGCCGCGCTGGCGAGAGCAGGTGCGACACCTCGTCGGCCGCGGGTTGGGCACCAAGCTGGCGGAAGGTCGACCGGCTTGCTTCGAGCTCGCGTCTCGCCGAGTCGACGTCGCCGACGGCGGCCAGCGCGCGTCCCATCGCGATCTGGACCCGAGCGCGTTCGTAGGGTGACTCGGCACGCGTCCACAGCTGGTGGGCCTTGCGGAGGTAGGGGAGCGCGCCGGAAGGGTCGCCGCCCGCGAGCTCGACGGCGCCGGACGCGTGTGCGGCCATGGCCTCGAGGGACACGCACCCGAACGTGGAGGCGAGGGAGCTCAGCTCGCCGGCTGCCGCACGAGCTCGCTCGGCGTCTCCGGACGCGATGAGGACCTCGACCGCGGCGGGCAGCACGCGACATCGTTGGACGGGTCCATCGGTCTCGGCCAGCAGCCGGTGGATCGCCGCGCGTGACGCATCCGTCCGGCCCTGGGCCAGCCACAGCAGCGCGAGTCCGGGCTGCGGGTCGTAACCGTGGTCGGCCGCGAGCTGGTAGGCGGCGTCGGCCTGCTCCCAGTCGCCTCGCAGGCGGTGCACGTCGCCCGCCTCGCAGGCGGCCAGTCCCGCGGCGTCAGGGGAACCGACCTGCCGGTAGCGCTGCGAGGCCAGCTCGTACTCGTCAAGGGCTGCGGGCCAGTCGCCGCGGATCCGCATCAGCTGGCCGCGGTGCACCGCGCACTGGCCGGTGAAGGCGAGCAGTCCCGGCTGCGCCTGGCACCAGCGTTCGAGAGCGGAGGTCCATTCGGCCATCCGGGCGAAGTCGCTGATCTCCTGGCAGCCCTCGATCGCGGTGCAGTAGACGTGGCCGGCGGTGATCGGTGAGGCCTCTCCGGCGATGACGCGGACCATGGCCTCGTCGAGAAGCGCGAGGCCGTCGACGACTCGGCCGGCGTAGATGGCCAGGCGCCCTTGGGAGCACAGGCCCAAGGTGATCAGGTCAGCGTCGTGGTGGGTGCGCCCGATGGTGGTGGCGGCGTCGGCGGCCGCTGCGGCGTCGGCGTACGCGCCTGCGCCGAGGGCTCGGAACATGCGCAGGAACTCGACCCACCCGCGTTCGGGACCGTCCCCGCTGGTCTCCTCGAGGAGTCCCTCGGCGCGGGAGGTCCAGCCGGCGAACGTCGCCGGCTCGCCGTGGGTGGCGGCGGTCATGGCGAGCCGGAACGCGCACATCACTGAACGGCCCGGATCTGGCGCCTCCTGCCAGCGCGCGAAAGCCCGCTGCAGCGCTCGGACCGTCTCGTCGTGGCGACCCAGCAGCTCCGCGGCGGTGGCGAGGTCCTCGAGCTCGGTGGCCGCGAGCGCGTCGGCGTCCGCTGCGGACCAGCCCTCGAACGCGGCCCTCCAGTCACCGCGGTCGAACGCGGTGCGCGCCTGCTCGAGCTCGACGACGCCCATTCCCCAGACCTCCAGCAGCGAGGGTACGGGGAATCACGCGGAGGTGGGGAGCCTCGCGGGCTTCCGCTCGCGGGCGACGAGCCGGTCGACGACGTACCCGGCGTCACGGCCCGCACCGCAGATCAGCATGGAGCTGAAGGAGTACTGGAAGCTCAGGCCGCAGAAGTAGAGCCCCGGTGCGTCGTCGACCACGCCGCGAGCCTCGCGTGGGTACCCGTCCTCGCCGATGATCGGCAGGCGGATCCAGTCGAAGGTCTGCCGGAAGCCGGTCGCCCACACCACGTTGGCCACCTCGCGCGGCGTCCCGTCGACGACCGGCAGGCCGCCCTGCACCTCCTCGACACGGGACGTGATGCGGTCGACACCGCGGGCCGCGAGGTCCGAGCGCTTGACCCGCAGCATCGGCCCACCGTGGGAACGGATGTGGGACATCGCCTTGCGGCCGATGGGCGTGCGTCGGGTGAGGACGTGCTGCCACGCGAAGAGCAGCGCAGGGAAGAGCACGCGCATGCCCGGAGAGTCCAGTCGTGGCGGGATCTGACCGCAGTCGCGCCCGGCGAGGATCGTGGAGTGCGTCTGCGCGACCTCGAACGAGATGTCGGTGCCGGAGTGACTCGCACCGACGACCAGAACGGGGCCGTCGCGGAGCTGGTCCGGACGCCGGTACTCGCTCGAGTGCAGCTGCAGGATCGCCGGGTCGAGCTGTTCGGCGATCGCCGGGACCCGCGGCGTCCGGCCGAACGTCCCGGTGGCGACGACCACGTTGTCGCAGTGGTACTCGCCGCGGTCGGTCGTGACCACGTACTTCCCATCCACACGCTCGAGTCGCTGCACCCGGGTGTCGAGCACCACGGGCAGCTCGAAGTTTCGGGCGTAGGTCTCCAGGTAGTCGGCGACCTGGTCCTTGCCGGGGAACGTCCACTTCCTCGCCGGGAAGGCCAGCCCGGGCAGGCTGTCGTGCTGGGCGGGGGAGTAGAGCGCGAGCGTGTCCCACTGCCGGCGCCAGTTGTCGCCGATCCGGGAGCTGGCGTCGAGGATCACGAAGGGGCGGCCGTGACGCTGCAGGTGGTAGCCGGTCGCCAGGCCCGCCTGCCCGGCTCCGATGACGACGGTCTCGATGCGTGTGGTGTCCATGACGAGGACGCTAGGTCGACTCGCCGCGGCACCGCGTCGGTCGGACGACGCATCCTCCCCGCCGCACCCGTGGGTGAAACTGCCCATCCCACAGGCAACCCAGCCCCTCCACTTTCAACGTATACGGCAGAGGGGGCCTTGCGGCAAGACCCCCGTCGTCCCGCAGAATCGACGGCCGATGCCGGTTCCGCAGCGGAACTGCAGGGGGAGAGGCACTTCATGGACGTGGACGTCGTCGTGGTGGGGGCTGGGCCTACCGGGCTCATGCTCGCTGGTGAGCTCGGACAGGCGGGGGTGCGAACGGTCCTGCTGGAACGCCGCCCGGCGCCGTCCCAGACGGCCAAGGCCGGCGGCCTCGCAGGCCAGATCCTGCAGCTGCTGCACTACCGCGGCGAGCTGGGCCGGTTCCGCGAGGCGAGCAGCAGCCCCGATCAGCCCGAGCCGGCTCCGCGGTTCCCGTTCGGTGGGCTGCACCTGGACTTCACCCAGCTCAAGAACGCTCCGATGCGCGCGATGCTGCTGCCCCAGCCGAAGCTCGAGGCCGTCCTCGCCGAACGCGCCGTCGAGCGCGGTGTCGAGGTCCTGTGCGGACACGAAGTCGTTGGCCTGCAACAGGTCGACGACGCGGTGACCGTCGAGGTGCATGGCCCGAACGGACCGTACGAGGTGACCGCGCAGTTCGTGGTCGGCTGCGACGGTGGCCGCAGCCGGGTCCGTGACCTGGCCGGGATCGCGTTCCCGGGCAGCTCCTTCCCTGAGATCGAGCGGCTCGCGTCGGTCACCGTGCCCGACTCGGTCACCGTCCTCGACGACGGCAGCCTCGACGTCCCCGGGGTGGGCAAGATCCCGTTCGGCTACACCGCGACCGAGCGTGGCGTGTTCGCCTGCTCAGGCCTCGGCGGCACCATGGGCGTCTACACCGCCGAGGTCGAGGCGACCGAGTACGGCGACGACGCGCCCATGACCGTCGACGAGCTGAGCGCGAGCGTGAGCCGCGTGCTCGGCATCGACCTGCCGCTGGGGGAGCCGCTGCGGATGACGCGGTTCGGGTACTCGGCCAAGCAGGCGGACACGTACCGGCGCGACCGCGTCTTCCTCGCCGGCGACGCAGCGCACCTGTTTCCCGCCGGTGGAGTGGCGGTCAACGCGGGCATGCTCGACGCCGCCAACCTCGCGTGGAAGCTCGCCGCGAGCGCCCAGGGCTGGGCGCCGGCCGGCCTGCTGGACACGTACTCCGACGAACGCCGCACCGCCGCCGAGCGCACCCTGCTCCACACGCGGGCCCAGGTCGCACTGCGACGCGGGCACGGTCCCAGCGGCGACGCCCTGCGGGCGCTCTTCCTCGAGCTGAGTGCCGACGAGCAGCCACTGCGCCGCCTCGGTGCGCTCATGGCAGGCACCGACGCCGGGTCTCCGACGTGGGAGGCGCACCCGCTCGTCGGCACCTTCGCGACCGACGGAGCCCTGCGCGTCGACCGGGACGACCCCAGACTGGCCGGGGTACTGCGCAACGGCCGGCCGGTGCTCCTCGACCTCGCTGACGCGGCGGACCTGCGTGAGCTCGCGGCTCAATGGAGCGGCCGCGTCGACGTGGTCACGACGACGATCGACGAGCCGCCAGCCGACGCGCTGCTCCTGCTGCCGGACGCCCGCATCGCGTGGGCGGCCACGGTAGGCGAGCCGCCCGAGACCGCGTTGCCAGCACTCCGGAACGCGCTGATCACGTGGTGCGGTATCGCGGCTTGACCTTGACGCAGGGTCAACGTTGCACGCTGCTGTCATGACCACGACACCAGCCATCGAGATCGCCGGGCTCACCAAGTCCTACGGCGACCAGGCCGTCCTCCAAGGGATGGACCTGCGCGTCCCCGCGGGCAGCATCTACGCCCTGCTCGGCTCGAACGGCGCGGGCAAGACCACCGCGGTGCGGATCCTGTCCACCCTGCTCCGGTCCGACGGGGGCACCGTCACGGTCGCCGGCTACGACGTCGACACCCAGCCAGCGCAGGTCCGCGCGTCGATCAGCCTCACTGGGCAGTTCGCCGCCGTCGACGAGGTCCTCACCGGACGCGAGAACCTCGAGCTCATCGCCGAGCTGCGACGCCTCAAGGACGCCGGCGGCATCGCGGACGGCCTGCTGGCGAGGTTCGGTCTGAGTGAGGCCGCCGGGCGGAACGTCGCGACCTACTCCGGCGGCATGCGCCGTCGCCTCGACATCGCGATGAGCCTGATCGGCAACCCTCCCGTGCTGTTCCTCGACGAGCCCACCACCGGGCTGGACCCGCAGTCGCGGCTCGAGGTCTGGAAGACGGTCAAGGAGCTCGCCGGTCAGGGCACCACGGTGCTGCTCACGACGCAGCACCTCGACGAGGCCGAGCAGCTCGCGGACCGGATGGCGATCCTCCACGGGGGTCGCATCATCGCCGAGGGCACCCTCGCCGAGCTCAGACAGCTCTTCCCGCCCGCCACCGTCGAGTACGTCGAGAAGCAGCCGACCCTCGAAGACATCTTCCTCGCGATCGTCGGTCACGACGGCGCCGTCGCCTAAGGACCCACCATGACCACCGACGTCCTCAGCAACACCACCGTCCTGCTCAAGCGGTCCCTGCGCCACATCCTGCGCAGCCCGGACACGATCATCACCACCGCCGTCACACCCATCGCCATGATGCTGCTGTTCGTCTACGTCTTCGGTAGCGCGATCCAGGTCGGCGACGGCGGCAAGTACGTGAACTACCTGCTGCCGGGGATCCTGCTCATCACCGTCGCCTCGGGCATCGCCTACACCGCCTTCCGGCTGTTCACCGACGTCTCGGGCGGGATCTTCGAACGGTTCCAGTCCATGCCGATCGCCCGCTCCGCCGTGCTGTGGGGCCACGTGCTGACGTCGGTCGTGGCCAACCTGGTCTCGCTCGTCCTGGTGGTCCTCGTCGCTCTGCTGATGGGCTTCCGCTCCGGGGCCGGGCTGCTCGCCTGGCTCGCGGTCCTCGGGATCCTCGTGCTGTTCACCCTGGCGCTGACCTGGCTGGCCGTGATCCCCGGGCTGACCGCGAAGTCGGTCGACGGCGTGAGCGGGTTCTCCTACCCGCTGATCTTCCTGCCGTTCATCAGCTCCGCGTTCGTGCCCACGTCCGGCATGCCCGGCCCGGTGCGCTGGTTCGCCGAGAACCAACCGGTCACCTCGATCGTCAACACCATCCGCGGCCTCTACGCCGAGCAGCCGGTGGGCGACGACGCCTGGATCGCGCTCGCGTGGTGCATCGGGCTGCTCGTCGTGGCCTACGTGCTCGCCATGCGCACCTACCGCCGCAAGCTCGCCTGACCCGGCCAGCGGGAGAATGGGTTCATGCTGACCATCAGCCAGCTCGCGTCGTACGCGGGCGTGACCGTCCGTGCGGTCCGCCACTACCACGCCAAGGGGTTGCTGCCCGAGCCCGAGCGCGACCACTCGGGCTACCGGCGCTACGACGCGGCCGCGGTGGTCGACCTGGTCAAGATCCGCACCCTGGCCGACGCCGGCGTCCCGCTGTCACGGGTGCGTGAGCTCCTGGCCGCCGACGAGGAGGAGTTCGCGGCGGCGATCGCGGACATCGACCGTCGGTTGCGCGCCGACATCGCGAGCGATCCAGCGTCACCGAGAGCGCATCGCCCAGCTCGCGGCCGGCGACAGCCTGGCGCTGCCACCGGAGGCGGTCGCCTACCTCGACCGCATGCGCGAGCTGGGCTTTCGCGAGCGGCTCATCGAGGTCGAGCGCGACAGCTGGATCCTGATCGCGGCCCAGATGCCGGACGAGGTGCCGGCGCTGATGGCGATCAAGCACGCCCAGATCGAGCACGAGGCACTGCGCCAGCTGTATCTCGATGTCGGGGACCTCGCCGACTGCGGGCCCGACGACCCGCGGCTGCCGGCGCTCGCGGACCGGGTGGCCGCCTTCATCGAGGCCGCGGCCGAGCAGTCGGCGGGGACGGACGACGCGAACCCCATCAGCGACGACCTCGTCGCGCTGCTCGACGCGGCGTTCGTCGAGTTCTTCCCGTGCGCGCCCCGGCTGTTCACGCTCCTGGAGGAGCGCGGCTGGACCGGCTGGACCAACATCAGGCGCATCGACGTCCCGGCGTGATCGGCGACGTCGCGCGCCGTGGACCGTCAGGCCGGCACGAGCGCGCGCCGGCTGCTGACGAGCGCCGCGACCACCGACGCCACCGTGGCGACGGCGAGCACCACGGCCATCGAGAGCGTCGCGTCGCCACCGAGACCCACGAGCGGCGCGGCCACCGCACCGGCGAGGAACTGCCCGGTGCCGAGCAGCGCGGACGCCGAGCCCGCCGCCTCGCCGTGAGCCGCGAGCGCCAGCGCGCTGGCGTTCGGGAAGACGAAGCCCATGCCGCCGACGACGCAGAACAGTGCCGGTAGCACCGCGATCAGCCCCGCGCCGGTCAGCGTCGCGGCGAGCAGCCCGACGCCGCCGAGGGCGCACACCGCCGTCCCGATGAGCAGCAGTCGCGCCGGCCCGGTGCGGTGCACGACCCGGCCGCTGAGCTGGCTCAGCGCGGTGAGGCCGATGGTGTTGATCGCGAAGACGCCGCTGTAGGCCTGCGCGGACAGGCCGTGCACGTCCTGCAGCAGGAACGGCGAGCCGGACAGGTAGCCGAAGAGCCCGCCGCAGGCCAGCACGAGCGCCAGCAGCGGCCCGCTGAACCCGCGGTCGCGCAGCAGGCCGCCGAAGGTCCGCAGCGTGTCGCGCAGGTCGCCCCCACGGCGGCGGTGGACCGGCAGGGTCTCCGGCACCCGCAACGCGGCCACGGCGAGCAGCACCGCGCCGGCGAGCGCCAGCAGGCCGAAGATGCCGCGCCACGAGGTGAGGAGCAGCAGCTGGCCGCCGAGCACCGGGGCGACGATCGGCGCCACCCCCGTCACGAGCATCAGGGCCGCGAAGAGCCGGGCCATGGCCGTGCCGTGCGTGCTGTCGCGCGCGATCGCCATGGCGCTGACCATCCCGGCCGCGCCGGCGAAGCCCTGCACGAACCGGCCCGCCACCAACAGCTCGACCGTGGGTGCTGCAGCGCACAGCAGGCTGGCCACGACGTAGAGCGCCAGCCCGGCCAGCAAGGGACGGCGACGGCCGAGCCGGTCGCTCAGCGCACCGAACACGAGCTGCCCGGCGGCCAGGCCGACCAGGGTGGCAGTGAGCGTGAGCTGCGTGGCCGACGTCGAAGCCCCGAGGTCTCGGGCGATGTCCGGCAGCGCCGGCAGGTAGGTGTCGAGCGACAGCGGGCCGAGCCCCTGCAGCGACCCGAGCATGACCACCAGACCCAGCGGGACGCCGAGCGCGCCGCGGGGACCGACGGTGGTGGGCGCGGCGTCCAGGCGCTCGTCGGCCGGGCAGGCGGTGGTCACGGCAGTCCTCGGGTCGGCGGGCGGGTGGTGTGGGACCGCTCTCACGGCGTCCCTCAACGAGCAAGGTCGATCGTCCTCGCCCTGTTCCCCGCCCGCCCGACGTTTCGGATGGTGGACGGCGCTCAGTGCGCCCGCGGCACGCGGACGCCGGCCAGCTGGTGGCCGGTGGCGACCAGCCGACCGCGCGAGTCCCACACGTCGCACGTCTCGTCGACCATCGAGGCCTCGACCAGCCGCGCCGACTGCCGCACCAGCAGGGGGCCGGGCGCCGGCAGGGCGCGCACCCACGCGCTCAGGTGCAGCGTCGGCACCCAGCCGCCGAGGCCGAGGTCGAACGTCGCAGGCGGCAGGGCGTCGACGGCGAGCAGCAGCGCGAGCGCGTCGGGCTCGCGGCCGTCGTCGAAGCTGAGGTAGCCGCGCAGCTCGCCTGCACCGGACGGCGCACCCTGGGCCCACCCCAGGCAGGCCGGGTCGAGGTGCTCGGCCACCACGCCCATCAGCGGCACCTGGAAGCCCGGCCCGTCGACCGGCAGCCGCACGCACTGCTCCAGCGTCGGCAGGGTCGGGGCGGTGACGTTGTCGTGGTGCGGCTCGGCTTCCTCGCGCAGCCGTCCGCACGTGACGTGAGTCTCCAGCCGGGGCGTGCCGTCGTCGTCCGACAGCCGCACCCGCAGCACGCTGGTGCCCCGCCCGCGTCGCAGCTCCTCGACGTCGAGCCGCGCGCTGCCGAAGGTGGCGGGGCTGAGGTACGTCGCGCTCGCGGCGACGACGTGCGGGTGGTGCTCGCCGCCGGCGTTCAGCTCGGCCTGGGCCGCGCGGCCGCACAGGGCCAGCAGGTAGCCGCCGTTGGGCTTGCCGGCGATCGACCACTCGGGGTCGATCTGCCGCCGTGTAGCCGCCGGAGCCGGTAGGAGTCACCGAGGTGACGTCGTCGAAGCGCGCGCCCATGAGGCCATCCTGACCGGTGCGCTGCCGCGTGCGAGCATCGGGTCGTGCCAGCACGACGACGGATCGACGTGGACGCCGGCCGGGCGGCGCTGCGGCAGTGGCAGGAGGCTGCAGGCGACGTCCCGCGTCCGGTCCTCGCCACCGCCGTGCGCTACAGCCTGGAGGAGCTGGCTGCTCGCGCGCCGGGCCACACCGTGGAGGTGCGCGTGCCGCCGTTCGGCGTGACCCAGTGCATCGAGGGCCCGCGCCACACCCGCGGTACTCCGCCGAACGTCGTCGAGACGGATGCCGCGACCTGGCTCGCGCTCGTGACAGGCACCACCACCTGGGCGGACGCCGTCGCCGCGGCCCGGGTGAGCGCGAGCGGCGAGCGGGCCGACCTCAGCGGCTGCCTGCCGCTCTGACGGGGTGTGCCCCTCTTCAGACGGATGCGCTCATGTGCCGCACCTGCGAGGGCCGTAGAAGCGCCGTGCATCATTTTGCTATCATGGGTTGTCATGAGCACCAGGACTCGCACCGCGAAGACCGTGCGCCTCGATGAGCGGGGCGTTCGGGCGCTGTCTGCGCTGGTGGAGCACGCCGGTGCGGGCGCGTCTGAGAACGACGTCATCCAGCGGGCCATCATCGAGGCTGCTGAGCACCACGCCCTTGAGCAGGACGCGTTCGCGGCCTTCGCAGACGGTGAGCGTCGTTGGGCGCGGGTGCTTGAGCGCCTCGCGTGACGACCCGCTTCCTGACCCTTGAGATCGTCCTCCAGCTGGTGGCCCGCAAGGGCTGGCTGATGAAGGACGTGGGGCTGCTCGACTCGGCGCTCAAGCGACCGCAGACCACGGTGTTCGGGGAGGACGCCTACCCCGCTCTCGGGGAGAAGGTCGCCGCCCTGATGCACTCGATCGCGCAGAACCAGTCGCTCGTCGACGGCAACAAGCGGCTGGCCCTGCTCTGCGGGGACGCGTTCGCGGTCCTGAACGGAGCGGTCATCATGGCCACCGAGGACGACGTCTACCAGTTGCTCGACCACGACATCCCCAACGGCCTGAACGACGTGGGCGAGATCGCTGCCCGTCTGATCGTCAGGTGAGCCGCGTCGCCGAGCGCCGCCGATGACCGAGCCGGTGCCGTCCGCTCGTGAGCGGATGCGTCGTGTGTAGGGACGGGCTCACACGGTCGGTAGCCTCGCCGCATGCCCTCGGAGACCTTCAGGCGGGACTGGCGCGGATGGACTCGTTCCTCGGAAGGGTATGCAGTCCGCCTCATGGGCCGGACTAGGCTCCAATACACGGACGAGTACGGCGACCTACATGTATCCGCCGAGGCAATGAGCAAGCCTTGGTCAGAGGTCGCTGTGTCCACAGGGACGATTCCGGATCGCGCCGAACGACCACGGGACGAGGTCATAGATCGCCTGCGTCGCGCCTTCGACTACAGGAACTGGTCAATGGTCGAGGCGGATGGCTAACGCCCGGATCTGCTGCTGAGCGCGCACCCGCACGCATTGCCGCTGGTCGCGCGGTCGTGCCGATGGGCGGATGTCCGCCGGTGCCCTGGACGTGAGTTGGCGTGATGCTATTCCTCGCAGTCCGGTCTCTGCTGTTCGTACTGTTCGCTGGTCACCGGCCCTGCGTCGCTGCTGACTTGCCCCACGGCCAGGGCTGACGTATCGACCTCCAGCGTTCCCACCTGACCCCGCTCGTCGGTCTTGATGTCGACCGCACGACCTTGGGGATGGCCGGGGCATCGAGGGCGGACGGCGTGGACGTCCAGCCTTTTGGCACGCTGCCCACAGCCACGAAGTTGACCTTCTCACCACCCGAGCCACGCTCGGCTCGCCACACCTGTCGGCCGTGCGGATCAGTCAGCACCACCTGTTCCAGGGCATCGCCCGGGCAGGCCAGGTAGCGAACCGTCAAGAGGTTCTGTTCGTCCCGGCTGACTCCGATACCGCTATATGGCTCGCTGGGGAAGACCGCACAGCCTGCAGTCACGGAAACCATCGCCAACCCCGCAGCGAGCCAACGGCGACCGTGGTGGCGCCGACCGTCGGCTCCCGGGCGAGATCTCGTGACATCCACGCCCCATCATCGGCATCCGTCGGCCTTGCCGCGATCGGCGATGTCGAACTGTGACCATGTGCGGAACCGACGTGTCACCGACTCCTAGGCCCGGATCCAGCCGCGGTGGCACATGATCGACAGCCGTCGTCACCGTCGTGGTCGCCGCCGCAGTGGTCGCCGGGGTCGTCGGCTGCCAACTCCTGCCCAGCTGTCCGGGGACGCGGCAATCTCGGTGAGGACGAGATCGTTCACCTGCCAGAACGCCGGTAGCAGGGGATGCTCGAGCGCTTGTTCTCGAGTCAGTCGCAGGCCCAGCACGGACGCGTCCTCGGGGTCGTTCGAGCCGCCTGTAATGAGGCTGGACACGTCGTGCGGGGAACTCTCGATCGGGCCTGTGCGCGAACCGAAGGTCTCGTGGTCGCTGTCATCGGCGTCGGGACCCCACGTGCCGAAGACCGCGTCGGTGAAGACCTCGCGCTCGCCCCCGTGTTCGTAGAGGAACGTCATGAACACCGCAAGGGTGCCGCCGTCGTCTAGGAGCACCTCGCCGGAGAAGAACTTCCGCCAGCCACCACAGTCGGGGCATCGCTGCAGCTCCGGCGAGTCCCACAGCTCGAGGGTGAGTTTCGTTGCGGCCATTGTTCCTCAGGCGCCCGACACCTGCCGTTGAGGGACGACTCGCACCATCATCAGGCCGGCGGCACGAGCAGGGCGAGCGGCACGGCGTCGCACCGGTGCAACCGCCAGTCCGCGACGTCCGCCGGCACGCCGTCGCGCCACCAGGCCGCGACCGGCACGTCGCGCACCAGGTCGCCGGTGACCCAGCCGGTGCGGCACGAGGTCACGACGCGACCGGCCGCGTTGACCAGCGTGGACGCCGTCTCGAGCCGGCCCATGACCGGCAGCACCGCCGCCTCGAGGCTGCGTGCGTAGAGGTCCGCGCCGACGACGCCCACGAACCGTCCGTCGACCACCACCGGCTGGGTGAACGTCAGCGTGTACTCGTCTGTGCACAGGTAATCGACGTACGGGCCGGTGACGTGGGGCAGCCCGTCGTCGCGCGGGCCGCTGAACCACGCCAGCGCCGTGTAGTCGCGGAAGTCGTCGGCGTCCGGGTCGGTCTGCGCGTCGAGCGGCTCGAGCGTCGGCCGCTCGGCGTCCGGGTCGGTGGTGAGCCACTCCAGCCAGTACGTGACGTCGGCCAGCGCGCCAGGTGCGGCCACGAAGCCCGCACCCACGAGCGGCAGGTCGGGCAGGCTCAGCATCGCCGAGGTGAGGTCGGTGAGGCGCAGGTCGGCGCGCGTCGGTGCGCGACCGCCCTCGAAGCGGGCGCTGACCGCCTCGCGGAGCCCGTCCAGCAGGCGGTGCACGCGCGCACCGATCAGGTCGACCGCTGCGACGACGTCGCTCGCCGCCGTCGGGCTCGTGCCCACGGCCGCTGCACCTGACGTACCGCTCACCCCGACATCATCTCGCGGTGAAGGGCCCGCGCGGCAGCGAACATCTCAGCTACGTGGTCCTCGGCCGCGGCCCGGGCGGCCGCGGCATCCCCGGCGGCGACGGCGTCCTGCAGGCGCCGGTGCTGGCGGCACGCGTCGGACACCGCCGCGTTGTCGGCGTAGGCGAGCCACAGCACAGGCCCGACCGCGCTCTGCAGGGCGATCTCCTCGCGGGTCAGGCGCGGTGACTGGGCGCTGGCGGCGAGCTCAAGGTGGTACTGCCCCTCCGCGCGCCGCCGGGCGCCGGCCTCGGTGGCAGCGCCCAGGCGCTCGGTGCCGGACGCCAGCCGCGCGCGGTCGTCGTCGTCCGCCCGCTCGGCAGCGAGCCGCGCGCAGGCGCCGCTGATCGCGGCGTAGTGGTCGGCGAGGTCGCGCAGCTCACCGAGCCCGAACGAGCGCAGGCGAGCGCGCAGCACCGAGGTGGCGGCGTCCGCGGGGGCGCAGACGAACGACCCTCCGCCGCGGCCGCGGCGAGTGCGCACCAGCCCTTGCTCGCGCAGCGAGGTCAGCGCCTCGCGCACGGTCACCGTCGAGACGCCGAGCCGCTCGGCGAGGTCGGTCTCGCTCGGCAGCTGCTCGTCGTCGCGCAGCAGCCCGAGCGCGATCGCGTCCGAGAGCCGGCGCGTCACCGCCTCGGCGCGCCCCGTCGGCTCCAGCGGTGAGAACACCGCCGACCGCGCCCGCGACGACAGCACGCGCCCAGCGGGCGCGGTCCCCCTGCCCGTCGTGGTCACGTCACCTCCGCCTCGTGCGTCCTCGGGTCACGAAACGGTACCGGTGGGTGCCGCGTCCCGTTCGGACCCTTGCGCGTTGACCTATGAAGTCATAGGTTCTGGCGCGTGTCCAGCCCCTCCGCACCCGCTGTCCGGCTGCGTGGCCTGCGCAAGGAGTTCGCGGGCCACCCGCCGGTGGTTGCCGTCGACGACGTCGACCTCGACATCGCCGACGGCGAGTTCTTCTCGATGCTCGGCCCGTCCGGCTCCGGCAAGACCACCGTGCTGCGGATCATCGCCGGGTTCGAGGAGCCCACGGCCGGCACCGTCGAGCTCGCGGGCGTCGACACGACCCGCACGCCGGCGTACGACCGTGACGTCAACACGGTGTTCCAGGACTACGCGCTGTTCCCGCACATGAGCGTGCAGCAGAACGTCGAGTACGGGCTGCGCGTCAAGAAGGTGCCCGCCGCCGAGCGCCGGCGTCGCGCCGGCGAGGCGCTCGAGCAGGTCCGCCTGCCGCACCTGGGCGAGCGGCGTCCCGGGCAGCTCAGCGGCGGCCAGCGCCAGCGCGTCGCCCTCGCCCGAGCACTGGTCAACCGCCCGCGCGTGCTGCTGCTGGACGAGCCGCTCGGCGCCCTCGACCTCAAGCTGCGCGAGCAGATGCAGGTCGAGCTCAAGGCGATCCAGCGCGAGGTCGGCATCACCTTCCTGTTCGTCACCCACGACCAGGAGGAGGCGCTGACGCTGTCCGACCGCATCGCCGTCTTCAACGCCGGCCGCGTCGAGCAGGTCGGGCCGGCGGTAGACGTCTACGACAACCCCGCGACGGCGTTCGTCGCCGGGTTCGTCGGCACGTCGAACCTGTTGCAGGGCAACGCCGCCCGGCAGGTGCTCGGCCGCGACGGCAGCTTCGGCATCCGACCCGAGAAGCTGCGCGTGCTCGCCGACGGCAACGCCGCCGGCGACCGCGAGCGCTGGGCAGCCGGCGTCGTCCAGGAGGTCGTGTACGCCGGGCCGGTCAGCCGCGTCGTCGTCGACCTCGACGCGGGCGCGCGGCTGATCGCCTTGCAGCAGAACGGACCTGGGCACTCCGGGTCCTCCGTGGTCAGGCGCGGCGACCCCGTGCGGCTGGCCTGGCGCGATGAGCACGTGATGGACGTGCCGCCACCCACCAGCAGCAAGCAGAGCACCGACGAAGGAGCACCACATGCGTAGGAACCCCGTCGCCGCTGTCGCCGTGGGGGCGGTCGCCGCCCTGGCGCTCGCCGCCTGCGGTGGCGGCAGCAGCTCCGGCACGAAGGCGGACGCCACCCAAGGTGGCTTCACGCCGCCGAAGCTCGCCGCGCTCGACAAGCTCGGTGAGCCCGAGGGCGAGGTGAACGTCCTCGCCTGGCCGGGCTACGTCGAGGACGGCAGCAACGACAAGACGGTCGACTGGGTCACCGGCTTCGAGAAGGAGTCCGGCTGCAACGTCAACGTCAAGACGTTCGGCACGTCCGACGAGGCCGTGCAGCTCATGCGCACCGGCCAGTACGACGTCGTGTCGGCGTCGGGGGACGCCACCTTGCGGCTCATCGCCGCCGGTGACGTCGAGCCGGTCAACACCTCGCTCATCACCAACTACCCCGACATCTTCGACGCGCTGAAGATGCAGCCGTTCAACTCGGTCAAGGGCGTCGCCTACGGCATCCCGCACGGCCGCGGCGCCAACCTGCTCATGTACCGCACCGACCTGGTCAAGCCGGCGCCCGACTCGTGGTCCGTGGTCTTCGACCAGGGGTCGCAGTACAAGGGCAAGGTCACCGCCTACGACTCACCCATCTACATCGCGGACGCCGCGCTGTACCTGATGCGCACCAAGCCCGACCTGGGCATCAAGGACCCCTACGCCCTCGACAGCAAGCAGCTGCAGGCGGCCGTCGACCTGCTGAAGCAGCAGAAGGCGAACGTGAGCGAGTACTGGTCGGACTACCTCAAGGAGGTGCAGGCGTTCAAGGCCGGCTCCTCGGTGGTGGGCACCACGTGGCAGGTCATCGCCAACGTCGCGCAGGGCGAGAAGGCGCCGGTCGACGCCGTGCTGCCGAAGGAGGGCGCCACCGGCTGGTCCGACACCTGGATGGTGGGCGCGAAGTCGAAGCACAAGACCTGCGCCTACAAGTTCATCGACCACATCGTCTCGCCCAAGACCAACGCCCAGATCGCCGAGTACTTCGGTGAGGCGCCGGCCAACCGCAAGGCGTGTGCCGAGACCTCGGACCCCAACCACTGCAAGGTGTTCCACGCCGAGGACGAGGAGTACTTCTCCAAGGTCTACTTCTGGAACACCCCGATCCCGCAGTGCCTCGACGGGCGCACGGACGTCAAGTGCACCGACTACGCCGAGTGGACCAAGGCCTGGACCGACGTCCGCAACAGCTGACCGGGCTGCCTGACCGGGCTGCCTGATCCGGCTGTCCGGCCCGCTCGACCCGACTACTCGAAATCCCGCCGCGAGCCCGCCGAGGAGGTGACACCGTGCGCAGACGTCTGGCCCTCGCAGGGTTGCTGACCCCACCGTTGCTCTGGCTCGTGGTCGCCTACCTCGGCGCGCTCGCGGCGATCTTCGCGACGGCGGTCTGGACGACCGACCCCTTCACCAACCAGGTCGTCCGCACGTTCACGCTCGAGAACCTGCAGGGGTTGGTCACCGACCCGGTCTACCTGCGCATCATCGGGCGCACGCTGCTCATCGCCGTGAGCGTCACGGTGCTCTGCGTGCTCGTGGCGGTGCCGTTCGGGTTCTTCATGGCGAAGGTGGCGCCGCCGCGGCTGCGACGCCTGCTGGTGGCGCTGGTGCTCGTGCCGTTGTGGGCGAGCTACCTCGTCAAGGCCTACGCGTGGCGCGCGATGCTCGGGCCCGACGGCGTCCTCGACTCGACGTTCGGCGCCACGCCCGGCTACGGGCTCGCGGCCGTCGTCGTCACCCTCACCTACCTGTGGCTGCCGTACATGATCCTTCCGGTGTACGCCGGTCTGGAGCGGCTGCCCGACAGCCACCTGCAGGCGTCCGCCGACCTCGGCGCCGGCAACGCCGTGACGTTCCGGCGCGTCGTCGTGCCGGCCCTGCTGCCCGCGATCGCCGCAGGCAGCGTCTTCACCTTCTCGCTGAGCCTCGGCGACTACATCGCCGTCCAGATCGTCGGCGGCAAGGTGCAGGTGCTCGGCACCGCCGTGCTGCAGAACATCACCCTCGACCTGCCGTTCGCCGCCGCGCTGGGCACCGCGTCGGTCGTGATCATGGTCGCCTACCTGTTGGCCGTCCGCCGCACCGGTGCGCTGGAGAACCTGTGAGGACCCGTCCTGTGAGCCTGTCGTGCGGCTGACCCGTCGCGCCCGCGCCGCGCTGTGGGCGGTCGGTGCGGTGGTGCTGCTCTTCGTCTACGCCCCGCTCGCGGTCGTCGCCCTCAACTCGTTCAACAGCGACCGCACCTTCGGCTGGCCGCCGCCCGGGTTCACGCTGCGCTGGTGGGACCTCGCCGTCCACGCCCAGGGCCCCCGCGACGCGCTGCGGACGTCGGTCGAGGCCGGCATCGGGGCCACCTCGATCGCGCTGGTGCTCGGCACCCTGCTGGCGCTCGCCCTCACCCGGTACGACTTCTTCGGCCGCCAGGCCATCTCGCTACTGGTCGTGCTGCCGATCGCGCTGCCCGGCATCGTCACCGGCATCGCGCTGCAGTCGGTGATCCAGAACGTGCTCGGGCCGGTCTTCGGCATCGGCGCCGGGCTCTTCACGATCATCGTCGGGCACGCGACGTTCTGCATCGTCGTCGTCTTCAACAACGTCACGGCCCGGCTGCGACGATCGGGCGGCTCGCTCGAGGCGGCGTCCGCCGACCTCGGTGCGCGGCCGTTCACGACGTTCCGGCTGGTCACCTTCCCGGTGCTGCGCTCCGCGCTCGTCGCCGGCGGCCTGCTCGCGTTCGGGCTGAGCTTCGACGAGATCGTCGTGACGACGTTCACCGCCGGCCCAGGGTCACAGACCCTGCCGATCTGGATCTTCAACAACCTGTTCCGGCCCAACCAGGCGCCGGTGGTCAACGTGGTGGCGGTGCTGCTCGTCGCCGCGTCGATCCTGCCGGTGTGGCTCGCCCAGCGCCTCGAGGGCACCACCGCGGGCGAGTCACGGATGTGACCTGCCCGGTGCCCCAGTGGTTCGGCGGGCCGGTTACCGTGCTCGGGTGAGCGAGCAGCCGTCCCCACCGCCGGGGTCCCACGCCGAGCCGCAGCGCATCCCGGTGCACCGCTCGCCGCGGTACAGCGCCTTCCTGATCACCGGTGCGGTCGCCGGGCTGGTGGTCGCGGTCCTCGCGACGCTGGCCGGCCCGGCGGGGCCAGGGGTCAGCCGCGGGCCGCTGCTCGGCTACCTGGCGGTGCTGCTCGGGCTCCTCGGCGGCCTCGTCGGTGGCGTCGTCGCCCTCCTGCTCGACCGGCGCACCCGCTCGCGCCGGTGACCGGCCCGAACGCGGCGTCTGCTGTGGGACACTGAGCGGGTGGCACGAGGCGACGGGCTCCTGACCCACGACCTGCTCCCCGGCGAGAAGTCCCCCCAGGACGCGTGCGGCGTCCTGGGCATCTGGGCCCCCGGCGAGGAGGTCGCCAAGCTCACCTTCTACGGGCTGTACGCGTTGCAGCACCGCGGCCAGGAGTCGGCGGGCATCGCGGCCAGCGACGGGCGCCGCCTGCTCGTCTACAAGGACATGGGCCTGGTGTCGCAGGTCTTCGACGAGACCGCGCTGCACTCGCTGCCGGGCCACCTCGCCATCGGCCACACCCGGTACTCGACCACGGGTGGCAGTGTGTGGGAGAACGCCCAGCCCACCCTCGGCAACACCGCAGGCGGCACGGTCGCCCTCGCCCACAACGGCAACCTCACGAACTCCGCCGAGCTGCGCGACGTCGTCCAGCAGCGGTACGGCGCCCAGGCCGCGGGCGAGCTGCGGCAGGGCAACACCACCGACACGGCGCTCATCACCGCGCTGCTCGCCGGCGACCCCGACCACAGCCTCGAGGCGACGGCGCTGGAGGTCCTGCCCGAGCTCCGCGGTGCTTTCAGTCTCGTCTTCATGGACGAGCACACGCTCTACGCCGCCCGCGACCGGCACGGCATCCGCCCGCTCGTGCTCGGCCGGCTCGAGCGCGGCTGGGTCGTCGCCAGCGAGACGCCGGCGCTGGCCACCATCGGCGCGAGCTTCATCCGCGAGATCGAGCCGGGCGAGCTCGTCGTCATCGACTCCGACGGGTTGCGCTCGAGCCGGTTCGCGGCGTCCGACCCCAAGGGCTGCGTGTTCGAGTACGTCTACCTCGCCCGGCCCGACACCACGATCGCCGGCCGCGTCGTCCACGAGGCGCGGGTCGAGATGGGACGCCGGCTCGCCGCCGAGCACCCCGCCGAGGCCGACCTCGTGATCGGCGTGCCGGAGTCCGGCACGCCCGCCGCCATCGGGTACGCCGAGGCCAGCGGCATCCCGTTCGGCCAGGGCTTCGTGAAGAACTCCTACGTCGGGCGCACGTTCATCCAGCCGAGCCAGACGATCCGCCAGCTCGGCATCCGGCTGAAGCTCAACCCGCTCACCGAGGTGATCCGCGGCAAGCGCCTGGTCGTCGTCGACGACTCGATCGTGCGCGGCAACACCCAGCGGGCCCAGGTGCGCATGCTCCGCGAGGCCGGGGCGGCCGAGGTGCACGTGCGGATCTCCTCGCCGCCGGTGAGCTGGCCCTGCTTCTACGGGATCGACTTCGCCAGCCGCGCCGAGCTCATCGCCACCGGCCTCGGCGTCGAGGAGGTGCGCGCGTCGATCGGCGCCGACAGCCTCGGCTACATCAGCGAGGACGGCATGATCGCCGCCACCGGCCAGCCGAAGGACCAGCTGTGCCGCGCCTGCTTCACCGGGCAGTACCCCGTGCCGCTGCCGGACGCCGACCAGCTCGGCAAGAGCGTCCTCGAGACGCTGCCGGGGCTGGAGTCCGTGCGTCCGGGCCGCGACGCCGAGGGCGTGCCGACGGGCCTGTCCGGCGGTGGCTCCGACGCCCTCACCCGCCCGTGACCCCGCCCCCGGCCCGCACTTCTCCAAAGAAGTGGGGTCATGGGCAGCCGAAAACCCCGAGTCCTTGGAGAAGTGCGGATGACTGAGCCGGTGACGTACGCCGGGGCCGGGGTCGACACCGAGGCCGGCGACCGCGCCGTCGAGCTGATGAAGCAGTGGGTCGCGCGCACGCGTCGGCCCGAGGTCGTGGGCGACCTCGGTGGCTTCGCCGGGCTGTTCGACGCGAGCGCCCTGAAGGCCTACCGGCGTCCGCTGCTGGCGACCAGCACCGACGGCGTGGGCACCAAGGTGCAGATCGCCCAGCGCCTCGACGTCCACCACACGATCGGGTTCGACCTGGTCGGCATGGTCGTCGACGACATCGTCGTGGCCGGCGCCGAGCCGCTGTTCATGACCGACTACATCGCGTGCGGCTCGGTCGTGCCCGAGCGGATCGCCGACGTCGTCCGCGGCATCGCCGAGGCGTGCGTGGTGGCCGGCTGCGCCCTGACGGGCGGGGAGACCGCCGAGCACCCCGGCCTGCTCGGCCCGGACGAGTACGACGTCGCCGGCGCGGTCACCGGTGTGGTCGAGGCGGACGACGTGCTCGGCCCCGAGCGGGTGCGTGCGGGTGACGTGCTGGTGGCGATGGCGTCGTCCGGTCTGCACTCCAACGGCTACTCGCTCGTGCGCCGCGTGATCGACGTCGCCGGCTGGGGCCTCGAGCGAGAGGTCGACGAGCTCGGCCGCACGCTCGGCGAGGAGCTGCTGGAGCCGACCCGCGTGTACGCCGCGGACGTGCTCGACCTCGTCCGGGCGCGGGACTCTGGCATCGACGTCCACGCCCTCAGCCACGTCACCGGTGGCGGCCTCGCGGCCAACCTGGCGCGCGTGCTGCCGCAGGGCCTGGAGGCGGTCGTCGACCGCTCGACCTGGACGCCGGCCCCCGTGTTCGGTCTGGTGCGCCGCCTCGGTCAGGTGCCGCTGGACGACCTGGAGCGCACCCTCAACCTCGGCGTCGGCATGGTGGCCGCGGTGTCGGCCGACAGCGCCGACGCAGCAGTGCGACGGCTCACCGCCCGTGGGCTGCCGGCCTGGGTGGTCGGCAGCGTCCGTACGCACGACGCCACCGACCGCACCGGCCAGCTCACCCAGGGGGCAAAAGGCGTCGACGGCGGTGCCGTGCGCATGGTGGGCAGCCAGCAGGTCTGACGCGGCCGAGCCGGCGTCAGACCTGCTGGGTCAGGTCAGCGACCCGAGGCCCACTGCTGGTAGTCGTCGTCCTCGTCGCCGGAAGGCGCCGTGGCGTCGTCCGGCTCGGTGTACGAGCCCCCGTGGAGCTCCCGCTGGAGGGCAGTCAGGTCCGTGTTGGGACTGAAGTACTTCAGCTCCCGGGCGACCTTGGTCTGCTTGGCCTTGGCGCGGCCGCGACCCATGGCGTCGACCCCCTCATGCGTAGACCGGGGCGGCGAGTGCGGCCCCGGGTTCAGTGGTCTCGTCGTAGGTCAACGGTACATCGTCCGGGCGTGTTCCGACGACTCAGCCACCCGCCTGGCTGACGCGTTCGGTCCCGTCACGCAGCGTGCGACCCGTCACGCACGGTGCGACCCGACGCGCCGCTGGGCGGAGCCTCCCCGCGCCGACAGCCACAGCTGCTCGTCCGCAGCCACCGCCCCGATGCGGCGCTCGGCGAGCCGGTCGGCGGCGACCGACGGCGCGATGCCCTCGGCGTCCGCCTCGGCGAGCACGGAGCCGGTGGCCTCGAAGATCTTGAGGGTGCGGGCGCGGGCCCGCTCGAAGTCGAAGCCGTGCAGCTCGTCGGCCACCTGGATGACCCCGCCGGAGTTCACCAGGTAGTCGGGCGCGTACGTGACGCCCCGCTCGAGCAGCTGCTCGGCCACCTGCGGCTCGGCGAGCTGGTTGTTGGCGGCGCCGCAGACGATCTGGGCCGTGAGCGCCGCCACGACCTCCGGCGTCAGCGCACCGCCGAGCGCGCAGGGGGCGTAGACGTCGATCTCACCGCTGACGAGCTCGTCCGTCGACCCGACGACGGCGACCTCAGGGTGCTCGGCGCGCACGCGCTCCAGGGCGGTCTCGGAGACGTCCGTGACGACGACCTCCGCGCCGTCCTCGAGCAGCAGCCCGGCGAGCAGGTGGCCCACCTTGCCGACGCCGGCGATACCGACGCGACGGCCCGCGAGCGTGTCGGGCCCCCACCGGTGGGCCGCCGCGGCGCGCATGCCCTGGAACACGCCCAGCGCCGTCAGCACCGAGGAGTCGCCCGCGCCGCCGTTGGCCTCGCTGCGGCCGGTGACGAAGTCGCACTCCTCGGCGACGACGTCCATGTCGGCGACGTAGGTGCCGACGTCGCACGCGGTGACGTAGCGACCGCCCAGGCTCTGCACGAACCGCCCGTACGCCCGCAGCAGCTCGGGGGTCTTGTCGCGCGCGGGGTCGCCGATGATGACCGCCTTGCCGCCGCCGTGGTCGAGGCCGGCCACGGCGTTCTTGTAGGTCATGCCGCGCGAGAGGTGCAGCGCGTCGGCGACCGCCTCGGCGGTGGAGGCGTACGGGTAGAACCGCGTGCCGCCGAGCCCCGGGCCGAGGGCCGTGCTGTGCAGCGCGATGATCGCGCGCAGCCCGCTGGCGGGGTCGTGGCAGAAGACCACCTGCTCGTGGTCACCGGCGAAGACGTCGCTGCCGTCCTCGGTCGCCCAGTGGGGCGCGGTCGTGCTCGTCACGGTCGTGACTCCTCGGGTCGTGGGCGCGGCCCTCGTGAGGCCGGCGCCGCCTCCGGGGACGTCGTCGGCCCCGGTGCGGATCAGCCTAGGGCCGCCCGGTCTGCCACGAGCCTGCGGAGGTGCCACCCTGGGGGAGTGCCCACCGTGACCCGCCGCCCGCCGTACCAAGCGCACCTGCGCGTGTACGAGCCGGTCGCCCACCTGGCGGACGCCGAGCGCGAGCGCTGGACCACCTACGCCCGCACCGCGCCGTCGCGGGGCGAGATCGAGGCCGGCCTGTTCGCAGACACGGTGCGCCGGCTCGCCGGACGCCCGCCGGCCCCCGTGCCCGCCGCTGAGAGCCAGGACGCGCTGCTGATCGACGAGGGCGGCGAGCTGTTCGTCTGCCCCCTGCAGCCGCGGCTGCAGGTGTGGCACCGCCTCGGCGCCCCGGACCTCGAGGGTGACGTGCTGCCCAGCGAGGCCGTGCCGCAGGTGCTGCGTGAGCAGGCGGCGGCCGACCTCGCCGAGCTGGCCGTGCGCGGGGGTGAGGTCCGGCTGTTCTCGCGGACGGCGGCCTGGCAGGTGCCGTTGCCCTGGTTCGTGCCGTTCTCCGGCGCCGAACGCACGGTCACTGTCGAGCCCGTGCGCGCCCTGACGTACCGGACGACGATGGCCCAGGCCCGACGTCGCGTGGCGATCGGGCTGCGCACCGCACGCGAGACGCTCGGGGACGCCGGCCTGGCGAGCGACATCGAGGTGCTGGGTCGGTGGCTGGAGGAGTTCGACCACCGCAGCCGCGTCGAGCTGGACTACGGCGGCCTCGTCGAGCTGCTGGACGAGGTGCACCTCACGAGCGACGACTCGGCGTCCGACGTGGAGGAGGGCCTGGCCGCGCTGGCGGAGGAGGACGTCACCTCGGCCGCGGCGGCCTATCGCCGCTGGACTCGGCGCTGGCAACGGGTGGCGCTGCTCGCCAGGTCCTCCTAACCTTGACTAGTCAATGGTGGGTTCTTTACCCGAAGATGACTAGTTCAGGGTGAACTCCCACAATGATCCGTCCGGATCGTTCCATCCGGTCCCGAAAAGGGGCATCCTTGACACTGCAAACGCGTCGCCCGACGCGATATCGCCAAAGGAGTTGCGATGGCCACCAAGAGCCCCGACGCGCAGTCGCTGCTGACCCCTGCTGAGGTCGCCGCGCTGTTCCGGGTGGACCCCAAGACGGTCACGCGCTGGGCGAAGGCCGGCAAGCTGACCTCGATCCGGACTCTCGGCGGCCACCGCCGGTACCCCGAGGACGAGGTCCGCCAGCTTCTCGCCGGCATCCCACAGCAGCGCAGCTGAGCACGTCCCCCTGCCCGGGGGACACGTCGGCGCCGCCCGCGACGCGCGGGCCGGCGCCGACGTGCGTGCTGCCGGCTCCGCGTAGGCTGAGCCGGTGAGCAACCGCGAGGCACAGCGGTTCGAGACCGTGTGCGTCTCGCAGACCTCCGACGGGCCGGTGCACGAGGTGATCGAGGGCCGCGAGGTCCCGATCAGCAAGACCAACCTCGTCAACCGCACGTTGCCGCACCGCGACCGGCGCATGGTCGGCGCCTGGTGCTTCGTCGACACCTACGGCCCGGACGCCGTGATCACGATGCCCGGCATGCAGGTGCCGCCGCACCCGCACATCGGTCTGCAGACGGTCAGCTGGCTGCTCGAGGGCGCCATCGAGCACCGCGACAGCCTCGGCAGCCAGCAGCTCGTGCGGCCCGGCGAGCTCAACCTCATGACCGCCGGCCGCGGGATCGCCCACTCCGAGCAGTCGCCGCAGGACCGGCCGCCACAGCTGCACGGGGCGCAGCTGTGGATCGCGCTGCCCGAAGCCGCCCGCCAGGTCGAGCCCCGCTTCGAGCACGTCGTGGACCTGCCGCGCGTCGACCTGGGCGGAGCGCGGGCCACGGTGCTCGTTGGCGCGCTCGCCGGGCACGCGAGCCCGGCCGAGGTGCACTCACCGCTCGTCGGCGCCGACCTGGACGTCCACGGCGAGGCGTCGGTGTCGCTCGAGCCCGGTTTCGAGCACGCCGTTGTGGTGACCCGCGGCGAGGTCGTCGTCGACGGCGAGGTGCTGCGTCCCGGGCGCCTGCTCTACCTCGGCACCGGCCGCAACCGGCTCAGCGTCTCGTCCACGGGCGGCGGACGCTGCCTGCTGCTCGGCGGTGAGCCGTTCGAGGAGGAGATCCTCATGTGGTGGAACTTCGTCGCGCGCTCGCACGAGGAGATCGTCGAGGCGCGCGGGAGGTGGATGGCCGAGATCGAGGCCGGGTTCGCCGGTGACCGACCGCAGTTCGGGGCCGTCGTGGGCTTCGACGGTCCGTCGCTGCCGGCACCCGAGCTGCCGACGTCCCTGCTGCGTCCGCGCGGTCGTCGCTGACGTCGGCTGACGTCGGCTGACGGTCGGCTGACCTCGCTGACGCGTATCGGGGCCGACTGCGGCACCATGAGCGCCGTGTCGCTCCTGCTCGCCCTGGACCTCGCCGGGACCTTCGCGTTCGCGCTGAACGGCGCCTTCACGGCCGTCCGCTCCGTGCGGCTCGACATCGTCGGCGTGATCGCCCTCGGAGTCATCACCGCGATCGGCGGGGGCATCATCCGCGACGTCCTCATCGACGCACTGCCGCCGGCGACCTTCATGGAATGGCCGTACCTGACCGTCGCGACCGTCGGGGCCCTGGTCGCCTTCTTCCTCAGCCGGCCGCTCGAGCGTGTCCTCACACCCATGCTCGTCCTGGACGCCGCGGGGCTGAGCCTGTTCTGCGTCACCGGCGCGAGCAAGGCGCTCGCCTTCGGGCTCGGGCCGGTGCAGGCGGTCGTGCTCGGCGCTGTCACCGCCGTCGGGGGCGGGACGATCCGTGACGTGCTGATGGGGCGCATCCCGTCGGTGCTGAGCAGCGGGCTGTACGCCGTGCCCGCGCTGCTTGGCGCCACGGTCACCGTCGTCGCGGTGCGGCTGGACGTCTACGGGCTGGTTGCGGCGCTCGCTGCCGCTGCGGTGTGCTTCGTCGTGCGCATGCTCGGCATCCGGTTCAACCTCAACGCACCTGCGCCGCGGGCGGACCGGCCGGCGAGCCCGCCGGAGTAGGTTCGCGGGACGACAAGGGGCCCCCACCGCCGAAGCGGTGGGGGCCGGTCTCGGTTCGTCAACCGGTCACGGTTCGACGGTTACCGGGACTCGCGAACCGAGTCCGAGGATCTCGTCATCGGCGCTCACCCGTCCGCGGTGGATGAACCCGAGCGCTGCCAGCACCAGGAACAGTCCGCCACCGACGAACGCCGCGATCGCAGCGATGAGAGCGATCTGGCCCATCTTCCAGAAGGCGTAGGCGTTGAGCAGCAGGCCGCGCAGGGTCTCGCCCTTGAAGGTGGTCTCGACCAGGCCGGCTGCCTTGGCGTCGTTCGGGTTGGCCCGGGCCTCGGTGCTCAGCTGGGCGTAGGTCTTGCCGCCGGTCATCCCCTCGATGTGGACGGCGATGTAGTGGTCGGCGTAGGCGCGAGCCTGGGCGCCGTCCACGAGCTGCTGGCCGGCGTACTGGCTGATGAAGGGGCCGATCTTGGGGTCCTTGAGACCCTCGTCGCCGGCCTTCGGGAAGAAGATCTTCTGGGCCGACAGCTGGCTGTGCACCTGGTCGTTCACGAAGACGTGCGCCCAGGTGAGCAGGCCGCCTGCCACGAGCAGGATCGCGGCGATTGCAACGCCGGCCCAACTCATCACGGTGTCGAAGCTCTTGCGTCGCATGGTGTTGCCTCTCTCACGTGGTCGGACACGCCGACCTGACCGTCGAACCTCTTGCACCTCCACTCTCGGTGGCCGCAGCAGATGCGCTCAGGGCCGCAGGTCCCGACTTCGGCGCTGAACGTCCCCCTGTCGAGGGGACGTTCGTCCCCGCACGCCGGAGCCCCCGCCGCGAGTGCGGCAGGGGCTGCGGGCGGTCGGTGGCTGCCGGTCAGACGCCGGCGGTCACCTTCTTGTCGGTGAAGATCGCGTCGCTCGAGCTGACGCGGCCGCGGTGGATGAAGCCGAGCGCTGCGAGGAAGACGAACACCGCTGCGCCGGCGAAGGCTGCGATCGCGGCGTAGAGCGCGATCTGGCCCATCTGCCAGAAGGCGTAGGCGTTGAGCAGCAGGCCGCGCAGGGTCTCACCCTTGAAGACGGTCGCGACCAGGCCCTGGGCCTTGGCGTCGTCCGGGTTGGCGCGGGCCTCGGTGCTCAGCTGGGCGTAGGTCTTGCCGCCGGACATCTCCTCGATGTGGACGGCGATGTAGTGGTCGGCGTAGGCCCGGGCCTGGGCGCCGTCCACCAGCTGCTGGCCGGCGTACTGGCTGATGAAGGGGCCGATCTTCGGGTCCTTCAGGCCGTCGTCGCCGGCCTTGGGGAAGTAGATCTGCTGGGCGGACAGCTGACTGTGCACCTGGTCGCTGACGAAGTTGTGGGCCCAGGTGAGCAGGCCGCCGGCCACGAGAAGGAGCGCCGCGAGGGCGACTCCAGCCCAGCTCATGACGGTGTCGAAGCTCTTGCGTCGCATGGTCTTGCCTTTCTCTCGGCCGGACCGTGCCGGCCTCCCGTCGAACCTTTACGGGTCAACCTTCGGGGTCGCGCAAGGGTTGCAGGAGGGGGCACACGTCCCGACTTCGGCGCTGGAGGTCCCGGTCGGGACGGGACCGAAGTCCCGGGTGCCGCTCGGCACGGGCGCAGGACCTAGTGCTCTGAGGGCGTTGCAGCGCAACGGCATAGCGTGAAAGCCCCTCAGAGGAGGTGCAGCATGTCGACGACGACGTCGATGAGCGCCCGTGGAGGTGTGCAGCCGGAGGTCCGGGTCACCAGCCGAGGTGAGGTGCCGCACCGCCAGGAGGAGTACGCCGCGAAGAAGCTCGCCGCGGCCGCGCGCTACACGCGACTGTCCGTCCGGTCGGTGCAGGTGGTGCTGGAGGTGTCGGCCGACCCGGCGCGCGTCCACCCCTCGGTGGCCGAGGCCACCCTCGACGTCGACGGCACGCCGGTGCGGGCGCACGTCGCCGCCGACCGGCTGCACGAGGCGGTCGACCTGCTCGACGCGAGGCTGCGCCGTCAGCTCGTGCAGCTGCAGGACCGCACGCGCACCCGGCACCGCTGGACTCGCGTGGTCGACGAGCACGAGTGGCGGCACGGCGCGGAACCGACGTCGCGGGCCGACTACTACCCGAGGCCGGTCGAGGAGCGCGAGATCGTGCGCCGCAAGGCTTTTGCGCTCGACCGCCTGACGTTGGACGAGGCGGCGTTCGACATGGAGCTGCTCGGGCACGAGTTCTACCTCTTCGTGGACGCGGCGTCGGGTGACGAGGCGGTCGTGCACCGGCTCGAGCCGGGTCGGTACGTGCGCGAGGGGTCGGCGCACCTGCTCACCGAGCGGCAGGCGATCGAGCGCCTGGACGTCGGGGGAGAGCTGTTCGTGTTCTTCCGCGAGACCCGCGATCAGCCGGCGCGGGTGCTCTACCGGCGCTACGACGGCCACTACGGCCTGATCACCGCCGCTTAGGAGCGCCAGCCCCACCGGCCCGGAAATTGCCGACGCTCGGGGCACATGGTTCATGCCGCCGCAATGCGGGCGGCTTCTCCGGCAGCCCTTCTGCGGGCCTCCGGTCAGGAGTACGTTCTGGCTGCCGCACACGAGAGCGGGGGGCAAATCCCGCGGGCGACATGACGTCGAGACAGCCGTCCGTCGTCGTGCACGGGCTACGGCCCGGTGTGGAGGTCGCCATGGACAATCCGTTGCGCAGCACCCGTCTGCGCGTCTTCGCTATCGCCGCCTTGGCTCTGACTGCCATGGTCGGCGCGGCCCCGCAGGCTCAGGCAGCCGGTGGCGGGGACTGGCCGATGGGAGGCCAGAACCTCGGGAACACGAGATCGGTCAACACGCCTGACGGACCGACTCCCAGGAACGCGGACAAGCTGGCCACCAAGTGGACGTTCCAGACCCACGGGGACGTGTCGGCGACCCCGGCCGTCGCCAAGGGGGCCGTCTACTTCCCCGACTGGGGTGGCTACCTGAACAAGGTGTCCGCCAGCAGCGGCACCCTCATCTGGCAACGCAAGCTGTCTTCGTACGGGTACAACGACGACGAGGCCAACGTCTCCCGCACCACACCGGCGGTGGTCGGTGACGTGCTCTACCTCGGCGACCAAGGCGGAGGGACGAACACCCCGCACGCCGGCCGGGTGCTCGCCGTCGACGCCAAGACCGGGGACCTGCTGTGGTCGACGGTGATCAACGCGAACCCGTTCTCCATCATCACCCAGTCGCCCGTCGTGGCCGACGGTGTCGTCTACGTGGGCGCCGCCTCCGCTGAGGAGAACGCGGCCGCGTTCATCCCGGACTACGTCTGCTGCTCGTTCCGTGGCTCCTTCAGCGCACTCGACGCGACCACCGGGCAGATCCTGTGGACGACCTACACGGTTCCCGACGGGTACTCGGGCGGCGCGGTCTGGGGAAGCACGCCGGCGATCGACCGGAAGTCCGGCACCGTCTACGTCACCACGGGGAACAACTACTCCGTTCCGGCTGACGTCAAGCAGTGCCAGCAGAACGGCGGGACCCCCGCTGCCTGCCTGAGCCCGGACGATCACGTCGACGCCGTGATGGCGCTCGACATGGCAACCGGGCAGATCACCTGGGCGACCGGCGTCCAGGGCTTCGACGACTGGATCGTCTCGTGCATCGTGGGCGTCGACAACTGCCCGCCCGACCCGGGACCGGACTTCGACTTCGGCTCGGGCGCCAACCTCTTCAGCGTCCCGACAGCCGGCGGCCCCAACCGCCAGCTGGTGGGAGCAGGGCAGAAGAGCGGCATCTACTGGGCTCTCGACGCCAAGACCGGCGCCATCGTCTGGAGCACCCAGGCCGGTCCGGGTTCGACGCTCGGTGGCATCGAGTGGGGAAGCGCGACGGACGGGAAGCGGATCTACGTCGCCGAGGCGAACTTCGGTGGGCTGCCTTACCCCAACGACCCGTCACTGCCCCACACCGGCTCGTACGCGGCGCTCGACGCGGCCACGGGCCAGATCCTGTGGCAGACCCCCGACCCGAGCGGGAGCTTTGACACCGGCATGGTGTCGGAGGCGAACGGCGTCGTCTACGCGGGCTCGATGAGCGGCCACATGTACGCGCTCGACGCGGCCTCCGGTGCGGTCCTCAAGGACTTCGTCGGCGAGGGCTCGTCGAACGCGGGACCGGCGATCGACCAGCGTGGGGTCGTCTACTGGGGTAACGGTTACGGACGCTTCGGCCTCGGGACACCGAGCACGACGTTCTACGCCTTCTCCCTGAGGGGCAAGTAGCCGACCGAGGTGCGGCCCGGCGACCGAGGTGGATGCCGGGCCGCACCTGTCTGCGTCAACGGCGCCGACGCCGGGAGGCACAGCCCCCGCCGCCCGCGCCCGAGAACGCGATCGAGACGCCGAGCATGAAGCCGAAGTCGTACCAGTTCCCGTTGTTGCGGACCTCGTAGATGCTCACGGAGTCCTTGAACAGCGAGATGATGAACGTGACCGGACTGATCGCGCCGTGCCACAGGCCCAGCCAGAAGCCCGCGTCCGCCGTCCTGCTCGCCTCGGTGTTCACCCCCGCGGCGCAGGCGCCGAGCACCAGCACCGCCGCGACCACCACTGCCACCTGACCGGTTCGCCTCATGGCGCACCCCTCACTCGTGGGGCGCCAGTTCAGCGCACGGCGCCGCTACGAGACAGGGCCGAAGGTCCGGTCGGAGGCCGTGGACGCGCGCCGCCTCGGAGGCGGGCGGTCAAGGGGGGAGGTGGTGGCCAGGGGCGGGGTCGAACCGCCGACCTTCCGATTTTCAGTCGGACGCTCGTACCAACTGAGCTACCTGGCCGGGCAACCTGCCCGGGACGGGCCCGAGCACGTTGTGGCGACCCCGACCGGACTCGAACCGGCGACCTCCGCCGTGACAGGGCGGCGCTCTAACCAACTGAGCTACGGGGCCTCGTGGTGCTGCTGGTGATGCTGTGGAGCTCGCCGCCGATCCTACCGGCAGCCTGGGGTGGTACCCCCAACGGGATTCGAACCCGCGCTGCCGCCTTGAAAGGGCGGTGTCCTGGGCCGCTAGACGATGGGGGCGCCGTGACGCCTCCGAACGTGCGAGCGTCGAGGACGCGGTTCAGCATAGGGGACACCCCTGGCGAACTCCAAAGCGGGAACATCGCGTGCGCCGCCGACCTCGAGCTCACCGCCGACGGGCTCGGCGTTGCTGGGCTGACCGCTTCCGCCGTCCGAGCCGCTTTCCGCCGCTCAGGCCGCTGCCTCCGCCGCTCAGGCCGCTGCTGAAGGACGCAAAGCGGCGTGACGGGCGGAAAGCGGCTCGGGGGGCGGAAGGGGTGGGCAGACTGGGGCCGTGGTGGAGATGAGCGAGGCGGAGTTCGACGACGCCGTCGGCGACGCGCTCGATGCCATTCCGCCCGATCTCACCGCGCTGATGCGCAACGTCGTCGTGCTCGTGGACGACGAACCCCCGCCGGACGAGCCCGACGACCTGCTCGGCCTGTACGTCGGCATCCCCCTCACCGAGCGCGGCTGGAGCGGCGGCCCGACGCTGCCCGACCGCATCATGATCTACCGCGGCCCCACCGTGCGGATGTGCGAGGACCGCGACGAGGTCGTGGCCGAGGTGGCGGTCACCGTCGTCCACGAGATCGCCCACCACTTCGGGATCGACGACGCGCGCCTGCACGCGCTCGGCTGGGACTGACCTCACACGAGCCCGGCGTCGTGGGCGAGGATCGCCACCTGCACCCGGTTGCCCGCGTCGAGCTTGGTGAGCAGCCGCGAGACGTGGGCCTTCACCGTCGCCTCGCTCATGAACAGCTCACGGCCCACCTCGGCGTTCGACAACCCCCGCGCGACCGCCACGAGCACCTCGCGCTCGCGCACGGTCAGGGCGCCGAGCCGCTCGAGCGCCGTCCGCTGCCGCGACGACGAGCCCGAGTCGGAGAAGTGCCCGATCAGGCGGCGGGTCACCGTGGGCGACAACATGGCGTCGCCCGCGGCCACGACCTGGACGGCGCGCACGAGGTCGCGTGGCGGCGTGTCCTTGAGCAGGAACCCGCTCGCCCCCGCCTCCAGCGCCCGGAAGACGTAGTCGTCGAGGTCGAACGTCGTGAGGACGACGACGCGCGGCGCGGGGTCGAGCGCCAGCACCGCCTGGGTGGCTGCGAGCCCGTCCAGGCGCGGCATCCGGATGTCCATGAGGACGACGTCCGGCCGGTGGGCGCGCACGGCGTCGACGGCGTCCGCGCCGTCCTCGGCCTCGGCCACGACCTCGAGGTCGTCGGACGCCGACAGGATCATCCGCAGCCCCGCCCGCACCAGGGCCTCGTCGTCGACGATGAGCACCCGCGTCATGCGACCTCCTCGGTCTGCGGCCAGGGTAGGTGGGCCCGCACGCGCCAGCCGCCGTCCGCCGTCGGGCCGGCCTGCAGCGAGCCACCGACGAGGGCGACCCGCTCGCTGAGCCCCACCAGCCCCAGCCCTGAGCCCGGCAGCAGGCTCGCGGCGGCCACGGGCAGGCGGTTGCGCACCTCGACGTCCAGCCCGCGGCCCGCTGCCCCCGCCAGGCGGACGTCGGTGGCCGCCGAGCGGGCGTGCTTGTGCACGTTGGTCAGCGACTCCTGCACGATGCGGTGCGCGGTCCGGCTCAGGTCGTCCGGAGGGGTGCCCTCGACCGCGCACTCCCAGTGGACGACGACGCCGGCCGAGCGGGACGCCTCGACCAGCCGCTCGATGTCGGCCAGCCGCGGCTGCGGCACGAGGTCCGAGCCCGCGGCCGACCCGTCGGTGCGCAGGACGCCCAGCACCCGCCGCAGGTCCTCCAGCGCCTCGCGAGCGGTCGTGCGCACGAGCGCGGCCGTGCGTTCGACCTGCTCGGGACCGGCGTCGGGGTTCACCTCGAGCCCTCCGGCGTGCAGGGCGATGAGCGAGACCTTGTGCGCGAGCACGTCGTGCATCTCGCCCGCGATGCGCGTGCGCTCGCCCAGACGCGCCTGGTCCACCCGCAGCTCGCGCTCGGCCTCGGCCGTCTCCGCGCGCTCGCGCAGCGACTCGATGAGGTCGCGCCGCGCACCGACGTACGCGCCGAACGCGACCACGGCCGCGTACGGCAGCGCGGCGCCGACGGTCGTCGCGAACCAGTTGGCGCCCGAGAGCACGCCGTGGACCGACTCATTCACGACCGCCAGTGCTGTGAGCGCCGCGAGCACGCGGTCGCGGCGCCGGATCGCCAGCGTCAGCAGCGCGAAGGCCAGCGCGACGGGTACGTGCGTGACGATCGCCGCGGCCAGGGCGACGAGCGTCACCAGCGCGGGCCGGCTCCGCCGCCACCACAGCGCCAACGCCGCGACCGCGGACACCACCGGGACGGTGACGCGCCAGAGCGTCGACGTCGCCGGCCCGACGCTCACGGCGTACGCCACCGGTCCGAACAGCGACACGGCGATCATCGCGACGTCCCGCGCTCGCGGGCTCACGCGGCCCACGTACGCCCGCGCCGAGTGCCAGCGGCGCTCGGCGGCGGTCACGACGTGCGAGATCACGGTGCCGAGCCTAGGCGGCAGACCGCCGCCGCCTCGTCGTCCGGACGTCGGTGCCGACGTCGCGAGACCACCGACTTTCGTCGGGGGTGGTCGCAGACCCCCGGCCGATGGGCCCACCCCACCGCGACCGGCAGGCTCGAGCCATGATCACCGTCGACAACCTCAGCAAGCGCTACGGCCGCACGACCGCCGTCGAGTCCGTCTCCTTCGAGTGCCTGCCCGGCACCATCACCGGCTTCCTCGGCCCGAACGGCGCCGGGAAGTCCACCACCTTGCGGATGCTCACCGGGCTGACTCCCGCGACGTCCGGCGAGGCGCTCGTGGCCGGTCGCCGCTACCGCGACCTGCCGAACCCGGGCCGCGTCGTCGGCGTCATGCTGGACGCCGCCGCCGCGCACGCGGGGCGCACCGGCCGAGAGACGCTGCGGGTCGCGGGTGAGGTGCTGCGCACCAGCGCCGCTGACGCCGACGCCATGCTCGAGCGCGTCGGCCTCGCCGACGCCGCAGGGCGGCGGGTCGGCCAGTACTCGCTCGGCATGCGCCAGCGGCTCGGCATCGCGGTCGCCCTGCTCGGTGACCCGGCTGCCCTGGTGCTCGACGAGCCCGCCAACGGCCTGGACCCCGAGGGCATCCGGTGGATGCGCGAGCTGCTGCAGGACTTCGCCAGCCGCGGCGGCACCGTGCTGCTGTCGAGCCACCTGCTCAGCGAGGTGCAGGCCACGGTCGACCGGCTCGTCGTCATCGGCCGCGGGCGCATCGTCGCCCAGGGCGACCTGCACGAGCTGCTCGCCGGGTCGGGCACCCGCGTGCGCGGGCTCGACCCCGTCGCCCTCGCGTCGGCGCTGGAGGCGGCGGGCCTCGCCGTCACCGCCGCACCGGACGGCGCGCTCACCGTCGACGCACCGGCCGAGCAGGTCGGACGCGTCGCGGCAGCAGCCGGCCAGGTGCTCGTCGAGCTGCGGGCCGCCGACGGCGCCGGGCTCGAGGAGCTCTTCTTCTCGCTCACCGCAGGGACGTCGCTGGCGTCGTCCGCCCCGGACGCCGCATGAGCACGTCGTCCGCCGCACCCACCACCCGCCACCTGGAGGAAACCGTGTCCACCACCGCAACCACCACGCCGACCGCACCCACGCGGCGCACGGTGCAGCTCGACGTCGACCGCACCAGCGGGCCGTCGTTCGTGCGGCTGACCCGCATCGAGCTGCGCAAGTCCGTCGACTACCGCGCCGGGCGGTGGATCCTGGGCGCCATCGCCGCGTTGTCGGTGCTCGCCCTCGGGTGGCGCGTCTGGAACGCCGGCGACTCCGCGATCGGCATGATGCGCTTCGTCGACTCGGCGATGACGCCGGTCGTGCTGCTCGTGCCGGTGCTCGGCATCCTGGCGATGAGCAGCGAGTGGTCGCAGCGCACGGCCCTCACGACCTTCACGCTGTCGCCGCGGCGGGTGCGCGTGCTGCTGGCCAAGGTCGTCGCGGCGCTGCTGCTGTCGCTCGCGCTCTTCGTCACCGTCATGGCGCTGACCGCCGTGGCCGTCGCGCTGGCCGGTCTGATCACCGGCGACCCCGTCAGCTGGCACCTCGACGGCCGCGCTGTCGGCGGCGAGCTGGTGGCCCAGCTGCTCTACGTGCTGATGGGTGCCGGCTTCGGCGCACTGATCCCCATCACCGGTGTCGCGCTGACCGCCTTCTTCGTGGCACCGACGCTGTACGGCATCGTCAGCTCGGCGGTGCTGAAGTCCGCCGGGGAGTGGTTCGACGTGTTCGCCGCCTTCGGCCGGCTGTCGACGTTCGAGATGGCTGGCAAGACCGCGCAGACGGTGACGTCGGTCGGGCTGTGGGTGGCCGTGCCGCTCGTGCTCGGGTTGTGGCTCAGCACCCGCCGCGAGGTCAAGTAGCGGCCTGGATCAGCTCCGGCGGCTGCGGGAGCGTCTCGGGTGGCGCAGCATGCGCAGGACGGCGCGCTCGATCGCCCCGTGGGTGGCCGGCTGGCCGACGTCCACACCCTCACCGAGGCGCTGCAGCGCGTCCTGGATCGTGATGCCGTCCTCGTAGAGGTCGACGACACGCGGGTCGACGTACGACGCCCGCGCCACCGAGGGAGTGTTGCCGAGGTACTCGGACACCTCCTTCATGGCGCGGGCGATCGCGCGCTTGCGGGCGGTCGGTGACGAGGCGACGTTCGCCGACACCGCCAGGGCCACGGCGGCGAGCACGGTGCCGTGCCAGGTGCGGAAGTCCTTCGCCGACACCTCGCCGCCCACGACCTGCTTGACGTAGGCGTTGATGTCGTCGCTGGTGACGTCGACCCACCGCCTGCCGTCGCGGTAGGCGAGCAGCTCGTCGCCGCCACTTCGCCTGCGGCGCAACGCCTGCACGACCTCGCAGACGGCCGGCTCACCGACGGCGACGTAGCGCTCCTTGCCCGACTTCGCGACGTAGTCGAACACGATGAGGTCGCCCTCGACGCTCACGTGGTCGCGGGTGATGGTGGCGAGCCCGTAGCTGCCGTTCTGCTCGGCGTAGGTCTCGCCGCCGATGCGGAAGAAGCCGAGGTCGAGCAGCCGGAAGGCGGCGGCCAGGGCTCGCTCGCGGGGCATGCCGTCGAGGGCCAGGTGCTCGGCGACCTGCCGGCGCGCCTGGGGCAGCCGCGCCGCGACCTCCAGCACGCGGTCGTGCTTCGCCTGGTCGCGCTGCTGGCGCCACACCGGGTGGTAGAGGTACTGGCGGCGTCCGGCGGCGTCGGTGCCGACCGCCTGGATGTGGCCGTTGGCGTGGCGGCAGATCCAGACGTCCTCCCACGCGGGCGGGATCACCAGCGCCTTGATCCGGGCGACCTCCTCGGGGTCGGTGACGCGCTCGCAGCCGTCGAGGTAGACGAAGCCCTTCCCCCGCCGCCGGCGCTCGTAGCCCGGCTGGGACGGCGAGACGGTGCGCAGGCGGGGCATGCCGGAATCCTGCGGCCGGCATCGGGGCCCTGCAACCGCAGGACCGTGCGGGTCGGGCCGCAGCCCCCTATCGTTCGGGCCATGGTGGTCTGGCAGGAGCGCGGATGAGACGGCGGCTCGCGGCGTTCCTGCTGCGCGTCACCGGCTGGCACGTGGTGGGCGAGACACCGCGCGTCGGGATCGTCGTCGGGGCGCCGCACACGTCCTACTGGGACTGGGTCGTGATGATCCTGGTGATGTGGCACGGCGGCGTCTCGCCGCGCGCGCTCATCAAGCAGGAGGCGTTCAAGGGACCGCTCGGGGCGCTGTTGCGCTCGACGGGTGGCATCCCGGTCGACCGCGAGCACCCCGCGGGGCTGGTGCGGATGCTGATGACCCAGGCCCGCAGCGGTGAGCCGTTCCTGCTCGTCGTGGCCGCCGAGGGCACCCGCAAGAAGGCGGACTACTGGAAGTCCGGCTTCTACCGCATCGCGCGGGCCGCACGGATGCCGATCGTCCTCGGCTTCGTCGACCGGCCGACCCGCACCCTGGGGTTCGGCCCGTCGTTCGTGCCCACCGGTGACGTCACCGCCGACATGGACGTCGTGCGCGCCTTCTACGCCGACAAGCACGGCATCCACCCTGACCGGCGCACCGAGCCCCGGTTGCGTGAGGAGGACCGCCCGGCTGGTCAGTCGCCAGGACGCCCTGGTACGGAGAGCTGACGTCCCCGTTCGTCCAGAAACGTGACCTACGTCCTGTTCGCTCGTTAGGCAGGTCGGCGGCCACGGAGGGGATGGGTGCGGCGGTCGGGATCACACCGAGCAGCCGCCGCACCCAGGCCGCTCAGGCGCCGCCGACCTGGTTGCCGCCGCGGCGCTTCGCCTCGTACATCGCCTGGTCGGCGCGCACGACGGACTCCTGCACCGCCCGGGCGGGCGCGGCGGCGACACCGATGCTCGCTGTCGTGGGGCAGCCGGGGATCGCCTCGACCGCCTCGACCATGCGTCGCGCCACGCTGAGCGCGGACGGTAGCCGGGCTCCGGGCAGCAGCGCCGCGAACTCGTCGCCGCCCAGCCGGGCGACCAGGTCGCCGTCGCGCAGGTTGGTGGACAGCGCGCGCGCCACCTGCCGCAGCACCTCGTCGCCGGCCTCGTGGCCCTGGGAGTCGTTGATCTCCTTGAAGCGGTCGAGGTCGACGACCAGCACGGCGACCGAGCTGCTCGGGTCCGGCAGGTCGTGCAGGGACTCGACGGCGGCGTCGAAGCCGCGGCGGTTGGCGATGCCGGTCAGGGCGTCCGTGCGCGCGCTGTGCGCCACCCGCTCGTGCTCGACCCTGAGGTGCTCGTACGACTGCATCGTGGTGGCGACGTGCAGGGTGCGCAGTCGTTGCCGCCACAGCGCCTGAGCCAGAGCGTCCCCGTAGTCGAGGGCCGCCTGCGCCTCCTTCGACCCGGTCGCGGCGAGCAGCACCGCGCGCGTGTGGGTCGCGGCGGCGACGGCCGTCCACGGCGCGGTGGGCGAGAGGTCGGCGACCGCGCGCTCGATGAGCGCGAGCGCGTCGTCCAGGCGTCCACTGCGACTGAGAGCCACGGCGTGGAACGGTGCGACGCCCGAGAACTCGACCTCCATGCCGTGGCCGGCGACCCGGTCGGCGTAGTGCTCGATCCCCTGCAGCGCGGCCGGGGCGTCGTCGCCGTCGGCCCGCGCGCAGGCCGCGAGCAGCAGGGCCATGTCGCGCCAGCGCTCGCCCTCCTCACCAGACGCCGCGGTGCAGGCGGACGTCGCCAGGGCCTCGGCGTCCCGGCTGTGCTTCTCGGCGTCCTCGCTCTGCCCGACCCGGTACAGCTCCAGCGCCCAGTCCAGGTGCAGGTGCGTGAGGTTCAGCAGCCACATGCACGCGGCGCCGCTGTCGTCGCCAGCGGCCGAGCTCAGCTCGTGCGCGGCCAGGTGGTGCGGGACGGCCAGCTCATACAGCCGCAGCTGGTGGTAGCCCAGGGCGATGCCGGTGTGCGCGTGCGCCGCGAGCGCCGGGTCGGTGACGCCGACGGCGATGGCGCCCTCGGCGTCGACGAGGTCGCGCAGCACCGCGTCCAGGTCGTGCTCGGCGGCGTCGTGCTCGCCGAGCCGGAGCCGTTCGTCAGCCCGCAGCGACAGGCCGCACGAGCGCCAGCCGGCGCTGCTGTCGCGGTCGGCGGCGGCGAGCACCAGGTCGGCAGCGGCTATAGCGGCGCGGATGTCGCCGAGCACGTCGTAGGCGACCGCCCGCGCGAAGTGGACGTCGGCGGGGCCGTCGGCGAGGTCACCGGTGGCCGCGCGCAGCAGCTGCTCGGCCTCGACGAGGACGGCACGCTCCTCACCGGACTGGGCGCGCTCGATCAGCCGGGTGGCTGTCTCGCTCACCTCGGTCATGGCTGCGGTCTCCGCCCCCGACTCACAGTCCTTCTTCGGCACGCGACGCCGCCCGGTTGAGGCGGGGGGCGTGCCGTGTGCCCACATGCTGAGAGGGGGGCTCCGCGAGGTGGGACGGACTGCGAGGCTCGACGCGTGATGCCGGTGCAGCCCTTCCTCGTGAGTCGACGCCACGTCGACCTCGGGCGCGCGCGCAGCATGGCCTGTCGCGGCCGCTGACCGTGCCCTGACGACGTCACCGTCGTCGCCCTCGCCGCGCTGACCGAGCTCGCACCGATCGCTGTGCGCTCGCCGTCGCGCGCCTCCACTCGATGAGGACGCATGACCTCCACCACCGCAGCACGAAGCACGTCCGGACGCTCCAACCAGCACCACGGGCAGTGGGCGCTCGGCGATCGCGCCCCGCTGAACGCCAACGAGCGGTTCAAGGCCGAGGACGATGCGCTGAACGTCCGAGCGAGGATCGAGGAGACATACTCCCGCAAGGGATTCGACTCCATCGCAGACGACGACCTGCATGGTCGCTTCCGCTGGTGGGGTCTGTACACCCAACGGCGACCAGGTATCGACGGCGGTCGCACGGCGTCCCTCGAGCCGCACGAGCTGGAGGACCGCTACTTCATGCTGCGCGTGCGCGTCGACGGCGGGGCCCTGACCAGTGAGCAGCTGCGCGTGGTCGGGGAGGTGTCGACGCAGTACGCACGTGACACCGCTGACCTCACTGACCGACAGAACATCCAGCTGCACTGGGTGAGCATCGAGGACGTGCCGGCCATCTGGGAGCGGCTGGAGGCGGTCGGGCTGGAGACCACCGAGGCGTGCGGTGACTGCCCTCGCGTCATCCTCGGCAGCCCTGTGGCGGGCATCAGCGCCGACGAGCTCGTCGACCCGACTCCTGCCATCGAGGAGATCAAGCGGCGCTTCGTGGGGAGCCCGGAGTTCAGCAACCTGCCGCGCAAGTACAAGACCGCGATCACCGGCATGCCGGTCAGCGACGTGGTGCACGAGATCAACGACATCGCGTTCACCGCGGTGGTGCACCCGCAGCACGGTGCGGGGTTCGACCTCTGGGTGGGCGGTGGCCTGTCGACGAACCCCCGTCTGGCGGAGCGGCTGGGGGCCTGGGTGCCGCTGGACGAGGTGCCGGAGGTGTGGGCGGCGGTGACGTCCGTCTTCCGCGACCACGGCTACCGGCGGTTGCGGCACAAGGCCCGGTTGAAGTTCCTGCTGGCGGACTGGGGCCCTGAGCGCTTCCGGCAGGTCGTCGAGGAGCATCTCGGCCGACCGCTGCTGGACGGGCCGGCGTCCCCGCCGTCCGCGGACCTCGGCGACCACGTCGGCGTGCACACCCAGCGGGACGGCCGCCACTACGTCGGGGTCGCGCCGACGGTCGGCCGGGTGTCGGGCACCCTGCTGGCGAGGTTGGCCGACGTCGTCGAGAGCCATGGCTCGCAGCGGGTCCGGCTCACGCCGCACCAGAAGCTGCTGGTCCTGGACGTCGACGGCGCGCAGCTCGACGACCTCGTCGCCGAGCTGCACGGGATCGGCCTCGAGGCGCGCCCGAGCCCCTTCCGCCGCAACACGCTCGCCTGCACCGGGATCGAGTTCTGCAAGCTCGCCATCGTCGAGACGAAGGCGACCGCGGCAGCCACCATCACCGAGCTCGAGCGCCGGCTCGCCGACGTCGTCACCGACCTCGACTCGCCGATCACCCTGAACGTCAACGGCTGCCCGAACTCCTGCGCGCGGGTGCAGGTGGCCGACATCGGGCTCAAGGGTCAGATCGTCACCACCGACGACGGCCGGCAGGCCCCCGGTTTCCAGGTGCACCTGGGCGGCGCGCTCGGCCTCGACGCCGGCTTCGGGCGCAAGGTGCGCGGGCACAAGGTCACCGTCGAGGAGCTGCCCGACTACGTCGAGCGGGTCGTCCGGCGCTACGTCAGCGACCGGCACGACGGTGAGCGCTTCGCCGAGTGGGCGGTCCGCGCCGACGAGGCGGCTCTGGTATGAGCGAGAGCCAGAGCAAGCGGCTGCGTCAGGAGGCCGAGCGAGCCGGGCGCGAGCTGGACGGCGCGCCGGCTGCCGAGATCGTGCAGTGGGCCGCCGCGGCCACGGGCGGGCGGCTCGCCGTCGCCGCGAGCATGCAGGACGCCGTCCTGCCGCACCTGGTCGCGCAGGTGCTGCCCGGCGTCGACGTGCTCTTCCTCGACACCGGCTTCCACTTCGGCGAGACCCTGCGGACGCGAGACCGCGTGGCCGCGGCGCTGCCCGTCAGCGTCGTCGACGTCCGGCCACGGCAGAGCGTGCAGCAGCAGGCCGACGACTACGGCCCGGGCCTGCACGACCGCGACCCGGGTCTGTGCTGCTTCCTGCGCAAGGTCGAGCCGCTCGCGCGAGCCCTCGAGCCCTACGCCGGCTGGGTCACCGGCGTCCGCCGCGACGAGGCGCCCACGCGCGCCGGCACCGCGGTGGTCGCGTGGGACGAGGCCCACGACCTGCTGAAGGTGAACCCGCTCGCCCACTGGACCGTGCAGGACGTCGAGGCCTACCAGGTGCAGCACGAGCTGGTGCGGAACCCGCTGGTCGCTCAGGGTTTCCCGAGCATCGGCTGCGAGCCGTGCACCCGCCGGGTCGCCCCAGGTGACGACCCGCGCTCGGGGCGCTGGGCCGGCCGCGACAAGGTCGAGTGCGGGATCCACGCATGAGCGCGCCGATGCGGGCGGACGTCGCGGCGCCGGCACCGGCCCGACCTCTGCTCGACCACCTCGACGCCTTGGAGAGCGAGAGCATCCACGTCATGCGGGAGGTCGTCGCCGAGCTCGAGCGACCGGCGCTGCTGTTCAGCGGCGGCAAGGACTCCGTGGTGATGCTGCACCTCGCGGCCAAGGCGTTCTGGCCCGGGCGGTTGCCGTTTCCCCTGCTCCACGTCGACACCGGCCACAACTTCCCCGAGGTGCTGGCCTTCCGCGACGCCACCGTCGCGCGGCTCGGGGCGCGACTGCACGTGGCGTCGGTGCAGGACTACCTCGACGACGGTCGGCTGCGGGAGCGGCCCGACGGCACCCGCAACCCGCTGCAGACCCAGCCCCTGCTCGACGCCATCGCGGCGCACCGCTTCGACGCCGTCTTCGGCGGGGCGCGGCGTGACGAGGAGAAGGCGCGCGCCAAGGAGCGCGTGATCAGCCTGCGCGACGAGTTCGGCCAGTGGGACCCGCGCAACCAGCGCCCAGAGCTCTGGAACCTCTACAACGGCAGGCACCGGCCGGGCGAGCACGTCCGGGTGTTCCCCCTCAGCAACTGGACCGAGCTCGACGTCTGGCGGTACGTCGAGCGCGAGGGCATCGAGCTGCCGGGCCTGTACTACGCGCACGAGCGGGACGTCGTCGCGCGCGACGGGATGCTGCTGGCGGTCGGGCCGTGGACGCAGCCGAAGGCCCACGAGGCTGTCGTGCGCCGCACCGTGCGCTACCGCACCGTCGGTGACATGTCGTGCACCGGAGCCGTCGCCAGCGACGCCCGCACCGTCGCCGACGTCGTCGTCGAGGTGGCCGCGACGCGCGTCACCGAGCGCGGTGCGACGCGCGCGGACGACCGCATCAGCGAGGCGGCGATGGAAGACCGCAAGAAGGAGGGGTACTTCTGATGAGCGGGCTGCTGCGCCTCGCGACCGCCGGTTCGGTCGACGACGGCAAGTCCACGCTCGTGGGCCGCCTGCTCCACGACAGCAAGTCGGTGCTCGCCGACCAGCTGGACTCCCTGGAGCGGGTCAGCCGCGACCGTGGCCTGGAGCAGATCGACCTGGCGCTGCTCACCGACGGCCTGCGCGCCGAGCGCGAGCAGGGCATCACCATCGACGTCGCCTACCGCTACTTCGCGACGGCGCGGCGCTCGTTCGTCCTCGCCGACTGCCCAGGCCACGTGCAGTACACGCGCAACACCGTCACCGGGGCGAGCACGGCCGACGTGGTCCTGGTGCTGGTCGACGTCCGCAAGGGCGTGCAGGAGCAGACCCGGCGGCACCTCGCCGTCGCGGCGCTGCTGCGCGTGCCCCACGTCGTCATCGCCCTCAACAAGATCGACCTGGTCGGGTTCGACCCCGACGTCGTCGACGCGGTCGAGCGCGAGGTGGAGCTGCTCGCCGTCGAGCTGGGTCTGGCGGACGTGCGGGTCGTGCCGGTGAGCGCTCTGGCCGGCGACAACGTCGTCGACCGTTCGCCCCGGACGCCGTGGTACGCCGGGCCCAGCGTCCTCGAGCTGCTCGAGGACCTGCCGACCGCTGACGACGGCAGCGAGGCCGCGATGCGCCTGCCGGTGCAGCTCGCTCTGCGGCCGCAAGGTGCCGCGCGCGAACCGCGGTGGCGCGACTACCGCGGTTACGCCGGCCAGATCGCCTCCGGCACACTGCGCGTCGGCTCCGCCGTCGTGGTGCTGCCCTCCGGGGTGCGGACGACGGTTGCCGGCATCGACGGGCCGTCCGGCGAGCTCGCGGAGGCTCGGGCGCCGCTGTCGGTCGCGGTGCGGCTCGCCGACGACGTCGACGTCGCGCGCGGAGACCTCATCGCCGCCGCGCACGACGCGCCCGAGCCGACGCAGGATCTCGACGTCACGCTCTGCTGGCTCGACCCCCGACCGCTGCGCGCGCGGGCCAGGGTGCTGCTCAAGCACACGACCCGCACGGTGCAAGCCGTCGTGCGCGAGCTGCACGGCCGTCTCGACCTCGACGACCTCACGGTCAAGCCGGCAGAGGCGTTGGCGCTCAACGACATCGGGCAAGCGGCGCTGCGGGTCGCCTCGCCGTTGCTCACGGAGGACTACAGCCGCAACCGCCGAACGGGCGCGATCCTGCTCGTCGACGCCCACGACGGCGCCACGCTCGCCGCGGGAATGGTGCGCGGCAACTCACCCTGATTGAGCGACAACGCCCCGCTCTGCGTGCAACCATGACGTGCTGCGGGGCTCAGGGAGGAGGTGGCGATGGGCGACGTCGACGACGCACGCCTTGCGCCCGAGCCCCCTTCCGGCTGGAGCACCGGTGCCGACCAGTGGCTCAAGGTCCTCGTCGAGGTGCAGCAGCACGTCGCGCGCGCCGGCCCGGTCGCCGACGACGTCGCGCAGGCTCTCGCCGAGGAGGCGCAGCGGCTCATCGGCGGCTACGTCGTCGTCACGCTGCTCGACGGCACGCACCTTCGCGTCGCGGCCACGGCCGGCACGGGTCCCGCCGACCTCGAAGCTGGCCTGCGCTTCGCCCTGAGCTCGTCGCTCAGCGAGCAGTGCTTGCGGCTGGGCGAGCCGATCGTCCACCACGACCTGTCGCGTGATCCCTGGGCGGCCCAGCCCCTGCACGAGCGGTTCGGCATGCGCTCGGCGGTGCTGGTGCCGCTGGCGCACGGGATGCAGGCGCTCGGGGTGATGATGCTCGCCGACCGCGAACCGCACGCCTTCAGCCACGAGGACCGCGACGTCCTGGCGCTGCTCGCGTTCACCGGCGCCGCGGCGATGGTGGCCTCGTCGATCCAGACCGACCTCGCCGGTGAGCGGCTGCGGCTGTTCGCGGCGTCCAGTCTCACCGGCACCGGCCTGTGGCGGTGGGACGCCGTCTCCGACCGGTTGCAGTGGTCGGAGGAGATGTTCGCGATCACCGGGCTCGACCCGAGCCTGACCCCGACGGTCGCGCTGTGGGAGTCCCTGCTGCACCCCGATGACCGACGTCGCTGCGACCTGGCGACGCACCTGGCCGACAGCCCCGAGGGGCGCACCGAGACGCTGCGGCTGCGGCACGTCGACGGCGGCTGGCGCGAGCTCGTGGCGTGGTCGCGCCCGGTGCTGGACGGCGGCCGGGTCACCGGCGTGTTCGGTGCGACGGTCGACGTCACCAGCCAGCGCGTCGCCGAGCGAGAGGTGGCTCGCCTCGCGGCGCGCGACGGTCTGACCGGCCTGGCCAACCGCTCGGTGCTCGACGACCTGACCCGGCGCAGCATCGCGACGCTGCCCGAGCCCGAGGACGCCGACCTGCTCGGGCAGGAGGAGGCCGTCGACCTGCTCGAGGGCATGGGGCCGGTCACGGCGCTGCTGCTGCTCGACCTCGACCGGTTCAAGCTCGTCAACGACACCCTCGGGCACACGGTGGGTGACGCGCTGCTCGTCGCGGTCGCCGACCGGCTCACCGCGGCGCTGGAGCTGTCGGGCGTGAGCGACTGCGCCCCCACGGTGGCACGGCTGGGCGGCGACGAGTTCGTCGTCCTGCTGCCCTGGGTCGCCGGCGTCGAGGCGGCCTGCGACGTCGCGCGCTGGCTGCTCGACGAGGTGCGCCAGCCGCTCGAGATCGAGGGCGTCGACATGGTGTGCACGGGCAGCATCGGGGTGGCGGTCGCCTCGCACTGCGGCCGGTCGGCCGGGGAGCTGTTCCGCGAGGCCGATCTGGCCATGTACCGCGCGAAGGGGGCGGGCCGCGACCGCATCGCGATCTACGACAGCCAGCTGCACGCCGAAGCCGAGAGCCGCCTCGCGACCGAGCGCCGCCTGCGCTCGGCCATCGAGGGCAGCCGCCTGACCGCGGTGTACCAGCCGATCGTGCGGCTGTGCGACGAGCGGGTCGTCGGCGTCGAGGCGCTCATGCGCCTCGTGGACGAGGCGGGCGGGCTCATGCTGCCCGAGGGCTTCATCGACGTCGCGGAGGACACCGGTCTGGTCGTGGCGCTCGACCACTGGATGCTCAAGGAGGGCGTCGCCACCCTCGCGGAGTGGGCCCAGCAGGGCCACGACGACCTCATGATGCAGGTGAACGTGTCGGCGCGGACCCTCGAGCAGCCGGGCTTCGACGAGGTCGTCCTCGACGTCCTCGCCACGCACGGCGTCGGGCCCACCGCGCTGCGGCTCGAGCTCACCGAGACCAGCCTGGTGCCCGGGGGTTCGCCGGCCCAGGACGCCATGCGACGCCTCGGCACCGTCGGGATCAAGACCGGCATCGACGACTTCGGCACCGGGTACTCGGCCTTGGCCTACCTGCAGGAGCTGCCGGTCGGGTTCATCAAGGTCGACCGCTCGTTCGTGAGCCGGCTCGACGGCAGCGAGCGGCCGAGCGCCGTCGTCCGCGCCGTCATCGAGCTCGCCCACGCCCACGGGCACCAGGTGACCGCCGAGGGCGTCGAGACCGCGCAGCAGGCGGACCTGCTGCGCGACATGGGATGCGACCACGCGCAGGGGTGGCTGTTCGGCCGGCCGTCGATCGAGCACGTCCCCGAGCAGACCTGGGTCGAGAAGCGACGCGGAGCGCCCGCCCGCTGAAGTGCGGGCGGGCGCCGGGGTCAGCGCGGTCGGCGCTGCGGCGCGGACGACGAACGTCCGGCCTGGCCGCGGTAGCCGCCCTCGCGGCGCTGGCCCTGGCCGCCCTCGCGGCGCTGGCCCTGGCCGCCTTCACGACGCTGGCCCTGGCCGCGGTAGCCGCCCTCGCGGCGCTGGCCGTAGCCGCCGCCACGTGCGGGACGAGGCGCACGACGCGGCGGGAACAGGTCGCGCTCCTCGACGAGGACGCCGCTCGGCACGACGCCGCGGGTGACGGCGAGCACGGTGTCGTCGCTCGGGTGCACCTGCTCGGCGGTGGTGTCGACCCCGGCGGCGGTGGTGAGCCGCTCGACGGTGCGCCGCTGGTGCGGCAGCGCCAGCGTGATGACCTTGCCGGTGCCGCCGGCGCGCGCGGTGCGCCCCGCGCGGTGCAGGTAGTCCTTGTGGTCGGCCGGCGGGTCGACCTGGACGACGAGGCTGACGTCATCGACGTGGATGCCGCGCGCGGCGACGTCCGTGGCGACGAGCACCGGGACGTGGCCGTCCTTGAAGGCGCCCAGCGTGCGGTTGCGGGCACCCTGCCCGAGGCCACCGTGCAGCGCCGCTGCCCGGACGCCCTGCTCGCGCAGCTGCAGCGCGACCCGGTCGGCGCCGAGCTTGGTGCGCACGAAGACGACGGTGCGCCCCTCACGGGCGGCGAGGGCGGCGGTGACCGGTGCCTTGTGGGCGGGCTTCACCAGCCAGACGTGGTGCTCCATCGTCGTGACCGAGGCCGTCGCGTCGTCCGTCGAGTGGGTGACCGCGTCGGTGAGGTAGCGGCGCACCAGCGAGTCGACGTCACCGTCGAGCGTCGCCGAGAACAGCAGCCGCTGGCCGCCCTTCGGAGTGTGGTCGAGCAGCTCGCTGACGGCGGGCAGGAAGCCCATGTCGCACATGTGGTCGGCCTCGTCGAGGACGGTGATCTCGACGTCCGACAGGTCGCACGCGCCGCGGTCGACGAGGTCGGTGAGCCGGCCCGGGGTGGCGACGAGGACGTCGACGCCGCGCTCGAGCGCCTGGATCTGCTTGTGGTAGGGCAGCCCACCGGCCACGAGCTTGATGCGGACGCCGATCACGTGCGCCAGCGGCTCCAGGCTGTCGTGCACCTGCATCGCGAGCTCGCGGGTCGGCACGAGGACGACGGCGCGGGGCTTGCGGCTGGCGCTGCGGCCACCGGCGAGGCGGGCGAGCATCGGCAGGCCGAAGGCCAGCGTCTTGCCCGAGCCGGTCTGGCCGCGGCCGAGCACGTCGCGCCCGGCGAGGGCGTCCGGCACCGTCGCGGCCTGGATGGGGAAGGGGGAGGTGATGCCGTCGCGCGCGAGGCGCTCGACGAGGCGCTCGGGCAGGCCGAGCGCGGCGAAGCCGTTGTCGGCGGCGACGGCGATCCGGCGCGGCCCGGTGGACGCGTCGCGCTCGTCGGACCGGGTAGGACGGGGGTGGTGCGAAGACAAGGAGGATCTCGATTCCGTGGCACGGCGCACGGCGGCCCGACCGCGAACGGCGGGGGCGTCGACACGCCAGGGCGCTCCAGGGGCACCCTCGGCACCGGGCATTCAGCGGTTGCTGGCCGGTGGGGTGTCGGAGCGCCTGATGGTTGCCTGGTGGCCGTCGTCCGCCCTGGCCCGAGCCAGTGCGTGCAGACGGCGCGCGCCGACTCGCACCATCCTACCTGCTCGCGCGGCCAGCTCCGAACGCGCCGCCTGCGGTGGGCGCTGTGCGCTCCGGTGGCCGGGTTTGTCCGCCTGGCGTAGAACTTGGAGCGTTGTCATCGTCGCCGGCGAGAGGACCGTCATGGCTGCCAGGCACGACGCCGAAGGCGCGTCACCGAAGGGCGACGAGCACGGAAAGGACGACCACGGGAAGGTCGTCATGCTGTCCGTGGCGGCCGCCGTCGGTGGGTTCCTGTTCGGCTTCGACAGCTCGGTGATCAACGGCGCCGTCGACGCCGTCGAGGGCCAGTTCTCGCTGTCGAAGTTCGTGACCGGCTTCGTCGTGGCCATCGCCCTGCTCGGCTGCGCGGCAGGCGCCTGGTACGCCGGCCGCTGGGCCGACCGCTGGGGGCGCACCCGCGTCATGCTCATCGGCGCCGTGCTGTTCTTCGCCAGCTCGCTGGGGGCGGGCCTCGCCTTCTCGGTGTGGGACCTCGCGTTCTGGCGGCTCGTGGGCGGCCTGGGCATCGGCATCGCCTCGGTGATCGCGCCCGCCTACATCGCCGAGATCGCGCCCGCCTCCATGCGCGGACGGCTCGGGTCGCTGCAGCAGATGGCGATCACCATCGGCATCTTCGTGGCGCTGTTGTCGGACGCCTTCTGGGCCAACACCGCAGGCGGTGCCAACGACCACGTCCTCGGGCTGCCCGCGTGGCGCTGGATGTTCCTGGTCGGTGTCGTGCCCTCGATGGTCTACGGGATCCTCGCCATCCAGATCCCGGAGTCGCCGCGCTACCTGGTCGCCACCGGTGAGCTGAAGCGCGCGGCCGACGTCCTGCGCCGGTTCGTGGGCATGCGGTCGCCGCAGCGCAAGATCGACGACATCCGAGAGTCGCTGGAGCGCGAGGACAAGCCGTCGCTGCACGACCTGCGAGGCGGCACCTTCGGGCTCCTGCCGATCGTGTGGGTCGGCATCGCGCTGTCGGCCTTCCAGCAGCTCGTGGGCATCAACGTGATCTTCTACTACTCCACGACGCTGTGGCAGGCGGTCGGCTTCAGCGAGTCGAACTCGTTCGTGATCTCCGTGATCACGTCCGTGACGAACATGGCCGTGACCGTCATCGCGATCCTGCTCGTCGACCGCATCGGCCGGCGGCTGCTGCTGCTGTGCGGCTCGGCCGGCATGGCGGTGGCCCTGGGGGCGATGACCGTCGCGTTCACGCAGTCGACGCTCGTCACGGGTCCCGACGGCACCGAGGCGCCGAGCCTGGACGGTTTCTGGGGCCCGGTCGCCCTCGTGGGAGCGAACCTGTTCGTCGTGTCGTTCGGTGCGACCTGGGGCCCCGTCGTGTGGGTGCTGCTCGGTGAGATGTTCCCCAACCGCATCCGCGGCGCCGCCCTGTCGGTGTCGGCGGCGGCGCAGTGGGTCACGAACTTCCTCATCACGACGACGTTCCCGCCGCTCGCGGCCGTGTCGCTGGTGCTGGCCTACGGCCTCTACACGGCGTTCGCCGCGATCTCGTTCTTCTTCGTGCTGTGGAAGGTCGACGAGACCAAGGGACGCGAGCTCGAGGACATGACCGGCGACGTCCGCAGCCGCCGCGGCGGGGCGGAGCGCAAGAGCGCGCAACCCGCCGGCACGTCAGCCTGACGCGCCAGCGGGTTGCGGGGTGAGCTGCTTGCTCAGCGACCGTGGGTCGTGGGTGACCCGGTGGGGCGGATCTGGTCGCTGCCGGTCGACGGGTCGTCGTTCGAGCCGGGGTGGGTCGTCGGCGAACCCGTCGGGTGCGCGGGCTTGGTGGGGTGAGCGGTCGGCGAGCCGGTGCCGCGCGGGGTCACGGTGGCGCCAGGCTTGACGACCGTGCCGCAGTAGGTGGCGACGTTGTCCGCACCACCGGCGGCGGCTGCGAGGTTGGCGAACGCCGGCGAGCTCGGGTCCGGGGTGTGGCCGGCGCGCACCTGCGCGGAGTAGGCGGTGCAGAGCCCGAACGCGGCCGGCCCGGTGGCGTCCGGGCCGACAGCCGTGGCCGTGGTGGTGGGCTCGGCGGTCTCGCTGGGCGACTCGGTGGCCGTGGCCGTGGCCTCGTCACCGGTCTCGTCGACGTCGTCGGACGCGTGGGTGGTGGTGTCCGCGGCGGGGGCGCCGAGCACGTGGTGCGCGAGGCCCTGGGCGCCGTCGGGGAGGCTGCCGGTGAAGGCGGCGGCGCTGACGCCACCGAGGGTGACGGCGCCTGCGGCGGCCGCGAGGGCCAGCTTGGAGCCGATGAGGGTCGAGAGCACGGAGGTCCTCCGGGTTCGGGTGCTGGTGGACGAGACGCCCGAGTCACGTGCAGCAGCGAACGCCGCGACGGCGGCGCGCTCCCCGACGAGCTCGCTGTCGTGAGCCGGCACGCGGGCCGCGGCGACGATCGCCGCCAGGCCGGCCGCTCCGGGTGCCGAGAGGTCGACCTCGGGCTGCTCGTCGGCCAGCAGACCCTCCAGGGTCCACGGGTCGATCGGCAGCTCGTGGTCGTCTCGCGGTAGCTCAGGCATCTCGTCCACCCAACGTCGTCGCCCCGGTTCCCGTTACACCCGGGCTGCTCTCGTGCGCGGCCTCCTGCTCGGCGAGGATCGCGGCCAGCCGACGCAGCCCTCGGTGCACCGCCACCCGGACGGTGCCGGGCTTGCGTCCCACGATGTCGGCGACCTGGGCCACGTCGAGGCCGACGACGACGCGCAGTGCCACCATCTCGGCGACGTCGGGCGGCAGCTCGGCGACGAGGCGCAGGGCGCGCGCGGTGGACTCCCGCTCGGCCGCGACGTCCGCGGCGTCGGCTGCGGACGGTGAGGCGTTCTCCAGCAGCTCGGTCGACTCGGTGAGGCGCTCCGGGCGGCGTCCGGAGCGCCGGTGGTGGTCGACCAGCTTGTGCCGCGCGATGGTGATGAGCCAGGCGCGAAAGCCGCCCTCGTCGCCCCGGAACTCACCCAGCCGACCGATCGCGACGAGCCAGGCCTCGGCCGCGACGTCGTCCGCGAGCCCTGGATCGCGCACGCGCAGGAAGCGCAGCAGGGCCGGCTGCGTCGCGCGCCAGATGCGGGTGAACGCCCCCTCGTCACCCGACTGCGCGGCAGCCAGCTCATCGGCGAACGTCTCGCCCAGCACGCGGGGAGTGTGTCACCGCAGGGCGGCCCCGGTCGAACCGGTGCGGGTGGGCCGACCGGGTGCGATCTCGGCGAAACGCTGCGGTGATCATGCTTGCGGCGGCAACATCTGTGCCGTCGGACAATCGCTGGAGGGAACCATGCGTCTCGACCAGCATCGCCCGAATCCGTTGAGCCACAACGGTCTCATCGCTGTCGCGGTCGCAGCCACGCTGGTCGTCGGCGCGGCGATGCTGACGGCGGTCACCTCCGGCGAGGTGTCCGCGCAGCCGGTGGGTGCCCATGGCACGGTGGCCACCACGACGGCCGCCGTGAGCGACGCCCCCACGAAGGTCAGCAGCACGACCAGCAGCACGACCAGCAGCCCGACGACGTCCCCGCCCGCGCTCGTCACGACGCCGGCCCCGGCGTCGTCGACCTCCGCCCGGGCCACGACCGCGCCGGCCGCCGGGACGGCGCTTGCGGCGCTGGCGCTCGTCGCGGTGAAGGGACGGGCACCGCGGACGGGCTACGACCGCGCCCGCTTCGGCCCCGCCTGGGCCGACACCGACCGCAACGGGTGCGACACCCGCAACGACGTGCTGCGGCGTGACCTGCGCGGGTTCGTGCTGAAGGCCGGCACCCACGGCTGCCTCGTGCTCACCGGCACGCTGCACGACCCGTACACGGGCCGCAGCATCGCGTTCGTCCGCGGCCAGGGCACGTCGAGCGCGGTGCAGGTCGACCACGTCGTCGCCCTGTCGGACGCGTGGCAGAAGGGCGCCCAGCGCTGGAGCGCCGACCGCCGCGAGCGCTTCGCCAACGACCCGCTGAACCTGCTGGCGGTGGATGGCCCGACCAACGAGCGCAAGGGGGACGGCGACGCCGCCACGTGGCTGCCGCCGCTGAAGTCCTACCGGTGCGCTTACGTCGCCCGGCAGGTGGCGGTGAAGGTGCGGTACGGGCTCTGGATGACGGCTGCGGAGCGCGCCGCGAGCGCTCGCGTGCTGTCGAGCTGCCCGGCTCAGCGGCTGCCCGTGGCCGGCGGCTTCCGGCTCGGCGGCGGCTCGGTGCGCGCGGTCGCGGTGCCGACGACCAGCACCGCCGCGCCCCCTGCGCCCACGAGCACGACGTCGTCAGCGGTGCGGGCGGGCGTCCACCCAGGGGCGTTCTGCGCACCACGAGGGGCGCTCGGGCGCACCAGCGCCGGCACGCTCATGCGCTGCGGGCCGTCGTCGACGGACAGCCGCAACCGCTGGCGCCGCGCGTAGGTCGCTGAAGGCGCTACTCCTGGGTGGCGCCGCCGCCGGCGGGTTCGTGGTGGCTGAGGTGGGCGTCCGGGCCGGGGAAGTACGTGCTGACGTGCCCGGTGTCGCTCCACCGGACGACGTACGGCGGCTCGCCGTTCGGCCCGTGCACCTCGATGACCTCGCCGTCACGCGTCGGCTCGCTGAGGTGGAGACCGGGGACGATGATCCGGTCACCGACTGCTGCGTGCATGGCACTCTCCCTTCGGCTGTCCTGCACCTCACTGTCCGCGCGCCGGTGCTCCCGGGCCAGGGACAAACGGCCCTGGCGACACGGCCGCCTGCTGCGGTGGCATCGAGGCAGGACCACCGAGCCCGAGGAGGCGACGGCCATGAGCACCGTCCACACCTGGCACGTCACGCTGAACGTCTTCGACCACGAGGACGGCACCGCGGCGCACGCGGTGCTGACGACCGACGACGGCACCGTCGAGGGGCACGGGCACGCCCGCCGGAACCCGAGCGACATGGACGTCCCGGAGATCGGTGACGAGGTGGCGGCGGCCCGCGCGCTGCACGACCTCGGCGTCGAGCTGCTGAAGCTGGCGTCGCAGGACATCGCCGCGGTGCAGCACGAGTCCGTCCGCCTGCAGCGCTGAGCCGACGCCGTGCGGGCCTGGGTGGTCGCGCGGCCGGGGCCGATCGCGAGCGAGCCGCTGGAGCTGGTCGGGCTGCCCGACCCCGTCCCCGGGCCGGGTGAGGTGCGCGTCGCGGTGAGCGCCTGCGGCGTCTGTCGCACGGACCTGCACCTGGCCGAGGGCGACCTCGAGCCCCGGCGGCCCCGTACCGTGCCCGGCCACGAGGTGGTCGGTGTCGTCGACGCGCTGGGCCCGGGTAGCGAGCGCTTCCAGGTCGGTGACCGGGTGGGGGTGGCGTGGCTGCGCGGCACCTGCGGCCGCTGCCGATGGTGTCGGTCGGGGGCCGAGAACCTCTGCCCCGACGCGAGGTTCACCGGATGGGACGCGGACGGCGGGTTCGCCGACCTCGTGGTGGTCGACGAGGCGTACGCGTACCGGCTGCCCGACGGTCTGGACGACGCGCACGCCGCTCCGCTGCTGTGCTCGGGGATCGTCGGCTACCGCGCGCTGCGCCGGGCGTCGCTGCCGCCCGGTGGCCGGCTGGGGCTGTACGGCTTCGGCGCGTCGGCCCACGTCGTGCTGCAGGTCGCGGTGGCGCAAGGCGCGACGGTGCACGTCCTCACGCGGTCCGCTGCCGCGCGGGGGTTGGCGACGGCGCTGGGTGCGGCGTCCGTGGGAGGCGCGTACGACGAGCCGCCGGAGCCGCTGGACGCCGCGGTGCTGTTCGCGCCGGTGGGGTCGCTCGTGCCGGTGGCGATGCGCGCGCTCGACCGCGGCGGCGTGCTGGCTGTCGCGGGCATCCACCTCAGCGACGTGCCGGGGCTCGTGTACGAGAGGGAGCTGTTCTACGAGAAGGAGATCCGCAGCGTCACGGCCAACACGCGGGCGGACGGCGAGGAGTTCCTGCGGTTGGCTGCCAACCTGCGGGTGACGCCGCAGGTCGTGCTCCGGTCGTTCGAGGAGGCGGAGTCGACGCTCGGCGAGCTGGCGGCCGACGCCTACGAGGGGGCCGCGGTGCTGGTTCACCGCGCGTGACGCGGCGCTCCGGAGCGGCTCGAGCATGTTGGCCGAGCGACCGCAGACCTGCATAATCCACGCATGAGGCGGGATCGGCGTCAGGCAGCGGCGCTCCGCTCGCGAACGACGACCTGGATGGATGGACCTCCGTGCGAGCGACGCTGCTAGCCAATGGCGAGATCGGCCGAGACCTCCTGGCCGTCGACTGGGAAGCCACCCCCCTCGGGCCACCGGAGGCCTGGCCGCGCAGCCTGCAGAACGCGGTCCGCATCCTGCTCACGTCACGCTTCTCGATGTGGCTGGCGTGGGGGCCGGACCTCACCTTCTTCTGCAACGACGCCTACCGGCGCGACACCCTCGGCGCCAAGTACCCGTGGGCGCTCGGGCGCCCGGCGTCCGAGGTGTGGTCGGAGATCTGGGACGACATCGGCCCGCGCATCGAGCGGGTGATGACCGACGGCGTCGCCACCTGGGACGAGTCGCTGCTGCTCTTCCTCGAGCGCAACGGCTACGTCGAGGAGACGTACCACACGTTCTCGTACAGCCCCCTGGCCGACGACGACGGCAAGGTCGAGGGCATGCTCTGCGTGGTCAAGGAGGACACCGAGCAGGTCATCGCCGCCCGGCGCATGGTGACGTTGCGCGACCTCGGCTCGCGCGCCAACAGCGACCTCACCGAGGCCGACACGATCGCCTCGGCCTGCCAGCACCTCGCCGACAACGCGTGGTCGGTGCCGTTCGCGCTCATCTACCTGTTCGACGACGACCTGACGGCGCGGCTGGCCGGCTCGAGCCTGGTGCCCCCTGGCCACGCGATGGCGGTGCCCGAGCTGAAGGTCGGTGACGACAGCGCGGTGTGGCCGGTCACCGAGCTCGCCGCGGGCAAGACCGTCGTCGTCGACGACCTGGGCAGCCGCTTCGGTGACGTCCCGAGCGGGCCGTGGGACGAGCCGGCGGTGCAGGCGCTCGTGGCTCCGCTGCTGCAGAGCGCGCAGGCCGCGCCCTACGGCTTCCTGGTGACGGGGCTGAACCGCTACCGACCGCTCGACGACTCCTACCGCGTCTTCGTGCAGCTCGTCGCGGGCCAGATCGCGGCCGCGATCAGTGACGCCCGCACGTTCGAGTTCGAGCGCCGGCGGGCCGAGGCGCTCGCGCAGCTCGACCAGGCCAAGACGGACTTCTTCACCAACGTCAGCCACGAGTTCCGCACCCCGTTGACGCTGCTGCTGGGGCCGGCCGAGGACGCGCTCAACGACCAGGTCGAGCCGTTGGGGTCGCGCCAGCGCGAGCGCATGGAGGTCATCCACCGCAACGCCCAGCGGCTGCTGCGGCTCGTCAACAGCCTGCTGGACTTCTCTCGGCTGGAGGCCGGGCGGGCCGAGCCGCAGTTCGAGCCCGTCGAGCTCGACCGGTACACCGCCGAGCTCGCGAGCATGTTCGCCACCGCCACCGAGTCGGCGGGCCTGGACCTCGTGATCGACTGCCAGCCGCTGGCCTCGCCGGTGTGGGTCGACCGCGACCAGTGGGCGAAGATCATCCTGAACCTGCTGTCGAACGCGCTGAAGTTCACGTTCGAAGGCACGATCACGGTGCGGCTGCGCCAGGCCGGCGAGTCGGCCGAGCTGTCAGTGAGCGACACCGGAATCGGCATCCCCGAGAACGAGCTCGAGCACCTCTTCGAGCGATTCCACCGGGTGCACGGCGCGCAGTCGCGCAGCTACGAGGGCTCGGGCATCGGGCTCGCGCTCGTGTCCGAGCTCGCCGCGGTGCACGACGGGGACGTCTTCGCCGAGAGCACCGTCGGCGAGGGCACGACGTTCACCGTGCGGATCCCGTTCCGGGACATGGCTCCCGGCGACCAGCAGGTCAGCTCCAGCCGCGGCGCGGCCAGCGCGCAGGAGCAGTCGCGGGGCTTCGTCCTGGAGGCCATGCGGTGGGTCGACGCCGAGAGCCGGCACCGCGGCTCGCGTCCGCTCGCCGGCGTCTCCACCGCCGACGCCGACCGGCCCCGCGTACTCGTCGTCGACGACAACGCGGACATGCGCCACTACATGGCCGGGCTGCTCGCGACCGAGTACGAGGTGCAGACGGCGTCCGACGGCGTCGAGGCGCTGCGCGTGGCCTTCCGGCGCCCGCCGGACCTCGTGGTCACGGACGTGATGATGCCGCACCTCGACGGGTTCGGGCTGATGAACGCGCTCAACGACGACTCGCGCACCGTCGGGATCCCCGTGCTCATGGTCTCGGCCCGCGGCGGTGAGGACGGCACGATCGAGGGCCTGGAGGCCGGTGCCGACGACTACCTCGTCAAGCCGTTCTCCGCACGCGAGCTCATGGCGCGCGTGCGCGTCAACCTCGAGCTGGACCGCGTGCGGCGCACCCGGCGCGTGCTCGAGCACAGCCAGACGCTGCTCGACCAGGCGCAGCGGCTGGCGAAGGTCGGCAGCTGGGAGGCCGACGTCGACGCCGACGTGCTGATCGCCTCGCCGGAACTCCAACGGATCCTCGGCCGCACCCAGGAGCAGATCGACGCGATCGGGCTCGATCGGTTGCTGCGCGAGGTGGTGCACCCCGACGACCTCGACATGGTGGTGCAGGCCCTGGTCGGCAAGGACGCCGACGGCGACCCGATCGACCGGGACTTCATCTCCTACGAGGCGCGCGTCGCGGCCGACGACGGGTACCGCGTCGTGCACGTCCGGGCCGAGGTGGTCATCGACGACGGCACCGGGCGCCGGTTGCTGCGTGGCTCGCTGCAGGACGTCACCGAGCAGCGGGACGCCGAGCTGGCCCTGGCGGCGTCGACGGCGCGTGAGGAGGCGTCCGCCCGCGAGCACGCCATCGCCGACGAGCTCCAGCGCAGCCTGCTGCCCGAGCGCGACTTCGAGCTCGAGCACCTCGACGTCGCCACCTACTACCGGGCCGGTGTCGAAGGCACCCAGGTGGGCGGCGACTGGTACGACATCATCGACATGGGTGCCGGTCGCACCGCCCTCGTGGTCGGTGACGTCATGGGCCGCGGCGTGCGGGCGGCCGCCGTGATGGGCCAGCTGCGCTCGGGTGTCCGGGCGTTCGCCAAGCTCGACGTGCGACCGGCCGAGGTGCTCGAGCACCTCGACAGCATGGTGCAGGACCTCGGCGACGACCAGATCGTCACGTGCGTCTACGCGGTGTTCGACTCCACCGACCAGACCCTGACCTTCGCCAACGCCGGCCACCTGCCGCCGCTGCTCGTGATGCCCGGTGAGCCGACCCGCCGGCTCGTCGGGCCGTCGTCCCCGCCGCTCGGTACCGGCGTCTTCGGCGCCGAGTCGCAGACCGTCCGGCTCGGGCCGGGTGCGATCGTCACCTTCTACACCGACGGCCTGGTCGAGCGGCGCGGGCGAGACCTCGACGACGGCATCGACGCCGTCGCCGAGGAGCTCGAGCGGCTGCGCGACCTGGCGCTTCCCGAGCTGCCCGAGCGATTGGTGGCCGCAGGCATGCCAGAGGGTCCGGACGACGACGTGGCCCTGCTCCTCGCGCGGGTCAACTGCCAGCCCTTCGCCGCCGCCGTGACCCACCGGTTCCGCACCGGCGAGCTCGCGGCGTCCAGCGCCCGTCGGCTCGTGGAGGAGAGCCTGCAGCAGTGGGGTGCGCGGCCGGAGGTGGTGCACGACGTGGTGCTCATGGCCAGCGAGCTGGTGACGAACGCGATGATGCACGGCCGCTCGCCGATCGACCTGCTGCTGCGCAGCAACGGTACGCAGATCGTGCTCGAGGTGCAGGACCGCGGGGCGTTCCGCCCGCGCCGCCTGCAGCCGACCGAGCAGGACGAGCGCGGCCGTGGTCTGCACATCGTGAGCGAGCTCGCCGACCAGTGGGGCAGCCGCTCGACGGCCAACGGCAAGTCCGTGTGGGCCACCAGGGCGCTGTAGCGAGCCGACGGTTCTCGCCAAGCGCACCGGGGCCCCGGGCTGTCGCCCAGGGCCCCGGCGGGGGTTGCTGCTCAGCGCCAGCCGGTGACGTCGAGGACGACGCCGTGGCCGGTCTTGTTGTGCTGCACGCTGACGTAGAAGTGCTTGCCGGACGGGTCGAAGAAGCCACCGGTCCACTCGGCGGACAGGTCGTTGAGCGTGCCGATGCGCAGGCAGCCGTCGCTCTGCAGGTCGTCGTCACGCCCGTCGTCCAGGCACGACCACAGGTCGTTGTCGTGCGGCCGCTCGAACGTCGTCTCGGCGTCCTCGTGCACGACCCAGTTGCCGCGCCGCGGCTGGTAGGCGATGTTGTCGGGCATGTTGTACTCGGGTGAGCCCGCCACGAGCTGCTGGACCTCTGGCACGGACGTGCCACCCAACGCCTCGGTGGTCGTGCCGTCGGTGAGGCAGATCGTCTCGCCGTAGTAGTGCGCCTCCTCGCGGCCGGTGTTGTTGCCGCAGAAGCGGACCTCGCCGCGGGCCAGGGCCTTCTCGTCGAAGGAGAGGTCCTCGGGTCGGTAGTAGCCGGTGAGGCCCTGGGCGGCGCGCTGGTCGCGCAGGGAGCCGGGGGTCTGGAGGGCGACCCAGGCTCCGCGACCGTAGGGCATCCCCTGGCCGTAGTTGCTGCCGTCGCTGACCCGCAGGCCGTAGACCGTGCCGTCGGCGAGCGGTGACTGGTCCAGCGTGGCGATCGTGGTGCTGCTCAGCGGCTTGGCGGGCACGAACTTGTGGTACGCGCCGCCGCGCGCGTCCTTGGAGGGGCCGAGCTCGTCGCCGTAGTACGCGACGCCGCTGGGGAGTACGCCGAGTCCCTCGAAGGCGTTGGCCCCCAAGGCGTCGCGCCGAGCCACCTCGGCGCGTGCGTCAGCAGGCACCGCGTCGGTCGCGCTGGCGGCCGTGCGGTCGACGCGCACCGGGTGACCGATGAGCCGGGTCGGGTCGAGGATCTCGTACACGTGCCCGTCGGCGCGCTCCTCGCCGATGACGACGGTGCCCCAGGGGGTCGTGTGCGCGGCGTCGCAGCTCGCCGTCCCCGACAGCACGGTCGTCGCGTGACCGCTGCGCAGGTCGATGAGCTGGACGCCGGGCTGGTCGGTGCCCTGCTCGTTGCAGTAGACGATGTAGCGCGGGGTGCCGGACGTCGGCCACAGCGCTCCCATGTCGAGGTTGGCGGCGGCCTCGCCGCTGGTGACGACCCGGGCGCTCAGGCCCTTGGCGAAGGTCGCGAGCCGGCGCGGGTCGGCGCTCGCCTCGCTCGCCGAGATGTCGCGCGCGGACGATCGGGGGAGTCCGGCTCTGACGCCGAAGTACTGCAGGGAGTGCGCCTCGAGGCGGTGGTCCCGCTCGCGTCCGGCGTCGTGTCCGGCGAACGCGGTGGCCGTGCCGGCCGTCACGAGCCCGATGGTCGTGGCGGCGGCGACGACCGCTGCTGTCTTCCTCACTGGTCCTCCTCAGGACTGCTGGTGTGGGCGCGGCCAGGCTCGCGGAGCCGCCGTACCCCGCGGGCGGCTGCCGGGCGTCGAGCGAGCGAACAACCGTTGAAGAGTCGCCACCGCTCGCAAGCCGTTCTGCTCAGGTGCGGCGCCGACCCGCCGATCAGGACGGCGGTCGCCACGAGGGAAGAGAGCTCGATGTTCGGTTCGCTGCGTGAACGCGCGAGTGGTTCGGGGACCGCCGTACCGGCGGTGCTGCGGTCGGCGGACTCCCTGGTGGCCGTGCTGGACAGCCTGCCGTCGGTGGTCCTGATCACCGACCCGCAGGGCGGGATCGTCTACCGCAACGCGGCCGCCAACGCGATGGCGGCAGCCACCGTCGCCGCCCACGGCGAGGCCGCGCTCGACCAGCTGCGCGCCGTCCTCAAGCGGCTGCTCAGCGACTCGACCCACTTCCCCACCAGCGAGCTCGTGCACGTCGGCCGCGGTGACGGCGCCGTGTACGTCGAGGTCACCGTGGCCCGGACGAAGGACGGGTTCGCCGTCGGCTGGCAGGACGTCACCGCCAAGACGCACGCGGCCGGTGAGAACCGGGCGCTCGCCGACGACCTCGCCGAGGCGTCGTCGTCGCTGACCGGGCTGGGTGAGGTGCTGACGCGGACGGCGAGCGAGACCTCCGCGCAGGCGGACGCGCTGTCGGCCGGCTCGTCGCAGATGGCCCAGAGCGTCGCCGAGATCTCAGGACGGGTGCACACGGCGGCGGCGCGCACGTCGACCGCCGTCGACTCGGCGCGAGCGGCCAGCGACAACATGGTCGCGCTCGGCCAGTCCAGCGAGGAGATCGGCACCATCACGCAGATGATCCGCGGCGTGGCCGAGCAGACCCGGCTGCTGGCGCTCAACGCGACCATCGAGGCCGCGCGCGCCGGCGAGTTCGGCAAGGGCTTCGCGGTGGTGGCCAACGAGGTCAAGGAGCTCGCGGCGCGGACGGCGGAGGCCACCGCGAAGATCACCGAGATGATCGAGCGGACCCAGGGGCAGACCAGTGAGGCGTCCGCGGCGATCACCGGGGTGGTCGACCTGATCGCCGACGTGGCCGACCAGCAGGCGCTGATCGCCAGCGCCGTCGAGGAGCAGAACGCCACGACGCGCGAGATGTCGAGCTGGATCGGCAACGTCGCGCAGTCCGTGCAGGACTCGGCGGCCGCGGCGCAGACCGTGCAGGACGCCGCCGCCGCGATCAGCGAGCAGGCGGCCCGGCTGCGACGCCGTGTCGCCGAGGGCGGGGACGCCAGCGCCGTCACGCGCGAGTACGCCTGAGCGAAACTGCGTCGCGTCGGTGGGCCGGTCTCGACACACTGGCTCGCATGACTTCCTGGATCTCCCACGTCGCCGTCGACTGCGCCAACGCGTACCAGCTCTCGGAGTGGTGGAAGCAGGTGCTGGGCTACGTCGACGTGGCCGATGACCCCAACGAGCCGGGCCACACCGAGTGCGTGATCGTGCACCCGGACGACGAGCGGGCGGGCCTGATCTTCATCGAGGTGCCGGAGGCCAAGTCGGTGAAGAACCGCCTCCACCTCGACCTGCGTCCGCGAGACGGCGAGACGCGCGACGAGGAGGTGCAGCGGCTGCTCGGCCTGGGCGCCAAGCAGTTCGACGACCAGCGCAAGCCCGACGGCACTGGGTGGGTGGTGCTGCAGGATCCGGAGGGCAACGAGTTCTGCGTGCTGCGCAGCCACGCGGAGGTGCGTGCATCGTCCTCGTGACGACGTGAGGATCGCCGTGAGGCGCCCCGCAGGTCCTCACCGGGGCCGGCGCCGTGCCAGCTCGGCGCCTGCCACCTCGAGCCAGTACGCAGTGTCGGCCATCGCACTGTCGACCGATCCGGCCAGGTCGGTGAGAGTGACGAGGTCGTCCAGCCGGTGATCAGCGGGCGTCGCAGCGCGTCCGACGCAGGCCAGCACCGGGACGTCGCCCGCGACCTGCGTCAGGTGCCCGATCACCTTGCCGCGGAAGGACTGCGCGTCCAGCTGTCCCTCCCCGGTGACGACCACGTCGGCCCACACCACTGCGTCCGCCAGGCCCACGAGCCGTGCCACCGTCGCTGCACCCGGCACCAAGCGTGCGCCCCACGACGCCATGAGCCCGTACGCCGTACCGCCGGCCGCACCGGTGCCCTCGACGTCCGCAGGGACCCCGAGCACCTCGGCGAGCCTCGACAGCCCGGCTTCGAGCACTTCGACGTCGGTCGCGGACGCTCCCTTCTGCGGGCCGAACTGGCGTGCCGCGCCGTCGTCACCGAGCAGCGGCGCGGTGACGTCGACGAGCAGGTCGACGCCGTCGGGTGGCGCAGGCACCAGGTGGCTCAGGTCGATCCGTGACAGCTCGACCAACGCGGCGCCACCGAGGGGGAGCGGGCGGCCGCTGCGGGCGAGGAACCTCGCGCCGAGCGCTGTCAGGGCGCCGGTGCCGCCGTCGGTGCTGGCCGAACCCCCTACGGCGCCAACGACCTTGCGGACGCCGGGATGCCGGGCGGCGTGAGCCAGCAGCTGCCCGAAGCCGAGGGTGTGTGCGGTGAGCGGCAGCGGGTGCTCGAGAAGGGGCAGCCCGCTGGCCACGGCCAGCTCGACCACCGCGGTGGCGTCGTCCAGCAGCAGCCACGGGGCGCGGTGCGGGGCGCCGTCCGGCCCGGCCACCACCGCCCAGTGCCGTTGCGCGGTGGGGACGGCTGCGGCCAGGACGTCGAGGGTGCCTTCGCCTCCGTCGGCGAGCGGCAGCGCGCGCAGGTCGTCCTTCGGTCGCACCGCGCGCCACCCGGCGGCGAGCCGGGCGGCCGCCACCCCGCCGTCCACAGTGCCCTTGAAGGAGTCCGGGGCGATCAGGACCCTCACGGGCGCCGATCCTACGACGCGACGGCGTCGACGGCCTCACCCCAGATCCGGCCGGCCTCCTGCACGTCCTCGCTCTTCACGACCAGGGCGGGAATGAACCGCACCACCTGACCCCAGGCGCCGCAGGTGAGAAGGAGCAGGCCCCGTCGAGCCGCCTCCTGCTGCGCGGCGGTCGCGGCCGCACCGTCGGGCCGCCCGTCGGCGTCGCGGAACTCGTTGCCGATCATCAGGCCGAGGCCGCGGACGTCGGTGATCTGGGGGTGCCGGTCGGCGACCTTCGACAGCGTCTCCTTCAGCTCGGCCCCGCGAGCCCGCGAGTTCTCGACCAGGCCCTCGTCCTCGATGACGTCCAGCGTGGCCACGGCCGCGGCGCAGGCGACGGCGTTGGCGCCGTACGTGCCGCCCTGCGAGCCCGGCCACGCCTGGGCCATCAGCTCGTCGGAGGCTGCGATCGCCGAGAGCGGGAAGCCGGAGGCCAGACCCTTCGCCGTGACCAGCACGTCGGCCTTCAGGTCGAAGTGGTCGCCGCCCCAGAACCTGCCGGTGCGTCCCCAGCCGGTCTGCACCTCGTCGACGACGAGGAGGATGCCGTGGCGGTCGGCTCGCTCGCGCAGGCCGGCGAAGAAGCGGGCGTTGCCCGGCACGTAGCCGCCCTCGCCGAGGACCGGCTCGACCACGAACGCGGCGGTGTCGGCCGGCGCGGAGACGGTCTGCAGGAGGTAGTCGAGCTGACGCAGGCAGAAGTCGGTGGCCTCCTCGACCGGCCACCCGAAGTGCGTCGGGTCGGGGAAGGGCGCGATGTGCACCCCGCCCATGAGCGGGCTGAACCCGGCGCGGAACTTGGTGTTCGACGTCGTCATCGACGCGGCTGCGACGGTGCGTCCGTGGAACCCACCGTGGAAGACGATGACGTTGGGGCGGCCGGTCGCCTGCCGAGCGAGCCGCAGCGACGCCTCGATCGCCTCCGAGCCGGAGTTGGCGAAGAAGACCCGGTCGAGGCCGGCGGGCAGCACCTCCGACAACCGCTCGGTCAGCGTGAGCAGCGGCCGGTGCATCACCGTCGTGTACTGGCCGTGGATGAGGGTCGCGACCTGCTGCTGGGCGGCCTCGACGACACGGGGATGGCAGTGTCCGGTGCTCGTCACGCCGATCCCGGCCGTGAAGTCGAGGAAGCGTCGCCCGTCCTCGTCGTAGAGGTGGACACCCTCGCCACGAGCGGCCACGACACCGGTTGCCTGCTTCAGGACCTGCGAGAGCTCAGCCACGATTCTCCTCTGGTAGATTGTCGACAATCAGCGTATGAGACACCAATCCGCGGAGTCAACGCGCCCTTTGAGGAGGTTCGACATGTCGGCAGGCCAGTCCACCGCGACACAGCGCTCGGCCACGGATGACAGACCGCACGGTGTCGACGAGCGCGGCGTCGTCGACCGGGCGCCGAAGCAGCTCTTCATCGACGGTGCCTGGGTGGACGCCGACGCCGGCGCGACCTTCGAGGTGCTCGACCCCTCCACGGGTGAGGCGCTCTGCTCGGTGGCCGATGCCTCGCCCGCCGACGGGCGGCGGGCGCTCGAGGCGGCGGCCCGTGCGCAGGCAGCGTTCGCCGCCACGACACCGCGCCAACGAGCCGACATGCTCACGCGGGCCTTCGAGCTGCTGCACGAGCGCATCGACGACCTCGCCCTGTTGATGACGCTGGAGATGGGCAAGCCGTTGGCCGAGGCGCGCGGCGAGATCGCCTACGCCGCCGAGTTCCTGCGGCACTTCGCCGGCGAGGCCGTGCGCATCGACGGTGGTTACCAGGTCGCTCCCGGCGGCGGCGCCCGCTTCCTGGTCGCCCGCCAGCCCGTCGGGCCGTGCATCCTCATCACGCCGTGGAACTTCCCCATGGCGATGGGCACTCGCAAGATCGGGCCGGCCATCGCGGCCGGGTGCACCAGCGTCATCAAGCCGGCGCACCAGACGCCGCTGTCGATGCTGGCGCTCGTCGAGATCCTCCGAGAGGCAGGGGTCCCGGACGGCGTCGTGAACGTCGTGACCACCACGTCGGCGAACGACGTCATGGAGCCCCTCATCAGGTCAGGTGTCGCGCGCAAGCTGTCGTTCACGGGCTCGACCAAGGTGGGCAAGGTCCTCCTGGAGCAGTGCGCGGAGCAGGTGATGCGCACGTCGATGGAGCTCGGCGGCAACGCACCGCTCATCGTGTTCGAGGACGCCGACCTCGAGGAAGCGGTCGACGGTGCTGTCGCCGCCAAGATGCGCAACATGGGTGAGGCCTGCACAGCAGCCAACCGCATCTACGTGCACGCGGACGTCATGGACGCCTTCGGCCAGTTGCTCGCGGAGCGCATGGCCGCGATGCGCACCGGGCGGGGCGTGGACGACGGCGTCCAGGTCGGCCCGCTCATCGACGACAAGGCTCAGCAGAAGGTCACCGAGCTGGTGGCCGACGCGGTGGCGCACGGAGCGACGGTGCTCACCGGGGGCACGACACCGGAGGGTGCGGGCTGGTTCTACCCGCCGACCGTGCTGACCGGTGTGCCGCGCACGGCGCGGATGGCCGACGAGGAGATCTTCGGCCCGGTCGCGCCGTTGACGCCCTTCACCGACGAGGCCGAGGTGATCGCCGCCGCGAACGACACCGAGTACGGCCTGGTCGCGTACGTCTACACGAACGACCTTCGACGGGCGCTGCGGGTCGCCGAGTCGCTCGAGAGCGGCATGGTCGGCCTCAACCAGGGCGTGGTGTCGAACCCGGCCGCGCCCTTCGGTGGCGTCAAGGCGTCGGGGCTGGGCCGTGAGGGCGGCCCGACCGGCATCGACGAGTTCCTCGAGACGAAGTACATCGGCATCGCGATGTGACGCCTCGCGCTAGATTGACGCGGCCTCACCCGCTGAAGGAGGTCGGCCATGTACGTCCCCCACCACTTCGCGGTTGAGGACGAGCTCGAGATCCGCCGCCTGGTGGCGAGCGTGGGCTCCGCCCAGCTGGTCACGACGGACGGTGACGGCTATCCGGAAGCGACGCTGCTGCCCATCATCTGGCGGGGCGACACGGTCGTGGCCCACATGGCGAGAGCGAACCCGCACTGGCAGCACCTGGACGACGGCGCGCCGGCGCTGCTCATCACGACCGGCCCCGAGGCGTACGTCTCCCCCTCCTGGTACCCGGCCAAGGCCGAGCACGGCCGTGTCGTGCCCACGTGGAACTACTCCGCGGTGCACCTGGTCGGTCGGGTGCGCGTCCACGACGACGTCGACTGGCTGCGCACGGCCGTGGACGACCTGGTCGAGCGGCACGAGGCCCATCGGCCGTCGCCGTGGCGCACCGCAGACGCCCCCGCGGCGTTCGTGAGCGGACAGCTGCGCGCGATCGTGGGGCTCGAGGTGACCGTCGAGCGGGTGGACGCCAAGGTCAAGCTCAGTCAGAACCGCTCCGCTGCCGACCGGGCAGGCGTGGTGCGCGGCCTCGCCGGCGAGCAGGCACCTGGCGCCGCCGCGGTGGCCGAGGCGATGTCCCACCTCAGCCGCAGGGCCGAGCCCTAGCTGGTCTGCGGCCCTTCGGAGAGGCGGCGCACGGCGTCCTCCATGTGCTCGATGAGCAGCCGGTCGACGAGAGCCGCGTCGCCGTCACGCAGCGCATCGGCGATCTGGCGGTGCTCGCCCACCCGGTCGTCGCTGAACCGGTAGCTGTCCTCGAGCGCGGTGATGCACATCCGGGTCTCGGTGAGGAGCGTGTTGTGCATGCGCCCGAGTCGAGGGCTGCCCGCGAGCGTCACGAGAGTCTGGTGGAACTCCATGTCGGCCTCGCTCAGCTTGGCGATCTCACGCTCGGCGGCGGCCTGGTCCATGGCGTCGACGACGCCGAGCAGGACGGACGCGGCCTGCACGCCCTCGCCGCTGCGCAGGATCTGCTCCGCCGCCGCGCGCTCGACGGCACCGCGCCCGACGTACATGTCGCGCACGTTCTCGGGCGTCATCTCGATGACGAACACGCCCCGGTTGCGCACGGAGATGAGCAGGCCCTCCTGGGTGAGCCGCTGGATGCCCTCGCGCAGCGGGCCACGGCTCACGCCGAGCTCGCGCGCCAGCTCGGCCTCGTAGAGCTGGCTGCCGGCGGGCAGCTCGCGGTGACCGATGGCGAGCCGCAGCTTGTCCGCGATGATGCTGGGCGTCGACTTCTGCGCCAGCGGCTCGATGAAGCGGGGCTCGCTCATCGGAACAGCGTCCCGAGGCCGGCCAGGGTCGGCACGGGCCCCAGCAGTCGAAGTCCTTCCCAGACGGTGACCTGGTTCGCGGTCAGCACCGGCAGGCCGGCTGCGCGCTCCAGGACGTCCAGCTGCGCGAGCGAGTGCATCGCGGTGTCGGGCACGAGGACGGCGTCCGCACCGGCGGTGTCGGCGCTGCGCACCAGGTCGACGACCTCGTCGGGCGACAGCTCGCCGACGGAGGCGGCCGTCTCGATGCCGTGGCTCGTCGTGGCGGTGACGTCGATGCCTCCCCGGCCGAGGAAGTCCACGAAGTGCTGCGCCACGTCCTCGGGGTAGGAGGCTGCGACCGTCACGCGCGTGATCTGGAGGTGGTGCAGCGCCTCGACGAAGGCGATGGACGTCGAGGAGACCGGACGCTGCACGAGCGCCGCCAACTCGTCGACCTGCCGTCGGGCGCCGTCCCAACCGAAGACGAAGCTGCCCGACGTGCAGGCCCACATGACCGAGTCGGGGTGGTGCTGCATGAGCGCTCGCGCTCCCTCGGCGAGCCGGGGGGCGCTGCCGAGATCCAGCAGCGCGCCGACCTCGTGGTGGTCGACCCCGACCGAGGTGTGGACGAGGGGGAGGCGGACGGCTCCCTGCAGCCGCTGCTCGAGCGAGGGGAAGTCGTCCTCGGCGCCGTAGCCGGGGTACAGCAGGCCCACGGCGGCGCTCGAGACGGCGGTCGATGTACTGATCACGAGGGACCTCCGAAGGCCCGGCACGGCGGGCGATGCCGCACATGACGACTGGGTAACGAGACTGCAGCATGATCCGAGGATTGTTGACAATACTACATAGCGACATTAGGTTCGCTGATCAGCGTAGACAGATGCGGGTGTCGGGAACGCCCTACACGCCGCCCGTCCAACGAAGGATCGGAGCGAGCATGACTACGGAGATCTCCCGCCGGAACCTCTTGCGCGGCGTCGGAGCCGCAGCTTTCGTCCTGCCTGCCGGCGCCTTCCTGGCCGGCTGTGGTTCTGCCGACAAGCCGGCAGCCGTGGGCGACGGCGGCACCCCGCAGGGAGGTGAGGACCTGCTCGCCAAGGGCAAGAAGCAGGGCTACCTCCGGGTGGGCATCGCGAACGAGCCTCCGTACACGAAGGTCACCGCCGACGGCACCGTGACCGGTTGCGAGCCGGACGTCTTCCGTGCGGTCGTCAAGCGCATGGGCATCCCCGACATCCAAGGCATCATCACCCCCTACAACGGCATGATCCCGGGCCTCAAGGCCAATCGCTGGGATGCCATCACCGCCGGCCTGTTCATGAAGCAGTCCCGGTGCGCTGAGGTGCTCTACTCCGAGCCCGTCATCGTCTCGACGGAGTCGTTCGCGGTGAAGCCCGGCAACCCCAAGGGGATCAAGACCGTGCAGGACGTGGTCAAGAACAGCAAGCTCAAGATCGTCGTGCTCCCCGGCGGTTTCGAGGAGGGGATCCTGCAGGGCGCCAAGGTGCCCGACTCCCAGCTGATCCGCATCAACGACAACCGCAGTGGGGTCGAGGCCGTGATCGCCGGCCGTGCCGACGCCTTCATGCTCCCGACCCTGTCGCTGCACTCGCTCGCCGAGAACGAGAAGGGCTTCGACGTGACGCCACCGGTCGAGGACGCACCGAAGACCGGCTCGGGCGCTGCCTTCCGGCAGTCCGACAAGACCTTCCTCGACGAGTACAACAAGCAGCTGGCCGAGCTGAAGGCGTCCGACGAGTTCGCCACGATCCTCACCAAGTGGGGATTCGACCCCGAGGCCGCCAAGGGCGTCACTGCCGAGGAGCTCTGCAAGAACCCCGGCTGACCCGGCCGGGGCCCAGGGCACGACGACGGAACGAGAGCCGATGTCCCACGAGTTCGTCTCTTACGCAGTCCCACTCCTGGCCAAGGGACTGCTCTACACGATCGTCGTGACGGTGCTGGGCACCGCCCTCGCGCTCGTCACCGCGTTCGTCGCCGGGATCGCACGACTGTCCGACCACGCGGTCGTCCGTGGCGTCTCCCTGTTCTTCATCGAGGTGTTCCGTGGGACGTCCCTCGTGGTGCAGCTGTTCTTCTTCTTCTTCGCGCTGCCGGCGTTCGGCATCCAGATGTCGCCGTTGCTGGCCGGGGTCGTGGCGTTGGGTCTCAACGAGGGCGCCTACGCCGCGGAGGTCGTGCGCGGTGCGGTGGTCGGCCGGTCAGCCGGTCAGAACGAGGCGTGCATCGCGCTCAACATGGGCAAGGCCCTGCGGATGAGACGGATCCTCATCCCGCAGTCGGTCCCCGCGATGCTGCCGCCGTTCGGCAACGTCATGGTCGACCTGCTGAAGAACAGCTCGCTCGTGTCGTTCATCGGCGTGACCGACCTGACGTTCCGGGCGTCGTTCGTGCGCAACCTGTACGGCGAGACGACGACGGTGTTCTTGATCATCCTCGTCATCTACTTCCTGCTGTCTCAGCTCATCGCCTTCCTGAGCCGGTGGCTGGAGCGCAGGTTCGCCCTTGATCGGCCATCCCGGTCGGCGCTTCGAGCGGCCAAGGCGCAGCCGGTGGTCGGGGGTGCGACGTCATGACGTGGGACAACGCGTTCGCTCTGTCGATCGTCCCCGAGCTGCTCCGCGGTCTGTGGATCACCATCCAGGTCACCCTTCTCGGCATGGCCATCGCGCTGGTCCTGGGGCAGGTCGTCGCGATCATCCGCTACTCGAAGATCCCGGTCGTCTCCCAGCTGTTCGGGTTCTACGTCCAGTTCATCCGTGGCACCCCGCTGCTGATCCAGGCCTACTTCGCCTACTTCGCGCTGCCGGCCTACGGCATCGCCTTCAGTCCTCTCGTGACCGGTGTGGTCGTCATCGGCATCAACTACAGCGCCTACACGGCGGAGGTGTACCGGGCCGGCGTCGAGGACGTCCCGCGCGGTCAGTGGGAGGCAGCGACGGCGCTGTCGCTGCCCATGTCACGCACGTGGGTGCGGATCGTCCTGCCCCAGGCGCTGCGGGCGGTCGTGCCGATGCTCGGCAACTACCTGGTCCAGATGTTCAAGGACTCGGCGGTGCTGTTCGCCATCACCGTCTACGAGCTGATGGGGCGCGTGCAGGCCATCGGTTCCGGCACCTACCGCTACCTGGAGCCGGTGACGATCGCCGGCCTCCTCTACCTCGCCGTGAGTCTCATCGCCTCGCTGCTCGTCCGAACCCTGGAGCGCCGTCTTGTCCTCTCCCGCTGAGAACCTGCAGAGCCGTCCCGCGCCGTCCGATGGCGAGGCCCGGGACGTGATGATCTCGTTCAGCGGCGTCAGCAAGTCGTGGGGGGAGAACCACGTGCTGCGCCAGCTCGACTTCGAGGTCAGGGCCGGGGAGAAGGTCTGCATCATCGGTCCCTCCGGCTCCGGGAAGACGACGATCCTGCGCATCCTCATGACCCTGGAGTCGCCGGACGAGGGCAGGGTCGTCGTCAACGGTGGGTGCCTGTGGGACGTGAAGCGCGGCAGCAAGCCGCGGGAGACCAAGGAGATGAAGGCGACCCGGCGCAACGTCGGCATGGTCTTCCAGTCCTTCAACCTCTTCCCGCACATGACGGCGCTCGAGAACGTCATGGAGGCACCGGTCAACGTGCTGAAGCTCAGCAAGCAGGACGCGCACGACCGAGCCATCGAGCTGCTCGGCATGGTCGGTCTGTCCGAGCACCTCAACCACAAGCCGGCTCAGCTGTCCGGTGGGCAGCAGCAGCGTGTGGCGATCGCTCGGGCCATGGCGATGCGGCCGAAGGTCATGCTCTTCGACGAGCCCACCTCTGCGCTGGACCCTGAGCTCATCGGCGAGGTGCTCGAGGTGATCCGTGAGCTCGCCACCGGCACCGACATGACCATGCTGATGGTGACCCACGAGATGCGTTTCGCCGAGGAGATCTCCGACCGGGTCGTCATGTTCGACAACGGCGTGGTCGTCGAGAAGGGCCCGCCGCACGAGATCTTCAGCAACCCCAAGCACGAGCGGACGCGCAAGTTCCTCAGCGCGGTGCTCGACCGCTGACCGCCTGGGCGCCGAACAGCGACACCAGCTCGTACACCACCTGCGCCGCTGCGGTCGCCGTGATGTTGGCCCAGTCGTAGGGCGGCGCGACTTCGACGACGTCGGCCCCGACGACGTCGAGGTCGGAGATGCCCCGCAGCAGCTGGATCAGCTCGCGGCTGGTGAGCCCGCCGACCTCCGGCGTGCCCGTGCCCGGCGCGTGGGCCGGGTCGAGCACGTCGATGTCGACGGAGACGTAGACCGGTGCGGTGCCGATGCGCTCCTTGAGCGAGGCCAGGATGTCGCGCACCCCGCGCTCGGCGACGTCGAAGGCCGAGATGATGCCGAAGCCGATCGACTCGTCGCGGTCGAGGTCGCTGCGCGCGTGCAGGGGCGCGCGGATACCCACGTGAGCCAGGTGGTCGCGCAGGAGCAGCCCCTCCTCGTGCGCCCGCAGGAACGGGGTGCCGTGCGTGTACGGCATGTCGAAGTACGTGTCCCAGGTGTCGAGGTGCGCGTCGAAGTGCAGCAACGCCACCGGTCCGTGCTTGCGCGCGACGGCACGCAGCAGCGGCAGCGCGATCGTGTGGTCACCGCCGATCGTGACGAGCGTGGTGCCGTCGTCGATGTGCTCGCTGGCCGCTCGCTCGATCGCGGTGACCGCCGCGCGGATGTCGAACGGGTTCGCCGTGACGTCGCCGAGGTCGGCCACCTGCTGCACCGCGAACGGCGCCACCTCTTGGAACTGGTGGTAGCCCTGGAGCAGGCGAGATGCCTCGCGCACCGCCGACGGACCGAACCGCGCGCCTGGCCGGTACGAGACCCCGCTGTCGAAGGGCACGCCGAGGATCCCGACGTCGCAGTGGCTCACCTGATCTCGTCGCGGCAGGCGCGCGTAGGTGGTCAGCCCCGCGAACCGCGGAACCTGCTCGGAGTCGGGCTGGCCGATGTAGCGGCCGGCAGTGGGGTCGTCCACCTGTGCTCCTTCGTCTGGCTGCGCTCGGGCTCTCCGGGTCAGCTCTGGCGCGGGACGGCGAGCAACCGCAGGGCCGCGAGCGCGTAGGTGCGGGCTGCGGTGACGAGCTCGTCGACGCCCACCGACTCGTCAGCCCGGTGAGCCTGGGTCTGCACGGACCCTGGGCCCAGGACGACGACGGGAACGCCTTCGTCACGTGCGACGTAGCCGCCGTCGCAGGCGGCTGTCCACCCGCCGAGGGGCAGGGCCGGCCCTCCGGCGTCCGTCAGCGCGGCGTCGACCGCGTCCACGAACGGATGGTCGCCGGGTGTCTCGAAGCCGGGCATGTCCATGGTCATGCGGACCTCGGCGCCGAGGCCGCGGGCGGGGAGGTCCAGCCGGTCGACCCGAGCCTGCGTCTCGGCGAGCACCGTGGCCGGCTCCTCAGCGGGCAGCAGCCGACGGTCGACGACCACCGAGCAGGTGGCGGGCACGGTGGACACGCCGGTGCCGCCCTGGACCAGCCCGACGCTCCACGTCGGCGACCCGACGAGGGGGTGCGCCTGCTCGGCCAGCTCGTGGTGCCAGCGCTCCAGCTCGCTGATGACCTCGGCCGCACCGTAGACGGCGTTCGCGCCGTCCGACGGGTTCCCGGAGTGAGCGGCCCGGCCGGTGACGAACACCTCCAGGTACGCGTCACCGCGAGCGGCGACGATCGTCTGCAGGTCGGTCGGCTCGGCAACCAGGCAGCCGAGGTGCGGCGTCGCGCCGGAGGCGGCGCGCTGGGCCAGGAAGTGCCGGATCCCCTTGCCGGTCTCCTCCTCGTCCACGACGGCGGACAGCATCACGGGCCCGGCGAGGTCCGCGCCCGCCCTGCGGAGCGCGGACATGGCGACGACGCAGGCCGCGAGGCCGCCCTTCATGTCGGTGGAGCCGCGCCCGAACACCCTGCCGTCACGCACCACGCCGCCGAGCGGAGGCACGGTCCACTCCTCGCCGACGGGCACGACGTCGGTGTGACCCAGCAGCAGCAGGCCCGGGCCGTCAGCCCCGGGGAGCGTCACCGACACGTTCGGCCGGTCGGTCTCGACGTCGACCAGCTCGACGGTCAGCCCGCGCTCCTCGGCCGCTGCGGCCAAGACCTTCGCGGTGGCGGCCTCGCCGCCTGGAGGGTTCTCGCCGGGGGCGGCGACGAGCGTGCGCGTCAGCTCGACCAGCTCGTCGGCGCTGATGAGGTCGAGCACCCGCTGCTCCTCGGGCGACAGGGGAGGAGTCACCTCAGCGGCCTTCGGCGAGGCGGTCGATCGCGCGACGTAGCCGGGCGACGCCCTCCCGCGTGCGGTCCGGTGCGGTGGAGGCGAAGCACAGGCGCAGGGCGTCGCGGAAGCGACCTGCGGCCGAGAAGGCGGTGCCGGGGATGAAGGCGACGCCTTCTGCGAGAGCGACCTCGAACAGCTCCTGGGTGTCGACGCCGTTCGTGAGCGTGACCCAGAGGAAGAAGCCGCCTTCTGGGTCGGTCCACCGAGCGATGTCACCGAGGTGCTCGGCGAGGGCGTCCTGCATGGCGTGCTTGCGCCGCCGGTACTCCGCCCGCTGGATCTGGAGGTGGTCCTCCAGCAGGCCGTCCGCCAGGAACCGCGTGACGAGACGTTGTGCCGGCAGGTTCGTGCACGTGTCCATGGCCTGCTTGGCGTTGATCAGCAGCTGCTGCAACCTCGGGTCGGCGTCCACCCAGCCGACGCGCAGCCCGGGAGCCACGATCTTCGAGAAGGTGCGCACCGAGAACACGAGCGGGTCTCCCGCGCCGAGCTCCCGCATCGTCGGCACCGGGTCGCCCTCGAACCGCAGCAGCCCGTAGGGGTCGTCGTCGATGATGATCGACCCCCACTCGTTCGCCAGCTCCAGGAGCCGGTGCCGACGAGGCAGGGACAGCGTGGTGCCGGAGGGGTTCTGGAAGCTCGGGATGGTGTAGATGGCCTTGGGGGTGCGACCCGTGCGCGCCACGAGCTCGGGCAGCTGCTCGACGACGAGGCCGTCCTCGTCGACGGGCGCTTCCAGCAGCTCGGCGCCGTACGAGAGGGCGGTCGCGCTGCCGTTGGTGTAGGTCGGCGACTCGACGACCACGAGGTCGCCCGGATCGACGAAGAGCTTGAACGCCAGGTCCAGACCCTGCATGCCACCGGCGGTGACGAGCAGCCGGTCGGCGGTCGTCGCGTCACCGGTGCCGTGGAGCGCCGCCAGCAGCGCCTCGCGCAGGGGCGGGTCACCTTCCGTGGCGGCGTAGTCGTAGGCGTCCGAGCACTCGGGGCCGAGCTCGAGCTCCGCGATCTTCGCGAGGGCGGCGCTGGGGACGGCCTCGGCGGCTGGGCTGCCCATCGCGAAGCGCACGATGTCGTGCGTCTGCTGGTGCAACAGCGACGTGCTCGAGTCGATGACCGACCCGACGAGACCGTCGGCGCGGGCGGCGAGCGGCAGCGGGCGGGGAGTGGTCGACATCGGTGTCACCTCGTGATCGTCAGCTGCTGGGGCAGGTCGGTCAGGCGTTCTGCGCCCCCGTCGGTGAGGAGGACCGGCTCGGACAGCTCGTAGCCCCACCCGTCCATCCACATCCCGAGGATCACGTGGAACGCCATGCCGGACACCAGCGCAGTGGTGTCGTCAGCGCGGAGGCTGATGGTGCGCTCTCCCCAGTCCGGCGGGTAGCCGATACCGATGGAGTAGCCGAGGCGGGACTCCTTCGTGAGCCCGTGGCGGCCCATGACGGCCGTGAACGCCGAGTGGGCGTCGTGCGGCGAGGCCCCGGGCCGCAGGGCCTCCAGCGTCGCGGCCATCCCCTCGGCGGTGGCGTCGGCCAGGTGGACGAGCCGGTCCTCGGGCGTGCCGACCGCGACGGTGCGAGCCAACGGGACGTGGTAGCGGCGAAAGACCCCGGCCAGCTCGATGATGGTCGCCTCGCCGTCGACGAACGGCTCGTCGGTCCACGTGAGGTGGGGCGTGCCGGCCTTGGCGCCGGTGGGCAGCATCGGCACGATCGCGGGGTAGTCGCCGCCGTGCTCGGCGGTGCCGGCGGCCTGCGCCTTCATGATGTCGGCGACCACGTCGCACTGGCGGCGGCCCGAGCCCAGCGCCTGCAGGGCCGTCGTCATGGCGCGCGTGGTGATGGTGCCGGCGATCGCGCATGAGCTGCTGCTCGTACGGCGACTTCACGACCCGCAGCCAGTTGACCAGCTCGCGGCTGTCGACCAGCTCGGCGGCCGGCAGGCCCTTGGCCAGCGCCAGGTAGCCGCGCACGGGGAAGAAGTGCGAGTCCCCCTCCACAGCGACGCACGCGTCCGCGTCGTTCGTCAGCACCCCGGTCTCCAGGGCGCGCTCGGCGATCCAGTCGAACGGGTGGACGTCGGGGCGGTGCACCAGCGCCTCGGGGTACCCCTCGATCTGGTCGCGCGGGAGCACGCAGGTGTCCGTCGCCCCGGCGGCGTCCATGGCGCGCGCGAACAGTCGCACCTCGCCCGCCGCGGGCACGATGAGGCACTGCGGCGTGTAGAAGGACCACGCGTTGTAGCCGGTGAGGTAGTAGAGGTTCGCCGGGTCGGTCACCACGAGCGCGGACAGCGAGCGCTGGGCCATCACCTCGCGCACGCGCGCCAGCCGCGTCGCGTACTCGGTGCTGTCGGGGCGGTCCGGCAGGGGTGGGAACACTGGAGCTCCTCGAGTGCAGATTGTCGACAATCCGCAGCCTAGGGGGGCGCACCTGCGAGAACAAGGGCGCCGGCGCGGGTGGGTCAGGCGTCGATCAGGCGCTGCCCCGGTCCGACCGCACGGTGGCCGGCGTGCCGCAGTGCCGACCACATGGTGACCTGGTTCGCCGTCACGATCGGTTTGCCGAGCTCGGCCTCCAGCGGCGCGATGAGGTCGTAGGTCGGCACGTTCGTGCAGGAGACGACGATGGCCTCGGCCTCGGGGTGGTCGGCGGCGCGCACGAGCTCGGCGACGGCGTCGTACTGCAGCGTCCAGATGGCTGCCTCCATGCTGAGGTCGCTGATGCCGACGACCGATCGGCCGGTGGCTTCGATCAGGTCGCGCAGGGCGGCGGTGATGTCACGCGTGTAGGGCGTTGCGACGGCCACCCGCTGCACCCCCAGGTGCTCGAGCGCCTCCAGGAGTGCGCCGCTCGTCGTGATCGCCGTCGGCGCCCCGGCCGACATCACGGCCTCGCGGATCGCGCGCTCGCCGGCCCGGCCGCGGATGAAGCTGCCCGAGGTGCACGCGTACACCACCACCGCGGGACCGACCGCCAGGAGCTGGCGCGTCGCGGCGATGATCTCGTCGGGGTCGCCGAGACCCTTGACCATCTCGACGGTGACGTCGAGCGGTGCGAAGGGCAGCCTGGTGAGGTGCAAGGTCACGTCGTCCGGCGTCCAGCGCCACAGCTCTCGGTCGAGCGCGAAGTCGTAGGGCGCCACCAGGCCGATGCCGGTCGAGGCGAGGGTGGGGAAGGTGGTGGCCATGGGCACCTCTGCAGCAGCGGGTCTGACGATTGTTGACAATCCTACTCTGCCATTCCTAGGGTGCGGAAGGTGACCACCTCGCCGGACCGGGGCGCCGGACGCCCAGCCGTGGCTGTGCTGTGCCGGCTCGACGAGCCGTTGCCCGACCTGTCCCCGGTGGCCGACCGGCTCGACCTGCGGATCACCGACGCGGCGGGCCTGCGGGACGCCGTCACCGGAGCGAGGGCGCTGTTCTTGTGGGACTTCTTCTCCTCCGCGGTCCGCGACGTGTGGTCGGAGGCCGGCTCGCTGGAGTGGATCCACGTGGCCGCGGCGGGCGTCGACACGCTCCTGTTCGACGAGCTGGCCGCGTCGGACGTCGTCGTCACCAACGCTCGGGGGGTCTTCGACCGACCCATCGCCGAGTTCGTGCTGGCGTCGGTCCTCGCCCAGCTCAAGCAGCTGCACCTCAGCCGCGACCTGCAGCGCGAGCGGGTCTGGCGGCACCGCGAGACCGAGACGCTCGGGACCCAGCGCGCCCTCGTCGTGGGCACGGGTGCGATCGGCCGCGAGATCGCCCGAGTGCTGCGGTCGCTCGGGGTGCAGGTGCGCGGCGCCGGCCGCACCGCCCGCACCGACGACCCCGACTTCGACGTCGTCGTCGAGAGCGCGCAGCTCGTCGACCACGTCGGCTGGGCCGATCACGTCGTCGTGGTCGCACCGCTGACCGAGGCGACGAAAGGACTCGTCGACCGCACGGTGCTGTCGGCGATGCGGCCGGGCGCCCACCTCGTCAACGTCGGTCGCGGTCCCATCGTCGACGAGCGGGCCCTGCTCGACGCGCTGGTGTCCGGACATCTCGGTGCCGCGTCGCTCGACGTCTTCAGCACCGAGCCGCTACCGGCCGACAGCCCGCTGTGGACGCACCCGTCCGTCGTCATCTCGCCGCACATGTCGGGCGACGTGGTGGGCTGGCGGGACACGCTGGCGCACCAGTTCGTCGAGAACGCCGAGCGGTGGCTCGCCGGGCTTCCCCTCGCCAACGTCGTCGACAAGCGTCTCGGGTTCGTGCCGCCGTCGCAGCAGAGCGTGCCGACCACCTCGGGGCCGAGCGCCTCATGACCTCGTCGCCCCTGGCCCTGAGTGGCGCCGTCCAGCTCTCGGACGCCTTCTCGCGCGGCGAGATCTCGCCGGTGGAGGCCGTCGAGGCCGCCTTCGACGCCGTGGACGCGTTCGAGCGGGACGTCAACGCGTTCGTGATGGTCGACCGCGAAGGGGCGCTGGCTGCCGCACGTGAGTCCGAGCACCGATGGCGCGAGGGCAACCAGCTGAGCCGGTGGGACGGCGTCCCCACGCCGGTCAAGGACATCCTGCTGACCAAGGGCTGGCCCACGCTTCGAGGTTCCACGCTCGTCGACGCGGCGGGCGACTGGTCGGAGGACACCCCGTCGGTGGCGCGCGTGCGCGAGGCCGGCTGCGTGCTGATCGGCAAGACCACCACGCCGGAGTTCGCGTGGAAGGGCGTCACCGACTCCATCCGGCACGGGGCCACCGGCAACCCGTGGGGCGCGGAGCTGACGTCGGGCGGGTCGAGCGGTGGATCAGCGACCGCGGTCGGGCTCGGCATGGGCACGTGGTCCATCGGCACCGACGGCGGAGGGTCGGTGCGCATCCCGGCGTCCTTCACCGGAACCGTTGCGCTGAAACCGACGTACGGCCTGATCCCGCACTACCCGGCCAGCCCGTTCGGCACCTTGGCGCACGCGGGCCCGATGACGCGCAGCGTCACCGACGCGGCGGCCATGATGGACGTGCTCACCGGCTTCGACGCGCGTGACTGGTCGGCGATGCCGACACCCACGGCGTCGTTCGTCGATGGGCTGGAGGACGGCGTGGGCGGCCTGCGTGTGGGCTTCTCGGCCAACCTCGGGTACGGGCAGAACGATCCTGAGGTCGAGCGCCTGGTCCGTGACGCGGTGGCGGTGCTGGCCGACGCCGGCGCCGTCGTCGACGAGGTCGACCCCGGGTTCTCCGACCCGGTCGAGGCGTTCCACGTGCTGTGGTTCACGGGCGCGGCGAAGGTGCTGGAGCACTACGGTTCGGCGGCCCTCGAGCGCATCGACCCCAAGCTGCGCTGGTGCGTCGAGCAGGGCCGGGAGATGTCGGCCTCGCAGTACCTCGACGCCGTCGCGGTCCGCATGGCGCTCGGGCAGCAGATGGGGCGGTTCCACGAGCGCTACGACGTGCTCGTGACTCCGACGATGCCCATCGCGGCGTTCGACGTCGGACGAGACGCGCCTCGCGACTGGCCGTCGGACCTGTGGACCAGCTGGACGCCGTACACCTACCCGTTCAACATGACGCAGCAGCCGGCGCTCAGCGTGCCGTGCGGCTTCACGAGCGACGAGCGTCCCGTGGGGCTGCAGGTCGTGGGCCGCCGCCACGCGGATGCGCTGGTGCTGCGCGTGGGTCGCGCCTACGAGCAGCGCACCGACTGGTCGCGGCACGTTCCGACACTCATCCGCACCGCCGAGAGGGCCTGACCATGACCCGATACATCTCCGTGACCCTCGAGAGCCGGGGCGTCCGCTGCGTCGCCGCGCTGCTGGACGAGGAGGCACCGCGCACCGCCGCGGCTGTGTGGGACGCGCTCCCCCTCGCCGGGCAGATCTACCACGGCAAGTACGCGCGCAACGAGATCTACACCCTGCTGTCGGCGTTCGCCCCGGCCGACCCTGGCCCGGAGAACACCACCATCACGCCGATCCCCGGAGACCTGTGCTGGTTCTCCTTCAGCAACGACCAGCTGGGCAACCCGGCCTACGGCTACGCCGAGGGTCAGGGAGCGGCGGGCCAGTCCGCGATCGTCGACCTGGCGCTCTTCTACGGCCGCAACAACCTGCTGATCAACGGCGACCAGGGATGGGTGCCGGGCAACGTCTTCGGCTCCGTCGTCAGCGGGCTCGACGAGATGGCGGCGGCCTGCCAAGACGTCTGGATGGGCGGCGCTCGCGGCGAGACGCTGGCGTTCGCCCGGGCAGAGGGGCCGGAGTAGGAGCCCTCAGCCCAGCGGCTCCGGCCGCTGCGGGCCGATGCGGTAGGGACGCATCATCTCGTTGTCCTCGTGCTCGAGGATGTGGCAGTGCCAGACGTACTGGCCGGCGGTGCCGAAGGTGGCCTTGATGCGGGTGACCTCTCCCGGGTACGCCGTGACGGTGTCCTTGACCCCGGATTCCCAGACCTCCGGCGGTCTGGGGTGGCCGACCAGGCGCACCGGCGTCTCGGTCTCGCCTTCAGCGTCGACGGCAAGCGCTTGTCGGTCGATCACCTCGAAGGCGACCTCGTGGACGTGGATGGGGTGCGCGTCCGCGGTGACGTTGTAGAACTCCCATACCTCCGTGTCACCGACGTCGGGATGCTCGGTCACGGGGTCGCTCCACATGCGGGCCTCGGGCGTGCCCTCGCCGTCGACGGTCCCGAGCATGGCCTGCGCCGGCCCGTCCCAGTAGGCCGACATCCGCTCGATCAGGCCCAGCGGTCGGACGGTGTTCTCTCGCGGAAGCGGTGCCAGGGGCGGCAGCTCGAGGAAGCGAGGCGGGGTCGTGGGATCGGGGGCCCTCGCGGGCACGACCCTGAACTGCATCACCTGGCCGGTGGAGTCGGCGTCGGCAGTGTCGAAGTCGTCGTCGGGTTCGCCGCCGCCGAACGGTTCGTCCGGGCCGACGTTGGCGAGGACGTAGCGGCCGATCGGCACGTGGGTGAAGTCGACGATGAGGTCGGCCCGTTCGGCGAGGCCCAGCAGGAGCCGATTTCTGTTCTCGGCGCTGAGGTTCACGGCCTTCGACAGGAAGCCGCCGTCGTTGCCGATGGTCCACACCTCGACACCGGGGATGGTGGTGAAGTCGAGGATCAGGAACCGGGACTGGCACCCGTTCAGCAGGCGCAGGCGATACCGCCGCTGCTGGACGGTCTGGAACGGCCAGGTGCTTCCGTTGACCACCATGGTGTTGCCGAAGAACTCCGGGTTCCAGGCCGGTGACAGGTCGGTGGCCGGTATGAAGCCGGGCTCCTCGGCGGTCGCGCCGTCGAAGAACTCGCGGCTGTCCGGGTAGAACAGCGAGCCGTCCGCGTTGAACGCGCGATCCTGGATCACGATGGGGATCTCGAAGTACGTCTTGTGATGGCCGAGTCCGTCGCCGTCCTTCGGTGCCGGGCCGGGCAGGACCGCCGTCGTCCCGGACCGGCGGTCGAGGACGGCGTCGTCGCCGGCCGGGCCACCACGCACCAGGTAGAAGCCTGCGGGTCCGGCGTACACGTTGAGGCGCGTGAGGCCCAGCGTGTGGTCGTGGTACCACTGGGTCCTGGCGCGGTCGGGATTGGGGTACTGGAAGACGGCGTATCCGCGGCCCCACCTCGCGTCGAGCTCGGCCGCCGCCTTGTTCGCGAACCTCTGGTACCAGGTCCCCGTCGTCGCGAACTGCGACGGGATGTTGTTGGCGTGCGGGACGTACCACGCCTCCGGGTAACCGTCGCTCTCGTCACCGACGCCGACGGCACCGTGCACGTGCGTCACGATCGGCACCGGACCGCGGTACGGACCAGGAGTCCGGGCGAAGGTCGGGCGCGAGTCCCGCCCGCTGGTCCCACCGGGCGGGTTGGCCCAGTGCAGCGTCTGGTCGACGGGCAGCAGGTGCGGCAGGTAGTCGCCGCTGGAGTCGACGAGGTCGTTGACCCACTTCACGCGGACGGGGCGGTCCCACCGCGCCTCGATGGTCAGTGACGGGGCGTTGTGCAGCAGCACACCCTTGCGCGACGCCGACCTCACCGGGCCGTACCCCCACACCGTCGTCGCGGGCATGCCCTCGGGGAGCATCTGCTGGGAGAACTGCCGCATCGAGATCTCGTAGTAGTCGGCGTTCTTCCCGTGCCGGAGCTTGACCGTGCCGGCGCGGGGCATGGCCGGCGGTATCAGCAGCGGGGTCTGGTACTTCCGGATGTCTGCCGGGTCGAGGTCGCCACCTGGTATGGCGGCGAGCGCTTGGGGGAGGCCGCCGGGCTGGGTCGAGAACAGGACGAACCCGGCGCCGACACCACTTGCCCTGATGAACGTCCGCCGGCTGAGCGGCGTCCCGTGTGCATGTGTCATGGTCGTGCCCCAGTTCCCTGACGAGCCGATCCGAGGTCAGATCAGACCGAGGTCGTGCGACTGGGTCGCACGGTGGTTCCCGGTGCCCTACCCGAGCGACAGTAGGGGCGCTGTCGTGCCCATGAAGGGCAATCCGCAGACTGCCCAAAAGCTCTGGTACGAAATGACCGCAGTCCGTCACCGTCTGGATCTGAGCGTCAACCGGGAGTGAAAGGCGCCTGAGTCTGCGACCGCTTCGGGCACCGAGCCGCCAGCTGGAGCCGGGCAAGGGATGGTGCATCGGTTGGCGGTGAGAACAGAGAAGGGTGGCACGGCGGGGGGCGAACGTGCCCGACTTCTCTGGTCTCGCGGTGCATCGCCTCACCTCGTGGCAGAGCCGTGCGGTGGGCCCCGTGGGGCTCGAACCCACAACCTACGGATTAAAAGTCCGCAGCTCTGCCAATTGAGCTAGAGGCCCGGGGGTTCCACCCTTTAATGTGCGGAACCCTCCACTGAACCCTCCACCAAACCTGGTGCCGTCCTGAGGCGGTCCCCGAGCAGCGTTGGGCGTACTCAGAGGCTACCGCGGCGGTTCAGACAAAGGTCCTGCCGTCGTAGGGCCGACAGGGGCTACCGGGAAGCCGATAGCGCGCCAGACCCGGTCGAGCACGTTGGCGTTGAAGTGCACTCAGGCGGCGTACGGGCTCGACGCGAAGAGGAGCCTGACCCGGTTTCCCGGACACGTTCGGTGTGGTGATCATGCCGCTCCTTGGGTGGCGGCGTGAAGGGTTTCGAACTCGTGCGGTGAGCGCATGCCGAGGCTGCTGTGGCGGCGGTGGGGGTTGTACCAGCCCTCGATCCACTCGAAGATCGCCGCGGCCAGCTCGGTGCGGGTGTCCCAGTCGCGGCGGTCGAGCAGCTCGCGTTGCATGGTCGACCAGAACGACTCGATGAGCGCGTTGTCCACCGAGGAGGCGACCTTGCCCATCGAGCCGAGCAGGCCGGCTTCGCGCAGCCGGTGCCCGAAGACCCAGGAGGTGTAGACGCTGCCGCGGTCGGCGTGCACGATCCCGCCGGGCGCGGGGCGGCGTTGCCAGCGGGCCATCTGCAGGGCGTCGACGACCAGCTCGGAGCGGACGTGGTCGGCGATCGACCAGCCGACCACGCGGCGGGAGAAGGCGTCGATCACCGCGCAGCAGTAGACCCACCCGTCGCGGGCGCGGTGCTGGGTGACGTCGGTGAACCACACCCGGTCCGGGGCGTCGGCGCTGAACCGGCGCTGGACCAGGTCGTCGTGGGTGGCCGGTGCCGGCCGCCAGCCGCGGCGTTTGCGCTGGTGACAGACCCCGATGATGGCGTTCGCCCGCATCAGCCGGGCGACCCGCTTGCGGCCGACCCGCAGCCCCAGGCCGAGGCGCAGCTCGGCGTGCACCCGCGGCGCGCCGTAGGTGCAGCGCGAGTCGTAGTGCACCTGGCGGATCGTGGCCAGCAGCTGCGCGTCGCTGACCGCCCGGCTCGAGGGTCGTCGAGCCATCCGGTCGTAGTGCGTCGAACGCGCGAGGTTCAGCACCCGGCAGGTCACCGCGACGGGGAACCCGTCGGCGGCCAGCTCACGGACCAGCGGGGTCACTGTTTTGGGAGGACGTTCTCCCGGGCGAAGTAGGCCGAGGCCCGCTTGAGGATCTCGATCTCCATCTCCAGCACCCGGTTCTTGCGGCGCAGCTCGACCAGCTCACGCTTCTCCGCGCTGGTCAGGCCCTCCTTGCGGCCGGCATCGACGGCGTCCTGCTCCATCCACCGCCGCAGACACGACTCGCTGATCCCCAGGTTCCTGCGCGACCTGGGCCACCGGCTCACCGGCCTCGACCAGATCCAGTGCTCGACGCCGGAACTCCGGCGGCTTGGCTGCAGGCATCCCAGACTCCCTTCCGAAGGCGATCATCGCCTCAGATCAGGTGTCCGGAGAAGCGGGTCAGGCTCCTGTGATGGGCCTTGTGTGTACTGGCCCCCGCCCCCGACCCGAGGTGAGCAGCGGCCGGTTACGGCCGGTTCGGCGACACCCAGGCGTCGATGGCCTCCATGACCGTCTCGACCACGGAGTGCGCCGGGACGAAGCCGAGCAGAACCCGTGCCTTCTTCATGGAGAACATCGGCGCTCGGCCGATGTGCTCGAGCGTCTCCTCGGCGTACCGGGAGCCCACGCGCTCGGCGAACTGCGTCCAGGGCACGAACTCGAGCCGCGGCTCGTGTCCGAAGTGCCGGGCCACGAGCTCCGCATAGCCGCGGAGGGTCAACGCCTCGGTGCAGACGCTGTTGAAGCTCTCGCCTTCGGCGACGTCGCGGTGCTCCAGGCACAGCTGGTGCAGGGCTGCGACGTCAGCTGCGTGCACGTGGTGGATGGTCTCGCCGCCCCGGTCCGGCAGCACGCAGGTGCCGTCCGAACGCAGGGACTCGATGACGGCGGGGTCGAGGTTGCCGGCCGGTCCGATGGGCATCCAGCCCGGGCCGCTGATGTGACCGGGGTGGACGATCGTCGCCCCGACGCGGCTCTGGCCCATCAGGTACTGCTCGACGGCGAGCTTGTCGATGCCGTAGTCGCCGTAGGGGTCCTTGTGCGCGGTCTCGGAGGTCGGCACCAGCGTGCTCCGCCCGTACGACCAGATGCTGCCCGTCTGGACCAGGTGTTGGCCGTCGAGGGCCTCGACGAGCTGCTCGGCCTGGGCGGGGGTGAAGCACATGAGGTCGACCACTGCGTCCGGCCGCGACGCGGCGACCAGCCGGCCGAACTCGCCGGCCTTCTCGGCCTCCTCGCGGTCACACGACACGAGCTCGACGCTCGCCCAGGCCGGGTCGTCGTGGTAGGGCCGGCGCGCTCCGCGGCTGACCACGACGACGTCGTGACCGGCTTCTACCAAACCGGGAACCAGGTACGTGCCGACGTGACCGGTCCCGCCGATGACGACTACGCGCATATCGCCCACCCTAGGTCCCGCCTGGGGTTTGAGGCCGTCCCGGGCCGACGTCGTCGGCACGCTGGTTCACGGAGTTCGTTGACACCCCAGCGTCGGCTGGGTACGTTTCCCCGTGTCGTCATACCGGACGACGTTCGACATCTCGAACGGACGAGCTTCGCCGGTGTGTCACCGTCCGTACCGCTCAGGTACCGAGGAACAGGAGCGACACCTTGCCCGTCCACGAGAGCATCCCGTCAAGCCTCAGCCGTCGGAACTTGTTGCGCGGAGGGCTGGGCATCGCAGCCCTGGCCGGTACCGGCGCGCTCGCCGCATGCGGCGGGTCTGGCGGCAAGGGCAACGGCGCAGCAGCCGACGGCACCGTGACGATCACCATGTGGCACGGTCAGGCGGACCAGGGGAAGGCAACCCTGGACAAGCTCGTCGCCGACTTCCAGGCCAAGAACCCGAAGATCAAGGTGAACGCGAGCAGCGGAGGGGTGCTGGCCGACAGCATGCTGCAGAAGATCACCACCGCACTGTCGTCGGGCCAATACCCGGACATCGCCTACATCTTCGGCCCGGACATCGCGAGCGTCGCACGCAGCCCCAAGGTTGCCCACCTGGGGAAGTACACCAAGGAAGCGAGCGTCAACTGGGAGGACTTCTACCCCGCGGCCCGCGATGCCGTCACCGTGAACGGCGAGCCGCGAGGCTTCCCGGCCCTTGTCGACAACCTTTGCGTCGCCTACAACAAGAAGGTGTTCAAGGACGCTGGTGTGTCCGAACCGGCCGCAGGCTGGACGTGGGACGACTTCATCGGCATGGCGCGCAGTCTCACGAACTCGAGCAAGGGCATCTTCGGCACGGGCTGGCCGGCGGACGCGCGGGGAGGACTGCGTCTGGCGCATCTACCCGATGATCTGGGACCTCGGCGGCGACATCGTCGACAAGAGCGGCAAGAAGGTCGCCTTCGACGGCGACAGCGGCCGCAAGGCGCTCGAGACCATCAACCGCCTCGCCAAGGACAAGTCCGTCTACCCCGACACCAAGCCGGGTAGCGAGACCATGTACCAGATCTTCAACAACAACAAGATGGGCATGATCGCCACCGGCCCATGGCAGCTGCCCGACTTCATCGACAACAAGACCGACTACGGCGTCGTCCCCCTGCCGACGTTCAGCGGTAACAACGTGACCATCGCCGGCCCCGACACGTGGACGGTGTTCGACAACGGATCGGCGAAGATCGATGCGGCCGTGAAGTTCCTGACCTACCTCACCGAGGGCGCTCAGGACGTCCAGTGGGCCAGCCAGGCGGGGAGCCTGCCGCTGCGGAACAGCACTGCGCAGTCCGCTGAGTGGCAGAGCCACGTGTCGAAGACGGAGGGGCTCGAGGTCTTCTCCAACGCGTTGCAGTACGCCCGGACGCGTCCGACGATCCGTGCCTACCCGAAGATCTCCCAGCCCCTCGGCCAGGCGATCGTCAAGATGCTGCTCGACAAGGCGTCGCCGCAGGATGCGCTGAACGAGGTGGTTCGCGCGGCGAACGCAGCCCTCGCCACGAGCTGACGCGCGGTGGCTTCGTCGTCCTTCCGCATTTCGATCAACCGGCCGAGCGAGTCCGGCGACGCGGCTTCGCCTCCGCGCCGTCGGTGGATGGGGTCGGCCCCCGAGGCGTGGGGCTTCATCGCGCCTGCCGTCATCATCATCATCGGTCTGAGCATCGTGCCTATGGTGTGGTCGCTGATCCTGTCGATGCAGTCGGCGGACCTCATCACGCCGGCGACGTGGATCGGTCTGGAGAACTACAAGGTCCTCGCTCAGGATCCGAACTTCCGCGCAGCGGTCGAGCACACACTGATCTACACCGGCCTCTTCGTGCCGCTGAGCATCACGGGTGGACTCGGGTTGGCCATCATGCTCAACCGCAGGATCAGGTTCATCGGGATCTACCGCACCATGGTGTTCGTGCCGTTCGTCATCTCGGCGGCGGCCCAGGGGGTGCTCTTCTCGTTCATCTTCGACGCGCACTTCGGCATCGCCAACGCGGTGCTGTCGTGGTTCGGTATCTCGCCCCAGGGATTCTTCGCTGACAGCCACCAGGCGCTGCCCCTGCTGGTGGTGATCGGGCTGTGGAGCGGACTCGGCTTCTGCGTCGTCGTCTACCTGGCGGGGCTGCAGGACATCCCGAATGAGCTGCTCGAGGCGGCGGCCATCGACGGGGCCCGATCGTGGGGTACGTTCCGCTACGTCGTCTGGCCGGCGCTGCGACCCATCACCGTCTTCCTCGCTATCTGGAACACGCTGCAAGCGCTGCAGGTGTTCGACCTCGTGTTCGTGACCACCAGGGGCGGTCCGCTCGAGTCGACGACTGTGATCGTGTTCTTCGTCTGGAACCAGGCGTTCCAGCTCTTCACCGCGGGCTACGCCGCCGCCGCCGCCTACGTGCTGGCCTTCAGCCTGCTCATCGTCAGCATCGGTCTGCGATTCGCCCGACGCCATCACACGGAGGAGGTGGGTGGCCGATGAGCAGCCACCTCGTGGGACGACGGCCCCGGCGCCGGTTCCTGCCGTTCAGCGGGTGGCACCTGGTGCTCATACCGGTCAGCCTGCTCTTCGCGCTGCCGCTGGCGTGGCTGGTGCTGAGCTCCTTCATGTCGAACGCGCAGATCAACCGCTTCCCGCCGACCATCATCCCGGACTCGCTGCACCTCGACGGGTACCGCTATGTGCTGAAGAACGCGCTGTTCCCCCGGTGGTTCCTCAACTCCACCGTGGTCGCAGGCGTCGTCGTCATCGGGAACCTGGTGTTCGGCTCCCTCGCTGGTTACGCGTTCGCGCGCATGCGTTTCCGGGGATCGAAGACCTTGCTCGCGGTGATGCTCGGGACCCTGGTGATCCCCTTCCAGATCACGATGATCCCGACGTTCCTGCTGATGAAGTACCTCGGCATCATCGACACGCTCGGAGCGCTCATCGTCCCCTCGCTGGTGACGCCCTTCGCGGTCTTCCTGCTCCGGCAGTTCTTCCTCTCGCTGCCCCGAGAGATAGAGGAGGCCGCGTGGATCGACGGGTGCTCGCGCCTGCGCACGCTGTGGACGATCATCATGCCTCTTGCCCGTCCCGCTCTCGGAACGGTCGCCGTGCTGACGTTCCTCGCGACGTGGAACGACCTCGCGTGGCCTCTGATCGCCATCAACAACGACCACAACTACACGTTGCAGCTCGGCCTGACGACGTTCCAGGGCCAGCACCGCACTCAGTGGTCGGCCGTGATGGCCGGCAACATGATCACGGTGCTTCCAGTGCTCATCGCCTTCCTGGTCGCGCAGCGAACGTTCATCCAGTCACTGACGTCGTCAGCCGTCAAGGGTTGACTCCCAACGTCTTCTGCTCAACCGGTCGGCATCTCGTTGGGCACGACGTGGGCTCGATCTCAGCGTGACCAAGGCAGCGCTCAACAGGGCACTGCTCAGCTTCGACGACGTGCCCCACGGCTGCGCAGACACCACGACCAAGGCAGACCAGGTCGACGGCGACGTCGTCGGCCCACTGCTCGGGAGGTAGGTCGACCGCTACGGCCGCTCGGCCGAGAAGTGGCGAGGGGTAAGCCAGTGCCGTCCGTCACCGCACGGGCGTCGGTGGTGCGTCGCTCGTGTCAGGCATCCGTCGAGAACCGGTACTCCGTCGTCGAGGCGTAGCGCTCACCCGGGCGCAGGATCGTGCTGGGGAAGTGCGGCACGTTGGGTGAGTTCGAGAAGTGCTCCGGCTCGATCGCGAGGCCGTCGCCCTGGCGGTAGATCCGGCCACTGGGCCCGACGAGTGATCCGTCCAGGAAGTTGCCCGTGTAGACGTCGATGCCGGGTTCGGTGGTCCACACCTCGAGCTGGCGGCCGCTGTTCGGCTCGCTGACGCGCGCCGCGAACGCGAGCTCGCCGTCCGACGCGCCGTCGCGGTCGAGCACGTAGTTGTGGTCGTAACCCCGGGCCAGCACGAGCTGCGCGAAGCCGTCGCGAATTCGCTCCCCGATGACGTGCGGCGAACGGAAGTCCAGCGGCGTGCCGGCCACGGGTGCGAGCTCGCCCGTGGGCAGCAAGTTGGGTTGCAGCGGAAGGTAACGGCTGGCCGCGATCTCCAGGACGTGGCCGAGGACGCCTCCGGAGCCCTCACCCGCGAGGTTCAGGTAGGAGTGGTTGGTGAGATTGACGATGGTGGCTCGGTCGGTCGTCGCGGTGTAGTCGACGCGCAGGACGCCGGCATCGAGGGCCAGTCGGTAGGTCACCTCGGTGTCGAGCGTCCCTGGGTAGCCCTCCTCGCCGTCGGGGCTGACGTACTGCAGGCGCACTCCGACAGAGTGCTCGTCGCTCAGACCTTCGGCGGTCCAGAGCTTCTTGTCGAACCCTTCCTGACCGCCGTGGACGCTCGTCGGGGGCTCGTTCACCGGAGCCCTGTACGTCGTGCCGTCGATCTCGAAGACGCCGTCAGCGATGCGGTTGGCGAACCTGCCGATCACAGCGCCGAAGTACGGGCTGCGATCGAGGTAGTCCTCGAGGCTCGGCAGGCCGAGGGCGACGTTCGCAATGCGTCCCGCGCGGTCAGGTACCTCGATGCTGTGCAGGATGCCGCCGAGCGTCAGAACCTCGACGGCGACGCCGGCGTCGTTCGTCAGGCGGTACACCTCGACGGGCCGGCCGTCGGGGAGCGTGCCGAACGGCCGAGCCTCCGGCCCGCTACTCATGCCAGGGCCGCGTCGAGTAGCTCGACCAGTGACTCCGGCAAGGGCAGGCCGCGACGCGCCGCTGTCTCCACCACCGAATGCGCGTCGATGCTCGGGTTGATGGTGTGGGGGCTCGTGACCTTCAGCGCCGACACCAGCGCCGCGAAACCGTTGGCGGAGGCCAGGTCTAGCCCGGCGATGAGGCCCACCACGATGCCAGCCAGGTGAGCGTCGCCAGCGCCGGCGGTGCTCACGACCTGCCCACCCAGGTCCACCGAAGGGGCATGCGCCAGGGTTCGTCCGTCCCACGACCAGCTGCCGCGGCTGCCCGCAGTGACCACGACACTGGTGCTGCTTCGCCATTTGGCCAGGGCGGCGAGGGCGGCTTCCACGACGCCCTCGGGCGCCTCGCTAGCAGAGACACCCCCGAGCGTCGCGGCTTCCTCGACGTTCAGGGCGAGGAGGTCGAGGTGGCCCAACAGGCCGCTGTCCCTCACCTCCTCCAATTCGTCCGGGACCACACCGGCGACGCGCAGCCATCCGTGCTCGGTCGCGAGCTGTAGCAACGTCATCCGAGCCGCCAGGGGCACCTCCGGCAGTGCGAGGGCAACACCGCGGCCGGGGTGCGCGGCAAAGAGCCTCGCCGCCTGACGCACGTCGTCGGGCCCGACGTCAGCGCTCGCGGAGCGGCTGGTGGAGAGGTTGCCACCGTCGCCATCGGGATACAGGAAGCAGACCGCGAACAGGGTTGGCCGCGGTGACGTCGTCACCAGCTCCAGATCCAGGCCCGTGGCCCGCATCTCCTCGACGACTGCTCGACCCGGTTCGTCCGAGCCCACCTTGCCGATGGGCACCACCGGGACGTCCGGCCCGAGCAGACGGCGCACGTAGTGCGAGACGATGTGCAGCTTGCAGTAGTCCCGCTGGTCGAGCAGGTCGGCGGGACGGCTCTCCTCGCGACCCAGGGTGCGGTTGCCTTCGAGCGCGAGGAAGATCCCCGAGCCGATGCCGCCGGTGCCGACGACGATGTCGTAACGCCGGCTCACGAGAGGCCGAGGTCCCACTCGGGATGCAGGCTGACGGGGTGGGTCGCCGTGTCGACCGTCGCTGTCAGCAGCGCGTCGGGGTGGTCCTGCAGAAGCGTGATCGGGTACTCGGCCGTCACCGGACCGAACAGGCCGACGCGCAGTGCTGTCTGCTTCCAGGCGCCGGTGTCGCTGAACAGCCGGATGCGCTGGGCGGCGAGGATCTCGCGCATGCCGAGCGTCACCGACATCGGAGGCACGAACTGGTAGGCCCCACCGAAGGTCCGCTGTGCCAGTGCGATCACCGTGTCGACGTTGTTCTCCTGCACGCGTGCGGTCGAGCGCCGCAGCTGCTCGACCGAGAGCGCGCTGAAGGGGTGCCGGCGCGTCTGGTTGTAGGCGACGTGGCCGTCCTGCCCCCACCCGCCGTAGACGAGGTCCGCGGGCGTCTCGAGCAGGTCAGCGGTGATGTCGGCCAACCGCACGGGCTCGGGCCAGTGCCGGTTGCCCTCGGGTACCCCCAGCTCGGCGTCGATCGGGCCGTAGAAGTGCCGCTCCATGAAGCCACGGAAGCTGTACGGGTGCGAGCGCGGGATGTCGCGCCCTTCCCAGTCGAGGCACTCGTCCATGTGGAAGACCTCGACGTGGGCGAGACTCACCCGGCGCGAGTTCACGAGCTCGGCGAACGGCGCGTACCACCCGCTCGGGCCGCACGGGATGATCGCCCGGAAGGTACGGCCCGCGGCGCCAGCACGCTCGATCTCGTCGACGAGCTCGCTCGCCATCAGCCGGCCCATCTCCAGCGGGTCGGCGCACAGGCGGAAGGGCACGCGGCGGTCGGGGTGGTCGACGAGCTCGCCCACGGGGACGGCGCACCAGCGCGCGAGGTCCTCGGGCTGCACCGTTCCGGACACCTTCTTCTCCTTCATGCGTCGGCCGCAGGTCAGCCGAGCTCGGGCAGCCACTGCTGCTGCGCCGTGATCATCTCGTCGGTCATGGCGCGGATCTGGTCCAGGTCGAGCAGCGAGCTGGTCAGACGGTCGAGGGTGACGGCCGTGTGGACCAGGTCCTTCGAACGCTGCCGGTACGCCTCGACGACGCACTGCTGGTACCCGATCGATGCCAGGTCGATCCCGGCACCGGCGGCCGGTAGGTCGCCGACGAACGTCGGCTGGACGCCGTTCTGGTCGACCAGGCACGGCACCTCGACGCAGCAGCCGTCCGGGAGGTTGGTGATCAGGCCGGTGTTGGGCACGTTGCCGTAGATGACGCGGGGAGTGTTGGTGAGCACCGAGTCGACGATCCGCGCCGCGTACTCCTCGCTCACGGCGAGCGCGCCCTCGGCGAACTCGCTCGCCATCTGGTCGAGCTGCGCCTCGTTGTTGCCGCGCGTGATGTCGAGGTAGTCCCAGCGCTCGGGCAGCAGCTGCTCCACTTGGCGCGGGTCTCGCCGGAAGTGCGGGTAGTACTCGGAGGCGTGGTGGCTGGACTCGGTCTGGAACCAGCCCGTGAGGTTCATGATCGCCGTCCGGACGCTCTCCCGGCCGCCCGCGTACCACTCGTCCAGCTCACGGACCGGCGTGCGCTCACCGCGGTGGTACTCGTTGACGGCGGTACGCAGCTCGGCCATGACGTCGCGACCGTAGTGGCGGAAGTCGAGCATCCACGCCTGGTGGTTGATGCCGGCCGCGCGGAACGACCACGTGCCGTCCTCCAGGCCCATGATCGAGGCGAGCTCGTCCGCCGTGTGCTGCACCGAGTGGCACAGCCCCGTCGTGCGGATGCCCTGCCCGGCGGCGAACCAGCAGTTGATCGCCATCGGGTTGGCGTAGTTCAGCAGCAGCGCGTCCGGGCAGTACCGCAGCATGTCCTGGGTGATCTCATCCAGGGCCTTCATCGAACGCAGCCCGCGGAAGACACCACCGGGCCCGAGGGTGTCGCCGACCGTCTGGTCGAGCCCGTACTTGCGCGGCACCTCCATGTCGACGGCGTAGGCGTCACGCCCCCCGACCTGGAAGCAGACGACGACGAAGTCGGCGCCGTTCAGTGCCGTCGCGCGGTCGGTCGTGGGTTCGATCTTCGCCGGCAGGTTGTGGGCGTCAACGAGACGACGGGCCAGTCGCTCGGTGCGCGCCAACGCCAGCGGGTCGATGTCCATCAGCGCGTAGTGGGCATCCTGCGTGCTGGGGAACGACAGGAAGTCGTTCATCAGCTGCAGCGGGAACTCGTACCCACCGGCTCCGATGATGGCGATCTTGGTCATGCGGTCACGTCCTGACTGCTCGTCGTGGGGGGTTCCTGGGTGAGGGCCGGAGCCAGTCGGGGGACCAGCCGTGCGGCGTTGCCGCCGTAGACGGCGCGCAGGGCGTCGTCGGGCAGGTCGATGCCGCTGATGGCCCAGCGGCCCATCATCGGCGGATCGTCGTCGGAGTGAGCGAAGTGCTCGTCGTCGGTCTCCAGGAACCGGAAGTGCCGCGGATAGCTCGCGCCGGTGTGCGGGATCTCGTCGCACCCGAAGAGCACGCGGTCGGGGTGACGCAGCACCAGCTCGCGCGTCGCGCGCGGCTGTCGCCCGAGCTGGGACAGCCGGGCAGCGATGTCGATGTTGAAGTTCGGGTAGGTGTCGAGCATGCGCGTCACCCACCCGAGGTCCTCGGCGTTGCAACCGGCGTGCACGCCGACGAAGGTCGTGCCGGGGTTGGCCGCGACTACCGCCTCGAGTGCCTCCATCAGGCGCTCGAAGGTCGGGAACTCCGGACCGGCGAAGGACCAGTCCGGCCGATGCGCGAGCAGCTCGAGGAACTCGTTGCGCTCGTCGATGGGGTCGAAGAAGGCGACGGGGTCGGCGATGTGCCACCAGATGGGGATCTCCGATGCACCTGCCGTCTGCCAGACGCCGGCCAGTCGCTCGTCGTCCGGGATGACCAGCTCGCCGCGACCGTCGCGCACGTGCAGGCCGAGGTCCTTCCACACCTTCACGCCGGCTGCGCCAACGGCCACCGAGTCGGCGAGGTTGGCAGCGAGCGCCGCGTCGGGGGAGTCCTGCTCGAGCAGCGACCAGTCGACGTGGCAGAAGGTCGCGATGCGACCGGGATGACGCTCGTCGAAGTGCTCGACGTTGGCGCGCAGCTCCTCGCCCCACCGACCGTCCAGGCTGATGAAGCCGTGGACGTTGTACACGGCCATCTGCTCGAGCCAGGGCTCGACGTCCGGCACCAACCACTCGCCCTCGCGGTCGGCCCAGGCGCTGAGCCACCGGCCCAGGTGGCTGTGCGCGTCGATCGCAGGGAAGCGTGCGACGTCCACCGGGTGCTCAGGCAGGGTCAGCCGGGCTCGGGGCCGATAGCTGCTGAGGGGGATGTCAGCGCTGGGTGAGGCAGGGGTCATGGATCCATCCTGTTCGATATATCGAACATCGTCCGGTGCGCCGTACAGAATCTAGGGCTGCCTGGACGTCCCGTCAACGCCCCCGCTCACGCTGTCCTGAGTCTGGGGATGAGGGCCCGTGCGTTGTCGCCGACCACGCGTCGCAGCACGTCGTCGGGAAGATCGAGTCCGGAGACACGCCAGCGACCGTCGCCGGGCGGCTCCTCGTTGGAGTAGGGGAAGTACTCGTCGTCCGTCGCCAGGAAGCGGTAGTAGAGGCGGTATTCCTCGGGGCGGGGAGGAAAGGCGTCCGTGCCCAGTAGCACCCTGGTCGGATGCCGCGTCATCAACCGTCGGGCGGCACGCGGCTGGCGCCCGAGGTCTCCCACCCGCGCCGCGAGGTCGACGTTGAAGTTCGGGTAGGCGGTGAGCATCCGGTCCACCCACTGCAGGTCCTCGACGTGGCACCCGACGTGAGCGCCGATGAACGTCACGGCGGGATGAGCGGCGACGACCGACTCGAGGGCGTCGAGCAGGCGCTGAAGCGGGGGGAACTCGTCCCCGTGGAACTGCCAGTCAGGGCGTGCGAGCAGCTGCTCGAGCCGTTCGTTTCGCTCGTCGACCGGACGGAAGAACGCCGCCGGGTCGGCGGTGTGCACGAGAACGGGCAGGCGCGCCTCAGCGAGGGCTTCCCACAAAGGCTCCAGGCGCGGGTCGTCGAGTAGGAGGAGTGAGCCGTCGCGGTCGCGGATCCGGAGCCCGATGTCCTTCCAGAGCTTGAGGCCGCCGGCGCCACGAGCGGCCGAGTCCCTCACGGAGCTGGCGAACGACGACGCCCAGTCGTCGGATTCGGCGCACCGGGACCAGTCGACGCGGCAGAAGGTGAGAAACCGTCCTGGGAAAGCCCGGTCGTAACGGTCGAGGTTCGCTTCCAGCTCCGCGTCCCAGCAGCCGTCGAGGTTCACGATGGTGCCGACGTTGACCTCATTCATGGTGGCTACGAGGTCGGGAACCGACGGAACCGTCCAGTCGCCGCGGTGCCACCGACCGAGGTGGTTGTGGACGTCCACGGCGGGAACCACGGCCCGCTGAGGGTGGTGCTCGGGCAGCACCATCGTCGACTCGGGGACGTACTGCCGCAACGGGAGATCGTGCAGAGGGGACTCGGCGCTCACCGGCGCCTCCCTTCGGGAGCGGTCGCTCCGTGGCCAGGATTGGTCAGCGGGCGATTGCCGCGCGGTATCCGAGGCTGGCCGACAGCCTGGCCGCCCCGTCGCGAGCCAGCTCCGTCAGCGCCTGGCGGCGGGCGTCGTCCCAGCGCGTGGTCGGCACCGAGATGCTCAGGCCGGCCACCATCTCGCCGGTATGGTCACGCACTCCGGCTGCGACGCAGTGCACGTCCTCGCTCGACTCGGCCTCGTCGTACGCGAGACCGCGGGCTCGGATCTCGGCCAGCTCGGTCTTGAGGCGGCTCAAGGACGAGATGCTGTTGCGCGTCATGGTTGGCAGCGTGCTCTGCTTGGGGTACAGGGCGTCCAGCGTCTGCGGGCTGAGGTCGGAGAGCAGCATCTTGCCCACGCCGGTGCAGTGCGCGGGGAGCCTTCGGCCGACCGCGGAGACCATCCGCACAGGATGCGTGCTCTCGACGCGGGCGATGTAGATGACGTCGGTGCCCTCGAGCAGCGCGACGTGGACGGTCTCGTCGCACTCGGCGGCGACGTCAGTGGCGACGCGCTGGGCCTCACGAGCCAGGTCGAGCTGCTGGGCGAACACGCTGCCCAGCTGGAAGAGCCGTACCCCCAGCTGGTAGCGCAGGGGTTGGCCCGGTACCACCACGAGGTAGCTGCGGTCAGCCAGCGTGCCCAGCAGCTCGTGCACCGTCGTGCGAGGAAGGGCCAGGCGGCCGACGACGTCGGCAGCTGACAGCACCGGCTCGTCGAGGAAGAGCTCAAGGATGTCGAGCGCGCGGCTCGCGGCGGGGACGGCCCGGCCCATGACTCAACCCTGCTCTCTGTGGTGGTCGCTGCGGTTCGGACTGTAAGAGTGCTGATCAGGTGCGTCAAACGTCGTGACCCGATGGTGCGGCGGGTCTTTGACAGCCGGAGTGACCGATCACTACCGTGTATCGAAATACCGACACGCGTTCAGTATGTCGAACATTGACCGAGGGAGTCCAATGCGCGGTCTACGCGGCAAGCGGGTCCTGGTCAGCGGGGGAAGCAGCGGAATCGGTGCTGCGGCGGCTCGGCGCTTCCTGGAGGAGGGGTGTCGCGTCGTCGTCGGCGGCCTCGAGGCCGATGAGGTCCACTGCGCCGTGCGTGATCTTCAGGGCATCGGCGACGTGCACGGTGTCGCCTCGGACGTCAGCGACGAGGACGGCGCCACTGAGCTCGTGCGACGCGCCCGTGAAGCGCTGGGTGGTCTTGACGTCCTGGTCAACAACGCCGGCACGGCCTGGCGCGAGCCGTTCCTCACCATCACCGCGGAGCACTGGGACCGCATGCTGGCGGTCAACCTGCGGGGCATGTTCCTCGTCGGGCAACGCGCGGCTCGCGTGATGGTGGCGCAGGGCACCGGGGGAGCCATCATCAACATGTCGTCGACGAACGGCATGGCGGCGGAGCGCGACTACACGCACTACAACGCCTCCAAGGGCGGAGTGCTGCTGCTGACCAAGACCATGGCTGTCGAGCTGGCGGACCACGGCGTCCGCGTGAACGCCCTGTGCCCGGGCTTCGTACGGACCGCGCTGAACGAGAAGATCGCGGCCAAGATCGCCCCCGACTTCATCGACGCATACGGCCGCGACAGCGTCCCGTTGCAGCGCGTCGGTCTGCCGGAGGAGATCGCCGCTGCCTACGCCTTCCTCGCGTCCGACGACGCCTCCTTCATCACCGGGACGCAGCTCGTCGTGGACGGCGGTCAGACCGCCGTGATGTAGCGCACCGAGGCCGCGCTCACGCCACCACCACAGACCCTCAGGAGAACCGCATGACCCACTCAGCGCACGTCGTCGACGGGCTGCCCGCACCGGGCGGCGCCTACAGCCACGTCACGCAGACCGACCAACTGGTCTTCACAGCAGGGTTCGGCCCCCACGACCCTGAAACGGGTGAGCTTCCCGAGGGGATCGAGGCGCAGACGGAGGCCACGCTCGCGAACGTCGAGCGCGCGCTGGCTGTCGTCGGTCTGGACCTGTCTCACGTCCTGAAGGCCACGGTGCACCTCGCTCACCTCGAGCGCGACTTCGCCGCCTTCGACGCCGCCTACCGGCGCACGATGCCGGTGCCTTACCCGGTGAGGACGACGGTGGGCTCGCAGTTGCTCGGCTTCCTGGTCGAGATCGACGTCGTCGCGGACGGTGCGCGGTGACGATCGTGCAGGACACCATGCAGGCCCTGGTGTTCACCGGGCCAGGTGCCATGGAGCTGCAGGACGTCTCGACGCCAGAAGTCCCTGACGGATGGGTGTCCATCACGGTCCGCGCCAGCGGCATCTGTGGGAGCGAGCTCCACGGCTTCCGGGCGGTCGGTTTCCGCCGTCCACCGCTCGTGATGGGGCACGAGTTCGCCGGCGAGACGCCAGACGGCCGCCGGGTGGTGGTCAACCCACTGCTCAGCTGCGCTGAGTGCGATCTCTGCCGGCGCAACCACCCTGAGCTGTGCCGCCAGCGGCAGCTGCTCGGCGTGCACCTCGCCGGTGGGTTCGCTGAGCGGGTCGCCGTGCCCCGGTCTTCGCTGCACGAGATTCCCGACGAGATGAGCTGGGAGACCGCCGCGCTGATCGAGCCCTTGGCCAACGCCGTGCACGCGTGGCGGCAGGTCGACCAGCGCTCGGTCGAGCGAGTCGCCGTCGTCGGTGCCGGAGCCATCGGTCTGGTGAGCCTGCTCGTTGCCCTGCGTGAGCGACTGGGCCAGGTCACCGTCGTCGACCGCTCGGCGTCCCGACTGGACCTGGCGGCACGGCTCGGGGCGGCTGCCTGCGCCACCGAGCTCGACGCCGAGTACGACGTCGTCGTCGATGCGGTCGGCTCTGCCCAGACGCGGGCGTCGGCTGTGGAGCACGTGCGCCCGGGCGGCACGAGCGTGTGGCTCGGCCTCGCTGAGGCCGGGGCCGGCTTCGACGGCAACGGCCTGGTTCGCGGCGAGAAGCGGGTCGTCGGGTCGTTCGCGTACAGCCCGGAGGACTTCGCGACCGCGGTGAGCATGGCCTCGTCCCTCGACCTCGGTTGGGCCACGCCCATCGCGATGGAGGACGCGCAGCGGGTGTTCATGGACCTGGCGAACGGCGCCGAGCAGCCGGTGAAGGCCGTGATCCGGTTGTGAGCGTGGAGTCGCGCCGGCTTACCGAGGAAGACGTCCTGGTACGCGACGCCGGCGACTTGTGCGAGGGACCGTGCTGGGACGTCGGCAGCCAGACCCTCGTGTGGGTCGACATCCTGGCGGGCGTGGTGAACGTCGTCGAGCCTGCGACCGGCTCACGGGCGCGGCACCTGCTGGGAGCACCGGTCGGCGCCGTCGCTCGTCGGGTCGCCGGCGGCTGGGTGGCTGCGGTTGAGCGTGGGTTCCTCCTGCTCGACGCCGACTGGCGACCCGAGGGTGAGGTGGTCCCGGCGCCGGGGCAAGCGGCTGGGACGCGCTTCAACGACGGCGGCTGCGATCCTGCAGGCAGGTTCTGGGCCGGCACGTTGTCGTACGACGGGACGCCCGAGGCGGCGGCGCTGTACCGGCTGGACCCGGACGGCAGCGTCCGCGAGGTGCTCGGGGGGGTCACCAACTCCAACGGCATCGCCTGGTCGCCGGACGGCACCCAGGTGTACTACGTCGACACGGGGCTGGGGTGCGTTGACCGGCTCGAGCTAGACCCCATCACCGGCGTCGTGGTCGCCCGCACCACGGTTCTGCGAGTGGCGTCGTCCGACGGACTACCCGACGGTCTGACCGTCGACGCCGAGGGTCACTTGTGGCTCGCCTTGTGGGGCGGCGGCTGCGTTCGTCGGTACTCACCGGAGGGCGAGCTCGAGGCGGTGCTGCGGCTGCCCGCCAAGCTGGTCACCAGCGTGTGCTTCGGCGGGGGAGCGCTGGACGAGCTGTTCATCACCACCGCACGGGAAGGCCTCAGCGACTCCGAGATCGCCGCGCAGCCGCTGGCGGGCTCGGTGTTCCGCTGGCTGCCCGGCGTCCGCGGCCTGGCCCCTGCAGCTTTCGCCGGCTGATCCGGCGCCGCGCCGGGCTACCCGGCCGTACCCAACAGGAGAGGAAACGACGTGAAGCTGGTTCGGTTCGGAGCCGTCGGCCAAGAGCGCCCGGGCGTCCTGCGCGGCAACGAGGTCGTCGATGTCACCGACGTGGTGGGGGACTTCGACTCGGCCTTCTTTGCCGGTGGCGGCCTGAAGGCGCTCCGCGATCAGATCGAGGGTCGCACCAACCTGCCCGTGCACCCGGCCGCGTCGGTCTCACGCTGGGGTGCGCCGATAGCCCGTCCGGGCAAGGTCGTGTGCATCGGCTTGAACTACGCGGTGCACGCGCAGGAGTCCGGCATGGCCCTCCCCGAGGAACCGGTCGTGTTCTTCAAGGCGCCGAACACGGTCGTCGGTCCGGATGACGACGTGCTGATCCCGGTCGGTGGCACCAAGACCGACTGGGAGGTCGAGCTCGGTGTCGTCATCGGCGCCACCGGCCGCTACCTCGACACCGTGCAGGATGCGGCAGACATCATCGCCGGGTACTGCGTCTCGCACGACGTGTCCGAGCGGCACTTCCAGCTCGAGCGCGGCGGCCAGTGGGTCAAGGGAAAGTCGTGTGAGACGTTCAATCCCCTCGGTCCGTGGCTCGTCACGCCTGACGAGGTGCCGGACCCCCAGCAACTCGACCTGCACCTGTCGGTGAACGGCCAGCTGCGGCAGGAGGGCTCGACGGAGTCGATGATCTTCCCGGTGCTCGAGGTCGTGCGCTACCTGAGCCAGTTCATGGTGCTCGAGCCGGGTGACCTCATCAACACGGGCACCCCTCCGGGCGTGGGCATGGGCATGGAGCCTCCGCAGTACCTGAGCGCGGGGGACGTCGTCGAGCTCAGCATCGGGGGACTGGGCTCGCAGCGGCAGCAGGTGCGCGAAGCGACACGCTGAGACTCTCAGAAGAAGGTGCGCAGGACGTCGACGATCCGGTCGTCGTCGTCCACCACGGGGACCCAGCGCCACTTGTCGAACGTGGTGCACGGGTGCGAGATGCCGAGCTCGACTTCGTCGCCGGGCTGGAGCTCGCACCCGGCCGGGGCCGTGGCTACGAGGTGCTGGTCGAACAGCCGTTGCGTCTCGACACCGCTGACGTCGAGCGCCTGGTCGCCGCGCTGTGCGGCGAGCACCACCGGCAGCGCGCCGTCCGATGACGCGTCGCGGCGACCGGCGCCAACCACCACCGTGCCGCGCTCGGGGCGTGACAGGACCGGTGCGAACACGCGCAGTGCCGGCTGCAGAATGTAGCTGCCGGGTGCGCGCTCGAACGGCGAGATCGCGCGGTAGAGCCCGTGGTCGTGAGTGACGTAGCACCCGCTACGCAGCACCAGCCGCCAGGCGGGCTCGCCGCCGAGAGCGTCGACCACGGAGTCGAAGTACGCCGAGCCGCCGGCGCTCACGACCGGCCGCCCGCGCAGGAGGCTGCGGTTGAGCAGCCTGCGGGTGAGCTCACCGAGACCGAGGCAGTACTCACGCGCCGCGACCGCGGTCTCGGCGGGCGTCGGCCGCACGATCGAGCCCTCGTAGCCTGCCACCCCGACGAGCTCCAGCGCCTCGGACGACTCCACCGCCGCGGCGACTTGCTCGGCCTCGTCGAGGGTGCGGGCACCCGTGCGGCCGTCGGCGTGGCCGAGCTCGACGAGGACCTTGAGACGGCGTGACGTGCCGGTGCCGCCGGCGGCCGACACGAGGGCGTCCAGCCGTCGCGTGCCCTCGACGCTGTCGACGTAGCAGGTGGCGTCGAGGCCGTCGGTCTCGACGAGCGCCCGGCCGAGCCAGGTGGCCCCGGCCTCGTCCACGACCTCGTTGGCGACGAGCACAGGGCCGAGTTCCATCGCGTGGAACACCCGCAGCTGCGTCACCGTCGCGACGGTGACTCCGCCGGCTCCCGCGTCGAGCTGGGCGGCGACCACCTGCGGTGACATGGTCGTCTTGCCGTGCGGGTAGAGCTCGGCCCCGTGGTCTCGGCAGTAGCGCGCCATCGTGTCGATGTTGTGGCGCAGGGCGGAGTCGCGCAGCAGGGCCCTCGGGCTGCTCAGCCACCCATCGTCGACCCGTGCACCAGCGACCACCAGCTCCTCGGCCGTCGTTGCGCTCTGGTGGCGCGGGCCGCCGAAACCCTTCTCCTCGGGGGCGATCCGCCGCTGGCGCAACGCATCCACTCTCGGTCGATCGAGGTCCGGCACGGCTCTCCTCCTTGACACGTCGCGTCAGCCCGAGCAGGCTGTGACAGAACCCCGAACAGCGTACGAAATATCGAACAGCGCACTCGCACACTATCGCGTCCGCGCCGCTGGCCGGACAGACCTGGATGGAGCGTATGACCACCATCGCCTTCGTGGGCGCCGGCAGCGTCGTCTTCACACGCCAGCTGCTCGCTGACATCTTCGGCTTCGCCGAGCTCTCCGATGCCACCATCGCCCTGCACGACATCGACCCCGACCGCCTCAGCACCGCGGAGGGCATCGCCCGGCAGGTTGCCGAGCAGCTGGGTGCCAAGCCCACCATCACGGCGTCGGCCGACCGCCGCGCCGCACTCGAGGGCGCCGACTTCGTGGTCAACATGGTGCAGGTCGGCGGCATCGAGGCCACGCGCACGGACTTCGCCGTCCCCGCTCGGTTCGGCTTGCGGCAGACCATCGGTGACACCCTCGGCGTCGGAGGGATCTTCCGCGCGCTGCGCACCTTCCCGGTGCTGTCCGGCATCGCGCAGGACATGAGCGAGGTCTGCCCGGACGCCTGGCTGCTCAACTACACCAACCCGATGGCGATGAACGTCTGGTGGCTGTCGCAGGTCGCGCCGAAGGTGAAGGCGGTCGGCCTGTGCCACAGCGTGTACTGGACCGTGGCCGGGCTGTGTGAGGTCGTCGGGGTACCCCTCGAGGGCACCAGCTACCGGGCCGCCGGAGTCAACCACCAGGCGTGGCTCCTGGACTGGCGCCACGACGGTCAGGACCTGTACCCGCGGCTGGACGAGCGGATCGCGCAGGACGAGCAGCTGCGCCGCCGCGTCCGCGTCGACATGTACCGCCGCCTCGGGTACTACCCCACCGAGACGAGCGAGCACTCCTCCGAGTACGTGTCCTGGTACCTGCATGACGACCGCGAGGTCGAGCGGTTGCGGATCCCCATCGACGTCTACCTCGGCATCAGCGAGGAGAACGTCGCGGAGTACGAGGAGAGCCGCCGCGCACTCGCCGCCGGCGAGACGCTGCCGCTCGAGACCAGCGCCACCGAGTACGCGCCGCAGGTCATCCACTCGATGGTCACGGGGACGCCGCGCACCATCCACGCCAACGTGATCAACCACGGCTTGATCGACAACCTGCCTCGCGGCGCTGCCGTCGAGGTGCCTTGTTCCGTGGACGATCTGGGCCTGCACCCGCAGGCGATGGGTGCGCTGCCGCCCCAGTGCGCGGCGCTGAACGCCTCGTTCCTCGCCGTCGGTGAGCTGACGGTCCGCGCTGCGCTCGAGGGCGACCCGCGCCTCGTGCGCCAGGCAGCGATGGTCGACCCCAACGCCTCGGCCAGCCTGCGCGTCGACGACATCTGGGAGCTCTGTGACGCGATGACCGCTGCTCACGGCGACCTGCTGCCGGAGGCCCTGCGCACGTCGGTGCGACCGTGACGGCAGCCCGACCCCCGGTGGCCCCGGAAAGCGTGACGACGCCGGAGCCGTTCGACGTCGTCGCATACCGGCAGCAGGGCTACGCCGTCCTGCGCGGGGTCCTCGACGAGGCGGAGTGCGATCAGGCCCGCCGCGAGTCAGACCGTCTCATGGAGCTATGCGACGGTCAACGCGACCGGTACGCCGCGCGGCTCGAGCTCGAGGTCGACCACCTCGCGCCCGAGCAGCGGCTGGGCATGGACCGCGTCATCCGCAAGATCGAGCCGATCTCCGACCTCAGCCCGTTCTTCGCGCAGATGGCGCTGCGCCACACCGTCGCCGGCCCGGCGCGGGCCGTTTTCGACGGCGAGGTGCGGTTGTTCGAGGACAAGCTCAACCTCAAGCTCCCCGGCGGTTCCCCCTACCCCTGGCATCAGGACTGGTCGTGCTGCTGGCGTGCGCACACCGATGAGCTGGCGACCTGCTTCGTCTACCTCGATGACGCGGATCTCGCCAACGGCTGCCTGCAGGTCATCCCGGGCAGCCACCTCGGTCGGCCGGTGCATCCCTTCCGCGGTGACGGGCACTTCGAGGTCGATCCCGCGGTCGTCGAAGAGTCGCAAGCGGTGCCGGTGCCGCTGGCGGCCGGGGACATGATCGTCTTCGACCCGTACCTGCTGCACTTCTCCGACCTCAACCGAGGCCGGACGCCCCGCCGAGCGATCATCTACACCTACTACCCGTCCCGGCTCGGCTCGGTGAATCAGGACCGCTTCCCCCGGGACTTAATTTCAATACAGGTCTTGTCACCTGTCTGATACCTGTATAGCGTTCCCGTCATGGCCACCACGCCGACCCGACGCGGATCCGACTCGCTGCTGTGGCAACGGGTCAGCGGCCAGCTGCAGGCCGAGATCGCCGCCGGCAACCCCGAGGCCGGCGAGCGACTGGCCAGCGAGGCCGCTCTGTGCCGGCGCTTCGGCGTCAGCCGCGTGACGCTGCGCATGGCGCTCGCCCAGCTCGACCAGCTGGGCGTGGTGCACCCCGAGGCCGGCCGCGGCTGGTTCGTCGGACCGGCGCGGGCCGAACGCCCGGTGTCGGAGGAACCGGGCGTGCTGCAGTCGTTCACCGAGATGGCGGAGAGCCGTGGCCTGCAGCCCGGTTCCGTCGTGCTGCACTGCGTACGCCGGCCCGCTGAGCTCGACGAGGCCGAGGACCTCGGGATCGCCCCAGGGGCCGAGCTGC
>CAWFLV010000008.1:0-147887 GCA_963816695.1 uncultured Actinomycetota bacterium
ACCGCCGACGCCAGGGCGCTCGTCTGCGGCGGAACCATCACCCCACTCAGCGACCCGGCGGCCCGCGCCGTTGCCTCGCAGCAACACCTGCGGCGCAATGCAGGCGCTCATGACGACGATGTGCTTCTCCCCCACACCACCAAGGCTTTGGCCAAGGTCCTCACGGACGCCGCCACCGACGTTGCCGTCCACGTGCACGGCCGGCGCGCCGAACGCACCCGTCCGCACACCAACAGCACACTGCGCCGGCTCGGTATCACCGTGGCGGTCATGCCGTGATCAACGCCGACCATCTTCGCGCCTGGCGACTTGACCGCGGTCTTTCCCAGCGCAAGGTGGCCGCCAGTGCAGGCGTCGACGCGCTCACCATCAAACGCATCGAAGCCGGAGCCGACCCCGGCGACCTCACCCTCCGCGTTCTGACCAAGATCGCGGACGCGCTCGGGGTCCACCCCAGCGCGCTGCTGGAGGACTGTGCACCGGACCGGGATACGGATGCTGCCGCTCGCCCCGGCATCGCCGCCATCGGCGCCGCGCTGGCGGCGGGCGACGCGCTCCACGCGCACCGGACTCGCACGGACCGCCACCCTGCCGGCGGCGGAAGTCGACGACGTGCTCGAGCAGCTTGCCAGCCGACTGGCGCCCCTGGGCATCGCCGTCGCTCGCCACGGCGATGAGGCGTGGCTGGCCCCGGCGACCGCCGCCGCCAGCACCGGTGAACGTCACCGGCCCCTCGACCTCAACCAGGCTCGACTCCTCCTTCTCCCACGCATCCACCGTGGCGAAGACGTGCGGAGATCCCTCACCCGTGTCGAGCGGACGCTGACTCTGCCGTCACTGCTGCGCTTGGGACTCGGTCGTCCACACCGAGTGCGGACTTCAACTGTCGGCGCCCGCATACATTGGCTTGCGGCCGAGATGAAGAACGCCGCAGCCGCCTCGGGTGATCACTCCATGTAGAACTTCGAGCGGGCGCACCACGTCCCGCGATGACCGCCTGGCGAAGTCGTTGCTCAAGCCGCGGCGCACATCGACTCCCGGGCTGCATCGACGCGATTCGCCGCATGGTTGGCCTATGGGCTGACGGCGAAACGTGCGCCTCGGGAACGGCTCCGACCCTGCCGCGGATCAAGTCCGACCGCAGCGCCACCAGCTTCCAGCGCAGTCCCGCTTCATCGCTGCCAGCACGTAGGACTTCGCAACATCCGCAGTGTGCCGATCGAATCCCGAGCCAAGGGGCACGTCGGCGTCCGTGTAGGTGGGTGGCTGCAGCCAGGCGTCAGTCATTTGCGGTCCGGCGTCGGAGATGGCGGCGCGGACCAGGTCGTCGTAGCCATCCGCGACGCCCGGCGGCGCGTGCAGACGGAGCAGCCCGCTGTAGTAGTTGTGGCGACTCTTGACGTCGCTGAGCCACGTCGTAATGACCGCGCGCTGTTCGGCCGAGCCATCCCGACGGCGGACCCGATACGGGCCCTCCAGGTAGTCCTCGACCGCCCAGAGCCTCGGCGTACACGCCGCGGCCCGTTCCCGACGGGCCGCCGCTGTGGCGTGACATACCCGATTGCGGCCAGCCCGACGGTGATGGCGCACCCAGGACAGCGGCGAGCAGCGTCGCGCCGTTGTCCCAGGTGAAGTGCTCGAAGATCGGCCAGCTCCAGAATTGCAGTGCGCGCTTCATCGGCCCTCCTGCGCCGCGGGTCGTCGCGGCCTCGACGGCCGCCGGTCTCGGGGAAGCCGTGCTCAGCCTCGTCGCCGAGCCAACACCCCGCCGCGTGACCGCCGGGTGACGCCAGTACGGCTCGTAGAAGAGGTGGTCAGCCGACGATCCAACAGGTGCAGCAGCCCGTTATCGGCCGTCCAGCGCCCCGGGAGGGTCGGCCGGGTAGTACAGGCACAGCGCGTCGTCGTCGGGCATCCGGTGCTTTGCGGGAGCCCAGGGTCGGCGAACACCCGCGGGTAGTCCTGGCCGGGTAGCCCGTAGCAGTCGTACGGCGGCCGCGCGTAGAACACCAAGACGGACCGGGATCCGGTCCGCGCGGCCGCGGACGCCGAGCCCGGCGAGGCGGTAGACCGGCTCAGCGGCCATGCGGCGCGCCTCCCCCAACCGCGGCTGACCTAGGCCTCACGAGACCGGCGTACGCCCAGGTCAGGCCCGTTCAGTACAGCCGCCCGGCCGGGAGTCGCCGTCCCACGCGCGAGGTCCGCCGGACCGCGGCGCGGCTCCGGGGCACCCCCGCGACTGCATCAGGGCGCCCACGACGCGGACCTTCGGCGCCGCCGGAGCCCAGGCCGGCGCCCTGGCGGCTGCGGTGCTACGGGCGCCGCAGCGGCGGGCCGCCGGGCGGCGGCGGGCCTCCTCGCCATCGACGAGCTCGGGTCCGGCGCCGGCAGCATCTCCTCGTCGTTGAAGAGCATCGCGAGCTCGTCGTGGGCCAGCACCGGGTAGCCGCCTTCTCAGCGCTGTGCCTCCGGCGAGCCGCTTCGGCGCCTTGCAAGCTGCGCCCAGCACCACTCGCTCGGCCTCGAGAGGTTGATCGGCTCCGGGGCGACCCCGGCCGGGTCCGCCGTCTCGCCACTCGCGAGATGTCGCGTGTGCGTGGGCGAACCAGGTCCGGCAGGCCGTCCAGCAGCGTGTGGCGGGTGTCGAGGCAGTCCAGGGCCAGCGCCTTGATGTTCCAGGAGCACAGCGGCTTGCCGTTGCTGCGGTTCCAGTGCTTGAGCAGCCGGACGATGCGCGCGAACGCGACGCCGGTGTCGTCGATGGCGTGCGAGCACCATCGGTGTGCGCCTCGGGGTGGGAGCGGTCCCAGCTGGGCACCTTCGGGATGAACAGGCCCGGCGCGGCGAGGTTGTCGACGGCGCACGATGACGTCGGCGGTGAAGTCCTTCTCGCCGGCGTGGACCGGGTCGCCGAACGGACGAGAACCGCCCGCTTGCGGCCCTCGACGTCACGGTGAGCTTGGGGAAGTCGTCCTTGAGCTCCGCGGCGGATGGCGTCGCGGCGCGGTCCATCAGGTCGCGGGGGCCCCGCTTGCCGGGCCCGTGGGTGTGCTGGGCCTCGGCGATGACGATGCCGAGGTCGATGTCGGTCAGGCGGGGTGAGCGCGTCGCCGTGCGCGACGCTGCCGTTGAAGTAGACCTTCGAGCCGGGGAACTCCGCGCGCAGCGCGGACGGCGATCAGCCTCGCCGACGGCGGGCCTCGGCGAGTTCCTCGTCCTCGACCTCGATGCGGTGGCGGGCCTGCTCGAGGAGCTCTTCCAGGTTCGGCGGCGTGTATCGCTCGCGTGTCCGTCATCTCATCTCCAGCGTTGCCAGTCGGCGACGTCCGGTGATGAACTACGGGCTGTGACACCGCGTACGGACGTTCACCGTCTGTGCCTGACGAAGGCCCCGCCGGCAAGGCCGGGCCTTCGTGTTGTCGTGAACCGGTTGGCCCACGGCTCTTAGTCGATCACAACCCCCCGACATGCGGCGGTCCGGCCGTCAAGCACCCGGCCCGGTCCCCAGTGAGGGAACCGGGCCGGCGGTCGTGACTCGTCAGCTATGCACTATCAGGTTCATAGGTCTAGCATCCGGACAATTCCGTTCGTCCGACATTGCTGAACTTCGCGGACAGGTCCGATGCAATCCTCGACATCAGCTGCAGCCGGAGGTGCTCCCGCAGCCCTCGCAGACGTAGCACGAGCCGGCCGGACGCATCTTCGTCCCGCAGGTCATGCACATCGGCGCGTCGGCGGCCTTGCCCTGGAACTTCTCCAGCAGCTCGGCCGAGGAGTGCACCTCGGCGTCAGAGATCATCTTGGCGGACGCCGCACCGGCACCGGACTTGTCCGTGACCTCAGCCGTCGGCTTGGCCGGGGCTGGCTTCATCGAGACCGACTGGGAGAACGCCTCGATCTCGTTCTCGGCCTCCTCGTCGTCGGAGCCGGCGTCGTCCACCGGCGCGTACGAGCCGGTCTCGAGCTCACGGGCCCGCTCTTCCGCGGTGTGGATGCCCATGAACGACCGGGTGTCGAAGTCCAGGTAGTCCAGAGCCAGCCGACGGAAGACGTAGTCCATGATCGACTGCGCCATGCGGATGTCCGGGTCGTCGGTGAGACCGGCCGGCTCGAACCGCAGGTTGGTGAACTTCTCGACGAAGGTCTCCAGCGGCACGCCGTACTGCAGGCCGATCGAGACGGCGATCGAGAACGCGTCCATGACGCCGGCGAGGGTCGAACCCTGCTTGCCGAACTTCAGGAAGAGCTCACCGAGGCCGTCGTCGGGGTACGAGCCGGCGGTGAGGTAGCCCTCAGCGCCGCCCACGGCGAACGAGATCGTCTGCGACGGACGACGCTTCGGCAGGCGCTTGCGCACGGGGCGGTACTCGACCACCTTCTCGACGTTAGCCTCTGCGGTGCCGTCGTACGCCTTGTCGGCACCCTTGGCCTTGGCATCCGACAGCGGCTGGCCGACCTTGCAGTTGTCGCGGTAGACCGCGAGGGCCTTCAGGCCGAGCTTCCAGCCCTGCAGGTAGACGTCCTCGATCTCCTCGATGGTCGCGGTCTCAGGCAGGTTGACGGTCTTGCTGATCGCGCCGGACAGGAACGGCTGCACCGCCGCCATCATCCGCACGTGGCCCATCGGGGCGATCGCCCGCGCACCCATGGCGCAGTCGAAGACCTCGTAGTGCTCGGGCTTCAGCCCGGGTGCGTCGATGACGTGACCGTGCTCGGCGATGTACTCGACGATCGCCTCGACGGTCTCCTCGGTGTAGCCGAGCTTGCGCAGCGCCCGCGGGATCGTGAGGTTCACGATCTGCATCGAGCCGCCACCGACCAGCTTCTTGAACTTCACGAGCGAGAAGTCCGGCTCGATGCCCGTGGTGTCGCAGTCCATCATGAAGCCGATGGTGCCGGTGGGAGCCAGCACCGAGGCCTGCGCGTTGCGGTAGCCGTTCTTCTCGCCCAGCTTCACGACGTCGTCCCACGCCTTGGTGGCCAGGCGCTGCACGTCCTTGTCCATGGTGTGCATGGTGCGGATCGAGTCGTTGGCCGCAGCGTGCTTGCGCATGACGCGCTTGTGCGCGTCGGCGTTGCGGGCGTAGCCCTCGTACGGGCCGACGACCGCCGCCAGCTCGGCCGAGCGCTTGTACGCCGTGCCGGTCATCAGCGAGGTGATGGACGCCGCCAGCGCGCGACCGCCGTCGCTGTCGTACGCCAGGCCCGACGCCATCAGCAGCGCACCGAGGTTCGCGTAGCCGATCCCGAGCTGACGGTACTTGCGCGTGGTGTCACCGATCGGGTCGGTCGGGAAGTCCGCGAAGCAGATCGAGATGTCCATCGCCGTGATGACGAGCTCGACGACCTTCGCGAACGTGGCGCCGTCGAACGACCCGTCGTCCTGCAGGAACTTCAGCAGGTTCAGGCTGGCCAGGTTGCACGAGGAGTTGTCGAGGCTCATGTACTCCGAGCACGGGTTGGACGCGGTGATCCGGCCCGTCTCGGGGTTGGTGTGCCAGTCGTTGATCGTGTCGTCGTACTGCATGCCCGGGTCGGCGCACTCCCACGCCGCCTTGGCGATCTTGGTGAACAGCGTGGCGGCGTCGATCGACTCGATCACCCGGCCGTCCGTGCGGGCCTTCAGCCCGAACTCGCCCTTGGCCTCGACGGCGCGCATGAACTCGTCGGTGACGCGCACCGAGTTGTTGGCGTTCTGGTACTGCACGCTGGTGATGTCGTGACCACCGAGGTCCATGTCGAACCCGGCGTCGCGCAGGACGCGGATCTTGTCCTCCTCGCGCGCCTTGGTCTCGACGAACTCCACGATGTCGGGGTGGTCGACGTCGAGCACGACCATCTTGGCCGCGCGGCGCGTCGCGCCGCCGGACTTGATGGTGCCCGCGCTCGCGTCGGCGCCGCGCATGAAGGAGACCGGGCCGGACGCCGTCCCACCGGACGAGCGGAGCAGCTCCTTGCTCGAGCGGATGCGCGAGAGGTTCAGGCCGGCGCCGGAGCCGCCCTTGAAGATCAGACCCTCCTCGCGGTACCAGTTCAGGATCGAGTCCATGGAGTCGTCGACGGCGAGGATGAAGCAGGCGCTGACCTGCTGCGGCGAGCTCGTGCCGACGTTGAACCACACCGGGGAGTTGAAGCTGAACACCTGGTGCAGCAGCGCCCAGGTGAGCTCGTGCTCGAACAGCTCGGCGTCCTCGTCGGCGACGAAGTACCCGTGCTCCTTGCCCGCCTTGACGTAGGTGAGCACGACGCGGTCGATCAGCTGGCGCAGGCTCTGCTCGCGCTGCTCGGTGCCGACGGCGCCGCGGAAGTACTTGGTCGTGACGATCGTGGAGGCGTTGACCGACCAGAAGTCGGGGAACTCCACGCCGCGCTGCTCGAAGATCGTCTCGCCGGTCTTCCAGTTCTGCTGGACGACGTCGCGCCGCTCCCAGGTCACCTCGTCGTACGGGTGAACGCCGGGCGTGGTGAAGATGCGCTCGACACGCACGCCCTTGCCGCTCCTGCCCGGACGGCGCGCGCCCGTGCGTGCGCCGTTCGTGGTCTCTGTCATGTCCGTCGTCCCCTCGCCTGTGTGTTCAACGCTCTCGCGGGCGGCTGTATTGCCACCTGACTGCAACTGCTGTGACTGGTGTGAATGCTGTGACCCGTGTAGTGCTGGTCGGGGCGAGTCCCCCCGAGGAAGTTCAGTGGTGACCGCTGGTGGCGCCGGCTTCCCCTCCGCCGCCACCAGCGGTGTCTAGGGGGTGCCGCCGGAGTCGTGCGCAGCCGATGGCTCGACGCCCGTGGGCTCGCGCTCGGCGCGCAGCAGCGTGATCGCGGCCTCGAAGTCCTCGAGGGACTCGAACGCCTGGTAGACGCTCGCGAACCGCAGATAGGCCACCTCGTCCAGCTCGCGCAGCGGCCCGAGGATGGCCAGGCCGACCTCGTGCGCCTCGATCTCGGCGCAGCCGGTGGAGCGCACGGCTTCCTCGACGCGCTGGGCGATGAGGGCCAGGTCGTCCTCGCCGACCGGCCGCCCCTGGCACGCCTTGCGGACGCCGGAGAGCACCTTGGCCCGGCTGAACGGCTCGGTGACACCAGAGCGCTTCACCACCGACAGGCTCGCGGTCTCGACCGTCGTGAAGCGACGACCGCAGTCGGGGCACTGGCGCCGGCGGCGGATCGAGGCACCGTCGTCCGTGGCCCGCGAGTCGACGACGCGGGAGTCGGTGTGGCGGCAGAACGGGCAGTGCATGCCACCCTCCTTCCGTGCGTGCTGTGGGACGCGAACCCAGACCCCCCGATCGGTGGCCCGACCCCGCCCGTGTGGACGAGGCTGTGGACTGCTTGGGGAGAACCTGTGGGCGACGGACCACAATCTGTGGACGAGTCACATCGGTGTAACTACTAGATGTTGGGGTGAACGCTAGAGCGTGACCGAGTGGCTACGCAAGCAGCTCGGGCATGTTGGGCGGCGTGTCCCGCAAAGAATCTTGGGCTCGTGCTCAGGTGACCCGCATCACATCGGGCAATCCCGGCACCGAACCGGCCACGGGACGACGAAGCCCCGTCCACCGAACGGCGGAACGGGGCTGTCATGCGCATCGCCACAGGACGACCGCCGCAGGAGGGCGAGGGGACCTCAGCGCACCGGGACGGCGATCCGCTGCCCCGCGCGGACCCCCGAGCTCTCGAGGGCGTTGAGGTCGAGGATGCGCGCCACCGTGTCGCGCCGATCGGTGTCCGGGGCCACCTCGCCGGCGATCGACCAGAGCGTCTCGCCCGGCGCGACGGTGACGTAGCTGACCGGCACCTGCTCGGCCTGCGTGCCCGCGAAGCCGATGCCGCCGACGAACAGCGACGCCACAACGCCGAGGCTGGCCAGCAGGCCAGTCAGGGCGAGCCGCCCGCGGCGCGTGAGCCGGACCGGCGCCGCCTGGCGACGCGCGCGCCCGGCACGGACCACCGGTGAGCTGGTCGGGGCGGTGCGCGCAGAGCGGCGCGGCTGCGTGCGCACCGGGGCGGAGATGGTGATTGCGGTCATCGGGGGCCTCCTGGGAAGAGGATCGAACGGGTGTTCGATCGAACGCCTGTACGAGTTCTAGCACTCCGGCCCGACGGTTGTCGAGCCGAAACTCGAACAAGGGTTCGAGAAGCGTGCCGGTCTTCGTGCTCAGGACCACCTCACCAGAGCCCACCGACAGTCCCGACGACCGAGCCGACGCCAGGACCGAAGACCGACCGCCCGGGACACGTTCGAACAGGTGTTTGAATCCACCACCGGGTTGGCCCTAGGGTTCAGGGCACTGGACCGAGGTGTGGAGGACGCGATGGCCAAGCTGGGACGACCGCCGGCGCACGTGCACGAGCTGCCCGAGCGTGACACCGGTGACGGCCTCACCGCCCGACAGCGCCGGGTGCTGGAGACGATCCGTGACAGCGTCGAGCGGCGCGGCTACCCGCCGAGCATGCGCGAGATCGGCGAGGCCGCCGGGCTCGCCAGTCCCAGCAGCGTGTCCCACCAGCTGGCCGCGCTCGAGCGCAAGGGCTACCTGCGTCGCGACCCGCACCGTCCGCGAGCCATCGAGGTGATGTCGCCCGACGCACCCGCCGCGAGCGCACCCCGAGCCGCGGCCGTCGCGGACGCGAGCGACACCGACCCGACCGGCTCCGGCGACGCCCGGCCCACGCCGTCCTACGTGCCCGTCGTGGGCCGGATCGCCGCGGGTGGTCCGATCCTGGCCGAGGAGGCGGTCGAGGAGGTCTTCCCCCTCCCCCGCCAGCTCGTGGGCGAAGGTGACCTCTTCCTGCTGAAGGTCGTCGGCGACTCGATGGTCGACGCCGCGATCTGCGACGGCGACTGGGTGGTGGTGCGCCAGCAGCAGACCGCCGAGAACGGCGACATCGTGGCCGCGATGCTGGACGGCGAGGCGACCGTCAAGACGTTCAAGCGACGCGAGGGGCACGTGTGGCTGATGCCGCACAACCCCGCCTACGAGCCGATTCCCGGCGACGACGCCACAGTGCTCGGGCGGGTCCAGGCCGTGCTGCGTCGGGTCTGACGCAGCACCTGGCCAGACGCGTCGGAGGCCGACCTCAGTCCTCCACGAGCACCCGCTGGATCCCGTGGCGCTGCATCGCCTCGCGGACGACGGGTGAGGGCGAGACGACCGTCACGCTGGCCGGACGCGCGGCCCGACGCAGCTCCAGCAGCAGCCAGACGCCCGCCAGCTCCAGGCCGGTGACGTTCTCGGCGAGCACGCGCACCGGCCGACCGGCGGTCTCGGCGCGGTTCGTGACGAGGTCGTCGACCAGCTCGCGGATCTCGGCCTGCAGTCGCGAGTCGATGTGGCCGTGCAGGACGACGAGCACCTCGCCATCGGTGTCGACGAGCAGGCTGACCGAGCCGTCCTGGCGCGCGGCGGTCTGGGGCAGTGGAGCCAGCGGCTCGGGGGTGGGCTCGGGGACGCTGCTCGCTGCCGTGGCGGAGGCAGCCAGCGGGGTCGACTCAGGGTTGTGCGGCATGGTCAGGGCCTTCCAGATCGCGGCCCCCGAGGGCACACGGGGGAAAGCTGCCCCGTGGAGTTTCCCGCCGCGTCTCTGGACGAGTCACCACAGACCCTAGCAACCCGCGCCAGCGAGCCCAAGATCCGCGAAGGTCGTCAGCGCCGGCCGAACAGCGTCCGGCGGGCCGAGTCCCGCAGGGCACGGGCCGCCACCGCATCCGGGGCGACCTCGGGGTGCGGCGGACTCAGCGGCGCCTCGAGCCGCACGAGCTCGGGCGCGTGCCGGCGTACCGCGTGGTCGGCCACCAGGTAGCCGTGCCGCTCGAGCACCCGCTGCTCGTCGAGCGTGAAGGCGTCCAGGTCGGTGCGCACCCGGGCGATGAGCTCGACCACCTCGAACGGGTAGCCCAGCGCGCCGTCGACGCCGTCGAGCTCACCGACGACGTCGTCGACCCCCCACGTGCAGCCGCCCAGGACGTCGCGAGCGAAGGCCGCGTGCAGCCACCGCAGGCGGGTGTTGCTGCCCGACCGGCCGAGGATCTCCAGCGACCGCGCGAGCCGGCCGACCACCGTGCGCTGCGTGGTTGCCCGGAACACCCCGCCGCCGTCGCTCACCAGCACGTCCTCGTGGGTCTTCCACACCGGCTCGAGCCCGAGGTTGTCGTAGACACCGCCGTCGACCAGCTGCAGGCGCCGACGCAACCGCCGGTGCTGCTCGGCGGTCTCGATCTCGTAGTGGCCGCCCCTCAACCGCAGGCCCAGCTCGCGCGGAACGCGTCGCGGCGCGAAGAAGGGTGGCTCCGCGCAGGACGTCGCGCACGAGTCGGCGAGCCGCCACCCCTCGTCGGGCGTGGTGTGGCCGGCCCGGTAGGAGCCGACGCGGGCGGCCTGGTCACGGTGCGCGGTCTCCTCGACCCAGTCGACCCCGAACACGAGGTCGGTGGCGCTGACCACCACGCGCGGCCCTCGCTCGCGGTGGAGCGCGAGCGCCTGCTCGAACGGCGCGAACCGCGCCAGCTGGTGCGAGAGCTCCTCGACGCCCGCGTCCGCGTCGAACCAGTGCCACGGCAGCAGCCGCGACAGCAGCGCAGGAGTGCGGACGTTGCGCGAGGTCAGGGCGCGCAGGCCACCCGCGACGTGCTCGTCGAACCCGCCGACGCGACCGTCGCCGTCCGGCCACTCCAACGTCGGGTGGCTCAGCATCACCGCGGCCAGCGACCCGCCGGACACCCCGCTCACGGTGCGCACCCGCGCCAGGATCCCGAGCTCGTCCAGCCGGCGCAGCGCACCGAGGTGCAGCAGCGCCGCGCGGTAGCCGCCGCCGGACAGGCACAGGCCGACGCCGTGCCGCGCCCGAGGCTCGACGGTGGCCTCGCGAAAGCGCGAGTCGCGCACCACCGGCAACGTGTCGCCATCACCCGGGGCGGCGGGCAGCGGGTCCGCGGGCGGCTCGGGCTCGGGCGACGCGGGCTCGGGCCGCTCGGACAGGTCGGACACGTCGGTCATGGCGGTGACCCTGCCACGTCGCGCCGTCAGCGGGCAGGGCTCCCGTACCGTGGCCTCGTGGCCGACGCCGACACCCCGCGCACCGTCGTGCTGCACGTGTGGGGCGTCGCGGCGCGCCACGTGCCGGGCGCCCTGGCGCGCATGGCCACCACCCGGCCGCGCCTTCGCGGTACTGCCCATCTGCGGTTCACCAAGGCCCTCGGCACGGGCAGCGGGCGCACCTTCACGGTCCGCGACGCCGACCCCCGCCACTGGGCCCTGCTCACCGTCTGGGACGACGAGGCCGCCGCCACGACGTTCGCCGCGCCGGGCGCCGCGCACCCCGCGCTGGACTCGTGGCGCCGGATCGCGGCAGAGGAGCTCGCCGTGCGGCTGCGTCCGGTCACCTCGCGCGGCGAGTGGTCGAGGCGACGGCCGTTCGGCGACCCCGTGCCGGAACGCACGGTCGGGCCGGTGGCGAGCATCACCCGGGCGCGCATCAGCGCGCGCAAGGCGGCGACCTTCTGGCGAGCGGTGCCACCGGTGTCGCACGACCTGCACCAGGTCGCCGGCCTGCGGCTCGCCATCGGCATCGGCGAGGCGCCGGTCGGGCTGCAGGGCACCTTCAGCCTCTGGGACTCCGCGGCCGCGCTGGGCGAGTTCGCGCACCGCAGGGAACCGCACCTGGACGCGATCCGTCGAACCGCAACGGAGCGCTGGTACGCCGAGGAGCTGTTCGCGCGCTTCGCCGTGCTCGACGTGCGGGGCACGTTCGCCGGACGCACCCTCGACCTGACCGACGTCCCGCCACCGGGCGACAGGAGACCGTGATGGGAGCCGAGCTGCTGCCCTGGGTGCTCACGTCCGGGTGGGCCAGCGGCGTCAACGCCTACGCCGTCGTGCTGCTGATGGGCGTCCTGGGCCGGCTGGGCGCCGACGCCGTGCCGCCGGCGCTCGAGCGCACCGACGTCCTCGTGGTGGCGGCCGTGTTGTTCGTGGCCGAGCTCGTCGCCGACAAGGTGCCGTACGTCGACTCGGCGTGGGACACCGTGCACACCGTGATCCGCCCGGTGGTGGGTGCCGCGATCGGTGCGCTGCTCGCCGGCGACGCGGGCTCGATGCAGCAGGCGGTGATGGCCACCACCGGCGGGGTGTCGGCCCTCGCCAGCCACCTGGTGAAGGCCGGGCTGCGCGCCGCCGTCAACACCTCTCCCGAGCCGGTCAGCAACGTCGTCGTCAGCACTGGCGAGGACTTCACCGTCGCCGGCGTCATCTCGCTCGCTGTGCTCAACCCGTGGGTGGCCGCGTCGATCGCCGGCCTCCTGCTGGTGAGCGGCACCGTCGTCGTGGTGCTGCTCTGGCGACGCATCCGCCGCGCCCGCGCGTGGTGGCGGGATCGGCGCGGACAGCGTTGGGGCGGGGCACCGCCCGAGGCCGCCCCCTAGACTCCCCCGACGTGACCGTCCGAGCCCGTACCCGCCGAGCGTCGTCCTCGGCCGGGCGCCGTCGGCGCAGCGCGACGCACGCCCTCGCCGTCTTCCTCGCCGCGGCGACCGTGCTGGCGCAGATCGCCTACCCCCTCACCGACGGTGAGCCGCTGCGCTGGCTCACGATCGCCACCGTCGTGCTCTTCGCGGCGGCGTCGGTGGTGCACGCGGCCGCCACCCGCGGCACCGCCTGGGCGCTCGGCCTGCTCGTGGTCGCCGGAGGCATCGGCCTGGCCGCCGAGGCGGTGGGCGTCCGGACGGGCCTGCCGTTCGGTGACTACCGGTACGCCGACTCGCTCGGGCCGCGCCTGCTCGACGTCCCGGTCGTGGTGCCGCTGGCCTGGGTGATGATGGCCTACCCCAGCCTGCTGCTGGGACGCCGTCTCTCCCGCGCCGCCGCTCGTCGCAGCCGCCGTCGCGCGCCGTCCTCGCTCGTCGCGGTGCTCACGGGCGCGCTGTGCCTCGCCTCCTGGGACCTCTTCCTCGACCCGCAGATGGTCGCCGCCGGGCACTGGACCTGGGCCCATCCGACCCCAGCGCTGCCGGGCGTGCCCGGGGTCCCCCTCAGCAACTACGTGGGCTGGGTGCTCGTCGCCCTGGTGATGATGGCGGTGCTGGTGGTGCTGCTGCCCAGCCAGGTGCGCGCGTCCGAGGACGTGCCGGGGGCGCTGCTCGCCTGGACGTGGGCCGGCTCCGTCGTCGGCAACGCCGTCTTCTTCGACCGGCCGGCCGTGGCCGTGTGGGGCGGCCTCGTGATGGGCGTGGTGGTGGTCCCGTACGTGTACTCCTGGTGGGACGGTCGCCCGTGACGTTGGGGCGTCGGGCCCGCGCGCTGACCTGGGCGACGTCCGGTGCGGCCGTCGCCTTGACCGCCCACACGGTCTGGAACACCCGCCTGCTGCGGCGTCCCCCGCGGCCGGCGCCCGCGCCCGAGGAGTGGGTGTCGGTGCTGCTGCCGGTGCGTGACGAGGAGCGCCGGCTCGAGCCGACCCTGCGGGCGCTGATGCGGGCGCTCGACGCCTGCGAGCACCGGGCCGAGCTGGTCGTGCTGGACGACGAGTCCACCGACGGCACTCGCGAGCTGGTGCGGCGGGTGTGCGGCCACGACGTCCGGGTGCGGCTCGTCGCCGGCGAGCCGCTCGCGCCGGGCTGGCTCGGCAAACCGTGGGCCTGTGCGCAGCTCGCGGCTCAGGCGAGCCCGATGAGCACGGTGCTGGTGTTCGTCGACGCCGACGTCGTCGTCACCGCGGACGCGATCGCGGCCACCGTGGCGCAGCTGCGCGGCTCGGGGCTCGACCTCGTCTGCCCCTACCCGCGCCAAGAGGCGCACGGCCTCGGCGAGCGGCTGGTGCAGCCGTTGCTGCAGTGGTCGTGGCTGACGACGCTGCCGCTGCGCCTGGCCGAGCGGTCGCCGCGGCCGTCGCTGGTCGCCGCGAACGGCCAGCTGCTCGCCGTCGACCGGGCCGTCTACGAACGGGCGGGAGGCCACGCGGCCGTGCGAGGCGACGTCCTCGACGACATCGCGCTGCTGCAGGCGGTCAAGGCCGTCGGCGGCCACGGCGGCGTCACCGACGGCACCGAGCTCGCCACCTGCCGCATGTACGACGGCTGGGACGAGGTCCGGGCCGGTTACACCAAGTCGCTGTGGCGGGCGTTCGGCTCGTCGGCCGGGGGCGTGGCCGTCGCGGCGGCGCTGGGAGCGGTGTACGTGTGGCCCTTCGTCGCCGCGCTCGCCGGCTCACCTGTGGGGGTCGTCGGCTACGCGGCGGGCGTCGCGGGGCGCGTCGTGACCGGACGGCGCACCGGCGCGCGCGTGTGGCCGGACGCTCTCGCCCACCCGGCGTCCGTGGCGGTCTTCGGCTGGCTGACGCTGCGTTCGGTGGTGCTGCGGCGCCAGGGCGCGCTGGCCTGGAAGGGCCGACCGCTGGCCTGAGGCCAGCGCGCCCGGCTGCCGGCGGTGGGTAGGGTCGGGGGGTGGCTCGCATCGTCGTGGTCGGCGCCGGCATGGGCGGACTGGCCGTCGCGGCGCGGCTGTCGGCGCAGGGCCACGAGGTCACGGTCTGCGAGCAGGCTGACGCCGTCGGCGGCAAGCTCGGCTGGTTCGAGCGCGACGGCTTCGCGTTCGACACCGGCCCCAGCCTGCTCACGCTGCCCGCCGTCTACCGTGACCTGTTCCTCAAGACCGGTACCGCGCTGGAGCGCAGCGTCGAGCTCGTACCCGTCGACCCGGTGTGCCACTACCGCTTCCCGGACGGCACCGAGCTCGACGTCCCCAACGCCTCGCGCGGCCGCACCACCGCGGCGCTCGACGCCGCGCTCGGCGCGGGGGCCGGACGCCAGTGGGCCGACCTCATGGACCGCGCCGGCCGCGTCTGGGAGGTCACGCGGGGACCGTTCCTCGAGTCGCCGCTCGACGGCGCACGCACGCTCGTCCGGCTGGCCCGGCGCACGAGCGACGTCGCCACGGTGGCGCCGTGGCGCAGCCTGCGCGGCCTCGGCGGGCAGTACCTGCGCGACCCGCGGCTGATGATGCTGCTCGACCGCTACGCCACCTACACCGGCTCCGACCCGCGGCGCGCCCCAGCGGCCCTGGTCACCGTTCCGTACGTCGAGCAGACCTTCGGCGCCTGGTACGTGCGCGGCGGCCTGCGCCGTCTCGGCGACGCCCTGCACCGGCGCGTGCTCGACACCGGCGCGACCGTGCTGACCTCCGCCCGGGTCACCGAGGTGGTCGCCGAGGGCGGCCGGGCCGCCGGCGTGGTCCTCGCCGACGGGCGGCGCCTGGCCGCCGACGTCGTGGTGTCCGACGTCGACGCGGCGCAGCTCTACGGCGGCCTCGTCCGCGACGGGGCCGCCGACCGCGCCCGGACGTCGCTCGCCCGCAGCACGCCGTCGCTGTCGGGCTTCGTGCTGCTGCTGGCGCTGCGCGGCCGCACGGCCGGCCTCGCGCACCACACGGTGCTCTTCCCGGACGACTACGACGACGAGTTCGACTCGGTGTTCGGCACCGGACGGCACGCCGGCCGACCGCAGCCCGCGCCCGACCCCACCGTGTACGTCAGCGCACCGGACGACGCCGCCCTGCGCCCCGACGACGAGCACGAGGCGTGGTTCGTCCTCGTCAACGCCCCCCGCCACAGCACGGACGACGCCCGCGGCGGGATCGACTGGGAGGCACCGGGTCTGGCCTCGTCCTACGCCGACCGCGTGCTGGACGTCATGGCGGCACGGGGCCTCGACGTCCGCTCGCGCGTGGTGTGGCGCGAGGTCCGCACCCCGGCCGACCTCGAGCGCGCGACGGGCAGCGTCGGCGGCTCGATCTACGGGTCGTCCAGCAACGGCGCACGCTCGGCGTTCCTGCGCCCGGCCAACCGCTCGCCGCTGCCGGGCCTGTTCCTCGTCGGAGGCTCGTCGCACCCCGGTGGCGGCCTGCCGCTCGTGGGCCTGTCGGCGGCGATCGTCGCCCAGCAGATCGGGCGCGCCTGAGCTTGGCACGGCGAGCCAGCACCTCACGCGGCGTCCACGCCGCGTGAGGTGCTGGGGAACCTACTTCACGTGATCATCGAGCAGACGGCGGCGCAGGACGGGGAGGAGCTGGGCCAGCCCGACGACGCCGACGACCGCACCGAACGCCGCACCCGCCGTCGCCCACACCTCGGCTGACGCGGGGTACAGCCCGGCCGCGAGCAGGAACATCGTGGCGCCGACGATGCGCGTCGGTCGCTCCGCGACCGTGATGGTGCCCGCCTCGGTCAGGCCGAGCCCGGCCGCGCGGGCTCGCGCGTACTCGTGCAGGTAGCCCAGGCCGCCCGCCAGCACGGCCAGCCACGCGGGTGCCCCTAGCAGCCACAGGGCCACGCAGTAGGCGGCGTCGCTGACGCGGTCGGCGAGCGCGTCCGCGAGCGCACCCCAGCGGCTGGCGCGACGAGACAGCACGGCGACCGCGCCGTCCAGGCTGTCGACGAGACCGGACACCACCACGACCGGTGCGGCCAGCAGCGGCCAGTGGCCTCCCGCGAGCGCGAGCGGCACGACGGCGGCGGCCACGACGACGCCCGCGAGGGTGATCGCGTTGGGCGGGACGCCACGGCGCGCCAGCGGCAGGGCGACGGCGTGCGAGATCCGCAGCCACCCGAGCACCATCCGCGACGAGCGCGGGTCCGTGCCGTGCAGCCGCTGCCAGTCCGACAGGTAGGCGTCCAGACCGAGCGGCGGCTCGGTCACGACGCGGCGGGCCACGCCGACAGCCCGAGCGACTGGTAGATCTCCAGCGTCGCGGTGGACCGGTTGAGCGTGTAGAAGTGCAGCCCGGGTGCCCCGGCGTCCAGCAGGTCGCGGCACAGCTCGGTGGCGATGGCCATGCCCTCGGCGCGGACGGCCGCGGGGTCGTCACCGGCGCGACGCAGGCGGTCCTCGACCGACTGCGGCACGGCGACGCCGGACAGCTCACCGAAGCGACGCACCTGAGCCAGGCTGGTGATCGGCATGATCCCGGGGATGATCGGCAGGTCGCTGCCCCGCGCACGCACCCGCTCGACCAGGCCGCTGTAGGCCCGGGCGTCGAGGAACAGCTGCGTGACCGCGAAGTCCGCCCCCGCCGCGGCCTTGCCCACCAGGACGTCGGCGTCGTGGTCGAGGTCCGGGGACTCCGGGTGCTTGTCGGGGAAGGCCGCGACGCCGACGCAGAACGAGCCCATGTCGCGCAGCAGCCGCACGAGCCCGTCGGCGTGGTCGAGGCCCTGCGGGTGCGGCTGCCACGGCGCGGTCGGGCCGCCCGGCGGGTCGCCGCGCAGGGCCATGACGTTGCGCACCCCGGCGTCGGCGTACTGCCCGATCACCTGGCGCAGCTCCCCCACCGAGGCCGACACGCAGGTCAGGTGGGCCACCGGCGTCAGGGTGGTCTCGCGGGCGATCCGCTCGGTGATGCGCACGGTGCGGTCGCGGGTCGAGCCGCCCGCGCCGTAGGTGACCGACACGAACGTGGGACGAAGCCGCTCGAGGCGGCGCACCGCCGTCCACAGCTGCGCCTCCCCCGCGTCGTCCTTGGGCGGGAAGAACTCGAACGAGTACGAGCGGCCGCCCTCGGCCAGCAGGTCGCGCAGGCTCTCGTGCACCGACGGCGCGCCGTCCGGCAAGGTTGAGGGCAGACCGAGAGCCATGCCAGCCAGCCTAAACCGCGCCAGGGTGCTTCACCGGCGGTGCTCACCTGCTGGGCGCAGCCTAGGCTCGGGGTACCCACCGTGCGAGGAGAGCAGCGTGTCGAACCCGTTGGACGTCGAGGACCTGCGCTCGCGGGTCCAGAAGGTCGTCGACGACCACCTGAGCCTGCAGGCGCGGCGCCTCGACCCGCTCGGCCCTGACCTCGTGCCGCTGCTGGAGACGGTCACCGAGCTGACGAGCGGCGGCAAGCGGCTGCGTCCTGCGTTCTGCTACTGGGGCTGGCGCGGCGCGGGCGGCGCGGACGTCCCCGAGATCGTGCAGGCCTCGAGCGCCTTCGAGCTCTTCCAGGCCGCCGCGCTGCTGCACGACGACGTGATGGACGCGAGCGACACGCGGCGTGGCCGGCCGGCAGCGCACCGCCGCATGGCCGACCTGCACCGCGCGAACGGCTGGCTCGGCGACCCCGAGCGGTACGGCACGGCGTCGGCGATCCTCGCCGGCGACCTGTGCCTGTCGTGGAGCGACGAGCTGCTGAGCCACAGCGGGCTGGACCCTGCCGCCATCGCGCGGGCGCGCCCGACGTTCGACCTGATGCGCACCCAGCTGATGGGCGGGCAGTACCTGGACGTCCTCGAGCAGGTCCTCCCCGAGCGGTCCGGCGGCGGCACCAGCGAGCGCGCCCGGCGGGTGATCGTCTACAAGAGCGCCAAGTACACCGTCGAGCACCCGCTGCTCGTGGGCGGCCTGCTCGCAGGCGCGCCCGACGACGTGCTGCGCGCCTACTCCGACTACGCGCTCCCGCTCGGCGAGGCGTTCCAGCTGCGCGACGACGTCCTCGGCGTCTTCGGCGACCCGGACCAGACGGGCAAGCCGGCCGGCGACGACCTGCGCGAGGGCAAGCGGACGGTGCTCGTGGCCGAGACGCTGGCGCGCGCGGACGCCACCCAGGCGGCCACCGTGCGTGGCGCCCTGGGCGCGCCGGACCTCGACCCGCGTCGGGTGGCGGCGGTGCGTGAGGTGATGACCGCGACGGGCGCGCTCGCCCACGTCGAGGGGCTCATCAGCGACCTGGCTGCGCAGTCGCGTGCCGCGCTGGGCAGCGCGTGCGTCGAGGAGCCGGCTCGCGCCGTCCTGCTCGACCTCGTCGACGCCGCCACGGCACGGGCCTCGTGAGCGTCCGCACCGTCAAGGGCCCGACCGACCACGTCGTGGTCGTCGGCGCCGGGCTGGCGGGGCTGTCCGCGGCGATGCGGCTCGCCGGCGCCGGGCGCGAGGTCACGGTGCTCGAGCGCGAGGACCGTCCCGGTGGTCGCGCCGGGCTCGTCGAGCTGGCGGCCCCGGACGGCGCCGGGACGTACCGGATCGACAACGGCCCGACCGTGCTGACGATGCCGGACCTCATCGCCGACTGCTTCGACGCGCTCGGCGAGGACATGGGCGACTGGCTCGACCTGCTGCCGGTCGAGCCGCTGTACCGCAGCTTCCACGCGGACGGCTCGCAGATCGACGTCCACGCCGACCCGGCCGCCATGGCCGCCGAGCTGCGGGACAAGTGCGGACCAGCCGAGGCGGCGGGCTACGAGCGGTACGTCGACTTCGTGTCACGGCTCTACCGCTACGAGATGAGCGACTTCATCGACCGCAACATCGACAGCCCCCTGGACCTGCTCACCCCGAACCTCGCGCGGCTGGCCGCCATCGGCGGCTTCCGACGCCTCGCCCCCAAGGTCGAGCAGTACCTCAAGGACGAGCGGACCCAGCGGCTGTTCAGCTTCCAGGCGATGTACGCCGGCCTGTCGCCGTACGACGCCCTGGCCATCTACGCGGTCATCGCGTACATGGACTCCGTCGCCGGCGTGTTCTTCCCTCGCGGCGGCATGCACGCCGTGCCGCTCGCCATGGCGGCAGCGGCCGAGAAGCACGGCGTGCGGCTGCGGTTGTCGACCGAGGTGACGCGGGTCGAGCACCGTGGCGGACGGGCCGTGGCCGTGCACACCGCCGACGGCGAACGCATCGCGGCCGACGCCGTGGTGCTGAACCCGGACCTGCCGGTGGCGCAGCGCGAGCTGCTCGGCCGCAGCCCGTGGTCGGTGCGGAGGCTGCGCTACTCGCCGTCCTGCTACCTGATGCTCACCGGCTCGCGCCGCAGCTACGACCAGGGGGCGCACCACACGATCCACTTCGGTCACCAGTGGCGCGAGGTCTTCGAGCAGCTCACCTCCGGACGTCTCATGAGCGACCCGTCGGTGCTCGTCACCAACCCGACCCGCACGGACCCGTCGCTGGCTCCGGACGGACGGCAGATCTACTACACGCTGTTCCCGGTGCCGAACCTCGACTCCGACCTCGACTGGCGCGAGATCGGGCCGAGCTACCGCCGGCACGTCCTCGACGTGCTCGAGCAGCGCGGCTACGAGGGTTTCGAGGACGCCATCGAGGTCGAGGACGTCACCACTCCCCTGGACTGGGCGGCGCGCGGGATGGAGCGCGGTGCGCCGTTCGCGGCCGCGCACTCGTTCTTGCAGACCGGCCCGTTCCGGCCGAAGAACATCTGGGGCGAGAACATCGTCTTCACCGGGTCCGGCACCCAGCCGGGCGTGGGCGTGCCGATGGTGCTCGTGTCCGGACGCCTTGCGGCAGAGCGCGTCCTGGGCGTCGACCCCACCTACCGCTCGCGCGCACGGCGATGAGCCGGACCACCGTGCGCCAGCGTCTCGCGGACGACCCGCAGCACCCACTCGGGCCGTCGCTCGAGGTCCTCGTAGGTGAAGCGCAGCACGACGAAGCCCTGCCGGACCAGCTCGGCGTCGCGACGCCGGTCCTCACGGAAGCGGTCGCGGTGCACGGCGTACCCGTCGACCTCGACGACCAGCCAGCCATCGACGACCACGTCGACCCAGCCGACTCGAGGCACCTCGACCTGGCTCTCGACCACGCCGACAGCGGCGCCGACGAGGAGCACCCGGGCCGCGCTCTCGAGCACCGACTGCGCCTTCGGGTCGACGAGCCGGACCGTCTCTCGGACGACCTTCGCCGATCGACCGCGACGCGGCGCCAGGCTGGTCAGCTCCTCCAGGTCGACGCGCCCCTGACGCACCGCGCTGTCGAGCACCGAGACCGCTTGGGCCCGGGGCAGGCAGCGGCAGCAGTCGAGCAGGGTCTGGCGCAGCGTGGTGACCCGCGCGTCGCACTCGACCCGGCGCCGATGCAGCGACACCCCGCGACCTGGACGGTTCGGGGTGGACGTGGTCGTGACGTGAAGCGACACCCGACCGAAGGCCTCCAGGCCGTGGTGCAGGGCAGCCGACCCGCACGACAGCACGCCGTTCAGCCTCACGGCAGCGGTCACGTCCGAGCTCTGCGAGCCCGGCAGGCAGTACAGCCCGGTCTCGAGACGCACCACCGAGCCGGATCGCACGGCGCTCGACAACGCACGTCGGCTCACGCCGTGCCTGAGCAGCTCTGCCTGACGCGCGGCCCCGTGCAGCTGCCCCAACGCAGCGCAGACGTCCACCCACTGAGCCTCGCGGATCGCGCCCCCCGGCTGCGTCGGTCATCCACAGGCGCCCGGCGTACCGGATTCTGCACCATCTCGCCGGCGACGGGTTGCGCCCTGCGGGGCCAGCTGCTGCCGCGGCGAGTTGCTGCAGAATCCGGTACCGGTGGGATGGGAGGCCGGGCATGAGGTGGGTGCACGACCGCGCGCTCGACGCCGCCGGCATCAGCGACCCGGCCTTGCGAGCGGCCTACGAGCGCTGCCGGCTCGTCAACGCCGAGCACGGCAAGACCTACTACCTGTCGGCCCTGCTGCTGCCCGCCGACCGCCGTCCGCACGTGTACGCGCTGTACGCGTTCAGCCGCACCGCCGACGAGTTCGTCGACGACCTCGACCACCCCGACCCCGAGGGGCTGCTGAGCTGGGGCGAGGCGGCGCTGGCCGGGCTGCGCGGCGGACCGTGCCCCGACCCCGTGGTGCGGGCCACGGCGCACACGGTGCGCGAGCTCGATGTGGACCTGTCGCTGTTCGAGGACTTCCTGGCCGCCATGCGCCAGGACATCAGCACCACCCGGTACGCCACCTACGACGACCTGCGCGCCTACGTGTGGGGCTCGGCTGCTGTGATCGGGCTGATGATGCTGCCCGTCCTCGGTCCGCTCGACGAGCGCGCCCGTGACCACGCCATCGCGCTCGGTGAGGCCTTCCAGCTGGCGAACTTCATCCGCGACGTCGGTGAGGACCTCCAGCGCGGACGGGTCTACCTGCCCACGGAGGACCTCGAGCGGTTCGGCGTCACCGTCGACGACCTGCGCGCCGGCGTCGTCACCGACCGGGTGCGAGCGCTGCTGCAGCACGAGATCGCCCGGACGCGCGAGCTCTACCGGTTCGCCGCGCAGGGCGTGGCGATGGTGCGGCCCGAGAGCCGTCCGTGCCTGCAGACGGCGATCCGTCTCTACGGCGGCATCCTCGACGAGGTCGAGCGGGCCGGGTACCAGGTGCTGACCGGACGCGTCAGCGTGCCCAACCGCACCCGCGCCGCCGTCGCGCTCCCGGCCCTCGCCCGCGCGGTCAGCGCTCGGCGGGCGAACGCTCGCTGGCACCCGGCGCCGGCCGGCGCCTGAGCCGGCGAGGCACCCGCCGCTGCACGCCCCGCCGTCCCCAGAACACCCACCACGCGAGGGTCTGCAGCACCAGCGAGAACCCGAAGGCGATGTCCTCGACCGGCGCGTACAGCACCCGCCACTGCCCGAACGCGACCGCCTGGCCGGTGCCGAGGATCGCGTCCCCCGAGTAGGTGACGATCCCCCGGCCGGTCAGCCAGCCGTTGGTGAGCAGCTGGAAGAACAGCACGATCGCGTAGGCCACCCAGAACGACGCGCGGCCGAGCAGCCTCGTGCGCAGCACGAGCAGGTCCAGGACGACGGCGAGGGGCACCGCGACGAGGCACAGCTGGGTGTAGGTCACTGCTCGTCCCCGACGCGCCAGCCGCGCACGGCGCGCACGGCCTCGAGGGTCAGCACGGCGGCCAGCGGCACGACGACGAAGAACGCGACCTCCTCGACCGGTAGGCCGCCCGGGACGTCGACGCCGAGCGTCTGCCCGCGGTCGAAGAACCAGTGCCGGCTGGAGACGGCGTACAGGTCCCAGACCACGAACAGGGGCGCGACGGGCAGCAGCGTCAGCGCGAGGCGCCGCAGCCGCCGGTAGACGCCGACCCGCAGGTACAGCTCGAGCGGCAGGGTGCCCACGATGCAGAAGGCGAGCATCGCGGCGTAGCCGAGGTGACGCACGTCCGGCTCAGACGGCCAGAGCCTGGGCGCGGCGGCGCACCTCGGTCTTGTGACCTGCGTGCAGCGCCGCGATGGGGCTGCCCCCGACGATGCTGTCGTCGGGGGTGAACAGCCAGCGCAGCGCGTCGACGCCCTCGTAGCCGGCGTCCGCCAGCACGGTGACGGTGCCGGGCAGCTCGGGCATCAGCCCGTCCGGCCCGAGCAGCGCGGCCGGGACGGACAGCACGTGCCGCTCACCGCGGCGCACCGCCACCAGGTGACCCTCCTGCACCATGCGCCGCACCTTCCCCACCTCGACACCGAGGCGGTCGGCGACGTCGGGCAGGGTCAGCCACTCATCGACCAGGGTCTCGAGTTCTTCCACGGCGCCAGCCTGCCACGCCCCCCACGCGCCGTCGCACGCGTCCCCCAGAACGACGAATTACAGCGGTGTAACTCTTCCGGCGCAACGGATGTCGTGTACCTTCGGGGTTTGTACCACCTGCAACAACCGTCACACCCGGCACATGCCTCCCGCGCACGCCAGGCCTGGCACCGGGGACCAGGGGAGTTCACATGCCGTTCGTCACCGCCGCCATCGCGACCGCCGCCGGTGCTCCGCTGCTGCTGGGTGCGGGTGCGAGCGGCTGGGCCACCTACACCGTGCGCAACGGCGACACGCTGTGGGACATCGCGAGCAAGCACAGCACCGATGTCCGGACGCTCGTGCGCGCCAACCACCTGAGCGACGGCGGCCACCTGATCCGCGCCGGTGCCACCCTGCGGGTGCCGGGTCGCGTCGGCGCCGCCAAGCCTGCGCGCACCGCGACGACCACCGCCCGATACACCGTGCGTGACGGCGACACGATCAGCCACATCGCCCTGCGTCTCAAGGTCGCGCCCGCGACGCTGCTGCGCCTGAACCACCTCGACGCCCGGGGACGCATCTACGTCGGCCAGCACCTGCGCGTCCCGGCCGCCGCGGCCCGAGCCCAGGCCAAGGCCGCCGCCGCGCGTGCCGTGGCCGCCCGCTGGACGACGTACACCGTGCGCAGCGGCGACACCGTGAGCCACGTCGCCCTCCGCCTCGGCGTCTCGCAGGCCACGGTTCTCAAGGCCAACCACCTGCGCGCCACCTCGGTCATCCACCCCGGCCAGCGGCTGCGCGTGCCGCGGACCGCGACGACGCGCGCGACCCGGCCCGCCAGCACCAGCTTCGCCGGGCGCACCTACCCGGCCTCGGTGCTGCGCGCCGCCGCCGCCAACCGCGCCCAGCTCGCCAGCCGTGCCGTTCCCGGCCGCGAGGCCACCCGCCGGCTGATCCAGCGCACCGCCCGCCGCTACGGCGTCGACCCCGCGCTGGCCCTCGCGGTCGGCTACCAGGAGTCCGGGTGGAACCAGCGACAGGTCTCGGTCGCCAACGCCATCGGCACGATGCAGGTGATCCCGACGTCCGGGCAGTGGGCCAGCGCGCTGGTCGGACGCCGCCTGAACCTGTTGGACGCCGAGGACAACATCACGGCCGGTGTCGTGATCCTCAAGGCCCTGACCACCTCCTCCGGGCGCCTCGACCACGCGGTGGCGGGCTACTACCAGGGCCTCGCCTCCGTCCGCGGCAACGGGATGTTCGCCGACACCAAGGTCTACGTCCGCAACGTCCTGGCGCTGCGGGAGCAGCTCGGCTGAGCCGGCCGTGGACGTGGCGCTGACCACACCGGGACCACGTACGAGCGGGCGCGTCCCCGACCCGGGCCGTCCCCGACCGTAGACTCGTGGCCGTGGACGTGTCGGTCGCCGATCCGCTCGTCGGGCGTGAGCTCGACGGGCGCTACGTGGTGCGCGCCCGCATCGCCCGCGGCGGCATGGCGACGGTCTACCGCGCGCTCGACCAGCGCCTCGACCGCGAGGTCGCCATCAAGGTGATGCACGCCAACCTCGTCGACGACGAGCAGTTCGTCAGCAGGTTCATCCGCGAGGCGCGCTCGGCGGCCCGGCTGAACCACCACGGCGTCGTGCAGGTCTTCGACCAGGGCGCCCACGACGGCGTGGTCTTCCTGGCCATGGAGTACGTGCCGGGGCGCACGCTGCGCGACGTGATGCGCGACCGCGGCCCGATGACCGCTCACGAGGCGCTGGACCTGCTCGAGCCGGTGCTGGACGCCTTGGCCGCCGCTCACCGCGCCGGGATCGTGCACCGCGACATCAAGCCCGAGAACGTGCTCATCGCCGACGACGGCCGGGTGAAGGTCGCCGACTTCGGCCTGGCCCGCGCCGTCGACGCCGGCACCGCGCACAGCCAGACCGGCCTGCTGCTCGGCACGGTGTCCTACCTCGCCCCCGAGCAGGTCGAGCGAGGCGTCGCCGACGCCCGCAGCGACGTCTACGCCACGGGCGTCGTCCTGTTCGAGATGCTCACCGGCAGCAAGCCCTTCGGCGGCGACACCCCCGTGCAGGTGGCGCTGCAGCACGTCTCCAGCCGGGTGCCCGCCCCGTCCTCGCGCGCGTCCGGCATCGACCCCGCGCTGGACGACCTGGTGCTGCTCGCCGCGGCTCGCGACCCTGACGACCGGCCGGCCGACGCCCGCGAGCTGCTCATGGTGCTGCGCGAGACCCGGCGCCGACTGCCCGAGCGCGTGCTGGACGCCCAGCCGGTCGCCCTCGCCCCTCCCCCGCCCCAGCCCCCAGCGGACGCCGCCGAGGCGGCGCACGACCGCACGATGGCGCTGGAAACCGTCACCGCCCCGACACCGGCTGCTGCCCCGCCGCGACGCCCGGGTGGGCCGCGACGTCGCGGCCGCGTCGCGCTCGGTGTGGTGCTCGCGCTGGCCGTGCTGCTCGGCGTCACCGGGTGGTACGTCGGCGCAGGCCCGGGCGCCTACGTGCGCGTGCCCACGGTGGTGGGCCTGACCCAGGCGGACGCCGAGGCGGCGTTGGCCAAGCGCGGGCTGGAGGCCGACGTCACCGACGGGTTCAGCGAGACCGTCGCGGCGGGCAGCGTGGTCTCGGCCGACCCCGGCCAGGGTGACCGCGCCCGCAAGGGAAGCGCCGTCGAGCTGGTGGTCTCGCGCGGCCCCGAGCGCTACGCCGTGCCCAAGCTCGCCGGTCTCACCGAGGACGCCGCGCGCGCCGCCCTGTCGTCGGCGCACCTGGTGGTGGGCAAGGTCACCCGCACGTTCGACGACACCGTGCCGGACGGCTCCGTGGTCTCCGCCTCGCTCAAGCCGGGTGCCAGGGTCCGCGCCGACACCGCCGTCGACCTGGTGATCAGCCGCGGCCGCGAGCCGGTCGCCATCGGCGACTGGGTGGGCAAGCCCGCCGACCAGGCCACCCAGGCGCTCACCGGCTCCGGGCTGAAGGTCAAGACCACCGAGGCGTTCGACGACAAGGTCGCCAAGGGCGACGTCGTCAGCCAGCAGCCCGGTCCCGGCACGGCGTTCAAGGGCGACACCGTGGCGCTGGTGGTGTCCAAGGGCCCCGAGCTCGTCGAGGTGCCGCGCGTGGTCGGCATGTCCGCCGAGCGCGCCCGCTCCAAGCTCGAGAAGGCCGGCTTCAAGGTCAAGGTCACCGCGGTGTTCGGAAACGGCGGCGGCACCGTCATCGCGCAGCGGCCGGGCGCCGGCAGCAAGGTCAAGCCGGGCTCGACCGTCACCATCGCCGTGCTGTGAGCGAAGGGCTGGTCGTCGCCGAGGCCGAGCCGGAGCCTACGGCCGGCGGCCACGAGCCACGGCGCACCGCGTTCCTTGCTGCCGTCCTGCTCGTCGGCGTGACCGCGGTGTGGGGCAGCACGTTCGTGATGATCAAGGACGTCGTCCGCGAGCTGCCGGTGGTCGACTTCCTGGCCGCCCGGTTCGTCATCGCCGCGGTCTCGATGGTCGTCGCCTTCTGGGGTCCGCTGCGCCGGATGAGCCGTGAGCAGGTGCGCCGGGGCGTCGTGCTGGGCGTCGTCTACGGCTTGGCGCAGATCCTGCAGACCTTCGGGCTCTCGCACACCTCAGCAGCCGTCAGCGGCTTCGTCACCGGCATGTACGTCGTCCTGACGCCGGTGCTGGGCACGGTGCTGCTGCGCCAGCGCGCGCCGGCAGCGACGTGGTTCGCGGTCGGGCTGTCGACCGCCGGTCTGGCGCTGCTCGCCCTGCGTGGGCTGTCGGTGGGCAGCGGCGAGCTGCTCGTTCTCGCCTCCGCGCTGCTCTACGCGCTGCACATCGTCGCCCTCGGTGCGTGGTCGGGCGGGCGGGACGCGCTCGGCCTGGCCACCGTGCAGATGATCGCGATCGCCGCCCTGTGCTCAGTGGCCGCGATTCCGGGCGGCGTCGAGCTGCCCTCGACGACGGGCGCCTGGGCTGCGGTCGTCTACACCGCGATCCTGGCCGGAGCCGGCGCGCTGATCGCGCAGACGTGGGCGCAGGCGCACCTCACCGCCACCCGTGCGGCGATCATCATGACGATGGAGCCGGTCTTCGCCGCGCTGTTCGCCGTCGCGCTCGGCGGCGAGCACCTGACCGCGCGCATGCTCACCGGGGGCCTCCTGGTGCTCGCCGCCATGTACGTCGTCGAGCTCACTCCTGGTAGGCCCATCGTTCCTCGCGCCAGGCGTCGCCGAGCACGTGGTAGCCGCGCTGCTCCCAAAAGCCCCGACCGGGCTCGGTGAGGTACTCGATCCCGCGCACCCACTTGGGCCCCTTGTAGCCGTAGAGGTGCGGCACGACGAGCCGCAGCGGCCAGCCGTGCTCGGGGGTCAGGGGCTCACCGTCGTGGTGGGTGGCGAGCACTGCACGCGGTGAGGCGAGGTCCTCCAGCCGCAGGTTCGCCGAGTAGCCGTACTCGGCCCACACCATGACGTGCTCGGCCCCGGCCGCCGGCGGGAACAGCTCGATCAGGGTGCGCGCGGCGACCCCCGACCACTCGTTGTCGGGGACGGTCCAGCGGGTGACGCAGTGCAGGTCGCCGGCGACCCGGGTGCGCGGCAGCGCCGCGAAGGCCGCGGCGTCGAGGACGTGCGTCTCGCCGTCCTCGGTCGCCCCGGTGACGGTGAGGTCCCACCGGTCGCCGCGGTCGGACGGCACCGGGCCGTAGTGCAGCACCGGCCAGCCGCTCGCCGGACGCTGGCCCGGGGGCAGCGCCCGGTCGTCGGCGTGGTTGACGCGACGATCCTGGTCGAGCCGGGGGTCGGGGCTGCCAGGGGCCATGCTCAGACCGACAGCGCCCGGACGAACGCGTCCGCCGCCCGCTGCGCGCCGTCGTCGTCGACGTCCAGGTGGGTGACGAGGCGGATGCGATGCGCCCCGAACGTCGAGGTGGCCACGCCGTGCGCCGCGACGGCGCGGACGACGTCGGCGGCCGAGCGGCCGGTGCCGGCGAGGTCGAGAATCACGATGTTCGTGCTCACGGCGGCCGGGTCGACCACGCGGGGGTCGGCCCCGGCGCAGGCGCGTGAGATGAGCTGGGCGCGGGCGTGGTCGTCCGCGAGCCGCTCGACGTGGTGGTCGAGCGCGTAGAGCCCAGCCGCTGCCAGCACCCCTGCCTGCCGCATCCCTGCACCGTATCGCTTGCGCCACACCCGCGCCTCGGCCACGAGCGCGGCCGTGCCGACGAGCACCGAGCCCACCGGGGCACCCAGCCCCTTGCTCAGGCAGACCGAGACGGTGTCGAAGAGCTCACCCCACTGCCGCAACGGCTCGCCGGTCGCGACGTGGGCGTTCCACAGTCGGGCGCCGTCGAGGTGCAGCCGGACGCCGGTGCCCTCGACCCCGGCCCGCAGCGCCTTGGCCTGGTCGAGCGGCTGGACGCTGCCGCCACCGAAGTTGTGCGTGTTCTCGACCGCGATGGCCGCCGTCGAGACGAGGTACGGGCCGGCGTCCGGCTGCATCATGGCCAGCGGCAGGGCGGCGTCGAGCACGCCGTCGTCGCTGTGCCAGGTGCGCGTCGTGATGCCGCTCAGCGCAGCGGCCGCCCCGAGCTCGGCGCGCACCACGTGGGCCGTGACGTCGCAGAGCAGCTCGGTGCCCGGACGCACGAGCATCCGGACGCCCAGCTGGTTGGCGAGCGACCCCGTGGGGGTGAACAACCCGGCCTCGTGGCCGAGCAGGTCAGCGACGCGCTGCTCGAGCCGCGTGACCGTGGGGTCCTCGCCGTAGACGTCGTCGCCCACCTCGGCCTCGGCCATGGCCGCGCGCATGGCGGCGACCGGGCGCGTGACGGTGTCGCTGCGCAGGTCGACGACCGGCAGGGTCTCGACCGGCGGCGCCAGCCGTCACCGGTCGGCCAGCATCTCGGCCACGAGGAACGCGACCTCGAGGCTCTGCTGGTGGTTCAGCCGTGGGTCGCAGACCGACTCGTACCGCATCGCGAGCCCCTCCTCGTCGATCTGCTCGTAGCCGCCGAGGCACTCGGTGACGTCGGAGCCGGTGAGCTCGAGGTGGACACCGCCGGGGACGGTGCCGAGCGCCTTGTGCACCTCGAAGAAGCCGCGCAGCTCGTCGATGATGTCGTCGAAGCGTCGGGTCTTGTAGCCCGACGGTGACTCAAAGCCGTTGCCGTGCATGGGGTCGCAGATCCACAGCACCTGGCCCTCGGCGCTGGCGACGGTCTCGACGAGCCCCGGCAGGACGTCGCGGATGCGCTCGGCGCCCATGCGGCTGATGAAGGTCAGCCGCCCCGCCTCGCGGTCGGGGTCGAGCCGGTCGATCAGCTCGAGGACGTCGTCGCTGGAGGTCTTCGGCCCGAGCTTGACGCCGATCGGGTTGCGCACCCGCGAGAGCAGGTCGACGTGCGCACCGTCGAGCTGTCGGGTGCGCTCACCGATCCACACGAAGTGGCCGGACACGTCGTACGGGTCGCCGGTGCGCGAGTCGATGCGGGTCAGCGCCCGCTCGTACTCGAGGATCAGCGCCTCGTGGCTGGCGTAGAAGGCGACCGTGCGCAGCGCGTCGAAGTCCGCGCCGCACGCGTCCATGAAGCGCATGGCCTTGTCGATGTCGCGGGCCATGACCTCGTAGCGCGCTTTCGCGGTGTTGCCGACGAAGCCGCGGTTCCACTCGTGCACCTGGCGCAGGTCGGCGAAGCCACCCTGGGTGAAGGCGCGGATGAGGTTCAGCGTCGAGCTGCTCGCGTGGTAGGCCTGCACCAGCCGGGCCGGGTCGTGACGGCGGGCCTGGGGGGTGAACGCGTAGTCGTTGACGGCGTCGCCGCGGTAGGCGGGCAGGGTCACCCCGCCGCGCGTCTCGAGATCGCTGCTGCGGGGCTTGGCGAACTGGCCCGCCATCCGGCCGAGCTTCACGACGGGCAGGCTCGCGCCGTAGGTGAGCACGACCGCCATCTGCAGGATCGTCTTGATGCGGTCGCGGATGTCGTCGGCGTTGGTGCCGTTGAAGGTCTCGGCGCAGTCGCCGCCCTGCAGCACGAACGCCTCGCCACGGGCCGCTGCGGCGAGCCGGCCGCGCAGCTCGTCGCACTCACCGGCGAAGACCAGCGGTGGGCTCTTGCGCAGCGTCCGGACGGCGTCGTCCAGCGCCTCGGCGTCGTCCCAGGACGGCTGCTGGGCGGCCGGCAGAGCGCGCCAGGCGTCCAGGCCCTCGAGCACGAGGCGCGCGTGGTCGCTGGCGGGCTCGGTGCCCAGGGTGCTGACGCTGTCGACGCTCACCCTCACAGGGTAGGCGCGGCCCCGGAGGGCCTCGCACGTGGTCCGGATGACGGGACGTCGTCCCGCCTCCTGGGCAGGCTCAGCCGAAGAAGGTCTCGGCCTCGGCGTAGCGCTCGGGGGGCACGGTCTTGAGCTCGGCCGTGGCCTGCGAGAGCGGCACGCGGATGATGTCGGTGCCTCGCAGCGCCACCATGACGCCGAAGTCGCCCTCGTGGACGGCGTCGATGGCTTGCAGCCCGAAGCGGGTCGACAGCACGCGGTCGTACGCGGTCGGCGTGCCACCGCGCTGCACGTGGCCCAGGACGACGGCGCGCGACTCCTTGCCGGTGCGCTGCTCGATCTCGTTGGCCAGCCAGGTGCCGACACCGCCGAGGCGCACGTGCCCGAAGGCGTCCTTCTCCCCCGTCGACAGCACCTCGGCACCGCCGACCGGCGTCGCACCCTCGGCCACGACGATGATCGGCGCGTACTCGTGCTCGAACCGGGCCTTCACCCACGTGCAGACCTCGTCGACGTCGAACGGGATCTCGGGCACCAGGATGCCGTTGGCCCCGCCCGCCAGTCCCGAGTGCAGGGCGATCCAGCCCGCGTGCCGCCCCATCACCTCGACCACGAGCGCGCGGTGGTGCGACTCGGCGGTGGTCCGCAGCCGGTCGATGGCCTCGGTGGCGATCGAGACGGCGGTGTCGAAGCCGAACGTGTAGTCGGTGGCACCCAGGTCGTTGTCGATGGTCTTCGGCACGCCGACGACGGGGATGCCGTCGTCTGTGAGCCGCTTGGCCACGCCCAGGGTGTCCTCGCCGCCGATGGCGATGAGCGCGTCGACGCCGGCCGCCGAGAGGTTCTCGCGGATGCGGTCCAGCCCGCCGTCGACCTTGTACGGGTTGGTGCGCGAGGAACCGAGGATCGTGCCACCGCGGGGCAGGATGTCCTCGACGTCGTCCTCGGTGAGGGGGCGCGACTGACCCTCCAGCGGCCCGCGCCAGCCGTCCTTGAAGCCGACGAACTCGTGGCCGAGCCGGCTGCCCTTGCGGACGACGGCGCGGATGACGGCGTTGAGGCCGGGGCAGTCTCCGCCGCCGGTGAGCAGACCGATGCGCATGCCGCCACCCTAGCCACACCGGCCGTGCCATCGGGAGGCATCGACCAGCTTCTGGGCGTCCACCCGAACCTTTGCCGCCGACCAGCCTGGGCCTGCCAGCAACTAGGGTTCGCGTCATGACCTTCTCTGTCGTGGGCCGCGACGGCGACGCGTACGGCGTCGCGGTCGCCAGCAAGTTCCTCGCCGTGGGCTCGGCGGTGCCCGGTGCGCGAGCCGCGGTGGGCGCGGTGGCCACCCAGGCCTACGCCAACCTGGCGTACCGCCCGCAGGGGCTCGACCTGCTGCAGGGCGGCGCGAGCAGCGCTGCGACGGTCGAGCGGCTGACCGCCGCGGACGACGGCCGCGACCACCGCCAGGTCGGCGTCGTCTCGCCGTCCGGCGGGGCGACCTTCACCGGGCCCGCCTGCCACGACTGGGCCGGTGGACGCAGCGGTGACGACTACGCGGTGCAGGGCAACATCCTGGTCGATGAGCAGGTCGTCGAGGCCATGGAGGCGGCGTGGACGTCGTCCGCGGGCTCGCCGCTGGCCACCCGGCTGCTCGCGGCGCTGCGGGCCGGCGACGCCGCGGGCGGCGACAAGCGCGGCCGGCAGAGCGCTGCCCTGCTCGTGGTGCGCCCCGGCGCGGGCTACGGCGGCGACGACACCGAGCTGGACCTGCGCGTCGACGACCACGAGCGGCCGGTCGAGGAGCTCGAGCGGCTCGTCACCCTGCACGAGCTGTACTTCGGCGAGCCCGACCCCGCGGCGCTGCTGCCGCTCGAGGGCGAGGTCGCCGACGAGGTGCGCACCCTGCTCGGCCGCCTCGGGCACGAGGGCGACGACCTCGACCGGCTGCTCGACGACTGGGCCGGGTCGGCCAACTTCGAGATGCGGTTGCGTCCGGGGCGCATCGACCCGGTCGTGCTGGAGCAGCTGCGGCTCGGCCGCACCTGACCTCGGCTCAGGCCGGCGCGAGCGGGGCCGGGGGTACCGGCCCGGCGGTGGCCGCCCGGTCGTCGGCGAGGGCTGCGAGCAGCGCGTCCGCCTGGTGCACGAAGAGCAGCTCGCCGCGGGTCACCGACAGCGTCCGGGCCTGCTCGACGGTCGCGCGCACCGCGGCCACGGGCTCGCCGAGCGCCAGCTGGAGCCGGGCCTGCACGAGGAGCACCAAGGGCTCGTCCGCACGCTGGCCGGTGTCCTCCATCGAGGCGCGCGCCTGGTCGAGCGCCGCGCCTGCCGCGTCCAGCCGCCCGGCGGCCATGAGCGCGTCCGCCAGCAGCGTGAGGTTCCCGGGCTCGCCGGTGAGGGCGCCGGTGCGCCGGATGTCCGCCACCACCTGCTCGAGCTCGCGGCACGCGTGGGCGGCCTCCTGCTCGGCGTCCGGGGCGCCGTCGCGCACCGCCAGCACGGCGACGGCCCACCAGTACTCGACGAGGATGAGCTGGCCGAGGAAGGGGAAGCTGTCCGGGCCGACGTCCAGGCCGCGCCGGCACGCCTCGATCGCCCGGTCGGCGTCCCCCACCAGGGACTCCGTGATCGCGGCGAACTGCGCCCACACCACGGTGCGGTAAGGGTCGCCGACGGCCTGCTCCCCGATCTCGGCCAGCATCGCCCGGCTGGCCTCGACGTCGCCGTGCAGCGCCGTGACGATGGCGTGGAACGCCGGCCTCAGCAGCTCGAGGTCGAACCGCATGACGTCGTTGGACACCTCCTCGCGGTGGGCCGCGGCGAGGTCGCTCGCGTGGTCCAGCACGCGAGCGGCGTCCGCGATCTCACCGCGGTCCCAGTGGTCGATGCCGGACGCGAGGGCGGCGTAGAGCGCGAGCACCGGGTCGTCGTGGTCGGACGCGTACTCGCACAGCGCCGCCACGCGCTGCGCGCTCTGCGTGAGCAGCAGCGCCTGCGAGGCCGCCGCCCACCGCGCGTAGAGCAGGTGGCCGACGTCGCGTGGCCGGTCCAGCCGCCGGGCGAGCTGCTCGCCCCGCTCGAACCACGAGTGCTCCACCCCGGCGTAGCCGACCCGGACCGCGGCGACCGAGGTGAGCAGCGTGATGGCCGCCAGCTCCGCATCGTCCAGGCCGGCGCTGCGGGCGACGCCGGCGGCGAGCTCCAGGTGCTGCTGGGCCGCCGTGTGCGCGTGCTTGGCCAACGCGGTGCGCGCCGAGCGCAGCAGCGCTCCGGCCGTGCGCGCCGGGTCGGCGAGTGGCCCGGCTGACCAGAGGTGGAAGGCCAGCGGCTCGGCCGCCCTCTCCGGGTGCAGCCGCTCCAACGCCCCGGCCACCTGCAGGTGCAGCCGCGGGGTCCGCAGCGGAGGGGTCGAGCCGACCACGGCGTCGCGCACCAGGTCGTGGGCGAAGCGCCACCAGGCGACGCGCTCGGGATGGGTCACGAGGACGCCGTCGTCCACCGCGGGCCCGAGCCGCTCGAAGGTCTCGGCCACCGACAGCTCCGCCGCCGCGGCCAGCACGGCGAGGTCGACCTCTCGGCCGACCACCGCCGCGAGGCGCAGCAGCTCGGAGGTCTCGTCCGGCAGCCCCGCGAGGCGTCCGCGGACGACGTCCCGCACCGACGCCGGCACCTCGATGTCGGCGTCGCCCGCGACGGCGGCCTGATCCAGCCGGCCGGTGCGCAGCAGCAGCCGGGCCACCTCGCGGACGAAGAACACGTTGCCGCCGGTGCGCGCGTGGATCGCTCGCGCCGTCGCCTCGTCGGGGACGCGACCGGTCTCCTGCTCGACCACCGCGGCCACGTCGGCCGGCCCGAGCGGCTGGAGGTGGAACCGCTCGTGGTGGCTACCCCGGGCCAGGGCGCCCAGCGTCCGGGCGAGCTGCCCGGACGTCGTCGCCGCGGGTCGCAGCCCCACGAGCAGCGCCACGCCCGCGGGCAGGCGCGTGCCCAGGTGCTCGAGCAGCACGAGGGACGCCTCGTCGGCCCAGTGCACGTCGTCCACGACCAGCACCAGCGGTCCCGTGCGGGCCAGCCGTTGCACCAGGCGCACCAGCGCCTCGCTCTGCCGGAACTGCGCGCCGGGGTCGGCCCCCGAGTCGTGCCCGGCGGGGGCGGCCACGAGCGGCGCGAGGTCCGCGTCGGCGGACGCCTCGCGCCCACCGTCTGCGGCCTCCTGGTCGGCGACGAGGGCCACCAAGTTCCCGGCCACCTGCACCCAGGGCCACAGCGTGGGGGCACCCGCGCCCTGCGAGCACCGGCCCCACGCCACGCGAGCGCCCATGGCCTCGGCGTGCGCGGCGACCTCGCCCAGCAGGTGCGTCTTGCCCGAGCCCGCCTCCCCCTCGACGACGCCGACGCCCCGCGCGCGCCGTGCGGTGAGGTCGACCAGCCGCAACAGCGCCGTCAGCTCGGCCGCCCGGCCGACGGTCTCCGGCGAGAGCACGGCGGGCGCCGGCACCGCCGCCGCGGCCGCCTCGGTGACCGGCTCGGTGACCGAGGCGGTGTCGGCGCGCTGGGCCGGCACCGTGCCCAGAGGGGCGGGTGGCGCGGTGGGTGGCGCGGCGAGCGCCCCGGGCGGCTCGGGCGCCGACAGGCCGGGCGCGTGCGCGAGGAGGTCGGCCTCGAGCCGGCGCAGCCGCGGGCCGGCGTCGACGCCGAGCTGGTCGGCGAGGGCCCGCTTGCACTGCGCCACCGCCTGCAGCGCCTCGCCCTGACGGTCGCTGCGGTACAGCGCGACGGCGAGCATGGACCACAGGTCCTCGTCGAGCGGCTCGGCGAGCGCGGCGGCGCGCAGCTCGGGCTCGAGCAGGCGGTGCTCGCCGCGCTGCAGTCGCACGTCGTACGACAGGCGGACGGCGGCGCGGTGCAGCCGGGCCAGCCGGGTGCGGTCGGGGGCGCTCCACTGCTCGCCCTCGAACTCGGGCAACAGGGGTGCGTACGACGCCAGGGCCTGCTCGAGGCAGGTCGCGGCCGCGGCGAGGTCGCCCGCGTCGTGGCTGCGCCTGGCCTGCTCGACGAGCTGGGCGAACCGTCGGAAGTCGACGTCCTGCGGCGGGACGACGAGCGCGTAGCCGGCACCGCGGCGCACCAGCAGCTCGGCGGGCTGACGCGGACGCCGGTCCGGCTCCAGCACGCGCCGCAGCGTCGACACGTAGGAGTGCAGCGACGCCTCGGCCCGCTCGGGCGGCGCGCCGGACCACACGTCGTCGACCAGGCGGTCGACCGAGACCGTGCGGCCCTCCTCCAGCAGCAGCACCGCGAGCACGGCGCGCTGCTTGCGCGTGCCCAGGTCCAAGCGTCCGGCGGGCTCGAGCACCTCGAGCCCGCCGAACGCCTGGTACGTCCAGCGGCCCATCGGCGCAGAGCGTACTGCTGGCGGGGCCGCCGTCCGAGGCGATTCCCGGGGTCAGCCCTCGGTGAGGTCGAAGCCGTGGCTGAACCGGTTGCGCGGGTCCAGCGAGGCCTTGACCGCCCGCAGCCGGGCCAGGTGGGCCGGGCTGAACGCGCTGGCCGTGCGCTGCTGCTTCTCGGTGCCCTCGGTGAAGTTGAGGTAGGCGGCACCGGTGACGTGCGGCTGCAGCGCCTCCCGGGCGTGGCGCAGGTGCGCCTCGAGCGCCAGGCCGGCGTGCGGGTCCATGACGACGCCGACCATCTCGAGCAGGAACTCACCGCTGCGGCCGAGGTCGTTCACGGCGTCCGCGGCGAGGGCGCGCACCGCACCACCAGCGTGGCGCAGCTCGGCGAACACCAGCATCGGCGGCCGTCCCGGGGCAGGGACGGCAGCCTCGACGAGGACGTCGATCGCAGCGTCGGACAGGGCGTCGAACCACTCGCTGGTCACCATGGCCGGCATCGGGTCGACCGGGTCCTGGCTGATGCTGTCGGCGGCGCTGAAGGGCATGGGGCCGAACAGGTCCATGACCGGCGGCCGCCAGGCGCGCCACTCGTCGACGAGGGCAGCTCCCTGCTCCAGGTCGCCGCTCCAGCAGCCGCGCACCATGACGAAGGACTGGCCGCGCAGCGGCTCGGGGACGTCCTCGAACGGCGGGAAGTTCATCATCACGACGGACGAGGTGAGCCGCTCGTCGGCGTCCGCGACCCAGTCGCGGAACCGGCGCAGGACGTCCTTGGCCATGAACGCCGGGTAGAGCAGGTTGCCGGCGTAGACCTCGGTGACGGGGTAGAGCTCGAGCTCCATGCTGGTCACCACGCCGAGGGAGCCGCCGCCACCGCCGCGCAACGCCCAGAAGACCTCCGGGTTCTCCTCGGCCGAGGCGTGCAGCAGCTCGCCGTCCGCCGTGACGAGGTCGAACGAGCGCACGCTGTCCGAGCACAGGCCGTAGCGACGGCCGAGCCAGCCGAAGCCGCCGCCAAGGGTGTAGCCGACGGCCCCGACGTCCGTGGTCGAGCCCAGCAGCGGCGCCAGGCCGTGCTCCTGCGCCGGCGGCAGCACCGCCGCGAACTTGGCGCCGCCCTCGATCCGGGCGGTACGCGCTTCCCGGTCGATCTCGACACCGGTGAGGCGGCTCGTCACGAGCAGCACCGCGCCGTCCGCGCCACGGGCGATGCCGTGACCCGTGGCCTGCACCGCGAGGGGCAGGTCCTGCTCGGCGGCGTACCGGACGGCGCGGACGACGTCGTCGACGTCCGCGGCCACGACGATGACGGCTGGTCGCTGGACGAGCGCGAGGTTGAAGCCCTGGCGCGCCTGGTCGTACCCCACGTCACCAGCGACGAGGACGTCGCCACTGACGGCGGCACGCAGTGCGGCGAGCGACTCGGTGGAGGTGGTGGTGATGGTCATGCGGTGCTCCTGTGGTCCGTGCCGCCACCCCTCGGTGACGGCCTGGGACGACAGTGGCCGACCGCGCTTCGGGCCTACTTGGGATCGACTTGGGCGCCGCCGGCTCAGCCCGCGGCGCGCTCGTCCCGGGCGGGCCCGGACTCGACGTCGTTCGCGTCGGCGGCGGCGTCCGCTTCGAGAGCGACGTCCGAGACGTCCGAGGCGTCGTCCGTAGCGTCGCCCTCGTCCGCGTCCGCGTCCTCGTCCTCGGGGTCGCCCGGCAGCGACACGGTGCGCCCGCGCTTGGCGGCCGCGAGGCGCTCCTTCATCGACGCGGCGTACACGTCGACGTACTCCTGGCCGCCGAGCTGCATGAGCTCGTACATGATCTCGTCGGTGATCGAGCGCAGCACGAAGCGGTCGCCCTCGAGGCCCTCGTAGCGCGAGAAGTCCAGCGGCGTGCCGATGCGCACGCCGATGCGGGTGATGCGCGGCAGCCTGCGCCCGATCGGCTGGGCCTTGTCGGTGCCGACCATGACCACCGGGATCACCGGCACGCCGCCCTCGAGCGCCATCCGCGCGACGCCGGTCTTGCCGCGGTAGAGCCGGCCGTCCGGTGAGCGGGTGCCCTCGGGGTAGATGCCGAGCAGGTCGCCGCGGCGCAGCACGCGCAGCCCGGTGCGCAGGGCCGCCTCGCTGGCCCGGCCCCCGGAGCGGTCGACCGGCAGCTGGTCGGCGAGCTTGAAGAACATGGCCGTGGCGCGGCCCTTGGCCCCGCGGCCGGTGAAGTAGTCGGCCTTGGCGAGGAACGTGACCTTCCGGTCCAGCAGCAGCGGCAGGAAGATCGAGTCGGAGAACGACAGGTGGTTGCTCGCGAGGATCGCGCCACCCTCGGTGGGCACGTGGTCGACGCCGGTGACCCACGGGCGGAAGATCAACCGCAGGATCGGCCCGAGGACGATGGTCTTCATCACCCAGTAGAACAACGGGCCGCGCCTCCCCTCGGTCTGGCGTCCTCGGCCGGCCCCGGTGGCCGACTGGTTGCGCTGGTCACAACTGTCGCACGAACTCTAGGGCACCTCTCGACCGCAGCCACGGCGCGTGGAACGATGCTGAGAAGGCCGGCGGAAACCCTGAAGGAGCCCACGTGCCCGTGATGCCCGGCGCCGAGCCGTTCGCCCACGACGGCGGCGACACCGGCGTGCTGCTGTGCCACGGTTTCACCGGCACGCCGCAGAGCCTGCGCCCGTGGGCGACGGCGCTCGCGGCGGAGGGGCACAGCGTGCGCCTGCCCCGCCTGCCCGGCCACGGCACGAGCTGGCCGGAGATGAACCGCACCCGCTGGGCCGACTGGTACGCCGAGGTCGACCGCGGCCTCACCGACCTGCTCGAGCGCTGCGACCGCGTGTTCGTCGCCGGCCTGTCGATGGGCGGCGCGCTCGCACTGCGCCTCGCCGAGACGCGTCCGGCCGACGTCGCGGGGCTCGTGCTGGTCAACCCGGCCGTCACGCTGGGCGACCCCCGACTGAAGGCGCTGCCCGTGCTCAAGCACCTGGTGCCCTCCCTCGCCGGCGTGGGCAACGACATCGCCGCCCCGGGCCGCACCGAGCTCGCGTACGACCGCACTCCGCTCAAGGCCCTGCACTCGTTCGTCCAGGCGATGGCTGACGTCGCTCGCGACCTGCCTCAGGTGACCCAGCCGCTGCTCGTGCTGCACTCGCCCCAAGACCACGTCGTCCCCGTCGCCAGCTCGCAGCTGGTGCTCTCGCGCGTGTCCAGCAAGGACGTCACCGAGATCCTGCTCGAGCGCAGCTTCCACGTCGCCACGCTCGACCACGACGCCGACGTCATCGAGCGCGAGAGCGCCGCCTTCATCCACCGGCTGACGGGCTGACCACCATGGCCCCCGAGCGCGACCACTCCGGCGGCGACGCCGACCTCGACGCCGCCTTCGCCGAGATCATCGCGGGCTGGGACGAGGAGACCACCGACCCGGTTCCGCGCTGGCCGGCCTCCGAGGACGCCGACCCCGGGGTCCCCGACGAGCGGCCACCGGCGACGTCGATGGAGCAGATCCGCTACGTGCGCGACCACGGGCTCCCCACCCCCGAGCACCCGGCCGACCCTGGTGCCGGGCCGGCCGAGCAGGCTCGGCCGGTCGAGCCGCCGCCGGCCGGGCCGCGCGACTGGGAGCTCGCCGACACCGCCGACGACCACTACGCGCCGCCGGACCCCCCGCCGCTGCCGCGCGGTGACCTGACCAGCCGGCTCGCGTGGGCCGGCGTCCTGCTCGGGCCGGCGTTCCTGCTGTGGGCAGGGCTGTTCTGGCGGGACGTCAGCCGGCTCTGGCTGGCCCTCGCCGCGGTGGCCTTCATCGCCGGGTTCGTCGTGCTGGTGATGCGGCTGCCGCAGACCCGTGGTGAGGACGATGACGACGGGGCCGTCGTCTGACGTCGTGGGTCTGACAGGATCGGCACGTGCCTGCCTCGGAGACCGTGGAGATCACCGGACACCTGCTCGACAGCGGGGTGCTGTCGCGATGCGTCGACGACGTGCGCTCGCTCGGCGGCGACTACGTCATCGAGCGCTTCGACGTCGGCAAGGACCATCACGACGACTCCTACGCGCGGATCAGGGTCACCGCTGACGACGAGCAGCTGCTCGACTCGATCGTCATGCGGCTCAACACCTACGGCGTCAACCTCGCCCACCCCGGCGAGCCGACGCTGCGCGAGGTGGTGGCCGACGGCGTGTTCCCCGCGGACTTCTACTCGACGACCAACCTCGACACCCAGGTGCGGCTCGACGGGCGCTGGGTCGACGTCGAGCACCCGGAGATGGACTGCGGTCTGCTCGTGACGGGCGAGCCCGGCGCGCAGCAGGTGCGCACGGTGCCCGTCTCGGACGTGCACGTGGGCGACCGGGTGGTCTGCGGCGCGTCCGGGGTCCGCGTGACCCAGCCGACACCGGAGTTCCCCGACGACGGCCAGGTGTTCGAGTTCATGAACTCCGAGGTCTCCAGCGAGAAGCCGCAGGCCCTGCTGGTGCGCCAGATCGCCCAGGAGATGCGCACCGTCAAGGAGTCCGGACGCAAGGTGCTCTGGGTCGCCGGGCCGGCAGTGGTGCACACCGGCGCCGCGCCAGCGATGGTGGCGCTCGTCGAGGCCGGCTTCGTCGACGTGCTCTTCGGCGGCAACGCGATCGCCACGCACGACATCGAGTCGGCGCTCTACGGCACCTCGCTCGGCGTCGACCTGTCCAAGGGCCGCGGGGTCGAGCACGGCCACGAGCACCACATCCGCGCCATCAACCGGATCCGCGCCGCCGGCTCGATCGCCGCAGCGGTCGAGGAGGGTGTGCTCACCTCCGGCGTCATGCACGCGCTGGTGAAGGCCGGCCGGGACTTCGTGCTCGTCGGGTCGGTGCGCGACGACGGGCCGCTGCCGGACGTCGTCACCGACGTGATCGTCGGGCAGCGGCGGATGCGCGAGGCGCTCGACGGCGTCGGTTTCGCCATCATGGTGGCGACGATGCTGCACTCCGTCGCCACCGGGAACCTGCTGCCGGCGTCCGTGCCGCTCGTCTGCGTCGACATCAACCCGGCCACGGTCACCAAGCTGGCCGACCGCGGCTCCTCGCAGGCCCGCGGCGTCGTCACCGACATCGGCCTGTTCCTCGAGCAGCTCGCGAACGAGCTCAACCCCGGCTGGCGTCAGCGGCTTCCCGAGTGACCCCTCCTCCTCCCCCGTGGGTGATCACGGCGAGGAGGGGCAGGTGGTCGCTGGCCTCGGCCAGCACGGCGGCGTCCAGCCCCTCGCCCTGCCCGGCCACGCCCAGCGAGAGCACCCGCAGGTCGGCTGACAGCAGCAGCGCGTCGATCCGGTGGCGAGGCGCGCGCGCCGGGTAGGTGGGCGGCGCGTCGGCCGGCGCGAGCACCTCGGCGGCGTCGCGAAGGACCTCCCCGAGCGCGGCCCACGACGGGCCGCCGGGCGGCTCGTTGAGGTCACCGCCGACGACGAACGGGCCCTCCAGCTCGGCCAGGTGCGCCAGCACGACCCGACAGTGCGCCAGCCGCTCGCTCTGCCGCAGCGGCAGGTGAACGCTGGCGACCGTCAGCGGCGGCAGGCCCGGGCCGGCCACCGTCGCGACGGCGAACCCCCGCCGTCGGGTGAACGGGCCGGACACGCGCAGCCGGTGGGACTCGGCACGCAGGACGTCCAGGCGTGGGTGCACCAGCACCGCCGTGCCACCGCTGCCCCGTCCCCCGCTGACCCAGCGCAGGGCCGTCTCGCGAGCCAGCCTGCGCAGCCGGTGACGGGTGCCGGGGCGCCGGGGCGCCTCCTGGAGCACCACGACGTCGGCCCGGCACGAGCGCAGCACGTGGGCGACCGCGTCATGGTCGTCGAGCAGGTCGCGGACGTTGTAGCTGACGACGCGCAGCACGCAGTCGGCAGCCGGCGCCTCCTCGGCCACCTGCTCAGGCCCGCCGTCGAGCGCGGCGCCGCCGAAAGAGCCGGGCGTGGTCGCGGGCGAGGTCCGCCGCCCCGATCAGCCCCGCGTCGTTGCCCAGCTCGGCCCGCACGATCCGCGCCTCGGGTCGAAAGCCGCGGCCGGTGAGCTGGCGGCGAAACGCCTCGCGTGCGGGGGCCAGCAGCAGCTCGCCCGCCTCGGACACGCCGCCGCCGATGACGAACACCGCGGGGTCGAACGCGGCGGCGAGGTTGGCCAGGCCGGTGCCGAGCCAGCGACCGACGTCCTCGAACAGCTCGCCCGCGGCGGGGTCGCCGTCCTTGGCCGCCTGCGTGACGAGCGGGCCGGTGATGCGGCTCACGTCGCCCTCGACGAGCTCCAGCAGACCGTGCGCGACCGGCGAGCGGGCGACCGCGAGCTCACGGGCCTCGCGCACCAAGGCGTTGCCGCTGGCGTACTGCTCCCAGCAGCCGCGGTTGCCGCACTCGCACCGGTGACCGCCCGGCACCACCTGCATGTGGCCGAACTCCCCGGCCACCCCGTGGCTGCCGCGGAACATCCGGCCCTCGACGAGGACGCCGCCGCCGATGCCCGTGCCGAGGTTGACGCCGACGAGCGTGGGCTCGCCCTGGCCCGCGCCGAAGCGCGCTTCGGCCCACAGCGCGGCGTTCGCGTCGTTCTCGACGACGACCGGCAGGGCCACGCGACGGCGCATGGCCTCGCGCAGCGGCTCGTGCCGCCAAGACAGGTGCGGCGCGAACAGCACCGACGACTGCGTGGCGTCGACGAAGCCCGCGGCACCGATGCCCACGGCCACCGCGTGACGACGGTCGCGCAGCTCCTCGATGACCTCGGCGATGGTGTCCTCGACGACCTGCGGGCTCTGGCTGCGGTGCGGCGTCTCCCGGCGCGCGCGGTGCAGCACCCGGCCGTCGACGTCCACGAGCCCGCCGGCGACCTTCGTGCCGCCGATGTCGACGCCGATCGCCGGGCGCGACCAGATCTGGCGCGCGACCTGTGGCCTCCGACCGCTCTGCCGACCCGCGGGGTCGGGCGCCGCCTCGGTCACGACTGGGTGCGCGCCAGGTCGGCCGCGCCGATCATGCCCGCGGTGGTGCCGAGGGTGGCCGGCTCGACGCGGATGGTCGGACGGTACGAGCGACCGGCGAGGTGCTCGGCGAGCGCCGTCCGGGCCGGCTCCAGCAGCAGGTCGCCGGCGTCGACCACGCCACCGCCGACCACGAACAGCGTGGGGTCCAGCACCGCGGCGACGGACGCCATGCCCTCCCCCAGCCAGCGCCCGGACTCGGCGAGGAGCTCGACCGCCGCGGGGTCACCGTCGTTCGCCGCCGCGGTGATCATCCGTCCTCGCAGCCGGTCGGGGTCACCGCCGCACAGCTCGACCAGGCGGCTGCCCGGGCCCGTCCCGGACCCGACGAGGGACACGACGAGCTCGCGGCCGCGTCGCTGGAGCGCGTTACCGCTGGCGTACTGCTCCCAGCAGCCGCGGTTGCCGCAGCCGCAGGGCAGGCCGTCCGGTACGACGCGCATGTGCCCGAGCTCGCCGGCGAGCCCGGCGTTCCCCTGCAGCAGGCGCCCTTCGACGACGATGCCCCCACCGAGCCCCGTGCCGACGGTGACCAGCACGGCGTCGTCGACGTGCTGCGCCGCCCCGAAGGTGAACTCGCCCCACGCGGCGGCGTTGGCGTCGTTGTCGACGACGACCGGCAGGCCGAGCCGCGCCGCCAGGTCCTCGCGCAGCGGCTCGTCGCGCCAGGCGAGGTTCGCGGAGAACGTGACCACGCCGCGGCGGGAGTCGACGAACCCGGCGGCCGCGACGCCGACGGCCTCGACGTCGTGCTCGACGCGCAGCTCGGCCACGGCGTCGGCGACCTCGTTCTCGATGGCCTCGGCGTCCGAGGCGCGGGTCTCGCGGCGGGTGGTCGCGAGGAGCGTGCCGCGGTCGTCGACGACGCCTGCGGCGATCTTGGTGCCACCGATGTCGACGCCGATCGTCAGCCCCATGTCAGTGCGCCTCCTGTGGCTCGTCCTGGTCAGCGTCGTGATCAGCATGGTCGGCGCCGTCAGCCCCGTCGTCGACCGGGATGGGGACGGTACGCGGGCTGCTCGTCCGCGCGCTCGCCGGGCCAGGATGCGGGCGGCCGGGCTCGTCGTCGCGGGCCAGCTCGCGCAGGGCCGCCGCCAGGGACTCGGCGGCGCTCAGCAGGTGCTGGACGACCTCGGGGCGCAGCGACTGCGCCACGGAGATCCCTCGGCACAGGGGGCAGTACCGGCAGGCCGACGGCTCGCCCGGCTCGTGGCCGTGCTCGTCAGCGTGCTCGTCAGCGTGCTCGTCACGCTGTTCGTCACCGTGTTCGTCACTGTGGTCCGCACGCTGCTCGTCATGCTGCTCGGTGCCGTCGTGGTCACGTCGCGCCCACCACGCCTGCAGCGCGTCGGCCAGCCGAGCGGCCTCGTCGGCGGCCGAGCCGACGGGCTCGCGAGCGCCCGCCGGGCCGCGCGTGCCGCTCATGAGGCGGGCCACTGGGCCGGGTCGGGGCGGAAGCGCACGTGCAGCGCCTCACCCGAGACCCGGGCGCGGACGACGTCGCACCGGCGCAGCACCGACGGCAGGCAGACCACGCGGCGCTGCCCCGCGACCGACACCAGCAGGTCGTCACCGCGCCGAGCGAGCTCGACGTCGCCCGCCTGGACGAGCGGCAGCTCCAGCACGAGGTCGAACTGCTCGCCGACGCGCTCGACGCGCAGCGGCCGCGGTCGCCGCGGCTCGCGCAGGAGCGCCTCGAGGCCGACGTCGCCGACCAGCCGCGACCCGAGCTCGGCGAGGTCGTCGGCACCGACCGGCTCGCCGTGCAGGTACGGGACGCTCGCGACGGGCAGCGGGTCGAAGGACGCGCGCGCCTCGGCCAGCACGGCGGACTGCGCCTGCACCCACCCCTGCTGCCAGGGCGACCCCGCGCCGTCGGGGATCACCCGGTTGGCGACGACCGCGTCGACGACGAAGCCCTGCAACGACAGCGCGGTCAGGGTGCGACGGGCCTCGGCGAGCACCACCGCCTCGGGGGTGAGCACCAGGCGCACCGACGTCGAAGGGGCGCGGACGACGTCCAGGGCCTCCGCCAGCTCGTCGCGCAGCCGCACCAGCGCCGCCACCACCTCTCGCCCGGGGGCGGGCAGCCCGGCGGCGCGCCCCACGGCCGGGGCGAGCGAGCGGGCGAGGACCCGCTGCGCCGGCAGGACGCGGTCGACGAGGCGCGTGACCGCCTCGGGCAGGGTCAGCACCCGCAGCGTCTCGGCGGTGGGTGCGCAGTCGACCACCACGAGGTCCCACGGGCCGTCGGCCACCTGGTCGCGCAGGGCGAGCAGCGTGAGGACGTCGTCGGCGCCGGGCAGGACGGTCAGCTCGGCCGCGTCGAGCGGTTCGACGTCCGCGGCCGCCAGCACCTCGAGCAGGTAGGACTGCACCGTGCCCCACGTGCTCTGCAGGCGCGCGCCCGTGTCGACCTGCTGAGCCCACAGCCCGGGCTCGACCTCGACGGCGTCGTCCGGTGGGAGCGCGAGCGCCAGCGCGTCACCGAGGGAGTGCGCGGCGTCCGTCGAGAGCACGAGGGTCTTCACACCGCGCCGCGCGGCGTGCACCGCCGTGGCAGCGGCCACCGTCGTCTTGCCGACGCCGCCCTTGCCCGTGAAGAGGATGACCCGCAAGCCCGATCAGCCCTCGGCCCGCTTCTTCAGCTCCTGCAGCGCAGTCGAGATGATGCCCTTCTCGGCCTTGCGCTTGAGCATGCCCAGCATGGGGATCCGCACGTCGACGGCGAGCTGGTAGGTGACGGTCGTGGGGCCCTGCGGCCCGCCGGCCAGGGTGTAGCTGCCGTCGAGCGCCTTGAGCACCTGCTCGGCCTCGACGAGCCACCAGCTGACGGTGCCGGTGCCGGTCTTGGCGAACTTCCAGGTGTACTCGAGCACGTACGTGTCCTTGATCGCCCCGGCGTCGAGCTCGAAGCGCACCTGCTTGGGCCGCCCGGCGGCCCCGCGGGCGAGCACCTCGGCCGACTTCACCGCACCGGTCCACTGCGGGTAGGCGTCGAAGTCCGCGATCAGCGCGAGCACCTCGGCCGGTGCGGCCGCCACGACCGTGCTGGACTCGGTGCGGTCAGCCATCTGGGAGCCTTTCGCCGTGGTGCGAGGCGCGCCGTCGCGCCGGGCTGGCGGACGTCGTCGGGGACGGACCGAAGGCTACCCGCAGCCGGACCCCTCAGAGCAGGTGGCCGAGCACCGTCAGCACCACGAGCAGCACCACGCCCAGGGCCGCGATGAGCCCGGCCACCGCCGCGACGCGTGCCCCGCGCCCGGACGGCAGCCGCGACAGGACGCCCAGCGGGCTCGGCTCGCTGGTGCGCAGCTCGGCGAGCATGCGCTCGGCGATCGCGTCGACGTCGGCGGGCGCGGCACCGGGCGCCCCGGCGCCGGCCTGCGGCTGGGGCTCTACAGGTTGGTGCGCCTGGGGCCCGGGCTGCGGCTCGGGCTCGGGCTGGGGCTCGGGCTCGGGCTCGGGCTCGGGCTCGGGCTCGGGCTCGGGCTCGGGGCGCAGCGAGGCGTAGCACTGCAGGCACCACGGCACGGACCGGCGCACCACGGCCCCGCAGGAGGGGCAGGTGGTGGGCAGCTCGGTGCTCGACGCGTCGATCATCGGCTCAGGTCCCATCGGGTGTGTCGTCGGCAGGGGGGCGCCTCGCCTTGACCGCCGGCGCCCGGGCGGGAGCAGCCGCTCCGCTCTCGAGCTCGTCCTTGAGGCGGTGCACGGCGCGCTTCCAGGCCTGGGCCCGCCGGCGCCGTTCGCGGTCCGGTCGGACGCCGCCGGTGGCCGGGGCCGGGTCGCAGCGCAGGTAGAAGTGCACGAGCACGCCGTCGCGCCACGGCTCGAGCCAGACCTCCGCGGTGCCCACGAGCGGTCCCTCGACCCGCCACTGCTGGCCCTTGACCCCACGGTCGCGGGTGCACGTCAGGTGCAGGTCCGGCCACCACTCGCGCCACCGGAGGGGGTCGGCCACGACCTCGGCGACGCGGGACGGCGGCACGACGACGAAGGTGTCGTCGACGAGGTCGATCAGGGGCACGGCTCCCAGCATGGTGCACGGGCCGGCCGGGATGGGTCAGGCGGCCCCCGGACCCGTCCGAGGCTGGGACAATGGGACCAACCGGTGCGCCGGGACGCTACTGGTCGGTAGGGTCGTCGCGTCACCCCGTCGCAAGGAGGCACCCTGTGGCCGAGTTCTCCGTCCCCGCGCTGGTCGCCGAGCCGACCACCGGGAACACCAGCTCGCTCGTGGTCAAGCACGCGCAGGAGAACCCCGACCGCGTGCTGTTCAGCCGCCGGGTGCAGGGCCGGTGGCACGACGTCACGGCAGCGCAGTTCGCGGCGGACGTCGAGCAGCTCGCCCTCGGCCTCGTGGCCGCCGGCGTGCAGGCGGGTGACCGCGTCGCGCTGATGAGCAAGACCCGCTACGAGTGGACCCTCGTCGACTTCGCGATCTGGTCGGCCGGCGCGGTGACCGTGCCGATCTACGAGACGTCCTCCGCCGAGCAGGTCTCCTGGATCCTCAGCGACTCCGGCGCCGTCGCGTGCGTCGTCGAGACACCCGCGCACGCCAAGGTCGTCGGGTCGGTCCGCGGCGAGCTGTCGGCGCTGGCCGACGTCTGGCAGATCGACGCGGGCGGCCTGGACGACGTGGTGGCTGCCGGCGCCGACCACGACCCCTCGGTGGTGGCCGAGCGGCGCGCGGCCGCGAGCCCGGACGACATCGCGACCCTGATCTACACCTCGGGCACGACGGGGCGCCCCAAGGGCTGCGAGCTCACCCACCTCAACTTCATGGCGTTGTGCGACAACACGGTCGCTCGGCTGCAGCAGGTGGTCAGCGCCGAGGGCGCCTCGACCCTGCTCTTCCTGCCGCTGGCCCACGTGTTCGCGCGGTTCATCCAGGTGCTCGCGCTGAACGCCGGAGCGCGCCTCGGCCACACGGCCGACGTCAAGAGCCTGCTCGACGACCTCGCGGAGTTCCAGCCGACCTTCGTGCTGTCGGTACCGCGGGTGTTCGAGAAGATCTACAACTCCGCCGAGGCCAAGGCCGAGGGCGAGGGCAAGGGGAAGATCTTCCACGCGGCCGCCGAGACCGCCATCGCGTGGAGCAAGGCCCAGGAGAGCGGGGCCACGGGCGTGGGCCTGCGGCTCAAGCACGCCGTCTTCGACAAGCTCGTCTACACCAAGCTGCGCTCGGCGATGGGCGGCAAGGTGCAGTACGCCGTCTCCGGCGGCGCGCCCCTCGGCGAGCGGCTGGGCCACTTCTTCCGCGGCGCGGGGATCACCGTGCTCGAGGGCTACGGCCTGACCGAGACCACCGCCCCCACCACCGTCAACACCCCCGAGCTGATCAAGATCGGCACGGTCGGACCGCCGCTGCCCGGCAACACGGTGCGCATCGCCGACGACGGCGAGGTCCTGATCAAGGGGCCGCACGTCATGAAGGGGTACTGGAACAACGAGCAGGCCACGGCCGAGGCCCTGGCCGGCGGCTGGTTCCACAGCGGCGACCTCGGCTCGCTCGACTCGGACGGCTACCTGCGCATCACCGGCCGCAAGAAGGAGATCCTGGTGACCGCGGGCGGCAAGAACGTCGCCCCGGCCGTGCTCGAGGACCGCATCCGGGCGCACCCGCTGGTCTCGCAGTGCATCGTCGTCGGCGACCAGAAGCCGTTCATCGGCGCCCTCATCACGCTCGATCCCGAGATGCTTCCGGTCTGGCTGTCGAACAACGGCATGCAGGGCATGGACGCCGACACCGCGGCCGGCGACGCGGCGGTGCAGTCCGAGGTGCAGCGCGCCGTGGACGCGGCGAACCGCGCGGTCAGCAAGGCCGAGTCGATCCGCAAGTTCCGCATCCTGCCGGTCGACTTCACCGAGGAGGGCGGCTACCTGACGCCCTCGCTGAAGCTCAAGCGCAGCGTGGTGATGAAGGACTTCGCCGCCGAGGTCGAGGAGCTCTACCGCTGACCCTCTCGACCCGGTCGGTGCGCACGGTCGCGTAGCCTCGCCGCCGTGCCCCGACTGCCTGCCGCACCCGCTGCCGCCTGCCTGGTCGCGGTGTGGCTGGGGTACTTCACCGCCCTGCAGTGGAGCGTCGTGCGCTACCGCCTGGGCATCGTCGTGGTCCTGACCAGCGCGGCGGTGCTGCTCGCGACGGCGCTGGCTCGCCGCTGGCAGCTGCACCGGCTGCCCCGACCCGTGCTCGCGGTCGCGCTGGTGGTGGCGGCGGCGGTGGGCGAGCTCGTGCCGTTCTTCAGCCACGCCGACCCAGGGGGCCGGCGCGCACTGGCCCACGTGGTCGCCGCCGGCACGGTGCTGGCCGCCGCCGCGCTCGCCGTCCCCGGACGCCGCGGACGCCTCGCGGCCGCCGTCGTCGCCGTGGCCGGGGCCTGCGCCTACGCCGCCACCGCGATCCTGCTGGTGCCGGCCCCGCGCATCGACGTCTGGGTGACGCTGCAGCAGGCCGCCGACGGGATGGCCCACGGGCAGAACATCTACGCGATGACCTGGCACGGCTCCCCCGGCATCCAGGACGCCTTCACCTACCTGCCGTGGACCGCCGTCCTGCTCGCGCCGGGCCGGTGGCTGCTCGGCGACGTCCGCTGGGCGCTGCTGCTCGCGCTGCTCGTGGGGCTGGCCTGCATGGCGTTGCTCGCCCCCGGGGCCGGCCGAGCCCGGGAGCGGGTGTCGTCGCTGTCGCTGGGCGCGGTCACGCTGCTCGCCCTGGCCCCCGGCGCGGTGACCCAGGCCGAGCAGGCCTGGACCGAGCCGCTGCTGTTCGCCTGCCTCGCCGGCTGGGCGCTGCTCGTCCAGCGCCGCCGTGCGTGGTGGGCGGTGCTTCCCCTCGCCCTGGGCTGCGCCAGCAAGCAGCACCTCGTCCTGCTGCTGCCGGTGCTCGCCTGCTGGCCGGCGTTCGGCCTGCGCCGCGCGGTCGCCACGGGCGGGCTGGGCGGGGTGCTCGTGCTGCCGTGGTTCGTCGCCTCACCGAGCGACTTCTGGCACGACACGGTGGCGCTGCTCGTGTCGTTCCACCCCATCCGGTTCGCCAACACCTGGTTCATCGCCGCGCGCACCGAGCTGGGCTGGACGCCGCCCTTCTGGCTCACCGGGCTCGTGGTGCTGAGCGTGCTGGCGCTCGCCTGCGTCGCGGTGCTCCGGCGGCGGCCCGACCTGCCTGAGCTGCTCGGGTGGCTCGCGCTCGTGCTGCTCACGGCCAACCTCGTCAACAAGCAGGCGTTCTACAACCAGTACTGGCTCGTCGGTGCGCTGGTGGCCATGGCGCTCGCGGCGCAGGCACCGTCCGACGGTGTTGGGCATTCACCGGACACCGCGACCCAGCAGACCCCACACTGACACTCGCCGCCCATAGCTCTCGGGGAGAATCGAGGGAGCATGACAGCGGTGTCAGCAAGCAGTGCAGTACAGGGGTGCCCGGCTGGCGGCTCTCGTCCGTCACGCATCGCGCGTGTCCGCTCCTCGAGCGCGGTCCAGTGGTGGTCGCCGCCGCAGCTCGCGCTCGCCGTGCGCCTGCGGCTGGGGCTGGCGGCCGGTTGCGGCGCCCTCGCGGTCCTGCAGCACAACCACTGGGTGCTGGTGGGCGCGCTCGCGCTCGTGCTCACCGAGCCGGTGGGAGGGCGATGGTGGGCGGCGGCCACGTACGTCCAGGGCCTGCTGGCCGCTGTGACGGTGCTGGCGACGCCCGATCGAGGTGGGGCCGCACTGCCCCTCCTGCTCGTCGCGGCGTTCCGCGCGGGTGAACGCGGCCGCACACGGGACGTCGCCGCCACGGTGGCGGTGACCGGGGGGACCCTCCTGATGTGGTGGGGCCCCATCACAGCGGCTCCTGAGGGGGCCCTGGTCGTGGACGCCGGCCAGTGGCTCGCCCTGGCCGCCGGCGTCGGGGTCCTGCAGGCGGCGAGCCTGCGCCGGGCCGCCGCCTCGCTCGACGTGGTCGCGGCCCACGAGGCGGGAGCGCTCGCCACCCAGCTCACCCAGCTCGTGCGCAGGCTGCCCCACGGCCTGCACGCCCCCGCGGTGGCCGAGGCGCTGCTCGACGAGGCGCTCGACGGGCCGCGCGACCCAGCGCTCGGCGTCGCGGTCGGGGGCACTCGCGCCGACCGGGCGGCCGTGCTGGTGCGGCGCGACGACGACGTGGCTTCCCCGCTCGCGGTGCGCGGCGCGCACCGGGTGCCCTGGCGCGACCCGGTCCGCTCGGCGGGGACGCCGGCCCGCGCCTGGGCGACGCGCACGACGCTCACCGAGACCCGGGTGGCCGACGACGAGGGCCGACGACACGGCTCGGCGATGCTCTGCGTCCCCTTGCTGGATGCGCACGACGACCTCGTCGGGCTGCTGGTGATGGAACGGCTCAACCCCACCCCGTTCGACGCCGACGACGTACGTCGCGCCGAACGCGTCGTCGCACGGTTCGGTCCCCAGCTGCAGGCGGCGCTGCTGTTCGGTGAGCTCCAGCTCGTCGCCACGACCACCGAGCGCGAACGGCTCGCGCACGAGATGCACGACGGCATCGCGCAGGACCTGGTCGCCCTCGCCTTCTCCCTCGAGCTGCTCGGCCGGCAGCTGCGCGAGACGAGCCCGGGCGCCGAGCAGCCGGTGCTGCAGGTGCGCAGTCAGGTGACCCGCCTGGTCAGTGACATCCGCTTCTCGATCGCCGACCTGCGCTCGAGCGTGCGACCCGAGCGCGGGCTCGGTGCTGCGCTGTCGAGCCAGGTCCAGTCGATGGCGACCGCCACCGGGCTGACCATGCACCTGAGCCTTCGCGAGTCGACCTTCCGGCTGCCGGCTCAGCTCGAGACCGCCTACCTGCGCGTGGTGCAGTCGGTGCTGCACGACGTCCGGTGCGACTCCTCCGTGCACGAGGTGTGGCTGTCGCTGGAGGTCGAGCCGCCCGGCGCCGAGCTCGTCGTGCGACACGACGGCCACTGCCGTGAGCACCTCGACGACGTCCTGGTCGACCAGCTGGGCCGGCTCGGCGTGTCGATCAGCCGGCGCGCCGGCGAGCTGCGCGTCACGAGCGGGCTGCCGGCGGCGCGGATCCCGCGCCAGGCGTCGGGAGCGGATCGGTGAGCGGCACCGTCGGCGCCGTGGTGCGGATCGTCCTCGTCGACGACCACACCCTCGTGCGCGAGGGTCTGAGCGGCATGCTCCGCGGCGAGCCGGACCTGCTGGTCGTGGCCGAGGCGGCGAGCCTCGCCGAGGGCCGCAGGGTGCTCGCCACGACCGACCTGGACGCGCTCGTGGTCGACGTGACCCTGCCGGACGGCTCGGGCCTTCGACTGGCCGAGGAGGCGCGCCTGCGCTCGGCCAGCACCGGCATCGTCGTGCTCACGATGCACGACGACGACGACACGCTGCTGGCCGCGCTCGATGCCGGGGCGTCGGCGTTCTTGCACAAGACCGCGGCGTTCGACGAGATCGCCGAGGCGATCCGGCGCTCGAGCGTCCACCCGGACGTGTTCTCGGCGGCGGGGCTGGCCGCCGCCCTGCGCCGCCGCAGCCACAGCGACCGGCCGCACCTGACACCCCGCGAGCAGGACGTGCTGACCGCTCTCGGCGAGGGACGCTCGATCGCGCAGGTCGCCGTCGCCCTGCACCTGAGCGAGTCGACGGTCAAGACGCACGTCGCGAAGGTGTACGAGAAGCTCGGTGCGAGCAACCGGACCCAGGCGATCATGGCCGCCGTGCGGCTCGGGCTGGTCCAGGTACCAGCGGCGTCCTCGTCGTAGCGGCATCGGCCGAACGGACGACCCCGGACCGCACCGGCGGTCGACGCGCCGAGCCGCGCGCCTGCGCGACGCTGACGAGGTGACCATTCACCGTCGCTCGCGCACCACACGGCACGTCGTGGGCTCGCGCGACCGACCGCTCGCCGTCGCCACCGCCGTGCTCGTGATCGTGCTCGTCGCGTCGATGGTGCGGCTGGTGCTGCAGTGAGCGCCCAGGCCGACGCACCGGACGCCGCCGCGCGGCCGCGCGCGGGTGCGGTCTCGCTGAGCGAGGCCCTGCGACGCACCGATGCCGTCGTGACCGCCGGGCTGCCCACGACCCGGGCCTGGCCCACCGGCCTGCATCCCCTCGACCACCACCTCGGCGGCGGCCTGCACGCCGGCGACCTGGCGTTGGTCGCCGGGGCCCCGGGGGTAGGGAAGACCACCGCCACGCTGCAGGTCGCCCGCAACGTCGTGGCCGCAGGAGGCCACGCGACGTACGTCTGCTACGAGCACGCGGTCTCGACGCTCAGCGAGCGGGTGCTGGCGCTGGAGGCCGCGTGCGTGGCCGGTGACCAGGCACCGACCCTCGAGGAGCTGCGGATGGCACTGAGCCGGGAGCAGCCGGGCACCGGCCTGCGCCACAGGCTCGTGGACCTGCCCGGCATGCTCGAGGCGTTCGCGGCGGTCGACGCCTGGGGCGAGCGGCTCACCCTGGTCGCTGCGCGCACCGACGTCACGGGCCTGCCCGAGATCCGCCAGCTGGCGCAGGCCGGGCCCCCGGGTCTGCTGGTGGTCGACTACCTGCAGAAGGTCCCCGTGGCGGGGGCGGCCGACGACGTGGCCCAGGTCGCCGCCGTCGCCGGCGCCCTGAAGGACCTCGCGCTGGAGGCCGGCGTCCCCGTGCTCGCCGTGGCGGCGATGGAGCGTCCGCGCGGCGGGGCCGGCGCGGAGTGGTCCGGGCGCCTGCGCAGCCACCACCTCAAGGGCTCGGCCACGCTCGCCTACGAGGCCGACGTCGTGCTGGTGCTGCAGGACAAGTACGACGTCGTCGCCCGCGAGCACCTCCTGTACGACACCTCGGCGGCGAACCAGCACCACCGCTGGCTCGTCTGCTCGCTCGAGAAGAACCGGCACGGCGAGGACGGCGTCGACCTGGAGTTCCGCAAGCGCCTCGCCCACGGCCTGCTCGACCCGGCCGGTCACGTCGTCGAGGACCGGCTCGTCGACGAGCGGGTGGACGGCCGCACCGGCTGAGGGGTGCTGGGCCCGCCGCTCACACAGCGGCGTACGGCCGCATCCGGACGGCGAGCTCGCGCAGCGCGAGCGCGTCGACGAGCGCGGCGTCGTCGTCCAGCAGACGGCCCAGGACCCGCACGTCGTCCTGCGTCATCGGCGGCTCGTCGCGGCCGGCGGTCACGACGACGTCCAGCCCGGAGCAGCGCCCGACGAGCAGGTGCTCGCGACCGGCGCACGGAAGGCCCGCAGCGGCCTGCCGGACGTCGTCGGACGAGCGCACGAGCAGGATCGGTCGACGCGCCCCGAGCAGGTCGAGCAGCGGCGGGTCGGCCGCGAGGCCCCGCCACTCCAGCGCTCGCAGCCCGACACCGGCGACGACGGTCCACGAGGGCGCGTCGACGTCACGCACCAGCACCGCCACGTCAGCGTGCAGCCGCGCCCCCAGGGCCTCGGCCACCTGCTCGGCCACCTCGCGCAGGGGCGGTGTGACGGCGAGGGCGGTCAGCAGCCGGGTGGCCAGCTCGGGCAGGTTCGCGAGCCCCAGCGGCACCGAGACCGACCCTCGCGGCAGGGCTCGCGGCAGGGCTCGCGGCCGGTCGGTGTCGCCGGGGGCGCCTGCGGCGGTCGCGGCGGTCGCGGTGGTCGTGGCGGTCGCGGTGGTCGCGGCAGCCGGAGCGGCCGGAGCGAGCGCACCCTCGGCCTCGCGGTCGAGGTCGACGACCAGGTCGATGATCCGCTCGGACGTCAGCCCGAGGTCGACGACGACGTCTCGCACGCCGACCTCCGCGACGACGCGGTCGGCCAGAGCGGGCCCCGAGATCGGCGCCGGCACCCGGACGGCCCGATCGGCGAACTCCCCCAACCAGGACGGCAGCTCACCGGCCACGACCGCGAGGAGCACCATCAGCGGGTCGGCGCGCAGCGCCTCGACGACCCGGGCCCACGTCCGAGGATCAGGGGCGGTGCCGCTGACGGCGTCGACCACGCAGGCTCCGGCACGGTCCGCCGGGCCCTCGTCCGCCGCGAGCAGCTCGACGACGGTCAGCCCGGCGCGGCGCAGCTCCAGCGCGTGCAGGCCGTGCCGTTCGACGACGAGCACGCCCTCCGGTCTCACAGCAGCCCTGGCACGAGACAGGCGGTGCGCGCGCGGTACTGCGCGTAGCCGGGGACGTGCTGGCAGAGCAGCCGCTCCTCGCGCCGGGCCCGGTAGACCTGGCCGAGCACCAGGAGCACGAGCACCGCCCAGTGGAACGGCCGGCCGAAGTGGATCGCCATGCCGAGGTTCGCGAGGATCTCGGTGCTGTAGAGCGGGTGGCGGACGAACCGGTACGGGCCGCTCGTGACGAGGGTGCGTGCTTGGGGCAGCACGCTGAAGCTGCGCCACAGGTGACGCAGCGACCAGACGCAGCCGACCAGACCGGCGCTCAGCAGCGCGGACGCCACGACCTCGACCCCGGCCGACGCCTCACGCGCCGGCCACAGCGGCATGAGGAACGGCGAGAACGTCGCAGCGACCGCGACCACCCGGGCGACCCGGCTGCGGTCGGTGGCGACCTCCCTCGAGCGCAGCAGGTAGGCACCGACGACGAGCAGGTAGACCGCCAGCGACAGGCTGGAGCCCACGACGGCGACGGCCCCCGCGGCACCGGCGTCGGGCAGCGCGCGCACGGCGCGCAGCAGCGCCATGGCCTGCAGCGCGATGCCGGCGGACGCCAGGCTCAGGCCCACGACCCGACCGACCGGCCAGCGCGCCGTGCGGCGGGCCGCGGCGGAGGCCGAGGCCGGCGGAAGGACGCTCGCACTCATGGTCTGCTCCTCACAGCTGCTGGGTGAACACGGCGAAGAGGCGGATGACGCCGGGGCCGATGATGACGACGAACAGCGCGGGGAAGATGCACACCACGAGCGGGAACATGATCTTCACCGGGACCTTCTGGGCCTTCTCCTCCGCCACCTGACGGCGCAGCACCCGCATCTCCTTGCTCTGCTCGCGCAGCACCGAGGCCACCGGGATGCCGAGCCGGTCGGCCTGCGAGAGCGCCGTGATGAACGACCTCAGCTCGGCCACGTCGGTACGCGCCCCCATCGCCGCGAAGGCCTCCATCCGGGACTTGCCGATCCGGATCTCCTGCAGCACGCGGGCGAACTCCCCCGCGAGCGGTCCGGACGTCGAGCGCGCGACCTGCAGCAGCGCGGCGTCGAACGCGAGCCCGGCCTCGACCGACACCGACAGCATGTCGAGGGAGTTCGACAGCGACCGGCGGATCTCCTCCTGGCGGTGCAGGCCCTTGTTGTGCACCAGCAGGTCAGGCAGGAAGAAGCAGAGCGTCCCGGCGGCGGCGGCGAACAGCGCGCCGCCCCAGCCGAGCCCACCGAGCAGACCGCCCAGCAGCACTCCCGCGACGAGCAGCAGCCCCTTCGCGCCGAGCAGCCGCTCGACGGTCCAGCTGCCCGGGTTGCCGGCGAAGTCCAGCCGCTGCTGCAGCTTGGCTGCCGCGCCGCCCGGTGACAGGGCGATCGCGAGACGCTGGAAGCGCTCGAGCGCGGGCAGCAGCAGCCGGTCACGGGCCGGCAGCTCGTGGCGCGCCACCTGGCCGTCTCGGCGCAGCTGCTCGATCAGCGCCAGGCTCCGCGCCACGCCGGAGGGCTGGGCCGAGGTCACGGCGAGGGTGATGGTGAGCGCCAGCAGCCCGACGCCCACCGCAGCGACGCCTCCCCACAGCAGGGTCGTCGGCGCCATCTCAGACCTCCACCTTGACGATGCGACTCATCCACACGCTGCCGACGACGGTCCCGAGCAGGGCGCCGACGAGCATCAGCCAGCCCAGGACGTTGGTCCACAGCAGCGAGATGTACTCGCGGTTGGTGAGCAGCATGTAGCCGAACAGCGCGATCGGCAGGGCGATGAGGATGTACGCCGAGAGCCGTCCCTCGGCGGACAGCCCGCGCACCATGCGGCGCAGCTGCTCGCGCTCTCGCAGGGTGGCGGCCGTCGTCCGCAGCGTCTCGGCGAGGTTGCCGCCCACCTGCTGCTGGATCCGGATCGCCATCGTCGTCCAGCGCATGTTCTCGCTGCGCATCCGCTCGGCCATCCGGTCGAGGGCGTCGACCAGCTCGGCGCCGATGCGCGTCTCCGCCAGCGCACGGAACAGCTCGGTGCTCACCGGGTCGGACGCGTCCTGGGCGACAGCGTCGAGCGACTGGTGCAGCGAGAAGCCGGTGCTCAGGCTGCTGGCGACGAGACTCAGCACGTCAGGAAGCTGGCGCTCGAAGGCCGCCAGCCGCCGGCGCACCTTCACCCGGACGTAGGTCTCGGTGACCAGGAGGCCGACCAGCGCTCCCGGCAGCCCCCACCACACCGAGCCCCCGGACACGGCGAGCACGACGGCCGCGCCGAGCGCCGCCGCGGTCTGCAGCACCAGCCACTCCGCCGGCCGCAGCGCCAGCCCGGCGCGGTCGAGCCGGAGCCCGGCCGCCGCCTCCTTGCCGCTGCGCTGCACGATGCCCTGCGCGACGTCGACGACAGCACCGGTCGAGGCGCCCTGCGCCTGCACGGCCTGCCTCCCGCGGCCGGACAGCGTGTACAGCTCCAGCTGGCGGGTGCGCCGGCGGCCGGTGCTCTCGAGGGCAGGTGCCAGCAGCAGCAACGAGCACAGCAGCACCAGGGCGAAGGCGACACCGACGAGCAGCCACGGCCGGCGCACGAGCGCTGACGGCTCGAGCGTGCGCGTCGGGAGGGCCTGCGCGACCTGAGGGGCCGGGGCCGAGGCGCCGAGGCGTACCGACGTCCGCGCGGTGACGGTGCTCGCACCGGCCGCCGCGGTGACGACCACGGTCTGCTGGCCGGTGACGTTCTCGGGGAGCACCGCGGTGATCTGCACCTGCGAGGCGATCTCGCGGGCCGTGCCCGCGAACGCGGCCGTGAGCGCCGCCGCGGTCGTGGTCTTCACGACGCGTCCGTGGCCGGCGTCCGTCAGGGCCCGCAGCACGTCCCCTTGCGACTCGTCGGTGCGGAAGGCCACCGCGTCCAGCGTGATGGTGCCGACCGCCCGCACCGCCGCGCGCAACGTCGCGCTGCTCACGGTGTCGCCGCCGTCGCTCAGCAGCAGGACCCGACGGTCGCCGCTGGTGCCGGTGAGCCGCGCGGCCGCGACCACGCCGTCGTACAGGGAGGTCTCGCCCGAGGCGCTGAGGCGCCCGAGCGCGGTGACGACCGCGGTGCGGTCCGTCGTCGGAGCGACCTCCACCCGCGGCCGGTCGGAGAAGGACACCAGCCCCAGCAGCACGTCGTCCGGCAGCATCCGGGTGAGCACCCGACCCGCCTCCTGCGCGCCGCTCAGGCCGCCGGAGCGCATGGACCCGCTGGTGTCGACGAGCAGCACCACCACGCGGCGCTGGCGCGGCACGTCGACCCGCTGGAGCCGGGCGGCTCGCCCACCGACGGTCACGCTGACGGTCGAGGGGTCCACCACCGCCCCCGCGGCGGTCGGCGGGACGCTCAGGGACGTGGTCAGGACGTCGCCGCGCACCGACGTCGCCGACAGCGAGCCCTCGACCGAGCCGGCGTACGCGGGCCCGGCGAGCACCAGCGGCAACGCCGCGGCCGTCACGGCTGCCACCGCCGCGACGAGGGCGCCGGCCAGCCGCCGAGGAGCCCTCACGTGAGGCTCCGGTGCAGCGCGAAGAGCTCCGGCGGCAGGACGATGTCGGCGTCCAGCAGGCGCTCGACGAAACGAGGTCGCAGGCCGGTCGGGTGCAGGCTGCCTCGCAGGCGGCCGTGCTCGTCCTGACCGGCGCGGAAGTCGAACGTGAACACGTCCTGCAAGGTGATGACGTCACCCTCCATGCCGATCACCTCGGTCACCTGGGTGACGCGGCGCGAACCGTCCTTCATCCGCTGCTGGTGCACGATGAGGTCGACGGCGCTGGCGACCTGCTCGCGGATCGCTCGCATCGGCAGGTCGACGCCCGCCATCAGCACCATGGTCTCGAGCCGTGAGAGGGAGTCGCGCGGGGAGTTGGCGTGCACCGTGGTGATGGACCCGTCGTGGCCGGTGTTCATCGCCTGGAGCATGTCGAGGGCCGCCCCGTCCCGGACCTCGCCCACGACGATGCGGTCGGGCCGCATGCGCAGCGCGTTGCGCACCAGGTCGCGGATGGCGATCTGCCCGCGGCCCTCGATGTTGGGCGGACGCGACTCCATGCGCAGCACGTGCTGCTGGTGCAGCTGCAGCTCGGCGGCGTCCTCGATCGTGACGATCCGCTCGTCGTCCGGGATGAAGCCGCTCATCACGTTCAGCGTCGTGGTCTTGCCGCTCCCCGTGCCGCCGGAGACGACGATGTTCAGCCGCCCCGACACGCAGGCACGCAGCACGTCGCGCACGGCCCGCGTCATGGTCCCGAAGGTGATCAGGTCGTCGTCGGTGAAGGGGTCGGGCGAGAACTTGCGGATCGTGAGCATGCTGCCGTCGAGGGCGACCGGGGCGATGACGGCGTTGACCCGCGAGCCGTCCGCGAGCCGGGCGTCCACCATCGGGCTGGCCTCGTCGACGCGCCGGCCCACGCGACCGACGACCTTGTCGATGGTGCGCCGCAGGTGCGCCTCGGAGGTGAAGCGCGCGTCCGTCGGGTGGAGGCGACCCGCGCGCTCGACGTACACCTGGTCCGGTCCGTTGACCATGATCTCGGTGACCTCGGGGTCGCGCAGGTAGGGCTCGAGGGGGCCGTGGCCGAGGATGTCGTCGGCGATCTCCTGGGCGATGCGCGTGCGGTCGGCGGACGACAGCGGCGTCTGCTCGGTCTCGAGCACGGACTGCAGGGTCTGGCGCACGCGCTGCTCGAGCTCACCGGCCTCGATGCGCGGGTCGTAGAGCTTGGGCCCCAACGTCTCCAGCAACGACTGGTGCACGCTCGCCTTGAGCTCGCCGAACGGGTCGGCCGGACGCCGCGCCGCCCGGTGCGCGACCACCGGGCCGTCGTCCGGCGTCGGCTGCGGCGTCGAGCGCCGGGCCTGGTCGAGCCGCTCCGCCAGGCTCACGACCGCGCTCCCCTGCGCAGCAGCGAGCGACCGCGACGCGACCCCGGGTCGGTTCCCGCTCTGGCCGTCCGCTCGCTCGGGGCGACGGTGCGCACCTGCCGCTCGGCGAGGTCGCGGATGGCGCTCGACACGGCGTGCCGCGGCTCGTCCAGCACGATCGGGACACCCTTGTTGATGGACGCCGACACCGCGCGGCTGCTCGGGATCTGCGTCGCGAGCGGCACGCGCAGCGTCTTGATGACGTCGTCGACGGAGAGGCCGACGCGGGAGTCCGACCGGTTCAGGACGACCTGCCAGCCCTCGCGCGGGTACCCGAGCATGTCGAGCATGTCCAGCGTCAGCCGCAGGTTCTTCAGGGCGGGGATGTCGAGCGTGGCGAGCAGGACGTAGACGTCGGAGACGTCGAAGGACGCGAGCACGTGCTCGGTGAACGCCGGCGGGGTGTCGATGACGACGTAGTCGTACATGCGCCGGAGCACCCGCAGCAGCTCGACCACCGTGGCGGCGGGGATGCGCTCGGCCTCGCCGGGCTCCAGCGGAGCGCAGATGGCGTCCAGCCCCGGTGAGTGCGGTGTGACCAGCGACGCGACGCCCTGCTCGTCGATCGAGCCGGTCATCGCCACGGCGTCGATCACGGTGCGGGCGGGCACCAGCTGCAGCGCGATCGCGACGTCCCCGAACGCGAGGTCGAGGTCGAGCAGGCACACCGACGACCGGCCGCCGGAGGCCAGCACCGCCGCGAGGTTCGTGGCCACGGTGGTCTTGCCGCAGCCTCCCTTGGCGCTGAACACCGTGACCACGCGGGCCTCGCGCGAGCCGGGCGCGCCCGCGACCCCCAGCAGCCGTCGCGAGACCTCGAGGCTGCGGCGGCAGGCGTCGGACAGGCTGCCGTGGTCGTCGGAGTTGACGACCTCGCGCACCCCGGCGCGCAGCGAGTGGGCCAGCACCGTGACGTCCAGCCGTCGACGCATCAGCACGACCCCGACGTCAGGACGTTCCACCCGCAGCTGCTCGGCGAGCTCGAGCGCGGCCGCCTGGTCGATGTCCGGGCCGACGACCACCAGCACCTCGGCGCGGTCCTCCCCGAGCAGCCGGTGGGCGGCAGGCACGGACTCCACGACGGTCACCTGGCCCGGCAGGTCGAACTGCATCGCCTCGACGGTGCCGGGATCGGTCTCGAGCAGGACGGTCATGGCTTCACCTCGGCGAACAGGGTGGTGTCGAGCACGGACTGGCCGGCCTTGACCTCAGCGCCGGCACCGAGCAGCACCGCGTAGAGCGTGCCGGTCTGCGTGGCGTGCACGAGCCGTTGCGCGTCGGCGGGCGCGACGGCCACGGTCACCAGCGCCGTGGGCACCTTCTGCGCACCCGGCTGCTGGTCGGCCGAGCTGAGCGAGCCGCTCACCGTCGTGTCACCGACGCCGAGCACCTCGACGCTGGGCAGCAGCACCCGGGTGACGTGCAGCGCCGCCTTGTCCTGGCTCAGCTTGTCGCCGGCCGGGCCGGACGACGCCGTCCGGCCGTCTCGCGCGTTGTAGCTGTCGTAGACGGCGATCTTCGACCCCGGGGTCAGGAACGGGCCGATCCGTGCCGGGTCGCTGAGCTGCACGGTCACCGCGACCAGCCCCTCCGGCACGGTGACGGCGGCCTTGCCGAGCCGCTGGTCGCCGAAGCGGCGCGCCAGCACGATCTCGCCGGCCGCGATGTCGGTGGTCGCCACCTGCAGCGAGACCGGCCCGGCGAGGTCGGTGAGCGCTCCGTCCGGAACGCCCTTCTGCGCGAACGACTCCTTGCGCAACCAGCCGCGGTCGACCGCGTTCTTGGCGGTCGTGCCGGCCGGGATGTCCTTGGAGGCGACGAACACGTCGACCACCCGCTGCCCCTCCAGGGCCCGGGCGTCGGCGCTGCGCGCGTACACCAGGACGAGCACCGCGCCGATCACCGCCAGTGCGACGGCGAACAGCACCGCGAGCGAACGTCGAGCCATGGTGGTGCCTCCTGCTGGTAGGTGCTCAGCCGGCCATCTGGATGACCGTGACGCCCATGTCGGTGCCGCCGATCACCCCCGACGTCGGAGTGAGGTCCTGGGTGAAGAAGCCGCTGATGCAGCGCTCGTCACCGGTGGTGGGCGTGCGGCCGCACGGGAAGGCGCCGGTGATCAGCGACTTCTTCTTGTACGAGCCACCCAGGTAGTAGCCGGTCAGGACGAACGCTGCGTAGCCCTTGATGTGGTACTTGCCGTTCGCGCCGTTGAGGCCGTTCGTGCCGTCGTAGATGGGGATGTCGACGAGCTGGCCGTAGGCGGCCGCGAACTCCGCGGCGCGGCAGTCGCTGCCCGGCGAGGTCCCCGGGCTCGCGTCGAACCAGTTGGCGGTCGTGCTGGTGACCACGCAGCTGTCGGACTCCAGCCAGCCGAAGCCGCCCGAGATGGGGTCGTCGCTGCCGGCCGGGCCGGCCGGGCAGCTGCCGGCGAGCGCGTTCGTGGTGTCGTGGAAGTAGATCGTGTGCTCGAAGCTCGCGGCCGGGTACGGCGGGTACGGCGGCGGCGGTGCGAAGTTCGGCGGGTTCCCGACGTAGTGCCGGAACTCGCAGTCCGACACCGTCAGCGGGATGGCGCTCGAGGCGCTCGAGGCGCCGCCCCAGGCGACGCGGCTGCAGGCTCCGACGGTGGTGCCTCGGTTGCCCCCAGCGAGGGTCTCCGCGAAGACCGGCGGGAGCAAGGTGCCACCCGAGGCCGTGCGGGTGCTCGTGCGGACCTCCACGTAGTTCTCGACCGTCGCTGGCAGGGGCAGGCAGTCGGCCAGGGTGGCGGAGGCGTTGGAGCACAAGCCGTTCGAGACACCACCGGTGTGGACGCAGATGCCGGCCACCGTGCTGGTGCCGTCCGCGGAGTCGTTGCTGTCGACGATGCCACTGACGTTGCCGGGGCTGGTCGTGCACGCCGGCGACCCGGCCGCGCAGTCCTGCGCGAGCGACAGGGCACCGGCATCGGCCGAGTTCTGCAGCTGGCGGCGCTCGGCGTACAGCGACCCCACGTCGATGACCAGCGCGGCCATGCCGAGCAGCACGCCGCCACCGAACAGGATGGCGACCAGCAGGGCGACCGCGCCGTCGTCCTGCGACGCCACGACGGCTCGAAGCCGGCGCATCACCGTCATCCCAAGCATCGCATGACCCCCGTTCCGGTGAGCGTGATCGGGCCGGCCGCGAACCGTGCGAGCGCGCCGACGGGGGTGATGAACTGGAACGTGTACGTCGCCGTGACCGTGGCGACGTCGCTGGCGGCCGGAGCAGCGGGGCAGGCCGCCCCGGAGTTGACCGCGATCGAGGCGGCCGGCACGAAGCCGGCAGCCTGCTGCACCCGCGACGGCGGTGGCCGCGGCGTCGCCGCCGAGCGAACGCACCCGAGCGCCCTCTCGAGCGGCCTGGGTCAAGGACACCTTCGCGTTGTAGGCGCGGCCGAAGTCCACGATGCCGAACACGATGACGAGCAGGATCGGCAGGACGAGGGCCAGCTCCACGGCCGCCGCCCCGACCTCGCGGAGTCCGGCGCTGCGACGTCGACAACGGCTCACGGCACGTCCTCCCATCAGCCGAACGGGATCGGGATGGTCGAGAAGAGCGCGAGGACCTGCTGGCCCACGACACCGACCGTCGCGGCGATGACCCCGGCGATCAGCGCGGCCACCAGCGCGTACTCCACGGCAGTGGCGCCGCGGTCCCCCGCACGGGCACGGGGGACACGCACCGGTTGGGCGGCGTCCCCCGTCCGTGCTGGGCATGGTGCTCTCGCCGGCCAGGGCTCTACAGCGCCGCTGCGATGGCGGTCGAGACGTTGGTGAAGGCGGTGTTGATCTGGCCGCCGAGAGTGCCGACGATGCCGACGATGACCGCGGCGATGAGGGCGACGATCAGGCCGTACTCCACGGCGGTGGCGCCGCGGTCGCGGTCCATGGCCTGGACGGCACGCAGGTGGAGGGAGATGAGACGTCGGGTCATGATGACTCCTTGGCAGGTGCTGCCGCGGGCGGCGGCGTGACCGCCCGCCCACGATGACCTCCTCAGCGTGCGACCGGCGGGCGCTCGCGGGCAGCGGGCGATCGGCCGGTTGTCAGTGCCGGTTCGGTCGGCGGCGCATCGTCCGTTCGGACGATGCCGACGTCCCTCGGCCCCGCCGTGCGCCTCAGCCGAGCTCGCGGGCTACGGGCTCACCGGCCAGCACCGCCTGCAGCCGGGCCGCGAGGTCGTCCCAGCGCCACTGGTGGGCGACCCAGGCGCGGCCGCGCTCGCCGAAGCGGCGAGCGAGCTCGCGGTCGTCCAGCAGGCTCGCCACGCGGTCGGCGACGGCGGCGACCGAACGGCCCGGCACCACGAAGCCGTTCTGCCCGTCCAGCACGGCGTCCGGCGCGCCACCGGAGTCCCCCACGACCACGGGCAGCCCGGTCGCCGCAGCCTCGAGGTAGCAGATGCCGAGGGCCTCCGGCTCCAGGCCGAGCAGCCGCGTCCGCGTGGGCATGGCGAACACGTCGCCGGCGTCGTAGTAGGCCGGAGTGCGGTCCCACGGCACGCGCCCGGTGAGCACGACGTCGTCCTGCAGCCCCAGGGCCGCCACGCGCCGCTCGACGGCCCGACGGTGCGGCCCGTCGCCCACGAGCAGCAGCGCGGCGTCCGGCACGCGCTGCCTCACCAGCGGCAGCGCCTCCACCAGCACGTCCTGACCCTTGCGGGCCACCATCCGCGAGACGCACACGACCACGGGTCGGTCGCCGAGCCCGAGCTCGGCCCGCACGTCGGCCCCACCCGCCCCGGGCCGGAACACCGTGTCGTCGACCCCGGGCGTCAGCTGCACCATGCGCTCGCGGGCGGCGGGTGAGAGGGGGCGCGCGATGCGTGAGCGGCAGAACTCCCCCAGGTAGGTGAGCACGTCGTTGCGCTCGCCGATGGCCCGCAGCAGCGCGCGTGCGCCGGGGACGGTCGACCACCAGATCTCGTGCCCGTGAGTGGTGGCGACGGTGCGCTCGACCCCCGCTCGGCGCAGCGTCGGCGCCATCAGCCCCAGCGGTGCGGCAGCGCCGAACCAGACGCGGTCGCAGCCCCGGGCTCGCGCGATCTCGGCACTGCGGCGCGCGATCTGCGGCGTGGGCACCATCAGCCGCGACCGGTCGCGCACCACCTCGAAGTCCAGTGTCGCGTCGAACGCCGCGTCACCACGCTGGCGCGCCGTGTGCACCACGACCTGGTCGGGCGGCATGCGCTGGGCCATCGCGAGCACGAAGGACTCGATGCCACCGGTGCGCGGCGGGAAGTCGTTCGTGACGATGAGGGTGCGTCCGGTGGCCACGGCCCTGACCCTACGGTGCGGGGGCGGAACGCTCTCCCGGCGCTACTCCTCCAGCGCCGCGTCCAGCGTGATCTCGACGCCGGTGAGGGCCTTGCTCACCGGGCAGGTGGCCTTCGCCTCCTCGGCGGCCCGGGTGAAGCCGTCGGCGTCCAGCCCCTCGACCTCGCCTCGCACGGTGAGCGTGATCCCGGTGAGCCGCAAGCCACCTGCGGGGTCGGCGCCCAGGATGACGTCGGCCCGCACGTCGAGCGACTGCGGGGTGCCACCGGCCTGCGCCACGAGCGCGGACAGCTGCATCGCGTAGCACGACGAGTGCGCCGCCGCGATGAGCTCCTCGGGGCTCGTCGTCCCGTCCGCGGACTCGGCGGTGCGCTTCGGGAACGAGACGTCGTAGGTGCCCACCCCCGAGCTCATGAGCTCGACCTGGCCCTTGCCCTCGTTGAGGGTGCCGTTCCAGGCGGTGCGTGCGGTGCGAGTGGCCATCGTGCCTCCTTGGGTGCGGGGTCCCACCGTAGGTCGAGGTCCCAGCCGCCGCACGAGCGCGCAACGGTGAGTGCTCAGCGCACGGGCTTCGGCGGCGGCACACCGTGCTGCTGCGCCCAGGTGCGGCCCAGCGCGACGCGCCACGGCGGCGAGGGGTGGGTCTGGTACAGCAGGGTGCGGTACCAGCGCGGCTGGAGGTCGCTGATGTTGGCCACCGCGAGGCGGCGCTGCATGGCCGCGAACGTGATCGGGTCGCGCGTGAGGTCGAGCGCGTGGACGTCGGCACTGGCCTCGATGCGCCGCGACACCAGCGTGGACGCCGGGGCGGCCAGGTAGCCACCGACGGCGAGCAGGGCCAGCAGCAAGGCGATCGCCCGAGGGTCACCGACGCCGCTGACGCCGGCCCGGTGCAGCCACCAGCGGCGGCGGGTGAGCAGGAAGGCGGCCACCACCGCCCACGCGGCGCCCAGGGCTCCGAGCGCGGTGCCTCGCAGCACGTCGTGGTGGGCCACGTGGCCCAGCTCGTGGGCGACGACGAGCTCGACCTCGCGCTCGTCCGCCCCGCGCAGCAAGGTGTCGTAGACGACCAGGCGCCGGGTCGAGCCGAGCCCGGAGACGTAGGCGTTCTCCGCCGTGGTGCGGCGGGAGGCGTCGGCGACCAGCACGTCGGTGACCGGCTGGCCGTCGCGCGCGGCGAGCTGCAGCAGCGCCGTGCGCTGCGCCGAGGCCGGCATCGAGCGGAAGTCGTTGGCCAGCGGCTCGACGACGAGGGGGTACAGCGCGGAGCCCGCGACGACGAACGCCGCGGCGAGAGCGGCCCCCGGCAGCCACCAGCCTCGTGGCCACCGACGGGCCAGCGCGACGACCAGCACCAGCAGCAGGGCCGTCACCGCGACGCTCAGTGCCGTGCCGCGCGCGACGTCCACCCACCAGCCGGGCCAGTGCTGCGTCGACAGGCCGTACCGCCGCAGCACCAGCTCGGCCGCCGCCGAGAAGGGCAGGGCGACGGCCGTCGAGACCAGCGCGAGCCCGACGGTGCCGCCCACGACGGTGGCCGGCCACGAGCCGCCGAGCCGCCGGCCGCACCATCGCACCAGCCGCGCACCGGCCGGCGTCAGGCCCAGCGCCACGGTGACGAGCAGCCAGACGACCGCCCGCGGATAGGTCCACCGCCGCAGGTCGGCGTGGAACGCCGAGTCGCGGGCGAGCTGGGCGGCCGTGAAGTCCGTGCCCGGCGTGGGCGTCACGTGCCCACCGCCCGGCAGCGGCGTCCAGGGCACGACGACGGCGGCCAGCGCCAGCAGCGCGACGGTGAGCAGGGCCAGCGCCCACCAGGGGGCGAGCGCGGCGCGCCGTTCGCGCGTGCTGACGGCGGCCCCAGGGGCCGCACCGGCGGGGCCGGTCATGAGGCGGCGAGGCGCTGGAGGTACTGGCGCCACTGTCGGGTGAAGGCCGCCTGCGTGGTGCCGAGCACCCGCGGGAAGGCCGCCGTGAGCTGGGCGTCCGGGTCGGGCGCGCTGCCGTCGCTCGGGGCCGTGGCCGCCCGGCGGTACAGGGCGACCAGCCGGTCGGTGCCGTAGGTGTCGGCGATCAGGGAGCAGGCCAGCCAGGACGCCGAGTACGACGGCGCGATGGTCGTGCGGGTGGGGTCGAAGTCGTCGGCGGTCGGCAGCCGCGTCGGCCCGTGGCCCGCGCGCACCTGCACGAGCAGGTCACCAGCGCCGACCCGGCGCGACACCCCGGTGCCGGAGTAGCCGACGAAGTCGGCGAAGCCCTCGGACAGCCAGATCGGCACCGCGGACGTGGTGCTCTGCCGCACCGCCACGTGCGTCATCTCGTGGGTCAGGACGACCCGGCGCCCGGTGGCACCCAGGCGCGCGAAGGCGGCCGGGTTGATGACCACCCGGTCGTTGCCGGCGCGCTGGCCACCGGACGCACTGCCGCTGGCGAGCTCGCTGCTGAGGTCGCCGGTGGTGACGGCCGCGACCTGGTCCAGGCCGGTGTCGTCGCGCAGCAGCAACCGGCCGAACTCGTGCTGGGTGCGCGGCGCGACCAGCACGGCGCGGCGCGACCACGAGGTGCCCCAGACGTCGCTCACCCTGCCCACCGCGCGGTCACCGGCGTCGGCGTACTGCCGCAGCGCCGCGCGGGTAGCGGTGCCGAGCACGAGCACGTGGTCGCCCCGCACGACCTGCACCCGGCCGAGGTCCCACGGCTGCGGCGCCGTGCCCCCGTCGGAGGTCGAGGCGATGAACCAGCTCCGCCCCCGCCGCACCACCGTGAGGTCCTGCTCGGCGAACGACGTGCTGGTGTCGAAACCGCGCAGGCGGTAGCCCGCGAGGACGCGAGCGACCCAGACCTCGCCGTCGAGCTCACGCACCCGCTCGGCTGACAGGTCGGGCGCCCGGCCGACGTACTGGTAGCTCCAGTCGCTGAACGGCACCTGGGAGAGGTTGTCGAACACCGTGGCCTGCTCGTCGCGAAAGCGCGGGCTGTCGGGGTCGACCGTCGCGATCCAGGCCGCGCGGTCGTGGTGCAGCACCGCGCTGCGCCGGGCCGCCAGCACGGCGGTGAGGGCGTCGAGCTGCTGCTGCTCGCGGTCGAGCCCCGACGTCGGCGTCGGGGTCGGGGTCGGGGACGCAGCCGGCGACGGGACCGGCGAGCCACTGCCAGGCCGCCGGGAGAGCAACCCCACGACGGCGGTGACCACGAGGGCCACCACGACCAGGGCCACCACGCCCGCGGCGACGACCCCGAGGGCGCGGGAGCGACCAGCCGCGTCGTCGGGAGCCCCGCTGGGCTCGGTGGGCGGCGCGGTCACCGACTCATCGTAAGCAGCCCCACGCGCCGACCGCCCCAGGCTCCCCAGCCACTGCGGACCGTCTCAGCCCGTGGCTCGGCGCAACCGCAGTGGCGGCACCAGCCCGGTGTCGGCGAGGACGCCGATCGCCGCCTGCTCCGCGGCGTCGAGCTCCACCCCCTCGGGAGGTGCCCCGAGCAGGACGGTGACCACGCAGTCACCGCAGGCAAGCCCCTTGACCTCGCAGCTGTCGCAGTCGATGTGCATCGCGGTCACCTCCTTCGGCGCTGGTCGGCACGGTGCCGACCTCGCTGCGAGCGACGCTAGAGGCAGGGTCTGACAACCGAGCTCACGCGCGGTCGAGCAGCTTGGCCAGCGCCGAGCTCGGCACCGGCCGCGCTCCCGCCGCGCGCACCCCGTCGGCCACCTCCCGGTCGCTCGACACGACGACGACGACCCGCCCCTCGGGCTCGGCCCGCACCAGGCGCCGGATGAGCTCGTCGGCGATCTCGCCCGGGTCGCTGAAGCGCACTCGCACCCCCCGCGCGGACGGCGGGTGGACGCGGCCCTCGACCACCGCGCCGTCGAAGCAGCAGGTGACCTCCGACCGCGTCCGGGCCTGCAGGTTCGACAGCCCCGCCACGAGGCGGTTGCGCTGGTCGGCGAGCGGCAGGTCGCCGTACGCGCTCTTGGTGACGTTGTAGCCGTCGACGATCAGGTGCGCCCGGGGCAGCGCCAGCAGCTCGGCCAGGACGGCGGGATCGTCGTCGTCGCGGGCCCGCGCCGGCGTGCGCGCACCTGGCGCCACCGCCTGCGCCTCCCCCACGAGGTCGGCCGGCATGACGTCGGCCGGCGCCAGCCCCAGCTCGCGCCGCAGGCCGGACGCCGCCTCGACCACCGTGTCGAGCAGCAGCCGGGCCCTCGACCCGGCCAGCGAGCGTCCCTCGCGGTCGGCGCGCCGCAGCGCCTCCAGGGCCTCCTGGGTGCGGGCCAGCTCGGCCTGGGCCCGCTGCGCGCGCTCCTGCGCGACCTGCACGGTGGCGCGCGCCTCCTCGACCTCGGCGGTCGCGTCCTGCGTGGCCGCCCTGGCCTGCGCCCGGGCCCGGTCGGCGTCCGAGCGGTGGCGCCGCAGCTCGCGGCGGGTCGAGGCGAGCTCCTCGACGAGCTCCCGCCGAGCGGCCTCGGCCTCCTCGCGCACCTCCTGCACCCGCCGGTCGGCCTCGGCCAGTGCCGCCTCCAGCCGGGCGAGCTCGCGCTGGGCCTCCTGGGAGTCCAGGTGCGCCGCCCGCTCGCGCAGCAGCTCCAGCAGCCCGTCGAGCCGATCGCGCCAGCCCTCGCCGCGCAGCAGGTAGGTGAGGGCAGCGACCTCGACGGGGTCCGCCGCGGCCGGGACGGGCGCGCCGGCCGGAGCGGCGTCCAGCGCGGCGCTGAGGTCCGGCTCGGCCTCGCGCACGGCTCGCGCCACGTGGGAGCGGAAGGTGTCGTCCCGCTCGAGGGCGCTCGCCAGCGGGGTGGCCCCGGCCGTCGCCCGCCGCCCGGGCGCGAACCGCCGGACCTGCACCAGGCTGGGCGGCACCTCCGGCTCCGGCAGCCCGGCCAGGGCGGCCGCGGCGAGGTCGAGCACGCGACGGCGCACCGCCTCCGGGAGCACCGGGGCTGCGGGGTCGGGTGCGGCGGTGGACACGTCGGCAGCGTAGGTCAGGCCCCGACCAGCGCGCCTCGCGGCCGCTGTCGGCGCCCCGATCTACCCTCCGGAACGTGAGGTTGATCCAGGGCACGCTCGACGAGCTCGGCACACCGCTGGCCGAGGTCGACTTCGTCGTGGTCGACCTCGAGACCACCGGCGGCTCCCCCAGCGGCGCCGCGATCACCGAGGTGGGCGCCGTCCGGGTGCGGGGCGGCGAGGTCGTCGGCGAGTTCCAGACGCTGGTGCACCCCGGCACCCCGATCCCGCCGTTCATCGCGCTGCTCACGGGCATCACCGACGCCATGGTGCGCGACGCCCCGCGCATCGGGTCGGTGCTCCCGGCCTTCCTGGAGTTCGCGCGCGGCAGCGTGCTGGTCGCCCACAACGCGCCGTTCGACGTGTCGTTCCTCAAGGAGGCGGCACGCCAGTGCGGGCACCCGTGGCCGGGCTTCACCGTCGTCGACACCGTCCACCTCGCTCGCCAGGTCGTCACCCTCGACGAGGTCCCCAACCGCAAGCTCAGCTCACTCGCGCGCCTGTTCGGCTCACCCACCACGCCCGACCACCGCGCGCTCACCGACGCCCGGGCCACCGTCCACGTCCTGCACGGCCTGCTCGAGCGGGTCGGCGCGCTCGGCGTCCACTCCCTCGAAGAGCTCACGACCTACACCTCGCGGGTCTCCCCCGCCCAGCGTCGCAAGCGCCACCTCGCCGAGTCGCTGCCCAACGCACCCGGTGTCTACGTCTTCCGCGACGCGCACGACCACGTCCTGTACGTCGGCACCTCCCGCGACATCCGCTCGCGGGTCCGCACCTACTTCACCGCCTCCGAGCGCCGCAGCCGGATGGCCGAGATGGTGTCGGTCGCCGAGCGGGTCGACGCGATCGTGTGCCAGACCACGCTCGAGGCCGAGGTCCGCGAGCTGCGGCTCATCGCCGAGCACAAGCCGCGCTACAACCGACGCTCGCGGTTCCCCGAGCGCATGCCGTGGGTCAAGCTCACGAGCGAGGCGTTCCCCCGGCTGTCAGTGGTGCACGGCGTCCGTGACGACGGCGCCACCTACGTCGGGCCGTTCAGCGGACGCCGGGCCGCCGAGCTGGCCGTCGACGCGCTGCACGAGGTCTTCGAGCTGCGGCAGTGCACGCGGCGCATGGGTCGCGCGGGCGGGGGCGGCAGCTGCGTCCTGGCCGACATGCGGCGCTGCCTCGCCCCCTGCACCGGGGCCGCCGACGACGGCACCCGCGAGCAGATCACCGTCGACTACGCCGTGCTCGTCGCGCGCGCCCGGGCGGTGCTGAGCGGTGACTGCCGCTCGCTGGTGTCCGACCTCCGCTCACGGATCACGGCACTGAGCGCGGCCGAGCGGTACGAGCAGGCGGCCACCGTGCGCGACCGTCTCGTCGCCGTCGTGCGGGGAGCCGCCCGGGCGCAGCGGCTGGGCTCGCTCGCCGCCTGCCCCAAGATCGTTGGCGCTCGCCGGCGCGCCGAAGGTGGCTGGGAGATCGTCCTCGTGCGCCACGGCCGGCTCGCCGGCACCACCGTCGCCCCGCGCGGCAGCGACCCGTGGCCCTACGTCGAGGCGCTCACCGCCACCGCCGAGGTGCCCGACCCTCCGGCGCTCCCCGCCCCCGCGGCGAGCGCCGAGGAGGCCGAGAAGGTGCTGCGCTGGCTCGAGGCCGACGGCACCCGGCTCGTCGACGTCGAGGGCGAGTGGTCGTGCCCGCTGCACGGCGCGGGGTCCGAGCGCGCCCGGCTCGACCCGCTGGCGGCGTCGGCGGCCGCGGCGAGCCCGGTGTCGCCGTTCGACGAGCCGGGCACGCCAGCCCGGGTGCGCCGTCAGGTCGCCGGCTGAGCACTAGGCTCGGCCTCGCAGGGCCGTGTCATCACCGTCGAGCCGTAGGAGCTGCTGCCGTGATCACCGCGATCGTGCTCGTCCAGGCCGAGGTCGACCGGATCCCCGAGGTCGCCTCGGCGATCGCCGACCTCGACGGGGTCACCGAGGTCTACTCCGTCACCGGCGACGTCGACCTCATCGCGATGGTCCGCGTGCGCGAGCACGAGGAGCTCGCCGACGTCATCGCCGACCGGCTGAACAAGGTCGAGGGGGTGCTGAACACGCAGACCCACATCTCGTTCCGCGCCTACTCCCGCCACGACCTCGAGGCCGCCTTCGCGCTCGGCCTCGAGGACGGCTGACCGCTCACTGGGTGCGGCCCGCGTTTCCTCGCAGCTTCTGACTGGCATCGAGGCGCGCGGCGTCCCTCATGCCGACGTTCGAGCGATGCACATGGACTGTGTCCTTTGCCTGTCGAATGGGGCTGTCCCCGTTCGTAGTGCAGTAGAGGGTGGACGAAGGGCCCACCTCCAAGGAGGGAGTAGACGTGACCGAGTACCTCATCGCGTTCAACGAAGAGTGGGTGCCCGACTTCACCGAAGAGCAGATGGCCGAGAGGTTCATGGCTGTCAAGGCGTTGCGGTCGGAGATGAAGGATGCGGGAGTCCTCATCTACACCAGTGGCCTGGACGACTCCCCTGCGTTCAGCGTCGATGCGTCCAGTGGCACGCCGATGTTCACCGATGGTCCGTTCGTCGAGACCAAGGAGCACCTCGGCGGCCTCGCCGTCGTCGATGTCGCCGACGAGGACGAAGCGCGGCTGTGGGCGGGCAAGATCGCCGTGGCGTGCGGCTGGCCACAGGAAGTGCGACGCTTCCACGTTGCGACGCAGCGTCCAGAGAACTAGACCGGAGCCCGGGCCTGTCGACGTGGGCTCAGCCGTTGGCTTCTGCCGCGACCGCGTCGAGGTCTCGTACGGCGTACCGGTGGTGCTCCCACTCCTCGTCGAGGATCACGTGCAGGCAGGACAGGACGGTCTCCGGGTACTCAGGTGAATGGGGATTCCTGCGCGTCTCGCCCAGCTGGTCCGGTGTGACCGTGGCGAGGAAGCCGCGCACCATCGCGACGCGGCCGGCTCGGGCGTCGAGCACGTCGGCGTAGGAGGGGGCGAGCGTCGCGAAGACCGACATGTCGTTGCCGTCCGTCTCGTACTCGGCGTTCGGCTGACCGATGGCGTGGTAAGGCTGGTCGACCTCCAGGATCGCCCGGCACACCCCGTCAGAGCGCGGCGCTCGCCGCCACCCAGCGCTGCAGCACGTCGGCGGCCGCACCCGAGTCGACCGACGCCGCCGCCTGCTCCAGGGCGCCGCGCATTCGCTCCAGCAGGCTCTCGGACACCTCACCCGTGGCAGCGTCGGCCGCTACCAGGGCCGCGGCGGCGTTCAGCAGCACCGCGTCCCGCACCGGGCCCCGCGCGCCGGTGAGCAGCTCGCGCACCACGCCCGCGTTGTGGGCGGCGTCCGCGCCGCGCAGGTCGCTGACCGGCGAGCGCGGGACGCCGAGGTCGGCCGGGTCGAGCCGCTGCTCGACCACCTGACCGCCACGCACCTCCCACACCGTCGAGGCGCCGGAGGTCGTCAGCTCGTCCAGGCCGTCGTCGCCCCGGAACACCAGGGCGCTCACGCCGCGCTCGGCCAGCACGCCGGCCATGAGCGGCGCCATCCGCGCGTCGGCCACGCCGACGGCCGAGGCACCGGGCCGCGCCGGGTTGGTGAGCGGGCCGAGGAAGTTGAACGCCGTCGCGACGCCGAGCTGGCCGCGTGCCACGGCCGCGTGGCGCATGGAGGGATGGAAGACGGTCGCGAAGCAGAAGGTGATGCCCGCCTGCTGCGCCACCTCGGCGACAGCGGCGGGCGAGAGGTCCAGCCGCACACCGAGCTCCTCGAGCACGTCCGCCGACCCGCACGCGCTGGACGCCGCCCGGTTGCCGTGCTTCACCACGCGCTCGCCGGCGCCGGCGACCACCAGGGCGGCCATGGTCGAGATGTTGACCGTGTGCGCGCGGTCACCGCCGGTGCCGACGACGTCGACGACCGGCCCCGGCACCTCGATGGGCACCGCGTGCTGCAGCATCGCCTCGACGAGGCCCGCCAGCTCCTCGACGCTCTCGCCCTTCGCCCGCAGCGCCACGAGGAACCCGGCCACCTGCACCGGGGAGGCCTCGCCGGACATGATGCGGTCCATCGCCCACGCGGTCTCGGCACTGGTGAGGTGCTCGCGCGCGATGAGCCGGTGCAGCAGGGACGGCCAGGTCGGCTCGGCTGCCCCGCCGTCACCGCTGGACGTCGTGGCGCCGCCCACCGATCAGCCCTGCAGGCCGCGCGCGAGCTCGGCGACGGCGTCGGCGACACCGGCCGGGTCGAGCGGGTGCGAGACGGCGTTGTCGGCCAGCGACCACGCCGCCAGCCAGGAGTCCTGTGGGCGTCCGGTGAGGACCAGGATCGGCGGGCAGCGGTAGATCTCGCTCTTGAGCTGGCGGCACAGGCCCAGGCCGCCGAGCGGGCTGGCCTCGCCGTCCAGGATCGCGAGGTCGACGCTGCCGGAGTCCATGGCGCTCACGACGGCCGCGGGCGTCGCGCACTCGACCCACTCCACGCGCGGCACGTCGGGGGCCGGACGGCGCCCGACGGCCATCCGCACCTGGGTGCGGGTGTCGACGTTGTCGCTGTACACCAGGACGGTCAGGGTGCGGGTCTGCTGCTCCGCGCCGGTCGCCTGCGTCGCGCTCATGCGTGTCGTCCTCGAGGCCGTGGGTGTGAGTGCGCAGGCGGGACACCTGCGCTCGCGATCCTAGCGGTCGGGCGGCACGAGAGGCCCGGCGCACCGGCACGGGGAGAGCGACGTGCACATCACTTCGACGTCGTCGGGGGGTCGCTTCCCCGTTCGGCGAGCCATAGGGCAATAATGGCGCCCGTGGCGACCGCATCCGCAGTTGAGACTGCCCCCGCGCACCCGTCGGTGAGCCGGCCGAACATGGCCTCTGTAGGCACGATCGTGTGGCTCTCGAGCGAGCTCATGTTCTTCGCCGGGCTGTTCGCGATGTACTTCACGATCCGCTCCGTCGTGCCCGAGCAGTGGGTCTCCGGCCCCGAGAAGCTGAACGTGCCCTACGCGGCGGCCAACACCTTGGTGCTGGTCGTCAGCTCGGTGTGGTGCCAGCTCGGCGTCTGGAAGGCCGAGCAGTTCCAGCCGGGTCGCACGGGCTCGCTGTTCCAGCTGCGGCAGTGGGGGATGCGCGAGTGGTACGCGCTCACCTACCTGTTCGGTGCGGTCTTCGTCTCGGGCCAGATCCTCGAGTACGCGACGCTCGTCCACGAGGGCGTCAAGATCAACTCCGACGCCTTCGGCTCGGTCTTCTACCTCACCACCGGCTTCCACGCCCTGCACGTCACCGGCGGTCTGCTGGCCTTCCTGCTGATCATCGGGCGCACCTTCGCCGCCCGCCGCTTCGGCCACGCCGAGGCCACCGGGGCGATCGTCACCTCGTACTACTGGCACTTCGTGGACGTCGTCTGGATCGCCCTGTTCGCCACGATCTACCTGCTGAAGTGACCAGCTCGCAGCAGGTGCCGGCGCGGTCCCTTCGGACCGCGCCGACGCTTGCGCCGAACCACAGCCCCCGACGTACGCTCGCACCACAGCCCAGGTCGACGACCTGGGCTCGGCACGAAACGAGGACCCGCACGTGACCGCTCTCGCCGCCCGACGGCGCCACCCGTTGGCCCTGGTGCTGCTCATCGCCCTGGGCCTGCTGGCCACAGGGGCGGCGTACGCCGCGCTGGCCCCGCGGCCCGCGGCGGCGTCCACCGCCAGCGCCGACGACATCCAGCAGGGCAAGAAGCTGTTCCTCGCCAACTGCTCCTCGTGCCACGGGCTGAACGCCCAGGGCGCCCCCGCGAACAGCAAGGGCCAGGTGGCCGCCCCCAGCCTGATCGGCGTCGGCGCCGCGGCGGTCGACTTCCAGGTCGGCACCGGCCGGATGCCCCTCGCCAACCCCGGCCCGCAGGCCATGCAGAAGAAGGTGCAGTTCTCGCAGGAGCAGATCTCCCAGCTCGCCGCGTACGTCGCCTCGCTGGCGCCGGGGCCGGCCATCCCCTCCGCCGAGTACACGGACGCCGTCGGCGGCGACCCGGGTCGCGGCGGCGCGATCTTCCGCGTCAACTGCGCGATGTGCCACAACTTCGCCGGCGCGGGCGGGGCCCTGACCCGCGGCAAGTTCGCGCCCAGCCTGCAGAACACCTCCCCGAAGCACATCTACGAGGCGATGATCACCGGCCCGCAGTCCATGCCGGTCTTCAACGACGCGAACATCACGCCCGAGAGCAAGCGCGACCTCATCGCCTACCTCAAGACGATCAACTCCGAGCCGAACGCCAGTGGCTCCACCCTCGGCAACCTCGGGCCGGTGCCGGAGGGCCTGTTCGTCTGGGTCGTCGGCCTCGGCGCGCTCATCGGCTGCGCCGTCTGGCTCGGCTCCAAGGCGGCATGAGATGAGTCAGCACACGGACGCAGGACGGACGGACATGAGCGACACCACCCCGGCGCGCACGAGTGACGTGGCAGCGCCCGAGCGCGCGGTCACCTTGCCGGGCAGCACCGCGGCGCCGACGCTGTTCGAGAACCCGGGACTGCCGCCGCACCCCCACCGCATGGCCGACACCGACCCGCGCGCCGCCAAGCGGGCGGAGCGCCAGGTCGCGGCCATGTTCACGCTGTCGATGATCGCCACCTTGGTCTTCCTCGTGTCGTACTTCGCGGTCGACATCGACCAGGCGGTCTTCCTGCCCTTCATCGGCGACACCCGGCTGCAGAACCTCCTGCTCGGCCTCGGACTGGGGTTCGGCCTGTTCTTCATCGGGGCCGGCGCCATCCACTGGGCCAAGACCCTGATGCCGGACGAGGAGGTCGTCGAGGAGCGCCACCAGCTGCGCAGCAGCGACGAGACCCGCGAGGGAGCCGTCGCGGCGGTCCTGGAAGGCGGCGAGACGTCGGGCATCGGCCGCCGTCCGCTCATCAAGGCCACGCTCGGCGGCGCCCTCGGACTGTTCGGGCTGCCCTTCATCGTCGCCCTGCGCGACCTCGGGCCGCTGCCGGGGGCCTGGAACTCCCAGACCATGTGGAAGGCCGGCATGCGCCTGGTCAGCGACCCCGAGCTGGCGCCGATCAAGGCCTCCGACGTGACCATCGGCTCGGTCTTCCACGTGATGCCCGAGGGCATCGACAAGGTCGAGGACGGCCTGGAGCAGCGAGCCCGGGCGGCCGTCCTGCTGATGCGCTTGGACCCCAGCGACATCAAGAGCCCCAAGGAGCTCGACTGGGGCTACGAGGGCATCGTCGCCTACTCCAAGATCTGCACGCACGTGGGCTGCCCGGTCGGGCTGTACGAGCAGCAGACCCATCACCTGCTGTGCCCCTGCCACCAGTCGACGTTCGACGTCAGCCAGGACGCGAAGGTCATCTTCGGCCCAGCGCACCGTCCGCTGCCCCAGCTGGCGATCACCGTCAACGACGAGGGCTACCTGGTCGCCCGCCAGCCCTTCCAGGAGGCTGTCGGGCCGAGCTTCCCTGAGCGAGGTCACCGATGAGCCAGTCCACCACGTCCCGCGGCCTCGGCGGTGCCGCGAGCTACGTCGACGACCGCACCGGCGCCGCCGGAGCGGTCAAGTGGGGCCTGAAGAAGGTCTTCCCCGACCACTGGTCGTTCATGCTGGGCGAGGTGGCGATGTACAGCCTCATCGTCCTGCTGCTCACCGGTGTCTTCCTGACCTTCTGGTTCATCCCCTCGGCCGGGCACGTCGTGTACGACGGCTCCTACGTCCCGCTCAAGGGCATCGAGATGTCCGAGGCGTACAAGTCGACGCTCGACATCTCCTTCGAGATCCGCGGCGGGCTGATCATGCGGCAGATCCACCACTGGTCGGCCCTGCTGTTCGTCGCCGCGATCGCCACCCACATGTTCCGGGTGTTCTTCACCGGCGCCTTCCGCAAGCCGCGCGAGATCAACTGGGTCATCGGCCTGGTGCTCTCGCTCCTGGCGCTGGTCGAGGGCTTCGCCGGCTACTCGCTGCCGGACGACCTGCTGTCCGGCACCGGCCTCACGTTCGCGCACGGCATGATCTTGTCGATCCCGATCGTCGGCTCGTACGTGTCGTCGTTCGTGTTCGGCGGCCCGTACCCCGGCGAGGCGCTGATCCCCCGCCTCTACACCGTGCACGTGCTGCTGATCCCGGCGCTGCTGGTGGTGCTCTTCACGGTGCACATCGCCTTGGTGGCGCTGCAGAAGCACACGCAGTACCCCGGGCCGGGGCGCACCGAGAAGAACGTCGTCGGCTTCCCGGTGATGCCGGTGTACGCCGCGAAGGCCGGTGGCTTCTTCTTCATCGTCTTCGGCGTCACGACGCTGCTGGCCGCCGTCGCGCAGATCAACCCGATCTGGGCCTACGGGCCGTACGACCCCTCCCCCGTCACCGCCGGCTCTCAACCGGACTGGTACATGGGCTGGCTCGAGGGGGCGATCCGGCTCACGCCAGGCTTCCTGGAGTTCCAGGCGTTCGGCTGGACGTTCAGCTTCAACATCGCGCTCGGGGGGCTGATCCTGCCGGGCATCATCACCATGGTCGCCGCGTTCTACCCCTTCCTCGAGTCGTGGGTCACCGGTGACAAGCGCGAGCACCACCTGCTGGACCGCCCGCGCAACGCCCCGACCCGCACGGGGCTGGGCGCCATGGCCATCGCCTTCTACCTGCTGCTCCTGGCCGGTGGCGGCAACGACATCATCGCCACGCACTTCCACCTGTCGATCAACGACATCACGAACTTCCTGCGCGTCGCCGTCTTCGTGATCCCGCCGATCGTCTTCGTGGTGACCAAGCGGGTCTGCCTGGGCCTCCAGCGTCGCGACCGCGACCTGGTGCTGCACGGCGTCGAGAGCGGGCGTGTCGTCCGGCTGCCGCACGGCGAGTACTTCGAGGTCCACGAGCCGCTCAGCGAGTACGCCCGCTGGGAGCTCGTGCAGCACGACACGCACCGTCCGCTGCCGCAGCCCGAGGCGGCGGACGCCGACGGGGTGCGTCGCCCCGGCCTGCGGGCCCAGCGCGTGCGCGCCAAGCTGTCCCGCTTCTGGTTCGAGGACCGCATCGAGACGGTCACGCCCGCTGAGCTGGCCGCTGCGCACGCGCATGGTGAGCACGAGCACCTCGAGGCCGGTGAGCACGTCGACGCCATCGAGGGCGGCGACGTCGAGACGCGGGCCATCTCCCGCCACTGACGTCCCCGGCCGACGTCGCTTCATCGACAGCAGACGAGTGGGGCACCCGACCAAGGTCGGGTGCCCCACTTCGCTGTGCTGGGTGAAGGACCGTCGCTAACGGTCAGAGGGCCGAGTGGCTGGCCCACTGGGCCAGCGTCTCGTTCCACATCGTGTAGCCGTTGTACTCCTCGAGCTTGCGTGAGGAGCCCACGAACTTCACCACGTCGCCCTGGCGGGACTCGTTGAAGAGCCACTCGGCGTCGGCCGGCGCGAGGTTCGTGCACCCGTGGCTGACGTTGGCGTTGCCCTGCGCCCCGACCGACCACGGCGCGGAGTGCAGGAACTCACCGCTCCACGTCAGGCGCATCGCCCACTTGGTGTCGATGCGGTAGTAGCCCTTCTCGCCCTTCTTGATGCCGACCGTCGCGGAGTCCATCGTGTGCTGGGACTCGCGCGACAGGATCACCTTGATGCCGTTGCGCGTCTCGGTCTCACTGCCCGGCCGGCCGGTGCTGACCTTGAGCACCTTGAGGACCTTGCCGTTGCGGGTGACGGTCATCCGGTGGGTGCGGGTGTTGACGGTGCTCACCATGGCCGGCCCGATCGAGAAGCTGTTGCTCGCGTCGTGGTCGGTCCAGAGCCCGTTGCGCGTCTCGATACCGGCGAGGTCGGCCTTGACGGTGACCTTCGTGCCCGGCGTCCAGTAGCGCGCCGGACGCCAGATGAGCTGTCGGCCGTCCAGCCAGCCCCAGGCGCCCTTCATAGCGGGCGTGGAGGTCACCGAGACGCGCCGCTCGATCTCAGCGCGCTTGTCGTCGTCGACCGGCGAGACGAACTGGATCGCCACCGGCATGCCCACGCCCACGGCGCCCGAGGTCGACGGGATGATGCCGTAGCCGGCGGTGTCCTTCGGCGTGAGGGTCGTGAGCTCGGCGGTGTCGGACGTCGACTGGCCGGCGGCGTTGACCGCGCTGGCGGTCACCCGGTAGCTGGTCTTGGGCACCAGGGCACCGGTCGCCGTCCAGACGGTCTTGTCGGAGCTCAAGGTGCCGTCGACCGCGTCGCCGCTCTCGCTCTCGACCGAGACCTGCTCGATCGTGCCCCCAGCGGCGGTGACGGTGATCGCGGCGTCGGGACGCACCGACGTCGCGCCGTCGGCCGGGCTGATCGTCAAGGACGCCGGCGCGACCGTGCTCGTGCTCGGGCTCGCCGCAGCCGTCATGGTGCCCTGGGCCGAGGCGCTCGGGGTCGCGCCCTGGCAGGCCGAGACAGCGAGCGCGCCGGTCACCAGCACGGCGGCCAGCACCGCGGGACGGCGGCCGCGGGCACGCGGGGCCGAGCGACGGACGTCGTGGCGTGGTCGGATCTCGGGCATCTGCACGGTGGTTCCCCCGGGAGTGGTCACAGGATGTCGCCGATCACCTACAGGGACGCGCGAGCGCCCTCGCAGGTTGCACCGACGACCCCACCACTGTAAGCCACCCTGCGCCCGAGCCGGTCACGTGGCGCGGTGCGGGCTTCGTGACGTCAGTGCGCGTGCGCGCCGCGCCAGTACTCGAAGACCCAACCCACGAGCGCGAGCGCGCCGAGCCCGATGCCGAGGTACATCAGCCACCAGCCGGCCGCCAGGCCCAGGAACACGATGGCGCCCGCCGCGGCGAGGGGCAGCGGCCACCAGCTGTGCGGGGAGAAGAAGCCGAACTCCCCCGCGCCCGCCTCGATCGGAGCCGCCGGGTCGTCCTCGGGCCGGTCGTCGATGTGGCGCGCGGTGAACCAGAGGTACCAGCCGACCATCAGCGCCAGGCCGGCGCACAGCAGCAGGCCGACCGGGCCGACCGGCTCGTCCCAGTGCGTCAGGATCCCGTAGATGAGGCCGATCGGGGCGAAGAAGAAGAACCCCGCACCGAACAGCCAGCTCTCGACCTTCACGTCAGCTCTCCTCGCCGTTCACGCTGCCACGCCCACCGGGGTTACCGTCGCCTCCGCCCGTACCACCGCTGGTGGAGCCGACACCCTCGGCGTCGAGGTCGGGCTCTCCGTACAGGTGGTCGAGCACCCCCTTGTCGGCCGTCGGCGCGTCGCCGCCCGTCACCTCGGGGTGGTGCAGGTCGAACGCCGGACGCTCGGAGCGGATCCGCGGGATGCTCGCGAAGTTGTGCCGCGGCGGCGGGCAGGACGTCGCCCACTCCAGTGAGGCGCCGTAGCCCCAGGGGTCGTCGACCTCGACCAGCGGCGCCGTGCGCCAGGTCTTCCACACGTTGTACAGGAACGGCAGCGTCGAGGCGCCGAGCAGGAAGGCCCCGAACGTCGACACCTGGTTCTCCCAGGTGAACCCCTCACCGGCCATGTAGTCGGCGTAGCGGCGCGGCATGCCCTCGACCCCCAGCCAGTGCTGGATGAGGAACGTCGTGTGGAAGCCGAAGAACAGCATCCAGAAGTGGATCTTGCCGAGCTTCTCGTCGAGCATCCGCCCGGTGAACTTGGGCCACCAGAAGTAGAAGCCGGCGAACATCGCGAACACGACGGTGCCGAACACCACGTAGTGGAAGTGCGCCACGACGAAGTAGGTGTCGGTGACGTGGAAGTCCAGCGCCGGGCTCGACAGGATCACCCCGGTGAGGCCGCCGAACAGGAACGTGACCAGGAAGCCGAGGGCCCACAGCATCGGGGTCTCGAACGTCAGCTGGCCGTGCCACATCGTGCCGATCCAGTTGAAGAACTTCACGCCCGTGGGCACGGCGATCAGCATCGTCATGAAGGCGAAGAACGGTAGGAGCACCTGGCCGGTGGCGTACATGTGGTGCGCCCACACGGTGACCGACAGCGCCGCGATGGCGATGGTGGCGAAGACCATGCCCTTGTAGCCGAACAGCGGCTTGCGGCTGAAGACCGGCATGATCTCGCTGATGATGCCGAAGAACGGCAAGGCGATGATGTAGACCTCAGGATGGCCGAAGAACCAGAACAGGTGCTGCCACAGCATCGACCCGCCGTTGACGGGATCGAAGATGTGCGCGCCCAGCCGGCGGTCGGCGCCCAGGGCGAGCAGCGCGGCCGCGAGCACCGGGAACGCCATCAGGATCAGGATCGAGGTGATGAGCGTCGTCCAGGTGAACAGCGACATCCGGAACATCGTCATGCCGGGCGCGCGCATGCACACGATCGTGGTGATGAAGTTGACCGCGCCGAGGATCGTGCCGAAACCGGCGAACGACAGGCCGAAGACCCACAGGTCAGCGCCCAGACCAGGCGAGTAGACGACGCTCGACAGCGGCGAGTAGGCCGTCCAGCCGAAGCCGGCCGCGCCCTGCGGGGTCAGGAAGCCGATGGCCGCGATGATGCCGCCGAACAGGTACAGCCAGTAGGCGAACATGTTCAGGCGCGGGAACGCGACGTCGGGCGAGCCGATCTGCAGCGGCATCAGCGCGTTGGCGAACGCCGCGAACAGCGGGGTCGCGAACAGCAGCAGCATGATCGTGCCGTGCATCGTGAACAGCTGGTTGTACTCCTCGGGGTTGCGCACGATCTGCAGCCCCGGCGAGAACAGCTCGGCGCGGATCAGCAGCGCGAGCACCCCGCCGATGAGGAACCAGACGAACGAGGTGATGAAGTACAGGTTGCCGATCACCTTGTGATCCGTGGTGGTCACCCACTTCACCACGGTGCGTCCGAGGCTCGGGCGGCTCGGTGCCACCCAGTCGACCTCGCGGTACGCCGTCGTCATCAGTTGCCTCCCGGCGTCGGGATCTTGTCGGACTCACCTGGGGCGAGCTGCTCGAGGTTCAAGGAGTTGGGGAGCTGGCCGGTCTGGCCCTTGGCCTTCAGCTCGGCGATGTGCTGGTCGTAGTCGGCCTGCGGGACGACCTTGACCCGGAAGAGCATCTGCGAGTGGTAGGTGCCGCACAGCTCGGCGCACTTGCCCTGGAAGGTGCCCTCGGTGGTGGGGGTGACCTCGAACTTGTTGACCCGCCCGGCGATCAGGTCGATCTTCATGAGGAAGGCGGGCACCCAGAACGAGTGGTTGACGTCGCGCGTGGTGAGCACGAACTGGGTGGTCTTGTCGACCGGCAGCCACAGCACCGGCGGGTTGTTCTTGTCTTCGACGCTGCCGGTCAGCTCGGTCTGCGTCGTCGAGTCGTAGACGTTGTCGGAGAGGTAGTTGAAGTCCCAGGCCCAGCGCTTGCCGATGACGTTCACGACGTTGTCGGGCTGGGCGGAGGTCTTGAGCAGCGCGGTCTCGTCACGCGCGGTGTAGAAGAACAGCACGCCGATCATGAACAGCGGCACGGCCGAGTAGAGGATCTCGATCGGCAGGTTGTAGCGCAGCTGCACCGGCAGGGTGTCGTCGTCCTTGCGCTTGCGGAAGGCGACGACGCTGAAGATCGTCAGCCCCCAGACGAGCACGCCGACCGCCAGGGCGGCGATCCAGGCGCCGTTCCACAGGCTCGTGATCCGGTCGGCGTCGGTGGTCACGCCCTTGGGCAGGAAGCCACGCTCCGTGGTCGCCGAGCACCCGGACAGCGCGAGCGCCGCACCTGCGACGACGACGGCGAGCCGCGTGCCGCGCCGGGACCGGCTCGGACGCGATCGAGGGAGGGGACGCACGGCGCACCTTTCGGACGGATCCCACGGCACCGGCCCCGCCCCTGCCTGCCCGTCGTGACGAGCAGAACCGGTGGCGGGCAGGGCAATGCCTTCGAACACCGCACAACCTACAGCAGCACCCCCCGCCTGGTCGGGGAGGGTGGGACTAGCGTTGCGGCCGTGCCGAGCGTCTCACCAGCACCACCACCGCCGCCCTCGAGCCCGTCACCGAGGCGGCTGCTCGACGCGGCCGCGCCTCCGCTGTCGCCCGCCGCTCGCGAGGCGCTGCTGGCGGCCCTGGACGACGGGTGGGCCGACCCCCGCCGGCTGCACGCCGAGGGGCGCCGTGCGCGTGCGCTGCTTGACGGCGCCCGGGAGGCCGTCGCCACTGTGCTCCGCGTCCGGCCGGACGAGGTGTCGTTCGCCTCGTCCGGCACGGTGGCGCGCCAGATCGGCCTGCGCGGGCTGTTGCACGGACGACGCCGCTCGGGCTCGCACCTGGTGCTCAGCGCCGTCGAGCACTCCGCCCTGCTGCACACGGCGCAGTGGCACGAGGGCCGGGGCGGCACCACGTCGCGCGTCGAGGTCGACCGCCTCGGCCGCGTCGACGTGGCCGCGTTCACCGCCGCGGCCCGCGGTGAGGGCGTGGCTGCGGCGTGCCTGCAGGCGGCCAACGGGGAGGTCGGCACCCGCCAGCCGCTCGCCGAGGTGGCCGACGTCTGCCGGCACGCCGGCGTGCCGCTGCTCGTCGACGCCGGCCCGGTGCTCGGGCGCGACGCCCTACCCGGGGCCGGGGAGGTCGTCGTGGGCGACGCCCGGTCGTGGGCCGGACCTCCCGGGGTGGGCGTGCTGGTCGTGCGCACCGGCACCCGGTGGCGTCCGGACGGCCCTGCCGACGACAACGAGCAGGGCCGGGTGCCCGGCGAGCCGGACCTGCCCGCCGTGCTCGCCGCCGCGGCCGGTCTCGTCGACGCCGAGCAGCGCCGCGAGCAGCGCGCCGTCGTGGCCCGCGCGCTCGTCGACCGGCTGCGCGCCGCGGCCGCCGCCGTGCCCGATACCGAGGTCGTGGGCGACCCGGTGGACCGGCTGCCGCACGTGGTCACGTTCTCCAGCCTGTTCGTCGACGGCGAGGCGCTCGTGCACGAGCTGGACCGGCGCGGGTTCGCGGTCGCCAGCGGCTCGGCGTGCACGGCGAGCACGCTCGAGCCGAGCCACGTGCTCGCCGCCATGGGGGTGCTCACGCACGGGAACCTGCGGCTGACGCTGCCGCTCGACCCCAGCGCGGACGACGTGACGGCCTTCTGCGCCGCGCTGCCCGAGGTGGTGGCCGACGTCCGGGCCGTGCTGGGGGCCGACCGGCTGTGAGCGTCGCCGTGGAGGTCGACGCACGGGGGCTGCGCTGCCCGCTGCCGGTCATCCGGCTGGCCCAGGCGGCCGAGGGGCTGGCGACGGGCACGGTGCTCGTCGTGCTCGCCACTGACCCCGCCGCCGAGCACGACGTGCCGGCCTGGGCGCGCCTGCGCGGGCACCACTTCGTCAGTGTCGAGCGCGGGCCGGGCAAGGAGCTGCGGCTCGCCGTCGAGCTGGGCTGACCCGGGCCTCAGGCGAACGCCGGCGGCGGCGGCAGGGCCAGCGCCACATCGAGGCGGCGCCGGTACTCCGCGCGGGGCACCTCGACCACACCGAGCGTCGCCAGGTGATCGGTGCGCCACTGGACGTCGAGCAGCCGGCGCTCGGCGTCCCCACCCGCCCGCATCAGCTCGGTGAGCGCCACGAGGGCCACCTTCGAGGCGTCCCGCGCGCGGTGGAACATCGACTCGCCCGCGAACAGCCCCCCGACGGCCAGGCCGTACAGACCGCCCACGAGCTCGTCGTCCTGCCAGCACTCCACCGAGTGCGCCCAGCCGAGCTCGTGCAGCCGCTGGTAGGCGTCGGAGATGGCAGGCGTGATCCAGCGACCCGAGCGGCCGGGGTCGGCGCAGCCCTGCACGACCTCGGCGAAGGCGCTGTCGACGCGGATGTCGAAGCGGGGCAGCGCGCGGCGCAGGGAGCGCGCCACGCGGACGGCGTCGAGCGGCAGGACGCCGCGCGGGTCCGGCGACCACCAGCCGAGCGGCGCGCGCCCCCCGACGCCGACGCCCATCGGGAACAGCCCCAGCCGGTAGGCGGCCAGGATCGTGCCGGGCTCGAGGTCGGCGCCCACGCCCACGAGGTCGTCACCGGGCGTGGTCGGGGCGTCGAGGTCCCACCGCGACGGCGGTGGCTCGACCGCTGGCACGCGCGCCTCCCCCCGGCCCGTCGTCGCCGACGTCAGACCCGCGAGATGCCCAGGTGGGGCTCCACGTCGCGCGCGGCGTCCGCGCCATAGGCGTCGGCGAACCGGGCGAGGAAACCGCCGCGGCCGAGCTCGTACTCCTGCGTGCCGATGGTCTCGATGACGTAGGTCGCGAGCATCGACCCGAGCTGGCCACAGCGAGTGATGTCCAGGCCCCAGACGAGACCGGCGAGGAAGCCCGCTCGGAACGCGTCACCGACGCCGGTCGGGTCGGCCTTGCGCAGCTCGCGGGCGGCCGGAACCTCGATGGCCGGCTCGCCGCGGCGCTCGATCCGCACGCCCTTCGGCCCGAGGGTGGTGACGCGGGTGCCGACGCGCTCGAGGATGTCGTCGCTGCTCCAGCCGGTCTTCTGCTGCGTCAGGGACGCCTCGTACTCGTTGCTGAACAGGAACGTGGCGCCCTCGATGAGCCGCCGGATGAACGGGCCGTCGGCGAAGGCCAGCTGCTGGGAGGGGTCGGCCGCGAAGTCGAAGCCCCGCACCCGGCACTCCTCGGTGTGGCGCAGCATCGCCTCGGGATCGTTGGCGCCGATGAGGACGAGGTCGAGACCGCCGTGCGCCGCCGCGAGGGGGGCGAGCTCGATGTCGCGGGCCTCGCTCATCGCACCGGCGTAGAACGACGCGATCTGCGCCTGGTCGGTGTCGGTGGTGCAGATGAACCGCGCGGTGTGCCGCAGCTCGCTGGTGCGCACGCCGCCGCAGTCGACCCCGTGCCGCTCGAGCCAGGCGCGGTAGTCGACGAAGTCGGGCCCGACCGCGCCCACGAGCAGGGGACGCAGGCCCAGGTTGCCCATGCCGAACGCGATGTTCGCCGCCACTCCCCCGCGCCGGACGTCGAGCTCCTCAACGAGGAACGACAGGGACAGCTTGTCCAGCTGCTCGACGACGAGGGAGTCCGCGAACCGCCCCGGGAAGGTCATGAGGTGGTCGGTCGCGATGGAACCGGTGATGGCAATCCGCACCCGACGACCCTACCGGTCGGTGCCACCGGCCGCCGCGCGTGACGATGGTCCTGGAGTACTCGCGGGTAACGGCCTAGCGTCGCTGGCATGAGCACTCACGCGGTGGTACCCGGCCCGCGCTCGGGGCTGGACGAGGGCAGCCTCCACGACCTGTGCGTCGACGGCGCCCAGGTCGAGCTGCCCCACCAGGTCGCCCCCCACGGCGAGCCGCACGAGGGCACGAGCCCCGCCGTCGTCGTGCCGGACGACGCCCGGCACCTGCTCGACGACCTGCCCCCCTACGGCACCTGAGGCCGGCACACCGCCCGGCACGGGGCGCAGCCCCACGGGAAACCACGTGAGGCCGGCCCCGAACGGGACCGACCTCACGAGCGGAGCTGCCAGGTGATCAGCTGAAGCTGTCACCGCACGCGCAGCTGCTGCCCGCGTTGGGGTTGTCGATCGTGAAGCCCTGCTTCTCGATGGTGTCGGCGAAGTCGATCGTCGCGCCCGACAGGTACGGCGAGCTCATCCGGTCGACGACGACCTCGACGCCGCCGAAGTCCTCGACCAGGTCGCCGTCGAGCGAGCGCTCGTCGAAGTAGAGCTGGTAGATGAGGCCGGAGCAGCCGCCGGGCTGGACGCCGATGCGCAGGCGCAGGTCGTCACGGCCCTCCTGCTCGAGCAGGCTCTTCACCTTCTGCGCGGCCACGTCCGTGAGGACGACACCGTGCGCGGGGGCATCGGTCGCGACCGACTGCTCGGTGGCGACGGACTGCTCGGTGTGCTGTGTGGTGTCGGTCATGCGGGCATCCCTACTCGTCGACTCGTGGTACTCGCGGCCACCAGCGGCAACCGCCGAGGCAGGCGAGGTGTTCCCCTGCCGGGTGAACCCGTCTGCACCGGCTTCCAGCGTACGTCCTCAGTGCGACCAGGTGCGCGCCACCCGCCGAGCGCGTGCCGCGAGGGCGCCCGCGGGGTCCTGCTGCACGGCGACGTCGCCCAGCTGGTCGCCCGGCTGGTCGGCCACGGCGTAGGCGCCGGACAGCCCCAGGCCCGAGGTCTCTCGCCGCCCGACCTCGACCCGAAGTGCGACGACCACGCTCGCCACGCCGACCGCGAGCGCCTCCTCGGCGACCTGCCGCACCACCCCGGCCCGGGTGGACTCCCAGCCGAACAGCGCCTCGCCGGTGACCACGAGGTCGCAGGCGCGCAGCCTGGCCGGCAGGCCGGTCTCGGCCACCGCTGCGCGCACGCCGTCCACCTGGCGGGCGCCGAGCAGGAGCAGTGCGAAGGCCAGGCCGCCGCCGGCACCGGCTCCGGGGGCCGAGGCGAGCGTCGTCCCGCCGAGTGGACGCCCCGCGACGAGGGCGGCCTCGGCGAGGTGGGCGTAGTGGCCGAGAGCGGACTCCAGGGCCTGCGCCTGCTCGGGAGTCGCGCCACGGCCCTCGGCCTCGACCGCGCTGGCGCCGTGGAAGCCCAGCAGCGGGATGTCCGTGGCAGTGGCGACGACGAGCTCGACGCCGTTCAGGCGCTCGCGGGCGGCGGGCAGGTGGGCCAGGTCGTCGGCGGTGAGGTCGGCGAGCGCACCGCCACCGCGGGCGAGGCGGCCGGCGTCGCCGACCCCCAGGGCCGCCAGCGCGCCCGCGCCGCCGTCGTGCGAGGCCGTGTCGCCCACGCCGACGACCACGCGGCGCGCCCCGGTGGCGACGGCGGCCTCGAGCAGCTGGCCCAGCCCGAGGCTGCTCGCCCGCCACGGGTCGCGACCGTCACCACTGAGCAGGTGGGCACCGCAGGCCTGGGCGGCCTCGACGTACGCGGTCTCCGGCCGGTCGGCGTCGGCGTCGGCGGGGCACACGAGCACGGTGGCGGGCACGGTGTCGCCCAACGGGCCGGCGACGGTGACCGGCACGAGGTCACCGCCGCGGGCGGCGAGGACGACGTCGACGAACCCGGCTCCACCGTCCGACAGCGGGCAGGTCGCCAGCCGGTCGGCGGGCGCCTGCTCGGCCCAGCCCGCGGCGATGGCGTCGGCCGCCTGGGCGGCCGACAGCGATCCGAAGGAGTCGGGGGCGATGAGCACGCGCACGCCGCGATCCTCCCAGGTCGGGGCGGGTGCCCCTGCGGCAGCGTGGCCTGTGGGAAAATCACCGGGTGACCACGTTCTCGGAGCCGGCACCTTCCCCCGCAGCGCTGCTGCTGCTCGGTCGTGGACGCGACCTGGAGACCGAACGCGGCGTCGAGTGCCCTGGCGACCTGCCCGCTCCGTCCGATCCCGGTCTGGTGGAGCGCGCTCGTGCCGCCAAGGCCGCCCTCGGCGAGCGGGTGTTCGTGCTCGGGCACCACTACCAGCGCGACGAGGTCATCGAGTTCGCCGACGTCACCGGCGACTCGTTCAAGCTCGCCCAGCAGGCCGCGGCGCGCCCGGACGCGCCGTACGTCGTGTTCTGCGGCGTCCACTTCATGGCCGAGAGCGCCGACATCCTCACTGCCGCGCACCAGCAGGTGGTGCTGCCGGACCTCGCCGCCGGGTGCTCGATGGCTGACATGGCCGCGATCGCGCAGGTCGAGGACGCGTGGGACGACCTCGTCGACGCCGGCGTCGCGGACGACGTCGTCCCCGTGTCGTACATGAACTCCACGGCCGCCATCAAGGCGTTCACCGGACGCCACGGCGGCACGATCTGCACGTCGTCCAACGCGCGGACGGCGCTCACCTGGGCGTTCGACCAGCGTCCGGCCGGCCGGGGCAAGGTGCTCTTCCTGCCCGACCAGCACCTCGGCCGCAACACCGCCGTGCTCGAGCTGGGGCTCTCGCTCGACGACTGCGTGGTCTACGACCCGCACAAGCCGCTGGGTGGGCTCACCCGCCAGCAGCTGCAGGACGCCCGGATGATCCTGTGGCGCGGGCACTGCTCGGTGCACGGGCGGTTCAGCCTGGACTCGGTGCACGAGGTGCGAGAGCGCATCCCCGGCGTCCAGGTGCTCGTGCACCCCGAGTGCCGCAACGAGGTGGTGTCCGCGGCCGACCACGTCGGGTCGACGGAGAAGATCATCCAGACCCTGCAGGCCGCTCCGGTCGGCTCGGCGTGGGCCCTCGGCACCGAGCTCAACCTGGTGCGCCGCCTCGCCCGTGAGCACTCCGACAAGCAGGTGGTGTTCCTCGACAAGACGGTCTGCTTCTGCTCGACCATGAACCGCATCGACCTGCCGCACCTGGTGTGGTCGCTGGAGTCCCTCGCCGCGGGCCGCGTCGTCAACCGGATCGTCGTCGAGCCGGACGTCGCCCACTGGGCACGCGTGGCGCTCGACCAGATGCTGGCGCTGCCGGGCATCACCTCGCGCGACTGACCGCGCGTCGCGGCCGCCGGAAGGTGCGCGGCTCCGCCATGATCCTGCGGTGACCCCGACCCTCACGGCCGAGCGCACCGCGCGCTGGCGTCGCCGGGTGCCGCACGTGGCCCTGGCGCTCGCGGTGGCCATCCCGCTGGCCGCGCTCGTCGCCGCCGAGCTGACCCTCGACACCGCACCGTGCACGCCGACGACGCCGTGCCGCCTACCCCTGTCGTCGCTGGCGTACCACGCCGCTCCGGTCGCGGAGCTGCTGGCCATGGGCACCGTGGCGCTGGCGCTGCTGCTCCCGCGGGCCGCCGTGTGGCTCGCCGCGGTGGCGGCCGGCGTGCTCGCCGGACCGGCCGCCGCGGACTCCTCCGTCCCGGGGCTGTGGCGCTGGGCGCTGGCCTGGTTCGTGGCCGTGGGCGTGGTGGACCTGCTCGGCCGCTGGCGGCAGGTCGTCGAGTCGCACACGTGGGAGGCGCCCACCGTGCCGTACCCGGACGCCGACCCAGGGGTCACCGACCGGCTGCCGCGCGACGAGGACACGCGCCTGCTGGCGGTGCTGGTCGCCGGGGTCGGGCTCCTGGCGTTCGGCGGGATGCTGGCCTGGCACCTGCAGGCCACCGCCAGCGTGATGGAGTTCGAGGCTCACGCGAGACGCTCGCAGGCCACGGTCACCAAGGTCAGTGACGACGGGCTCACCGTGACCTTGAGCGTCGACGGGCGGATGGTCGACGTGGAGCCCTCCGACGACTACTCCCCCGGCGAGTCCGTGCCGGTGCTGGTCGACGCGGCCGACCCCGGCCACGTCGCGCTGGTCGCCGAGCCCGAGGACCCGAGCTGGCGCATCGGCGTGGCTGGCCTCCTGCTCGCCGGCGCACTCGCGGTGGCGGGCAGGCTGTGGAGCCGTGGCCTGCGCCGGGCGCGCCTGGTGCGAGAGGGCGGCCCCGCCGTCCGGCTGCGGGTGGGAGTGCGTCAGGGCGAGATCCTGCTGACGACGCTGGACGACGAGCGGTTCGACCGCCCGCTCGCCCTGGTGGGTGGGGACCTCATCCCCAGCGGGGTGCTGCTGCCGATCAGCACGCTGCGGGAGCGGGCAGGATCGCTGGCCGAGGACGAGGACGACCTCGCGCTGCACGAGCCGCGCGAGGTCACCACGCTGACCGACGCCGAGCTCGCTGAGTGGGCCGACGAGGAGGTCGACGCCTTCGACGACGACGAGGACGCGTGGTCGTTCTCGGCCGCCGTACCACCCGCCATCGAGGGCGGCACGCCCGCCACGGTCGTGGGGCTGCGCCAGGACGGTGACCCGGTGCTGCTGCTCCTGGACGACGGCGAGTCCCTCGTGTCGTCCTCCGGCCTGCGCGACCCCTGGGGTTGGCGGCGGCTGCGCGACCGGACGCTGCGCCGGGGGGCGCCCGACCCGCGGCCCCCGGCTTCGCCCCGCCACGGCGCGCCGTCGCGGGCAGCGGACGTCGATGACGCGGCCCGACGCGAGGCCGACGCGCTGTCCTGGCGCTCGGGCCGCAAGCACCAGCTGGCTGTCCGGGCCTCAGCGCTCGCGTCGCCCATCGCTCGGCCGCTCGCCTACGTGCTGGCAGCGGCGATCTATCCCGCCGCGCGGTGGCTGCTGGACGGGCAGGCCGGGTGGGGCGACCTCGCGCGGTTCGCGTTCGTGGGGGTAGCGGTGGTGCAGGGCCTGGTGTTCCTCGCCGCGATGGACCAGCCCGCTGTGACAGCCCGGCCGGATGGCCTGCTGCACTCCGGCCGCTGGACCGACGAGCTGATCCCCACCCGTCGCGTCGTCGGCGTCACGTCCGGACGCTCGTCGGTGGTGCTGAAGCTGGCCGACCCCGATGACGCGCTCGCCCTGCCACCGCAGTCGGTCGTCCGCTTCGCCGACTTCCTGCGCGAGGAGACCGACCCCGACCGGGCCCGACAGGTCATCGAGGAGATGCTGCGCTCGACCACGCCGTCGGCGTCCCGCGGCTGGCGCCGTCCGAGTCCCTCGCTCGGGCCCGGCGTCCTGGGCGGGCTGGCGCTCCTCGCCGCCTGGGCGACCGTGCACTTCGGGGTGGTGTGACCTTCTCGACGAGCGGCGTGTCACCCACAGGACGTGATCACCGGCGGAGGGCGGCCAGGCGCTCGAGGAGGACGGCCTCGGCGACGCACACGCGCTCGAACTCGCCGAGGTGCAGGCTCTCGTTCGCGCCGTGGGCGCGCGTGTCGGGGTCCTCGACGCCGGTCACGAGGATCGCGGCGTCCGGGTAGATGGCGGCGAAGTCGGCGATGAACGGGATCGAGCCACCGATGCCCATGTCGACCGGCTCGACCCCCCAGGCGTCCGTGAACGCCGCACGCGCGGCGTCGTAGGCCGGGCCGTCGACGGCGGCGGCGAACGGCTGGCCCGTCTCGCGCACCTTGACGTCGACCTGCACGTTCCACGGCGCGTGCTCGCGCAGGTGCTCGGCGAGCAGGTCGAAGGCCTCGTTCGCGTCCTGGCCCGGTGCCACGCGCATCGAGATCTTCGCCTTCGCCTTGGGCGCCAGCGTGTTCGAGGCCTTCTCGGTCGGCGTCGCGTCGAAGCCCACCACGGTGAGGGCCGGTTTGGTCCACAGCCGCGAGGTCAGCGAGCCGGTGCCGATGAGCGAGACGCCGTCGAGGACGCCGGCGTCCGCGCGCAGCTGCTCCTCCGTCAGGTCGAGATCGGCGGCCTCGCTGCTCACGAGACCCTGCACCGCGACGTCTCCCGCGTCGTCGTGCAACGTCGCGAGCAGCCGGATCAGCGCGGTCACGGCGTCGACCGCGGCGCCGCCGTACATGCCGCTGTGCACGGCGTGGTCGAGCGTGCGGACCTCGACGTAGGCCTCGACGAGACCGCGCAGGCTCGTCGTCAGCGCCGGGACCCCGACCTTCCAGTTCGTCGAGTCGGCGAGCACCAGGACGTCCGCGGCGAGCAGGTCACGGTGCGCCTCCAGCAGCCGGGCGAGTGACGGCGACCCGGACTCCTCCTCGCCCTCGACGAACACCGTGAGGCTCACCGGGGGCCGGCCGCCGTGCGCCCGGATGGCGGCCAGGTGAGCCATGACGCCGGCCTTGTCGTCCGCGGCGCCGCGGCCGTACAGGCGCCCGTCGCGCTCGGTCGGCTCGAACGGTGCGCTCGTCCAGTCGGCGTCCGGGCCCGGCGGCTGCACGTCGTGGTGGGCGTAGAGCAGCACGGTCGGCGCCCCCTCCGGACCGGGCAGGTGGCCCACCACGGCCGGGGCCCCGCCCTCGCGCAGGATCTGGACGTCCTGCATGCCGGCGCCGCGCAGGAGGTCGGCGACTGCGTCGGCGCTGGCCGACACGTGGGCCTGGTCGAACGCGGGCTCGGAGACGCTCGGGATGCGCACGAGGGCCTCGAGGTCACGGCGCACGCCGGGCAGCTCGCGGGCGACGGCCTGGCGCAGCGCGTCGAGTCGGTCGTCGGTCAGGTGGCTCGTGGCCGAGGGCTGTGCGCTGGTCATGCGAGCCACCCTAGCCAGGCGTAGCGTGCCCGCCGTGAGCGAGGACCAGCAACCGCAGCAGGACGGTGGAGAGAGCACCGGCACCGTCGTGGTGGCCCTGCTGGCCAACGCCGGGATCGCCGTCGCGAAGGGCGTGGCCGCCGTCGTCTCCGGCTCGGCGGCGATGGCCGCCGAGACCGGTCACTCGATCGCCGACACCGCCAACGAGGTGCTCCTGCTCGTCGCGCTGCGGCGCAGCACGAAGCCGGCCGACCGCAAGCGGCCCTTCGGCTACGGGGCTGAGCGGTTCTTCTGGTCGTTCGTGGCTGCGGTGTCGATCTTCGTCTCCGGCGCGGTGTTCGCCGCCCTCGAGGGGCTGAACCAGCTCCTGTCCGGTGGCGAGGAGTCCGGTGGCCTGCTGCTCTCGTCGGCAGTCCTCGCGGTGAGCTTCCTGCTCGAGGGCATCAGCTGGGCTCGTGCAGCCAAGGGGGTGCGGGGCCAGATGCGCGAGGAGGGCAAAGGCCTTCGCGAGCTGCTTCGCTCGACCGACGACCCGACCGTCAAGACCGTCTTCTACGAGGACTCCGCCGCGCTCGTGGGCATCGTGCTGGCCTTCGGCGGGGTGCTCGGTCACCACCTCACCGGGTCGTCGGTGCCGGACGCCGTCGCGTCCCTGCTCATCGCGGGGCTGCTGGCCTCCATCGCCTTCCTGCTCGCGCGCACCAACAAGAACCTGCTGGTCGGAAGCGCCGCGGACCCTCGTCTGGTGAAGGCGGTGGCACGCTGGCTCGCCGAGCGCGAGGAGGTCGACGCCGTCGTCGACCTGCTCACCGAGCGGATCGGCACCGACCAGGTGCTCGTCTGCGCGCGCCTGGACTACGTCGACGGCCTGGACGCGCAGACGGTGGAGAAGAGCACGATCGAGATGAACCGCGCCCTGCGCGAGGAGTTCGGGGACGTCGTCGAGGTGTTCCTCGAGCCCGTCCCCCGCCACGACGAGCGGCTGCGGGAGACCGTGCGCCGCCGGTACGGCGAGGACGTCGTCGACGGACTGCAGAGGCTGCCCAGCCGGCCCAGGTAGGCTCGCGGGGTGTTCGGACGACGCAAGACCACCGAGGAGGCTGCGGCCACGCAGGCTCCCACGCACCCAGACGGCGCGGGCAAGAACCGCCCCACGCCCAAGCGCAAGGAGGCCGAGGCGGCGCGCAAGCAGCCGCTGGTCCCCGCCGCTCGCTCTGCCCGTGGTGGCGGCGGCGGCAAGGCGGCCCGGCAGGCGGCCCGCGAGGAGCGCGTCAAGGCGCGTGAGCGCATGATGCTCGGCGACGAGCGGTACCTCATGGTGCGCGACCGCGGTCCGGTGCGCCGCTTCGCCCGCGACTACGTCGACGCGCGCTGGAACCTCGGCGAGCTCCTGCTGCCGGTGATGGTCGTCGTCCTGGCGCTGTCGTTCGTGGGCGCCGGCCTGCGGCAGCAGAACCCCGCGCTGTACGGCGGCACGCTGGCCGTCACCTACACCCTCGTCGTGATGTCCGCGGCCGACGCGTTCCTCATGGCCCAGCGCCTGAAGCGGGCCGCCCGCGAGCGGTTCGGCGCGGCCGTCGACACCAAGGGCCTCGCCTGGTACTCGGTCATGCGCGCCTTCCAGATCCGCCGCACGCGCGTGCCGCGTCCGGCGGTGAAGCGCGGCGAGCGGCCGGCCTGACCGCGTGGCCGCGGACTTCACCGCGGGCCGCGAGCCCTGGCTGGCGCGTCAGGCCAACCTGCGCAACGTCGTGCGCCAGGAGCTCGTGACCCGCCAGCTGGCCCGGCACCTGCCGAGCGAGCCAGGGAGCGTGCTGGACGTCGGTGCGGGGCAGGGAACGCAGGCCGTGCGCCTGGCTCGCCTCGGGTACGACGTCGTCGCGGCCGAGCCGGACGCGCAGATGCGCGAGGCCTTCGCCGCCGCGGTGCGGGACGAGCCGGACGACGTGCGCGCCCGGCTGCGCAGCCGTCGCGGCCGGTGTCGACGACCTCGCCGACGTGGTGGGCGGCCGCGCCTTCGACGTCGTCCTCTGCCACGGCGTGCTGATGTACCTGCCCGAGCCGGGCCCTGCCGTCGTGGCGCTGAGCGACCTCGTCGCGTCCGGTGGCGTGCTGTCGCTGGTGGCGCGCAACGCGGCGGGGATGGCCCTTCGGCCGGGGCTTCGACGGCAGTGGGCCGACGTCCTCGACCTGCTCGACGAGGCCGAGCAGCCCGTCCCGCACTACGTCAACGAGCTCGGTGTGCGCGCTCGCGCCGACCGGCTCGAGGAGCTCGCGTCGTACGTCTCGGGCCGACGCATGCACGTGGAGGCGTGGTACGGCGTCCGGCTGCTGACCGACGGTGCAGCGGTCGACGAGCCGGCACCCAGCGACTCGGACGAGCTCGACGCGCTGCTGGCGGCTGAGGAGCGGATGGGTCGCACCGACCCCTACCGCCGGATCGCCACGTTGCTGCACGTGATCGGACGCCGCGACTGACGTCCCTCTCAATTGCCGCCGGCGAGCGCCGATACTTGAAACGAGTCTCTGTCTGAGGAGTTGCGTGAGCATCGAAACCCAGCGCAGTGAGGCGCTCGCGAAGAAGCGAGGCGGGCGGCGCAGGCTCCGCCGCCGCTGGACGTCGCTGTCGGTGTCCCATGGTGACGGGGACCCCTTCGGCACCTACCGGCTGAGGCAGCTCGTCCTTCTCTTCTGGCCTGGCGTGCTCGGGTTCACTGCACTCGGTGGCTGGGTCGCCTGGACCTCCGTGGCGATCAATCGTGAGGTCGGCCTTGTTTGGTGGGACGAACCGCTCGACACGTTCGGCTGGCCGGTGCTGTTCGCGGCCTGCGGACCAATCATCATGTGGTGGGTCGCGCTTCGACGGCGCTTCGTGGTCACCGAGTCCGGGGTGGTGATCGTCGGCTACTTCACCCGGCGCACCATCGCCTGGGACCGCATCCGCCGCTTCGACCATGTGCTGGGTCTCGTCGTGGAGACCCATGACCGGGCCTACTCGGTCGACGCCCTGGAGAACGCCACACTGACGCACCTCCGTGGCCGCCGGGACCAGGCCGGCGATCTTGCGGCTCAGCTCAACCGATTTCTCACCGAGCGCAACGGCGCAGTCGCCGACCCAGATCCCATCAGCGTCGACACCGCCGAAGGCCGGTCGGTGATCCGCTGGACAGCAGTGGTCATCACCGTGGTCACCGTGGGCCTCGGGTTCTTGCGCCTCCGCTACCTCTGACCGGGCCGCCGACGGGCCTGCGCACTGAAGGCACTCTTGCCGCGTGGAGCGCGGCGACGCTCGTCCGGATCTAGCCGCGCTGAGGGCGGCGAGCGCGACTGCGACTCTGCGTGACCTCGACTCGCCATGCATGCTGGATAGGGCGGAAGGTCGGCTGCTTGTCGTCCCACCCGACCCGGCGGACCTCGAGACCGTAGCCCTTGCCGAGTGCGCGGGCCGCGGCCACGGTGACACCGCGGTCCACCAGGACCAGCTCGAGGCGGTCGGTGACGCCCTGCCGGGTCAAAGGGCTCCAGCATCAGCTTGCTGGTCAGGTCACTTGGGTACGACATGCTCCGCACGGTGACGGCGCTCTCCATCCGCGCAATAGGGACACACCCACTGAGACCTGTGGACGGCGGGCGGTCTTCCTCCACAGGTCTCGAACCTTGACGGTTGTCCACAGACCGGTTGCGGGACAGTCACTGTGTCGGTGGCCGCGACTAGGTTTGACGCATGACGTTTCGGGTGGACGACGAGGGCGGCGGCGGCGCGGACGCGCTCGACGCCGCGCTGGCGCTGGTCACCCAGGGACTGGCCCGGCTCGCCGACCTCGAGCTGTGGCAGCTCTCGGAGGCCCAGCTGCGCCAGGCCGCCGCCGGCCTCGACCGCGCCGGGCTGCTCAGCCAGGCCCAGCAGGTCCGGCTGCTCGGGGAGGTCGACGCCCGGGGCCTGCCCGGCCAGGACGGCACCGGCTCCCCGGCCGGGTGGCTGCGCTCGGTGGTGCCGACGATGCGCCCGGCCGAAGCCGCCGGGCTGGGTAAGCGGGCCGAGCGGCTCTACCGCTCGACCTTGGCGCCCGACCTCGCCCCCACCCGGGAGGCGGTGGAGGCCGGGCGGGTGCGCCCGTGCCAGGAACGCGTCATCAGCCAGACCATCCAGGAGCTCTCCCCACCGGCCGTGCCGGCCGACGGGACGACGCCGTCGACCCCGACCAGGTCACCGCCGCCCAGCAGATGCTGGTCACCGAAGCCGCCCGGTTCCCCGCGACTGACCTGGCCAAGCTCGCCGTCGCGGTCCGCCACCACCTCGACCCGGCCGCCGACGACCGCCTCGCCCGAGACGAAGCTCAGCAGCAGCGCCAGCGCACGCTCACCGTGGCGACCGAGGCCTCCGGCATGGTCTTCCTGCACGGCTCGCTGACCCCCGAGTGCGGGGCCGCGCTGCGCACCGCCATCGACGCCTGGTCCGCCCCACAGCCCGCCGCCGACGGCACCCCCGACCCCCGCACCCCGGCCAACGCCGCCACGACGCCCTGCACCACCTGGCCGACACCGCCCTCGCCAACGGCGAGGTCCCCACCACCCACGGCTCCCCAGCCAAGATCATCGTCCGCGTGACCGCCGACACCCTCAGCGCCGCCCTCGAACCCCGACGCCCCCGCCGGTCCCGGCACCAAGCGCACCGGCCTGGCCCCCGCCGAGCTGGCCGACGGCACCCCCATCTCCCGCCAGACGCTGGCCCGCCTCGCCTGCACCGCCGACCTGGTCCCCATCCTGCTCGACGAGCTCGGCAACCCCCTGGACGTCGGGCGCACCCACCGCCTGTTCACCCCCAAACAACACACCGCCCTGACCGAACGCGACCGCCACTGCACCTGGCCCGGCTGCACCGCCCCCGCCGCCTGGACCGACGCCCACCACCTGACCCCCTGGCAGCACGGCGGCCGCACCGACCTGACCAACGCCGCCCTGCTCTGCGGCCGCCACCACCGCCACGTCCACGCCACCGGCACCACCGGCACGAGTCATCAACGGCCGCGTCATCTGGGACACCAGCCCGGGCAGCCACGGAGCGGATCGACCAGCAGGGGCACCCAGCCGGGCACGCCACCACCAGCCACCCCACCGGTCATCGACCACCTGCTCCGCCGCTGGCTCGTGCCCTCGCGTCGTGGCGGAGCCGCGCCCGTACGCAGCGGTTCGCCGACCTGAGGCAGCGCGGCTGCAGCGGTGCGCCTAGGGTCGGGGCATGGAATTTCGCTACCTCGGCAACTCCGGCCTGAAGATCTCGGAGATCACCTACGGCAACTGGCTCACCCACGGCTCCCAGGTCGAGAACGACGTCGCGACGCAGTGCGTCCACGCGGCTCTCGACAACGGGATCACGACGTTCGACACCGCCGACGTCTACGCCAACACCAAGGCCGAGACGGTGCTGGGCGAGGCGCTGAAGGGTCAGCGCCGCGAGTCGCTGGAGATCTTCACCAAGGTCTACTGGCCCACCGGGCCCAAGGGCCCCAACGACTCCGGCCTGTCGCGCAAGCACATCCTGGAGTCGATCAACGGCTCGCTGTCGCGCTTGCAGACCGACTACGTCGACCTCTACCAAGCGCACCGCTACGACACCGAGACACCGCTCGAGGAGACGATGCAGGCGTTCGCCGACGTCGTCCGACAGGGCAAGGCGCTCTACATCGGCGTCTCGGAGTGGACGGCCGAGCAGATCCGCGCCGGCCACGCGATGGCCAAGGACCTCGGCGTGCAGCTGGTCTCGAGCCAGCCGCAGTACTCGATGCTGTGGCGCGTCATCGAGGACGAGGTCGTGCCGACCTGCGCCGAGCTCGGCATCAGCCAGGTCGTGTGGTCGCCGATCGCGCAGGGCGTGCTCACCGGCAAGTACCTGCCCGGCCAGCCGCCTCCCGAGGGCTCGCGCGCCACCGACGCCTCAGGTGGCGCCGACATGATCAAGCGGTTCATGGACGACGACGTGCTGAGCCGCGTGCAGGACCTCAAGCCGGTCGCCGACGACCTCGGCCTCAGCATGGCGCAGCTCGCCATCGCCTGGGTGCTGCAGAACGACAACGTCGCCACCGCGCTGGTGGGCGCGTCCCGCCCCGAGCAGGTGCACGACAACGTCCAGGCGGCGGGTGTGAAGATCCCGGCCGAGGCGATGGAGCGGATCGACGAGGCGCTCGGATCGATCGTCGAGACCGACCCCGGCAAGACGGCCGATAACGCTCCCCAGGGTCGTCCGAGCTGAGTGCGATGTCCCCGTCCCTGACGCGCGACGAAGCCGTCGCCCGCCGCGAACAGCTGTCCGTGCGCTCCTACGAGGTCGACCTCGCCCTCGTAGGAGCCGAGACGGCCGAGACGTTCGTCTCGAGGTCCACCATCGACTTCGACTGCGCGGCACCGGGCTCGAGCACCTGGCTGGAGCTCAAGGCCGACTCGCTGGTCTCGGCCGAGCTCAACGGCGTCCCGGTCGACGCCTCGGCGTGGTCCGACGGTCGGCTGGCCCTCACCGACCTGCGCGACACGAACCGCGTGCAGGTGCAGGCGCGGATCGCGTACTCGCGCACCGGGGAGGGGCTGCACCGCTACACCGACCCTGAGGACGGGCAGGTCTACCTCTACAGCCAGGCGTTCCTCGACGACGCCCCGCGGCTCTTCGCCTGCTTCGACCAGCCCGACCTGAAGGCGACGTTCGACCTCACGGTCTCCGCTCCCCCGAGCTGGACGGTGCTCGGCAACACCGCCGGCGAGCAGGTCGACCCCGGGCGCTGGCGCTTCGGCACGACCCAGCGGATCTCGACGTACCTGGTCGCCGTCGTGGCCGGTCCGTACCACGGTGTGCGCGGCCACCACGACGGCATCGACCTCGGGGTCTGGTGCCGCCGGTCGTGGGCGCCGTACCTGGACGCAGAGCGGCTGCTGGCCACCACCGCCACCGGCTTCGACTACTTCCACGAGCTGTTCGCCGTCCGCTACCCCTTCGGGAAGTACGACCAGGTGTTCGTCCCGGAGTTCAACGCCGGTGCGATGGAGAACCCCGGCCTGGTGACGTTCCGCGACGAGCACTACCTGCCGCGCGGCACGGTCACCGCGGACGACCGGGAGAACCTCGCCAACACCCAGCTGCACGAGATGGCCCACATGTGGTTCGGCAACCTCGTGACGATGCGCTGGTGGGACGACCTGTGGCTCAACGAGTCCTTCGCCGAGTACCTCGCCTACCGCGCGGCAGCCGACGCCGCCGGCCAGGACGACTCCTGGACGGCGTTCCTGGTCAAGCGCAAGGCGTGGGGGTACCGCGCCGACCAGCTGTCGACGACGCACCCGGTCGCCGGTGAGGCCGCCGACACCAACGCGGCCCTGCTCAACTTCGACGGCATCTCCTACGCCAAGGGCGCCTCGGCGCTGCGCCAGCTGGTCGAGTGGGTCGGCGACGAGGCGTTCCTCACGGCGCTGCGCCAGCACTTCGCCGACCACGCGTTCGGCAACGCCTCGCTCGCCGACCTGGTCGAGGCCCTCAGCGTGGCCAGCGGACGCGACGTCGCCACGTGGTCCGAGCAGTGGCTGCGCACCAGCGGGCCGAGCACGCTCGGGCTCGAGGTGGCGATGGACGACTCCGGGCGCTACGAGCGCGTCGTCGTCCGGCAGGAGGCGCCCGAGCGGCTGCGTCCGCACCGGATGGCCATCGGCCTGTTCGACCTGGACGGCGACCGGCTGGCGCGCCGCGGCACGGTGGCCGCCGAGGTGGCGGCCGCACCGCAGTCACCCGTCGACGCGCTCACCGGCCAGCGCGTCGCCGACCTGCTGCTGCCCAACGACGGCGACCTCACGTACGCGCTGGTCGACCTCGACCCGGCCTCGCTCGCCACCGTGCGCGAGCACCTCAGCGGGCTCACCGACCCGCTCGCGAGGGCGCTGGTCTGGCTGGACGTGAGCGAGATGGTGGGCCGCGGCACGTTCGCGCCGTCCGGCTTCGTCGAGCTCACCACGCGCGCCCTCGGTGCACTCGACCCGCAGCCGGTCACCGCACGGGTCGTGCGTGACGCGATCACCGCCGCCGACCTGTGGGCTCCGTCCGACCGGCGCCGGGATCTGCTCGACGCGCTCGCCGCCCGCCTGCTGGAGCTGGCGCGCGAGGCGCCGGCCGGCGGCGACCAGCAGCTCGAGCTGGTCCGCGGACTGGTCGAGATCGCGGCCGACGCTCCGCTGCTCCGGGGCTGGCTCGACGGGCGCGACGTCCCTGAGGGCGTCGTCGTGGACGACGACCTGCGCTGGCGGCTCGTGCAGCGGCTGGCCACGCTGGGCGAGGTGTCCGAGGCCGACGTCGCCGCCGAGCGCGAGCGCGACCCGTCCAGCACCGGCGCGCGACACGCGCTCACCGCACGAGCGGCACTGCCGACGCGCGAGGCCAAGGAGCACGCCTGGGCCAGCGCGGTCGAGGGCAGGCTCAGCAACCACGAGCTGCTCGCCGTCGGGATGGGCTTCTGGAGCGCCGACCAGCCCGAGCTCCTGGCGCCGTACGCGGAGCGGTTCGCCGCCGACTACCCGGCCTTCGCGGCGGACCAGTCCGCCGAGATGGTGCAGCTGTTCGGGCGGGGCCTGTTCCCCCGGACGCTCGTCGACGCCTCGACCGTCGAGACGGCGCAGCGCCTGCTCACGGCACCCGGGCTGCCGCCGGTGGCGGTGCGGGTGGTCACCGACCGGCGCGACGAGATGCTGCGCGGCCTGCGCGCGCGGGGTGCGGAGGAGTAGACCCCCGCGGGGGCGGCGACCTACTGCGCCGGCCGCAGGCTCATCGGCCCGTAGACCTCGGTGTCACCCTCACGCAGGTGCACGGCGTCGACGCCCGCCTCGACGAGGGAGCGCCACTCCTCGCCGAGCCAGCTCTCGGCGTCGGACTGGGTGGGGAACGCGGAGGTGGGTGCGCCGTCCGGCACGACGTCCTTGCCGTCGGCGTCGACGTAGCGCCAGGTCCAGGTCTCGCTCATGCCCCCGACCCTACGGCGTGCCGATCCGGGGCGCTCACGCTGTGCCGGCCAGCTCCAGCAGCGTGGTGACGGTGCGCCACGTGCGCACCGTGCCCTCGGCGGCGAAGCGCCGAGCCTGCGGCGACCGCAGGAAGGGCTGGCCCTGGCCGTGTGGCGTGCGCAGGTAGGCGTGCGAGCCCGCCACGACCAGCTCGGCGTCGTTGAGCAGAGCGCCTTGGAGGTCCGCGGCGACGTCCGCGGCCAGCGGTGCGGGCAGGAACGACACGTGCACCTGCTCGGTGCTGTCGAACGGCAGCCCGTCGACGACGTCGCGCAGCTGGCGGGGCGTGCGCACCAGCACCGGCACGTCGAAGCCGAACCTGGCGCGCAGGCCGCGCTCGAGCGTCGACCGCAGCGCGGCGGCCGAGCGGTGGGACGAGGTGCAGAGCAGGTTGCCGCTCGCGATGTAGGTACGCGCGTCACGCAGGTCGAGGTCGGCGCACAGCGCCCTCAGCTCGGCCATGGGGACGCGGTTGCGTCCGCCGAGGTTGATCGCCCGCAGCAGCACCACCCACTCGCCCACGTGCACTCCCCTCAGCTCAGCCGACCGGTGCCAGGCCCGCGACGTCGCCGATCACGACGACCGCCGGCGACGCCACCCGTTCACGGCCCATCATGTCGGCGACGTCCGACAGGCCGGAGCGCAGCACCCGCTGGGTCGGCAGACCACCGTCCTGGACGACCACGACCGGCAGGCTGCCCGCTGCGCCGCGCGCGACCAGCTCGGCGGCGATCTCGGGCATCGTCTGCACCGCCATGAGGCACACGATCGTCGTGCCACTGCGCGCGAGCGCCCCCCAGTCGACGGTGCTGTCCGGGTGGCCGGGTGGCAGGTGGCCAGAGACGACCGAGAACCCCTGGGAGACACCGCGATGCGTCAGCGGGACCCCCGCGAGCGCCGGGACCGCGACCGCGCTGGTGACGCCGGGCACGACCTCGACGTCCACGCCGGCCTCCGCGCAGGCGAGCAGCTCCTCCATGCCGCGGCCGAAGACGAACGGGTCGCCGCCCTTGAGGCGCACGACGACCCGTCCGGCTCGGGCGTGCTGCACCAGCAGCTCGTTGATCGCCTTCTGCGGCGTGGAGCGACCGCGCGGCACCTTGGCGACGTCGACGACCTCGACGGCGGGGTTCAGACCCTCGAGGACGCTGAGCGGGGCGAGCCGGTCGACCAGCACGACGTCCGCCTCGGCGAGCCGCTCGTACCCGCGGCGGGTCAGCAAGCCGGCGTCGCCCGGGCCGCCACCGACGAGCACCACCCGACCGGGGCGGGCCGCCGCTCGCCCCGGCTCGGCGCGGCGGGCGTGCAGCTCGCCCTCGACGGCGGCCACGGCGACGTCCCGCAGCGCCACCGACCGCCTGGGGTCGCGGCCGGCGAGCACCGCCACCGTGGCCGGGCCGGTGCGTCCGATCGCGGGCGTCCAGGCGGTGGCCGCCGAGGCGTCGTCCGCGCGCGAGCACCAGACCCGTTGCGCCGTAGCGGCCTCGACCACCGCGGCGTTGACCTCGGGGTCGTCGGTGCAGGCGAAGGCCAGCCAGGCGCCGGCCAGGTCGGCGGCTGCGAAGGGGCGCGCCTCCCAGCGCAGCCTGCCGCGCTCGGCGAGGTCGTCCAGCGCGGGGACGACCTGCGGCGCGACGACGTGGACGTCGGCCCCGGCCTCGAGCAGCCGCCCCACCCTGCGCAGGGCGACGGGGCCGCCCCCGACGACGAGCACGCAGCGCCCGGCGACCAGCAGGCCCATGGGCAGCGGGTCGGCGTGCGCTGTTCTCGTCATCCCGCCATCGTGCCCGCGGGGCGCCGGGGGTCCAGGCGGTGACCACAGTGCGGGCACCCGGCCTGGCGTCGCCCTCAGCGCCCCCAGAGGGTGGGCAGCCCGCCGGGGGCCCCGGACTCGACGAGCTCCCAGAGCGCGCGGGTGTCCAGGTGCTCCTCGACGGCGTCGGCGAGCCGGTCGATCATCGCGTCTCGCGCGGCGGCGAAACCCGGGCCGGCAGCCGGCGTCCACCGCGAACCGGCCTGCACGGCAACCTGCTGCAGCCACGCGCGCCGGAACCCGTCCGCCTCGAAGGCGCCGTGCCACGTCGTGCCCCAGACCGCGCCGCGCTGCCAGCCGTCGAGGAACGGCTCGCAGTCCGCGCCGTCGACCAGCCGGGCGCTGCCGTGGTGGATCTCGTAGGCGTCGACCTGGTGGCCGCGCCAGGTGGAGCGGGGCCGCCCGAGCACCTTCTCGGCGGCGAAGTGCACGGTGGTCGGCAGCAGGCCCAGCCCCGGCACCGTGCCCTCGCCGGACTCGACCGCGTCGACGATCGTCTCGGCCAGCATCTGGTAGCCGCCGCAGATGCCGAGCACCGGCCGGCCCTCGCCCGCACGGGCCACGACCGCGTCCGCCAGCCCGGAGGCCCGCAGCCACGCGAGGTCGGCTACGGTCGCGCGGCTCCCTGGCAGCACGGCCAGGTCGCACGCGTGCACGACGTCGGGGTCCGCTGTGACCTCCACGACCACACCGGGCTCGAGGGCCAGGGCGTCGACGTCCGTCGCGTTGGACACCCTCGGGAACCGCACGACGGCGACCCGCAGCGTGCCGCCTGCCGCCCGGGGCAGTGGCGAGCCGGCGCGCCAGCCCGCCACCGCGAGCGCGTCCTCACCGTCGAGCCACACGCCGTCCAGCCACGGCACCACTCCGAGCACCGGGCGGCCGGTGCGCTCCTCGAGGGTCACCAGCCCGGGCCGCAGCAGCTCGACGTCGCCGCGGAACTTGTTGACCACCCAGCCGGCCACGAGCGCCTGGTCGTCGGGGTCGAGCAGGGCGAGCGTGCCGTACATGGCCGCCAGGACGCCGCCCCGGTCGATGTCACCGACCACGACGACGGGCAGCCGGGCGTGCCGGGCCAGGCCCATGTTCACGTAGTCGCCGACGCGCAGGTTGACCTCGGCCGGGCTCCCCGCACCCTCGACGACGACGACATCGGCCCGTGAGCGCAGGTCGTCGAACGCCGCGAAGGCCGCACGCGCGAGCTCGCGCCGGCCTGTGGCGAACTCCGCCGCCACCAGGTCGCCGAACGGCTGCCCCAGGACGACCACGTGGCTGCGCAGGTCGCTGCCCGGCTTCAGCAGCACCGGGTTCATCGCCACCTCGGGCTCACGGCGGGCCGCCACGGCCTGGAGCCACTGCGCCCGGCCGATCTCCCCGCCGTCGGCGCAGACCATCGAGTTGTTGGACATGTTCTGGGCCTTGAACGGGGCGACGTCCACCCCCTGCCGGGCGAACCACCGGCACAGCCCGGTGGTGAGCAGGCTCTTGCCGGCGTCGGAGGTGGTGCCCGCGACGAGCAGGGCGCCGGAGCGGGCGCGGGTGTCGGCGGGCACGCCCCCAGTCTGGCCGGTCGGTGTCGCGCAGATCACCCCGGGCAGGCGCAGGACGGCTTTGACACCCGCGGGCGCGCGTGGGACGGTTGCGCCACCTGACACCCACGGTCGGGGGAAGCCGGTCCAAGTCCGGCGCTGACCCGCAACCGTAGGCCAAAGCCCGTGTCCCGCAAGGGAAACAGGCGGCGGCGAGCCGGAACACCGGATCGTGGGACAGGCTCCGACACATCCGCCGAGGTCTGCGGTACGGAGCCGGACGTCGGCCTGCTGCGATCCTGCCGTGAGCCGACCTCCCGCACCTACACCGCGAGGAGGTCAGCACATGAGATCGAGCCCCACCCCCCGCCCCATCGCCCTGCGCCGGCTGCTGCGCCCCGTCGTGGCGCTGCTCGTCGTCGCGCTCGGTGGCCTGCTGGCGGCGCCCCAGGCCCACGCCGCGGCCTACCGGTACTGGGGCTACTTCCAGCTCACGAACGGCCAGTGGACCTTCGCGCAGAAGGGTCCGGCCCAGAACGTGCCGGCCGACGGCACGGTCGAGGGCTGGCGCTTCGCCGTCGCCGACGAGTCCTCGACCCGCACGCCGCGGGTCACCCCCACGTTCGACGACCTGTGCTCGGGCACCACGAAGGCTGCCGGGCAGAAGGTCGTCGGCCTCGTGGTGGACTTCGGTCGTGATGTCGACAGCGCCGACGGTGGCGCTCCCCCCGCGCCGCGCGGTGAGTGCGTGAGCGTGCCCGCCGACGCCACCGGGTCCGACGTCCTCGCGGCCGCCGGCCTGACGCTGCGGCTCGACAAGGGCCTGATGTGCGGCATCGACGGCTGGCCGGCGTCCGGCTGCGGTGAGCCCGTCGCCGACGTGCCCGCTGCGGCCAAGAGCCCGGACGCGTCCATCACCCTGCCGGCCAAGGCCGCCGCCACGCCGGCAGCGGCCGGCGACGACAGCGACGGCGGCGGCCTCCCGACCGCGGCCTGGGTCGGCATCGTCGTCGTCGTGGTCGGCGCCGGAGCCCTCGGCCTGCTGGCTCGCCGCCGCGGCGCGGAGCTGGCTGACTGATGCCGTCCGTCGCCCACCGCCCCACGCTGCCGCGGCTGCTTCACCCGGTGGCGTGGTGGCTGTGGGCGATCGGGCTGGCGACGGCGGCGAGCCGCACGACCAACCCGCTGCTGCTCGCGGTCGTGATCGCGGTGGCGGCCTACGTCGTGGCGGCCCGCCGCGAGGCCGGTGCCGCCTCGCCGTTCGGTGCGTTCGTGCGGCTCGGGCTCTTCGTCATCGCCATGCGTGTCGTGCTGTCGGCGCTGCTCGGCGGCGGCGTGCCCGGCACCACCGTCCTCTTCCGGCTGCCTGAGGTGCCGCTGCCGAGCGGATCGACGAACCTGCGGCTGGGCGGCCCGGTCTCGCTCGAGCAGGTGCTCGCCGCCGCGTACGAGGGCGCCCGGCTGGCCGCCGTCCTCGCGTGCATCGGCGCCGCCAACGCGCTGGCCAGCCCGCGGCGGCTGCTGCGGTACGTGCCCGCCACGCTCTACGAGATCGGCACCGCCCTGGTCGTCGGCCTCACCTACGCACCGCAGATGGTCGAGGACGCGCGCCGGGTGCGCTCGGCGCGGCGGCTGCGCGGTCACGACGGCCGAGGCCCGCGCGAGCTGCTGCGCCTCGTCGTCCCGGTGCTCGACGGCTCGCTCGAGCGGGCGCTGGACCTGGCGGCCTCCATGGAGTCCCGCGGCTACGGCCGCTCGGTGCGGCGCGACGCCCGGTCGCGGCGCCTCGCCACGGTGCTGACGATGCTCGGGCTGGGCGGTGTCGTCACGGGCACCTACGGCCTCCTGGACGCCGGGTCACCTCCGCTGCTCGGGCTGCCGGTGCTGGCCCTCGGCTCGGCGCTCGCCGCCGCCGCCCTGCTGGTCGGTGCGCGGCGCGACCCGCGCTCGCGCTACCGGCCGGACCCGTGGTCGCTGCCCGAGTGGCTGGTGACGGCGAGCGGTGTCGCGGCGGCGGGCGTCGTCGTCGTCGCCGCGCAGCGCCATGAGACGGGCCTCGTGCCGGTGACCGTCCCGGCCGCCTGGCCGACCTTGCCGTGGTTGGCCGCGGCCGGCGTGGCCCTCGCCGTGCTGGCCGCCTGGGCCAGCCCGCTGCCCCCCGTCCGGGCCGCGCTGCAGGAGCCGACCGGCACGCGCTGCCGTCCCCGGCGACGCCACCGAGGCCAGGAGGGCCGCGTGATCCGCTTCGAGCACGTCGGGGTCCGCTTCGCCGACCGTCGGCTCCCGGTGCTGCGGGACGTCGACCTGGAGGTGCCCGAGGGCGAGCTCGCGCTGGTCGTCGGCGAGACCGGCAGCGGCAAGACCACGCTGCTGCGCTGCGTCAACGGCCTGGTGCCGCACTTCAGCGGTGGCACGCTGGCCGGTCGCGTCGTCGTGGACGGGCGCGACACGCGCACGCACCGACCGCGCGACCTCGCCGAGGTGGTGGGGTTCGTCGGGCAGGACCCCACGGCCGCGTTCGTCACCGACACCGTCGAGGAGGAGCTCGCCTACGGCATGGAGTCGCTGGGGCTGTCCGGCGACGTCATGCGCAAGCGGGTCGAGGAGACGCTGGACCTGCTGGGGCTCGCCGACGTCCGCCACCGCTCGCTGCGCACCCTGTCGGGCGGCCAGGCCCAGCGGGTGGCGATCGGCGGCGTGCTGGCCGCCCACCCGCGCGTCCTGGTGCTGGACGAGCCGACGTCGGCGCTGGATCCCGTTGCGGCAGAAGAGGTCCTGGCGGCGCTTACCCGGCTCGTGCACGACCTGGGCCTGACGGTGCTCATGGCCGAGCACCGCCTCGAGCGCGTCGTGCAGTACGCCGACCGCGTGGTCACCGTGCAGGACGGCACGGTGCGCGACGACGAGCCGCACCGCGCGATGCTCACGTCGCCGGTGACGCCCCCCGTCGTCGAGCTCGGCCGCCTCGCGGGCTGGGAGCCGCTGCCGCTGTCGGTGCGTGAGGCCCGCCGGCACGCCGCCGGCCTGCGCGAGCGCCTGGCCGAGCGCACGTCCGCGCCATCGCTGCGGCCACTGACGGCGACGTCGGCCCCCCTGCTGCAGGTCGACCACCTCGTCGTCGACCGCGGTCGCGCGACGGTGCTGCGTTCGCTCGCGATGACGGTGCACGCCGGCGAGGTCGTGGCCGTCATGGGGCGCAACGGCGTCGGCAAGTCGACCCTGCTGGCCGCCGCCGCGGGCCAGCTGCGCGTGCGAGCGGGCCAGGTCCGGGCCGACGGCCTGGACCCCGCCTCCCTGCGGCCGCGCGAGCTCGTGAAGCACGTCGGCCTCGTGCCACAGGACCCCGGCTCCCTGCTGTACTCCGACACGGTCGCCGGAGAGTGCCGCACCGCGGACGGCGACCTCGGCCTGCCGGCCGGCACCGTGCGCGCCCTGCTGTCGGACCTGGCCCCCGACGTCGCCGACACCACCCACCCGCGCGACCTGTCCGAGGGGCAGCGGCTCGCGCTCGCCATGTCGATCGTGCTGGCCCGCCGCCCACCGCTGCTGCTGCTCGACGAGCCGACCCGCGGGTTCGACTACGGGGCGAAGGCGCGACTGGTGAGCATCCTGCGAGGCCTGCGCGACGACGGTCACGCGGTCGTGCTGGCGAGCCACGACGTCGAGCTGGTCGCCGCCGTGGCCGACCGCGTGGCGCTGCTCGCCGAGGGCGAGATCGTCGCCGACGGCCCGGTCGGCACGGTGCTGGCCGGCTCGCCCGCCTTCGCGCCGCAGGTCGCCAAGGTGATGCACCCGCAGCCGTGGCTGACCGTCGCCGACGTCCAGGCCGCGCTGGAGGCGTCGTGAACGCCGCGGTCCCGGACGCCGCACGCGCCCCCGACCAGCCCGTGCTGACCGTGCGGTGGCGCAGTGCGGTGACGCTGGTCGTCACCGTGATCGTCGGCGTCGCCGCCTTCGCGTGGCCCTTCGTCGTCACCCCGGACGCCGGGCTCGCCCACGGCTCGGACGCACCCTGGCTCTTCGTCGTCCTGCTTGCCCTGATGGCCGGGCTGGTGCTCGCCGAGCTCGGCTCCGGCGGCATGGACGCCAAGTCGGTGGCGGTGCTCGGGGTGCTCGCCGCTCTCGGCGGCGCCCTGCGCGTGCTCTCGGCCGGCACGGCGGGGCTCGAGCCGATCTTCTTCCTGCTCGTCGTGGGCGGTCGGGTGCTGGGCCGCGGGGCGGGGTTCGTCCTGGGCGCCCTCGCGGTGCTCGTGGGCGCGTTCCTCACCGGAGGCGTCGGCCCGTGGGCGCCGTTCCAGATGGTCGCGGCCGGTCTCGTCGGCCTCGGTGCCGGCAGCCTTCCTCGGGCGAGGGGCCGGCGCGAGCTGTGGCTGCTCGCGGCGTACGGCCTGGTCGCCGGGCTGGCCTTCGGGCTGGTGATGAACCTGTGGTTCTGGCCGTTCGCCACCACCGGCCCGGCGAGCGGCACGTTCGTCCCCGGAGACCCGTTGCAGGCCAACGTCTCTCGGTACGCCGCTTTCTACCTTCTGACCAGTTTGGGCTGGGATTTGCCACGCGGTGTACTCACTGCGGTACTCGTCGTAGTCGCCGGTCGGCCAGTTCTCGGGTCGTTGCGGCGTGGCGCGCGACGAGCCGCCTTCTCGGCACCAGGATGGTTCGAGCCGGCGGCGTCGGAGCCGGTGGCCCGAAATCGTCGAACGGACACGTGATGCGCGTACGGCTCCTCGGTACCGGCTCGGCCGACGGGTGGCCGAACGCGTTCTGCGACTGCGCCTCGTGCCTGGCAGCTCACCGCGCCGGCCAGTGGCGCGGCCCGACGTCCGCGCTCGTCGACGACCGGCTGCTGCTCGACTGCGGCCCGGAGACGCCCCGGGCCGCGCTGCGCCACGGCGACGGGCTGCACCGGCTCACCCACGTCCTCATCACCCACAACCACCCCGACCACAGCGCGCCGATGGCGCTGCTGGCGCGCGGGTGGGCGGGCCGCACCGAGCCGCTGACCGTCGTCGGCACCGAGTCGGTCATCGCGTCCTGGTGCCTCTGGGTCGGGCCCGACGACCCGGTGCGGTGGCGTGTGGTGCTGCCGGGCGACGTCCTCGAGGCGGACGGGTACACCGTGCGCGTGCTGGGTGCGGCGCACGGCGACGAGCAGGCGGTCGTCTACGACGTCGCCGCGCCCACCGGTGAGCGGCTGCTCTACGCCACCGACACCGGGCCGCTGCCCGAGTCGACGATCACGGCCACCAGCGACGCCGAGTACGACCTGGTGATGCTCGAGGCGACGTTCGGCGACCGCCGCGGCCCGGGCACGCCGTCCGGCGACGACCACCTCGACCTGTCGTCGTTCGCCGACCAGATGGTGCGGCTGCGCGGCGCCCGGGCGCTGACGCGTGGCAGCCGCGTCGCCGCCGTCCACCTCTCCCACCAGAGCCCGGCCGACCTGCGGCCGCGGCTCGCCGCCTGGGGGGTGCAGGTCGTCGACGACGGTCACGAGTTCGTGCTCGACCGGGCGGCGCGCCGGCAGGCCGAGGACACGAGCTCGGCCCGGGTCACGGGCGCGCCGCCACGCCGCACGCTGGTGCTCGGCGGCGTGCGCTCGGGCAAGTCGGCCGCGGCCGAGCAGATCCTGGCGGCTGAGCCGCACGTGACCTACGTGGCCACCGGCGCCCGTCCGGACGGGCAGGACGCCGAGTGGAGCGAGCGCGTGGCCCGTCACCGCGCCGACCGGCCCGAGCACTGGACGACCCTCGAGACCACCGACCTCGCGTCGGTGCTGCGTGACGCCCGCACGCCGGTCATCGTCGACTGCCTCGGCATGTGGCTGACCAGCGTGCTCAGCGAGGTCGGCGCCTGGAGCGACGACCCGGGCTGGCGCGAGCTGCTCGGGCGTCGCGTCGACGACCTCGTCGCGGCCTGGCACGCCGTCAAGGTCCCCGTCGTGGCCGTGAGCAACGAGGTGGGCTCCGGCGTCGTGCCCGGCACGCGGTCGGGGCGGGTCTTCCGCGACGAGCTCGGCCGGCTGAACACGCGGCTGTCCGGGGCGAGCGAGAGCGTCCTGCTGGTCGTGGCGGGCCGAGCGGTCGACCTCGCCGCCCTCCCGCTCGCCACCTCGCTCGCCGGTCGATCCACCGACCAGGCGGCCGACCCGGCGAGCGCCCGGTCGGAGCCTTCTCGGGCCCGGACTCCGGACGCCGCCGCCGGCCCTTCGACCACCGGGGCGGTGCCGGTTCGCCCGGCCGCGCCGGTGAGCCCTGCCGCCTCGAGCCCTCGGGCGGCGACCACTCCCCCGTCGTCCCCCGACGGTGCGCCGTCGGCGCCCTCCGTCCGTCCCGGGCCGCCCGGGGCTCCCCGGCACGGCGCCGGTTCGCCTGCCCACCGGGCGCCGTCACCGCTGCGGGCCGTCGGCAACGCGGCGGACGACACCATCGTGCAGCCGGCCGTGCCGCCTCGGGCCCGGCCGATCGTCGATCTCACCGTGCACGACCGACGTGGCCCCTTCGAGCAGGACTCCGCGTGAGCCCTGTCGACCTGGTCGCCCTGCGCGGGGCAGTCAGCCTGCGCGACGTGGAGGCGGCGTCCGACGCGCGCCTTCGCCTCGACGGGCTCGTCAAGCCGCTCGGATCGCTCGGCCGGCTCGAACCCCTCGCCGCCTGGCTGGCCGGCGTCCAGGGCCAGTGCCCACCGCGCCCGCTCGACGACGTCCGCGTCGTGGTGTTCGCCGGCGACCACGGCGTCGCGGCCTCCGGGGTCTCCGCGTACCCGTCCGAGGTGACCGCCGCGATGGTGCGCACCTTCCTGGCCGGCAAGGCCGGCGTCAGCGCCCTGGCCCGACTGCACGGCGCCCGCGTGCGGGTGCTCGACCTCGGGGTGGACGCCGACACGAGCGACCTGCCGGAGGCGGTGACGCGGCACAAGGTGCGGCGCGGCTCGGGCTCGATCGACGTCGAGGACGCGCTCACCGACGAGCAGGTCGAGGCGGCCTTCCGAGCCGGGGCCGCTGTGGCCGACGAGGAGGTCGACTCGGGCGCCGACCTGCTCGTGCCCGGGGACATGGGCATCGGCAACACCACCGTCGCGGCCGCGCTGGTGGCCACGCTGCTGGACCTGCAGGCGCTGGACGTCGTCGGCACCGGCACGGGCGTGGACGACGCCGCGTGGGCGCGCAAGGTGGCCGCCCTGCGCGACGCCCTGTACCGCGCGCGGCCCTTGCACGACGACCCGCTTCGCCGTCCTGCGCGCCGTGGGCAGCGCCGACACCGCGGCCATGACCGGCTTCCTCGTGCAGGCGGCGGTGCGGCGCACGCCGGTGCTGCTCGACGGCGTCGTCTCGTGCGCCTGCGCGCTGGTCGCACGACGACTGGTCGAGCCGGCGAGCCACTGGTGGCTCGCGGGTCACCGGTCGACCGAGCCGGCCCAGCACCGGGCGCTGGAGGTGCTGGGGCTCGAGCCGCTCGTCGACCTCGGGATGCGGCTCGGCGAGGGCACCGGCGCGCTCACCGCGCTCCCGGTGCTGCGGGCCGCGCAGGCGATGATCGCCGACATGGGGCTGCTCGCGGACCTGCTGCCGCCCGAGCCCAGCAGCGACCTCGACGCGACGTGAGCCGCCGCGCGGTCGCGTCGGACGGGCTGCGGTTGGCGGTGGGCACGCTCTCGGCGCTGCGGGTTCGCCCGCCGACGCGCGTCGACCGCTCGGTGGCGGGGGCCGCCATGGTGCTGGCGCCGGTCGCCGCACTCGTGCCCGCGGCTGCCGTCGCCGTCATGGTCGCGGGTGGGGCGGCGCTCGACGCTCCGGGCCTGCTGGTGGGTGCGGGGGCAGTCGGTGGCGCCGCTCTCGCGACGCGCGGGCTGCACCTCGACGGGCTCGCCGACACCGCCGACGGGCTGGGCAGCGGCTACGACCGCGACCGAGCGCTCGCCGTGATGCGCTCGGGGGACGTCGGGCCGATGGGTGCGGCCACGCTGGTGCTGGTGCTGCTCGGGCAGGCAGCCGCGCTGTCGACGCTGGTGAGCGGGCCGGCGTGGAGCGCGGCGCTGCTCGCGGCGGCGGGCGTCGTCTTGTCGCGGTCGATGCTCGTGATCGCCTGCGCCACAGGGGTTCCCTCTGCCCGGCCGGACGGCCTCGGCGCCGCGGTGGCCGGCTCGGTGCGCCGTCCGGTGGCTGCGGCGGTCGTGGTCGTCGTCGCGGCGGCCACCTGCGCGGTGCTCCGGGCAGCGGGGGTGCCGTGGTGGGTGGGGATCGTGGCCGCCGCGGCCTGCGTCGCCGCCACGGCCGTCGTCGTCGTTCGGTGCACCAGCCGGTTCGGCGGCATCACGGGCGACGTCCTCGGTGCGGTCGTCGAGCTGTCGCTGCTCGCGGCCTGGACGGTGCTGGCGCTCACGCACTGATCACGTCGTACACGACGTGGCGTCAACCGCCTGGGGACTCTTTGTCTGCGCCGGGAGTCGGCGGACCGTGGCGGCAGCAGCGACGCTGACGAGGACGCAGGCCAACCAGACGCCGAAGGTTTCGGTGACCCGGGTCGGCGGAGGAGCCGCGAACACCGGGGCGGCGTTGTTGGCCACCCAGCGACCGTTGAGTGGCAGCAGATCCATGAGCACGGCGATCGCGGCCGTCGAACACAGCGCGGCCACGAGCCCGGCGATCACACCCTGCCTGCGGTGGGCCGGCGAGGGCTGTTGCCCCCCAAGGACCTCGAAGCGGTGCACGAGGCCGCCAGCAAGGAGCGCGGCGACCGCGACGGCGACCAGTGCCGGCAGGACGCTCGACGCAGCGGCCGGGTGGATGAGCACGCTGACCAGCCAGGTGCCGACACCGAGGGCTGCCGCGACGACTGCGGCCGCGAGCGTCGAAGGACGGGCCGCCGACCGGCTGGCGGTCACCCGGGCGAGCCCGACCAAGAAGATGCCCAGCACGATGGTCAACCCCAGGAGGTCTGCACCAGCCCTCGCCGGGTCGAACACGCCCACCGCCGCGTCCATCGGCAGCATCAGTGGCGGGTCGACACGCAGCCGACGGAACTCCCCCATGACCTCGACCGCAGCGGTCAGGGCGCCGAAGGCGGCGAGCAGCCGCGCGCTGCGGCCCGCCGCCACTGGGCCGAAGGCGATCCGGCTTCGCAGCAGCGCCAGTCCCAGGACGAAGGCGGCGACGACGGCCAGCGCCTCGACGCGAGTCCGCGGGACGTCGATCGCACACGCCAGCGCGACGGCGGTCGCCAGCAGGCTCAGCTCCATCAGCCGCTGGGCCACCGCCACCAGGGCGGCAGGCCTTCTCAGCAGGGCGAGGGTGCAACCCACGGCGAATCTGCGTCGTTCTGCGGGATCGACGAGCCCGGTGAGCTCTGCGCACATCGCGGCACCCCACTCGGCCTGACGCTCCGGCAAGGTGCGAGCGGCCAACCGCAGGACGACGACGGCCGGGTCGACGGTCACGACGCCGCTCCTGGAACCGGCCGACGTCCTGGTCTGGCGGCGGAGCGACGGACGGCGGCCTGCGCCTGGCTCGACGCGACCAGGCTCGCGGCGGTCCGAACGCCTTCGCCGCTGAGGCGGTACAGGTGCCGTGGCGGTCGGCCGCCGGGCGGGCGGGCCTCCCAGCTGCTGTCGAGCAGGCCGCGTTCGTGGAGCCGCATGAGGATCGGGTAGAGCGACCCCGCCTTGATCGCGACCACTTGACCGAGCTCGTAGCCGTACCGCCAACGCTCGGGATCATCAGCAAGAGCGTGCAGCACTGCGGTCGTCTGGGGTGAAGGACGTCGGGCCATGGGGCAACTCTATATAGATAGGGATCGGCGAGGTGGGCGAATGTGAGAATGGCCATCCGGTCACCGACCGGACCAGCACGCTGACCGGTAGGCCGCTCTTTCGGGGCCTGCCTTCCCACATCGGAGCAGCCGAGCCGGTGCGCTCAGTCCTCGCCGACGCGCACCAGCCCCGACTCGTACGCGCACACGACCGCCTGGGTGCGGTCCCGAAGTCCGAGCTTGGTGAGAATGCGGGTCACGTGGGTCTTCACCGTTGCTTCGGACAGGAACAGCCGACCCGCGATCTCGGCGTTGGAGCGGCCACGAGCCATCTCGCCGAGCACCTCGCACTCGCGATCGGTGAGGGGGCCGAGCATCTCGGGCTTGGCGGAGCCTGGTGCCGGTCGTCTGACGAACTCCTCGATGAGCCGACGTGTGATGGCCGGGGCGAGGAGCGCATCGCCGCGCGCGGCCGAGCGCACGGCGTCCACCATCGACTCCGGCGGGATGTCCTTGAGCAGGAAGCCTCGTGCGCCCGCCTTCATCGCCGCGTAGACGTACTCGTCCAGGTCGAACGTCGTCAGCATGACGATCGCGGTGCGATGGCCGGACAGTCGCTTGGTCGCCTCGATGCCGTCGAGCTCAGGCATGCGCACGTCCATCAGCGTGACGTCCGGATCCGTGTCGTGGACGACGCGGATGGCCGCCTCGCCGGTGGCTGCCTGACCGACCACGTCCAGGTCGCTCTGCGTCTGCAGGATCGACACCAGTCCCGCCCGCACCAGCTCCTGATCGTCCACGACGACGACGGTGGTCATGGCGCGCCTGCGGTCTCGCTCAGCCGTGCGGTGCTGGCTGCCAGCGGAAGGCGTGCGCTGACGGCGAAGCCGCCGTCGCCGGTCGGTGCTGCAGCGAGCGAACCCCCGAACATGGCGACGCGCTCGCGCATGCCTCTCAGCCCGTGGCCCCCCTCACCGGCGGGCCCTGCGCTGCCTGAGCCGTTCCTCACGCTCACGATGAGCTCGTCGTGGGTGCCCTGGACGGCCACGTCGGCGCTGACCTTCCCGGCGTGGCGCAGGACGTTAGTCAGCGCCTCCTGCACGATGCGGTACGCCGCGAGCTGGATGCTCTCGGGCAGTCCGTCAGCGACCTCGATCCGCGAGCTCACATCGAGGCCGGCCGCGCGGAAGCGATCGACCAGCGTCCCGACGTCGGACAGGTCCGGGAGCGGCTCGAGCGCGCTCTCGGAGTCCGGTCGGCGCATGACCCCGAGGGTGCGGCGAAGCTCTGCCAGCGCCCGCCGCCCGGTGTCCTCCGCCGCACGCAGCTCATCGGGCACCGGCTGTCCGGTCGTCTCGAGCCGGAGCCGGACGGCGCCCACCTGGATCGTCATCAGGCTGACGGCGTGGGCGATGACGTCGTGCATCTCGGCGGCGATGCGGCGGCGTTCTTCGTGCACCGCCTGCTCTTCGCGAAGCCCTTGCTCGGCGGCGCGTTGGGCGAGCAGCGTGGCGAGCTGGCTCCGCTGCTCCGTGATCCGCCCGACGAGCTGCCCGGCGAATTGCGCGGCACCGAACATCACGAGCGCGAAGAACGCGTCGGTGAACGGCATCTCCTCGTTGTGGATGGCCACTGCCGCTCCGGAGAGGGTGGCGACAGGGGCAGCCCAGGCCCACCAGAGGCGGCGAGCCCGCGCCACGGTGAAGACGACGACCATGAGCGGCAGCATGTTGCCCCAGAACAGGATGGTTCGTCCGACGAACAGCGACGGCAACGCGACTGCCGAGCACATGAGCGCGAAGGAGAGCCGCGGCTTCGAGCTCCGCAGGGCCAGCGGCAGCGTGACGAGCACTTGCAGCGCGCTGTTCAGCCACAACGGCCCGGCCCGGTACCCGTCGTCCCAGCTCAGGTGGAGCTCGACCTGCGCGAGCACGGTGAAGAGCGCAGCAAGTACCCCGTCGACCACGATGGGCGGCGGGCGCCGCACCGATACCCGGCGCGTCATGCGGGTCAGCGTAGGAGCAGGCGGCCAGTTCGCGCGTCGTTCTCGAGATGTACCTGGTTCGTCCGTCCGAGGTAGTCCGGTCAGCACTCGAAGACACCGGGCGGACGACGTCCGTCGATCCACAGCCCGACGCGGGGCGCGGACGGCCGACCCGAGGATCGGACGACATCACACCGCCCGACGGAGGACACGAATGACCACCACTACCGAGCCGGTCGACGCAGCGGTCCACCGGACCCAGCTCGTGGGCAACGCCATCACGCTGGCCGGCATCCTCACGTACCTGCTCGAGTTCGTCGGCTTCGCCGTCGCCGGCGTCGGCAGCCTGTACAACGAGCCAGGCACCTCCACCACGCAGGTGCTGGCCTCCTACGCCGGAGACGCGGGCGGTTACGGTCTGCTCGTCGGCTGGTTGGCGATCGTGCTCTTCGGCCGACTCGCCATCATCGTGGGTATCCGCAGGGCACTCACCGACTCGGGCCGACCCTCGGGCGTCATGGATGTCGCCGTGATCGCGATGGGGGCGTCCGTGGTGGTCGAGATCGCCTCCGTCGTGATGGGTGCCGCCGCCGCGGCCCTGGTCGCCAGCGGCACCGAGGAGGGCGTCCTCGCCATCGACCGCGCCGCTTGGTACTTCAACTCCGCCATCTACGCGCCCGTGGCTGTTGCGCTGGTCCTCACGCTGGCGGCGATGTGGCGGTCCCTGCTGTTCCCCCGGGCACTGTGTGCCCTCGGCTCTCTGGGCGCGGCGATGTGCGTAGGGTCCGCGGTCCTCACCGACCCCTCGCAGTGGGAGCTGCAGGACACCTTGTCCCTCGGGTTCGTGCCGGTGGTCATCTGGGCGCTGTGGACGGGGGTGGTCCTGGTCCGCCGACGCGGGCGCCGCTAGGCGTGGCGGGGCGTCGCGCAGTCCGCGCCGCTCACTCGCCGCGGGTCTGCACCTGCACGAACGGCGGCTTCACGACGCGGCACCGCAGGCCGCGACCACGGACGTCGACGACGACCTCGTCGCCCTCGCTCGTGCCGCGGTCGAGCAGCGCGAGCGCGATGCCCTGCTTCAACGTCGGTGAGAACGTGCCGGACGTCGTCCGCCCGACGGCGTCGCCCTCGCCGTCCGCTCGCCGCACGGCGCAGCCGTCACGCGGGATGCCTCGGTCGAGCGCGAGCAGCCCCCACAGCTGGCGGTCGGCACCGCGCTCCTTCTCCGCCAGCAGGGCTTCCCGCCCCCAGAACCGCGGCTTCTTCCACCCCACTGCCCAGCCGGTGCGCGCCTGAACGGGCGAGATCTCCAGCGACAGCTCGTGACCGTGCAGGGGGTAGCCCATCTCGGTGCGCAGCGTGTCTCGCGCGCCGAGTCCGGCCGGGCGCCCGTCGTACGGCGTCATCGCCTCGACCAGCGCGTCCCACAGCTCGCCCGTGACGTCCCACGGCGGCAACAGCTCGTACCCGCGCTCGCCGGTGTAGCCGGTGCGGCACACCACGACCGGCGCGCCGCGCCAGGTGGCGTCGACGAAGCTCATGTAGTCGTGCCCGGTCGGCAGCCCGAGAGCCTCGAGCACCTCGTCGCTGCGCGTGCCCTGCACGGCCAGCACGCCGTACGCCGTGTGCTCGTCCGTCACCTCGACGCCGTCCGGTGCCTGCTCGGCCAGCCGTCGCACGACCTCGGCGGTGTTGGCGGCGTTCGGAACGAGCAGCACCTCGTCGTCCGAGCGCAGGTAGACGATGAGGTCGTCGACGACGCCGCCGGACTCGTCGCAGCACAGGGTGTACTGCGCCTTGCCCGGTCCGATGCGGCCGAGGTCGTTGGTGAGCGCGGCGTTGACGTAGTCCGCCGCGCCCGGGCCGCGCACGAGCGCCTTGCCGAGGTGCGAGACGTCGAAGAGCCCGACCCGCTCGCGCACCGCGATGTGCTCGGCGACGACGCCACCACCGGCGAACTCGATGGGCATCAGCCAGCCACCGAAGTCGGCCAGCTTCGCGCCGGCGCGCTCGTGGCGCTCGTGCAGCGGCGACCGGCGCAGGTCGCCCCGGGCAGTGCTCGTGTCAGCCATGCGCGCAACCTATCGTCCCCACGGACGGCGCCCCGTGCTGGCGCCGTCTAGCATCGGTGCCACCCGCGCCCGACCCCGCGCGCGACCCCACCGGAAGGACCCCCGTGACGTCCCTCAGCCTGTCCGACAAGGACCCGAAGAGCCTCAAGGTCGACACCATCGTCGTCGCGGTGGCCCAGGGCGACGGCGGCCCGGTGCTCGTCGAGGGCGCCGCGCTGCCCCGCGCCGTCCAGCGCAGCCTCGCCGACGCGCTGAGCGGCCTCGGCGTCACGGGCGAGGCCGACCAGGTGGTGCGGATCCCCGCCGGCAAGGAGCTCGCGGCCACCGCGATCGCGCTCACCGGGCTCGGCAAGGCGGTCACCGGCCGCAAGGCGACCTACCCGGCCGAGACGCTGCGTCGGGCCGCCGGGTCGGCGTCGCGCCAGCTCGCCGGCACGGCGTCGGTCGCGTTCGCGCTCCCCGCAGGTGACGTCGACAGCGTGGCCGCCGTGGCTGAGGGCGCGCTGCTCGGCGCGTACTCCTTCACCCGCCACCGCTCGCGCACGGCGTCCGACGTGAAGGCGCCGGTGACCGACGTCTTCGTGCTGACCTCGCTGGCCAAGGACAAGGCCGCCACGGCCGCTGCCACGCACGCGCAGGAGGTCGCCCGCTCGGTGCACCTCGCGCGCGACCTCGTCAACACCGCCCCCGGCGACCTGCCGCCGGCTGCCTTCGCCGACGCTGCCGTCACCGCTGCCAAGGGGCACCCGGTCAAGGTCGAGGTGCTCGACGAGAAGGCGCTCGCCAAGGGTGGCTACGGCGGGATCCTCGGTGTCGGGCTCGGCTCGAGCCGGCCCCCGCGCCTGGTCAAGATCACCTACGCCCCCCGCGGGGCGAAGAAGCACCTCGCGATCATCGGCAAGGGCATCACGTTCGACTCCGGCGGCATCTCGCTCAAGCCGCCGCTCGGCATGGAGACCATGAAGTCCGACATGGCCGGCGGTGCGGCGGTCGTCGGCGCCGTCCTCGCCCTGGCCCGGCTCGGCGCCAAGGTGAAGGTCACCGCCTGGGTGCCGCTGGCCGAGAACATGCCCTCGGGCACCGCGCAGCGGCCTTCGGACGTCCTGACGACGTTCGGCGGGCGCACCGTCGAGGTGCTCAACACCGACGCCGAGGGACGCCTCGTGCTCGCCGACGCGATCGTCGCGGCGAGCGAGGAGCACCCCGACGCCATCGTCGACGTCGCGACGCTCACCGGCCACCAGGTGCTCTCGCTCGGTCACCGCTACGCCGCGATCATGGCCAACGACGACGACCTGCGCTCGCAGGTGCACCAGGTCGCCGAGCGGGTGGGCGAGACCATGTGGCCCATGCCGCTGCCGGTCGAGCTCCGCGCGAGCATGGACTCCCAGGTCGCCGACATCGCCAACATGGGCGAGCGCATGGGCGGCATGCTCGTCGCCGGTCTGTTCCTCAAGGAGTTCGTCGGCGACCGCAAGGACGGCTCGGGCCAGATCCCCTGGGCGCACCTCGACATCGCCGGGCCGTCCTACCTCGAGGGCACCGCGTGGGGCTACAACCCCAAGGGCGGCACCGGTCACGCGGTGCGCACGCTCGTCGGCCTGGCCGAGGAGCTCGCCGACTGACGGCTCGACCACTGCCGCGAGGGGCCCGTCACCACCTGGTGACGGGCCCCTCGCCGTCCCCGCTTGAGTGATCGCCAAGTCGGCCCCAAGTGGGTGCTCGCAGGATGCACGCCGACAACCATTTGCGCCGGCGATGGCCCGGCCGTGCGATTGCGAGGAACCATGTTTCGTCCCCGCCCCCCGAGGGCGCCGCGCGCCAGGCTCCGGCGCCGGCTCGTGCCGGTGCTGACCGTCGCCCTCGCCGCCGGCACCGCCTCCTTGGTGGCTCCGCCCTCGGCGTTCGCCGGCGGCAACTCGATGTACTTCTCCGACGGCAGCGACCACCACTCCTACGGAGGCAACGGCGTCGTCCGGATCGACGGGAGCATCACGTTCGACGACGCGTGCGCGCCCGGCGGCGTCGACGACTTCGTCTACCCCGCGACCGACGTGTACATCGTGCAGGCGGGGTCCGCCGTCGACGGGGCGAGCCTCAGCGACGCGGGGGGCAACGAGCCCAACACGATCATCGGAACCGGCTCGGGGGCCTTCCTCGACGAGCTGATCGCCGTCACGACCCCCAGCGGCTCGCTGGGCGACGGCACGTACGACGTCGTCTTCGACACCTGCCAGGACGGCTTCTTCGGCGCCGGCGACGCGGTGTTCCGCAACGCGATCACCGTCGACGTCCCCGACGGCGCCGTGCCCCCGGTCGACGCCTCGCTGCGCCAGATGAAGGACGCCGCGCGCGAGGAGTACGCCCAGTGGCTGAAGACCCACATGGCCCTCACGGCGCTGTTCAAGTACGACCAGGCCAAGTCGATCGCGGCCTGCATCATGGCGCCGAGCCCGAGCTGCCTGCAGGGCATCCTCAAGAGCATGTACGGGCCGAAGAGCCCGCTGAAGACGGCCAAGGGGTTCATCGAGAGCTCGACGCTGAAGCTGGTGGCCAACGAGGCGGCCCACTACGGCGCGATCTGGCACGACCCGGCCGACCCGGCGTTCGACCAGCCGACGGTGGTGGAGCCGCGCGACCTCGTCGAGCCACCCACGACGGGCACCGCCACCGCCGACGCCCTGGCCAGCACCCTCGCGCCGATGAGCGACGAGACGCAGCTGTCACAGGCGTTGCTGCACGCGATGGAGCGCTACCAGGGCGCCGAGTCGGCCGGGGACGCCGGCTGGGCGCTCGTGCAGGCCCGCGCAGTCCGTGACCTGTCCGCCGACCTGCGCGACGAGCTCTCCGCCGATGGGACGCTGAAGGACCTGCGCGACGCTGTCGCGGCCGACGTCGACGGCGTCACCGCGAGCGCCAAGCAGGGCGCCGACCTCGCAGAGCGCCTGCGCCGCAGCGGTTTCACGGCCGACGAGCGTCGCATCCTGCGTAACCAGGGCCTGTCGACGGCCGACATCACGGCGATCGAGGCCGGCTACGTCGCGGACGGCGCGAACGTGCCGCCGACCGGCGAGTCCGTGCTGGCTCAGCTGGACGCCCAGCTCGCGGCGCGGTCCGCGATGGGCGACGCCCTGGCGGCCTCGACGTCCGGCTGGACGACGCTCGTCGCCGACCTCGAGCAGCGCACGGCTGCCCCTGCGCCGCAGGCGGTCGCGGGTGGCCCGTACTCCTCCGCCGACGGCCAGGTGGCACTGGACGCCACCGGCTCCCAGGCGGCCACCGGCCGGTCGATCGCCTCGTACGCCTGGGACCTCGACGGCGACGGCCAGTTCGACGACGCCACCGGCGCGTCGGCGACGGCGGCCGTGCCCGGCGGTCCGTCGCGCACGATCGGGCTGAAGGTGACCGACGACCAGGGCTCCTGGGCGGTCGACTACGCCCGGCTCGACGTCGTGGGTGGCGACCGGCCGCCGGTCATCAGCGCGAGCACGCCGGCGCGGGCGGCCACGGTCGTCACCGGGGCCTCGCAGGACTTCACCGTGCAGGCCGACGACCCGGACGGCGACGCGCTGCACCACGCGTGGACGCTCGACGGCACCTCCGTGGGTGGCGACGCGTCGTCCTGGAGCTACCAGCCGTCCGGTGCCGACGTCGGCACCCACGTGGTCAGCGACGAGGTGACGGGTGCTCGACGCAGCGCCGTCACCAGCTGGGTCGTGACGGTCACCCGCGCCGACGCCGACGGCGACGGCTGGACGGCGACGCCGGACTGCGACGACAGCCGCGCCGACGTGCACCCGGGCGCTCCGGAACGGCTCGGCAACGGGCTGGACGACGACTGCGACCCCTCGACCCCTGACGCACCGCCCGGTGGCCTCACCGGCGACGTGCGCTCGTGGGGCAACGCCCAGGGCGTCGGGCTGCCGATCGGCAGCACGTCGGTCTACTACCAGCCGGTGGCGGTGCCGTCCCTGACCGGCGTCCGCCAGGTCGACAGCATGCACGCGGGCGGCTTCGCGGTCATGGCCGACGGCACGGTCCGCGCGTGGGGACAGAACTACGGCGGCAGCCTGGGCAACGGCACGCAGCTGCAGTCGTACGTCCCGGTGACCGTGTCAGGTGTCGGTGGCGGCGGCCAGCTCAGCGGCGTCGCCGCGCTGAAGGCCGACTACGACCACGTCGTGGCGCGGCGCACCGACGGGTCCGTGGTGGCCTGGGGCGCGAACGGGAACGGCCAGGTCGGTGACGGCTCGTCGGTCACGGCCCGTCCCTACCCGGTGCAGGTCGTCGACGCCGCTGGCACTCCCCTGACCGGCGCGATCGACGTCTCGACCGGTGAGCAGACCTCCTCGGCCGTGCTGGCTGACGGCAGCGTCTGGACGTGGGGTGTGAACGCCTGCGACGGTCTCGGCACCACGACCTCCACCGCCGTGGCGACGCCGAACCCGCTGTTCGGGCAGGGCGTCGTGCAGCTGGAGACCGGCGACAGCGGCTTCACGCTGGCCCGCAAGGGCGACGGCTCGGTGTGGGCGTGCGGTGGCGCGGACTACCTCCTCGACCGCGGGTCGAGCTCACTACCGCTCGGCGCCGTCGAGACGCCGCAGCCGATGCAGCACTTCGGTGCCGGGATCGGGCGTCGTCGACGTCGCCGCGTCGTCCGCGGTGGGTGTCGCACTGCGTGAGGACGGCTCGGTCTGGATCTGGGGCCGCAACGTCGACGGCGAGCTCGACGCCCTCGGGGTGGCTCGCGGTGAGCGCGTGTACGCGCCGCGGTCCGTCCCGCTGCCCGCCGGCCCCCCGGTCGTCGACGTCGACGCAGACAGCTCGTTCGGCGTGCTCGCCGTCCGCGCTGACGGCAGCGTGCTCAGCTGGGGCGCCAACACCTACGGGGCCGCCGGCATCGGTCGCACCGACCTCTCCACGAACGGCGTCGAGCCGGTCGCCGTCGACGGTCGGGCCATCAGCGTGGCCTCGTCGCACTGGAACGGTCTGGCGCTGGTGCGCCCGGCTGACGACCCCGAGCTGGAGCGGCCCGCCTTCTGGGTGTCGGCGAGCGCGGCGGACAGCACGATCGGCGAGGCGACCGGCGGCACCGTGCGGGTGAGCCTGTCCGAGCCCGCACCCAGCGACGTCCAGGTCGCCTGGGCGCTGGACGGCGGCTCGAGCGGCACGGCGACGATCGCCCAGGGCGCGACCTTCGTGGACGTTCCGGTGAGCGTCCAGGACGACGCCGTCGACGAGCCGGACCAGTCGCTGGCGTTCACCGTGGTCTCGGTGTCGGACGGCGTGCAGGTGGCCCGGCGCACCGCGACGGTCACGGTCACGGACGACGACGCGCCGCCGACCGTCAGCATCGCCGGGGCCACCGTCGCCGAGGGCGACACGAGCCTCACCGACGTGCCGCTCGACGTCACCCTGAGCGCGCCCAGCGGCCGCGACGTCACCGTCGACTACGCCACGGCGGACGGCACCGCCACGGCGCCGTCGGACTACGACCAGCAGTCGGGGACGCTCGTGATCCCTGCGGGCGAGACGCACGCCGTGGTGCACGTGGCGGTGCGCGGCGACGTCGTCGTCGAGCCGCACGAGCAGCTGACGGTGTCGCTGAGCGACCCGACGGCTGCGACGCTTGGCGACGCGTCGGCCACCGTCACGGTGCACGACGACGAGCCGCTCGTGGTCAGCGTGCGCTCGCCGCGGGTCGACGAGGGCGACACCGGCAGCACGCCGGCGACGTTCCGGGTGTCCGTGACGCAGCCGCCGGCCGGCACCACCGTGAGCGGGGACTGGGCCGTGCGCGCAGGCACCGCGCAGGTGCCGGACGACGTCCTGCCCGGCAGCGGCCACCTGCTGCTCACCGACGCCGCACCGTCGGCTGACGTGCAGGCCGAGGTGGTCGGCGACACGGTGCCGGAGAGCCCGACCGAGCAGACGTTCCGGCTCGACCTGAGCGGGCTGAGCGCCAGCGACGGCCGGCCGGTCGTCGCAGCGGACCCGACCGTCGCGGTCGTGGTCGACGACGACGTCGCGCCACCGACGGCGTGGCCGTTCGAGGGCTTCTTCGCCCCGGTCGACAACCCGCCGGTGGTCAACGTCGTGAAGGCCGGGTCGACGGTGCCGCTGAAGTTCGGGCTGGGAGGCGACCGCGGGCTGGACATCTTCGCGGCCGGCAGCCCCGCCTCGCAGCGGGTGGCGTGCGACGGGTCCTCCAGCGACGTGCTGGAGGAGACGGCGTCACCGGGGTCGGCGACCCTGACCTACGACGCCGTCACCCAGCGATACCACTACAACTGGAAGACCGACCGCGCGTGGTCGGGCACCTGCCGCACGCTCGTCCTCGAGCTGGCGGACGGCAGCCGGCACACCGCACAGTTCCGGTTCCGCTGAGCCGCCCGACCTGCGGCGCACCGACCGGCCACGTTCCGGTCCCGAGGCCCCTTTCGGGGGTCGCGGGCCGGAACGTGGCCGGGTACCTGCCTTCAGAGCAGGCGGTGATGAACTCATGCTGTAACGAATCGTGACTGTGGGTCGATACCTGGGTGCCGCGCGTCCCCGCGGCCGCACCGTCACGGCGTCGCGTGACCTGGAGAGCCCCGTGAAGTCGATCCTCGCCTCGTTCCTCGCCGCGCAGTCCAAGGTCGTCGCCGTCGTCGCCGCCACGGTGCTCGTCGGTGCGGGCAGCGCGCTCGCCGCCACCGGCTCGGGCATCAGCCTGACCGCCGGCTCCGGCGACACCGTCACCAGCACCACCTCGCAGACGTCCGTGCCGACCACCGAGACCTCCACCGAGACCTCCACCGAGACCTCCACCGAGACCTCCACCGAGACGAGCACCGAGACGTCCACGGAGACGAGCACCGAGACGTCCACGGAGACGAGCACCGAGACGCCCACGAGCGCGGTCACGCCCAGGCTCGTCGCCTGCGCCGACGCCACCAGCCACGGCCAGTACGTGTCGCAGTTCGCGCGGGACCGCAGTCTGCTGGCCCAGGAGGGTCTGAGCTCGGTGAGCGACGCCGCCCACAGCGACTGCGGCAAGGGCGCCTCGACCGACTCGACGGACTCCACCGACTCCACCGACTCGACCGACACCCAGACCTCCGAGCCGACGACCACGCACGTCAAGAAGTCCCACGCCAAGAAGTCCCACCCGAGCAACCGCGGCAAGGGCCACGGCAAGCACTGACGCCACCAGCCCTTCGCGCACCCAGCCAGGACAGCGCGACGGGCCGTACCCGGCAGCCGACGTCAGGCGAGCGCTAGCGAGCAGTCGGCCGAGGGTGCGGCCCGTCGCGCGCCCCAGCCCGCCGAGGCGTCAGCCCGTCGCGTCGCGCTCCGAGCCGCGCTGGCGTGAGGTCCACTCCCGCATGCGCGACGGGTACCCCGTCTGGTGCACGTCGTACACCGGCACGCCCAGGCTGCGCGCCAGGTCACCGGCGGCCTGCGGTCCACTGACGCGCCGCCGCGTCCACTCCCCCGAGGTCGCGATCAGCACGACGGTGGTCGGCGTCATCGCGGTGCGCGGCTCGACGTACATCTCGACGCCCGGCCGCGTGGCGACGAACTGCCGCAGGTGCGCCGTCGCCGCCTCGACGTCCGCCCGTGAGGGACCCCCCGCTCCGGTCGAGCCCGACGCCTTGCGCTCGCGACGTCGCGAGAACCACCCCACGGCACTACCTCCTCGCCTGCGTGCTCGACCGGGTCCGGCCGGCTCGTGCGTCCAGTGTGCCCGGCACCGCGCCGCGGCATGACCACGTTGCGTGCTCGCGCCGGGTTGGTGACAGGATGGGCTCCGCCAACAACCAGCCCGCGCGCGAGACCCGCAGCGCAGAACACGCAAGGAGCAGGCGACGTGGCCGACAGCACCGGCGAGGTCTTCGATGTCGTGATCCTCGGAGGTGGCAGCGGCGGTTACGCGTGCGCCTTCCGCGCCGCTGAGCTGGGGCTGAGCGTGGCATTGGTCGAGAAGGACAAGCTGGGTGGCACCTGCCTGCACTACGGCTGCATCCCGACCAAGGCGCTGCTGCACGCCGCCGAGGTCGCCGACAGCGCCCGCGAGGGCTCGACCTTCGGCGTCAAGAGCACGTTCGAGGGCATCGACATGGCGCAGGTGAACACCTACAAGGACGGCATCGTCAGCCGGCTGTACAAGGGTCTGCAGGGCCTGGCGAAGGCGCACAAGGTCACGGTCTTCGAGGGTGAGGGCAGGCTCGTCGCCAAGGACACCGTCCAGGTCGGCGACCAGCAGGTGAAGGGCCGCAACGTCGTTCTCGCCACCGGCTCCTACGCCCGGTCCCTGCCCGGCCTGGAGATCGGCGGCCGGGTCATCACCAGCGACCAGGCCCTCACGCTCGACCACGTGCCGTCCAGCGTCGTCGTCCTCGGCGGCGGTGTGATCGGCGTCGAGTTCGCGAGCGTCTGGAAGTCGTTCGGCGCCGAGGTCACGGTGATCGAGGCGCTGCCCCGGCTGGTGCCCGTCGAGGACGAGTCGGCGTCCAAGGTGCTCGAGCGCGCGTTCCGCAAGCGCAAGATCAACGTCAAGACCGGCGTGCGCTTCAGCGGGGTCACGCAGGACGACAGCGGCGTGACGGTGTCGCTCGAGAGCGGCGAGACGATCCAGGCCGACCTCATGCTGGTGGCCGTCGGCCGCGGCCCGCGCTCGCAGGGCCTGGGCTACGAGGAGGTCGGCGTCACCGTCGACCGTGGCTTCGTCCCCACCGACGAGCGGCTGCGCACGAACGTCGACGGCGTGTTCGCCGTCGGCGACCTCGTGCCCGGCCTGCAGCTGGCCCACCGCGGCTTCGCGCACGGCATCTTCGTCGCCGAGGAGATCGCCGGGCTGGCTCCCGTCCCGGTCGTCGACTCCGGCATCCCGCGTGTCACCTACTGCGACCCCGAGGTCGCCTCGGTCGGCCTCACCGAGGCGCAGGCCAAGGAGCAGTACGGCGATGACCAGGTCGAGTCGTTCGAGTACAACCTCGGCGGCAACGGCAAGAGCCAGATCCTCGGCACCACCGGCTTCGTGAAGCTGATCCGCCGCAAGGACGGCCCCGTCGTCGGCTTCGTCGCCGTCGGCGCCCGGATGGGTGAGCAGGTCGGCGAGGCCTCGCTCATCGTCAACTGGGAGGCCTACCCCGAAGAGGTCGCCCAGCTGATCCACGCCCACCCCACCCAGAACGAGTCGCTGGGCGAGGCCCACCTCGCGCTGGCCGGCAAGCCCCTGCACGTCCACGCCTGACCGGCCACCGCCGGACCGACCGACCGACCGACCGACCGCACGACCTGCACCACGACGAAGGAGAGCGCTGCCCATGTCAGAACGGGTGAAGATGCCGGCCCTCGGGGAGTCCGTCACCGAGGGCACCGTGACGCGCTGGCTCAAGCAGGTCGGCGAGCAGGTGGAGGTCGACGAGCCCCTGCTCGAGGTCTCGACCGACAAGGTCGACACCGAGATCCCCTCCCCCGTCGCAGGCACCCTGCAGGAGGTGCTGGTCGGCGAGGACGAGACCGTGCCGGTCGGCGCCGACCTCGCGGTGATCGGAGACGGCGCAGCGGGCGACGGCGGCGCGCAGCAGGACGACGGCGCGCAGCAGGACGATGGCGAGCAGGCCACCGAGCAGGCCACCGAGCAGGCCACCGAGCAGCCGACCGAGCAGGTCGCTGAGCCCTCCGCCGCCCAGGAGCCCGACGCGTCGAGCTCGGAGCCCGAGGCCTCCCAGCAGGGCGAGCAGCAGGACCAGAGCGAGCAGGCTGCCGAGCCGCAGGGCTCCGACGAGGGCAGCGGTGGCGGTGGTGGCACCACCGTGACCATGCCGGCCCTCGGGGAGTCGGTCACTGAAGGCACCGTCACCCGGTGGCTGAAGGCCGAGGGCGACACCGTCGAGGTCGACGAGCCGCTGCTGGAGGTCTCCACCGACAAGGTCGACACCGAGATCCCGAGCCCGGCCGCCGGCACCGTCACCAAGCTGCTGGTCGCCGAGGACGAGACCGTGCCCGTCGGCGCCGACCTCGCGGTGATCGGTGGCTCGGCCGGCGGCGGCGCAGCCGCTCCCGCCGAGCAGAGCGCCCCAGAGCAGAGCGCCCCCGAGCAGTCCGACGCTCAGCAGTCGGCACCGCAGCCCTCCGAGCCCGCGCAGGAGGCCAGCCAGGAGCAGGCCGCCGCCCAGCAGGCACCCAGCGAGCCCGAGGCCCAGCCGGAGGCGGCGCACTCCACGGCGCCGCAGACCGGTCAGGACGCTCAGCCGACAGCCCAGCCGGCCCAGCCGGCCCAGCCGCAGCCGTCGTCGACGACCTCGGCGCCGCCGTCCGACGCCTCGACGTACGTCACCCCGCTCGTGCGCAAGCTCGCCGCCGAGCACGGTGTCGACCTGTCGAGCATCTCGGGCACCGGTGTCGGGGGCCGCGTCCGCAAGCAGGACGTGCTGGACGCCGCGGCCGCCGCCAAGCAGGCCGCTGCGGCCCCCGCACCGGCAGCGACCGCTGCGCCGTCCCGCAGCACCGCCCAGGTGCCCGCGTCTGTCTCGGCCAAGCGCGGCACGACGGAGAAGATGACCCGCCTGCGCCGGCTGATCGCCCAGCGCATGGTCGAGTCGCTGCAGACGTCGGCGCAGCTGACCACGGTGATCGAGGTCGACGTCACCAAGATCGCCCGGCTGCGCGACCGCGCCAAGCACGAGTTCGCGGCCCGGGAGGGCGTGAAGCTGTCGTTCCTGCCCTTCTTCGCCCAGGCCGCGGTCGAGGCGCTCAAGGCGCACCCGACGGTGAACGCGAGCGTCGAGGGCGACGAGGTCGTCTACCACGCGCAGGAGAACCTCGGCATCGCGGTCGACACCGACAAGGGCCTGATCGTCCCGGTGATCCGTGATGCGGGCGACCTCAACATCGCCGGCATCGCCCGCAAGATCGCCGACCTCGCCGAGCGCACCCGGGGCAACAAGATCGCCCCGGACGAGCTCGGCGGCGGCACGTTCACCCTGACCAACACCGGCAGCCGCGGGGCGCTGTTCGACACCCCGATCATCAACCAGCCGCAGGTGGGCATCCTGGGCACCGGCGCGGTCGTGAAGCGACCCGTCGTCGTGCAGGACTCCGACGGTGGTGAGACGATCGCCATCCGCTCGATGGCCTACCTCGCTCTCAGCTACGACCACCGGATCGTCGACGGTGCAGACGCCGCGCGCTTCCTGGTCACGATGAAGGACCGCCTGGAAGAGGGGGCGTTCGAGGCCGACCTCGGGCTCTGACGCGGCCGGACGGTCGGTCGACGACCGGGAAGGCGAACATGAAGATCGTGGTCTCCGGAGCCTCTGGCCTCGTCGGCTCGGCCCTGGTGCCGCACCTGCGGGACCAGGGCCACGTCGTGCTGCGCCTGGTGCGGCGCCCCACCCAGGCCGAGGACGAGGTCTACTGGGACCCCGCGGCGGGCGTCATCGACCGGGGCGCGCTGGCCGGCGTCGAGGGGTCCGTGCACCTGAGCGGTGCCGGCGTGGGCGACCACCGGTGGACCGACGACTACAAGCGCACGATCCTGCGCTCGCGCGTCGACAGCACCGAGCTGCTCTCGCGCACGCTCGCCGGGCTCGACCCGCTCCCCCGGGTGATGGTCAGCGCCTCCGCCGTGGACTACTACCGCGACACCCCGGAGGAGGTCACGGAGGGCTCGCCGACCGGCGCGGGGTTCCTGGCCGGGATCGCCCGCGCCTGGGAGGCCGCGGCCGAGCCGGCGCGGCAGGCGGGCATCCCCGTGACCCACGTCCGGTCCGGGCTGATCCTCGCGCCGCGCGGTGGGCTGCTGCAGCGGCTGAAGCCGCTGATCAAGCTGGGGCTCGGCGGCCCGCTGGGCTCCGGGCGGCAGTGGTGGAGCTGGATCACGTTGCACGACCACCTGCGGGCGCTGACCCGGCTGCTCGACGCCGACCTGCCCGGGCCGGTCAACCTCACCACCCCGGTGCCGGTGCAGCAGCGCGAGTTCATGCATCAGCTGGGTCGCGCCGCGCACCGACCAGCCGTGCTGCCGGTGCCGAGCCTCGCGGTGCGGCTGGCCGTCGGGCAGCTCGCCGAGCTGCCGCTCGCCAGCCACCGCGTGCTGCCCCGGCGCCTGCTGGACGCCGGGTTCTCGTTCGACCGCCCCGACCTCACGGTGGCCGCGCCGCTGCTGCTGCCCTGAGCGCTCACCACGGGCGCACGGCGACGACGCGCCACCCCTGCCCCGGCACGACCGTGAGGTCGAGCGTCGCGCGAGTCCCGCGGGCCGCGGCCACGTGCCGGACGACGTGCCCGGCCGCGACGACGTCGTAGGCCGAGGCGTCGAGCACGACGTGGGCCACGGCCCGGCCGCCGGCGCTGCTGACCAGGTGCACCTGCCGAGGCGTCAAGCGCAGCCGGCTGTACCGCAGACCCTCGGCCCGCAGGGCGTCGACCGCCTGCTGGTCGGCTCGCTCCGCCCGTGAGCCGGGCGCGGCACCGGTGGGGCGAGCGTGCTCGGGATCGCCCAAGGCCACCGCACGCAGCGCCGCCAGGCGCGCCACCACGGCAGCGGCGGCCCGGTCGTCGGCGAGGGCGTGCGGCGGGCCGGACCGGCTGCGCTCGCGACCAGCCAGGGCGTTCGCCCCCAGCACGACCCCGGCCACCCCACCGGCGCACAGGACGGCGGCCAGCGCGATCAGCGCCCGACGCCGAGGCCGGCGCTCGCGGCGGTGCCGCGCGGGACGAGCAGGCGGGTCCGGCAGCACGCGCACCCGGTGGGTGAGGCCACCCTCGGCCGGTGCGCGGCCGGGTCGCCAGACCGGCTGAGCGGGCGCCGCGGCGTGCAGCGCCCGGGCGAGCTCCAGCGGTGCCGGACGGCGCGCCGGCCGCGGGTCGACGGCGGCCTCGACGGCGGCCACGAGCGCCTCGGGGACGCCGGCCACGAGCTCGGCGAGCGGGCGCCGGCACGGCGGGGACGGCGGGGGCGACCCGGTGAGCGCGAGCCACCCCAGCGCCGCGAGCCCGTACACGTCGCTGGGCGGCCCCGGGGCGGTGCCGGTGAGGACGGCCGGGTCGACGTAGCCCGGGGTGCCATAGACCTCCAGACGGGGCTCGCCGGTGAGCCGGGTGGTGCCGAGGTCAGCCAGCGCCGGGCGCCCGTCGCGGTCGAAGAGCACGTTGCCCGGTGCCAGGTCGCCGTGCTGGACCCCCTGGGCGTGCAGCGCCGCCAGGGCGCGGGCGAGTGGCACCAGGACGGTGACGACCTCACCCGGGCGCAGCCGACCGCGCGCCGCCACGACGTCGGCCAGGGTGCCGCCGTCCAGCAGGTCGGTGACGAGCGCGAGCCGCCCGTCGTCGAGGGCGACGGCGTCGTGCAGCCCGAGCACGTGGGGGTGGGCGACGGCGCGCAGCACGGCGAGCTCGCGGTCGGCGTCCGGGCCGGGCCGGACGATCTTGACGGCCACCGCCGGGCGGCCGGGCTCGTCCGCGGCGGTGGCGCGCCAGACGACGGCGTGCGCGCCGGCGCCCAGCAGGGTGTCGAGGACGTACCCGGGGACGTCGGGCCGCAGGGCGGTGTCGGTGGTCTGCACGGCACCGAGCCTGGCCGATCCGCGGCGAACGCCGCTGAGGTTGTCCACAGGCAGCGGCCGGCACGAGCCGCGGGTAGCGTCGGCGGCCAGCCCGTCGTCGCGCGAAGCCCAGGAGCCGCCGTGCCAGCGTTGCCGAGCCACGTCGACGTGGCCGTCGTGGGGGCCGGCCTCGCCGGGCTGGCGGCCGCGACGACCCTGGCGCGAGCCGGGGTCGACGTCTGCGTCGTCGAGCGCCAGGACGGTGTCGGGGGCCGGGTGCGCACCGACCGGGTCGACGGGCTGCTGCTCGACCGGGGCTTCCAGCTGCTCAACCCCTCCTACCCCGCCGTGCAGGACCTCGTGGACCTGCCCGCGCTGGACCTGCGGGCGTTCGGGGCCGGCGTCGTCGTGGCACGCGGCGGCTCGCGCACGGTGGTCGCCGACCCGCTGCGGGCGCCGCGGCACCTGCTCGGCGCGCTGCGGGGGCCCGGTGGCCTGCGGGAGAAGGCCGCGTTCGCCCGGTGGGCGGCGTCCGTGGGGTTCGGTGACATCCGGAACCTGCTGGACGCGCCCGACGAACCACTCGCAGACGCGTTGCGCCGCAAGGGGTTGACGGGTCACCTCACGACCATGGTCGTGCAGCCGTTCCTCGCCGGCGTCCTCGGCGAGGACCGGCAGGAGACCTCGCGCCGCTTCGTCGACCTGGTGCTGCGCTCGTTCGTGCGGGGCACGCCGGCCCTTCCGTCGGCCGGCATGCAGGCGCTCCCCGAGCAGCTCGCCGCCCGGCTCCCCTCCGGGTCGCTGCACCTGGCGACGCAGGTGCGCTCGGTCAACGGCACCACCGTGGTGACCGACGCCGGCCCGGTGGCGGCGTCGGTGTGCCTCGTGGCGACGGACCCGTCCTCGGCGTCGCGGCTGCTCGGCCTGCCCGAGGTGCGCTTGCGCGGCCTCACGACGTACTACCACGTCGTCGACGCCGCACCCACCGACCTGGCGCTGCTGCACGTCGACGGCGAGCGCCGGGGGCCGGTCGTCAACACCGCGGTGGTCTCGAACGCGGCACCGTCGTACGCACCCGGTCGCGCGCTGGTGGCGAGCACGGTGCTCGGCGCGCACGACGACGGCGCCACCGAGCGGGCCGTCAGGGCGCAGCTGGGGCTGGTGTACGGATGCGAGACGGCGGCGTGGGAGCTGGCCGGCACGTACGCGCTGCCCGAGGCCCTGCCGGCGATGCTGGCGCCCCTCACGGTGCGGCAGCCCGTCGACCTGGGCGGCGGTCGATTCGTGGCCGGCGACCACCGCGACACCGCCTCCATCCAGGGGGCCCTGGTGTCCGGCCGGCGCGCGGCGCACGCCATCCTGGGACACCTCGCAGTCCCTCGACCACCCAAGGAGCGTCGTGCCCGCTGACTCGCCCACCATCCTGGCCACCTCCGGCGGCTACGTCCCTGCAGTCCGTCACCGGCTCGACTTCGCCCCGCTGGTGCGCCACGCGGTCGAGCTGTCGGGCGCCTCGGGACGCCCGCGGGTGTGCCACGTCGGCACGGCCATCGGCGACCAGCGGTGGTTCAACGCCGAGCTCGACGAGGCGGGCCGGGCCGCGGACTTCGAGCTGTCGCACCTGTCGCTGTTCCCGATGCCCTCGGTCGACGACGTCGAGGGTCATCTGATGGCCCAGGACGTCGTCTGGGTCAACGGCGGCTCGGTGGCGAACCTGCTCGCGGTGTGGCGCGTGCACGGCCTGGACGAGGTGCTCGCCCGCGTGTGGCAGGCGGGCGTCGTGCTGGCCGGGGTCTCCGCCGGCTCGATCTGCTGGTACCAGGGCGGCACCACGGACTCGTTCGGCCCCGAGCTGCGCGCCGTGACCAACGGCCTGGGCTTCCTGCCGTACGGCAACGGCGTCCACTACGACAGCGAGGAGCGCCGCCGACCGCTGGTCCACCGGCTGGTCGCCGACGGCACCCTCGGCACCACGCACTGCACGGACGACGGCGTCGGCCTGGTCTACCGCGGCACCGAGCTGGTCGAGGCGGTCACCGAGGTGCGCGGCAAGGGCGCCTACGTCGTCACGCGCGAGGGAGACCAGGCCGTCGAGCAGCGGATCGAGCCGCGGGCGCTGCCCGGGGTCGGTTGAGCCCTGTGCCAGAGCTGCAGCTGCTGTGCGCTCGCCACGGACCGGCGGTCCTGGCGTTCGAGCTGGAGAACCGCGAGTACTTCGCCCGGTCGATCTCCGACCGCGGCGACGCGTTCTTCGACACCTTCGCCGAGCGGTTCGAGTCCCTGCTGGCTGAGCAGCGGGCCGGCACCGACGCCTTCTACGTGTACGCCGACGAGACCGGGGCGGTACTCGGCCGGTTCAACCTCTACGGCATCGAGGACGGAACCGCGAAGCTCGGCTACCGGGTGGCACAGCACGCGGCCGGTCGTGGCGTGGCGACCGCCGCCGCGCGAGAGCTGTGCGGGCTCGCGGCCACCCGGCACGGGTTGCGCGCGCTGACGGCGGCGACGTCCCGTGAGAACGTCGCCTCTCAGCGGGTCCTGACCAAGACCGGATTCGTGGCGATCGGCCCGGCCGATCCCGCGGACATCGGCGGCAAGCAGGGAACGCTGTACCGGCGCGACCTCACGGTGGAGTGAGCGTTCGCTCGAGCAGCCGGATACCGCCGCGTGGTCGGCTCAGAGCTGGACGACGCGGCGCTCGGCAGCGCTCACGCGGGCGGCGTCGATCACCGTCATGACGTGCACCGCGTCGCGGGGGTCGACCGGCATCGGTGCGCCGTTCGTGACGGCGTCCGCGACGGCCCGGTAGAAGTCCGCCGGCTCCCCCGGCGCCCGGAACACCGGCTCGCGGGAGTCGCCGGCCACCAGCCACCCGCAGTGGTCGGCGTCGAGGTCGGCGAGGTCGCCGAACGCCGTCTGCTCCTGCTCGAAGCTCGTCACCACGTAGCTGCCGGACGAGCCGAGGACGCGCGTGCGGGGCCCGGGGGCTCCGGCGAGCGACAGCGCCCCGAGGTGGCTGCGCACGCCGCTCTCGTGGCCGAGCGCGACGAAGGCGTCGTCCTCGGCGGCCGTGGTGTGCGCGGCCAGCTCGGCGTAGACCTCGCGCACCGGGCCGAACAGCTGCACCGCCGAGTCGACGAGGTGGCTGTGCAGGTCGAGCAGCAGGCCGCCGCCCTGGTCGGGGAGGTTGCGCTCGCGCCAGCGGTCCTTCGGCTGCGGACGCCACCGCTCCCAGCGGCGCTCGAAGCGGAAGACGCGCCCGAGGCGGCCCTCGTCGAGCAGCCGCCGCAAGGTCAGCTGCTCGGCGTCCCACCGGCGGTTCTGGAACACCGTGAGCCGCACCCCGGCGGCTCGGGCGTGCTCGACCACCCAGGAGGCCTGCGCGGCGTCGATCCCGAGCGGCTTGTCGACCACGAGCGGCAGCCCGGCGTCGAGGCAGGCCACGGCCTGCCCGGCGTGGGCTCCGGTGGGGCTCGCGAGCACCACGAGGTCGACGTCGCCCGCCTCCACGAGCAGGGCCTCCAGGCTCGAGACCACCCGCGCGTCCGGCAGGTCGCGGCCGACCTGCTCACGCCGGCCGGGGTCGGAGGTGACGACGTGCGTGACCTCCAGGCCGGCGGCGCGCAGCAGTGGTGCGTGGATGTCGCGGCCGGCCATGCCGTACCCGACCAGGCCGACCCGCACGGCGCCGCTCATCCGTCGATGGTGGCAGAGTCCACGCCCGGGCGGTCGGCACCGAGCCTGCTGGGCCACCAGACGCGGCCGCCGATGTCGCGCGTGAGCGCCGGGACGAGCAGCGAGCGGACGACCAGCGTGTCGAGCAGCACGCCGAACGCGACGATGAACGCGATCTGCTGCAGGAAGAGCAGCGGCAGCGTCGCGAGCGCGCCGAACGTGGCGGCGAGCACCACACCGGCGCTCGTGATCACCCCGCCCGTGACCGCCAGGCCGACCAGGACGCCGCGGTGCGTGCCCTGCTCGAGCGACTCCTCGCGCACCCGGGTCATCAGGAAGATCGAGTAGTCGATGCCGAGCGCGACGAGGAACACGAAGCCGTACAGCGGGATCGACGGGTCACCGCCGGGGAAGTCGAGCACGTCGTTGAACACGAGGGCGCTGACCCCGATGGTGGCGGCGAACGACAGCACGTTCGCGCCGATCAGCAGCAAGGGCGCGACGACGGCCCGCAGCAGCACCATGAGGACCAGCAGGATGACGACGAGGATGGCTGGGATGATCACCATCAGGTCGCGGCGGCTGGACTCGCGGACGTCGAGGTTGACGGCTGTGGTGCCGCCCACGAGGACGTCCTGACCCACCTGGTCGATGGCGGTGCGCAGCCGCTGCACGGTCTCCTCCGCGGCCGGGCTGTCGGCCGACGCGGTGAGCGTCGCCTCGATCTGCACCTGCCCGTCGACGACCTTCGGTGGCCCGGGCTGGGTGGGCGTCGCGAGCGTGGCGTCGGTGGTCACCTGCGCCGAGGCGACGCCGTCGACCGACCGGACGACCTCCAGCGCGCGCTCGGCGTCGGTCTCCTGCACGACGAGCAGCGCGGGACTGCCCGAACCGCCGGGGAAGTGCTGGGTCAGCACCTCCTGCCCGGTCACCGACTCGACGCGGTCGCGGAACACCTGCGAGGTGCTCACGCCGTCCGCCTTGATGGACGGCGCGAACGCCGCGGCCGCGAGCAGCACGACGAGGGTGGCGACCCACACGACCCGCGGGTGGTTGCCCACGAGCGACGCGACGCGGCCCCAGATGCCGCGGCCGCCGAGGGCGTCCGCCCGGTGCACGTGGTCGAGGCGAGGCGTGCGCGGCCAGAACAGCCACCGGCCGGACTGCGCGCGGGCGTACCAGGGCAGCCGCGCGTCGCCGGCCGTCCCGCGACGCAGGGCCTGCGAGCGCCGCACCGCCAGGTAGACACCGGCCACGAGGACGAGCGCCATCAGGGCCAGCCCGACGACGGCGTTGACGAGCACCGCGCCGATGGCGAACGCGGCGCCGAGCGCGACGGCGGCCAGCAGCGCCACCGGCACGAGCAGCAGCAGCGGCAGCAAGGTCAGCGCCGACAGCAGCGCGCCGCCGATCCCGATGGCGCCCACCGGCCCGAGGCCGCGCGTGGAGCCGAGCTCGCTGAGCAGCAGGCACAGCAGCCCGAGGACGACCGTCGCGGCGCTCGCGGCGATCGGCTCGACCGCGCCCCGCCAGGCCCGGCGCATCGCGACGTACTTGCTCGCGTGGTCGTGCAGCTCCTCGCGGTAGCGGGAGACCAGCAGCAGGGCGTAGTCGGTGGCGGCGCCGATGACCAGGATCGACAGGATGCCCTGGCTCTGGCCGTCGAGGGTGATGGTGCCGTTCTTGGCGAGCGGGAAGACGACGAGCGCGGCGAGGGCGAGCCCGAACGCCGACGTCATCAAGGCCGCCAGGGGCAGCAGGGGGCTGCGGTAGACCAGCAGCAGGATGATGAACACCGCGGTGAGGCTGACCGCGAGGAGCTTGCCGTCGATGCCGCTGAACGCGGTGACCAGGTCGGCGGTGAAGCCGGCCGGGCCGGTGACGTACGCGCGAAGGCCGGTGGAGGCCAGCTGCTCCTTCGCGGCGTCGCGGACGGACGTGACGGCCTGGCCGACGACGCTCTCGCCGTCCGGCAGGCTGTCACCTGCCTGGTCGCCGTCCAGCAGCACGGGCAGCAGCAGCGCCTTGCCGTCCTGGCTCGGCACGGCGGCCGTGGGCGTCGAGGCGAGGTAGTCGCCGAGGCGGAACGTGCGACCACCCGCGGCTGCGGGGTCGACGTGCAGGGTGAGGTCGGGCAGGTCGGCGGCGAGCTGCTGGACGGCGCCGCGGTCGGCGTCCGTGATCCCGCTGTCGCGCTCGACCACCAGGAAGGCAGGGAACGTCGAGGCGTTGCTGAAGCGCTTCGACAGTCGCGCCAGCTCGGTCGACTCGGCCGACGCGGGCAGGAAGTTGGCGTTGTCGTTCTCCTGCACCTCCGACAGCCGCCCCACCAGCGGGCCGCCCACGCCGCTGACGCCCAGCCACACCAGGCCGAGCAGCGAGAGGGCGACGGCGCGCAGCACCGCGCGGCGGGTGCCCCCCGAGCGGCGCCGGCGGCGTCTCAGCTCGGGCTGGGCTTCGGGCTGGACGTCGGGCTGAGGCGGCTCGGGTGACGCGGCGGCAGGGGCGCCGTCCGGGCGGTCAGTGCTCACGCTCGCTCCTCCAAGAAATCGTTCAGCATGCTGACTGTAACCTATCGGTCAGCATGCTGTGCATCGCAGCGGCCGGCGGGGCATCATGGACGCGTCCGCGCGGCCCTGCGCCGCCCTCCACGCAGGGAGTATCCCGTGCCCGCACCGTCCCACGAGCCGGTCGACGCGCTTGACGACCTGGACGGCTGGGCCACCGGTCGTCTGCTCTCGACCGCCGCGCGCCTCGTCGAGCACGCCTGGGACACCCACCTGTCGGCCTGGGGGCTCAACCACGCGAGCTTCGCCGTGCTCTGGATGCTCGAGCGCGGCGCCATGACCCAGCGCGAGCTCGCCGCCGCGGCGTCGGTGCAGGACCAGACGATGAGCCGCGTCGTCGAACGGCTCCAGCGCCTCGGCTACGTCAGCCGCGAGCGCAGCCCGGACGACCGCCGGCGCGTGCTCGTGTCCCTGACGCGCACCGGACGCCGCGTGCGCGGCGAGGCGCACGACGAGGCCGCCGCCGAGGGGCTCGTGGGCGACGCGGTGGCCGACCTGCCGCGGCTGCGGGCGGACCTCGTGGCTCTCGTGCGCCACCTGCACCGCCCCAGCGGGCGCGGCGCGCGCCAGGCGTAGCCTGGCCGGCATGAGCCTGGAGTTCGTCCCCGTCGCCTTCTCCCCCACGCCGGTGCCGTACCTGCAGGGCTGGGACCTCCAACGCGAGGTGCACGCGCAGGTCGTGGCCGGCGAGCGTCCCGACACGGTGCTGCTGCTCGAGCACGAGACCGTCTACACGGCCGGCAAGCGCACCGAGCCGCACGAGCGGCCGTTCGACGGCACGCCCGTCGTCGACGTCGACCGCGGCGGCAAGATCACCTGGCACGGGCCCGGCCAGGTCGTGGGCTACCCGATCGTGCGGCTGCCGGACCCCGTCGACGTCGTCGCGCACGTGCGGCGGCTCGAGCGCGCGCTGATGGCGGTGTGCGGCGAGCTGGGGCTGGCGACCGAGCAGGTCGAGGGCCGCAGCGGCGTCTGGGTGCGCGCCGACCACCGCGGCCCGGACCGCAAGGTCGCGGCGATCGGCATCCGCGTCTCGCAGGGCGTCACCATGCACGGGTTCGCGCTCAACTGCGACTGCGACCTGTCGTGGTCGCAGACCATCGTGCCGTGCGGCATCGCCGACGCCGGCGTGACCTCGCTGAGCGCCGAGCTGGGCCGCGACGTCACCGTGCAGGAGGTGCTGCCGCTGCTCGAGCATCACCTGCGCGAGGTCATCGACCTCACCGGTGGCGGTCCGGTCAGCCCCGGTCGCGCTCCTGTGCCTGCGTGACGAGACCGAGCACCAGCCCGGCTGCGAGCCCGATGGCCGACGACCACGCGGTCGCGCGCAGCAGCGGGTGCGGCAGGTGGACGGCGTCCGGTGCCGCCTCGGTGGCGGTGATGACGGCCATGGTGACCTCCAACGGGGCCCGCGTCTCGGGCGGTGCCTGACGGGGTATCGGCACGTGCACCGGCCGACCTGAGCCGCGGCATCGCCCCGGCGTACCCTGGAGGAGGTCCTGGGAGGCGCTCGGGGCCGGTCATCGGATGGGAGCCGCACGTGACGATCGCGCCCGAGGGACGCAGGATGCTGCGTCTGGAGGCCCGCAACGCGCAGACCCCGATCGAGAAGAAGCCCTCGTGGATCAAGACGAAGGCGACGATGGGGCCGCAGTACACCGAGCTGCAGGGCCTGGTGCGCAGCGAGGGCCTGCACACCGTGTGCCAGGAGGCCGGCTGCCCCAACATCTTCGAGTGCTGGGAGGACCGCGAGGCGACCTTCCTCATCGGCGGTGAGCAGTGCACCCGTCGGTGCGACTTCTGCCAGATCGACACCGGCCGCCCCAGCCCGCTCGACCGCGACGAGCCGCGCCGGGTCGCCGAGTCGGTGCAGGCCATGGGTCTGCGCTACGCGACCATCACCGGCGTGGCGCGCGACGACCTGCCCGACGAGGGCGCGTGGCTGTACGCCGAGACCGTGCGCCAGGTGCACGCGCTGAACCCCGGCACCGGCGTCGAGATCCTCGTCCCCGACTTCTCCGCCAAGCCCGAGCTCGTCGGTCAGGTGCTGGACGCCGCACCCCAGGTCTTCGCGCACAACGTCGAGACCGTGCCCCGCATCTTCAAGCGGATCCGCCCGGCGTTCCGCTACGAGCGCTCGCTGGACGTCATCACCCAGGGCCGCGACGCCGGGCTGGTCACCAAGTCCAACCTGATCCTCGGGATGGGCGAGACCCGCGAGGAGGTCAGCGAGGCGCTGCGCGACCTGCACGAGGCCGGCTGCGACCTGCTGACCATCACCCAGTACCTGCGGCCCAGCAAGCGGCACCACCCGGTCGAGCGCTGGGTCAAGCCCGAGGAGTTCGTCGAGCTGTCGGCCGAGGCCGAGCAGCTCGGCTTCGCCGGCGTCATGGCCGGCCCGCTCGTGCGCTCGTCCTACCGCGCCGGACGGCTGTGGGCGCAGGCGATGCGCCGTCGCGGCGAGGCCCTGCCGGAGTCGCTGGCGCACCTGGCCGAGGCCGCACCTGCGCGGCAGGAGGCCGCCAGCCTGCTCGCGCAGTGAGCGCGCCCGCCGTCACGTCCCTTCGTCGTCGTCCCGCACCACGGTCGACGCCGCCGTCCGCCGACCTCTAGGATCGCCCGTCATGGCCCGCAGCAAGGACTCCACGACCCCCGCCCCGCGCAAGCAGCGCTTCGCCTGGGCCCGCCAGATCGGCACCGCTTTCACGCAGGCGCGCTGCGCTCGACCCGGCCGTCGTGTGGTGGATGCTCGGCGCGTTCGTGCTCGTCGAGGCCGTCTTCGTCGTCCTCGGCATCGTCTTCGACCACCGCATCTACCTGCCCGTGGTCGGCGTCCCGCTGGCCGTCCTCGCGGCCGGGATCATCATGGTGCGCCGCACCGAGCGGGCGGCGTACAGCCAGCTCGAGGGCCAGGTCGGTGGCGGAGGCGCCGCGCTCGGCGCCCTGCGACGTGGGTGGTTCTTCGAGCAGCAGCCGGTCGCCGTCGAGGCCACCCGGCCCGGCGACCTGCAGGCCGCGGCGATGGTCTTCCGCGCGGTCGGGCGGCCCGGCGTCGTCCTGGTGATGGAGGGTCCGCCGGCTCGGGCGCAGCGCCTGGCCGACAAGGAGCGCAAGCGGGTCAGCCGCGTGCTGCCGAACGTGCCGGTCACGGTGCTTCGCGTGGGCACCGGCGAGGGCGAGGTGCCCGTGCGCAAGCTGGTCGGCAAGCTCGGCCGCATGCGCCCGTCGTTGACCAAGGCCGAGGTCGTTGCCGTCAACAAGCGCCTGCGAGCGCTCGGGACGGCGCCCGTGCCGGTGCCCAAGGGCATCGACCCGATGCGGGCGCGCCCCGACCGCAAGGGCATGCGCGGCCGCTGACCCGCGCATTTCACCCGGAAGTCGCCGCGAGAGCCGATCTGCGCCAAGCCTTTCCCTGCCCTTCACACGAGGACACACGCTCGTAACCCTGGTCGGCTTCACTGGTCGCGGGCACCCGGCCCGACCGCAGGGAGGACGCCATGGCGACGACGATCACGACCCCCACCGCGCTGCGCGTCATGGGGGTGTGGGTGCGCAGGGCCGACGCCCTGCTGGCTCAGCGAGGTTTGACGAACGCCGCGGGCGCGGTCGCGGACGAGCGGGAGCGCGCCGAGGACCTCGCGCGCGACCTCGCCGCGCTCGACCTCGGACGCGGCACGCTCCCCCGCGCGGGCTGACCGACGTCGGGGTGCTCGTGCGGCTCGTGGGCGGCGTGCCGCAGCGCGTGGGCGATCGCCGCCGGCAGGTCCGCCAGCACGTGACCTCGCCGCTCGAGCACCTCCAGCGCTCCCACGGTGCGCAGCAGGCGGAGGTTCTCCGGGCTGGCGATCTTCAGGACGACGGTGATCCCCCGCCCGTCGAGCTCGTCGACGATCTCGCCCACTGCCCGGGCGCCCGTCGCGTCGAGCATCGCGAGGTTCGCCAGCCGCAGGACGACGACGCGCACGTCGCTCACGTCCGTCAGCTGCTGCAGGAACCGCGCGGTGGCGGCGAAGAAGAGCGGGCCGTCCACGCGGTAGACGAGCACGTGCCGGCGCAGCAGCTCGTGCTCCTGCGGCGCCGCGAGCTCCAGCGCGGTGTCGTCGAGCGAGGACGTGTGAGGTGTGCGACAGCTTCACCAGCGCGACGACCACCGCGATCGCGACGCCGAGCTCGACCGCGGTCACGAGGTCGAGCACGACCGTTGCGGTCGCGGTGAGCACGAAGACCAGCGCGTCGGTGCGGGTCGAACGCAGCACTGCCACCACCACGTGCCGCTCGACCATCCGGTAGGCGGTCACGAGCAGCACCCCGGCCAGGGCCACGAGCGGGATGCGCGCCACCCACTGGGCCGCGACGGCCATCAGGGCGACGAGCACGACCGCGTGCGTCAGGGCGGCGAGGCGCGTGCGGGCGCCGGTGCGGGCGTTGACCGCGGTGCGGGCGAGGGCGCCGGTCGCGGGCAGACCGCCGAACAGCCCCGAGACGACGTTGGCCAGCCCCTGACCCAGGAGCTCGCGGTCGGGGTCGTGGCGGCCGGCGTCCGTCATGCCGTCGGCGACGCGCGCCGAGAGCAGGCTCTCGAGCGCGGCCAGCGCGGCCACGACGAGGGCCGCGGGAAGCAGCGCCGGCAGCGAGCCGAGCTGCGGCAGCGACGGCATCGGCAGCGTGGCTGGGCAGCGCGCCGATGCGCGCGACGTCCACTCCCGTCGCCTCCGCGAGACCGGTCACCGCCGCGACGGCGATCAGGCCGGCCGGCAGCGAGCGGTGCAGGCGCGGCAAGCCGGCGGTCAGGAGCACCGCCACGGCGAGCAGCCCGGCCACGGCCCAGCCCGGCTGCGCAGCGAAGCGGAGGGCGGACCGCAGGGCCACGAGCGCGGCGTTCTCGCCTGCCGGACGGTCGACCCCGAGCGCCATCGGCACCTGCTGGGCCGCGATGACGACGGCGATGCCGAGGGTGAACCCCTCGACCACCGGCCACGGCACCAGGCCGATCAGCCGGCCGAGGCCCGAGCACCCCGGCGAGCACGACCACCACCCCGGCGACGAGCGCGATGGCCGCGACGACTCCGACGCCCTGCTGGGCGACGATCGGGACCAGCACGACGGTCATGGCCCCGGTCGGCCCGGACACCTGCAGGTGCGAGCCGCCGAAGACTGCCGCGACGGCTCCGGCCACGACCGCGGTGACCAGCCCCGCCGTCGCCCCGACGCCGGACGCGACGCCGAACGCGAGTGCCAGCGGCAGCGCGACGACGGCGACGGTGACGCCGGCCAGCAGGTCGGCCGTCCAGCCGTGTCGGAGCCCGGCGTAGTCCGCGGGGCGGGGCAGGAGCCGCTGCAGCGCGTCCGAGCGCCGTCACCGGCGCACCGTGGCGCGGCGCGGGCGCTCCCCTTCCAAGCCGCTGAGCAGCGACCTGGCCCTCGCGCAGGCCCGGTCACGAGCAGCTGCTTGGCGACGGCCAGCAGCTGGGACGTGCGCGGGTCGCGCAGCGAGTAGTAGACGGTCGACCGCTCGCGCCGCGTGGTCACCACACCGGCGCGCCGCAGCACCGCCGAGCTGCTGCGACAGGTGCGACAGCTCGACGTCCAGCAGGTCGGCCAGCTCACCCACGGGCCGCTCGCCCTGCACGAGCTCCTCGAGCACCCGCACCCGGATGGGGTGGGCGAGCGCCTTGAACAGCTCGGCCTTCAGCTCGGCGACCGGGGCATCACGAAGGGGCATGGTCCGATTATTCGGTTGATTGACGAATCTGTCAATCAGCGATCCCGCCGCTTCACGCCCCGCGCGTCGAGTTGCGGCGGGCTAGAGGCGGCGCAGGACGGTGCCCATGAACCGGTCGTGCATGCCCCGCTGGTCGCGGTCCCAGATCAGCGCCGGGACGGCGAGCGCCAGCAGGACGGCCCGACCGAGCGCCTCGAGCGGCCCGGCCGCGGTGCCGTCGAGCCGGACGACGCGCAGGCCGAGCAGGAGGTGGCCGAGCGAGCCGCCGAGGGTGGCGACGAGCAGGATCTGCTCGACGGTGAACACCGCGAGGGTCGTCCACTCCTGGCCGTGCAGCAGACCGCGGGCGAGCAGCAGGGCCAGGCCCCAGTCGACGAACAGGGCGATGAGCCGGCGGCCGAAGCGCGCGACCGATCCCGGGCCGGACTGCGGCAGGCCGAGGCGGCGTCCGGGGTAGTCGTCGGGATCGCGGGTCGCCGCGGCCGGGCCCTTCGAGCCACGAGCCGACGGCCTCGCGGCGAGCTGAGCGACGCTGTGCCATGGTCGACAGCGTACGCGGCGGTGCTGATCGGTCGTCGAGCGTGAGATTTCACGCACCGGACACGCCGCACGCGCACCGTAACGTCGATGAAACACTCGGGACACTGCCGGGAAACGGCCCCTGCCTAGCGTACGCGCGTCAGCACCCGACGAGCCGCTCGTGCGCCCACAAGGAGGATGGATGTTCAGCAACGCCGACGAGGTCATGAAGTTCATCAAGGACGAGGACGTCAAGTTCGTCGACGTGCGCTTCTGCGACCTGCCGGGCGTCATGCAGCACTTCAACGTGCCTGCCGCCTCCGTCAACGCGGACTTCTTCCGCGAGGGCCAGATGTTCGACGGGTCGTCGATCCGCGGCTTCCAGGCGATCCACGAGTCGGACATGAAGCTCATCCCCGACGTCACGACCGCCTACGTCGACCCCTTCCGCGCCGAGAAGACGCTGAACCTCAACTTCTCGATCGTCGACCCGTTCACCGACGAGCCGTACACGCGCGACCCGCGCCAGGTGGCGGCCAAGGCCGAGGCGTACCTGAAGCTCGACCGGCATCGCCGACACGGCGTTCTTCGCGCCCGAGGCCGAGTTCTACGTGTTCGACGACGTGCGCTTCGAGACCAAGCAGAACGCCAGCTACTACTACATCGACTCCATCGAGGGCGCCTGGAACACCGGCCGCGTCGAGGAGGGCGGCAACCTCGGGCACAAGACGCCGTACAAGGGCGGGTACTTCCCCGTGCCGCCGGTCGACCACTTCGCCGACCTGCGCGACCAGATCGTGCTGGAGCTCGACGCGCTCGGCCTTCAGGTCGAGCGCTCGCACCACGAGGTCGGCACCGCCGGGCAGGCCGAGATCAACTACCGCTTCGACAGCATGGCGAAGTCGGCCGACAAGGTGATGCTCTTCAAGTACGTCGTGAAGAACGTCGCGCACCGCCACGGCAAGACGGCGACCTTCATGCCCAAGCCGGTGTTCGGCGACAACGGCTCGGGCATGCACTGCCACCAGTCGCTGTGGAAGGACGGCGAGCCGCTGTTCTACGACGAGCGCGGCTACGGCGGGCTGTCCGACACGGCCCGCTGGTACATCGGCGGCCTGCTCAAGCACGCGCCGTCCCTGCTGGCCTTCACCAACCCGACGGTGAACTCCTACCACCGCCTGGTGCCGGGCTTCGAGGCCCCCGTGAACCTCGTGTACTCGGCCCGCAACCGCTCGGCGTGCGTGCGCATCCCGATCACCGGGTCGAACCCGAAGGCCAAGCGCATCGAGTTCCGCGTGCCCGACCCCTCGAGCAACCCGTACCTGGCGTTCTCGGCGATGCTCATGGCCGGCCTCGACGGCATCCGCAACCGGATCGAGCCGCCGGACCCGATCGACAAGGATCTCTACGAGCTGCCGCCCGAGGAGCACGCGTCGATCCAGCAGGTCCCCGGCACGCTGGCCGAGGTGCTCGACGCGCTCGAGGCCGACCACGACTACCTCACCGAGGGCGACGTGTTCACGCCGGACCTCATCGCGACGTGGATCGACTGGAAGCGCCACAACGAGGTCGACCCGATCCGCCTGCGCCCGCACCCGCACGAGTTCGAGCTCTACTTCGACAT
>CAWFLV010000009.1:0-202800 GCA_963816695.1 uncultured Actinomycetota bacterium
ACGAGGGAGCTCACGATGAAGGTGTTCGTGGCAGGGGCGAGTGGAGCGATGGGACGCCAGCTGGTGCCACGGCTCGTGCAAGCCGGGCACGAGGTGCACGCGATGACACGCAGCGCGTCCAAGCAGGCGATGCTGCGCGAGCTCGGCGCGGTGCCCGTGGTCGCGGACGCGCTGGTCGCCGAGCAGGTCGCCTCCGCCGTGGCGGCGGCCCAGCCGGACGTGATCGTGCACCAGCTGACGGCGATCGGGCCGATGGACCTCCGGCACTTCGACCGAGCGTTCGAGCAGACCAACCGGCTGCGCACGGAGGGCACCGACCACCTGCTCTCGGCGGGGCAGGCGGTGGGGGTCAGGCGGTTCGTGGCGCAGAGCTTCTTCGCCGGCTACGACCGCACCGGTGGGTGGGTCAAGGACGAGGACGACTCCTTCGGCTCGACACCGCCGCCGGGCATGGAGCGCACCGTCGCTGCGATCAAGCACGTCGAGGACGCCGTCAGCGCCGCGACCTGGACCGACGGCCTCGTGCTGCGCTACGGCGGGTTCTACGGTCCGCACACGTCGCTGGGGCCGGACGGCGAGCAGACGGCCGCCGTTCGGCAGCGGAAGATGCCGCTGGTCGGCGCCGGCGCTGGCGTGTGGTCGTTCATCCACATCGCCGACGCTGCCGATGCCACCGTGGCGGCGGTTGAGCGCGGCGCGCCTGGCGTCTACAACGTCGTGGACGACGAGCCGGCGTCCGTTGCGACGTGGCTGCCCTACCTGGCCGAGGTGCTGGGCGCGAAGAAGCCGATGCGCGTGCCGGCGTGGCTGGCGCGGATGCTGGCCGGGGAGACTGGAGTGGTGATGATGACCGAGCTGCGCGGTGCCTCGAACGCCAAGGCCAAGCGCGAGCTCGGCTGGACGCCGGCCCACGCGACGTGGCGTGACGGGTTCCGCGAGCTGGCGGCACCGACGTCCGTGCAGGTGGGCGCCGCGTGACGGAGCCGGAGTCCCTGCTCGCCGAGCTGCGGCCGGTGGCGTTCGGCATCGCCTACCGGATGCTCGGCAGCGTCACCGAGGCCGAGGACGTGGTGCAGGAGGCGCTGCTGCGCGTGCACCGTGCGCTGGAGTCCGACGAGGAGATCAGGTCGCCGCGCGCGTTCACGGCAACGGTGACCACGCGGCTGGCCATGGACGAGCTGCGGTCAGCGCGTGTGCGGCGGGAGCGGTACGTCGGTGACTGGCTCCCGGAGCCCGTGATCACCGACGGCCGCGACGACCCAGCGGAGCAGGCGGTGACCGCGGACTCGTTGTCGCTGGCGCTGCTGGTCGTCCTCGAGCGCCTCTCACCCGAGCAGCGCGCGGTGCTGCTGCTGCACGACGTCTTCGGCTACGGGTACGCGGAGATCACCGACATCGTGGGCAAGAGCGAGGCGAACGTGCGCCAGCTCGCCGTCCGGGCGCGACGGCACGTCGAGGAGCGGCGGCCGCGGTTCTCCACCACCACCGAACGGCGGGCCGAGCTGGCCGAGCGGTTCTTCGCTGCCGCTCGTGAGGGCGACCTCGCCGGCCTCGAGTCACTGCTCGCCCACGACGTGGTGCTCGTCGGCGACGGTGGTGGCAAGGCGCCGTCGCTGGCACGTTCGCAGCAGGGTCGCAGCCGGGTCGCGCACACGCTGACCAACTGGCTGGTCGTGCTGCGGCGCCTGCCGGGCGTCGAGATCCGCCTCGCGGAGGTCAACGGCGATCCGGGCGCGCTGTTCCTCGTCGAGGGCAAGCTGCTGGCGGTGTGGTCCCTCGAGGTCATCGAGGGCCAGGTGGCCGGCGTCCGCGCGATCGTCAACCCCGACAAGCTCACACACCTTGGTCCGGTCGGTGACGCAAATGCCCTGGTGCGTCAGCTTCGCGCCCGCCCCGGCGACTGAGCAGCGTGACGCGGCCGGCCGCGTCCGTCTAGCTCCCACGCCGGGTCGCGCGCGGGAGGCGTGGCGCCCTGAGGTGTCCCTGCCGGGCAACAGCATCCGCGACGCGGTGGGCATCCCGACGGAAGAGCTCAGGCGCCTCGTCAGCCGCTGCAACTGCGGCGTCGGAGAGACCCGTCCGCAGGCGATCGACGCGAGACAAGGCGTCGTCGGGATCGAGCCCGAGAGAGACGCCGACGTCTGACCAGTCCTCGACCGTGACGTCGCGAACCTGCCAGGCACGCCCGACCTTCATCGAGCTGCGCGAGGCCTCACCCCTTCTGAGGTACGGGGCATAAGAAGCAACGTCATAGAGGGGAGCCAACGCGACGCGCGATCCGCGCAGCAGGACGGAGTAGTTCTTCGCGTGAGCATCAGTTCCGCCGACCAACACGTTGAAGGCGACGGCGTCGAAGAACGCGGAACGGACGGCATCGCGGTCGGGGAGCGCCAACGTCGCGAGGAGAGCCGCGATCTGCTTGACGCCTGGGCCCCCATCCGACTGGTACTTCTTCGAGGGCGGGTAGCTCAGCGCCTGCAGCAGGTCTTCCTGATGCAGACGAAGCCACGCGCCACCTGATCCACGGCCTCTGTCATAGCGGGTCGAGACCAGCGTCTTGGCCCCACCGAAGTCGGCCAGTTCCACGTGGGCTGATCGAAGCCCGAGCAGGCTCGCCGCCCGGAGGCAGACGAATTCGTTGACGTGCAGATCGGCGAAGCGCGTTTCCGCACGTGTGGGCTTCAGTACGTGAGTTGTCGGCGTCGAGTCTTCGGGGACACCCCAGGCGCCGTCGTCCAACCGATGCAACGCCACCTTGCTCTGGGCACCGGCAAGGCTCCAGCGGCCAGACCCTTCCCCGACCTCCCAGCCGGCATCGTGGATGGTCAGCCTCACGAGGAGGTCGTTGACCTCGCGTTGGGACAGGCGCCGGACGTTCCCGGTTCGATGCGCTGCGTCAGGAGGGTCGACGTCAACCGGCAGAACCTGCACCGCTCCTGCGGCGTCGCGCCCCACATGGCGAAGCAGGGCAAAGGGGTTTCGGGGGGAGACCTCGAACCTCCTGCCCCACTCCTCCCGGACGCCGAGGTTGTCGGGAAGCAGGCCTTCGAGCCAGGCAGAGACGACACGGTTGGTGTGGCGGGATCCGCTGAGCGGCATCGACAGAGACAGTGGCGTCGGGCTTCGACGCGTCACGTAGGTGCCGTCGTAGCTGAAGGCCAGTGCTCCCCCCGGGGCCTGCGTCAGTTGACCGGCGAGGACGCCGTCGAGGAAGACGTTGAGACAGTCCGTCATGAGCGTTCTCCGAAGAAGCCGGCGAACGGGTCCGCTTCCTCGCTCGGATCAGGGGGCGGCGTCGAGACCAGGTCAAGGGCAAGGTCGAGCGCCGTGAGCAGGTCCAGGACCTTGCCGAGCTCGGCGGCCGGGTTCTTGCCCGACTCAAAGCCGGACAGCCACTGGCGGGAGACCCCGGCCCGGTCTGCCAGCATCGCCTGGGTGAGCCCAGCCTCGCGGCGCCTGTGCCGAACAGCTGCGCCGAGGTCCCGGACTGTGGTGAGCATCGGTCTTCTCCGTGGTTCGTAGATGTCGCGGTTTGGCGACATCTTGAGATGTCAGCGTACCACGACATTTCTACTTGTCGCCGAACGCCGACATCTCAGTGCAGGTGCTTGCGCACCTCCTGCACCGCCCACGAGTTGCCGTCGGGGTCGTCGAAGTAGATGAACGTGCCGTAGTCCGCCCGGTTCGGGTCGATTCCGGGCGTCATCTGGCCGTCGACGAAGTGCTGCGGCCCGCTGTTCTCGATCCCGCGCTCCTGCAAGAACGCGTGCGCGGCGTCGGCGTCCTCGACCACGAGCTGAGCCCCCTTGAGCGACCCAGGGGCCACTCCCCCGCCCAGGCCCGTACCGAAGACGATCGAGCAGGCCGACCCCGGCGGCGTCACCTGGATCACCCGGAAGTGCTCGTTCGGCGAGAAGTCGTTGTCCATCGTGAAGCCGAGCCGGTCGACGTAGAACTCCCGCGCCCGTTCGACGTCCGACACCGGGGCGATCACCACTTCGAGCTTCCAGTCCACGACACGCTCCTGACTCCGTGGCGCCCTGCGGTGGGCGCTCACCCGTAGGACGGGCACCAGCCGAGGATCTCATCGGTGCACCGAGCCCAACCCTCGAACGCGCCGGGGGAAGGGGTGCCGCACCCGAGGGTCGGGAGGTTACTGTTCAGTAGGTAGGTCAGGGCAGGGGTTTCCAGCACCAGGAGGACCTGTAGGTGATCAACGTGAGCGGTCTCGACGCCAGCAGCTTCGACGTCCAGACGGTGACCCTGCACGGGCACGAGCTGTCCTACGTCGACAGCGGTACCGGCCCTGCGGTGCTCTTCATCCACGGGCTGCTCGGGTCGCACCGCAACTGGGCGCACCTGGTGGACGAGCTCGACGGCCGTCACCGCGTCGTGGTCCCCGACCTGTTCGGCCACGGCATGTCGGCCAAGCCCGTGGGCGACTACTCCCTCGGCGCGCACGCCGCCACGCTGCGCGACCTGCTCGACCGGCTGGGCATCGACCGGGTCACCCTCGTCGGCCACTCGCTCGGCGGCGGCATCGCGATGCAGTTCTGCTACCTGTTCCCCGAGCGCGTCGAGCGCCTCGTCCTCGTGGCCACCGGCGGTCTGGGGCGCACGGTCAGCCCCCTGCTGCGGTCGGCCACGCTGCCCGGCGCCGAGTGGGTGCTGCCCCTGCTCGCGTCGCAGTGGGTCCGCGGTGGGGTCGACGCCGTCGGGCGCGTGCTGTCGCTCACCGGCTGGCGCGCCGGCGCCGACGCGAGGATCGCCTGGGAGGGGTTCGCGTCACTGTCCGACGCCGACAGCCGACGCGCGTTCCTCGCCACCACGCGAGCGGTCATGGACCCCGGCGGCCAGACCATCAGCGCGCACGATCACCTGCCGGTGCTCGAGCCCGTTCCGACGCTCGTCGTCTGGGGCGCCAGAGACCGGCTGATCCCCGCCGGCCACGCCGAACGCGCCCGCACCGCCTTCGCCGGCGCGCGCGTCGAGGTCTTCGAGGACGCCGGGCACTTCCCGCACCTGGAGGAGCCCGAGCGCTTCGCCGCCGTGCTCAGCGACTTCATGGGCTCCTGACGTCAGCGCAAAACCCCTGTCTCACAACGAGACACCGAGGTGGTGCGCCAGTACGGTCGCGGCCGCACCCAGGAGACCCGAGTCCTGGTCCAGCTCGCTGAAGACCACCTCGATGCCCTCGGCCAGGGCCGGCATCGACCGGGCGATGACGCGGCGTTCGAGCTCGGCGCGGAACGGCTCTCCGGCGTGCACGACGTCCCCGTGCACGATGAACAGCCGCAGCGACAGCAGCTGCACGAGGTTGGCGAGGCCGATCGCCAGGTTGTCGGCGTAGTCGCGCAACAGCTCTGCGGCGGCCGCGTCGCCGCCGTCCGCCCGCTTGGCCAGCCGACCCGGGGTGGTGTCGCGACCCCCGGCGATCCCTCTGCGCGCGCACTCCGAGCGCAGCCAGCGGGTCGAGGCGATCGTCTCCCAGCACCCTCGAAGCCCACAGCTGCAGCGCATGCCGTCGCGGTCGACGCACGTGTGCCCGAGCTGGGTGGTGTAGCCGCGGACGCCCTCCAGCAGGTGGCCGGGGAGCATGATGCCGGCTCCGACGCCGATGTCGATCTGCAGGGCGGCGAAGTCCGACCGGCCTCGACCCTTGCCGAACCACTTCTCACCGATGGCGAAGGCGCGGACGTCCTGCTCGAGTCGCACCGTGGCCCCGAAGCGTTGCGCCAGAGCGGTTGTGAGGCCGGCGTCCACCAGACCGGGGACCGCGGTGCACACCAGCACGGTGCCGGCCTGCGGGTCGCACAGCGCCGGCACCGTCAGCCCGATGCCGGCCAGCCTGCCCTGGTACTCCCCCAGGACGCCCTGCGCGGCGGTCAGCACGCGCTCGCGCAGCTCACCGGCCTCGCACCCGGCCGGGATCGCGTCGCGGTGGCGCACCAGGATCTCACCGCGTGCATCGACGACGGCGGTCTCGACCTGCCCCCGGCTCACGGCCACCGACCCCGACAGCAGGGCGTAGGGCGCGAACGAGAGTGGACGCGCCGGCTTGCCGATGCCGTCGGCCGGACGCCGGGCGGCGTCCTCGACCAGGAGACCGTCCTCGATCAGGCCCGTCACGATCGTGCTCACGGTCGCCCGCTGCACGTTGATCAGCCGTGCGAGGTCCGCTCGAGACGTCGGGCCGTGCTCCAGCAGGGCCTGCAGCAGCTTGGCGCGGTTGGCCGTGCCCACGTCCGACGACGACAGCAACCCGCCGCGAGCGGGCGGGGAGGAGCTGGCTCCGGTCACGGACGGAAGTGTCCCACAGTAAGTCGCAGGGTCCACCAAACGGCGTCCTGCATTAAGTATGAGTATACGACTTTCTCGCTCCAAACCATTGACACCTCCCGGACGACGGTGGTTGGTTCGATACAAACCTGACCAGAGCGTTGCCCCGCCACGCTCGACGAGAGGGACACCGATGACCAGCTGGACGACGTCACGCCGCAACCGATCACTCGCCGCGTCAGCGGCCGGCCTGGCCCTCGTGGTCGCAGCCTGCGCTCCAGGAACCAGCAACGCCAGCGGGTCCTCGAGCTCGTCGACCGCCGTGTCGACCCAGGTGCCGTCGGAGAAGGTGACCCTCAAGCTCGCGTTCACCGACAGCCCGGACATGACCAAGCAGCTCACCGAGGCGTTCACGAAGAAGTACCCGCAGATCACCATCGAGACGCAGTACACGCAGTTCAACGACTACGTGAAGTCCCTCAAGCTGGCCATGAGCTCGGACACCGCACCGGACATCGCGCAGTACAACGCGGCGCTGAAGGACCTGTCCGCCGCCGGTCTCATCGTCGACCTGACCGGGTACGAGCAGGCGTACGGCTGGGACCAGTCGTTCCCGAAGTCGGCGCTGGACGAGCTGCGCGTCGACAAGACCGGCAAGATCCTCGGCACCGGCAGCCTGGTGGCCGTGCCCGGCGGCCTCTCGCTGGTCGGCCTCTACTACAACAAGAAGCTCATGAAGCAGGCCGGGATCTCCGCGCCGCCCACCACGATCGCCGAGCTCGAGGCGGACTTCGAGAAGGCCAAGGCGGCCGGCCTGACGGGTATCGAGGTCGGTGGTCTCGACACCGGCGCCCTGCACGTGTGGGGCAGCCTGATGGACTCCATGACCCAGCCGCAGGACCAGCGCGACTGGATCAACGGCAAGGCCGGCAGCGACATCGTCACCGACGACGCCATCGCGGCGACCACGAAGTTCGCCGAGTGGGCCAAGAAGGGCTACTTCCCCAAGTCCGCCAACGGCACCGGCGAGAACGACTCCGCGACGGCGTTCTCCAAGGGCGGCAGCGTCTTCCACGTCAACGGCAACTGGGCGGCCGCGCAGCTGGGCAAGGCCATGGGCGACAACGTCGGCTTCTCGGTCTTCCCGCCGAGCCAGGCAGGCAACAAGGCCGTCGGCAACGGCTTCAGCGTCTCGTACATGCTCTCGTCCAAGGGCAAGCACCAGGCGGCGGCCGCGGCGTTCCTGAACTTCCTGCAGAGCCCGGAGGCCTCGGTCATCGAGAGCAACGGCGGGTTCCTTCCCCCGAACGCCAAGGCCGCACCGGCAGCCACCGGCGTCCAGGCCGACCTCGCCTCGGCGAACGAGAAGATCGTCAGCGACGACGGCCTCATGCCCTTCCCCGACTTCGCGGCCCCCGCGATGCTCGACTCGCTGACGTCCGGGTTGCAGCAGGTCACCGCGGGACGCATGCAGCCCAAGGCCTTCCTGGAGTCCCTGCAGAAGGTGTGGAACTCCTACCATGGCGGCTGACGCCCACCGCGTCCGTCGTCCACGGTGGGTGGGCCTGGCCTACATCGCGCCCGCTGCGCTGGTGTACCTGCTCTTCGTGATCGCCCCAGGTCTGCACACCGTGTGGCTGTCGATGTTCGACTGGGACGGTGTCACGGTCGGCACGTGGGCGGGGTTCGACAACTACCAGGCCGTCGTGCAGAACCCGCTGCTGCGCGGGGCGGTGCTGCACGCCTTCGTCCTGGTGGTGTTCTTCGCGTTCGTGCCGATCGCCATCGGCCTGCTCATGGCGGCGATGCTCGGCCGACGCAGGCGTCGCGGGATGACCGCGTTCCGCGTGCTGTACTTCCTGCCGCAGATCGTGCCGATGGTCGCCGTCGGGATCACCTGGCGGTGGATGTACACCGAGGACGGCGCGGTCAACCAGATCCTGCGGGCCATCGGGCTCGGGGGCATCACGCAGGCGTGGCTCGGCAGCTTCCAGCTCGCGCTGCCGGCGGTGGGTGTCATCGGCACCTGGGCCCTCACCGGCCTGTGCCTCGTGCTGTTCCTCAGCGGCATGCAGAAGGTCGACACGTCCCTGTACGAGGCGGCCCGGCTGGACGGCGCGGGCGCGGTGCGCGAGTTCTTCGCGGTCACCCTGCCGGCCCTGCGCGGTGAGATCGCGGTGGCTCTGACCATCACCACGGTCGCCGCGCTCGCCAGCTTCGACATCGTCTTCGTGACCACCAACGGGTCGCCGGGCAACGCCACGACCGTGCCCGGCCTCCTGGTGTACCGGCTCGCCTTCACCAACGGCCAGGTCGGGCTCGCCTCCGCCCTCGCGGTGACGCTCACGGCCCTCATCCTCGTCGTGGTCGGGCTCATCAACCGCCTCACGCGGGAGCCGGCATGAGCACGTCGCAGGCCATGAGCCCCGGGCGCGTCAGCACGACGACCAGCTACGTCATCCTGCTGGCCATGGCGGCCGTCACGCTGCTGCCGTTCGTCTCGATCGTGCTGACCGCGCTGCAGCCCCCGGGCACGCTGGTCTCCGGGCTGGAGGTGCCGTCCGCACCGAGCCTGGAGAGCTTCCGCCAGGCGTGGACCACCGCCTCCTTCGGCAGCCTGCTGTGGTCGAGCGTGAAGATCTGCCTGGCCGTGGTGCCGATCGCCATGGTGTGCGCGACGCTGGCGGGCTACGCCCTCGGCACGATGCCGGTGCCCGCCGGCTCGTGGATCTTCGGCGGCTTCCTGCTGGGGCTGACGCTGCCGGTCGAGCTCATCGTGATCCCGCTCTACTTCGACCTGCGCTCGGTGGGGCTCACCAACTCGGCCTGGGGCGTGATCCTGGCCGAGTGCGGCCTGTTCATGCCCTTCGGGATCTTCTGGATGCGCACGCACTTCAGGTCCACCCCCAGAGAGCTGGTCGAGGCCGCGGAGATCGACGGCGCGTCGTCCTTCACCACGCTGCGCCGGGTGCTGCTGCCGTTGTCCGGCCCTGCCCTGTCGACGATGGCCGTGCTGTTCTTCATGTGGTCGTGGAACCAGTTCCTGCTCGTGCTCATCCTGATCCAGGACCCCGCCAAGCGCACCGCACCCGCCGGCCTCGGCTTCTTCGTCGGTCAGTACTCCAGCGACGTGCCGGTGCTGTGCGCCGGCACGCTCATCGTCATCCTCCCGATCTTGGTGGTGTACCTCGTGTTCCAGCGCAAGTTCATCAGCGGCATGCTGCAGGGCGCGGTGAAGGGATGACCGTCGCCAGCCCCCTCGTCGGCGTCGTCGGTGCCGGCGGCATCGCCGCACCTCACCTGGCGGCCTGGCAGCACCTCGGCGTCGAGACGGTCGTCCACTCGCTGGACGACGCCAGGCCCCTCGCCGACCGCCACGGCGCTCGAGTGGTCGACGACCTCGACACGCTCCTGGCCGCGTGCGACGTCGTCGACGTGTGCACGCCGACGTTCGCCCATCGTGACATCGTCCTTCGCGCGGCGGCGGCCGGCCGACACGTGATCTGCGAGAAGCCGTTGTCGCAGAGTCGGTCTGAGGCCGTCGAGATGATCGATGCCTGCGACCGAGCCGGCGTCCAGCTGCACCCAGGTCAGGTCGTGCGGTTCTTCCCGGAGTTCGCGGCGGCCAAGGCGGCGGTGGACGCCGGGAAGATCGGCACGCCCGCCGTGCTGCGGTTCTCGCGGCGCGGGGCCCGTCCCGAGCGGGGATGGTTCTCGGACGACAACCTCTCCGGCGGCATCATCGTCGACCAGATGATCCACGACATCGACTTCGCCCGGTGGGTCGCCGGCGACGTCGTGCAGGTCTACGCGCGCGTCGTCGGCGAGGCTCCGGGGCCGACGATCGGCCTGGTGGTCCTGACCCACGCCGGCGGCGCGCTGTCGCACCTCACCGGCGGCTGGGGTCACGACGACGAGCCGTTCCGCACCGAGTTCTCGCTGGCCGGCTCGACGGGGTTGGTGCGTCACTCCAGCGAGTCGTCCCAACCGCTGACGTGGTCGCTGCCGGGCGCCGGGCGCCCCGGTGGCGAGCTGGTCCCCGAGGGGCCGCTCGGCGGCTCGCCCTTCGTCGCCGAGCTGCGCGAGTTCCTCTCGGCGTGCACCGGCGGACCGCCCCCGCGCGTCACCGCGCACGACAGCCTGGCCGCGCTCGACGTCGCGCTGGCCGCTGCGGCGTCCGCCCGCTCCGGTGAGCCCGTGCGGCTCGGCGGGGTCGCCGCGTGAACGCCGACACCGAGCGTCCCCTGCGGATCGGGCTCGCCTCCTTCGCCCACGTCCACGCCGCCGGGTACGCCGCCCTGCTGCGCGACCGGCCGGACGTCGAGCTGCTCGTCGCCGACCCCGACGCGGCCACAGCGCCGTCGGACGAGGTCCGGGGTGCGGCGTTGGCCGATGCGCTCGGCGTGCGGCTGGCGCCGTCGTACGACGACCTGTTCGCCGCCGACCTGGACGCGGTGGTGGTCTGCACCGAGAACTCGCGGCACCGCGAGCTCGTCGAACGCGCCGCCGACGCCGGGGTGCACGTGCTGTGCGAGAAGCCGCTCGCGACCACGGTCGAGGACGCCGCAGCCATGGTCAGCGCGTGCGCGGAGGCGGGCGTGCTGCTGATGACCGCCTACCCGGTGCGGTTCCACCCGGGCTTCGGGACGCTGCGCGAGTCGGTGCGCCGCGGCGATCTCGGTCGCCTGCTCGCCGTGGTGGGCACCAACAACGGGCAGGCGCCGCTGGACTCGCGCCGCTGGTTCGTCGACCCGAAGCTCGCCGGCGGTGGCTCGCTGATGGACCACACCGTGCACCTGGCCGACCTGCTGGACGACCTGCTCGGCGAGGCGCCCACGTCGGTGTACGCGCAGGTCAACCGGGTCGTGCACGCCGACGAGGTGGACGTCGAGACCGGCGGCCTCGTCGTCCTCGGCTACGCCGGCGGCCTCGTCGCCACCATCGACTGCAGCTGGAGCGCGCCAGCCAGCTACCCGAGCTGGGGCGGGCTCACCCTCGCGGTCGAGGGTGAGCGCGGCAGCGTGGCGCTCGACGCCTTCGCCGAGCAGCTGCAGGTGTACGACGACAGCGTGGGTGGTCTGCGCTGGCGGCCCGTCGGCGTCGACCTGGACGCGCTGATGCTGGACGCCTTCCTGCGCGGGGTGCGGACCGGCTCACCGGTGCAGCCCGACGGCGGCGTGGGGCTGCGCACCTTGCGCGTCGTGCAGGCGGCGTACGCGTCGGCGGCGTCCGGGCGTCCGGTCGACGTGGCCGCGTTCTGACGGGCCCTTTGCGCCTCTCAGGCCGCTTCCGACGCGCGGAAAGCGGCCTGAGAGGCGGAAAGCGGCCTGAGTGGCGGAAGCGGGTTCAGCTCTTGGGGGGCGTGGACTTCTTCGCCGCGGGCTTCGGCTTCGGCTTGTCGGCAGGCTTGTCGGCGGGCTTGTCGGGGCCGGCCGACTCGCTGATCGCCTCGGCGGCCGCGGCGGAGTCCGGCGTCAGGCCCGCGACCTCGGCCTCGGCGTCGCCGGACGCGTCGAGCGAGCTGCTCGCCGCACCCGAGCCCAGCGACGACGACGTGCCCGACGTGCCCGAGGTGCTCGACGTGCTGGTGGACGAGCCGGAGAACGACGACATCGGCGTGGACGTCGACGCGCCGGGGTAGGTGCCGGCCGGCACGGCCCAGGGGTCCTCGCGCGGCTGCTGCTTCTTGAACACCGCGACGCCAGCACCGATCGCCGCAGCGAGGGCGGTGAACAGCAGGAACTTGCGTCCGCGGCGCTTCGGCTTGGCCACGGCGTCGCCCTTGAGCACCGACACGGCGTCGCCGCTGCGGCTCTTGGCCACGGCGCCGGCTGTGGAGGCGGCGGCACCGGCGGCAGCGGCGGCGTTGACGGCCTCGACCAGGCGCGGCAGCAGGTCGTCCACGATCTTGTCGCGGGCGGCGTCGACGGCGGGCGTGACCTTCTCGACAGCCGCCTCGACCTTCGGGGCAGCCGCCTCCAGGCCGCGCTCGACGTGCGGGGCCGCCCAGTCCTTGGCGTCGCGCGCCTTCGCGCCGACGGCAGGCGCGACCTTCTCGCGCAGGTGGTGGCCGGCTGTCGAGGCGGCGTCCTGGACCTGGGCCTTGGCCTGGTCCGTACGGCTCTTCCTGAACACGTGCCCTCCCTGAGGTGATCGTGGGTCAGCGGCGCAGGCTGGCAGGCAGCTCCTGACGCCGCACACCCATCCTGCCCTGATCTTGGCCGGCGCGCGCCCCGAGAAGCGGGTCCGCGGTGCGGGGCCGTGGGCGCAGCGTGCCAAGATGGCGTCATGAACGTCACGCTGCACACGAACAAGGGCGACATCACCATCACGCTCTTCCCCGACCACGCGCCCAACACCGTGCGCAACTTCGTCGGCCTCGCTGACGGTTCCAAGGAGTGGAAGGACGCCGAGACCGGCGAGACCAAGTCCGAGCCGTTCTACGACGGCTTGACCTTCCACCGGATCATCCCCGGCTTCATGATCCAGGGCGGTTGCCCGCGCGGTGACGGCCGCGGCGGCCCGGGGTACACGTTCGACGACGAGATCCACCCCGACCTCACCTTCACCAAGCCGTACCTGCTGGCCATGGCCAACGCCGGCAAGATGGGCAGCAAGGGCACCAACGGCTCGCAGTTCTTCGTCACCGTCGAGCCCACCACCTGGCTGCAGGGCAAGCACACGATCTTCGGCGAGGTGGCCGACCAGCCCAGCCGCGACGTCGTCGACGCGATCGTCGCCGTGCCGACCGGCCCCGGCGACGCCCCGATCGACCCCGTGGTCATCGAGCGCGTCAGCGTCGACGCCGCCTGAGCACGGCCAGCGACTGAGGACGATGCGAGCCGCCCGGTGAGCGACTCCCCGCTGCCGGGCGGCGCGCCGTCCGACGACACCCCTGAGCCGGTGTGCCCCCGGCACCCCGACCGCGTCAGCTACGTGCGCTGCCAGCGCTGCGAGCGACCGGTGTGCCCCGAGTGCCAGCGCCCGGCCGCCGTCGGCGTGCAGTGCGTCGACTGCGTGCGCGAGCAGGCCCGCACGGTCCGCACCGGCCGCACCGTGTACGGCGGGCGCGTGCGCGAGGGACGTCCGGTGGTCACCCTCGGGCTCATCGGTGCGTGCGTGGTCGTCTTCCTGCTGCAGCTCGCGCCCGGCAGCGACATCACCGGCCGGTTCGCGTTCGCCCCCGTGCTGGCGGACTCCGAGCCCTGGCGGTTCCTGACCTCGGCCTTCCTGCACTCCACCGGCTTCCTGCCGCACATCGCGTTCAACATGTTCGTGCTGTACCAGGTGGGCCCGTACCTCGAGGAGCGGCTGGGCCGGGTGCGGTTCCTCGCGCTCTACCTGGTCAGCGCGCTGGGCGGCTCGGTCGGGTTCCTCGCCCTCGCCGACCCGACCAACCCGTTCTCGTGGAACGCCGGCGTCGTCGGGGCGTCCGGTGCGGTCTTCGGGCTGTTCGGCGCCCTGGTCGTCGTGCAACGCCACCTGGGCGGCACGAGCCAGGGGCTGCTCGTGCTGATCGGCCTGAACTTCTTCCTCGGCTTCGTCATCCCCAACGTCGCCTGGCAGGGCCACCTGGGTGGCCTGCTCACCGGCACGGCCCTGGGCGCGGCGATGGTGGCACCGGTCAAGAGCAGCCAGCGCACCCTCGTGCAGGTCGCCGGCGCCGTCGCGGTCCTCGTGATCCTGCTGGCGGTCACCGTGTGGAAGCTGTCGACCGCCGTCGTCGCGTAGGGGACGCCGCGCCGTCCGCCGGGGTTGTCCACAGGTCTGTCCCCAGCCTGGGGACAGAATCACACCCGTGTAAGCCCCGCTTTGGGCGCTCAGCGCCAGCGGGTGGCCATGATGAAGCCGGCCATGATGACGCCGAACCCGACGACCACGTTCCACGGCCCGATCGCGGAGATCGGGTACTGGCTCTGGCTGAGGTAGAAGACCACGATGTACGCCAGGCCGAGCACGAGCAGGGTCACCATCAGCGGCGCGTACCACGTCGGGCTCTGCTTGGGAGCGGCCGAGCGCTTCGGCGGCGGCGTGTAGTCGGCCTTCTTGCGGGCCCTCGACTCGGGCACGATGACTCCTAAGGTGGGGTGGTCGTCTAGCGTAGTGGGCGTGCTGACCGGCTTTCGCAGGCTACGCGTCTCGCGCTGGGGTGTCGCTGCCCCCGTCGTGTTCGCGCTCGCCGGCCTGCTCGCCACCACCAGCGCCCAGACCGCGCGCGGCACCGACCTGCGCTCGGAGGGTCGCACCGACACCGCCGACCTGATCCGCGAGCAGCAGCACCGCGCCGAGGTGCAGGAGCGCGACGTCGCCCAGCTGCGCGACCAGGTCGAGCAGCTGTCGAAGGCCGCGGCGCCCGCCGGCTCGGAGCTGCAGAAGCTCAGCGCGAAGACCTCGGCGGTGGCCGCGGCGGCCGGAACGGTGCCGGTCAGAGGGCCGGCGATCCGGGTCGAGCTCAACGACGCCCCGCACGGCGAGACGATGCCCCAGGGCTTCGAGCCGGACGACCTGGTCGTGCACCAGCAGGACGTCCAGGCGGTGGTCAACGCCCTGTGGAGCGCCGGCGCCGAGGCCATGACGCTCATGGACCAGCGGGTCATCTCGACCAGCGCCGTGCGCTGCGTGGGCAACGTGCTGATCCTGCAGGACCGCGTCTACTCGCCGCCCTACCGCATCACCGCCATCGGGGACGTCGACGCGATGCAGCGCGCGCTCGACACCTCCGAGGCGCTGCAGATCTACCGCCAGTACGTCGACGCCGTGGGTCTGGGCTACAAGGTGGAGCGCCCGGGCACCGTCACCATGCCGGGGTACGAGGGGTCGCTGCTGATGGAGCACGCCAAGGCGGTGCGGTGAACGCAGTGCGGGTCGCCGCCCGAGGCGTGGGCGACCTGCTGATCACGCTGGGCCTGGTGCTGCTGCTGTTCCTGGTGTGGCAGCTGTGGTGGACCGACGTCGCCGCCGGCCGCACCCAGAGCCGGCTGACCCACGAGCTGCAGCAGTCCTGGACGCCGGACGCCGCGCCGTCCAGCACCGCGAACCCCACGACCCCCGGGGCCGAGGACCCGCCGCTGCAGCTGCGGGAGGGCCAGGCCTTCGCCTTGATCCACATCCCGCGGTTCGGCAAGGACTACGTGCGCCCCGTGATCCAGGGCATCGGCCTGGACGTGCTCGACCGCGGTGTCGGCCACTACCCGCAGTCCGCCGACCCCGGAGCGGTCGGCAACTTCGCGGTGGCCGGCCACCGGGTCACCTACGGCAAGCCGTTCAACCGGATCGCCGAGCTGCGGCCCGGGGACGCGGTGGTCGTCGAGACCGCCCGCGCGTGGTTCGTCTACCGCGTGGTGAGCCACACCGTCGTGACGCCCGACCACGTCGAGGTCGTCGCCCCCGTGCCCCGTCACCCCGGCGAGACGCCGACGCGGCGCATGATGACGATGACGGCGTGCCACCCGGAGTTCTCCGCCCGCCAGCGGTACGTCGTGTTCAGCGAGCTGCAGGCCCGGCTGCCCAAGACGCCCGGCGTCGTCCCCGACGTCCTGAAGTGAGGAGCGCACCGTGTACGGCTGGATCTGGCACCACCTGCCGGGGCCGACCCTGCTGCGCCTGCTGCTCGCCGCGGTGCTGCTCGCCGCGGTGGTCGCGGCGCTGTTCACGTGGGTGTTCCCGCACCTCGCGCCCTACGTGCCCTTCAACGACGGGACGGTGACCCGATGACCCCCACCCCTACCCGGGTGCTCGTCGTCGACAACTACGACAGCTTCGTCTTCACGATCGTCGGCTACCTGGCCCAGCTCGGCGCCGAGTGCGAGGTCGTGCGCAACGACGCCGTCACCGCGGCGGACGCCGAGGGCTACGACGGCGTGCTGCTCTCGCCGGGCCCGGGCACCCCCGAGGACGCGGGGATCTGCGTCGAGATGGTGCGCGCCTGCGCGCAGCGCTCGCAGCCGATGCTCGGGGTCTGCCTCGGCCACCAGGCCCTCGGGGTCGCCTTCGGCGCGGTCGTCGGGCGGGCTCCGGAGCTGCTGCACGGCAAGACCAGCCAGGTGCACCACGCGGGCGCGGGGGTGCTGGCCGGTCTGCCGGACCCGTTCACCGCCACCCGGTACCACTCACTGGCCATCGAGCCAGGCACCGTGCCGGCCGAGCTCGAGGTCACCGGGACGACGCCCGGCGGGGTGATCATGGCCGTGCGCCACCGCACGTTGCCCCTCGAGGGCGTGCAGTTCCACCCCGAGTCCGTGCTCACCGAGGGTGGGCACCTGCTGCTGGCGAACTGGCTGGCCGCCTGCGGTGACCCTGGCGCCGTCGAGCGCTCGCGCGGCCTGGCACCGCTCGTGCGCAGCTGACCCCCGAGGGGCACCGCCTACGGAGAGGCGGTGCCCGTGCTGGTGGGGGTGCCGGTCGGCGTGGCCGTGTCGGTCGGCGAGCTGGTGGGGCTGGGGGCCTTCGCGATCTCCAGCTCGATCACCGTGCCCTGGTCGACGGTGTCGTTCTGGTGCGTCTGGGAGGTCACCGTGCCCTCGGGCTGGGTGCTCTCGACGTACTTGGTGGCCTTCACCTTCAGGCCCGCGCCGGTGAGCGTGGTGGTGGCGTCGGCGAGCGCCATGCCGACGACGTTCGGCACCGCGACCTTGCCGCTGGCGATCGCGATCGCGACCTTGGTGTCCTTGGCGACCTGGTCACCGGACGCGGGGTTGCTCGAGACGACGTGCCCCTTCTCCTGGTCGGTCGAGTCGACCTCGCTGACGTCACCGAGCTGCAGCCCCGCCTGCTCCAGCGCCGCCTTGGCCTGCGCCTCGGTCTTGCCGACGAGGTCGGGCACCGGCACCGCCTCCGGGCCGGTGGAGACGACGACCGACACGGCGGTGCCGGAGTCGACCTGCGTGCCGGAGGACGGGTCCTGGCTGACGACCTGGTCCTTCGGCACGGTGTCGTCGGCGGCCGTGGTCTGCTTGCCGAGCGTGAGCCCCTTGGCCTTCAGGGCCGCCGTGGCCTCCTCGACGGTCTTGCCGCTGAGGTCGGGCACCGTGACCTTCTGCGTCGTGGGAGTGTCCCCACCACCGCCCAGCATGCCCGGCAGCACGAGCACGGCGACGGCGATGAGCGCGGCGGCCAGCAGGCCGAGCAGCACCCACAGGCCGGTGCGGTTCGGGACGTCCTCGTCGTCGCGGCCCGGCGGCAGCATGGTCGCCTCGGGCACGGCCGGCGGCAAGGTCGTGGTCGTGGCCGCGGCGGGGACCGCGCCGAGCGCCTCGGTGGCCGCACCCGCCGCAGCCATCCCGGCGGCGGCGCCCAGCGCGGCGCTGCTGATGCGGCGTCCGGCGAGGGCGGAGTCGACGTCCTCGCGGAAGTCGTCGGCGGTCTGGTAGCGGCTGCCGCGCTCCTTCTCCAGGGCGTGCAGCACGATGGCGTCGACGGCGTCCGGGACGTCGACGTCGACCGAGCTCGGCGCCACCGGCGCCTCGCCCACGTGCTGGTACGCGACGGCGACCGGCGAGTCCGCCACGAACGGCGGCCGCCCGGTGAGCAGCTCGAACAGCAGGCAGCCGGCTGAGTACAGGTCGCTGCGCGCGTCGACGGTCTCGCCGCGGGCCTGCTCGGGTGAGAGGTACTGGGCGGTACCGATCACGGCCTGCGTCTGCGTCATGGTCGCCGAGGAGTCGGCGATCGCCCGGGCGATGCCGAAGTCCATCACCTTGATGTCGCCGGTGGGCGTGACCATGACGTTGGCGGGCTTGATGTCGCGGTGGACGATCCCCGCGCGGTGGCTGTAGGCGAGCGCGGCGAGGACGCCGGAGGTCACGCGCAGCGCCTCGCGCCACGGCATCGGCCGCCCGGCGCTGACGAGCTCGCGCAGGGTGCGGCCCTCGACGTACTCCATGACGATGTACGGCACCGGGACGCCGCCCTCGACCGCGGGCTCCTCCCCGCTGTCGTAGACGGCGACGATCGCGGGGTGGTTGAGCCCGGCGGCCGACTGCGCCTCGCGGCGGAACCGCGCCTGGAACGAGGGGTCGCGCGCCAGGTCCGAGCGCAGCATCTTGATCGCCACCGTGCGGCCGAGGCGCGTGTCGCGACCGAGGTGCACCTCGGCCATGCCTCCGCGACCGAGCAGTTCGCCGATCTCGTAGCGGCCGCCGAGCAGGCGGGGTGTCGCGTTCACTTCGTGCCCTTCGTCGTCGAGCTGAGCGTGCGGTCGCGGTCTACGCAAGATCGGAGGCTACTTCTTGCCATGGCCCTTGCCCTTCTTGCCCTTCCCCTTGCCCTGGTCGCCACCGTTGCCGCCGGCGGCGGGCTGGGTGCTGACGCCGTCGGCCACGCGCAGCGTCACCGTGTCACCTGCGTGCAGGCCGGTGAGGGGTGTCAGCGAGGTGACGGTGCCCTTGGTGCGTGAGCTGCGCACCGTGGTGCTGGTCGTCTTCAGCCCCAGACCGGCGAGCGCCGTCGCCACGGACGACGCGCTGTGCCCCACGTAGTCCGCAGCGCGCAGGGTGATGGTCGGGGGGGACGGCGTCGTCGAGGACGGCGAGCTGGAGGGCGTGGTGCTCTTGGTCGCGGACGACGCCGGCGCCGCCGTGCCACCCAGCTGACCCACGAGCAGGGCGATCACCGCGGCGACGGCGACGACGCCGACGACCCCCAGCAGGATCGGTCGCCGCAGGTCGCGCTCGCCGTCAACCACCCGCGTGGGGGCCGTGGCCGGGCCGTCGCTGCCGGTGGTCGCGGCGGCCATCACCGTGGTCGGCTGCCCGAGGTCGGGGGCGGCGTGCGGCGGCCGGGGCCGCTCGTCGACCAGCACCTGCCGGATCGCGGAGTTCAGCCCCGCGCCCAAGGCGGTGGCGAAGGCCGCGGCGCTCGCGGGGCGCTCGCTCGGCTCCTTCGCCATCGCGCGCATGACCAGGTCGGCGACCTCGGGCGGGATGTCGTCGGGCAGGGGCTCGGGCGGCTCGTTGACCTGGGCCACGGCCGTGGCCACCACGGTGTCGGCGTCGAAGGGACGGCGTCCGCTGAGCGCCTCGTAGGCGACCACACCGAGGGCGTAGAGGTCGCTGGCGGGGGTGGCGGGCCGGCCGAGGGCCTGCTCGGGCGAGAGGTACTGGGCAGTGCCGACGACCTCACCGGTGCGGGTGATGGGCACCTGGTCGCGGGCGCGGGCGATGCCGAAGTCGGTGATCTTCACCTGGTCGTCGGCCGTGAGCAGCAGGTTGCCCGGCTTGACGTCGCGGTGCACCACCCCGGCGTCGTGCGCGGCCTGCAGGGCGAGCGCCGCCTGCTGCACCAGCGGCACGGCGACCGCGGTGGCGAGCGCACCCTCGCGCTTGAGCCGCGTCGACAGCGCCTCGCCCTCGACGAGCTCCATCACCAGGAAGGCCGTGCCGGCGTCCTCGCCGTAGTCGTAGACCGAGGCGATGCCCGGGTGGCCCAGGGACGCCGCGTGACGGGCCTCGGCCCGGAAGCGCTCGAGGAAGGTCTCGTCGTCGGCGTACTCGCGGCGCAGCAGCTTGACGGCGACCTCGCGGCCGAGCACCTCGTCGCGCGCGCGCCACACCTCGCCCATGCCGCCGCCGGCGATGCGGCTGGTGAGCTCGTAGCGGTTGCCGACGCGCAGGCCGGCCTCGGGGTGGGCGGCTGTCATCGCAGCACCGCCTCCATCACGGCCTTGGCGATGGGCGCGGCCACCTTGCCGCCGAACGCCTCGCTGCCCGCCTTGCCGCCGTCCTCGACGACGACGGCGACCGCGACCTTCGGGTCGTTGGCCGGGGCGAAGGCGGTGAACCACGCGTGCGGCGGCAGCCCCTTGCCGTGCTGCGCCGTGCCGGTCTTGCCCGCCACCGCGACGCCGGGGATCTGCGCGCGCGTGCCCGTGCCGGACTCGACGACCTTCTCCATCATCCGGGTCAGCTGCGCGGCGACGTTCGCGTCGACCGCCCGGCTGAGCTGCTGGGGGTCGGCCTGGTCGATCACGTCGAGGTCGGGGCTGCGCACCGTCTTGACGAGGTAGGGCGACATCACCACGCCCTTGTTCGCGATGCCCGCGCTGACCATGGCCATCTGCAGCGGGGTGACGCGCACGTCGTACTGGCCGATCGCCGCCTGGGCGCTCTGGGGCGCGTTCATGCCCTCGGGCACCTGGCTGGGCGTCACGGGCATCGGCACCGTGAGGCGGTCACCGAAGCCGAACTTCTCGGCCTGGGTGCGCAGCGCGTCGCCGCCGAGCTTCAGGCCGAGGTAGCCGAACGCCGTGTTGCACGAGATCTGCAGCGCCCGGGTGAGGTCGACCTTGCCACCCGGCCCGCACGCGCCGCTGAAGTCGTTCGGCAGGTTCGTGCTCGTCTGCGGCAGGTCGAGCGTGGCCGGCCCCGGGATCTCGGAGTTCTCGTCGTAGGAGCCGCTCGACAGCGCGGCCGCCGCCGTGACGATCTTGAAGGTGGAGCCGGGCGGGTACAGGTCGCCGGCGACGGCGCGGTTGACCAGCGGGTCGCCGTCGGCGGAGTTGAGACGCTGGTAGGCCTTCGACACCGCACCGAGGTCGTGGCCGGACAGCTCGTTCGGGTCGTAGGACGGGTGGCTGACCATCGCCAGGATCGCCCCGGTGGTGGGGTCGATCGCCACCACCGCGCCGCGCTGGTCGCCCAGGGCGTCGTCGGCGGCCTTCTGCACCGCAGGGTCGATGGTGAGCTCGACGGACGCACCCTGCGGGGCCCGGCCGGTGATGACGTCGACGACACGGCGGTAGAACAGCGCGTCCGAGGAGCCCGACAGCAGGTCGTTCTCGGCCCGCTCGACCCCGGACCCCGCGCCGTACACGAACGAGTAGTACCCGGTGACGTGCGCGTAGAGCTCGGGGTCGGTGTACTGCCGGACGTACTTCAGCTCGTCGTCGCTGGCCACCGAGCGCGCGATGGGGCGGCCGCTGACCAGGATCGGGCCGCGCTGGCGGCTGTAGTTCTCGAGCAGGGTGCGCCGGTTGTTCGGCTTCTCGCGCAGGCTCGCCGCCTGCACGTACTGGATGTAGGTCGACGACAGCAGCAGGGCCCCGAACAGCACGAGGACGACGGCGGCGAGGCGGCGGATGGGTGCGTTCACGGCAGCCTCACGACCTCGGTGGGCGCGTCGTCCGCGAGCGGCTCCGCGGCCACGATCGGTGCCGGACGGCGGGCCTGGTCGCTGATCCGCAGCAGCAGGCCGAGGATGGCCCAGTTCGCGACGAGCGAGGACCCCCCGGCGGACAGGAACGGCATGGTCAGGCCGGTGAGCGGGATGACCCGGGTGACGCCGCCGACCACGACGAAGCACTGCAGGGCGACGGTGAACGCGAGGCCGGTGGCCAGCAGCTTGCCGTAGCCGTCGCGCACGCCGATCGCGGTGCGCATGCCGCGTTCGACGAACAGCAGGTACAGCAGCAGCAGCGCGAAGAGCCCGACCAGCCCGATCTCCTCGGCGAAGGACGGGATGATGAAGTCGCTCTCGGCGTAGTACGTCAGGTCGGGGTGGCCGCGGCCGAGGCCGGTGCCGAGCAGGCCGCCGTCCGCCATGCCGAACATGCCGCGCACCAGCTGGTCGCTGACCTCGAGCGCCTTGCTCGAGAACGGGTGCAGCCACAGCAGGACGCGCCGCTGCACGTGGCCGAAGAGCAGGTAGGCGACGTAGGAGCCGGCCACGAACATCAGCAGGCCGATCGCGATCCAGCCCTTGCGCTCGGTGGCGACGTAGAGCATGGCGACGAACAGGCCGAAGAACAGCAGGGACGAGCCGAGGTCGCGCTCGAAGACGAGCACGGCGAGGCTGAAGCCCCAGGCGACGATGATCGGGCCGAGGTCGCGCCCGCGCGGCAGCGAGATGCCGAGGAACCGGCGTCCGACCAGGGCGAGGGAGTCACGGGCCTGCACGAGGTAGCCGGCGAAGAACAGCGCCAGCATGATCTTCGCGATCTCGCCGGGCTGGAACGACAGCGGCCCGATGCCGATCCAGATCCGCGAGCCGTTGATGTTCTTGCCGATCACCGGCAGCAGCGGCAGCAGGAGCAGGGCCGATGCCGACGGCGAGCGCGGTGTAGGTGTAGCGCTGCAGGCGGCGGTGGTCGCGCACGATCCACACGATCGCGAGGCACAGCACGACGCCGACGGTCATCCACAGCAGCTGGCGCGCGGCCATCCCACCGCCGGTGCGCTGCTCGGCGACGTCGAGGCGGTGGATCATGACCAGGCCCAGCCCGTTGAGCACGGTCGCGATGGGCAGCAGCACCGGGTCGGCGTACGCGGCGCGCCACCGCAGCAGCAGGTGCACCGAACCGACCAGCACGATCAGGCCCAGCCCGTACGTGAACAGGCTCGGCGGCAGGCTGCCGTCGATGGCGATGCCGACGTTGGCGTAGGCGAGCAGCACGATGGCGACCGCGAAGACGAGCAGCACCAGCTCGACCCCGCGGCGAGTGCGGGGGACGACCGTCGTGACGATCGACATCAGCTCCCCTCCCCGCAGCCGCTGGACGCAGGCGCCGCGGCCGTGGCCGTGGTGCTCGGTGTCGGGCTGGTGGTCGCAGCAGCGGTCGCGGTGCCGGCGGCCGGGGACGAGGGGGTGCGCCGTCGGCGACGGCGAGCTCATGGCGGTGCCGGTCGGGCCGATCGGGGTGGCCGGGCTGGTCGGGCTGGTCGGGCTGGTCGTGCTGGTTGGCCCCGTCGTGCCGGACCCGGTGGCGCAGGCCTGGGTGCGCAGCTCGGCCACCTTGTCACGCGCGGCGCCGAGGTCCTCGACGGTGATGCTGCCGCGCACCTGCTCGGCCGAGTACTCCGGCAGCTGGGAGAGCGTGACGTCCTGGCGTTCGTACACGTGCGACATCCGCAGCGGGCCGATGTCCTGCGGCAGCCCGCGGTAGATCGCGACGTTCTCGCCGTCGGCGCCGATGTAGTACTGCTGCTGGCTCCACGCGTACGCCGCGTAGCCGCCCGCGCCGAGCACGGCGGCCACGAGCGCTGCCGCGAGCACCCGCAGCGCCCAGCGCCGCCCGGACGGTGGTGGCGCGACGACCGGCTCGTCGTCGTCCTCGACGCTCGGTGCCCGCGTCAGCGCGGCGGCCTTGGCGGCCGGCGAGGCCGCGGCCGCGCTCGCCACGGTGCCGCGAACGGCAGCGGACCCGACGACGTCGGGCACCGTGCTGGGTGGTGTGTCGGTGGCGTCCACGACGTGCGCGACCACGCACGTGATGTTGTCGGCGCCGCCACCGCGCAGGGCCAGCCCGACCAACGCGTCGGCGCAGGCGCCGGGGTCGTCGTGCTCGGCCAGCAGCTCGGCGAGGGTCTCGTCGCGGACGACGCCGGTGAGGCCGTCCGAGCAGACGACGTAGCGGTCGCCGACCCGGGTCTCGCGCACCGAGAGGTCCGGCTCGTCCTCCGGGTGGCCGGTGAGCACGCGGGTGATCACCGAGCGCTGCGGGTGGCGCTCGGCCTCCTCCTCGCTGATCCGGCCCTCGTCGACGAGCGTCTGCACGAACGTGTGGTCGTGGGTGAGCCGGGTGAGCTCGCCGTCGCGCCACCGGTAGCAGCGCGAGTCGCCGATGTGGGCCAGGGAGATCCGGTGGCCGTGCAGCACCATCGCGGTCGCCGTGGTGCCCATGCCCTGCAGCGCCGGGTCGCCGGCGACGCGGTCGCTCAGCTCGGCGTTGGCCTCGTGCAGGGTGCGCTCGAGCAGGGCCAGCGCGTCGCCACCGTGCGACTCGCCGTCCAGCGTGACCAGGCGACCGAGCGCGACCGAGCTCGCGACGTCCCCGGCCGCGTGCCCGCCCATGCCGTCGCAGACGGCGAGCAGGTGCGGACCGGCGTAGCCGGAGTCCTGGTTGTTGGTGTAGCGGCCGAGCCCGATGTCAGAGCGCGCCGCGAACCGGAAAGCCATGGGCATCGGCGGCTACCTGCGCAGCTCGAGGACCGTGGTGCCGATCCGCAGGGTGGAGCCCACCTCGAGCCGCTGGGGCGAGGTGAGGCGCTGGTTGCCCGAGAAGGTGCCGTTGGTGGAGTCGAGGTCCTCGACGAACCACTCGCCGTTCTCGGGGTAGATCCGGGCGTGCCGGCCGGACGCGTAGTCGTCGTCGAGCACCAGGGTGGACTCGGGGTTGCGGCCGATGAGCACGGAGTTCTGGCCGAGGGTGATGGTGGTGCCCTTGAGGGGTCCCTCGGCGACGAGGACGTGGGACGGCGTGCGCCGGGCCGCTCGGCCGGCCTTGCGCGCCGTCCGGGCCGGGTGCGCTGCCGGCGAGGGGCGCGGGGCGTCGCGCCGGCTGACCTTCGTGCCGAACAGGTCGCCGCGCAGGACGCCGACGACGGAGAAGACGAAGACCCACAGGAGCGCGAGCAGCCCCAACCGGACGACGGTGACGGTGAGCTCGCTCATCGTTCTCCGCTGCGGTAGACGGCCCGGGTGCGCCCCAGGGTGATGGCCGATCCCTCGGCGAGCTCGGTGGCGCTGACCCGCTCGGCGTTCACGAACGTGCCGTTCGTGGAGCCGAGGTCGCGCAGGGTGGCGACGAGGTGCGGCCCGTCGGCGGTGACGCGGATCTCGGCGTGCTTGCGGCTCACCCCCGGGTCGTCGAGGACGATGTCGGCGTCGTCCCCCCGGCCGATCACGGTGATGCTGGCGACGAGCGGGAAGGCGTGCCCGTCGACGTCCAGCCACGGCCGACGGCCCGGGGTCTGCTGGGTGACCGGGCCGGCGTCGCGGTGCAACGGCGTCGGGGCGGGTTGGGCGGGCTGGGCGGGCTGGGCGGGCTGGGCGGGTTGGGGGCGCTGGGCGCGCAGGACGCCCGGGCCGGTCTCGGGGTCGCGCGGGATCGGCGCGGGCGACGGGCCGCGCTCGGTGCGTCCCTTGACGGTGGCGGCGCGGACGCGGAACACGCCGGTGTCGAGATCGGCGACCTCCTCGAACTCGACCGTGACCGGCCCCACGAAGGCGTAGCCCTGCTGGTCGGCGTGCGCGCGCAGGTTCGCGGCGAACTCCTCGGCGAGCGCGTCGGCGTAGTCGTACAGCCGGTCGTGGTCGGTGGAGCCCAGCTCGACGACGAACGCGTTGGGCACGAGCGTGCGGCCACGGCCCACCACGGCGGCCCGGTCGTCGGCGGCGCGGCGCAGGGCGCTCGCGATCTCGACGGGCTGGACCTCGGAGCGGAACGCCTTGGCGAACGCACCGTTCACGGCGCGCTCGAGACCCTTCTCGAACCGGTCGAACACCCCCACGCAGCACCTCCTTCGCGCTCGCTCGCTGATCGGGTTGACCGCTGCCGGGTGGCGCAGGGCAGCACGGAGCCTTCGGGCGCTGGCCTGGCCTGCGGTCAATCCTAGCCGTGGACGGAGCAACCGCCCGCCCGTGCTAGCCTGAACGGCGAACTTCGGGGCCTGCTCTCGTGCGGGCGACCGGGGTTCATGCGCGAGTGGCGGAACGGCAGACGCGCTGGCTTCAGGTGCCAGTGTCCGAAAGGGCGTGGGGGTTCAAATCCCCCCTCGCGCACCGCATCCCGGGGGAACTCCCGGACCCGAGGACCGAGCGACCAGGACACTGGCTGCTCGGTCCTTGTCGTTGGTGCGCCAGGCGCGGCGGGGTCCACGTCGTCGTGCCTCGGCCGACCGCCGAGGAGCCTGTGCCACAGTGCGCTCATGGCGTCCTCAGACGGCGCTGGCGCCCGGTCGCGCCAGGTGAGCGCGATCCGCACTGGTCGCCGCCTGGCGGTCTCGGTGGCGGTGGGCGTCGTGGTCGCTGTCGCCCTGATCGCGCTCGGCGGCGCCACGTACGCGCCGGCCGCGGCCTGGGACGCCGCCGCCTGCACCCTCTTGATCTGGACCTGGCGGATCATCCGGCCGCTGGACGCAGTCGACACGGCCGCCCACGCGACGCGCGAGGATCCCAGCCGAGCAGTGAGTGACGTCCTGCTTCTCGTCGCGGCCATTGCGAGCCTCGGCGCCGTGGTGCTCATCCTGGCCCGGGCCGGCAGCGCCAAGGGTGCCGCGGCCGACGTCCTGGCCGGCCTCGGCGTGCTGACCGTGCTGCTGTCGTGGCTGGTCGTGCACACGGTGTTCACTCTGAGGTACGCGCGGCTCTACTACACCGGCACCGATGGCGGCGTGGACTTCAACCAGGACGACAAGCCCTGCTACAGCGACTTCGCCTACCTCGGCTTCACGGTCGGCATGGCGTTCCAGGTCTCCGACACGGCGTTGACCACCCGGGCCATGCGCTCGACGGTCCTGCGCCACGGGTTGCTCTCTTACGCGTTCGGCACGGTCATCGTCGCCACGACGATCAACCTGGTGGCCGGTATCGGCAGCGGGGGCGGCTGAGCGTCCACCCAGGGCCGCGTGGACGTCAGGCGTCCAGGTGCCGGACCCGCGGCCACGCCTGGGCCCACGATCCCACCGGCCCGTCGCAGACCCACACGCCGTTGCCGTCCTCCTCGTTGTCGACGCCGGTGTCGAGCGTGGCTGCGAGCCGGCAGCCGGCGAGGGTGCCGGCGGACGGGGCCTGACCGCCGACGTACACGACCGGCCCGGACGACGTCGGCGGCCCCCAGTCGCCGTACCCGTTGTGCCCGCTGTAGACCGGCGCCGGCGACCCGTACCACTGCAGCGCGCCGGCCTCGCCGTAGTTCGACGTCACCACGACCGCGTCCGGCCGCTGCTCGGTGGGCAGGGCGGCGACGACGCCGCGGACGGTCGCGACGACCCCCGGCCAGCCGATGGTCTCCAGGCCGTCCTCGTCCAGCGCGGGGTAGAACGAGGCGTCGAGGACGTGCGGTGGCAGCACGGGCAGCAGCGCGGGTAGCGGCAACAGCGCGGTGAGGCCCAGCACCACGGCGAACCGCCGCACCTCGCGCACCGAGCGCCGTCCGGCGACGGCCACCGCGCCCACCGCCGCGAGGGGAGGCAGCAGCCCCAGCAGGTAGTAGTTCTTGCCACCGAGCAGCACGAAGGTCGGCAGCAGCACCAGGTAGGCGACCGCGACCGGACGCACCGCCGACCACTCCGGACGGCGCAGTGCCCCCCGCAGCCCACGCACCACGAGGACGGACGCGACCGGCCCGAGCAGCAGCAGCTGGAAGCCGACGAGCATCGCCGCGCCACCGAGCGTGCCGTACTCGGCGCGGACGTCGGCGCCGAGCTCGAGCTGCGGCCAGCCGTGCGCCTGCTGCCACGACAGGTTCGGCGCCCACAGCACCACCGCCAGCAGCGCTGCGCACCACGCCCACGGGCTGCGCAGGTGGTGGCGCACCGGCGGCGTGACGGCGATCCCCACGACCAGCCCGGCCGCCAGGAAGGCCACCAGGTGCTTGTTCTCCAGGCCGATGCCGAGCACCGCGCCCACGAGCGGCCACAGCCGTGGCCGGTCGTCCTGCAGGACGGTCACCGTGAGGCGGATCACGACGGTCCAGACGAGCAGGTCGGTCGTCGAGGTGCTGAGCAGGTGGCCCACGGCCAGGACGCCGGCACCGCCGCCGGTCGCCAGGGCGGCGAGCAGCTGCGCGCCCGGGCCGCCGCCGAGCCGGCGGGCGATCCCCGCGACGAGCAGGACCACCGCACCGACCGCCAGCGCGGGCACGAACCGCAGCGCCAGCAGCGAACCCGGCGCGACGGCGTCCGCCAGCGCCGCGACGAGCGGGGTGAGCGGCGGCTGGTCGGGGTAACCCCACTGCGGGTGGTGGCCCGCGGCGACGAAGTACAGCTCGTCGCGGTGCGGGCCGTAGCGACCGGCGACGGCGAGCAGCAGCGCCGTCGTGCCGGCAGCGACGGCGTACGCCGACCGGGCGCGCGGCGGGCGGGGCAAGACCGCGCCTTGGGGCACGCCGGTCGCCGCTGCGGTCACCCGGCCGATCCTGGCACGGGGCTGGCGTCGTCCGGGCTCAGTTCCTCGGGCCCGAGCCTCCCGAGCCTCCGCCGTCAGAGCCGCTGCTGGGTGGCGCAAAGCGGCTCGGACGGCGGAAAGCGGCCTGAGCGGCGGAAGCTGGAGCCGTGAGCCCGGGTCAGGCGGCGACGAGCTCGCGTTCGGGCCGGCGCTCGGCGCGCTCGCGGTAGAGCCGCGCGGCGTCGCGGAACGCCTCGAGCGCGTACCGCGGCACGCGCATGCCCTGGCGGTGCGCCCAGAGCAGGTGCGACTCCACGCGGGCGATGTCGCGCACGTGGTGCTCGATCGTCTGCTCGAGCTCCATCTGCACGATGAGCGCCCCGTAGTCGGCGCGCTGCTCGGGCGTGCCCGCCCCCACCAGCCCGAACGTGCGCGAGCGCAGGAACCGCGCGAGCTGCAGCTGCCACGGCGCCAGCGCCCCCGACTCCACGAGCTCGGTGGCGCTCATCCGGTAGAACGCGAAGTGGCCGGGCTCCTGGGCCTTGATGGCGTCGACCACGGTGCGCTGCACCGCGGTCTCGCCCATCTCACCGAGCCCGTCGCTGAGCGCCTGGTACGCGATGGTCGCGGAGCGCTCGGTCGCGGCGCCGGTCAGGTAGTAGAGCAGCCGGATCACGTCCTGCACGGGCCTGATGTGCGCCAGCGCCCCGAGCACCCTGATCCGCGGGCTGATGGTGTCGAGGTCGGCGTCGGTCGGGGGGAGCCCGATCTGCCGGGTCAGCTCGTCGAGCAGGGCGCCGTGCTGCTGCTCCTGCGGACCCCACACGTCGTTGGCGAAGGTGCGGTCGGTGTCGTTGGCGCCCGGCAGCAGCACCGCGAGCTCGAGCACGTTGCGCTCGACCTCCATCTCGACCCGGGCCATGTAGCTGAGGACGTCGGCGAACCGCTCCCGCACGGCCGTCGGGTCGGCCATGGTGAAGTCGGCGGAGTCCAGCGCGATCGGCGGGTGCTTCTCGCCGAGCCGGGCGACGTGCTCCGCGATCCTCGACGCGGTGACCTTCGGTGTGCTCATGCACACGGTTCGCAGCAGGCCGAGTGGTCGGATTGGTCGGGTCAGCCCCCGGCGCCCGCGAGGTAGAGGGTGCTGGCGGAGGTCCCCCGCGTGAGCGGGTTGGCGAACTCCACGCGCTCGGCCCGCGCCGTGGCGAACACCGCACCCAGGACGTCCAGGAAGTCGTCGTCGGCCGCGCCGTCCGACCACAGCCCGAAGACGCCGCCCGGGGCGAGCTGGTCGCGCAGCCGAGCCAGCCCCTGCGTCGAGTAGAACGACGCGTGGGAGGGGTGCAGCAGGTGGGTGGGCGTGTGGTCGATGTCGACCAGGATCGCGTCGTAGCAGCGACCGGCGGGGTTGGTGTCGGCCAGCTGCCCTGCCGCGGTGAGCTGGAAGAAGTCGCCGCAGACCAGGTGCGCCCGTTCGTCGGCGACCAGCTGGGGTGACAGCGGGAGCAGCTCGCGACGGTGCCAGTCGATGACGGGCTGCAGGGCGTCGAGCACCACCAGGTGGCGGACCCTGGTGTCCTCGAGCCCCGCGACCGCCGTGTAGCCGAGGCCCAGGCCACCGACGAGGACGTCGAGCGGCGCACGGTCGGGCTCGAGCTCGGCCAGACCGACGCGGGCCAGGGCCTGCTCGACGTCGGTGAAGAGCGTCGACATCAGGTACTCGTCGTCGAGCTTGGCCTCGAACACCTCGACACCGAGCGCGGGGTCGATGCGGCGGCGCAGGCTGACGGCTCCGATGGGGGTCTGCTGCCAGTCCAGCTCGGCGAATCGTGCGCTCACGTCGACGTCCTCGCGCTCGTGGTCTCAGTGGCCGGCGCCGAGGTGCCCCGCGAGCCGGGTGTGGCGCTCGGTGCTGGCGGCGTTCATGCCCTCGATGGTGACGGTCTTGCCGTAGCGCGCGTACTTGGTCTCGATCGCGTCGAGGGTGGCCACGGTGGAGGCGTCCCAGATGTGCGACCGGCTCATGTCGATGATGACGTTCTTCGGGTCGTGCACGTAGTCGAACTGGTACACGAGGTCGTTGCTGGAGGCGAAGAACAGCTCGCCGGTGACGGCGTAGACGCGGGTGTCGTCGTCGGGGTGGGCGACGTCGACCACCTCGGTGAAGTGGGCGACCCGGCGGGCGAACATGATCATCGCCACGATGACGCCGACCACGACCCCGATCGCGAGGTTGTGGGTGGCGACGACGACGGCGACGGTGGAGACCATCACGAGGGTCTCGCTGCGCGGCATGCGGCGCAGCGTGGCTGGCTGGATGCTGTGCCAGTCGAAGGTGCCGACCGACACCATGACCATGACCGCCACCAGCGCGGCCATCGGGATGACGGCGACGACGTCGCCGAGGCCGACGACGAGCACCAGCAGGAACGAGCCCGCGAGGAACGTCGAGAGCCGCGTGCGCGCGCCGGAGGCCTTCACGTTGATCATCGTCTGGCCGATCATCGCGCAGCCGCCCATGCCGCCGAAGAAGCCGGTGATGACGTTCGCCGCACCCTGACCCCAGGCCTCGCGCGTCTTGTGCGAGTGGGTGTCGGTGACGTCGTCGACGAGCTTGGCCGTCATCAGCGACTCCAGCAGCCCGACCAGGGCCATGGCCAGGGCGTAGGGGCCGATGATGCGCAGGGTGTCGAGCGAGAAGGGCACGTGCGGCAGGAACAGCGTGGGCAGGCTGTGGGGCAGCCGGCCCTCGTCGCCGACCGTCGGCACGGCGACCGCGGACAGCACGGTGAACAGCGTCAGGGCCACGATCGCCACCAGCGGTGCGGGCACCGCCTTGGTGGCGCGGGGCAGCAGCACCATGACGGCGATGCCCACCGCCACCAGCGGGTAGACCTGCCACGGCACGTGCAGCAGGTGCGGCACCTGGGCGAGGAAGATCAGGATCGCGAGCGCGTTGACGAAACCCACCATCACCGAGCGCGGGATGAACCGCATCAGCCGGGCCACGCCGGCCAGGCCGAGCGCGACCTGGAGCACACCGGCCAGGATCACGGTGGCGATGAAGTAGTCGAACCCGTGATCGCGCATCACCGGGGCGATCACGAGGGCCACCGCGCCCGTGGCGGCCGAGATCATCGCCGGACGCCCGCCGAGGAACGCGATCGAGACCGCCATGGTGAACGACGCGAACAGGCCCACCCGGGGGTCGACCCCGGCGATGATCGAGAAGCTGATCGCCTCGGGGATCAGGGCCAGGGCCACCACGAGGCCGGCGAGCACCTCCACCCGCAGCAGCCGCGGTGAGCGCAGCGCGCTGGCGAGCGTCGTCTCCTCGTCCGCCTCCCGCGGGTGGACGGCAGCAGGAAGCGCGGGCGAGGGGGGAACAGGCACGAGAAGGGCTCCGTCGCAGCAGGGGCGAGTGCCCGCTCGGGGCACGCGGCAGGCATGACGCGTCGTCGCGTCGATGACAGGGGGACGGTGCGCAGCCAGGCCTCGGCGCACAACCGTCTCTGAACCGTACTCTGCAGTGACGGTGGAGCCCAAAAGACCTGGCTCAGCGGCCGACGTACGCTCCGTGCCATGAGCACCGTGCCCGAGCCACCGCCAGTCGCGGCCGAGGCTGTGGCTGACGAGGCCGAGGTGCGCTTCGTGCGATGGGTGGCCCCGGTGTTCGCCGCCTGCTCGGTCGCGCTCGTGCCGTGGATCGCCGTCCTGGCGACCTCGTTGCCGCAGCGGGCCGTCTCGCACCACTACGCGCTCGCCTGGGCCGGGTACGACGTCGGGCTGGCTGCGGCGCTCGCGGCGACGGCCGTGACCGCCGTGCGGCGCCTGCGCCTGCTGCCCGTGGCGGCCTCCGCCGCCGGTGCGCTCCTGCTCGCGGACGCGTGGTTCGACGTCGTGACCGCAGCGCCGGGCCGCGACGTCGTCGAGTCGCTCGTGATGGCGCTGCTGGTCGAGCTGCCCCTCGCTGCGCTGTGCGGCTGGCTCGCCGTGCACAGCCAGGAGGTCACCGAGCAGCGCCTCGTGCTGCTGCGCCGGCGCGTCTCCCGCCGGCGCAGCAGCGAGTCCTAGTCGGACGCGGCGACCAGCTGCCGGGCGGTGACGAACACCCACCCGAACAGGTCCAGCACGAACAGGTAGAAGCCCGAGTCGCCAGGCAGCAGGCCACCGAGCACCGTGAAGCAGAGCACCTGCCACAGGGCCAGCCACGCGGTGAGCGTCCCCCATCGTCGCCACCCGGCCTGTCGGCGCAGCGCCAGGCCGGTGAACACCAGCCCCAGCACCGAGCTGAGCACGACGACGAAGAACGACACGGCGTGGATGACGCCGTGCCAGGACGGGTGCGCCACCGGGACTCGATCGGTGGGGAAGGTGCTCGTCATCATGGCGGCGCCGGTGATGGTGAGCAGCACCCGGCCGGCGAGCCCGAGCCTGCCCCGCAGGTGAGTCGCGAGCGCCTGGACGAACGTCACCACGCAAGCGCCGGTGACGAAGAAGCTGAGCATCTGCAGGACGCCGAAGCGGCCCAGGGCGGTGTAGCTCGGGAACGGGACCTCGTTGCTCGCGAACGGCCGCCAGCCGGCGGCGTGCAGGAAGTCCCACTCGAGCCAGGTCAGGAGCAGCGCCACCGACACGAACAGGGGGCCGGCCACCAGGCCGGCCCGGGCTGCGAGAGCGGAGCGGTTGCGCAGGCCGGTCGAGCTGGTGCTGAGGGTCGTCGCCATGTCTTCTCCTTGGGTCGGCAGCACCCGGGTGGGTGTGTCGCCGACGCTAGGAACCGCGCGTGAGCGTCCGCAGCCTCCGGGCGACCGATCGTGGGCACCGCGGGTACGACCCGGCGTCATCCTCGAGAACGACGCGCCGTGGCGCACGGCCTCACTAGCGTGTTGCCGTGCGCCACCTTCGGCCTACGGGTGCCCTGCTGCGCGACGTCGCGCTGGTGGCCGTGTGCCTCGCGGTGGGCTGGGCCGGTACGCGTGCACCGGCCACCACGCCTGGCCCTGCGGTGCTCGCCCTCCTGGCGATGCTCCCCGGGATCCTGGCCCTGCCGTTCCGCCGGCGGTGGCCGGTCGCGGCGTGGTCGCTCTGGCTCGGGCCGAACCTGCTCTACTGGCTGGTCTTCGGGGCTCCGGAGAACGGCGGCCTGCTGCTCTCGGGCACGGTGCTGCTGTACGCGGTGGGGCGGTGGACCGACGACCGCCGGCGGGCGCTGGTGGTGGTCGTCGCGACCGTGCCCGCCCTCGTCGTGCACGAGCTGCGTGACCCGACCAACACCGATCTGCTGACGGTGCTGCGCGCGCTGCCCTACGACGCCTTCGCCCCGGTGGCCTGGCTGCTGGGCGCGTTCGTCCGCGTGCGCATCGAGCAGCGGGCGACGCTCACCGAGCGCATCGCGGCCGACGAGCGGCAGCGGATCGCGCGCGAGCTGCACGACGTGGTCGCCCACGGCGTGAGCGTCATGGTGCTGCAGGCCGAGGGGGCCGCCGAGGTCGTCGCCCGTGATCCGATTCGCGCGCAGGAGGCGATGGAGCAGGTGGCACAGACCGGGCGGTCGGCGCTGGTCGAGCTGCGTCGAGCGCTCGGCGTGCTGCGCGAGCCGGACGAGTCGGGGCTGCGCGAGCCCGTGCCCGGGCTGGCGGAGCTCGACGTCCTGCTCGATCGCGTCCGTACCAGCGGCCTGGCTGTCGAGCTCGTGCGTGAGGGGACGCCGGCGCCCCTCACCGCGGGAGCCGACCTCGCGCTGTACCGCGCCGTGCAGGAGGCGCTCACGAACACCCTGCGGCACAGTCACGCCAGGTCGGCCCGCGTCTGCGTGCGGCATCGGCCGGGCACCGTCCAGGTCGAGGTGGTCGACCACGGCGAGCGGCGCAAGGGCACCGCTGGATCCGGCCACGGGCTGGCTGGTCTGCGCGAGCGCGTCTCTGCGTTGGGGGGCAGCATCGAGGCAGAACCCCTGGGCGACAGAGGTTTTCGGGTGGCCCTCACCGTGCCGACCGCGTCCAGTGGCGCTCGCTCAGAAGGTGCGGTCTCGTGACGGTGGAGCCCTCCCCGATCACGGTCGTGCTGGTCGACGACCAGTCCTTGGTGAGGGACGGTCTCGCGATGATCGTCGACAGCCAACCGGACATGACGGTGGTCGCGACCGCCGAGGACGGCGCGCAGGCCGTCGACGTGGTGCGCCGCGAACAGCCCGACGTCGTGCTCATGGACGTGCGGATGCCCGGCCTCGACGGGCTCGCGGCCGCACGGACGCTGCTGTCGTCCGGCAGCCGGAGCAAGGTGATCATGTTGACCACGTTCGACCTGGACGAGTACGTCGCAGAGGCGCTCGCGCTCGGCGCGAGCGGGTTCCTCCTCAAGGACTCCCCGCGCCACGTCCTGCTCGGTGCGGTGCGGCGAGCCGCCGCCGACGAGCTGGTGCTCTCACGAGAGGTGCTCGAGCGGATGGTGACGTCGTTCGTGCGGCACGGGGTGCGCCGTCCTGACCCTCGGCTGACCAGCCTGACCGACCGCGAGCGTGAGGTGCTGGCTCTGCTCGCGGCCGGTCTGAGCAACGCCGAGATCGCCGACCGCCTGTTCCTCGCCCTGACGACGGTGAAGACCCACGTCGGTCGCCTGCTCGAGAAGACCGGGCTGCGCGACCGCGTCCAGCTGGTGGTGCTGGCCCACGAGTGCGGCCTCGTCGAGCCACCCGGTCGCTGAACGCTCGCCGTCGGGACGTTCGGCTCTGACGACGCGCCGACCGCCCCGGGAAGGCTCCCGAGAGGAAGCACTCCACCCAGCTCGGAGGTTCGTCATGAAGGCGCTCGTCTACCACGGTCCTGGCCAGAAGGCGTGGGAGGAGGTACCAGATCCCCAGCTCCTGCAGCCCACCGACGTCATCGTGCGGATCGACACCACCACCATCTGCGGCACCGACCTGCACATCCTCAAGGGCGACGTGCCGGCCGTGACCCCGGGCCGGATCCTCGGCCACGAGGGCGTCGGCACGATCAGCGAGGTCGGCGACGCCGTCCAGAACTTCGAGGTCGGCGACCGCGTCATCATCTCGTGCATCAGCGCGTGCGGCTCGTGCTCGTACTGCCACCAGGGCCTGTACGCGCACTGCCTCGCCGACGAGGGCGCGAGCGGCATCGGCTGGATCTTCGGCCACCTCATCGACGGCACGCAGGCCGAGCTGATCCGCGTGCCCTTCGCCGACAACTCGCTCTACAAGATCCCGGCGGGCGTCACCGACGACGCGGCCGTGATGCTGTCGGACATCCTGCCGACCGGCTTCGAGATCGGCGTCCGGTACGGGCAGGTCAAGCCCGGTGACGTCGTCGCCGTCGTCGGGGCCGGCCCCGTCGGGCTCGCCGCGATGATGACGGCCGGCCTGTACGGCGCGGCGCGGGTCATCGCCATCGACCTCGACGACAACCGGCTGCAGCAGGCCAAGCAGTTCGGCGCCACGGACGGCGTCAACAGCGGCAGCCCGGACGCCATCGACCAGGTCAAGGCCATGACCGACGGCCTGGGCGTCGACGTCGCGATCGAGGCCGTGGGCATCCCCGCGACCTTCGACCTGTGCACCAAGCTGGTCCGCCCCGGTGGCGCGGTGGCGAACGTCGGCGTGCACGGTGCGTCCGTCGAGCTCGCCCTGCAGGACCTGTGGATCATGGACGTCCGCATCACGACGGGTCTGGTGAGCACCTCGACGACGCCGATGCTGCTCAAGCTGGTCGCCCAGCACAAGCTGGCGGCCGAGCGCTTCGGCACCCACCACTTCTCGTTCGACGAGATGCTCGACGCCTACGACACCTTCGGCCGCGCGGCCGAGACCAAGGCGCTGAAGGTGGTCATCAAGCGCTGACGCCGGCAGCTGTCCCGAGGTCAGGTCAGGACACGGCTCCCATGACCTCGGGACAGCTCCTGCTGGATGGTCCCTCGTGTGAACGACGCGCCGATCGGCGGCACGTCGCGAGTCGAGGGAGAGATCATGTCCGTCGTCCAGGAGGAGCGCGTCAGCCCGACGTCCGAGCACCCGGTGCCCCGGTCACTTCGGTGGCCGGTGGCGGTGGTGCTGGCGCTCGCCGGCACGTTCCAGCTCGCCGAGTTCCTGCTCGAGCCGGAGCAGGCCAACAACCAGACGCGGGTGCAGTGGTGGCTGGCCCACGGCACCCGGCTCGAGCTGTCGCAGACCCTCGGGCTCGTGGCGGTGCTCCTGCTGCTCATCGGCACCGGCGTGCTGTGGCTCCTCACCCGCACCGACTCCCGGCGAGTGGCGGCAGCGGCTGCGCTGCTCACCGTCTCGGCCATGGTGGGCCTGGCTGCGGTGCACGGGATCGAGATGGCGGCCCACTGGGCTGCGCAGTCCCAGGGTGAGCAGGCGGCGCTGTCGATCCTGGACGTGACGTCACCAGGCGTCGCCGGGATCACCGGCTTCATCATGTTCCTGCCGGCCGCCGTCATCGGGAACCTGCTCATGGCGGTCGCGATCTGGCGGTCGAGGTTCGTCCCCCGGCCCGTCGCGTGGCTCGTCCTCGCGTTCGTGGTGCTGGACTTCGTCGCTCAGCAGGGCGTCATCAGCCACGCCGCGACGTGCGCTCAGGGACTGCTGCTCGCGTGGGCCGTCGTGACGGGGTACAGCCGTTCCGCGCACGCGCCGCGCGCTCGTCGCGCAGACTGACCCTCGTGCCGCTCGCAGCATCCAGGCCCGCCGAGGCCGTTCCCGTCGTCGTGGCGGGGACGGCAGCGGCGTTGGCGGCGGCCAGCCTGGGGACGGCGCTCGCCTCAGGTGCTGACGCGCAGGCGCTGCTGGCGGGCAACCAGGCGAACCAGTGGCTCGCCGGGCTGGCGTTCGGGCTGATCGGCGCGGCGGTCCTGCGCGCCGGTGGCTCGCGGTTGGGCTGGGTCATGGCGTCCCTGGGGTTCCTGGCCGGGCTGGCCACGCTCTGCCAGCAGTACGCCGTCCTCGCCCACCGGCACGGCCTGCTGCTGGCGTCCGCCGCGGCCTGGCTGGCCTCGACGACGTGGGCGCCGGCACTGGTCGGGTCGTTGCTGGCCCTGCCGTTGCTGTACCCGGACGGTCGGCTCGCCTCGCCGCGCTGGCGGGTGCCCGCGGCGGTGGGAGCGGCCGGTGCCGGGGTCGGCTGCCTCGCGCTGATGACGACCCAGCAGGTCCTGGACGACAGCGGGTTCGCCTGGGCGCGCAACCCGCTGGACCTCCCGGTCGCCGACGGCCCGCAGCTGGCCGTCGCCCTGGTCGGGCTCCTGGTCGCCGTCCTCGTCGGTGTGGCGGCGGCCGTCGCCGTCGTGGGCCGGATGCGGCGGCAGTCCGGCGCCGACCGCGTGCGCGGCGCCTGGTTCGCCGCGGCCGTGCTGTGCGGCGTCGTCGCGCTGGCACCGGTGACGGCGACCGGCTCGTTCGCCCTCAACGTGCTGTCGTACGTCGCGATCGGCATCGGGATCGTGCGGTACGGCCTGTTCGACATCGAGGTCTACCTGCCGCGGGCGATCGCCTACGCGGTGCTGTCCGCGATCGCGGTGTGCGGGTACCTGCTCGTGGTGGCGGTGGTCGGCAAGCGGACCGACCCCGGGCTGGCTGCGGCTGCCGCGACCGCCCTCATCGCCCTCGGGCTGGCCCGCGTCGTCGGTCAGGTCCAGCTGCTGGTGCAGCGACTCCTCTTCGGTGACCGCGCTCGACCCGATGCCGCCCTCGCTGACCTCGGACGTCGGCTCGCCGGCACGCTGCACCCGGACGAGGTGCTGCCCGTCACGGTGGAGGCGGTCTGCGCCTCGCTGCGGCTGCCGTACGCGGCAGTACACCTGAGTGGTGAGGACGCGGCGGCGTGGTCGGTGGGCAGCCCGACCGCGGTGACCGCGGCCTTCCCGTTGGCGCACGCCGGTGAAGACGTCGGACAACTGACTGTCGGCCTGCGCGCCGGCGAGCGTGCACTCGCAGCGGCGGACGAGCACGTCCTGTCGGGGTTCGCGCGGCAGGTGTCCGTCGCGGCGCACGGCGTGCGCGCCACGCGCGAGCTCCGGCGCTCGCGTGAGCACGTCGTCCTGGCTCGTGAGGCCGAGCGGCGGCGCATCCACCGCGAGCTGCACGACGGGCTGGGGCCGGCCCTCGCCGGGATCACGCTCGGCCTCGAGACCGCTGGGCGCGCAGCGGAGCGCGACGCTGGCCACGTGGGCCCGCTCCTCGACCAGCTGCGGCACGACACGTCCGACTGCGTCGACGAGGTGCGCCGGATCGTGGCGGACCTGCGCCCTCCCGTCCTGGACGACCTCGGTCTCGGTGGCGCCCTCGTCCGCCAGGCGCACGCCCTCTCGCAGCGCTCCGGCGGGCGCTTGGTCATTCGCGTCACCGGCTGGGAGGACGTCGGCGAGCTGCCTGCGTCCATCGAGGCCGCGGCCTACCGGATCACCGTGGAGGCGATGACGAACTGCGTGCGGCACGCCCACGCCACGCGGTGCGACGTCCGGATCCACCGAGGCAGCTCGCTGGCGCTGCGCGTCGACGACGATGGCAACGGCCGGCCGCCGGCAGCCGAGGGCACCGGCCTGACGTCGATGCGTCAACGGGCGGACGAGGTCGGCGGCCGCTGCGTGATCTGCTTCCGCCCCGGTCAGGGGGTCCTGGTGGACGTCGAGCTGCCGCTTCCGCGGGACGGCGAGCGATGATCCGCGTGGTGGTCGCCGACGACCACCCGGTCTTTCGGCGAGGCCTGCGCGGCGTCCTGGAGGAGGCCGACGACGTCACCGTCGTGGGCGAGGCCGCTGACGGTGCGACGGCGGTCCGGGTCGCGGTCGACCAGGACGCGGACGTCGTCCTGATGGACCTCCACATGGACGGCCCCGACGGCCCCGACGGCTCCGACGGCTCCGACGGCGTCGCGGGCGTCGCGCGCGTCGCGGGCGTCGATGGCATTGCGGCCACGGCCCTGCTGCTCAGTGAGCGGCCGCTCGCCAGCGTCGTGGTGCTCACGATGTCGGCCGACGACGCGTCGGTGCGGGCCGCGCTGAGGGCGGGCGCCCGGGGGTACGTGGTCAAGGGCGCCAGCGGTGAGGCGATCCTGGCCGCCGTCCGGTCGGTCGCCGCCGGCGACACGGTGCTGGGCGGTGAGATCGCCGGGGCGCTGCTCACCCGAGTCACGGCTCCACTGACCCGCACCGGGCCGTTCCCCGACCTCACCGACCGGGAGGAGGAGGTGCTCGACCTCGTGGCCCGCGGGTGGTCCAACGCCGACATCGCCCGGCACCTCGTCGTCTCGGACAAGACCGTGCGCAACCACGTCTCGAACCTGTTCGCCAAGCTGGGCGTGCCTGACCGCGCGCGGGCGATCGTGCTGGCCCGCGAGCGTGGGCTGGGCGAGAGGCGCTGACGTCGCCGACATAGGCTGCCGACGTGACGGACACGACGGACATGACCTACCGCCCGCTCGGCGGCTCGGGCCTGATGGTGAGCACGGTCGGCGTGGGCTGCAACGCCTTCGGCGCGCGCATCGACGCCGACGCCACGCAGGCGGTCGTCGACGCCGCGATCGACTGCGGCATCACGTTGTTCGACACCGCCGACATCTACGGGCAGGGCGCGAGCGAGGAGCTGCTCGGGCGCGCGCTCGGCACCCGCCGCGCCGACGTCGTCGTCGCCACCAAGTTCGGCATGGACATGCGCGGCGCGAACGGCCCCGACTGGGGCGCGCGGGCGTCGCGCCGCTACGTGCGGCTCGCGGTCGAGGCGAGCCTGCGCCGGCTCGGCACCGACTGGATCGACCTCTACCAGCTGCACGAGCCCGACGACGTCACCCCGATCGAGGAGACCCTCGCCACCCTCGACGAGCTCGTGGCCGAAGGCAAGGTGCGGTACGTCGGTTGCTCCAACCTCGCCGCGTGGCAGGTCGTGGACGCCGACTGGACCGCCCGCACGAACGGGTACCAGCGGTTCGTCAGCGCACAGAACAAGTACTCGCTGCTCGACCGCGACGTCGAGGACGAGCTGGTGCCCGCCTGCGAGCAGCTCGGGCTGGGTCTGCTGCCCTACTTCCCGCTCGAGTACGGCCTGCTCACCGGCAAGTACCGCCGTGGCGAGCCGGCGCCGCAGGGCAGCCGGTTGCAGGCGCAGGCGGCCCGGCTGGAGAACGCGGACTGGGACGCCATCGAGGCCGTCGAGGCGTTCGCCGCCGAGCGCGGACTCAGCGTGCTGGAGGTCGCCATCGGTGGGCTGGCCGCCCAGCCGGCCGTGACCAGCGTGATCGCCGGCGCGACCCGGCCCGAGCAGGTGCACGCGAACGTCGCCGCCGGCCGCTGGCAGCCCACCGCTCAGGACCTCGCCGAGCTGGACGCGCTGGCCGCCCCGTCGTCCTGAGGCGACACGCGCCCGCCGGTGCCACGATGGACGAGCGGCCAGGGGGCGGCGGCCGCCGCGGTGAACCCGGAGGTGTGCGTGGTGGTTGAGTCCCCACCGACCGCCGCGCCGGCCGAGCCGCGAGTGCCCGCCGCCGAGCCGCCGCCCCGTCGCTTCGCGCCTTGGTCGCGCGCGTGGGCTCGGGCGCGCACCTGGCCGACGTGGGTGCAGGTGCTGCTGGCCTACGCGGCCTCCCGCGTGCTCGCCGGCGTCATCATCGAGCTCGCCGCCCGGTGGGCGCAGAACCCCGCAGGCGTCGGCGTGCTGCACCCGCACTACCCCGACCTCGTCGGGATCTGGGACGGCGAGTGGTACCAGCGCATCGCCGAGCACGGGTACCCCCAGCGGCTGCCGCACGGTCCGGTCGGCGGCGTCGACTACAACGCCTGGGCGTTCTTCCCCGTCTTCCCGGTGGTCGTGCGGGCCGTGATGGTCACCGGTCTGCCGTTCTGGGCCGCGGCGAGCGTCGTCAACCTGATCGCCGGAGGCGCCGCGGCCGTCGTCCTGTGGCGCCTGTTCGCGGCCGTGCCCGGCCACCGCCGGCTCGCCGCGCTCGCCGTCGCCCTGTGGTGCCTGTTGCCGCCGGCCCCGGTGCTGCAGGTCGCCTACACCGAGGCGCTGGCGGCGCTCCTGCTCGCCGGCTCGCTGCTGCTCGTCGTGCAGCGGCGCTACCTGTGGGCGGTCCCCATGGTGCTGACCCTGGGCCTCACCCGCGCCGTCGCCGCGCCCCTGGTGGTCGTCGTCGCGTGGCACGCCGTGGGCCGCTGGAGACGCCGCCGCCTCGACCCCTTCACCGTCCGCGAGCGGTGGGCCTGGTCGGCCCTGCTCGTCGCCACGGGCGTCTCCGCGGTGCTGTGGCCGGCGATCGCGGGCTACGCCACCGGCGTCCCGCGTGCCTTCTTCCTCACCCAGGCAGCCTGGGGCCAGCGGCCGACCAACGGGCTCTTCGTGCCCTGGTTCACCTGGGCCTGGCAGGGGCTGGGGGTGCTCGGGGTGGTGCTCCTCGTCGGCGTCGTGGCCGCCTTGGTGCACGTGCTGGCCGGCCGTCACACCGCCTGGTTGGCTCCGGACCTGCGGGTCTTCGGCGTCGTCTACCCGCTCTACCTGCTGGCCGTCGTGCGTCCGATCACCAGCGTCTGGCGTTTCCTGCTGCTCGACCTGCCGATCGCCGCGGCGCTCGCCAGCGCCGCCGCGCGCGGGGCGCGCCCGCACGTGAGCCCGCACTGGAAGGGCCGGCTGGCCGCCGCCGCCGTGCTCGGTCTCGCGGCGATGACGTGGTGGGTGTTCGTGTACCTGACCCGCGTCCCCTGGAGCGACTCGCCGCCCTGACCGGCGCGCCGACGTCCTCGACTCAGGCGTCGAGAGCGGTGCGCAGGCCCAGCAGCCGGCGCAGCAGCCAGCCCCACGCGGCCACCGGGTCGCCCGAGGCGGTGAGCGCCTGCTGCAGGTGGCGGAGCACGGCGCCGGCTGTGAGCGGCGCGGCGTCGAGCGCCGGGCGGGCGGAGACCGCGCGGTCCGCGGGGCGCGGGCTCGCGGTGGTCTTCGGTGCGGGCTTGGTCGCCGTCGGTCGGGGCTTGGGCGCCGCGGGCGGGTGCGTCGTCCGGCGGGTGGTGGTGCGGGTGATGGTCTTCGACCGCGACCTGGGGCGGGTCGTGGTCGCGGGGGCCTTGGGCTTGGTGGTGGTGCTCGTGGCCGGTGCGGAAGCGCCGCTGGGCAGACGGAACACCTCGACCACCCACATCCGGCCACCGCCGGTCGCGACCCCCACGCCGACCTGGGTGAAGCGGCTGCTGAGGATGTTCGCCCGGTGCGCGGACGAGGCCATGAAGGCCTGGTGGATCGAGGTCGTGCTGCTGCCCACCCCGACGTTCTCGGCGAGGGCGCGCCAGCCGGTGACCTGCGATCCCAGGCGCGGGTTGTGCGCGAGCTGCCCGGACGACGCCATCGACGCCGCCCACGACCGCGCCACCGAGGCGAGGGCGCCGCTCGTGCTGAGGGGTGCCCGGCCGGCCGACCGGCGGGCGGCGTTGATGCTGGAGACGAACGCACCGACGTCCGACGCCTGGGCGACCGGAGCGGTGACCAGCCCGGCGAGCAGGCAGCCGACGAGCGCGACGGCCGCGGCCACGGGCCCGGTCAGCCGCCGGGACACGCTGACGACCCGCATCAGACGTGCAGCCTGCGTCGCGTCGAGGCGTCGAGGCGTCCGGTGACGCGCAGGTGGTGGCGCTTCTGGTACGCCCGCACCTTGCGCAGCGTCACGGGCCCGAAGTACCCGGTCGGACGCACGCGGAGCTTGCGCTGCACGCGCTTCACGGTGGTGCCTCGGCTGCCGTAGCCGATGGTGCGCGCCGTCGAGTGCGTGACCCGGTGGGCCGTCGGCGCCGGGCGCTCGAAGAGCTCCACGACCCACATCCGCCCGTGGCCGTAGGCGACGCCCACACCGACGCGGGTGTATCGCGTGCTGATGACGTTGGCGCGGTGGGGCGTCGAGCGCAGGAACGCGCGGTGCAGGCTCGACGTCGAGCCGCCGACGCCCACGTTCTCACCGAGGTAGCGCCACGAATGCACCTGGCGGCCCACGCGGGGGTTGTGCGCGAGCCGGTTCGAGCGGGCCATGGCGCGCGCCCAGGAGCGGGCGACGGCCGTGAGGGCCGGGGACGTCGGCAGCTGCGAGCGGTGGCTGGTCCGCCGGGCGGCGTTGATCCCGGACACGAACGCGCGCTCGGCCGACGTCGTCGAGATCGCGGCCTGGGCCGGTGCGGCCGTCGCCAGCCCCGTGAGCATCGACGCGAGCACGGCGAGGACGGCGAGCGCCGCCGCCGCTCCCCTCCGCCGTGCTGGTGAAGGTCGGTGGTCGGGCGTAGTCGGGTCCAGCTGCGGCATCAGGTACTGCTCCGTTCGGGTCGCCTCGTGCGCGGGATCGGGCATCCCTGATGTCGTCGGCAGGCCGTTCGGGTGATCTGAGTACTCCATTCGGGTGAATGACGCTCGGTGCGACGGCGTGTCGGCTGGCGGTGGCAGACTTCTGCCGTGCCGGAGCTGCCCGAGATCGAGGGCCTGGTGTCGTTCCTGCGCGAGCACGCCGTCGGTCGCGTGGTCGCGCGCGTCGACGTCGGGGCGATCAGCGTGCTCAAGACGTTCGACCCGCCACCGAGCGCCCTCGCGGGCCTTGAGGTCACGGCGATAGACCGGCACGGCAAGTGGCTCGACCTCGACGTCGACGGCCTCCACCTGGTGTTCCACCTGTCGCGCGCGGGCTGGCTGCGGTGGTCGCCGCAGCTGTCGCCCACGCCGCTGCGCCCGGGCAAGAGCCCGATCGCGCTGCGCGTCGTCCTCGACGACGGGTCGGGGTTCGACCTCACCGAGGCCGGCACCCGCAAGCGGCTCGCTGTGTACGTCGTGCGCGACCCCGCGCACGTGCCGATGATCGCCTCGCTCGGCCCCGACCCCCTCGGCGACGACTTCGACCGCGCGGCGCTCGCCCGCATCCTCGCCGGCCAGCGAACCCAGGTGAAGGGCCTGCTGCGCGACCAGTCAGTGCTCGCCGGCGTCGGCAACGCCTACTCCGACGAGGTGCTGCACGCGGCCAGGCTGTCGCCGTACGCGCTCGCGGCCACGCTCACGGACTCCCAGGTCGACGAGCTGTACACCGCGCTGCGGTCGGTGCTCACCGAGGCCGTCGCGGCGGCGTCCGGCAAGCCCGCGGCCGAGCTGAAGGACGCCAAGCGGGCCGGGCTGCGGGTGCACGGGCGTGCGGGCCAGCCGTGCCCGGTCTGCGGCGACACGGTGCGCGAGGTGAGCTTCGCCGACTCGGCGCTGCAGTACTGCCCCACCTGCCAGACCGGCGGCAAGCCGCTGGCCGACCGCAGGATGTCGCGACTGCTGAAGTGAGGCAGGATCTGGGGCATGAACGGCGTTCCCGAGGTCAGCGTCCACGACCTGCCCACCGATGCGGTGCTGGTCGACGTCCGCGAGCACGACGAGTGGTCGGCCGGCCACGTCGACGGGGCGGTGCACGTGCCGCTCAGCGAGGTGCCGGGCCGGCTCGGCGACCTGCCCGAGGCCGAGCCGCTCTACATCCTGTGCCGGTCCGGCAACCGGTCGGGGCGTGCTGCCGCGTGGCTGAACGCCCAGGGCATCGAGTCGGTGAACGTCGCCGGGGGGATGCAGGCCTGGGCGGCGGCCGGCAAGCCCATGGCGTCCGACGCCGGCTCCCCCCGCGTCCTCTAGCCCTGCCGCGACACGGATTGCGGTTTCTGGCGATGTATTGGTCAGGCGCTAGACAGCCCGATACGTTGCCATCGTGGACCCGATCCGGAACCCGTACGCGCCGGGCGCCGGCCAGCGCCCGCCCGAGCTCGCCGGGCGCGACGGCGAGCTGAGGGCCTTCGACGTCGTCCTCGAGCGCGTCGCCCGTGGCCGACCCGAGCGCTCGCTCGTGCTCACCGGCCTGCGCGGCGTCGGCAAGACGGTGCTGCTCGGTGCCCTGCGCTCGGCGGCGGTGCGCCGCGGCTGGGGCACCGGCAAGCTCGAGGCCCGGCCGGACACCTCGCTGCGCCGACAGCTCGCGGCGGCCGTCCACCTCGCCGTCCGCGAGCTCGGGTCGGCCGGGGCGGCCGGCCAGGCCGAGGCCGACCACGTGCTGGGGGTGCTGAAGGGCTTCGCCCTGCGCGACGCCGGGCCCACCGCCAAGCTCCGCGACCGCTGGCAGCCCGGCATCGACGTCCCGGCGGTCACCGGCCGCGCGGACTCCGGTGATATCGAGATCGACCTCGTCGAGCTCCTCACGGACGTCGGGGGCCTGGCTGCCGACCGCGGCCGGGGCGTGGCGGTCTTCGTCGACGAGATGCAGGACGTCGGCCCGGACGACGTCAGCGCGCTGTGCGCGGCCGCCCACGAGATCTCCCAGCAGGGCCTGCCCGTGATCGTGGTGGGCGCCGGGCTGCCCCACCTGCCGGCGGTGCTGTCGGCCAGCAAGTCCTACAGCGAGCGGCTGTTCCGGTACGCGCGCATCGACCGGCTCGACCGTGCCGCCGCCGACCTGGCGCTGCGGTCACCGGCCCGCGACGAGGACGCCGACTGGTCCGACGACGCGCTCGAGGCGATGTACGAGGCCACGGCCGGCTACCCCTACTTCGTGCAGGCCTACGGCAAGGTCGCCTGGGACGTCGCACCGCGGACGCCGATCACCGCGGACGACGTGCGCGTCGCCGCGCCGGAGGCCGAGGCCGAGCTCGCCGTCGGCTTCTTCGGCTCCCGCTTCGAGCGCGCGACCCCCGGCGAGCGCGAGTACCTGCGCGCGATGGCGGACGTCGAGGCGGACGCCACGGACGGCGACCCTGGCGGCGTCGTCACCACGGCCGCCGTCGCCGACCAGCTAGGTCGCAAGCCGCAGTCGCTGTCACCCGCGCGCGACGCGCTGATCAAGAAGGGCCTGGTCTACAGCGCCGAGCGGGGACGGATCGCCTTCACCGTGCCGCACTTCGGGCGCTACCTGCGCGCCCACGGCTAACCCACGTGAACGGGGTCCTGCTCGGGTTCGTCACCATCGGCGCCGTCATCGGCGTCGGCGCTCTCCTCGCCCACCTGCGGGTCGTCGACCTCACCGCCCAGCGGGTGCTCACCGACATCGCCTTCTTCGTCGCGAGCCCGGCGCTCATGGTGACCACCCTCGCCCGTGCGGACGTCGGCGCCGTCCTCACCCGCAACCTGCTGGCGACGGTCGCGGGCGTCGTCGGCGCCGCCGGCTGCTACGTGCTGCTCGCGCGGTGGGTGTGGCGGCGCGACCTCGGCCACACCACCGTCGGCGCGCTGTGCGCCGCGTACGTCAACGCGGGCAACCTCGGCATCCCCATCGCCGCGTACGTGCTCGGCGACGCCGCGCTGGTGGCGCCGACCCTGTTGCTGCAGCTCGTCGTGCTGCAGCCGCTGGCGCTCGCCGTCCTGGACGCCGACGCGCACACCGGGGGACCCGGCTGGCGGCGCGCCTTCACCCGGCCGCTGCGCAACCCGCTCACCGTCGGGTCGCTGCTCGGCGTGGCGCTGGCCCTGACCGGCTGGCGGCTGCCGCAGCTCGTGGAGGCTCCGCTGCACCTGATCGGCAACCTGGCGGTCCCGGCCGTGCTGGTCGCCTACGGGGTCGCCCTGCGACTGGGCCCGGGGCCGGGGCGCACGGGGTCGCCGTCCGAGCTCGTCGCGACCTCGCTGCTGAAGACCGTGGTGCAGCCCCTCGTCGCGTGGCTGGTGGCCGACGTCGCGCTCGGCGTGCACGGCCACGCGCTGCTCGCCGTCGTCGTCACCTCGGCGCTGCCGACGGCCCAGAACGTCTTCGTGCACGCCACCCGCTACCAGCGCGCGACGGTGCTGGCCCGCGACACGATCCTGCTGACGACCGTCGGCGCCGTCCCGGTGATCGTGCTGGTGACGCTCTGGCTGCGGTAGGCGCGCCGTAGGCTCCCGGCTGTGGCCGAACCGGAACCGCAGGAGTGGACGTACGTCGTCACGGACATCGAGGTCGACGGTCCCCATCCGGGGCCCAACTCGATGCGGTCGTTCGCGTCCGTGGCGGTGACGGCGGATGGTGTCGAGCGCGGCCGGTTCGAAGCCGTGCTGCGAGAGCTGCCGGGTGCGGCGCCCAACGCGGACACCTACGAGTGGTTCCAGGGCGAGCCCGAGGCGTGGCTGGCCTGCACGACGGACCCTCGGCCCGTGGCCGAGGTGATGAGCGACTACGTCGGCTGGCTGCTGAACCTGCCCGCCCCGCGCACGTTCGCGGCCTGCCCGCTGGGCTTCGACGGCACGTGGATCGACCACTACCTGCGTCGCTTCACCGGCTACGGGCTGGCGCAGGGGCCGTACGAGGACGACCGCGTCTTCCACGGGCCGGGCGTGTGCATCGCCTCGTTCGCTGCGGCGCTGACCCAGACGCCACCCGGCGAGTTCCACCCCTCGCAGCTGCCGGCGTCGCTGCTCGGCGACGTCCCGCACACCCACCGCGCCATCGACGACGCGCTCGGCTACGCCAACCTGCTGGTCAACCTGCTCGCCGGTCGCGCTTGCACCGGACCGTAGGCTGAGACGGTGATGACGGCCCCGCAGCGCGCTGGCGTGGTGGCGGCGTTCGAGCTGGCGGGTTACACCGGCCAGCTGCGCACGGCCCCGCCGGCCGGTGGCGACGAGCTGCTGTTCGTCCTGCCGGCGGGTGGCGTCCCCAGCGGCTCGACGCTGCGGGCGCTCGAGCAGGTGCTCAGCGCCGTCCTGCGGCTCAAGGCGTGGGTGCTGAGCGACGCCGACTGGACCGGCGACACGGTGCCGCTCGCCTGAGCCGGCGTGCGCGTCGCCCTCGACGCCCAGGGCGGTGACGAGCCGGACCTCGTCGACGACGTCCTTGCTGAACGCGTGCCTGCTGCTGCGGCTCACCGCCACCACGGTGCTCACGGTGCCTCCTCGCGCACGACCCACCTCACCACGCCGACGACCACGCCGACGACCACGGCCACCAGCAGCGTCGTCCAGTGCTGACGCAACAGGATGCCCGACAGCGTGCCGCTGCCGTCACGCAGCCAGTCCGACGCCGGCTCGAGCACCCGCCGGACCGCTGCTGCGGCCTGCGTCGGGTAGCCGCTGCCGCGCCGGACGTCGCCCCAGCCGTAGGTGACGGCGAAGTGGGTGAGCGTGCCGACCAGCCAGACCGCGAGCGCCCCGACGGCGGCCGCGACGGCGAGGGCCACGGAGCGGGCGTCCCGTCCCGCCCGCACGGCAGCGCACGCGACGGCCCCGACGAGCAGCAGGGGCAGCCAGCGCTCGGTCGTGGTGCTGGCGGCGACCAGCGCGAGCCCGAACGCCAGCCGGGCCGGGCCGCGGCGCAGCAGCGAACCGGCCAGCAGCCCGAGCAGCTGCCCGGCGACGAGGAGGGCCGCGACGAGACCCCCCTCGTGCGGCACCGGGTCGGGCAGCGGGGTCACGGCGAGCCACAGCAGCGCGGAGGCCACGACGAGCACGACGACCCGCGCGCCCCAGTGGGTGACGACGAGGGACGCCGCGAGAGCGGATGCGCACGACGCGAAGAACACCGCGTCGCCGTGCAGCAGCTGCACGGGCGGCGGGGACGACGACGGGAACGCCCACCCGGCCGGGTACCAGACCAGCGCCCCGACGAGGACGGACAGCGCGGGCCACCACCGGCGCACCCTGCCGTCCAGTCGGCTACCGCGCCGGCCGTCGATGCCGTCGATGCCGTCGATGCCGTCGATGTCGTCGTCAGCCCGCTGCTCGGGCTCCCCCTGCGTCGCCACGCCGACACCCTACGGCGGCGCGGTGACGCAGGGCGCAGGCGTTACGCCGGCGTGAGCACGGCCTCCCGCTCGGCCGGGGCGCCGGTCCGAGCAGCGACCGGCTCGAAGCGCGAGGTGAAGAACCGCAACGTCGGGGACTCGTAGACGAACCGCAGCCCGGTGATCTCGTGCCGGCGCCGGTAGACGTCGATGACCGCGTCGGCCACGACGTCCATGTGGCTGTTGGTGTAGACCCGGCGCGGGATGGTGAGCCGCACGAGCTCGAGCTTCGGGTGGCGGTTGCGTCCCTCGGCGTCGCGGCCCGCCGAGACGATGCCCCGCTCCATGCTGCGCACGCCCGACTCCAGGTAGATCTCGGCGGCCAGGGTCTGCGCGGGCAGCTCGTCCTGGTTGAGGTGGTCGAGGAAGCGGGCCGCGTCGACGAACACCGCGTGGCCGCCGATCGGCTCGACGACCGGCACCCCCGCCGCCAGCAGCCGCTCGCCGAGGTGGCGCACCTGGCCGATCCGGTGGGTCAGGTAGTCGTCGTCCAGCGCCTCGCGCAGCCCGACGGCCATCGCCTCCAGGTCGCGCCCGGCCAGTCCGCCGTACGTGGGCATGCCCTCGTAGACGACGACGAGCTCACGGGCGCGGGTCAGGACCGACTCGTCGCGCATGGCGAGGAAGCCGCCGATGTTGACCAGGCAGTCCTTCTTGCCGGACATCGTCAGGCCGTCGAAGTGCGACAGCATCTCGTGGGCGATGTCGGCGCACGAGCGGTGGGCGAAGCCCTCCTCGCGCTCGCGGATGAACCACGCGTTCTCGGCCAGGCGGGTGGCGTCCGACCACAGGATGATGCCGTGCCGGGTGCACAGCTCGCGGACGGCGCGGATGTTCGCCATCGACACGGGCTGGCCGCCGGCCATGTTCACGGTGAGAGCGACGTTCACGTACGCGATCGCCTGCGGGCCGACGCGGTCGATGAGCGCCTCGAGCTTGGCGAGGTCGACGTTTCCCTTGAACGGGTGCCGCGACGTCGGGTCGTGCGCCTCGTCGATGATCACGTCGTCGAAGACGCCGCCGGCGAGCTCCTGGTGCACCCGCGTGGTCGTGAAGTACATGTTCCCCGGCACGTGCTGGCCGGGCGTGATGAGGATCTTGGAGATGAGGTGCTCGGCGCCGCGGCCCTGGTGGGTCGGGCACACGTACGGGAAGCCGTAGTGCTGCTGGACGGCCGCGAGGAGGTGGTCGAACGACCGCGCGCCGGCGTACGCCTCGTCGCCCACCATCATCGCGCTCCACTGGCGGTCGCTCATCGCGGACGTCCCGGAGTCGGTGAGCAGGTCGATGCCGACGTCGTCGCTCTTGAGCAGGAAGGTGTTGTAGCCGGCGGCCTGGATGGCCGCCAGCCGCTGCTCGCGGGTGGTGACGGCGATCGCCTCGACCATCTTGATGCGGTACGGCTCGGCGGTGGCGGCCACGGCGGACCCCCTTCGTGAGGACGAGGTCCGTCCCTCGTCGTTGCGCCCACTGTCGGCACCGACGGGGAGTTGCGCAACTGTCACCGTCCTGCGGCAACATCTTGCGCAGAAGTGGCAGCGGATCTCCCAGGTGGCTGCGCAGTATGACCAGTCGAAGGTCCCATGCACTGACACAGCAGGACCATCCAGGGTGTCGCGCGCGCCGCGGTGCGGCGCGTGCCACGATTGGCGCGTGAACGCCGGTCCCGAGGTGGTCGCTCACCGTGGGTCGAGTGCGGAGAAGCCCGAGCACACGCTGGCGGCCTACCTGCGCGCGATCGAGCAGGGCGCCGACGCCCTCGAGTGCGACGTGCGGCTCACCGCCGACTCCCACCTGGTGTGCGTCCACGACCGCAAGGTCAACCGCACCTCCAACGGCCGCGGTGTGGTCTCGACCCTCGAGCTCGCCCACCTGGAGGGGTTGGACTGGGGCTCGTGGACGGCGCAGTGGGAGGACCTCGAGGACCCCGAGATGCCCGACCGCAACGCCGGCCGGATCCTGACCTTGCGCAAGCTGCTCGACGCGGTGCGCGACTGCGGGCGACCGGTGCGCGTCGCCATCGAGACCAAGCACCCCACCCGCTACGCCGGCCTCGTCGAGCGCCGGCTCGCCCAGCTGCTCGCCGAGTACGGCTGGGACGCGGCGCACCCGCAGTTCCCCTCGCCGGTGCGCGTGATGTCGTTCTCGAGCGTGGCGTTGCAGCGGATGCGCCAGCTGGTGCCGACGATCCCGCTGGTGCTGCTGGTGGAGGACCGCGTGCCGCTGCGCATGCGCGACGGCACCCTGCCCAAGGGGGTCGGCGCCGTCGGGCTCGACATCGAGCTGCTGCGCCGGTACCCGGACCTCGTCGCGCGGTTCCAGGGCCGGGGCCACCAGGTGCACGTCTGGACGGTCGACCGCACCGCGGACGTCGACCTGTGCCTGCACCTCGGCGTCGAGGCGATCATCACCAACCGCCCTCGGCACGTGCTGGAGCTGCTCGGCCGCAGCTCCTGAGCGCCGCGCCGGCGCGGGACGAACCCGCGAAAGCGAGATGCAGTGCGGCATCTGTCCGGTTACGCTCCCCGCAGGTAGCAAATCGTGACGACGCGTGACTCATGGCGACCCCGTAGGGGGAGCACGGGGATCGTGACCGGGGCAGACCGCGGGGAGGACACGTGACCCAGCCGGCAGCGGCTGCCACACGCTCGCGCACGCTGCGCGTGCCACACGCTCCGTCGTCCGTGCCGACGGCCCGTCGCGCCGTGGTGGCGGACCTGCGCTCGCGCGAGGTGCCGGCCCAGGTCGTCGACGAGGCCGAGATCGCGGTGTCCGAGCTGCTGGGCAACGCCGTGCGGCACGCGAGCGCGCTGCCCGACGGCGCGGTGCGCGTGCACTGGCAGGTGCGCGCCGGCGTGGTCGAGCTCGACGTCACCGACGGTGGTGGCCCCACCCAGCCCAAGCCGGTGCACGCCGGTACCTACGCCACCAGCGGGCGCGGCCTGCGGATCGTGCGCTCCCTCGCCCACGAGTGGGGCGTGCTCGAGGAGGTCAAGGGCCGCACCGTCTGGGTGAGCCTCGGCGGCCCGTCGCGTCGCCGGCGTCCCTGACCTCATAGAGTCTGCGGCCATGGGCAAGTCCTCGCGCCGCACCAGCCGTCCCACCGGCCGCTCCGGCAGGTCCGGCACCGTCAGCAGCAGCGTGGTGGACGCCGACGTCCCGGTCGTCGGCCAGCGCGAGCCGTGCCCCTGCGGATCGGGCCGCAAGTACAAGGCCTGCCACGGCCGGGCCCGTCAGCAGGAGCAGCCTGCGTTCGTGGCGCGTCCCTTCGAGGGGCTGGCGAGCGAGGCCGACTGGGTCGCGCTGCGCGAGGTCGTCCCCGCCGCGACCGCCACGGCGCGCCTCGGGGCCGACCTGCGCGAGAGCGCGGGAGTCGACGACCTCGTGGTGGCCACGGTGCTGCCGCTGGCCTGGCCGGCGCTGCGTCGCGCCGACGGGCAGGTGCTCGTCGGGCTGCAGACCGGCGGCGGCACCGGCGACCCCAGCCGCGACGTCGGCGCGGCCCTCGAGCTCGCGCTCGCCAGCGAGCCCGGTACGCCGGTCACTCTCGCCCAGGTGGCCGAGGGCGGCCGGCGCCTGCAGGACCTGCTGGACGTCGACGCGCCGTTCGAGGTGACGGTGCACGACGGCTTCGACTTCTGGGTCGAGGGCGCCGACGAGCTCGACCCGCAGGTGCGCGAGTCGCTCGAGCACGCCAACGCGGCCGTGATCCCCACCGAGCGGCTCACCGGCGTCCAGGCGGCCTACTGGTGCCGCATCGGCGACCGCACGCACCTGCGCTGGGTGCTGCCCCAGGCGGAGGACGACCTGCTCGACGCCATCGCCCGGCTGCACGCCGCCGGTGACAGCGGGCTCGGCGACGGCACCCGCTACGTCGGGGCCTTCCGGGCGCACGGGCTCCTCGTGCCGGTGTGGGACCTGCCGCACGACGCCACCGCGGCCGACGTCGAGCAGCCCGCGGCGGCCTTCGCCGAGCGCCTCGAGCAGGCGCTCGCGGTCGACGCGCCGCTCACCTACGACGAGCGGCGAGCGCGCGCCGGCGTCGTCAGTCGCCAGCTCACCCTGCGCTGACCCTGCGCTGACCCTGCGCTGCCCCTGCGCTGCCCTGCGCTCGTCCCGCGGGGAGTCAGTCGCGCTGCCGGGCGCGGCGCACGGTGACCGCACCCGCGACGACGGCGAGCGACCCCGGCAGCACCCACAGCGGCACGCGGGAGGCCCACTCGGTGACCCGCTGCTGCGCCGAGAACTCCAGGTCGGTGGTGTCGAACGACCCGAGGACGCCCGTGATCCCGGCGGTGCCGTCGAACCGCAGGAACAGCACCCCGATCACCACGAACAGCACACCGGACACCAGCGCGGTCGAGTGCACCTCGAGCGGGCCGAGACGCAGCAGCCGACCGCGCAGCCACCGGCGCCGACCGAGCTGGAAGCGGTCCCACAGCCCCGCGAGGACGAACAACGGTGCTGCCATGCCGAGCGCGTAGACCGCGAGCAGGAGGCCTCCGTGCACGGGACTGTCCTGGGTCGCCGCCATCGTGAGGATCGCGCCGAGCACCGGCCCGGAGCAGAAGCCCGCCAGCCCGTACACCGCACCGAGCACGAGGGTCGACGCCCAGCCGGTGCCACGCGACGTGGCCCGGCCCGCCACCCCGAGCAGGCGGCTGGTGAAGGGCACGGCGAAGCTGCGGCCCAGCACCTGCAGCACCCCGAGCGCGATGATGAACCAGCCCGCGACGGCGATCAGCAGCGGGCGGTGGCCGTAGAAGAGCGAGGACGCCGCGCCCGCACCCACCCCGAGCGGCACGAGCGTCAGCAGCAGCCCGGCGTAGAACACCGTGGTGCGCCCCAGCTGCGCGGTGCGGCTGGCGAAGGCGTAGGCGAAGAACGACGGCAGCAGCAGCGCGCTGCAGGGCGACAGCAGCGCGAGCACCCCGGCCGCGAACGCCGCGAGGAGGCCGACCTCGGTCACTGCCGCGTCACTGGGCGGCGACCGCAGCCTGCTGGATGGCCTGGACGAAGGCCTCCGTCGGCTGCGCGCCGATGATCGGCTGGCCGTTCACCAGGAACGCGGGGGTGCCCGTGACGCCGATCGCCTGCCCCTCGGCGAAGTCCTGCTGCACGGCGGCCGCGGTCGCGTCGGACGTCATGTCGGTGCGGAACCGCGCGACGTCCAGGCCGAGCGAGCGAGCGACGTCCACCAGGTGCTGGTCGCTGAGCGCCCCGGAGTTCGGTGTCACCTGCTCGGCGTAGAGGGCGTCGTGGTACTGCCAGAACTTCCCTTGCGCGCCAGCGGCTCTGGCCGCGTGGGCTGCCGCTGTGGACTCCGGGCCGAGGTAGGGGAAGTCCCGCCACTCGATGCGCAGGGTGCCGGGCTCGACGTACCGCTTGATGAGCGTGGGCTCGGTGTCGCGGGCGAACTTGCCGCAGAACGGGCACTGGAACTCCGAGTAGGCCACCAGCACCACCGGAGCGTCCGGATCGCCCAGAGCCGTGGGGTCGCCGGGCTTCCGGCGCGCCAGCTGCTTCAGGACGTCGGCCGCGTCGGCGGTCTTCGAGGCGGTCGGCGCGGACGGGCTGCCGGCGCTGGCCGATCCGCCACCGGCGCGAGGGACGAAGACCGCTGCGAGAGTGGCCATCGCCGCCACGAGCGCGACGACGGCAGGGACGACGAGCCGCGAACGCCGCGGCCCACGAGCGGGGGAGCTCACACCGGCTCCTGGAATCGGTTGTCGGGCAACGGTTCCGGCGCGGCGGTGAACGTGGCGCGGCAGTACCGCTCACCACGCAGGCGCTGCTGGAGGGCCCAGCCGAGCACGGCCACCGCCAGCACCTGCAGGAACGGCTGCACCGGCGCGAACCACCGCATCGCGCCGGCAGCGCCGAGCGCCACGAGCACGAGCTTGTTGCAGACCGGGCAGCCGACGGCGAAGTACGTGAGCAGACCGCCGAGCAGGCCGCCTCGCTCGGTGCGGCTGCTCGCCGGCTGCACCGGGGCGACGTAGGTCGCGGTGAGCAGTCCGGCCAGCGCCGAGCTCACCAGCAGCGCTGGCCAGGCCCACGCGGTGGGCGGTACCTCACGGCCGAAGACGGGGGTGTCGATCAGGTCGGTCGGCACGGCGGTGACCACCGTGACCACGGCTGCGGTGGCGACGGCGACCAGCCAGCGGCGCGGCGTCCACCGGCGCAGGCCAACCACGTCTGCCGCCAGGTCGCGCACCGGGTCGCGGGTCACGCTCCGACCTCGACGGGCAGGCCGGCCAGCCGCCACTCGAGCAGACCGTCCTCGAGGCGGCGGGCGCGTCGTCCCTCGTCCTGCAGCAGGCGGACGGCGTCGTGGGCCAGCACGCAGTAGGCGCCGCGGCAGTAGGCCACGACCTCGGTGCGCGGGTCGAGGCGGTCGAGCTCGCCCAGCAGGTCGCCGAACGGCAGCGAGCGCGAGCCCGGGATGTGTCCCGCGACGTACTCCTCGCGGGGTCGCACGTCGAGCACCAGGACGTCGCCGTCGGCCAGGCGCCGCAGCAGCTCGGCGCGCGTGACCTCCTCGACGTCGTGCTGCAGGCCGCTCAGGCCGAGGTAGGCCTCGCGGGCGTGCTCGACGTCCGGCGAGTGCTCGCGCGCGATCGCGCCCAGCGCGGAGTAGACGGCGGCGACGTCGTCACCGGCGAGGCGGTAGAAGATGCGCGTGCCCTGGCGACGGGTGGCGACGACGCTCGCCAGCTTGAGGATCTGCAGGTGCGCGGACGTCGTGCTCACGCCGAGGTCGGCGGCCTGCGCCAGCCCCTCGACCGTGCGTTCACCCTGGCCGAGCAGCTCGATGAGCTCGAGGCGCTTGGCGTTGGCGAACGCCTTGCCCACGATGGCGAGCTGCTCGAACAGGCGTGACTTGGTGTCCGCGCTCATGCATCCTCCAGAATTCTCCCGAATAACGTAGCACGGGTTCTGGCGGCGGCGTGGGTGCCGGGAGGGCCGGCCCTCAGGCGGTGACGGTGATCTCGTGCACCTCGTCCGCGGGATGACCGGCCCGCTCGTGGATCCGCTGCAGGGCCTCGGCGCTCGGTGCCTCGGACAGGCAGAAGACGTGACCGGTCGTGGGGTCGGCCCAGGCCTGCTTGAAGTCGACGCCCTCCTCGCCCTGGATGGCGAGGTCGGCCTGGTGCGCCTCGTGGAGCTGCTCCGGCGTGACGCCGACCATGCTGGTGTGCACGTCCATGAACTGGGGCATCGTGAGCCCCTCTCTGCGACAGGTCGCCGGTGACGGCGGCGCTCGGGTCCCGAGGGGCTCGACGGTACTCAGCCGCCCCGCGCGCCGGTAGATCGGAAGTCGTAGGCTCGCGGTGACACGCCGTGACGCGTGCAGCGAGGCAGGAGGCCGGCATGGAGCAGCGACGACTCGGACGACTCGGGCACCAGAGCTCGGTGGTGATCTACGGCGGCGCCGCGCTCGCCGAGGTCGACCAGGACACCGCCGACCGCTCGATCCAGGAGGCGCTCGACGGCGGGATCAACCACTTCGACGTCGCGGCGAGCTACGGGGACGCCGAGCTGCGGCTGGGCCCCTGGATGTCCCGCATCCGAGGTGACGTCTTCCTGGCGACGAAGACCGGCGAGCGCGAACGCGACGCCGCCTGGGCGCAGATCAACGCCTCGCTGGAGCGGCTGCAGACCGACCACGTCGACCTGCTGCAGCTGCACGCCGTCGGCGACCTGGACGAGCTCGACCGCGTCACCGGGTCGGGCGGTGCGCTCGAGGCCGCGGTGCGCGCGCGCGACGAGGGCCTGGTGGGTGCCGTGGGCATCACCGGCCACGGTCCGATGGCGGCGCAGACGCACCTGGAGGCGTTGCGACGCTTCGACTTCGCGACGGTGCTCACCCCGCTGAACCCCAAGCTGGACGACGATCCCGCGTTCCGCGAGGCGTACGCGGCGCTCGTGGCCGAGGTGCAGCGCCAGGACGCCGGCTTGATGACCATCAAGGCCGTGGCCCGGCGCAACTGGCCGGGCGTCGGCGCGGGCGAGTCGGCCGCCGGCCAGCGGTACGCCACGTGGTACGAGCCGCTGGACGAGGCCGAGGCGGTGCGCGCTGCGGTGTCGTGGGTGCTCGCGCACGAGGAGGTCACCGGGCTGGCCAGCGCGGGCGACGTCCGGCTGCTCGGGCTGATCCTGCGGGCCGAGGCCGACCGGCTCACCGCGCCGGCCTCCGCCGAGCTGCTGCGCGGCGTCGACGAGTACGCCTCGCCGTTCCTGCGGATGCCTGCCTAACGGGCCAGGACGGGGTCGCGCAGCACCGGGCACGACATGCAGCGCGGGCCGCCGCGCCCGCTACCCAGCTCACTGCCGGCGATCGCGACCACCTCGATGCCCGCGGCCTCCAGCCGGGCGTTGGTCTCGCTGTTGCGCTCGTAGGCCACGGCCACGCGCGGCGCGAGGGCGAGGGTGTTGTTGCCGTCGTCCCACTGCTCGCGCTCGGCCGTGACGGGGTCCAGGCCGGTGTCGATGACGTGCAGCCGGTCGATGCCCATGGCCTCGGCCGCGGCGTCGAGGAACGGCCGTGGCGGGTCGACCCGCAGCACGCCGTCGTCGTCCAGGCAGACCTGCAGCGCGGTGAGGGTGTCGGCGACGTTGGGGTACATCACGACCGCGTCGGCGTCGACCATCGTGCACACCGTGTCGAGGTGCATGGTCGCGCGCTCCTGGGCGATGGGGACGGCGAGCACCGTGCGGGCCAGGCCGGTCCGCAGCAGCCGGCCGGCCAGCCGCTCGACCCCGGCAGGCGTCGTGCGCTCACCGGTGCCGACCGCGACGACGCCGGGTGCGAGCAGCAGGACGTCGCCGCCCTCGACGTGCTCGAGCTCGGGCTCGTAGGCCAGCGAGGTGCCGGTGAAGCGCGGGTGGTGGCGGTAGATCGCCCGGGTGAGCGAGGTCTCGCGCCGACGCGCGGGCATCGCCAGGCTGGTGACGGCGACCTGCGCGCCGATCCAGGCGCTGGAGTCGCGCGTGAACAGCAGGTTCGGCAACGGGTCGATGACGAAGTCGTCCGGTGCGGCGAGGGCCGAGACGACACCGGGGCGCCGCGCCGGACGGCGGGCTGACAGCTCGTCGTGGCGCAGGCCGGCGATGAGCACGTCGGCCAGGTCGGCGTCGTCCAGGTCGTCGAGCACGTCGCGGGCGCGGGTGGCCAGCCGCTCGCCGACGTGGGGCAGGCGCAGGGCGTCCTCGATCGTCTCGGTGCGCGCCTCGGGAACGGCGAGCGCCTCGCGCAGCAGGTCGGCGACGTACAGCACCTCGACGCCGCGGTCGGTGAGCGCCGCTGCGAACGCGTCGTGCTCGTCCTGGGCGCGGTCGACCCACGGGATGCCGTCGAACAGCAGCCGGTCGTTGTTGCGTGGGGTCAGGCGGCGCAGCTCGGGACCCGGCCGGTGCAGCATCACCGTGCGCAGTCGGCCGACCTCGGTGTCCGCTCCGGTCGAAGGCATGCGCCCGACCCTAGACCGTGCCACCCCGCTTTCCGCCACCCCGACCGCTTTCCGCCACCCAGGCCGCTTTCCGCCACCCAGGCCGCTTTCCGCCACTCGGCCGCGGCCTGAGCGGCGGAGGCAGCCGCGCCTCCGCCACCCAAGCCGCCACTGAAGGACGGAAAGCGGCGTGGACGGCGGAAAGCGGCCTGGGTGGCGGAAAGGGGGTGGGGGGTGGGCGGCGCTAGGCTCGCTCGGGTGAGTCCCGCGCCCCGCACCGTCGCCGTCGTGGTCCCCGCGAAGGACGAGGCCGAGCGCGTGGCGGCGACCGTCCGTGCGGCGGCGACCATCGAGGGCGTCGACCTCGTCGTCGTGGTCGACGACGGCAGCACCGACGACACCGCGGCCGTGGCCCGGGACGCGGGCGCCGAGATCGTGCGCCACGAGCGAAACCACGGCAAGGGCACCGCGATGCAGACCGGCGCGGCGTACGTCGCCCGCCACGAGGGCGACACCGACTCCCCCCACGCCCTGCTGTTCGTGGACGCCGACCTCGAGGGCTCGGTGGTCGAGACCGCCGCCCTGGCCCGCCCGGTGCTGGCCGGCGAGGCCGACATGACCATCGCGATCCTCCCGCCGCAGCGCACCCCGGGCGGTGGGCGCGGCTTCGTGGTGCGGCTCGCGACCGAGGGCGTCGAGAAGCTGACCGGCTGGACGCCGACGCAACCGCTGTCGGGCATGCGCTGCCTGAGCCGGGAGGCGTTCGAAGCCGCGTTGCCGCTGGCGAAGGGCTGGGGCGTCGAGGTGGGGCTCACGGTCGACCTGCTGCGCCAGGGCCTGCGCGTCGTCGAGGTGCCGTGCGACCTGCACCATCGCGTCACGGGCAGAGACCTGCGCGCCCAGCTGCACCGCGCTCGCCAGTACCGCGACGTCTGGCGGGCCCTCGCCGTACGCCGGCTGCGTCGGCCGAAGCGGGCTGCGCGCCCTTGAGCTCGACCGCCGCACCGCGCGCGTTGACGCCGTGGGCGCTCGCGGCGGTGGCCGGGTCGGCGCTGCTGCTGGTCGGGACGGCGGCGTTCGGGCCGTCGGCGGCCTCACCGCGGCTCCCGGCCGGGAGTGGTTGGCGCGCAACGCTTCCGCCGTGGTCGTTGGGTCTCGACGCGTCGTCCGGGCTCGTGACCGTGCTGCTGGACGCGGGATACGTCCTGGGTGCGGTGGGTGTCGGACTCGGCCTGTGGGCGTCGTACCGCCATGAGGCGGTGCCGCGGTGCGCGGTGCAGATCGCCTGTGCCGTAGCGGTTCTGGCCGTGCTCGTGCCACCGCTCGGCTCGGCGGACCACCTCAGCTACGCGGCGTACGGCCGCATCGCCGCGGCCGGCGGCGACCCGTACTCGGTGCCGCCCGTCGAGTGGCAGGGCGGCCACGACCCAGTCACCAGTGCCGTCGAACCGCCGTGGACCACGACGCCCAGCGTCTACGGGCCGGTGGCGACGGCGGTGCAGGCGCTGACGAGCGTCGTCGGCGGCGACAGCGTGCGCGCGACCGTGTGGTGCTGGCAGCTGGTGTGCCTCGCGTGCTGGCTCGTCGTGGGCCTGCTGCTGCTACGGGTCGTCCGGACGCCGCGGGCCGCCTGGGTCTGGCTGCTCAACCCCGTGCTGCTCGGGCTGCTGCTCGTCGGTGCCCACGTCGACGTCCTGGCCGCCGCCCTCGCCCTGGGAGCGATCGTGCTGGCCGGACGCCGCCCGCTCGTCGCCGGCGTCCTCCTCGGTGCCGCGGTCGGGGTCAAGATCACGTTCGCGGTGGTCGGGCCGGCCGTGCTGTTCGCGCTGTGGCGCCAGGGCCGGCTGCGCTCCTGGCGGCCGGCTCTGCTGGGCCTCGTGGGCGCCGCGGTGGTGCTCGTGCCGGCGCAGCTGTGGGTCGGGTCGAACCTGCTGGTGCAGCTCGAGCGAGCCCGGCGCTACGTCTCGCTGGCGACGCCGTGGCGCCCGCTCGTCGAGTGGCTGACCGGGCCGGTGGGCAACGACACCGTGCGCTCCTGGGTCGTGACCTTGACGCCGGTCGTGATCGCCCTGGTGGCGGTGCTGCTCGCGGTCGTCGTGCGGCGGTGGACCCCGGTGCACCGGCAGTTGCGCGCTGCCGACCCCTCACCGCAGCAGGTGACGTCGGACGCCGCCGCCGCGACGGTGGTGCTGGGGGCGGCCTACGTGCTGGGCGCGCCGTACTCGCTGCCCTGGTACGACGCGATCGCCTGGGTGCCGCTGGCGCTGGTGGCCGTGCCGTGGCTCGACGGCGTGCTGCTCGTGCGCCTGGTGACGTACGCCGTCGCCTACGTGCCGGGGCGGGTGCTCGGGTCGTCCGAGCGCGTCCAGCACCTCACGCTGGGCTTTCGCCGGGGCGTCGCGCCGTGGGTCGGGGGTGGTCTGCTGCTGGCGCTGCTGCTGCTGGCGGTGTGGCCGCGGCGCTCGCCGGCCGCTCGCCGTCCTCCATCGCCCGCAGGCTCGCTGCGATGACGAGCGGGATGGCCAGCGTGAACCCCACCGCGGGGATCGCCGTCCCGGAGTCGTTGACGGCGAACCCGATGCCGAGCAGCAGCATCAGGCAGATCAGGCCGTGGCGCAGGGTCGGGCTGCGGTCGTAGGCCAGGGCCAGCGCCCGCACGCCCCAGGACGACGGGCGCATCAGCACGAGGGTCACGAACAGCGCCGCCACCGGCACGAGGATCGACAGCACGCTGCCGAACAGGATCGACAGGTTCTGCTCGCCCTTGCGCGCGATGACGTCCCACGCGCCGCCGTCGATCACCGTCTGCACGAAGCGACCGAGGTGGGTGCGCTGGGCGGCCGGACGCAGCCAGTCCGCCACCGACACGGCGCCCAGCAGCAGGACGGTGCCGACGCCGATGACCAGCACCTTCTGCCACGACAGCCGCACACCCAGCACCAGCAGGGTCAGGACGGCGAAGGCCGGCACCATGCCGAGCGGCCCCCCGAAGTCGCTGCCCCACTGCGGGGCCACGTCGAGCACGGTCGCCACGAGCCCGATCACCGCGACGGCGGCGCCCGCGAGGCGTCGGCGGCCCGACCGCACCAGGCCGTCGGCGACCGCGACGGCCAGCAGCAAGGCTCCTGTCGCGAAGAGCGCGAAGGCGACGTTGGAGAAGCCGTAGAACCGCCCCGCGACCACGGGTTGCAGCCCCATCAGGCTGGATGTCTGCAGGCGAGATCCGGTGACGATGTCGGCCGCCAGGACGACGCTCGTCAGCGCGGCGACGGCGCCGAACGGCCCGAGCAGCCAGCGCCGCCACGGCCCGAGCTGGGCCACCAGCGACAGCGCCGCCACGTATGCGGCCACCGCGAGCACCACGACGAGCAGGGGGTGGTCCGACCGCCACCAGGGCACGGTGTTGGCCAGGTAGGTCGCCACCGGCACGCTGGCGAAGACCAGCGCGGTGCGACGGACGGCCCGCAGCACCGCCATCCGCCGACGCCCTGACGCCCAGCTGCGCCGCAGCACCACCGCGGCCGCGCCGTACAGCAGCAGCTGGGCGACGACGAGCCCGTTGAAGAAGGGCGCGACGAGCGACTGCACCTCCTGGGCCGCCTGCTCGAGGTCGGCCACCTTGCGCAGCCGGGCGGCGACGTCCGCGGGCGCCTCGCCCTGGGCCACGGAGAGGGTCTGCAGCGGGGACCCGACCAGCCCGCCCGGTGCGTCGACCTGCAGCAGCGAGAGCACGGTGGGGGTCAGGTCGGTGGCCTGCACGAGGGCGACCTGGCGGGTCGACGCCGTGCGCAGCCAGCCGGGGCCGAAACCCGGCCCGACCGCACCGATGAGCTGCAGGTGCGGCGTCGCTCCGGCGTCCGCGAGGGACGCCACCACCACGCGGGCTCCGGCCGGCGCCGCTGCCAGTACCTGGGCGACGACGTCGTCGACGGCCTTCACCTGGGCGGCCCGGGCGCCGGGGCCGACCGCGACGCCGCGCTCGGCCGGACCCTCGACGGCGTCGGCGGGGTCGCGCACCGCTCCGGCGTCGACGACGGTCAGGGGGCAGGTCGGTGACTGCAGCGCGGCAGTCAGGTCCGAGGTCGGCGCGTACCGCGCGACGGTGCCGTCCGGACGGGCGAGCGCCACCGCCGCCCCCGGCCCGATCGCGGTGGCACAGACCCCGGCGGCGTCGAGCGAGCGGCCCAGCAGCCCGGGCTCGGCGTCGAACTTCTCGCCCGCGGCCGCCTGCAGGTACCGCTGCCAGTCGACGACCGACGCCGAGCTCCACGGCGCGACGCCCGAGCGCACCTGGATCGGCCGGCAGGCCGGCACCGTGGGGGCGTCGGCCTGGTCGACCGTCGTGTCGCCGGCTCGCCGTCCGGCGGACACGGCCAGCCACCCGTCGACCGGGCACGCCGAGCGCCGGACGCTGCGCACCGCGACGTCGCCGATGGCGCCGTGGACCGGGATGCTCGCGAGCGCAGGCGTGGCAGCCGCCGACACGTCGCCCCACTGGACGCCGCCGGTGCCGACGAAGATCACCGGGCCAGGGGCGTCCGCCGCCCGGGCCGGCGCGGCGACCGTCAGGGCCAGGGGGACGAGCGCCGCCACCGCGAGGACGAGGCGCAAGGGCAGGGGTCGGCGCGGCACCTGCACAGGCTACGGGCCGGGTCGGGGAGACTGAGCGGGTGAGGCGTGCGCGAACGGTGCAGGTGCTGCTGGTGGTCGCCGTGCTGGCGCTCGCCGCGCTGCCCCTCGCGTGGCACTACCTGGTGGCCTGGCCGGGCGACCAGTGGCAGGTCGACCTCGAGGTCTACCGCGAGGCCGGCCGGTCGGTCGTCCTGGGGCGACCGGTCTACGACCAGCTCACCGAGTCGCCGCAGCTGCTGCCCTTCACGTACCCGCCGTTCGCGGCGCTGCTGGCCGTCCCGCTCGTGCTCGTGCCGTTCCACGCCGCGGGCTGGCTGTGGACGGCGCTGCAGGTGGCCGCCACGTACGCGACCGTGCTCATCGCGTTCCGACGGCTGCTGACTCGCACCGGCGGCTGGCGCTGGCTCGTCGGGGCCCTGGTGACCGCGCCCCTGCTGTACCTGCACCCGGTGTCGGACGGCGTGCGGTTCGGTCAGGTGAACGCGTTCCTGGTGCTCGCCTGCCTGGTCGATCTGGCCGTCGAGCGCAGCACGCTGGCCCGCCGTCGGTGGCTGGGCCCGCGGGGCACCTGGGTGGGGCTGGCCACGGCGGTGAAGCTGACGCCCGGCGTCTTCCTCGTCCACCTCGCGGTGTGCCGGCGCTGGCGGGCGCTGGCCGTCGCGGTGGCGGCGGTCGCCGGCGCGACGCTCGGTGCGTTCCTGGTGCTGCCGCAGGCCTCGCTGGCGTTCTGGGGTGGGGCGCTGAGCGACCCGGCCCGCCTCGGGCCGAACCGCGGGACGTCGAACCAGTCGCTGCGCGGCGTCCTGCTGCGCATCGGCCCGGACGGGCTCGCCGGCAACGTCGTGTGGGTGCTGGCCGTCGTGGTGGTCGGGGTCGCGGGCTTCGCGGTGGCGCGCCGCGCCTATCGCGCCGCGGACCCCGTCGCGGAGGTCGCCGCGGTCGGTCTGATGGCCGTGCTGCTGTCGCCCGTGGCGTGGATCCACCACTTCGCGTGGATCGTCGTCGTGGTCGGGGCGCTGGTCGGCGACGGGCGTTCGCGGCGTCGCGTCGTGCTGGGTTTGGTGGTCGCCGGGTGGTTCTTGTGCCGCATGCCCTGGTGGGGGATCACGTGGCTCGCCGAGGACCGTCCGGCGGCGTGGTTCGGCCGGCTGCTGCAGAACTCCGACTGCGTGGGCGCGCTCGTGGCGCTCGGCTTGCTCTGGTGGGTGACCGGCCGGGGTGGCTCCGAGCCTGACGCGGCGGCCGATGCGGGAGACTGGCGCCGTGCCCGAGGTGCAGGAGTTCCTGGTCGACCTCGATGACCTCGACCAGGAGCAGCGCAACGCGATGGGCCGCGCCATCCTGCGGGCGGTGGCGCCGTCCGCTGTGCGGTTCCAGGTCGACATCCCTGGACGGCGTCCCAGCGTTCCTGAGGACGTCGTCAGGGCAGCGGGCGTGCTGCGGGCCGCCGGTGGTAAGGCGTCCAGAACGGACCAGGACTACGCCATGTCGGGCCCGCTCGACGCCCGCGATCCCGAGCTGTGGGACGCACTGGTCACCTTCATGCCCTGGAGCTACGACGGTGCGGTCTGGGACGACGAGGGTCGCCGGATCGTCAACTTGCACGACGGTGAGGTGACCTTCGTGGCGGTCCCCGGCGAGCAGGTCCAGGCCATCGGGGACATCGTCGGGGCCGATCGCCTCGCGCCCTGGGCGCAGGTGAAGGCCGAGCGCCGAGCCGCTCGGCGGGCGTGGCTACGGGCGCACGTCGTTTCCGGCGTCGGTTGGCTGACGGTCGTCGTCGGGCTGTCACTCCTACCGCTCCCCGGCCCGGGGATTCCGCTCGTCATGGCTGGCGTGGTCCTCGTCGTCGTGGGTGGGGTAGTCACTCGCCGTCGCCGCCGGCAGGCGGTCGCGGCCAGTTCGGTGCCAGCCGGCGACTGCGACAGCTGCGGGCACCCCTGGTGGGAGCACCTGGGCTCAGGTAACGACCGGCGAGGCATGTGCGGCGAGTGCGCCTACGAGTTCGAGCACGACCAGCGGGAGACGGACGCACCGGGCTGCCGCCTCCCCGTCCCAGAGTCCTGAGGGGCGGTGCTGCATGCGGCCAGCTCGGCGACACAATGCGTCCTCCTCTCGGGTCGCTCGCTAGCGAACCCAACCAGCACGGCTGGTGAGGGCCTGCGTTCGGGTGGCAGCACCGACCGGCGTCAGAAGTGCCGCAGCTCGCGGTCACCGAGACGTCGGCCTCCGCCGGTCAGGCCGCGGCGGGACGGCGCAAAGCGGCATGGGTGGCGGAAAGGGGCCTGAGGGGCGGAAGCGGGAGAGGTCAGACAGGCAGGTCGACGCCGGCGACCTGCAGCGCCGAGAGCGCAGCGAGCAGGAGGCAGACGGCCCCGCCCACGCGCTGCACGGTGGCGAGGCGCACGTATCGCAGCAGCGTGCGCCCCGCGGCCGCACCCAGCCCAGACACCAGCAGCAGCCCCAGGACGGCGCCGACGAAGACCGACACGGGGTCCTTCGTGCGGACGACGAGACCGGCCGTGAGCAGCTGCGACAGGTCGCCCCACTCGGCGAGGAACAGCACGGTGAAGCTGGTGGCGACGACGTGCCAGCCACGCGCCGGACCCGTGACCTTCGCGCCGAACTCCGCCTCGGTCTCGGCCTCCTCCTGGTCAGCCCGCTTGGCGTGCCGCAGCAGGATGATGCCGCCGATCAGGAACATCGCGGCGGTGAACGCCACCACCGGCTTGTGCGGCAGCTTCGCGACCAGACCGCCCGCCGTCACCGCGACGACGGTCTGGACGACGAACGCCGCCCCCACTCCGATCCACACCAGCAGCGGCCGGAACCGGGTGGCCAGCACCAACGTCGCGACGAACGTCTTGTCGGGCAGCTCCACCGGCACGATGAGGACGAGCGCGGTGAGCGCCACGGCGAAGTTCATGCGCCCAACCCTGCCAGGCGGGGACGAACCGGCTCAGGTCAGGTGCGCCGTCGCGGCGGCCGCCGCGCGCGCCAGCACCACCTTGAGCGGCAGGCCGAGAGCGTCGGCAGCGGCTGCGACGTCGTCGTGCTCGGGCTGGGCGTTCACCACCGCACCGTCGGCCAGCGCGACCTTGACCCGCACGGCCTGGCCGCCGACGTCCACGGTCTCCTCACGGCGCTCCAGCGCGGTCTTGGTGACGGCCGTGGCGCGCAGCCCGATCGCGCTCGTCTGTGTGAACACCGCCCGCTCCAACCGTTGGCGCAGAGCGGGTTCGTCGGCACAGAGCACCTGCAGCGTGTGCGCCGGACGCCCCTTCTTCATGAGGATCGGCGACAGCCAGGCGTCGGAGGCACCGGCGTCGAGCAGGGCCGCGAGCACGTGCGGCCACAGCCGGGGATCGAGGTCGTCGACGTTCGTCTCGAGCACCAGGGCGGCGCTGCGCTCGGCCCCGGACGACGGCTCGCCGGCGGCCACCGTCCCGCGCAGCAGGCGCAGGGCGCCGACGCGTCCGGGCAGCACCCGAGAGCCCGCGCCCGCACCGGATGCCTCCAGCGTCATCGTGGGCATCGGCCCGTAGGCGTCGGCCAGCGTCGTGAGCAGCGCTGCCCCCGTGGGCGTGCACAGCTCGACGTCCACGGGGCCACCGTGCGCCGGCGCACCCGACGCCTCGAGCAGCCGCACCACGGCGGGGCCCGGCACGGGGATCTCACCGTGCGCCGATCGCGCCGTCCCGCCACCGAGGGCGATGGGGCCCACCACCACGCGCCCGCCCAGCCACGCGAACCCCGCGCACACTCCGACGATGTCGCCGATCGCGTCGTGGGCACCGACCTCGTGGAAGTGCACGGCGTCCGCCGAAGTGCCGTGCACTGCGCCCTCCGCGTCGGCGAGCCGACCGAAAGCCTTGTGCGCCAAGGCGCCGACGCGCTCGTCGAGGTCGGCAGCGTCGAGCAGCCCCCGCACGTCGGCCCAGGTGCGGTGCGGGACGTCGTCCTCGAGCCCGCGCACGTGGGCGCGGCCGACCGCGAAGCCGTGCCGCACCTCGCGCTCGAAGGTCACCTCGACCGGGGCGACCGCTCGGGCGGCGTCCGCCATGACCGCAGCGGGAACTCCCAGGTCGTGCAGGGCCGCCAGCAGCATGTCGCCGCTCGCGCCGCTGGAGGCGTCGACCCAGACGACGCCGTCGCCGCTCACGTGCCGGCCGGACGGGCGCGGCGGGCGATGCGCGCCGCGTGCACGCCGGCCCCGTAGCCGTTGTCGACGTTGACGACGGCGATGCCCGGAGCGCAGGAGTTCAGCATCGACAGCAGCGCGGCCAACCCGTTCGCGCCGGTGCCGTAGCCGATGGACGTCGGCACGGCCACCAGCGGCACACCGGTCAGGCCGCCGACGACGCTCGCCAGCGCACCCTCCATGCCGGCGACGACGACCAGCGCGTCGGCCTCGTCCAGGCGGTCGCGCACGGCGAGCAGGCGGTGGAGTCCGGCGACACCGACGTCGTCGACGCGCTCGGCCCCGGCGCCGTGCACGCGAGCGGTGACCAGGGCCTCGGACGCGACCGGGCCGTCGGAGGTGCCGGCGGCCACGACGAGCACGCGACCGACCGGTGTCGGCAGAGCGCCGAGCACGGCCGTGCGCGCGACGTCGTCGACGTCGGCCTCCGGCAGGCTGTGCCGCACCGCGGCGCGGGCGGCGTCGTCCAGCCTGGTGGCGAGGATCGCGCGGTCGGGGTGGCTGGCGGCCAGGGTGGTCAGGGTCTGCACGACCTGGTCGGGCGTCTTGCCCTGCCCGAACACCACCTCGGGGTCGCCGGTGCGGCGGGCCCGGTCGACGTCCAGCCGCGCGTAACCGACGTCGAGGAAGCCAGCGGCGTTCGCATCTCGGGACGACTCGCTGTGGGACACAGGCAGAGGGTACGTGGCTCGGCGCGCCCGCGTAGGCTCCGGGGCGTGCTCACGCTGCCGGCGACGCTGCCGCTGACCTCGTTGACGACGACCGCCGGGCAGGCCGGCGCGGTCGCCGTGGGGGCCGGCGTGCTCGCGCTCGTGGCCCTGGTGGTGGCGATCGGCGCGCAGCTGCGGCTGCGGCGGATGCGCCGGGGACTGCGGGTGCTGCGCGGCCACTCCGGCGAGGGCGACGTCCTCGAGGTCACGACGCGGCACGCGGCCGAGGTGGCGCTGCTGCGCGAGCGGGTCGAGCGGCAACAGGGCGAGATCCAGGGGTTGCGCTCGGACGTCGCCGCGAGCCTGCGGCACGTGGCCGTCGTCCGCTACGACGCCTTCGGTGACATGGGCGGGCGGCTGTCGTTCTCCGCGGCCGTGCTCGACGACGCCGGTGACGGGCTCGTCATCACCGCGATCCACGGCCGGGGCGAGACGCGTTCGTACGCCAAGGGCCTGACCGGTGGGACCAGCGAGCACGCGTTGTCACCCGAGGAGCAGCAGGCCGTGCAGGCAGCGACGGCTGAGGTGAGCCGCGCGTGACCGCTCGGTTCGGCTTCCTCGGCCCGGCGGGGACGTTCACCGAGGCGGCACTGCGCCAGGTGCTGCCGGACGACGCCGAGGCCGTCCCGCTCGCGAGCGTCGACGTCGCGTTGGCGGCGGTGCGCTCGGGCGACCTCGACGCCGCCGTCGTGCCCATCGAGAACTCGGTCGAGGGCGGGGTGAGCGCCACGCTCGACGCGCTGGCGGCCGGCGCTGCGCTGCGCGTCACCCGCGAGATGCTGGTGCCGGTGACGTTCGTGCTGGCCGCGCGACCGGGGACGGCGCTCGCCGACGTCCGCCGCGTCGCCTCGCACCCGCACGGCTGGGCGCAGTGCCGGGGTTGGGTCGGCGCGACGCTGCCCGAAGCGGTGTACGTGCCCGCGCTCTCGACCGCCGCCGCTGCCGAGGGGCTCGACCCCGCTCGCGACGCGGAGCCCGCGTACGACGCGGCGCTGTGCGCGCCACTGGCCGCAGAGCGCTTCGGCCTGGACGTGCTCGCGTCCGGGGTGGGCGACAACGCAGCGGCCGTCACGCGGTTCGTGCTGGTGCAGCGCCCAGGCGTCGTGCCCGAGCCGACCGGAGCGGACAAGACGACGCTTGTCGTGTTCCAGGCCGACGACCACCCGGGCGGCCTGCTCGAGATGCTCGAGCAGTTCGCGACGCGCGGCATCAACCTCTCGCGCATCGAGTCGCGCCCCACCGGCGAGCTGCTCGGGCGGTACTGCTTCTCGATCGACTGCGAGGGGCACGTCGCCGACGCCCGGGTCGGCGAGGCGCTGATGGGCCTGCACCGCACCTGCCGCGAGGTGCGGTGGCTCGGCTCCTACCCGCGCGCCGACGCCCAGCCCGTGCAGGTGACGCCGGCGACGACGGACTCCGCGTTCACGCAGGCCGGCGAGTGGCTCACCCAGCTGCGTTCCGGGCAGGCCTGAGCCGCGCGCGACCCTGAAAGGGCGGCCGCACCGCTGCGGGGGGCGGGCAGCGTGGCCAAGGGGACGGTGCTGGGACTTCCTACTGGCGTCGGTGCACGATCCAGCGGCGGAGCAGGTGGTCGATGACCGGTGGGGTGGCTGGTGGTGGCTGCCCCGGTGGGTGGTCGCCTCGCTGGTCGGGCCTGGGCTCATCCGCGTGACGGCGGCCGGGTGTGGTGTCCCAGACGACGCGGCCGTTGATGACGCGTCCGGTGGTGCCGGTGGCGTGGACGTGGCGGTGGTGGCGTCCGCACAGGAGGGCGGCGTTGGTCAGGTCGGTGCGTCCGCCTGCGTGCCAGGGGGTCAGGTGGTGGGCGTCGGTCCAGGTGGCGGGGGCGGTGCAGCCGGGCCAGGTGCAGTGGCGGTCGCGTTCGGTCAGGGCGGTGTGTTGTTTGGGGGTGAACAGGCGGTGGGTGCGGCCCACGTCCAGGGGGTTGCCGAGCTCGTCGATCAGGATCGGGACGAGGTCGGCGGTGCAGGCGAGGCGGGCCAGCGTCTGGCGCGGAGAGGGGGGTGCCGTCGGCCAGCTCGGCCGGGGCCAGGCCGGTGCGCTTGGTGCCGGGACCGTCGGGGGCGTCGGGGTTGTCGAGGGCGGCGCTGAGGGTGTCGGCGGTCACGCGGACGATGATCTTGGCTGGGGAGCCGTGGGTGGTGGGGACCTCGCCGTTGGCGAGGGCGGTGTCGGCGAGGTGGTGCAGGGCGTCGTGGCGGCGTTGGCCACCGGTGCGGGGGTCGGGGGTGCCGTCGGCGGCGGGCTGGGGGGCGGACCAGGCGTCGATGGCGGTGCGCAGCGCGGCCCCGCACTCGGGGGTCAGCGAGCCGTGCAGGAAGACCATCCCGGAACTCTCGGTGGCCACGGTCAGGGTGCGCTGGCGCTGCTGGGCGGCCTCGTCGCGGGCGAGGCGGTCGTCGGCGGCCGGGTCGAGGTGGTGGCGGACCGCGACGGCGAGCTTGGCCAGGTCGGCCGCGGGGAACCGGGCGGCTTCGGTGACCAGCATCTGCTGGGCGGCGGTGACCTGGTCGGGGTCGACGGCGTGCGGGCCGTCGACCGGCACGCTCGGTGGTGAGAGCTGTTCGATGGTCTGGCTGATGACGCGCTCCTGGCACGGGCGCACCCGCCCGGCCTCCAGCCCCTCACGGGTGGGGGCGAGGTCGGGCGCCAACGTCGAGCGGTAGAGCCGCTCGGCCCGCTTACCGAGCCCGCTTGCTTCGGCCGGGCGCATCGTGGGCACGATCGAGCGCAGCCACCCGGCCGGGGAGCCGGTGCCGTCCTGCCCAGGCAGGCCCCGCGCGTCGACCTCGCCCAGCAGCCGGACCTGCTGGGCCGCGCTGAGCAGGCCGGCGCGGTCGAGGCCGGCGGCGGCCTGGCGCAGCTGGGCCTCGGACAGCTGCCACAGCTCCAGGTCGGCCAGCCGGGCCAGTCCCTGGGTGACCAACGCCAGCGCGGCGTCCAGCGCGTCCGCGCCGCCGCCGCCCTGGTCGTCCACCCGAAACGTCATGCGTCAACCCTAGACGCGGCCACTGACACAGCGACTGTCCCGCAACCGATCTGTGGACAACCGTCAAGGTTCGAGACCTGTGGAGGAATCTCGCGGTTCATCCACAGGCCGAACGCCGGCACCGCTAGCCTGCGGCCCCATGACGTCGACGCATCCGCGCCCCGCACGCAGGATGACTGCCGCTGCGGTGGCGGTGGCGGTGGGGGCGGCGGTGGCCGTGGCCGTGGCTGTCGGCGTCGCCGCACGACTGGTGGACGTCCACCGCTCGACGTGGGACTGGACGCTACGACCACAGGCGGCATCGACGAAGGTCGAGCTGGGCGGCCGTGACTACGTTCGCAGCGGCCCGGCCTGGCCCGCGCCGGTCGACCTGTCAGTGGTGGGTCGTACCCGTGGCGGTGGGGATGTGCTCGTCGAGGGCGCTCCGCCGGCGGGCACGGCCACGGTGATCTACGTGCGCGACCAGCGCCGACTGTGGTCGTACAGCCTGCTCGGCGGCCCGTAGCTCACAGGTCGGCGAGGATGCGCGCCCGTTGCGCCTGGTGCTCGTCGGCGGAGATCGCGTTGGTGCGCAACAGCTCGTCCAGCTCGGCCAACCGATCGGGCACCGTGCGCTGGGCTGCCGCCGGTGCCATGAGCTGCGACCGGCTCAGCTGGCCGGCCAGCTGGATGTCAGCCGTGAGCGGGTCGAGCCCCTCCTCGCGGACCGCGCTCACGCGCTTCACCATCGCGACGACGATGACGACGAACACCACCACGACGAAGAGCGTCACGACCGCGAAGACGAGCCCGAACACGATGCCCAAGCCACCGAAACCAACCGACACCACGACCCCCGATCCTCAGTGCGCGAACGGTCGTGCCCGCGCGTCGTCCGCATCCTGCCCCAGTTCTGCGACGACGTGGGGCGAAACGGGGGCGCGCTCAGTCGGTGCGAGCCGAGGGACGGAACGCGAGGTAGGCGACCACCGCGCAGATCAGCCCGTTGAGCAGGCCGAAGGTGACGTCCGTCGGGTGGTGCATCCCGCGGTACAGCCGGGCCGTGGCGACGAGGAACGGGACGACGCCGAACCCCACGATCGCGAGCACCTTGAGCCAGGTGCGCCGCAGCAGCGTCACGCAGAGGATGACCAGCCCGAAGTACAGGGCCGAGCTCGCACCGGTGTGCCCGGACGGGAAGCTGGACGTGGGAGGTGACTGGTCGAGCTTGGGGACGTCGGGCCGCGACCGGTCGACGACGAGGGTCGTGAAGAGGAACGCCAGGGCCTGGAACGTGACGCCGATGATGAGCACGACGGGCTCGCGCACGCGCCGGCTGACGAGCCACACGATGAACGCCGCCGAGAACATCGTGATGATGATCGTCCCGGTGTTGCCGAAGTGCGACATCACGTTGCTGACGTCGTTCCAGGACGGCGTCCGACGGGCGAGGAACCACCGGTTGACGGCGTCCTCGCCGGAGACCGCGTCCTTGAGCGGGTGCCCCAGCAGATAGCCGACGCCGATGAGCACGGCCAGCCACACCACGACGGGCAGCAGCACGTGCGTGCCCAGCTGCCGCACGAACCGGCCGAGCGGCGGCAGCGAGCCGTCGTCGTCCGCCGCTCGGCTGCGGTGGCGTCGGCCCGCGCTGCGCGCGGAACCGGGGTCGACCAGTCCGGTCATCGGGCCCTCCTCCGGGCTGAGGTGTCGGTCGACGCCCCCGCGTCGGGCGCGGCGCCCTCCTCGACCGCATGCTCGGCACCGCGACGAGCACGTTCGCGCATGACCGGGCCGAAGGCAACCCAGGACGACACGACCACGAGGACGCCGACGACCCAGCCCGCGAGGACGTCGCTCGGGAAGTGGACGCCGAGCAGCAGGCGGTCGATCCCAGTGAGGACGACGAGCAGCACGCCGACGCCCAGGAGCAGCGCCCGTCGCCCTCGGCGGCCGGCGGGGCGCCACAGCAGAGCCGTGAGCAGGCTCACCCCCAGCGCGGCGTTGAGCGCGTGCCCGGACGGGAAGCTGAAGCCGGTGGCCGTCACGACGGGGTCGTCGAGCGCCGGCCGGGCTCGGGAGACGAGGAGCTTCAGGCCGGCGCCCAGGAGCGTGCCGACCACCATCGTCGAGGCACCCCAGAGCGCGGCGGACGTCGCGTGCCGGCGCCAGAGCACCACGGCGGCGACCAGCACCGACACCCGAAACACCCACGGGTGCAACACGATCGCGCTGACCTCCGCGGCCGAGCGGAGCCAGTCGTGGCGCAGCGTCCAGCCGGTGGTGACGCGCAGCACGCGCTGGTCGAAGCGCACCAGGGGGTCGGCTGCGTCGCGCACGAGCAGGGCCAGCAGCACCACCGGGACGGCGCTCGCCACCATCGCCAGCGCACCGGCGAGCAGCCGCGGGCGTCGGGCGTCGTCGACCGCGCTCACGAGGCTCGTCCCGAGGAGCCGGCGGGCAGCCGCACGAGCAGGGCGCCCGGGTCGATGCGGATCTTCACGGCTCGCACGGTGCCCACCACGTCACCGTCGAGCTGACCCTCGGTCGGCCGGTCGACGCGCACGGACAGCTCGTGGCACCGCAGGCGCTCGACCCGCGCGTGCCTGCGCCGCGTCAGCACGCGAGCCGCGACGGCGGTCCAGCTGGCGATTCCCTTGGGGGACAGCACGACCGCGTCGAGCCAGCCGTCGTCGACCTTCGCGTCCGGAAGCAGCTGGATGCCGCCGGTGAGCGTGCCGCAGTTGCCGACGACGATGGTCTGGATGCGGCGCGTGACCTCCTCGCCCTGGTCGGCGGACAGGCGCGCCTTGGCCCGCGGGGCGCGCAGGTTCTTCGCCCCGGACACCGCGTAGGCCAGCCAGCCGACGCGGTTCTTCAGCCGCTCCGGCGCTCCGCGCATCATGGCCGCGTCGAAGCCCAGGCCGGCCATGACGAGGAAGACCTTCTCGTCGGTCTTCGCGTGCTCGCCCGACGGGTCGAAGGCCACGATCCCGACGTCGATCGGCCGGTCGACCCCGGTGAGGGCGGTCGCGAGCGCCTCGTCCAGGTCGTCCAGGGGCAGCTCGAGGTTGCGGGCCAGCAGGTTGCCGGTGCCCCCGGGCAGCAGGCCCAGCGGCGTCCCGGTGTGCACCAGCGCCTGCGCGACCTCGCGCACGGTGCCGTCGCCACCGAGCGAGCAGACGAGGTCGACGCCGGCCTCGAGCGCCTCCAGCGCCTGGCCGTGGCCGGGGTCGTCCTCGGTGGTCTCTAGGAACATCGGCTCGGCCCAGCCCTTGGCGCGCAGGCCGCGGGCGACCTGCTGGCGTACGGCGTCGACGTCCCCGAACTTGGTGGGGTTGATGATGACGGCGGCGCGGCGCTCCCCCTGCTCCTGCATGGCCGGCTGCTCCTCCTCGATCTCGTGAACCCGTCGTCGGTACCGCACCAGCAGCGTCACCAGGACGGCGAACGCCACGAGCACGACCGCACTGATGACGACTACGGTGATCGGGCGCACGGTCATGGCTGCTCAACGTACTGGCAGGTGCGCCGATACGCTCGACCACGTGATCGATCTGAAGGTCCTGCGGGACGACCCCGACGCCGCCCGTGCCAGCCAGCGCGCCCGCGGCGAGGACGTCGACCTGGTCGACGCGGTCCTCGCCGCCGACGAGACCCGCCGGTCGACCCTGGCCGAGTTCGAGCGCGCGCGGGCCGAACAGAAGGCCTACGGCAAGCGGGTCTCGGCCGCGGCCAAGGACGACAAGGCGGCCCTGATCGCCCACGCGAAGACCATCAGCGAGCAGGTCAAGGACCTCCAGTCGCAGGCGGACGCCGCCGGTGAGCACCTCGAGTCGCTGCTGCGGCGGATCGGCAACGTCATCGAGCCGGGCGTGCCCGCCGGCGGCGAGGACGACTACGTGGTGCTCGACGAGGTGGGCACCCCGCGCGACTTCGCGGCGGAGGGGTTCGAGCCGCGCGACCACCTCGAGCTCGGTGAGCTGCTCGGCGCGATCGACACCGCGCGCGGCGCGAAGGTCGGCGGTGCGCGGTTCTACTACCTGACCGGGCAGGGGGCCCGCCTCGAGCTGGGCCTGCTCAACCTCGCGATGGCCCGCGCGATCGAGGCGGGCTTCACGCCGATGGTCGTGCCGACGCTGGTGAAGCCGGAGGTCATGGCAGGAGCCGGCTTCCTCGACGCGCACGCCAGCGAGGTGTACCACCTCGAGGCCGATGACCTGTACCTCACCGGCACCTCCGAGGTGGCGCTCGCCGGCTACCACGCCGACGAGATCGTCGACCTGTCCGACGGCCCGATCCGCTACGCCGGCTGGTCGACCTGCTACCGGCGCGAGGCGGGCTCGCACGGCAAGGACACCAGGGGCATCATCCGCGTGCACCAGTTCCAGAAGATCGAGCTCTTCAGCTACTGCGCGGTCGAGGACGCCGCGGCCGAGCACCAGCGGCTGCTGGCCTTCGAGCGCGGCCTGCTCGACGCCGTCGAGCTGCCCTACCGCGTCATCGACGTCGCCGCCGGAGACCTCGGTGGCCCGGCCGCGCGCAAGTACGACTGCGAGGCGTGGGTGCCCACCCAGGGCCGCCACCGCGAGCTGACGTCGACGTCGAACTGCACGACCTACCAGGCCCGCCGGCTGAGCATCCGCGAGCGCGACCCCGGGCGCGAGGGATCGACCCGGCACGTCGCGACCCTCAACGGCACCGCCGCGACGACCCGGTGGATCGTGGCGATCCTCGAGAACCACCAGCAGCCCGACGGCTCGGTGGTGGTGCCCGAGGCGCTGCGTCCGTTCGTGGGGCTCGACGTGCTCGAGCCGGTCAGCCGCCGGTGAGCGACTGGACGCCGGCCCTCGTGGCGCTCGACGTCGACGGCACGATCCTCGACCACGACGGCGAGCTGACCGACCGCGTGCGCTCTGCGGTGCAGGCGGTGGCGGCGTCCGGACGGCACGTGGTGGTGTCCACCGGCCGGTCGCTGGTGGCCACGACACCGGTGCTCGACCGCCTGGGGCTGACGCGCGGCTACGCCGTGACGAGCAACGGCGCGGTGACGCTGCGGCTCGACCCCGCTCTGGACGACGGCTACGAGCTCGCCGACGTGATGACGTTCGACCCCCGCGAGGCGCTGACGCTGTTGCGCGAGCACCTGCCCGAGGCGGTCTACGCCGTCGAGGACCTCGGCCTGGGCTTTCGGCTGACGGCACCGTTCCCGGACGGCGAGCTCATCGGCAGCATGTCGATCGTGCCGTTCGAGGACCTGCTCGAGAGCCCGGCCACCCGCGTCGTCGTGCGCAGCCCGGAGCACACGCCGGAGCAGTTCCTGGAGATCATCCAGCGGCTCGGTCTGCACGGTGGCAGCTACACGGTCGGCTGGACGGCGTGGCTGGACATCGCGCCGGAGGGCGTCAGCAAGGCCCACGGGCTGCGCGTCGTGGCCGAGTCGCTGGGGGTCGACGCCGCCGACGTCCTGGCCGTCGGGGACGGGCGCAACGACCTGGAGATGTTCCGCTGGGCCGGTCGCAGCGTCGCCATGGGACAGGCGCCACCGGAGGTGCAGGAGGCTGCCGACGAGGTGTGCGCCGACGTCTACTCCGACGGCCTCGCCGACGTGCTCGACACCGTGCTGGCGCAGGACCCGCGATGAGCGCGGACGACGACCTGCTGACCTGGGGGCGGCGGGCGTGGGCGGCGTTGGAGGCCGTGCACGTGCCGGCGTACTTCTCGCCTGAGTCCCGTGAGGAGGTGCGAGCGCTCGGCCTGCACCCCTCGCTGGCCTACTTCCCGCTGCGGGCGGCCGCGATGGGCGCGGTGCCGGCCGAGGTCGTCGAGGCGACGTTCTACGTCTTCGCCCCGTCCGTGGTGCGGCGGATCGTGCCGCAGTGCTGGGCCGCGGCCGCCCCCGAGCAGGTGCTGGCCGCGCGTCACCGGGGCGTGTCGCGCACCCTGCACCGGCTGCTGGACCCCGTGGTCGAGGCCGCCGGGCCCGACGCCCTCGCGGAGGCGGTGACGTTGGCCCGCTCGGCCTGCGAGGCCCTGCCGGCGGCCGGCCGCACGCTGTACGCCGGTCACGCGTCGCTGCCCTGGCCCGACGAACCGCTGCTGCAGCTCTGGCACGCCGCCACGCTCGTGCGCGAGCACCGCGGTGACGGCCACGTGGCCGCCCTCGTCACCCACGACCTCGGCCCGGTCGAGGCGATGGTGACCTCGCTGCTGGCCGGGTCGGTGGTGTCCGAGGGGTTCCTGCGCCGCTCGCGCGGCTGGCCCGAGCCGGCCTGGGACGACGCCGTGCGCCGGTTGGCCGACCGCGGCCTGGTCGAGCCGGCCTCCACCGGGCCGTCCCTGACCGCTGCGGGCGCCGAGCTGCGCCGCTCAGTCGAGACGGCCACGGACCAGGCCGCCCGAGCCGGCTGGGACCGCCTCGGCCTCGACGGCACCCGTCGCCTGGCGACGCTTCTCCGCCCGCTGAGCACAGCCATCACCGCCTCGGACGCCTTGGCGCCCACGAGGGCGGCGAGCTGAGCCAGGACGCTCCAGGTCGGCGGCCCGACGTCCGACGTCAAGGGGTATGACGTGGCCTCGCCGTGCCGCCGCCGCGGTCATGGCCCTGGCCGTGGTGGCGTACACGGTCCTGCCCCTCGGTGAGACCACCATGCAGTGGGCCTACGAGGTGATCGCCGCCGCGGGCATCGGGCTCGGCTGGTGGGGGCTCGCCTGGCGCGGGCCTCGTCCGGCCGGTAGCCCCTTGCACGCCCAAATGTTAGTCGCTAACATTCAGGGGTGAACCAACGAGCCGACCGCACCCGAGCCCGCCTGCAGACGGTGGCGCTGGAGCTGTTCCTCGAGCACGGCTTCGAGCAGACCACCGTCGCCCAGGTCGCGCAGGCCGCCGGGGTGTCTCAGATGACGTTCTTCCGGCACTTCCCCACCAAGGAGTCGGTCGTCCTCGACGACGACCACGACCCGCTGATCGTCGACACCGTGCTCGCCCAGCCGGCCGACCTGGCGCCCTTCGAGCGGGTGCGTCGTGGTCTGCGCGCCGGCTGGGCCCTGCTGCCGGAGCCCGCGGGGCAGCAGGCGCTCGACCGGATGCGGCTCGTGACCCGCTCGACGAGCCTGCGCGCGTCGGCGCTCCACAACACCATCCGCACCGAGGACGCCGTGGTCGAGGCGCTCGCCGACGCCGGCGTCGCCCGGCTCGACGCGCGGGTCGCCACGGCCGCCTGCCTCGCCGCGGTCACCGGCGCCCTGGTCGAGTGGGGTTCGGGCACCACCGACGGCTTGTCCCTGGCCGACTGCGTCGTCACGGCCCTCGACGGCCTGCCGCACCCGGTGGAGGCTCCCCGTGCCTGACCTGACCAGCCTGGCCGAGCCGGGCGCCCGGCTCGAGGTCCGTGACGTGCGGCGGGTCTACCGCGAGGTCCACGCGGTCGAGGGCGTCGACCTGCAGGTGCACGCCGGCGAGATCCTCGCCCTCGTCGGGCTCAACGGCGCGGGCAAGACGACCTTGATGCGCCTGCTCCTGGCGATGGTGCGCCCGAGCGGCGGCACCGTGCAGGTGCTGGGGCACGACGCAGCGCAGTGCACGGCCGAGCAGTGGGCCCGCGTCGGTCACCTCATCGAGACCCCGTTCGCCTACCCCGAGCTGACGGTCCACGAGAACGTCGTGGTGGCGGGCCGGCTCCACGGCCTCTCGGCCGCCGACGCAGGTCCCGCCGCCACCGACGTCCTGCGACGGCTGGCGCTGGAGTCCTTCGCGCAGCGGCGCTCGCGGACGCTGTCGCTCGGCAACCGGCAGCGCCTCGGCCTGGCGTGCGCGATGGTCCACCGTCCCGACGTGCTGGTGCTGGACGAGCCCACCAACGCCCTCGACCCCCGCGGCGTCCTCGTCGTGCGCGCCGCCCTGCGGGACGCGGCGCAGCGCGGTGCCGCGGTGCTCGTCTCGAGCCACCACCTCGACGAGGTGGCCCGGGTGGCCGACCGCATCGCCGTCATGCACCGCGGGCGGGTCATCGGCACGCTCGACCCGTCGGGCGCCGACCTCGAACGCGCCTTCTTCGCCATGGTCTACGACGCCGAGCCGCAGGAGGTGACCTCGTGATGGCCACCGCGGTGTCGGTCGAGTGGCTCAAGCTGCGTCGGTCGCGGATGGTCCTCGTGACCACCGTGGTGCTGGCCGGGCTGCTGCCGCTGGCGGCGGCCGGCTTCATGGCGGCCTACCTCGCCGGTGGCGACGGCCAGCTCGCGGCCAAGGCCCGCGGCTCGGTGCACGGCTCGACCTGGGCCGACTACCTCTCGCTCGACGCCCAGCTGCTCTCGGTCGGTGCCCTGCTGGGCGTGGGAGTCGTCGTCTGCTGGGTGTACGGCCGGGAGTTCGCCGAGGGCACGGTGTGCGGGTTGTTCGCGCTGCCGGTGAGCCGCTGGCAGGTCGCGTGGGCCAAGGCGGTCGTCGTCCTGGGGTGGGGTCTGGCCACCTCGGTGCTCGCGGCGGTCGTGGCGGTGCCGCTCGGGCTGCTCATCGGCCTCGACGCCGCTGCCGCGCCCGAGGTGGCGGCCGCGGCGGTGGCGCCGGTCGTCGTGGCCGTGCTGACCACGCTGCTCGCCCTGCCCCTGGGTCTGGTCGCGAGCGCCGGGCGCGGCTACCTGCCCGGTATCGGGGCCCTGCTCGGGGTGGTCGTGCTGACCCAGATCGTGACCACCGTCGGAGCCGGGGGGTGGTTCCCGTGGGCCGCCCCTGGCCTGTGGTCGGGGATGGGTGGCGAGCAGGCGGCGGCGTCGGTGACCGCGGTGCAGCTGGCCCTGCCGGCGGTGGTGGGCCTGCTCGGCACCGCCGCCACGGCGTGGTGGTGGCGGCGCGCCGAGGTGGTCTAGGAGCCGCTCGGCGCGGCGTCGTCCGCGTCGCGCGCCACCTCGAACCACACGACCTTCCCGGCGATGTCGTCGGTGACGCCCCAGCGCGTCGAGAGCAGGTCGAGGATGTCGAGCCCCCGCCCGTCGAGGGCGTCGTCCTGCCGCTCGATCCGCGTCGGGTGCCGCGAGTTGTCGTCGCCGACCTCGACGCGGACGGCGTCCGGCCGCACCACCAGCCGCAGCCGGGCCTCGCTTCGGCCGTGGATGAACGCGTTGGTGACCGTCTCGCTCGTCAGCAGGGCCACGGTGTCGCAGTCGGCGTCGGCCACCCCCGAGGCCTGGCAGTGCTGGTGGACGAACGCGCGAGCCCGCCGCACGCTCGAGACGTCCAGCGGCAGCACCACCGACACGTCCGGACGCCGCCGGGCGGGCGCGGGGATGACCTGGGCGTCGTGCGCCGGCGTCGGGACGGCGAGCGGCCGGCGGGCCGCGCTGCCCGTGGCCGTGCGGTCGGGCTGGCCAGGTCGCACCGCCCGCAGGGCGAGGATCGCGATGTCGTCGTCGACGTCGGTGGGCAGCTCGGCGAGCAGGGTGTCGCACAGGACGTCCAGCGGCAGCGACGACAGCGAGGTGACCCTGCGCCGCAACCACTCCAGGCCCTGGGTGAGCGACTCGCCGCGACGTTCGACCAGGCCGTCGGTGAACAGCAGCACGGTGGTGCCCGGTGGCACGGCCAGCTCGTGGTCGGTGCGTGCGGTCGCGGGCTGCACCCCGAGCAGCAGCTCGGGCTCGCGACGCAGCAGCTCGACGCCGCCGTCGGGCCGGATCACGAGCGGCGGCATGTGCCCGGCGTTCGACCACGTCATCGCGGCGGGCTGCCGGTCGGTGCGCACGCGAGCGAGCACGGCCGTCACCAGCGCGTCGACGCGCAGGTCGCGCATCGCGTCGTCCAACCCGCTCAGCACCTGGGCCGGTGAGGCGTCCAGGCTGTGCGCCACCCCGCGCAACACGCCACGCACCTGCGCCATGGCGGCCGTGGCCTGCCGGTCGTGCCCGGCCACGTCGCCGACGACGAGCAGGGTGTCACCGCCCGGTACCTGGAACGCGTCGTACCAGTCGCCGCCGACGTACGCCTCGCGCGCGGCCGGCAGGTAGCGCGTGACGACCTGCATGTCGTCCGGCTGCACCGGCTCGGTCAGCAGGCTGCGCTGCAGCGACTCCGACAGCAGCCGGGAGGAGATCATCGCCTCGCGCTCGGCCTGCCGCACCCTGATCCGCAGCAGCGCCTGGGCGCACTGCGCCGCGAAGGCCGACAGCAGGCCCTTCTCGTCCGGGGTGAAGGTGCGCGCCTCGACCCAGCTCACGGTGAGCGAGCCCAGGTGCTCGCCCTCGGCGAGCAGCGGCAGGGACGCCCAGGCCTGGCGCCCGGACGTGGTGTAGACGAGGTCCATCTCCTGGCCCCAGGCCAGACCCTCCTCGCGCGTGCCGAGGTAGATCGGCTCGGGCACGATCGCGGCGACCACCGACGGCAGGTGCGTGGTGAAGGGCATCTCCTGGCGCAGCCGCTGGCCTTCGCGCCAGGTGTCGGTGATGGTCAGGCGCACGACCTGCGCGTCGTCGTCGCGCACCGCGACACCACCGCCGTCGCAGCCCATGGCCGCGACCCCCCGCACGACCACGAGGTCGGTGAGCTCCTCGACGGTGTCCGCGGCGGCCAGCTCCAGCGCCACGAAGGCCAGGCCCTGCAGCCGGCGCCCCACCTGCTGCTCGGCCGCCGCGAGGGCCTTCAGCTCACGGCTGCTGACGTTGAGGTCGGACTCCAGGCGCTCGGTGCGGGCGAGGAGCTCGTCCTCTCGCTCCTGCTGGCGCCGCTGGCGGTCGCGGGCCAGCACCGCGAGGGTCACGTCCTCGACCGTGCTGAGCACCAGCCGGGTGGTGCCTTCAGAGTCCGGCACGGGCGTCTGCCGCACGTGCCACCACCGCGGCTCGTACTCCCCGCTGCCTGGCTCGGCCTCGATGTCGTACCGGACGAGGTCGATCTCGTGCGGCGATCCCGTGGCGAGGGCCTGGCGCGCGGAGTCCTCGAGCTGGTACCAGGCACGAGCGGCGTCGGCGTCGCCCGGGCGGCCGGGGAAGCTGGCCAGCAGCGGCTTGGCGACGACCTGCTCTCGGCGGCGACCGGTGAGGCTGAGGAACGACGCGCTCGCCTCCTGCACCACGAGGTCCGGGTCGAGCAGGAGGCACGCGCTGGGCAGGGCGCTGAGGAAGGCGCGGTAGTCCACCTCCGCCGTGCGCTCCGACACCGCCGCTCCTCACCCCGCCGGGCCCCGATGCCTGGCGTCGAGGACGATTCTCGCGCAACTCGGCCACAACGGGTAGCAGGCCGTACGCACCGGGACACATCCACCTGTTCAGCCCAAGCCGGCCGTCGCGCACACGAGGGGCGGTCGCCCGGGTCCGTTGCTACGTTGCGGACGACGAGAGGAGAGCCCGGGGTGCTGCTGGACGAGCCCGGCCCAGACGTCGCGGCTGCCCTGGCGCAGGTGCGCGGGGCCGACGTGGCGCAGGCCCTCGCGCTGGCCGCGCGGCTGACCGACGTCGTCCCGCTGCCCGGTGCCGGTCGCACGCTGGAGCGCTGGGACCTGCTGGCCCACCTCGCCGCCGCCGACCTCACGACGGCGCGCGTGGTCGAGGCGCACCTGGACGCCGTGGCGATCCTCGCCGAGGCGGGGCACGACCTCGGCGACGCACCGCGACCGGCACCCGGCTCGACGTGGGGTGTGTTCGCCGCCGAGGGCCCCGGGACGCGGCTGGAGGCGCGACGCGGCCGGGACGGCGGCTGGCGGCTGGTGGGCGAGAAGCCGTGGTGCTCGCTGGCCGGTCGGCTCACCCACGCGCTGGTCACCGCCCACGACGGCGACGAGCGTCGCCTGATGGCCGTCGCGCTGGGCTCGCCGGGCGTGCAGGTGCACGACGGCGCCTGGCACGCCCGCGGGCTGGTCGACGTGCCCTCCGGCCCGGTCGACTTCGACGACGTCCCGGCCGTCCCGGTCGGCGACCCGGGCTGGTACCTGCGCCGGGCCGGGTTCGCGCACGGCGGCATCGGCGTGGCCGCCGCGTGGTTCGGGGGCACGGTCGGCCTGGCCCGGTCGCTGTGGCGCACGGCCGGACGACGCGAGCCAGACCAGGTGGCGCTGGTGCACCTCGGCGAGGCCGACCTCGACCTGCACGCCGCCGGCACCGTGCTGCGGGCCGCTGCGGCCGACGTCGACGCCGGCCGGGCGGAGGGCGACGCCGGTGCGGTGCTCGCGCTGCGGGCGCGCTCGGTGGTCGTGCGGGCGGCGGAGGCCGTGCTGCAGCGCGTGGGGCACGCGCTCGGCCCCGCCCCGCTCGCGCTCGACGACGAGCACGCACGACGGGTGGCTGATCTCACCGTGTACGTGCGCCAGCACCACGCCGAGCGCGACAGCGCCGCGCTGGGCCGGGCGCTGCTGGCCGGTGGGTCCGCGCCGTGGTGACGTTCCGCCACGACGCCCCCGGCACCGACGAGCGGCGCTGGCAGCAGTGGGACGGTCTCGCCCGGCTGCCCGAGCTCGCGGTCAGCGACGCACCCCTCGTGCTGCTCGCCGCCCACCCCGACGACGAGACGCTGGCGGCAGGTGGCCTGCTCGCGCTCGCCGCCGCGGCCGGCGCCGAGGTCGACGTGGTGGTGGCGACCGACGGGGAGGCGTCCCACCCGGGCTCCCCGACGCACGCGCCGGCGGAGCTGGCCCGGCGCCGGGCCAAGGAGGTCGAGCAGGCCGTCGCGGCTCTGGCGCCACGGGGCCGGCTGCACCTGCTGCACCTGCCGGACGGCGCGCTGGCCGAGCACGCGGACGCCGTGCGCTCAGGGCTCGAGGCGCTGGTCAGCGCCGAGTGCCGCGTCGTGGCCCCGTGGCGCGGCGACGCCCACCCCGACCACGAGGCGGCCGGCGAGGTCGCGGCCCAGGTCGCGCTGAGCCGCGGGGCCGAGCTGCTCGAGTACCCCCTGTGGGCGTGGCACTGGGCCGCGCCCGGTGACGCGCGCGTGCCGTGGGCCGCGGCGGTGCGGGTGCCGCTGCCGGCGCAGGTCCGCGCCGCCAAGGCCCACGCGCTCGACGAGCACCGGTCGCAGGTCGAGCCGCTGTCGTCGCAGCCTGGTGACGAGGCCCTGCTGACGCCAGAGGTGCTGGCCCACTTCGACCGGGACGCGGAGGTGTTCCTGCGCACCGCGCCGGTGGGCGGCCCGAGCCTCGATCCCGCCTTCTTCGACGACTTCTACGTCGCGGGCGGCCCGGACCCGTGGGGCTTCACCGACCGCTGGTACGAGCAGCGCAAGCGCGCGCTCACCCTGGCGGCGCTGCCGCGCCCGCGGTTCCGGCGCGCCTTCGAGCCGGGCTGCTCGATCGGCGTCCTCACCGCCGAGCTGGCCGGCCGGTGCGACCAAGTGCTGGCCACCGATCCTGCCGCTGCCGCCGTCGCGGCGGCGACTGCGCGCCTGGCGGGCGTGCCCGGCGTCGACGTGCGGCGCTCGAGGGTGCCGCACGAGTGGCCGGAGGGGTCGTTCGACCTCGTCGTGCTCTCTGAGGTCGGCTACTACTGCGACGCGCCCGACCTCCACCGGCTCGTCGACCTCGCCGCGTCGTCCCTCACCGACGACGGCGTGCTCGTGGCCTGCCACTGGCGCCACACCGTGGCCGAGTACCCGGTGAGCGGGGACGCCGTCCACGAGGCGCTGCTCGCCCACCCGCGGCTGGCCGCGCTGGCCCGGCACACCGAGGAGGACTTCCTGCTCGACGTCCTCGTGCCGGCGCCGGCGGTCAGCGTCGCCCGGGCGACGGGACTGCTGCCGTGAGCCCGCCGGTCGCCGGCGTCTCCCGCGTCTGCCCTGTCACCGGTGTGGCCGTGGTCGTGCCGGCCCGCGACGAGGAGCGGCTGCTGCCCGGCTGCCTCGACTCCGTCGCGGCCGCCGCGGCGCGGGTGCCCGTGCCGGTGACGGTCGTCGTCGCGCTCGACCGGTGCGAGGACGCCACCGCTGAGGTGGTGGCCGCACGGCCCGGTGTCCTCGCCGTGCGGTGCCGGGCCGGGCTGGTGGGAGCCGCGCGGGCCGTGGGCGTCGCCGCGGCGCTCGGGCGGCTGGGGGTGCAGCCGTCCGGCACCTGGCTCGCGTGCACCGACGCGGACTCGCGGGTGCCGCGCGACTGGCTCACGCACCAGCTGCGGCTGGCGGACGACGGCGTCGACCTCGTGCTCGGCACGGTCGAGCTGGACGGTGGGCAGGTCGCGTCGACGAGCGTTGCCCGCTGGCACCGCGAGTACAGCCGCCTCGTCAGCGAGCAGGGCACCCACGGGCACGTGCACGGCGCCAACCTCGGCGTCCGGGCCAGCACGTACCTCGCCGCCGGGGGCTTCGCGGCGGTGGCGGCGCACGAGGATGCGCTGCTCGCGCGGGCGGTGTCGCGGCTCGCCGGCGCCAGCGTCGTGCCCACGGTGGCGATCCCGGTCGCCACGAGCGACCGGTTGCTCGGCCGCGCCCCCGACGGCGTCGCCGCCGACCTGCGCCTGATCGACGCAGGTAGCGACGCGCTCGGCAGCACGGCCTGAGGGTCTGCACCGCTTGAGCGCCCTGCGAGGATGGGTCCATGCGCATGGTGGCGACCGATCTCGACGGCACCATCGTGCGAGCCGACGGCACCATCAGCGGCCGCACCGTGGCTGCGCTGCAGGCCTGCCAGGACGCCGGGGTGCGCGTCGTCTACGTCACCGGCCGGCCGCCGCGCTGGATGGGTGCGGTGGTGGAGCAGACCGGGCACCGCGGCACCGCGCTGTGCGGCAACGGCGCCGTCGTCTACGACCTGGGTGCCGAGCGGGTGCTGCACGCGCGCACGCTGCCGGGCGGCGTCGTCCTCGAGGCGGCCCGACGCCTGGCGCAGGCGCTGCCGGACGCGACGTTCGCCCTGGAGACTCTCGGGGGCTTTCGCCGCACACCGGGCTACGTCGCGCGCTGGGACGCCGCGGGCGACGTCGTCGGCGACCTGGCGGCGCTGCTGGACGACGACCCCGCAGTGGTGAAGTTGTTGTGCCGCAGCGAGTCCAACCTCTCCGATGACATGCTCGTGCGCGCCATCCCGGTGCTCGACGGCCTCGCGGTGCCGACCCACTCCAACCCCGACGACTGCCTCCTGGAGGTGTCGGCGCTGGGTGTGGGCAAGGCGGCCGCGCTCGCCGAGCTCGCCGCGCAGTGGGGCATCGACCGGTGTGACGTCGTCGCCTTCGGCGACATGCCCAACGACCTGGACATGATCGGCTGGGCCGGGCGGGGTTTCGCGATGGACGGCGGGCACGCCGACGTCCTCGCCGTGGCGCACGAGGTCGCCCCGCCGATCACGCAGGACGGCGTCGCGCAGGTCATCGAGCGCCTCCTCGCTGCGCTCGGGTGATACCACGGGGGCACCCTGCGGCGCTCTCGCTCAGAGGTACTGCCCGGTGCCGTGATCGAGCCCGTCGGGCTGCTGCCCGGGCTGGCCCGGCTGGCCGGGGCGCTGGCCGGGGTGCGGCCCGCCGGGGAACGACGGCGCACCCGGCTGCTGCCCGGCGGCCGGCAGGGCTCGGCGCATCTCCTCCAGCTGCGCGCGCGCCGCCATCTGCTGGGCCATCAGCGCGGTCTGGATGCCGTGGAACAGCCCCTCCAGCCAGCCGACCAGCTGGGCCTGGGCGATCCGCAGCTCGGCGTCGGACGGCGTCTGGCCGTCACCGAACGGCAGCGCGATGCGGCGCAGCTCGTCGACGAGCTCGGGGGCCAGGCCCTGCTCGAGCTCGTGCAGCGAGCGCTCGTGGATAGCGGCCAGCCGGCTGCGGCCGGCCTCGTCCAGCGGTGCGCTGCGGACCTCCTCGAGCAGCTGCTTGATCATGCTGCCGATGCGCATGACCTTCGCCGGCTGCTCGACCAGCTCGGCGGGGTTGCGCTCGAACTCCTCGTCGTCCGAACCGCCCGGGGCGACGGCCACACCCATGCCGTCCGGGGTGACCACGACGACCCGACCCTGGTCGTCGCGCTGCTCACCGCGGTCGGACGACGCAGCCGGCTGCTCGGGGCTGTCGTCGGGACGCTCGTCCTGCGTGGAGTCGCTCATGCCACCATCCTGCCGACCCCCGCCCGCCGGCGCACCGCGGGGGTGGCAAGGCGGGACCTTCTCCCCGTGCCCGCGGCCCTGCGCTCGGCGGAGCATGGCAGCAGGTGAGGTCCCTCGCCAGGAACGGGTGGTCGGCATGAGCTGGGAGCAGCCGCAGCGGCGCCGGGATCGGCCGCTGGTCGTGGTGGGGTACGACGAGAGCGCGGCCGCGCGGGTTGCGGTGCGCTGGGCGGCCGCGGAGGCGGCGGCCGGCGCCGCCGAGCTGACCGTGGTCGTGGCGTGGGAGACCGAGGCGGGCAGCGTCGCCGGCCACTCAGGCGCCGACTGGGCGCAGCAGGCCGCCGACGAGGCGCTGCGGCTGGCCGCGCCGGCCGTGAGCACGCCCTCCGACGTCCGGGCGGTGGTCACCTACGGCCCCCCCGCCGACGTCCTGCGCAGCGCCGCCCGCGACGCCGACCTGCTGGTGCTCGGCACGCGCGGCCACGTCGGCGCCCTCGGAGCGCTGCTCGGCAGCGTGAGTCGCGATTGCCTGCGCGAGTGCGACGTGCCGGTCGTCCTGCTCGGCCCGGACGCCGCAGCGGGGCTCGAGAGCCGCGTGGTCGTCACCACTTACCACGGCGCGGCCGCGGGCCCGGCTGTGCAGTGGGCGGTGCAGCGCGCCGTCTCGCGGCACCTCGCGCTGCACCTGCTGGACCGCTGGGGCGCGCACGCCATGGGGCCGGGCCTCACGGTCGGCCACGACTACGAGGCCGCCCGCCAGGAGGCGCTCGAGCGGCACAGCCAGGCCATGGAGGACGTGCGGCGCCTCGTGCGCGACCGCGTGCCGGTCACCGGCGAGCTCGTCGAGGGACGCGGCGTGGACGTCGAGTACGCCCGCACCAACGCAGGCGACCTGCTCGTCGTCGAGTGGGACGACCAGGAGCACCGCCCGTCGCTGCGCTACGAGCGCTGCCCCGTGGTGCTCGTACCGGCGCCGGTCGTCGCGACGGTCGTCTGACCGGACCCACCCGTCGCGCTGGTCGAGCGGCGGGCCGCGTGGCGCATGGCGATGACCTGCATCCGTTGCAGCCGAGCGACTTTCAGCCGTCGCCGCCGCTCTTCGCTCGTCATGCGCGCCACCCCCTCACTGGCCCAGCCGCCGCGTCAGGGGCAGCCGCGAGCGCACGCTCAGCCCGGCCACCGCGGCGGCGACGAGCGGCACGGCCACCCCCACGACCGCGAGCAGCAGCCACGGCACCGCGATGGTCGGTGACCCCCAGACGCCGCTGCCGGTCTGCGGGTCGTACCGCTGGGCGGTGAGCGGCCAGGTGACGGCGAGCCCCGGCACGAACCCCACGACGATCCCGGTGAGGCTCCCGAGCAGGCCGATCACGGCAGCCTGGGCCGCGGCCATCGTGCGTCGGGTGCGGGGCCGCGCACCGACCGCGGCCAGCGTCGCGGCGTCCGGGCGGCCGTCGACGAGGGCCAGCCCGGTGGCTGTCAGCGTGCCGACGAGGACGGCGAGGGCCGCGACGGCGATGAGGCCGACCAGGGGCAGCGTGAACTTCTCGTCGAACCCCCGCTCGGTGTAGACCTCGACGTACTGGGCCGATCCCTGGAGCACTTCGGTGAGCCGGTCCTGGGCGTCGCGCGGCAGCGTCGGCGACGAGGCCGACAGGACGCCGCCCGTCTGCCGCCAGCCGGTGCCGAGCGCCTCGGCAGTGGCCGGGGTGACGATCGCGCCGACCACGGCGAGGTAGCCGCCCTCGCGCCGGGGCTCGAGCGCGGCCGCCGGCAGCACGACCGTGTGCTGGTCACGCGCCTGCGACGCAGAGGCGCCGTCCGTGCTGGTCTCGTACGTCACCAGGGCGGTGCGTCCGCTGGGGTCCACCAGGGCCGGCGACGGCACGAGCACGCCGCCGTCGCGCAGCACCGAGGCCTGGTGCGCGTCGAGGGCGTAGCCCAGGGCCTCCAACGAGTCGACGTCGGCCACCAAAGAAGTCGTGGACCCCCAGCTCGGCGGTGGCTCGGCACCGCCGAACTGCCAGCTGGCGCAGCGCTGCGGGGGTTCGCCGGCCTGCGCCTCCGGTGGAGCGGCCGGGCACCCCGGCGGGGCGATGTAGACGGCGGGCTGCCACGACGAGCTCATCGACCCTCGCCCGAGCTCGCCGGTGGGGAGCAGGCGGCGTCCGGGCACCACCTCGGTGACGGTCTGCGTCGCGAAGCCCCACCAGCTGGTGTCGACGTCGCTGGCCTGCACGGTGGTGACGCCGGCCGGCAGCCGCGGGCGGTACTCGGCGCGGCTCTGCGCGAAGTCGCTGCTCGCGCCGATGGCCAGCGCCGTCACACCGGCCACGGCCGCCATGACCGCCGCGACCGCGGGCGCCGTGCGACCCCGCTGCCGCGCGCTGTCGCGCGTGGCGAGGCGCAGCCCGAGCGGCAGGTGGCGGCCGAGGCGCCCGACCGCGCCGATGACCGCAGGCAACACGGCGATCGCACCCAGCACCATGACCACCGTGCCGCCGGCCACCCAGAACTCCCCGCCCGGGCGCGTGCCGCGCACGAGCGCCAGCGCGGCCCCGGCGGCCAGCAGGACGGCGCCGAGCACCGGTAGCCCGCGGTGCGAGCGCACGACACCGCGGCGTCCGGCCAGCACCGCCACGACCTCCTGCCGGGCGGCCGCGCGCGCCGGGAACCACGCCGCCGCCACGGCGGCCGCCGCCCCGAGCACGGCGGCCGCCAGCAGCGAGGTCCACGACACGTCGAACGGGCCGAGCGACGTCTCCGGACGAAGGCGCGGCAACGCCCAGGTGATCAGGGCCGCCGCTGGGACCCCCGCGACCGCAGCCACCACCGCGGCCAGTGCTCCGGTGACGAGCGCCTGCGCCAGCACGATCCGGCGCACGTCGCGGCTGCCACCCCCCGTCGCCACGACCAGCGCGAGCTGGCGGCGCTGGCGGCGGACGCCCACGGCGAAGGCCGGGCCGGCGAGCAGCACGACCTCCAGCACGAGCGAGAACACGACGAGCACCAGCACCGCGCGCTCGGCGGTGCGGACGGATCCCTGGTAGGAGAACGCTTCCGGGTGCGACAACGACGACTGCCAGTCGGCGGGTGGGTCGGTGACCACAGCCCGCGAGACGACGTTCAGGCCCAGTTGGTTCAGCTCGCGCACGCGCGGCCAGGTCACGGGCTGCGGGTCGGTGAGCAGGTAGGTGTGGGTGACGTCGCCGCCCGCGAGGGCGGCCACCGGGGCCGACGGTCGGGCGACCACCAGCGCCCGGTCGTAGGTCGAGGGCACGAGCGCGACGCCCACCACCTCGGCCGTGGCGCGCGCCGGGCCGTCGTCTGGCGCGGCGCTGTCGTCGACGGCGCCCTCGACGGTCACGCGGCTGCCGACCGGGAAGCCGTGGGTGGCCAGCCACGGCGAGACGACGGCCTCGTCGTCCGCGGCGGGCAGCCGGCCGTTGCGCAGCTCGACGAACCCGGACAGCCGCGGTGACGCGGCGTCGACGGCGAGCACGTGCGCCGACAGCCGGCCCCGCGCGGTACGCACTTTCACGCCGGTCGAGGCGATGTCGAGCACCGGCTCGCCGACGGCGCGCTGCACCTCCTGCGGCGTCCACTCCTGCTCCGGCTGCTCGTTCGCGGCGCCCTCGAAGTCCTTCACCGGCTGCCAGTTGTCGCCCAGCACCGTCTGGTCGATCGGCGTGCGGGAGACCGGTTGCACCATCGCCTGGGTCGCGCCGAGCTGCTGGTCGAGCGCCTCGACCGGCGAGACGTCGTCCGTCGTGTACACCGTCGCGAAGGTCGACACCGCGAGCACCGGCACACCCACCATCGCGACGACGAGCGCCGTGCGGCCTCTCGAGCGCAGCACGTCGCGCCGGGCGACCCGCAGCGCAGGCCGCCAGCCGCGCAGCCTCATGCCGGCGACCCCGACCCGTCGCCGTCCGCGAGCAGGTGCTCGGGGCGCGCCGGCTCACCGGTGGTGTCGACGACGACGCCGTCTCGCAGGAACACGACGCGGTCGGCCCAGGCGGCGTGCCGGGCCTCGTGGGTGACGAGCAGGCCGGCGGCACCGGCGTCCACGCGCGCCCGCAGCACCCGCATGACCGCCTCGCCCGTCTCGGTGTCGAGAGCACCCGTGGGCTCGTCGGCCAGCACCAGCCGGCGCTCGCCGACCAGGGCGCGAGCGATCGCCGTCCGCTGCTGCTGGCCGCCCGACATCTCGTCCGGGAAGCGGCCGGCGAGCTCGGTCAGGCCCACCTCGTCCAGCGCCGCGCGGGCCTGCTGGCGAGCGGCACCTGCGCGGACGCCGTCCAGCTCGAGCGGCAGCATGACGTTCTCGACGGCGGTCAGCGCCGGGATGAGGTTGAGGTCCTGGAACACGTAGCCGAGGCTGCGGCGGCGCAGTGCCGCCACCTGCGCCCGCTTGAGCTGCGACAACGGCTGCTGCTCGACGTACACCTCACCGGCCGTGGGGCTGTCCAGACCGCCGGCGAGCGTGAGCAGTGTCGACTTGCCCGAGCCGCTCGGGCCCATCACCGCCACCAGCTCGCCGGGCCGCACCACGAGGCACACCTCGCGCAGCGCGTGCACCGCGGTGTCGCCCGAGCCGTGCACGCGGCTGACGTCGCGCAGCTCGAGCACCGCGGCCGTGGCCGGTGGCGCGCTCGCGGCCTCGCGGGCCACGGCGGTCACTGGTGCACCTCGCCGCGCGCGCCGGCGTCGTCCGCGACCGGTGCCGGTGCCGGAGGGCCGGTGCGGGCCCGGCGCAGCAACCGCGCCTCGACGTGGTCGAGCCAGCGCACCTCGGCCTCCGCGGCGAACACGAGGTTGTCGAGCACGAGCAGCCAGGCGAGGTCGTCCGCCTCGGTGGCGCGCTGCTTGAGGCGGGTGAGGTCCTGCAGCGAGCGCAGCGTCTGCGTGCGCTGGGACTGCACGACGGCGGGGACGTCGACGCCGGGCACCGTCACCGCGAGGGCGAGCTTGATCGTCAGCTCGTCGCGCGGGTGCTCGGTGCGGTCGACCGGCGTCGTCCACCACCGGCCGACCGCCTCCTGCCCCTGCGTCGTCAGCCGGTAGGCGATGCGGCCGTCCTCGTCCGGCCCCCCTGCGGCCTCGACGAGCCCGTCGCGCTCCAGCCGGCTGAGCGTGGAGTAGACCTGGCCGACGTTGAGCGGCCAGGTGCCGCCGGTGCGGGCCTCGAACTCCGAACGCAGCTGCGCCCCGAACATCGGCCGCTGCGCCAGCAGCGCCAGCAACCCCTGCCTGATCGACATCGCTCCCCCTCGCATACCGCGTATCCCGCCCGTGAGCAGTATCTATACGCAGTATCCCCCTCGCCGTCAACCCCGCCGCGCCGGGGGAGCGGTGGTCAGGGGAGCAGGAGCACCTTCCCGACGTGGGTGGACTCATCGAGCAGCCGGTGGGCGTCGGCGGCGCGCTCCAGCGGCAGCCGGTCGTGGACGACGGGCCGCACCGCACCCGCCTCGACGAGCGGCCACACGTGCTCGCGCACGGCCGCGACGATGGCCGCCTTCTCCTGCGCCGGCCGCGCCCGCAGGGTCGTCGCGATCACCGCCGCCCGCTTGCGCAGCAGCAGGCCGAGGTCGAGCTCGGCCCGCGTGCCGCCCTGGAGCCCGATGACGACGAGCCGACCGTTCGGCGCCAGGACGTCGACGTTGCGCGCCAGGTACTTGGCCCCCATGTTGTCGAGGACGACGTCGGCGCCGCGGCCGTCCGTGGCCGCGCGCACCGCCTCGACGAAGTCCTCGTCGCGGTAGCTCACCAGCACCTCCGCGCCCAGCTCGCGGCAGCGCTCCAGCTTCTCGGCCGAGCCCGCGGTCACCGCCACGCGCGCCCCGACCTGCACGCCCAGCTGGATCGCCATCGTGCCGATCCCGCTGGACCCGCCGTGCACGAGCAGCAGCTCCCCCGGACGCAGCCCTGCGGTCATGAAGACGTTGCTCCACACCGTGCAGGTCACCTCGGGCAGCGCAGCGGCGTCGACGAGCGAGACCCCCGCGGGCACGGGCAGCAGCTGCCCCGCCGGCACGGCCACCAGCTCGGCGTACCCGCCGCCGGAGAGCAGCGCGCAGACCTCGTCCCCGACGGCCCACCCCTCGACGTCGGCGCCGACCGCCTCGATGGTGCCGCTGACCTCCAGCCCGAGGTACGGCGACGCGCCCGGCGGCGGTGGGTAGTGCCCTTGGCGCTGCATGAGGTCCGCGCGGTTCACCCCGCTGGCGGCCACGCGCACCAGCACCTCGCCTGGCCCGGCGACGGCGTCCGGCACCTCGCTCAGCGCCAGCACCTCGGGGCCGCCTGCTCCGTCCGTCGTGATCGCTCGCATAGCCCGACTCTAGGCAGGCCCGACGGCCTTGGCTCGACGGGCGAAACCCGATGCGCCCGCGATGGTCGAGCGGGCACACTCCTGCCTCGTGCGCGAGCTGCTGAAGGACCCGAGGTTCAGGGCGTTCTGGCTGGGCCAGGCGACGAGCGTCGTCGGCAACGGCGTGACGCTCGTCGCCGTGGCCGCGCTCGTCATCCCGGCGCGCGGCGGGCAGACCTACGGCCTGGTGCTCGCCGCGGAGTCGGCGACCATGGCCCTCCTGCTGCTCGGCAGCGGGGTGGTCGTCGACCGCTACTCGCGCACCGCGGTCATGGCCGTCGCCGACGTCGCCCGCGGCCTCGGCGTCGTCGGTCTGCTGCTGCTGGCCCGCTCGGGGCCGCTCGTGCTGCTGCTGGTGGCCAGTGCCCTCGTGGGGGCCGGCGTCGCCTTGCACCAGCCCGCCCACCGTGCCGTCCTGCCGCAGCTCGTCGACACCGAGCGCCTCCGAAAGGCCAACGCGCTCGACACCGCCACGATGCGGCTCGGGATGGGGGCGGGTACGGCGCTCGGCGGGGTGCTCGTCGCCGTCTGGGGCGCCCGCCACGCGATGCTGGTCGACCTCGCGACGTTCGCCGCCAGCCTGCTCACGCTGCTGTGGCTGCGCCTCGAGCCCGTGGCCGACCGGACGCCCGGGGGTGGCCTGCGCCAGGTGGTGCACGAGGCGCGTGAGGGCCTCAGCGAGGTGCGGCGGCGGCCGTGGGCGGCGGTGGTCATGCTGCAGGGCACCGTCCAGGTGCTGTGCCTGTTCGCGCCGGCGTTCGCGCTCATCCCGGTCGTGGCGCTCGACCGGTACGGCAGCAGCGCCTACGGCTGGTTCATGATGTCGGGCTTCGTCGGCAGCGTCCTCGGCTCGGCCCTCGTCGCGCGGACGACGCCGCGACGGCCCGGCTGGTCGGCGATGAACGCCCTGGCCCCCAGCTCGCTGCTGCCGCTCGTGCTGGTCATCGACCTGCCGCTGCCGCTGTTCTGCGCCGTCAACCTGGTGGCCTGGACGGGCATCGGCTGGTTCTCGGTGCTGTGGTTCAGCGCCCTGCAGAGCGAGTTCCCGCCGGCGGTTCAGGGCCGGGTCTTCAGCCTGGAGAGCCTGGCCACCTTCGGTCTGGAGCCGGTGGCTCTCGCGCTCACCCCGGCCCTGGCCGCCGCGGTGGGAGTGGGGCCGCTCGCCGTCGTGGCGGCCGTGGTGATGCTCGCCAGCACCTACGCGGTCTTCCTGGTGCCCGGCGTGGCCCGGTTCAGCACCCCGGCTCGCGCGACCGAGCGGCAGGCACAGCAGCCCGCTACGTCGTGAAGGGCTTCTGCTCGCCCAGAAGCGTTGTCGCAGAAGCGGTGTGACGCGCTCGCTCCAGATCCTCGGCGGTGTCGACGTCGAGGGACGCGCCCGGCTGCACCGCCACCTCCTGCACCCGCAAGAGACGCACCACCGACCGCACCGACCGGTTCGCGCGCTCGGCGCCGATCGCCCGGCGCAACGCGTCGACGCGGTACACCGCCAGGAGCGGCTGGGGCCGGTCGCCGTCCACCGCCAGCAGCGCGTCGACGTCCGGGCTCACCGCACCGGCCCGCTGCGCCAGCTGCGCGACGGCGCCGGCGGCGAAGGGCTGGTCGCCGGCGACCACACCGACCCAGTCCGGCTCGCCGTCGTCGAGCCGGTCGAGGGCGCACGCGATGCCCGCTACCGGTCCGCCACCCGGGGGATCCTCCACCTGCCACAGCACCTGACGGTGCGTGTCGCGCGGGGGTCCGACGCACACGACCTCGACGCCCGCCAGCACCCGTCCGAGGGCGTCGAGCAGGTGGTCGAGCACCGTCGTCTCGCCGAGCCGTGCCGCGAGCTTGTCGTGGCCGAGCCGACGCGAGCCTCCACCGGCGAGGACGACGACGCAGCGCAGCACACCCCCAGTATCGGGCGTGCTCCCGCGTGACTGCCCGGTGGCCGCACCTACAGGTGGGCGGCGCCCCTACCGATGAACCTCCCGCGAGCCGAAAACGACACGCCGCGACTGGCCCGAACGGGTGAACGCCCCAGGTTGCGCGTTCAATCTCGACTCCGGCGGCGCCGAAGAGGCACTGACCGGCGACAGAGGGAAGGGCACCATGCTGCGTAACCGAGGGATCAGGACCAAGCTGCTTGCGGTCCTGGCGCTGCCCATCGTGGTCCTGATGATCGGCGCCGCCGTCGTCGCCACCGCGGGTTTCGCCCGCGCCGGTCAGGCCGCCAAGGTCGAGAAGCTCGCCAGTGGCGCCAACGGCCTCGGTGACCTCGTCCTGCGCATCCACCAGGAGCGCACGCTCGCCCTGCAGGTCGTCAACGGGACGGCGAACGGCAACAAGGTCAACGAGCTGAAGCTGGCGCAGGCCGCCACGAACGTCGCGCTCAAGCAGACCCGCGACTTCGTGCAGAGCCTCGACCTCAGCTCGCTCTCGCAGGACGCCGTCGACGCCGTGGCCGCCTCCGAGGCCGCGCACAACAAGCTGCCGACCGTCCGCGCCGACATCGCCTCCGGTCACGCCCAGGCCGACCAGGTCGCCGCTCGCTACGACGCCATGATCGCCCTGGACGTCGCGCTCCCGCAGCGCATCGGTGACTCGCTGTCCAACCGCCAGATCGGCCGCAGCCTCGCCGCCTACTCCAACCTCGCCAACCTGGTCGAGCTCGCCAGCCAGGAGGCCGAGCTCGGCGCCGCGGTCATCGGTGCCGGTGGGGCCGACCCGCAGAGCGCCGTCCAGCTGTCCTCGCTGCGTGGTCTGCAGACCGAGGCGGTCGAGCAGTTCCGTCTCAACGCCACCAAGGCGCAGGCCGACGCCCTGGACGCCGCGCTCTACCAGCCCATCGACGAGCGCGCCGCGTTCACGTCCCAGCGCCTCGACATCATCAGCAGCCTGAGCGGCACCCCGCTCGCCACCAAGCAGGGTGACTGGATCAAGTCGTCCACCGCCCGCGTCAACGCGATCCGCCAGCAGCTCGAGCCGCTGGCCGCCACCACCGCGAAGTTCGCGTCGGCGTCGTCCGCCGACGCCCGCCGCCAGGCGGTGCTGCTGCTCGGCGCCGGCCTGCTGCTGGTCGCCCTGCTCGTCGGCCTCGGTCTGGTGCTCGCCCGCGCCATGACCCGTCCGCTGCGCCGCCTCACCGTCACCGCCGGTGAGCTGGCCGAGGAGCTGCCGCGCATGGTCGAGCGCATGGCGACCCCCGGCGAGGGCCCCGGCGCCAACCTGCCCGAGATCGAGGTCACCTCGCGCGACGAGGTCGGCCAGCTCGCCCTCGCCTTCAAGAACGTGAACGAGACGACGGTGCGGGTGGCCGAGGAGCAGGCGGCTCTGCGCGCCTCCATCGCCGAGATGTTCGTCAACGTCGCGCGCCGCAACCACGTCCTGCTCTCGCGCCAGCTGTCGTTCATCGACCAGCTCGAGCGCACCGAGGAGAACCCGGACACGCTCGACAACCTGTTCCGCCTCGACCACCTCGCGACCCGGATGCGCCGCAACGCCGAGTCGCTCATCGTCCTCGCCGGCATCGACGCCGGTCGTCGCCTGCGTCGTCCGATGCCGCTGTCGGACGTGATCCGCACGGCCGTGTCGGAGATCGAGCGGTACGACCGCGTCGACCTGGCCCTGCAGGCCGACCCGCCCATGGTCGGCCACGTCGCCCTGACCACGGCGCACATGATCGCCGAGCTGCTCGAGAACGCCACGCAGTTCTCCAACCCCGACACCCGGGTCATCACCTCGACGGCCTTCAGCAGCTCCGGCATCCGGATCACGATCACCGACCTCGGCCTGGGCATGACCTGGGACGAGATCACCGAGGCCAACCAGCGCATCGCCGCTCCGCCCGCCACCGAGGTCGTCGGTTCGCAGCGGCTCGGCTTCTACGTCGTGGGCCGCCTGGCGCGGCGCCTGGACGCGACCGTCGCCCTGCGCCCGGGTCGCACCCAGGGCACCGTGGTCACCATCGACCTGCCGCCGGCGCTCTTCGTGCCCGGCACGGTCGCCGACCTGCCTGTCGTGGAGGTCGACGCCGCACCGGTCGAGGAAGCCGCCGCGGAGCCGGTCAGCGAGCCGGCGTCGTCGATGGCCGAAGCGGTCGCGTCCGTCAGCGCGCCGGCGGCACCGAAGCCGGCCCCGACGGTCCCCACCCTGCCCACCCTGCCCACGCTGCCCAGCGGCGCTGCCGGCGCTGGTGACTCGACCGGTCTGCCGCGTCGTGGCCAGTCCAGCGACGCCCCGGCCGGGCCCGCCGACGAGGTCACCGCCCGCGTCGAGCCCCGCGTGCCCGTCCTGCCGGCCCCCGAGGCCGACGGCGCTGACGGCGGCTCGCTGCCCAAGCGCCTCCCGGACGCCTCGTCCGTCGTGGACGAGCGGGAGGCCCCGGCGGTCGCGGACGGCCCGCGCGGCGGCATCTTCAGCAACTTCCGCTCGCGTCGCGCGGTGGAGGAGACCGTCGCCGACGTGCCCCCGCCCGTCTTCGGTGCGACCACGGCCAGCTCGCTGGACGACGCCTCCGAGGGCCCCGCGTTCGTGCCGGTGATCGAGGAGTCGACGCCGGCGCTACCCAGCCGCAGCCACGCGGCCGCCCCGGCGCCCAGCCCCCTGGACGACGACTGGCAGCCCGTCGAGGAGCTCGCCGACGAGCCTGTGGCCGAGCTGGCCGAGCTGGCCGAGCTGGCCGACGAGCCCGTGGCCGAGCTGGCCGACGTCGCGACGCTGGAGCCCGTCTTCGAGGTCGAGCCCGTCGTCGAGCCCGTCGCTGAGGTCGAGCCCGTTGTCGAGCCCGTGGACCAGCTGCTCGAGGAGGACGTCGAGGAGTCGGCGCCGTTCGCCCCGGTGTTCGAGCCCGAGGTCGCGTCTCTCGTCGTCGACGAGCAGCCCACCGCCGAGGCTGAGCCGGTCGCCGAGTCGGCCGCCGAGAGCGTCGTCAACCGCGGCGCGGCCCGCTCCACGCTCGCCGAGCTCGCTCGCGAGCCCGAGGAGGCGTCGGACGACCAGCTCGACCAGGCTGAGCAGGTTGAGCAGGCCCACCAGACTGACCAGACTGACCAGTCTGACCAGACTAAGCAGACCGAGCAGACCGACCAGACCGACCAGACCGACCAGACTGAGCAGACCGGGCAGCACGTCGACCAGGTCGACGAGCAGCCCGCTGCCACCCCGGCGTTCCCGCCCATCGGCGTTCCCGCGATGGACATCCTGCCGACCCGCTCGGGCCGCAGCCGCCTCGGGCGCCGGGCCAAGCCGCTGCCCCCGCGGGTCGCGTCCCGGCCCCCGGTCGCGCCGGCTCCTGGGCCAGCGGCTCCCTCACCGAGCCTGCCCGTGCCCAGCCAGCCCGGCCCGTCGGCGTTCGCCGCACCGGCCGCGGCCGCACCGCAGCCCCCGGCCGGCACGCTGTTCGCCCCGTCGACCCCGTCGACCCCAATTGGCCCACCGGCCCCGGTCGCCGCGCCGTCCTCGCTGTTCGCGCCGGCGCCGCAGGCCCCGGTCGAGGACGTCCCCGTCGAGCCGGCGTTCGCCCCACCGGCCCTGGCCGCTGCGGCGACGTTGCGCGAGCGGTCCGCTATGGCCTCCGAGGCCCTGTCGGAGCTGTCGGCCCTGTCGTCGTACAGCCCCCAGGCCGTGGAGCCCAGCGCACCCACCAGCCTGACCCGCCGGACGCCGCTCGCGACGCCCGCCGGCCAGATGGCCACGCGCCAGCCGGAGGAGCCGATCGGCGCCCGCCGAGGCGCCCGCAACGCCGCCGACGTCCGCACGATGCTCAGCGGCTTCCGCGCCGGTGTCGAGCGTGGCCGCACGTCGCCCGCCACCGCGGGTGGAGACCACCACGAGCCGGAGGCCTGAGCCGCCTGCCCCGAGCGGACGCACTTGACGTCGACCGCTCAAGACCCGCACCACCCTGTCCGATCAACCAGCAAGCACTACCACCGCAGATGCGACGGAGGATCCCCACCGTGACGACGATGAGCACCGAGGCAGCCAACTTCAGCTGGCTCCTCGACAACTTCGTGAAGAGCGTGCCCGGCGTCCGGCACACGCTCGTCGTGTCCGCCGACGGGCTGCTCATGGCCATGTCCGACGACCTGGACCGGACCAGTGGTGACCAGCTGGCGGCGATCGTCTCGGGCATGTCGAGCCTCACCCGGGGAGCAGCCCGCCAGCTGCGCTGCGGCGAGGTGCGGCAGTCCATCGTCGAGATGGACACGCTGTTCCTGTTCACCATGAGCATCAGCGACGGGTCGGTGCTCTCGGTCATGGCCGACGCCACCTGCGACGTCGGCCTCATCGGCTACGAGATGGCCCTCCTGGTCAGCCGCACCGAGGCCACGCTCACCCCGCAGCTGGTCTCGGAGATGCGCTCTCGCCTTCCCGTCGCCGGGGCGGTGCGTGCCGGGGCTGGCGGGTGATCCCGGTGGACCCCCTCGACTTCCCGGCCGACGTGGACGAGGACGAGGCGGACGACCAGACCTACGCCGTCCGCCCGTACGCCGTCACCGGCGGACGCACGCGGACGACGACCAACGACCCGCTGCCGGTCGAGACCCTCGTGCAGGGGCTCGGCGGCCACGACCAGGTCGGCCTGACGCCCGAGCGTCGCAAGATCCTCGAGCTCACCAGCGAGCAGTACCTGTCCGTGGCCGAGCTGTCGGCCCACGTCCACCTCCCCGTCGGCATCATGCGGGTCCTGATCAGCGACCTGGCCGACTCCGGGCACCTTCGCATCCACGGGACCGGATCGGTCTCCACCACCTCAGCCCCGGCCACCAGCCTCAGCGTCCTGGAGAGTGTTCTCAATGGCATTTCCTCGCTCTGACGTCGCCCCGCAGGGCACGCCTGCAGGAGCCCCGGGCACGCCCACTGCTGCGGGCGCTCCCGACGGCCCTCCCACCGTCGTCAAGATCGTCGTCGCGGGCGGCTTCGCCGTCGGCAAGACGACCTTCATCGGGTCCCTGTCCGACATCGAGCCGCTGCGCACCGAAGCCGCCATGACCGAGCACTCGGTCGGCGTCGACGACGCGGGTGGCGTGACGGACCGCAAGACCTCCACCACCGTCGCCATGGACTTCGGGCGCATCTCGCTGCCGGGCAACCTGTGGCTCTACCTGTTCGGCACGCCGGGCCAGGACCGCTTCCTGTTCATGTGGGACGACCTGGTCAAGGGCGCGATCGGTGCGGTCGTCCTCGTCGACACCGACCGCCTCGACCAGTGCTTCCCGGCGGTCGACTACTTCGAGGCCCGGCAGATCCCGTTCGTCGTCGCCGTCAACTGCTTCGACGGCGTGGCCCGCCACCAGCTCGAGGACGTCCGGGAGGCGCTCGCGATCTCCGCGCACGTGCCGATGCTCTACACCGACGCCCGCGCCCGGGCGGCGACCAAGCAGGCGCTGATCTCCGTCGTCCAGCTGGCGATGCAGCGCCTCACCGGCTCCTGACCCCCGCGGGGGCTCGTCCCCCCGATGATCACGTGAAGCAGGCGAGCCTGCACCTCACGCGGCCCGCACGCCGCGTGAAGTGCAGGCTCGCCGTGCCATGTGCCCCCTCGCGGGCCGTCTCGGGATGTGGACCGATCGCGTCAGGGGGATGATCGGCACGGCGGCCGGGTGTTCCCTGGTGCGGGACGGCGGCGCCGCCGTCCCCGAGCGACGAGATCCCGAGGTGAGCACCGCTGTGAGCCGCATCTACGACGACGTCACCCAGCTCGTGGGCCACACGCCCCTGGTGCGGCTCAACCGCATCACCGACGGTGCGGCCGCGACCGTGCTGGCGAAGCTGGAGTTCTACAACCCCGCCAACAGCGTCAAGGACCGCATCGGCGTCTCGATCATCGACGCTGCCGAGGCGTCCGGTGAGCTCGCGCCCGGCGGCACGATCGTCGAGGCGACGAGCGGCAACACCGGCATCGCCCTGGCCATGGTCGGTGCGGCGCGCGGCTACCAGGTCGTGCTGACGATGCCCGAGACGATGAGCAAGGAGCGCCGCGCGCTGCTGCGCGCCTTCGGGGCCGAGCTCGTCCTGACCCCCGGCAGCGAGGGCATGAAGGGCGCGGTCGCCAAGGCCGAGGAGATCGGTGCCGAGCGCGGCGCGGTGCTGGCCCGCCAGTTCGCCAACGCCGCCAACCCCGAGGTGCACCGCCGCACCACCGCGGTCGAGATCTGGGACGACACCGACGGCCAGGTGGACGTCGTCGTCGCCGGCATCGGCACCGGCGGCACCATCACCGGCGTCGGCCAGGTGCTCAAGGGCAGAAAGCCCGAGGTGCAGATGATCGCCGTCGAGCCCGCGGAGTCCCCGATCCTCAACGGCGGCCAGCCCGGCCCGCACAAGATCCAGGGCCTGGGCGCCAACTTCGTGCCCGAGATCCTCGACACCGGCATCTACGACGAGGTCATCGACGTCGACGCCGACACCGCCGTCACCTGGGCCCGCCGGGCGGCGTCCGAGGAGGGCCTGCTCGTCGGGCTGTCGTCCGGTGCGGCGCTGAAGGCGGCGGTCGACGTCGCGCAGCGCCCGGACAACGCCGGCAAGACCATCGTCGTCATCATCCCCAGCTTCGGCGAGCGGTATCTCTCGACGATCCTCTACAGCGACCTGGTGGACTGAAACCCTTGCACGTGAACCGATCCGTGCCCTCGCCGTCCCTCGTGAAGGGACTGGCCGGGGTGTGGGACAGGCTGCTCGAGGACCTCGACGCGGCCGGCCGTCGCGACCCCGCGGCCCGCAGCCGGGTCGAGCTGGCGCTGGCCTACCCGGGCCTGCACGCGGTGTGGATCCACCGGCTGGCGCATCGGATGTGGCGCACCCCCGGGCTGCACCTGGCCGCTCGGCTGCTCTCGCAGCTGAACCGCGCGCTCACCGGGGTCGAGATCCACCCCGGCGCCACCATCGGCCGGCGGCTGTTCATCGACCACGCGATGGGCGTGGTGATCGGCGAGACCGCCGAGATCGGCGACGACGTCATGCTCTACCACGGTGTGACGCTCGGCGGCCGGTCGATGCAGCGCACCAAGCGCCACCCCACCATCGGTGACGGCGTGCTGATCGGAGCCGGGGCGCGCGTGCTCGGCCCGATCACCGTCGGCGCTGGGGCGCAGATCGGCGCCAACTCGGTGGTGGTCAAGGACGTGCCCGCCGGTGCCGTGGTCATGGGCGTGCCCGGCACGATCCGGCGTCCGAGCACGCCGGCACCCGCCGACCCCTACGACGTGTGGGCCGACCCCGCCATCTTCATCTGACCCCCGGCAACCCCGCTTCCGCCACCCAAGCCGCTTTCCGCCACTCAGGCCGCTTCGCGCCGTCCGGCCGCGGTCTGACGGGCGGAGGCACCCGGCCGTGCGCCACTCAAGCCGCGGCCCCGTGGCGCAAAGCGGCATGACGGGCGGAAAGCGGCCTGACGGGCGGAAGGGGGGAGTCAGGCGGTGGGGTAGGTGAGGCCGATCTGGCGACGGACCTCGTCCATGGTCTCCATGATCGAGACCGTCTCGTCCAACGGCATGACGGCGCTCTCGGTGCGGCCTTCGCGCAGGCAGCGCGCCATCTCGGCGACCTCGTGCCGCAGGCCGTGGCCCTCGTGCGGCTCGTCGTACCGCCACGGCGCGCCGTCGCGCGGCACGACGGTGAAGGACGTCGGGGCGTACCACGTCGGGTCGATCTCGATCCGGCCCTCGGTGCCGACGATCGTCGCGCGGCACGGGCTCTTGGCGCGCAGCGTCGTCGACAGGACGGCGTGCGCCCCGCCCGCGTACTCGAGGATCACCGAGGTCTGGGCGTCGACGCCCGTGGACGTCGGCACCGACCGGGCGGTGACCGCGCTGGGCGTGCCGAGCACCATCGAGGCGAACGACACCGGGTAGATGCCGAGGTCGAGCAGCGCACCGCCGCCGAGCTCGGGGGCGAACAGGCGGTGCGTCGGGTCGAACGCGAACCACTGGCCGTGGTCGGCGACGACCGTCGTGATCTCGCCCAGCTCGCCGCTCGCCACGACCTCGCGGACCCGCACCAGGTGGGGGTTGAACCGCGCCCACATCGCCTCCATCGCGAAGCTGCCCGCGGCGCGGGCGGCGTCCACCACCTCGCGGGCCTGCGCGGCGTCCATGGTGAACGGCTTCTCGACGAGCACCGCCTTGCCGGCCCCGATCGCCAGCAGCGCAGCGTCGCGGTGACCCGGGTGCGGCGTCGTCACGTAGACGGCGTCGACGTCGGGGTCGCCGACCAGCGCGTCGTACGAGCCGTGGGCGCGCGGGACGTCGAAGGCCTCGGCGAAGCGCTGCGCGCCCTCGTGGGTGCGCGACCCGACGGCCACCAGCTCGACGTCGTCGAGCAGCGCGACGTCCCGGGCCATCGCCGAGGCGATCGTGCCGGTGCCGATCACGCCGAGCCGCATCACCGTCTCGCTCACGCGTCTCCTCCCGCCGGGATGATGTGCGCGACCACGTAGGCGACGTCGCCGCGCTCGTCGTCGAGCGTCGAGGCCCACACGTGCGCGTGCACCGCGGACCCGTCCCGGTGAAGGTAGCGCTTGGTGATGCGCTGCGTCTGCGACCGGTCGGCGCGCAGGATGCGCAGGTTCGCGTCGTCCGCGGGAGCGTCGTCCGGGTGGGTGATGTCGCGGATCAGCCGGCCTACCAGCTGGTCGGGCTCGTGGCCGAGCAGGCCGGCGAACGCGCGGTTGGACCGCACCAGCCGACCGTCGAGGTCCGACAGCGCCATCCCCACCGGTGACTGCTCGAACGCCCAGCGCAAGGTGGCCTCGATGGACTCCAGCTGGCGGCGGGTCTGCACCTGGCGGGTGACGTCGCGGCTCGTCGCGACCACCTGGGACGGCGCCCCGTCGGCGCCGTAGAGCAGCTGGGCGCGCGTGCTGAGCCAGCGGTAGGTGCCGTCCTGGTGCATCACCCGGTGCTGCAGCGTCCACGGCGCCCGGCCCCAGTCCGGCCTGGGAGCCGACAGGATGCCCACGCGCTCGTCGGGGTGCAGGTGGTCCTTGACCGACCCGCCGATCAGCTCGCTCGGCGTGTACCCGAGCACCGCGAGGGCACCGGGCGAGGCGTACAGGACGAAGCCGTCCGGCCGCAGGATCGTCGTCAGCTCGTCCGAGCCGATCTGCACCGGTGCCGCCACCGTGATGTCGAGCGCGGTCGACGCGGGCACGGACGGCGGTCCGGCGGCGGGCACGTCGTCGGCGTCGTCGGCGTCGTCGCAAGCCGCCGGCACGGGACGGCCGAAGTACCAGCCCTGCGCGGTGTCGCAGCCGAGCGAGAGCAGCTGGCGCGCCTGGTCGCGCGTCTCGACCCCCTCGCCGCAGACGGTCAGCCCGAGGGTGTGTGCCGTGTCGATGAGCAGCCGCGCGATGACCGCGTCGCGGGCGTTCTCGTGCACGCGGGCCACGAACGAGCGGTCGATCTTGAGGATGTCGATCGGCAGCTCGCGCAGCATGCTGAGCGGCGAGTGGCCGATGCCGAAGTCGTCCAGCGCCACCCGGACGCCGAGAGTCCGCAGCGCGTGCAGCCGCTCCGCCGTCGCGCTGAGGTCGTCGATCGCCGCGGACTCGGTGATCTCGAGCACGAGCAGGGCCGGGTCGAGGCCGGACTCCTCGAGCGCCGCGCGCACCTCCCAGACGAACTCGCTGGTCGACAGCTGCACCGGGGAGACGTTCACCGCCACCCGCGCCGGCTCGCCCGCGGCCGCCCAGCGAGCGCCGGTGCGGCAGGCCCGCGCGAGCACCTGCGCGCCCAGCTCGTGGATCAGCCCGGTGCGCTCGGCGAGGGGGATGAAGACGTCCGGTGGGACGGCGCCGAGCTGCGGGTCGGTCCAGCGGGCCAGGGCCTCGACGGCGATCCGCTGGGACGACGGCAGCGCCACCACCGGTTGGTAGTGCAGCGCCAGGGAGCGGTCGGCGAGCGCCTGTCGCAGTCGGGGCTCGACGTCCGCCCGCGCTGCCTCGATCACCTCGGTGCCCCTCTGTGTCTTCGCGCGCCACACCCGGGATGTCGCACTCTGCCACCAATGGTGACAGCCCGGGCATTCGCCGTGCGCGCGGCCCACCAGATCACCCGATCGCCCCCTGCCGGTCGATCATGCGCCGCCGGTCTCCACCCCGGGTGGAGACGGCGTCAGCGCCGTCCACCTGTGCGCCGATGCCGTCGGCCCGGCGCGCTGCTTACGGTCGATTCGCTCGACCCACTTCCGACGTCCGCGAAGGAGCGCTCCTGCATGTCCGTGGTGACCCAGGCGGTCGGTGCGGGGATACTTCCCGTACGCCTCGCGACGTCCGCAGGAGGAGCCGATGAACGCCGCGCCAGACCTGCGCCGGCTGCTGAGTGTCGCGGCGTGGGTCACCGCCGGTGTCGTGGCGGTCAGCTCGGCGGTCAGCGGCCTTCCGCCGGGCCCAGGGGCCCGGGTCGCGACGGTGGCGCTCACGGTGCTCGGACTGGTGTCGTGGTGCACAGCCCTGGTCATCGGGGGCCGTGAGGTGCGCGCGCTGACTCCCACCCTGCTCGTGGCCGGCCTGTGCGGGGCGGGGCTGGACCTCGCCCATCCGTCCGGGCCCGGCTTCGTCCTGTCGTACATGGCCCTCGCCGGCATCGGCCTCGCGCTGCCCCGACGTCGCGCCCTGCGCGTCGCGCTCGTGGTGGCCGGCGCCACGGCGGCGGCCGAGGCGGTCACGAGCCCGCACCACCTCAGTGCCGCGCTGACGTTCCTCGCCGGCGCCGGGGCCCTGTTCCTGTCGATGCTCTTCGCCGGGGCGTCGCGCGACGCGCACGCCCAGACCCAGCTGCTGCTGGCCCAGGAGGAGGCCACGCGAGCGGCCCGGGAGGAGGCCGCAGTGCTGGCCGAGCGCGGCCGGCTGGCCCGCGAGCTGCACGACGTCCTGGCGCACACCCTGTCCGGCCTGGCCGTCCAGCTCGAGGGTGCCCGGCTGCTCGCCGAGCGCACCGACGTCGACCCCCGGCTGGCCGAGCAGGTGACGAACGCCCAGCGGCTCGCCAAGGAGGGCATGGCGAACGCCAAGCGAGCGGTCGCGACGCTGCGAGGCGAGGCGCTGCCCGGGCCGGCCGACCTGCCGGCGCTCGTCGAGCGGACCTGCCTGGCCGGCCTGCCGGTCACCCTCTGGGTGGACGGCGAGCCCCGACCGCTGCCGGGCGAGGCCGGGCTGGCGGTGTACCGCGCCGTGCAGGAGGCGTTGACCAACACCGCCAAGTACGCCGGACGTGGGGCCAGAGGCCACGCGTCCGGCTCGCCTGGACCGACGCCTGCCTCACGGTCGAGGTCGCTGACCGTGGCGGTGACCGCGTGGGCGCCGGCCTGCCGTCGGGTGGCTACGGGCTGGCCGGTCTGGCCGAGCGAGCGGCCCTGACCGGTGGCCGGTTCGACCGCCGGACCCACCGACGACGGCTGGCAGGTCACGTTGTCCATGCCCGTTCCCGGCACCGCGACCGCCGCGGCCGGCGCACCCTCGCAGGAGTCCTCCGCATGAGCTCGAGCTCCCCACCGCCGCCATCCGCGTCCTGGTCGCCGACGACCAGAAGGTCGTCCGCGACGGCCTGGCCATGCTGCTCGGGCTGCTCGACGGCATCGAGGTCATCGGCACGGCCGTCGACGGCGCCGACGCCGTGCGGCAGGTCGCGAGCGCGGATCCCGACATCGTGCTGATGGACCTCAACATGCCCACTCTCGACGGCGTCGAGGCCACCCGGCAGCTCGTCGAGCAGGGCGCTCGGGCCCGGGTCGTCGTGCTCACGACGTACGCCGACGACGAGCGGGTGTTCTGGGCGCTGCAGGCCGGCGCCCGCGGCTTCTTGACCAAGGACGCCGGAGCGGCCGAGATCGAGCAGGCGATCAGGGGCCGTCGCCGAGGGCCAGGCCCAGCTCGACGGGAGCGACGCCTCCTGGAGGCCCGGCCCAGGCGCCGCTGGGGGCGCGAGAGGCCGCGCGCGCGGTCGACGACGGGCCACCGCCCGCGAGAGCGAGGTCGTCGAGATCGCGGAGGGCACGAACGCGAGATGCGGCGGCAGTGAGCCACCGTCAACACCCACGTCAACCACCTGCTGGCCAAGACCGGCTGCCGCGACCGAGCGGCACTGGTCGGGTACGCCTACCGCACCGGGCGGGTCACGGCCTGACCCGGGTGGAGGGCGCGGCCCAGGCCTCCACCTCAGGGTGGAGCCCGCCGCCGCGGAAGATCCACTCCTGAGCCGATGGAGCGCGCCGGCGCCGTCCCCAGCGTGGTGGGCACCTGCTTCACCACCCGCTCAAGGAGCCCCCGTGACCGCCAGCTCTGCCGCCGACCTGCTGCTGATCGCCGTCGCCGTTCTCTGGATCCTCACCAGACAGGTGCGCCTCGGACCCGTCAAGCCGCGGCTGCTGGTGCTCGCACCCCTGGCGTTGGCCTACCTCGGCCTGCGATCGATGCCCGTGGCGGTCTGGAAGGACGGCGCCGATCTCGCGCTGCTGGGTGTGGCGGCGGTGGCCTCTGTCGCCCTCGGCGTGTGGCGCGGCTGGACGATCGCCGTCTGGCAGGACGAGGACGGCGGCTGGTGGCGTCGGGGATCGTGCCTCACGGTCGCCTTGTGGGTGACGTTGTTCGCCGCGCGCGGCCTGCTCTTCGTCGTCGACCGGGCCGTGGGCACCCGGAGGCGTCGGGCGCGGCGGCGCTGCTGTGCACCTTGGCGGTCGGCTTCGCCGCCCAGAACGCGGTCATCGGATGGCGGATGGCCGGGCCGGGCTGGCAGTCGCCGCGACCGGTCGAGGCCGGCCGATGAGCGCGTCGACGGGGCCCTGGGGGCCTTCTTGGCCGGGGCGTTCCTGCTGCCGTGGGCGGTGTGGTGCAGCAAGCTGGCCGAGCAGCGCGGCTGGATCGGCTGGACCTGCCCGGCGGTGTCGCGCTGTGGACCCTCGTGCCCGTCACGGTGGCTGCGGTGGCGACGACCGGGGGACGGCGCGGGCTGGGGACCTCTGGCGTCGGCTCACGCGCTGGCGGGTGCCGGGGCGCTGGTACGCGGCAGCGGTCGGCGTGCCGCTGGCGCGGCGGTCGCGGCCGCCGGCGTCGGGGCGCTGCTCGGTGGTTCGGCGCACCTGGGCGAGACCCTCGCGCTGCCGGCTGCGGCGGCGTACCTCGTGTACGGCACCGGGCTGTTCCTGCTCACCGAGGAGGCCGCTTGGCGGGGCTTCGCCCTGCCTCGGCTGATGGCGCGTACTGCCCCTGGTGGAGCTGGTTGGGGTGTGGGCTGGCACCTGCCCACCTTCGGCCTGGCCAGCGAGAGCGACTCGACGGTGCCGTTCGCGGGCTTCGCGGTCATGACCGTCGCCACGAGCGTGATCCTCGCCTGGCTCTACGTCGGCAGCGGCGGCAGCCTGCTCCTCTGCGCGGTCTTCCACGCCGTCGTCGACGCGGCCTACGCCTACACCGGTGTCGTCGGGCGAGACCACCACGCCTTCTGGGTCGCGGTCGTGGTCGAGGTGGCGCTCGCCACCCACCTGGCGGTGCGTGGTGGTCCGAGCCTGCGTCGTCGGGTGCCACCGATCGGCCGATCGGCCGGTGCCGACGGGTGATGCGCCAGTAGGCTGCGTGCGATGCCGAGCACGGTGGGGGTGTGATGTCGTCCCGGACGCTGCGGGTCCTGTACTCCTTCCCGCACCCGCTGGGCGGCCCCGGCATCAACAACACGGCCTGGCAGCAGGTCGCCGGCCTCGCGAACGCCGGCACGCCGGTCACCGTCTACACGACCAGCCTGCGCGTGCCGCTGCCGGAGAGCGTCCGGGTCGTGCAGACGCTGTCGTTCGCGGGACGACGGGTCCCGCACCGGGCGCTCGGCGTCCGGCGGGCGTACGCGTACCACGACCGGCGGGTCGCGCACGCGCTGCGCAGCGAGGCGGCGCACCACGACCTCGTGCACTGCTGGCCGGGCTCGTGCCTGAGCACGATCGTCGCGGCGCACCGGCTGGGGCTGCCCGTGTTCCGCGAGGCGCCGAACGCGCACACGACCACGACGTTCGAGGACGCCGCGAGGGCGGGCGCCAGCGTGGGGGTCGAGCTGCCGCGGGGGGCGTCGCACCGGCCGGACGCGCGACGCGAGCGCGGCGAGGAGCGCGAGTTCGCGACGGCCGACTTCGTGCTCGCGCCGTCCGACTACGTGCGCCAGTCGTTCCTCGACCGCGGGGTGCCCGCCGACAAGCTGCTGCAGCACCACTACGGGTACGACGACACCCGCTTCACCGGCGTCCGCTCGGCCGAGCCCCGTCCGTTCACGGCCGTCTTCATCGGGCGAGGCGAACCCGCCAAGGGGCTGCACCTGGCGCTGCGGGCCTGGCGCGAGGCCGGGCTGTCGACGCGCGGGCGCCTGCTGGTGGCCGGGCGGTTGCTGCCGGCGTACGAGCGCTACCTGGCCGAGGACCTCGCCGACCCGAGCGTCGAGGTGCTCGACTTCGTCGACGACGTGCCCGGCCTGCTGGGCCGCAGCGACGTGCTCCTGCTGCCGTCGTACACCGAGGGCAGCGCGCTGGTCACCTACGAGGCGATGGCCAGCGGCGCCGTCCCGCTCGTGTCGACGGCGTCCGGGGCGCCGGTGCGCGACGGCGTCGACGGGCTGCTGCACGAGCCGGGGGACGTCGCCGTCCTGGCCGGTCACCTGCGCGAGCTGGCTGACGACCCCGCCCGGCTGGCCGCGTTGCGCGACGCCTCCCTGGCCGCCGCGCGGACCCTCACCTGGCGGGACGCCGCCGCCCGGCTGCTGGACTGCTACGAGCGGGGCCGCACCGCCTTGACGCCGACCCTGATCGGCGTGGGGCACAATGGCCGTCGCTCCAGGAGGGCTCGCATAGTGGCCTAGTGCGGCGGTCTTGAAAACCGCTAGGCGGGCAACCGTCTCGTGGGTTCGAATCCCACGCCCTCCGCCAGGTGCTAGTGCTTCTCGAGAGGACACTGATGAGCTCGTTCGACCGCCGGACCCTGCTGCTCGGCGCGCTGGGGGTGGCCGGTGCCACCCTCGCCGCGTGCTCCAAGGGCTCGCCGTCCGCCGCGCCGACGGGGACGTCGACGGCCACCACGACCGCCACCCCGACGCCGTCCGCGACCCCCACGGACACCCGCCCGCGCTGGCCGCTCACCGGCCGGGTCATGAAGGACCCCGCCGCCGGCCGCCACGCCGCCGTCGCGGTCAAGGTGCCGGACAACAAGAACGAGCACCCCCAGGCGGGACTCGACCTCGCCGACATCGTGTTCGTCGAGCTCGACGGCTACCGCGACTCCTCTGGTTACAGCGGCACGCGCCTCGTGCCGGTCTTCCACTCCCGCATGGCCGACGACGTCGCACCGGTGCGCTCGGTGCGCCCGGTCGACATCGCGCTGCTGAGCCCCATGAACGCCATCATCGGCAACACCGGCGCGACCGGCTGGGTCGGCAACTACGCCAAGCACTTCAGCCGGTTCGTCGAGGCCTCGCTGACCTACATGGCCACCAAAGGCTCGGGCTCGTACTCCATCGACCCCGCACGGGTGCGCACCTACCAGGGCAACACCTACTACGACCGCGCTGTGGTCTGCCACCCCGCGGTGCTGGCCAAGCAGACCCGCAAGTTCCGCGCCGGCCCGCCGCAGGCGTACTTCCCGTTCGCCGACTCCGTCGCCGAGGCGAGCACGGCGTCGGGGCGACCGGCCCGCACCATCCACGTGCCGTGGAAGAGCGGCGACTCCTACGACATGAGCTACACGTACGACGAGAAGTCCGGCACCTACCTGCGCAGCATGCCGTGGGGCAAGCACGTGCTCTCGAACGGCAAGCGGGTCGCTCCCGACAACGTGCTGGTGATCCGCGCCCGGCAGCACTACGCGAAGATCTACCACGGGTCCGGGCACGACGAGCCCATCCACGACATCATCGCCACCAAGGGCACCTTCTACTACTTCCACGGTGGCAAGTACGTCACGGGCACCTGGGCCAAGGGCGCGGTCAACCAGCCGTTCCGGTTCACTCTCAAGGACGGCAGCCCGCTGAAGATGGCGCCGGGGCAGACGTACGTCGAGCTGCCTCAGGTCACCGCGAAGGTGCGCGTCACCGGGTGAGCAGCGAGGCGTAGTCGGCGCGCGTCAGCGGTGCGGAGGTGAGGGCGCCGCCGGGCAGGGGCACCTCGACCGGTGCCCCGTCGCGGACCAGCTGGACGGCGTCGACACCGCCCAGCGACGTGGCCGTCAGCACGACCTGGCCGATCGCCAGGGGCAGCCGGTCCGCGGTCGGGTCCTTCAGGCCGGCGTCGACCTGCACCTGCGCCGTGCCGTCGGCGAGGTCCTGCAGCTGGATGCGCACTCCGGGGCTGAGCGCGGTGCTGAGGCCCTGGCTGCGCTGGCTGTCGTCCGGGCCGCGTTCGAGCAGCGCGAACAGCGCGGCGAGGCGTGCCGTTGTCGACAGCGGCCGGCCGACTCCGGCCGGGACGCCGACGAGCTGGTCCTGCGAGCCCAGCAGGTAGAGCCGGGCGGGCTCGGCGCGCACCGAGCCCTTCAGCTCAGGCTCGGTCGAGGCCGGCGGGTTCGACTGCAGGAGGCCGTAGGGCACCTCCTTGGGGTCGACCGCGCGTGCCTGGTCGCCGTGCGGCACTCCGCAGGCGGACAGCACCGTGGCGGCGGCGACGGTGGCCAGCAGGTAGCGGGTCAGGGGGCGTCTCACGCGTTCTCCAGGGCCGTATCGGCCAGCGGTAGGCGCACGACGAAGCGTGCGCCGCCGCCGGGACGGTCAGCGCAACCGACGTTGCCGCCGACGGAGTGCACGGTCTCGGCCACCAGGCTGAGCCCGAGGCCGGTGCCGCGCCGCGACCCGCGCGACCCCGCGCGCACGAAGCGCTCGAAGATGCGCTCGCGCTCGTCCACCGGCACGCCAGGGCCCTCGTCGTCCACCGCCACGAGCGCGTAGTCGCCCGAGCGCTCGACCTGGACGGCGGCGAGCCCCCCCGCGTGCAGGTCGGCGTTGTCGAACAGGTTGAGCAGCGCGCGGCTGAGCTGCTGCTTGTCGACACGGACGACGAGCGGCTCGTCCGGCACGGTGGCCACCAGCTGTCGGTGGCCGGACTCCAGCGCGTACTGCACCAGCTCGCGCAGGTCGACGTCGGTGACGGTGCGCAGGGCGACCCCGGCGTCCAGGCGGCCGAGCTCGAGCAGGTCCTCCAGGGACCGCTGGAAGCGCTCGAGCTCTGTGGTGATGAGGTCGAGCGCCTGCTGCGAGCGCTCCGGCAGCTCCGAACGCCTGCGGTGCAACAGGTCCACGCTGGTCACCAGCGTCGTGAGCGGGGAGCGCAGCTCGTGGCTGATGTCGGCGGCGAACCGCGCGTCGCGGGCGATGCGCTCGTCCAGCGCCTCCACCATCGCGTTGAACGAGCCGACGATGGCGGCGAGGTCCGGGTCGTCGGTGGACGGCAAACGCGTGGTCAGGTCACCGACGGAGATCTGCGTGGCCGCCCGGGCGACGTCGTCGAGGGGGGCCACCACCCGCCGGGCGGCTGCTCGGCCGAGCAGCGCGCCCCCGAGGGTGGTCAGCAGCGCGAACCCCGCGAGCACGACGGCCAGGGTCGACAGCGTGCTACGCAGCTCGGTCGGCTGCGAGATCTCGTACAGCTCGGCGTCCACGGCAGGCAGGGGCACCCCGACGACGATGGTCGGGCCGCGGGCCGCCCGTCCCCAGAGCACCGACGCGGCGCCGCCCCCGACGGTGCGCTGCACCGAGTCCGGCACGTCGTGGGCGTCGGACTGCAGCGACGACGAGAACCACCGTCCGTAGCGGTGGACGACGATGTCGGTGTCCGAGGGTGGGGCGACGTTGCCGAGCACGTCGCTCACCTGCGCCCCGGAGGTCAGCAGCCCGTCGCGGACGTAGGAGGCGTCGGCGAAGGCCTGCCGGGTCGCCGTGCGCTCGCGCTGGTCGACGAGGTAGTGCCGCACGACGAAGAACGTGCCCGCTGCGAGCACCACGGACAGCAGCAGCGCCCCGGCCGCGAACGACACCATCACGCTCGCCCGCAGCCCCCAGCGCCATCTCACCGGGGCCTCACGGCGTCACCGGACGTCCAGCCGGTAACCCAGCCCGCGAACGGTCACGACCAGCTGCGGGTTCGCGGGGTCGCGCTCGACCTTGGTGCGCAGCCGCCGGATGTGCACGTCGACGATGCGCTCGTCGCCGAAGAAGCCGCGGTCCCAGACCCGTTCCAGCAGAGCGGTTCTGCTCAGCACACGGCCCGCTGGTGAGGCGAGCTCGCACAGCAGCCGGAACTCGGTCAGGGTGAGGTGGACCTCGACGTCACCGCGCCGCACGGTGCCGGCGTCGGCCGACAGCACGAGCGGCCCGGCGCCGGAGTCGAGCACGACGGAGCCGTCCCTCGCGGCCGCCGGCTCGTCGGCCGGTGCGCCGGCGACGGGGCGACGCATGAGCGCGCGCAGCCGCGCGATGACCTCGCGGACGACGAACGGCTTGGTCACGTAGTCGTCGGCGCCCGCCTCCAGCGCCGAGACGATGTCGTGCGTGCCGTCGCGGGCGCTGAGGACGATGATCGGGGCGTCGCTGCTCGGCCGGGCGCGCCGGATGAAGGTGTAGCCGTCCATGCCGCCCAGCATGAGGTCGACGAGCATGAGGTCGACCCGCTCGGTCTCGACGGTCCGCAGGGCGCTCTCGGCGTCGGCGTGCTGCACGACCTCGTAGCCCTCGTCCTCCAGCGACAGGGCGAGGCTGCTGCGGATGCCGTCGTCGTCCTCGAGCACGAGCAACCGGGTGGGCATGCCCCCATGCTGCCAGGCGCGGTGACCGGCCCCGGGCCCGCCGTCGGCGCCCGGCGAGTTGTCAACAAACCGCAAAGTACCGTTCAGGCGAATCGCAATGTTCCACCGCGATGCTGGATGCGGTCGTGAGGGGCACGACCGTCCAGCGGGAGGTGGAGCCGTGAGCCTGGCCAGCACGTCGTTGTCGCCGACACCACGCACCGTGGTCGTCGCCCTGGACGACGAGGCCGTGGCGCAGGGGCTCACCGAGCTGCGCAGCAGCCTGAGCCACGTGCTCAGTGCCGGGGACGCCCGCCTCGTCGTCGACGTCAGCCGCCTCGACCGCATCTCCTCCAGCGTCGTGGCCGCGCTGCTGTGGGCCAAGCGCAAGTGCGTCGCCCGCGGCGTGGACGTCGTGGTGCGGGGGTCGGTCGGTCAGAGCCTCGGCCTGCTGACGCGCACGGGCCTCGCCGCCGTCCTGGACGTCGAGGACGCCGACGAGCGGGAGCACTGACCGTGGCTCTCGACCTGCCGGTGCTGGACGTCGGCGTCTCGCCCCGCGTGGTGCGTGCTCACGGCTGGGTGGTGGCCACACGCTGCGGCGGCCAGGGCGTGGTGCACCTCGTCGAGACGCGCGGCGGCCTGCGGCTGGAGATCGGTGACGCCGCGACGGACGACCGACGCACGCGCGTCGACCTGCGACCCGGCGGGGCCATCAGCGTCTACGCCTCGACCACCCCGCCGGCCCTGCTCGTCGGTGCTGCGGACGCCCGGACCGTGCCCGCGCTGCCCGGTGGTGCCGAGGCCGCCCGGCTGGACGTCGGGCAGCGTCTCCTCGTACTGTCGTCGGACGCGCTCGATGCGCTGCCGGTGTCTTTGGCTGCGGTGCTGCAGTCGTTGCCGGCGAGGCTCGCCGACCGTGAGCCGCACGAGCTGCTGCGCGAGCTGACCGCGGACCTCGACGGTGGCAGCGCGGCGATCGTCGTCCGACAGGACGACCACCAACCACGAACCACGACCGACCACACGTGACACCGAGGAGGCGACATGGGGATCAGCGGTGCGTTCCTGAACGAGCTCAACGCGCAGCGGACGGCAGCCCTTCACGAGCTGCAGGAGGCGCGCTCGGCGGGCAACGACGCAGACGCGGCCCTGGCCCTGGCGCGCCTGCGTGATCTCGACGAGCTGCTGACCCGCTCGGGCAGCGGCGACGTCCAGCTCGACAGCGACCTCGTCGAGGCAGGCTGATCCTCGTCAGGTGTTGTGCTGCAGGCGCTCTGGGGCGCGCCAGCCGAGGATGGCCTCGGTCATCCGCACCGCAGCGACGGCTTCAGCGACGTCGTGCACCCGTAGGATGCGTGCTCCCTGCAGGATGCAGAACACGTGCGCCGCGGTCGTGCCTGCGCGCACGTCGTCCTTCGGCCGGCCCAGGGTCTCCTGGATGAAGTCCTTGTTGGACACCGCCGCGAGCAGCGGGTAGCCCAGCGTCGCCAGCTCCCCGAGCCGACGGGTCAGCTCCAGCGAGTGCAGCGTGTTCTTGTTGAGGTCGTGGCCGGGGTCGATCACGATCCGCTCGCGAGGCACGCCCCTGGACACCGCGAGGTCGACGCGCGAGAGCAGCAGCTCGCGCACCTCCGCGACGACGTCGTCGTAGTGCGGCGCCGGGAGCACGGCACGCGGGGCGGCCCTGCTGTGGCAGACCACGAGCGTGCCCTGCGACGCCGCGACGACGTCCGCCATCGTGGGATCGTGCAGCCCTGAGGTGTCGTTGATCACGTCGGCGCCCGCGCGCAGCGCCTCGCGGGCCACGTCGGGGCGCACCGTGTCGACCGAGATGACGGCGTCGGTGCGCTCGCGGGCGGCCGCGACGAGCGGCACGACGCGCTCGAGCTCCTCCGGCTCACCGACCTGCTCGGCGACGGGAGAGAACGGCACCCCGCCGATGTCGACCCAGTCGGCGCCCTCGGCGACGGCCCGGTCGACGGCGTCCAGGGCCGGGCTGAAGTCGAACGTCGCCCCCTGGTCGTAGAACGAGTCACGCGTGCGGTTGACGATCGCCATCACCGCGACCTGGCGGCTGAAGTCGAAGGTGCGCGCACCGATCCGCCGCACGAGGTTGGGGCTCACCGGCTGATTGTCGCTCAAGCGTCGAAGTCGACGACCAGGCGGTCGGACGTCGGCACCGACTGGCAGGCCAGCGCGAAGCCCTCGGCGACCTCCTCCGGCTCCAGGGCGAAGTTGCGGGTCATGTCGACCTCGCCCTCGACGACCTTCACGCGGCACGTGCCGCACACGCCGCCCTTGCACGCGTAGGGCGCGTCCGCCCGCACGGCGAGGGTGGCGTCGAGCACCGAGCCCTCGTCGGGCATCGCGAACGTCGTGGTGCGTCCGTCGAGCCGCACGGTCACCTGGCAGCCGGCGTCGCTCGCCTGGCCGCGCGGGCGGGCCAGCCGCGGTGGCTCGCCGTCGACGTGGAAGAGCTCGAGGTGGATCGCGGGGTTGGGCACCCCCCGCTCGACGAGCGTGGCGCGCACCTGCTGCACGAGCTCGAAGGGGCCGCAGAGCAGCCAGTCGTCGACCGTGTCGACCGGCACCACGGACTCCAGCAGGCGGTCGAGCTTGGCCTCGTCGATGCGCCCAGTGAGCAGCTCGGCGTCCTGCGGCTCGCGCGACAGGACGTGCACGAACTGCAGCCGCGTGGGGTAGCGGTCCTTGAGGTCGGCGAGCTCCTCGGCGAACATCACCGACCCGCTGTCGCGGTTGCCGTAGACGAGCGTGACGTCGCTGCCGGGCTCGGTCTCGAGCACCGCCGGCAGGATCGACATGACCGGCGTGATGCCGCTGCCCGCGACGATCGCGACGTAGCGCTTGGTGTGGCCGGGGTCGAGGCTCACGCCGAAGCGGCCGGCCGGGGTCATCACGTCGAGGACGTCGCCCACGGCCAGCCCGGTGTGGGCGTGCGTCGAGAAGGCCCCGCCCTCGAGGGACTTCACCGCCACCTGCAAGGCGCCGGACGACGGCGCGGAGCAGATCGAGTAGCTGCGCCGCACCTCCTCGCCGCCGACGTCCGTGCGCAGCGTGAGGTGCTGGCCGGGTGCGTACCGGTACGCCTCGGCGAGCGTGGCGGGTACGTCGAAGGTCAGCCGCACCGCGGAGTTGGTCAGGTGGTCGATGCCGGAGACGCGCAGGGGGTGGAAGGCGCCGTGGCTGCGGGCGCTCACTTGGGGCGCGGTGCTCGTCGTGCCCGCGCCCGGGCCGATCTCGGTGGTCATTCAGATCGCCTTGAAGTGGTCGAAGGGCTCGTGGCAGGACTCGCACTGCCACAGCGACTTGCAGGCCGTCGAGCCGAAGCGCGACAGCTCGCGCACGGTGGTCGCACCGCACTGCGGGCAGCGCGGGGACGGCGCGCGCACCCCCAGGGTGAGCGGCACGGGGCCGGTCGCAGGCCGCGTGCCGGGTGGCGCGATGCCGTACTCGGCCAGCTTGCGGCGTCCGTCCTGGCTCATCCAGTCGGTGGTCCAGGCCGGGCTCAGGACCGTGCGCACGCGCACGTCGTCGAACCCCGCGGCCCGCACGGCGTCGACGACGTCGGACGCGATGGTCTCCATGGCCGGGCAGCCGGAGTAGGTGGGGGTGATGACGACCTCGACCGCGCCGTCGTCGGCCAGCATGACGTCGCGCAGGACGCCGAGGTCGTCGATCGTCAGCACCGGCACCTCGGGGTCGAGCACCTGCGCGGCGGCGTGCCGGGCGAGCGCGACACCGGCGGTGACGGTCACCACGTCGCCCCCGGGTGCGCCCGGTGCAGGCCCTGCATCTCGTCCAGCATCTCGGCGAGGTCGGGGGTGTGCTCGCCGCGGCGGCCGCCGCCGGGCGCGGGCGCGACGTCCGGCCACGTCAGCGTGGCCTGGGTGACCACGCCTCGCACGACCTCGAGCACCTCGTCGCGCAGGGTCGACGGGTCGACCGCGACGCCGGCGGTCACGAGCTGCGGATCGACGAAGGCGCCGTCGAACAGCTCGTCGACGTACGGCCACACCAGGTCGAGCCCGGCCTGCATGCGGCGGTGAGACTCGTCGGTGCCGTCGCCGAGGCGCAGCACCCACTCGGTCGCGTGGTCGGCGTGGTAGCTGACCTCCTTGACCGCCTTGCCGGCCACGCCGGCGAGGGTCTCGTCGACGCTCGACGCCAGGCGCGAGTAGAGGGCGCGCTGGTACGTCGCGAACACCAGCAGCCGGGCCATCGACACCGCGAAGTCGGTGTTGGGCAGCTCGACGAGCCGCACGTTGGTGAACTGCCCGGCGTCGCGCAGGTAGGCCAGGTCGTCGTCGCTGCGGCCGTCGGCGCTGCCCGCGTAGGCGAGCAGCGCCCGCGCCTGGCCCAGCAGGTCCAGGCCGATGTTGGCGATCGCGACGTCCTCCTCCAGCTGCGGGGCGCGGGTGATCCACTGGCCGCACCGCTGGGCGAGCACGAGGGCGTCGTCGCCGAGGGCGAGGGCGTAGGCGGCGACCGGGGCGGTGGGGCTCACAGGTGCTGCACCTCGTCGGGGATGTCGTAGAACGTCGGGTGCCGGTAGACCTTGTCGGCGGCCGGGTCGAAGAACGCGTCCTTCTCGTCCGGGCTCGACGCGGTGATGGCGGCGCTCGGCACGACCCAGATGCTCACGCCCTCGCTGCGACGGGTGTAGAGGTCGCGCGCGTTGCGCAAGGCCATCTCGGCGTCCGGTGCGTGCAGCGAGCCGACGTGCCCGTGCGACAGCCCGCGCCGGGCCCGCACGAAGACCTCCCACAGCGGCCAGTCGCGCTGGCTCATGCCACGGCCCCCTGCGTGCGGGCGGCCTGCTTGTCGGCGTAGGCCAGGGCGGCCTCGCGCACCCACGCGCCCTCGTCGTGGGCGCTCACCCGGCGCTCGATGCGCTCGGCGTTGCACGGCCCGTTGCCCTTGATGACCTCGTAGAACTCGGCCCAGTCGATCTCGCCGAAGCGCCAGTGGCCGGTCTCCTCGTCGAACCGCAGCTCGGGGTCGGGCAGCGTCAGGCCGAGCACCTGCGCCTGCGGCACCGTCATGTCGACGAAGCGCTGACGAAGCTCGTCGTTGCTGTGCCGCTTGATGCCCCAGGCCATCGACTGCGCGGAGTTCGGCGACTCGTCGTCCGGCGGCCCGAACATCATCAGGCTCGGCCACCACCAGCGGTCGACGGAGTCCTGCGCCATCTGGTGCTGCTCAGGGGTGCCGTGGCTCAGCGTGTGCAGGATCTCGAAGCCCTGCCGCTGGTGGAACGACTCCTCCTTGCAGATGCGCACCATCGCCCGGGCGTACGGGCCGTACGAGCAGCGGCAGATGGGCACCTGGTTGACGATCGCCGCGCCGTCGACGAGCCACCCGATCGCACCCATGTCGGCCCACGACAGCGTCGGGTAGTTGAAGATCGAGGAGTACTTCTGCCGGCCGCTGTGCAGCATGTCGAGCAGGGCGGCCCGGTCGACGCCGAGCGTCTCGGCCGCCGAGTACAGGTACAGACCGTGCCCGGCCTCGTCCTGCACCTTGGCCATGAGGATCGCCTTGCGGCGCAGGCTCGGCGCCTGGCTGATCCAGTTGCCCTCGGGCTGCATGCCGATGATCTCGGAGTGCGCGTGCTGGGCGATCTGGCGCACGAGCGTCTTGCGGTACCCCTCGGGCATCGCGTCGCGCGGCTCGATGCGCTGGTCGTCGGCGACGAGCGCGTCGAAGCGCTCCTGCTGCTCCGCCGTCATCTCCTGCGCCGTGCTGAGTTCCTGCGCCGTCATAGGTGCTGCTCCCTCTACCCGACCGATCGGTCGGTTCAAGTATGCCAGCCCGGCGCCCTCCCGCCCACCCGGCGGGCGTGCCCCCGATGATCACGTGAACAAGGGCCGCGAGCACTTTGCACGGCTTGCGCGCCCTGTGAAGTGCTGGGGCGCCTCCTTCACGTGATCACCGGGGCAGGTGCGAAGGGTCAGGAGCGCAGGCCGTCGAAGGCCAGTCGGACGACGGCGCCGGCGAGGGCGTCGGCGTCCAGGGCCGAGGCGGCGTTCGGGTCGTACCACTCGACGAGGGAGTTGACCATGCCGAAGAGCAGCCGAGCGACCAGGCCGGGGTCGACGTCCGCGCGGACGTCGCCCTCGTCGGCGGCCTCGGTGACCAGCGCTGCCACGAGGTGGTCGAACTCGCGCCGACGCTCCAGCGCCCACCGCTCGGTGACCGAGTTGCCGCGGACGCGCAGCAGCAGCGTCACGTAGGGCAGGCGGTCGACGAGCACCTGCACCTCGCGCCGGACGACGTGCTCGAGGCGGGCGAGCGCCGGTCCCTCGCAGGCCGCGGGCTCGTCGAGGACGGCGAAGAGCGGCTCGACCGCGCGGTCGAGCGCGAGCCGCAGCAGCTGCTCCTTGGACTCCACGTGGTGGTACAGCGACGACTTCGACAGCCCGGCCGCCTCCGCGAGGTCGCCCATGCTCGTGCCGTCGAATCCGCGCTCGGTGTACACGCGCACGGCGACGTCGAGCAGCGAGTCGAGGTCGTGGCGGCGCCGGGTCACGGGCGTCACCCTATGCGCGCCGGCCAGCCCTCACGCGACCCACGGGTGCGCCGCGAACGCCACCGACCACACCAGCAGCCGCATCATCAGCGGTTGGGCGTCCCAGCAGCCAGCGTCCGGCGTCGTGCCCTCGCAGCACGCGCTCAGGCGGGGTACAGGCCGCGGGCCCGCGCGGCGACGCGGGTCAGGCCGAGCAGTGCGTCCGTGTTCGGCGTCGGGACGCCGACCGCCTGGCCCAGCTCACGCACGGCGCCCACCAGCGCGTCGAGCTCGATCGGACGGCCGGCCTCGGCGTCCTGGAGCATCGACGTCCGCATGGGGCCCATCGAGCGCGTGATCTCCAGCCGCTCGGCGACGTCCTGCTGCACCGGCGTGCCGATGCGCTCGCCCACCTCACGCGCCTCGAGCATGATCGCGGTGATGAACTGCTCGACCAGCGGGTCGCTGACGATGCGGTCCATGGTCGTGCCGGTGAGCACCGAGATCGGGTTCATCGTGAGGTTGCCCCACAGCTTGAACCACACGTCGTCCTGGATGCGCCGCGACGGCGTGATGTCGAACCCCGCGTGCTCCAGCAGGGCGGCCACGGTGCGCAGTCGCTCGGTGTCGCCGCCGTGCGGCTCGCCGAGGATCAGCGAGTGCTTGGTGCCGTGCAGCACCACGCCGGGTGACGACGTGCTGGCGCTGAGGTGGACGACGCAGCCCACGACCCGCGACGGCGGCAGGGCGGCGGCGATGGCGCCGTCCGGGTCGACGCTCTGCAGCCGCATCCCGTCCACCGGGCCACCCAGGCCGTCGCAGAACCACCACGGCACACCGTTCATCGCCGGCACGACGACGGTCTGCGGCCCGAGCAGGGGCGCCAGCCGCGGCGCGAGCTCGGGTAGCGAGTGCGCCTTGACCGCGATCACGACGACGTCCTGCTGACCGAGATCGGCGGGGTCGTCGGACGCGGCGACCGGTCCGGCGATCTCGCCGTCGTGCTCGATGAGGCGCCATCCGTTGCGCTGCAACGCCTCGAGCGTGTCGCCACGGGCGACTGCGGACGTCGGCGTGCCCGCAGCAGCGAGCCGGGCGCCGATCATGCCACCGACGGCGCCGGCTCCGACGATGCAGACGCGAAGGTCTGGGGACGGGTGCTCGGACATGACGCGACCCTATCGACCACTCCTGGGCCTCGCCTTGACGCAGCTACCTGCCGACGTCCGCCCTGGCGTAGCGTGCTGGCGTGAGCTTCGCGGTCACCGCAGACGCCTACGACCAGTTCATGGGCCGCTTCTCCACGCCGCTCGCCGGGCGCTTCGTCGACCTGCTGAGCCTCGCCGACGACGACCGCGCGCTCGACGTCGGCTGCGGTCCCGGTGCCTTGACCCGCAAGCTCGTCGCCAGGCTCGGTGCCGAGCGGGTCGCCGCGGTGGATCCCTCGTCGCCGTTCGTCGCCGCCGTCCGCGAGCGCTGCCCGGGCACCGACGTGCGGCAGGCGGCGGCTGACGTGCTCCCCTTCGCTGACGAGACGTTCGACGTCGTCACCGCCCAGCTGGTGGTGCACTTCATGCCTGACCCCGTGGCGGGACTGCGCGAGATGGCTCGCGTGGCCGCTCCCGGTGGGCGCGTCGCGGCCTCGGTGTGGGACCACGCCGGCGGCGGCGGGCCGCTGGCGGGCTTCTGGGACGCCGTCCGCGACCTCGACGCCGGGGCACCCGACGAGTCGGAGCTACCAGGCACCCGCCGAGGTGACCTCGCGGGCCTCGCGGCGCAGGCCGGCCTGGCCGACGTCACCGAGCGGACGCTGACCATCACGGTGTCGTTCGCGTCGTTCGAGCAGTGGTGGCGGCCGTTCACCCTCGGTGTCGGTCCGGCCGGCAGCTACGTGCGCGCGCTGGACGACGCCGCTCGGCTGCGCCTGCAGCGGCGGTGCCGCGAACGCCTGGGCCCAGGCCCCTTCGAGGTGCCCGCCACCGCCTGGGTCGTCGTGGCGCGCCGCACCGTCCAGTGACCGCCGCTGAACCGACACGCGGGCGTGTCGACCCAGCAGCGGTGACTCCTCGGCCGCGCGGACGTCGGCGCCGGGCCTACTTCGACGGCTGCGGCGTGTTGCAGTCGGTGATCTTGGGGTTGACGCCCACGTAGTTGAGCGGGCCAGCCACGATCGTGACGGCGATGGTGCCCGCCTGAGCGCAGTTGTCGGGCCCGCTGGAGTAGTAACCCCGCTGGCCGGCGGCGATGGCCCCGATCACCAGCCAGACCAGGACGATGATGCTGCCGATGCGCATGCTGCTGCCTCCAGTCGCAGTCGTCTGCTGAGCGGCGCTCACTCAACCGCGCCCAGCGCCGTCCCGCCACTCGAGACGCGTCCTGGGCACGCGATCTGGCGGACTCAGCCGTGCGTGATGGCGTCCGAGAGGAGGCTGCTGACCGACTCGCCGCGGTGGATGCGGCCGATGGCGTCGGCGAACAACGGGGCGATCGAGCGCACCTCGAGGTTGGGCAACGCGTAGTGCCCGCCCTGCGGCACCGTGTTGGTCGTGATGACCTCGTCGATGTCGTCGCGCGACGACAGCCGCTCGATGGCCGGGCCGGTGAACAGCCCGTGCGTGCAGGCGAGCGCCACCCGCCGGGCGCCGTGGCGGCGCAGCACGTCCAGCAGCTCGACGACCGAGCCGCCGGTGGCGATCTCGTCGTCCAGCACGACGACGTCCTTGCCCGCGACATCGCCCACGATCGCGTCGATCACGACCGTGTCGTCGGCGAGGCGGCGCTTGCTGCCGGCGGCGACCGGGACGCCGAGGATGCGCGCGAACTGCGTGGCGGGCTTGGCGTTGCCCAGGTCGGGGGAGACCACGACGGTGTTGGACAGGTCCTTGCCCTTGAAGTGCAGCGCGAGCTCGGCGATGGCCGACAGGTGGTCGACCGGCACCGAGAAGAAGCCGTGCACCTGCGGGGCGTGCAGCGCCATCGTGAGCACGCGGTTGGCGCCGGCCGTCGAGATCAGGTCGGCCACGAGCCGACCGCCGATGGAGATGCGCGGGGCGTCCTTCTTGTCGGACCTGGCGTAGGCGTAGTGCGGGATCACCGCGGTGATCTGCGCCGCCGAGGCGCCCCGAGCGGCGTCCAGCATGAGGAGCAGCTCGACGAGGTGGTCCTGCACCGGCGGCACCAGCGGCTGGACGATGTAGACGTCGCGCTGGCGGCAGTTCACGCGCAGCTGGGCCTGGATGCAGTCGTTGCTGAACCGCTGGATGTGCGTGGGCGCCAGCTCGACGCCGAGGTCGTTGCAGATCTCCTCGGCGAGCTCGGTGTGAGCACTGCCGCTGAACACGACGATCTCGCCCATGCCGCTCCTCGCGCGTGACGGTGCTGTAAGTGCTGACGGTCGAGCTGACGGCCAGGCTCCCGCACCAGGGTAGGTGGTCGCTCCTGCGCCCCTCGCAGCAGACCGGGCGACGCACGGGTGATCGGCGTGCACGAAGCGTGCCCGAGAGCGCACTATGGGTGAATGACCCCGACCCGTCGCTTCCACACCGGCGCCGCGCTCGCGGCCGTCCTCACGCTGAGCGCCGCCTGCGGTGGGGCCGCCGCGCCCACCGCGAGCGGTACCAGCCGCTCCGAGGCGGTGTCGGTGACGTCGAGCGCCACCTCGGTGACGTCGGCGACGTCATCGACCTCGACGCCCGCCGCGACGTCGTCGGCCGCGGCCGCGCCCGCGGTCGCCTCCAAGGTGAGCAAGCTGCTCGTCGTCGTCCTGGAGAACCACTCGCGTGCCCAGGCGCTGAGCCAGATGCCCCGCCTGGCCGCGCAGGGCGCGCGCTACGGCCAGGCGACGCAGTGGTACGCGGTGGCGCACCCCTCGCTGCCCAACTACCTGGGGATCACGGGCGGCTCGACGTTCGGCGTGCGTGACGACCGCCCGCCGTCGAGCCACCACATCAGGGGCCGGTCGGTGTTCGGCCAGCTGATCGCCGCCCACCACGGCGTGAGGGCGTACGTCGAGGACATGCCGAGCCGCTGCGCGCAGAGCAACTCGGGACGCTACGCGGTGCGGCACAACGCCTGGGCGTACTTCTCCTGGCCGTCCGAGCGCACCTGGTGCAAGCGGTACAACCTGCCGTCGGGCACCACGAGCCGGGGCGCGCTGCACGACGACGTCGTGGCCGGCCGCCTGCCGCGCTACGCCCAGCTGATCCCGAACGTCTGCCACGACGGGCACGACTGCTCGCTCGCCACGGCCGACTCCTGGCTCGCCGGGTGGATGTCGCGGATCGAGTCCGGCCCGGACTTCACCTCCGGCCAGCTCGCCGTCATCGTGACCTTCGACGAGGACGACAACCACGCCGGCAACCACGTCGCGTTCGTCGTCGCGGCCGCCCAGCTGCACGGCAAGACCGTGACGTCGCGCTTCACGCACGGCTCGCTCGCCGCGGCGCCCGCCCGCATGTTCGGCCTGCCGCCGCTGCGCTACTCGGCCGGTGACGCGGACGTGCTGAAGGCCTTCAGCCTGCGGTAGGGGCTGTGGTGGGGCCTGTGGTGGGTCAGGGCCGCAGCAGCGTCTTGATCGCCGTCCGCTCGTCCATCGCGCGGTAGGCGTCGGCGACGTCCGCCAGCGCGAAGGTGGCGTCGAACACCGGGGCGGGGTCCAGCCGGCCGGCGAGGACGTCCTCGAGCAGCTCGGGCAGGTAGGCGCGCACGGGCGCCACGCCGCCGCCGACCGAGATGTTGGACGAGAACAGCTGGCCGATCGGCAGCTCCGGGCCGCCGGCGGGGACGCCCACGTAGCCGACGCGGCCGCCGGGACGGGTCGCGTCGATCGCCTGCTGCATCGACTCCTTGGTGCCCACGCACTCGAGCACCGCGTCGGCACCGACGCCGTCGGTGAGCTGCTCGATCGTGGCCACGCCCGCGTCACCGCGCTCGGCGACGATCTCGTCGGCGCCGAAGCGGCGGGCCACGGCCTGACGGTCGGCGTGCCGCGACATCGCGACCACGCGCTCGGCGCCGAGGCGCTTGGCGGCCAGGACGGCGCACAGGCCGACGGCGCCGTCACCGACGACCACGACGGTCTGGCCCGGGCCGACGCCGGCCGCGAGCGCGGCGTGGTGCCCGGTGCCCATGACGTCCGAGAGAGTCAGCAGGGCCGGCACGAGGGCGTCGTCCGGCACCTCGGGGGTGGCCACGAGTGTCCCGTCGGCCATCGGCACCCGGACGTACTCGCCCTGGCCGCCGTCGATCACCAGGCCGCCGTCGTCCGTGCTGCCCCACCACTGCCCGTTGACGCACGAGGTCTGGATGCCGTGCCGGCAGTGCACGCAGGTGCCGTCGCTCAGGGCGAACGGCGCGATCACGAAGTCGCCCGGACGCACCGTGCTGACCTCGGCGCCGACGTCCTGCACGACGCCGACGAACTCGTGGCCGATGCGGGAGGGTCCCTTGACCTCGCGCACCCCGCGGTACGGCCAGAGGTCCGAGCCGCAGACGCAGGCCGCGACGACCTTCACGACCGCGTCGCCGGGCAGCTGGACGGAGGGGTCAGGCACCTCTTCGAGGCGGATGTCTCGGGTTCCGTGGATCACCGTGGCGCGCATGGCGTCAGCCTGTCACGACCCTGCGGGTGGTCGCCTGTCGGGCAGCACCCTTCGGGTCAGGGGCCGCTACCCGGCGACGACCGGCGCGCCGGTGGCCTGCTGCACGTCCTCGAGGCTGACGCCATCAGCGAGCTCGACGAGCCGGAAGTGGTCGCCGGCGACGTCGAGCACGGCCAGGTCGGTGATGACGCGGTCGACGACGCCCTTGCCGGTCAGCGGCAGCTCGCACTCGGTGAGCAGCTTGGGGGTGCCGTCCTTCGCGACGTGCTCCATCAGGACGATGACCTTCTTCGCGCCGTGCACGAGGTCCATGGCGCCACCCATGCCCTTGACCATCTTGCCGGGGATCATCCAGTTCGCGATGTCGCCGCTGGTCGAGACCTGCATGGCGCCCAGCACGGCGGCGTCGATCTTGCCGCCGCGGATCATGCCGAAGCTGAGGGCGGAGTCGAAGTACGACGACCCCGCCTGCACCGTCACGGTCTCCTTGCCGGCGTTGATGAGGTCGGGGTCGACGGCGGCCTCGACCGGGTACGGGCCGACGCCGAGGATGCCGTTCTCGGACTGCAGGACCACGTGGACGCCGTCCGGCAGGTGGTTCGGGATCAGCGTGGGCAGTCCGATGCCGAGGTTGACGTAGGAGCCGTCGGCGAGCTCACGCGCCGCGCGAGCGGCCATCTGGTCGCGGGTCAGCGGCATGTCAGGCCTCCTCGGTCGTGGCGCGCACGGTGCGCTTCTCGATCTTCTTGTCCGCGGCCTGGTCGGGCGTGAGCGCCACGACGCGCTGCACGAACACGCCGGGCAGGTGGACGTCGTCCGGGTCGATCTCGCCGGGCTCGACCAGCCGCTCGACCTCGGCGACCGTGATGCGCCCCGCCATCGCGGCGATCGGGTTGAAGTTGCGCGCGGACTCGTGGAAGACGAGGTTGCCGTGGCGGTCGCCCACCGCGGCGCGCACGAGCGCGAACTCGGTGGTGATGGCCTCCTCGAGCACGAACTCGCGCGTGCGCCCGTCGACCTCGAACTCGCGCACCTCCTTCGGGGGCGACGCCAGCGCCACCGACCCGTCGGCGCCGTAGCGCCACGGCAGGCCGCCCTCGGCGATCTGGGTGCCGACCCCGGTGGGGGTGTAGAACGCCGCGATGCCGGCCCCGCCGGCCCGCAGCTTCTCCGCGAGCGTGCCCTGCGGCGTCAGCTCGACCTCGAGCTCGCCGGCGAGGTACTGGCGGGCGAACTCCTTGTTCTCGCCGACGTAGGACGCGGTGATGCGGCGGATGCGGCCCGCACCCAGCAGCACGCCGAGGCCCACGCCGTCGACGCCGCAGTTGTTGGAGACCACGGCGAGGTCGGTGGCGCCCTGCGCCAGCACCGCGTCGATCAGCACCGAGGGGATGCCGCACAGCCCGAAGCCGCCGACGGCCAGCGTCGCGCCGTCCCGTACGTCCGCGACGGCTGCGGCGGCGTCCGCCACCACCTTGTCCACGTCAGACTCCTCATCGTCGAGTGCCACGTCGTCCGGCGTCACCCTAGTCCCGCGCGCGGGGCGCCCCTATGTGGGCGGCCCCCACACGGCAGGCACCACCCCACGACCCACGACCCCCCACCCACTTCCGCCCGCCAAGCCGCTTTCCGCCACTCAAGCCGCTTTGCGCCCGCTGGCCGCGGCTTGAGCGGCGGAAGCGGGGGTGCCTCCGCCCGTCAGGCCGCGGCTGGACGGCGGAAAGCGGCCTGAGTGGCGGAAAGCGGCCTGAGTGGCGGAAGCGGGGGTGGGGGTGGGGGAGTCAGGCCTCGAGGACGACGGCGATGCCCTGGCCGACGCCGATGCACAGGGCGGCCAGGCCCCAGCCGCCGCCGCGGGCCCGCAGGCTGTGGGCGAGGTGACCCAGCACCCGCCCGCCGGACGCGCCGAGCGGGTGGCCGATGGCGATGGCGCCGCCGTGCGGGTTGACGATCTCGGGGTCGAGGTCGGGCCAGGCCGCCAGGCAGGCGAGCGACTGCGCGGCGAAGGCCTCGTTGAGCTCGACCTGCGCGAGGTCGCCCCAGCCGATCCCCGCCCGCTTGAGCGCGATGTTCGCCGCCTCGACCGGGCCGATGCCGAACACGTCCGGGTCGACGCCGGAGACGCCGGACGACGCGATCCGGGCCAGCGGCTCGCGGCCGGCGGCTCGGGCCCCCGACGCCGAGCCGACGAGCACCGCGCTGGCCCCGTCGTTGAGGGGCGAGGAGTTGCCGGCCGTGACCGTCCCGCCGTCGCGGAACACCGCCTTGAGCGTCGCGAGCTTCTCGATCGTGCTGCCGGGCCGGATCGACTCGTCGCGCTCGAGGTCGGTGCCGGGCACCGGCACGTTCTCCGCGTCGTACGCGCCGGACGACCACGCGGCGTCCGCGAGCCGGTGGCTGCGAGCCGCGAACTCGTCCTGGGCCTCGCGCCCGATCCCGTGCAGGTCGACGAGGTGCTCGGTGCTCTCACCGAGCGAGATGGTCCACGCCGACGGCATCTCGGGGTTGACCATGCGCCAGCCGAGCGTGGTCGAGTGCAGGGTCTCGTGGCCGCGCGGGTACGGCGTCGACGGCTTGGTCAGCACCCACGGCGCCCGGCTCATCGACTCCACGCCCCCGGCCACGACGAGGTCGGCGTCACCGCACTCGACCGCCCGCCGGGCCTGGATCGCGGCCTCCAGACCGCTGCCGCACAGCCGGTTCACGGTCGCACCCGGCACGGACGTCGGCCAGCCGGCCAGCAGCACGGCCATGCGCGCGACGTTGCGGTTGTCCTCACCGGCGCCGTTGGCGTCGCCGAGCAGCACGTCGTCGACGTCGGCCGGGTCGAGCGATGGGCTGCGCTCGCCGATGCTGCGCAGGACGTGGGCCGCGAGGTCGTCCGGGCGGACGTCGGCCAGCGCACCGCCGTACCGGCCGAACGGGGTGCGGACGGCGTCCAGCACGTAGGCCTCGGTGCGCTCTGCCACGGCGGTTCCTCTCCTCGCACGAACGCTTCGAGGCCGAGGCTACGGTGCCGGTCGCAGCGTGTGCGAGGTGGGACCACGTGTGCGACAAGCGAACGCGGCGGACGTCACCTTTCACCAACCCGTAAGGTCGCGCGGGCAGACTGCCCCGGGTGATCGCACCTAGCGTGAGGTCATGCGCCTGATGGTCACCGGAGGATGCGGGTTCATCGGCTCGCACGTGGTGCGCGGCGCCGTCCGGGCCGGTCACGAGGTCGTGGTGGTCGACGTCCGGGCCATCGACGAGGTCCGCGGCTCGGTCACCTGGCGCCAGGGGGACGTGCGCGACGCCGCGGCAGTGGCCGCCGCCCTGCCCGGGGCGGACGTCGTGCTGCACCTCGCCGCCAAGGTGGGGGTCGAGCAGGGGCTCGCCGACCTGCCGGACTACGTGTCGCACAACGACCTCGGCACGGCGGTGGTGCTCGCCGAGGCGGCTCGGGCACGCGTCGGACGCGTCGTGCTCGCCAGCTCGATGGTGGTGTACGGCGAGGGGGTCGCCCGATGCGACGTCCACGGCGAGGTGCGTCCGGCGGCGCGGCGGCCGGACGACCTGGCGCAGGGCAGGTTCGAGCCGCCGTGCCCGGCGTGCGGCGCCGCGCTGCGACCCGCACTAGTGAGCGAGGACGTCGCGCCCGACCCCCGCAGCGGGTACGCGGCGAGCAAGGTGGCCCAGGAGCAGCTGTGCGCCGTGTGGGCCCGTCAGTGCGGCGGATCCGTTGCGGCGCTGCGGTTTCACAACGTCTACGGCCCCGGCCTACCCAGGGACACCCCGTACGCCGGAGTCGCAGCGATCTTCCGCTCCCGGGTGCTCGCCGGGCTGGCCCCGCTCGTCACCGAGGACGGCGGCCAGCGGCGTGACCTGGTGCACGTGCGGGACGTCGCCGCCGCCTGCGTCCGCGCCGCCGAGTCGGCGGCGGTGCCCGTGGGGACGCTGCGCGCGTACAACGTGGGCAGCGGCACGGTCCGCACGGTGCTCGACCTCGCGCGGGCGATGGCCGACGCGGCCGGCGTCGACGAGCCGGTCGTGACGGGAACCGCCCGGCTGGCCGACGTCCGGCACATCACCGCCTCGAGCGCGCGCGCCGGTGCCGAGCTCGGCTGGACGGCGCGCGAGGACTTCGCCTCAGGAGTCCGTGAGCTGCTCGTCGACGCCGGACGCTGACGGCAGCCGGACCTCGAAGCGGCAGCCAGGCGGCACGTTCACCACGGTCACCTCGCCGCCGTGCGCCGTGACGATGCCCTGGGTGACGGCCAGGCCCAGGCCGCCGCCCCCGTCCGGACCGCTCGACCGCGCGCTGCGGCCTCGCCAGGCCAGGTCGAACACGCGCGGCAGGTCGTCGGCCGGGATCCCGCCGCAGCCGTCCTGCACGCTCAGCCGCACGCCGTCGGGGCTGCGCTCGCCCCGCACCGACACCGCCCCGCCCGGTGGGGTGTGGTGCACCCCGTTGATCAGCAGGTTCACCAGCGCGCGCGAGAACTGCGCCGGGTCGACGGACGCCACGACGCCGGCCGCGACGTCGCCGCTCACCGCCACCTTGCGCGCCTCGGCCACGGGCGACACCGTCGCCACGGCGTCGGACACCAGGTCGCGCAGGTCCATGCGCTCGGGGTGCGGCGGCAGCGCGCCCGCGTGCAGGCGGGAGAGCAGGAAGAGCGTGTCGACCATCTCCGAGAGCCGGTCGGCCTCGAGCCGCAGCCGCTTGTGGTACTCGGCGGGTGCCTCGGGCACACCGTCCTCGAGCGCCTCCGCCATCGCCCGGATGCCGGCCAACGGCGTGCGCAGGTCGTGCGACACCCACGCGACCAGCTCGCGCCGGGACGCCTCGGCCGCACGCTCGTGGTCACGCGCTGCGCGCAGCTCGCGATCGGCGCTGAGCAGCTGGTCCTGCACCACGGCCAGCTCGCGCGAGACCATGCGCCGCCGCGTCGGGGCCTCGGCGCCACCGAGGCCGCGTGCGGTGACCGCCAGGTCGTCGGCCGACCGCCCGACCTGGTGGGCCAGCCAGACCGCCAGCGCGAGCGCCAGCGGGGTGGCCGCCGCGAGCGTCAGGCCCACGACGATCCCGTCGTGGCTGGACAGGAACATCACGCGCGAGTCGACCCAGACCGCGACGCCGACGGCCGCGAGCACCACGCACGACATCGCCGTCAGCAGCGTGGCCAGCCCGCGGCCGCGCAGCCGCGCGACGGCCAGGTGCCCGACGAGCCCGACGAGGACGACGCACCCAGCGGCGATCGCGAGCACCGTCAGCTGGTCGCGGCTCATGGTGCCGCCGCGCTCTCGGCGTCGTCCCAGCGGTACCCCAGGCCCCAGACCGTCACCAGGCGCACCGGGGACGACGGGTCGTCCTCGACCTTCTCGCGCAACCGCCGCACGTGCACCGTCACGGTGGACTCGTCACCGAACGACCAGCCCCACACCCGGTGCATGAGCACCTCGCGCGAGAACACCTGCCCCGGGTGCTCGAGCAGGAAGGCCAGCAGGTCGAGCTCGCGGGCCGTGAGCTGGAGCGTCCGCGAGCCCCGGGTCACCACGCGCGCCGCGGTGTCGACGACGAGGTCGCCAGAGGTCAGCCGCCGCGCGCCCACCCCGGGCCCCGAGCCGCTGCGGCGCAGCAGCGCCTGGACGCGCAGCAGCAGCTCGCGGGGGCTGAAGGGCTTGGTCACGTAGTCGTCCGCGCCGGTCTCGAAGCCGGCGATCCGGTCGAGCTCGTCGCCGAGCGCGGTCAGAAGCACGATGGGCAGCATCTGGGTCAGCGGGTCCGACCGCAGGCGGCGGCAGACCTCCAGGCCGTCCGGCGGCCCCATCATCACGTCGAGCACCGCGGCGTCGATCGGGACGTCGCCGCGCAGCACCTCCAGGGCGGCCGCGCCGTCCGATGCCGCGACGGGCGTGATGCCGGCTCGGCGCAGGTAGTCGCACAGCACCTGGGAGACGGTCGGGTCGTCGTCCGCGACCAGGACGGTGGGCACCTGGTCACTGTAGGTCGCGCCGTGCCGCCGCGACCACGGTGAACGGCGCCCGTGCCGCTGCCGCAAGGAATCCGTAAGGCGCCGACCCGTCGTGCGCGCGGCGGCGCTGCCCTAGCGTCCGGGCATGGCCCTCGACGTCGTGCTGCCCTGCCTCGACGAGGCCGAGGCGCTCGCCACCGTGCTGGCGGGGCTGCCCGCCGGCGCCCGCGCGATCGTGGTCGACAACGGCTCGAGCGACGGCTCGGCCCAGGTCGCGCGCGCGCTCGGCGCCACCGTCGTCGACGAGCCCCGGCGTGGGTACGGCGCCGCCTGCCACCGCGGCCTGCTCGAAGCCAGCGCCGAGCTGGTGGCCTTCTGCGACGCCGACGCGTCCCTCGACCTCGCGGACGTCGCCCGGGTCGCCGAGCTCGTCACCTCCGGCGCCGCCGACCTGGCGCTCGGCCGCCGCGTGGCGTCGGCGGGCGCCTGGCCGTGGCACGCCGCGCTCGCCAACCGGACGCTGGCGCTGCCGGTGAGCCTCGCCGCGCGGCACCGGCTCCACGACGTCGGCCCGATCCGGGTGGCGCGCCGGGCGGAGCTGCTCGCGCTCGGCGTCCGCGACCGGCGGTCGGGCTACCCGCTGGAGACGGTGCTGCGGGCGGCCCGACGCGGCTGGCGGGTGCGCGAGCGCCCGGTGGCCTACCGGCCCCGGCTCGGGCGCTCGAAGGTGACGGGCACCGTCAGGGGCAGCGTCCGCGCGGTCGTCGACATGACCCGCGTGCTCGTCGACGACGGGCTCGGCCGGTGAACGACCTGACCTTGCTGGTGCTGGCCAAGGAGCCGGTGCCGGGCCGGGTCAAGACCCGACTCTGCCCGGCGCTCGACCCGGTCGAGGCGGCGGCCGTCGCGGCAGCGGCGCTCGCCGACACCCTCGACGTGGTCGCCGCTGCACCAGCCAGCAGGCGCGTCCTGGTGCTCGACGGCGCACCCGGCCCGTGGCTTCCGCCGGGCATCGAGGTCCGTCCGCAGGCCTCCGGCGGCCTGGCCGAGCGGCTGGCGGCGGCGTTCGCCCTCGTCACCGGGCCGGCGTTCCTCGTCGGCATGGACACCCCGCAGCTCACACCCGCCGACCTCGATGCCGGTCTGGACGGCGCGCACGACGCCGCGATCGGGCTGTGCCCGGACGGAGGCTTCTGGGGCATCGGCATGCGCCGGCCGGACCCTCGCGTCTTCCGCGGCGTCCCGATGAGCACCGCGCGCACCGGCCGCCTGCAGCGCGGGCGGCTGGAGGCCGCCGGGATGGTCGTGCGCGACCTGCCCCTGCGGCAGGACGTCGACACCGCGGCGGACGCCCGGCACGTCGCGGCCCTCGCGCCCGGCACGCGCTTCGCGGCGGCGCTGGGCCGCACCCACCTGGGTGGGCGCACCACGTCGGTGCTCGACGTCTACGACGCCGGCGTGCGGGGTGAGCGGTCGTTGCGGCTCATGGGACGCGACGGGCGAGCCCACCCGTTCGACCTCGCGCGGTGGTCGCGTCCGGCCGACGCCGCCGACCTGTCGCTGCTGGACCGCTGCGAGGGCGTGACCCTGGACGTCGGCTGCGGCCCTGGGCGCATGGCCGCGGCGCTCGCCGCCCGCGGCCGGCCGGTGCTCGGTGTCGACGTCGCGCGTGCCGCGGTCGACCGCACCGCCGCGTCCGGCGCTCTCGCCCTGCGGCGCTCGGTGTTCGACCCGCTGCCGGGTGAGGGCAGGTGGGACACCGTCCTGCTGGCCGACGGCAACCTGGGCATCGGGGCCGACCCCGCGTCGCTGCTGCGCCGGCTGCGGCGCCTGCTGCGTCCGGGAGGCCTGTTGCTCGTCGAGCCGGAGGCCGCTGACCTCGACGAGCGCGTCGAGCTGCGCCTCGTGAGCGCGGACGGCGCCGTGGTGAGCGACGGTTTCGACTGGGTGCGCATCGGGGCACGGGCGGCCGCGCGCCGCGCGCACGAGGCGGGTTACCTGCTCGAGGACCGGTGGTCGCGTGAGGGGCGGACGTTCCTGGCCCTGCGCAACCCCGCGAGCACGACGCTCACCGCGACGACACCGCCGACGACCACGAGCAGGTTGCGCGGGTAGTCCCACGGGTCGACGGACGCGTTGGACGTCGGCAGCCGGTGCAGCAGCCGGCCGAGCCACAGCGGCGCCGAGGTGAGGGCCACGGTGGCGCAGACCACGAAGGCGGCCTGCGCCGGCGCGAGCCAACGGCCGCGGAGGGTGCGCGCGGTCAGGAGCCCGAGGGCGACCACCGCAGGGGCCAGCACGAGGTCGTGCACGACCACCACCGCGAGCAGCCAGCCCGCCACACCGACCGGGTCGGTGGCGCGGCCGCCGGTGAGAACGAGCCAGCCGCCCCAGGCCATCGCCAGCAGGCCGGCCACCGCGACGGCGACCCGAACGCGCGGCCCCGTCATGCCGGCTCGATGGCAGCGAGCCACTTCGTCTGGAGCACGCCGGGCCGGTTGGGCGCGATGAGGCGCAGGGGGTAGCCGTGGTCGAGCGCGAGGTCGGATCCGTTGAGCCGCAGGGCGAGTACGGTCTGCGGATGCCGAGCCTGCTCCGGGGTGAGCGTCGACGTCGCGTACAGGCCGCGCGGCTCCAGGGACCGCACTCGCACCGGGACGTCGTCGCCGAGCCCCGCCCGCTGCAGCACGTCGCGCAGCCGCACGCCACCCCAGCGGCCGCTCGCGCTCCACCCCTCGACGCACGCGATCGGCAGCATCACCTCCACCTGCGGGAGCGCCGCGAGGTCGGACCGGCTGAGCCGCAACGGCTGCGGGCCACCGACCTCCAACACCCACTCGGGTGAGGTGGCCAGCTCGGCGACCTGAGCCGCGGCCGCGGTCCGGTTGACCGGCAGGTGCTGCGGCCCGACGTCCGGACGCCGCGGCGCCAGCAGGGCCAGTCGGCCGAGCCCGGGCACCGTCTGCCCGACGGTCACGAGCGTCACCGTCCCCACCGCTGCGGCGGTCGCCACCAGCAGCCCGCGCCGGGTCAGTGCGGACGGCCCGTCCTCGTCATCGTCCAGTCGCGCTCGAAGCGCCGCGGAGATCACCGGGGCCTTGACCGCCAGGTGCACCAGCAGCGCCCCGACCAGCACCCAGGCCACGGCGTAGTGGGCGGCCGGGAAGAAGAACGGCCACGGGTACCACTGCACGGTGTTGAGCACGCCGGTGGTGACCTCGAAGAGCATGGCGCCGACGAGCGCGGCCACAGACACCCGCTCGAGCGCGTGGGGCAGCGAGCGCACCGGTGGCCACTCCAGCAGGCGCGGGTACACCGCGAACAGCTTCACCAGCACCAGCGGCACGCAGGCGAGCCCGGTGGCGACGTGGAGGCCTTGCGAGAGCTGGTAGCCCCAGGCCGGTTCGGGCGACAGCGGGAGCCACCGGACCGGGTGCTGGTGCAGGTGGCTCACCAGCCCGGTGGCGAAGCACAGCGTGACGGCGACGCCGAGCACCCGGCCCACGCGCGCGGCGACGCGGACGTCACGCAGCGGGCTGCTCAGCTGCGGTGGGCGGAGAGTCCTCACCCGCCGACCGTAGGCAGCGACCGGGCCGCCGGGGGAGGGCCTGGCTCCTTACGAAACTGCGACGTCGCAGGTCGCGAAGGACGTGCGCGGCATCGTGCGTGCGACGGTGTCGTCGTGCCGATACACCTTCCGGGCGCGGCCGGCCCCCGCAGCGCGGCCACGGCCGCCGCACTGGCCGGGCTGCTGCTCGCGGTGCTCCTGGTCGCGCGACAGCAGCTGCTGCTGGCCGGTCACGGCCTCGCCGCCCTGGCGCTGATCGCCACGATGTTCCTCGCCTACGTCGTGGGAGCCGTTGCGCTGCAACGCTTGCGTGAGCGCGCCTCGGTGCGCCTCGCGGTGGTCGTCGGTGCGGTGCTGCAGGTCCTGGCGCTGCGTACGCGTCCCCTCGGCACGGACGACTACCTGCGCTACGCCTGGGACGGCCGGGTGCAGGCCGCCGGCATCGATCCCTACCGGTACCCGCCGGGGGCGCCGCAGCTGGCGTTCCTGCGCGACGCCTGGCTCTTCCCGGACGGTCACACCCCACGGCTCAACCACCCGGCTGAGCGGACGATCTACCCCCCGGTCGCGCAGGCGTGGTTCTGGCTCGTGCACGTGGTCTCCGGCGGGGCCGGGCAGGGCCGTGCGCTCCAGGTGGGCGCGGCGGTGCTCGCCGTCGCGACGTCCCTCGTCATCGTGATGGTGTTGCGGCGCAACGGGTCCGACGCGCGTCGGGTCGCCTGGTGGGCCTGGTGTCCCACGGTCGTGGTCGAGGCCGGCGGGAACGCGCACGTCGACGTCCTCGGCGCGCTGCTGACCGTGGTGGCGCTCGGGCTGGTCGCGCGGCGGCGCTGGGTGGCTGGTGGTGCCGTGCTCGGGCTCGCCGTCGCGACGAAGCTGCTGCCGGCGCTGGTGGCGGTCGGCGTGCCTCCGCGCCGCGCCGTCCGAGCGGGGCTCGCGGCGGCCGGCGCCGTGGCCCTGGTCTACCTGCCGCACGTGGCGGTGCTCGGTGCCGGCGTCACGGGGTTCCTCGGTGGGTACCTGCGTGAGGAGTCCACCGACCGCTTCGCGCTCGTGCGGGCGGTGCTGCCGGACGTCGCCGTGCGCCCGGTCAGCTGGGCCCTCCTGGTGGCGACCGCGTTGCTCGTGTGGAGACGCGCCGACGCCGACGAGCGCGGCGGCGTCCCGCCGAGGCCGTGGTCGCACGCCGCGGTGATGGTCGGTGTCGCCTTCGTCCTCATCGAGCCGGCGTACCCGTGGTACGCGCTGCTGCTGGTGCCCCTCGTCGCCCTGGGCGCCTCGCCGGCGTGGCTCGCCGTGGCCGTCGCTCCGTACCTGGTGTACGCCGCGGTGCTCTTCGACCACGCCTACGCCGGCACCCGGGTCGTCGGCTACGGCGCGGCGGCGCTGGTCGTCGCCGCGAGCGCAGCCTGGCGGGTGCGCGGCCGATGGCCTCGACCGTCGCCGGTGGCTACGAGCGGCCGGCGAGGTTCTGCAGCCGCACCTGGCCGCGAGCGATGAGCCGGTCGTCCGCGTCGCGCGTCTCGACGATCCAGACCTGCTGGGAGCGACCGCGGTGCAGCGGCGTGCCGACCGACGTCAGCTCGCCCTCGCGCACGGCGCGGAAGAAGTCGGTCTGGTTCGAGACGCCGACGACCTGACCCTGCTCACCGAACCAGGTGGACGCCGCGACGCTGGCGACGGTCTCGTGGATCCACGCGTGGATGCCACCGTGCAGGATGCCGGCCGGCTGGTGCACCGCGGGCACGACGTGCCAGCGCACGCGCATGACGTCAGAGGTGAGCTCCTCGACCGTCAGGCCGATCGTGTCACCGACGACGCCGAAGACGCCGACGGGGAACCCCGCCTCGACGGAGCCGCCGATCGAGCTGCCGCTGGACATCAGACCTCCCGGGTGCGTGAGCTGCTGCGTCCGCAGCATGCCATCTCGGGGTCAGGCGGAGGTCGACAGGGCCTGCGCCGTGGCGTGTGCGCGTTCCAGTGCAGGCGCGTACGCGTGGATCGTGACGGCCGGACGCGCCTGGTCGTTGCGCAGGGCGTAGACCACGCCTCGCTCGACGACGCGCACCGCGGGTGCCTGCAGCGGCGTCGCCCAGGTGCCGAGGACGTCGTCGTCGCGCACCTCGGTGAGGGCGCCGTCGACGACCGCGAACGCCGACAGGGCGTCGCCGTCGTCGTGCAGCTCGTCGCGCTGCGAGGGCAGCCAGTTGCGCAGCCAGACCTCGACACCGACCGGGCCGGAGAGCTGGATCTCGTGCGCGTCCAGGGTGTGCCGCACGTGCGGCCGCCAGCGGCGGGGCTCGCTGGCGACGCGGCGGACCACGAGCGCCAGCTCGTGGGTGGTCAGCAGGCGCCGTCCGTCGACGGTGGTGGTGGGGCGGGTGGCGATGAGGGTCATGGCCGGAACCTTCGGGCTGGGCCGCGCTGCGCCGTCGAGGCGGGCGGCTGGTGGCTGGGGGTCGTCAGGCAGCGGGATAACGACACGCTGCGCTGCACAGCCGCATGAGGTCGACGTGACGACGCACGACGAGCTCGCGAAGCTGGACCTCGGCCATGGCTGAAGAGTGCTGCGCGGGCTAGGCCGATGTCAACCCGTGGACGCCGCGTCCCATTCCTCGAGACGCGGGGCGGGGGTCGGTCAGCTCGTCGAGAGCGGGCGCAGCAGCGCGGCGCCGAGCCAGGCGTCCGGGATGCCGAACCCGTCGACGAGCTCCAGGGCGCGCGGCCGGAGCCGAGCGCACGCGGCGTTGACGAGCCGGGTGAGCGAGCGGCTGCGGGCCGGTGTGAGGCGCCCGTGCTCGACGTACCACGCGCGGTCGCGCTCCAGCCCGGACAGCACGTGCAGGGTGCACACCTGGTCGAGCAGCTCGCGCGCCGCCGGGTCGGTGCACTGCTCGATCGCCGCGACGAAGGACTCCAGGACGACGCGCTCGACGTGGGCGCGGGCGGCGAGCAGCACGTGGTCCTGCGCGTCGTTGAAGACGGCGAACAGGTCCGCGCCCGGCTTGCCGGCTGCCCGCATCCGCCGGGCGAGCCCCTCGACGACGTGCTCCTCGCGGTCGACGAGCAGGCGCAGCTGCTCGGCGCGGTCGAGCAGGTCGCCCTCGTCGCGACGTCCGCCGGTGACGTCGGCGATCCGCCGGGCCACGCTGCGCGCCGACGTCCGCTCGGCCACGGTCGAGGCGACCTGCTTGGCGACGAACTTGACGGTGCCCCAGGTGTCGAGGTCACCGAAGGCGTCGCGGTAGCTCGTGAGCAGCCCCTTGGCGACGAGCTGGAGCAGCACGGTGTTGTCGCCCTCGAAGGTGGTGAAGACGTCGGTGTCGGCCTTGAGGGCGGGCAGGCGGTTCTCGGCGAGGTAACCGGCGCCGCCGCAGGCCTCGCGGCACTCCTGGATGGTGCTCGTGGCGTGCCACGTGGCGAGCACCTTGACGCCCGCGGCGAGCGCCTCGAGCTGGCGCTGGCGCAGCTCGTCGCGGACGTCGCGGTCGGCGTGCGCGCCGGTCTGGACGTCGTGCATCAAGGCCACGAGGTCGTTCTGCGCGTAGGCGAGGGCGTAGGACGTCGCGAGAGCGGGGAGCAGGCGTCGCTGGTGGGTGCGGTAGTCGAGAAGCCGCACCTCCTCCGACGAGCCCGGGGCCGCGAACTGGCGCCGATGCTCGGCGTACCGGATCGCGATGGCGAGCGCCGTGCGCGTCGCGGCGCCGGCGCCACCTGCGACGCTGATGCGTCCGCGCACCAGCGTGCCCAGCATCGTGAAGAAGCGGCGGTTCTGGTTGTCGATGGGGCTGCTGTAGACGCCGGCCGCGTCGATGTCGCCGTACCGGTTCAGCAGGTTGGTGCGCGGCACCCGCACGTGCTCGAACGACAGGCGGCCGTTGTCGACGCCGTTGAGCCCCATCTTCGGGCCGCAGTCCTCGATCGAGACGCCCCGCGCCGGGCGCCCGTCGTCGTCGCGGATCGGCACGAGCACGCCGTGGACGCCGTGCGACTGCGGGGCCGACGCGTCGCCGGTGACGAGCTGCGCGAACACGACGGCCATGCGGGCGTCGCGGGCCGCGCCGCCGATGTAGTCCTTGCGGGCCGCGGGGTGCGGGGTGTGCACGACGAGCTCGTCGGTCGCGCCGTCGTAGGTGGCGGTGGTGCCGATCGACTGCACGTCGCTGCCGTGCCCGGTCTCGGTCATCGCGAAGCAGCCGGGCAGCTCGAGGGAGATGATGCGGGGCAGCAGCTCGGCTCGCTGGGCGTCCGAGCCGAGGTTCGACACCGCGCCCCCGAACAGGCCCCAGTGCACGCCGGCCTTGACCAGCAGCGACAGGTCGGTGTGGCCGAGCATCTCGAACGCGGTCACCGAGGCGCCGATGTCGTTGGTGCCACCGGCTTCCACGGGGAACCCGCTGCGGGCGTGGCTGCTGTCGGCGAGCATCAGCATCTGCTGCGCGACGCGCTCGCGCTGCTGCTCGAGGGTGAGGGACGGGTCGGGCAGCAGGCTCTCGGCGTCGAACTCCTCGCGGGCCTGCTGGCGCACGTGCGCCCAGCGGCCGCCGAGGCTGGAGCGCAGCGCGGCGACGACGTCGGACGTCGGGTGCGCCGGTGTCGTGGTGGTGTCGGGGGCGGTGTGGGGGCTGGTCACGGCTGCTCCTGGGGGGCGAGGACGGCCGTGAGGCCGCCGGCGATCAGGGCGCTGAGCTGACGGGTCAGCTCGTCACGGGGGAGTGGGTCGGCGCTGGCCAGCCAGTGGTCGGCCGCGGCGCGCACGAGCCCGACGACGCCGTGCGCCAGCGCGCCGGCCGCGGCGGCCTCGCGGCCGCTGCTCGTGAGCGCGGCGGCGATGAGGGCGGCGAGCTGGTCGCCGATGCGGCTGGTGAGGCCGGTGAGCGGGTCGTCGCCCATGGGCCGGTCGAGCAGCGGGTGGGTGACGACGAAGCGGTAGACCTCGGGGTCCTTCTCCACCAGGGCGAGGTAGGAGTCGACGGCGGCCTCGATGACGCGCTCGGGCTGCGCCACGAGCGCAGCGGGCTGGCCGCTGGAGGCGACGCGGCCGAGGGCGCGCTCGAGGTCGCCGGCGATGAGGCGGTCGACCGACTCCACGACGGCGAGGTAGAGGCCGGCCTTGTCGCCGAAGTGCCGGTACAGCACGGTCTTGCTGGTGCTTGCCTCCGCGGCGATCTCGTCCATGCCCACGCCTGCGCCGTGGTGACGGACCGCGCGCAGCGTGGCCTCGACGAGCTCGGCGCGCCGGGTGAGGCGGTGCTCGGCCCAGCGGGTGGCGCGCCCGTCCGGACGAGCCGCGGGGGCCTCGGAGTCGGGGCGGCTGGTGCTCACTCGACGAAAAGTATCACGTACCCCGAGTACCTGCTACCGTCGGTACCGCTCGAGATCGCAGCTGTCGAAGGGACTCCCCATGGCCTCACCTCGTCGCGCCGCCGTCATCGGCGGCAACCGCATCCCGTTCGCCCGGGCCCACGGCCCCTACGCCCGGGCCAGCAACGAGGACATGCTGACCGCCACGCTCGACGGGCTCGTGGCCCGCTTCGGGCTGTCCGGCGAGCGCGTCGGCGAGGTCGCCGCCGGAGCCGTGCTGAAGCACAGCCGCGACTTCAACCTCACGCGAGAGGCGGTGCTCGGCTCGAGGCTGTCGCCCTGGACCCCCGCCTACGACGTGCAGCAGGCCTGCGGCACGGGGCTCGAGACCACCGTGCTCGTGGCCAACAAGATCGCCCTCGGCCAGATCGAGAGCGGCATCGCCGGCGGGGTCGACAGCGCCAGCGACGCGCCGATCGCGGTGAGCGAGGGGTTGCGCCAGACGCTGCTGGAGCTGAACCGCGCCAAGACGCTGACCCAACGGCTCAAGGCGGTCTCGCACCTGCGGCCGGGGCAGGTCGTGCCCCAGGTCCCCCGCAACAGCGAGCCGCGCACCGGCCTGTCCATGGGCGAGCACATGGCGATCACCGCCGCCGAGTGGGACATCTCCCGCGAGGCGCAGGACGCGCTGGCCGCCGCCAGCCACCACCACCTGGCCGCCGCGTACGAGCGCGGCTTCATGGACGACCTCGTCACCGCCTACCTCGGCCTGAGCCGCGACCAGAACCTTCGGCCCGACTCCACCGTCGACAAGCTCGCGAAGCTCAAGCCGGTCTTCGGTGACGGCCCGGGCGCCACGATGACCGCGGGCAACTCCACGCCACTGTCGGACGGCGCCAGCGCGGTGCTGCTCGGCAGCGACGGCTGGGCCGCCGACCACCACCTGCCGGTGCTCGCGCACGTGGTCGACGCCGAGACCGCGGCCGTCGACTACGTGCACGGCGGCGAGGGGCTGCTGATGGCGCCGGCGTACGCGGTGGCCCGCCTGCTCGACCGGCAGGGCATGAAGCTGCAGGACTTCGACTACTACGAGATCCACGAGGCCTTCGCCTCGACGGTGCTGACGACGCTCGCGGCCTGGGAGAGCGACACGTTCTGCCGGGAGCGGCTCGGTCTCGGCGGCGCTCTCGGCCCGATCGACCGCGACCGTCTCAACGTCAACGGCTCGTCGCTGGCGGCCGGCCACCCGTTCGCAGCCACGGGCGGGCGAATCGTCGCTTCGCTCGCCAAGCAGCTGCACGAGAAGGGATCCGGGCGAGGCCTCATCTCCATCTGCGCGGCGGGTGGCCAGGGCGTCGTCGCGATCCTCGAGGCCGCGTGATGAGCGACCGGTACACCGACTTCGTCAACGGGCCGTTCGGCAAGGGCCTCGCCAAGCGGCTCGGCCTGCCTCGGCCCGTCGAGCTGCGTCGCTACGCGCCCGGGCAGGCGCTGCTGCCTGGGCCGGCACTGGTCGCTGGGGTCGGCGCGCCGTCCGAGGTGCTCGTGAGCATCGTGGGTGACGCAGGCACGTCGTCGTCCGCAAGTGACGAACCGCTCGGGGCAGTGGTTGTCGACGCCTGCGCCGCAACGGATCCGGCTGATCTCGAGTCACTGCGCCAGGTGCTCGCACCGGGTTTGCGGCGGCTGGTGCCGTCCGCACGAGTGCTGGTCGTCGGGCGGCCGCCGGAGTCGATGCCCACGGCAGCCGCAGCCGCGGCTCAGCGGGCGCTCGAGGGCATCGTCCGCTCGGTCGGCAAGGAGCTGCGCCAAGGAGCCACCGCCAACCTCGTCCTCGTCGCGGAGGGTGCTGAGGCCGCGGCCGAGTCCACCGTCCGCTTCTTCCTCTCCGCCCGCTCGGCCTACGTCGACGGCCAGGTCGTGCGCGTCGTCCGCGCGGACGTCCCGGCGACGGACTGGCAGAAGCCGTTGCAGGGCAAGGTCGCCGTCGTCACCGGTGCGGCTCGGGGCATCGGCGAGGCGATCACCCAGGTGCTGGCCCGCGACGGCGCCACGGTCGTCGCGGTCGACGTCCCGGCGTCCGGCGAGGCGCTTGCCGCGGTGGCCAACCGCGTCGGCGGCACCGCGCTGCAGCTCGACGTCACCAGCACGGACGCCGGACGCCGCATCGCCGACCACGCCCACGGCCGGCACGGCGGTCTGGACGTCGTGGTCCACAACGCGGGCATCACCCGCGACAAGCTGCTGGTCAACACCGACGCCGAGCGCTGGGCCAGCGTCCTCGCGGTCAACCTGGAGTCGCAGCTGCGCATCGACGACGTGCTGCTCGGCGAGGGCGGCCTGCTCGACGGCGGGCGGGTGGTGTCGTTGTCGTCGACGAGCGGCATCGCGGGCAACCGCGGCCAGGCCAACTACGCCGCCAGCAAGGCCGGCGTCATCGGCATGGTGCAGGCCCGCGCTCGCGAGGTCGCCCGTCGTGGCATCACCTACAACGCCGTGGCGCCCGGCTTCATCGAGACGGTGCTGACGGCCCGCATCCCGCTCGCGACCCGTGAGGTCGGCCGTCGCATCAACAGCCTGAGCCAAGGCGGGCTGCCCGTCGACGTCGCTGAGACCGTGGCGTGGTTCGTCCAGCCGGGCAGCGCCGGCGTCACCGGCCAGGTGGTGCGCGTCTGCGGGCAGAGCCAGCTGGGGGCGTGAACGTGCGCACCATCACGCTCGACGGCGACCCGCACCTCGCCCTGCTCATGGCCCGGGCCACCGCGACCGCCGGCGGTCGCGGTGGGGGCCTTCCCGACACCGAGGTGACCAGGACGGGCGTGCGGCCCGACCTGGACCACCTGGCGCGCTACGCCCGCGTCTGCGGGTTCGCTCTCAGCGACCGGCTCCCGGCGTCGTTCGTGCACGTGCTCACGTTCGGGCTGCAGCTGACGCTGATGGCCGAGCCGGACTTCCCGCTGCCGTTGCCGGGGGTCGTGCACGTCGCGAACCGGCTCGAGCTCCTGCGCGCCGTCCACGCCCACGAGCCGCTCGACCTGACGGTGCGGGCGGGCTCGCTGCGCGCTCACGCCAAGGGACGCCAGGTCGACCTCGTCGGCGAGGCGCGAGTGGGGGACGAGCTCGTCTGGCGGGGCCGCAGCACCTACCTCGCGCGCGGGGCGTCCGCAGGCCTGCCGGCCAGCGACGACCGCGGGCTGGAGGTGGGGGTCGACCCGCAGGCGCCGCCGCAGGCCCGCTGGCGGCTCGCCGGCGACCTCGGCCGCCAGTACGCGGCCGTGAGCGGAGACGTCAACCCGATCCACCTGAGTCCGCTTGCGGCCAAGGCGTTTGGCTTTCCGCGGGCGATCGCGCACGGCATGTGGAGCATGGCCCGCTGCATGGCCGCCCTGCAGTCGCGCACCGCGGACGCCGCTGTGACCGACGTCGAGTTCCGTCGGCCGGTGCTGCTGCCCAGCACCGTCGAGCTGCGCACCCGCCCGGTCGGCGCCGGCTGGGATCTCCTGCTGTCGTCCTCGGCCGGAGAGCACCTGCGCGGCACCATCCGCTGACGGTGACGACGCAGCTACCGGGGTGCGGGGGTCACCGGCGGTTGCGGCGCCAAATGGCCGCCGACAGCACGGTGGCGAAGGCGCACCAGACGGCGTAGGGAGCCAGTGCGGCACCCGCCCGCCGGTCGGCGCGGCCCACGCGGCGGGTGAGGTCGGCGCTGCTGGCCGCGAGCGCCCCCGCCACCACGACGGCGCTCCTGAGCCGGTGCGCCGCGAAGAACACCCACGACCACGACGCGTTCAGCGCGAGGTTGACGGCGAGCGCGCGGGCCAGGGCGTCCGCCTCGGGGCCGCGGCCGTCGTCCCGCAGGCGGTCGATCGCCGTGGCGCTCGTCACCGCGATGTCGGCGTAGAGCGCCGTCCAGACCACGGGGAAGACCTCCCCTGGTGGTTGGAACGCCGGCTTGCGCAGCCGGGCGTACCACGTGCTGCGGACGTCCCGGCTCGCGAGGCTGCCCACGGCGGCGGTGGCGGCGACGGCGACTGAGGTGGCGGCGAGGGTTCGGCGGGTCACCTCCCCACCACAGCACGCGCCCGAGCGGCCTGCCACAGCAGGCGCGTTCCCTTTCCCCGCCGGCTGCGGTATGCTTAGTTGAAGCATCAACTAGAGGAGCCACGATGCCGGTCACCCGCCTGAACCACGCCGTCCTGTTCGTCCGCGACGTCGAGCGCAGCGTCGCCTTCTATCGCGACGCCCTCGACTTCCGGGTCAAGGCCGAGCTTCCGGGCGCCGCCTTCCTGCAGGCCGCCGCCAGCCAGAACGACCACGACCTCGGGCTGTTCGAAGTCGGCTCAGGGGCTGCGGCGTCCGGTGCGGGCCGCACCACCGTCGGCCTGTACCACCTCGCCTGGGAGGTCGACACGCTCGCCGAGCTGCAGCGCATCGCCGGCCGGCTGCAGGAGCTCGGTGCGCTCGCCGGCGCGTCGGACCACGGCACCACCAAGGCGCTGTACGCCAAGGACCCGGACGGCATCGAGTTCGAGGTGAGCTGGCTGGTGCCGGCCGACCGGATCACCCCCGACCTCACGATGAAGACCGCTCCGCTCGACCTCGCCGGCGAGATCGAGCGGTACGGGGCGACCACCCGGGGCGGCGTGGGCGTGTCCTTCCCCGCCACCGTCTGACCCGCTGCCCTGGCCCGGCCCACCGAAGGGCACGCCTTAGGGTGCGAGGGGTGACGACGGGCCGGACCCACCGGCTGGCAGCTCGCGGGCCCCACGACACCGCGCGGTTGCTCGCCTTCCTCGGAGCGCACGCCGTGCCGGGCGTCGAGACCTGGGACGGCGCGTGCTGGACGACGGCGATGCGGCTCCCCGGCGGCCCGGCGGTCGTGCGGGTGGAGGTCGCCGCACCCGGCGTCGACCGCGCGGTGGTGCAGGTGCGGCTGGACCTCACCGACCCGGCCGACGAGCCAGTGGCCCTGGAGCGGCTGCGGCACGCGCTCGACCTGGAGTCCGACGTCGCCGACGCCGAGCGCCTGCTGGCGGGCGACCCCCTGGTCGGACCTCTCGTGGCGCGGCGTCCGGGCCTGCGCGTGCCCGGCACCACGGACCCGTGGGAGACCCTCGTGCGCACCGTCATCGGCCAGCAGGTGTCGGTGGCCGGTGCGCGAACGGTGACCGCGGCGCTGGTGCAGGCCGTCGACCACCGGCTGCCCGAGGCGTTGCGCGGGGGGACGCCGCAGCTCACGCACGTGTTCCCGCCAGCGGCGGCGGTGGCCGCCCTGCCAGCCGACACCACCGCGCTGCGCATGCCCCGCGCCCGCGCCCGGGCGGTGCTCGCCGCGGCCGCGGCCTTCGCCGCCACGGACCTCCCGACCCGTGCTGAGCTGCTGGCGCTGCCCGGCATCGGGCCGTGGACCGTCGACTACCTCGACCTGCGGGCGCGCCGTGACCCGGACGTGCTGCTGGTCACCGACCTCGCCGTGCGGCGCGCGGTCGAGCGGCTCGGCCACGACGGCTCGCCGGCAGCGCTGCGCGAGCTCGGGCGCCGGTGGGCGCCGCACCGGTCGCTCGCCATGCTGCACCTGTGGGCGGAGTACCTCGGCCTCTGACCGGAGTGGCACTATATAGCGATCCTATGTAAACTCGGCCGGGTGACCCCGTCTGCACCAGCCCCCGACCTGCCCGAGCTCGGCGCCCAGCTCATCGCGGTCAGCTCCCGGCTCATCCGGTTCGCCGCACGCGAGAGCACCTCGTCGGTGCCGCGCGCCCTGGCCCGAGCGCTCGCCGTCATCGTCGACCTCGGCGAGCCGCGGATCAGCGACATCGCCGCGGCCGACCGCATCTCCCAGCCGACCGCCACCAACCTCGTCCAGAAGCTCGAGGAGCGCGGCTGGGTCGAGCGCACGCCGGACCCGCACGACGCTCGCGCCGTCCGGATCCGCATCACCGACACCGGCAAGGCCGCTCAGCTGGAGTTCCGGCGCTCGGCCGCGCAGTCCCTGACCCCGCGCCTCGAGCGCCTCGAGCCGGCGCAGCTCACCGCGCTGGCGGACGGGGTCCGCGCCCTGCAGTCGCTGCTCGAGCACCCCACGACCCCCGAGAAGGAGAACGCATGAGCTCACCGTCCACCGAGTCCGGCATCCTGCACCAGCCCCGGGCGGTGTGGGCGGTGGCCTTCGCCTGCGTCATCGCGTTCATGGGCATCGGGCTCGTCGACCCGATCCTCAAGCCCATCGCCGAGCAGCTGGACGCCTCGCCGTCGCAGGTCTCGCTGCTGTTCACCAGCTACATGGCGGTGATCGGCCTGGCGATGCTCATCACCGGCGCGATCTCCAGCCGGTTCGGCGCCAAGCGCACCCTGCTCGCGGGCCTGGCGATCATCGTGGTGTTCAGCGCCCTGGCCGGGTCCAGCAACACGATCGGCCAGATCGTCGGCTTCCGCGGCGGATGGGGCCTCGGCAACGCCCTGTTCATCGCCACCGCGCTGGCCACCATCGTCGGTGCGGCCAGCGGTGGCGTCGCGAGCGCGATCATCCTGTACGAGGCGGCGCTCGGCATCGGCATCGCGGCCGGCCCGCTCGTCGGCGGCGTGCTCGGTGACATCTCCTGGCGCGGGCCGTTCTTCGGTGTCGCGGTGCTCATGGCGATCGCGTTCGTGTCGATCGCGGTCTTCCTGCCGGCCACTGAGAAGGTCTCGCGGCCGACCAGCCTGCTGGACCCGTTCCGCGCCCTGCGCCACCGCAGCCTGCTCACGATGGGTATCACGGCGCTGCTGTACAACTTCGGCTTCTTCACGCTGCTCGCGTACACGCCGTTCCCGCTCGGCATGGGGGCGCACGCGATCGGCCTCATCTTCTTCGGCTGGGGCGTCTGCCTCGCCATCACCTCGGTGTTCGTCGCCCCCTGGCTGCAGCGGCGGTTCGGCACGCTGCGGGTCGTGGGCGCCGTCCTGCTGGCGTTCGCGGCCGACCTCGCCGTGATGGCCGTCTTCACCGACGACAAGGCCGTGCTGGTCGTCTGCGTGATCGTCGCCGGGGCCTTCCTCGGCATCAACAACACGCTCGTCACCGAGGCGGTCATGCTCGCTGCCCCGGTCGAGCGCGGGACGGCGAGCGCGGCGTACAGCTTCGTGCGCTTCGGCGGCGGCGCCGTGGCTCCCTGGCTCGCCGGCAAGCTCGGCGAGTCGGTGAGCCCGCACCTGCCGTTCTGGGTCGGGGCCGGCGCGACCGCCTTGGCCGTGGTCGTGCTCTCGACCGGACGGCGCGTGCTCGCCCACGTCGACGAGCAGGAGCCCGCCCCGCACAGCGAGCAGGAGGCCCAGGTGCTCTCCGCGGCCGACGCCTGACGCGACCACGTCTGCCGATGCGCTGCTGAAGCAGACGCCCCTACCGCCTGACCTGGCGCGATGCAAGGCTCGTCTCCGAGGCGGCGGCGTGGCACAGTCGGCGCATGAAGAGCACGATGCAGCCGGTCCCCTTGCTGATCTCGCAGATCCTCGAGTACGGCTCGACCGTGCACTCGCGGGCCGAGGTGATCACCTGGACGGCGCACGGACCCCGCAGCTCGACGTACGGCGACGTCGGCCGCGACTGCCGACGGCTGGCCAACGCGCTGCGCGGACTCGGCGTCGACGGCGACCAGCGCGTGGCGACCTTCATGTGGAACAACGAGGAGCACCTCGAGCTCTACCTCGCCGTGCCGAGCATGGGTGCGGTGCTGCACGCGCTGAACATCCGGCTGTTCCCCGAGCAGCTCGTCTACGTCGCCAACCACGCCGAGGACTTCGTCGTCGTGGTCGACAACTCCCTGGCGGCGCCGTTCAGCAAGCTGCTCCCCCACCTGAAGACCGTCCGGCACGTGGTCGTGAACGGCCCGGTGCCCGACGACGTCCGCGAGGCGCTCGGTGTCGACGGGCGCGGCGTGCACGACTACCGCGAGCTGCTCGACGCCCAGCCCGACACCTTCGACTGGCCCGTACTGGACGAGAACGTCGGTGCGGCGATGTGCTACACCTCCGGCACCACCGGCAACCCCAAGGGCGTCGTCTACAGCCACCGCTCGAACTACCTGCACTCGATGCAGGTCTGCATGAGCGGCGCGATCGCGATGTCCGAGGGCCAGCGGATGCTCTCGATCGTCCCGCTGTTCCACGCCAACGCCTGGGGCATCCCGTACGGCGCGCTGCTGTCCGGCGCCACGCTCGTGATGCCCGACCGGTTCCTGCAGGCCGAGCCGCTCGCCGCGATGATCGCCCGGCTCGCCGTCACGCACAGCGCGGCCGTCCCCACGATCTGGAGCGACCTGCTGCAGTACCTCGACAGCCACCCCGACAGCGACGTCTCGACCCTGCAGTCCTGCATCGTCGGCGGGTCGGCGTGCCCACCGGCGTTGATGAAGGCCTTCGAGGAGCGGTACGGCGTCGACGTCGTGCACGCCTGGGGCATGACCGAGACCTCGCCGCTCGGCTCGGTCGCCGTGCCACCGACCGCCGCGGAGGGCGAGCAGCGCTGGGCGTACCGGCAGTCGCAGGGCCGGCTGTCACCGCTCGTCCAGGGCCGGCTCGTCGGCCCGGACGGCCGCGAGGTCCCCTGGGACGGCGAGCAGGTCGGCGAGCTCGAGGTGCGCGGCCCGTGGGTGACCGGCTCCTACTACCTCGACGACGACCCGGCCAAGTTCGACGACGGCTGGCTGCGCACCGGCGACGTCGGGTCGCTCACGCCCGACGGCTTCCTGCGGCTCACCGACCGGGCCAAGGACGTCATCAAGTCCGGCGGGGAGTGGATCTCGTCGGTGGAGCTCGAGAACGCGCTCATGGCCCACCCGAAGGTCAAGGAGGCCAGCGTCGTCGGCGTGCCCGACGAGCGATGGGGCGAGCGCCCGCTCGCGACCGTGGTGGTCGTCGAGGGTGAGAGCGTCGACGCCGCCGAGCTGCGCGAGCACCTGGCGAGCCGGTTCGCCAAGTGGCAGCTGCCCGAGCGCTGGGCGTTCATCGACGAGGTGCCCAAGACGAGCGTCGGCAAGTTCGACAAGAAGGTGCTGCGCAAGTCCTACGCCGACGGCGCGCTGGACGTCCAGACCGTCAGCTAGCGGCACCGACCCCCCGGCTGGGGCGTCGTCAGCAGACGCTGGACACGTCCTGAGCGGTGCTCGACTCGGCGGTCGGCTTGGGCGTCGAGGTGCTCGCCTTGGTGGTGCTCGACGGCGCCTTCGTGCTGCTCGACCCCTGGGTCGCCGTCGCGGAGCCGGCGGGCTTGCGCGTCGGGTTGGTCGCGCCCTTGACGTACTCACGGATCGCCGTGAAGTCGGGGTTGACGGTGTTGATCACCTTGTTGGTGAGCGGCAGGCTGGTGATCTTGCCCTTCTGCATGCGCTGGACGAGCACGACCCAGGCCTGGAGCTGGTCGGTGTTGATGTCGGTGGAGATGTTCTTCTTCAGCACCGACGCGAGCTGGCTGTACTTGCTGAGCAGCTTGACCGGGTTGACCTGCTCGACGAGGTTGCCGACCATGCAGCGCTGGCGGCGCATCCGGTCGTAGTCGTCGGAGTCCAGGCGCGAGCGCGAGAACCACAGCGCCTCGTAGCCGTTCAGGTGCCGGTGCCCGGCCTTGACGTAGCCGCTGATCGGCACGGTGCGGCCTGAGCCGTCCTTGCCGCCGATGGGTAGGTCGCGCGGGACGTTGACGTCGACCCCGCCCATCGCGTCGACGAGGCTCTGGAAGCCGCGCAGGTCGATGGTGGCGTAGGCGTCGATGCGCAGGCCCAGGATCTCGCTGATGACGTCGCGGGTCGTCGTCAGGCCGGGGTTCTTGTTGCCCGGGAACAGGTCCGGGTGCTGAACGGCGGCTTGGTCCCAGACGGCGTTGAGCAGGCACTCGGAGCCGCAGTTGAAGCCGTCGGGCCAGTACTTGTGCAGCGGGTTGGACTCCGGGAACGGGGCGCGCTGCAGGCTGCGCGGCAGGCCGATCAGCACCGTGTCGCCGGTCTTGGTGTTGATGCTGGCGACCATCATCGAGTCGGTGCGCACGCCCTTGCGGTCCTTGCCGGCGTCCGAGCCGAGCAGCAGCAGGTTGACCCGCGGGATGCCCTTCCACGGGTCGCGCGCCTTGGCATTGGGCCGCGCCGCGCCGTTCGCGCTGGGTGCGCCGTCCGCACCGAAGAGCGACTTCACCAGGTCGCGCTGCACCAGTGCCAGCTGCGCGCCCTTGGCGCTCGGCAGCGCGACGACGCTGCACAGGGCGGCGACGAGCACGACGGCGACGGTGCCCTGGAACGGCGTCGGCCGCGACGGGCGGGCGCGCCAGGCCGTGACGAGGATCGTCGCGCACCAGGCGAGGCCCACCAGCACCGCCAGAGCTGCGAACCCGAGCAGCCGGCCCGGGCTGACCGCGACGGACAGCGCCCGCTGCACGATGCTCCCGGACGCCGCCGTGATCGCGAGGACGCCGAGGCTGACGGCGCTCAGCAGCAGCAGCAGTGAGCCGAGGCGGCGACGGCCGACGGCCACGAGCCCGGCCCCGGGCAGCAGCGCGAGGGTGGCGATGGCGGCGAAGCGGCCGAAGCCGTCGCCGTAGTCGCTGACGTGCCGGCCCCGCTGGCGCGCGCTGCCCGTGCGCGCGGACGACGCCGCGCGGTGCTTCGGCGCAGCGGGCTGCATGTGCATCGGGACGTCGGCTCCTCGGGGCGGGGTGCGGGGGCGTCGGTGGCCGTGAGGTGACCAGCGGGCAACTTCCCTATTTCACCATCTCGACCTTCGAGGTTCGTCGCGCCGGGCGGCAAGCGTGCCGAGGTCTGGTGAGGAACCTGTGAAGAACGCCCCCCAGTGGGCGGCTTTGGCAGCACCCAGCCCGGGCCGGTAGGCTGAGCCGGCTCGTGGCGGCCCTGCCACCCGAGCGTCCTGAGGAGGCGTCGCATAGTGGCCTAGTGCGCCCGCCTGCTAAGCGGGTTGAGGATAAAACCTCTCGCGGGTTCAAATCCCGCCGCCTCCGCCGACGGCCCCGGCCCCCCTCGTGGGTGCCGGGGCCTCGCCGTCCCACCCCCTGGCGTTCGCGCACTGCTGTGTCCTTCCCCGTGTGCCGCTTTCCGTGATGCGCCCACCCGAAGTGGCCAGTCTGGACCCGATGCGCGAGGGTGCTGTGCATGCGTTCCGTCCGCCCGAATCGCGCCGCCGCGGCCACCGCCGCCACCGCCGCCCTGCTGGGCCTGGTGGCGGCCTGCGCCGGGACGCCGTCCACCCCGGCCGCACGGGGCGCGACGTCCGAAGGTGCCGCCACGACGGCGTCCGCGACCGCCAGCGGGACGCCGCCGTCCACCCCCGCTGCGTCCCCGAGCGCGACGCCGAGACCGGCCGAGCTGCCGCGAGGTGGGCGCACGCTGTTCCCCCGCTACCGGCTCGTCGGCTACTCCGGTGGGCCGGGGACGGCGGCCTTCGGTCGGCTCGGCATCGGCAGCATCGACGCGCGCGGCCGCGAGATCGAGCAGCGCGCGAAGGCCCTCGCCGGCGGCCGTGAGCCGCTGCCGGTGTTCGAGCTCATCACCGTCGTGGCGCACGACACCCCGGGCCGCAACCGCATGTACAACAGCCGGGTGAGCGACGCGGTCATCGCGCGCTACCTCGCCGCCGCGCGACGGCGCCACGCGCTGCTGCTGCTGAACATCCAGCCGGGCCGCGAGGACTTCCTCCCGCTGGTCAAGGGACTGCGCCGCTGGCTCGAGCAGCCGGACGTCGGGCTGGCCCTCGACCCGGAGTGGGCCGTGGAGCCAGGGGACGTGCCCGGGCCGGCGCTTCGGACGCATGACCGGCCGCGAGCTCGACTCGGTCGCGGCGTACGTCGACGCGATCGTGCGCCAGAAGGACCTGCCGCAGAAGCCGCTGGTGTTCCACCAGGTCGCGGCGCGCGTGGTCGTCGGGGAGTCCGCGGTGCGCGAGCGTCCGGGTGTCGTGGTCATCAAGAGCGTCGACGGCATCGGCTCGCAGGCGCTGAAGACCGCGACGTGGCGCACGCTCGTGCGGGGGCTGCCGTCGTCGATCCACACCGGCTTCAAGCTGTTCTTCGACGAGGACCGACGGCACGGCCCGCTCATGACGCCGTCGCAGGTGCTGCGACTGCGGCCCCAGCCCGACTACGTGCTGTACGAGTAGCGCTCAGCGACCGGCGAGCATGGTGAGGAACCGCGCGGCCACCGGCCCGGCCACGGTGCCACCGCTCTTGCCCTCCTCGACGAACGCCGTGAAGGCGATGTCGCCCTGCCAGCCGGTCATCCAGGCGCGGGTCTTCGGCGGGTTGTCCGTGCCGAACTCGGCCGTGCCCGTCTTGGCGTGCACGGGGCCGCCGGGCACGGACCGCAGCACCGTGCCCGTGCCGCTCGTGACCACGTCGCGCATCAGCGACTGCAGGGTGCGGACGGCGGCTGTGGGCAGCGCCTCGACGGCTCGCCCTCGGCGGTGCCACCCTGCACCACGAGGGACGGCGCGACGTAGGCGCCGCGGGCGACCGACGCCGTGGCCACGGTCATGGCCAGCGGGGAGACCTCGGTGCGGCCCTGGCCGAAGGCGGCCGCGGCCTTGTCGACGTCGGAGGTGTTGGTGGGGACGCTGCCGGTGAACGCCGGCGCACCGAGGTCCCACTTCTGGCCGATGCCGAGGGACGTGGCGGTGGTCGACAGGTCGTTGTCGTCCAGGCGCTTCGAGAGGCCGACGAACGCGGTGTTGCAGGACTTCGCGAAGTCGACGCGGAACGGCACCGCTCCGAACTTCTCGCTCTCGTAGTTCTTGAAGCTGCGGCCGCTGACCGTCGCGGTCGGTGGGCAGTCGACCGGGTCAGACGGCTTGAGGCCCTTCTGCAGCAACGACAACGTCGTGACGACCTTGAAGGTCGAGCCGGGTGGGTACTTGCCGACCATCGCGCGGTTGAGGCCGGTGGCCGGGCTGTTCGCGACCGCCAGCACTGCTCCGGTGCGCACGTCGACGGCCACGAGCGCGCTCGGCTGCGACAGTCCCTGCAGGGCTGCGTCCGCAGCCTCTTGGACGTCGCGGCGCAGCGTGAGCTTCAGCGGCTTGCCGGGCACGGCGTCCTTCTCGTACAACGGCCGCGCGGCGGCGTCCGCGCCCGGGGGAACCGCCTCGACGGTCACGCCGGCCGTGCCGGACAGCTGGTCGTCGTACTGCCGCTGCAGGCCGGACAGCCCCGCCACGTCACCGGTCACGTAGCGCCCCTTGCCGTCCTTGACGATCTCGGCCGTGACCGGACCCACCGTGCCGAGCAGGGCGCGCGCGAACTCGCGCGTCGGTGCGAGTGACTGCTGACGCTCGTGGAACACCACGCCCGGCAGCGGCCGCAGCCGGGCGCGCACCGCGTTGTAGTCGCTGCGACGCAGCGTGATCACGTCCACGAACGCGTTGCCGGCGGCTGCCTCGACCCGCTTGGCCAGCGGGGCGGCGTCCACCCCCACGATCCCGGCCACCTGGCTCGCCAGCCGTGCCACCGATCCGTTGACCCGGCTCGGCTGGATCCCCACGTCGATGACGTCGCCGATGCTCACCAGCGGCTTGCCGTCGCCGCCGATGATGTCGGCCCGCGGCGGCTGGGTGCGCCGCAGCCGCAGGGTCTCGCCGGCGGCGAGCTCGGGGTGCACGAGACGCTGGGACGCCGGCACGCGCCACGCGTCGTCGTGCCGCAGCGTCAGCGGGAGGTCGTAGCTCCACTGCGCGCCGCCACCCAGCGTGCGGCTGACGCCGATGGTCGCCTTCGCCGTGTCGCCGTCGCGCGTGACGGTGCCGAGGGTGGCGTCGACCGGCGCCTTGCCGAGGTCGGCGATGGCTGCGGCGTAGGCCTTCTGGGCTGCCGCGCCGTCCGTGCCGGCGAACGGCAGGCGGCTCACGTCGCCGGCCTCGATCGCGCGGACCACCGCGGCCGCGGCAGCGCGTGCCGCGTCGTCCGCGGCCCGCTCCTGACGCTGGTGCAGCAGGAGTCCGCCGCCGACGGCCAGGGCGGCGACGACGACGGCGGCGAGCACCCAGATCCACGGTCTGTTGCGAGGCAGCATCGGTCCATCCAACACCGAGGGGCCCACGACGTGTGTCGTGGGCCCCTCGGGATGCTGTGCGGGTCGTGCGTCGATCTGGTGAAGTCAGCTGAGGCCCAGGCGCGCCTTCAGCCCGTCGAGCTCGGTCCACAGCTGGGTCGGCAGGTTCTCGCCGAACTTCTCGAACCACTCCTGGATCTGCGGGACCTCGGCCTTCCACTCCTCGGCGTCGACCGCGAGGCAGGTGGCGAGCTCGGCCTCGGTCATGTCGAGCCCGTCGGTGTCGAGGGCCTCCGGCGTCGGCACGTGGCCGATCGGGGTCTCGGTGGCAGCGGCGCGGCCCTCGAGGCGCTCGATCGCCCACTTCAGCACGCGCGAGTTCTCACCGAAGCCCGGCCACACGAAGTGGCCCTCGTCGTCGCGGCGGAACCAGTTGACGTAGAAGATCTTCGGCAGCTTGGTCGCGTCCGCGTCCTTGCCGACCTTGATCCAGTGCTGGAAGTAGTCGCCGGCGTTGTAGCCGATGAACGGCAGCATGGCCATCGGGTCGCGGCGCACGACGCCGACCTGGCCGGTGGCCGCGGCCGTCGTCTCCGACGAGAGCGTGGCGCCCATGAACGTGCCGTGGACCCAGTCGCGAGCCTCGGTGACGAGCGGGATGGTCGAGGCGCGGCGTCCACCGAAGAAGATCGCCGAGATCGGCACGCCCTTGGGGTCGTCGTACTCCGGAGCCAGGATCGGGCACTGGCTGATCGGGGTGCAGTAGCGGCTGTTCGGGTGGCTCGAGAGCTCCTCGGAGTCCGGCGTCCAGTCGGCCTTCTTCCAGGACGTCGCGTGCTGCGGCATGTTCTCCATGCCCTCCCACCACACGTCGCCGTCGTCGGTGAGGGCGACGTTGGTGAAGATGGAGTTGCCGCGCTCGAGGGTGCGCATGGCGTTGGGGTTGGTCTTCTCGTTGGTGCCGGGAGCGACGCCGAAGAAGCCGAACTCGGGGTTGACGGCGTACAGGCGGCCGTCCTCACCGAAGCGCATCCAGGCGATGTCGTCGCCGAGCGTCTCGACCTTCCAGCCGGGGATGGTGGGCTCGAGCATCGCCAGGTTGGTCTTGCCGCAGGCGCTCGGGAAGGCCGCGGCGACGTAGTGCGTCTGCTGCTCGGGGCTGGTCAGCTTGAGGATCAGCATGTGCTCGGCCAGCCAGCCCTCGTCGCGCGCCATCACGCTGGCGATGCGCAGGCTGTAGCACTTCTTGCCCAGCAGCGCGTTGCCGCCGTACCCCGAGCCGTAGCTCCAGATCATGCGCTCCTCGGGGAACTGCACGATGTACTTGGTGTCGCTGCACGGCCACGCGACGTCCTGCTGGCCCGGCTCCAGCGGCGCGCCGACGGAGTGCAGCGCCGGCACGAAGTCGGCGTCCAGCTCCTCGATGCGGCGCAGCACGCTCGTGCCCATGCGGGCCATGACGCGCATGGAGGCGACGACGTAGGCGGAGTCGGTGATCTCGACGCCGAACATCGGCTGCTCGGCCTCGAGGTGGCCCATGACGAACGGGATGACGTACATCGTGCGGCCACGCATCGACCCGCGGTACAGGTCGGTCATGGTCGCCTTCATCTCGTCCGGCGCCATCCAGTTGTTGGTGGGGCCGGAGTCCTTCTCGTCGACGCTGCAGATGAAGGTGCGGTCCTCGACGCGCGCGACGTCGGTGGGGTCGGAGGCCGCCCAGAACGAGTTCGGCTTCTTCTCGTCGTTCAGGCGCACGAAGGTGCCTGACGCGACCAGCTCGTCGGTGACGGCGACCCACTCCTCGTCCGAGCCCGTGCACCAGTGCACGCGATCGGGGGTGGTGAGCGCGGCGATCTCGTCGACCCAGGCGCGAAGGCGGGCGTGGGTCGTGGGAGCGTCGGTCTGCCGGGCCGGCTCGACCTGCAGATCGCTCGTGGGGGACGACGTGTCGGCAGTCATGGGGCTGGCTTCCCTTCGCGCGGTCATCGTTGACCTGGTTCAGCAGATCACCGGCGTCTCCGGCAACCAACCCTCTGGCGGGACGAGTCGAGCCCGTTCCGTTGCAGTCGCTGGGTTGCTCGTCACCGTAGCCCGACATCTCAGCTGGTGGTACGTCGAGATGGGTGACCCTCTCGTGAAATCTCTCACAAGCGGGCTCGGATCTGCATGCTTCTTGCGGCAGCTTGCAGGATCCTTGCGAGATCCGGCAGAGGCGCTGTGTGAGAGCGCTTTCACCGCCGGGGGCTCCTGATCGTGGTGGTTGGTGTCAACCGGCTGACAGCACCTGCCACGATCAGCTCGCCGCTGGGGTGCGACGGTGGGCCTCGTCGTCCGATTTCGGATCGACGCGCAGCCTCCGCTAGTATCGATGCGGCCACTTCGGCCGGGCGCCCGTAGCTCAACGGATAGAGCATCTGACTACGGATCAGAAGGTTAGGGGTTCGAATCCCTTCGGGCGCGCACCGTTTGAGACAGCGGTAGGCATCACGGACCAGGCCCTTGACCAGCGCAAGCGCGGTCAGGGGCCTCGTTCGTTCCCGCCGCGGGGCTCAGCCGCGCTTGCCGTCCAGCCGCTCGAGCAGCTCGTCGGCCGCCTGGGCGATGGCGTCGTGGTCGTTCTGCGAGGCCCGCTGCTTGGCGTGGATCAGCGCGGCGCGGTTGACCTTCGTGAAGTCGCCGAACGGGAAGCCGTAGCGGTCCTTGGTCTCTGCGGACGCCTCGTCGTCCAGACCGAGGTGCCACTCGCCGTAGCCGTCGTAGCCGTGCTGGTCGATGTAGCGGTTTGACTCGTCGGTCGAGGGTGCGGCGTCCGACCACTCGGTCGTGTCGTCGTGCTTCCCGGAGTCGATGAGCTGGCGTGCCTTGTCGACCCCGGCCTTGTTCACCGTGTATGTCGTCATGGCAGTCCCCTACCCCGATCGCGACGAGGTACGCCTGTGAACACGTCCGCGCACGTCCGGTGCGTCAGTGGCGGCCCGACGAACCACTCGCGTCCGAGCACCAGACGCTGCAGCGGCCGCGGCAGGCCCAGCATGAGGCGGACGGTGCGCGGACCGGCGTCCGACGTCGCCTGGCTCGCGTGCGCCGCCAGCGCGGCGAGCTTGGCGTCGAGCTCGGCGCGGACGTCGACCCGGTGGGTGATGCTCGCGGCGGGCGAGAACGCCGACGCGAACCGTCGCGCGTCGTGGACGTCGAGCAGCCCAGGCACCGCGGACGCGAGCCGGACGACGCGGCGCACGGTCTCGCGCGGAGCCGTAGCCTGCAGCACCGCAGGCGTCCCTGCCTGCTCCGCCGCGTAGCGGCCGACGCGGTGGACCGCCACGTGGTCGGGGTGGCCGTACCCGCCGACCGCGTCGTACGTCGTCAGTACCGTCGCGCTCTCCTCGCGCAGCACGTCGACGAGCCCGGCCGCCGCGACCGGCAGTGGGAGGCGGCTGAAGGTCCCCGCAGCCGGTTGACCGCCGGGGTCCCATCCGGAGTCCGGGAGCCCGAGCCGGACGACGCGGGCGCAGCCGAGTGCCCGCGCCGCGACGTCCAGCTCGGTGAGCCGGACGGCTGCGAGCCCCTGCGCTGCAACGGATGCAGCAGCGAGTCCGGCCTCGCCGTCGGTGGCCACGACCAGCACCACTCGGTGCCCGAGGCGGGCCGCCTTCGCCAGCGTGCCGCCTGTCAGCAGGGCCTCGTCGTCCGGGTGGGCGTGGAAGGCGACGATCGTGGCCACAGGAGCCGACGGTACCCGCGCCGTGGGTTCCTGCGGACGCGGTCGGCCGGGCTTCTCAGCGGACGCACAGCGGCGCGAACCCAGGATGGGCCCGTGCCCCCGTCCCCCCATTCGCGCGTGAGTGTTCCCCCCCTGACGCGACGCGTGACCGGCTGGGTGACGGGGGCCGCGCTCCTCGCAGGGACGACGGCCCTGCTGCTGGTGGTGCCGCGCAGCGCCGGGACCACCTGGGTCGAGGTGGCCGCGCTCGCGCGCGACGTGCGCCCGGTCTGGCTGCTCGCGCTGAGCGGGGTGTGGCTCGCGGGCCTCGCCGCCCACAGTCTCGTGCTGACGTCCAGCCTGCCCGGGCTGTCGGCGCGTCGGGCCGTGGGCCTCAACCTCGCCGGCAGCGCGGTCGCCAACACCGTGCCGCTCGGTGGCGCCGTCAGCGTCGGCCTGACCTCGGCGATGGTGAGGTCGTGGGGCTTCACGCCGGTGGCGATGGGCGCCTTCCTCGCCGTGAGCGGGGTCTGGAACCTGCTGGGCCGGCTGGCGGGCGGCCTGGTGGCGATGGTGTGGGTCGTGCATGCCCTGCCCGGGTCGCGGACCGCTGCGACGGCAGCGGCGTCGATCGCCGTCAGCGTGACCGTGATCGCGGTCGCGGCCGCCGGCCTGGTGTCGGAACGCGGGGCCGCCAGGTGGGGTCTGGCGGCTGCAGCGCTGACGGGCCGTCTTCGTACGCTGCCCGGCAGCGAGCGGCGCGGACGCGCGGAACGGCGACGCGACGCCGTGGTGACGGCCCTGGCCGTCGTGCGCGCCCGGCGTGACGTGCTCAGGCTGGTGCGGGCGTCCTGGGCGCGCCTCAGCCTCGGGATGACGGGCTACCTCGCGCTGCTCGTGCTGCTGCTGCTGATCTGCCTGAGGGCCCTCGGCGACCCGTCGTCCCTCGCCCTGGCCGTGGCCGCCGTCGGGGTCGAGCGGCTGGTCACCGCCGTGCCACTGACGCCGGGCGGCGCGGGCGTCGGCGAGGTGGCCCTCGTCGCGTGCCTCACCGCCGGAGGCGTCGACCCGCTGGTCGCGGTGGCCGCGGCGTTGACCTACCGCGCCTTCACGTTCTTCATGGAGATCCCCGTCGGCTTCGTGGTGGCCGGCGTGTGGGGTCTCGCCGCTCGCCGGCGCAGGTCGATGGCGACCGCGCAGCCCGTGGCGGGTTGACGGCGTTGCGCGTCGTGCACGTCTCGGACGTCTACCTGCCTCGGCTCGGCGGTCTCGAGGTGCAGGTGCACGACCTCGCCGCGCAGCAGGTGCTCGCGGGGCACGACGTCACGGTGGTCACCGCCACGGCGGCGGACGGCGACGACGACCTCGTCGTGCACCGCACCGGCCGGGTGGTCGGCGGGCGATGGGGCGACGTGCTGCAGCCCGCCGTGGACGGCGTGCACTGCCACGTCTCGCTGGTCTCCCCGCTCGCGTGGTCGGCGGCTCGTGTCGCCACCCGCCGCGGCTTGCCCGTCACCGTCACCATGCACTCGGTGCTCGCGACGTCGGGCCCCGTGGCCGCGCTGTGGCGGGGCGTCGCCAGGGCGCTCGGGCCGGTGTCGTGGACGGCGGTCAGCCGCGTCGCGGCGGACGCCCTGTCGCAGGTGGTCGACGCACCGGTGCAGGTGCTGCCGAACGGGATCGACCCGGCGCAGTGGCGGCCCGGCCGTCCGGGGACCAGCCCGGTGCCCACGGTGGTGGCGGTGATGCGCCTCACCCGCCGCAAGCGCGCCGTGGAGCTGGTCGACGTCCTCGCGGACGTGGTGCGCCGCAGCGAAGGTGCGCCGGTGCGAGCCGTCATCGCCGGCGACGGGCCGGCGCGCGGGGACGTCGAACGGGCGGTCAGGGCGCACCGGCTGCAGGATCGCGTGGTGCTCGCCGGCCGGCTGGCTCGACCCCAGGTCGCCGCGTTGCTGGCCTCGGCCGACGTCTTCGTCGCGCCGGCCCACCTGGAGTCCTTCGGCATCGCCGCGTTGGAGGCGCGGTGCGCCGGGCTCCCGGTGGTCGCGATGCGCCACGGCGGCGTCGGCGACTTCGTGGTGGACGGTCGGGACGGCTACCTCGTCGGCGACGACCATGAGCTGGCGGCTCGCATCAGCGCGCTGGTGGTCGACCGGCCGCGCCTCAGACGGCTCGGCGAGGGGCTGCGAGCACGTCCGGTGCCGCTGGCCTGGCCGGAGGTCGTCGAGCGCTGTGACCGCGCCTACGCCACGGCGGCCGCTCGGCGGGGCTCCCCGGGTCACGCCCCGGCGGCACTGAGCGGCTGACCTGAGCATGGTGCTGGCATGCTCGGTGAGGTGAGCTCCCAGCGGCCCGGGCCCGAGCGTGCGCCGCAGCGGCGCCGCCTGGTGGCCGGGGTCCGTGGCCGATCGGTGCTGGCCAGCGTGGTCGTGGTCACCATCGCCCTGAGCGTGGGCGCCTTGGCGTTCGTCCTGCAGCTGCAGCGGGCCCTGCTGGCGGGGGTCGAGCAGGACGCGACGAGCCAGGCGCTGCAGGTCGCGGCGCAGGTGCGCGCCGAGGGGCCGGACGGGCTGGGCGAGGACATCGCCGTCGGCTCGCGCAACGGCGAGCTGGTGCAGCTGCTCGACGCCGAGCAGCACGTGGTCGCGGCGTCGAGCAGCCGGGCGGCGGACCGACCGATCTCGCGCGCGAGACCCGCTGCGGGGCAGGTGGTCGTGGAGTCCGCCGGCCGCGTCCCCCTGGTCGACGACGACAGCGACTACCTCGTCGTCGTTGCGGCGACCACGTGGTCGTCCGCGCCGTACCGGGTCGTCGTCGCGGCGCCGATCGGGCCTCAGCAGGAGTCCGTGCGCACCGCGTTGTCGTTGCTCCTCGTCGGGCTGCCGCTGCTTGTGCTCCTCGTCGGCGTGGCGACCTGGCTGCTGGTCGGCCGCGCGTTGTCACCGGTGGAGCGCATGCGGGCGAGGGTGTCGGCGATCGGCGGCTCGCGAGTGCACGAGCGCCTCGACGTCCCGCCCACCGGCGACGAGATCGCGCGGCTGGCCGTCACCTTGAACGAGATGCTGGAGCGACTCGACCGCGCCGGTCGGGTGCAGCGACAGTTCGTCGCTGACGCGAGCCACGAGCTGCGCAGCCCGCTCGCGACGCTCACCGCTGCCGTCGAGGTGGCGCGGCTGGAGCCGGACGAGCGCGGCTGGAGCGACCTGTCAGAGGTGATGACCGCCGAGCTGCACCGGCTCGGCCGGCTCATCGAGGACCTGCTGCTGCTCGCCCGGGCCGACGAGCAGGAGCTGGTCATCGCCCGCCAGGACGTCGACCTGGACGACCTCGCCGACGAGCAGCGCCGTCGGCTGCTGGCGCACCCCGACCTCGACGTCGAGGTGACGGCGGAGCCGACGCGGGTGAGCGGTGACCGCGCCCGCCTCGCCCAGGTGCTGGCCAACCTCGTCGACAACGCCGTGCGGCACACGCGCACGAAGGTGCGTGTGTCAGTGCGCACCGACGGCGACGACGCCCTCGTCGTGGTCGAGGACGACGGCCCGGGAATCCCTGCGGCACAGCGAAAGCGCGTCTTCGAGCGATTCGTCAGGCTGGACGACAGCCGAGGACGCAGCAGCGGTGGCAGCGGGCTCGGGCTGGCGATCGTCGCCGAGATCGTGCGGGCGCACGGGGGTGAGGTGCGGATCGGCGACCGGCCAGGTGGTGGCTGCCGGGTGGAGGTCCGGCTGCCGGCGGCGGCCACGGGAGCGCCGCGCGCTCAGCCGCCGTCGTCGGCCAGGCGGTAGCCGGCGCCGCGAGCGGTCTGGATCGCCTGGCGCCCGAACGGCACGTCGATCTTGCGGCGCAGGTAGCTGACGTAGACCTCGACGACGTTGGCATCGCCGGCGTAGGCCGGGTCCCACACCGACTCGAGGATCTGGCTCTTGGTCACCACGGCTCCCTTGTGGCGCAACAGGAAGTGCAGCAGGTCGAACTCGCGCGGGGTGAGCTCGACCTCCTGCTCACCGCGGTGCACCCGGCGCCGGTGGGGGTCGAGCGTGAGGTCGCCGGCCTCCAGCACGACCGGCCGCTCGGGGGCGCCACGACGGATCAGGGCGCGCAGCCGAGCCACGAGGACGATGAAGCTGAAGGGCTTGGTCAGGTAGTCGTCGGCGCCGAGGTCGAAGGCGTCGGTCTGGTCGTACTCGCCGTCCTTGGCCGTCAGCATGAGCACCGGCGTCCAGTTCTTCTCGGCGCGGATCTGCTTCAGGACGTCGTAGCCGTTGAGGCGCGGCAGCATGATGTCCAGGACGATGACGTCGTACTCGTTCTCGTGCGCCGTCCACACCGCCTCGCGACCGTCGTGGACGACGTCGGCGACGAACCCCTCCGCGCGCAGCCCGCGCTGGATCGTCGCCGCCAGCGACACCTCGTCCTCGGCGAGCAGGACCCTCATCCGTGCGTCTCCTTCGGGACGGAACGACTGGCTGGTGGTACCCCGTCTCACGGTAAGGCACCGGTGGCGGCGGGACGCCGCTGGTAGGGCTCAGGTGAGATAGAGCCCCCACCCCATCAGCGCGACCCACGTCAGCGCGCAGACGAGCAGCACGCCGTCACCGACCAGCGACTGCTCGGGCCGCTCTCCCTCCCCGCGGTCGACCAGCAGGAGGTAGCGCAGCAGCGCCACGAGGACGGGGAGCACGGAGAGCGCCAGCACCGGACGGACCGTGTCGCGCCCGGTCACCTGGAACGCCCACGAGGCGTAGGAGATCAGGGTGCCGGTCAGCGACATCACCAGCACCTGCGAGAGCCAGTCACCGGTGTACGCGTCCAGAGCGGTGCGGGTCTGGGCACCGGGCCCGAGGCTGCGCAGCTCCGCACGGCGCTTGGCGGCGACGATGAACAGCGCACCGAAGAGCGACACGAGCAGGAACCAGCTCGAGACGTGCAGGCGCACGGCGCTCGCGCCGGCCAGGGCGCGCAGGACGAAGCCGGTCGCGACGACGACGACGTCGAGCACCGGCACGTGCTTGAGCCGCACCGCGTAGGCCGCGCTGATGCCCAGGTAGCAGAGCACGATCACCGGTGTGAGCCACCCGAGCGCCGCGGCCAGCCCGACCGAGGTCGCGGCGGCCACCGCAGCGAGGATCACGGCCACGCGCGGGCTCAGCGCGCCGGACGCCACCGGACGGTGGCGCTTGGTGGGGTGGCGACGGTCGGCGTCGGCGTCCAGGACGTCGTTGAGCGCGTACACCGCCGAGGACGCCGCGACGAACGCGACCGTGGCCAGCAGCGACCGCTGCAGCGCCTGCGGGCGGAGCAGGACACCCCCCGCTGCGGGCGCGGCCAGCACCAGGGCGTTCTTGGGCCACTGGCGGGGGCGCCCGAGGGCGAGGACGTCGCGCGCGAGCCGCCGGACGCCCAGCCGCCGCAGCGGGTTCGGGGCGGTCGGGGGCCGGGGGGCGACCACCTCGCGCACGGTCGCCACGTCAGCGCCTCGTCAGGTAGAAGAAGTCGCGCTGGTCGGAGCTGAGGTAGCGCCGGGCGCTCGGCACCATGGACGTCACCAGCTTGGCCATGGTCGGTGTCCCGCCGGTGCGCGCCGCCACGAGGTTGAAGGTGACCATCTGGGGGTGGATGTCCATCTGCATCCCGGTCACCACGCCGAGGCGGCTCATGGCGTCCGCCAGCACACCGAGGGTCATCGAGCGGCCGGAGACGTAGACCAGGTCCCCCGAAGCCGTCACCCCCAGCCCCGACCGGGTCGTGTACTGGAACTGGGTGTGCGCGGTTCCCCAGCGCCCGTTCGCGTTGCTGGCGACCCCGGGCACCGGCCGGCCGTCGACGACGACCAGGTCGAGGTTCTGGCGGACCGCGGCGACGTCGGGACCCGGGCCGACGTCACGGCCCCACACGCCCACGCGCCATCCACCGGTCTTGGTCACCACGACGCTGGCGCGGCCGTCGCGCAGCGGCACGAGGACGCGGCCGCCCAGCTGGAAACCACCGTGGGAGTCCTTCATCTTGAACCCCGAGTTGAAGGTGGCGGCCAACCGGCCGAGGTCGGACGTCGGCACCCGGGTGCCTGCCGGGGCCGCGGCGCCGACCACCGGCTCGCGGGTGCCCTGCGACAGGTGCAGGGCGAACCGGCCGGCAGGGACCAGCACCGCTGTGGCCACGACCGGGAGGTGGTGGGGGTCGGGCCGCAGCCAGGTCGCCTCCAGGACGCCGTCGACGCCGACGGGCCGCCAGGTGCCTTCTCCCTTCATCGGTGGAACGCCCGCCAGCAGCTGCACGTGGGGCAGTCGGGACCTCGCGCCCAGCGCCACGGCCGCGCGGCTGGCGCGCTGCGTGGTCCGCGCCGCGCTGATCGAGTCCTGTGGTGCGCCGGCCGCCGGCGGGGCCTTGCGGGAGTAGTACCAGTTCTCGATGGCGTCGACGACCGGTGCACCACCGTGCTCGCGCACCCACTCCACCGACCGGACGCTGAACGACGCCTGGCCGGGGTAGGTCAGGGCGCGCCCGTACGAGACTCCTGCCGGCACCAGCACCAGGGCCGCGACGAGCGTCGCGAGCCGGGCCAGCCCCCTCCGGCGCGGCGAGCGCGCCTTGCGGCGGCGACGTGCCGGGCTCACCGCAGGCTCCTCGGCAGCAGCATCCGGGGAGTGAGGCGCAGCACGCCCATCACCGGGCGCATGGCCGCCGGCGACCAGACGACCCGGTGCCCGCGCGCGACGCCGGTGACGACGTCCCTGGCCACCTGCTCGCTGGTGCGCGCCAGCGGGGGGACCGGCAGGCCCATGGTCATCCGCGTCCGGACGTGGCCGGGACGCACCACGTGCACGTCGACCCCCTGGGCCCGAGCGGGTTCGACGAGCTGCAGCGCGAGGGCGTCGGTCGCCTGCTTGGCCAGCGAGTACGTCAGGATCTGCCGGCGGGGGCGGACGGCCGCTGCCGACGAGATCACCACCACCTGGCCGCCACCGACGCGAGCCAGGTGCTGCACGGCAGCCACCAGCAAGGTGGTCGGCGCCACCGCGTTGACGAGCCAGGAGTCCTGGAGATCGCGGGCGGCGGCGCCGTCCGCCAGGTCGGGCAGGCCCGGTGGCAGCGTCCCGGCCGCGAGCACCACGAGGTCCAGGCTGCGGCCGGCCCGCGCGGCCGCCTGCTCCATCACCTCGACGGGGTCGTCGAGCCGGTAGGCGTCCCAGTCGAGCTCGCTGACGCCGTGGTCGGCGCGCAGCGCGTCGGCCACCGACTGCCGGTGCTCTGACGGGCGCCCGGCGAGGACGACCCGGCTGTCGGCTGAGCGGACGACCAGCTCGCGGACGACGGCCAGGCCGATCTGCGACGTCGCGCCGAAGAGCACCGCCGTGCTGGACGTCGCCCGGCAGCCGGTGTCGTGGATGCGGCGCCCCCGGGTGGGACGCGCTGCCGTGCTCGTCATGGCCGCACCTCCAGCACGGGCGCGGGCACCAGGCCGGTGCGCACCCCGAGTGCGGTGACCCAGCGGCCCTGCGGGTCGAGCAGGTCGCGCTCCTGCTGCCACTGCCCCAGCGACGGGTACATGCGCTTGACGGCGTCGGGGGCCAGTCGGGAGTCCTTGGTGAGGTAGACCCGGCCCCCGCTGTCGCCGACCAGCGCGTCGAGGTCGCGCAGCGCCGGGTACAGGGCCGGCCAGCGGGCGGGGAAGTCGAGGGCGAGGGACCAGCCAGGCACGGCGTAGGCCAGCAGGGCCGAGGGGGTGCTGGTGAACCGCTTCAAGGTCGCCAGGGCCGGCGGGCAGTCGGCGCGCTGCAGCGTGAGCAGCGTCTCGCGCAAGGCGTCGTGCGCCGGGTCAGGCAGCACGAGCTGGTACTGCACCAGGCCCGCTGAGCCGAAGGCGGCCGGCCAGGCGCCGGCCCGATCGAGCGGGTGCAGCGCCCGGCTGATGCTGGCGACCTGCTCCGCCGGGCGCCCGGCGAGCCGCCAGCGAAGGCGGTTGGCGGTCCGGATCGTGGTCCGCCCGACCACGCCGGGCCCTGGCAGCGACCGGGGTGCGACCCCGCGGCTGCGGAGGGCGTACTCGCCGTCGCCAGGCCGGGTGTCGGCAGCAGGCTCGAGGTGGTGCGCGGTCTCGACCACGCCACGACCGGCCCGTGAGCCGGCCGCGGCATCCAGCCAGGCCACGGCGTGCAGTCCGGGATCGTCGGACTGCAGCCGCGCCTGCGCCTCCAGCAGCAGCAGCGTCTCGTCGAGGTCGTCGGTGCGACGCCGACGGCTCAGCATCATCGGTGAGGGGATCGGCGCGAGCCGCAGGCAGACGAGGTCGATCACTCCGGTGAGCCCCATCCCGCCGACGGTGGCCCAGAAGCCGCCCGCGCGGTGGTCGGGCGCGAGGCGCAGGGTGGTCCCGTCCGCGCGCACCAGCGTCAGCCACCGCACGTGGTGCCCGAACGTCGTGGCGCCGGGCTGGTTCTTGGCGTGGACGTCGCTCGCGACCGCGCCCCCGACGGTGACCCGTGCGGTGCCGGGCAGCACGGGGACCGTCCAGCCGTGCGGTACGACGAGGGCCTGGACCTGACCGAGCGTGGCGCCGGACTGCACGATGACCACGCCGAGCTCCAGGTCGACGTCCAGGACCCGGTTGCGGCGCGTGGTGTCGAGCACCGTCGTCGGCGCCTCGGCGGGCAGCGCGGCGTCGCCGTAGCTGCAGCCGGCACCTCGGGCCGTGAGCAGGTCACCGCAGGCAGCGACCTGCGCCGACAGGTCCTCATCGGCTGTCGGCGACAGCACCGGCGAGACCCGGCGCTGCGCGCGACCCCAGCCCGACAGCGCGCGGGTGCGTGGTGCACTCACTGCCTGTCCTTCCCGTGCGTCATGTCGCGACGGTAGGAGCGGCAGGCTGAGGCGGCCCTGAGCGATGCCGGTCGGCTGATCGACGACGGAGTGCAGGGGCCGCTGCTACATTCCCGCTGGATGATCTTGCCGGTGTCGATGGAGCTGTCGATGATCGAGCTCACCAGGCTGCGCACCTTTCGTGAGGTGGCGTGCCGCGGGTCCTTCACCGCAGCCGCCGCCGCGCTGGGTTTCTCCCAGCCGGCGATCTCCCACCAGATCGCCCAGCTCGAGCGCGAGCTGCGCACCCCGCTGTTCGAGCGCTCCGCCCGGCACATCCGCCTCACGCCGGCCGGTGAGGCGCTGCTCGGCCACGTCGAGGCGATCCTGGCGCGGGTCGCCGACGCCGAGCGGGAGGTGGCGGAGGCGGCTCGGGTGGGCAAGCGGCGCCTTCAGGTCGCGGCCTTCCCGACAGCGGCCGTGACCGTCCTGCCGTCTGCTGTCGCCGTGTTCCGGCGGGAGATGCCCGACGTGTCGCTGACCGTGGTCGAGGCCGATCCCGGCGACAGCCTGCCCGCTCTCGCGGCGGGCGAGCACGACGTCGCGCTGGCCTACGACTACCCCGTGCTGGCCAACCGCCCGCGAGAAGGCCTCGACCTCGAGCCTCTGTTCGTCGACCCGATGTGCGTCGTCCTGCCCCACGACCACCCGTGCGCCGCCATGGCCGAGGTGCCGCTCGTCGCGTTGGCGTCCGAGTCGTGGGCGGCGCCGCACCACAGCGTCTGCCGCGACGCGCTCGAGCTCGTGTGCCGAGGCGCCGGCTTCACTCCCGAGGTGATGTCCGAGACCAACGACTACCTGGTCATGCAGGGGCTGGTGGCCTCCGGTGCCGGTGTCGCGGTGATCCCGCGGCTGGCCGCCGCCATCACCCAGCGTCCCGACCTGGTGGTCAGGCCGCTGGCGGGCCACGCTCTGGAGCGCGTGACCTTCATCGTCACCCGCGCCGGTACGCCTGCCACTCCAGCCCTGCTGGCGCTGCGCGCGGCACTGCTCGCGGTGATCCCACAGGTCACTGCGGCGGGCCTTCCCGTGGAGGCGTTCGAGGCCGAGGGCGTCCGACAGGACTCGGTCGAGGCGTAGGGCGATCGGGGCGGCCCGGCCCGGCGCGCCGAGATGCGTGCCGGGCCGAGCGCCGCCTTCCGCTGGGTCAGCCGACGATCGCGCTGGCCTCGAACCTGCAGCTGCCTGCAGCGCTCAGCGTGTAGGTGCCGTCGAGGGTGTGCCCGTTGCTGCTGGCCACGTTGAAGCTGCCGCGGTCCTCCAGCACGTACTGGCTGCCGACCGTCCCCGGCACCGTCTCGATGGTCTTGGGCGTCGTCCCCAGGTTGACGCTGGACCCGACGTGGCCGCCTGCGGCGGAGTCCGCGTAGACGTACAGGAAGGAGCCGTCGTCGTGGGTGGGCCGTGCCTGCAGGGTGGCGGTCATGTTCGCCGGGTTGCAGGAGACCTCCAGGGTGATGCCGTTGGCCTCGAGGACCGTCGTCACGCCGAAGGGGACCGCCTGGTGCACACCGGTCGAGAGCACGGTGCCCGAGGACGCCGGGCCGGCAGGTCCCTGGGGGCCTGGCTCACCCTGGGGTCCGGCTGCGCCGGTGGCCCCTTGCGGGCCGGTCTGGTTCCAGCTGATCGCCGTGTCATGACGACGGCAGGACGGCGTGCGGGTCCCGACGTCGTAGAGGACGCCGCCGTACCGGCTCACGCAGCCGTGGAACGTCGTGCTCGACGTCGCGGCGGAGGCCACGAGCGTCGACCCGACGGTGAGCAGGACCGCTGCCCCCGCGACGAGTCCGCTCCGGCGGGTGACGAACCGGCGCAGCCGGTGCGGCGACGCTGGGCGAGCAGCGTCCGACGTGGGGGTGTGCATGCAGAGTCCGTCCGTGGCGGTGAGACGGAGGCAGCCGGCGCGCGCACGATGCGTCATCCGCCGGTGGACTGCCTCGATCTGGCCAAGATCACATGAGGCGCAGCGGTGCGTCCAACACGACGTGTCACTGGCAGCGATAGGAGATGGTGATGGACTCTCAGTCGCCCTGCGCCGCCGACACCACCGAGGTCACCGCCGCGACCAGCTCGTCGACGGACCACTCCATCGTCGCCGGGCCGACCGTCACCTCGGTCATCGACCAGCCGGGCACGTCAGCCGCGGCCACCCGCCCGACGACCCACTCGCGCGTGGTCTCCGCGTGCACCAGCGCGGCCTCGGCGAGCGCTGCGTGGGCGACGTCCAGGTAGAGCACGAAGGCGTTGGTGTCCGGGGGATCGGGGAACACGCGCACACCGGGCACGGCAGCCAGTGCGGTCGCCAGCTCACGTGCCCGCACCGCGTACGCCTGGAAGTCGTCCAGCCGCCGCAACCCCTCGCGGGCCGCCACGACGTACGGGTACTGGCCGTACAGCGTCCCGCCGTGCCGGTGCTGCCAGTGCCGGGCAGCCTCGACGACGTCCTGCGGCCCGGCCAGCGCGGCCCCGGCGATGCCGCCGAGCCCCTTGTAGAACGACACGTAGACGGTGTCCGCGAGCTCGGCGATCTCGGCGTGGCTGCGGTCGTAGAACGGCTGGCTCTCCCACAGCCGCGCGCCGTCCAGGTGCACTGGCACGCCACGGTCTCGGGCCGCGCCGCACAGGTCGACGAGGTCCTCCCACGACGGCAGCAGGTAGCCGGCGTCGCGCAGGGGCAGCTCGACGCACAGCGCCGCGTACGGGCCGGGAGCGGTGGCGAGGTCCTCGACGGTGAGCGGACGGCGCTCGCGGCCGATCGGCTCGAGCCGGATGCCGTGCAGCACCTCCAGCGCGGACTCCTCGTGCACCACGAGGTGCGACAGTGCGTGGACGGCCACAGCGTGGCGTCCCGTGCGGTCGGCCCACACCCGCAGCGCGCACTGCTGGGCCATGGTGCCGCTCGGCATGAACACGGCGGCGGGCTTGCCCAGCAGCTGCGCGACCTCGGCCTCCAGCGCCGTGACGTCGCCGCCCTCGCCGTACAGGTCCGGTAGCTCGCTCACCGCCGCGTCGGCGAGAGCGCGCAGCCGGTCGCCGACCGGGACGACGGCGCTGCCCTGGGCGAAGCGGGTGGCCTGGGCGATGGCGCGGTCGCGGCGCTCGCGGTCCGCCGGTGAGGTGGTCATGAACGGATTGTGCCGTGCGCCCTCACGACGCGTCTGCGGTGCGGTCGTCCTGGGCCGCGCGCAGCTCCTCGGCGAGCAGCGGGTCCGACTGCACCAGGTACACCAGACCGCAGTCCTGCGGCCCCGTGGCCCCGGGCACGCACAGCGAGCAGGGGTCCCCCTGGCGGATCGGGCACCTCGGCACCGGCCGGCCCACGCTGCTCGCCTCCACGCGTCGACGTCGCGACCACGGTAGGCACGGGCCGCCCACGCCGGGGAGTGGCTTTGGTCCTGCGCTCAGGCCGGTACCCGCACGACCACGACGGCGATGTCGTCGCGCGGCCGGTCGTCCTGGAACTCCAGCAGCTCGGCCAGCAGGCCCTCGGCGACCGCCGACGCAGAGCCCGCGTGCCTGAGCACCGCGGCCTCCAGCCGCGCCTCGCCGAAGAACTGCGCGCCCCGCCGTCCCTCGGTGACGCCGTCGGTGAACAGCACCAACGTGTCACCGGGGCGCAGCGCGACCTGGGTGTCGCGGAGCACCGGGTCGTCGACGACGCCCATGAGTGAACCCGGCTCGCCGACCGAGGTCACCGACGCGCCTTCGCGCACCAGCAACGGCAGTGGGTGGCCGCCGGTCGCCGTCGTCGCCAGCCAGCTGCCGCCCTGCTGCCGCAGGCGGACGGCCGCGACGGTGCAGAAGCGGTCGGTCTCGTGGTGCAGCAGCACCTCGTTGAGCATCTCGAGCGACTGCCCAGGGTCCGGGAAGCGCACTGCCGCGGCCCGGACGGTGTACCGCGCGAGCGCGGTGACCACGGCGGCCTCGACCCCCTTGCCGCAGACGTCGCCGATGGCCACGAACCACTCGCGGTCGCTGATCTGGAAGATGTCGTAGAAGTCGCCTCCGACCTCCTCGCCGTTGCCGGCGGGTCGGTAGACGGCCGCGACGTCCAGCCCTGGCACGTCGGGAGCCGAGGGCGGGATCAGGGTCTGCTGCAGGGTGCGGGCCAGGGCGTGCGCCCTCGCTTCGCTCTCCTCCGCGCGCTGCGTGGCCAGTAGCAGCTCGCGCTCGTACTGGCGGCGCTCGCGCGCGTCGAACACGACCGTGCGCACCACCTGCGGCCTGCCGTCGGCCGTCGACTCCAGGACGCCGTTCACGAGCACGGGCACGCGGTCGCCGTCCTTGCGCACCAGGTCGAACGCGATCTCGCGCGCGGTGCCCTGCATCCGCAGCGACGGCGCGTAGTGCGTCTCGTGGAAGATCCGGCCGCCCGGGCTCAGGAGCTCGGCGAAGGTCCGGCGGCCGACGAGGTCCTCGCGCTGGTACCCGAGGAGGTCGAGGAAGGTGCGGTTGGCCTTGATGATCGTGCCGTCCGGCGTCGTCGACAGGTACCCGCACGGTGCCTGCTCGTAGAGCTGCTCGGCGTCGTCCTCGAGCAGCGAGTGGTAGAGCTCGTCGCTCTGCTGGTCGTCCACGTCAGCTCGAGACGCGCGGCCGTGCACCGAGGAACTCGGCGATCGCTTCTGCGGTCTGCTCGGGCGCGGACAGGTGGGGGCAGTGACCGGTGGCGTCGAGCATCACGAGCGACGCGTCGGGCATCACCTGCTGCACGTACCGGCCCACCGAGGGTGGGGCGATGACGTCGTCGGTGCACTGCAGCACCAGCGTGGGGGTGCTGACCTGCGGCAGGTCGGCGCGGTTGTCCGAGAGGAAGGTGACGCGGGCGAACTCGCGCGCGATGTGCGGGTCGCTGCGGCAGAAGCTCGTCGTGAGCTCCTCACCCAGCTGCGGGCGGTCGGGGTTGCCCATGATCGCCGGCGCCATGGCGCTCGACCAGCCCAGGTAGTTGCTGTCGAGCGACTCCAGCAGCTCGTCGATGTCGGCCTCGCTGAACCCGCCCACGTAGCTGCCGTCGTCGACGTAGCGCGGTGAGGGCGTCACCAGCACCAGCCGGGCGAACCGCTCGGGCTCGGCGCGTGCCGCCAGCACCCCGATCATCGACGACACCGAGTGGCCGACGAAGACGAGGTCGTGCAGGTCGAGCTCGCGGCAGATCTCGAGGACGTCGTCGGCGTAACCCTGCAGGGTCGAGTGCCTCACGGGGTCGTAGGCCGTGGCGTCGCTCGCGCCGGCGCCCACGTGGTCGAAGAGCACGAGCCGGTACTCGTCAGCGAAGTGCGGGGCGACCAGGCGCCACATGTGCTGGTCGCAGCCGAAACCGTGCGCGAAGACCATCGGCTGGCCATCGGGTCGACCGGCGATGGAGATGTGGTGCCGTTCGACCGCATTCATCCTGATCACCGTACCAGCGGGTCCGCGAGGTCACAGGTCGAGCGCGGGCGCCCCCTGCTGCGAGAGCGCCGTGCGGCGTACGGTCCCACGCATGGACGACCTCACCTCCCTGCTGCAGCGCGCCGCCGAGCACGCCGGCGCTTACCGCCGCTCCCTGCCCGACCGCCCGGTGCGGGCCCGGGCCGACGTCGACGCGCTCGCCGAGGCCTTCGGAGGGCCACTGCCCACCGCTCCCACGCCGCCCGAGCAGGTGATCGAGCAGCTGGTCGCCGCGGCCGAGCCCGGGCTCGTCGCCACCGCCGGGCCGAGGTTCTTCGGCTTCGTCATCGGCGGTGCCCTGCCCGCCGCGACCGCCGCGGACGTCGTCGCCGCCGGGTGGGACCAGGTGGCCTTCAACAACGTCGCGTCTCCGGCGGCCGCGGCGGCGGAGCGGGCGGCGGGAACGTGGCTCAAGGAGCTGCTGGCCGTGCCGCAGACGGCGTCCGTCGGCTTCGTCACCGGCGCCCAGGCCGCCAACACGGTGGGGCTGGCCGCGGGGCGCCACCACCAGCTGCGGGCGGCCGGCTGGGACGTCGAGCGGCAGGGCCTGGGCGGCGCGCCGCGGCTGCGCGTCGTCGCCGGTGAGGAGCGGCACGCCACCGTCGACCGGTCGCTGCGGCTGCTCGGACTCGGGTCGGACGTCGTCGAGCCGGTGCGGGCGGACGCCAACGGCGCGATGGACGTCGACGACCTGGCGCGCGTGCTCGCCAGCGCACCAGCCGGGCCGACGCTGGTGTGCCTGCAGGCGGGCAACGTGAACACCGGCGCCTGCGACGACCTGCGCTCGGCGACCGGCGTCGTCCGCGAGCACGGTGGCTGGGTGCACGTCGACGGAGCCTTCGGGCTGTGGGCGACAGCGAGCCCGTCGACCCGGCACCTGCTGGACGGCGTCGAGCTGGCCGACTCGTGGGGGTGCGACGGGCACAAGTGGCTCAACGTGCCCTACGACTCGGCGTTCGCGTTCTGCGCTCACCCCGACGTCCACGTGGCGGCCATGTCGTACACGGCGTCCTACCTCACCGGCTCGGGCGGCGTCCCGGGTCCGGCCGACTTCACGGCCGAGTCCTCCCGCCGCGCGCGCGGCTTCGCCGTCTGGGCCGCGCTCAGGGAGCTCGGCGTCGACGGCGTGGCCGACCTCGTCGAGCGGTGCTGCGCGCTGGCGCGTCGCTTCGCCGAGCAGCTGCGGGCGGTCGGCTTCGAGGTGGCGAACGACGTCGTCCTCAACCAGGTGCTCGTGGGCTTCGGCGACGACCAGACGACCGACCGCGTCGTCGAGGCCGTGCAGCGCGACGGCACCTGCTGGATGGGCGCGACGACCTGGCGGGGACGGCGCTACATGCGCATCTCGGTGTCGAACCACAGCACCACCGCCGACGACGTCGACCGGTCGGTCGAGGCGATCCTGCGGGTCGTCGCGGGGTTTCGGCCGCGCCCTGCCGGGTAACGGGCCAACGGGGTCGCAGCCGGCCCCGCACCCGACGACCCGGAGGTCACCATGAGCGACGCCGCCGCCGACCGCGCCAAGGCAGCCCAGCTGCCCGACGGTGACGTGATCCGCATCCTGCTCGAGCAGCACGCCCGCATCCGCGACCTGTTCGACGAGGTGCAGTCGACCGAGGGCGAGCACCGCCAGCACGTCTTCGACGAGCTGCGGGCCCTGCTCGCCGTCCACGAGACCGCCGAGGAGATGGTGCTGCGCCCGGTCTCGAAGGACGTCGCGGGTGACGCCGTCGCGGACGCGCGCAACCACGAGGAGGAGGAGGCCACGAAGGTCCTCTACGAGCTGGAGAAGCTCGACGTCGGCTCGGCCGAGTTCCTCAGCCTCGTGGCCCAGCTCGAGCAGTCGGTGAGCGACCACGCCGAGCACGAGGAGCGCGAGGAGTTCCCGCTCGTCATCGCCGAGTGCGACGAGGACAAGCGACGCACCATGGGCACGAAGGTGAGGGCAGCCGAGAAGATCGCGCCCACGCACCCGCACCCCAGCGCCGCCGGCTCGCCCGTCGCGCAGTACGCGCTCGGGCCGTTCGCCTCGCTGCTCGACCGCAGCCGCGACGCCCTCAAGGGCGCGACGGGCTGACGCTTCTCGCTGGGCTGTCGTGCATGATCACGCCCCCTCTGCGGGCGTGATCATGCACGCCAGACCGGCTCAGGGCTGGTTCGACGGCGCGTGCCAGACCAGCGTGTGCCGCAGGTCCGAGCCCGGCCGCTCGACGGTGTTGTTGCGTCGTGGCTTGGACGTCCGGCCGAGGTGGTCGTCGCCGAGCCACGCGGGCAGGCCGAAGGGCAGGTCCCGCCGGGGGATCGGCGCGTAGTCGGCCTCCGTGAAGCGAGCGCCGTAGTTGGGCGTGCTCGCGTCGCCGTCGGAGTCGGGCGTCACGACGTCACGCAGCGTCTCGATGGCCGCGTGCCACTCGGTGACCAGCCGCTTGGCGTCCCGGCTCGAGGGGTGCGGCACCTCCAGGAGCGGGACGTCGGGTCGGTCGCTCCACAGGCCCGCTGCCGTCCGGGCCTGCGCGCCGAAGGCGACGACGGCTTGCAGCTTCGGCCCGGTCACCTTGTCCAGCAACGTGTTGCGCCAGGCGAGGTGCTCCGGCTCGCTCAGCATCGGCGTCGCCTTCTGGGCCTTGGAGGGCAGCAGCGCGTACGCGTACGCGTTCACCAGCGTGTAGCTGCGGGTGAGGCCGAGCTTGGCCAGGAAGCCCTGGACGCGCTGACCGGCGTCGCCGACCAGGCTGCGGCACGCGATCCGCTCGGTCGGGCCGGGGTCGGACGCGATGCACAGCAGCCGCGCCGAGCGGTCGAGCCGACCGCGGTAGAAGACCGGCCCCCAGTCGTACCAGAACAGGTCTCGGTGCGCGGCGTAGCTCGGCATGGCGGCGAGGTGCTTGGCCAGCGTCTTGCTCGGGCCGGGGTCGAACTCGGCGAGGTGGGCGTCGGGCACGGTCGCTCCCAGGGATCGGCGGGTCAGGGCTGGTCGGCGAGAACCTGAGCGCAGAAGGCGTACAGGTCGCGGTTGCTGTGCAGCAGGTCGTCGTGCGTCATGTCGTAGGGGATCCCGCTGATCCCGAGGTCCTCGATGGGCAGCCCGTCCGAGCGGCCGGAGCGGATGGCCCGCCGGATCGCGACCGTGAAGCCGACGCCGCTGGGGAGGACGCCGAGCTGGTGGTCGGTACCGGCGAGCGCGTCGCGCAGCTGGTCGCCGGTCCACACGTTGGCACCGCCTGCCCCGGTGGCCGCCCCGACGGACACCAGCGGGCCCACCTCGTTGTCGACCCAGCCGGCGGCGAACAGGTCCCCTGACGAGTACGTGTTGGCGTCGACCACGGCGACGGCGGGGCCGGGGTAGGCGCGGCCGCGGTCGTTGCACCAGGCGGGATCGGTGAGCGGCAGCGGCTGCGCGTACTGCTCGCCCGTCGAGACGGCGTCCTCGAGGGACGGCGCCCACGCCTCGAGCTCCATCCGGTTGAACGGGCTGCTCGCCATCTCACGCGTCAGCGCAGAGGCGACGAGCTGGAACCGCGTCGGCAGGACGGGGTGGTCGGTGAAGAGCTGGAGCATGCGCTCGGCGGCCCACACCAGCCCGCCGGGGTTGGCGCGCAGGTCGACGACGAGCCCGGTCTGCGGCAGCTGCCCCAGCAGCCGCGTGACCTCGTCGAGGAACGCGTCGTCGTCATCCACGTCGAACGACCAGATCCGCAGGTAGCCGAGGGTGCTGGTGAGGGCCTTGGCCGCGAGCGTGTCCTGGAACGACGTCGGCAGGTACTCGCCCGATCCCGCGCGCCCGCCGGCACCGGGTGCCGACGCGGTGCGCTGTCGCGGCACCGCCGGCCGGGACGACGCCTCGGCGGCCCAGAGCCCGGGTGCGAAGAGCAGCTTCTTGGCGCGCCGAACCGCTTCTGCCGCAGGGTTCGTCGCCTGCTTCAGCTGCGCCCGGGAGCCCGGCTGCACGGCGGTACCGGCGCGGCCCGGCGCGATCACCCGCCACGGCAGACGGATCTCCTTGGCGGCACCACGCTTGCTGCGGTAGCCCAGCACCACCCACTGCTCGTCCGGCGGCGGACCGTAGTCGAGCGCCCGGAACGTCAGCGACTCCAGCGCTCGCGCTCGGCGGGCGTCCGGCCGCCCGCCGGTCTCGCGGTCGGCGTAGACCTCGACGGCGCGCGCGAACGGGATGCCGTTCCACCACTCGAGCCGGACGCCGGGCTGGAACGTGCCGTCGCCGACGACGTCGGGGGCCGTCTTCGTGACGAGGAACTGCGGGGCGTCGTAGGGCCCGTACTGCTCGACCAGGAAGGGCAGCGCGGCGACCTGCCCGCGCAGCGCCACGGGCCCGACGTACCGCGTGTGGGCGTCGCGCAGCCGCGTCACGACGCCGGTGACCGCGAGGTGGAACTCGGCGTCGCTGAGGTCGGCGGCCCTGCGGCGCAAGAGCGTGAGCTCCTGCACGGGGTCCAGCGCGTACGCCGCGCGCTTGGCCGGCAGGTGCGCGTAGGCGCCGCCCAGCACGGCGGTGAGGGTGTCGAGCACCTGCTGGCGCTGGCCGCCGTCCAGCAGCGCCGTCGCAGCGGCCGCGGCAGGGGAGTCGGCGAGCGGCTGCCCGTGCTGCGCGGCGGCCACGTCCCTGGCTGCGCGGTTCGTCGTGGTCGCCATGGCGGGTCCTCAGTCGTAGTAGCGGGCGAGTGAGTCGAGCACGCCGTCGTGGAATCCCCTGCCCGACAACGAGTCCAGCCACTGCGCATCGTGCGTGAGTGACTGCAGCGGTGGGACGACGACGTCGCCGAGGTCCTTGGGCAGCCCTCCGACCGGGCCCACCCCGGTGGGCATGTCGAGGGCCAGGCGAAGGGGAGCCTCGCGTTGGTCGAGCCGGCCCGCCCACGCGGCGAGGCGGCCCTGCGCGGCCCGGATCTCGCCGGACGGGTCGGCTCGCACCTGCTCGAGGCGGTCGACGACGTCAGCCCACCGCCACGCAGCGGTGATGTCGTCCGGGCGGGTGAGTGCGAGCGAACGGTGTTGCCCCGCAACGGTGATCGCGGTCACCTGCATGGCACCCGCCGCCTGCATCAGGGCCGGGGTGCCGTAGCGCGGTCGACCGTCGACCACGACGAGCTCGACGTCGGCCTCGGTCGCCGCCACCACACGCGCGTAGGGTCGGGCGCCGCGTTTGGCGGCGACCACGAGGACGTCGGCGATGGCTCCCGGCTGGAGGCGTCCCACCTGCCGCTGCCACGAACGCGCGAGGGCGTCGCCCGGGTTCGACGTCATCATCGCGACGAGGTCCTCGTCGGTGATCGACCACCCCTGCAGGTCGGCCACGATGCGGGCGACCTTGGCCTCCGCGAGCACGTGCTTGGTGCCGGACGGCGCCCAGTCCGACCCCAGGCAGACGGACACACCGTGCGAGCGAGCGGCGGCCACGTCGGTGGTCTGCCCGTACAGCCAGAGGTTGGAGAAGGGCGACCACGCGATCGCGCCCGGCTGCTGCCACCCGGCGTAGACCGCTGGGTCGACCGCGTTGGTGTGGACGGCGACGAAGCGGTCCTGCAGGCAGCCGGCGTGCGCGGCGTCCGTCCACTCGCGCGCGACGATGGATCCGCGACGGCCCTCGGCGCAGTGGTAGACGAACGTCGAGCCCTGGCGCATGCGGTTCGCGCGGTCGGCCAGCATCGACGGCTTCCCGGTGAGGGTCGAGGCGTAGACGAGGTTGGTGTCTCCGGTGCCGAACGTCTCGTCCTCGACGTTGCGAACGAGCCAGCCGTCGCGCGGGCGGTTCTTCGGCGGTGAGCCCTGGATCGTCGTCGTGCCGCCGACGACGGCCTTCGTCTCGACGTACGCGAGCAGCTCCCCCGGGCACGCGGTGATCAGGGCGTAGGCCGGCCACGTCGTCGCGGCCGAGTAGGTGCGGGCGCGGGTCCACGAGCTGTGGTGCAGGAACGGCGCGACCTGGCTGGGCTCGGTCCACAACGGCAACGTGTTGTACGCCAGGTGGTTGTGGAGGTCGACGAGCCCCGGCATGACGATGGACGTGCCGACGTCGACCACCGTGGCCGACTCGAAGCCCTGGGGTGGGTGCGCCCGGCTGCGGGTGACCGCGGCGACGCGGCCGTCGTCACCGATCCACACGGTGCCGGAGAAGGCGCCCGACGCCGTCCGGGGGACTGCCGGGTCGGCGGCCATCGGCAGGACGTGCCCCTTGATCGCCCACATGCGCACCGCCGCAGGTCAGCGCAGGGGACCGCGTCCACCTGCGATCAGGGCCATCATGGCCCTGTCGCCCGTGGCGGGGAAGGTGTTTCCTCCGGCTCAGCTCGCCAGGTCGCTGGGATCGGTGTTCGCACCGCAGAGCACGACGGCCACGCGTTCCCCCGGCTCGGGACGGTAGCCGCCGTCGAGGAGCGCCGCGAGGGCTGCCGCACCGCCGTGCTCGACGACCAGCCGGCACTGCTGCCAGAGCAGCCGGCGCGCCTCGACGATGCTGCGGTCACTGACGAGCACGCTCTGCACGCCGCACCGCGTGGCGACGGAGTACGCGATGTCGCCGAGCCGTCGGGCGCCGAGGGCGTCGGCGGCGACACCTGACACGTCGACGTCGACCGGCCCTCCCGCGGCCAGAGCGGCGTGCAGGGTCGGGATGGTCTCGGGCTCGACACCGACGACGCGCACCCGGCCCTCGAGCGCGGCGGCGACGCCGGCCACCAGCCCGCCCCCGCCGACCGCGACGAGCACGGTGTCGACGTCCGGCACCTGCTCGGCCAGCTCCAGCGCGAGCGTGCCCTGCCCCGCGCAGATCTCCAGCTGGTCGTAGGCGTGGCAGAACAGCGCGCCGCTCTCGGCCGCGTGCTCGACGGCCGCCTCGAACGCCTCGGCGTACTGGGTGCCGTGCTGGACGACGCCGGCGCCGAGCGCGGCCAGGCGGGCCACCTTGACGGCCGGCGCCGTCGTCGGGACGAACACCTGCGCCGGCACCCCCACGGTCGCTGCGGCGAAGGCCACGGCGAGGCCGGCGTTGCCGCCGGAGGCGGTGACCACGCCGGACGCCGGCAGGGCCCCCTGCTCGCGCGCCGCGAGCACCCGGTTGAACGCGCCGCGTGCCTTGAACGACCCGGTGTGCTGCAGGTGCTCCAGCTTGAGCCACAGCGGCCCCGGCGTGCCGAACGTGGCGGCCTCGACCTGCGCCACCGGGGTACGGCGCACCGACCCCCCGATCCGGGCGGCCGCGGTCTCGACGTCCTGCCGCTCGATCCTCACGCCCCGACCGTACCCACCGCCTCCCCCACCCTCGCCCCGTCCCCCCGTGTCCGCCACGGGGGCACCCCGTCGCCTACCTATGGCAGCTGGGGCACCCCGTGGCCTTCCACGAACGCGGTGAACTTCCCCAAGGCGGCAGGATCACGGGACGTTCAGGGACTCCTCGTCCAGCGTGCGCTGGCTGGGCAGTCGTTCGGCGTGCGGTGCGTGCGGTGGCTCCGGGCGCGCTTCGCCAGCCGGGGGCTCGGTGGGCTGGGCGGCCGCCGCCCTCGTGGCCGCGGCCTGCACGCCCGCCGCCGTCTGCTCGCGGGCCAGGAAGCTGCCGAGCTCGCCGATGGTGCTCATCAGCGGAGCCGGGAACACGACGGTCGAGTTCTTGTCGACGCCGAGCTCGACGAGCGTCTGCAGGTTGCGCAGCTGCAGCGCCAGCGGGTGCGCGACCATGATGTCCGACGCGTCACCCAGGCGGGCGGCCGCGAGGTGCTCACCCTCGGCGTTGATGATCTTCGCCCGCTTCTCCCGCTCGGCCTCGGCCTGACGGGCCATCGCGCGCTTCATCGACTCCGGTAGCTGGATGTCCTTCAGCTCGACGAGCGTCACCTCGACACCCCACTCGGCGGTGGTGACGTCGAGGATCCGGCGGATGTCCATGTTGATCCGGTCGGTCTCGGCGAGCGTCTCGTCCAGGGTGTGCTGGCCGACCACCTTGCGCAGCGTCGTCTGGGCGATCTGGTTGATGGCGGACTGCACGTTCTCGATCGCGATGACCGACTTCACGGCGTCGACCACGCGGAAGTAGGCGACCGCCGAGACGTCGACGCTCACGTTGTCGCGCGTGATGATGCCCTGGGACTGGATGGGCATCGTGATGATGCGCAGCGACACCCGGTGCAGGACGTCGACGAACGGGATGATCAGGCGCAGCCCGGGCTCGCGGGTCCCCTGCAGGCGCCCGAAGCGCAGCACCACGCCGCGCTCGTACTGCTTCACCACCCTGACCGCGAGTCCCAGGAGGACCAGTACCGCCAGTCCCACCACGACCAGGACGGTCGTCCACGTGCTCATGGCCGCTGTGACGTCGTCATGACGCCCACCTCCCGCCGGCCACAGGTCCCGACGGGGCCGTGCTGGCCGGACGCTTCAACGCTACGCCGGTTCGGCGTCCCCGGGACCTCGCGCACCGAACTTCGTGCGGGGGCCGGCCGCCGTCCAAGTCGGCCCCAAGTGCGTGCCGAGGGACCCCCAAGTGCCGCGCGCCATGGTCGGTCCACGCCGCGAACGTCGGCAGACCACCACGGAGGACTCCATGACCAGCCTCTTGCACCGCATCGGCGGGGCCGCCGCCGCCAACCCATGGCGCACTCTCGCCGCCTGGCTCGTCGCCGCCGGGTGCGTGCTCGCACTGGCTGCGGGCATCGGTGGCCAGCTCGTCGACGACTACACACTGCCCGGCAAGGACTCCCAGCGAGCCACCGACCTGCTGCGCGAGCGGTTCCCCGAGCGCTCCGGGACGACGGCACGCGTCGTCCTGCACGCGCCGGACGGCGCCGCGACCGCCGTCTCCACCGCCGTCGTCGACGACGTGCGCGACCGGCTCCAGGCGCTTCCTCACGTCAGCCTGGTCGAGCCCGCACAGGTCAGCTCGGACGCGCGCACCGCCGTGCTGTCGGTGCAGTACGACGTCCCCGTCACCGACGTCGACCCGCCGGCAGCCAACGACGGCCTGGTCGCCGCTGCGGCGCCAGCCCGGGCGGCCGGGCTGCAGACCGAGCTGGGCGGTGAGGTTCCCGACCAGATCCAGGCGGGCGGCAGCTCGGAGGTCGTGGGCATCGCCGTGGCGGCCGTGATCTTGGTACTCGCCTTCGGCTCGGTGCTCGCCGCGGGCCTGCCGCTGGTCATCGCGCTGGCCGGGCTCGGCGTCGGCATGGGTCTGGTGACCCTGCTCGCCGCCACAGCCCGCGTCAGCACCATCACGCCCACCGTCGCCGCCATGATCGGGCTGGGCGTGGGAATCGACTACGCGCTCTTCATCGTCGACCGGCACCGCCAGCACCTGCTCGCCGGTGAGACCCCCGTGCAGGCCGCTGCTGCCGCGGTGTCGACGGCCGGACGCTCGGTCGTCGTCGCCGGCGGCACCGTGCTCATCGCCCTCTGCGGTCTCGTCGCGAGCGGCCTGCCGAACTTCATGCTCATGGGGCTGGCCACCGGACTGGTCGTCGCCGTGAGCGTGGCCGCTGCCGTGACGCTGCTGCCGGCCCTGCTCGGCCTGGCCGGCCAGCGCGTGCTCGGACGCCGCGCCCGCCGCGCCCTCTCGGCCCGCTCGGCTGCGCCCGCTGCCGCACCCGCTACGGCGCGCCGGCCTTCGCTCGCCGCTCGCTGGGCCGACCAGGCCGTACGTCACCCGTGGCGCTACGCCGCAGCCAGCCTGGTGCTGCTGCTGGCGCTCGCCGCGCCCGTCCTCGACATGCGGCTCGGTCAGAGCGACGCGAGCAGCGAGTCGACGTCCACCACCACCCGCCGCGCCTACGACATCGTGGACGCCGCGTTCGGCCCGGGCGCGAACGGCCCGCTGGTCGTCGTCGAGGACCTGCGCGCCTCCGGTGCTCCAGGCCCGGCCAGCCTGCGCGAGCAGCTCGCGGCGCTCGACGGCGTCGTCGCCGTCTCGCCGGCGGTGCTCGACCGGGCCGGCGACACCGCCGTGCTCACGGTCGTGCCGGCCAGTGGCCCGCAGGACCTCGCCACCGAGCGGCTGGTCGAGCGCGTGCGAGCCGAGCTGTCCACGTCGGCGTCAGTGACCGGTGCCACCGCGTCGTTCATCGACTTCAACGCCTTGGTGCAGGAGCACCTCGTGCGGGTGATCGTCGTGGTCGTCGCGGCGTCCTTCCTGCTGCTCGTGCTGCTGCTGCGCTCGGTCGTCGCACCCCTGAAGGCGGCCGCCATGAACCTGCTGTCGGTGGGTGCCGCGTACGGCGCAGTGACCGCGTTGTTCCAGTGGGGCTGGGGTGCGTCGTTCCTCGGCCTGGAGCACGCGGTGCCGGTGAACGCCTTCGTGCCGCTGTTCATGTTCGCGATCCTGTTCGGCCTGAGCATGGACTACGAGGTGTTCCTGCTCGGCCGGATCCGCGAGGAGTGGCAGCGCACCGGCGACCCGCGCTCCAGCGTCGTCGCCGGACTCTCCTCGACCGCGCGCGTCATCAGCTCGGCCGCGGTGATCATGGTCGCCGTCTTCGCCGGGTTCGCGATGGACGACTCCGTCGCCGTGAAGATGATCGGCACCGGTCTGGCGGTGGCCGTGCTCGTCGACGCCACGATCGTCCGCCTCGTGCTCGTCCCCGCCACCATGACGCTGCTCGGGTCGGCCACCTGGTGGTTCCCGCGGCTGCGCCGTCGTCCCCACGCCTCCGCGCTGCCCGCGGTGGTCCGGCCCCACCTCATCGAGGAGCAGTCATGACCTTCACCCACCACCCCCCGCAGCCCGCGCTGGTCGACACCCGCGACATGGTCACGGTGCACCGCTTCCTGCGCCGGGAGTTCCGGCTCGCGCCGCGCCTCGTGCGGCAGGTGGCGGCAGGCGACGTCCGGCGGGCCGAGGTCGTCGCCGGCCACCTGGACCTCCTCGGCGGCTTCCTGCACCACCACCACACCGCCGAGGACGTGCGCCTGTGGCCGCTGCTGCTCGAGCGCGTCCCGGACGAGCTGGCGCCGCTGGTGCAGCTCATGGAGGACCAGCACCACCGCGTCGACCAGCTGCTGCAGGAGGTCGCCACCGTCCTGCCGCAGTGGCGGACGTCGGCGAGCGCCGCTGACCGCGACCACGTGGCCACGCTGATGGCTGACCTCTACATGGCGCTGCACGAGCACATGGCGGCCGAGGAGGAGCACATCCTGCCGCTCGCCGCCCGCACGGTGACGATCGCCGAGTGGGAGGCCGTCGGCGAGGAGGCGAGCGCGGGCCAGGACCGGCGGCTGATGCCGCTGCTGCTCGGCATGATCCAGTACGAGGGCGACCCCGAGGTCATCGCGGCGATGCTCGCCAAGGCACCGCGGCTGCTGCGCCTCGTCGTCCCACGGCTCTCTCGCCGGGCGTTCCGTCGGTACGCGCTCGCCGTCCACGGCACCGCCACCCCCGAGCGCAGCGCCTGACACCCCCCCGCCCCGGCGTGCACTTTGTCACCGAAGTGCACGCCTGGGGTGGGGCTGGGCGTGCACTTTGTCACCGAAGTGCACTCCTGGCCGAGGGCGCAACCCGAGGGCCTCAGAAAGCCCTCAGAATCGGTTCGTAGTGTGCAGGGGTCCCCCTGGTCGAGCGGTTCGGAGGTTGTCGGTGCCCACGTCACGTCGTGGCTTCCTGATCGGGGCTGCCGCGGCCGGCCTGGGCGCCGAGGCGTTGGCGGCGTGCACCGACACCTCCGGACCGTCCGCCCGAGCCTCGGCGCCGACGTCGGGCGCGCCCCCCACCGGCACCGCGTCCGCAGCGTCGCCGACGCCCAGCGCGACGCCGAGCGACAGTGCCACTGCGGCCACCGACCACTCCGACATCCACCACGGCCCGCGGACGACGGCCGCGGTCGCCCTCACGTTCCACGGCGCAGGGGACCCTCGGCTCACGCGTCAGGTGCTCGCCGAGGCGCGGGCCGCCGGGGCGCACCTGACCGTCCTCGCGGTGGGTTCGTGGCTCGACGCCAACCCGGCGCTCGCGACGGCGATCCTGGACGCCGGTCACGACCTCGGCAACCACACCTGGACCCACCTGCCGATGCGCAGGCTCTCGGCGGCCAAGGCCCACTCGGAGGTCGAGCGCGCGGCGGCGCTGTTGCGTCGGCTCACCGGGTCGCGCGGCCAGTGGTTCCGACCGAGCGGCACCCCCGCGAGCACACCGACGATCCGCGCCGCGGCCCTCGCCTCCGGCTACCAGCGCTGCCTCGCCTACGACGTCGACCCGCGCGACTACCAGGACCCGGGCAGCGACGTCGTCGTGGCTCGCCTCGAGCGGCAGGTGCGGGCCGGCTCCATCGTCAGCCTCCACCTCGGCCACAGCGGCACGGTCGCCGCGCTGCCGAGGATCTTCGACGTGTTGCGGCGCAAGCAGTTGCGTGCGGTGACGGCGTCCGGCCTTCTGGGAGCATGAGCATGCGTCGCGGACTCGTTGTGCTGCCGGCTGCCCTGGTCACCGTGCTGGCACTGGGCGCGTGCTCGAACGGCGCCGGCGCCGCAGCGGCGGATGGCGGCGCGGCCGGCGGATCGCCGTCCAGCCCGTCGAGCACTGCTACGCCGGCGACGAGCGTCTCGTCGTCGCCCACCGGCTCGGGCGACGTGCACGTGTACGCGCACGCCGGGGCGAACATGCTCACCGGTGCGGCCGTCGGCGCCAAGCCGGAGGTCTTCGTCCCCGACACGATCTCGAACCGGGTCGACGTCATCGACCCGTCCACCTACCGCGTGGTGCGCAGCTTCGCCGTCGGCCGTGAGCCGCAGCACGTCGTGCCGTCGTGGGACCTGAAGACGTTGTGGGTGAACGACGACAAGGGCAACGACCTGGTGCCCATCGACGCCCGCACCGGCAAGGTCGGTGCCCGCGTGCCCGTGGCGGACCCCTACAACCTCTACTTCACGCCCGACGGCAAGCACGCGCTCGTGATGGCGGAGCGACTGCGGCGCATCGACGTCCGCGACCCGCACACCATGAAGCTTCAGTGGTCGCTGCACGTGCCCTGCCGGGGGATCAACCACGCGGACTTCACCGCCGACGGCGCGACGCTCGTGGCGAGCTGCGAGTTCAGTGGCAAGCTGCTGGTCATCCCGACCTCGTTCACGCGGGTCGAGCGCGTCATCGACCTCAACCGCATCAAGACCCGCGGTGCGACCGACCCGAGGCGGGCGAAGCGCATGGGAGGGCCGGCGGATTCGCTCGACCCTGGGGCGTCGGCGATGCCCCAGGACGTCCGGCTCACCGACGACGGCCGCACCTTCCTGGTCGCCGACATGCTGCGCAACGGGGTGTGGCGGATCGACGCCGCGCGCCAGCGGGTCGCCGGGTTCCTCCCCACCGGCAAGGGGGCGCACGGCATCTACCCGAGCAGGGACGGGAGCCGCATCTTCATCAGCGACCGCGACGCCGGGAAGATCAGCGTGCTCGACCGCACCGGTGCCCGCATCATCGCGACCTGGCCGCTGTCCCGCGGGGCCTCACCGGACATGGGTGGGGTGACCGCCGACGGCTCGCAGCTGTGGCTGGCCGGCCGCTACGACTCCGAGGTGTACGTCATCGACACCACCACCGGGCGGCTGCTGCACCGGATCAAGGTCGGCAAGGGTCCGCACGGGCTCGCCGTCTGGCCGCAGCCTGGACGATATTCCCTGGGGCACACCGGAAACACGCGCTGATCACGTCCCCAGGTGTGCCGCATCCCCCATCACGACCACGGGCTTGGCCGTCGGCGTGAGGCTCCGCAGCAACGCGACCATCCCGGCCCGAGGCACGGACACGCAGCCGTGGGTGGGTCCGTCGTGGTCGACGTGCAGCCAGATGCCGCCGCCGCGCTCGTCGCCCTGCGGGTGCACCGGGTCGCGCGGCGAGACGCCGGTGCGGCGGTTGTAGTCGATGGCGATCACGTAGTCGAAGCTGCCCTCGAGGGAGTCACCGAACACGCTGGAGCCGCTGGGCACGAACTTCGCCGAGTGGTCGTACGGCAGGGCGGTGCCCGGATCGGGCAGCCGGCCGCCGGCGTCCGAGAGCGTGAAGGTGCCGACGGGCGTGCTGAGGTCGCCTTCGCGGTGGTCCGTCGTCCAGCCGCGGGCGCCGACGTGACCGCGCCACGCCGCCGCACGCCGCCAGGTGCCGCGGTCGAGCGCGTAGAGCTCGATGGACGTGGTGACGGCGCGCACGCCGTCGCCGCGCACCACGACGACGGTGCGCGCGTCGTCCGGCACGGTGGCGAGGGTGCGCGGGCCGAGGTGCGCGACCCCGCCGAGCCGCTGCGCGCTCGCGTCGAGCGTGCGCGCGGCGGGGGTTGCCGACGACGGGCTCGTCTCCGGCGCGGTCGCTGAGCCGGACGCCGCCGTCGGTGTGTCCGCCTGGGCGTCGCCCGCCGTGCCGTCACGCGTCATCGCCAGAATCCCCCACGTCCCGATCACCAGCAGGAGCACCGTCGCGAAGGTGCGTCGCCGCCGCACCCGGGCGGACGGGCCGCGGCGCGGTCGGGGGCCGCGCTCAGGGCTCCGGCCCGGCGGCGGACGGCGTTCGGCGTCCGGTGCTCCCCGGCGTTGCCCCACCAGGTGGCGACCGACGTACTCGTCGGACCCGCGAGGGGGATCAGCCGGCACGAGGCGCTTCCCTCCCTGTGGTCGGAGCCTAGGACACCTTCAGCGTAGGGCAAACGCCTCTCAGCCCACGCTCAGGTGAGCCGTCGGCAGCGCGTGGGTCGCCACGGCATCAGCCGAGCGCGAGGTCGCGCAACGACCGCGTCGGACGCAGCCACGCGCCCTCGGGGGGCAGCGCGTCGAGCCGCACCCGCTCCAGCGGCGTGATGAAGGCGCCAGGCACGTCCTCGAGGTCGACGAACGTCAGCAGGTCCGACTCGAGCGCGTAGCCCGCCACCTCGCTGAAGGACAGGACGACGACGTCGACGCCCTCGCGCGCGAGGTCCTCGAGCGGCTCGAGGAAGTTGCGCCCGTCGCCGCTGGCCACGACGACCCGCACGAGCCGGTGCGTCCGCGCGCGGTCGGCGATGTGCGCCAGCATGTCCAGGTCGACGTCGTCGTCGGAGTGGATCTTGGGCTTGGCGAAGACCGCGTAGCCGAACGACCGCAGCGCCTCGATCCACCCGCGCATGGTGGTGGCGGCGGCCGGCGGGATGTTCGCGAAGACGCTGCCCTCGACCTCGCGCTCGCCGGCCGACTGGACGAACCAGCGCGCGATCGCGTCGAACCGCGGCCGTGACGACGGCGACGGCTTGGCGCCGATGACGTTCGACAGCGTCATGTCGATGTTGGGTGCGTCCCAGACCAGCAGGTCGAGCGGCCGGGGCGCGTCGGCCGCCGGTGAGTCCGAGTCGTCCGTCTGCTGCCAGCCGGCGTGCGCGCCGTCGTCGGTCATGGCGGCATCGTCGCAGACTGGCTAACTTACTTGCGGTAGGTTACGCTCCCGTAGGTACCGGGGGTGGACGACGCAGCCGACCGCTGTCCCTGCTTCGAAGGGTGTCCACCATGAGCACTGAGCACCAGCCCGAGAACGAGCACCAGCACCAGCGCGACGCCGGAGCGGCTCTGCTCCTCGGCGCCGTCGTCGTGGCCGTCCTGATGATCGGCTACATGTACCTGCGCGGCTGAGCGCGCCTCGGCCCGTGTGACCAACTGCATCGACGCGCGCGTCGCGGATCATCACCACTGAGGCGACTTTTCCCCTAGGTTGCCGAAGTATGAAGATCGCCGTTCCCGCGGAGTCCCGTCCCGGCGAGCGTCGCGTCGCGGCGGTGCCCGACACCGTGGCCGCCTTGGTGCGCAGCGGTGCGGAGGTCGTCGTCCAGAGCGGCGCCGGGCGGCACGCCCTGGTGTCCGACGACGCCTACCGCGAGGCCGGCGCCAGCGTCGTCGACGGCGACGTCCTCGCGGACGCCGAGGTCGTGCTGCACGTCCGGCCGCTGCTGCCGGCGGACGCCGCGCGCCTGAAGCCGGGCGCCGTGACCGTCGGGTTCATGGCCCCGTCGGCGGAGCCGGAGGGCGTGAAGGCGTTGCGGGACGCGCGCGCCACGGCCTTCAGCGTCGAGCTCGTGCCGCGGATCTCGCGCGCCCAGTCGATGGACGCCCTGACGTCGCAGGCCCTCGTCGCCGGCTACCGCTGCGCCCTCGAGGCGGCGATGCGGCTGCCGCGGTTCTTCCCGCTCTTCATGACGGCCGCCGGCACCGTGCCGCCGGCGAAGGTGCTGGTGCTCGGTGCCGGGGTGGCCGGTCTGCAGGCCATCGCCACCGCGCGGCGGCTGGGTGCCGTCGTCGAGGCCTACGACGTCCGGCCGGCGTCCGCGGACGAGGTGCGCTCGATGGGTGCGACGTTCGTCCAGCTGGAGCTCGAGGCGATCGAGGGCTCTGGTGGATACGCCCGCGAGATGGCCGAGGAGCGGGCCACTCGCCAGCGCGAGCTGCTGGCCCCCTACGTCGCGAAGTCCGACGTCCTCATCACCACGGCCGCGGTGCCCGGGCGTCCGGCGCCGCTGCTCGTGACCCGCGACATGATCGCCGCCATGAAGCCCGGCTCGGTGGTCGTCGACCTCGCGGCCGAGAGCGGCGGCAACGTCGAGGGCTCGGTCGCCGGTGAGGAGCTCCGCGTCGGCGAGGTCACCCTCCTCGGCATGCGCGACGCGGCGTCCTCGATGCCGGTCGACGCGAGCCGCCTGTACGCCAAGAACCTCACGAACCTGTTGGCGCTCATGGTGTCCGAGTCCGGAGACCTCGCCATCGACCTGGACGACGAGGTGCTGGCGGGCGCGTGCGTCACCCACGACGGCGAGGTCCGCCACGAACCCACACGCCAGCTGCTAGGGGAGGGAGCCTGATGGACGCCATGACGTTGCTGACGTTCTTCGTGCTGTCGGTGTTCGTCGGCTTCGAGGTCGTGTCCAAGGTCTCGACCACCCTGCACACCCCGCTGATGAGCGGCGCCAACGCGATCCACGGCGTGATCCTCGTCGGCGCCATCATCGTCACGGGCCGCTCGGAGTCGACGGTCGCGCTGGTGCTCGGCCTGGTGGCCGTCGTGCTCGCGACCGTCAACATGGTCGGCGGATTCGTCGTCACCGACCGGATGCTCGAGATGTTCAAGGGACGTGCGCGTCCCCGTGAAGCCGGTGCTCGCGACGGCGGGGGTGCGCGGTGAACCTGCTGTCGCCCACCTGGACGGCGCTCGGCTACCTCATCGCCGCCGTGTGCTTCATCCTCGCGCTCAAGGGCCTGTCGTCCCCCCCACCGCGCGCCGGGGCAACCTCATCGGCGCAGGCGGCGCGACGCTCGCTGTCGTGGTGGCGTTCCTGTCCGAGGACCTCCACCACGAGGTGGCGATCATCATCGCGATCGCGGCCGGCTCGGCCGTGGGTGTCCCGGCCGCGCGGCGCGTGGCGATGACGCAGATGCCTCAGCTGGTGGCCCTGTTCAACGGCGTCGGTGGCGCGGCCGCCGCGCTCGTGGCCGGCCTCGAGCTCACCCAGCACGCCAGCGCCGGTGCCGTCTCGGCTGGGGCCGGCGCGTTCACGGTGCTCGTCGGGTCGGTGTCGTTCTCCGGCTCGTGCATCACGTTCGCCAAGCTGCAGGAGCTGATGACCGGGCGTCCGGTCACGTTCCCCGGCGGCCAGTACGCGTTCGGTGGCGCGCTGCTCGTCGCGGTGGGCCTCGCGGTCGGTGTCGTGGCCCAGGGTGCGGACGGGCAGCCGTCCGGCGTCCTGCTCGCCCTGCTGGCGCTGGTGTCGCTGGTCGTCGGCGTGCTGTTCGTGCTGCCGGTGGGCGGCGCGGACGTGCCGATCGTCATCTCGCTGCTCAACGCCTTCACCGGCCTGACGGTGGCGGCGTCCGGCTACGTGCTGTCGAACACGCTGCTGCTGGTGGCGGGCACGCTCGTCGGGGCCAGCGGCACGATCCTCACGCGGCTGATGGCTGCGGCGATGGGCCGCTCGATCGCCTCGATCCTGTTCGGCGCCTTCAAGGGCTCGACGGCCGGCACGGTCGGCCCGGGCAGTGACCGTCCGGTGCGCTCGGGCAGCGCCGAGGACGTCGCGATCCTGCTCGGCTACGCCCGCAAGGTCGTCATCGTGCCGGGCTACGGGCTCGCGGTCGCCCAGGCGCAGCACACGATCCGCGAGCTGGCCGAGCTGCTGGAGGCGCGCGGCGTCGAGGTGATCTACGGCATCCACCCGGTGGCCGGCCGCATGCCCGGTCACATGAACGTGCTGCTCGCGGAGGCCAACGTGCCCTACGAGGTGCTCAAGGAGATGGACGAGGTCAACCCCGAGCTCAAGACCGCCGACGTCGCGCTCGTCGTGGGCGCGAACGACGTCGTGAACCCGGCGGCCAAGACGAGTCCGGGCGCCCCGATCTACGGCATGCCGATCCTCGAGGTCGACCAGGCCCAGCAGGTCGTGTTCCTCAAGCGCTCGATGCGACCGGGCTTCGCCGGCATCGAGAACGAGCTGCTCTACGACCCCAAGACGATGCTGCTCTTCGGTGACGCCAAGGACTCCCTCACCAAGGTCGTGGCCGCCGTCAAGACGCTGTGACGGCCGAACCTACGGTCGCGTAGGGTTCTCTCGTGGCCGACCTCGTGTACCCGCCCGTCATCGCGACCTGCCGTCTCGCGTTCCGGCTCCTCGGCATGAAGGTCGAGGTGATCGGCGCCGAGCACGTGCCGGCCACCGGCGGTGCCGTGCTGGCCAGCAACCACGTCAGCTACCTGGACTTCATCTTCGCCGGGCTGGCCGGCGTCGAGGCCGGACGCAAGCCGCGCTTCATGGCGAAGGACGCCGTCTTCAAGGACCGCGTCGGCGGCCCGCTCATGCGCGGGATGCACCACATCCCGGTCGATCGGGACGCCGGCTCCGCGTCCTTCCGCCAGGCGCTGGGCGCGCTCAAGGCCGGCGAGGTCGTCGGCATCTTCCCTGAGGCCACGATCAGCCGGTCGTTCACGGTGAAGGAGCTGAAGTCCGGGGCCGTCCGGCTGGCTCAGGCGTCCGGGACGCCGCTGCTGCCGGTGGCGGTCTGGGGCGGCCAGCGCATGTTCACCAAGGGCCGCTCCAGGGACCTCACCTCGCGGGGCCGGCACGTCCTCATCAGCGTCGGTGAGCCCATCGCCGCCCCCAAGAGCGCAGACGGCGACGAGCTGACGACGCTGCTGCGCACGCGGCTGCAGGAGCTGCTCGAGGACCTGCAGCGCCGCACTCCCGAGCAGCCACGCCCCGGCGAGGACGCGTGGTGGCACCCGGCGCACCTCGGCGGGACGGCGCCGACGCCCGAGCAGGCCGTCGCGCTGGACGCCGCCGAGCGCGAGGCCAAGGCGGCCAAGCGCACTTCTCCGCCGTCCCCCTGACCCGCTGAGTCGCCGGCGTACGTCAGTCGTCGAAGCGCGGCCGGAACCGCCGGCTCGACACGATGCCGCGCGGGCCGAACAGCTCCTCGGACAGCACGCCGAACAGGAACTGCGAGCGAGCGAGGAAGTTCACGCTGTGCAGCGCCTGGTCCTGACCGGCCGACTCGAAGACGAACTCGCCGTAGCCCAGCAGCCGGCCGAGCACCGAGACGTTGTAGGACATGTCCGTGACCTTGGTGAGCGGCATGATCGCCACGCGCCGGGTGACGATCCCGTAGGTCAGCAGCAGCCGCTCGTCGGTGACGACGAACCAGTCGCGCCGGTACTCGTACAGCTTCCACAGCATGCGCACGAGGACGACGACCGTGGCCAGCGTGATGACGTTCACCAGCAGCGGGAACGCGTCACCGATCTTCACGACGCCCCACCCGGCCAAGAGCACCGCGAGCACGGACGACGCCACGGGCTCGGCGATCATCGCCCAGTGCCGCCGCGTGGTGATCACCGCCCGCTCGGAGGGCAGCAGGTAGCGCTCGACCTGCCGCAGCCCGACGAGCGAGACCGCAGTCGGTCGCTCGCCGCCGGCCTCGATGGGCTGCACCACGGCGGCCTCCGGGCTAGCCGGCGAGCAGGGCGTCGAAGAAGTGGCCGACGGCGGCGAGGCCGTCACCGAGCCCGGCCCAGCCGCTCTTGACGATCCCGGCGGCCTGGTCGGGCGACTTGAAGATCGCGTAGACGAAGAAGGCGATGACGATCCACAGCAGCGGCTTGCGCAGCCGGCCCACGCTCATCACCTCCGGTCGATCACGACGCCGCACCCGACGGCACGGCCTGGACCATCCTGGCCCACCGCCTACGCCGAACGGGTGAGGCGCGCCGGTCGGCGTGGCGACCCAGCGTCACCGGTGTGCAGCGGCGACCTCAGACGACGCCGTAGAGCCGGTCGCCGGCGTCCCCGAGGCCGGGGACGATGTACCCGAGCTCGTTGAGGTGGCTGTCCATGGCTGCGGTGACGACGGACACCGGCACGTCGAGCCCCTCGAGCTCGGACTCCAGCCGGGCTACGCCCTCGGGGGCGCTGAGCAGGCAGATGGCGGTGATGTCGTCGGCGCCCCGGTCGACGAGGAAGTGGATCGCCGCGGCGAGCGTGCCACCGGTGGCGAGCATCGGGTCGAGCACGTAGCACTGCCGGCCGGACAGGTCGTCGGGCAGCCGCGTGGCGTACGTCGTCGCCTTGAGCGTCTCCTCGTCGCGCACCATGCCGAGGAAGCCCACCTCGGCGGTCGGCAGCAGCCGCACCATGCCGTCGAGCATGCCGAGCCCGGCGCGCAGGATCGGCACGACGAGCGGCTTGGGGGTGCTGAGCCGCACCCCTGTCGTCGGCGCCACCGGCGTCTCGATCTCGATCGCCTGCACGCGAACGTCCCGCGTGGCCTCGTAGGCGAGCAGCGTCACCAGCTCGTCGGCGAGCCGGCGGAAGGTGGGTGAGTCGGTGCGCTTGTCGCGCAGGACCGTGAGCTTGTGGGCGACGAGCGGGTGGTCGGCGACGTGGACGCGCATACCCCAGAACGTACCGGTCCGGGCGGCCGGCGCGGAGCAGATCGGGTGTCGAGGCGATCGGGGTCCGCACTCCCATGACGGCGGGGGGCGTTCATGCCACGATGGGCGCGTGTCGTACTTCTCCGCCGTGATCTGCCGTAGTGGCTCCGGCTGGCGTGCGCTCGACGTCGACCTGGAGGACCTCGAGTCGCTCGACGAGGTCGGTGTGCACCTGCGCGCCGTCGCCAACGGGGGCCCGGTGCTCGCCGTCCTGGAGCGCGAGGACGAGTGGTTCGCCCTGATCCGGGTGGACGGCGACGACGACCCGCGCGCGTTCGTGAGCGACCTGGAGGCGACGCAGCGCAGCCACTACGCCGAGATGCTGGCGCCCGTCGGCGACGTCGAGATCGAGGAGTACGCCGACCTGCGCAACCCGAGCGCGGCGACGACGGCGGCGTCCGACCTCGGCGACGACACCGTCGACGACCCGGCCGACCTCGAGGGCCAGGAGACGGACGACGACCCCGACCCCCTGATGTCCGGCGCGGACGCCGACCTCGCTGCCGCGGCGGTCGACCCCGAGCTGCCTCCGGCGTGGGCCGGTGACCCAGGGGTCCTCGAGGACGTCGGCGTCGAGGCCGCCGAGCTCGTCGACCTGGTGCTCGCGGCTCCGAGCGACCCGGGCTCGGTGGTCGCCGACCTCGGGGAGCGCTGCGGCTTCGACGAGCTCATCGAGGCCCTGCGATAGCGGGCGGCTGGCCGGTCGACGCCGCCTACGAGCAGTGGATGGGCTCGGCGATCGAGCAGGCGCGCACGGCCGAGGGCACCGGCGACGTCCCGGTCGGAGCCGTCGTCGTCGACGCCTCGGGCGCCGTGATCGGCGCGGGCGTCAACCGGCGCGAGGCGGACGGCGACCCGACGGCGCACGCCGAGGTGCTGGCGCTGCGCTCGGCCGCCGCGGCCCGCGGTGAGTGGCGGCTGGACGGCTGCACGCTCGTGGTGACGCTCGAGCCGTGCGTCATGTGCGCGGGCGCGCTGGTGCTGGCGCGGGTGAGCCGCCTCGTGCTCGGCGCCTGGGACCCCAAGGCCGGTGCGACCGGCTCGATGTGGGACCTCGTGCGCGACCGGCACGTCAACCACCGCGTCGAGGTGGTGGGCGGCGTCCGGGAGGCCGAGTGCTCCCAGCTGCTGCTCGATTTCTTCGCGGGGCGCAGGCTCTAGTAACCTCTTCGGCGGTGGCGTGTCCGAGCGGCCTAAGGAGCACGCCTCGAAAGCGTGTGTGGGGGTAACTCCACCGTGGGTTCAAATCCCACCGCCACCGCCATGTGATGTCTCAGGACATCTGCAAGGCCCGAACCCACGGAAGTGGGTTCGGGCCTTGGTCATTTCCGGGGTTGGTAGTCCTTGTTGGTGTCGATGGTGAGCTCGCGGAGGAGTTCGCCGAACTTTGCGTTGGGCCGAGCGGAGTGCTTCGCACCGTCGGCGATGCGCGGTCGCCACGATGTGGTTGCCTGAACCTCGGTCATCGGAACGACGCAAGGAGCACACGTGGGGGCGCACAGCTCGGACCGCCGGGCCGGCAGCACCCTGCCGGCGTCCGTTGTGGCTCGTGCAGCTCGTCTTGGTGTCCGCCGCCCTCGGCGCCGCGGTGACGCCCTTCGTCGTTCTGGTCACGTTCACGTCGGTGCGCTCGCTGCCCGTGAACGTCCTGCTGGGCTTCGCCGTGTCGGCTGGGGTCGATCGCCGTCCTCTTCGCTCTTCTGTCGCTTTCCCCAGGCTTCCGGCACTCCGACCTGCAGGAGAAGTGGTTCAGGATCCGTCGACTGTTCTCGTGGCTCGACTGACGGCGGCGATGCGTGCATCGATGGGTGCACAGAGCAGGGCGTGATCACGCACCTGCCCAGCCTCAACGCGTGGATCATCTACCAGGGCAGCGCCCGCGGCGGTCGGGATGTGGGAGCGCGGAGCAAGATCGCGTGCAGGTCGTGAGGCCGGTGAAGCCGATCACGCCGCTGACCTGGCCTTTCAGGTTTCGTGCCCCCCGGCCAGGAGGGACTTACGAGACCTGTGAGCCGGGAGTGACGAACCCCGGCCAGAGGTGTTGTCCAGTCGAGGTTTGTCCATGTGCGGGTATGTGCGGTGCCAGCGGCTTTCGTGAGTCGGTTCAGTCCGACACGGCAAGGCCGTGACCGGTGCGGGCGCCGGAGTTTCAACCCACCGATGCGCCCACCACTTCGCCTGCTGCCGCTTCTTCTTCATCGTGGCCATCCTCTTCATCCTCACCCGCCATGACGTCGACCATTGGGGCTTAGTTGATGTCGTGCTCGACGGCTCGGTGACGGGCAGGCCGATCAGCTGTTGAGTAGCGAATCTGCGAGCCTGGAGCAGCAAATCCGCGACAGGAGGTCAGCGAATCCGCGAGACTGCTTCAGCGAATCCGCGAGCAGTCTGGCATTTGCCCAGTTCAGAGGCCTAGGCTGCCGGTTGTGGACACCACACGTTCGATCACCGGTCTGAGGACGCGGTTCGCGCAGACACTGGTCGAAGAGACGCTGTCCGACACCCCTGTCACCGTGATTCAGGGTGCCCGCCAAGTCGGCAAGAGCACGCTTGCGCGCACTGTCGCTGGCCCTCGGGCCCGGGTGGTGAGTCTGGACGCGGCGGCCAACTACAACGCGGCCCGTGCGGACCCGGATGCGTTCGTCCGCCAGAGCGACGACCTTCTTGTGATCGACGAAGTCCAGCGCGTGCCCGAACTCATCAGAGCCATGAAGGACGCCGTGGAGGAGGACCGGCGTCCAGGGAGGTTCCTCATCACCGGGTCGGCGAACCTGCTTGAGATCCCCGGCACCGAAGAGAGTCTCGCAGGGCGCGCTGAGACCGTGGTGCTGTACGGCCTGAGCCAGGGGGAACTGGCCGGTCGACGCGAGGATTTCACCGACCGACTTCTGGCGGGCGACGGCAAGGAACTGGGGAAGCGCTCCGGAACGCTCAAGCGTCAGGACTATCTCGAGATCGTCTGCGCCGGGAGCTATCCAGAACCACTGAACCGGCGCGGTCGGCGTCGTAACGCGTGGTTCGACAACTACATCGGCCGCATCATGACCCGTGATGTCCAGGACTTGAGCAGGCTCACGCACGTCGATCGGCTGCCAGGCCTCTTGCGACTTGTCGCCGCGAACACCTCCCGGGAGCTCGTCAAGGCCAGGTTCGCCCAAGACTCCGGGATTCCGGAGTCCAGCCTGACTCCATACCTGGAGCTGCTGGAGACCCTGTACCTCATCCAGCAGCTACCCGCCTGGGGGGACAACCTGACCAAGCGTGTCACGGGCCGACCCAAGGTCTCCCTCCTGGACACTGGGCTGGCGGCACGGTTGAACCACGTGACGCCCGCAGCGATGGCGCCGGGCTCGGTCAGCGAAGCGGCCGGCGGGCTGTTGGAGGCGTTCGTCGCTGGGGAACTTCGGCGCCAGCTGGTCTGGGCGGACACCCCGGCCCGCCTGTTCCACTTCCGCGACCGCAACGGTCTCGAGGTCGACATCATCATTGAAAGCGACGACCGTCGCGTTGCAGGTGTCGAGATGAAGGCAGCCGGCTCGGTCGCTGCCGGGGACTTCAAAGGCCTGCGCTTCCTCCAGGACAAGTTCCAGAGCCGCTTCTCCCTCGGCGTCGTTTTCCACACGGGAACAGAGGCCGTCCCGTTTGGTGACCGTCTGTGGGCTCTGCCGTACTCCGCGTTGTGGGCCTGACGGCGTGGTGGCGGTTGGTCAGGGCGCGTGACAACTCGCCGCGACCCGGGCGCAGCCACCGGACGCGCCGACATCGCAGAAGTGGCCCACCGCAGGGGGCAGCGGTGGCCCACTTCTGCGGTCTCGCGTGGCTGGGAGTGCTGCCGCTGACCCCTGGACGACGGACCCGCGCCGAGAGCAGGCTGGCCCGTGAGCCCAGGAGGTCGCCATGGACATCGCCACGCTCCACCACCGCACCGTCGAGAGCTGGGTGACGCGCGTCAACGACGTCAGGGACGAGCAGTGGGACCTCCCGACGCCCTGCGTCGGCTGGACGGTGCGCGACCTGGTCAACCACGTGGCGGGAGAGGACCTCTGGACCCGCCCGCTCATGGAGGGCCGCACCATCGCCGACGTCGGTGACGCGCTGGACGGCGACCTGCTGGGTCCCGATCCCGTCGCCGCCGCTCTCGACGCGGCCAAGGACGCCGTCACCGTGGTGGCCGAGCGACTTGCGCTGCACGAGACCGTGCACCTGTCCTACGGCGACGAGTCTCCCGACGAGTACCTGCACCAGCTCGCCGCCGATCACCTGGTGCACGGCTGGGACCTCGCGGCGGCGACGGGCGGCCAGACCCACCTGGACCCGCAGCTGGTCGCGGCGGTCGCCGGGTGGTTCGCCGACAAGGAGGACCTCTACCGCTCCGCGGGCATCGTCGGCGCTCGCACGAGGCTCACGGGAGACGCACAGGGCGACCTGCTCGCCGCGTTCGGCCGCGTCGGCGACTGGGGCGCCAACCACGCGACGCTCGCGCGCTTCTCCGCGGCCTTCGGTGCCGGCGACGTCGACGCCGCGATGGCGCTCAGCACCGAGGACGTCGTGTTCGAGTCGACGGGGCCGGCGCCGGACGGTGGGCGGTTCGAGGGCGCCGCCGCCGTCCGCGCGGTCTGGGACGAGCTGTTCCGGACGACGCAGGACGCCACCTTCACCGAGGAGGAGTCGTTCGTCTGCGGCGACCGCGCGGTCGTGCGCTGGCGTTACGGCTGGACCGGCGACGGCGGCGAGCCCGGCCACGTGCGCGGCGTGGACGTCATGACGTTCAGGGACGGCTTGGTCGCCGAGAAGCTCTCGTACGTCAAGGGTTGAGCCGGGTCGTAGGCTCCGGGCATGGCCCGGTACTTCGACGTGCACCCGCAGGACCCACAGCCGCGCAGCATCGGCCAGGTCGTGCAGATGCTGCGCGACGACGCGCTGATCGCCTACCCCACCGACTCCTGCTACGCCCTGGGCTGCCAGATGGACAGCCAGACCGGGCCCGAGCGCATCCGGCGCATCCGTCACCTCGACGACCGCCACCACTTCACGCTGGTGTGCTCGGACTTCAGCCAGCTCGGTCAGCTCGTGCACCTGGACAACGCGGCGTTCCGGGCCATCAAGGCGGCGACCCCCGGCGCCTACACGTTCATCCTGCCTGCGACGCGGGAGGTGCCGCGCCGGCTCGCGCACCCGAAGAAGCGGACCGTGGGGGTGCGGATCCCCGACCACCCGGTCGTGCGGGCCCTGCTGCGCGAGCTCGGCGCGCCGATGCTGTCGAGCACGCTGCTCCTGCCCGACCACGAGGACCCGATGACCGACGGCTGGCTGATCAAGGACGAGCTCGACCACCTGGTCGACGCCGTCATCGACGCCGGCGACTGCGGTGTCGAGCCCACCACGGTCGTCGACTGGTCCGAGGGCTACCCCGAGGTCGTGCGCGTCGGCGCGGGAGACCCGAGCCGCTTCGCCAGCTGACGGCGCCGGGCCGGCGTTGATCGCCGTGGGCGAATCTTGGTAGTGCCGAGGCCGGGCCTCTGATGTGATGGCGGGGACTCGGGAGGTCATGTGCTCGTCCAGCTGCTGCGCAGCCACCTGCGCCCCTACGCGCGGTGGCTCGTCGCCGTCGTCGTGCTGCAGCTCGTCGGCACCATCGCGTCGCTGTACCTGCCCAGCCTGAACGCGGACATCATCGACAAGGGCATCGCCCGCGGCGACACCGCCTACATCCTGCACACGGGCGGGTGGATGCTCGGCGTGAGCCTGCTGCAGATCGCCTGCTCCATCGCCGCCGTCTACTTCGGCGCCCGCACCGCCATGAGCTTCGGCCGCGACGTCCGCGCGAGCGTGTTCTCGAGGGTCGGCACGTTCTCGGCCCGGGAGGTCAACCAGTTCGGCGCCCCGTCGCTGATCACGCGCAACACCAACGACGTGCAGCAGGTGCAGATGCTGGTGCTGATGACCAGCACGATGATGGTGGCCGCGCCGATCATGTGCGTCGGCGGCATCGTCATGGCGTTGCGTGAGGACGTCGGCCTGTCGTGGCTCATGGTCGTGGCCGTGCCGGTGCTGGTCGTGGCCATCGGGTCGATCGTCCGCCGCATGGTGCCGGGCTTCCGCCTGATGCAGACCAGGATCGACGCGGTCAACCGCATCCTGCGCGAGCAGATCTCGGGGGTGCGCGTCGTCCGGGCCTTCGTGCGCGAACCCCACGAGACGGCGCGCTTCGAGCAGGCGAACACCGACCTGACCCAGACGGCGCTCGGCGTCGGGCGGCTGATGATCCTCATCTTCCCCACGGTCATGCTGATCCTGAACGCCTCGAGCGTCGCGGTGCTGTGGTTCGGTGGTCACCGCGTCGACGACGGCGCCATGGCCGTCGGGTCGCTGACGGCGTTCCTCGCCTACCTCATGCAGATCCTCATGGCCGTCATGATGGCGACCTTCATGGCCATCATGATCCCCAGGGCGGCCGTGTGCGCCGACCGCATCGGGGAGGTGCTCGCGACGCGCTCGTCCGTGGTGCCGCCGCAGCAGCCGGTGGAGCACCTCGACGCCCGCGCCGCGGTCGAGCTCGACAACGCCGGCTTCACCTACCCCGGCGCGGACTCCCCTGTGCTGCAAGGGATCTCGTTCACCGCCGAGCCCGGACAGGTGACTGCGGTGATCGGTAGCACCGGTGCGGGCAAGACCACCTTGTTGTCGTTGGTCGCACGGCTCGTCGACGCGACGGTGGGCGGTGTGCTCATCGGCGGCGTCGACGTCCGAGAGCTCGACCCGGAGATCCTCTGGCACCGCATCGGGCTCGTGCCGCAGCGCCCGTACCTGTTCAGCGGCACCGTGGCCAGCAACCTGCGCTACGGGAACCCCGACGCCAGCGACGAGGAGCTGTGGCAGGCGCTCGAGGTCGCTCAGGCACGCGAGTTCGTGGAGGCCATGCGCGGCGGGCTGGACTCCCCGATCGCCCAGGGCGGCACGAACGTCTCAGGCGGTCAGCGCCAGCGGCTGTGCATCGCGCGGGCCCTGGTGGCGCGGCCCGGATCTTCCTGTTCGACGACTCCTTCTCCGCGCTCGACCTCACCACCGACGCGCGGCTTCGTTCCGCGCTCCGACCGCACGTCGCCGACGCCACCGTGATCATCGTCGCGCAGCGGGTGTCGACGATCACCGACGCCGACCGCATCGTCGTCCTCGATGACGGCGAGGTGGTCGGCATCGGTCGGCACGACGAGCTGCTCGAGAGCTGCCCGACGTACGTCGAGATCGTCGAGTCCCAGGCGGCGGCGCAGGAGGCCGCGTGAGCCGCGCGGGGGCGCCGCAGCGGGTGCCTTCGCGCCCGAACCGTCCGGTCGGCGCACGGCCCGTTGGCCAGATGGGGATGCCCGCCGAGAAGTCGATGAGCTTCGTGCCCTCGGCGCGACGCCTCGTCGGCCGGCTGCATCCAGAACGCGGTCGAGTGACGGCGATCTTCGGGCTCGCGGTCGTCAGCGTGGGCCTCAGCGTGCTGGGGCCGAGGGTGCTCGGTCACGCGATCGACCTCATCTTCGCTGGAGCCATCGGGAGTCGACTGCCCGTCGGCACCACGCAGGACCAGGTCGTCGCCGCAGCGCGCGCCCGTGGTGAGAACACCTTCGCCGACATGCTGGCGCGGATGGACGTCGTCCCCGGGGTGGGCGTCGACTTCACCGCCTTGAGCCACGTGCTCTTGCTCGTGCTCGGCCTCTACGTCGCGTCGTCGCTGTTCGGGTGGCTGCAGGGGTACCTGCTCACCGACGTCGTCCAGAGCACCGTGAAGCGGATGCGCGCCGAGGTCGAGGACAAGCTCAACCGACTGCCCCTCGGCTACTTCGACCAGCAGCCCCGCGGGGAGCTGCTCAGTCGCGTGACCAACGACATCGACAACATCCAGCAGTCGTTGCAGCAGACGCTGAGCCAGCTGCTCACCTCGCTGCTCACCGTCGTTGGTGTGCTGGTCATGATGGTCGTGGTCTCGCCGCTGCTGTCGGTGATCGCCCTGGTCGCGATCCCGCTGTCGATCCTGGTGACCCAGCGGATCGCCAAGCGCTCGCAGCCGCTGTTCGTCGCGCAGTGGACCCACACGGGCGCCTTGAACGCGCAGATCGAGGAGGCCTACACCGGCCACGAGCTCGTCAAGGTGTTCGGGCGCTCGCGTGAGGTCGAAGGGCGCTTCGCGGGGAAGAACGAGGAGCTGTTCGCCGCGAGCTTCGGCGCGCAGTTCGTGAGCGGCATCATCATGCCGGCGATGATGTTCATCGGGAACCTCAGCTACGTCGCCGTCGCGGTCGTCGGTGGCCTTCGTGTCGCGTCGGGTGCCATCACCCTCGGCGACGTCCAGGCCTTCATCCAGTACTCGCGCCAGTTCACCCAGCCGCTGACCCAGGTGGCGTCGATGGCGAACCTGCTGCAGTCCGGCGTCGCGTCGGCGGAGCGCGTGTTCGACCTGCTGGATGCGCCCGAGGAGCAGCCCGACCCGGCGAGCCCCGACTGCTGCCCGCCGTCCCCAGGGACGCGTCGAGCTCGAGCACGTGTCGTTCCGATACGACCCGGACACGCCCCTGATCGACGACCTCTCGCTGGTGGCGGATCCGGGCCACACCGTCGCGATCGTAGGCCCCACCGGAGCCGGCAAGACCACGCTGGTCAACCTCGTGATGCGGTTCTACGAGGTGGGCTCCGGCCGGATCACGCTGGACGGCGTCGACGTCGCCACCATGCGCCGTCGCGACCTGCGCGGCTCGATCGGCATGGTCCTGCAGGACACCTGGCTGTTCGGTGGGACGATCCGCGACAACATCGCGTACGGCAACCTGGAGGCCACGAAGAGGACGTGCTGCGCGCTGCGCAGGCCACGTACGTCGACCGGTTCGTCCGGACGCTGCCGGGCGGTTACGACACCGTGATCGACGAGGAAGGCAGCAACGTCAGCGCCGGCGAGAAGCAGCTCATCACCATCGCCCGTGCGTTCCTCGCTGACCCGGCGCTGCTGATCCTGGACGAGGCCACCAGCTCGGTCGACACC
>CAWFLV010000010.1:0-32412 GCA_963816695.1 uncultured Actinomycetota bacterium
CTGTCACCCCGACCATGTGTGATCTCTCGGGAGATCGGCAAGGCCCGAACCCACGGATGGTGGGTTCGGGCCTTGTCATGTGCGGGGTTGGTAGTCGCGTGCCGGCTCGAGGGTGGACCCCAGCGGTACGGGTGATGCCGGGACGAAACTCCCCCGCGCGAGGCCGTCGAAACCCATACTGGCGCGCATGACCCAGCCGGACCCGCCCTCGCCGTTCGCGCCGCCGGACGCGCCCTCGCCGTTCGCGCCACCGGACGCCGCCCGCGCGCCGCAGGCACCCCCGACGGCGTACGCCGCGCCTGCGTGGGCTCCGGCGCCGTCCGCGTGGGCGCCGCAGCCCTGGGCGCAGTCGGCCCCTTGGACGCCGCCCCCGGCGCCACCCCCGCCCCACCGGGGCTCGACGCACGTCATCGCCGTGGTCGCCCTGGTCGCCGGTGCGCTGGCCCTGCTGTTCTCGCTGGTGACGCTTCTCGTCATGCTCGTCGGCAGCGGCACCTTCGACACGTACACGCTCACCGGGACGGCGCCCCAGGTCGTCGCGGGCGAGCCCTACTCGGGCGCCCAGCTGGCCGACGAGGTCACGCGCGTCATCGAGGCGGACGGCGGCGACGTCGCGAACCTGGACTGCCCCGACACCCCGCGCGTCGACTACGACGCGGTCACGACCTGCATCGGGACGGTCGACGACTGGGACGAGAAGATCACCGTCGACTTCCAGGACGGCGAAGGGCACTTCGTCCTGACCGAGGAGGACGCCGGCTGACCCCACGCCAGGACGTGGCACGCTGGCGCCATGAGCGACGTGCCCGACCGCGACCTGCCCGACTGGGAGGCGCGGTTCCGCGCCCGGCGTCTCGGCCTGCCGGACTTCGCCCGGGACGCCGACGAGCGCACGGTGGCGGTGGCGACCACGGACGACGGCACGATCGAGCTGCACTGGTGGACCGTCGGCACCGACGGCCTGGTGCAGGCCACGGACCGCCCCGAGGGCACGAGCGACGGCGCGCTCGACCCGAGCGGCGACTGGCTGTGGTGGTTCGACGACCGCAAGGGTGACGAGCGCGGCGTCTGGCGCCGCCAGCCGTACGGCTCGGGCGCCGGCAGCCACGCCGCCGCGACCAGCCTGCCTGCCGCCTACAGCTCCGGCCTCGCGCTGGGCACGCAGGTGGCGGTCGTCGGCAGCACGGACGACGGCTACGGGGTGCGCGTGCACGTCGTCGACCCCGACGGCGGCGAGGGCGCGCCTGCCCGGCTGCTCTACGAGCACGAGGAGGAGGCCTACGTCGGCGACCTGTCGCGCGACGAGAGCCTCGTGGTGCTGGCCCACAGCGAGCACGGCGACTCGCGCCACCCGGCGCTGCGGGTGCTGCGCGTCGACGACGGTTCGACGGTCGCCGACCTGTGGGACGGCCCCGGCAAGGGGCTGCACCCGGCCGCCTTCTCGCCCGTGGCCGGCGACCAGCGCGTGCTGGTCGTGCACGAGCGCGACGACGTCCCGGCGCTGCTGGTGTGGGACCCACTCACGCGCACCGAGACGCTGGTGGCCATCGACCTGCCCGGGGAGGTCGAGGACGCCGATTGGTGGCCGGACGCCCGCGGCGTCGTCGTCGCCCTCTCCCACCACGCCCGCACCCACCTCGCGTTCGTCGATCTGGAAACCCTTGCGGCGCAACCCTTCGGGCCGACCTCCGGCACGGTCACGTCGGCTGCCGTGAGGGACGACGGCGTCGTGTGGGCGACGTGGTCGTCGGCCGCGCGCCCGTCGTCCGTGCGACGCCTCGACCGCGAACGCCAGGACGAGGGAGAGCTGCTGCTGGCACCGCCCGGGCCCGCGGCTCCGCCGTCCGTGCCCGTGGAGGACCTCTGGGTCGAGGGACCGGGGGGCCGCATCCACGCGCTGCTGCGCCGCCCGGCGGGCCTGCCCGAGGGGCCGTGGCCGGTCGTGGTCGAGGTGCACGGCGGCCCGACGCACCACGAGATCGACGCCTTCGCCGCCTACCCGAGCGCGTGGGTCGACCACGGCTTCGCCGTCGTGCAGGTGAACTACCGCGGCTCGACCGGCTACGGGTCGGCGTGGCGGGATGCGCTCGAGGCGAGGGTCGGCCACGTCGAGCTCGAGGACGTCGTCGCCGTCCGCGACCACCTGGTGGCGACCGGGGTGGCTGACCCCGACCGCGTGGTCCTGGCCGGCGCCTCGTGGGGCGGCTTCTTGACGCTGCTGGGTCTCGGCACCCGCCCTGATGCCTGGGCGCTCGGCCTCGCCGGTGTGCCGGTGGCCGACTACGTCGCGGCGTACGAGGACGAGATGGAGGCCCTGAAGGCGTTCGACCGCTCGCTGTTCGGCGGGTCGCCGTCCGAGGTGCCCGACCGTTACACCGACTCCAGCCCCATCACCTACGTCGAGCAGGTGCGCGTGCCGGTGCTGGTGCTGGCCGGCGAGAACGACCCGCGCTGCCCGATCCGGCAGATCGAGAACTACCTCGAGCGGCTCGCGGCGCTCCGGGTGCCGCACGAGGTGTACCGGTACGACGCCGGCCACGGGTCCCTCGTCGACGACGAACGCGTGCGCCAGATGCGCGTCGAGCTGGACTTCGCGACGCGCCACCTGCCGGCGGGGGCCGGAGTGAGGCCCTGACGTCGCACCCGCGGGTTAGCGTGGTGCCGTGACCTCCCCCACCGCCGTCGCGTCGAACGCCCCGCTGCTCCTGGCGGTCGACGGCAACAGCCTGCTGCACCGGGCACACCACGCGCACGAGCACAGCGGCCAGCGCGACACCGACGGGCGGCCGACGTGGGGGCTGCGAGGCATGGTGACCTCGATCGCCGGGGCAGCCGCCCGCCTGACGCCGGACGCGGTCGTCGTCGGCTTCGACTGCGGGGTCGCCTCGCGCCGACGCGAGCAGTACCCCGAGTACAAGGCCGGGCGCCGCGAGAAGACGCCCGAGCTCGTCGACCAGCTGGCGGGCGCACCCGACCTGCTACGCGCGGCCGGCTTCGCGGTGGTGCAGCACGAGGGCTGGGAGGCGGACGACGTCCTCGCGTCCTCCGCGGCGCTGGCCCGGCGCACGGGCTGGCGCTGCGCCGTGGTGACGAGCGACCGCGACTCGTTCGCGCTCATCGACGACACGACCGCGGTGCTGCGGGTCATCGCCGGTGGCATCGACGCCTCACCGCTGCTGACGGCGCCCCGCCTGCCGGCGCTGTGCGGCGTCGCCGCCGGCCAGTACCGCGACTACGCCGCCCTGCGAGGGGACGTGTCCGACAACCTGCCCGGCGCGCTGGGCATCGGCGCCAAGACCGCCGCCCGGCTGCTCTCGGCGTTCGCGGGCGTCGCGGAGGTGTTCGACGCCCTGGACTCCGGGCGCGAGCACGACGTGGTCGCCGCGGTCGGCCCGGCCGCCACGCGGCGACTGGCTGAGCCGGCCGCCCGCGCCAACGTGGCCCGCAACCTCGCGCTCATGGCGATGCGCGACGACCTGCCGATGCCGGACCTCACGGCCATGCGCGTGCCCTTGGACGTCGCGCGCCTGCACGCCGGGCTGGCCCAGCGCGACATCCGCCTCGGGCCCTCGCTGTGGGCGCTCACCGGCAGCGCGCCGCCCGGCAACGACAGCTGGGCCTGGCTCGCCGAGCAGGACGACGTCCCGGTACCGCCGATCACCGCTGCGGCGCCGACCCCCGTCAGCGAGCCCGTCGCCGTCGAGCCCGAGCTCACCCTGTTCTGAGTGCGGGCCCGCGGAAGGGGTCACGTTTCGCCGCCCATGGCCGCTGCGGTCAGTACGGTCTGCTCGTGACCGATGACGATGAGGACGACTTCACGCCCTGGACCCCGGACGGGGCCGCCCGCGTGCGGGCGGCGGCCGCAGAGCTCGCCGCGGCGATCCTCGCGCACGCCGACGCGGTGGCGGCGGTCACCTCCGACGCGGGCATCCAGGAGGTGCTCGGAGCGAGCGAGCGCCTTCTCCCGACCGTCCTGACGTACGCGGACGCGCAGTTCGAGTACGCGGGCTACGCCTTCCCGTTCGGCGTCCTGCACCAGTTCGCCGACGACGATGAGGACGTGGACGACGATGAGGACGTGGACGACGATGACGATACGGACGACGGGGACGAGCCGACCGCTGGCGTGACCGTGCTCCAACGCCGGGACTATCGCGTCACCGACGAGGCCGCGGTCATGGACGCTGGCCGGCGCGCGTACCTGCGTGTCTGGCCCGATGACGACGACGCAGCGGCGGCGGCCGACGTCACCCACCTCGGCCGGGCCCTCTACCAGCTCGGCCACGCCGATGGATGGCACACCCTGGGCCAGGTCGAGGGACTTCGCGCGACCGGCGGTGCCGTCGTCGTCTTGCAGCAGGACGAACTGCTCGGACCGGACCCGGACGAGTGGCCCGAGGAGCTGTTCGACGACGACGCGGAGCTGCTGTACTCACAGCGCGACGTCTTCGGTCGGTAGGTAGGCGCCGGCCGAAGTCGGGTCAAGGAACCCGATGGCGCCACCTGACGTCGAACAGCCAAGCCCACCAACCGAGGAGCCTCCACGAACGACATGAGAAGCGATGCGAAGGCATCTCGGCGGAAGACACTTCTGTCGCTTCTCGTTGTCCTGATCGCAACGGCAGGCGCGATTCTGGCTCAGCACGAGCGATCCAAGAACGACGCCGCCGTGCTCACAGCCCCAACCGGCGAACGGGTAGTAGTCATGCGTCACATGGCCGGAGAAGCGGCCATGGACGCAGCCCTGGCAGGCAGGCTGGTCGTACTGCCGGGGAACTGCCTCGGGCTCGGTGGAATGGACGGAAGCCCTGAGCAGGCAGGCAAGGTGGTGGCTTGGCCGGCGGGTACGAGGATCGCCCACTCGAAGCGCTTCGCGCTGCTCGTGCCGGCTGGCTCGCGAACTCGGGTTCTACACGTCGGAGATGCAGTTGCCGGCGCTGGAGGTGAGACGCCGGTCAAAGGCAACGTTGCGCTCCCGCCGATCCCGACGGAGTGCGCAACGGCCACCGTCGTGGTGATGCACCTGGGCTGAGACAGCACCGGACCGACCGGGGAACCTTAGCGCCCCGGTGGTGTCACCTGCGGTGAAAGCCTGACACCGGTCACCCAGCGAGGGGCGCCCGACCCCTCAGGCGGCAGTGCCGGCGATGTTGACCAGCCAGGTGACGCCGAACTTGTCGACGCACATCCCGAAGCTGTCACCCCAGGGCGCCTTGTCCAACGGCATGGTGATCGTGCCACCGTCCGTCAGCTTGTCCCAGTAGCCGCGCAGCTCGGCCTCGTCGTCACCACTCAGCGACACGGAGTAGTTGGTGCCCGGCCGGTAGTCCATGGCGTTGGGCGTGTCCGACGCCATGAGCGTGAGCCCACCGTCGGTGACCAGCTGCGCGTGCATGATCTTGTCCTGCTCGGCGGGGTCCTGACTGGCCTGGAACTCCGCGAACGTCGACGTCGTCAGCTCGCCGCCGAACACCGAGCGGTAGAACTCCATGGCGTCACGGGCGTTGTCGCGAAAGCCGAGGTACGGGTTGAGCTTGGTCGGCATGGCTGCCCCCTTCACGTGGCGTGCCGCCGATCCTCGTCCCGACGCAGCGGCAGCACAACCGTTTTCGCGGGGGCCTTCCGGCTCACCCGCCGGGACGCTCCACCAGCCAGGCCGCCTGGTAGGGCGCTAGCCAGACGGCGCCGTCGTCATCGAGCTGGACGTCGGCGCCGGCCACCGCGTCGTACGCACCGCGCAGGCCGATCTCACCCCGTCGCCACCCGGGCCAGCTGCACCACCGCGAGGTCACGTTGTAGAGGCCGACCAGCGGGCCGAGCGGGTGGCGGCGCAGCACGGCGAGGACGCCGGGGTCGTCGACCGGCAGGACCTCGGCGGCCACGGCGGCGTCCAGGTGCGCCAGCCCCGCCCGCACGGCGGCAAGGTGACGCAGGCCGGCGAAGACGCGGCCCTCGACGGTGGTGGGGTCTGCCCGCCGCGCGGCTGCGCCCCAGTCCAGTCGCGGCCGGTGCGCCCAGCGGTTGTCGGCCTCGTGGCCGGGCTCGTCAGCCCAGTGCGGGTCGTTCGGCTGCCCGAGCTCGTCGCCCGACCAGATCACCGGCACACCGCCCCACCCGAGCACGACCGCGTGGGCGAGCAGCAATCGGTCGACCGCCGTCCGCACGGCCTCGGCGTCCCCCGACGCGCTCGCCGCCTCCAGGCCGGCGAGGCTCGCCGCCGTCCCGCTGATTCGCCGGTCGCCGGTGTCGGGGTTGGCCTGGAACACCAGCCCCCGGGCCGTGGACGTCGGGAAGTCACCGGAGTAGAAGTCCGACAGGAACGCGCGGTGCCCGGCGCCGGTGACACCGACCGCCTCGGCGTCACGGTCGTCGATCGCCCAGCCGATGTCGTCGTGACAGCGCAGGTAGGTGATCCAGGCGGTGGACGACGGCGCAGGCGGCAGCGAGCCGAGCGCCGTCGCCGCGAGCCGGACGTCCTGCGCGGCGAGCATCGACCACACCTGCACCATGAGGCTGTTGTGATACGCGAGGTCGCTCACCTTGCCGTAGTGCTCGCGCTGGCCGAGGTAGGCCACCAGGTCGTTCGGGCCAACGATGGCCTCCGCCTTGAAAACCACTGCGGGGCAAGCGATCCGGGCCACGGCGCGCAACGCCTGCGCGATCGCGTGCACCTCCGGCTGGTTCTGGCACGTGGTGCCCATCCGCTTCCAGAGGAAGGCGATGGCGTCGAGCCGGAAGACCTCGATGCCCTGGTTGGCCAGGTAGAGCACCACGTCGGCGAACTCCAGCAGCACGTTGGGGTTCGACCAGTCGAGGTCCCACTGCCAGGAGTTGAAGGTCGTCCAGACCCAGCCGCCGAGGTCGTCGTCGAACGTGAAGCTGCCCGGCGCGAAGTCAGGGAAGACCTCCGGCAGGGTGCGCTCGTAGGCGTCCGGCTCGGTGCGGTCGGCGAACACGTGGAAGTACCCGCGGTAGCGCGCGTCGCCGGACCGGGCCGCCGCGGCCCAGGGGTGCTCGCGGGCCACGTGGTTCAGCACGAGGTCGAGCACGAGGCTGATCCCGTTGGCGCGCAAGGCCTGCGTGAGCTGGGCGAGGTCGTCCATCGTCCCGAGGTCGGGCCGCACGGTGCGATAGTCGGCGACCGCGTAGCCACCGTCGTTGTCGCCCTCGCGCGGCAGCAGCAGCGGCATGAGGTGCAGGTACGTGACGCCCAGCTCGCGCAGGTAACCGATCCGGTCTCGCACCCCGGCGAGGTCGCCGGCGAACCGCTCGGTGTAGGCCGCGTACCCGAGCATCGAGGGGTCCTGGAACCAGCCGGGGCGCAGGGTTCGCGCCAGGTCGAGCCGGCGCAGCTCCGGACTGCGCTCACGGTAGGCCGCTGCGGCCAGGCCGACGAGGCGACCGGCCAGCGCGTCGACGTCCTGCGGGTACACCTGCGCCAGCGCAGATCGCAGGTCGTCCCACCACCGCTCGAGCCGGACGTCGAAGACCTCCCGCAGCTGCGGGTCGACGTCCGCGAGCCGGGCCCGCGCGGCGTCCAGCGCTTGCGGTGCGGGGTCGGTCACCGCCGGGGCTCCCGGTCGCTCGTCGGTGCTAGCGGCCGGTGCCGCCGTAGACGACGGCCTCGGTCTCCTCGGCGTCGAGCCCGAAGGCCGTGTGCACGGCTCGGACGGCGGTGTCGACGTCTTCAGCGCGGGTGACGACCGAGATGCGGATCTCGGAGGTCGAGATCATCTCGATGTTGACGCCGGCCTCGGCGAGCGCCTCGAAGAAGGTGGCCGAGACGCCCGGGTGGGTGCGCATCCCCGCTCCGACGAGCGAGACCTTGCCGATCTGGTCGTCGTACTGCAGCGACGCGAAGCCGACGGAGTCCTTGATGCCCTCGAGGGTCGACATCGCGATGACGCCGTCGGTCTTGGGGAGCGTGAACGAGACGTCCGTGAGGCCGGTGGCTGCGGCGGAGACGTTCTGCACGATCATGTCGATGTTGATCTCGGCGCGGGCGACGGCCTGGAAGATCGCGGCCGCCTTGCCCGGCTGGTCCGGCACGCCGACGACGGTGATCTTCGCCTCGCTGCGGTCGTGTGAGACGCCGGAGATGATCGCCTGCTCCATGGTGGGACCGTCCTTGTCGTCGGTGGGCGTGTCGATGACCCAGGTGCCTTCGCGGGTGCTGAAGGACGACCGCACGTGCACGGGCATCTGGTAGCGGCGGGCGTACTCGACGCACCGCAGGTGCAGCACCTTGGTGCCGCAGGCGGCCATCTCCAGCATCTCCTCGCTGGTGATGCGGGCGATGCGGCGCGCGCTGGGCACGATGCGCGGGTCGGCGGTGAAGACGCCGTCGACGTCGGTGTAGATCTCGCAGACGTCGGCGCCGAGGGCTGCGGCCAACGCGACGGCGGTGGTGTCGGAGGCGCCACGACCGAGCGTGGTGATCTCCTTGGTGTCCTGGCTGACGCCCTGGAACCCGGCCACGATCGCCACCGCACCGTCGTCGAGCGCCTGGCGGATGCGGCCCGGCGTGATGTCGATGATCCGGGCCTTGCCGTGCACCGAGTCGGTGATCACCCCGGCCTGGCTGCCGGTGTACGAGCGGGCGGTGTGCCCGAGGTCGTGGATCGCCATCGCGAGCAGCGCCATCGAGATGCGCTCCCCGGCCGTGAGCAGCATGTCGAGCTCGCGGGCCGGTGGTAGAGGCGAGACCTGCTGGGCGAGGTCGCGCAGGTCGTCGGTGGTGTCACCCATCGCCGAGACGACCACGACGACCTGGTTGCCGCTCTTGGCGGTGTCGACGATGCGGCGGGCCACTCGCTTGATGCTCTCGGCGTCGGCGACGGAGGAGCCCCCGTACTTCTGCACGACCAAGCCCACGGTGACCCTCCGGATGTGCGGTGACGCGGCGCTGCCGCCGGGAGTCTACCGAGGGCGCCGCGACACCACGCGACCGCTCGGATCGCGAGACGCCCGTCTCACGGATGGAGGGCGTCGAACTCCGCGTCGGCGACGACGTCGTCGTCGGCGTCCAGGCGCAGGTGCGCCAGGATCGACTGGACGACGCGCAGGGCCGCGGCCGCACGGGCTCCCCAGCTCGACAGGTAGGAGAACTGCCACCACCACAGGGCCTCGTCGACCCGGCCGCTCTCGAAGTGGCGCAGACCGTGCGAGAGGTCGGAGGCGACGGTGGCCAGGTCGCCGGACAAGGAGCCGTGGGCGACCTCGGTGGAGACGACCGGGTCGACGACGTCGGCGTAGTCGTCGAGCCCGACGAGCACGTTGGCGAGCGCGCCGTGCAGCGGGTCGACGTCCGGGTCGGGGCCGGCGTCCGGCTCGTACCGCTCGCTCGGGACGACGTCGCCGATGGCGCCCAGCCGCGCGCCGGCCACGAGCACCTGGCTCACGGCGAGCAGCACGATCGGCAGCGCGACGTCCGGGCTGGTGCCGCTGGCGACCGTCGTGGTGGCCTCGAGGTAGGCCCGGACGTCGATGGCGGTGTCGGCGGCCAGTCGCACCAGCTCGCGGCGCTCGTCCTCGGCCGGGCCGTGCTCGTCGTCGTGCGGCGTCTCAGACATCCAGCAGTCTCCGTCCCTCGAAGGCTCGTCCCAGCGTGATCTCGTCGGCGTACTCCAGATCGCCGCCCACCGGCAGGCCGGACGCGATGCGGGTGATGCGCAGGCCCATGGGCCGCAGCAGGCGGGCGAGGTAGGTGGCCGTGGCCTCGCCCTCGAGGTTGGGGTCGGTGGCGATGATCACCTCCGTGACCACGCCGTCGGCGAGGCGAGCCATCAGCTCGCGCGTGCGCAGGTCGTCGGGGCCGACGCCGTCGATGGGGCTGATCGCGCCGCCGAGCACGTGGTAGCGGCCCCGGAACTCGCGGGTCTTCTCGATCGCGACGACGTCCTTGGGCTCTTCGACCACGCACAGCACCGCGAGGTCGCGCCGCGGGTCGCGGCAGATCCGGCACAGCTCGTCCTGCGAGACGTTGCCGCAGGTGGCGCAGAAACGGACCTTCTCCTTCACCTCGGTGAGGGCCAGCACGAGGCGGCGGACGTCGGCCGGCTCGGCGGCGAGCAGGTGGAAGGCGATCCGTTGGGCGCTCTTCGGACCGACCCCGGGCAGCCGCCCGAGCTCGTCGATGAGGTCCTGCACCACGCCTTCGTACACACCGGCAGCCTACGTCCTCCCACCGACGCCGGTGGCCTTCGCCGCGGGTGCGCCCCCGACCAAGCTGGCGCGATCAGCCGTCGGACTCGTCGATGACGACGCCGCCGAGCAGCCGCTCGACCACCGGCCGCCCGACGAGGTCGCTGTCGTCGGCGTCGGCGTCGTCGTCGCTGGGCTGGTCGTCCTTCGGTGCGACCCGGGCGGGCGCCGGGCGCGCGGGTGGCGTCGCGCGGGCCGGCGGGGCGGCGCTACCGGACGGCCCCGCCGAGGACGGTGGGCCGGCGGACGGCGGCGCGCTCACGGGCGCGGACGGCGCTGGCGTGGCTGGCGGCGGGGCTTCGGACACCGGGACCGGCCCGGCGGCGCGGCTCGAGGTCTCCCACCCAGCGGGCTCCTGCGGGGGCTGTGGCTGCTGGGCGTCCTGATCGCCGGGTTGCTGGCTCGGCTGCTCACGCGGCGTCGCCACCGGGCGCGTGTCGGCGACGACCGGCGCTGCTGCCGGCCCACCGGGCCGCTGGGGCATGGTGTCGCCGTAGACCGCCTCGACCTGGGCGTCGAGGGCCAGCACGTCGATCAGGGCCTGGCGCACGAACTCGCCGTGCGCTCCGGCGCGGAAGTTCGCCGCCGCACCCTCCGAGGCGATCCCGAGCGTCACCCGACGTCCGTCGAACGCCAGCACCTGGGCGTCCTTCACCATCATGAAGGTCACCTTCTTCATGCTGAACAGGCGCGTGGCGACGTCCGGCCAGGCATGCCGGATCGCCTCGACGTCGAGCGCGCCGGCCGTCGCCGCAGGGACCGGAGGCGCGGACGCCGCGGCCTCCGGCGCAGGCTCAGGGGGGCGAGCCGGTGCGGCCGGCGGAGACGGCTGCGCCGGCGCGGTCGGTGCAGTCTGGGCAGTCGCTGCCTCGCGGTGCTCGCGCGTCGCCGGTGGTGCCTCGGCACCTCGACCGGGCGGCGCCGCCCGGCGCTCGGGCTCCGCCGCACGCTGGACGGGGGCACCGGACGACGCGGGCGCGCTCGCCGCGGTCTGCGCGGTCTGCGTGGTCTGCGTGGTCTGCGTGGTCTGCGTGGCCGGTGTGCCCGACGGGGCCGGTGCAGCCGGCGGAGCGACCGAGAGCCGCCGCTCGATGCGGTCGAGACGCGCGCCGTACCCGGCCGCGCCGTCCGCGGCGGGCAGCAGCACCCGCGCGCACAGCAGCTCGAGCTGTAACCGCGGCGCGGTGGCACCGGTGAGCTCGGTCAGGCCGGTGTTGACGACGTCGGCCGCGCGCGAGAGCTCGGCCGCGCCGTACCGCGCTGCCTGGTCGCGCATGCGCTCGAGCTGGTCCTCGGGGATGCCGCGCAGGATCGCGCCGGCCCCCTCGGGCACGGCGCTGACCACGACGAGGTCGCGCAGCCGCTCGAGGAGGTCCTCGACGAAGCGTCGCGGCTCGTGACCGGACTCGATCACGCGGTCGACGACGCGGAACACCGTCGCGCCGTCGCCGGCCGCGAACGCGTCGACCACGGCGTCCAGCAGCGCGGAGTCGGTGTAGCCCAGCAGCGAGACGGCGCGCTCGTAGGTGATGCCGTCGTCACCCGAGCCCGCGATGAGCTGGTCGAGCACCGACAGCGAGTCGCGCACCGAGCCGCCCCCCGCGCGCACGACGAGCGGCAGGACGCCCTTGGCCACCTGCACCGCCTCGCGCCCGCAGAGCTCGGCGAGGTAGTCCTGCAGGCGGACGGGCGGCACGAGCCGGAACGGGTAGTGGTGGGTGCGCGAGCGGATCGTGCCGATGACCTTCTCGGGCTCGGTGGTCGCGAACACGAACTTCACGTGCGGCGGTGGCTCCTCGACGACCTTCAGCAGGGCGTTGAAGCCTGCGGAGGTCACCATGTGCGCCTCGTCGATGATGTAGACCTTGAAGCGGCTGATCGCCGGGCCGAAGGACGCCTTCTCGCGCAGGTCGCGCGCGTCGTCCACGCCGCCGTGGCTGGCGGCGTCGATCTCGATGACGTCGACGGTGCCGGGGCCCCCGCGGGCCAGACCGACGCAGGACGTGCAGACGCCGCAGGGGGTGTCGGTGGGCCCCTGCTCGCAGTTCAGGCAGCGGGCGAGGATGCGCGCCGAGGTGGTCTTGCCGCAGCCGCGCGGCCCGCTGAACAGGTACGCGTGGCTCACCCGGCCGGTGCGCAGGGCCTGGCTCAGCGGCTCGGTGACGTGCTCCTGCCCGATGACGTCGGAGAAGGTCTCGGGCCGGTAGCGGCGGTACAGGGCGGTCGACACGCGACGACCCTAACCCGCCCTGCCGACACCGGGGCAGGGCCAGGACAGCAGCGACCCCTCGCGCACCCGACAGAGCCCGCCTGCCCTTGCTGCCTTCCGGCCCTGGGGGGGTTGAGCGAGGTGACGCCGCACGAGGGGTCGGCGCCCACTCTACAAGGTCCACGAGGCCCTCGACGTCGGCCGCCCGCGCCGCCGACCGCGGTCGAGCGAGGGCTGGGGCTCCGGTATCCTCGCCCGCGGAGGATTCGCATAGTGGCCTAGTGCGCACGATTGGAAATCGTGTTGGGTTAATCACCCTCAGGGGTTCAAATCCCCTATCCTCCGCCACCACGAAGGGCCCGGACGCCGTCCGGGCCCTTCGCGCGTCGCGCCCAGGATGCGCACGGGGGCACCCTGTGGCCACCACTCGCCGCGGGGGCAGGGGGCCAGGCGGCGGGAGGGTCAGCGGCGGCGGCGGGCGGTGCCGAAGATGCTGCGGGTGATCTCGCGCCCGAGCACCGTGCCGGCCGAGCGCAGGGCGGACTTGAACGCGGACGACGTCACGACCTTCTCGACCACCGACTCCTCGGCCTCGCGGCGGCGGGGCTCGGACCGCTGAGGCTGCGGAGCGGTGGACGGCGCGGACGGCGCGTCGTCGGTCGCCGGCGCCGTCGCGAGCCGCTGGTTGAGCAGCTCGTACGCCGACTCGCGGTCGACGGCCTGGCCGTAGCGGGCCTTCAGCGGGCTGGCCTCGACCGCCGCCGTCACGAGCGCCGGGTCGGACGGCGCCATCAGCGACGTCGGCGCCGGCATCCGCGTCCACGCGACCGGCGTCGGCGCCCCGCGCTCGGACAGCACGGTGACCACGGCCTCACCCGTGCCGAGCTGGGTCAGCAGCTCCTCGAGGTCGTAGCCCGACTTCGGGAAGGTGGAGACGGTGGCCCGCAACGCCTTCGCGTCGTCCGGCGTGTAGGCGCGCAGGGCGTGCTGCACGCGGTTGCCGAGCTGGGCCAGCACGCCCGACGGCACGTCCTTCGGCGTCTGGGTCACGAAGAAGATGCCCACGCCCTTGCTACGGATCAGCCGCACGGTCTGCTCGATCGCCGCGACGAAGTCCTTGCTGGCGCCGGAGAACAGCAGGTGCGCCTCGTCGAAGAAGAAGACCAGCTTGGGCTTGTCCAGGTCGCCGACCTCGGGAAGGTCGTGGAAAAGATCGGCGAGCAGCCACATCAGGAACGTCGAGAACAGCTGCGGCCGGTCCTGGACACCGGGCAGCTCCAGGCACGTCACCAGGCCCTTGCCCTCCGCCGTCGTGCGCATGAGGTCGGCGGTGTCGAACTCCGGCTCGCCGAAGAAGACGTCGGCCCCGGCGTCGGCGAACGTGATGAGCTCGCGCAGGATCACGCCGGCGGTCGCGGCTGACAGCCCACCGAGCTCCTTGAGCTCGGCCTTGCCCTCGTCGGACGTCAGGTGCTGGACGACGGCGCGCAGGTCGGCCAGGTCGAGCAGGGACAGGCCGTGCTTGTCGGCGTAGTGGAAGACGAGACCCAGGCTGGACTCCTGCACCTCGCCCAGCCCCAGCACCTTCGCCAGCAGCGTCGGCCCGAAGCTCGTGATGGTCGCGCGCACCGGGGTCCCCGCGCCCTGGCCGCCGAGAGACAGGAACTCGGTCGGGTACGCGGTGGGCGTCCACTGCTGACCCACCTCCGCGGCCCGGGCGGAGATCTTGTCGTTCGCGACACCGGGTGTCGCCATCCCCGACAGGTCGCCCTTGATGTCGGCGAGGAACACCGGCACGCCCTGGGCCGACAGCTGCTCGGCCATCACCTGCAGCGTCTTCGTCTTGCCGGTGCCCGTGGCGCCTGCCACCAGACCATGGCGGTTGAGCGACGACAGCGGGACGCGCACCGGCGCGTCGGCGTGCGCCGCGCCGTCCGCGACCGCCGCACCCAGGAAGAGCGCGGGGCCCGCGGTGCCGTACCCCGAGCGGACGGCCTCGAGCTGTTCGGTGGCCGGGTCTGGCATGGGTCCTCCACGGTGAGGTGCCACTGGCGCCCCTGCAACGGGTGCTGCGCGGCGGGTCGCGGTCGTCGTCCGAGAGCGTAGCGAGGGGATCGCCGTAGGATCAGAACGTGATTTTCAAGGCAGTCGGCGACTCGCGACCGTACCCGGACCACGGGCTGACCTCGCCCCGAGACTGGTCCGACGTGCCGCCACGACAGGTGCGACTGGACGAGCTGGTCACCACCAAGCGCACGCTCGACCTCGACGCCCTGCTGTCGGAGGACTCCACGTTCTACGGAGACCTGTTCGCGCACGTCGTCGAGTTCGAGGGCACGTTGTACCTCGAGGACGGCCTGCACCGCGCACTGCGCGCCGCGCTGCAGCAGCGTCCGGTGCTCCACGCCCGCGTCCTCGTCATCGAGGGCTGACCGAGGGGGGCAGGTGGCGTACATCCAGGAGGCGTCGAGCTGGCGCGTGCGCCGTCGGCGGCGGCAGTGGATCACGCTCGTCGTAGTGCTCGCGATGCTTGTGGCGGCAGGTGTGGTCGCGTACGGCTTCTACTCCGGTGCCATCGGCGGGCCGGCCAAGGTCGACGTCGCCTCGCTGCCGCCCTGCCCGACCTCGTCCCCGACCGCGCCGCCACTGACTCCTGAGAAGGTCACGGTGAACGTCTACAACGCGACGACGCGCAACGGGCTCGCCGCGAGGGTCGCCACCGCGCTGGACCTACGCACCTTCCGCGTAGGCAAGATCGCCAACGACCCGCGTCACGCCAAGGTCACCGGGACGGCGGAGGTGCGCTACGGCGCGAAGGGGGCGGCGGCCGCACGGCTGGTGGCGGCGCAGGTGAGCAACGCCAAGCTCGTGAAGGACAAGCGAGGTTCAGCCGTCGTCGACCTCGTGCTCGGAGCCAAGTACGCCGGACTGCGGCCGATAGCGGCGACGTCACCGACGTCCACCGCCAGCCCGACCTGCCGACCGCTCTCGCCGACGTCGGCGCCGACGTCCACCGCCTCGCCGTCGGGCACCGCGACCCAGAGCGCCCGGCCGTCAGCGACCAGCTGAGCCCGCTGGCGCGGGCTACTTGCCGATGCCGTCGCTCAGACCGCGCAGGAACTGCCGCTGCCCGATGAGGAAGAGCACGATCATCGGCAGGGCGGCCATCGTCAGACCAGCGAACTGCACCGGCCAGTCGGTGAGCAGCCGGCTCTGCATGTCCATGAGCCCGACCGGCAGCGTCTTCAGGTCACCGGTGCTGATGAACACCAGGGCGAAGACGAACTCGTTCCAGGCGAACAACGCCTGCAGCAGGGCCGCGGAGACGAGGATCGGCCGGCACATCGGCAGGATGATCTTCCAGAAGATCTGCGCTGGGCTGCAGCCGTCGAGCCGCGCGGCCTCGTCGACGTCCGGCGACAGGTCGATCATGTAGGCGCGGATCAAGAACGTCGTGAACGGGATGCGGAACGCCGTGTAGAGCACGATCAGCGCCCAGTAGGTGTCGAAGATCCGCAGGTTCTGCAGCAGCCCGAACAGCGGGATCAGCGCCACGGTCGGTGCGAGCATCAGCCCACCGAGCAGCAGCCCGAGCACCGGCCCGCCGAACGGGATCTTCAGCCGCACCAGGCCGTAGGCGGCCCAGGCGCTGAACAGCACGGTCGACAGGATCGACGCGGACGTGACGATGACGCTGTTCGTGAAGTACCGGACGACGCCCGCGTCGCCCGCCTGGACGAAGTTGTGCCACCGCAGCTGGCCCGGCAGCCCCCACGGGTGGTCGAAGATCTCGCGGTTGTCCTTGAAGCTGCTGAACACCATCCACAGCAGGGGGTAGATCACGGCCACCACGAGAGCGATCAGGCCGACCCACACCAGCACGCGCAGCGCGGCCCGCCCCAGTGACCTCACCGGGCTGGGACGGACGTGCGCCGGGGCGGCCGAGCGCTCGAGCTTCTGGGTCGTCGTGGTCATCACCACTGGATCCTCCGGCGCCGGCTGACGTAGACCTGGGCGGCGCCGATCGTGAGCGTGATCACGAAGATGACGGTCGCGATGGCGCTGGCGTAGCCCATGTCGTCGGTGAGGAACGCATTGCGGTACAGCCAGGTGCCGAGCACCTGACTGGAGTCCGAGGGGCCTCCGGCCGTCATCACCATCACCTCGTTGAAGACGAGGAACGCCCCGGAGATCGTGAGGATCGACGATCAGCGTGGTCATCTCGCGCACCATCGGCACGGTGATCGAGAAGAAGCTGCGGATCCGGCCGGCACCGTCCACGCGCGCCGCCTCGTAGAACTCCCGCGGCACGCGCTGGATGGCGACGACGAACAGGATCGCGGTGTACCCGATGGACTGCCACTGGCTCATCCCGATGATGCTCCACATCGCCGTGTCGGGGTCGCCGAGCCACGAGTGCTGCCACGAGTCCAGACCGACGGCGCCGAGCAGCCGGTTGAGCAGGCCGATCTGCGGGTTGTAGATGAACGAGAACAAGATGCCGGCCACCGTGATGGAGATGACCGCCGGGATGAAGTAGATCGTGCGCAGGATGCCGCGGAGCCGCTGGTGCACGAACTCCTCGAGCACGGCCGCGAGCACGAGCGAGAAGCCCACCTGGAAGACCAGCGAGGTGATGGCGAACACCGTGTTGTTGCGCAACGCGCGCCAGAAGACGTGGTCGCCGATCGCCGTCCGGTAGTTGTCGAGCCCGACGAACGTCGGGTGGGCCGAGAAGGCGCTCCAGGAGAACAGGCTCAGCCGCAGGTTCTCGACGATCGGGTAGTAGACGAACACCAGGAGCAGCACGAGGGCGGGCAGTACCCAGATCCATGATCGCCACCGAGTCAGTGTGCGCTTCACAGCTCGCCCTCCTGCCGTGTGCGCAGAGGCGCCGGGGGTGCGAGGGCCTCGCTGCGCACCCCCGGACGGCGTCATCCGACCTGCTTCTTGGCCTTGGCCGCCGCCTGCTGGACGGCCTTCATGACGTCCTGCGGTGTCTGCGACCCGTTGATGATGCCTTCGACACCGGACAGGTAGGCGTTGGCGACGTCCGCGTTGGTCACGGTGTCGAGCCAGATCGCGAACCGGCTCGCGTCGTTGATGTCCTTCAGCGCCGCCTGCAGCTGCGGGAAGGAGTTCGCAGCGGTCGCCGAGTCCTTCACCGGGCTCAGCCAGCCGAGCTCGGCCGGTCAGCTTCTGCGCGTTCTGCTGGTTGGTCATGAACTTCAGGAAGTCGACCGCCAGCGCCGGCGTTCTTGCTCTGGGCGTTGACCATGAACCCGTCCGGCGCGCCGGTGAGGGCGTTGGTGTCACCGGCGCTCGGACGCCGCTGGCGGCAGCCGGAAGAAGTCCCAGTTGTCGGCGATGGACTTCGGCGCACCGCCCTTGGCGGTCAGGCCGAAGAACTCCAACGACTCCAGGTAGTGCATGGCGGCCTTGCCGTTGATGAAGTTGGCCTGGCCGGCCTCGTGCGACAGACCGTTGGCCGACGGGGTCGCGCACTGCTTCATGATCGACTGGAACTGCTCCAGGGCCTTAACGTAGCCAGGATCGGTGAACTCCCCGTCGCGGGGTTGTAGTCCTTCGCCAGCGTCTCGGGTGCGACGTCGTAGGCGTTGAGCTGGGTCATGTAGTGGATCGCCGGCCAGCCGTACTGGTTACCGAAGGCGATGGGCGTGTAGCCCGCCGACTTGAGCTTGCCGCAGTCGGACAACAAGGTCTCCAGGCTGTCCGGCGGCCCGTCGATCCCCGCCTTGGCGAACGCGGCCTTGTTGTAGGCCATGTACTTCGCGTCGAGGTCGATCGGCACGCCGTAGTTCTTGCCCTCGGTCTCGAAGGCCTTCAGCGCCGCGGGTGAGAACGTCTTGCCCCACTCGGTGTCCGGCCCGATGACGGACGTCAGGTCCGCCGCGAGGCCGGCGCGGACGAACTTGTTGGCGAAGTCACCGGCCCACGAGAAGTAGATGTCCGGCAGCTTCTTGGATGCCGAGAGCACGCGGATCTTGTCCTTGTACGGCTGGTCGCCGACCTGCTCGAGCTGGATCTTCACCTTCGGGTTCGCCTGCTCGTAGGCCTTGGCGACGCTCTCGAAGTACGGCGCGTACTTCGGGTCGGCGAACTTGGTCACCATGGTGAGGGTGCCGCTCTTCTCCGTGGGCGTGCTCAGATCGGCCTTGGTGCCGGAGCTGTTCGCGGTCGATGGCGCGCCGCACGCTGCGAGCGTGACGGCGGCAACCACCGCGACCAGGGCAGTGCCCCTGCGGGACATGGACTTCATCGTTGATCCACTCCTCCGTGCTGGATGGGGTCGAGCGGTGCGTTGTTGTCCTGCGTCGCGGTCGCGTAGCCGAAGGCGCCGAAGCTGGCGCAGGTGGACGAGGCGTAGGCGGTGGCTGCCGCCACCAGCTGGGTCAGCGGCTCCCCGGACACCAGGCCGACGAGCAGCCTGGCGATGAACGCGTCACCGGCGCCGAGCGTGTCGACCACGGTCGCCACGGCCGCCGGCGCGTGGACCACCTCGTCGCCCGCGATGCACCAGCGCGCCGGCCGCGCCGAGGGTGATGGCGACGACCTCCGGGCCGAAGTCGCGCAGTCGCCTTGCCTCTGCCCGCGCGGCGTCGAGCCCGGTGGCCGGGCACGAGCGCACTGCGATCTGCACGTGACGGGCGTACTTCTCCACGTAGTCCCACGGACGCTCGCTGAAGTCGAAGGACAGCCGGCGGGCGGACCCGGCCAGGTCGGCGAGCTGGTCCTCGACCATCGAGCACTCACCGGTGTGGACGACGTCTGCCTGCGCGGCCCGCGCGAGGTCCTGCGGGCCCAGCCGGAAGCGCGAGACACCGGCGTCGCCGCGGCCGAAGACGCGGTTGCCGTCGACGACCCGGACCTCCGCGTACGCGTTCGGCCCGTCGACCACCCGCACGAGCGAGGTGTCGACGCCCTCGGCCAGCAGCGCCTCGCGCACGCTGCTCCGGCGTGGTCGCTGCCCACGGCGCCCACGTACCCGGCGTCCGCGCCGCAGCGCCTGGCGTGCACCGCGACGTTCACCGCGTTGCCGCCGGGGTACATGACGCCCTGGTCGAGGTAGCGGTCGACGACGTTGTCGCCGACGGCGAGGATCACGGGTCTCATCGCGGCCTCATCAGTACGCGACGCGCTTGTAGTAGCGGCGGGTCGTGAGCGGGTGGTCGCGCAGGACCTCGAGGTGGGCGCTCAGCCGCTCGAGCAGCGCCGCGAGCACCACCGGCGACACGAGGGCCCGCGTGTCAGCGCCGACACCCGGCAGGTCGACGTCCGCGCTGTCGAGCACCCACGTCTTGCCGGTGTACTGCGGCGCGAACTTCTCGACCCGCTCGACGAGAGCGCGCGACTCGTCCTCGCCCTTGAGCAGCATCACACTGACGCCGTCCTCGACCAGCTCGAGCGTGCCGTGGAAGAAGTCGGAGGCGTGCACCGGTCGGGTCCGGATCCACTGCATCTCCTCGAGGATGCACATGCCGTAGTAGAAGGCCTCCGGCCAGGTCGAGCCGGCGCCGGTCACGATGTGGAAGCCCTCGTCCTGGATCTGCCGGGCGTGCTGCTCAGCTCGCGGCTCGAACGTCCGCTTGGCCTCGACCAGCAGCTGCGGCAGCCGCCGCAGCTCCCGCACGAGCCGGTCGTAGTCGTCCAGCTCGCCGCGAAGGTCCATCACCGAGAGCGCCACCAGCAGGGACTGCAGGTAGAACGACTCGCAGGACGTGTCGTCGGCAGCGAAGTTGACGAGGCTGACGTCGGCGCCGTCCGCGAGCGGCGTGTCCGCGTGGCCGGTGAGCGTGAGCACCCTCGCGCCCCGCTCCTTGCAGTACCTGAGCGCCTCGACGCTCTCCGCTGTCGTGCCCGACAGCGACGGGATGACGACCAGCGACGTGGCCCCCAGGTGCGCCGAGCCGCGACCGACGAGCTCGGCGGCCATCTCGACGTGGACGGGGAACGTCGACCGCGCCTGCAGCAGCTGCGCTGCCGGCAGCATCAGGATGCCGGCACCGCCCGAGCCGACGAAGAACAGGTTGTCGATGCCGTCCTGCAGCGCGTCGGCGACGGCCGCATGGATCGGCCCGGCCAGCCCCACGGCCCCGGACTGGATGCCGAGGTAGCGGGCCTCGTCGAAGTTCAGCATGGTCTCCCTCTCAACGGGTCGCCGGATCAGTAGTCGACCTTGAACATGTAGCGACGCGTCTCGAGGTCGTGGCCGCGCACCGCCTCGTAGTGCTGGGCGAGCCGGTTGGCCAGCGCGCCGACGACGATCGGCGAGACGTCGGGACGCACCGCGGCGGGCACGCCGGGCAGCTCGAGGTCGCGCACGTCGACGTACTGCGCCTTCTTGCAGTAGGTGTCCAGGAACGCCTTGCCTCGCTCGGCCATGGGCCGCGAAGCGTCCTCGCCGAGCCACAGCAGCACGGCGGTGTCGTCGTCGACCATCTCGAAGGCGCCCTGGAAGAACTCACCGGTGTTGAAGGCCGCCGCGTGCTTCCACTGCATCTCCTGCAGGAAGCACATCGCGAAGCCGTAGGCCCACCCGTAGCTGGGACCGGACCCGAGCACGTACGTGATGGGCTCGTCCTTGAACGCCTCGGCGATATCCGCGAGCAGACCCTCGGACTGCTCGACGGCGTGCCTCACCGCTCCGGGCAGCGCCGCCAGTGCGGCGTCGACGGCTTCCGTGTCGACGTCGGCACCGGTGGCCGCGAGGAGCTCGTACGCGACGAGCAGCTCGAAGAGGTCGCTCTTGCCGGAGAACGCGACGTCGGCCGCCTCGGCGAGCGGGCTGCCGGCCTTGGCGGCGGCGATCACGGTCGCCCCGGCGGCCTTGGCCGTCTTGGCGGCGGCGACGGTCTCCTTGGTGGTGCCGGTGTAGGACGCGAGCACCACCAGCGTCCCCGGCCCCATGAGCGCAGGCGTGCTGCAGTTGAGCTCGTCGCTCTGCAGCTGGAACGTCGGGAAGCCCGCCTTGCGCTGCAGCAGGTAGTGCGCCGGGTAGCTGCAGATGATCGACCCGCCCGCTCCGACGAAGTACACGTTGCGCAGGCCGGCCTCGACGACGTCGCGCACCGCGGCGGCGATGGCGCTGCGCTCGCCGATGGTCGCGGTGAGCTTCTCGACGATGTCGGCGTCGATGGGCTTCAGGGGCAGGGTCTCGGGCATCTCTTCTCCGTGTCAGCTCGTGTGAGAACGTTCTCAGGTGTGTAGTTGAGAACGTTCTCAAGGGTCTGGCACCCTGTCAAGAGGTTCCGGCGCACCGATCTCGAGATCGCTCGTCGCCGGTGACGCGACGACCCCGCTAGGGTCGGCCCGACACGCGCCGTCGCCACCGACGAGCGCCACCACCGGAAGAGGACGCCAGTGCGCAGGGAGCTCGAGGGCCGAGGCATCGCGACCCTGCCGCAGGTCGCACGCCGGGCAGGGGTCTCCACCGCGACGGCGGCACGAGCCCTGGGTGGCTACGGCTCAGTGCGCGAGTCGACCCGCGAGCGGGTCCTGGACGCCGCCGAGGAGCTCGGGTACCGAGCGAACGTGTTGGCGCGCAGCATGATCACCGGCTCGACCCACACCCTCGGCGTGCTGATGTCCGACATCGAGAACCCGTTCTTCCGCCGGTCGCTGCGCGGGATCGCCGACACCGCGCGCAACCGCGGCTTCGAGATCCTGCTGGCCAACACCGACGAGGAGCTCGACAAGGAGCGCACGGCCGTCACGCTGCTCGCAGAGCGCCGGGTCGACGGTCTGGTGATCTGCCCCGCGGACGCCGGTGACCGAGCCCACCTGCGGGACGTCGTCGCGTCCGGTATCCCCGTCGTGCTGATCGACCGCACCGTGGCGGGGCTGAGCGCCGACACGGTCGGCATCGACAACCGCAAGGCGGCCCGGCAGGCCACCGAGCGCCTGCTGGCCCTGGGGCACGAGCGCATCGCGATCCTCACGGGCGGGACGCCCGAGATCGGTGAGCGGCTGCTGCGCCCGGACATGAAGGGCGTCGAGCGGCTGTCCGCCACGACGGTCGGTGCACGCGCCGCGGGCTATCGCGACGCGATGTCAGCGGCAGACGTCGCGATGCGGCCGGAGTACCTGTCCGCCAACGGTTTCCGCCGCGAGGACGCCGTCGACGAGGTACGCAAGCTGATGAGCCTGGCCGAGCCGCCCACGGCCGTCCTGGCCTTCGACTCGATCCAGTCGCTCGGTGCCCTCCAAGCCTTCCGTGAGCTCGGCCTGCACTGCCCCGACGACGTCTCGCTGCTCGGCTTCGACGACGCCGAGTGGGCCGACGTCGTCTCCCCGCCGCTGTCTGTGGTCACCCAGCCCGCCTACGAGATCGGGGTCGCCGCCTGCGACCTGCTGCTCGCGCGCATCGGCGGCGACGACCGGCGCCCGGTGCACCACCGGCTGGCGACGACGTTCATCGACCGCGAGTCGGTGGCCGCACCGCCGTCCTGAGGACGGGTCGCCCCGTCGGTGCGGCAGGATGCCGGGGTGACATCAGACCCCGCGAGCTACTGGAACGCCCAGGCCGGCACCTTCGACGACGAGCCCGACCACGGCCTGCAGGACCCTGCCGTGCGGCGGGCCTGGCAGGCGCTGCTGGCCGAGCTCGTCCCCCCGACGCCGCAGCGCCTCGCCGACCTCGGGTGCGGCACGGGCTCGCTCTCGGTGCTGCTGGCCGGCGCGGGGCACCACGTCACGGGGCTGGACCTCGCACCGGCCATGGTCGAGCGCGCGACCCGCAAGGCCGAGGCACTCGGCGTCGACGCGCGCTTCGCCGTCGGTGACGCCTCCGCACCCGACCTGCCGGCGGCGACCTTCGACGTCGTGCTCTCCCGGCACGTGGTGTGGGCGCTCCCCGAGCCGCAGCACAGCCTGCGGCTGTGGACCGACCTGCTGGCGACCGGTGGGCGCCTGGTGCTGGTGGAGGGCTACTGGCACACCGGTGGCGGCCTCCACGCCGACGAGCTCATCGGCCTGCTCGACCCGCGCCTGGAGGTCGCCGAGGTGCGCCGTCTCGACGAGCCGGTCTACTGGGGCAAGCAGATCAGCGACGAACGGTACGTGGTGGTCGCGGATCTCGCGTGACGGGCGGCGCTCACGAGTGCGCCGGGGCGGCGCGCACCGCGACCAGGGGCACGTCGAGCTCCTGCGCCCAGTCCTGCCACTCCTGCGCCGTTCGCTGGGTGAATGCGGCCTCGAGCTCCTCCCTGCTCCCGTCGACCCCCAGCCCGTCGCAGAGCCGGCGCCAGAAGTGCGGCTCGAGCGCCGCCACCGCGACCCACCCGGAGCGGGCTGCGTACACCGCGTAGGCCGACAGTCCGCCGCCCAGCGCGCCGCCTTCGACCGTGAGCCCGTGCCGCACGGCGGCCGCCATGTCGGTCGCGACGTCCGACAGGGCCACCTCGTGGAACGTGCCGACGCCGTCCCTGCCGCGCAGCAGCAACGCCGCGAGCACCTGCGCCACCACGCGTTCGGCCCCCGCGAGGTCAGCGACCGGGATGGTCGGCAGCTGCGGCGGTCGCACCGTGCCCGCGGCCGCCTGGTAGGTCAGGTCGTGGCCGGCGTCCTCCGACGGCGACGGACGTCCCACGACGGACACGACGCACAGCCGGGGGAACCGCGGCGACAGAGCCCGGCGGTCCAGGCCAAGTCGTTGCAGCGCAGCGGGTCTGGACGCCGTCAGCAGCACGTCAGCATCAGCGAGCAGCCCGTCGAGCGCCTCCCTGCCGGCGTCGGACTTCAGGTCGATGACCTCCACCTGCTGGCCGGTCACCAGCTCGTCGTACCAGGCCTGGCTGGCGATCCGCAGCGGATCACCCGACGGCGGCTCGACCTTGGTGAGGGTGGCGCCCAGCGCGACGAGCCGGGAGGACGCCACCGGCCCCGGCAGGTTGACGGCGAGGCTCACGACCCGGACGCCGTCCAGGGGCAGGGACTGCGGCAGTGTCATGTCCGCATCCTGCCCCATCCGCGCTCAGGTGCTCGCCGCCGCCACGTCGTCGAGGTCGGTCGCCGCGGCGCGGAACTGGGCCGAGTACAACGCGTGGTAGGCGCCGCGCCGCTCGAGCAGCTCGTCGTGGGTGCCCTGCTCGACGATGCGGCCGGACTCCATCACCAGGATGAGGTCGGCGTCACGGATGGTCGAGAGGCGATGGGCGATGACGAAGCTCGTGCGGTCGGCCCGCAGGGCGTGCATCGCCTGCTGCACCAGCACCTCGGTGCGGGTGTCGACCGAGCTGGTGGCCTCGTCCAGGATGAGCAGCGCGGGGTCAGCGAGGAACGCACGGGCGATGGTGATGAGCTGCTTCTCACCCGCGCTGACGTTGCTGCCCTCCTCGTCGATCACCGTGTCGTACCCGTCGGGCAGCGTCCGGACGAACCGGTCGACGTACGTCGCGCGCGCCGCGCGCATCACGGCCTCGTCGTCGGCATCCAGGTTGCCGTAGGCGATGTTGTCGCGGATCGTGCCGCCGAACAGCCAGGTGTCCTGCAGCACCATGCCGATCGAGCCGCGCAGGTCGCTGCGCCGCATCGTCGCGATGTCGGTGCCGTCCATGGTGATCCGGCCCGAAGCCACCTCGTAGAAGCGCATGACGAGATTCACCAGCGTGGTCTTGCCCGCACCGGTCGGCCCCACGATCGCCACGGTGTGGCCCGGCTCGGCGACGAGCGACAGGTCGTCGATCAGCGGCCGGTCGGGGTCGTAGCGGAACGACACGCGCTCCAGCTCGACCCGGCCACGGGGGCGCGCCACCGTCGCGGGCTCGGCCGTGTCGGGCAGCTGCTCCGGCGCGTCCAGCAGGTCGAAGACCCGCTCGGCCGACGCGACGCCCGACTGCAGCAGGTTCGCCATCGACGCCACCTGCGTCAGCGGCTGCGTGAACTGCCGGGAGTACTGGATGAACGCCTGGACGTCGCCGAGGGTGATGGCACCGGCCGCCACCCGCAGCCCACCGACGACGGCGACGGCGACGTAGCTGAGGTTCCCGATGAACATCATCGCCGGCATGATGATGCCGCTCACGAACTGCGCCCCGAAGCTCGCGCCGTACAGCTCCTCGTTCTTGCGCGCGAACTGCGCCTCGACCTCTCGCGAGCGACCGAAGACCTTCACCAGCTCGTGGCCGGTGAACGCCTCCTCGATCTGCGCGTTCAGCGCTCCGGTGTGGGTCCACTGCGCCACGAAGAGCGGCTGCGACCGCTTCGCGATCTGCTGCGTGACGACGATCGACAAGGGGATCGCCACCAGCGCGATGACCGACAGCAGCGGCGAGACGACCAGCATCATGACGAGCACGCCGACCACGGTGAGCAACGAGGTGAGCAGCTGGCTGAGGGTCTGCTGCAGCGACTGCTGGATGTTGTCGATGTCGTTGGTGACCCGGCTGAGCAGCTCGCCACGCGGCTGCTGGTCGAAGTAGCCGAGCGGCAGGCGGTTCAGCTTGTCCTCGACCTCAGCGCGCATCCGCTTCACCGTGCGCTGCACGACGTCGGTGAGCAGGTAGCCCTGCAGCCAGCCGAACAGCGACGACGCGACGTACAGCGCGAGCACCGCCAGCAGCACGTGGCTGAGCGCGGTGAAGTCGATGCCGACACCGGGGACGACGTCCATGCGAGCGAGCACGTCCGCGAACGTGGTGTCACCACGTGCTCGGGCGGCCGCGACGACCTGGTCCTTCGTCGCGCCGACGGGCAGCCGGCGCCCTATGGCGCCGGCGAAGATCAGGTCGACGGCCATACCGAGCACCTTCGGCCCGATGACCGCGAGACCGACGCTGACGACGGCGAGCGCGATGATCGCCATGACGCGACCGCGCTCTGGCCGGAGCCGACCCACGAGCCGGCGCGCGGAGGGGACGAACGCCATCGACTTCTCGGCGGGCATCCCCATGCTGGCCATCGGACCGTGGCCTACCGGACGGTTCGGGCGCGACGGCAGCCGCTGCGGCACCCCGGCGCGGCTCATGCGGCCTCCTGCGCCGCAGCCTGCGACTGCACGATCTCGACGTACGTCGGGCACGTCTCGAGCAGGTCCTCGTGGCGTCCGGTGCCCACGACCGCGCCGTCGTCGAGCACCACGATGCGGTCGGCGTCGGTGATCGTCGAGACCCGCTGGGCGACGATGATCACGGTGGCGTCGGCGACGTGCGGGCGCAGCGCGGCGCGCAGCCGGGCGTCGGTGGCGAGGTCGAGCGCCGAGAAGGAGTCGTCGAACAGGTAGATGCCGGGCCGCGCCACCAGCGCCCGCGCGATGCACAGGCGCTGGCGCTGACCGCCCGAGACGTTCGTGCCGCCCTGGGCGATCGGGGACTGCAGCCCGTCGCTCATGGCCTCCACGAACTCGCGTGCCTGGGCGACCTCGAGCGCCTGCCACAGCTCGTCGTCGGTGGCGTCGGGGTTGCCGTAGCGCAGGTTGCTGGCCACGGTGCCGCTGAAGAGGTACGGGCGCTGCGGCACGAGCCCGATGCGGTGCCAGAGGATCTCCGGGTCGAGCTCGCGGACGTCGACGCCGCCGATGCGCACACTGCCCACGGTGGCGTCGATGAGCCGGGCCACCAGCGACAACAAGGTGGTCTTGCCCGCACCGGTGCTACCGATCACCGCGGTCACCTGACCGGGCTCGGCGGTGAACGAGATCCCTTGCAGCACAGGGGAGTCTGCGCCGGGGTAGGTGAAGCCGGCGTTGTCGAGCTCGACCGCGGCGCGGGCGTCGAGGTGCTCCACCGGCTGCTGCGGTGGCACCACGGACGAGCGCGTCGCGAGCACCTCCCCGATGCGGTCGGCGCACACGGCCGCCCTGGGGATCATGATGGCCATGAAGGTCGCCATCATGACGGCCATGAGGATCTGCATGAGGTAGGCGAGGAACGCCGTCAGCGACCCGACGGCCATGGCGCCGTCGTCGACGCGGTGACCACCGAACCACAGCACCGCGACGCTCGAGGCGTTCAGGATCAGCATGACCGTGGGGAAGATGAGGATCATCAGCCGCCCGACGCCGAGCGCCGTCTGGGTCAGGTCGGTGTTCGCCTGCTCGAAGCGCGCCGTCTCGTGGGGTTCGCGCACGAAGGCCCGGACGACGCGCACCCCCGAGATCTGCTCGCGCAGGATGCGGTTGACCGCGTCGATCCTGGTCTGCATCAGGCGGAAGCCCGGCACCATGCGGCGGACGATCGACCCGATGGCCACGACCAGCACCGGCACGGCCACGACCATGAGCCACGACAGGCCGACGTCCTCACGCAACGCCATGACGATGCCGCCGACGCACATGATCGGCGCGGCCACCATCATCGTGCTGGTCATCAGCACCAGCATCTGCACCTGCTGCACGTCGTTGGTGTTGCGCGTGATCAGCGACGGGGCGCCGAACTGGTTGACCTCCCGGGCCGAGAACGTGCCGACCCTCGAGAACACGCTCGCGCGGACGTCGCGGCCGAAGCTCATGGCGGTGCGGGCGCCGAAGTAGACGGCGGCGATGGAGCAGGCGATCTGCAGCAGGCTCACGCCGAGCATCCACCCGCCCGTGTGCAGGATGTAGGCGGTGTCGCCGCGGGCGATGCCCTTGTCGATGATGTCCGCGTTCAGGCTGGGCAGGTACAGCGACGCGATGGTGCCGACGAGCTGCAGCACGACGACGGCGACGAGCCACCGCGCGTAGGGGCGCAGGTGGCTGCGCAGCAGCTGGACGAGCACATGACCTCCCGAGTCCCCGCCATCACATCAGAGGCCCGGCCTCGGCACTACCAAGATTCGCCCACGGCGATCAACGCCGGCCCGGCGCCGTCAGCTGGCGAAGCGGCTCGGGTCTCCCGCGCCGACGCGCACGACCTCGGGGTAGCCCTCGGACCAGTCGACGACCGTGGTGGGCTCGACACCGCAGTCGCCGGCGTCGATGACGGCGTCGACCAGGTGGTCGAGCTCGTCCTTGATCAGCCAGCCGTCGGTCATCGGGTCCTCGTGGTCGGGCAGGAGCAGCGTGCTCGACAGCATCGGCGCGCCGAGCTCGCGCAGCAGGGCCCGCACGACCGGGTGGTCGGGGATCCGCACCCCCACGGTCCGCTTCTTCGGGTGCGCGAGCCGGCGCGGCACCTCCCGCGTCGCAGGCAGGATGAACGTGTAGGCGCCGGGGGTCGCCGCCTTGATGGCCCGGAACGCCGCGTTGTCGAGGTGCACGAGCTGACCGAGCTGGCTGAAGTCCGAGCACACCAGCGTGAAGTGGTGGCGGTCGTCGAGGTGACGGATGCGCCGGATGCGCTCGGGCCCGGTCTGGCTGTCCATCTGGCAGCCCAGGGCGTAGCAGGAGTCGGTGGGGTAGGCGATCAGCGCGTCGTCGCGCAGCATCTGCACGACCTGGCCGATGCTGCGCGGCTGTGGGTCCTGCGGGTGCACGTCGAAGTACCGGGCCATGCCCGGAGCCTACGACCCGGCTCAACCCTTGACGTACGAGAGCTTCTCGGCGACCAAGCCGTCCCTGAACGTCATGACGTCCACGCCGCGCACGTGGCCGGGCTCGCCGCCGTCGCCGGTCCAGCCGTAACGCCAGCGCACGACCGCGCGGTCGCCGCAGACGAACGACTCCTCCTCGGTGAAGGTGGCGTCCTGCGTCGTCCGGAACAGCTCGTCCCAGACCGCGCGGACGGCGGCGGCGCCCTCGAACCGCCCACCGTCCGGCGCCGGCCCCGTCGACTCGAACACGACGTCCTCGGTGCTGAGCGCCATCGCGGCGTCGACGTCGCCGGCACCGAAGGCCGCGGAGAAGCGCGCGAGCGTCGCGTGGTTGGCGCCCCAGTCGCCGACGCGGCCGAACGCGGCGAGCAGGTCGCCCTGTGCGTCTCCCGTGAGCCTCGTGCGAGCGCCGACGATGCCCGCGGAGCGGTAGAGGTCCTCCTTGTCGGCGAACCACCCGGCGACCGCCGCGACCAGCTGCGGGTCCAGGTGGGTCTGGCCGCCCGTCGCCGCCGCGAGGTCCCAGCCGTGCACCAGGTGATCGGCGGCGAGCTGGTGCAGGTACTCGTCGGGAGACTCGTCGCCGTAGGACAGGTGCACGGTCTCGTGCAGCGCAAGTCGCTCGGCCACCACGGTGACGGCGTCCTTGGCCGCGTCGAGAGCGGCGGCGACGGGATCGGGACCCAGCAGGTCGCCGTCCAGCGCGTCACCGACGTCGGCGATGGTGCGGCCCTCCATGAGCGGGCGGGTCCAGAGGTCCTCTCCCGCCACGTGGTTGACCAGGTCGCGCACCGTCCAGCCGACGCAGGGCGTCGGGAGGTCCCACTGCTCGTCCCTGACGTCGTTGACGCGCGTCACCCAGCTCTCGACGGTGCGGTGGTGGAGCGTGGCGATGTCCATGGCGACCTCCTGGGCTCACGGGCCAGCCTGCTCTCGGCGCGGGTCCGTCGTCCAGGGGTCAGCGGCAGCACTCCCAGCCACGCGAGACCGCAGAAGTGGGCCACCGCTGCCCCCTGCGGTGGGCCACTTCTGCGATGTCGGCGCGTCCGGTGGCTGCGCCCGGGTCGCGGCGAGTTGTCACGCGCCCTGACCAACCGCCACCACGCCGTCAGGCCCACAACGCGGAGTACGGCAGAGCCCACAGACGGTCACCAAACGGGACGGCCTCTGTTCCCGTGTGGAAAACGACGCCGAGGGAGAAGCGGCTCTGGAACTTGTCCTGGAGGAAGCGCAGGCCTTTGAAGTCCCCGGCAGCGACCGAGCCGGCTGCCTTCATCTCGACACCTGCAACGCGACGGTCGTCGCTTTCAATGATGATGTCGACCTCGAGACCGTTGCGGTCGCGGAAGTGGAACAGGCGGGCCGGGGTGTCCGCCCAGACCAGCTGGCGCCGAAGTTCCCCAGCGACGAACGACTCCAACAGCCCGCCGGCCGCTTCGCTGACCGAGCCCGGCGCCATCGCTGCGGGCGTCACGTGGTTCAACCGTGCCGCCAGCCCAGTGTCCAGGAGGGAGACCTTGGGTCGGCCCGTGACACGCTTGGTCAGGTTGTCCCCCCAGGCGGGTAGCTGCTGGATGAGGTACAGGGTCTCCAGCAGCTCCAGGTATGGAGTCAGGCTGGACTCCGGAATCCCGGAGTCTTGGGCGAACCTGGCCTTGACGAGCTCCCCGGAGGTGTTCGCGGCGACAAGTCGCAAGAGGCCTGGCAGCCGATCGACGTGCGTGAGCCTGCTCAAGTCCTGGACATCACGGGTCATGATGCGGCCGATGTAGTTGTCGAACCACGCGTTACGACGCCGACCGCGCCGGTTCAGTGGTTCTGGATAGCTCCCGGCGCAGACGATCTCGAGATAGTCCTGACGCTTGAGCGTTCCGGAGCGCTTCCCCAGTTCCTTGCCGTCGCCCGCCAGAAGTCGGTCGGTGAAATCCTCGCGTCGACCGGCCAGTTCCCCCTGGCTCAGGCCGTACAGCACCACGGTCTCAGCGCGCCCTGCGAGACTCTCTTCGGTGCCGGGGATCTCAAGCAGGTTCGCCGACCCGGTGATGAGGAACCTCCCTGGACGCCGGTCCTCCTCCACGGCGTCCTTCATGGCTCTGATGAGTTCGGGCACGCGCTGGACTTCGTCGATCACAAGAAGGTCGTCGCTCTGGCGGACGAACGCATCCGGGTCCGCACGGGCCGCGTTGTAGTTGGCCGCCGCGTCCAGACTCACCACCCGGGCCCGAGGGCCAGCGACAGTGCGCGCAAGCGTGCTCTTGCCGACTTGGCGGGCACCCTGAATCACGGTGACAGGGGTGTCGGACAGCGTCTCTTCGACCAGTGTCTGCGCGAACCGCGTCCTCAGACCGGTGATCGAACGTGTGGTGTCCACAACCGGCAGCCTAGGCCTCTGAACTGGGCAAATGCCAGACTGCTCGCGGATTCGCTGAAGCAGTCTCGCGGATTCGCTGACCTCCTGTCGCGGATTTGCTGCTCCAGGCTCGCAGATTCGCTACTCAACAGCTGATCGGCCTGCCCGTCACCGAGCCGTCGAGCACGACATCAACTAAGCCCCAATGGTCGACGTCATGGCGGGTGAGGATGAAGAGGATGGCCACGATGAAGAAGAAGCGGCAGCAGGCGAAGTGGTGGGCGCATCGGTGGGTTGAAACTCCGGCGCCCGCACCGGTCACGGCCTTGCCGTGTCGGACTGAACCGACTCACGAAAGCCGCTGGCACCGCACATACCCGCACATGGACAAACCTCGACTGGACAACACCTCTGGCCGGGGTTCGTCACTCCCGGCTCACAGGTCTCGTAAGTCCCTCCTGGCCGGGGGCACGAAACCTGAAAGGCCAGGTCAGCGGCGTGATCGGCTTCACCGGCCTCACGACCTGCACGCGATCTTGCTCCGCGCTCCACATCCCGACCGCCGCGGGCGCTGCCCTGGTAGATGATCCACGCGTTGAGGCTGGGCAGGTGCGTGATCACGCCCTGCTCTGTGCACCCATCGATGCACGCATCGCCGCCGTCAGTCGAGCCACGAGAACAGTCGACGGATCCTGAACCACTTCTCCTGCAGGTCGGAGTGCCGGAAGCCTGGGGAAAGCGACAGAAGAGCGAAGAGGACGGCGATCGACCCCAGCCGACACGGCGAAGCCCAGCAGGACGTTCACGGGCAGCGAGCGCACCGACGTGAACGTGACCAGAACGACGAAGGGCGTCACCGCGGCGCCGAGGGCGGCGGACACCAAGACGAGCTGCACGAGCCACAACGGACGCCGGCAGGGTGCTGCCGGCCCGGCGGTCCGAGCTGTGCGCCCCCACGTGTGCTCCTTGCGTCGTTCCGATGACCGAGGTTCAGGCAACCACATCGTGGCGACCGCGCATCGCCGACGGTGCGAAGCACTCCGCTCGGCCCAACGCAAAGTTCGGCGAACTCCTCCGCGAGCTCACCATCCACACCAGCAAGGACTACCAACCCCGGAAATGACCAAGGCCCGAACCCACTTCCGTGGGTTCGGGCCTTGCAGATGTCCTGAGACATCACATG